>NZ_CP029789.1:0-2817424 GCF_003209315.1 Psychrobacter sp. YP14 | reverse complement strand
GACCCATTAACCCTAATAAAACGGACAAAAAAAGCAAAATAGACAGTAACAATTAACCTGTCTGTCTTATTTCGTGGGGGTACTTTACCACACTAAATCATAAATATCATCAAAATTATGTTGTGGATAACTTTGTGGTTAAATCTGTGGATAACTAAAATAGCTAAGTTATACAGGTTTTAATAACAGGTTATCAACAGCAATAACCACAGATTAAGTATATGATTTATAATGAATTATATTGGTTATTCACAGAAAACAAGGGTACTAATAATAACAAAAGAACTATTATATATATAGTTATAGGGGACACCGTGTGCTGTGGATAAGTTTTTGATAATAGGCACAGCAGCTGTATAAAACATGTATTAAAACAAAGCTCTTTGAGGATAATCAGAGTAAATACAAAAAATTTAGCAGTAAGCTGATTGATTCAGTCACAGTCATTAAACCAATCAAAGCAAGTGACTAGGTTGTACAGAGCGCTATCAAACACCTTTAGCAAACCGCCAATTAATTTGAACAAAAGATAACTCGTATACCCAAAGATATCTTAAGCATCAGTGATCTAAACACAGCACAGGATCTGATTTTTACAGTAGTGATAAAACGCATATTAGGTATTGCGGGGAGAAAGTTGAAGTGAGCATGAGTGTCAAACAATGAGCTTTTAATTTTGCAGTACCAAATGGCTGGACTGAGTAAAAAACCGCCACTGTCAATATTTAAGATAATCTACACTATTTCTAGGATTTCATAGATGATTTTTATTACATGGTTTTATTAATATTTATTGTCATTTGTTTTGGTGAGTTTTGGTCACTAAGCTCTGCAAAATTTAAGATTATTTAAGCTTAAATAAGTTGTATTTGACAGGCGATTTATGAGCAATTTTTTAATCAGAAATAGAGACTCTAGCGGCTAATCAAACGACAAAAAAGTGCAGATTAGATAGGTCTGTTTTTAGCGCAACCTGTGATGAATTAAGGATTGCAAGCTGATGTTAACAGGCTATTTATTATTGACAATTAACAAAAATACTGGCATAATCGTTCGTTACTACAAATTCTTAGTGAACTCTATTTATTTTTAATTTCTTTGCTGTCAAAGGTGATTTATGAAACGTACATTCCAGCCAAGCGTTATCAAACGCAAGCGCACCCATGGTTTCCGTGCTCGCATGGCAACTAAAAAAGGCCGTCAAGTTTTAGCACGTCGTCGTGCAAAAGGTCGTCATCGTTTAACTGTGTAATTAGTATTTAATTACTGGAAAACTGTTGATAGACACGTTAATTCGTATATTTTATTAAAAGCACCTAATTATTAGGTGCTTTTTTTGCTTATGGTATTTAAAAACTAAAAATCACCGTTATTTTTTTATTGTATGTTGACCCCTCATGACTGACTACTGTTATCCCAAAGCAAAAAGATTATTGAAGCCTGCCGAATTTAAACCGGTATTTAATCAGCCGCTGTTTAAGGTTCATCAAACCCACTTTATGGCGTTTGCTTATGATTCTGATCACTTGCAGGCCCGACTGGGTATGGCGATTACTAAGAAAAAAATCCCGACCGCAGTAGCCAGAAATACCATAAAACGTATCATTCGTGAGCAGTTTAGACATACGCATGCCCAGTTACCAGCGCTTGATGTGGTATTTATTTTAAAAAGATCGACCAAAGCACTGAGTAATGAGCAAATGCGTCAGGAAATTTCAGATATTTTATCCAAGGTTATCTCTAAACAGCGGCGCGCTACAGCTGCAGATGTCAAACATAAAGACAAGTGATGTCTAGCGGCTGATTATTTGAGGCACTGATTGTTTTAGACAATAAGCTTGGCGAGCCTGTGTGGTCAATGGGGTGTTAAGCTAAGGAGAGCGCCATGAGTCTTCCAATAAACGGTTTTTTTTCACGCATGTTATTGGCAATTATTCACGGTTATCAGCGCTTTGTGAGTCCTGCCTTACCGGGTCGGTGTCGCTATTATCCGACCTGCTCTGAGTATGGCAAAACAGCCATATTGTGGCATGGTGCGGGCAAAGGCGGTTGGCTTACGCTAAAGCGTATAGGCAGTTGTCATCCCCTTGGTGGGCATGGGATCGACTTTGTGCCGCTGCCTTTGTATAAAATGGTATTTACAGCTATAGATAACAGTGTTTCACGTGAAACATTAGTAGGTCGAGGGGTTTATAAAGACAAAATTAGCTATGTGTCTCGATTAAATAACACCTTTAATGCTTCTATTAAAGCCAGCACCTATCAAACAGAGCAGACTCATACCAAAAAGTAAGCTGAATTTAATAACACTTAAAGTAATGCTTATGTCATCTTTTGTCTGAAATATGCCTTCTATATCATTTACCATGGTTTTTTAGTAAAATAGTCACCATTTTGTAAACGTTTTAAAGGTACTGTAGCGACCAAAGTCACAGGTTTTGCTATAAAAAATTAAGCCCAGGCAAACAGACAAAGGCCTGAGCTACCGGTGACGATTACGTTTTAAGTGTTAATTTAGAACATTCATTTTGAGTTGTTTAGGACAATCTTATGCAAAAGATACTACGGGTGCTCATCATCATTGCGATGCTGATTACCGCATATTTGTTGGTGCTTGCTTGGCAGAAGGACTATGCCAATGTGCCAGCCACATCAGCAGACGCAGTAACCCCTTCTGTATCCACTTCCACCACGGGGGCCGATATTCCGACCACAGCTGGTGCTAGTGATATACCTGCAGCCACGGCAACTGATATCCCGTCAAGCAAAGCGGATAGCGAGAGTACAGAAGCCAAAGCGGGAACGCTTATCAATGTCACCACAGACCGTTATCAAGTTAAGATTGATCCGGTAGGTGGCGATGTGGTGTACGCAGCATTGCGTGACTATAATGCTAAATTACACAGCGATAATTCGTTTGTTTTATTAGAAGACTCAGGTCAACGTGTGTATGTGGCTCAGTCAGGTTTGATTGGTCCTAATGGTATCGATACTGCTTCTGGCCGTGCAAAATACAGCTATCAGTCTGATAATTATGTAATGCAGCCCGGTCAAAAGACGTTAACCGTACCGCTGACTTACAAACAAGATGGCGTGACCATTACTAAGAGCTTTACCTTCACCCAAGGCAAGTATCCTATCCGTGTTAATTATAATATTAATAATACAGGTACTCAGCCATGGAATGGTCAAGTCTTTGCTCAATTAAAACGTGATAGCAGCAAAGATCCTGGTATGTCTGATAAAGGTGCCTTAAGTATGGCTACCTATCTGGGCGGTGCTTGGGGTACACCAGATGATGATTACAACAAGCTTAAGTTCAAAGACTTTAATGATGGTGAGCTAACAGCAGCCAGCGATAAAGGTTGGGTGGGTATTGTTCAGCATTACTTTGTATCAGCTTGGACCCCGAATAACTTTACAGGTCAGTTCTTCAGCCGTGAAAAAGCAGGCGATCATTTCATCGGTATGAACAGTGAGCCCATCGTTGTTCCTGCCAATAAGCAAAAAGACGTTACGGCAACCTTATATGCGGGTCCAAAAGATCAAGAATCATTGATTGAAGTGGCACCTGGCTTGAACAAAACTGTGGATTATGGCTTCTTATGGCCCATCTCAAAAGTGTTGTTCGCTATCTTAGAAGGCATTCACAAAGTCATAGGCAACTGGGGTTGGTCAATTATTGCCCTAACCTTGTTGGTTAAGATTGCGCTTATGTGGTTCTCAAATAAGAGCTACTATTCGATGGCTAAGATGCGTGCTATTGCTCCGCGTCTGCAAGCCTTAAAAGAAGAGCACGGCGATGACCGTATGAAGATGTCACAAGAGATGATGGCCATCTACAAAGAAGAGCAAGTTAACCCAATGGCGGGCTGTTTGCCAATCTTGTTACAGATGCCTATTTTCTTAGCCTTGTACTGGGTATTGGTTGAGAGTGTTGAGCTACGTCATGCGCCTTGGATCTTATGGATTCAAGACTTATCAGCGATGGATCCTTGGTTCATTTTACCTATGTTGATGGGTGCCAGTATGTTCGCGCAGCAGATGTTCAGTCCGCAGCCGACAGATCCTATGCAGGCTAAGGTGATGAAGTTCTTACCGATTATTTTCACGCTATTCATGCTATTCTTCCCAGCAGGCTTGGTGTTGTACTGGACTGTGAATAACCTGTTCACTATGGGTCAGCAGTATATCGTGAATAAAAAAGTGGAACGTGAGCAAAGAGAAAAAGCGGCCAAAATGCCAAGCTAATACGCTCAAGCATTAGGCTTATGCCTACCGCTTTATGATCTAAACAGCTATAAAAAAGCACCTATATGTCTTGTATGGGTGCTTTTGTTTTTTTAGGGCCATCATTGAATATCCATCCCTTAACACCTACTATAAGACATAATATCGGCAATATAAGCGTACAGCCAAATCCGCGCAGAGCGCTTATGATTATCGCTTGCGTCACTCACTCTTAATTTGAGCCAAAAAATATGACACACACCACCACCATTGCTGCCATCGCCACCCCTGTCGGTCGCGGCGGCGTAGGGATTATTCGACTGTCAGGCCCCAAGGCTTATTCCATTGCCTGTGCACTGACCGGTAAGGAGAGTTTTACGCCTCGTTTGGCCAGTTTTTGCCGTTTTTACGATGCCAATAACAATGTGCTAGATGAAGGCCTGGTCTTGTACTTTAAAGCGCCGCATTCGTTCACAGGTGAGGACGTTATCGAGCTGCAGGGTCATGGTGGCATGATATTGCAAAACCAGCTGTTAGCGCGCGTATTTGAGCTTGGTGCGCATCAAGCTCAAGCAGGTGAATTCTCCTACCGTGCCTTTGATAATGACAAACTAGACTTGCTACAAGCAGAGGCCATTGCTGATGCCATTGATGCCACCAGTGCTGCTGCTGCCAGTAGTGCTATCCGCTCTTTAACCGGCGCTTTCTCTAACAAGATTAATGAGGTATTAGAGGCGTTAATTGAGCTGCGTTTGTATGTCGAAGCTTCCATCGACTTTCCTGATGAAGAGGATGTGGACTTTTTAAGCGATGGGGTTATTGAGGGCAAGTTACAGCGCATACAGCAGCAGTTAACCACCATCTTATCCACAGCCCAACAAGGTCAGCTTTTGCGCGATGGGGTGCACGTGGTATTGGCCGGTCGCCCCAATGCGGGTAAATCAAGCCTGCTAAACAGCTTAGCAGGTCAAGAGCGTGCTATTGTCACCGATGTGGCCGGCACCACGCGTGACACGTTGCAAGAAACCATAGTGCTCAATGGGCTGACCATTCATTTGACTGATACTGCAGGTCTGCGTGACACCACAGATGCTGTAGAGCGTATAGGTATCGAAAGAGCTCGTACCGCTATCAATCAAGCGGATTTGCTGTTGTTAGTGTATGATTTATCTCAAGAAGTTGATCCCTTAAAACTGGCTTCAGAGCTGTTTGGACAAGGTATGGATGGCACCCCAAACTTTGATCCTAGTAAGCTGCTGCTTATTGGTAATAAGCGCGATTTAGTTGAAGATATGGGTGAGGGTGCCAATAAGTTGGCAGATAAGGCGGATATTTTAGGGTATGAGCAGGTTAATGTTTCATGTGAAACCTCACAAGGTATCCCACAATTAATCGCTAGTTTGTGCGATAAAGTCGGCTTTCATCCCCCCGAAAACAGCCTAATTGCCCGCACCCGTCACCTAGATGCTTTGCGCCGTACACAGCAGCATGTGGATGAAGCACATCAACAATTGGTGATATATCAAGCAAGCGAATTAGTGGCTGAAAGCCTACGTCAAGGCCAGTATAGCTTAGGTGAGATTACTGGTGAATTTAGTGCAGATGACTTATTGGGTCGTATCTTTGGCAGCTTTTGTATCGGTAAATAACAAAAACATTCTTTAGCAATCTATTGAGAGCCTATTATGCAGTGTCCCTATTGTAATGCAGATGACACCAAGGTTATTGATTCACGCTTAGCGGCTGAGGGTGCTCAGGTGCGCCGTCGCCGCCAGTGCAATCAGTGTCAAGAGCGCTTTACGACCTTTGAGGTAGTAGAGGTGGTGATGCCACGAATTATCAAGTCTAACGGGCGTATTGAGCCTTATGACTCCCAAAAACTAAAACGATCTATCCAATTACCACTGCAAAAAAGACCGGTAACCTTGGATGAGCAGGAAGCGATGATTAGCCGTATTGAGAAGCGCATTCGTCAATTGGGCGAGCGTGAGATTAGCAGTAAAGGCTTGGGTGAAGTGGTAATGAGTGAACTCAAAGAGCTTGATGACGTCGCTTATGTGCGCTTTGCCAGTGTGTATCGAGACTTTCAAGACATAGAAGCCTTTCGCCAAGAGTTACAAAATATTCGTCCAGTCGATGACCAATAGCTCTGTATGGGGCAGTTTTTACCGTTGATTATGGGCCGTTATAGGCCTTTCCTTGTTTATATGGAGCCCTGTTTATCTTATGACTACCTCACCCTCCACACCGTCAACTACTTCGCTATCCTCTGAGGATGCTTTTGACACGTTAGCCAATGATTTATCCCCAAATATAGCCAAGCATTCGATTGAAAATCAGGTCGAACAATTGGCTGAAAATAAGCCGCAAACTAGGGTTGAAAATGCGGCCAATCATGCCTTAGAAATAGGCTCAAATACACCCCCAAAAAAGCAAGATTTTTACTACATGAATTTGGCCATTGAAGAGGCCAAAAAAGGGCTGTTTACTACTAGGCCAAACCCTGCTGTAGGCTGTGTTATTGTGAATAATAACTTAATAGTAGGCACGGGTTATCATCCTCAGGCAGGGCAGCCACATGCTGAAGTTTTTGCCTTAAGAGAAGCGAAAGATAATGCAAAAGGTGCCACTGCCTATGTCACTTTAGAGCCTTGTAGCCATACCGGAAGAACCCCCCCTTGTGCCCAAGCTTTGATCAACTCAGGGGTATCTCGAGTAGTGGTGGCGGGGCTAGACCCCAATCCAAAGGTGGCTGGTCGCGGTATAGCCATGTTAAAAGCGGCGGGTATTGAGGTGACAGTAGGCGTATCTACCCAGCAAGCAGAGCAGTTGAATCTAGGCTTTTTAAAGGCCATGCGTACTCAAATGCCTTATGTGCGCCTAAAGATAGCCAGTAGCTTAGATGGCCGTACAGCCATGGCATCGGGCGAGTCTAAGTGGATTACAGGCCCTGCAGCACGTGAGGATGTACAGAAGCTGCGGGCGCTCAGTGGTGCCATTATTACCGGAAGCCAGACCATTATTGATGACAATCCCAGTCTAAATGTGCGCTCAAGTCAATTGGGGGTAGCCTTAGATAAGGTGCCACAGCCTAAGATTGTGGTATTAGATAGAAGACAGCGGCTTGATCAGGCGCATTATAAAGTGTTTGAGAGCCCAGACACTCTACTTTGGGCTGAGCATGATTTAACTGCCTTACTTCATCAGTTAGTGACTCAATATCAAGTACAAGATGTGCTTGTCGAAGCGGGATCACAGGTATCAGGCAGCTTCATTGAAGCGGGATTAGTGGATGAGCTTATTGTGTATCAGGCCCCGTGTTTATTGGGACACAGCGCAAAACCTATGTTGAACTTAACTGTGGATAACTTATTTTTGCAGCACAGGTTTGAGCGAGTCAGCGTGTCTGAAGTAGGCTCAGATTTGAAGCTGGTATATAAGCCTGTATGCCAATAAGTCATCATTAAAGTATCAATATAAGCCGACAAATGTTTGGTATTTTGCAAGAAGGTGACTGCCGTCATTTGACGCTACTATCAAGCTTGGTGCCTTGATAGTTGGCCAGTAAAGAATGAATCATAACGGTGTTAAAAAGTTATCCACAGAACAGATGTTATAAAATCTGGCACAGCATCAAAAGTTTCACATGAAACATGGGTTGTGGATTAATTAGGTTTCACATGAAACAAAATAACAGTGCTTTGTCGCAAAGCCTTTATAAAACAAAGGTTCCACGTGAAACTTTGGCTAGATTGAGTTCCATGTGGAACCTTTTGATGGGTTGTGGATAAGTTTTTTGCTGTGGAACCTAACAGGTTTCACAGGTTTGAGTTTTAAAAAGTTATCCACAGAGGGTTTTGAGGCTGAATTTACAGTTATATAATGAGGTCGTAGTAAGGTTTAGCAGGTTTTCTGCAATTTTAATAAATATAGGAGTAGGTATGTTCACAGGTATTATTGAAAGCACAGGTACATTAAAATCTATCACCGAAGTGGGTGGAGATGTGCGTTTGGTCATTGAGTCTGATGATTTGGACTTTAGTGATGTAAAATTGGGTGACTCTATTGCCAGTAATGGTATCTGCCTGACTGTGGTAGATATGGACAATAACAGTTATGCAGTAGATGTTTCACGTGAAACCTTAGCGAAGACCGCCATGAACAACTGGCAACAAGGCGATACTTTAAATCTAGAGAAAGCGATGTTGCCCACTACTCGCTTCGGTGGTCATATGGTATCAGGTCACGTAGATGGTGTCGGTACTGTGGAGGTGATGACAGAGGATGCACGCTCTATTTATATTGAAATCTCCATTCCAGAAGCGTTAAAAAAATATGCAGCGACCAAAGGCTCAATCACAGTGGACGGCATCAGCCTAACCACCAACTTGGTGAAAGACAATATTATTTGCTTAAATATTATTCCCCATACCGCTGAGGTAACCAATATTGCGCGTCATTGGAAAGTGGGTGGGCCTGTCAATATCGAGGTCGATTTGATTGCTCGCTATCTTGAACGTTTGACGGCGGTAGCGGCTGACTAATTGAGATGAGTTTTTGGTTTAGTTAATTTGACACAATTCATCATAGATCAACACTTCTTACACTGGCCCTTCTTAGCATTAAGGAGGGCTTTTTTACTGTCAGCTTTGAGGTTAATTGTCAGACTGTCTTAGGTTTCATGGCAGGGTGTTCATAATTTCACTATAATGAAGCAAAGGCAGACTCAAGTTTGAGGTATTTACTGCTATCTTAATTACTATCATCTGTATATCGAATAAAAATTATGAGCATTAACAACAACTCTTCTACCAGACAGCGTGTGATTTTTGCGGGTACCCCAGAATTTGCTGCCATCAGTTTGAAAGCACTTATCGAGCAGCAAAATGAGCTTAACATTGAAATTGTGGCTGTTTACACTCAGCCAGATCGTAAAGCAGGCCGGGGTCAAAAACTTACTGCCTCGCCTGTGAAGCAATTGGCACTTGAGCATAATCTGCCGGTTGAACAGCCGCTGACCTTTAAAAAGTCGGTGGAGGAGGGGCTGGCAGCTCGTGAAACATTAGCCAATTATAAGCCGGATGTGATGGTGGTTGCCGCTTATGGTCTTATTTTGCCTATGGGTGTGTTAGAGACGCCAACGTATGGCTGCTTAAATATTCATGCCTCATTGTTACCGCGTTGGCGTGGTGCAGCACCGATTCATCGTGCGCTGCTTGCGGGAGATGCGCAAACTGGCATTACCATTATGCAGATGGATAAAGGGCTGGATACAGGCGATATGCTGTATAAAGTGGCCTATGACATTGCTGATGATGAAACCACAGCCAGCCTACACGACAAAATGGCGGAGATGGGCGCTGATGCTATCGTTGAAGTACTAAAAGATTTACCAAAATATCAGACGCAGGCTCTACAACAAGATGACAATCTCGCGACATATGCTGAGAAGCTAAGCAAAGCTGAAGGCGAAATTGATTGGACTAAGTCAGCAGCACATATCGAGCGTCAAATACGCGGTATGCATCCTTATCCGGGGGCTTACACCTTTTTGGCAGACCCAGAAGGTAAAAGCGAGCCTAAACGGGTCAAAGTATTGGCAGCGTTACCAGTAAACCCTTCGCAAACAACGGTTGTAGAACCTGGTACGGTCATCAGTGTCGGTAAAAATGCGATTTTAGTGGCTTGCGGTAAAGAAGATGCCGAGGCTGAGGGCACAACCTTGCGTCTCACTAAACTACAGTTTGCTGGCAGCAAGCCTGTCACCGCTGAGCAAGTCTGTCATGGCAGTCAGCTGGATGATGGCGATACGTTCGTTACTGCGCCAGAGTAATATACTTTTGAATCATTGACGTTACGTAAAGAATAACGAGTTTCAAGGTTATCAAGCGACTGGAAATTATTTATTGTGCCTCTGGAACTACCGTACAGCCAGCACAAATAAATAATTAGCAGTCGCTAAACAGCTAGCTTGAGTAAGTATTAGTCAAGTAATAAAACACGACCCATTCAATCATAATAAATAATAATTAGGCATTAAATGAGCAGTAAACCAAATAGCACCACTCAGAACAAAAACGTCCGTGTCGCTGTGATTAATACCTTGTTGTCTATTCAACAAGGTCAGTCACTAAGCGGTCTTTTAGATCCTCTATTAAACAGTCTAAATGGGGATGACAAAGGCTTTGCGCATGCCTTATTGCTGACGACTTTACGCCACTGGCATGCCACGGCACGGCTGCTTGATAGCCTAGCGGATAATCCCATTGATGAGATTGAGGTGCGCACCACCATTCAATTGGGCATTACTCAGCTGTTATATCTTAATGTCGCCGATCACGCTGCTATCCATGAAACCGTTGAAGCGGTGAAACATATTGACTACGCACGTGCCTCAGGTTTGGTTAATGCGGTACTACGCAAAGTGGCGAAAAATCCCAATAAATTCCGCAAAAAAGCCAACAAAAACCACAGCTTACCGAACTGGTTGGCTCAGCAATTAAAAGCAGATTGGCGTGAGCATTATGATGAGTTGACCCAAAGCCTGCGTCAATCCGCACCGATGTTTTTGCGGGTAAATGGACTGCAAACAGACAGTCAAAGTTACATCAATCAGCTGGCAGAAGAAGAAATCTCTGCAGAATTAATCTCATTAGAAACCTCCCTTAAAATGTCTAATACGGGCGAAACTATGGGTATTAAACAACAGGCTATTGAACTGATTGACAGTGTCCCTGTCAGCCGTCTGCCTGAGTTTGAGGAAGGTATCACCAGTGTGCAAGATGTGCATGCACAGCTGGCTGCACCTATTATCGATGCGTTATTGCAGCAAGTGATAACCGCTAATCCAGCGGAACACATCCGTTTGCTGGATGCGTGTGCGGCACCGGGTGGCAAACTGGCACATTGGCTTGAGCTATTAGGTAATCAAGAAAAACAACAAACAGGATTGTTTCACGTGAAACAGTCTGATAGTCAAGAGTCAACTATTGATAAAGTTGAATTGACTGCGATTGATAATGAAGCGCCACGTATCACGCGTATTTTTGAAAATCTAGAGCGTTTGCAGCTGCCCGCACCTATCGTTAATAGCAAGCTACACTTGGATATTGAGTGCGTGGATGCGACCACTTGGCAAGCCAAAGAGGTGAGCGACGCATCAGCTGCCTTTGATGCGATACTGCTCGATGCGCCCTGTACTGCGACGGGGGTTATCCGCCGTCATCCAGACATCACCTTGCTGCGTCATGAGGAAGATGTGCAGCACACCGCACAGTTACAAGAGCAAATCTTGGATAACTTATGGCCACAGCTTAAGACAGGCGGCTACCTGTTATACGTCACCTGTTCGATCTTAAAGCAAGAAAACGTAGAGCAGATGCAAGCTTTCTTAAATCGTCATAACGATGCGGTTGCGGTCGCTTTTGATAACAAAACCAATTGGGGTATCGAGCAAGAAGTGGGTCGTCAGTGCTTACCGATTTATAAAATGACAGAAGCATTAGAACCCATAGCGGCTCAAGATGACACACCAGAGACTGATGAGGTGCAAGTCAACGCTCAAGCGCCTGCAGGTGGTGATGGGTTTTATTATGCAGTACTGAAAAAGCAGGGCAGTGACTCATAGATAAGCTAATGATACGATAAGCTAATAGTGCTTTTATTGTATTGAGCACACCAGTTCGTGATAGATAAAAGGATTGACCTCTAACTTGTTGTTAAGGTCAACGAGTCACCCAAAAAGCCCAGCTCATAATAGAGCTGGGCTTTTTTGGGTATAAATAAGGGTCAAAATAATACCAATCAATTGGAAAGTAGATTAGTTAAAATACTTGCTTAATCCTGATTCTAAGGCGTCTTTGATCTTACCTTTTAATGGCTTGGCCAAAAAGCCCAAGGTCGCTTCAAAACGTATTTTATTTTCATCTAGCGTGGCTTTGCCATCGATGCCTTTACGTGTGATTGTCACGTTGTCTTCGTTCTCGCCTTCGACATAATTGGCATTAATACCATATTTATCTTTGGCACTTTCAAGCCATTTTTTGGCTTGTTCACGGGCGGTATTAAAGTCTAAGCTGTGTTTTTTTTCAATTTCGATATCTGCCATGGTGTTACCCTTTTTGTTGTTAGTTATTAACTGATGAAATAAACTTTTAGACTGAGATTTATTAATAAGCCGTCATAAGCTATTTATATCATTAAATGAGAGGGTTAACAATTCAGTCGTGTAGTGTAAGTGATACTAAACTCGACATAGTGCATCTACATACCTAACTAATGGCATTTAAAGGACAGGGTTGAATCTCAAATCGCTGAGGTCAACAAAATTGGAGCAATTTGAATGGAATTAAGGACAGATATTAGTGATACTCAGATAGCGTTTCTTGACGAGCTGGTTAATCTTGTTATTGAATGCTGGAGAATTGATAAGCAAGATTATGGTTTTTATAAATCTCGTATTGAAAAATGGCAAAAACAGGGCTACTACGATGATGCTATGCTTTATTTTTGGTACTACGAACCAATAGAAGGTTTAAACTCTAAGCAGGTTGATAACTTTTACGCTTTTATAAAGGTTATTAATAGGTTAGGTTTTCTATATCCATCAATTGAGCAAGCTTTAACGGCTAATACATTTAGGCATATTAAGCGTCTTAAAGTATCCAAGACTATCGAAGAGAGAACAGAAGCAATATTAAGCTTTTGGCAAGGTATCGACGATGGAGAAGCTGTAAATGTATCTGATTTTTATCGAAAATTTAATTTAATGAGAGACAAAAATCAAATCATACAGGACGATGATTGGAATAAGTTTGACAAGGATGGGTTTGAGAAATCTTACCAGTACATTTTAACTCAATGTAAGCTGTGGGAAGCACAGTATCCTAAAGGCATATTAAGTATATATGAGCAGTTAATTTATAAAGGTGAAACTGTAGAAAGCCAAGTAAGTGCTATTGAATATCAATCTGAAACAGAATTGGTAGAAGAAAAGCAATACGATAAAAATATATCAGAAAGCAAGAAAACGTCTAAGCTTAGAAAGCTGTTTGACTGGATAAAGCATTTTTAATGAACATTTCCGTTGGTAAAAGTGCGATTAGTGATAAGGATCATGCCAAAACTACCACAACCCCCCCCACAAAAACCAATAAGCCGTTTATTTCATATGGCTTATGCCTAAAAATATGCTACTCTTTTTGATACAAAAATTGATGACCTCTTTTGATAGGATAAGACGAAGACATGAAATATATCAGTACGCGTGGTCAAACCGAGCCGATGGATTTTAGCGATGTGTTGTTGATGGGATTGGCGCCAGACGGCGGCTTGATGCTACCTGAGAGCTATCCGCAGATTGATGCTGCGACATTGGATAAGTGGCGTAACATGAGCTATCCAGAGCTTGCGTTTGCGATTATGCGTCTGTTTGCCACCGATATTGATGAGGCGGATTTAAAAGACATTATCGAGCGTACGTATACGAAAGAGGTCTTCGGTAGCGATGACATCGTGCCAGTGCGTAAGCTCAAAGATGACTTGTATATTTTAGGGCTGTCTAATGGCCCAACGCTTGCGTTTAAAGACGTGGCGATGCAGTTTTTGGGCAACGCCTTTGAATATGTATTGAAAAAGAAAGGTAAGCGTCTAACTATCATCGGTGCGACCAGTGGCGATACCGGTAGTGCGGCGGAATATGCGCTGCGTGGTAAAGACAACATCGAAGTATTTATGATGTCGCCACATGGCAAAATGAGTGAGTTCCAGCGCGCGCAAATGTATAGCTTAACCGATGCTAATATTCATAACATTGCGATCAAAGGCATGTTTGATGACTGCCAAGATATCGTTAAAGCATTACAGCAAGACGCTGATTTTAAAGCCAAATACAGCTTGGGTACAGTCAACTCAATCAACTGGGGTCGTATCTTAGCGCAAATCGTTTATTACTTTAAGGCGTACTTCTCTGTAATAAACGGTGCAGCGACTGAAAACAACGATGAAAAAGTCAGCTTCTGCGTGCCGTCAGGTAACTTTGGTAACATCTGTGCCGGTCACATTGCCCGTGAAATGGGTCTGCCGATTGATCGCTTAATTGTCGCAACCAATGAGAACGACGTACTAAATGACTTCTTTAACCAAGGTGTTTATACCCCGCGCCCTGCGGACAAAACCTATGTGACGTCGAGTCCGTCTATGGATATCTCAAAAGCGTCTAACTTTGAGCGCTTTGTGTATTTATTATTAGAAAAAGACAGCAAACGTGTACATCAGTTGTTTGACGGGGTAAAAGCAGGTAAAGGCTTTGACTTGTCAGACGTGCTAGATGCGGTCAATAACCGTTATGGCTTTGCAGCCGGCAAATCTACTCATCAAGACCGCTTAAATACCATCAAAGCAGTGTACGAGACCTATAACGACTTGGTTGACCCACACACAGCAGATGGCATCAAAGTGGCGCAAGAGCTGCAAAAAGACGGTGAGGTTATCATCTGTGCGGAGACAGCACTGCCAGTGAAGTTCTCAGAGACCATCTTTGAAGCGGTTGGCGAGATTGATATTAAGCGCCCTGAGCATACCAAAGATATTGAGCGCTTAGAGCAGCATGTGACGGTACTGGATAATGATGCCAGCTTAGTGGCGGATGAAATTAAAGCGGTGGTAGCACCCGTTTAGATTAAGATTTAATTGACCTGCTTTGTCATAAAAAAACCAGCGAATGAATCGCTGGTTTTTTTGTTTATAACCTAGCTTTTTCTTATAACCTAGCTTTTTTCAAAGGGGACAGGCTTTGGTGTATTCTCGTTAGAAGGAGGCAGTTTAGGTAACGTAATCTGAGGCTGATCACCGGTTAGGGTTTTTAAGAACGCCACAATGTCTGCGGTTTCTTCTGAGGTAAATTCACGGTTTAATTGAATTTTGCCCATGATATTGACCGCATCTGCCAACGAGTCAACCTGGCCATCATGGAAGTACGGATAGGTTAAATCTATGTTACGTAACGTCGGTACTTTAAATAAGTGTTTGTCTTCATCTCTGCCGGTTACCGCATAACGGCCTTCAGCTAGATTTTGGGTGGTATATTTCTCAAACACACCAAACTTTTGAAAAGAGCCACCGCCGACTGCCGGACCGTTATGACAGGCAACACAGCCACTGTCTTTAAATAATTGATACCCATTTAACTCTTGTGCAGTTATGGCCTCATCATCACCACCAAGCCATTGGTCAAAGCGAGAGTTAGGGGTGACTAAGGTATCTTCAAATAAGGCAATGGCGCTGGTTACTTGATCGATATTGATGTCGCCTTCACTAGCAAATGCGTCATGGAAAAAGGCTTTATATTCTGGAATAGAGTTTAGTACCTCTACCACAAACTCATGACTAGACGCCATTTCTAGTGGGTTTTCAATAGGGCCTCCTGCTTGTTCCATTAAGTCTTTGGCTCGGCCATCCCAAAATTGAGCCAGAGAGTAGCGGCTGTTCAACACCGTCGGTGAATTAATTGGGCCTTCTGCCCAGTTATAACCCACAGAGGTTGGGATATTATCCGTTCCGCCTTTGGCTAAGTCATGACAGCTATTACATGACAAGGTTCCTGATTTTGATAAGCGGGTATCAAACCATAGCATTTTACCCAGCTCTACTTTTTTAGGCGATTCAATCGCCTCTACTGTAATGGTTTCGACAGGCTCATCACGAACGCTGATAAGCGGCTTTACATCAGTATTACTGGCGCTCTCAGCGCCTAGCTCTGTGTCTTGCATATCTTCTGATTCATTAGATACGACGTGTTGACCGCCTGGACGAAAATATCCAGAAAGGGCGATTAACAAGACAAGTAGTAAGAAACCAATCACGCCGACAAGAGCATAAGTGACTTCCTTTCTCGGGTTATTTTGATGAGCGTTAGCCATAGCATGTGTACCTGTTGTGACTAAGAATAAGTGAAAGTTAGCAACGTGGGCTGTATTGACTGAAATGGGCTATATTGATTGACGTGTGAAATAGTTTATTCAGTATTAAGTGGTTTTAAATCCATTGTATCAGTAAGGTTTTATTAAGTACAGATAACCATATAGAAAATAAGGATTTATTTTAATCATTATAATGATGATTAAAACCAAACAATGATGGTGGATAACCTATACACTGATAACTCTCCAATGCTATGGTGCTAACGGAGAGTACGCTTCTTTAAATGAGGATAGACATACTAAACATAAGTGTCAGAGGTGTCGGAGCATAAAGATAGCAAGACAACATAACGCTATAGTCAAAGACGTCTAAAATGGTGATAAGGCAACCGAGCATCAGGTCTATAAGTGTAAGCTTAGCGAGAAATGTAGGCTTAGTGAGGTTAGCGCCGTAACCGTTTAACAGTTCGCTGACTATACTATAAAAACTGGTAAATAATATGACAGCACTTGAACCTGCATTAACGACAGAGAAAGCCGCTATACTTTTATTATGGCAACGGGTAAACACCTCTTTATCTGCCTTTTATAAACTGATTGCTCACTTTGAGACGGCGCAGCAGGCGCTACAAGCAGGCAGGAGTCAATGGCAAAATCTAGGTATTCATAAAAAGCATCTTGATCGGCATGCGCAGGCAAGTCAGGAGGAGGATGCTCAGTTTATCGCGCAGCTTGAACAGCGCATGGCCGCGGGCGAGTTTCAGTTGCTGTTTCAACAACAGGCTGATTATCCGCAGCAGCTGCTTGGTCTATTTGATCCACCACCTTTGTTGTTTTATCGAGGCAATAAGCAGCGTTTGAATCAAGCTCAGATAGCCATTGTGGGCAGCCGTAGGCCGACACAAAAAGCGCAGCGCTTTAGCTTTGATATCGCTCAATATTTGGCAAAGTCTGGTTTTATTATCTGTAGTGGTTTGGCTCAAGGGGTAGACGCCCAGGCCCACTTAGGTGCTTTATCTCAGTCTGCTGAATATGCCGGGCGCAGCGTGGGGGTGATGGGTACCGGCATAGATGTCTGTTATCCCAAGCAGCACCAGGCCTTGTTTGATCGGATGATTGCAGAGGGTGGCTGTATAGTCAGTGAGCTGTTCCCAGGCACACCGCCGCACAAACACACCTTTCCTAGGCGCAATAGAATTGTCGCCGGCTTAAGTCTTGGTACTGTGGTAACCGAAGCGGCGCTACAAAGTGGCTCATTGATTACCGCACGCCTTACCTCAGAGCAGGGCAAGCAAGTGTTTGCGCTACCTAGTGACATTGATAATGTTAATGCTCAAGGGGGGCATCATCTGATTCGAGAGGGTGCGACCTTGGTGTATCATCCTGATCAAATTGTGAGTGATTTGTGCCATCAATTGGTGACACCTGTGCAGATATCGCAGGCCAAAGACACTATATATGGCAACAGTTCAGACCACTTTCATGCCAATGCTACTTCACACCCTACAAAGCATCCCAATGCAGTGAGCTCTGATACCACTGCGACACCCAAAGATAACGTGAATCCTATTTTAAAAGCGCAGAAGTCTGTTACTATTTCTGAGCACCTGCAGCCTTTGTGGGTACATATCCAATTTGAACCGCAGGACCTAGATGCCTTAATTAATAAGACCCAACTAGATACCGCTACCTTATTAAGTCAACTCATGGAGCTTGAGTTAATGGGTGCGGTCGCTGAGGTCGGCGGTCGTTATCAGCGTGTTTAAACTGTTTTGCCGGTTTTTTATCCGTATCAAATAGATGGCTTATCGGCGGTCTATTGTGTCAATGAAGTCTGAAACTATGAATGCTACTACTGAGCCGAATGGCGCTACCACCACAAGCCCTGAACAAGCCGCACAATGGCTACAGCAAGGCAAACTTCTGGCTTATCCCACCGAAAGTGTCTGGGGTATAGGCTGTGATGCTTATAACCAACAAGCCGTTGAGCAGATATTGGCCATAAAAAACAGGCCAAGCGAGAAGGGGATGATCGTG
The DNA here is from genome assembly GCF_003209315.1 of Psychrobacter sp. YP14. NCBI lineage: Bacteria > Pseudomonadati > Pseudomonadota > Gammaproteobacteria > Moraxellales > Moraxellaceae > Psychrobacter > Psychrobacter sp. YP14. The sequence continues at coordinate 2,799,239 of NZ_CP029789.1, read as the reverse complement.
GTGACTGACAGCATTGAGCGTATCAGGCCATTATTACAGCAATTACCCCAGAGTCGTCAGCAACAAATCATAGCCAGTTGGTCAACGCGAGCAAGTGAGGATAATGCAGCACACACTCAGCAGGCGCACACTTGGCTATTGCCTTTAAAGACGGCTGAATTTAGCGCAACAACAGAAGCTGATAACGAAGATACGAATACTCAAGATATTGGTGCTCAAAAGGCTAATGCTAGCAAGGCTCATGACCCACACCAACCTGGCATCGATGCTTTGGTACCTTATTGGATTACCGGCAAACATGACTCTATTGCGGTTAGAGTGATTGCGCATCCACTTATTGCTCAACTGTGTCAGCAAATGGTCAGCTCTGCCAACCCTTATGGGCTAGTGGTTTCAACCAGCTGTAACCCATCAGGAGACTCTCCGGCTAAGAGTTTTGAGCAGGCCTATGCCTACTTTGGGCAAGACATAGCGTATCTACAAGGAGAGACTTTAGGCTATGTGCTACCTAGTCAGATCAGTGATGCATCAAGCGGGCAGGTGATTCGTTAGTTTTTTATCCTACTGTGCCCGCTACTTAATATAGGTTTGATAACACAAGGATGAGGTATGAATATTTTAATTAGTGGGGGTTCTGGATTTATTGGTCAGACATTAAGCCAATATTTACAAGATGCCCAAGGCACAGAACAAGATTCTCAATACTCAGACACTCACATAACTTGGCTGACTCGAGACGCGAGCCAGCCGCACCCAAGCTTTGTGAGCTTAATGAGTTATGAGCAATTACAAACCACGCAGTCCACCTTTGATGTGATTGTCAATCTGGCTGGGGCAGGCATAGCGGACAAACGTTGGAGTGATGAGCGCAAGCAGTTACTGCTGCAAAGCCGGCTTAAGCCTACCCAAGCTTTATTAGATTATATAAGCCGTACCTCGGTCAAACCTAAACTGCTACTTAGCGGCTCAGCCATAGGCTGGTATGGAGACCAAGGCGAGACGCCACTCGATGAAAGCAGTCGTTTTGAGGATAAAGGTGATGCAGATTTTGCCCATCAATTGTGTGAGGCTTGGGAGGCTAAAGCTAAGCAAGCGTTAGACTTTAAGGTACCGGTAGTTATCCTACGCACAGGGATAGTGATTCATCCCAGCGGCGGTATGCTGGCCAAGATTTTGCCTGCTTTTAAAATGGGGCTGGGTGGTCAGTTGGGGGATGGCAATCAGATCATGAGCTGGATTAGTCTGAACGATTGGGTTCGAGCGGCAGTGCATATTATGGCGCAGCATACGGCGAATGAGCATTATGCCGATAGCACTGTCTATAATTTAACGGCGCCGCATCCGCTTAGTAATGCAGTGTTTACCCAGGTTGTGGGCAGTTGGTTAAAGCGTCCGACTTTTATGACTTTGCCTAAAGCCGTGTTGAAGCTGATGTTCGGAGAGATGTCAGGCTTGTTAATTGAAGGCCAAAAGGTATTGCCAAAGCATCTACTAGATACTGGCTTTGTATTTAAACATACTGCACTCAAACAAGCTTTGATGGCGCAAAAGCTGTCTTAAATCATCTGCAGATTAAGATGAAGTTTCACGTGGAACAGTCATTAAAGATATGGGTTGATTATTAGCGCTTATCTATGTTTCACGTGAAACCATCAATAAAATATCAATGAGGCTATGGCCCGCTCTTTGACCTGCTATTTAATAGACTTTACCGGCTTAACGGCTTTCGTGCTTCTTTCTAATAAAGAAAATAATCGCAGTAAGCGCGGCGACCATTAGCGATAAAATGGCGCCGGTCAACAACGTATTGAGCAGTGCAAACCCAAATGGATAATGGTTCTGAGCAATACCCAGTCGATCTTGAGTAATACCCACCGAAATAATACCGGCCCACAGCTCAGGAGAAGCGGGCCAGCCAAATGCCAAAAACACATTCATAAGCTGTAAACCCGCCTTAATATACACGCTTCGGCGCAGTGCATCGTGCCATCTGCTCAGATTCTGCTTGATAAGATAGGCATCAAGGGTGCCATATACTAGGATAAATACCACAATCCCAAGCAACATGCCGGCAAAGGCTGCAGGTGTCGCACTTAATACAATGCTGCCCCACATAAAGCTGGCAAGAGCATTGGCCATGACCCAAAAGCCCCAAAATAACCAGTGATTTGTCATTTTATGTGCATTTTTTATCATTATTGAACCAAAAGTATTTTATTGAACCAAAAGTATTTTATTGAACCGAAAGTATTTTGCCATCGGAATCTTTGGGTAAATCTGCCAGACAGACCAAGCTTTCATTACTGATGCCACTGACTAAGAATTGATCTGAATCGGCAAAGTACTCCACCACTTGAATGGGCGTGTATGACAAGCTTTGGTCCTGTCCCACAATCCACACATAGCCATGAATGGGTGTGGTAGGGCGAGGGTTTTTCTTAGTCAGCGGCTGTAAGTTGGCTTCATGAATGGCCTCGCGCGGCAAGCGCACACCAAGCTCAATTTGACCATATTCAATGCTCATCGAGGCGCGCATGCCAGGTTTGAGTAGTGACGCTGTGTTTTCACCAGCAATCAAAGGCGCATGTACCGTCAAAGTGTGGTTATTGGCATCGGGGGTAATGTGACTGATTTGACCGGTAAACTCTTTATGTAAATCAAACACAGTAAAGTTCACCGGCTTACCAACGGACAACTGTGACTGAGTTTCCAGTGGCAATTGTGCGATTAATTGTAGCACCCGAGTATTGGCCACAGTAATAATAGGCGAGGGTAGCGCAGCAGAGGTGTTGACTTCATCAGTTGCGCCTTTGGTGTTATCGGCGCTCTCAGTGGTATCTTTGGGCGCCGCTGTATTTTGTGTGGCAGCTGTGTTTTGTATAGCTGTGTTTTGTATATTAGTCACTTTACCAGCAATGGGTGACTTGAGCACCAAGGTCACCTCCACCAAGCGTTGGGATTTATTTGCCTGCTGAGGTGTATTTGTCTCAGTGCTTTGAGTCTTACTGTCTTGTATGGGCTTATCTACAGCGGATGAGCGCTGAGCATCATCGGCCGTATCACTGGTGGCACTGACGGCCACGCCTACGCCGCTGATACTACCAGTACCGCTTGATTTTACGGTGCGCTTGGTGGCACTGCTTTGAGTGGATTGTGCGTCTATTCTTTTATCGCCCTGATACACCTCCAGAAAGTCATTACCAATAAAAGGCAGCTCATTTTCAGCAACTTTTGCTTCAAGTCTGGCCACCACTTGCCCTGGTTGCACGCTATCACCTTTTGCCACCTCAAGCGTGCTTGACACGATGTGATAAGGGGCAGTCAAGTCAACACTGTTAACCGGCACTAAGTCGCCGACAAGATTGTAGCTGGGCTGATAGCGCTCTGGAATACTGGTATGAATCAGGTCGTGACTGACCACAATTTTATTGTCCAAAATCTGAACCTCAGCCTGCTGCTGTTCACCCTGAGTCGCTCCATCACAGCCGACCACTGCGAGCGACGCAGCCACTATCGCCATGGCAAGCACTTTGGCATAACGGCCACGGCCCCTTTGATGTCCATCAGCGTGGGCAACTTGGGGGTGAGTGGATGAGGCGGCAAATAGCGGCGATGGCATAACAGTGAAATCCTATCGGTTGGATAATAAAAAAGGGCAAGTCATCAAACTCTCAATAACACAGTGACTGATAATAAAGTGACCAATAACACAGCGGCTAATAACACAGTGACATAACAAAATAAGGTATGGTAATGACAAGTCTTGCACTAATTTTAGGGCAAAAACGCCACAGTCTTGTTATAGGATTGTGTTAAGTTTGTGCTTAGGGGTTGAAATTTTGGGTCATGGCCTTTATCAAGCAGTTACCATACAAAAGATTAACAAAAGATAATCCCCCCTGCTATTTAGCATTAAAGCGGGAACTGCTATTTAGCATTAAAGCGGGAAATAATGAAATTAAGCTGCTGACCATAAAAACTTATACCACAAAAGATGTGTGCACAGGGCATTAAATCAGCAGACTGCAAAAAAATTAAAACGTCTGCTTCCTTTGCCTTTTTTATTCATAAATTTAATAAGCGACCGATTAAGCTATACCTATTAAGCTATATAAGCTACTTAAGCCAATAAGGAGAGAAAACCATGAGTAATAATGAAGCGAATAATCCTCAAGACAATCCAGTACATGACAATGTTGGCCACTCAGAGACCATCTTAGAAGAGACCCTAAATGAGTTTAATCCAGAGGCCAATGGCGGCGATAAGGATGTGGTACACAGTGATATTGATGTGAGCACTTATCAGGCACGTATTGCAGAATTAGAAGGTGAGGTAAAAGCGGCCAAAGAAGGCCAAGCCCGCGCGAATGCCGATGCCTATAACGCCCAAAAACGCATGGAACAAGAAACTGAGAAAAGCCGTAAGTTTGCGCTACAAAAATTCGCTAAAGAGTTATTAGAAGTTGTGGACAACTTAGAGCGTGCCATTGTCAGCGTCCAAGCCGATGATGATGCCGATGACGCCATCTTAGAGGGTGTAAAACTTACCCATAAATCTTTCTTAAACGTATTAAATAAGCAAGGCGTAGAAGTGGTAGACCCACAAAACGCTAAGTTTGATCCAGAGCTACACGAAGCGGTGGGCATTGATCCTGAAGCGCCAGCTGACACTGTGGGTGACGTTCTACAAAAAGGTTATACCTTAAACGGTCGTCTATTGCGCCCTGCGATGGTTAAAGTCGGTCAATAAGTCATCAACCGTTTTGCCTGAGGCCCATCTCTGCGGCAGGATGACCAAATAAATCAGTCGCTTATAAGGGCATATGAAAGGTGAAAATGCAAAAAATGACAATAAATGGCGCAATTGTGTTGAATTTGGCTTGAAAAATAGACGCACTAAACCGATATATAAAGACAACAAGCAAGGCTTACACAGTTGTGGCATGAACCACGGACAGCATGAACAGTAAGCCAAATGCTAACATTGAAATAAACACAAACAAGAAATGATTTGGAGTTTTATATTATGGCTAAGACAATTGGTATTGATTTAGGTACAACCAACTCTTGTGTTGCAGTGATGGAAGGTGACAAAGTTAAAGTCATCGAAAACGCTGAAGGCACACGCACTACCCCTTCAATTATCGCTTATAAAGATGGCGAAATCTTAGTAGGTCAGTCTGCAAAACGTCAGGCAGTCACCAACCCAAACAACACTTTATATGCTATTAAGCGTCTTATCGGTCGCCGCTTTGATGACAAAGTGGTACAAAAAGACATCGGTATGGTGCCATACAAAATCGTTAAAGCAGACAACGGTGATGCTTGGGTAGAAGTAAACGACAAAAAAATGGCGCCACCACAGATTTCTGCTGAAATCCTACAAAAAATGAAAAAAACAGCAGAAGACTACTTAGGCGAAAAAGTAACTGATGCGGTAGTAACTGTACCTGCTTACTTTAACGACTCACAGCGTCAAGCCACTAAAGATGCCGGTAAAATTGCGGGTCTAAACGTTAAGCGTATCATCAACGAGCCGACTGCCGCAGCTTTAGCTTACGGTATGGATAAGAAAAAAGGCGATAGCACCGTTGCTGTTTATGACTTAGGTGGTGGTACATTTGACGTATCAATCATCGAAATCGCTGATGTTGATGGTGAGCAGCAGTTCGAAGTATTGTCGACCAACGGTGATACTTTCTTAGGTGGTGAAGACTTCGACTTAGCCTTGATCGATTATCTGGTTGAAGAGTTCAAAAAAGAGCAAAACTTCAACTTAAAAGGTGATCCACTAGCGATGCAGCGTCTAAAAGAAGCTGCTGAAAAAGCGAAAATTGAACTATCAAGCGCACAAAGCACTGAAGTAAACCTACCTTATATTACTGCAGATGCTAGTGGTCCTAAGCACTTGGTAGTGACTATCAGCCGCTCTAAGCTTGAAGCCTTAACCGAAGCTTTGGTAAAACGTACGATTGATCCTTGTAAAGTAGCGTTAGAAGATGCCGGCCTTAAAGCCAGCGATATCGATGACGTTATCTTAGTTGGTGGTCAGACTCGTATGCCACTGGTACAAAAAACAGTAGAAGAGTTCTTCGGTCAAGAGCCACGTAAAGACGTGAACCCTGATGAAGCGGTAGCGGTTGGTGCAGCCATTCAAGGTGCAGTATTATCAGGCGACAAAACTGACGTACTACTACTTGACGTAACCCCACTAACCCTAGGTATCGAAACCATGGGCGGCGTTATGACCGGCATCATTGAGAAAAACACTATGATTCCTACCAAAAAATCACAAGTGTTCTCAACCGCTGAAGACAACCAGCCTGCGGTAACCATTAAAGTGTTCCAAGGTGAGCGTAAAGTTGCGGCCCAAAACAAGCTATTGGGTGAGTTCAACTTAACTGATATCCCACCAGCACCTCGTGGTATGCCTCAGATCGAAGTAACCTTTGACATCAACGCTGATGGTATCATGAACATCTCAGCCAAAGACAAAGGTACTGGTAAAGAGCAAAGCATCCAGATTAAAGCCGACTCTGGTCTATCGGATGAAGAAATCGAGCAAATGGTACGTGACGCAGAAGCCAACGCTGCAGAAGATGAAAAATTCGCAGCACTAGCTCAAGTGCGTAACGAGGCTGATGGTCGTATCCATGCCATCCAAAAAGCGCTAAAAGATGCTGAAGACAAAGTTACTGAAGAAGAAAAATCTTCAGTTGAAACTGCCATCAGTGATCTAGAGTTGGCTGCTAAAGAAGATGACCATGATGACATCAAAGCCAAGCTTGAAGCTTTAGACAATGCCTTCTTGCCAATCAGCCAGAAGATTTACGCAGCAGGCCAAGGCGCAGAAGGTGCAGCACCTCAAGCCGATGCTACTGAAGCCAATGCCGCTGATGATGATGTGGTGGATGCTGAGTTTACTGAAGTCAACGAAGACGACAAAAAGTAAGCTTATAAAGTATCTCGCTTACCTCAGTTATCAACTTAGTAAGCGGTATAAAAAAGACCGTGCTATTAGCACGGTCTTTTTTTTATGGGAAAATCACAATTGATAAGAGCTAAATAATCAATCGTCTAACGGCTTAACTTACTGAGCGGCTGGTTAAGCGACTGGTTAAGCGACTGGTTAAATGGCTGGTTAAATGGCTGGTGATTTCGTTGACTTATGAACCAGATAACTGCTCAATAAGCCGGCTACAGTCATCATCGGTGAGCTTAGCATTCATGACCAGACGAATGCGTGAGGTACCTACAGGCACAGTCGGCGGACGAATGGGCAGGGCATAAAATCCTGCTTGCTGCAGCGCCTGAGCTTTTTTTATAGCGCTGGCATTATCGCCTAATATATAAGGAATAATGGGCGACTCATATTGCGCAGCTGAGTCATTGTGAATGGCGTAAGATACGCGGCGTGATATATTGGCTAAGTGACTGCGTGATTGATATAGCGAAGGCATTTTGGCCAAAATAAATCGAGTCCAGCAGTGGGTAATGGGCGGTAGCGCCGTACTAAAGATAAAAGAGCGCATTTGATTAATCAACCACTCTCGAACAGAGGCATCACAAATCACATAAGCACCCATCGAGGCAAAGGCTTTGCCAAAAGTACCCACGATATAATCTATATCCTCTAATGTCTGAGTTTCTTCAGCAAGTCCAAGTCCGTTATATCCGAGCACACCCACTGCATGTGCCTCGTCAATATACAGCTCAATGCGAGGGTCGCAGGCCTTGAGCTTGACTAAGGCTTTTAAGTTGGCTCGATCACCATCCATACTAAAGATACTTTCTGTGACCACAATAATGCGTTGTATCTCATCACCCGCCTGCTCAATCAAAGTGGCTAGGTGCTGCATATCATTATGGCGATAGCGCTGATAGGTACAGTGTGGGTGCTTGTTGCCAATAAGACGCACACCATCTATAAGGCTGGCGTGAATTAACATGTCGGTCAATATTAAGGTATTAAGCGGCAGCTTAGCCAGTGCTGGCAAGATACCTATATTGGCGTGATAGCCGCTATTGACCACCAACACAGATTTGTTACACGTTGAGCGCTGCGCCTCTGGCAAAGCAAGTGTATACCACTCTAGCAGCTCCGCTTCTAATAACGGAAGTTGACTGTGATTACCGGTCAACAGCCGAGAAGAGGTGGCACCCATCTTAGGCCTCTGGCTATCTGGCATTGCTTGCAAGTCACTCAAAAACTGCGATTGTAGCTGGGTATCATTACCAAGCCCCAGATAATCATTACTTGAAATATTTAATAGCTGCTTATTATCTAAGACAATCCATTGGTTTTCATGTCTGATACCAGGCAGCTTTCGGTACTGCTCTTTTGATTTTAAAGTGTCTAGTAGCGCCGCAACGCTTGAGCTTGTGGGGCTGCTCATCGATGTCCATCCTTGATTTTTTATTGATATAAAAGGCTTATTTTGGCCCGTCAATCGTCCAAAAGAATGGACAATATATCTGTTTTATTGCTAAAAGGGGTAAATGTAACAAAAGTTTTCATAAATCTAGGATTGTAACGCACCAAATAACTAATCCTCGTAAAAAATAACTTCATGCCTATCAAACACTGACAGAACCTTTGACATATCTTGTTACTATAGATTCATGGATAACAAATAAGCTTTTTAAAGGCTGTTTGTTGACTCACTTTTTAGGAGAAGACTATGAATACTTTAAACAAAACCCTACTTGCGGTAGCTGCTGGTACCCTAATGACGGCAGGCGCTCAAGCGGCTGTTAGCTATGGTAACGGTATGACAGCTCAGCCCTATATCGGTGCTAAAGTGGGTCAATATGATCTTGATGGTGCGAAAGACAAAGGCACCTCATATGGTGTCTATGGTGGTGCCAAATTCACACCAAACCTAGGTGTTGAAGCTGAATACCTAACTACCAGTGATGAAGACTTCGGTCCAGGTACAGAATACTCAGCTGATGTATACGGCCTGTATGGTACTTATGATTATGCCTTCCCTAACACAGGTGGTTTATATGCTAAAGGCCGTGTGGGTGTCGCTAAGAATGAAGTCGATGTGGAAAGCAAGAACTCAAATCTTTATAAAGATTCTGGCTCTGAAACAGGTATCGCAGGTGGCTTAGGTCTAGGCTTTAACGTGGCACAGAATGCCTCTATCGAAGTTATGTACAACTGGTACCCTTCTATTGAAAACACACGTGGTGACGATATCGATGCCAGCGGTGTTACCTTAGGTGCTCACGTTAAATTCTAACCTTGGTATTTAACCGCTAGGCAAGAGTGATTGTTTAACACCAGTAATTGAATATCAAAACCTTGTTAATTTTCATAAATAACCAAAGCGATTGTTCGGGCAGTCGCTTTGGGTGTGAATCTAAGATTAAGAGTTTGTTTTAAAAAGATATATTTACTTTCAAAAGTTAACATTGCCGCTATCAAATAGCGACATAAAAATCGGACATATCTTGTTACTATAGGCTCATCGATACAGCGACGTGTTTAGAATAATTTTCTTATACTGATGCGAATCGCTATACTTTTAATTGGAGAATACTATGAAAACATTACAAAAAACTTTATTAGCATTGGTTGCTGGTTCATTAATGACTGCTGGCGCACAAGCAGCGATTACTTATGGTAACGGCATGACCGCTCAGCCTTACATCGGTGCTAAAATTGGTCAATACGACCTTGATGATGCAGACGATGAAGCATTATCATATGGCGTTTATGGTGGTGCTAAATTCACACCAAACTTCGGTATTGAAGCTGAATACCTAACCACCAGTGATGAAGACTTTGCTCCTGGTTCTGAATACAGTGCTGACGTATATGGCCTATACGGTACTTACGACTACACTTTCCCAGGCTCACAAATGTACGCTAAAGGCCGTTTAGGCGTTGCTAAAAACAAAGTAGACGTAGATGCTAAAAACGCTGCTGGCCAATTTGCAAGCTATAACGGCAAGCATTCTGACACTGGTATTGCAGGTGGTCTAGGTCTAGGTTACAACATCGCTCCTAATGCAGCAGTAGAGTTGGCTTACGATTGGTATCCAAAAGTTGAAAATGTAGGTAGCAAAGGCGACCTAGATGCTTCTGGTATCACTTTAGGTGCTAACTTCAAGTTCTAATCTAACTTGCTTGAAAATACCTAAATAGTTTGGCCGATCTGGCCAACAAAAAAGCGATCACCTCGGTGGTCGCTTTTTTTATGGCTTATCTTACTCACAGCGACTGTTAATCTTTGCTTATCAAATATAGTAGCTATGAGTGCTTGAAAGTATCTAAAGCTATGTGTTTGAGACTATGTGTTTGAGACTATGTGTTTGGGACTATATGTTTGACATGGCTAAGGCTATGTTTCTAGTGGATAGATTTGGTAGCAAAAGTTAACATCTGCACTACCAAGCATCGACACAGTTTTCGAAATATTTTGTTACTATATAGATATAGATAAAAAGAAGGGATTTAAACAGACACGGTTATAGGTGTTTGATTTAGATTTTAGATATAGGTATTTGATTTAAATGCTTTAACCCTTTCTTTGATCGAAAACAATACTAGGAGAAAATCATGAAAACATTACAAAAAACTCTACTTGCTTTAGCTGCTGGCTCATTAATGACTATGGGTGCACAAGCTGCCGTGAACTATGGCAATGGTATGACTGCACAGCCTTATATCGGTGCAAAAATTGGTCAGTATGATCTAGACAAAGCAGACAACGAAGCCATGTCGTATGGCATCTATGGTGGTGCTAAATTCACCCCAAACTTCGGTGTCGAAGCTGAATATATGACCACTAATGATGAAGACTTCACACGTGGTGCCAATAAGTCTGAATATAGCGCTGATGTGTATGGTCTATATGGTACTTATGACTATACCTTCCCAGGCTCGCAAATGTATGCCAAAGGTCGTTTAGGTGTGGCTAAAAACAAAGTAGACATCGACTCTAAATCATTAGCTTACAATAGATATGATGGTAAAAAATCAGATACAGGTATCGCCGGTGGTCTAGGTCTAGGTTATAACCTTGCTCCTAATGCTGCGGTAGAAGTGGCTTATGACTGGTATCCAAAGGTAGATAACGTGGCTGATAAAGGTAACCTAGATGCTTCAGGTGTTACTTTAGGAGCTAACTTTAAGTTCTAAGGTGATTTAAGTTCTAAGTAGCGACAAAGGCGTTAGTGCTTATCGCTAAAGTCAGTACTTAGCGCTAATAAGACAAGACACCACAAACAAGCGATCGCTGCGGCGGTCGCTTTTTTATGTGTTAAATGTGATGAGATTTTCTATTATCAATTTATCTAATAACTGTTTGTTTTTTATAGAAATGTTTGCTTGCAATTGGTAACAATGAAGGCCCCAAAGCACTACAATCATTTCGAAATATTTTGTTACTATTTAATCATAGCGAAAGGGATAGGCCGTTAAGCCATCAATGAAGCCATCAATGACAAATCATGGCTTTAGAGGGCTCATCCCAATCACAGAAATGATAACCTCAAAGGAGAAGACCATGAAAACTTTACAAAAAACTCTACTTGCTTTAGCTGCTGGCTCATTAATGACTGTGGGTGCACAAGCTGCCGTGAACTATGGCAATGGTATGACTGCACAGCCTTATATCGGTGCCAAAGTTGGCCAGTTTGATTTAGATGATGCCAAAGACAAAGCATTTTCATACGGTGTATATACTGGTGTGAAATCTAACCAAGGTATTGGGGTTGAAGCTGAGTACCTCACCACCGAAAAAAATGATTTAATTAAAACAGATACTGACCGTAAAGAATATAAAGCAGAAAACTATGGTCTATATGCCACTTATGACCATGCTTTCCCAAATACAGAGTTATACGCCAAAGGCCGTGTTGGTGTTGCAAAAAACAAAATCAAAGTAGAAGACAAACTGGTTGGCGGCAAGACCTCAAGCTCTGATGTGGGTATTGGTGGTGGTCTAGGCTTTGGTTATAACCTAGCACCGAATGCTGCCGTTGAGTTGGCTTATGAATGGTATCCAAAAGTAGATAAAGTAGCTGGCCTAGGTGATCTAAGATCTGAAGGGGTTACTTTAGGTGCTAACTTTAAGTTCTAATCACGCCGAATGCCATTACACTGTCTAGCAAATTTAAATCAATGACGCAGACAACTAAAAAAACGATCGCTCCGGCGGTCGTTTTTTTTGTGCAAATGGCAGTTGGCAAATTAAGACTGACGGCCACAAAACCTGAAAACATCCGCGCTACTAACCGCCGCTAAAAGTGATAGTATAAGGGGCGTGCTAATAATTAATAATAAACATAATATTTAAATTAAGGATACGGTTATGTGGCAGATAGAGCCTTGGCATTGGTTGGTTCTTGGTGGGATATTAATTATCTTAGAGATGTTTCTAACCACATTTGCAGCCTTATGGTTTGGGGTAGCAGCCCTTATTGTTGCCTTGGTAAGCTGGCTTTTTCCGGTACCTGTAGTGATTCAGATTGTATTGTGGTTAATACTGTCTGTGCTGATGGTATTTATTTGGTTTAAATATATCAAGCCTTTATCGGTCGATCGTACCAAAGCCGGTCTGGGTGGCAGCATTATCATCGGTGAAAAAGGGATGATTATTAGAGCGCCCTCTGACAACCAAACCGGTACGGTGCGCTTTAGTGTACCTATCGTGGGCGCTGCTGAATGGCAATGTCGCAGCCGTGATGAACCGCTAGAGGTGGGTCAACGCGTGGTTGTGGTGGATATTATGGGTAATGAGCTGGTTGTGGCGCCTCTACCTGGCTCGGTACCTATAGCACATTAACGGTAACGGCGCTGACAGAGCATCAGCAAAGCGCTATTTGCCCCATTTATTGTTAATCTAACTATTATTAACCTAACATTAGTCTAGATCAGCCATGGTCGTTATCAGTGATAAATAATAAAAATCAATAGTTATAAATATAAACAGCAGGAGTGTGGCATATGAACAGTTTGAGTATCGTGATGATTGTCTTGGTGGCCTTGGTGGTGTTTACCATCTTTAAAGGCGTCAGAATTGTGCCGCAAGGGTATAAGTGGATTGTGCAGCGCCTAGGTAAGTATCATCAAACCTTAGAGCCGGGTTTAAACTTAATTATTCCTTATGTGGATGATGTGGCTTATAAGCTCACCACCAAAGACATCGTGTTAGACATCCCTTCACAAGAGGTGATTACCCGCGATAACGTGGTAATTATTGCCAACGCCGTGGCTTATATCAGCATCGTACAGCCCGAAAAAGCGGTCTATGGTATTGAAGATTATGAGCATGGTATCCGTAACTTAGTACAAACCTCACTGCGCTCTATCATAGGTGAGATGGATTTAGACAGTGCCTTATCAAGCCGTGATCAGATTAAAGCCTTGCTTAAGCATGCCATCTCAGAGGATATCGCCGATTGGGGTATTACTCTAAAAACAGTTGAAATTCAAGATATTAACCCATCAGACACGATGCAAACCGCTATGGAAGAGCAGGCTGCCGCAGAGCGTCAACGCCGTGCTACCGTAACGCGTGCCGATGGTCAAAAACAAGCGGCTATCTTAGAGGCTGATGGCCGTCTTGAAGCCTCACGCCGTGATGCAGAAGCTCAAGTGGTACTGGCCAAAGGGTCAGAGGAATCTATTCGCTTAATCAGTCAAGCGATGGGCAAAGAGGAGATGCCTGTGGTGTATCTATTGGGTGAGCAGTATATCAAGGCCATGCGTGAGCTGGCCGAGTCGGACAATGCCAAAACGGTGGTATTGCCTGCCGATATCTTAAGTACTGTAAAAGGCATGGTGGGCAATAAGTTTCAACCTTAAGGTGCGGCTTTATTGTACCCATTAAGCCTAAGCTCCGATACGCTTGCGCTTAGCACAACCCATTTACTTGCCAGTTACTTGACGCGAGCTGTGTATGTGCGGCAAAAGTAATAAGCGGTGTCTAAGCGGCAAGGGGGCTGTGTTGTGTCTTGCCAAGTTGCCTAATCCTCCTATATTTATATTAAGCTAAAAGCATACTAAGCTAAAAGAAGGTGAGCTATGTCAAATACTGACTTACATCCCATCACTCAAGGTACACCATTGCCTTATGATATCTTGGATACCGTTCATGACAATGCCGCTTATCCGGGCACCCCACTTGAGATTCGTGGTGGCGGATTTGGGTCGGATGCGGCCGCTCATCCCACCAATGCCAATCAGTTTTACGCCTTGACAGACCGAGGTCCCAATTCAGACTTTAAAGGCAGTCTGGGCGAGGGCAAGCAGTTTTTGGTGCCAAGCTATAGCCCAAAAATCGGCTTATTTCAGGTCGAACCTGAGGGTCAGATTATCAAAGTTAAAGAGATTGTATTAAAAGATAAAGCAGGGCAGCCCATAAGTGGACTGCCTAACCCTAAGGCTTTTGGTGGTACCAATGAGATACCTTATGATGTTCATGGTGAGCCGATGACGAAGGACCCTAGTAGGCCTTATGATCCTCAGAGCAATCCAGTAAAAACCGATCTTAACGGTTTGGATCCCGAAGGGCTGGCGGCATTGAATGATGGCAGCTTTTGGATAAGCGATGAGTATGGTCCGCATTTGGTACATTATGATGCACAGGGGGTTGAGATTGAGCGGATTAATCCGTTTGGTGCAGATAACCGCAATACTGTTATGGCTGGAGATACACCCTTGTTATTACCGGCAGAGTTGGCCAAGCGTCGCACCAACCGTGGTATGGAGTCATTGACCATTACCCCAGACCAAAGCACGCTGGTGGGGCTTATGGAGTCCTCAATGGACAACCCCGATAAGCAGGGCAGGCAATCTGCGTTGACCCGACTATTAACGATAAATCTAGTAACAGGGCAGCTTGCGCAATACCTGTATCGACTGGATGCGGTCAATCATGTTAACTCAGCACTTGCCGCTATTAATGAGCAGCAATTTTATGTCGCTGAGCATGATCGTCAGTTTCCTTGGCAACAGCCGACTGCCAAAAAGCTGATTTACAAAATTGACTTAGCCTGTGCCACCAACATCAATGACTTTGAGCATTTAACTGATATGGCAGCAAAGTCAGACTTGGCTGTCACACTGACTCAAGATGAGCAGCTTGGACTGTTAATTGATGGCTTAACCCTTGAGCAACTGATTGCAGAAGATGAGGCTAATTGGCAGCTACTGGAGAAGCTGGGTATTTATCCGGTCAAAAAAACATTGGCAGTAGATGTGCTCAAAGCCATTGATTATCCGCATGACAAGCTTGAGGGCATTTGGCTGCGTCAAGATGGTTCTTTGGGGCTATTAAATGACGATGACTTTGCCATCAATGATTCAGACAAAGGGATTGAGCATAAGTATCTTGATGCCGAGAAGAGGGTAATAGATGCTAACCGGCTGTACGTGGTCACCCCAAGCGTATGACCGGATAGTATTAGATGAGCTGATTTTTACACAGCTGTGACTTCATATAACATATTACTTATTTTTTGAATAGGTATCACCAAATAGAATGGTTAACTGATAAAATGAATCGCTTACTAAAATAAGCGGCTTAAAAGGAGGGGCGGTCATTAAAAGGAATTTTAAACCATAAGCCGTGCCCCATGACCCTCTTTAACTTAAGTGATAACAATCAAACCTAACTAAAATTAGAGAGTATGCTATGTCACAGCCCATCTATACCATTGCTGATTATCTATTTGACCGAGTAGCTGAAGCGGGTGCCACCGAAATCTTCGGGGTGCCAGGCGATTACAACTTAGCCTTTTTAGACAATATTATTGCTTCAAATAAACTGCGCTGGGTAGGCAATACCAATGAATTAAACGCCGGTTATGCTGCTGATGGCTATGCGCGCGAACGCCGATTTTCGGCCATGGTCACCACCTTTGGGGTAGGTGAGCTGTCTGCTATTAATGCCACTGCTGGCTCATACGCCGAGTATGTGCCGGTGCTGCATATTGTGGGCGCACCCAATACTCAGTTAAGAGATGGCAAGCGCCGCCTACATCACAGCTTAGGTGATGGGGTGTTTAACCACTTTATTAAAATGGTGGAGCCTGTCAGCGTGGCCCGAGCTGAGATTACGGCCGAAAACGCCGCCTCCGAGATTGATAGGGTAATTCGCATGGTACTAAAAAAGCAGCGCCCTGGTTATTTATTACTGTCACCTGATGTGGCCAAGCTGCCTATTTATCGTCCCACCACTCAGCTAAAAGACAGTGAAGAGGACATCACCAGTCAAGAGGCTTTGGCTGACTTCAAAAAAGAGCTGAGCTGCTATATCGAAGGCAAAGCCACCACCTTAATTGCAGACTTAATGGTACACCGCCTGGGCCTACAATCTCAGCTAAAAGCACTGATAGCCGACACTCAAATCCCCTATGCCACTTTATCTTGGGGTAAGACCTTACTCGATGAGCACAGTGATCGTTGGGCGGGGGTTTATGTGGGTGAGCCCTCGCAGCCTACAGTAAAAGATGCCATTGAAAATGCGGAGTGTTTGATTAAATTGGGTGTTAATTATACCGACACCACCACCTCCGGCTTTACTCAAAAGATTGATACCTCAAAAGTGGTCGATATTCATCAAGAGCGTGCCACAGTAGCCGATAAGACCTTTGCTCCCATCGCCATGAAGGATGCGCTACAAGCACTGCATGAGGTATTAACATCAGGCATTGAGGTGGTCGCCAAGCCACTTATTGCGCCAGTTGATGTGCATCAGCAGCAAGGCGGTGATGATGAGCCACTACTGCAAAAAGACTTATGGCATATTGTGGCCGACTGTTTGGATGGCAATAACTTGGTGTTTGCTGAGCAAGGTACCGCCTATTTTGGCATGAGCGAAGTGCGTCTGCCTGAAGGGGTAACCTTCTATGGTCAGCCGCTGTGGGGCTCTATCGGCTATACATTACCTGCCAGCTTGGGGGCCGGTATAGCATCACCTAACAAGCGTAGTGTGCTGCTTATCGGCGATGGCTCAGCGCTATTGACCATTCAAGATTTGGCGGTCATGATTCGTGAGCAGCTAAACCCAGTTATTTTATTAATCAATAATGCAGGCTACACCGTAGAGCGTGCCATTCACGGCGAAGAGGAGCTTTATAATGACATTCCTGTGTGTGATTGGCAGGTGATGCCTCAAGCTTTTGGTGCCAATCAACACAACTGCTTAACCCTAAAAGCTGCGACCCCAGCTGAGCTAAAATCAGCGCTGTCTCAAGCGGACAAAGCCAAAGATAAGATGGTATTTATTGAAGTAATTACCGGCATGATGGACATACCGCCGTTATTACAAGATGTGGCGGCATCTTTAAAATAAAACCACCGCTTTAACCAAAAAAACCGATACCATCTAACGTGGTGTCGGTTTTTTTAGGTCAATAACAGGGGGTTATATTGGCCGCTTTATTTAGGAGTTTTGGTGCAATGACGACTCTTTTAGAGCACTAAATCACTTTAGAGAAGCGGTTTTTTTCTTTACTTGCCAAATAGCTATCAAATACCATGGCCACGTTGCGGGCAAGCAGGCGTCCCTTTGGCAAAATACGGATACCGGCAGCATCCATATCTATAAGTCGGTCTTGCTGCATCTCACCGAGCTGCTGAATTTCATCAATAAAAAATGTGATGGCATCTATCCCAAATTTTTGATTTAAGTCTTTAAAATCAATGTAATCATGGCACAACAGATTGGAAATCACATAACCACGCAGACGGTCTTGTATGCTGGTTTTGATATGGCGTACCGCCGGCAGTTTGCCGGCATCTACCATGGCCTCATACGCTTTTAAATCTGTGTGGTTTTGTAGAATATGAGTAGAGGTATTGCCTTTATTGGCATACAAGGTGCTGTTAATTTGACTGATAGAGGAGACACCAAAGCCCAATAAGTCGCAGTCACCTAAGATGGTATAGCCTTGGAAGTTGCGGTGCAAAATACCATCACGCTGAGCGATGGCCATGCTGTCATCAGGCTTCGCAAAGTGATCGATACCGATGTACTGGTAGCCAGCTGTATTCAACGCGGCTATGGTATTACTGAACATCTCAAGCTTCTCGGCTGGTGTCGGTAAATCCTCCTCTTTAATCTGACGCTGCGACTTAAAGCGATCGGGCAGGTGCGCATAGTTAAAGATGGACAATCTATCAGGCGAGATATCAATAATGGTCTGTACCGTCTTAGCGAACGTCTGCGGCGTTTGATGCGGCAGCCCATAGATTAAGTCAATATTGGTCGACTGAAAGCCTAAGCGGCGGGTCTCTTGCATCACACTACGGATAAGCGCTTCAGATTGCACTCGGTTCACCGCAATTTGAACCTTGTCATCCAAGTCCTGCACCCCGAAGCTGACTCGGTTAAAGCCCAAACTACGTAACACGCTCAACGTGGTATCTCTAATCTCTCGAGGGTCAATCTCTACAGAATAGTCTCCCATTTCTGGGTGCTCATCGCTCACTTGCTCAACTGAGGTGGGCGCAAATTCAAACTGGGTCTGCAAAAACTGCCAAAGCTCAGTCAGTTCCTCATCACTAAAGAAAGTCGGTGTACCCCCACCCAAATGCAGCTGCTTGACATAAGGCTTACCACCTGAGTCAGGACGTTGTAATAAGGCACGCTTTTGTTTTACTTCATTTTTTAGATATGCTAGGTAGTCACCGGCATCGCTGTTCTTTTTGGTGATGATCTTATTGCAAGCACAGTAGTAGCAAAGATGGCGACAAAAGGGAATGTGAAAATAAAGCGATAGGGGCGCATTGGGGTCGCGGCGGGTCAAAACCTCTAATTCAACGCCGGCCTCAATGGGCTTAAACTCAAGCGCAGTAGGGTATGAGGTATAGCGTGGCCCTGAACGATTATATTTATGAATTAACGCCTGATCATATTCTAACTGCGGCATCTCAGAGGTCGCTGCATCAAACTGTTTTTTGGCATAAGGATTGCTAGGAGAAAAATCCGGACGCTCAGTAGATGGGGGAAGACTGGCTTGGTCTGTAAAAATGGCAGAATGAATCATAAGATTGGCCTTATCGGAGAGCCGATAAACAGGAGCTATGAGGAGAGGGTTAAAATCGAATCAATTATAACAAATTATACTAAGGTAGCTGTAATCTGCCCGGTTTTCTATACCTCTATCGTGTAGGGGGGCTTAGTCAATAGCCAGGTAATAGCAATATAGGAATAGGAGCGACAAGTTATGAGCACTTTTAAGCATAAATAAGGCAAGACCAAGAGCCTAAGGCTGTTAAGGTTGAATTTTTAGAGCGCCTGCTTGTTTTTTAGGCCACCTAACGTCACCAAAGTGACCCCGAGGGCAATAAGTCCTGCACCCCATAGCAGTCCCTCAGGCGGCGCTTCTGCTTGAAAAAATATGGCAATAGGAACCGCAAACAGTGCAGCGGTTGAACCCAGCAAGCTTAGCAGCACCGGCCCGCCGGCTTTTTGTAATAAAAACAGCACTTGAAACTGTCCGGCAAAAACAAAGGACTGCAGTACAATTAGCCCCATTGATACTATCAAAGCCAGTGGATCCTCGCGAGGTAAAGTGAGTGAAAAGTGGGGCAATAACCCCAGCATACCCAATTGTATCGCTGCTGCTATTAGCATCCCAGGCGCAAGGGCACTGGGTGAGGCGCCTGTGGGCCAGCGCAAGGTGCGATACAAATTACCTATGGCAAGCAGCACTGGGCCACACAAGGCCACGATAATCCAAAACACACTGGCATTAGGCGCACCAAGCTTATTAGCAGCCAGTACCCCAGCACCGCTTAATGCTGCGGCTACCCCTGCAGCCCGCATTGGACTAAAGCGCTCCATCTTTAACAAGAGTGCGCCCAAATAAGTCAGTAAAGGCGGCAGTGAGATGATGAGCGCCACAAAACTTGCCCCTACTTGGGGAATGGCTGAGAAAAATATCAAGTTAGAGCCGGCAACACTGACTAAGGCAGCCACAGCATAATACTCAAGACTACGCCGAGTTAAAGGGGGCGGCTGACGGCGCAGCAAAGAGATAACCAATAAGATAAAAGCGGCCCCACTAATGGACCAAAATACAAACGCCAGCGGAGTGAGCCCTACTGTACCAGCGTATTTGGCCAGATTAGTAGATAAGCCAAGCAGAGCGCCGCCAGCAATCAAGCAACCAATAGCCACTTTAATATTCTTGTTCACTGCCGCCTGCTCCTAAACTTACCTTGAGGATCTAAGCCCTTATTCTAACACCATTACTGTCGTTGATAGGATGCGGCTAAGGCCGACATAAATTAATGTGTTTGCAGCTTTGCTAACTGTTAATAAATAATTTATTATGAATGAAACAAATTTAATAATTATTATTTATATAAGGCTTATCATGTCTTTTGCTCAAGTCCATACCCGCTCGGTCGTCGGGCTACATGCCCCTAAAGTTAGGGTTGAGGTACATTTATCGCAAGGCTTGCCTGCGCTCACCATAGTGGGGCTTCCTGAAGCGGCAGTGCGTGAGAGTAAAGATAGGGTCCGCTCGGCATTGATTAACTCGGATTTTCAATTTCCCAATCGGCGATTGACCATCAACTTGGCCCCTGCGGACTTGCCCAAAGAAGGGGCACGATTGGATTTGCCCATTGCTATGGGTATCTTAGCGGCCAGTGGTCAGCTTGAGCCTGAGTGGTTAGAGTCTTATGAGTTTATTGGTGAGCTGGCATTAAGTGGAGAGCTGCGCGAAATATCAGGTGCGCTTGCAGTAGCACGAGCCATAAAAAGCGAAGCCATGGCGGCAAAATCAGATGATAGGGCGCGCAAGCTGATGGTTCCGGCAGGTAATGCCATTGAAGCAAGCCGGATAAGTGGTATGCAGGTTTATGCCGTCAAGAGCTTAAAACAAGTGTGCGAGCATTTGCAGGCAGAAAACAATCCGTTAGGCGCCCACCCAGCAAGCAGCGAACAGGGGTTACTGACAGCCGTAGTGTCGCAAGAGGCTAAGCAGAAAGTGGCTTATAAGGTGGATTTGGCTGATGTAAAAGGTCAACATCATGCCAGACGGGCACTGGAGATTGCAGCTGCTGGCGGTCATTCATTGTTATTTAGTGGCCCTCCTGGCTCAGGTAAGACCTTGATGGCAGCTCGATTGCCGACCATATTGCCAGACTTAAGTGAAGAAGAAGCGCTGGAGGTCGCCAGCACTTATTCTGTGGCCAATACTGAGTATCATTATGGCACTCGCCCCTTTCGCGAAATTCACCATACTATTTCGGCGGTGGCCTTGGTCGGGGGCGGCTCACGCCCTAAGCCTGGCGAGATTACACTGGCCAATAAAGGCGTTTTATTCTTAGATGAGATGCCAGAGTTTGATCGAAAAGTGTTAGAGGTATTGCGTCAGCCCTTAGAATCAAAGCAAATCATCATTAGCCGGGCCAATCAACAAGCAACTTTTCCGGCTAATTTTCAATTGGTAGCGGCGATGAACCCTTGTCCTTGTGGTTATCATGGTGACCCTTCTAATCGTTGCCATTGTCGACCTGAACAAATTCAGCGTTATCAGGATAAAATTTCTGGTCCTCTACTAGATAGAATAGATTTGCAGGTTAGTGTACCCGCTTTACCGATTAGTGACCTTCAGAATAGTCAGCCAGGTGAGGCCTCACAGACGGTTCGAACACGGGTAACTCGTGCTTATAAACGTCAACAGGAGCGGCAAAACAAACCCAATTGTGAGTTAACCCCAAGCGAAATGGACGAGCATATTACGTTGGGTGACAGTGAAAAACAGCTGTTAGCGATGGCACAAAGCAAACTGAATTTATCCGCCCGTGGCTACCACCGATTATTGCGAGTGGCACGAACCATAGCAGATTTGGCAAACAGTACAGATATAAAAACGCCTCATTTAAGTGAGGCGCTTAGCTATCGTGGCGGCTAGAGTCAATCTATTAGTTTACTTCTCATAAAGATTCCCGGCTCTGTGAGACAAACGTGGTCTTCTGGATTACGCACAGACTCAGATACCCCACCTTGTGGGTTATCAAACTGTAGGTGATAAAACAGATACTCTTCTTTAACCGAACCGCCAGTCTTTACAGTCTCTCCGAATTTCACCTGTGTACCATCTAAGATAAGAGCTTGCTCATTCTGTAGCAAAGAGACCTTGTAAGTAGGATCAAACAGAGGGGTTAAAAGACGGGTCTTATTATTATAAATCTGCTCAAATTTCAAGCAATTGTCTTGCACCACATAGCGACCTGTAACTACGGGATATATGCGCTGCATCAAAAGTGTGGGGGTAAAATAATAAAGTAATAAAGGGGAGGAAGCAGCAGCGGGCAGGGGGTTAGTATTGTCTTTATTAATAATTGTTTTTTCTACAGCGCTTGTATCGGAGCCGATTACAGGTTTAGTGCTATAAGTGACTGATGTAGTTTGACAGCCCATAACCAGTGACGACAATGCTACTCCGATAATGGCTTTGCTAAGTGAGATTTTCATAATCAATCCTTTGCATTTATGCGCTATTCATTAATCCCAGCTTCATTAATTGGGTTCATTAAATTTAATTTATTTTTTATTATACGACAAAGGTTATTATAAAAACGCCTCATCTAAGTGAGGCGCTTAGCTATCGGGGTGGATAAGGCGATGTTATAAGTTACCTATTATTTGTAATTGTAATAACAGCGCTTATTCATCCGAGGGATCATACGTGGGCGGATCAGCAGGACGCAGCTGTGCGGCATCTTCTGCCGTCACTTTGACGTCAAAGCCATTTAAATCTTGAGCAATATACTGGGTTACCGCCGCCATCTGCTCATCATTTAGCATACCTCGGAATGAGGGCATACCTCTAAATCCATTAATCAAGATATCTAGTACATAGTACTTAGACTGCATCTTACTGTTGTTGGCCAGCGGTGGATAGTAACCGGCACCGTGGGCGCCTTCACCTTTATGCATATGACAGGCAGCACAAGAGTCGTGATACAGCTTTTTGCCATCTGTGGTGGTATAAGCATGCTCAAAGCCGAACTTCTCATTCCACTTCTCTAAGCTTGGGTCCTTATCAAAGGGTGGCACAGCATTCACATCTACGATATGGCGATTAGAGTCAGTCAGCTCAGCTTCGCTCATATATACGCCGCCCCAAGCCCCGTCATTGCGGCTGGCATACGGGTCAACTTCAGGGGAGACAGCCGTTTGGCTAAAGCTATCTGTGGTCTGGGCTAAGGTGGTGGCCTGTTTATCAGACTGTGACGAGCAGCCTGTTAATACCGCTAAGGCTGAGGTCATAATTAGCATGCCCATATTAGGCAATGAGGGATAGGTTAGGTGTTTCATATTAAAGAGCCTCTTTATTGTGTAATCCATGACAAATAAGAACAGTCATGGGTTAGACTGCTTTGGCACGTTGGTGTAAGCGATTGGCGGAATCTAGGCCCGATAAAATGGCGCCCTCTTGCCAGGCAGGAATATGCGAGCAGTGCTCTCCGGCCAATACGATACGGTTATCAATGCTACACAGCGTTTTGTAATGCTGATCACGGGTCTCTTTGGTCCATATACCGTAGCAGCCTAGGGTCCAAGGCATACGATGCCAGACCATAGATGTCCCTGAGCGAAACTCTTTTAGATACTGAGGATGAATGTGTTTGCCGTAAGCTAAGGCCGCTTCAATACGCTCTTGGGGCGCTAAAGAGTTAAATTTGTAAGAGGTGGGGCCATACCCATAGCCACCTAGCAATACGCCACTGCCTGATTTGAACATGTCTTGTGATGGATAAGAGATTTGTTTAATCGGCATATCCGTATAGGTTACGCCGCCATAAATCCATTCGTCTTCCTCCCAAAAGCGGCGTTTAAATTCCAGACCCACTTTAAATGACGTCTCATAAGGCACAGCTGCTATGGCATCGCGCATTGGCTTTGAGACGTTAATGGGCAACTGGCTCAATATTGATAAGGGGATGGTACAAACACACCAGTCAGCGCGTGCTGTTTTAACCGGACCGGCTTCATTATTACTATCGACATAAGAGACGGTAACACCAGAATCATCTTGGCGAATCTCGGTGACTTTGGCATTGAGCGTAATCATATCTTGGCATTCACGGGTAAAAGCATCACCGATTTTGCCCATCCCACCCACCGGCTGAAACATCGTAGGGCTGTGCATATAGTTGGTGTGGTTGGCATAAATATCGCCCCATACCCCTGATTGCAAAATATCATCTAAAGGTAGCGGGGTAGAGGCTTGCTCATTGGGCATTAATCCGCCACCTGGATACACCGAAAAACCCCGCTGTTTACTGGTTTCAAGGCTCTTTTTATACCTATAGTCTTTGTCGAGTGCGCCCCAGCCCTTTAAGGCTTCTAACAGCTTTTCTTTGTCCTCGCCTGTCACTTGACGGTCTAGGCTACCGACATTGACCGCCTTTGATAACAGCTCAGAGACATGGCCTTGGATGTCATGTTGCACATCACCAAGTCGCTGCGGTGCCCCGTTAAAGTGTTGAGTGCGATGTAAGTAGGCACGGCTGTTTTGTTGAATAAATGGCTGCATCTCAACCCCAAACTTTTTGCAGTAATGAAACACCGCATAGTGGTGGCTGGGCAAGCGCCAAGGACCTGGGTTAAAGTAGTTGCCCTCTTCAAAATCGCAAGTGACCTCCTCACCACCAAGCTCGGTATATCTATCGCCGCCCCTTAAGGTAATACTGCGGCCGCCACCTCGATTTTGATACTCCAAAACGGTGACTTTATAGCCCGCCTTTCTTAGCTCATAAGCGGCAGTCAAGCCGGCAAGTCCTGCCCCTAAGACTATAATACTGGCCCCTGCTGGCGCCCCAGTAAGTTCAAGCTCTTTTTTAAAGCTAGATTCAGAAGCAAAGCCTAAGGTAGTCATGGCTTGATACATGGCTGCACCACCGGCTGTTTTGCCTATCATGGTGAGCAGCTGCCGGCGTGTGGGCGATTTTAGGTTGTCTAGCATGGTCTTATCCTTATTACTTTTGGCCATATGGTTTTTGCCAAAACGATTTTGGCCATTTTATATGTGTTTTTCTTAAATATGCTTTGAGTCAGTTTTTATTCATTTTTAAGCACGGCGACGAAACAGCCAGCGAATCAATAAAACCAATACAATCAGACCAGCGATAATGCCTAATACAGCAAGCCAGCCGGCATTTTTAATCAAAAAAGGGGCGCTGTCACCTCGGTTCAAATGCCCATTAATATCATCAGCAGATACGTCACTATTGGATAGACCGCCAAAGGTAGTACGAACATAGTTGACCACTTGCGCCATTTCTTCTGCGCTCAGCTCGTCTTTAAAGCCTGGCATTCTAGGACGGGTATTGGGCACTTGTTGAATACCGTGCGCCACCACATTAATGACAGGTGCAGGATTGTCCCGTCTGAGACTTGAGATACCAACGATAGGGGCATAACCAGCATCAGGCTGGCCATAACCATTGACCCCGTGACAGCTTGCACATTGATTGAGATACAAAGACTCACCGGGTGATTGGGCTTGAGCCTTGGCTTGCTTGAGATAATCCATCTGCGCCAACAGATCAAAAGTCATGGTGGGGCTATGTTCACTCGGTAAGGCTGCGCTATTAACTGGTTGCACGGTGTCTTCGGTGGTAATGGCAGGTACCGCTTTTAGGTAGCTGGCAATGGCGCTTAAATCCTTGTCACTAAGATAGCGGGTGCTGTTATACACCACTTCATTCATGGGGCCTGAAGCCACCGCTTTTTGATGGATTTTGCCTTGACGCAAATAGGTGACAATGTCCGCCTCACTCCAGTTACCGATACCACTGCTGGCATCAGGTGTGATGTTGGGTGCATGCCAATTGCCCAGCATAGCGCCGCTTAGGTAGTTGTTCATGTCATAACCGAAGGTGGTATTGCGCGGTGTATGACACGTGCCGCAGTGGGCGAGATTATCGACCAAATATTGACCGTATTTTTGGGTGTCATTTAGGCCATCACGGGCTTGCCATTTTGGCATATTGACGATATTCCAGCCGAGCATCACGGTGCGAATATTAAAGGGGAAAGGCAATTGGGTCTTATGCTCAGGCGCTTCATCTACGGCAGGGACCGTCTTAAAGTAGGCAAATAAAGCTGAGATATCCTCGTCGCTCATGGCGTTATAATCAGGATAAGGCATGGCTGGGTATAGACGGTGGGTCGGGGTTTTACCTTTGGTTAAGGCGTTTTTGAAATCTTGCTCGGTGTAGTTGCCGATACCATATTTTATTGAAGGGGTAATGTTGGTGGCATAAATGGTGCCCATCGGTGCCTCGACTGCCACGCCGCCTGAGTAGTCCTCTTTATGACAGCCCATACAGTCGGCTTGACGCGCCACATAAGCGCCGCGATTGACCTGCTCGCTTTGACTGGCATTGTATGAGGGCATAACCTCAGGAGCGGCATGGGCAACGCTCATAGGCAGGCTGAGCGAAGCGCCCAATAATGTGGCCAATACGGTCGGGTTAGCTGCAGGCAGCGCAGGGATGCGGCGTAAGCTGACGACGACAGAGCGGACAGGCGAGCGGGCAAATAGGGGGGCAATAGGCTTCATAACTTCCTCATTGGGCTAGCAAATAGTGCTGGCTTAAGGGGTGGATAAGGGCGACAACATAACAATAAGGGTCAAATTGGCTTAAAAATAAGACATACACCCATCCCTTAGTGTCGATAAAAAACAACGGTTGACAGCAAGCGGATAAAAGGAGAGGATTTGAATTAAACGAAGCAGTTAAGGAGGGCAGAAAATCACAGCACCATGTGTACTGCTTGTTGTTGATCCTTCATCGTCCCTATCATCCTTGCTTTTAAGCTGCCTTGAGAAAGGCTTAAGGGTGGTCTAGTTATGACCTTACTGAAATTTAACAGAGTTGTAAACACATGGCCCATTTAGTTAACAATTCCTAAACGAAGTCGCTTTAGAGAATATACACTAAGCGAGTGATATCAGCTGATTTAGCCTATCATGCGCTAAAAATAGGCCTGATAAATCTGCACCTAGAATCGAGGCAAACTAGGTTGTATCACTAAAAAGCAGCACATTGGTAAAGACCAAAGAGCTGCTCATAGGTTTCACAAAGAGGAGGCATAAACAGGAGCTGTTATGGTTAAAACAGTCCGGTAATGTTCCCCTTCTCATCGACATCAATGTTTTCGGCAGAAGGGTATTTTGGTAGGCCGGGCATCTTCATGATAGGGCCACAGATGACCACAATAAAGCCGGCGCCGTTAGACACACTGATATCACGCACATGAATGTTAAAGCCGGTGGGTCGCCCTAATAGCTTGGCGTCATCGCTGAGCGAGTATTGGGTCTTGGCGATACAAATAGGCATTTTATCAAGCCCCAACGCTTCTAATCGCTTAATCTTCGCTGCCGCTGTCACACTGATATCCACATCATTGGCACCATAAATGCGCTGGGCGACAGTGCGTATTTTATTGACAATAGGTTTGTTACTGTCATACGCAAACCCAAAGGTTTGCGGCTGGTCGTTATGTGTCTCTAACAGCGCCAATAAGGTGCGGGCCAAATCCTCGCCACCAGCGCCGCCTTTTTCCCACACCTGAGTTAACGCCACCTCTACTTTTAGACGTTTACAGGCTTTGCGTACCATCTCGATTTCAGCAGCCGTGTCGCTTTCAAATTGGTTGATCGCGACCACCACAGGCAGACCGAATACTTCTTGTAGGTTCTCAATGTGTTTAGTTAGATTGGGCAGTCCTTGCTCAAGCGCAGTTAGGTCCTCATTTTTTAGTGCATCTTTGGCCGCGCCACCATTATATTTAAGGGCACGAATGGTCGCGACCACCACGGCTGCATCGGGGGTAAGACCGGCCAGTCGGCATTTAATATCACAAAATTTCTCTGCACCCAAGTCAGCACCGAAGCCTGCTTCTGTGAGTGTGTAATCGGCCAAATGCATGGCAGTACGGGTGGCAATGACCGAGTTACAGCCATGAGCGATATTGGCAAAAGGGCCACCGTGTAAGATGGCTGGCGTGCCCTCAATGGTCTGTACCAAGTTTGGCTTAATGGCATCTTTTAACAAGGCGGCCATGGCACCATGAGCCTTGAGGTCCTTAGCATAAATGGGCTGCTTGTCTTGGTTATAAGCGACTAAGATATTGCCCAAGCGCTGCTTTAAATCTGCCAAATCAGTGGCCAAACAAAAAATCGCCATGACCTCTGAGGCCACAGTGATATCGAAGCCATCTTCGCGCATTACCCCATCGGCAGGCTTGCCTAGACCAGTGACCGTATTGCGCAGCTGACGGTCATTCATATCCACCGCTCGGCGCCACACTACTTGCTTTGGGTCAATATTGAGCGCGTTGCCTTGATAAATATGGTTGTCGAGTAGGGCGGCAAGTAAGTTGTTGGCCGCACCAATGGCATGCAAGTCGCCAGTGAAATGTAGATTGATATCCTCCATCGGCAACACTTGAGCATAGCCGCCCCCTGCTGCGCCGCCTTTAATGCCGAACACAGGACCCACAGACGGCTCACGTAGCGCCACAACAGTACGTTTGCCGTTTTGGTCTTGATGATGTACACGGTTTAGCGCATCGGCCAGCCCAATGGTGACGGTGGTCTTACCTTCACCGGCTGGGGTGGGATTAATGGCGGTGACCAATACCAGTTTGCTATTGCTCGACTTAGCGGGCATATCAAACACATCATTTGGGTTAATCTTGGCTTTGTAATAGCCATAAGGTTCAATCTTATCTGCTGAAAGCCCTATTTTTTTAGCAATATCAACAATAGGTCTTAATGTGGCATTTTGAGCAATAGTAATATCACTAGGGACGGTCATAATCAGGCCTCAAATAAAAAGGGTCATCTAAAGATAGCAAAAAATATTGGGGGTTATTTATAATTAGGCGCTATTTATATGTGATAAAAGCCGCTAATTTTAGTCGGTCTTGCCATGCGGACGTAGCCATTTGCCAAACCAATTTGATATGTCATCCATAAAGGTATACACCATAGGTATGACAATCAGGCTTAGCAAGGTAGAGGTCACAAGACCACCTAATACCGCCGCTGCCATAGGCTGACGGAAAGTAGGGTCTGCTGAGCCCCAGCCAAACACCAACGGCATCATGCCTGCACCCATCGCAATGGTAGTCATGATAATTGGCTGCGCCCGTTTGCGGCAGGCATCAAGTAGCGCATCAAAGCGGTTTAAGCCGTGTTCTCGCTCAGCCAAAATAGCATAATCGACCAGTAAGATAGAGTTCTTAGTGGCAATACCCATTAGCATAATAAAGCCAATCATCGAGGGCATAGATAAGCTGCTGTTAGTAATGGCCAGTCCCACAAAAGCACCGCCAATAGATAAAGGCAGCGCCATTAAAATGGTAAATGGCTGCAAGACCTTGCCAAACAAAAGGATTAACACCCCAAAGATACAGATGATACCAACACTCATGGCAATCACGAAGCCGCCGAACAGCTCGGCCATGCTCTCTGCCTGACCTTGGTCAATGAGCGATACCCCATCAGGGATACTGCCTGGCTGCAATGAGGGCAGTGCCTTAACTGCTTTGACCAGGCCGCCAAGCTCACCGCCTGCTACCTGCACATTGATAGTGATGGCGCGTTCTCGGTCGAAGCGCAAGATTTCTGATGGGCCAGTACCAAAGGCTAAATCGGCCACCTCTGCCACCCGCGCACCAGATTCGGCAGTACTGGGCACAAATAAGTCGCCCAATTGGCTGACATTGTTTTTTGCCTCATCGGGGAGACGCACCACGACGGGTACCTGACGGGTGTCTAAATTAAGCTTAGATAAACGCTGCTCATAGTCGCCCATAGTCGCCACACGTAGTGTATCGGCAACCCCTTGGGTAGTCGCGCCTTGATCTGCCATAGCCATGCGATTGGGGATAATGGACAGCTCTTGGCGTGGCAAGCTTCGGTCACTGGTGACACTGCCGGCTTGTGGCAATGAGCGAATTTCGGTCATCACTTGCTGCGCGGTTTGATCCAGTAGGGCAGGGTTGGTGCTGGTCAGTGAGAAGCTATAGCCGGACTCGCCGCCACTAGACAGGCCCACATCGAAGCGGGCGCTCGGCACAGCGGTTAAGGCCTCGGTAATGGCCCGTTCAATCTCGATTTTGGTCGGTCTGGCATTGCGCGGTTCAAGCACAATATCCATACTGGCAGCGTTCTCTGCACGGCCACCACCGGTGGAGTCCAAGCTGGCTTGCTGTGGGTCGCCAATGACGCTTAATATGCTTTTTACCCCCTCAATTTTTGAGACCTTCTCCTCAACCATCTGAGTAATGCGAGAGGTGTCTTCCAAGGTAGCATCTGGGGTCAGCTCAATACCAATACGGGTCTGGTCGATGTCATTTTCAGGAATAAACGTGGTGGGCAGCAGCTTCACCAAAGTTAAGGAGGCAAAAAACAGCACTAGGGTGGTACCAAGCGTAATCCAGCGATGGTGTAATGTCCAGCTCACCGCTTTTAGGTACATCTGCATCACTCGGCCACTTTTTTCGGTGTGGTGCTTTTCAGGCCGCAAGATATAAGCGGCCATCATGGGCGTGATAAGACGGGCCACCATCAATGAGGCAAAGATGGCAATGGCTGCCGTCCAGCCAAATTGACGGAAAAACTGTCCCACAATACCGCTCATAAAGGCAGTCGGTAAGAACACCGCAATCAAGGTAAAGGTGGTGGCGACAACCGCCAAACCAATCTCATCTGCCGCCTCCATCGCCGCTTGGTAAGGGGTCTTACCCATGCGTAAGTGGCGCATGATGTTTTCGACTTCAACGATAGCATCATCTACCAACACCCCGACCACTAGCGATAAGGCCAACAGACTAATGAGGTTTAAGCTAAAATCAAAAAAATACATCCCCAAAAAGGTGGGTATAACCGACAACGGCAGAGCCACGGCAGCAACAATGGTCGCGCGCACGTTACGTAAGAATAAGAACACCACCACCACAGCCAATAGGCCGCCTTCAATGAGCATTCTTAAAGACGCTTGATAGTCCTCATCAATGGGAGTGGCACGGTCGAACACCTTGGTAATGGTGTAATTGGGCATGTCTTTTTGTAGCCTGGCAAGCTCGGCATCGACCAGCTTGACCACTTCGACTTCACTGGCGCCACGTGAGCGGGTCACGTTAAAGGCCACCACTGTGGTGCCATTAAGTTTGGCAATAGAGGAGACATCAGCCGTGCCATCGGTTATGGTTGCCATACTGCCAAGCGCTTGAGTACCCCCTGTAGGCAGTGCAATTTGCAAGTCATTAAGCTCACGCGCCGTTTGTATCCCGCCTAGGACGCGAATGTTTTGTTTGCTATTGCCGACCTCTGACTCACCGCCTGAGCTGTCTTGCTGTAGCCCTGTGATTTGTTCAGATAACTGAGTGATGGGCAGGCGCAGCGCATTTAAGCTAATGGGGTCGACCTCAACGCTGATTTCACGCTCAAGCCCGCCGACACGGCTTACCGTACTCACCCCTTTGATATCAGATAAGCGCTTATTAATGATATCGTCCACAAACCAAGATAAATCTTCGGGGCTGATGCCATTAGCGGCCACGGTATAAGTTACTGCGGGCAAGCCTGCGGTGGTTACCTTAGTGATAATAGGATCATTGGCAGCAGCCGGTAAATCGCCTTGTACCTCACCGACGGCTGAGCGCACATCATCTACCGCTTCTTGAATGTCTTTTTCTAACACAAACTCAGTTGCGATGGTCGCCGCTCCAGTTTGTAAGGTGGTGCGCATGTGCTTCACCCCCTCAATACTAGACAGCTTATTTTCAATTTTTTTGGCGATATCATTCTCAAGCTGACTGGGTGCCGCACCGGGTAGGGTGACGGTCACCACCACAGCAGGTAAGTCGATATCAGGGAACTGCTGCACTTTCATTTTCATGAAGCCATAGATACCGCCTAAGGTAAGAAGGACAAATAGCAGTATCGCCACAAGGGGATTTTTTATTGAATAGGCTGAGACGTTGAGGCTCATAAAGAGTATCCTGGTTGGACAAATGGGTCGAAATCAGCGGTGCAGTAGATAAACCATAACGTTTAATAAATATGCTTTGAGGGCCAGTATAACTTGAGGATCAGCACAAATAGTCACTGTCGATGCCAAGGACAGGACATCAACATCGATGTCCCGTCGTATCAGCGAATAGATGATACCCTCAAGCTACTTACTTAGCTGGCTCGGGTGTGGCTGTGGCCAAAGTTACCACATCACCGTCACTTAAGAAGCTGCCACCTTGACGTACGATATTGCCGTCACCTTGTAGCGGCTCAAGCAGAACCACACGGTCGCCTTGACGCTCACCCAGCTTCACTTTGACTCGGTTGACGCGGTAGATGGTGTCGCGATTCTCATCCTTCACCGCTTTGACCTGCATCACATAATCATAGCCATCTTCACTGACCACAGCACTGACAGGGATGGTCACTTTGGCATCGCTACCAAGCTTAAAGGTGCCGCGTTGATACATCCCTGCGCGCGCATTGGGATTAGGCGCTAAAGCGGCATAAATAGTAATTTGGCGGCTGCCATCTTCAGCAGTGGGTGAGATACGAGTGACCTTACCGGCCACGCTCTTATTATTGGGTAGGCTCACTTCCACCGGCGTACCAATATTGATTTCTCCCACTTTATTAGGATCCACTTGGGCCTGCCACTCAAGCTTGCCCTCCTCGATAATGGTGAACAAAGGTTCAGGACCAGGAACGCTGCCAACATTGGCATTTTTTTCGCTAATGACCCCGCTGACGGGTGCCACTACTTTGGCATTTTGCATATTTAGGTTTTGATTGTTCAAGCGCGCCTTAGAGGCAGCCACAGAAGCGGCAGCTTGATTGGCAGTGGCCACATAACGATCAGCTTCTTGCTGGCTAATGGCATTAATCTCTAATAAAGGTAGTACCCGCTCGGCATCTCGCTTGGCCAAGTCATAGCTAGACTGAGCTTCTGCCAGCTCAGCTTGAGACTGAATAATTTGTTGGCGCATGGCATCGGTATCAAAGACGGCCAATACCTGTCCTTTTTTGACTCGGGCTCCCTCTTGTACCAGAACCTGATCAATGGCTACCCCACTTACTTTTCCGCTCACACTAGAGGTAGTCTCAGGACTGATGGTACCGTCTGCTGAGATGTCATTGGCCACACTTGACTGAGTTGGGGTAACGGTTTCAACCGTCAGTACCGGCTTTTGATTGACCGGCTTTTCTATTTCAGTGATACCAGTAGCTGTACCGCCTTCAGGCACGACAGATCTCTGCGTTTCTGCGCTGTTGTCTTCAAGTTGCTTTTGGCCCCACATACGACCGGCAAATAGACCAACCGCCAAGGTCAATAAAATAAGGGGTAATACCCATAGCCAGTTTGGTTTGGCTTTGGTTTCTGCGGCAGTATAAGGCTTGAAATCATCAGAGCCTTGGGTAGCAGCAGCTGCATCCACCTTAAGCTCAGTAGACGCCTCATCAGGGGTCTTTTTATTGGGATCAGAATAAGAAGTCATATTAGTCTCGCAAACACTGGGGTTTGGATAAATAAAAAATAATTTAAATTATACGTTAAATATATCTCTTATGTTTAGAGCGATATCGTAGTAAATTTTTAACGCTATTATGAAGTACAGTTAAACTAAATCTGGGTGTTGTATGATGCTATGAAGCTTGGATTTATAAAACTGTCATTGTAAAAACCAGAGCTTAATAAAAGAATTTTTATATCAAAGCCCTTTATTTACTAAGCTTGTGGCTATAGCAGCAATATATACCAAAAAATAACAGTCAAGTAAGTAAGCGCGCTTAAAAGCTACAGCTGGCAAGAAAAACTTTACAAAGCCACTCTAAAAATTGCAATGGGTGCTCGTATACTAGAAAACGAAATAAAAAGCTTGGCACATAAGTTAATTCCAAAGGCTCGTTTATATTTTTTTATACTTTCACTATTTTTATACTTTCACTATAAACGGACAAGTTTAATTAGGGATCACGACATTTAGGCGATATAAATCGCTTTTTTTAATCGGTCATTGAGATAGCTCAGCCATGAGCAGTTACCAAGTGTGCTCAAAGCTTAGATAACTGTTTAGGCTTAACTATTAACAGACTGTTCAATAATTATTTATTAAAAACTACTTTAGCATAAAATAAAGTATGGAGAATTACTATGAAAGCGATCAATACGGACACGCAAACCAAAGCTGCAGCCAAAAAAGGCTTGATGGTATCTACCTTAATAACAGGTGTATTGGCACTATCAGCTACCGCATTTGCGGCAGCCCCCGCTCAAAACCCTGCCGCTGCTCATGCAGTAACCACCGCTCAAGCCAATATGGATATGGCTGGTGATGAGTTAGAAGCTGATGATCAGCGCAATTATGACGCTGATACCCAAGCCGATGTAGACACTGCAGAAGTAGACGACGGCACAGCTGAGCAGCAAGCGGCTATGAGACAGATGCCACACACCACCCAAATGTCGCAGGATGCCGCTGACAAAGCGCAAGATGATGACACCGCTCAAGCAACTGCAGTGACCCAAGCGCAGCAAAACGCTGCTCAAGCTGGAGGTAGCACCAATATGACTTCTGCATGGGGTGAAGGTGAGGGCGTGACTGCACAGTCGACAGCCATTACCTTGCAGCAAAAGATTAAGGACAAGCGTGGTGAACTACAAGCCACTCAGCCTGGTCAAGTAGAGGTTCAAGAAAACCGCCGTATTAGAGCGCAGTAGGCCTTTTATGAAGCAGTAGGCTTTTTATCAAATAAAATAGCGTGTTATCCAAACTTTGCCCCTGAACTAGGGCATATCAAGTAAAGATAATCGACCTCAATAACTTTATTGGGGTCTTTTTTTTGTTAGGCCCGTACTTTTTTGATCAGTGCTTTTTTCCAGCTTTCCTCTAAGCAGTCTATGCCAAGCCAAGGCTCAATAATGCTGGCCTCAATAGGCTCTTTGCTATTGGTAAGCTGCCAAAGCGATTGTAAAGTGGCAAACGGATAAGGGCGCTCAATCAAATAGACGGGCATACCGTTATCAATAATCCCTTCTTTGACCACCTTAAAGTACCAGCCAGAGAGACCTTGCTGGGTGATCCAAGAGGCGATATTTCTATGACTGGCCGTCACCCCAATTTGATCATTAATCTTATAGCAAGGCCGTCTAGGCTGCACGATGCAAAGCTGTACAGCACTCTCGCCATCTCCATATTGATAGACATCGCCGATACATACGTTTGCCTCAGTTAAATTGTCTGTACCTAAAACGGGTGTGGTGGTTAAATTTTCACCCAATAACCCCGGTTCAAGCTTAAGCCCAAATTCAATATTTAGCCTATCATAAGTGGCCGTAGACATCTGATGTACTGCCTTTAGGTGCCCGCCATGATGGCGCCGATCTGCCTGCTCATCGCTCACAAGCCCCATGTAATTGATGGCGACTGGCTGCTTAACAGGGATTTTATTAATGGCGCTAAGCTGCTCTCGAGTGAAGGGCATGGCTTTTCCAGCCCGTACACAGCTTAGTGTGGCGATATGCAGGGGAGGGCTAATGGGGGCGCTATCTGATCGTGGTGACAAGGGTGAATGTGTCATAAATAGATATACTCTCTAAGATTATGAGGCTTTTTACTATAACAAACAGCACATGGGTTTATCGATCAATTTAAAATCATCACTATAAAAAAACGCACCTTTTAAAAGTGCGTTTTTTAAATAGAGTGTCAACCATTTAATTAGAAGCGGTAACCGACCCCTAAGTAGCTGATATAAGGATCAATATCAATCTTAGAAACTGCTTTAATTAATTGTTCGCCGTTATCGTTAGAGACGGTGATGGTGCTGTCGCTATCCAACTTAGCATAAGATAATGATCCTACGGCAAACCAGCTGTCATCGAAGTCATAGGTAGCACCGACAGTGACAATAGGTGCCCAAGCACTATCAGCCTTAACTTTTACGTGCATGCCACTACTAGAAGGTGTTGTTCGACCGTCAGGACCATCGTATTGCAAAGAGGTACCGGCATTGCCCTCTTTGATGTTTTGAATCATATGGCCAGCATCCACTAAATCTTGACGAATACCTGAATTTAGTTTTAAGTCGTTAAAATAGGCATACATCACACCTGCGCCTACATAAGGACGGAATTTATTAACCCCTGATTTACCAAACTTATAATGTAGCTCTGTGGCCGGCAACCAAGCACGTGCAGTAGAGGCTTTGCTGCCTTGTGATAAATCGGTAATCACAATGTCATCTTTAATATTAAAGTCACCAATGGCTCGTTCGGCAATACCTGATGGGGTTACCACACCTCTAAAAGGTGCAACCACAGTACCTTTACCTAAGATGTCGACTTTAGGCGGAAAGCCAGCCTTCACCTCTACTGACCAGTTATCATCTATATGATAGTTTATTAGCATACCCAAAGTATCTACATCATCTGATTCAAGACCTGTGCCAGGTGTCGCAAATTTTTGTAGACCGTTAATCACAGTTGTACCTGACAAATTACCTAAAGCGGTATTGGATAAGTCAGTATTGTCGTCACCCGGAAGGCTCAAGCCGCTATTAATTTCATTAAATCTTGCTTGGTTTTCAGCAGCACTGTCTAGGCCTTGGTCTGGATCTAGCACCCGTTTTACGGTGCCTGATCTCACGCTACCATTGTTGTGGCTTGTACCATCTGATATCGCAGTGGTATTTTTAACTGGCGTAGCATCACCGGTTGGATTTGCATGCAACCAACCTGCTGAAACTGAGAAGCGCTTGAAGCTTCCATCTGTTTCTATGTATTTTGAATAATCAAATTGAGCCATAGCTGAATGGCTAAATAGTATAGGTGCAGCTACTGCACAGGCAAAAGAGAGGGGTTTGTTCATAATACGTCCTTGTAAATATAATGTAGGAGTAGGCTTTGCCGCCAATTTAATAAATAGCTGAAGCTACCTATATAGTGCTTAGTCTCCACTAGCACCTCATAACGCTAAGGTACTGAGTTATTGTAAAGACCAAAACAGAGTGAGCGGTCAACTTCCGTGCAGACGGCCCTGCTAAGCATTCACTTATTAAAACAATTATTATGTATTTATAGCTTAAATCATTAAAAATTGTTTCAACAATTACTTCATTCTAGAAAACTTAATAATGATAGTCAATCATTGTTACTAAAATAAATTATAAATAAGTTTGTAAAAAAGCTTATATAATACAAACACTAATGCACAGTTGTACACTAAATTTCATGGACTGAATCCTTATAAAAGTGATAAATTTATCTTAAGTATAGCGAGTATGACACCATCAGCTTTTTAGCAAAGGAATATGATATGACCACCACAGTACCCTCTGATGCAATACCATCTGCACCAAGCTCTAGACCGACAAAAGATCACAGTAAAGCGATAGCTGAGCTAAAAGCACAATTTGGTGACAGGCTTAGTACCAATCTAACCACCCGTCAGCAGCACGCACATACCATGACGTGGCTTGAGAGTCAGCCGGCCGATGCGGTGCTTGTGGCCCGTGATAAGCAAGAAGTCGCCCAAGCGGTGGCTATTTGTAATACTCACAACATGCCAGTGATTGCCTTTGGTATTGGCTCCTCTTTAGAGGGGCAGCTGAATGCCCCTTATGGCGGTCTGTGTATTGATATGAGTGAGATGAATGAGATTTTGCAGGTCAATAGTGAGGACTTAACGGTAACGGTCCAGCCTGGGGTGACCCGTGAGCAGCTCAATCACTATTTGCGTGATACAGGACTATTCTTCCCGATTGATCCTGGGGCTAATGCCACTATCGGTGGTATGGTCGCCACTCGCGCATCAGGCACCAATGCGGTGCGCTACGGCACCATGAAAGATGTGGTATTGGCACTTGAGGTAGTCACTGCTGACGGTAAAGTTATCAAGACAGGCTCGCGTGCCAAAAAGTCAGCCGCAGGCTATGACTTAACCCGCTTGATAATCGGCTCAGAGGGTACGTTAGGTGTGGTCACTGAGATTACTCTAAAGCTCTTTGGCATCACAGAATGTGTGGGCAGCGGAATTTGTCATTTTCCCACGGTTGAGGCGGCGTGTGAGGCGACCATGATGACCATTCAAATGTGTTTGCCCATTGCCCGTATTGAGCTGTTAGATACCATGCAAGTCAAAGCCTGCAATCAGTACTCTAACCTCACGCTAAAAGAGATGCCGACCTTATTTGTGGAGTTTCATGGTAGTACAGCTGGCGTGCAAGAGCAGGCACAGATCTTTAATGATATTGTTGAAGAATGCGGCGGCTCAGACTTTGCGTGGGACAGTAATGAAGAGGCGCGCAAAAAGCTGTGGCATGCCCGTCACAACGCCTATCCTGCCAGCCGTGCCTTACGCCCAGAGGCTCAAGCCTTATCAACCGATGCCTGTGTGCCTATCTCAAGGTTGGCCGAATGCGTCAGCGAGACTGCCAAAGATATTAAAGAGGCTGGCATGATTGGCCCTATTGTCGGTCACGTAGGCGATGGTAACTTTCATGTATTGCTACTCGTTGACACCGATAATCCTGATGAGGTGCAGACGGCTGAAGACTTGGTCGGACGCTTGGCAAAACGTGCCATCGATATGGATGGCACCTGTACTGGGGAGCATGGTATTGGTCAGGGCAAGCGCAAATATATGGCGTATGAACATGGCGATGCCGTAGGGGTGATGCAGGCCATTAAGCACGCACTTGACCCGAATAATATCTTAAACCCAGGCAAGATTTGGCCGTAAGCCCAGCTTTAAGATGTAAGGCTGCTTGCTTTATAAATTCAGTTGCTGCTTATAGACCGCGGCATCGGCGGCTGAAAAACAGCAATAAATCACCTCTGTAATCACAAGCTGTGATACCGAAGCTTGCTGGATACTGTCTATCACGCTATTAATAGCAATGTCTGTGGCCTGCTCGATAGGGTAGCCATAGACACCGGTGCTAATGGCCGGAAAAGCAATGCTAGTAATATCATTATCTACTGCCAATTGAATGCTATTGCGATAACAGCTGGCAAGCAGCTCAGGCTCACCTTGATTGCCGCCATGCCAAACAGGGCCTACGGTATGAATGACATACTGGGCCGGCAGCTTAAAGCCTGGGCTGATTTTAGCCTCCCCAGTCGGGCATCCGTTTAAGGTACGGCAATAGGCGACAAGCTCAGGCCCTGCAGCGCGGTGAATGGCGCCATCAACCCCGCCACCACCGAGCAAGCTTGAATTGGCAGCATTGACAATGGCATCGACTTTCAATGTCGTAATATCTGCTTGAATAAGGGTTAGGGTCACTGGGTGCTCACGATTGTGATCATCTTTGGTATAAATTTGTTTTTGAAATAAGATAGCGGGGGCATTCATAGTTAACTCCTACATTTGAGATAGTGAAGAAAAGTATTTTTATCCGATTAATAATAATCGATAAGCGGTCTATTAATTTTCTAGGTTGAGCCTATTTTGTATAAGACTGTCCATTTTGGACTTTACTTATTAAAGCGGCTGCTTCTAAAAACCGCTAGAATAACCCCGTAGCAAACCGTGCTGTGTTTGTAAACGCTCTATATAATGCGTTTGTGCTTGCTCTTGTGACGACTGTTTTTTGACCCTATTTTCGCTGCCCTAGGAATGATGTTATGACCTCATCGGCCTCTGCCCATGTTTTACCTGTCTTTGTGCGTGACTTTTTTAATAAATATCTTATCGATGCCTTTACCGGTATGGCGTTAGGGCTGTTTGTCACTTTAATAGCGGGGCTTATTTTCTCCCAAGTGGGGCAGGCGTTAGAGATGCCGCTGCTGATGGATTTGGGCAAGCTGGCCTCTATCTTGATGGGCGCAGGCATCGGTGTGGGCATTGCCTATTATCTCAAGGCGCCGACGCTGGTGGTGTTCGCCTGCTTAGTGGCCGGCATGATGGGCGCACACTCTGAGGCGTTAATGGCCGGTCAATTATTCACGCCGCAAGCGGGGGCGCCTGCTACCTTTTTGGCCGTACCAGGCAATCCGATCGGTGCCTATTTGGCCACTGTCTTTGCCTACCGTGCCGGCAGCTGGGTACAAGGTAAGACCAAGCTTGATATTATCTTAGTGCCTTGGGCAGTAGGACTGGTGGCGTTGGCAGTGTGTGCATGGATAAACCCACCTGTGGTCAATTTGGTTAACAGTATTGGTGACGGTATTGCGCTGGCTACGCAGTTGCAGCCATTTATGATGGGTGTGGTCATCGCTGTGGTGGTGGGCTTGCTGCTGACCATGCCGACCTCAAGTGCCGCCATTTGTATTGCCATTGGGCTAGATGGTCTGGCCGGCGGTGCAGCGGTAGTCGGCTGTGCGGCGCATATGATTGGCTTTGCGGTGGCAAGCTTCAAAGACAATGGTATCAGCGGCGTCATTGCCCAAGGGCTTGGCACCAGTATGCTGCAAATTCCCAATATCTTCAAAAAGCCAATTATTTTGCTGCCAGTTGTGATTGCCAGTGCCGTTGTCGGACCCATAGCAACTACTGGGTTTGGACTCATGAGTACCGCCAGTGGCGCTGGTATGGGGACAGCGGGTTTTGTGGGAGTATTTGGGGTGCTTGAGGCATCGGCAGGCAGCCTAACGCTCAACACTATTTGGCTGGCAATTGTGCTGTTGATGTTTGTGTTACCCGCACTAATCGCTGGGCTAGTAGCATGGTGGATGCGCCGCAGCGGCTGGATAGAGCCAGGAGATATGACATTACCCTAACCAATCGTTACCGTTATTTACGCAGTGCTTTGTTAATATAAAACCACATCACTCTCTATTTAACCTTAGCCTTTAACCCCAGCTATTTAACGATGATTAACTGTATTTATTTAATGATGAGTTATTTAGAGCACATTAAAGGTGAGCATGTCAAAATAGAAGACATTAAAATAAAAATGCGTGTCAGCCAGTGTGCCAAAAAAGCGGTTAATTAGAGGCCTATACTAGACTAGGAGATCAATGTGGATACCGAACAAATTGTTAAAAACTATCTGGACACACTCAATATTGACCAAGATATCAAAAGCTTAGAGGATATTTCAACGCTGGCAAAAGCCCATTTACAAACTTATGCCTTTGGTAATCCCAAGATTTTACTTGGTGAGGCGATCCCCATTGATTTAGAGTCTGTATATAACAATCTAGTGGTCAATAAAAGAGCCGGCTACTGCTTTGAGCATAATAAGCTTATGTATGAGGTGCT
This sequence comes from Psychrobacter sp. YP14, assembly GCF_003209315.1. NCBI lineage: Bacteria > Pseudomonadati > Pseudomonadota > Gammaproteobacteria > Moraxellales > Moraxellaceae > Psychrobacter > Psychrobacter sp. YP14. The sequence goes on along the minus strand of NZ_CP029789.1, from coordinate 2,758,008 downwards.
TAAGGCCAAAGGCTTTGAGGTGACTCAACACCTTGCTCGAGTGGTGAACAACCAATCTCCACCTACCATTCCTATGACGCATCGTGTGACTGTCTTGTATTATCAAGGTGAGAAGTATTTGGTGGATGTGGGTGTTGGATTTCGAAGCCCGACGGTGGTTATCAAAATAGGTGACACCCAGCCGACGCTGAGTCATTTAGGTATTGAATACAACGTGTTGCCTGTGGATGCAGACAAAAACGTGTATACCATGCAATTAATGGAAAAAAATGAGCCTTACAATGCCACTGCCTTTGATTTGATTGAAAATATCGATGCAGACTTTGAGGTGGGTAATTTTTATTGTTATATGAATCCTGAGGGCATATGGCGTAATAACTTGGTTGTCTCCTGCTATGGCGAGGATGTGATTTATTCGCTCAGAAACACTGATTATTTTAAGATTTATGCAGATCATACCGAGCAGGTGACCATTACTGAGCTTGAGCACTTTATTGATATTATGCAAAATGAGCTCAATGTAAACTATAGCCGAGATGAATTAGCCCAAGTATTTGAGGGCTATGTACAACACAAAGCCGAGCACTGATTCATAGGCGTTAAGTAAAGCGATGAAAGTGATGACAGGGTGACATAAAACTTGTACCCTGTCTTTTTTATGCCTTTTTATTTAAAGCGCAAAACTATTTGAAGCACAAAGGATATCAACATGGCCAAAAATGCCTTACAAGCCCAACTCTTAAAAGCAGGGTTGGTGGATAACAAAAAAGCCAAAAAGCTAACCAAACAAGCTGAACATGCCAAGCGCACGGGCAATGCCCCCGATGCAGAAATCAAACAATCAGTGGCAGAAGCACAGGCCGAAAAGCTCAAAAAAGACCAAGCTCTAAATCAGCAAAGACAGCAAGCACTAGAAGAGAAAACCTTAAGAGCCAATATCGTACAGATGATTCATCAGCACCAGATTACAGATACCCAGGGCGATAGCGAATACCGCTTTGTTGATGACAGCAAAATCAAAAAGATGCACATCACCCAAAAGCTGTTTGATCAGATTGTTGCCGGTCATGTCAGTATTGCCCGATTGGAGGAGGGGTATGCATTGTTGCCACGTCCGTTAGCCGATCGTATTAATGAGAAGCTAGAAGGGTTTATTGTTGAGTCTAATGACAAGGCGCAAGATGAGCCTGCTGAAGATGATCCGTATGCTGCTTATGTTATCCCTGATGATTTGATGTGGTAAATCAGTCATTAGCATTCATGGTTTGGCGTTCGAGGCAGACAAGAATGGTGTGAGGTTTTTTTATTTAAAGCGATTACAGTAATTAGGTAGTGCAATTTAATATTACATTCTAAATACAGTAGTCTCTTGTTTTAAAAATCTAATTTGATACTATCGATATAAGTCATTATTTATCGTTCTCAACCTAGCGGATGTTAAGGCTCTGGTTGCTGCGGTAAATAATAACTTTAGGTAAAACATTACCTGATAGGTTAAACATAAGATACTTAATGATAGATTTATAAAATAAATATAAGGAAGCCATCATGTCTAAATCTGATATTAAAGCGCTAAAACAAGAACTGAAAAAAGACATCAAAAAAGCTAAGAAAAAAGTAGAGAAAAAGGTCAAAGAGTTAGATAAGCTAAAAGACCAAAAAAAGAAAGAAAAAGCTAAGAAAGACAAAAAAGCTAAGAAAAAATAAGCGCCATTAATGGTTTGTTAAAAAAAATAGGATAGCGAAAGCTGTCCTATTTTTTTATTACCTGCCGATCGTGGCGCTAAGCGTAAAGTAATGGCAACAGCTTAACGGCCAAAGCGAAGCCATTTATCATGAACGCGGTGCTGCTTGAGCATCATACGGTCGCTTAGATAGTTATTAGTCACATACCAAGGATACCGGTCGCCTTGCTTGGGTAGGGTGTTTTGGGCCCGCTGAATGTAGCCGGCGCTCAGTGACCCCATGACTGTATCTGGCAGTCGGTTGGCCTGTTCACCATCGGTAGCTACCGCATCGGGGATGACGCTTTTATAGCCGTAATGATGCATGTGGCGTAACAATCGGGTCAGATAGGCCGCAGCGAGGTCAATCTTGAGTGTCCAAGAGGCATTGGTGTAGCCGAACAACACAGCCATATTAGGAACGCCCTCTAGCAGCACCGCTTTGTAACTCATGCGCGCACTGACATCAAGAGCTTTGCCATCTATAGTAAGTTTAGCGCCGCCAAGCATTTGCAGCTTGAGGCCTGTGGCGGTGATAATAATATCTGCAGGCAAATGACGACCAGAAGCCAGCTGTATACCGTCCTTAGTAAAGTGATCAATATGGTCTGTCACCACATCAGCATGACCTGTATGCATCGCTTTAAATAAATCACCATCTGGTACAGCGCATAGACGCTCATCCCACGGATTATAATCAGGCACGAAATGGTTTAATGCCACACCGCTGCCTTTAAGTGCATATTTATTACGCTGGGTGAGGATGGTTTTTAAGAGTTTGGGCGCCACTCGAGATAATCTATATAGGCTTTGCTGCAGCAGTATGTTACGACCTCGAACTAGGCCATAGGCAGCATTGGGCGGTAATTTAAATCGCTCGGTGAGTAGAACATAGCTTGGATCTTCACTTGGGATGCTGGCGATATAAGTGGGTGAACGCTGCAGCATGATGACCTGCGCCGCAACTTGTGGCTTGGCAGGTGAAGCAGAAGCCAAATAAGCGTCTCGACTTAGTAGCGCGGGTACCAACGTCACCGCAGTAGCCCCACTGCCAATGACCACCACCCGTTTATTGTCATAATCAATGGTCTCATCCCACAGCTGTGGGTGTACGATTTTACCGTTAAACGCTTGCTGTCCCTTAAAAACAGGCTGATAACCTGCGTCATAGTCATAATAGCCCGTGGCGCCAATGACAAAGCGGGCGGTGATATGGCGGGTTTGCCCTGTAGTGACGTCGGTGAGCTGAGCCTGCCAGTATTGGTGCCGGCTTGACCAGTTTAATGCACTCACTTCGGTATTAAACTGTATCAAAGGCTGTAAGTTTTCTTCTGTAGCAGTGTCTTCAATATAGCGCTTAATTGAAGCGGCATCCGCCAAGGTCTTTTTGCCCAGCCAGGGGCGGTGAGCAAAACCAAAAGTAGTCATGTCAGAGTCTGAGCGAATGCCAGGGTACTTAAATAAATCCCAAGTACCCCCAATGGCGGCTCGCTTCTCCACAATGGCTACTTTTTTGTGTGTAATCAGTGGGCTAAGTAGCTTGTCGCGCTGTAGATGACTGGCTGTTGCAATGCCGGATACGCCTGCGCCTATAATTAACACCTCAAAATCAGGCTTTTTATTAAAGGGTAGCACCGGCAGCAGTCTGCGTGCCGAAGCGGCGGCGCGTTTGGGTAAGTTGGGTAGTGCTGGCAATTGCGGTAAATACTGTGTCCGCATTGAAGCTAATCCCAAAGGGGCAGCGCTGTCATCTGCAGTATTTGATGCAGTTAGAACAGGTATTAAGCGATTAATAGGGGAGAAAATGGGCATAAATCATCCTTGAGTTAAACTGGGGTAAAGACAGGTACTGAGGTAACTGTAGCTTAACACACCGCCACTCAGGCCATAATCCATCCTTTGTTGAGAGCGGATATTTATCGATCAGCAGTTGATATCATGCCCAAAGATGGCCATGACAAAAAGCTGTGCTAGAACCCTCTGACAGTATACCCATAAAAAAAGCGCCTTGAGCGAGCAATCAGGCGCTTTTTTTAGGTGTTTAGACTTGAGGTTCGGCCAGTTTTTTAACAGATAGGTTTAATGACAGATAAGTGCCGAATAAAATTACCACCGAGCCCACAATGGCAAAGATATCAAGTGATTCACCGAGTAATATATAGCCAAAAATAATGGCAAAAATGGGGATGACCAAGGTGATGCTGGTGGCGCGTACTGGACCAATACTTTTGATCAACTGATTCATAAATATCAGTGCAATCGCAGTGGATAAAATACCAATACAAATCACCGAACCCCAAGCTTTGGCGCTAATAGAGTGATGATAGGGGAAATTATAAATAGCGACCGGCAGCATCACAATACTGGCCGTAATCAAGGTGCCGGCCGTAATGGCGATGGGAGAGATGTGCTCTAGATAGTTGCGGGTGAGGTTGGCGCCGGTGGCATAGCCAATACAGGCAAACAGCGCAAAGCCCATGGGCCACAATTGGGACTGTAAGCTGCTATGATCGCCGCCACTGCTGTGCATCATCGCCAAGAAATTTTCACTCATCAAAATAAACACGCCAATGACCCCAATGACAAGTCCCAGTATTTGTTTTTTTGACAGTTTATCATTGAAGAACAGGCTGGCCATTACCCCACTCATCATTGGGACAGAGGCGTTTAATACCGCCAGTACACCGGCATTAACCGATTTTGCGGCATAGCCGAACAGCACGAATGGAATGGCAGTAGAGCATAAGCCGATAATGGTCAGTAGCTTCCAGTTAGCCAAAATGCCTTGACGGTTTTTTGGGTTTAGTAGCACAAATAAAAGCATGGTTATCCCCGCCAGCTCCAAGCGAATACTGGCAAAGGCAACTGAGCCAAATTCAGGCACCCCAATGCGGTAAAAGATAAAAGACAACGACCACATGAAGGCCAGGGTAATAAAGGTTATGAGGTCACGTTTGCTCACAAAAAATCCTATGGCCATCTAAATTAGACAGCTGTATAAAACAGCAGAAAACTTGCTATTATAGGCCGGCTTGTGGGTCCTGGATATGGGATTAACAAAATATAGCCAAATTCAAGCCTTAAAAGAGTCTAATCGCTCTAACCGTCAAGCCAAGAGCAATCTAAGTGATGCAGAGCGCCAAGCGAAAAAAGCAGCAAAAGCAGGCTCATAATGGCGGCGATGACACTCCATCATGACAGTGTCTATAAAAATGATGCCTACAAAAATGATGGCTACAAATAAGTAATCTGTAAATAAGTCATCCCTAACCCATAAAAAGTGCCTCAGTCCATTCAGAACTGAGGCACTTTTTTTATGGCAAGGGTGAACTTAGAAGCGGTAAGTGATGCCGGCATTAAAAGAGCGTTCTGCCAGCGGCATATGCTCGACAAGGTAGGAGCTGTGATTGTAGGCCAAGTCGTTTAACAAGTTAGAGACTTGCAAGAATGCGGTGTAATCATGAGCCCCCGCGCTATGGTACGTTACTTTGGCATCTAGCATATTATAGCTAGGCGTAGTGTGCTCAAAGTCTGCCACCTTATCTTGTTTATAACGGTGATAGCCTGACAACACCACATCAAATTGATTGAACTGTGCAGTAATGTCGCCGCCGACTCTAGGCGCAGCCAGTCTTGGTGCATACTTACTGCCGAGTTGTTTGTCTTTTAGCTCGATAATGGCAATATCTGAAAAGCCGCCGATACTAATATAATCATTTAAATAATAGCGTGCTTTAATCTCACCGCCATAGTGTTTGGCATCTGATTGATGGTAATCAACCAGTCTAAAGCCTTTCGACTCCCCTTCGGTCACCAAGTCTTGAGTTTTTGCATAGATATAGTCCTCCGTGTCGTTATAAAACACAGAAGTACTCAGGTCAAAGTTTTTATTATTGTCATAGCGCAGGCTAAGCTCGATACCATCGGTCGACTCTTTATCCAGCTGTAGGTTACCACGCTCCCAAGTATTGGTAGCCAAGTGAGCGCCATTAGCATACAGCTCTTGTGAGGCAGGCAATCGTTCAGAGTGGCTAACGCGAGCGGATACTTGGGTCGTCGGTGTCAGGTAACGCCCAGCTTCTAAACTCAAAGAGTGTGCGTTATCAGATTTGGAGATATTGTTATCCATATCTTCGATTTTTTGAATATCTTGACGGCCGCCAAACTGTACATACCATAAGTCTTTGCCCTGCTTTGCAAGCTTGGCAGCGGTACTGTCGGTAGGAAGGGTGTTATTACCGTGATTATGACCCAGATGATCTTGCTGTGTCTTAGAGGATTGGGCACCTAATCTGCCGGCGTCATTAATTTGGGCACCAGAATAAGTCGGTGTTAAACGCTCAATAATATAAGTGCCTACTTGATTGCGTTTGGTCTTTGGCAAATACGCTTCTAGCCCCTCTGCGGAGAATTTGCTATTGGCATAATCGACACCAATGATTCCTTTCATATAACCTAAATTACTGACTTGATGGGTGGCATGAGTGGCCTGAACGGTCGCCCCAAAGGCCTTGTTTTTGAATGTGGTACCGACAACCCCTTCATCAATCTCATCATGCTGGTAATCGGTATAACTAAACTTTGTTGCCAGTTTATCAATACCGGTTAAGGGTACCAAATGCTCGGTTTGAATCTGATACACATCGGATTTTAGCTTAACGTAAGGCAGCTCGCCATGTTCATGATGATGCTCATGCTCGTCATGATCGTGTTCTTCATGTTCGTGTTCATGCTCTTCATGCCCATGTCCGTGCTCTTCATGGTCGTGTTCATGCTCTTCATGTTCGTCATGACCATGTTCGTGCTCTGTATGCCCATGTTCTTCATGTCCGTGCTCTTCATGGTCATGATCGTGATGCTCATGCGTCCCATGCTCGTGCTCATCTAAGCCGCACGTCAGTCTATTTATACGATGCTCATCTGGCTGACAGTGGTTATGCACATGAAACGGCAGACCATAGTCTGAATCTTGACGCTGATAAGAGAAGCCAACATAGTCAAGCTCATTCACATAGGCAAAGCCAACACTGGCGTTGTCTTGCTTATACCAGCTGTTTTTGACTTTGTCATAACGTGACTTGGGTACTTTTACGTCATCTAGATCGGTCTTTTGAAAACGCCCCGTCCACTGCCAATTGTCATTGAGCTGACCATTTAACTGGGCATAGCCTAGATAGCCGTCTGTGGCTTGCTGACCAATCAAACCAAATTGTCCACTGACTGTGTCATGCATCGGCTCGGATGGGATGGTGTCATCGACCACATTGACCACACCGCCAATAGCGCCGCCACCATACATTAGGGCAGAGCTGCCTTTGATTACCTCAATTTGTTTGGCGCCAAGCACAGGCACAGAGACTTGGTGATCGGGTGATATTTGTGATGCATCTTGTACCAGCATGCCATTTTGAGCCACTTGTACTCTAGGTGCAGTCTGACCTCGGATGATAGGACGTGTCGCACCTTGACCAAAGGTATCTGAGTTGACACCGGGCTCATTTGCTAGTGCATCGCCTAAGGTGGATCTGCCTTGCTGCATAATCTGTGACTGGGTGATGACACTGGTTGCGGTCGCCATATCACCCGCTTGTGGCTCAAACGCACTGGCGGTAACCACAACGGGCGCCAGCTCAACCGAAGGCTTATCTTCTGCTAATGCCGCTGTGCTATAGGCGCCCAGTGCTGCTAACGTAGCTGCTTGGAGCAAATACGGCAGCTTGGCAGATGCAGTAGGCAACTTACTGTTTTGGATACAGATTGCTTGGGTATATAGACGGATACTCATCATCAGTGGCGATAAAGGGCGGTTGGTTCGGCGTTTTGAGGGTTGGTGGTTTTGATAGTTTGTGAGCATGGGCTTACCTAAACAATAAAAATGAATGCCGCTAGGCAGGTTAGAGTACATTTCGGTAAAAATGTTATGTTATACTATAACATAACGTTTAAAAAGGTAACAATAACTTACACCGTCTATTCGCCCCATTATTGTTTTTAAGGTACCCATTAACCATGCAATACCGTTATCTATCCTTGATGATTTTAGTTATTTCCCACTCTTCTTTCGCACAAGATGACATGCCTCACACACCGCCTATTAGCGATAACGACATCACTCGCCCCGAAGTCGTACTGCCCACCATCACTGTAAAATCCGCAGCCAGTCCAGTTTCTAGCCACACGGTCACGATACAGGATCAACAGATTGATACGCATACATTAGGCGAGGCGTTAGAGAAAGTATCAGGGGTCCACTCTGGCAGCTTTGGCCCACACTCAGGCTCGCCTATTATTCGCGGATTACAAGGCAATCGCGTTAGTATCAATGAAGATGGTACAAATGTTAATGGGCTCAATGCGATCAGTCCAGCGACCAACTTGCTGTTTGATCCGGTCTTTAGCCACCAGATTACAGTGAACAAGAACAACTCAGTCATTGAATCAGGCGGGCGTGCCATCGGCGGCAGTGTGGACATTGACAGTGGATTAATCTCGCGGCAAATAGAGGACAAACCTCAAAATCTTACGCTGGCTATTAAGGATGGAACCAATGCCCCTCGCTCACAGGGCATAAAAGCCAATATGAATAACGAGGACAACCTAAGCATTAATCTGTTGTACTCGGCGCAGCGCCAAGGGCATTACGATATTCCTGGTGACAGCAAGGCGAAGGTCTGTCAAACAGACTTGGTTCGCAGCAATGAATACGGCTTGGGGGTAAATACAGTATTGGCAGACGCCTGCCAAAAGCATGTCGAAAAAACAACCACCTTTAACCCCAAATCGAGACAGTATTTTTATACCGATTATGTTGACCCGAGCACGCTTGAATATACGCAGACCTATTATGACTATGGCTTATCGCCAGGGGATGTTTATACCAATTATGGCGGCTATGGTACGGCAGAGAACCCGCAATACGAGCCAGATCAGCCCGAATATGCCGAGCGCATTAGCAAGATTAACGATGTGACAGAGAATTATCATAATAAGCTTGGGAACAGCCATTTAGACAATCGCCGCTTGGGAATATCGGGCAGTTATTTTTTTGACAATGGCTATGTTGCTGCTGCTTTGGATAATAAAACCAGCCGTTACGGCTTGCCTGGATTTTCAATGTCCAATCTAAATTACACTCAAGATTACACCTCAAATGTTCCGGTGCAAATCGATGCAGAACAGACAAAGTATCTGCTCGATTCGCAAGTTGATTTGACGTATGACTGGTTAAGTCAGCTTAATGTGAATATGGCCCATATTAAGGAGCGCAATGAGGAGTGGCTGGGTGATGATGTCGCCAATCATTATGACTTTGATACTTATAACGCCACTGTGGTCACTCAGCATCAGCCAAGTCTAGGTAAGCTTGGCGTGCTATCTGGAAAGCTGGGCGCTGATTTGTCATATCGTGACATTAAAGGTAGGGGTGAGCAGCGTTACCTGCCCGATGTCGAAACCCAAAAGCAGGCACTGTTTGTCAAAGAAAGTCTGCCGTTAGATTATCTGACATTAGGGGCAGGCTACCGCTATGAGAAGGTGACACACAAGATTCAAGGCAGCGATTTTAATCCCTCTAGCAAGTCACCGAATTATGACAAACTGCTCGATACGGATTTTAATCTAAACAGTTATGAGCTGTCCGCCAAGTTTGATGTCAATGACTATTTGGCATTTAACCTGCGTTATGCTAACTCTGAGAGAGCCCCCGAGGTGAATGAGCTGTACGCCAGTCAGGCACACTTTAGCAGTATGGCGCATGAAGAGGGTAATCAGACATTAGATTCAGAAAAGGTCGCCAGTACCGAGCTTAGTGCACTGATTAACTATCAAGATATCGACGTTGTCGCCACTGCGTATCAACATGATTTTGATGGTTATTATTCGCTTAGACCCTCCGGGACGACCTTTTTGGCCAATCGCCTGCCTTTAAAGTATTGGCAACAAATAGATACCAAGGTGAGCGGCTTTGAGATTGATGCAAGCAAGCGCTTTGATTTTGATCAATATGGTGATGTGACGGCGCATCTTTTTGTTGATTTGGTGAAAAATAAGCCCAAAGACGGTGAGACAAATGGTGAGTATCTCACCAATATCCCAACCGACCGTTACGGCATTGGTCTTAATTGGCAAAACAACAGCTGGGAGAGTGAGATAAACTTTGTTCACTACGCTAAGCCCAAGTATTTAGGGAAAGAGATCAACACTGAGGTGGCGCTGCCCAGCTATAACATGATGGATGTAAGTATCGCCAAAACCATTAATGGTTGGGCCGATTCTAGGGTTAAGCTCTTTGCTAATGCCAGTAACTTATTGGATGAAGAGGCCAGACCACACGCATCGCCTCTAAGATACATTGCTCCATTACCAGGGCGCAGTATCAATGCGGGTATTACGGTTGATTTTTAGGGTTTGGCTAAGTTGGCTAAGTGCTTTAAACCAAGCGCATTAAAGCAAGCCAGCTACACATTGGTATATTTGCTCGCCTCAGGCATCCAGCGGTGAATCAGTTGGGTGACCTCTGCCTTACGATTGTCATCATTAATCAGGCGTTTGGCCAAATGACTGGCGATCATTAATAAATTCTCATCACGGGTCAAATCGGACACATAATAGCCAATATTACCGGTTTGACGCTTACCAAGTAGCTCACCTGGGCCACGCAGTTGCAAGTCTTTTTGAGCAATGACAAAACCATCATTGCTGTCACGCAGTACATTGAGACGCTCGATGCCAGTTTCTGATAGTGGGGTTTGATATAGCAGCACACAGAAGCTTTTAGTTGAGCCACGCCCAACACGGCCACGCAGCTGATGCAGCTGTGATAATCCCAAACGCTCGGCATTTTCTATTACCATCAATGAAGCATTAGGTACATCGACGCCGACCTCAATCACGGTCGTTGCGACCAATAGATCAAGCTCGGCGTTCTTAAACGCAGCCATAATCTCTTGCTTTTCTTTTGACTTCATTTTGCCGTGTACCATGCCAATACGAATATCCAAACGCTCGCTTAAGTCGGCAAAGGTGGCCTCGGCTGCTTGCGCATTTAAGGTGCTTGAGTCGTCGACCAGTGGGCAGACCCAGTACGCTTGCTTGCCCTCTTTACAGTTAGCGGCGATGCGCTCAATCACTTCATCACGGCGGGCACGGTCAATGGTAACCGTGGTAATCGGGGTACGCCCTGGCGGCAGCTCATCAATAATAGAGGTGTCCATATCGCCATAGGCACTCATGGCCAGCGTCCGCGGAATCGGAGTGGCTGTCATAATCAGCTGGTGCGGGGTGCTATTGGCCACGCCTTTGTTGGTCAATGCCATACGCTGCTCAACCCCAAAGCGGTGCTGCTCATCAATAATTGCCAGTCCCAATTTGGCAAACACCACCGCATCTTGAAACAGTGCATGCGTACCGACCACAATCTGAACCTCATTTTCGGCAACATCAGCCAGCGCTTCACGGCGCTGCTTAGCGGTTTGTTTGCCAGCTAGCCAGCCGACACCAATACCTAGTGGCTCAAACCAAGACTTAAAGTTAATCAGATGCTGTTCGGCTAAAATCTCAGTGGGCGCCATGACCGCCACCTGCCAGCCGCTATCGAGGGCATAACAGGCTGCCAATGCCGCGACTAAAGTTTTACCAGCACCGACATCACCTTGTACCAAGCGCAGCATTGGAATAGAGGTCGCCATATCACTGGTAATCTCTTTAATCACTCGGTCTTGCGCACCGGTTAAGCTAAAGGGCAGGTTGGCTAGCAGCTTCTCAGCCAGTGGGCTATCACCATCACATTTAGGCGCTTTGTGTTGATGCAGCTGCTTGCGGCGATATAGCATGCTTAATTGGTGTGCGGTCAACTCCTCCACAATCAGCCGCTGGCAGGCAGGGTGAGTGCGCGCTTTTAACTGCTCAAGCTGCGCCGTTTGCAACGTAATATCGGTATGCATCGGTGGGGTATGGATTAAGGTCAATGCCTCAAACAACGTTAAATGCTGCCAACTTGGGGCGCTGTTAGGTGATGGGCTGGTTTGCTGAGATGCTGCCGAGCTGGGCAGGCCATAGCTATTGGTCGGTAGCGGTGCTGGCAGGTGATTGATGGCTTGCCAGTCGGTCTCATCAAATACTGTTAAAGGCAGCCCTTGTTGATGAACGGTCTGTAGTGCCAGTTTGACCAAGGTACGTAGTTTGTTTTGATGCAGCCCCTTAACCGCAGGATAAATGGGCTGTAGGCCGGTGTTTACTACAGGCGTACCGGCGGTCACCATGTTGTATTCAGGATGCGCCATCTGCATGCCATAGCGGCTGATTTTGACTTCACCAAACAGCCTGAGCCGTGTGCCGAGCGTCATGGTCTGTACCAAGCTTGCATAGACCTTAAAAAAGCGCAGCTGAATGGCGCCAGTGGCATCTTCAATGACCACCGTCATGCCGCCACGTTTGTTATCCACATAAGTGACTTGCCCTTCTATAAGCGCCGACTGCCCGTCTTGTAAGTCGCTGATATTGACCAAACGGCTGCGGTCTTCATAATCACGCGGCAGATGCAGTAGCAAATCAAACAAGCGTGACACACCCAGCTGCTCAAGCTGACCCTCAATTTTACTGCCCACACCAGCCAAAACCTGAACAGGCAAATCGACAGCGGTTTGTCTTTGGTTCACGGGTGTGTGCGAGGCGGGCGTATGAGTGTTTGAGGGGATTGGCATAGTGCGTCTCTCGATTGGCAAAATTTAAGAGCTAGTGATTAAAAATGGGGTAAATCTGTCGCCTTATGGCCCCTTTATCATAAGATTATAGAGGATATTTTACCGGTTCATCAGGGCTTATTATATATACTGTATCTGGGCTAAGATTTTTTGAGTCCAGACTGTTATCATACGCATATTATTGGCTTTATGAATAGTGGTTTTGATAAGCGCTGTTTTTTGCGTTCGCTTTGTGTGAGCTTACCATCTCAATCCGCCAGTTTTTCCCCTTATAAAGATACCCGTTACCGGAGCCGTCATGCGAGCCTCAACCCAACATGTGCAAGACAGATTAAACCAACCTTATGATCACCAGCGCAGCTCACAGTTGCCTATCGGTACAGCAGTGATTGTGGCTTGGCTGGCTGGGGCGATGTTTATGCTGTCTTTGGCGCCCTATGGCTACTGGATTATCGCACTGATTTCCCCCGCTTTACTGTATTCGCTACTGCTTGGTGATATGAGCAATAAGCGTGCTTTTATTATCGGTGAAGCGTATGGCATGGGGCTTTGGTGCGTGGGCGCATTCTGGCTATACACCTCGATCCATGATTATGGGGATGTGCCCATGCCGCTGGCCCTATTGGCCATTGCGGTGATGGGGCTGGGCATGGGGCTATTTCATGGTTTTATGGCGCTGATATTTAACCGCTTTGTCGGTAAGCAGCCGCTGGCCTTTGCTGCGCTTTGGGTGCTGCAAGAGTGGATGAAGACTTGGCTACTGACAGGTTTTCCTTGGCTATTTGTCGGATATGCTTTTACCGAGCAGCACTGGTTGTCATCATTAGCGCCTGTGGCTGGTGTATTTGCCATCTCTTTTGTGGTTGTTTTACTGGCAGCAAGTTTAGTCGATTTATTCCGCAAGCGCGGCGGTTATCTGCTGGTTTCGATACTATTTTTAGCGTTAAGTATTGGTTTGTGGTTGACAGATCCGGCGTGGACGCAGCCTAAGCCCAATACCCCCAATCTGAAAGTCTCCTTAGTACAAGGTAATATTCCTCAAGATTTAAAGTGGCTTACCGAATACCGCTATAAGACGCTTGAGATTTATGCCAAGCTAAGCAGTACGGAGTGGGACCAGGATATGGTGGTATGGCCAGAGTCCTCTATTCCTATGTTCCAGACAGAAGCTTGGCCATTTATTGCCGAGGTGGTCAAAGTCGCAAAAGACACGGACACCACTTGGGTCACTGGCATTCCTTACAAAGATGAGTCGGCTTATAATCCTGAAACGGATAAATACGCACCGTTTTATAACAGCGTGATTGCGCTTGGCGCTCAGGCTGATGGGCTATATAAAAAGCAAAATCTCGTACCCTTTGGTGAATACATCCCTTTTCAAGGGGCGCTGGATTTATTCCCCAATTTGGCCGGTAGCAATGAAGTATTAAGCTATAGCCGTGGTCCAAAAGACCAATTGCCTCTAAAAGTGCGCGGCCACAATCTTGGAGCTGCCGTGTGCTATGAAGTGGCGTATCCGGATACCACGCGCCGCAATGCGCAAAATACCGACTTTTTATTAACCATCTCCAATGATGCTTGGTTTGGTACTTCAGCGGGCCCCTTGCAGCATTTACAAATGGTGCAAATGCGCTCGCTTGAGACCGGCCGCTGGTTTATGCGTGCGACCAATACCGGAGTGACTGCCATTATTGACCATAAAGGTCGTATTGTGGCACAGGCTCCCCAGTTTGAGCGTACGGTGCTTCGTGGTGAGGTGCAGTCGCGTACCGGCATGACGCCCTATGTTCGCTTTGGTAATTATCCTATTTTGATACTTATTGGGCTGTTTTTAGTGTTAAGCTATCTGGCTAAGCGCGCGCAACAATAAGCGTTAATTAGGATGAATTAATACTTCAATCCTTGAGTGTGATGTGTAAAAATATACTGCTAATCCACAAATAGGATGGGGCGTTTTCACAAAAGGTAGCAAATTGCGATATAATAGCAAGAAACGTGACCGGTTCTGACGGTAATATGGCGCCATAGTGTAGAGATTACAGGGAGTTGACTCATATTAGAGCTTAGCTACTTAGTTTCAAAAAGTACCATATTACAGAGGAACTTACTCTCTTAAACCTTTATCAAATTATACAGATAGGTGACCTATGGCAGATGCAAGCCAAAATAAACCGAAGAAAGAATTTATGTATGCTCTAGTGGGCACTGCTGCTTTTTTGGCTATCGTACTTCTTATTGGTATCTCAGCCTTCTTACGCCCAGCAGGCCATCATGTGGCCCCTGAAGCTGCTGTAGAAGAAACCACTGAAGAAGCCGCGGCACCTGAAGCTGCTGCTGCACCTGCCACAGAAGCCGAAGCTACTGCTGAAGCCGCGCCTGCGGACGCCGCTACTGCTGAGGCCGACCCTGCTACTGCCGAGACCGCTACTGCTGAAGCGCCTGCCGCTGGTACCGAAGCTGCACCTGCTGCAGATACCGCTACTACCTCAGACACTAACGCTGAAGCTGAAGCTGCTGCGCCTACAGCTACTGATGCCGCTGAACCTGGTACTGATACAGACACACAAAAGACTGCTCAGTAATTTTTTTAGATAGCTGCTAAACCCTTATAGAACTAGCGTTAAAGCCCGTTCAGTCTTTATGACTGTACGGGCTTTTTTGGGTAGTATTAAAATTTTTTTTCTTTACCCTGCTGTAAGTCCATGAAACAATACTGCAGTTTTTTTTATGAAACTGAAAGTTATCTCCCTATTAACTTTTGATAACCTGAAGACATAAAATTAAGCTAACTTCAAAACAGAGTGAGACGATGGCTCTCCCTGATCGTTAGAGTCAGCTTCTCTGTTATAGATCTAAGGAATAGAAATTATGAGTAGTGTAAACTCTCAAAACACAGAGTCTTCTGCTGAATTTAAGGGACTAGACAATGGCTTTATGGGGCATCCCCAGCCGCTACGTTCCTTATTCTTCACCGAAATGTGGGAGCGCTTTTCTTACTACAGTATCCGCCCTTTACTGGTGCTGTTTATGGTGGCCTCTATTAGTAATGGCGGCTTTGGATTCGATGATACCACTGCGACTGCCATATATGGTATTTTTGCCGGAACTTTGTATCTTGCTGCGGTACCAGGTGGCTGGCTTGCTGATAATTGGTTAGGTCAAGAGCGTGCCTTATGGTGGGGCAGTATCATCATTGCGCTGGGCCACTTATGTATCGCTTTGTCTGCCTTATTTGGCATGTCTATGTTTTTTATTGGTCTGGTCTGTATTGTGCTTGGTTCAGGCTTATTTAAAACCTGTATTTCAGTGATGGTCGGCGCTTTATATCCCAAGGGTGACTCGCGCCGTGACGGTGGTTTTACCCTGTTTTATATGGGCATTAACATTGGTGCCTTATTGGCTGCACTGATTGTTGGTGTGTTTAAAGAACAGCAAATGTGGCATGTTGGCTTTGGTGTCGGTGGTTTGGGTATGTTGGTGTCGTTATTGGTATACCGTTTTGCTGCCCGCAAAAACCTAAAGCGCTTTGCGAAAGCGAAAGGCATCACCCCTGAATGGGAAGTGGCCAACGATCAGTATCAAAATGTCGGCCGCTGGGTGGGTCTATTTTTAGCGATTTTAATTGCGCTCATTGTGCTTGTGGCTACTGGTGTTATGCCTTTTAACCCCAGTCTGGTTGCCGAATACATGACCTATGTTATTGCCGCCACTGTGCTGCTGTATTTTGGTTATATGTTTGTCTCCCCTAAGCTTGATAAGACCGATAAGCTGCGTTTGCTGATTTGTTTTATTTTAATCATCGGCTCAACGTTATTCTGGTCAAGCTTTGAGCAGCAGCCCACTTCATTTAACTTGTTTGCCGATCGTTATACCGATCTTAATGTCATGGGCTTTGATGTACCAAGCATTTGGTTCCAGTCATTAAACCCCATCTTTATCCTAATGCTGGCGCCCATTGTGAGTATCATTTGGGTGTGGTTAGGTAAGCGTAATCTTGAACCTAACAGTATGGCCAAGTTCTCTTTGGGTATGCTATTGGCGGCAGCAGGGTTTGGTTTGATGACGATGGCCTCTAAACTGGTGGTCGCTAATCCAGACACTCTAGTATCGCCTTTGTGGCTCACAGGCAGTTTGTTGTTATTAACTTTGGGTGAGTTGGCATTAAGTCCTGTCGGCTTATCTTCAATGACTAAGCTTGCGCCAAAAGGTATGCAAGGTCAAATGATGGGTCTGTTCTTCACTTCTGTGGCCATGGGTAACTTAGTTGCTGCCTTCTTTGGCGGTCATGTGTCAGCAGATACCATTGATGGCTTGCCTGGCCTGTTCACTACCATGACCATCTTCTTGGTAGTGACCGCTTTAATCTTGCTGGCTTTATCAAAACCGGTCAGAGCCATGTTAGACCGCAGTGAAGCGGAAGATGAACGCCGCAATGCTGTTTAAATAAGCTTTAGATTCATGGTAAGCTTTTAAGCTGCTTACTAACTGAAAACGGTTCAACAAATCAAACGTGTTACCATAATCTGGTAGCACGTTTTTCACATTTGAAATTGGCAAAAAAAACCACAATAAAAAACATACCATTTATCCCGAGGAACATTATGAGTAAGTCTGTCATCCAAGAGCGTATCCATCAATTACGCCAAGTTCTAAAAAATAACGAAATCAGCGCCCTGATCATCCCATCGGCTGATCCTCATTTATCTGAGTATCTGCCTGAGTATTGGCAGGGTCGTCAGTGGCTATCGGGCTTTACAGGCTCTGTGGGTACTTTGGTTGTGACTCATGACTTTGCAGGTCTGTGGGCGGACAGCCGTTATTGGGTACAAGCAGCGGCACAATTAGAGGGGACTGGTATTACCCTACAAAAACTACAACCAGGCTCTCCTAATCACGCCCAGTGGCTGGGTGAGTATTTAAAGGCCGGCGATAGTGTGGCCATCGATGGCAATGTGTTGTCACTGGCTGAACAAGATCGCCTGTTAGATGCTTTCGATGAGGCGGCTGAAAGTGAAGAGGAGGGTATCCGTCTGGTCACTGAGCTGGATTTATTAGGCGAGATTTGGCAAGACCGTCCGGCGCTGCCTGTGGCTCAGCTTTATGCCCATGATGCGCAGTTTGTGTCACAGTCGGCGCAAGAGAAGCTGGCCGAAGTGCGGGCACATATGGCGCAAATTGGCGCCACCCATCATCTCATTTCAAGCTTGGATGATATTGCGTGGCTGACCAACTTACGTGGCAGTGATGTCGATTACAACCCTGTATTTTTGGCACACATGATAGTCACTGCAGATAAGGCAACGCTTTATATTGACAATGCCAAAGTGGGCGAGGATATCGCCAAATTATTAAGTGACGCCGGTATTAGCGTGGCAGATTATGATCAAGTTCAAAGTGCTTTAAGTGAGCTAACGCCAGAGGATTTATTGTTATTAGATCCCAATAAGGTGGCAGTAGGCACCTTAAATGACTTAGGCGATGACATTGCTATGATTGAGCAAGTTGCGCCAAGCACATTGCTAAAATCCGTCAAGTCTAAAGAGGATATCGAGCATGTGCGTGAGGCCATGCGTCAAGATGGTGCGGCATTGTGTGAGTTCTTTAGCGAGTTTGAAGCACGTTTACATCAAGGCGAACGCTTAAGCGAGCTTGATGTGGACAGTATGTTGATTGATGTGCGTAGCAAACAGCCGCACTATGTATCACCAAGCTTCCCAACCATTGCCGGCTTCAATGAAAATGGGGCGCTGCCACATTACCGTGCCACAGAAGACAAATTTAGCTACCTTGACGGTGATGGACTGTTATTAATTGACTCTGGTGCTCAGTACCAAAACGGCACCACCGACATTACCCGTGTGATTGGCATTGGCCAAGTTAATGAGACGCAAAAACGTGACTTTAGCATGGTGTTAAAAGCACACATTGCCTTAGCCAAAGCCTGTTTCCCAGATGGGATTGCTTCACCACTGATTGATGCGATTTGCCGTGCACCACTGTGGCAAGCCCAAATGGATTACGGTCATGGTACCGGCCATGGTGTTGGCTACTTCTTAAATGTGCATGAAGGCCCTCAGGTCATTGCTTATGCGGCGAGCAACCCACCAGAGCGTGCCATGAAGGTGGGTATGATCTCAAGTAATGAGCCTGGTTTGTACCGTGAAGGCCGCTGGGGGATTCGCATCGAAAACCTAGTGGTGAACCAGCCTGTGCCAACACCGCAAGAGACTGAGTTTGGTCATTATCTAAACTTTGAAACGGTTACGTTATGCCCCATTGATACCCGTTTGGTAGAGCCAAGCTTGCTTAACCAAGACGAAATAGAGTGGTTGAACGACTACCACAGCCACGTATTCAATGAGCTAAAAGACCGTGTTTCAGGGGCGGCTTTGGCGTGGCTGACTGAGCGCACAAAAGCCATCTAAACCCTGACTTTATTTGAGGCTGTGGCGTATTGACGTCACGAGACGTATAAAGTAAAAAATCCGCCCAACTTATGTGTTGGGCGGATTTTTTAGGGCTTGTCTTTTACTTCAAGGCTTCAGCCGGTATGTAAGCCCTACAATAGCCACTCAATAGGCAGCAAAGAGCACACCCAAACGCCAAGTCGAGAAAATAGGCTACTGTGTGGCTCGTTATCATACTCGACAGTATTACCGTCATCTAAGGTCTGCCAGTGTAATTTACCTTGCGGGGTTTTGCTCACCTTATAACTGTACTCCATTTGTTTTTGCTTCATATTGTCTGCCAGATAACTTGCCATCTGCTCGCTATCAAACACAAAGCCCATTTCTGTATTTAATGCAGCAGAACGAGGGTCCATATTAAAAGAGCCCACAAACAGCGTTTGATTATCAATAATAAAGGTCTTAGCATGTAAGCTGGCACCACTGCTTTTGAGAATACCGCCATGATTTTTGGTGATAACTGTGGCCTGCGGTTTAAGCTCATATAAGGCGATGCCGGCGCGTAACAGTGGTTTGCGATATTTGGCATAGCCGGCATGTACCGGAATAACATCGGTTGCGGCTAGAGAATTGGTGAGGACGGCGACTTGTTTGCCCTGTTTGGCCAGGCGCTGAAACAGAGCAGTACCTTGCTTGGCGGGTACGAAATAGGGAGAGATTATCAGTAGCTCCTCACGGGTGCCCTGCATTAAGGGAACAAGATGAGCCAGTACCGAGTCCGCCTCTTTCGATTTTTGTAATCCCTTTGCAGGGTCATCACTAATCAGCCGTACCTGAGTCCAAATTAGCGGCAATGAGCCTTCACGAAGTTGTTTGACAAAGCTGGACTCTCCCAGCTCTTTTAAGAAAATCTGCGTTTGTTTATCGGTTGCAGGTGTGGTATCAAAAGGTGCGGGGGCGTGTTGCTTAATGATGCTTTGGAGCGGATAAGCAGACTGACTTGCCCAGTAGCGGTCAAAGTCTTGCTCCACATCTTCGGCCACGGGTCCAACAGCCGCCATGTCTAAATCTGCAAACATTACCCCGCTACCAAAGCCAAAATATTCATCACCGACGTTACGCCCGCCCGCTATGGTCACCAGACCATCTGCTGTAAAAGACTTATTGTGCATGCGCCGATTTAGCCTAAAGAAGTCACTAAGATAGCCCAAAGGCCGAAGAGTACGCTGCATAAAGGGGTTAAATAGCCGCACCTCAATATTGGGATGCGCATCGATGCTGGCCAGCAGCGGATCCATGCCGCCAGTGTTATTGTCATCGAGCAACAAACGCACCTGAACTCCGCGCTCAGCGGCTTGGTACAAGCTTTGCATGAGCAAGTGACCTGTGGTGTCATCATGCCAGATGTAATATTGCACATCTAAGGTGTCTTGTGCAGACGCTGCCAATGCCAATCGAGCCAAAAAGGCCTCGTGGCTGTCATCCAATAAATAAATGCCACTTAAGCCCGGATGCTGCTGCAACAAAGGCAGTAGCCGCTGTGCCAAAAAGCTACTAGGGTCGACTGCTAAATGGCGAGAGGCGGTGTGTGACTGATGGTCAGGCAAGCTTTGATGAGTCACTAGTGCCAAAAGGCTCAAGAGCGCAATGAAACCCACACTAAATAGCAAGATTGTTTTTAACGCCTTTATTAACATAAGGTGGCTCTTTTGAGATAACAGACAGTGTGGTGTGATAAAAGAAGCGGGGCTTGAGTCATAATAGCAAAAGGGTGGTCATAAAAAAGCCCGCTAGAGCATAGCGGGCTTCAGACAATAGCTGTCTATAGAAGCAAAAAACTAAAGAAGGGTTAGCCCTTTTTGACCATATAAGTCATAAACTTATAGCTCAGGCCGCTTTTTTCATCAGTAAATGACTCAGACTCTTGAGTGAGTTCAAAGTCTTCGGGTATCTCTGGGTAAAACGCATCGCCGTCTTCAATGTCGGTATCGACAACCGTTAGCTCAATGCGGTCGGTGAACATCATGGCACGTTTAAACACACGCTCGCCGCCAATAACCCAAATAGTTTCAAACTTTAAGCCATGAGCAACGTTGGCTGCATGGGTTAAAGCATCATCCAAGTTATGCACCACATGCACATCTTTAAGACCTTCTAGCCCTTTTTGCTGCGCATAGTCCATTTGAGTGGTGACAATGAAGTTCACTCGTTTTGGCAGCGGCTTTGAGCCCATCGATTCAAAAGTTTTACGGCCCATAATGACAATACCTTTTAGGCCTGTATCTACATAAGCATCGGTCTCAGCGGTGGTCATGGCCTTAAAGTGTTTTAAATCATTGGGGATATGCCAAGGCAAATCATTGCCCTTGCCGATACAGCGGTTGCGGCTAATGGCCACAATTTGGGCAACTTGAGTGTGGGCGTAGCTCATACAAATATCCTTAATCAATAATAACCAATTGTCTGATAAACGGCTTGGCGTATAGCGGCTAAGCTATCTATTTATGCTGTAACTATCTATTAATGCCGCGACGGGCTATTTATACCGCGACGGGTGCTTTAATCGCTGGATGCGACTGATAGCCCTCAACTCGGATATCATCAAAAGTAAAATCAAAAATATCCTTGATTTCAGGGTTGAGCCATAATTTAGGTAACTCATAAGCCTCGCGAGACAGCTGTTCATTGACCTGCTCAATATGGTTTTGATACAAGTGACAATCACCACCTGTCCAAATAAACTCACCCACCTCTAGGTCACAAACTTGAGCAATCATATGTGTTAATAAAGAGTAGCTGGCAATGTTAAAAGGCACTCCTAAAAACAAATCTGCGGAGCGCTGATACAGCTGGCAAGACAGTTTGCCGTCTGCCACAAAGAACTGAAATAATGTATGGCAAGGCGGTAGCGCCACTTGGGTCGCCTCGGCTGGGTTCCAACCGGACACAATCAAACGACGCGAATTGGGGTTGCTCTTAATTTGCTCAATTACCTCAACAACTTGGTCCACCCCATCTTGATTGTAGCGGCCGTCCTCTGCTTTAGTGGCCCCATAATTACGCCACTGATGACCATAGATAGGACCCAGCTCACCCTCAGGGCGACCAAAGCGAGCGGTTTGCTCCGCAGTTGACCATTCGTTCCAAATACGTACCCCATGGTCTTGCAAATATTTGACATGGGTATCGCCTTTTAAAAACCAAAACAGTTCATAAGTAATCGACTTCATGTGCACTTTTTTGGTCGTTAACAGCGGAAAGCCATCTTTTAAATCAAAGCGCAACTGAGCACCAAAATGACTGCGGGTGCCCGTACCTGTACGGTCTCCCTTCTCGGTACCGTGGTCACGCACATAGCGAATTAAATCAAGATAAGCGGCTTCATTTTTGGAAGTTATCATAGGTCTACAGTCAAATAATTAACAAAGTAAGTGAACTAAAACAGTTAATACAGCAAAAATCTATTATTTCTAAGCGGCGTATTTGCCCCAGTCATATTGCTGACGGCGGTACGCTAAGACCATCAATACTAAGCCAAAGATAATCATCGGCAAGGTATAAAGCTGCCCTTTACTCATCCAACCAAAGATCAGTGAATAGCCTTCATCTGGCTGGCGGAAGAACTCAATAGTAAAGCGGCTGATACCATAGCACAGCATGAATAAGGCACTTACGGCCATACGCGGGCGAGGCTTGGAAGAAAACCACCACACAATAATAAAGGTTAATAAGCCCTCAGCGAATGCTTCATACAGCTGTGAGGGATGACGCGGCAAGAGGTAGTTACCCTCAATTTGGGTCATTAAAGGCTGTAGCGCAGGGTTGGTGGTAATTAGCGCGGAATCAAACTTGGCCGCTTGCGGAAAGTAGGTCAACCAGTTGTAACCGCCGTCAGAAACTCGGCCCCAAAGCTCGCCGTTAATATAGTTACCAATACGACCAAATAACAATCCGGTCGGTACGCAAGGAACAATAAAGTCTAATACGCTAAAAATGGGTTTTTTGTACTTACGGGCAAAATATATCATCGCCAACGCAACCCCTACAAAGCCACCATGGAACGACATACCGCCTTCCCAGACTTTGAACAAATAGGTAGGGTTGGCCAAAAACTCACCGAATTGGTATAACAACACATAGCCAATACGGCCGCCTAATATAACCCCTAAAGCACCGAAGAATACCAAATCGGACACCATATCCGTGGTCCAACCTTCACGCTTGGTGCTGCGGTACCAAGCCAAGCCATAAGCGGCCGCAAAGGCCAGTAGATACATAAAGCCATACCAATGGACTTGAAGTGGTCCAACGGATAAAGCCACTGGGTCAAATTGGGGATGAATCATCATGAGCGAGTTCTGCCTGGTTAATTGATGGTCGTCATAATAGCAAAAATCAGCCTGTAAGACATTAACTGAACGGTGTATTTGAGTTGAGTAAAAGTAAGCCTACGCTCACAAAAAATAGCAAAGGCTCAGACTTGTGTTGCGCATCATATAGATAAATCAGTGAGGCTGCCCCATAATGTAGAAGATCCAGAGTACTGTTTGTGCCTTTTAAGGAAAGCCTATGTGTATTACCGCCATTGCTTGGCAGCTGTTTGATGAGATGCCGTTAGTCCTGCTGTCTAATAGAGATGAGTTTTTAGCACGCCCTACCACCCAAGCCCATCAATGGGAGGATCTGCCTATTTTTGGGGGACGAGATGATAAAAGTGGCGGCACGTGGCTGGGCATTCACCAGCAGCCCTTAGAGTCTGAAACGTCGAAACAAACAAATCCGCTATTTAGTCAAAACGGACGCTGGGCGGCGGTATTGAATTTTCGAGATGGGGTGCAAGCCACGCCTGACCAAAGATCACGGGGGGAGCTGGTAACGAATTTCTTAACCGGTCACTTATCGCCTTTGGCTTATGCGCGTCAGATAGAGTTGCAGGCTTATGCAGGCTTTAACCTAATAGTGGGGGACGAGAAGCAAGCGGTGCTAGTGAACAATAGAGGCTATCCTGCGACCCCCCTGCACAGTGGTCTGCATATTATTTCAAATGGTCAGCCTGATGAGGCTTGGTTTAAATCTGAGCGTTTGCGCGGCAGAGTGCGTCAAGAGGTGCTGCCATTAATCAGCGAAAGCTTACAGTTTCATCAAGCAGATAAGGAGTATTGGCTACCTGCGGCGTGGAACGTACTCACCGATACGCTGCAAGCTGCAGATGAACAGCTACCTGATACCGGTATGCCTCCTGCTCTAGAGCAAGCCTTATCTTCGATTTGTATTGATACTCCCGAGTTACCCAATTATGGCACTCGGACTCAGAGTATTTTGACCCTGCTAAGAGGCGATGAAGATAATTCTGGTGTTGAGCTACAGTTGGTGAGCCGCGAGTATGCGCATTTGGCTAAAAAATAACAGCAGATTAGAGTGACTTTTATCATCTTTGTAAACCTTAACTGCTCTTTAGTATTACGCTATCTAATCGATAAAGAACACCAGACGAAAAAGAGGCCTGTATCACTAGATACAGGCCTCTTCACATAAAAAATAAGTTAAAAACTAAATCATACTCAAATTAAACGCAAAACTTTATTGAAATCAAACCTGAAGCAAATGGTTTTTAGTCTCAGGTAAAATCAATTCCTTTTTAAGTGGTAACTCACGTGCCAGCTCTCGCAGCGCACGGCGATACACACCTCGTTTAAAATGAACCACTTGACCCAGCGGATACCAGTAGCTGACCCATTCCCAATGGTCAAACTCTGGCTTTGCGGTGTCAAAGCGGATATGTTCGGTATTCGGCTCATCTAGCTTAAGCAAAAACCACTTCTGTTTTTGCCCTATACACAAAGGATGCTGCCCGTGACGTATGTAACGTTTGGGCAGGCGATACCTTAGCCAATTGTCAGTAGCAGCCAAAAGCTGGACGTGTCGAGGATATAAGCCTACCTCCTCCCACAGCTCTCGGTACATAGCATCAAGAGGGGTTTCTCCCTCATCGATACCCCCTTGCGGGAACTGCCAAGAATCATGACCAACTCGTTTTGCCCATAGTACTTGTCCTTGTGTATTTGCCAAGATGATACCGACATTGGCTCTAAAGCCGTCTGCATCAATCATGACGAAAACCTTAAAATTTAGAAATGTTGAAATAAAATCAGTCTACTGCCTTAAAGCTGCGCTTGAATATCTGTTATCGTTTTAATTTCCAATAAACAACAAAAAACAGACAGACTGAAATTCGTTACCTCTATTAAACCAGTAAATCAAGTTAAATGGTAATCATATTTTGATATAAAATGTTTCATACTTTATCTATGACCTAGCCACTTAAATATCAACCAATTCATTGGCTTAAGCGCCAAAAAAATCACACTAACCGCTAAACTACACTTAATAGAAAGCCCTAAAAATATACGCTGCACAGCGAGTAAAATAACTTGGGGTCAAATCCATTAGAGTGTGCTATTTTGTTGCTAGGGATGAAACAATTTGCCAGCTTTCGGCCTGTTGTGTACAATCGTACACTATAATAAGCGACAATAATAGCGATGGCCGTAATAAAAGTTGCGACCAGGTGAGTGATGTTAAGGTGGTTGTTATTGCTCGGTTATTATCCCTGTTAGTGTGAAGGTCATGTAGGTTGCGATGCAGAGTGTCACCACAGTGCTTCGATGATCGGCGCATTGTTCATGCCTTATTTTATGTTTACTTTATGCTATGACAAGGAAGTCAAGATGATTAAATCTCACCTGTATCAACAAGCCACACAGCCGCGCTT
This sequence comes from Psychrobacter sp. YP14, assembly GCF_003209315.1. Lineage (NCBI taxonomy): Bacteria > Pseudomonadati > Pseudomonadota > Gammaproteobacteria > Moraxellales > Moraxellaceae > Psychrobacter > Psychrobacter sp. YP14. The sequence goes on along the minus strand of NZ_CP029789.1, from coordinate 2,732,405 downwards.
GTATACCCCCTCTATAAAGACCTTATCCCAAGCTATTTTAGCCGTTACATTAGCAGGCATAAGCAGTGCCCATGCCAGCGACTATAGCAGCGTCACCTTTTTTGGTGATAGCTTGACAGATGGCGGTTATTTTAAGCCGGTATTAGACAAAGCAGAGTCAGGTCAATTCACCACCAACCCTGATAATACTTGGGCCACCTCATTTGCTGAGCAGCTAGGATTTAGCTCGACCGCCAACACCATTTTCGATAAAAAATCAGGCAACAACTATGCGATTGGCGGTGCTAGAACTGGCATTGATGTGGAAAGAGAGGGGATACCTGTAGACTCAGTTAAGACTCAGCTAGACAACTATTTGACCACTCATCGTGTGGAATCGAAAGGTCTATATACGGTATGGACTGGTGCCAATGATCTTTTTGCGGTTGTAGATGATTTGGGTAATGCGTCAAATATCATCTCATCTGCTGTGGGTGATGAAGTAGAAATTATTAAAAAACTACATGATAACGGCGCCAACTATATTGTCGTGCCTAATATTCCAGATGTGGGGCTGACCCCTAATTTTGTAAACACTCCGTTTGCCTCATATGGTACGTCGCTTTCTGATCAGTACAACAATGGCCTCTATTCAGGAATTAAGCAGACAGGCGCCAATGTTATTCCACTAGACACCTTTAACTTGCTGCAGCAGGTAGCGGCCAATCCAGCAGCTTATGGATTTAGCAACATGAATGAGCTTGCTTGTGGTTCGGTCAGCTCTCTTGAATGTGGTAGAGATGACTTGAAGGAAGCCGGTGCTGAAAACAGCTATTTCTTCGCCGATGGCGTTCATCCCACAGGCCGCGCCCATCAGATGATTGCCGATTATGCCAATGCGGTGGTGACTGCGCCCAGTCAAGTGGGTGTATTACCTCACATTGCCACCCAAGCCGGAATGGCGACCAACCAGCGTTTGCAGACACACATCAATGGGCGACAAAGCTCTACTAACACTAAGCAAAATACCGGCCCTTCAATATGGGCCTCAGCCGATGTCAACTCTTTAGATGCAGCAGGCTTTGATAGCAGTGGTAATACTCAGCTATTATTGGGTATGGATTTTGATCATGCCGGCAGCCCTGACGCCGTCAGTGGTATTTATGCCAATATGAGCCAAACCGAGCTTGATGCCAATAGACGCAGTGGCTTTAATGATGTCGACTTAGATGAGCTTGGCGTGGGTCTGTATCACAGCAATAAACTGGGTCAATTTCAGCTCAATGGCGCCATTGGCTATGGCAAAATCGATATGGATCTAAACCGGACAGTGAGTCTAGACAACATAAAGCAAAGCTTTAAGTCGCAAGCAGATGGTAAGCGCTACTATGCCACGGTGCAGGCCGGTTACCCCATGCCAATGGCCAATATGGCTCAATTTAGTGATACCACTGTGACCCCTTATCTGGGCGCCACGGTGAACCGAGTGACGTTAGATGCCATTCGTGAAAAACAAGTTACAGGCATTGCAATGCAGTTTGAAGAGCAAAAATACAATACCACTTATGGCACTTTGGGTATCAAAGCCAGCAGCCGTTTAAGTGATCGCTTAAATGTGTTTGGAGATTTGCATTATCAAAAGCAATTGGATGACAATCGTAAAGCGGTCAGCGCCCGTCTAAACACTCAGCCGGATCTGCCATTTACCACGCCACAATCAGAGATTGATGATGACAGCTTTGGTATGACGTTAGGCTTATCGCGTCAGTTTGGTAATATCAATGCCAATGCAGGTGTATCACACTCTAGCGGCGATAACGACGATATGACCAGTGTGTTTGTGGGACTTAGCAGCTCGTTTTAATTGGCGCTAATAGCCTCAATAGTACGGATAAAAGACAAAGGCTGGATAGCTTACTATCTGGCCTTTTTAATTTTTAAGTCCAAAAACCGCTGATAAGATTAATTGAAGACAATGATTACGTGAAGCGTATTTGCATCCTTACAAGAGCGTGGTACGATTAAGCTTGGTTTTGTTTAAGAATAACAAATGATAATAAACCCAACGATAAGAGACTGACTATGAGCACCAAAACTCCTACCATCGATCCAAAAGCCATGCCGTTACAAGGTGAGCTGGTGTGGCAAAAAGACAGACATTTTTTGGGCACGGCCCCTTCCGGTCAAACCGTCGATGTGGATGGCAATAAAACCAATGGCGCCAGTCCTATGGAGTTGATTTTACTGGGTTTAGGCGGCTGCGCCAGCTATGATGTGGTGGGTATTTTAGAGAAGGGACGTCAAGACATTGAAGATGTGCGCTGTGAACTCTCAGCAGTACGAGCTGATACAGTGCCTGCGGTGTTCACCGATATTCATTTGCATTTTGTGGTGACCGGTAAGGATGTTAAAGAAAAACAAGTGGCCAAAGCGGTTGAGCTCTCTGCAGACAAATACTGTTCAGCGAGCAAGATGTTGGCCGCAGGCGGCGTAAATATTACCCACAGCTTTGAAGTGGTCGCAAGCTAACAAGCCAAAAGGACAGTCCTATGAGTTGGTTCTTTGCCCTGATACCTGATTCTTCCGGCGTGGCGATTTGGACCATGATAATTGCCAGTGCCTTGCCTTTTATATTTACTTTGCTCGCTAAGGTACTCGGTGGGTTTGGTATGGCAGACAATGCACAACCCCGTGAAGTGATGGCAACGTTTAGCGGTAAAGCGGCTCGTGCCAATGCCGCTCAGCAAAACAGCTTTGAGAGTCTGCCCATATTTTTGGCCTCAGTCATTGTGGCCATGCTGTTCTTTGTGCCTCAGATTGTCATTAACTATTTGGCCGTGCTTTATATTGTGCTGCGAGTGGGCTATGGCATTGCCTATATTGTTAATCTGCCCACGTTACGCTCTATTGTCTGGGCACTATCCATGGCATGCTGCTTTATGCTGTTCTATCTAGCACTGCGTATGGCGGTCTGATTGTTACGCTAAGTGGTTGCGTTGTTAATAAGCTTGTTAAACACCAGAGCTGTTTTTAGCCTAACTGTGCTTGTAGCAAATCAACAATGGTCTGCTTATTGCGCTCACGTTTAATCTGCTCCCACAGCTGTTTGGCCTCCACATAGCCTTTACTGAGCATACCTAACCACTGTTTGTAACGGCCAATAAGCACCAAGTCATTCTTGGCCTCCCCTTGCAAAAAGGCAATTTGATGTGCAATCAGATGTTGCCACTCAATGACGCTCTCTGGGTTATCAATTTGGGCCACTAAATCTGGGCGGGTCACGGCACCGCGGCCGAGCATCACATGTGACGTATGAGACTGCGCAATACACTGATGCGCGTGCTGCGCATTCCAAATCTCGCCATTGGCAATAATGGGTATCGGTAGCTCAGTAAATGCCACAATCTTTTCCCAATAAGCAGGCGGCTTATAGCCTTGAGTCTTGGTGCGGGCATGAATGGTCAGCCAGTCAGCGCCGCTATCGGCAATGGCTTGGCGGATATCATCGATATTGTTGGTGTCATTATAGCCCAAGCGAATTTTAGCCGAGACCGGAATGTGAGCCGGCACAGCCTCTCGCACCGCAGAGATGATATCACGCATGAGGCGTGGCTCATCGAGCAGCACACTGCCGCCGCGGTGATTGTTCACCGTTTTTGCTGGACAGCCAAAATTTAGGTCAATTGCTGGTGCGCCAAGCTCAGCGGCTGCCAAGGCATTGGCGCCCATAAGCTTAGGCTCACTGCCAAGCAGCTGCACATGAATAGGGGTGCCGCTATCGGTTGTGCCTGACTGCAACAGCTCAGGGACGAAGCGGTAAAAGACATGCTCAGGCAAGACATGATGAGTGATACGGATAAACTCACTGACCGACCAATCATAAGGGCGACCCAAGTCGCTGGCAATTTGGGTGAGTATTTGGCGCATCAGTGGGTCTGTAAGCCCCTCCATGGGCGCCAAAAGACGGACAGGCGATGAAAAAAACTGGTCAGAAAAAGACATGGCGGTCACATGTATGGGCTAAAAGAGGGCATGATAACGTATCTGTTTTATTTATGGCGACTTATTATAGATAACTTTTTTGCCATCTCTTAATCCAGAGATGAGATCACTGATATTGGCAATGTCTAAATTATCCTGTGCTCGGGTGCAGGCCACATATAATAAACGCAGCTCCTCGGGGCTGATTTTTATACCATTGGGCGTAACGTCATAATAAAAGTCATCATCAAGCTGTACTCGGCCCCATTCAAGACCTTTGGCCTTGTGGGCAGTAGAGATGACATAATCGGCATCACGCACATCAGTTAAGCTGTTGACTGCTTTGGACAGCACATCGGTGCCATGGTCATCGACCAATTTTACCAAGGTCTTTAAATCACTGCCTTCATTGGTCTCGGCATAATCTTGCACATCATTCCAGTTATAAAAGTAAGCCAATTCGGGCACGCCATAAGCAGACTTGCCTGCTTTTAAGCTTTCGGCTGCGTGACAGAATTTAAGCATTCTATCGGCGTCGGCCTGTAGCGCTACTTTATGGCCGTTTTTTAATCCTGCCAATAACTGTGCCATAGCAGCGGCATTGGTACGACATAAGATGGCGTCTTTTTTTGCACTGCCTGAGGTTTTATGGGTTGTGGAGGTTTTATTAGGATTGCCTTTGAGTGGCACCTCCTCTTGTAGCGCCTTGAGTAATAAGTTGGCCACATCAGCAATGTCATCGCCAAAGCGAAAGGATTGGGTCAACAAGGTCTGCGGCAAAGGCAGCTTTTTCATGGCGTTTACCGCACCTCGCCACTCATAAATCTGCTGATGCGCATCGCCCACATAGATAACCTGACGCGGCTGCTGAGTTAAGATACCCATCATTAATGGGTCAGCATCTTGCGCTTCATCGAATAAGATAAAGTCGGCTGGAATCACAGGTTTTGACAGTGCCCAAAGCTTAAGATAAATGTCATGACCAATACCTGCGGGGTGGCGTGCATCGGTAGATTGTAGCCAGCGCTGTTCAACGGCCGGATATAAGCGCTCACGTAATTGCTCCGCATCCTCAGCACTGACCCAACTTGGGAACTGCAGGTGCCGGGGTGCAGGATGGCTGGCATGGGTACTACAAAAATAGCTGACCGCATCACTGACAAACCGAGCTTGGCGGGCAGGGGTCAAGTTTACATAAGTGGTTTTGCCATCTATCTGCCGGCGTACCTGTACGGTATGCAACCCCAAGTCATCGCCTAAACGTTTTGGCGAAAATCTGGGCAAGGACAATTTGGCAGTAATATCGCGCGCCACATGACGATAGGCCAGCGAGTGAAAGGTGCGACAATCAACATGAGCTGGGAATTTTTGTTTGGCCTCATTGGCGATGCCTTTGTTGAAGGCCAAATATAGGCCTCGGCCGCGCAGACGCTCACCGATAAGCTTAAGAGTGGTGGTCTTACCGGCGCCAGCATAGGCCACGACTTTAAAGGATTTGCCGTCCATGGCCATGTTTAAAGCAGCCAACTGCTCATCGGTTGGGTCACTCATGTAAGCGGGCATTTGAGCGGACGGAGCAGTTAATGACATATTATTACCTATGGATGGAAAAAATCGGGGGTTTGGCGCCAAGCGTTTGTAGCACGTAGAGCATAACTTAAATACGGCAGGACTATAATGCTGAATAAATCCGGTATCTACTTAAGCCATAGGCTAAATACTACCGTTAAAAAAACCATTGACGAGGCAATGGCAGCAGGTGAAGCGTATGAGGTCTGTATCAGCGCACAGGGTATTTAGACAATCAATGAAGGGTATCCTAGCCAGTAGCGAACGTGTACTGGCTTTAGTTATTATAACAGATTCAACATAGATAATAAGGAGGATGACTGACGAGCGCAGTTAAGGGTTTAAGCCGTTAGATTAACCCAGCCTAAATGACGTATTTGCCTTGCATGTATGTGTTATTCACCCTCTTTAAGTGCCGCCTGTTTCTCTTTTACCAGTAATCTGGCCATCAATAAGCCAAATTCAAACAATAAAATCATTGGAATGGCCAATAAAAACATAGAGGGCACATCCGGCGGTGACATCACCCCAGCGGCAGCAAAGCAAGCCACAATCACATAACGACGTTTGTCCGCTAATGATGCCACCGACACAATACCGGTCAATACTAAAATAAGCACCACCACCGGTATCTCAAAAGTAATGCCAAACATCATGAGTAGCTTAGTGACAAAGCTTAAGTAGCTTTCGATATCGGTCATTGGCACCACGCTTGAGGGCGAGAAAGTAATCAAAAAACTCAGTGCCCGGCGTAATACGATAAAGTAAGCGAAAGCCACGCCCGTATAAAACAGCACAATAGAGGACAATAAAATAGGCACAGCAATCCGCTTTTCGTGCTTATAAAGTCCAGGCGCTACAAATGACCAAATCTGGTATAAGATAAACGGCATGGCAAAAAATGCCGAAGTCAATAAGGTTAGGCGGATCGGAGCCATGAAGTTGGCCACCGGATCAATGGCAATCATGGTTGAGGTATGGGGCAGTATCTCAACAAGTGGCTCTGAGATAAAGTCATACAGCTCACGAGAGAACCCCACCAAAGCTAGGAAAATAACTGCCACCACCACCATGATTTTTATAAGGTGCATTCTAAGCTCAACTAAGTGCTCAGTTAGGGGCATATCAGCCAAGCTGTTACTGTCTTCTATGCTATCGCTCACTTTTTCACCGTCTAGCAGCGAAGCTGGGGTGTCAAAGCGGCTTTTTTTGTTTTTAAATAAGCTCATGGTCCCACCTTAGTGCTTTGCCCAGCTGCTGTATCATAAAGCAGGGGAATGGCCTTATAGTCAGGAACAAAGGGTGCTGGCGGTAGCCGCCGGGCTCGGTCATAATCTCCCAACAAAAACCACATGTTCTCCCAAGGTCTGGTAAGCGGCAGCTGATTTTGCTGAGCTGCAGTATCAGTATCAGTATCAGTATCAGTATCAGGGATGTTGGCTTGGCTGCTATCTAGGTCTTGAGGGTCTATATAAGCAGTGGCAGCTGAGGGTGCATAAGCATAATCTGAATGAGATTGGCCCATCGTAGTGGCATTGGCTACCGGATGCACCCATGGTTTTTCTAAGCGCTCTGATGCCTTTTGTTTGCTGGCAGCCTTTTCAGCGATGTTCTGATTAGAATCGCTCAACGTACTTGATGCCTCTACTTCAACAGAGGTATCTGTAGAGGAGGCAAAGCTTGCGCTGTTTAAGGTTTGCTGTAGCTGCGATTTTTGTTGCTCAAACTCTTTCATACTACCGCGCAGCTCGTCCATCTCCTTTTGCATCTCAGCCTCGGCAAGACGAATTTTTTCCAGCTCCTTTTGCATCAGCTGACGGGTTTCGGCCAAATCAAGTTCTGCCTCCATCTCAGCTTTCAAGGTGCCTACAGTGCGGCGAAACTTAGAGTAGTAAGTGCCGACCGTACGTACTGCTTGGGGCAATTTTTCTGGCCCCAAGACAATGAGTGCGATGATGCCGAACACCAACATTTCATAAAAACTAAAGTCAAACATAGCCGCTTATTATCCTATTACGGTATTAAATAAGGATTAGGATTGATGCGTGTCTTCAGCTTTGATTTTTATCTCGTCCACTTTCACCTCAGGGTGCGTAGAGGCTTCGTGGTCGATAACTTTGGGTTCAATCTTGCTTTTGGCGTGGGCGTCTTCTTCATCTTTTACCGCATCTTTGAAGCCTTTGACCGCGCCGCCTAAATCTTTACCAGCATTTTTTAGCTTTGAGGTGCCAAAAATCAACAGTGCAATACCCAGAATAATTAGTAACTGCATGGGAGATAAGCTCATGGTGGTGTCCTTTTATTAACTCAGTGGTTTAACTTAATGGTTTGCCTTAATCGCCGTGTTATAAATGGCTATACGTGTCGAGCAAGGGTAGAAAAAAGGGATAAAGATATTAACTTAACTCTTAATGGGGGCGGCTATTTTTCTCTTCGATGCCTGAGAGGCCAAAGCGGCGCGCCAACTCAGCCAGTATGCGATCGGACCCGATATTAAACCATGCCAATGTGACCAAAGTGTGAAACCACACATCAGCAATCTCATAGATCAAATCATCGCTTAAGGCTTGCTGTACCTCATCTAGCGGCTCAGAGTTTTGGGTATTAGGTGCAGACACCTGGCTTAGCGCAGCCAAGTCTTTGGCCGCAATAATGCTCTCTACTGCTTCTTCACCTACTTTTTCCAAAATCTTATTAAGACCTTTGGCATAAAGGCTTGCCACATAGGAGCTGTTGGCATCGGCCTTTTTGCGCGCCACTAATACCGCATCTAGCTGTTGTAATACGCTGTGAGCTTGTGTCTGTGATGCTGGCTGCGCATAGGTGTCAGTACTGCCATCTTGAGCAGTATGCTGAGCCGCTATTATATCATTGGCAGACTCAGATGCAGTAGTGCCATAGATGGCGTCAGGATCTTTTAATACCGGAGCGACGGTCTGCCAACTTGGCGCCCCACCGGATAGGTCAAGCTTACGATAAAAGCACGATCTGCGTCCTGTGTGACAAGCAATATCCCCAATTTGGGTCACGGTCAGTACAATCACATCCGCGTCACAATCTAGATGAATGTCATGCACAATTTGAGTGTGCCCTGAGCTCTCCCCCTTGTGCCACAGCTTACCGCGCGAGCGTGAAAAATACACGGCAGTTTTGGTCTGCGCAGTCAGATGCAATGCCTCTTTATTCATCCAAGCCATCATTAGGATTTCGCCGCTGTCTTTGTCTTGTGCAATGGCGGGAATGAGGCCATCAGCGGTAAAAGTTACTTGTTCTAACCAAGCGGTATTGGTATCTGTCATCTGTTGTGGCTTGGCAGTTTGCGTATTGTGAGAGGACATAAAGCACCCTATTGTATCTGGTTAAATGAGTTGTCTTGACGTCTTTGCTGCTCAAGGTATGCTAGGGTAGCAGGCGGCCAAGTCGTATCAAAGGCTTAACAATAAACATATCAGTTTTAGTATATAGGTTTTGAGGCGACTCGGCATCACATTGTAGTCTATGATTGGTGCGATTAATACAGCTGCAAATGAGCTTTATGACAAGATTGAAGCTTGTAGTGTCGCTAAACGCTGTATCACTGTTATCATTACCATATTTCTTATGCGCCATCGCAGGAATTTAGTTGGTTAAAGGCTGAGTATCTGATATAATGCGCGCTTCCCACCTCAAGGCAGTGCTGGAATGGTATTTATAAGCCGTGATTTATTAGGGCTTATAGCTACATACCCACTGACGAACAGGTTTTCCCTTGGCTGTTAAGTTAGGTGTCATCTATTAATAGATACGCACTCAGCTGGCAACAAAGAATAAGAGGTTCTTATGAAAGTTAAAATGAAAACAAAACGTGGTGCTGCTAAGCGTTTCAAAAAAACTGCTAACGGCTTCAAGCGCAAACAAGCGTTCAAACGTCACATTCTGACCAAAAAGTCTCCTAAACGTATTCGCCAATTACGTGGTACTAAACTGGTGCACGTTGCTGATGTAGCTGCGGTTCGCCGTATGTGCCCATACATCTAACCCACTTAATTTTCGAAGTTCTTATATTATTGAATATACAGACAGTATAAGTTCAGGCAAATCAATTTATTAGGAGTATCTTATGGCCCGTGTAAAACGTGGTGTTCAAGCAAACCGTCGTCACAAAAAAATCTTAAAGCGCGCTAAAGGTTATTACGGCGCTCGTTCACGTGTTTATCGCGTAGCGGTTCAAGCTGTAACTAAAGCTGGCCAATATGCTTATCGTGACCGTCGCAACAAAAAACGTACTTTCCGTCGTCTTTGGATTGCTCGTATCAACGCTGGTGCACGTTTAAATGGCTTAAGCTATAGCCGTTTCATCAATGGTCTGAAAAAAGCAAACATCGAAATCGATCGCCGTGTACTAGCTGATATCGCTATGCATGACGCTGCTGCATTCACTGCATTGACTGAAAAAGCAAAAGCTGCCTTAGCTTAATTTATTGTAGACAAATTAAGCACTAAGTAGTTTTTATTCTTATAAAAGAAGCCATCGCATATGATGGCTTTTTTTGTTTTATTTGCTTACAATTACTTGAGTGGCTTTAGCATAATTATTATACAAACACGCCTTATAAACTTGCTCTTAATGTGCGGCCAGTATCTGATTTTTCATAAACTTTAGGCGTCTTAAGCCCATATCGCCAATAGCTAACAAACTCTGAGAATGCTTACATGACTCAATCTGACGTTTCACCTAATAACACCTCATCTACTCAAGACAGCACGGCTACCCATACGGCCTCTGAGAGTAAACGTGGCTTAACTGAGCTTATCGCCAGTTTGCCAAGCTTATCGGATGTTTTAAGCGAGTTAACCGAAGCTGAGTTGCAAGACTACGCTCAAGCGGCGCAGTCGGCCGTAAGTGAGATTGCAACCAGTGCTGATCTGCAGCAGATGCGGGTGAATCTAACCGGTAAAAAAAGCGCCTTAACCCAGTGGTCAAAACAGATGGGCAAGCTTGATGCTGAGGCCAAAAAGACCATGGGCGGCTGGCTACACCAGCTGCGTACCCAGATTACCGACAGCCTTAATGCTCAGCAGCAAGTTTTAGAGCAAGCAGCATTGACCGCTAAGCTAAATGCAGAGCGTCTCGATATCAGCTTGCCGGCCCGTGGCCAACAAAAAGGTCAGCTGCATCCAGTGACCATGACTGCGCAGCGCATGCAGCAATTTTTTATGCAAGCAGGCTTTAACGTGGCGACTGGCCCTGAAGTAGAAAGCGATTATTATAACTTCGAGGCGCTCAATATTCCGTCGCACCATCCGGCGCGTGCCATGCACGATACTTTCTACTTTGATGCCCATTATTTGCTGCGTACGCACACTAGTCCGGTACAAATTCGCACGATGGAGTCGGGTGAGCCACCAATTCGTATTATTTGTCCTGGCCGTGTTTACCGCTGCGACTCAGACCAAACCCATTCACCTATGTTCCATCAATTAGAGGGGCTAATGGTCACTGAGCGTACCACTTTCGCTGAGCTCAAAGGTTTAATTAACGAGTTCTTAGCTGCCTTCTTTGGTAAGCCGCTTACAGTGCGCTTTCGTCCCTCATTCTTCCCCTTCACTGAGCCCTCAGCAGAGGTGGATATCTTAGCGGACAACGGCAAATGGCTTGAGGTGATGGGCTGCGGTATGGTGCACCCAAAAGTATTGACCAACTGTGGTATTGATGCCGAAAAATATACAGGCTTTGCCTTTGGTATGGGTATTGAGCGTTTTGCAATGCTGTATTACGGTATTGATGACTTGCGTTTATTCTTCCAAAACGATGTGCGTTTTTTACGCCAGTTTGGCTAAGCTCGGCGCTGATAAATCCGGAGACCCCATATGCTTTAGGGCAGGTTATCTGGTAAATACTTTATACGATAACAGACATAATAATTTGACAGCCTTTTTGAGAATTCTATGAAAATTAGCGAACAATGGTTACGCGAGTGGGTAAACCCCAATAATGATACCCAAGCTTTGGCCGACCAATTAACCATGGCAGGCCTTGAGATTGATGATATCGAAGCGGTCGCTGCCGACTTTAGTGGTGTGGTTGTGGGCGAGGTTATCAGTGTTGAGCAACATCCAGACGCTGACAAATTACGAGTGACTCAGGTCAATATCAACTCTGATGCGCCGCTACAAATCGTCTGCGGTGCGCCCAATGTACGAGTCGGTATGCGAGCGCCTGTGGCCATCATCGGTGCCAAGCTGCCTACCGCAGATGGTCAAGGCTTTAAAATTAAAAAAAGCAAGCTGCGCGGTGTGGAATCACAAGGTATGCTGTGCGGGGCATCAGAAATTGATCTGCCTGATGTGGTAGATGGTTTGCTTGAGCTGCCAGATGATGCGCCCATCGGCACAGACATTCGTGAGTATCTGGGTCTGGACAATAAGATATTAGACATCTCAATTACCCCAAACCGTGGTGATTGCTTTAGTGTGCGCGGTATCGCCCGTGAAATTGGCGTCATTAATGGTTTGCCAATTACCGCCCCAGAGGTTACGGCTCAAGCCGATGAAGTACAAGCATCACAAGCAGTAACTGTTGAGGCTACCGAGGCGTGCCCACGTTACTTAGCGCAGCCTGTACTTGAGATTGACCGTAGTATTGAGACACCAGATTGGATGCAAAAGTCCTTATTACAAAGTGGTCAGCGTTTACATAATTTCTTAGTAGATGTGACCAACTATGTCCTATTAGAGCTGGGTCAGCCGTTACATGCTTTTGATGCCGATAAGATTGTGGGCGATATTCAAGTACGTATGGCCAAAGCTGGCGAACAGTTGGAGCTGCTTAATGAGCAGACCGTAACTTTGACAGGTGACGAGTTGGTTATCGCGGATGACCAAGGCATCTTGGCCTTAGCGGGTATTATGGGTGGTATGCGAAGTAGTGTGAGCGATAGCACCACCAATATTGTGTTAGAAAGTGCATTTTTTGATCAATTGGCCATAGCCGGTCGTGCTCGCCGGTTTGGCTTACATACGGATGCCTCACAGCGCTTCGAGCGTGGGGTGGACTTTGAGCTGCCATTGACGGCGCTGCGCCGTGCAGTAAATTTAATCAGCAGCATAGCTCACGGCAAAGCCGGTCAAATTACCGTCATTGAACACAGTGATAAACTGCCAAAACGGGTACCCGTACAGCTGCCTTTTAATAAAGTTGCAGAAGTTATTGGCATTGAGATAGAAAAACAGCGTATTATTGACATACTCACTCAGCTTGAGATTGACGTTGAAGTGAGCGAGCAAGATGGCAATACCGTATTTAATTGCTTGCCACCAAGCCACCGCTTTGATATTGAAATCAAAGAAGATTTGATTGAAGAGATTGCCCGCATCTACGGCTATGACAATATTCCAAGTACCTTGCCTAAGCTAGGCGTGGACATGCGTTATGATGACACCGCTGACTTAACCCATCGCTTAAAACTGGCGATGGTAGATGCCGGTTATATGGAAGCCATCAGCTTTAGCTTTAGTGATGAAAAGATTGAAAATATCTTAGATGACGTCAATTTGGGTAACTTATTGGCATTGGCCAATCCCATTTCATCAGATTTAGCCGTCATGCGTCGCACCTTGCTATCAAGCCTAATCCCTTGTGTGCAATATAATTTGAACCGTCAGCAGCCTCGGGTGCGTTTCTTTGAGACGGGTCTAAGCTTTGTGGGGGCTACCATAGATGAACTGGTGCAAACGCCAAGCTTAGCTATTGTGGCCACAGGTGATGTATATCCTGAACAGGCGCACAGCAATCGTGCTATGGACTTCTTCGACCTTAAGCATGATGTTGAGCAGTTGCTACCTGCAACACTGGATGAATCACGTATCAGCTATCAGCGTAGTGAGTTGGCATTTTTACACCCAGGCCAAAGTGCTGAGCTGTTAATTGATGGTGAAGTGGTGGGCTGGCTGGGTCAATTACACCCCAGTGTGGCACAGAAACTTGATTTACCAAGCACTTGGGTGGCGCAGTTGGCATTGGCCCCAATTTTGGGTCAAGCGCGCGCTGTTCAAAGCATCACTAGCCCATCGAAGTTCCCCCAAGTGCGCCGAGATATTGCTTTATTGGTGGATGCTGAAGTTTCACGTCAGGCCTTGTCTCAAAGCATTCGCCAAGCTGGTGGCGCGTTATTGCAACAGCATTGGTTATTTGATGTTTATCAAGGTGAGCATACACCACAGGGCATGCGTTCAGTAGCCTTTGCCTTAGTATGGCAAGACCCTGCTCAGACTTTATCTGATGACGTGGTCAATGATGCGATGCAAAAAGTGATTGCTGCACTACAAACTGAGCATGGGGCACAGTTAAGAGACAGCTAAAAAAGTGGGGGTCTACTGAGTAGGATGCTTGGTAGATACCCTCTATGAAATCTCCCCGGTCATGATGACTATTTAAAAGGGTTTTACACGATAAGGAAGCCGTAATGAAAGCAAAAAACTCAGAGACACAAACATTAACCAAAGCAGATATTATTGATCATTTGGTGGTTAAGTTTGGTTTTACCAGACAACAAGGCCGCATGCTAGTAGATTCATTTTTTGATGAAATCTATGATAATTTAGTAGGTGGTAAGGATGTTAAGCTATCAGGCTTTGGTAATTTTATTCTAAAAGATAAAAAAAGCCGGCCAGGACGCAATCCTAAGACGGGGGAGGAGGTAGAGATATCAGCTCGCCGTGTCGTCACTTTCAAAGCAGGTCAAAAATTACGCCGCCAAGTAGACGAAAGTCAGCTACAGGCATAAGCTTTATAAGTAGTTAGGTCAATTAGATGGCGTGTTGGAGGCTATATTTGTCTAGTAGCTTCCGCACTGCAAACAAAAAAAGAGAGCCAATGGCTCCCTTTTTTTTGTGCTATTACAAAGTAAAGTTACTAGGCAATAGACAGGTCTAAAGCTATATTACTGAATTACTGAGCAGTAGTAGTCTCAGTAGTAGTAGTCTCAGTAGTAGTAGTAGCAGTGTCTGCAGCAGCAGTATCAGCGGCAGCAGCAGCTTCAGCGTTAGCGTCAGTACCAGCAGCTTCTAAGTTGTTAGCTTCTTCAGTAGCTTCTGCATCACCAGCAGCAGCAGCAGCTTCTGCATCAGCAGCAGCGGCTTGAGTGTCAGCTAAAGCAGCGTCTGCAGCAGCAGTTTCTTCGCCTTCAGCAGCGGCTTGATCAAGCTCAGCAGATGCGTCTTGTAGCTCTTCTTGAGCGTCGTTTACATCTTCAACAGCGTTTTCTTTGTTGCTGTCACAAGCTGCTAGGCCCATAGTAGCTGCCATTAAACCTGAAAGTGCAAGTAGCTTAAGTTTCATAATTTTCTCCAAGAAAGTGAAATATAACTGACAAAACGCATTATAAAAAGTTACGCAGCAATAGGAAGTATTGTTGTCATTAAACTTGATATAAATCAAATTTCGTAGAGTCAGAATTCGTTAGCGATTATACATCACTAATATTACAAGTGAAAGTAAATTTGGTTAAAGATTGTATTTAGATACAATTTTTAACGTAACATGCGACTTATAGTAATCGGACCATTGCCACTGTTGGCTAAACAAATATACAAAATAGCTATTTATAAAGTTTGCAGGTGCTCTAAACTCTAATCCTATATGGTTGCATATAATATAGGTTTGCTAGTAAAAAGCTATAAAATACTTTAGGTAAAAAGTGACTAATTGTAAATATAGACAGTTTTAGCAGCACAAGTTTTGATAATAGTGCCTAATATGTGCTAATTATACTTTTTCACTGAGCAAACTGCATCTATAATTTTATATAAAGCGTAATTATTTATCTCTAAATTCTCTCTGACGTTGTTAACACATAGCATTTGACGACTATATAAAACAATTTATCTAATATTCGAGGCGTATATCGATGAAATGGCGTGGTAGAAGTGGCAGCTCAAACGTACGTATGAGTGGCGGTAAGGCTGCAGGTGGTGGTATCTTTGGTATTATTATTGGTTTGGTATTGTGGCTGGTATTTGGGGTGAACCCCATGACCGCTTTTCAGACAGGCCAATCTATGACAGCAGGCAGTAGCAGCAGCACGCAGCCTCTCGATGATGAAGGCCGCGATGCACAATTCGTATCTGTGGTATTAAAGGACACTGAAGCGGTTTGGCAAGAGGTATTTCAAGAACTAGGTAGCCGCTATCAGGAGCCTACCTTGGTGCTGTTCAATGGTAGTGTTAATTCAGCTTGCGGTAGTGCCACCTCAGCGACCGGCCCATTTTATTGCCCAGGCGATCAGCAAGTGTACTTGGACACCTCATTTTTTGCAGAAATGCGTCACAATTTAGGTATTACCGGCGATCAACAAGGATCAGGTGATTCTGAAAACGCAGACAAAGCAGGTGACTTTGCTCAAGCCTATGTCATTGCGCATGAGGTCGGCCACCACGTTCAAACCCTGCTTGGTACCTCACAAAAGGTAAATGAAGCACGCCGCCAATTGAGTGAAGCACAAGGCAATCAGCTCTCAGTTCGCCAAGAGTTACAGGCTGACTGTTATGCTGGGGTGTGGGCCAACCGCAATCAACAGCGCGTTCAGTTTTTGGAACAGGGTGATATCGATGAGGCACTACAAGCGGCCAGTCAAATTGGCGATGATCGCTTAGCACAAGCCAGTGGCCGTGCTGTTATGCCTGATAACTTCACCCATGGTACCAGCCAGCAGCGCGTTAACTGGTTTACTCGTGGCTTTCAAAGTGGCGATATCCGTAATTGTGATACCTTCTCAGGAGCGATTTAGTTTTTGGCATTTACTTTTTGGCATAGTTTGGATATATAGTCTGGATATAGTCTCGATGTTATCTTATCCTTATCCTCTACAGTCGGTGGTTTTACGGCGATAGATGACAAAGAAGCCTGCAATTGCAGGCTTTTTTTTATCGTATGAGTTTAATCTAATATGGCTTTAGATTAGTTAGTATGGTCGATAACGTAACCAGTACCACCACCTAATACAGCACCTACCGCAGCACCTTTAGCGATATCTTTGCTGTCGCCTTTACTTTTAATAAGAGCACCAGCAACCGCGCCTGCTGTGGCACCTTTGGCAGTATTGCTCATATTGTTGTAGTTGTAGCCACCTGTTGAGTTACAGCCTGCCATCAGTAGAGCAGAGCTGGTCATTGTAGCGAGAGCTAAAGTTTTGGCAAGTTTCATAATATATTCCTTGGAGTTAAAGCTTATTAATCCTAAGCGTGAAGTGACCTTAAGTAAATAAGTAAATTAGAAAGCTTTAAAAAAGCACTAATACACTAAAATGAGTCAGGCCTGATTTATAGTTCATGTTATTTATAATTCATATTACCTTAGTACTGCATAAAAACTGTATCAAAATAGCTAACCTATACCTTCAATACGTAATTGTTGTTACACCTATGTATCGATTTTGCCAACCTATCAAGCTTTTTTGGTTGTCTATATAAATAAAGGCCACTGAATCAGTGGCCTTTATTTATATAGCTTATCTTGAGCTTATTAGTTTTGTGATTTGCGCTTCATTTGATCGAAAAAGTCGTCATTGGTCTTGGCTTCTTTTAAGCGATCTAATAAGAACTCAGTGGCTTGTACGCCATCCATAGGCTGTAGCAGTTTACGCAAAATCCAAACTTTACGCAGCGTATCTTCGTCAAGCAAGCGCTCCTCACGGCGGGTGCCTGATTTTTTGATATTAATGGCTGGGAATACTCGTTTTTCGGCTAAGTCACGCTCAAGGGTAATCTCTTGGTTACCAGTACCTTTGAATTCTTCAAAGATAACGCTGTCCATTTTACTGCCCGTATCAATCAGCGCAGTTGAAATGATGGTTAAGCTGCCCCCTTCCTCGATATTACGTGCCGCACCAAAGAAGCGCTTGGGCTGGGCTAGAGCGTTGGCATCCACACCACCAGTCAACACTTTACCTGATGAGGGCACCACAGTGTTATAGGCACGAGCCAATCGGGTAATTGAATCTAATAAAATCACCACATCTTGCTTATGTTCTACCAAGCGCTTGGCTTTTTCAATGACCATTTCAGCCACTTGAACGTGACGCTGTGGCGGTTCATCAAAGGTTGATGCAACCACTTCACCACGCACAGTACGCTGCATTTCGGTCACTTCCTCTGGGCGCTCATCGATAAGTAATACAATCAGATAGCATTCAGGGTTATTGCGGGTAATAGATTGAGCGATGGTTTGTAGTAGAACAGTTTTACCGGCTTTGGGCGGCGCCACGATAATAGAGCGCTGGCCTTTACCAATAGGGGCGATTAAGTCAATGACACGTCCGGTTAAGTCTTCGGTTGTACCATTGCCCATCTCAAGCTTTAATTGCTCGGTGGGGAATAGTGGGGTTAAGTTCTCGAAGATTAATTTGTGACGTGAGCGATCTGGGGTATCGAAGTTGATTTCACCCACTTTAAGTAAGGCAAAGTAACGTTCTGAATCTTTTGGTGGACGGATGGTGCCGGCAATAGAGTCGCCTGTTTTTAGGCTAAAGCGGCGGATTTGGCTTGGGCTTACATAGATGTCATCAGGTCCAGCCAAATAAGAGCCTTCTGAAGATCTTAGGAAGCCAAATCCATCAGGAAGCACTTCAAGTACCCCGTCGCCGTAAATGGCTTCACCATTTTTGGCGTGCTTTTTTAAAATAGCAAAGATGATGTCTTGTTTGCGGCTACGTGCCAAATTATCGAGCCCCATTTCTTTTGCTATATTTAGCAATTCAGCAACGGAGTTCTTTTTTAGTTCAGTCAGGTTCATAGAGGTTTCGTTCGATGGTTGTTGAGTCATAGTCAGCTGCCGGTACGCCTAAAAACTAAGCATATGCAATAAATGATAATGGTGTAGGCGACAAAAGGCCTGCGCTACACGTAGATAGAGTTGGTAAAAAACAAAAGTAGGAAAATGGTTGTGTCATTAGCATGAAGAATCTTACTTAATTCAATAAGATTTATAGTCCATTAGGTAAAGATAAGCGCACAGCTTATTAACTTCTTAAAATATAAAGTATGTATCAGGTACAGATGGGATATACGGTTATGCAAGACAGTGAGAAAAGATGTTTTGATTGTCAGTATGCTGCTTACTTTAGCCACGCATTAAGCTGTATATATTTAATACAGTCACTATTATAACGAAGTAAATTTGGCCTGTAGCCATTGGCATCATCAATAAAGGCTATCCACTGGCGTATGGGTCGACAACTGCGCAAGATTGAATAGGATTGTGTTAATAAAAGATGATAAAGCAAAGATTGCGTGCAGATAAGTGTGAGCTTGTCATAGTTAAATCTATGTCGCACACCATTTCTAATGGGGGCTCGCAAATTGACAATAGGTATTCTCTAGGAGTTAAACTATACGGTGTTTACCCTTATCATGTCAATGTTTTTGTTGCAGTAAATCAGATTTTTGCGACGCTTAGCACAAAAAAAAGCGACCATAACAATAACAGTCGCTTTTTTATCGCTGCCTATATCAGGCAAGCCTACTTACTTTATAGCGGTTAATGACCGCGTATAAGCGCTTATAGATGCTTGTCTAGTAAAGCGGCTAGATCTGACTTTGGCTGTAGACCCATAACTGTATCTACTTTTTCACCACCTTTAAATACCATTAAAGTTGGGATGCTACGGATGCCAAAGCGGCTGGCAGTTTCTGGGTTTTCATCGACATCAATCTTAACAATTTTAACTTTACCATTGTAGTCATCAGCAAGCTCTTCTAATACAGGCGCGATGGCTTTACAAGGACCACACCACGCTGCCCAAAAATCTACCAGTACAGGCACATCAGACTGAGCAACATCTTGTTCGAAGTTTGAGTCGGTTGAATTAACGATTAAATCTGACATAATTTTTTCCTTTTATGGATGTTAAAATCTGAATAAAACAGTACAGACATCAGCGGCCAGCTATATTATTTACTGCGTTTATTGCCGGTTTTCACTGAAGGAATATCTTCAAAAACTGCCGTGTCTGAATCATAAGGTATATATTACCATTTATTGCACCAAATTTTGTCTTTGAGCCGTTAAGTATGGTTAATAATTGGTATCAGTTGGATTGATGGTATACTGCCATGCTCAGTTATTGGCCAAAAAATTGGCTAAAAAGCCACTGTGCTTATTTTTTTTATTCTCAAATTTGTGATCTACTATGGCAATCTCGATAGAAACTGTAAATCAATTAAACCTTGAAGAAGCGGCCCGTGACACTCAGTTTTTCAAAGACTTTATGACCCAAGTTACTGTCTATGAAGATGAGGATTTATTGTTGGTGGATAAGCCTGCCGGTCTTTTAAGCATTGATGGCAAGGACTTAAAGGTCAGCTTGCTTTCTCGCTTAGAGCGTGCCAATCCAGAAGTAAAACTCATTCATCGCTTGGATATGGACACCTCGGGGCTCATGATATTTGCCAAAAACAAACAGGCACAGACTCACATCAGTAAGCAGTTCATCGAGCGCATCCCGCAAAAGGAATACCAAGCGATTGTACAAGGCACGCTTGCCATACCTGGCAAAAAAGGCGAGATCAATATACCCGTACGTTATGAGCCAAGTATTAAGCCCAAGCACGTGGCCGACCCTGAGTGGAAAAAGCATGCGCTAACCCATTATGAGGTACTGCATCATGAGCTGCGCAAAGGCCAACCGGTAACCCGAGTGGCGCTACATCCTGTAACTGGTCGCAGCCATCAATTAAGGGTGCACATGGTGCATTTGGGCCATGTGATTATCGGTGATCCTATTTATGCCGAAGGTGAAGCGCTTAGCTTGGCGCCAAGACTTAACCTACATGCCCATAAACTGCGCCTAAAACATCCCACTATGAACACTTGGATGGCCTGGGAGAGTGCAGTGCCATTTTAAAGCTTAACTACTGATACGCGTCCTTAGCTTTAAAAAATGTTACTTATGAAAACTGATGAAGTCTCAATTGAGGCTTTTAATATCTTGCGACAAGTAGTATTTTATTTAAGTAGATATAAGACACTGAACTACAAGGACCGTATCATGAGCATTATTCATTCAGCTTCTCATTTTAAATCGGCCCGTGACGCTGCCAAGCCCCTACATAGAGTAGAGGAGGTGCGTGCTGCGGCTGAAGATTTCCGCAAAACTATGCTGGCCAACCCAAAGGTTAAGTTTTATAAGACCTTTGAGTTGATCAGAATACCTTATCCCACCAAGTATGGCTATCTTAATGCCTACGCCTTGCCTACGCCCTATATGCACATCTGTAATAAGCTGTTTGTCATTCAGTTTGATAGCGAGGAGGGGATTAAGACCTTGCTGGTTAGTCCTTCTGATTGGGAAAATCAGCGTGATACACCTTACTTTTACCATATGCTAGAGGATATGGGGGTTTTATCTAAGCCAGTTGAAAAGATGATTGTTCGAGCCAGTGATACTGTGCTTAGCGCTATTGCCAAGCTAGGTTTGGCTCCTGAAGATGTAGACTATATTACCTATGACCACTTGCATACCCAGAATCTCACCCGCTGGCTGGGCGGTAATGGTCAAGCGGCCATCTTCCCCAATGCTAAGCTATTGGTGATGCGCGAAGAGTGGGAAAGTACCCAAGCTTTGCTGCCGTGGCAGAATCAGTGGTATTGCCCAGGCGGTATCGACGGCATTGACGACAGTCGGATTGAGATTCTCGATGGCGACGTATTTTTGGGAGATGGTTCGGTAGCCTTGATGCATACTAAGGGTCACACCGAGGGCAACCACTCTATCGTGGCACATACCGATCAAGGCCTATTGGTCACCTCAGAAAATGGCGTGAGCATGGACGCCTATGCGCCGCAGCATTCTAATATTAAAGGCTTGGCAAAATATGCCGAACTTACTGATGCAGAAGTGGTGATGAATGGCAATACATTGGAATATGGTATCGATCAGTACTTGTCTATGATTCAAGAGAAAACGGTGGCGGGCCCTTATCCAAAAGATGAGCGCTTCTTTAATATGGCGCTTTCATCTGAGTCTGCCGGCTATTATCTGTTCCCTGGTACCGCCCCTACCGTACGTATGGGTGAGTTAGAATTTGGTACCTTTACACCAAAAACAACCAAAGCTAAAAAAGGGGGTGGCCTGTGGCGCAAACTTATATCGTAACTGGTGCTGCTTCAGGTATCGGCCGTGCTTTATGTGAGCGGCTGCTGACAGACAAAGGCAATCAAGTTTGTGCCTGTGATATCAACTATGAGGCCCTAACGCAGATTTATGCCAATCATAAATTGGCAGATGCCGGTGGTTCGCTAATCTTGCAGCAGTTAGATGTGCGTGATGTGCAGCAGTGGCAAGAGGTCGTTAACACGGTGATAGCTCAGTGGCAGCGCATTGATGTGATGTGTAATATAGCAGGGGTCTTAAAAGATAACTGGATTGCAGATATTGCCCTTCCTGATGACGTTGATTTGCACTTTGATATCAATGTCAAAGGCACCATCTTTGGGACCCAAAGTGTGGTAGATACCATGCGTAATCAAGGCAGTGGTCATATTATTAATGTGGCATCGTTGGCGGCGTTATCACCTGTACCAGGTTTGTCACTATACAGTGCCAGTAAGTATGCGGTGCGTGCTTACTCCCTAGCAGCTGGCATGGAGCTTGAAAAATACGGCATCGCAGTGACTACCTTATGTCCAGATGCAGTACAAACACCGATGCTCGATCAGCAAAAAGATAAAGAGCAGGCAGCATTGACCTTCTCTGGCAGTCGTACGTTAACGGTGGATGAAGTGGTTGATGCCATTGTCGGACCGGTACTAAAAAAACGTCCTTTTGAAATGGTTCTACCGCCAAGCCGTGGTGTGGTGGCAAAAATTGCCAATATTTTTCCGCAGACCACAGCCAATTTTGTGGATAGCTTCCGTAAGCAAGGGGCCAAAAGACAAGACAAGAGTAAAAATTAAACCACCGCTAATCAACTTACTGTCATCCCTACCCATAAAAAAGCAGCCCTAATTTCTTAGGGCTGCTTTTTTTGGATAAACTTTATGAGTAAGCCGTTTATCAGGGCTCTTTGGACAGCAGTATTGGCCAGTTAATTATAGACCGAATACTTTTAGGCGGCTGTCAACAGGAGCGAATTGTTTTTCGCCTGCAGGCTGCTCGATACCACCGAATACTAATTGAGCAACAAGGTCCCACTCAGGGTCGATATTCCAAGTGCTGTCAACTTCTTCATCAATGATTGGGTTGTAGTGCTGTAAGCTTGCGCCAATGTTTTGGCTAGCTAGAGCAGTCCAAACTACGTACTGATGCATAGCGCTAGCATGCTCTGACCATACTGGGAAGCGGTCTGCGTATAGTGCGAAGTTTTCTTGTAAACCTTTAACAACAGTTTGATCTTCATAGAACAATACTGTACCAGCGCCCGCTTTGAAGCTGTCAATTTTTTGTTTGGTGCTTTCAAAAGCAGTATCGTCATTTACGATAGCACGTAGCTTGTCTTCAGTGATTTGCCATAATTTTTTGTGGTCTTCACCAAATAGTACAACCAGACGGCTTGACTGAGAGTTAAAAGCTGATGGCGTGTGCAATACAGCGTGCTCAACTAACTTAACGATCTCTTCTTTAGATACTGGTAGTTGATCGTTGATAGCGTAGATAGAACGACGTGCTTCTGCTAGTGTTTGAAATGCTTGTAGATTTGACATAATAATACTCCAATTTATGAGTGGATGTTATTAAAAGTGAGATTAGCTCATTTAGTACAGGTCGTCATTTATTATTAAATACTACAAGAGGTAGGGCAAATAAAATCACTTACGGTTATAAGCAGCCACCAGTTGCTGAGTATCTAGGTCGAGTCAACGCCTGTGGAAACAACTGGAGCTAATTATAAAATAAATAAAAAAATTCGCCACTAGTTTTTTGTAATTTTATTTAAACAGTGCGACCTATTATTTAAATAATTCTAAAGAGATTATTCTTTAAAACCTTCAGGTAAAGCAGGGGCTTCTAATCGTTTTAGATCAGAGTCTACGTTACCAAAACGTGGGTGATTATTATTCCAATCATTAATGGCCAGTTCAATATCTGCTTTGTTATCAGCAACGAAGTTCCACCACAGTAGCACTTTTTGATTCAATGGCTCACCGCCTAACAACATAAAGCGAGCGCCTTTTTTACCTGAAACTTTAATGGTTGTTGTCTCAGAGATGTCATCAAAACGGATTAATTCGTTTTGTTTGTACTGCTGGCCTTGATACTCGATACCATCTACAACCATTAAAATACCGTATTCAAAACCAGGCTCTAAGGTCAGCTCAACGTCATCGTCTTGAGTCATGTGCACATCTAGACCAATAAGTTTGGTGTACTGAATAGTCGGTGCTTCGTAGCTGTCACCTTGTGGCGTGGTGTAGCTACCGGTGGTTAGTACAAAGTCAGCAGTATCAGTAGACCAGCTTGGTAGCTCTGGGTAGTGATGGAAGTTACGTTCAATTTTTTGATCAAGCGGTAGCGCAATCCACAGCTGAACCATGTTCATACCACGCCAAGCATCAGCAGAGCCGCCCGTTTCTGGGAATACGCTTTGCTCAGTGTGACTGATACCCTGATCGTTACCAGTACCCGCCGTCATCACGTTGACTTGGTTTTTGGTAATCAATTGTTCATTGCCGATGCTGTCTTTGTGTAGGACTTCACCTTCAATCATCCAGCTGAAAGTTTGTAGGTTGATGTGTGGATGGCGACCCACTTGCATACCTTCTTCATCGTCACCAAATTCGGCAGGACCAGCATGATCCATGAAGCACCAAGCACCAATAGGACGCTTGCCTTTATTTGGTAATAAACGAGCAATGGGAATACCACCGACATCAGCGATACGGGGTTCAAGAATTTCAGTTTTCATAATAGACCTCGATTTGTCGTTATAAAAAAATTAGCAAAACTCAGCTAAAGGCTGCTCTAGCTTGGGGGATAATAAAGTAGTCACTTATTGTCGTTTCTTCAGTAGGCACGTGGGTAATTATTTGTTTAATTATTGTCGGTTAATGCACCATCTGCTGCTACGCTTATTTAGAAGTTCATTTATTTAGAAGCTCATTGGGACATCTATGACAATAATTTGAGCATCCTCAATTACATCCATTGTGAAGTTTTTGGTATCGGTGATACCAAGCCCATCACGAGGCTCTAGGGTATTACCATTAATCACCACTTTGCCTGAGATAACAAACACATAAGCACCATTAAGAGTACTGCGTAAGCTATAAGTTGTGGTCACACCTTTGTCAAACTCACCGATACTAAACCAAGCGTTTTGATGGATCCATACGCCAGCATCTTCTGGATTAGGGGAGAGCACTTGGTTGAATTTATTGCGCTGGAGCAGTTCTACCAAGTTTACTTGTTGATAGCGTGGTGCCACATCCATCTTATTGGGCACTACCCAAATTTGCAAGAATTTGACTGGATTTTCGTCATCATCGTTCATCTCAGAATGGACCACACCAGTACCGGCCGACATTACCTGAATTTCACCACTACGAATGGTGCCATAGTTGCCCATACTGTCACCATGACGAAGTCTGCCAGACAGCGGAATGCTAATGATTTCCATATTGGCATGGGAGTGATCGCCAAAGCCCATCCCTCCTTCAACATGGTCATCATTGATCACACGCAAGGCACCAAAGCCTACGCGCTTGGGATCATAGTAGTCAGCAAAGCTAAAGGTATGCTTACTTTTAAGCCAACCGTGGTGAGAGCCGCCACGACTTGTGGCTGGGTGATGGACGGTCTTCATACCTGCCCCTTATGTCAGTAATATGTTATTTAATTATTTTATAAGCACTGTTTAAGTTTTATTAAGCTGTCTTAATAAAGTCAGATATAAATTTAATATGACTACATAATAGTATCTTTGAAAAATAATTCAAGTCAGGGTAATTTATTTTTACCAAAATCAATCAAAGTTGCCTAGAATGGCGGCTTAATTAAGGGGTAGTGGGTTAAATATATGACCCAATCCTGAAGATTTGGTTAAGCAAATGATACAGTTAATACACAGTATAACTAGACGCTTGCTTTGCTAGTGAGTATCATCACTAGTCAATGCTATTTGACGGGGCTGTTCATGTTGCTGTTGACATGAATCGGTTTTTGGTCGATTTTTGGCACAAGTTAAATTTAATAAAAAGAGAGAATCGTTATGACGGACAATCAAAAACCAAGTTACGAAGTTATCGATAATAAAGAAGCCAAAAAATTTGAAATCCATGTAGATGGCTATGTGGCATTTGAAGATTATGATTTCTTTACGACAAGTGCTGGTGAGCCTGGTATTGCCTATTTGCATACAGAAGTGCCAAAAGAGCTCGGCGGCCGTGGCATTGCGGGATTTTTGGCCAAATATTTACTAGATTATGCCGCTGAAAATAAGCTGCGTGTAAAGCCTATTTGTCCCTTTATCAAAGCTTACATTAATAAGCACCCTCAATATCAAGACAACTCAGTATTTCATAACGCTACGCCATAGGTTAAGTTATCTGTCAATTGAGCCGATTTAAATGACCTGTAAAGCAAAGTGTGATCAGCAGAGCGAATGATTTAAATACGCCTCATCTCAATGACGTTTTATATAAAGTGAGTGGCACAGCGCCGCTCATTTTTTTACTTTAAATTTTTTACTTTAAATGCTGGTGTCTCTTATTCTGGCATTTTTTAACTAACTTACTTTTAACTAACTTACTTGCTGGCTGTCTATAAAAAACATCCCAAATAGCCATAGGCTAAATGGGATGTCGAAAATAAGGCTTACTAATGACATTACTATAAGCTGCCACATAAGCTACCAGCGGTTTAGCAGATAAATGATGACCTAGTTAGCATAAACAAATATAACAAAGCCGACCTTATCTTAGAAAACTGCTGCGATCTTAGGTGATCAATTATTACAGTAGATCTTTTGGATTGGCATTTTTAACCGCATTGTAGCTGTCTACCAAGGGGGCATACTCTGTACTGATCTCATAGAACAGATTTAGATAGCCTTCCATATCTTCACGCCAGTCACGACGTAATTCGTTCGACATAGCAAACCAAGTCAATAACTGAGCGCCTTCTTGCTGCATACGTAACCAAGCGGCGTTACGGCTCATATCATTAAAGGTGCCTGAAGCATCTGTAACTACGAACACCTCATAGCCTTCAGCCAGAGCAGATAATACTGGGAATGCCACACAAACTTCCGTTACGATACCGGCAATAATGATTTGTTTACGGCCAGTTTTCTTAACTGCTTTAACAAAGTCTGCATTATCCCAAGCGTTAATTTCACCAGGACGAGCAATGTAAGCTGCATCTTTAAACATCTCTTTTAACTCTGGCATCATTGGACCATTAGGACCTTGCTCAAAGCTGGTAGTCATTACCACTGGTAAATCAAAGTATTTAGCAATTTTGCCCATAGCCAACACGTTTTTTTTGAATTCATCAGCTGGCATGTCTCGGCATAGGGTCTGAAGGCCAGTTTGATGGTCTACAAATAAGACCACAGCGTCATCTACAGAAAGACGTTTATAAAGATTGTCATCAGTTTTAAGTTTTGTTTTTTTTGGCTTAAACATACTTTGATCCTTTTTTTAGTCGGTTTATAGTCGTAAAAGTGAGTCTAGATTAAGTTGTATTATCAATGCCTTGTTCTTATCCCTCAGCACATTAATAATGTTGTCTTCATTAAGTTAATCGTAATGTTATTAGAACTAAGTAGTATCGATACAATTAAAGAATACCATTACCTTATAAAATCACTTTATTGACTTAGTATTGTTTGGTACTTGCTTTGTAAGTATTGTATGTAACTTGACTTTGGAGTAACACAATCAAAAAGGATAACAATGAAAAATGAACTGAGTGCCAGATATCAGATAGATTGCATGGAAGATGATTATGATTATGATATAAATAAAAAGAACACCCGAAGGTGTTCTATGTGTTTGTTATTCGGGTATAGCATGCTGCAATCAAGACTTAGCTGACATGTTTTGTTGTACCAGATATTGCTCGTCACGAGATTTAAAGGCCAAATAAAACACAGGCAGGATAAATGGCGCAATCGACCAAAAACCAATCTTCATATAGAGCAAAGTACCAATTAATGCACCAAAGGCAAAGAAGAAAACAATAGCCGCACTGTGCTTTAAGCTTTCCATGTTGCAGCGATTACGGTCAAAGAAATAATCTGATAAATCGATACCCAACTGTGTGGTATTACCCGTCATCAGTAGTGTGGGACGTACTTTACCCATGACCGTCTTACCCGCTGTGTTACGAATAGCGAAGGCCATCAGACCTAAGAAACCAGTAATGGCTAAGTCAATAGCACCTGGGTCTTCGAAAGGACCGAACATCAGTGCTGAAACCATAAAGGCCGTTAAAAACAACACTTCTGCAAATAAAAGTTCGCTTAAAATAGGCTTATCAGCCGATCTTCTGGTGATATAACGCTGAGTGAACATGACGGTAATAATAAATACCGGTAAGGCCCCAAGTTTAATCCAAAGATCATCGCCACCTTTGACCAGTCCACCACCAGCCATCACTAAGTTTCCTGTGACGTGGTTGGTAAAGAAGCCAAGTAAGGCGATAAAACCAATGGTATCAATTGCGCCGCCCACTAAGGTTAATAAGATTGCCGCCTCAAAGCGCTTCCAAAAACCACCGCCTGTTGACTTGGGTTTTTCAATCTTATTGCTTTCGTCTTTTCTATCGTCAATATTTTGATTACTCATATTATTCTTCTATAAATTGGACTAGTGCATCGGCGAATTTAGTTAAATACTGTTGAGTTTTTTCGTTACTGACTTTGCCATCTTCAATACTGTCAGAGGCATGACTCAAATAGACCTCAGGGGCAATCATCACTTTGGCTGACAACGCTTGCATCGATTTGCGCACATCAAGCCCACATTGTCTTCCACCATAAGTGCCTGGTGACGCGGTAACCACCGCTACTTTTTTACCACTCCAAGCGCTGTCGCCATGAGGACGTGAGGCAATATCTATCACGTTTTTTAGGGCAGCAGGTAAGGTGCGATTGTGCTCTGGCGTCACGATTAACACCGTATCCACTTCTTTGATTTTTTGACGGACCTGATCGTAGCTTTCGATGGTTTGTTTGTCATAATCTTGATTGTATAAAGGCAGTTGTGCAATCTCGATCTCTTCGACCTCTATATTTTCAGGAAGCTGAGATACGATATATTCAGCTACCATACGGTTGATAGAGTCTTTGCGCAAACTGCCAATGATTAGGCCAAGTTTTTTTGTGTTATCCATGATGAAATTCTCCCAATGTAACTCATCCACAATATAATCATTATTATTTTATAATCAATCAGATAGCCTATTGTCTGGCTGCCCATTTATGGCCATCTTTATAAAAATTAATTAAACAATGGGATGATAAATATGCTTTTAGATAAAAAAATAAACCTGTTACTGGCTCAACTCAGTGAAGTATAAAAACTATACAAAATTCACGAATTTGGTCTGTATCAAGCTTATTACCGTGATTTAATTATGCTATATGCCTATGAGCTTTTGGGTTGTGTTTCAGTTAAAAGCTTAAACGTTTTGCATCCACTACTAATAAATGATAATCCCTACTTTTATTATGGTTTTTTATATTTGAGCAGGGGTTAAGTCATAAGCACTCTTGTGTGCTGCTTGATAGAGTAGGCATCAACTTAAGCTATGGCTTAGGTTTTTTAACAGGTTAATTACTCTAATAGTAAAGGGTGTATTGAACATCTATTCAATACACCCTCGATTAAAAACTTAGTTCAAAATAAGGATATTTTACGCTAAATAAAGCTGGCCTTATCGTACACTTTTTTGAGTGCGAGTACCGTCAATACCTTCGTCAAAAGAGAATGCACCTGGACCGTGTGAGAAGATCATTAAGAAACCACCAGCCATTGCAAAGTTTTTCAAGAAGTTGTTTTGTTGCTCAGGATCACTAAATGGGTGGAAGATTAACGCAGATAGAATGCTAAAGCCTGCCATTAATAGAGCAATCCAACGCGCCTTGAATCCAAATAAAATAGCAATACCGCCCAATACTTCTAAGATAATCACTAAAGGTAGCATAAAACCTGGAACGCCCATGGCTTCCATGTAGCCTTGTGTGGCTGCATAACCGGTGATTTTACCGATACCTGAGTAGATGAAGATCGCAACTAATAAGAAGCGGCCAACTGGAGCACTGATGTTTTGTAGCTGGTTCATAAGTAATTCCTTAAAAAGAGAGAGTTTTGTGTAATGTTATTAAGTAATGGCAATATTTTAATTGTTGACTAAACTTATGTAAACCCTAATAATTGCAAATTATAGTTCTTTTATAAAGAACAATACAATTGAGCAGATTTTTTTGATACTGACTTTGGAGTAAAGATGGGTAAATTAGAAGATATGGCATTATTCGTACGTATCGTGGAATCTGGCAGCATTACTAAAGCATCGGAGCAACTAGACATTGCTAAGTCTGCCGTAAGTCGCCGCTTAAAGGAGCTTGAGACCAGTTTAAATACACAGCTGATTAGCCGCACCACCCGTCGCTCTACGGTGACTGAGGCAGGGCAGAAATACTACCAACAGGCATGTAGCATTCTTAGTGAAATTGAGGTGCTTAATGAACAAATCAGTGGTGTGGATTCGCAGATAGAAGGCACCATGCGAATGACCGCTCCGTTGTCTTTTGGGCTGATGCATCTAAATGACATTATCCACAATTATGCACAGCAGCATCCGCAGCTAAACTTTGAGCTTGATTTCTCTGACCGGCATATTGATTTGGTAGAAGAGGGGTATGAAATGGCCATTCGTATCGGTGAGCTTAAAGACTCTTCTTATCAAGCCAAGCGGCTAACTGTGATTCGGCGTGTGCTGTGTGCCAGTCCTGATTATATAGCGCGAGCGGGCATGCCACAGACTATTGCAGATTTAAAGCAGCACGCATTTTTGCAATATGGGCTACAAAGTAAGCAAGGAGAAATAGACCTCATTGATGCTTCAGGACAGCATCATAAGATTGAGACTCAGTCTAGAATTAAGGCAAATAATGGTAATTTCTTACTAGACATGGCAATTAAAGGCTATGGTATTGCTTATATGCCCACCTTTATTGCCTATCAAAGCTTGGCAGAGGGTAAACTTATCCCCGTTATGGCAGACTTTGAGCTACCTACTTTAAATGCTTATGCGGTTTATCCTGAAAATAGATTTTTATCCAAGCGCTGCCGATTGCTTATTGACTATATTATTGAAACAATTGGCGATGACCCTTATTGGGATAAATATATAACCTAAAAGCGTTAGCCAAACAAAAAGCCCCTCACAAAAAGTGAAGGGCTTTGTATGTCATTATATACCAGCATATCAGTAGCAGATAAGCGCAGTTAAGGCTTATTTGGCAAGCGCATCGCTTTCGGCCTTGATGTCATTTAAAATATCAATAATCTGTGCTGAGGTCAGATATCTTGGCACCGCATAAGTATCACTGACTTCTTTGGCAGCGGCTTTGGCCATCTTTTTAAAGTCAGCCGGATTAATACCTTTAACCGTGACATCGATGTTTAGAGAAGCAATTAAGGATTTCACTTTAGCAATCAAATGGTCAGTCAGCTCGCTGTCTTCAGCATGGGTATCAGCTGCCCCTAAAATCCCTACTTTTTTGGCCAAGGCCGCCAATCTGTGCTGTGATACCTTTCGGTTAACTTCTAAGATATGCGGTAATACGATGGCGTTAGCACGGCCATGAGGAATACCATAGAACGCCCCTAACTGGTGAGCGATGGCGTGAACATATCCCAAGCCGGCCTTATTAAAAGCAATACCGCCGTAGTGCGCAGCCACACCCATCTCTTCTCGAGCCTTTAGATCCGAGCCATCTTTATAAGCTTGCGGCAGATACTGCATCACCGTTCTAGTGGCAGAGGCGGCATAGTAGTCAGTCTCACTGCTGGCATTGGCACTCATCCACGCCTCTAAAGCATGGGTTAGCACATCAATACCGGTATCGGCAGTAATGTGGGGCGGCATGCCTTTCATAATCACAGGGTCTACCGCTGAGGCTAGAGGTACCATGCGTGGATCAATGGATAAAGACTTTTGGTGAGTCTTGTCATCTGAAATTACCGCGCCTAATGTTGCCTCAGAACCGGTACCTGCTGTGGTGGGGATACAATATAAAGGCATGCATTTAGAGGCTTTTAATAACCCCATTAATTGCTGAGGTTTGCGCTTGGTGGCCTGACTCATCGCAATAATTTTTGAGGCATCGATAACCGAGCCACCGCCGATGGCTAAAATGGCGTCACAGTGATTGTCCACAGAGTGGCGTAAACCTTCTTCTACCACGCTAAAGGTAGGGTCTGGCGTAATACCATCAAACAAATGATAGCTGACGCGTTTATCTTCTAAATAAGTAGTGACTTTTTCGGGAACACCCAACTGGTTTAATACCGCATCAGTGACGATTAGTACATTGGTAGCGCCTTCATTAATCATCAAGTCGCACAGCTCATAACAGGACTGTTCGCCGATAAATAATTGAGGTCTTGGAATGGGAGCGACCATTGCAAAGGCATGTAAAGCTTTGGCACGGGTCTTGGCAACAGCTAGGTAGCCGGCATGTTGTATGCTATTAGGAGAAAAAAGCTTTAAGGCATTAAGCGATTTGGTTGCGTGCATAGAAAAATCCTTTTCAGTGGTTCGTTCTGATTTAAATAGGTTAAAGCACATAAGTTGATTGCTTGTGATCACATTGTGCCACTATAAAAAAAAGATAGAAAGAGCAAACACTGATAAGGAGAGTAAAAACAGACGACTGATGAGGACATAAATAACAAGAATGGCGGTGAAGGAGGGATTCGAACCCTCGATACGCTATTAACGTATACACACTTTCCAGGCGTGCGCTTTCGACCACTCAGCCACTTCACCGTTTTGCAGCCCCATAGTATACCTAAAGGCAGGGCAGTTGTCATCCTAAGTCACAGGTTTTGATAATAATTCAAGCAATTAATGAAGCTTTAGGCGCAGTTTGGGCACAAAAAAAAGAGGCTAAGTGTCACTCAGTGACGTTTATGCTGCTTGAAGTCTTTACAGTTGGGATGGGCATTGCTAGCATGTCACTGCTTGAAAAGACAGTGGGTTTTTTTGGCTTATCGCTTTAAATACAGCGGCGTAATTTAGTTAGGGTAGAGATTAACAGTGGTAAATCATCATAAGAGGCCTCTACAGTGGCACAATCATATCAGTCACATAAGCCATATAAGATTAATAGCAGGTGCTAGCAAAGAGCTAACTGGCAGCCTAGAGATAACTCATAAGCACGACAACCCAGCGTTGTCAGTAGCCACGCTGTTCGTTAAGCTTGGGCTAATACTTCTTAGTGTCTTGTTGTCATCCGGGGCTTGGGCGGGGAGCTTTGATAACTGCAAACAAAACTTCTATGCCGTCACCGCCCCTGATTATCTTAATCAAAAGCTACTTAATAAAAGCATGGAGCTTTGCTTCGATGGATTTGCAACCTTGTATTCTGGTGCTTCTCGAACCCCTTTATGGTCAGCGGAGCATTTAACCCGTGAGCGCTTATATCAAGCTGAGCAAATCCCTCGAGAAGACAGTTTTCATAGTGAAAGCCGCCTGCCAAATAGCATGCAAGCACAATTGGCCGATTACAAAAATTCAGGCTATGACCGTGGGCATTTAGCCCCGAATGCTGATATGGCCAATACCAGTCAGCAATATGACAGCTTTAGTCTGGCTAATATTGTGCCGCAGGACCCCAGAAATAACCGTTATTCTTGGAAAAATATTGAATCGGTTACCCGCTATTTAACCAAAAAGCATGGTGAGGTGTATGTTGTGACCGGTGTGGTATTTGCCGGTAAAAAGGTCACTCAGATTAATAATCGGGTATTGGTACCAAGTCATATGTTCAAGGCGGTATATGTGCCGCAGACTGAGCAAGCGGGGGTATACTACTCACCCAATGATGACAGTGACATTGTAGAGATTATCAGCGTCGATGAGTTGGCGCTGCGCTCTGGGATTGATGTCTTTCCTGCCATTAGTTCACAGGCCAAGGCCGCCGCTATGCCGTTAGAGATTAGCCTCGGTGATGTCAGTGATAGGGGCGATTATGACAACAAAAAAAAAGCCGACCCGAAAGCCGATCAAGAACAGCCGCTGTGGTATCTTATTTTGATTGAGATTTTACACTGGGTAGTGGATAATTTTTTTAAGAAGTAAGTCGCTATAGTAGCCATCTCTCTTTTACATAGGATGCCTTATCATGACGCAGCCAGACAGTGCCATAAATACCGAACAAAATATTGAGCAAACACAGACCAAAGACCCAATGAGTCAAGCTGATCAACGTATAAAGCCAGCCTTTGCTCCTTATCAAAATGACCATCAAAGCTTGCAAATTGGCTCATTAATATTTGAAAACCAGACCGATAAAATCATCGTCTATGGTGATATAGATATTCAAAAGACGCCAGAGGGTTTAAGCCAAGCCATGCGATTACAAGCCCTGTTTTCTGATATCGTCAGTGAGCTACAAGCGGCTCAGTCAACAGGCGAGCTTGAGCCAATTTCAAAATCCCAAGGTTTTGTAAGTGAGCAGACGCAAAATAGCAAGGAAGTAGACAATCCTTTTTCATAACTCTTACGTTTTAAAAATAGTGTAGTAATAATTTATTGATTTAACACTTTTTTTTTATTTATTAGACGTTATAATTAATCATACCTTTTATGGTAGTTAAATAAAAAAATATCTTGACCGTGTTCAATTGAGTGTCTAAGATATCTTAAACCATGATTTAAGCATGGCAGATTGAGTGGTGATTGTGTTTAGCTTTACTAAGCGTATGCATTAACTCTTTAAGTTTTTTATCTCAATCAACCCATGTCTCCACTTTTCGAAAGGAATCGTACTATGAAACTATTCAACCAGTCTGTTCTCGCTTTATCAGCTTTAGGCATCGCTACCGTAGCGATGGCAGCAGATCCATTAGCCAATACTACTTGGCAAACTTATGACGATGGTCAACCAAAAGCTGTGGTTCAAATCACTGAATCTGGCGGCGTATTAACTGGCAAAATCATCTCTACTACACGCGCTGAAGGTAAGAAGTTTGTGGGCCGTACTGTAATGTCTGGTCTAAAAGCAACGGGTGGCGGTAAGTACAGCGGTGGTCAGATTACTGATCCAGAAAATGGCAAAACGTATCGTCTAACTGCTGATTTAAAAGGAAATGACCTAAAGCTTAAAGGTCACTTAGGTCCATTCTCACGCAGCCAAGTGTGGAAGAAAAAGTAACTTTTTTGTTTAACGCTTTTTGTTAACCCGTTGATACTGAGTTTAAATGATACTGAGTTTAAATTAAGCACTGCGGTTAAATTAAACGTTGCAATCAACACACTTGTTTCATACTTTTCTCCCCATTAAAGAAGCCAGATACCCCGTGTATCTGGCTTTTTTTATGCAGGTTATTCCACTTCAAAAGCATAAGACGCACCCGCATACGCGGTGATTTTACCGTCCCATCCGTTTTTCCAATCTCCTTGATGCAGTATACGGTAAGTACCAGAAGGCGTGTCTTTATCAATGCGCCAATCAATGGTAACTTTGCTATACGTGATGCCCTCGCGCGCCCAACTGTACCGAGTATCAAAGCTTGCATCCGTCAGGTAGTCTACCCATTTACCTTGCACTAGGCGCTGCACTTTTAAAAAGGTGTCCTCGGTGCGTAAGTTATTTTTTGGATGGGCACCGCGGAAGCTCACACTAACCACCTCGGCCTTCTGATAATGCTGCTTGGGCTGCACAAGTACCTGTCCCCAAGCTTGGTTAAAGGGCTTGTCATCAAATACGACGCCGGGTCGCTCAGCGAATTTGCCAGCTGCTATAGAAGATGGCGCGGTATGGTTCTTTAGCGGCTGATTGTGTTTGAGTGCCCGAGCCAGTTGTACATACTCTTGCACATAGGCATTACTTTGATATGGGCCATATTCGGTAGAGGCGCCCTCATAATGTTGCAGTGCATATTCCTCACGGGTTGCAACATAGCCGCTATAGTTATTGGCCAGTCCATTGACGATGACAGTATTGACGCCGCTGTCTTTTAATTCATCCAGCACCGCAGATTGCAAGCGCCGCCCCACCATGGTAGTTGGCTCTCCGGGTATGGCCACTAAGGCTAGGTTGGCAATGCGCATTAATTGTACCGGCTGTTTGCTATTGACCCAGCCCAATTTACCGGTAGGTAGGAGCACCGGCTTTTCGGCCTGACACGGATCTTGACTGACAGCGCCCACCACACCAAAAGCGGCTCGAGTAGCGCTGCCCAATATCGAAGTATCGGTCCTGTTAATCTTGTCAGTGATACTCAAAGAGTCTTTGGTCATACCTTCATAGATACCGGGTATGTCGGAGGGGCCATTTTCCGCACCGGCGGCAAACGCATAGCCGCGAGCTGGCACACATAATCTTTGCTCGCCAGCACCGTGGGTGTATTGAGCATCCACCACATAGCCATTTAAATCAATCCAGCGGGCGCGTGTGTCAATGGGTCCGACTATCGGCTCGGCTTTGTCCCATAGCTCAAGTGCTTTATTAAGCTGCAAGGAGCCATCACGAACCACGTTATGCCATTCCTCATCTTCTCCCTCGAAGCCTGCCGAGGAGTGGGCATTACCTCCTGCGGCCACCACATCTCCCTCATCAGCGTTGGCAAAGGCGGCCACAAAGGGCTGGCCTGTTTTTTTGGTAATGGCCGCTTGCATGCCTTGCTGAGCATAGCCTTTATTATCAGCACTTAAGTACATAAACTGATTGCTAAAGCTGGTTGGGTGAATGGCAAACCAGTTAATGGCGCCCAAAGGCTTGCCATTTTGATCATCAAGGCGCAGCTGAGTCATGGTGTCATTGACATTACTGTCATAGGCTTTGGCATCGGGATTATTGTTATAAGCGGCGGCTGAGCGGTTGCGTGTCGCGCCTGTGAGCTTGCCTTGTGCTAGTGATAAGGTGCCGGGTGTTAAGCTTTGATGCGCCTTACTAATAGCGCGTACGATGCCATCAACTATGGCAGTGAAGTTCTGTTCGCTATAGCCGGCAGTGGTGTCATCTTTACTGGCAATTTGATACAGTCTTTGATGGGAGTAGCCGGCATTGCCCACATGGGTATGGGTAGCCGTGAGCATAACGTTGGCATCTGTGTATAGTGGGCCATACAAGGCGTGCAAGCGTTTTAACACTTCGAGTCTGACCGCATTAAACATGGCACCCATATCGGCCGATACATAGACAATACGGGCGCTGTTTTGAGTGGTTTGTGCGCTGTCTGCCTGATTGTCTACAATAATAAAGGCATGAGCGTACAATCTATCATTGATACCTTGAGCCACTTGCTGCGCGGCATAACCGAACATACCTGTCTCTGCCGCAGCGCCTGTGATATCAGCTTGAGCTGCACCGAGTAAATATGGCGCTTTATTGGGTTTAAGCTGAGGATGACTAGCGCCAGTGTGAGTACTTGCCGCAATAGGTGCTACTCGGTCACTTGTGCTTAGTTGAGAGCTCTCTAATGAGCCATTATCTTTAACATAGAAGGCCGATGCAGAGCTCGCTAAAGAGATGGGGTTAGAGTCGTTACGGCAGTTGATTGTCTGTAAAGATAAAGACAAAGCGGAGGTGGCGCATAAAGAGGTTAATAGCATAAAGCCTCGCCAATTTAACAGTGAATAAAAGACAACCACATAGCGGCCGCTAAGTTAGCGCTTGCGTGCAGTAACTGCAAATACTATGCTAAGCTCAGTACTAGGTTATCTTATTAGTATCAGCTCATTAATAACAGCTTATTAATAGTAGCGTGAGGGTCAGACCTGCTTTGATTTTGATACCAATCATCACCGTGATCCTGATATTAAAATGGATTGAATAATTGTGCTCTAAGGTTGAATACTTATGCCAAAAGAACTTTGCCCCTGCCGTACTGTACCGGCCACTGTCGCCTTGGGTACCCACACAGATAGCGATGCTGTGCAGGCACAAATGAGCTATAGTGAGTGTTGTCAGCCCCTGCACCAAGGCCAAGCGATAGCCGCGACCAGTGAGGCCTTAATGCGCTCTCGCTACAGTGCATTTGTGTTGCAGTTGATCGATTATATTATCGACACCACTATTCCTGCTCAGCAAAGCCTACTCAGCCGTCAAGACATTAGCGACTGGGCGCAGCAGACCCAGTGGGCCGGACTACAAATTGTGCAGCACATTGCTAAGCTGGACAAACGCCACTCACAAGTTGAATTTAAAGCTTACTATCACAGTCTAGAAGCTGGTAATTTAGCGCTACATGCCCATCATGAGCTGTCTACTTTTGTTAAAGTAACAAGCGGCAACAAGCCAGCTGGTGACGCGGCCACCGAGCAAAGCGTCTGGTATTTTTTAGACCCCACAGTGGTGATGGGACTTAGCCAAAAGCAGCCTTGTCTCTGCGGCTCCGGTGAGAAGTTCAAACGTTGCTGCGGGGCGTATTTATAAACTGGCGCCCACTTGACGGGCAATGGCAATACCCTCTTCAATGGTTAAGTATTTGCGTAGGCTTGGGGTGTCACGAAATATAATATCGCCCTCTTGAAAGACCAAACATTCATTGACCGCCAGTTGCTGCCACTCTTCATTTTCGGTCAACGGCACAGTGACCAAAATGCTCACCTTGTCTTTATCGGTTGTGACATCCCCAAAGTTAATAGATAACTCATCATCAGCCAGCTTGGCTTCACCAAAGGGCGCCTTACGGGTCAGATAAAACAGTAAGGAGTTGGCATACGCCAATTGCCAATCTCCATTAGACAGCAGACAGTTAAACAATCCATTGGCTGCCAAATAACGACACTGGGCGGTCAAAAATCGAAACAGCTCCTCATCAGAGGGGCGTTTTTTATAGGTGGATTTTAGACGATTAATTAAATAACAAAACGCCACTTCAGAATCGGTTGTGCCAACTGGCCGGCAGTACTCGCTATTGCCATTGTCTTGTAAACGTTGGCAGCGCTTAATAAAGCCTTCACTCATTTGACCATTATGAGCGAATACCCATTGCTCGCCCCACACTTCACGCACGAAAGGGTGGGTGTTGGCCAAGCAGTTGCTACCTTGGGTGGCTTTACGGATGTGAGCCACTACGTTAAGTGCTTTGATGGGATAGTTTTTTACTAAGTCGGCCACTGGGGATTCATAGCTTGGCTTATCATCATGAAACAGGCGCAGTCCGCGGCCACGACCTTGTGCCTCAGACTGGTTGGGTGCATCACATTTGCTCGGTTCAAAAAAAGCGATACCAAAACCATCGCTATGGTGGTCGGTGTTTCCGCCTCGGTTGTGAAATCCTGTGAAGCTAAACCCGATGTCAGTGGGGGTGTTGGCATTCATTCCTAGTAATTGACACATCTACGTTTTACCACCTAATTTAATTCTTTAATTAATGACTGCTTAATTAACGACTGCTGTGATCGCTTGAATCAGCAGAATCAATATTATACAAAATACGTTTGGCTTCATTTAGATCATCATGACGCACCCATAATACCGCACCTGAGTTCATACCAGGGATGGCGCTCAGTGCTTGTAGTGAGACATTGATGCCGTTGTTTTTGAGCAAATTAGAATGCAGTTCAGCTTGTATATTGGTGTCATAAGTCGCCAGTTTATGCCAGTCATCTACGTGTTGAGTCATTTTGAATCCCTTTTATCGTTATTTATTGATCTTTCTAATTGGTCATTATCACTATAGAGATAGCGTTGTTCCACGTGAAACACTTAATATTTATCTACAACCAATCTAGTCACCAAACCCCGATGACCAGTTAATTTGACCCAGTGGATAAGCATCTATATGAAAACCATTTGGATAGTCTTTAAAGCCTGGTTTACTTTTTAATTGCTCAATGGCGGCTTCTGCCTGTTCTTGAGTGGCAAACACCCCGATAAGTTTATAGTGTTCCACATCATTGTCAGGATTATCATCCTTACAGCGGGCATGCTCTAACACATACACCGTTTGTTGGTCATTACCAAGTTTTTCGACTTGTCCCCAGTGATAAGCGGCCAAGCGTTTCATCAGGTCTGGGTTTTTGACCATGATATTATCGCCGGTTCGACCTTGTTCACGGTTGTAATATATGACATTTAAGCGCAGTAGCCAGAAGGTAACGGCTGCCATGGCCAACATGATGGGCAGCGCTTGCTGCTCAGCGGTGCTCAGAGGACGAGCACTTTGATAGCCTTCAATAAAAGCCTGCATTTTTTGAGTGTCAAAATTCACCGATTCGCCATCACCGGCCACGCCCCAAGTCGTACAGAAGTCGTTGATCGTAATGGCAATATCCATCACATAATGCTCAACACTCACTTCAGTAAAGTCAAGTAATCCGGTCAGCTCTTCTTTGCCAGAGGTTAGGTTCCATAAGGTGTTATCAGCGAACATATCTAAGTGGCACAAACCTTTGGGCAAAGACTCTAAAGGCAGCGATTCATAGCTTTGCCAGATGTCTTGCATAAGCCGTGCTTCATCAGCGGGCATAAATTTGATTTCACGATCACGCACCTGATGCCAAGGGTATAACGGTACCCCGTAATCTTCGGCTGGTGTGAGACTTTGTAGCGTGTTGTGTAAGGTCGCTAGTGCTTGTCCCATGCTGTAACACATGCTGGGTGTGGTCTTGTCCGGATGACCACCTGATAGGCAAGGCACTAAGGTAATGGCTTTATTTTCGTATTGAATCAGATAGTCGGCTGAGCCATCAGCTTTTCGAGCTTTTTTAGCCAAAGGTGCTGCGACAGGTAAAGTGCCTTTTAAGCGGTTTAAAATGGTGGCCATTTTGGTGATATCAGCTGGTGGACGCTCCTCAAATAAGGTAAAGACATAAGAGTATTCACCGTCTGCATTCTCTGTGGTCTGAATGAACCAGTTTGAGTTTTTAATGCCTTGGGTAATGGGAATGGCTTTAGCAAAAGATACGCCGAAAGCTTGGCAAAAAGCAGCAAATTGGTCTTCTGAAAGATGAGTATAAACAGACATGAGGCTCTCTTAATCGATGAGGGGTTAATGGGTAAAAGCCAGTTAAAAGATACAGCACAAAGGCTCAAAGATAATCGCTAATTTATAGCCTATACTCTCATTATACGCAAAAGCAGGCAAGAGGCATCTGTCTGCACCGCTATAACTAAGCGTTATCTGACTTGTCTACACCAATGGGGGTGTCTATCACTTTAGTGGCAGACCCAGTTGTACTCACGCTGTTAAGGCTTAAATCTTGGCTATTGATTAAAATCTCAGACAATCCACTATTAATACGGCGCACATAGTTCATGTCGTTAATGAGCGAGGAGGCTTGCAGTTTATCAATCTTATGCTCTCTAAGCTTGTCGAGCACATGGTGGTGTGGTGACATGGACGCTTCTGTGTGCTGCACAAAAATCTCGGTGGCCTGCTGCCTATCAAGGCTTTGTTTTTGTAGGCTGCGTACCCGATTAAAGCTTATGAGCATATCAAAAAGATGCTGGCGCAGCGCCATGTAATCTTGATAAATGGAGGTGCCAGGAGTATTTAAAAATTGCTGCATATTTTTTTGTAAGTGCTTGCTTTGCTTAACCATTTCTACCACGTGGAAGGCATTGATATGAGCATCGGTAAGCTTCTTTTGTACCTTATTAGCATGGATATCTATTTTACTGGTGAAATTCAATATTTCACTATACAGTGGCTTAATCTGCCACTCGTATAAGCTTTGCACATCAAGCTGCAGCGGCCGAGCAGGGTTAGGCAGCTCAGAAGAAGGCGTATATAGCTGCGCGTTGGGCACATAAATGGCATGACAAACCACCTCAAGCCCTAAGGTGGTTAAGTGCTCAATCTCTTGATGGACGGCATGAATGGCAGTGTCTGTGGACTTGAGCATATTGCGGTGTAAATGTAGAGGGTGTACAGCTTCTGCCCCATCGGGCAGTTGTTTTTTTGGTGATTTATCGGGTAAAAATAGGTGCAGCTTTTCGATAAACGGCTGCTGAATACCCCAAAATACTGAAACGCCCAATACGTTAAATAAGGTGTGGAACAAGGCCAGTTGCAACAACGGTGAGTGCATCCCAATGACAGTGGCAATCGCCCCCACAGCAAAGGTAAGAGGCAGCCATAGTATCAGGGCTAATAATGCGGTCACCCAGTTATATATCAGGTGCGCCAGTGCCAAGCGCTGACCATTTCTATCGCTGCTGAGCATGCCCACCAAGGCGGTGGTAAAGCTACTGCCTAAGTTAGACCCTAGCGCAATGGCAAAGCTTTGGGTGAGGGTTAATTGGCCAGCAGCCAAAGCGGCCAATACCAAGATTAAAGTGGCGTGAGAGGACTGCAGTACACAAGTGAGCAAAAACCCCAGCAGGGTGAATAGCAGCACTTGAGAGATACCACTGGCCTTAATATCAGACAACTCAATTTGACCAAAGGCGCCAAAGCCGTCTTTAATGGAATCGATCCCTAAAAAAATTAACGCAATACCAATCAATGCCTGACCGAACACCTTGAGCCGCTTATCTATAAAGCCGAGCAAAACACCCACTACCAGCATGGGCAGTGCAGCCGGACTTAAGCTTAAGCTTTGTCCCGCCCAAGCCAAAAGCCATATACCACTGGTTGCCCCAAAATTGGTGCCCAGTATCACCGCCAGTCCGCCGGCAAGACTAATCATGCCTGTGCTCAAAAAAGCGATGGTTAGTAAAGAGACTAAGGTGGTGGACTGCAATAAAAAAGTGGCCCCAATGCCGAACAAAAAAGACTTAATCGGAGTCTCAGTGCTTTTGGCCATAATCTGCTCAAGCCTACCGCCAGCCGCGCTTTGCAATGCGCCTTCTATACACTGCATACCAAACAAAAATAGCGCCAGACCATAGCACAATACCAGCCAAGCTGAGCTCATGACAAAAGAGTACACCAAGGCGATAAGCAGCAGCACCAATCCCAAGAA
Source organism: Psychrobacter sp. YP14 (assembly GCF_003209315.1). Lineage (NCBI taxonomy): Bacteria > Pseudomonadati > Pseudomonadota > Gammaproteobacteria > Moraxellales > Moraxellaceae > Psychrobacter > Psychrobacter sp. YP14. The sequence goes on along the minus strand of NZ_CP029789.1, from coordinate 2,689,806 downwards.
CTTTGCTTTTTTAAGGTGCCTTAATATCACAGGGGGCACCATACTGTTGAGATAGCGATTTTTCATAAGACAGCCAATAAGTCACGGCAAGACAGGGCGATAGATCCGGCTATAATAAGCACAATTGATACTATCATAAGCTGAGCTGAAGATTATAGCCAACCCAGCGTGACAATAAGAGCGCTGTGGGTCATTGAATCAATGCGGACGGGCAGTTATCAGTCAAATGTTTGTTAAATTGTGGGCGTGACCAATAATAGAATAATAGCGCAAATATTACGGTCAATTTTTGCTAAAATGCTAAGCGAAGGCGCAGTTTAAGCGGCTTATTAAGCCAGCTTTATGCTTAAAGCTTAGCCCAGCCGCCACCCCAACCAACCCATTAACGATAGGATGTAGGCAATGTTAGCAAAACGAATTATCCCCTGTTTGGACGTAGACAATGGCCGTGTGGTTAAAGGCGTGCAATTTGTGGATATCAAAGATGCTGGCGATCCGGTGGAAGTGGCGCGCCGTTACAACGAGCAAGGCGCAGATGAGATTACCTTCTTGGATATTACTGCGACCCATCATGGTCGTGAGACCACTTATGATATGGTAGAGCGCATAGCAGAGACAGTATTTGTGCCTCTGACAGTCGGCGGAGGGGTGCGCAAGATAGAAGACATTCGCAACCTGCTTAATGCTGGTGCCGATAAAGTAGCGATTAACTCAGCGGCAGTATTCACCCCCGAGTTTGTGGCAGAAGCGGCCGCCAAATTCGGTAGCCAATGTATTGTGGTTGCCATTGATGCCAAACAAGTTGAGGATGTCGAGGGTCAGCCAAGATGGGAGATTTTTACCCATGGCGGCCGTAAGCCGACCGGTCTTGATGCGGTAGCTTGGGCGGTCAAAATGGCAGAGCTTGGCGCCGGCGAGCTTCTGGTAACCTCTATGGATGGCGATGGCACGAAAAAGGGGTATGATTTGGCGTTAATGAAGGCCATTACCAGCGCAGTTAATGTACCCGTGATTGCGTCAGGTGGTGTCGGTAACTTGCAGCATTTGGCAGATGGTGTGCTTGAGGGTGGTGCGGATGCGGTACTGGCGGCCAGTATTTTTCACTTTGGTGAATACAGCATTGCTGAGGCCAAGCAGTTTATGGCTAAGCAAGGCATAGAGATGCGCTTATAGCCGGCTTAGATAAGCGGATAATTGGTAGATAACTGGTAAATAACTGGTAAATAAAAAGGCGCTCAACGCCTAAGCCGCTGCAAAAGTGGCCATTAAGCGCAGGCAAGTGGTCACTGGCCTAAAATTTTTGGCAAAGACTTTACTTTTAACCACCAATCAGCGCTAAAACCGCCTTTAAAAAATGTTATCATAGCTGTAATTTTTCTTCATCATTCACATTAGGATGCCGTTATGCAAGATTTACAAAAAGAACGTGAGGCCATTACTCATATTGAAGGCAATTTATACCAAAACAAAGACGCGCGCATTGGTATTGTTGTGGGTCGTTTTAACGCTTTTGTTGTTGAGTCATTAGTAGATGGCGCCATTGATGCATTATTACGTCACGGCGTCTCAGGCAACAACATCAGTGTGATTCGTGTTCCTGGTGCTTTTGAATTACCCTTGACTGCGCAGCGTGCCGCAGAATCAGACCGCTTTGATGCCGTTGTGGCATTAGGTGCGGTTATCCGTGGTAGTACCCCGCACTTTGATGTGGTGGCTAACAGCTCTGCAAGTGGTTTGGCCAGCGTGTCTATGGATTACAATATTCCAGTGATTAACGGTATCTTAACGACAGACACCATCGAGCAAGCCATTGAACGTTCAGGCACCAAAGCGGGCAACAAAGGCGCTGAAGCGGCCATGGTTGCTCTTGAGATGATCGCCGTATTGTCTCAGCTTGATGTTGACTATGAAGATCAAGACCAAGACTAGTTTTTATGGTATCAGCTTATTTTTATAGCGGTACACCCACTGTAGCCTGAGACTGCAGTGGGCTTTTCCACCAATTATTCTGAGTTCATACTCCATAGTAATGTCAAAGCTGCACCTTTGATGATAGGTATTTATATACATGAGCAACAAAAATCCGGCACAAACTGAAGACAACCGTCTAAATGAGCATCAATCAAATGACCAGTTTGATATCAATGAATCTAGTTATAAAACTAGCCACGCAGCTGTGCGTAAGGCACGTCGCTTTGCACTACAAGGATTGTATGAGTGGTTAATGACGGATCATCGCTTCGAGCAGATGGGGCAGGGGGAGTGGAAAGCGAACCCACCTCATGACATCGCCGCCCGTACACGTGCCACCAATGCCATGCATACCGTACATTTGGGTTACTATCATACCTTAATGCGCGAAATCCCTGAGCAGATTACTGATCTTGAGGCACTTATTGCTCAGCATTTAGATCGGGCCATCGATAAGATTGATATGGTAGAGCATGCGGTGCTACTTATCGGTGCTTATGAGCTAAAAAATAGCCTGCATATCCCTTATAAAGTGGTGCTTGATGAAGCCATGAAGCTCAACACTCACTTTGGTGCCACAGATGCCCACAAACTGATTAATGCTGTGATGGATAAGTTGGCGGCTCAATTACGTACCGTGGAAGTAGAGGCTGACACGGGTACAGGCTATAAACACAAAAAACAGCAGCACTCTCAACAGCAGCAAAGTCAAAGTGCAGATGAAGCACCGATGGTGGCCACTGAATCAGCAAGTGACGAGACAGTAGAGGGGTCAAGCGCTGAGCAATCAAGCAATGAGATAAGTGAAGTATCACGTCAGCCTAAGCCGAGAATTGGATTAAAACCAAAAAAATAGGCAAAGGTTGTGGGTGAATCAGCTTATAGATGAACAACACCTTAGCTGATTATCAATGACCATATTGATGACCACTGCTATAAGTTATCGCCCCTTATGACTGCTTTTTAGGCTATCTATTGCGTCAATAGATGGCCTTTTGTTTAAAGCCTTATATTTATTTAATGTGCAGTTACGCAAGTCACCCTTTAGGATGAAGACCAATGACTGAATTTGAGCTGATTTCACGCTATTTTACGGCGGCAAGCAGTGAGCAGGCTTTGAGCCAATCGGTAGCATGTACCACGATTGCCAAAGGTGTGGGCGATGATGCAGCCGTGGTTGCCTTGTCCTCGCCGACTCAGTGGGTCACCTGTGTGGATACCTTAGTGCAGGGTCGGCATTTTGCTGAGGATTGGGATCAGGTTGAGACATTGGCCTTTGCCATTGGTTATAAATCAGTAGCAGTGAACGTCTCAGATATCGCCGCCATGGGCGCTAAACCGCACAGTATTTTATTGGCGCTGGCCCTACCACAACAACTGGCAAAGGAGGCTTGGCTAAGCGATTTTGCCAAAGGATTGTTTCATGCTTGCAGCCAATTTGGGGTGCAGCTTATCGGCGGCGACACCACACGCAGCGAAAAACTGGTCATTAGTGTCACAGCCAATGGGTTTATTGATAAAGCGTTAACCCCTATCTATCGTAGCGGCGCCCAAGTGGGTGATAAGGTGTATGTCTCAGGAACGCTAGGCGATGCTTGCTATGCGCTTTATCATCCAGATACTCAAGTCGGTAAGCAGCTGTCGCACCGCTTAAATATGCCTACCCCGCGTATCAGCTTGGGCAATACTTTAGCGGCTGAAGGTGACGTCACCGCCATGATAGATGTCTCTGATGGCTTAGTTCAAGACTTAAGCCACATCTGTGAACAAAGCGATGTGGCAGTGCAGTTACATTTAGATAAATTGCCGACCAGCAGCGCCTTACAAAACATTGAGCTTACTCAGCGTTTGCGCTGTCAATTAACTGGTGGAGATGATTACGAACTGTTATTTACGTTGCCGGCCTCTGTTAGCCTGTCAGAGACGCTGATGTCCACAGCATTTACCCAGATTACCTGTATTGGAGAGGTAGTGGCTATAGATAAATCTGTCGACAGTAAGGCAGAGAATCTCAACCCAAATAACGACAAGCTATCGTTAATTGAATTAAGATATCAAGGTCAGCGGCTAAGCAAGCAGGCACCTTATCCCTTTACTGAGTATCCTGATTTAAAAGGGTATCAGCATTTTAGCCATGCATCACAGCTAATAGCAGAGCACACCGATGACACCCAGTAATGCCAATCCACCCAATCGAACTGAGCCTGATATGAATCACAATCATAAACCTGATATCCGCAAGGCCAATGTCTGCCCGCCATTACCAAAGGGGGCAACGGCATTAGATAAAGGGGTGTATTGGTTGGGCATTGGTCTGGGTAGTGGCCTACCAAAGCGAGCACCAGGCACTTGGGGTACGGTCGGTGGGCTGATAGTTGCTCTGCCCTTGTTGCAGTTGGGCTTTATTACTTTTTTTATGGTCACTGTGATGGCAAGCATCGTCGGGGTATGGATATGCGGGCGTACTTCAGATTTAATGCAAGTGCATGATGACCCACACATTGTTTGGGATGAATGGGCTGGGATGTGGATTAGCCTATTGCCTTTGTCATTTATTATCACTTATTTGCCGCAGCACTTAAATCTTAGTTTGTATGGTGCAGCCATTGTGCTGGCTTTTATATTGTTTCGTTTTTTTGATATTGCCAAACCTAATCCCGTGAAGTGGGCTGATAGTAAGCTTAGCGGCGGGCTGGGCATCATGATGGATGATATTTTGGCGGGGATAATGGCACTGGTCGCTTGGCTTATGATAGTGGCCAGTGTAGAGATGTTCTATCCATTGTAACTCTAGCCATTGTCATAAGAGGTCATACAAACTGATAAGCTCATCACAAAAATAGTGAGGCTAGTGCCATATCAAGTAAGGCTTTGCGATGAGTGTTATCACCAATATTGGCAACAATTGTGCAACTGAACTGGTCTTGCTGGATTTGATATATTTAGTAACATAATTTTAAACTTTTAATGCGCTAAGCCTCCTTGTATTGGCCTACTTATATCGATATCGACTCAATATCGTTGGATTTATGAGTGCATGTACCAGTGGTACATGTTGTAGCTGGGTCATAATGGTTTTTTGTCTACCCGTTTATATCTCTTTTAGGTAATAGTTGGAAATATATGAATAACACGCTCACCACCATTATTTTAGCAGCCGGTAAAGGCACCCGCATGCAATCTGCCAAACCTAAGGTGTTACAAACACTGGCTGATAAACCCTTATTAGCCCATGTACTCGATACATGTCAGAGCATCAGCGTGGACAAAACCATTGTGGTGTACGGCTTTGGTGGTGATCAAGTGCAGCAGGCGATGACTGATTATAGCCTCACTTGGGTTGAGCAAACTGAGCAGTTGGGTACCGGCCATGCAGTCAAGGTAGCTTTAGATGAGTTACCAAGTACTGGCAAAAGCTTAATTTTATATGGCGATGTGCCTTTGGTAAGTGCTGAGACCTTGAGCCGATTAAAACAGGCCAATGTACAAGGCATGTCTATGTTGACTCTAACGGTTGATAACCCTTTTGGCTTAGGTCGTATCAAGCGAGATGAGCAAGGTAATATCACTGCCATTGTTGAGCAAAAAGATGCCAGTGAGCAAGAGCAAGCCATCCGTGAAATCAACAGTGGCATCTACTGTGTAGATAATGCCTTATTGCATCAATATCTGCCCAACTTGAGCAATGACAACGCTCAGCAAGAATATTATTTAACGGATATCGTTAAGATGGCGGTGGCTGATGGTATAGCCATTGCGGCCATTGAGCCTGATTATGAATTTGAAATTGAAGGGGTTAATAACCGTCAGCAATTGGCACAGCTTGAGCGCAAATGGCAAGCCAAACTGGTAGAGGATTTACAAGTCCAAGGCGTGCAATTTGCTGATCCCAATCGTGTTGATATCCGCGGTGAAGTCAGCGTCGGCCAAGATGTGTTTGTTGACATTAACGTGGTGTTCAAAGGTAAAGTCAGCTTGGGTAATAATGTGACTATTGAAGCCGGCTGTATGATTAAAGACAGTCAGATTGGTGACAATGTCCACATCAAGCCTTACTGCGTATTTGATGATGCACAAGTCGCGCAGGGCGCAACCATTGGACCCTTTGCCCATTTGCGTCCACAAACAGTTTTGGAAAAAAATACCCGTCTAGGTAACTTTGTTGAAATAAAAAAATCACGTATTGGCGAGGGCAGCAAGGTTAATCACTTAAGCTATGTGGGGGATGCCCAAATTGGTGCTGGCGTCAACTTCGGTGCAGGCGCTATAACCTGTAACTATGATGGGGTCAATAAGCATCAGACCATCGTCGGTGATAATGCCTTTATTGGTACCAATACCAGTTTAGTGGCACCAGTAACTATTGGTCAAACTGCCACTATTGGTGCAGGCTCTGTCATTACTAAAAACGTCGAAGATAATGCTTTAGCCATCGGCCGAGGTCGTCAAGTTCAAAAAGATAACTATCAGCGTCCTGAAAAGAAGAAGTGATCGGGCTGTAACAGTTAACAACGTCAGTTATTTACCAAGATTTAAAATTAAAGTAATCAAAAAAAGCGCTGAGTGTTCAGGCTGTAGTGCGTCTCTACAGTCCTGCAGCACGAGCGAACCAAGCTATTAATAACAACTATTAATATTAAAGATGAATTTTGCAAGATTAAGGATGGGTTATGTGTGGAATAGTCGGAGCAATTGCTGAGCGTAATATTTCTAATGTTCTGCTAGAGGGTCTTAAGCGCCTAGAATATCGAGGTTATGATTCAGCGGGTCTGACCGTGATTCGTGATGGTCAGCTGTACCGTGAGCGTCAGGTGGGTAAAGTACAATCTTTAGTAGATGCTGTGGCCAGTAATACCGATAACTTCAAAGGCAATATCGGTATTGCTCATACCCGCTGGGCAACCCATGGCGAGCCAGCGCAGCAGAATGCACATCCGCATGTATCGGGTAAAGTCGCCGTGGTGCATAATGGTATCGTTGAAAACTATGGCCCTTTAAAACAAGAGATGTTAGATAAAGGCTATATCTTTACCTCGCAGACCGATACAGAAGTGGTGGCGCATCTGGTGGCAGATGCCTATCAACAAACCAATGACCTATTTAAAGCGGTAGAGCAAGTTGTCCCCCGTTTACATGGTGCTTTTGCGCTGGGTGTGCTACACGTGGATAATCCAGATGAGCTGATTACCGTTCGCTTAGGCTCACCACTGGTTATCGGTGTGGGTATTGGTGAGAACTTTATCGCCTCTGACCAATTGGCACTATTGCCGGTGACCAACCGCTTTATGTATCTAGAAGAGGGTGATATTGCAGTTATCAAGCGCAATAGCATTGAAGTGTTTGCCAATGGCGTAGCGGTTGAGCGTGCAGTTACCGAATTAGATGCCAAGCATCACAATGCCGACAAAGGCGAATTTAAACACTATATGCTCAAAGAAATCTACGAGCAGCCTGATGCAGTGGCCCTTACTTTAGAGATGGGTATTGATGCTGATGATCTAAAACCTGAGTTTTTACAGCGTCATGAAGAAGCCTTGGCCAAAGTAAGCCAAATTCAAGTACTGGCGTGTGGTACCAGCTACCATGCAGGTATGGTAGCAAAATACTGGTTTGAGAGCTTAACTCGTCTACCTTGTTCGGTAGAAGTGGCCAGTGAGTACCGCTACCGCGAACCGGTAGTGGTAGATAATACCTTGGTGATTTGTTTGTCCCAATCAGGTGAGACAGCCGATACCTTATCTGCCCTTCGTGAGACCCAGCGTAGAGCTCAAGCAGGAGAGTTCAACGGACTGGTCAGCTTGAGTGTGTGTAACGTAGCCACTTCATCCTTGGTGCGTGAAACTGATATTTTTGTTCCGACACTGGCTGGAGTAGAGATTGGTGTGGCCTCGACCAAGGCCTTTACCACTCAGCTTGCCGCCTTAATGCTACTGGTATTAAAAGTGGGTAAAGTGCAGCAGCGTATCAATGCCGATGAGTTAAAAACCATCGTCACCGAAATGCACAATCTAAAAGGTCAGCTTGATAAGAGCTTGGCATTAGATAAAGCCATTGAGGACATGAGCCAGAAGTTTGAGGACAAAAAGAGTACCTTATTCTTAGGTCGCGGCGTGCAATATCCTATTGCTTTAGAAGGCGCGCTTAAACTAAAAGAAATCTCTTATATTCATGCCGAAGGTTATGCGGCAGGCGAGCTTAAGCATGGTCCATTGGCGCTAGTCGATAAAGACATGCCGATTGTGGTGTTGGCACCAAAAGACAGCATGTTAGATAAGCTCAAAGCCAACATGCAAGAGGTTCATGCGCGTCATGGCGAGCTGTATGTTTTTGCCAGTGAGTCAAGTGATTTGGTGAGCGATGAGCGTTTACATGTGATTAATGTGCCCGATGTTAATGAGCATTTAGCGCCCATCGTATACAGTATCCCAGTACAGTTTTTATCGTATCATGTGGCTGTGATGCGTGGGACGGATGTGGATCAGCCTCGCAATTTGGCCAAGTCAGTGACAGTGGAATAATCGGCAGTCATAACACAGGTTAGCTGTCAGCGAGTAATAAAGTATCATACTGCTGACGCCGATATGACTTTAGCACATTCACGGACAAGCACGAAAAAGCCCCTGCTAGATATCTAGCAGGGGCTTTTTGATGGCAGGCTTGAGCCAAGCTTATTAAGTTACAAATGAGGCGAAAACTTAACGTAGTCCTTTGTAGAGAAAATAACAGCCCACAACCGTAAGCAATATGGCAAAGCATTTTTTTAGCATGGCAGGTGATAAAATGTGCGCCACTTTTGCGCCCAGTTTGGCGGTAAAAAAGCTCATGACACTGATGCCCAAAAAAGCATAAATGTGTACGAAACCAATGGTATTAGGGACATCTATTTTTTGCTGCATGCCAAATAACATAAAGCCCAATGCGCCGGCGATGGCAATAGGTAAGCCGCAAGCTGCAGAAGTACCGACCGCTTTTTGCATAACCACGCCATAACGGGTCAAATAAGGCACAGTTAAGCTGCCCCCACCAATACCGAAGATGGCAGAAGCAATACCAATCACCCCTCCTGCTGCTAGCTGTTTAGGTTTTGACGGCAGTATGGCCTGCGCAGTATTGGCATCAGTCGTGCTGGCCGCTGCCTTTTTGCCACCGAAGAACATCCTATAGGCTACCCACAGCAAGAAGATACCAACAATAATCTGTAGGTGTAGTCCCGATATCTGGCCGGCCAATCCTGCACCAAAGAAGCAGCCTAATGCCATGCCAGGCGCTAGGTTTTTGAACACTGGCCACATCACTGAGCCCTTTTTATTGTGCGCCATAAGTGAGCTTATCGAGGTGACAATAATGGTCGCCAGTGAGGTACCTAATGCTAGATGCATGATGGTATCTGGGTCATAGCCCATTTGAGTAAACACAATAAACAACAGCGGTACGATGATGGTACCACCGCCCACGCCAAATAGCCCTGCTGCAAATCCTGCCAGAGCGCCAATGATTAAAAAGATGATTAATTCCACAGGGTAATTTCTTCTCAGTTAAAAGTTGGATTAGAGGGCTACTTTATTGAGACAGCCATTTCATTTAAAAGCTGTGTTATTTATAAGGCCTTTTAAGCAAAATAGCCACCGGCATTAATAACTGTCTCGGTTAGGATAGTGCCAGTTGACCCAATTGGCCTAGCCGGTGGTACGAGCGATTAAAGTAAACCAAACTTTGCTCAGCAGTATCTTCGGCTTTAGGCAGCTGAATATCTACCACACGGCACATAAATACGCTGTGTGTACCTACCTGCTGGATTTGCTCAATCTCACAATCGAAGCTGACTAAGGCATCTTGTAATACCGGTGCTCCGGTGGCAAGCTCAGTCCATTGGCCTTGCTCAAAGCGCTCAGCCTGAGTGAGTCTTGAGGCAAAGGCATTAGAGAGGGATTCATGCTGCGCGCCCAATACATTGACACTCAAAATTTTATTGTTAACAAAATGGCTGTGTGAGCGTGAGGCTTGATTCATACAAACCAATAAAGTTGGGGGCATATCAGTAACGCTACACACCGCAGAGGCTGTGAACCCATGCATGCCAGAGTCGCCAGTGGTGGTCACCACATTGACGGCGGTGCTCAACAAAGACATGGCATCTCTAAAGTCAGTAGCTTCAATCATTACTTCAATCCTAAATCAAAAAACGAGGGCGGCTACAGATGAGCCGCTTTTTTTGAGATGACTACAGCTTAAGAGCTTAGCTCATCACGAACAATTTTAGCGCCAGCACTCAATGCTTTTAGCTTACCTTGGGCGACTTGGCGAGACAGCGGCGTCATACCACAGTTGGTCGAAGGATAAAGCTTGTCTGCATCCACAAATTGCAGCGCTTTACGTAAGGTATCCGCCACCTCCTCTGGGGTCTCAATAGTATTGGTGGCCACATCAATGGCACCAACCATGACTTTTTTGCCGCGAATCAGTTCAATTAGATCCATGGGCACCCGTGAGTTTTGACATTCTAGCGACACAATGTCAATGTTTGACTGTTGCAGCTTAGGGAACGCCTCTTCATATTGGCGCCACTCTGAGCCTAAGGTCTTTTTCCAGTCATTATTGGCTTTGATACCATAGCCGTAGCAAATATGCACGGCAGTTTCACACTTTAGACCTTCAATGGCACGCTCTAAGGTGGCAATACCCCAGTCATTGACCTCATCAAAAAATACGTTAAAGGCGGGTTCATCAAACTGGATGATATCTACACCAGCTGCCTCGAGCTCACGGGCTTCTTGGTTTAGAATTTTAGCAAACTCCCAAGCCAGTTTTTCACGGCTTTTATAATGACCATCATATAAGGTGTCAATCATGGTCATCGGGCCAGGCAAAGCCCACTTGATTGGCTGATCAGTTTGTTGACGTAAGAACTTAGCGTCTTCGACAAAGACTGGCTTTTGACGACTTACTGCGCCCACTACCGAGGGCACACTGGCCTCATAACGGTTGCGTATTTTGACGGTTTCACGCTGTTTAAAGTCGACACCATCTAAATGCTCAATAAAGGTAGTCACAAAATGCTGGCGGGTCTGCTCGCCATCACTAACGATATCGATGCCGGCATGTCGCTGTTCTTGTAAGGTCAAGCGCAGCGCATCTTGCTTGGCTTCAATCAGCTCATCGCCTTCTAGTTTCCAAGGTGACCAAAGCTTTTCAGGCTCAGCCAACCAAGAGGGTTTGGGTAAGCTACCAGCGGTCGAAGTCGGTAATAATAGTGCCATGGTGGTTATCTTCTCTATTTTAATAAGGCTTAAAAAAACTTAGTTTAAAAGGCGGTACAAGGTTTTTTGTATAAACCATTAAGCCGCGTGTTTTTGAGGCTTGACCGCTTCAGCAGGGTAGCGCACTTCATAGCTTGCTGCCCACTTATTAAGCGTGTCTTGATAAGGCTTGATGAACTGCTGTTCAGTGAACTTGCCTTGTTTTACTGCCAGTTGGCTGCGCTCTTCGCGGTCATATACCACTTGAGTCAGTGAATAGTCTTGATAGTTTAGGCTCGGCTGATACACATCACCTGCCGCTGAGTTGGCATTGTAAATCTCAGGGCGATAAATCTTTTGGAAGGTTTCCATGGTACTAATGGCACTGATTAATTCAAGGTCCGTGTAATCGGCGAGTAAATCACCTGAGAAATAAAAGGCCAATGGAGCCACGCTACCCTTAGGTTGAAAGTAACGAACTCTTAAGCCCATTTTGTGGAAGTAGTCATCAGTCAGTGAATACTCATCTTGCTTGTATTCCACCCCCAATACCGGATGCTGGTTGGTAGTGCGATGATAAGTTTTGCTGGTCGATACACTCAAGCAAATGACAGGCTGCTTATTAAAATTGGCTTTATAAGCGTCTGAGTTTAATAAATGCTGAAACAGTTTGCCATGTAGGACACCGAAGCTTGCAGGTGGCGGCGTGTTTGGATTTTTATCAAAATGATCTAGCAGTACCACGCTAAAGTCATAGTCGCGCACATACGATGAGAAGCTGTTGCCAACAATACCCTCGATGCGTCTGTTCTGTTTGTGATCAACAATGGTGGTTTGCAGGATTTCAATGGCTGGGAAGGTATTACCATTACCCTCGACATCTAAGTTTGCAGAAACAATATCAACTTCAACAGAATAGCGGTCAGCATTTGGATTGTCCCAATTTGCCAGTGCATTAAAGCGATTATTAATCATGGTCAGCGTCTTGCGTAGGTTTTCTTGACGGCTCTCACCACGTGCTAAGTTTGCAAAGTTGGTGGTCAGACGGGTGCTATCAGCCGGCTTATAGTGTTCATCAAAACGGATTTTTGAAATCGAATAAGTAAATTTATTGCTCATAATATTTGCTACCCTAGTTGTTCAAGATAAAACCAAATTTGTGTATGAGATGAATGATACTCAAATTATGAGATGAATAAAAACGATACTATTTAAATAAAACATGAATTAAATTCATCTTATTGAGTTTTAATAATTTAAGCTATCTAATCATAACGCCTAGGGTGGGTTGGATATTGCAATAATATTTTAGCTGTTAGGCTTGTAATATAAGGCTTCAAAGAGTTTTGAAGTGGTTTTTTGTTGGTGTGATATCTGATAAACAAGCCATATTGAGCATGAAGCTGAGTCATTAAAGAGCGTTCTATGCTCATGTACTAAATAGTATATTTTTTAATCAACATGAATTTTGGTCATGATATTGTTAAAAACAATCAGCATGCCAGCTTGACGTTATTCAAAACTTGCCGCCAAAAAAAACACCTGACATAAGACAGGTGCTCTTTTTATTAATACGTTATCAGTCAGTCATCAATACGTGTTACAGACTGATTATTTGCTCTTAGGAACTGCTTTAAAATGCGCTACTTGCTTTTCGCTGCTGATAACCAGCATGGGATGTTTGTTGGTATCTTCACTTAGCGTGTAATTACCCATGGCTGTGGCCACTGTAGCGGCATCGAACTTAGCTTCAGCATCTGGACAGGCCATCATGGTGCTCATAATATTGCCAAGCTTTAGCTTATTATCACTGATGGTATAAGCCGATGAGATGTTATTACAAGTATTGATAAATGACACCATGTCATGATTGTCAATTTTATTGAAGCTTAGTGTTAGTGGCTTGGCAGGATCGATAAATAGGTCAGTAACCTTGTTACCATTGTTGTCCATGGCATCGATTAACTGCCAATCATTGGCTTGTAGTGCAGCATTGGTCAAAGGATGGGTGGTAATTTGTGGGTGCGCATGTGAGGTCGCAGGTGTTACATGGGTGGTGGTTTGACAACCTGTAGCAAGAGCCCCTATAGTAAGGGTGGCAGTCATCATTAAAGTGGTCAAAGCTTTCATGGAATATCCTTCAAATAAAAATAAAATAGAGTAAATCTGCGCAAAGCTATGGTTGTTTAATTGTGGCTATGAGCGCGCAGCTTAAGCCTGCCATTATCACAGAGCCACCAAATCTACACAAGCTGCGTTAACCATTCAAATACCATACTCACGTTTATACCCCTAATAAGCCCCATTTTTATGTCGTCTGTGAGCTGGGACGCGGATTTTTTTGTCAGCCACTTATTTTTCAGTCGCAGTAGCGTATAATAGGCGCAAAGATTATTTTGATAGTGACTGTCATAGGATTTGGTATAGAGTTTGGTATAGGATTTGGGCCTAGATTTTTCTTAGATACTAAGCAATCAGTCCATTAAACATTAAGGTTAAGGATTTTATTGTCGTCCTATGTTACCTTTATAACAAAAATTAAGTCACTGGTTTTATTCCCCTTTTTTCATGACTCTTTAATAGAAATAGGAAGCACTATGAGCTATCAGCAACAGTTACAACGCATCAAAAATGACATCGGTTTTATCGCAGCTTTAGACCAAAGTGGCGGTAGCACCCCAAAAGCATTACGTATGTACGGTGTGGAAGAGAGCGAATACTCAAATGATGAAGAGATGTTTGCTAAAGTACACGAAATGCGCACTCGCATCATGACATGTGAGACTTTTGATAGTGGCCGTGTATTAGGTGCCATCTTATTTGAAGACACTATGGATCGCGAAGTCAATGGTAAGCCAACAGCCAATTATCTATGGGAAGACAAAAACATTGTGCCTTTCTTAAAGGTAGATAAAGGTCTGGCTGAAGAGATCGATGGCGTACAAGTGATGAAGCCGATTCCAAACTTAGCAGCACTACTAGGAAAAGCGAAAAATTATCCTATTTTTGGCACAAAGATGCGCTCTGTGATTCATCAAGCTAGCCAGCATGGTATCGAGACTGTGGTTCAGCAGCAGTTTGATGTGGCTAAGCAAATTTTATCTGAAGGCTTTATGCCCATCGTCGAGCCAGAAGTAAACATTGAAAGCAAAGACAAGCTTGAAAGCGAAGTGTTATTAAAAGAAGAGATTTTACGTAACCTAGATAGCTTAGATGATGATCATCAAGTGATGTTAAAACTGACTTTGCCTGAAGAAAAAGGCTTCTACCAAGAGCTTATTGATCATCCAAAAGTGCTTAAAGTAGTGGCGCTATCAGGTGGCTATAGCCGTGATGAGTCTTGTGATCGCTTAGCTCAAAATCCAGGTATGATTGCCAGCTTCTCACGTGCTTTCACTGAAGGCCTATCAAAGTCTCAAACAGACGAAGAATTCGCAGCCACCATCGATGCGTCTATCGATAAAATCTATAACGCCTCTAAAGTATAGTCATTTGTCTTAGAAACACAGTGTTAAGGTGTTAATCTTAGTACTGCTGTTTTAAGTCTATAAAAGCAAAAAAGCTTGAATCCTAAGGATTCAAGCTTTTTTTGTTAAACGATTAGGTTGTGCTCATTAAAACTTAGTTTCGAACACGATAGCTGCACCATGATCATCATAGTTACTACGCCATTCGCCGCGGTAGTTAGCAGAGATGGTAGTATTTGCAGTTGGGTTAAACGCTAAGCCAATACCTGCTATGCCAATGGCATCTTTGCTTTCTTGTCCGCGCGTTGTGAACTTGCCTGAGTTTACTTCAGCAAAGCTTGCGGTAATATCAGAGTATTGGTCACCATTTTCAACCGCACCAGCAAGCTGACCGGTTAGAGCAACTGTTGGTGTTAGGGCTTGATTAAAGCGAACACCTGCTGTCCAACGTAATGAGTCATAAGTGTTTGAATCAACGGCTAAGTTATATACACCAGCGCCCGTCTCGCGGTAGCTGTCACTCTTAGCACGGGCATAATTCATACTCGCAAATGGAGATAGGTTACGCTCTGTTGAACCAATTCTATGCGCCACACCAAAGCCTGCTTGTAGCGTGTCGACATCATAGTCTGATTTAGCAATCGCTGGGCTCAATCCAGCAATATGACGCTCACCTTTAATCTGCGATTGACCCGCACCTGCATGGAAGTTAACCGAAGTGGCATCACTTACCGCATAGTTACCATAACCTAAGATTTGCCAGTTTTTGGCATCAATCTCATGGGTTAATGCGTGACCATCGGTATCTGCATCACTATCAATGTATGAGACAGCCACACCTAAGTTTAAATTAGGATTAACAGGTACATCTAGACCAACGATAGCACCATAGTTTTCTGAGTTATAACCTGTGACGTAACCATCGGCGTCATGAGTCATATCACTACCGATGGCTTTAGCCCATAAGTTACGCTCAGGGGTGGTTTGGCTGTGCTCTTCGATAGCACGACCAACAGCATAGTTGGTATCTGTTACTAAGCGGTTTGCACCACCCATAAATAGCGGTTGTAGCTGAGCAGCAGCAGCAGCGACTTGTGCTTGGTCTAAACCATCCATGTCTGAGATAAGCTGCTTCGCCAGTGGGTTCGCTGATGTCGTGGTATCTAATTGGTCATCAATAACTTGGTCTAGAACAGTTGCTAAGCCAAGAGCAGATGGGTTATTAATACTATTCACAGCTTGAGTAAACGCTTTAGATTTCTGATTGTTGGCTTTTTCTTGTTCAGCTTTCAATTTCTCGGCAGCGGCTTTATCAGCAGCAGCTTTTTCAGCGGCGGCTTTATCAGCGGCAGCTTTATCGGCAGCAGCTTTATCGGCAGCAGCTTTATCGGCAGCAGCTTTATCGGCAGCGGCTTTATCAGCGGCAGCTTTATCAGCGGCAGCTTTATCAGCGGCAGCTTTATCGGCAGCAGCTTTATCGGCAGCAGCTTTATCGGCAGCGGCTTTATCAGCAGCAGCTTTATCAGCAGCAGCTTTGTCGGCAGCAGCTTTGTCGGCAGCGGCTTTCTCAGCAGCAGCTTTTTCGGCAGCAGCTTTTTCGGCAGCAGCTTTTTCGGCAGCAGCTTTTTCAGCAGCGGCTTTATCAGCAGCGGCTTTGTCGGCAGCAGCTTTATCGGCAGCAGCTTTATCGGCAGCGGCTTTATCAGCAGCAGCTTTATCAGCAGCAGCTTTATCAGCAGCAGCTTTATCAGCAGCAGCTTTATCAGCAGCAGCTTTATCAGCAGCGGCTTTATCAGCAGCGGCTTTATCAGCAGCAGCTTTTTCGGCAGCAGCTTTCTCAGCGGCGGCTTTATCGGCAGCAGCTTTCTCAGCGGCGGCTTTATCAGCAGCAGCTTTATCGGCAGCAGCTTTCTCGGCAGCGGCTTTTTCAGCAGCGGCTTTATCAGCAGCAGCTTTTTCGGCAGCAGCTTTATCAGCGGCGGCTTTATCAGCAGCAGCTTTTTCGGCAGCAGCTTTTTCGGCAGCAGCTTTCTCAGCGGCTAAACGTTCAGCTTCTGCTTTAGCGTCTGCTTCGGCTTGTGAGATCATACGCAAATGAACGGCATTGGCATCACTATAATCTGCTTTAAAATCCACCAACAGGTTATTGTCTGTAACAGAGTTGAACTCACCAGTACGAGTGGTCGCAGTGACAACATTTTTCCATTCGTTACTGCCGGTTAGGGCATTAACCGCATCGGATGCTTTAACATTTAGTGTGCCCTTGGTGATATCGGCAGTCCCATTAACCTCAAGTTGACCATAGTCAGTTAAACTGTTTAAACCGATACCAAGTACCTCACCGTCTCGCATGATGTAATTACCATCAATATGCAAAACACCTTGCTCGATGTTAGTAGCGCCCTGCCATTTTTTAGATGTACTGGTTATAAATAAACTACCAGCGCCAGTTTTTGAGAAGTTGCCACTGCCTGTTATTACAGCAAGTGGCATGATATCGACTCTTGCCTCATTACGTATAGTAGCGCCACCTTGATCGATGTTAATAGTGTCGGCTGCATCAAAACTGTTAAAAAGAGTAGAAGGAAAGGCAGAGTCAGTAGGAGCTAATACGTTTATTTCACCATTATCTATGTTAACAATGGCATTCGTATCAAAACTTGAAAATATATTTTGAGTATTTAATATGCCTTTATTAATAATGTTTAACGTACCTTCGCCCCCAGATGCAACAACGACAGATGGAGAGTTAAAAGTAGCATTATCTATGGTCAGAGAGCCTTTAGCCTGCTCGCTTGTGAAATTTCCGTATCCTGAAATTCTTGTCACGCCATTTATAGTAGCAGTGGCTTTATTGCTAATGGTTGTACTACCTGTTCCATTTCCACCGCTTGTTAGTGTCGCAGCCTCAATACTTGAACGCTCACCTTGTACTAGCAAGGTGCCATTACTGCCTTCATCTCTACCAACATAAATCTCTTCACTGGTAATAATTTTAGAGGCATTGCTTGCAGTTAAGGATCCTGTGCCAGACACACCAACTAAGATATCACCATTAGAGCTGATAGTTGAGTTTTCGCCAGTTATGACACCACTGCCTTGACTGCCTTTAACACGACCAAAAACAATGTCGGCTTTACTATTGACAGTAGCACCATCTGATACAGTAAGTGTACCTTCACCTAGATCACCTACAAGAAGTAATCCGTCATTATTAATGGCACTACCTTGACCTGAAACATCGATAGTATTGTCTTTCGATTCAGCAAAGTTACCTACAGAGATTGCTTTTGTATTTAACTTCGCACCATCTTTAATATCTAATATACCAGTGCCATATTCTCCAACTATCAGAACATTGTTGATAGTAACATCAGTTCCTTTATCGGAGACGGTTACTTTACCTTGATTAGAAGCATCACTTCTTCCAAGCACCATGCTTTCAACATTAACGTTCGCAGAGTCAGATGCGCTAAATTGGCCATTACCGTTAGCGCCAACACCAAATATAGACGAGTTGATTTTAGAGTTTGCTCCCGAGATATTTAGAGCACCATTACCTTTTTTAGAATTACCGTCACCTATATTAATTCCTTGTGCTGCATTAATAACAGCCCCATTATTAGCATTAATAGATCCCGTACCTTCATAGCCGATAGAAAGTGTATCACTATTTAGTTGACCTGCGTCTATTGTCGTAACAGCGTCATTAGTAAGAATTGTAAGTTTGGCATTAACCTTACCGCTATTCGTTATATTTAATTTAGAGGCAGGTGTCTTATTGGATAAATAAATATTATCTGCCTGAAAAGTCGTATTATTGGTAATAGTATCATCTATACCATAATAAACATTTCCGCTCCATGTATAGCTACCGCCGTCATCTAATACTTCGGCCTGACCTATGCCACTCAACCCCAAACCCACTGATAAAGCGGTCAGTTTGAATGTCGTGGAGAGATGATTTGAAGAGCGAGAGGTCGCTGATTTTCCTGAAGACTTGCCACGAGATTTGGCAATCTCTGATACACATTGATAAACGCCTAAGGCGCGATTGAAGACAACTCGGTATACATGGTTCATACGATAAGACCTAAAGTAGAGAAATAGCTTAGAAAAACAAAAAATTAACAACAAAGTATAAAAAAGTGTTGTTATTCTGAAATAATACGCTTTTTTTCAGAATAGCAACACTATTTATTTAATTTTTATTTAACTTTCTAGCTACCATAAAACTAAATGTAGCTCTAAGTCTTTGTAATTAAACTAAACCTCCTTATAAAGCTGGCGTCCCTCGCTATTATACTTCTCTGTCATCTGAGCCATGCCCTTTTGTACCTCTTCAAAACTGGCTTCACCGACTTGACCAACAAGCTCAGTGTCTACTTCTTTGATAAGATGCACCTCATCAGATAATTCGCCACTACTTGGGGTGACCTCAGAGCCGGTAGGCAGGCCTGCGGCATACTCACGCACATTTTGGGTGATTTTCATTGAGCAAAACTTTGGACCACACATAGAGCAGAAGTGGGCCGATTTGTGTGCATCTTTAGGCAGCGTTTCATCATGATATTCACGAGCTGTGTCTGGGTCTAACGCTAGATTAAACTGATCATCCCAGCGGAACTCAAAGCGGGCTTTCGATAACGCATTATCACGTGCCTGAGCGCCAGGGTGGCCTTTGGCTAGGTCAGCGGCGTGAGCGGCGATTTTGTAAGTGATGATGCCATCTTTCACGTCTTTTTTATTAGGCAGACCTAAATGCTCTTTTGGGGTCACATAACACAGCATTGCCGTGCCAAACCAGCCAATCATAGCGGCGCCAATAGCACTGGTAATGTGATCATAGCCTGGCGCGATGTCTGTGGTTAATGGACCAAGGGTATAAAAAGGTGCGTCAGAACACATCTCAAGCTGCAAATCCATGTTCTCTTTAATGCGGTTCATCGCCACGTGACCTGGGCCTTCAATCATCACCTGTACATCGTGCTTCCATGCCACTTGAGTCAGCTCACCTAAGGTTTTGAGCTCACCAAACTGCGCCTCATCATTGGCGTCTTGCAAACAGCCCGGACGTAGGCCATCGCCTAAGCTAAAGGCCACGTCATACTGCTTCATGATTTCGCAGATGTCTTCAAAATGGGTGTATAAGAAGCTTTCTTTGTGATGCGCTAAGCACCACTGTGCCATGATAGAGCCACCACGAGAGACGATACCTGTAAGACGTTTTGCGGTTAAAGGCACGTAGCGCAGTAGCACGCCGGCATGAATGGTGAAGTAGTCCACACCTTGTTCAGCTTGCTCAATCAGCGTGTCACGGAAAATCTCCCACGTTAAGTCTTCAGCGACGCCATCAACTTTCTCTAACGCTTGATAAATAGGGACAGTGCCAATGGGTACAGGCGAGTTGCGGATAATCCATTCACGAGTTTCATGAATATTCTTACCGGTCGATAAATCCATGATGGTGTCGGCGCCCCAGCGGGTAGCCCAGGTCATCTTGGATACTTCCTCATCAATGCTTGAGCCCAGCGCTGAGTTACCGATATTGGCGTTAATTTTCACTAAGAAGTTACGGCCAATAATCATTGGCTCAGATTCAGGGTGGTTGATGTTGTTCGGGATGATGGCACGGCCTGCTGCCACTTCATCACGCACGAACTCAGGGGTGATGATTTTGGGGGTATTAGCGCCAAAGGTCTCGCCGGCATGTTGGCGCATATCGGTTAATTCATGCTGCTTTTGGGTCTCACGGATGGCGATGTATTCCATCTCAGGCGTGATAATACCTTGGCGCGCATAATGCATCTGAGTAACATTTTTGCCTGCTTTGGCACGTCGTGGTTTGTCGATGTGAGCAAAACGGATGTTGGCGGTTTTAATATCACGTGCACGCTCTTGACCGTAGTTACTTGATAATCCGTCTAAAACTTCGGTATCGCCACGCTCTTCAATCCATTTTTCACGTAGCTTTGGTAAGCCTTTGGTGAGGTCAATATCGACACTCGGGTCAGTATAGACGCCTGAAGTGTCATAGACATAAAAAGGCGGGTTCTTTTCTCCATTTTCTAGGCCAAAGCCGCCAGTGGGCGTATCGGTTAAAGTTATTTCACGCATCGGCACTTGAATATCAGGACGAGAGCCCTCGATATATATTTTTCTTGACGCCGGCAGGCTGCGGGTTAAGTCGCGAGCCTCTTCATCGAAGCGCTCATCCTTTACATTACGGTGCGCTGGCGTCTTAATGGTGTGTTGTTCATTACTCATAGAAATGTCCTTATTTTTTGTTAATGGCAAGGTGCCATAGAGGCTTTTAGGGTAAAAGGCTAAAAACCGGTAGTAAAAATAAAGACTCAGTGAGTGCAGATTCTGCCGCTTAACAAAGCGAATCCCTCTTTTTTAACACAAACACATTGACTCATAACGCTTAGAGTAACCTGAGATAAGATACATCCAAACTGATTTATCTTAAGCGCAGAGCACGCATTAATTCACAACCCTCAAGGGCTGTCATAGTAATAAGCGTTGTGTTTTTTGTGATAAAAATAAGGTATAGGGGAGTTGCAATGACTTTCCTACGGCGGTATTAACCGCATCAGGTTCAACGGGTGATGTCTCAGCAAACGCGTGGTTGTCTATAATCGCATTTCAGCGGCTATCAGATAACGCAAGGTCTGCACCCCGAGTCTTAATGGTTTTATCAAGGGCTATCTTATCAAACTTTTAGAGCAATAACAGTCCTCAATATTATTTTAATTTTTTCTAGGGCGCTGCGGTTTTACAAAGTTATTGTTTGCGGTACTTGCCATCACCCTTGCTTAATACTTCAACGGTTACTTTACAAAGATTGCAATTTAGCGATTGGTTGGCCTTCTTGGACAAATCGATAATACGGCCGGGCGCAAAAGGACCACGGTCAGTTATTTTTACCACCACCGATTTGTTATTTTTAAGGTTAGTAACTTTTACTTTTGAACCAAAAGGCAATGATTTGTGGGCGGCTGTCATGGCGTACATATTATAAATAGCACCGGAAGCGGTTCTTTTTCCATGAAACCCGGGACCATACCAAGAGGCAAGGCCAGCATTGGCAGGCGCACTCAGTAATAAGGTTAATAGAAGGGTAACTGGCATAAAAAGCTTTTTCATAAATTGGACCTGTAATGGAATAAATGATTGGCACCTGTGATGGCAATAAAATCTTGGCGTTACTGTGAAAAGCAGTGAACCGCGATCAAAACCTAATTGTCTGCACCAAAACATCGAGGGCTAATTCTACAGGTAATTAGTTTAGCGATACTTTCTAATGGTTAAAGATAATGTAAGGAATACTTAACCGAGTAGCGTCTTATGCTATGCCAGTAAGGTTCAAACACCGTCATAGCCAAATGTTCAGCGCAGTACAGTTGCGTAACATTATTCACCCGACTTTTTTTGAAGTTACCTATTTCTTACAAAAGATATTCATTTCATCAAACTGTCATATTTAGACGTCAAAATGTGTTCAATCCAATACAAGACCGACAAAAGCGTCGTCAATTACAGTGATTTATATCAAGCCGCTTTGCTTTATCCGTTATTAAGTCTCTGTATTTCTTATATTTTATATAAAAACATTTTTTACTCTTTAGGAGAGACCATGCGTTATTCACTATTAGCTGTCACTGTTGCCAGCATGTTGGCCCTAACTGCTTGTGATAAGAAAGAAGCGGCAACAGCTGATGATACGACAGCGGCTAGCTCGGCAGCAGCCAGCACAGCAAATACTTCAGAATCAGCGTCTGCTGCAGCGGGTGAGTTCAAGTCAGCTGAAGGCATTGAGATGAATATTACCGGTGCAGGTGCTTCTTTCCCGCAGCCTATCTACATCAAATGGTCAGCGGACTACAACAAAGAAACCAAAGGTCAGGTGAATTATCAGTCTATCGGTTCATCAGGCGGTATTAAGCAAATCGTCTCAAACACAGTAGACTTCGGTGCCTCTGATGCTCCAATGACGCCTGAAGAGCTAGAAAAAGAGGGCTTAATCCAATTCCCAACCGTTATTGGTGGTGTGGTTCCTGTTATCAACGTTGAAGGTATCAAGCCTGGCGAACTAAAGCTAGATGGCGAAACGTTAGCCAATATCTACTTGGGTAAAATCAGCAAGTGGAATGATCCTGCAATCGCTGCCTTAAACCCAGAGTTGACCCTACCTGACACCGCGATTACTACAGTGTTTCGCTCAGACGGTTCAGGGACTACTTTTAACTTTACAGACTATCTGGCCAAAGTATCACCTGAATGGAAAGACAGCATCGGTGTTGATAAGACCGTGCAGTGGCCAACGTCAGCGACAGGTGTGGGCGGCAAGGGTAATGAGGGCGTGGCCAGCAATGTCAGTCGTATGGCAAACTCAATTGGTTATGTTGAATATGCTTACGCTAAGCAAAACAACATGTCTTATGCTGCCATGAAAAATGCAGCCGGCAATATCGTACAGCCCTCTGCTGAAACTTTCGCCGCTGCCGGTGATATTGACTGGTCAAAACAAGACGGTTTTTACAAGGTTATTACCAACTCAGATACCGATCAAGCGTGGCCTATCGCTGCTGCTACTTTTATCTTAGTGCACAAAAATCCAAAAAACCCAAAAAAAGTGGCCGGCGTGCTTAACTTCTTTGACTGGGCATATACCCGCGGTGATGAAGATGCTATGAGCTTAGACTTTGTACCCTTCTCAGATAAAGCTGTGGCTTTATTCAAAGCTAAGTGGAATGAAGTTGTGGATAAAGATGGCAAGCCAGTTTATACCCCAGCGCAGTAAGCAATATTCGTATTAACGTTTAGGTACCTAAATACCCAGTTATTTAGGTACGCAAGCAGTAGCAGCTAGATTAGGTGTTATTTAGGTATTCAATAAAACGAGGCTGTCATGGCAGATCTACACTCCCAGTTAGCAAAACAAAAGCGTTATGATTTTTTATTCGTTAATGCGACCAAAGCATTTGCGATACTGGTGTTATTGTCATTAGGCGGTATCTTACTGTCATTAATTATAGGAGCTTGGCCAAGTATCCAAGAGTTTGGCCTGGGCTTTTATACCAGTAATGACTGGAATACGGTAGAGGATAAATACGGCGCATTAGCGCCCATCTATGGCACTTTGGTCACTTCAGTTATTGCCATTTTAATCGCTGTGCCAGTCAGCTTCGGTATTGCAATCTTCTTAACTGAGCTGTGCCCTGCATTTCTAAAGCGTCCTTTGGGCATCGCTATTGAGTTGCTGGCGGGTATTCCCTCTATTATTTATGGTATGTGGGGGCTGTTTGTATTCGTGCCATTTTTTAGCACTTATATTCAGCCGTGGTTTATTGAGCATGTCTCTCCACTGCCAGTGGTGGGTCAGCTTTTCGCTGGTGCCCCAATTGGTTTGGGTATGTTTACCGCCTCTTTAGTGTTGGCCATTATGATCATTCCTTTCATTGCAGCCACCATGCGTGATGTGTTCTCCGTCGTACCTGACTTATTAAAAGAGTCAGCTTATGGCATGGGTGCGACCACGTGGGAGGTGATGTTCAAAATTATCTTGCCCTACACCAAAGCGGGTGTAGTCGGTGGGGTGATTTTGGGTCTGGGCCGCGCTTTGGGAGAGACAATGGCGGTGACCTTCTTAATCGGTAATGCTTATAACATTAGCCCAAGCCTGTTTACTTCAGGGGTAACCATCACTTCAGCTTTGGCCAACGAATTTGCGGAGGCAGGCAGTGAATTACACTTAGCTTCGTTGCTACATTTGGGTCTAATCTTGTTTGTTATTACCTTTGTTGTACTGTCTATCTCAAAGCTTATGCTGATGCGTATCGACAAAAAAGCAGGCAATTAGTCACTCTAGTCACCGACCAGGTCTTCACTGTTTATCAGTATTTACCAACGTTTACCAACGATTTTTTATTTCAACGAGTTAAATGACCGAATATAAGTTTGTCAAAGCCGCGGTTGTGGTTTTTGATAAATACGGAGAAAAAAGCCAATGCGTTCTGCTAATGCCACTACTGCCATTTCAACCTCAAGTTTTGAGAGCCGTTATAACAAAGGTCTTTATAGTAAGCGCCGCTTTATTAATAAGCTTGGCTTGGGCTTTGCAATCTCTGCTATGGCATTTGGCTTGTTTTGGTTGGCTTGGATTTTAGTTACCTTGTTTGTTGAAGGCTCTCAAGCGGTTTTAGACATGCCGATCTTTTTGGCAGACACGCCGCCGCCACAGACTGAGGGTGGGCTACGTAACGCCATTGTTGGCTCTATCATGTTGGCTTTCTCAGGCTTATTTATTGGAGCGCCTATCGGTATGATGGCCGGCATTTATCTGGCGGAATTCTCACAAGGCAGCTGGCTTGGCAAAGTAACCCGTTTTTTAAATGATATTTTATTATCGGCACCTTCAATTGTTATCGGTCTATTTATCTACGCGCTGATGGTAAAAGGTCAGCACTTCTCAGGTTGGGCTGGTGCATTGGCTTTGGCACTGATTGTGATTCCAGTTGTGGTCCGTACCACAGAAAACATGCTTAACCTCGTACCCAACACTTTACGCGAAGCTGCTTATGCCTTAGGTACCCCTAAATGGAAGCTGGTTACCACAGTGACGGTCAAAGCGGCTCGAGTGGGCTTGACGACCGGTGTGTTATTAGCCTTTGCGCGTATTACTGGTGAGACAGCGCCTTTACTATTTACCGCCTTTAACAACCCGTTCTTTAGTACCGATATGAATCAGGCGATGGCCAATTTGCCCAATACCATCTATCAGTTTACCTCAAGCCCTTATGATAACTGGCACACACTAGCTTGGGCGGCGGCGCTACTTATTACCATGACGGTACTGACACTAAATATCTTGGCCCGTTTAATCAGTGGCAAAGAGCAAAGCCGCTAAGCCCAAACTGAATTTAGCAACACATGACGCACAAGCACTAAGTCAACCAATGACAGCACATACTGCACGCAAGATGGGACACAATTATGAGTGATACATTAAAGAGAAAACCTGTGAATAAAACCAGCAGCACGCAAGCGACAAGCTTACTGGGCCAGCCGATGACTACCGGTGCCCAAATTGCTCAGCCGGATACCACAAGCTTTAACCAGCAAACGCTAGCGGATATACCAGACAACATGCCAGCCGCTAAAATGCAGGTGCGTGATTTGAGCTTTTATTATGGCGATTTTAAAGCCCTAAAAAACATCAATATCGATATTCCAGAGAAAAAAGTCACCGCTTTTATTGGTCCTTCAGGCTGCGGAAAATCTACTTTGCTGCGTACTTTTAACCGCATGTATGATCTGTATCCTGGTATGCGTGCTGAAGGTTTGATTAATCTTGATGGCAAAAACATTTTAGATAAATCAGTGGATGTGAACTTACTGCGTGCCCGTGTTGGTATGGTATTCCAAAAACCCACCCCCTTTCCGATGTCTATTTATGACAATGTGGCGTTTGGTGTGCGCTTGTACGAAAAGCTTAGCAAATCAGAGCTTGATGAGCGTGTGGAGTGGGCGCTTAAAAAGTCAGCCCTTTGGCCTGAAGTCAAAGACAAGCTAAAAGCCTCTGGTCTATCCTTATCTGGCGGCCAGCAGCAGCGTTTATGTATCGCTCGCGGCGTCGCAACCAAGCCTGAGGTATTGCTGTTAGATGAGCCAACCTCAGCCCTCGATCCTATCTCAACTGGTGCAATTGAGGACTTAATTGAAGATTTAAAACACGACTATACCATCGCTATTGTGACCCACAATATGCAGCAGGCGGCACGTGTGTCTGATTACACAGTTTATATGTATCTGGGCGATATGGTTGAGATGGGTGAGACCAATCAAGTCTTTACCAATCCGGCTCAAAAAGCCACGGAAGACTATATTACCGGCCGTTATGGCTAACACAGCATAGACTTGGACTGGGGTTTTTATGATTACCTGTCTATCACTACCTTGCATGATATTTTCCAACTTTAGGAATGCCTTACAATGTTCACTGAAAAGCACTCGTCTCGAAGCTTTGACCATGACCTAAATCAGTGCATTGATTTATTTTTAAAGATGGGTCGTATGGCAGCTGAGCAGGTCACCTTAGCGACGCACGCGTTGGTCGATAGTAATGAGGAAATGGCCTCTACTGTGATTGAAGCTGATCATCAAATTAATCAGATGGAGATTAAGGTTGATGAACAGGTGATCTTATTGGTTGCCAAACGCCAACCTGCCGCAAGCGACTTAAGGTTGATAATGGCCCTATCAAAAGGGGTGGTGGATTTAGAGCGGGTAGGTGATGAGGCCAGTAAAATTGCGCGTATGGCTTGCAAGCTTAAAAAAGAAGGCGTCTCTCCGCGGGGCTACTCTGAAGTGCAGCACTTATCCAATCAAGTCCGAGTGATGTTATTGGATGCGCTGGATGCTTTTAACCGCATGGATCCTGAACAAGCTTTTATGGTGCTGCAAAGCGATGAGGTGGTCAACGAAGAGTATCAGTCGGCCAGCCGCTCATTAATGACTTATGTGATGGAAGACAGCCGTCATGTCTCCAAAGTTATTAATATTCTGTGGGTTCTGCGGGCGTTAGAGCGGGTAGGCGATCATGCGCGCAATATTGCTGAATTGGTGATTTATTGCACCAGTGGCAAAGATGTGCGCCATACCGACTTTGTCACCGTGGAACAAGCGGTGCAAGAGGCCTCTAATAATATTGCGGCTCGCACCAATACCAATAGCGGCGACTAACAGGCTCAACATGTCTGCCAAAAAAAAGGAGCACTCAAATGAGCGCTCCTTTTTTGATTACTGAGTTGTGGCGAAGTAAGCGGCTTACTGGTTGTCACCTTCAGGTGTCCAGCCTTGTGGACGCTCATAATCGGCGTTGTCAAAAAACTTCTCACGCTGTTCGGTGATGAATTTTTTGGCCTCAGGGTTAATCATGCTTAAATGGTTTTCATTAATCAGCATCGTTTGTAGCTCTAACCACTCATCCCACGCTTTTTTTGAAACCGTGTTTTGGAGCTCCTCTCCTTTTTTATTAGGAAAAGGTGGGTTTGGCATTTTTGGTAAATCCTGCTGATACTTACGGCAAAATACCATATTGGCTTTTGGGTCAAAAGTCGCTGTCATTGTATTATCCTATTAATTATCAACTGATTATTTCAAATTGCTATTGTATTTTTCCAGACGTTTGCGACCACGAGCCACGGCTTGGATGACTTGGTTTGGCGCTGTGCCGCCTAAGTGGTCACGCGCAGCCAGTGAACCCTCTAAGGTCAGATAATCAAATACATCATCGCCAATAGCATCACTAAATTGCTGTAATTGCTCAAGTTTTAATTCACTTAAATCCACACCTTGTTTAATACCTAGAGCAACAGCATTACCCACTACCTCGTGGGCATCACGGAAAGCAACGCCGCGGCGCACTAAGTAGTCAGCCAAGTCGGTGGCTGTGGCATAGCCTTTCATGGTGGCGGCGCGCATGTTTTCCTTATTAGGTACTATATTAGGCAACATATCGACAAATGCAAGTAGTGAGCCGGTTAGGGTATCTACGCAATCAAATAACGGCTCTTTGTCTTCTTGGTTGTCTTTGTTGTACGCCAATGGCTGGTTTTTCATGAGTGTTAATAGCGTGATGAGTTGACCAAAGACGCGAGCGGCTTTACCTCGCACTAATTCTGGCACATCTGGGTTTTTCTTTTGCGGCATGATGGATGAGCCGGTGCAGAAACGGTCTGGGATTTGTACAAAACCGAACTGCGCTGACATCCACAAGATGATTTCTTCACTCATGCGTGATAAATGCATCATCAAAATAGACGCTGCAGAAGTAAACTCAATCGCAAAATCACGGTCTGAAACGGCATCTAAAGAGTTCTCACAAATCCCTTCAAAACCCAACAACTCAGCAGTAATGGTGCGGTCGATAGGGAAAGTAGTGCCTGCAAGTGCGGCACTACCCAAAGGCATTTGGTTGATACGGCGACGCGCGTCAATCAAACGCTCTGTGTCACGATTTAACATCTCAAACCAAGCCAATACATGATGACCAAAGCTTACGGGCTGTGCAGTTTGCAAATGGGTAAAGCCTGGCATGATGGTATCTGTGTGCTGCTCCGCCAAAGTCAGTAGACCTGATTGTAATTTAACCAACAACTCAACAATGTTATCGACTTCTTGACGTAACCATAGGCGGATATCGGTGGCCACCTGATCATTACGGCTGCGTCCTGTGTGCAGCTTTTTACCCACAGTGCCAATAATGTCGGTCAAGCGAGATTCAACATTCATGTGCACATCTTCAAGCGTAATAGACCAGTTAAATTCACCAGCATCAATTTCTTGTTGCACTTGATGTAGACCACTGATAATGGTGTCTACTTCTTGTTGCGTTAAGATACCGCATTTACCCAGCATAGTGGCATGAGCGATAGAGCCTTGGATGTCTTGTTTGGCGAAGCGCTGGTCAAAGCCTACTGAGGCGGTAAAGGCGGCAACAAAGCTGTCGGTAGCCTCAGAGAAGCGGCCGCCCCACATTTGTTGGCCTTGTCCACTGCCAGCTTTGGCGTTAGAAGTAGTAGTGGCTGTATCGGTTGCAAGAGGGGTCGAATCGTTATTTGCAGTCATATCGGTTAAAATCCAGTAAAGGGCACAAAGCGGTTAGAATACTTAAAGCAGTATAGCAAACCAGACGCCAGCCATGCTAGTTAAGCCGCCGCTGTTTTTAGCACCCAGTTTTGTGCGTTAAGCCTTGAAACTTAAGTGCTAAGCGCCCACACAAACATATCAACACTGCATTACCCCTTTATTTATGGTTAAATATGAGGGTATTTATACTTTCTTCTTCTACTTATACTAATAAAAGATATTTATGACCACATCAGCCCACACCACCTCATTAAAAACCCTTAATATTGCCACTCGTAAAAGCCCCTTAGCCATGTGGCAAGCAGAGCACATTAAGGCACGTCTAGAGTCGCTATATCCAGATTTGGAGGTGAATCTAGTGACTATGGTTACTCAAGGTGACAAGATTTTAGATACCCCGCTGGCGAAAATTGGCGGTAAAGGGTTGTTTGTTAAAGAGCTTGAGCAGGCATTGTATGATGGCCGTGCTGATATCGCTGTGCATTCATTAAAAGATGTGCCAATGGTTTTGCCTGAAGGGTTAATCTTGGGCACTTACTGTAAGCGTGAAACCCCAACCGATGCTTTTGTGTCAAATACCTATGATTCACTAGATGCGCTGCCTCAAGGTGCAGTAGTGGGTACGGCCAGTTTGCGTCGTCAATGTCAGATAAAGGCACATCGCCCCGACTTAATCATTAAGTCATTGCGTGGCAATGTTCAGACCCGTTTAAGCAAATTAGATGCCGGCGAGTATGACGCCATCATTTTGGCGACCAGTGGTCTAAAGCGTGTTGAATTAAGTGATCGTATCAAACAAGAGATTGATATCGATATCAGCTTGCCTGCCGTGGGTCAAGGCGCTTTAGCTATTGAATGTCGTAGCGATGATGACGCGGTATTGAGCTTATTAAAGCCATTAAACGATGGCCAAGCCCGTATTCGTCTCATGGCAGAGCGTTCCTTGAACCGCCGTTTGGAAGGGGGATGTCAGGTGCCGATTGCCGCTTTTGCTGTCATTGAAAAAGGGGCTGAAAATGACGACACAGGGTCGCATAACAAGACCCTATGGCTACGTGGCCGTGTGGGTTCAGAAGATGGAACGACTCTGCTTAAAGCTGACAAGCGCATTGCTTTGATGGGTAATCAAGCCGACCGTGAAGCACAAGCTGAGCAATTGGGTATAGATGTGGCAGATGAGCTGTTGTCATTGGGTGCAGATGGTATATTAGCGACCATTTACAACAATAAAGACAAAGCGTGATGATTGGGGGTGTTGCCAACTTAGGCGCCATTTGCTTGAACTTTAAATGACCTCACTTAAAGGGGTGCTATGATTTTTATCAATACCCGTCCCATCGAACGTGCGCAGCCATTAACGCAGGCCATGCAAGATAAAGGGTTGACGGTACTAGAACTGCCGCTGCTTGAGTTGACAGCGATTGAGATTGGCCAAAGAGAGCAGCAATATCAACAGCATTTTTATCAGCAGCCAGATCAATATCAGGCTTTGGTAGTGGTCAGTCCCACTGCGGCTCGTATGGGACTGGCGGCGTGTCCGGTAGGCTTTGTTCCTCGCTGTGCGGTGATTGCGGTAGGCCATGCCACAGCCGAGGTGTTACGCGTTGCCGGCTGGCAAGTGCATTGTCCTGTAGAGTACAGCAATGAAGGTATGATGCTTATGCCTCAGCTGAACCGCTTGGGGGTGGGTAATCGTATTTTGGTCTGGCGAGGCAGAGGTGGCCGCCGAGTTTTGGTGAATTTTTTGCAAGAAAATGGCGTGGGTGTCGATGCCATTGCTTGGTATCAGCGCCAATGCCCACCACAGGCTGAGCATGATTTTAAGCAGCTGCTGCCACAGCTGGGTTTGTCGGAAGTAGCGAGATTGCCGGATGCAATTAACTTAAATGGCCTAAATAGCTTACACATCAGCCCATTAGATAACCCAGACGCTAACTCTAAGCACAAGCCTTTGGTACTAATCAGCAGTGGTGAAGCGTTTACTAATTGGCGCTTGCTGATGGCTTCGATAGATGAGATATCAGATAAGACCGTGCCTAACTATCAATTAAATGATTTTAACTATCTGACCTTTGGAAAGCGCTTAACGGATACCTTAAACCAGCTACAACTAAACTGCGTGCGTATTGAGAATTTGGATACATCTGAGGTGTGGCGCGGGGTTAGCGCTCTGTATTCTAATTTATCTTGAGGTTAATTTAAAATTACTGGCAGTCTTGTTTCACCCCATGAGTCAGCCAATTGCATAAGGATTGTTTATTACCATGAGCCAGAGCGTTTCTAGCAGTGAATTTTTAAGCGAGCATGTTAAGCCGCCTGAAGCTTTAGCCGGCTTTGGCAGTATTTATGTGCAAAATGTGGTCTGGAATGACATGGATGCCTTTAATCATGTCAACAACGTGGTCTATTATCGATATGCGGAGTCGGCTCGTATCAATTATCTTAATGAGCTGGGCGCTTTTAGTAATGAGGTGACGACCGTATTGGCGCAGTCGAGCTGTACTTATTTAAAGCCTGTGGTATTCCCAGATACTTTGTTAATCGGCGTGCGTACTAAGAAGCTAGGTAATACCAGTATTATTATGGAATACGCTTACTTTAGTACCGCTCAGCAAGCTTTAGTGGCCACAGGAGAGTCAGTGCTGGTGCGTCTAAATAAAGAGGGTACAAAGAAGCTGCCTTGGTCGACGACCGAGCGCAGCAATATATTGGGCTTTGAAAAGGCTGCCGGCCACAGTCCCCAAATCTGATGTTTTCTTTATTTGTCAAACGCCCCCCAACACAACTTGTGCCAGCTTTACCTTTATTGGATGAGAGCCTATATCCACTGTTGTGGCAAGACAAAAGCTTTAAGAGTGCACAAGCGCTTATCGCGGTGTTATTACAAAACTCGGATTTAACAGATGCCTCGAGTGATGAGAGTATTACCCAAGCACAGCAGCAGTTTAGTCAGCATCTACAGCACAATGCCCACTACCAAGACTGGGTGAACTTTACTGTATTTGGACGTTATATACAGCGCAGCTTCAGCGCCTTTTATCGTCAAAACGAAGATGTATTTAATACCGATATGCCCGAGCTGCTTCGCTATGAGCTGATGCGCCATACTCAGCGGTTACCTGTGGGACAAGTGTTATTGTTTGGTGGTGTGCTGCCTAAGAGCGTACGTCAAGAAAAACTGCTCATTGCGACTGTGAATCCGTATCAAGCCTTGCAGCAGGCACTGCGATCTTATAGCAAAACCAAAGCCACCGATCCAATCATTATTAACCTCATCACAGCCCAGTCTGATAAGGTCAAAGCCTTTGCCATCAAGCACAATAAGCGCACTCGAGATGGACGACGCAATGATGTGATGATTTTAGATTTCACTCAGTTGGTGTTGGTCAAAGAGGACGCGATCAAAAAAAATGCCCAATCAGACAGGCAATATCTGATTAGGCATTATCGCATAAGCTAAGCTGTTGCCCTCGCTACTTGCTATGATTATTGGCTCATTATCGCCAGTAGTTGGTTATGGCAAATAGCGAGTTATGGCTAATGACTCGATAGCTTTTGATGGTTGGTTATAAACACTTATTTAGTACCAAAAATCTTATCACCTGCATCGCCAAGACCTGGGATGATATAGCCATCTTCATTTAAGTGACTGTCTAAAGAGGCGGTATAAATCTTCACGTCTGGGTGCGCTTCGTTTACCAAACGTACGCCTTCAGGCGCTGCAACCAATACTAATGCCTTAATCGTAGAGCAGCCTTTTTTCTTAAGCATATCAATAGTAGCTACCATCGAGCCACCAGTGGCCAACATCGGATCGATAATCAGCGCAGGACGCTTATCGACATCAGCCACTAGCTTTTCAAAAAATGGTACAGGCTGTAGTGTCTCTTCATCACGCTGCAAACCCACCATAGAGATTTTGGCAGTCGGGATTAAGTCGAGCACACCATCTAACATACCAAGGCCGGCACGTAGAATAGGTACGATTGTCACAGTTTTACCAACAATTTGCTCACCGGTAATCTCTGTATTATCCCAGCCCTGCATAGCGAATTCTTCGATTTCAAAGTCACGGCACGCTTCATAGGCCATTAAGCGAGCAAGTTCGCTGGTTAAGGTGCGGAATTTATAAGTACTACAGTCTTTGGCACGCATTAAGCTCAGCTTGTGGCGCACTAAAGGGTGTTTAATAATTTCTATGTTTAAACTGTTCATAAAACCTCTTTGAGCATCGTCTGTGTGGGAACAGCGGGCTTGAATTTAGGGGAGAGTATCAAGGGGATACAGGTGACAATATAAATTGGATAAAAAAATGCTGCACCCAAACATATGGAATGCAGTTAACAAAACAATTATACCAATAAAACAAAAGCAACTGACAGACTTCGTAGTTCAGATACTCTATGTTACAAGCTATTTTAAAAACACTATTTAAAACTCAAGTACTTATCCAGTGAAATAAAAAGTAATAATCACGTTGATTTTAAAAAAATAACAAGAGACAAAATAAGGAGCTAATCCCTTGAGTTCGACAAGAGAAAACCATTTGAAAGAGCTGCCTATAGAGAGTCATCCCTTTAAGCCAGTGCTACCCAGCAATGCTACTATCATGATGATGGGAACTTTTCCACCAACCCAAGATAAGTGGGCGATGCCATTTCATTATCCTAACTTCTATAATGATATGTGGCGTATATATGGCCGGGTGTTTTTTGATGATGCAGACTACTTTCGTGTGGGCGATGAGAAGCGCTTTGATCCTGAGCGTATTAAGGATTTTTTGAGTCAGCACGCTATTGCCTCGTGTCCCACCGTAAAAAAAGCCATCCGTGAGCAAGGTAATGCTGCAGATAAGGACTTAACCATTGTAGAAGCGGTCAATTTAAAGCAGGTATTGAACCAAGTTCCAAAAGTTGACGTACTATTTACCACTGGCGGTAAAGCGACAGAAATCCTGATGGACTTATTAGCGCAAGAGCAAGGCAAAGCTATTCCTAAATCTAAGATGCCCAAAACCAATCAGCATATAGACTATAACTATGGTGGGCGTCAGCTTACTTTATATAGGTTGCCATCGACCTCTCGTGCGTATCCACTGGCTTTAGATAAAAAAGTAGCCGCTTATCGGGATTTCTTCCAAGCGATGGGGAAGCTCTAATCGCTAGTGGACAGAAAAACCAGCGCATAGATAAGATGAAAAGAGAGTGGGCTATGTCAAAATTTTGATTTTATTAATAAAATTAACTCAGGCTGTTTGCTTAATCTTCTAGAGTCTAGTATACTTTATCTCCTGTTAAGGAAGCACTTTAGTGGATTTGGTTAAAATAAGATTGGTAATACACCAAACGATAAAAAATCAAATAAAACGAAAAAAGCCCTTGACTAAGAAAATAAAGCGTCTATAATACGCACCTCATCGGGACAGCGGGATTGATAATCAATAAGATTTAGAGATTGTTACCTGATGAAACGAATTAAAACAAAAGCTTGACACATACCGAATTGATGGTATACTGGATAGCTCGCTAAGTAGGAAAGCAAATTGCTTAAACTTCTCTTAGTGTGATTAACTTAATACGGACGACGTAATAAGTCAACTATTTAAAAGCTAAAATCAAAGAACAACTTGTGTGGATTTTTGCTGATTTAGGATGCTAAAAATTAAAGTTGGGGCTTACTCTTTTCGGGTAAGTGACTAACTATAAAAATTATCATTCTTTAATAGCAGAAAAACTCGAAGTTAATTCATTATATGAAACATACGGAAAAGCAATTTGCTAGTATTGAATGAGCCAAGTTTAGAAGCTTCTTTAAAGAGCTTCATAGCAAGATTAAACTGAAGAGTTTGATCATGGCTCAGATTGAACGCTGGCGGCAGGCTTAACACATGCAAGTCGAGCGGTAACAGGAGAAGCTTGCTTCTTGCTGACGAGCGGCGGACGGGTGAGTAATACTTAGGAATCTGCCCAGTAGTGGGGGATAGCTCGGGGAAACTCGAATTAATACCGCATACACCCTACGGGGAAAAGGGGGCGCTTGCGCTCTCGCTATTGGATGAGCCTAAGTCGGATTAGCTAGTTGGTGGGGTAAAGGCCTACCAAGGCGACGATCTGTAGCTGGTCTGAGAGGATGATCAGCCACACCGGGACTGAGACACGGCCCGGACTCCTACGGGAGGCAGCAGTGGGGAATATTGGACAATGGGGGCAACCCTGATCCAGCCATGCCGCGTGTGTGAAGAAGGCCTTTTGGTTGTAAAGCACTTTAAGCAGTGAAGAAGACTCTATGGTTAATACCCATAGACGATGACATTAGCTGCAGAATAAGCACCGGCTAACTCTGTGCCAGCAGCCGCGGTAATACAGAGGGTGCAAGCGTTAATCGGAATTACTGGGCGTAAAGCGAGCGTAGGTGGCTTAATAAGTCAGATGTGAAATCCCCGGGCTTAACCTGGGAACTGCATCTGATACTGTTAGGCTAGAGTAGGTGAGAGGGAGGTAGAATTTCAGGTGTAGCGGTGAAATGCGTAGAGATCTGAAGGAATACCGATGGCGAAGGCAGCCTCCTGGCATCATACTGACACTGAGGTTCGAAAGCGTGGGTAGCAAACAGGATTAGATACCCTGGTAGTCCACGCCGTAAACGATGTCTACTAGTCGTTGGGGAACTTGATTCCTTAGTGACGCAGCTAACGCAATAAGTAGACCGCCTGGGGAGTACGGCCGCAAGGTTAAAACTCAAATGAATTGACGGGGGCCCGCACAAGCGGTGGAGCATGTGGTTTAATTCGATGCAACGCGAAGAACCTTACCTGGTCTTGACATATCTAGAATCCTGCAGAGATGCGGGAGTGCCTTCGGGAATTAGAATACAGGTGCTGCATGGCTGTCGTCAGCTCGTGTCGTGAGATGTTGGGTTAAGTCCCGCAACGAGCGCAACCCTTTTCCTTAGTTACCAGCGGTTTGGCCGGGGACTCTAAGGATACTGCCAGTGACAAACTGGAGGAAGGCGGGGACGACGTCAAGTCATCATGGCCCTTACGACCAGGGCTACACACGTGCTACAATGGTAGGTACAGAGGGCTGCTACACAGCGATGTGATGCGAATCTCAAAAAGCCTATCGTAGTCCAGATTGGAGTCTGCAACTCGACTCCATGAAGTCGGAATCGCTAGTAATCGCGGATCAGAATGCCGCGGTGAATACGTTCCCGGGCCTTGTACACACCGCCCGTCACACCATGGGAGTTGATTGCACCAGAAGTGGGTAGCCTAACTTTTAGAGGGCGCTCACCACGGTGTGGTCGATGACTGGGGTGAAGTCGTAACAAGGTAGCCGTAGGGGAACCTGCGGCTGGATCACCTCCTTATTGACGCATCCGGTCAGCAAGAATTCACAACAAGTTGTTCTTTGATTTAGCAAGCTCTTAAGGGTCTGTAGCTCAGCTGGTTAGAGCACCGTGTTGATAACGCGGGGGTCATAAGTTCAAGTCTTATCAGACCCACCACTTATAATACGGAAAGCACTAGAGAATCACAGATTCTCTCTTGCGAAGCTAAAATGTGCTCCCAGCACATTTATATACGCTTCTCAGGGGCCATAGCTCAGTTGGTAGAGCGCCTGCCTTGCACGCAGGAGGTCAGGAGTTCGACTCTCCTTGGCTCCACCATATTGGATACAGATTTAAGAGTGAAAAGATATAAGCCAGAATTAAGCAATTGATAAAACGATTACTTACTTCTGTTTTATACAGAGAAAATATGACGATCTGATGAAGACGTTATTACTATTTAAAAACATAGATATGAGTTGTAATATGGTTAGACGATGAATCATTCACTGAGCCATTGTCTAACCAGTAACCAACCTTTTAATGACATCAGTTGTTATCCCAAGGGGTTGGTTACAAAGTAAAGAGAACTGAATCAAGCGTAAATTATCAAGGTGATATCGTTATAATTACAGACTAAAGACCCTTTGGGGTTGTATGGTCAAGTAATTAAGCGCACATGGTGGATGCCTTGGCAGTCAGAGGCGATGAAAGACGTGACAGCCTGCGATAAGCTTCGGGGAGGCGGCAATATCCTGTGATCCGGAGATTTCTGAATGGGGAAACCCACTTAGCGTAAGCTAGGTATCCTAATTTATTAGGAAGCGAACGAGGGGAAGTGAAACATCTCAGTACCCTTAGGAAAAGACATCAATAGAGATTCCCCTAGTAGCGGCGAGCGAACGGGGAGGAGCCGACGGATTTATATGTAGAAGAACAGTGTGGGAAAACTGGCCATAGTGGGTGATAGCCCCGTATTCGAAACATATAATGAAGCATATTAAGTAGTGCGGGACACGAGAAATCCTGTATGAAGATGGGGGGACCATCCTCCAAGGCTAAATACTCCTGACTGACCGATAGTGAACCAGTACCGTGAGGGAAAGGCGAAAAGAACCCCTGTGAGGGGAGTGAAATAGAACCTGAAACCGTGTGCGTACAAGCAGTGGGAGCACCCTTGAGGTGTGACCGCGTACCTTTTGTATAATGGGTCAGCGACTTATATTCTGTAGCAAGGTTAACCGTTAGGGGAGCCGTAGGGAAACCGAGTCTTAATAGGGCGTCTAGTTGCAGGGTATAGACCCGAAACCGAGTGATCTATCCATGAGCAGGTTGAAAGTGCCGTAACAGGCACCGGAGGACCGAACCCACTGTCGTTGAAAAGCCAGGGGATGACTTGTGGATAGGGGTGAAAGGCTAATCAAACTCGGTGATAGCTGGTTCTCCCCGAAAGCTATTTAGGTAGCGCCTCGGACGAATACCATTGGGGGTAGAGCACTGTTTCGGCTAGGGGGTCATACCGACTTACCAAACCGATGCAAACTCCGAATACCGATGAGTAATATCCGGGAGACACACGGCGGGTGCTAACGTCCGTCGTGGAGAGGGAAACAACCCAGACCGCCAGCTAAGGCCCCAAATTCCTAGTTAAGTGGGAAACGAAGTGGGAAGGCATAGACAGCTAGGAGGTTGGCTTAGAAGCAGCCATCCTTTAAAGAAAGCGTAATAGCTCACTAGTCGAGTCGGCCCGCGCGGAAGATGTAACGGGGCTCAAACTAGGAGCCGAAGCTGCGGATTTGAAAATTGTTTCAAGTGGTAGGGGAGCGTTGTGTAAGCCTGTGAAGGTGTATCGTAAGGTATGCTGGAGGTATCACAAGAGCGAATGCTGACGTGAGTAACGATAATGCGAGTGAAAAGCTCGCACGCCGGAAGATCAAGGGTTCCAGTCCAACGTTAATCGGGGCTGGGTGAGTCGACCCCTAAGGCGAGGCCGAAAGGCGTAGTCGATGGGAAATCGGTTAATATTCCGATACTTGTTTATGATGTGATGGAGGGACGGAGAAGGTTATGCCAGCCTGGCGATGGTTGTCCAGGTGGAAGGATGTAGGTAGACGGCTTAGGCAAATCCGGGCTGTTAATACTGAGATCTGATAGCAAGCTGTACTTGTACAGCGAAGTGGCAAATACCATGCTTCCAGGAAAAGCTTCTAAACTATAGTCATAAACGAATCGTACCCTAAACCGACACAGGTGATCAGGTAGAGAATACCAAGGCGCTTGAGAGAACTCTGCTGAAGGAACTAGGCAAAATGGTACCGTAACTTCGGGAGAAGGTACGCTGTCGATGGTGAAACCCTTGCGGTGTAAGCTATTGACAGTCGCAGATACCAGGCTGCTGCAACTGTTTATTAAAAACACAGCACTCTGCAAACACGAAAGTGGACGTATAGGGTGTGATGCCTGCCCGGTGCTGGAAGGTTAATTGATGGGCTTAGCGTATGCGAAGGTCTTGATCGAAGCCCCAGTAAACGGCGGCCGTAACTATAACGGTCCTAAGGTAGCGAAATTCCTTGTCGGGTAAGTTCCGACCTGCACGAATGGCATAATGATGGCAGCGCTGTCTCCAGCAGAGACTCAGTGAAATCGAAATCGCAGTGAAGATGCTGTGTACCCGCGGCTAGACGGAAAGACCCCGTGAACCTTTACTACAGCTTTACATTGAACTTTGACCTGACTTGTGCAGGATAGGTGGGAGGCTTTGAAGCAGATACGCCAGTATCTGTGGAGCCATCCTTGAAATACCACCCTGGTCATGTTGGGGTTCTAACTCAGGTATAACAATACCGAGGACAATGTATGGTGGGTAGTTTGACTGGGGCGGTCTCCTCCTAAAGAGTAACGGAGGAGTACGAAGGTGCGCTCAGAACGGTCGGAAATCGTTCATAGAGTATAAAGGCAAAAGCGCGCTTAACTGCGAGACCCACAAGTCGAGCAGGTACGAAAGTAGGTCTTAGTGATCCGGTGGTTCTGTATGGAAGGGCCATCGCTCAACGGATAAAAGGTACTCTGGGGATAACAGGCTGATACCGCCCAAGAGTTCATATCGACGGCGGTGTTTGGCACCTCGATGTCGGCTCATCTCATCCTAGGGCTGAAGCAGGTCCTAAGGGTATGGCTGTTCGCCATTTAAAGAGGTACGCGAGCTGGGTTTAGAACGTCGTGAGACAGTTCGGTCCCTATCTACCGTGGGCGTTGGAAATTTGAGAGGATCTGCTCCTAGTACGAGAGGACCAGAGTGGACGAACCGCTGGTGTTCGGGTTGTCATGCCAATGGCATTGCCCGGTAGCTACGTTCGGATTGGATAACCGCTGAAAGCATCTAAGCGGGAAGCCAACCTCAAGATTAGATTTCCCTTAAGAGCCGTTCAAGACTAGGACGTTGATAGGCAGGGTGTGGAAGCGCAGTGATGCGTGTAGCTAACCTGTACTAATTGCTCGTTTGGCTTGACCATACAACACCCAAGTGGTTTTGTATAAGCTATAATTATTTCGATATCACCCTGATAATCATTTATAAATAATCACTTATAAACAGTGACTTGATTCAGGTTCTTGATATAATAGTCAAATCAAAGTTAAGCTTACCCTTAACCAACTCATATCTATACCCCCTTTGCTGACGACAATAGCACGATGGAACCACCTGATCCCTTCTCGAACTCAGAAGTGAAACATCGTCGCGCCAATGGTAGTGTGGTTCGCCCATGTGAGAGTAGGTCATCGTCAGCTCCCTATACCTAAAAGCCCCCATTCATCCGAATGGGGGCTTTTTCCTTTGCAGGGGGTTTTATCACCGGTCGCCGTAAAACCACCCACTTCAGGGGGTGGATATAAGGCGACACATACTGTCGTGACCAGTACTTAAAGTATTGCAAGTTAAAATTAACCTCGCCATACTAACCCTATGAAAACACTCAAGCTACGCATCAAAGACAAACACGTAAACCAGCTAAACAAACTAGCTGGGAGTGTTAACTATGCGTGGAACTATATTAATGCGTTAAGCTTTGAGCATTTAAGACGCACAGGTAAGTACTTTTGGGCCTATGATTTAAGCCAATACACCAAAGGCAGTGGTGAGTATTTAGGCTTGCACTCGCAAACTTTGCAAGCCATCAACGAAACTCATGCCAAATCTCGTAAACAATTTAAAAAAGCCAAACTAAATTGGCGAACCAATCGTCCTGATGCCAAACGCAAAAGCCTAGGCTGGATACCCTTTAAAAAGTCTGCTATCAAGTATCTACGTAGCAGACAAACGGGCAAAAAGGCACTTAAATCAACCATACAGCTATCGCTCTGTAAAGGTCAAAAGCTTATCATAGACGTATTCGATAGCTACAATTTGTCTTTGTATCAAATCAATACGCTTGAGATAGTGCAAGACAGCCGTCATCGTTGGTATGCCTGTATTACCGTCAAAGATTTTCCTAGACAAGCAAGTGGCAAAGGCAGCGTTGGTATTGACTTAGGCTTAAAGCAGTCTGCTACCACCTCAAACGGTGACAAGCTGACAACCAAACAAACGCAAAAGTGGGCTAAAAAGCTTGCAATAGCTCAAAGAGCGAAAAACAAACAGCGAGTCAAAGCAATCCATGCCAAGATCAAAAACTCAAGATTAGATGCCATACACAAATTCACCACCCAATTAGTCAAGGATAATGCCTTAATTTTGGTTGGTGATATTAAATCACGCTCATTCACTAATTCGATGACCAACCTAGCTAAATCGACATACGATGCAGGATGGTTTGAACTCAAAAGACAACTGGAATATAAATGCAAGTATGCAGGTTGTCAGCTTGAGATAGTAAATGAGAGTTACACTACCCAAACCTGTTCGTGCTGTCTTAAAATAAGTGATAGTAGCTTGAGCGGTAGAGCAGGTCTTGGAATAAGAGGATGGAGGTGTGCTGAGTGTGGCACATGGCATGATAGAGATATCAATGCTGCTAAGAACATCCTTGCGGTCGGGCTTGACCGTCTAGCTGTAGGAATCCCCTCACTTTAGGGAGGGGAGGAAGTCAAAACTATAAGCCATTTATTGTAATAGTTTGCCGTAGCTAATTATCAAATAAATAATGCAGCTCTTCTGCTGAACCAAAGTCTAGTTCCATTTGTTCACGCTGGCGTAGGCGCATTTGCTCTATTCTTTTTTTGCGCCCTATAATAAGCCTTAGCACCTCACGCTTTTGTTCATCCGTCATCTGGAGCCACAATTGACGCTCTGTCCGGCTGCGCAGACACCCAAAGCAATAACCTTTTTTATTGCTTTGACAGACGCCAATACAGGGATTTTCAATAGCAAAGAGCTCTATTTGGTCGAACATGAGTATCACCTCGCCCCTGCCGAAGATATGATATTGTGAAGCTTAAGACGTAACTTTGAGGTTGAAGAGACCATGAGCTATAAGCGGAGCCAATATAGAATAACCTTTTAGTGTTTTATCAATTTTAGCATGATTCCCCTAGTGGTTTCTTTCGTGATAATCTTCATTAAAACATAAAAAGTAAAAGGATAAACATCTATGAAGATCATTTATATACATGGTTTAGACAGCCGGTCTAATTCAGTTAAGGGGATGTTGCTCCAAAAATACTGCAACAATCATCATGCCGATATTCAGGTTATTAGACCTGACTTGAATGAATCTCCTGATAAGGTGTTTGCTCGACTATGTGAGCTGCTACAACAAGCTAAGGAAGCGGATGATAAGGTAGTAGTAATGGGTAGCTCGTTAGGTGGCTATTTTGCCACTCTAGTCAGTAATAAGACAGCTTGCCCAGCGGTATTGTTAAACCCCAGTACTCAGCCGCATATTAGCTTACAGCGCTTCGTTGATGACCACGTGGTAGATGGTATTGCGTGTGATGATGGTGCTGATACGGTGATTTACCGAACCACTGGTGGCTGGGCGATGACTTTAAAAGATTTAGATTGGTTTAACGCGCACAAGCTACAGCAGATAACTCATCCTGAGAAATTATTCGTCGTGATTAAGCAAGGCGAT
Organism: Psychrobacter sp. YP14; assembly: GCF_003209315.1. Taxonomy (NCBI): domain Bacteria; kingdom Pseudomonadati; phylum Pseudomonadota; class Gammaproteobacteria; order Moraxellales; family Moraxellaceae; genus Psychrobacter; species Psychrobacter sp. YP14. The sequence goes on along the minus strand of NZ_CP029789.1, from coordinate 2,647,077 downwards.
GAACTCCTAAATCCTCAAGTTGCGGCCGATTTTTATCAAGCCCAAGGAGTGACGGTTGATTTACAGTCTGGAGGCGATCATCGCATGACAGATTTTGAGCAACAGTTACCTATGATTATGAGTCATCTGCAGTCTCTTGCGTAACTTACCTTACTGACTTGTTTTCTTTGCGTCACCTGCTGTCGTTAACACAGTCGCTAATCTCTATACATCACCCATTAGGTGCACGATATTGGGTATAATATAGGTAATAATTAAAGGCTGAATCAAGCAAAGGATATCACTGTGAGTAACTATACCGCCCAATCGCTCGAAGTCTTAGAAGGGCTTGAGCCGGTCCGTCGTCGCCCTGGTATGTATACCGATACCACACGGCCCAATCACCTTGCGCAAGAGGTGATCGATAACTCAGTGGATGAAGCCTTAGCGGGCCATGCTAAGATTATCAAAGTACAACTGCACAATGATGGTTCGTTATCTGTGGAAGATGATGGACGCGGTATGCCCACTGATATTCATCCTGAATTCAAGCAAACAGGTATTGAAATCATCTTAACTCGCTTGCATGCTGGGGGTAAGTTTAATACCAGCAACTACCAAGTTTCCGGGGGATTGCATGGGGTAGGCATCTCAGTAGTGAATGCCTTATCTAAACGTGTAGAGGTGACCGTTTGGCGTGATGGTAGCCAATATGATATTGCCTTTGAAAATGGGGCGCCGGTCACTGAGTTGGTTGAGTCTGTGAGCTCTAATAAGCGCAAAAAAGGGACGAAAGTTCGTTTTTGGGTGGATGAATCCTTTTTTGACACTCCCAAATTTAGCGTAAAGCAACTTAAGCATAACCTAAAGGCCAAAGCGGTATTAGCAGCTGGTCTGACTATTGAATTCTTCGATGAGATTAATAATGATAAAGTGGTCTGGCAGTTTGCTGATGGGGTCGTTGAATACCTAAACGAACAGCTTGATGGCCTAGAAACACTACCACCAGAGCCGTTTTATTTTTCTTATGAAGCAAAAGAAGGGGAGCGCTCAGGGGTAACCTTTGCTTTGTCATGGCTGCCCGAAGGTGGCACACCAATTCAAGAAAGTTATGTTAACTTGATTCCGACTGCCCAAGGCGGCACGCATGTTAATGGTCTGCGTACCGGTATTTTAGAAGCCTTACGTGAGTTTTGTGAAATTCATAACTTACTGCCGCGTAATGTTAAACTGACCGGTGAGGATGTGTGGGATGGGGTTAACTACATCTTATCGCTGAAGTTCTCAGAGCCACAGTTCTCAGGGCAGACAAAAGAGCGTTTATCTAGTCGAGAAGCAGCAGGTGCGGTGCAGGCTCAGGCCAAAGATGCTTTTAGCTTATGGTTAAACCAACATGCTGATTTAGGAGCGCAAATTGCTGAGCTCGCTATTTCTAAAGCAGGCAGACGTTTAAAATCGGCCAAAAAAGTGGCGCGCAAAAAAATCACGCAAGGCCCAGCGCTACCTGGTAAATTAGCTGACTGCCGTGGTGGAGTGCGAGATGGTGCTGAGCTGTTTTTAGTTGAGGGTGACTCAGCTGGGGGGAGTGCTAAGCAAGCACGTGATCGACATTTTCAAGCGATTTTGCCATTAAGAGGTAAGATCTTAAATACTTGGGAGGTCTCACCTGATACAGTACTTTCAAGTCGTGAGATCCATGATATCGCCATTGCTATTGGTGTGGACCCGGCATCAGATGATTTATCAGAGCTGCGTTACGATAAGGTATGTATCTTGGCCGATGCTGATTCAGATGGACTACACATTGCCACACTTATTTGTGCGCTGTTTGTGAAGCACTTCCCAGCTTTGGTCGATGCAGGGCATTTGTTTGTGGCTATGCCGCCCTTATATAGAATTGATATCGGTAAAGAGGTGCATTATGCGCTGGATGAAAGTGAGCTTGAGCATATCTTAAGTAATGTACCTGGCAATAAAAAACCACAAATCACCCGGTTTAAAGGTCTGGGCGAAATGAGCGCCGAGCAGCTGCGTGAGACTACCATGAACCCAGATACGCGAAGATTGGTACAATTAGATATGGATGACATGCAGCTAACCAATAGTGTGATGGATATGCTATTGGCCAAAAAACGAGCCGGTGATCGTAAAACGTGGTTAGAGAGCAAGGGAGATCTTGCTGAGATTATGGTGTAAGCATATCAGCACTTAGTGAACGAAACCAACCGCGATAATAAATAAATCTAGAAATGTAGGGATGCAGTTTAATGTCTAACACTGACACTTCAAAAAACACAGCAGTGGCTAAATTCAAGCGACTGACGCATAAAGACCTAGGAGATAAGGTACCTAGGCGTGGCGGAAGCGTTGCACCACCTATTGCCCGTGCTCTGTTTAAACTTATGGGTTGGCGGGCAGTCGGTGAGATTCCTAATGTACCAAAGGCGGTCTTTTTGGCTTTACCGCACACCTCAAATTTTGATGGACTATACGCCATACCTTTGGTGCTGGGGTTAGACTTAGACATTAATATCATGGGAAAAGACAGTTTATTTAAGTATCCAGTATTGGCGAGCTTCTTTAAATGGGCGGGTATTATTCCTATTGATCGCAGCAAAAAGGGTACGGTGCTACACGCCAGTATCCATAAGTTAAAATCCAGTAAATCGATGTACTTAGGATTATCACCTGAAGGTACTCGAGACTATACCGATAGCTGGAAAACTGGGTTTTATTATATTGCCGATGGTGCTCAGGTTCCTATCGTGCCAGTCGCTATGGACTATAAGAGCAAAGAGGTTCGCTTCTTAACGCCGGTCTATACCACGGGTGATTATGAAAAAGATGTGCTCAAAATCGTAGAGCAATACAAAGGAGTAGTGCCCAAACACCCTGAGAAGATGTCAAAACCCCTGCAGGATATTAACAAATAGCAGTAAATTTTAATGATAAAAAACCGTTTATTATGAACTAAACCGTCCAAGATTTGGGGTTCAGTTCAATTAAAGCGGTTTTTTTATCACCGGTCGCCGTAAAACCACCCACTTCAGGGGGTGGATATAAGGCGACACACACTGTCGTGATTAGTACTTAAAGTATTGCAAGTTAAAATTAACCTCGCCATACTGACCCTATGAAAACCCTCAAGCTACGCATCAAAGACAAACATGCAAACCAGCTAAACAAACTAGCTGGGAGTGTTAACTATGCGTGGAACTATGTTAATGCGTTAAGCTTTGAGCATTTAAGACGCACAGGTAAGTACTTTTGGGCCTATGATTTAAGCCAATACACCAAAGGCAGTGGTGAGTATTTAGGCTTACACTCGCAAACTTTGCAAGCCATCAACGAAACTCAGGCCAAATCTCGTAAACAGTTTAAAAAAGCCAAACTAAATTGGCGAACCAACCGACCCGATGCCAAACGTAAATCACTTGGCTGGATACCTTTTAAAAAATCTGCCATCAAGTATCTACATACCAGACAAACGGGGAAGAAAACACTTAAATCAACCATACAGCTATCGCTCTGTAAAGGTCAAAAGCTTATCATAGACGTATTCGATAGCTACAATTTGTCTTTGTATCAAATCAATACGCTTGAGATAGTGCAAGACAGCCGTCATCGTTGGTATGCCTGTATTACCGTCAAAGACTTTCCTAGACAAGCAAGTGGCAAAGGCAGCGTTGGTATTGACTTAGGCTTAAAGCAGTCTGCTACCACCTCAAACGGTGACAAGCTGACAACCAAACAAACGCAAAAGTGGGCTAAAAAGCTTGCAATAGCTCAAAGAGCGAAAAACACACAGCGAGTCAAAGCAATCCATGCCAAGATCAAAAACTCAAGATTAGATGCCATACACAAATTCACCACCCAATTAGTCAAGGATAATGCCTTAATTTTGGTTGGTGATATTAAATCACGCTCATTCACTAATTCGATGACCAACCTAGCTAAATCGACATACGATGCAGGATGGTTTGAACTCAAAAGACAACTGGAATATAAATGCAAGTATGCAGGTTGTCAGCTTGAGATAGTAAATGAGAGTTACACTACCCAAACCTGTTCGTGCTGTCTTAAAATAAGTGATAGTAGCTTGAGCGGTAGAGCAGGTCTTGGAATAAGAGGATGGAGGTGTGCTGAGTGTGGCACATGGCATGATAGAGATATCAATGCTGCTAAGAACATCCTTGCGGTCGGGCTTGACCGTCTAGTTGTAGGGATCCCCTCGGTTTAGCGAGGGGAGGAAGTCAAGGCTGTACAGCTAGCAACTGCTTATCTTCACTTATCACGCATAATCTAATAGGTTAAGCTTAATCCCCCATCGACTGGTAAGGTGACACCAGTAATCATACGGGCCTCTTCACTGGCTAAAAAAGTAATGGCCTCAGAGGCGTCCTCTAAGCTGACAAGGTCGCCTAAAGGACTGTGCTGTAAAAACAGCTGACGGCTGTCATGACTATTACGATCGTCAGCTGTTAGCCCTACATTTACCGCATTGACACGTATACCGTTCGTACTGTGCGTTAATGCCAGCTGCTTAGTGTTTTCAGCTAGCTGATGGTTTTGTTGCTGATAATCGTGAAGACTCCACTCACTGCTATTGTCCGACAGTAAGCCAACATTAACTACACTGCCTTTAGATTGGGCTAACGCTTGCACTAAGCTGCCCTCCAAAGGCAGCGAGGTATTTATATTAATTAAAACATCGATTTTTTGATACTTTTGTAAAACGTGAGTAACCAGCTCATCTGACGGTGTGGCCTGGTCTAGACGATAGGTAATGGCTAAGTGATTGCCTGAATTGATCCAAGTATGGTCTTCTGGCAAGTCTGCTGCTATATATTGTAATACCTTGCTGTTACTGCCTACTAAGATCACATTAGCGCCTTCTCTGGCCAGTTTCATAGCAGTGACTCGGCCCAGGCTTGAATCAGCTCCAGTCACGATAACGGCTTTATCATTAAAACGCTTCATAAGAGTTGGCCTTATTTTATTTAAAAGTTTTTCGTGTTTATGATTTTGACAAGATTTAGCCTTTATAGCAACCTTCAATAATAAGGCTGGCAAAGTGTAAAAATTACACTTATTCGGGGCATAGAAAAAGCAGCCTATAAAAGGCTGCTTTTTTGAGATTAGAGACAATGACAGCTAGTCGTTAGCTGTTATTTGTTATCCACATCCACATTAGGAATTGAAGGCTCATCACCTGAAACAGTAGTGATTGAAGGCTCTTTATCTGTCTGTTTAGCAGTATCAGCAATGGCTTTTTCAACTTTCGCTTTTTCAGCTTCAGTTTCTGCCTTGTCTTGTAGCTTACGTAAGAAGCGAGCAGCAGCCTCTTGACCACCAAGACCGAACGATAGGGCAAAGGCAACAGCCACAGCACCCAAAGTAAGACCAAAGGCAAGGTTAACAATAGAATCGGCAATCCCCATCGCTTTTAGACCCATCGCAAGCACAAGGCCCATGATAAGAACACGAACGATATTGGCTAAAAATTGTGATCCTTTATCAGAACGCTCAACCACACCAGCGATGATGTTGGCTAACCAGAAACCGATGAACAAAATAACAGCGCCTAAGATAATGTCAGCACCAAAAGCAATGAACATAGTGATGATGCCACTGATTTGCCCAAAGCCTAGTAAGTCTGCAGCTAAGATACCTGCAAATAACATAGCAAAGAAGATGATAGCATGGCCAACAAGGTCTGAAACTTGGGTTTTACCCATAGCACTGTCTAGACCAACCTTGGCAGGCAGGGCATTAACTGTGGTGTTTTCAAGCAAGCCTTTAACCACATTCGCGACCATTTTCATGATGTAGTAGGTGATGATTAAAATGGCTGCTGCAGTAAAGACATTCGGCAGCGCGCTCATAATTTTGTTCAGCATATTAGTCGCTGGACGCGAGATAACTTCGATGTTTAGGGCATCTAAAGCTATGATCGTGGTTGGAATAATGACCAATAAGAACGCCAATGAACCGGCGATATTAGGTAAGCTATTTTCACGATTATTACTAATACCGGCTTTCTCAGCAAAACCTTGTAGGTTTAAGCTGGTAACCATATTAGTTACGATACCACGGACAATTTTTGCCACGATATAACCCACAAAGAACACCACACCTGCCATAAATAGGTTCGGGATGTAACTTACTGCTTTATTTAGCATGTTGGTTAATGGGGCAAATAAGCCATCTAATTGTAGCTGGCCTAATACAATAACGAGTACAAACAGCAAGATAACCCAGTAAACCATATCAGCAATGGTGCTGCTCATAGGTTGAACGCCCGCTTGTGCACTTAGTCTTTCATCAAGAGTGGTCTTAGATAAAGCGGTGTTGATAGCGGTACGTGCCACTGTCGCCACGACCCAACCAATCACGCCAATAATCACAGCGCCTAGTAAGGTGGGAATAAATGACAGTACGTTGTCAATCATATTAGCAAATGGGGCTGAAATGGCATTTAGGCTCAACATACTTAATGCGCCTGAGATTGCCATTAAGAAGATAAACCAAAAAACGACCTTAGAAATTATGTTTTCAAGGTCGTAAGCTTTACCTGTTGAGGTGTTCATACGTTGGTTTAAATTAACACGGGCCAGTAAGTTGCGTACAACACCAGCCAGTGCCATAGCAATTAACCAACCAATAACGAATACCAAAATGGCTGCGATAATCGAGCCGATTGGTCCGCCTAGATTGCTATTAAACCAAACAAACATGTTGTCCATGCTGTTTCTCCTGTAATGTAATTCAATAAGTGGATCTAAAGATGACCCTAATATACTTTTGTATTTTTAAGTTTGTCTATCTAAAAAGGTTAGTTTAATAGTATTTTTATCTGCTACTTATAAGAAAATCAATAAGATAACTTATTTTATTTTTGACAATCTTAAGGCTGCAAAAATTAGGTTAACTACTTTAGTTAAATTTATTTCTAAAAAAAACTAACCTATATCTTAGATAAGAAGCTGTCAGTAGTTACGTTCACTATAAAAAAGTGACAGCTTACGATGTCACTTTATCGGAATAACCAGTAATAATAAATAGCTATTTTTAATATTAGTTTAGATATATGTGAGAAGGTGTGACATATTTAGCATTTATTAACATTTACTATACAATACTTTAGCATGTTAACTTAGTTATATGGTGATTAATTGCCATTTTTGATATTATTACGCCTATTATTATGCGAAGCACTTTATTATGCGAAGCACTAAATGTCGAATGACTCATAACTTTGTGAGTCAATGAAAATTAGAGGGGCTTATTGGTTTAAACCCTTAAAGACACCTTGGCCTGTGTAGATGCTGACAGCGTATAAATAATAACCAGATTTAGCAGACAATAATTTTAATTAACAATAGAGTTTATTTATGAAAAAAGTAATGGTTCCTAAGTTTTTAGCAGTAGCTTTAGTGAGCACCTTAGCTTTTGGCTGTGCTAATAATGGCAACAAAGCTGACCAAAGCAGCTCAAGCACTACCGTAACTGAAAAAAGCTCTGAGCTTGAAAAAGTAGGCTACAGCATTGGCTATGCCACAGCAGAGAGTTATAAAGAGTCGTTGAATGACTTAAATCTCGATACCTTCGAAATGGGCTTTCGTGATGCTTATGGCGATAAAAAAGCAGCTTTGACCAAAGAGCAAATGCAGGAGGTCATGGCTAAGTACGAAGAAAAGAAACAAACTGAAATGATGGAAAAGATGAAAAAAGACGCCGTCACTAATAAAGCCGCTGGTGACAAGTTCTTAGCCGAAAATGCTAAAAAAGAAGGCGTTCAAACCACCAAATCAGGATTGCAGTATAAAGTTATCAAGCCAGGTACTGGAAAATCAGTAACTGCCAGCGATATGGTTAAAATTAACTATGAAGGCAAATTGCTAGATGGCACAGTATTTGACAGCTCGTATGACCGCGGTGAGCCGGTAGTATTCCCTGTTGAAGGCATGATTCCTGGCTTCACAGAAGGTCTAGAGCTGATGAAAGAAGGCGGTGAGTATGAATTGTATATCCCAGCTGATCTGGCTTATGGTGAAACCGGTAACTCAGGCATCGATCCTAACAGCACTTTAATCTTTAAAGTGCAGATGATTGAGGTAAATCCAAAAATGCCTGAGCAGCCTGCACAATAATTAATAATTGGCAGATTTGACAATTTCAAAAATCATCAAAAAAATACCTGCTAATTAGCAGGTATTTTTTATGGTCTACAGTCGTAGCAAAATAGTGCTACAGTCTTTTTTGGAATACTTTTGAATTACGACCATTGTGATAGGCGGTGCGGCGTGGCTCAGGCAATTGATCTGCGCTCACTTCGATAAAACCTTGCTCCACAAACCAGTGTGCGGTACGGGTGGTCAACGCAAATAGGTTGTGCAGACCATGACTGCGAGCTTGCTGCTCTAAAAAGGCGAGCAAATCTGCACCACGACTGCCATTACGATAATCTGGGTGAATGGCAATGGACGCCACTTCTGCTGACTCGTCATCTAAGGGATGCAAGGCTGCGCAGCCCAAGATCATACCATCGCGCTCGATCACACTATACAGCTCAATCTCCTGCTCTAAGCGCTCACGTGAACGCTGGACTAAAATGCCTTGTTCCTCAAGAGGGGAGAGCAGCTCAATTAAGCCTACCACATCATCAATGGTGGCACGGCGAATCTCTTCATAAGGGTCATGGCTAATGAGTGTGCCTGAGCCATCACGAGTAAACAGCTCCTCTAGCAGTGCCCCATCTTCAGCATACGAGATGATGTGTGTACGGTGGATACCGGCACGACAAGCTTGAGCGGCGCAGTATAAGAAGTAATAAATCTCACGGTCCAAGTCACGATCACGTAAGAAGCGGTCCACTTCATTAGGGATCATAGCGTGTAGCAAACGACCCTCTTCATTAATTCCCGTCTCATTACCTAAGAAAATCAGCTTATCGGCATTGAGTGCAACGGCCGCTTTAAGCGCCACATCTTCTCCAAGTAAGTTAAATACTTCGCCGGTGGCCGAGTAGCCCATTGAGCCTAGGATGACGATATGATTGTGAATAAGATTGTTTTTGATGGCTTCAACATCAATGGAGCGCACTTCGCCGGTCATTTGATAATCAACGCCATCACGGACACCATAAGGTCTGGCAGTAACGAAGTTGCCTGAGACAGCATCGATGCGTGAGCCATACATGGGGGAGTTGGCAAGGCCCATCGAAAGCTGAGCTTCGATCTGTAAGCGAATCGCACCCACAGCTTCTAAAATGGCGGGCATGGCTTCGCGCGGCGTGACTCGAATGTCTTTATGTAGTGGAGAGTCTATACCCAATTTATCTAAGTTCTTCTCAATCTGGGGCCGTGCACCATGCACTAAGACTAAGTTAATACCTAGACTGTGCAGTAACGCAAAGTCATGAATAAGATTGCTAAAATTAGGATGGTTTACAGCTTCGCCGCCAAACATAATGACGAACGTTTTGCCTCTATGGGTATTGATATAAGGAGCTGAGTTTCGAAACCAATGAACATAGTCTGGCGTTATTTTTGGCATAGCAGTATCAATCATATGAAAATATCACAATAGGCTTAAGGCATAAGGGAATGAAATAAACGCTTTTACGATAGCAAAAAATGCCAACTTGGGCTATCTTTATTTTAGGTGTAAGACTGAGGCAACTGACTTAATACAGATAATTACGTGAATTTGTCGCATACTATCGATTTATGTCCTTATACTGTAAGTTTGCAGTATTTTTAAATCATAAAGATAATAACAACAGCAAAGACACTGCGGCGCTTACTACCTAATGGCTGACTTTATTTAACCCTTGTTTATCACCCCACTTCAAAAGGATACGTATTTTATGAAATTTTATGCATCAACTTCCTCTAAATTGGTCACAAAGCTTGCCGGCAGTATGGCCATTGGCTCAATGCTATTGGCAGGTAGCGTAAGCGCTCAAGCTATGTTACCCACACCAGAGCCTGAAATGAGCAGCCCAAGCAATCAAGCCAATGCCGCCGCCATGCAAGCTACCCAGGCGAATCAAGTTGTGTCTAAGACTGTGGCCGCCTTAGTTAGTGTGGATGCTCAAGGTCAGCCTACTTTGAAGCCTATTGATGCCAATACTCGCCTACAAAAAGGCAATGTGATTGAGTACCACAGCTATTTTACCAACACCGGTAAAGACCGTATGCGTAAAATGGATGTGACCATGACTATTCCAGAAGAGGTGAAGCTCGTCGGTCAAGTATCACCCGATACAGCCTCTGCCAGTATCGACGGCACCAACTTTAGTCATATGCCACTGCGTGGTAGTATTAATGGCCAAATGCAAGATGTGCCACTTGAGTACTATAAGAACTTACGCTGGACCATAGAAGGCTTGGGTATTAATGAAACTGCGGTGGTTAAATATCGCGCCATCGTAAAATAAACACAGTTTATTGTATAAAAAAAGCCCACTATCAATATGATAGTGGGTTTTTCAATTTGGGCTTATTCAATGGCAAAGATTGCGTGTCAATTATTGAGCCGATATTGCACGTGAGCCTTAGCAATCGCTGCGCGGATGGCTGGCAAGTTTTGCTCGGTGGCAGCAGCGCCAGCAGCAATGGCTTTTTCGCGATCTAAGGTGGTAATGGCACTGATAGTCGCTACATCAGGGCGAATGACCACATCAGCACGGCCTATTTCTGCCTCATTAATCGCCGCATAGTGTTGACGGTAAGCTTGAGTGGCTGAGTCTTTAGCACTGCTATTAAGATAGCTATTATAGCCTTGTTCAATTAATGACCACAGACTGCGGTTGGCATCTTTGATACCCGATGGAGAGGTGTTTTTATTTTTATTTATTTGTAGATCCACCGCAATTACAATATCTGCACCCAGTGCTTTGGCGCTATCCACGGGTACGATACTGACCACCCCGCCGTCGATATATTTTTTACCCACGATGCCTGACGTCTTAGGATCAGGAATACGGGGAGCAATAAATACATTAGGGACACTACTTGAGGCCTGTACAGCAAGTCCAGCTTCACCTTGGGTAAATACGGTCTTAGCTAAGCTGTGCTTTTCAGCCGCCACTGCGCCAAAGCGAATGGGAAAGGCTTCAATGGGCTGATTATTGACCTGTAGATTGACAAAATCACGCAGCTTGTTGCCCTCGATGATACCTTGATAAGCTAAGGTAAAGTCGGTCAGCTCGCTGTCTGCAGTAGTGCGGGCAATGCGCTCAAGTTCGGCAGCAGATTTACCACTGGCATAAAGACTGCCCACAAAGCTACCGACGCTGGTGCCTACCACCAAGTTTGGGTGAATGTTATTGGCCTCCAAAGCTTTAATCACACCTACATGAGCAAATCCCTTAGCGCCGCCGCCACCTAATACCAAAGCGATGGTTGGGGCAGAGGCAGTAGACGTCGCTACATGTTGGCCAGATTTGCCAGAAGCGACAGATGAGGTATGACAAGCGCTCAACAGCAGCGTAGAGGCCATGACCGCTACACAGGTTAAGCCGGTCTTTTGGCCATTAAAAGGCAAGCCAGCTCTAGTCCTCATTGTATAAGTCTTCAGCCACGGGGGTTAATTCAAGCAGTTTGATAAAGCGTCCTTCCACATCAATGATGGAGATGTGCCAGCCTTGAGTAGTCACGCTTTCACCTTCTAAGTCGCCCACATAGCCCAGCTCCTGCATGACTAGCCCGCCCATGGTATCAACGTCGGTGTCATCAAAATTAGCATTTAGCTCTTCATTGCAGTCTTCAATGAGGGTTGAGGCCTGAACAATCCAAGTATTGGGTTTTTCGGGGTGAGGAATGATGTTATTGATGTCACTGTCTTCTTCAAAGTCATCGTGCTCATCAACAATGTCACCGACGATTTCTTCGAGCAAGTCCTCCATCGTGACCACGCCCACCATGTTACCAAACTCATCGACCACAACAGCCATGTGCACTTGAGTACGCTGTAGTGAGCGCAACAGCGTGTCAGAGCGTGCGGTTTCGCTGATATATAAAGGTTGACGGATCAATGACTTTAGGCGAAAAGAAGTATCTGCATCTTCATCTTGACGAATCATGTTGACCAGCAAAGGAATTAGGTCTTTGGCCAATAAGATACCAATGACGGCATCATCATCTTGACTGTCAAACACCGGATAGCGTGAATGACTGGTCTCCATGATCATGTCCATAATATCGCCTAGAGTATCATGCTCACGAACTCCCTCGACTTGAGGACGCGGGGTCATAATCTCACGAACTTGCGTGGCGGGTAGGTCAAGCACCCCTTCCAGCATATCTACGGTATCGGCTTCTAAAAACTGGCGTGAGTTTTGGACCAATTTTATCAGCTCGTCCCGGGTTTCGGGGGCAGTATGAAGCCAGCGCTTTAAGCCGCGCATGGACCAGCTGGTTGTGCCAGAATTGTCATCAGACATGGGGGGAGTATCACCTCGTATGGTTATTTAGTTGCTCTCACTTTATCCCAAGGTGCATTTATATTCAACGCCCAAGGCTACTATTTTCTCGTCTATTTTGTATTATCCCTGTGAGCTTATTTGCTAAGTTACGGACACTAAAATAAACTTACGGCAAACCTAGCCTTTGGACGCCTCCCACTTATGACCAAAATCAACCCCTCTCATACTGCTAATCTGACCAAACAGCTTGTGGTTAAGCCCCCGCAGGCACGTATTTCACCGCTCATAAAAGCAGGCGTAACTCTAGCGGTACTACTGGCTGCATTATGGGCAGGCTTGGTGCTGTGGATACATTTGGTGCCCCTAGGGGGTCTGCGAGTGATTATACTGCTGGTGCTTGGTGTGGGCGTTGGGTTAACTTTAAAGTCGTATTGGCAGCAAGCGCTGCACTGGCAAAAACAGCTGGCTCTACTGTGGACGCTGTGGCTGATGCTTTTGATGTGGTTTGTCTGGTTGCCACCTAAGCAGGATAGACACTGGATGCCAGAGGTGAGTCAAGTGCTACAGTTCACCCAAGATCCCCAAAACCCCAATCTGATTACCTTGCATAATGTACGTAACTTTGACTGGGTACGAAGCACAGGCACTCAGCCTCTACCGCAGCCTGAGGCGCCTTATTATTATAAAGTGGCCAGCGATGACACAAAGGAAGTAGTCGCCACCGAGCGCTGGAGCGAGCGTACGGTAGATTTAGACAAGCTGAGCGGGGTAGATATTGTCAACTCGTACTGGATGGGTGAGCAAATAGCGCACACTTTGCTAAGTTTTCGCTTTGAAGATGAGCGGCCACTGAGCTTCTCTATTGAAATACGTAAAGAAGAAAGTGAGTCATTCTCAGCGTTTGGCGGATTTGTAAAACAATTTGAAATGGCAGTAGTGGCCGCAGAAGAGCGCGATATTATTTATACCCGTACCAATGTACGCGGTGAGCAAGTATATCTGTTGCCTATTGAGGGGATGAGCAAAGCGCAGATGCAAGCGCTGTTTAAGGCCTATTTGCAGCAGGTCAAGCAGCTACAGCAGCAGCCCATCTGGTATAACACTCTCATTCGTAACTGTACCACGGTCATATTTGATATGGCACGTGCCATTGATGGTAGGGACTTTCCTTGGGATTATCGCATCTTGATGTCCGGCTATGTGCCAAATTACCTTTATGACCAACACCTATTGCCTAGGCAGACAGAGAATTGGCGTATTGAGCAATGGTATAAAGCGGCGCATATCAATCCCAAGGTGGCACACTTTAGCGTTGAGAACAATCAAAGCGCAGACAGCTACTCAAAGCAAATCCGTCAACAGATACCGCAGCCAGCTTTAGTGGCTAAGGCAGACTAAATATTACGCATAAGTACCTGAGGTAATATCTCATCTTTTAATACCCACCAAGTGATGGGATCGGTAAGTTTTCCAAAAAACGGCTCAAAAGGCGGGGAGATGAAAATAAACATCAATAAAATAGTATATAGCCCCAGATAATAATAGCGCTGAGAGTCTTGATAAAACTTCATGGCTGTACCCGATGAGCGCTTCAGACGACGGTTTAATAAGTCAACGCTATACGCTTCATCTAAGCACAAATGTACCAGTGAGCCTAACAATAAAAAGGATCCATAAAACCAGCTAATAATGGCGGGTATATCAAAGATATAAAAGTTCAGACACGTCAGCCCCAGTGCCAATACCAGCATATAAGGAACCGAGTGGATAATACCGCGATGCACCGTCAAACGGGTGAAAATAGAAAAAACCCCATAGCGCACAAAGCCATAGCCTGCCAGCCATAACAGTATCATTGAAACCAGCGACAGCTCACTGCGCCAGTGAATCACCAACGCAAAGGCAGTCGCCAGTGACACAAAGTCAAAGCCCATTTTAATTGGCGTGGAGTTGTCAGAGTCGATATCAGGCAGCAGGCCGCCCACCGTGCCTGCCAACACACACATTAAGAACTGCTGAGCATCTACCAAGCCTGCTTTATAAGTAATCAAGCCCAAAACCCCACTGACTGCAAAGCCGCCAGTAAGGTGGGTTTTAAAATTTGCCACAGAATATTAGCCTATCAATCAAAAGAGGGTGATAAAAAATAGGTAGCTGTTGATTACGCAACCGCTACCTATGCAAACAGAGGGTTAAACCCTTAATCTCTAAGAGCTTTGCTCAGTGAAATTAAAAGGTTTTTTGCTGCAATATTTGCTCCATACGCTTGGCCAGACGAATATCATGGCTTGAAATACCGTTTAAGTCATGGGTAGTCAAACGCACGTGGACCTCATTATAAATATTGGTCCATTCAGGATGATGCTCGAGCTCTTGGGCGCGAAAAGCGGCTTGAACCATAAAGCTCATCGCCTCGACAAAATCATGGAAAATAAAGGTCTTGACGATAGCATTACCTTCTTTAACCCAGCCTTCTAAATCTTGCAATTGCAGCTCTACTTGAGAGTCAGTGAGATGGCTCATAAAGCCCTCCTAAATAAGTCAAAGATACCCCTATAATAATACACCAGAGCACGGCAAAACAGCCTCTAGTATATTATATTTGCTTTATGGGAATTGTAATGCCTAAGTGTGTATTATTGCTTATATTTTTTTATAAACCACCTGGGTTTTTATGGCTATTTTACCAGGTCTTGGTACGCCTCATGTTTGTTAATATAGGAGGCTACGAATGAGCACTGTGGCACTACTTTTTTGTTCTCAGTACGGGCATAGTCTAGGGCATGCTTCACCAGCGCCGACCCCACGCCTTTACCACCAAGCTCTGATGGCACGATAGTGTGGTCATATACAATGGCATCGCCTTGATCTTGATAGCTGATAAATCCTGTATGACCATCAATTGTGGTTTCAAAACGGTTTTCAGCGGTGTTATGAGTGATATCGATAGATTGTGTCATAAACTACTCCCTAATAAATAGTAAAGTGGATAGTGCTTTTAATTCATGGTTAAGGTAGAACAGTTAAGCCCTTAAATAAGTAATAGACCGATTTATAAGTTTTATTACTCACAGATTACTAAAGTGTTGGGGGGTATTTAGAGCGCAAACTGTAAGTAAAATGTCCAAATGATAAGGGCTGACTTTTAATGATTACTTTAGCATAAAGCGCTACAATTCATGCAGTGTATTGTTATAGCTTTTGGGTGATAACGTAAATAGGCCCCCGTTTGTGGCAATACGCTGATAATAGCTATGAAAAAGCCATACAATAGCAGGAAAACCACAACATAAGATGATAACTGTAGGCCAATATGCGATAATGCTGCTTAACCGTATATTCGATTTCTAATTGCTTTTTTATTTGATTTTTAATCAGACCTAACCCTGATAATGGAGTCTTAATGGCACAATATATTTATACCATGAACAAGGTATCAAAACTTGTTCCGCCAAAACGTGAAATTCTAAAAGACATTAGCTTGTCTTTCTTTCCTGGCGCAAAAATTGGCGTTTTAGGCATTAACGGTGCGGGTAAATCAACACTGCTACGCATCATGGCTGGCGTGGACACCGATTATAGTGGTGAAGCTCGTGCGCAGCCCGGTACAAAGATTGGTTACCTGCCTCAAGAGCCACAGCTAGATGACAGCAAAGATGTACGCGGTAACGTTGAAGATGGTATGCGTGAGGCGTTAGATGCGCTGACCCGTCTGGATGAGATTTATGCAGAATATGCCGCCCCCGATGCCGACTTCGATAAGCTGGCTGAAGAGCAAGGTAAGATGGAAGACATCATTCAGGCTTGGGATGCGCATAACTTAAATACTCAGCTTGAAAAAGCCGCCGACGCACTACGTCTGCCACCTTGGGATGCCGATGTAAGCAAACTATCGGGTGGTGAAAAGCGCCGTGTGGCACTGTGTCGTCTGTTGCTATCTCGCCCTGACATGTTACTGCTTGACGAACCGACTAACCACTTGGACGCAGAGTCTGTGGCGTGGCTAGAGCAGTTCTTGAAGAACTTTAGTGGTACCATCGTTGCCATTACCCACGATAGATACTTCCTGGATAACGTGGCCGAGTGGATTCTTGAGCTTGACCGTGGTTATGGCTACCCTTATGAAGGTAACTACACTGAGTGGCTAGAGCAGAAGAACAAACGTCTAGAAGAGCAGCAGAAACAAGAAGAATCATTTGCTAAAGCGCTGAAAAAAGAGCTTGAGTGGGTGCGTAAAAACCAAAAAGGTCAACAGGCCAAATCTAAGTCTCGTATCCAGCGCTTTGAAGAGCTAAACTCAAAAGAATTCCAGCAGCGTAACGAGACCTCAGAGATTTATATTCCACCAGGCCCTCGTTTAGGTAACAAAGTGATTGAGGTAAATAACATCTCAAAATCTTTCGGTGATCGTCTATTGTACGAAAACCTAAGCTTTAACGTACCACCAGCGGCCATCGTCGGTATCATTGGCCCTAACGGTGCCGGTAAGACCACTTTGTTTAACATGATGACCGGTCTTGATAAGCCAGATACCGGTTCGGTTGAGCTCGGTGAGAGTGTCAGCGTCGCCTATGTGGGTCAGGTGCGTGATAACCTTGATGATAACAAAACCGTGTGGGAAGAAGTATCAGACGGCTTAGACATCATTAAAGTTGGCGACTACGAAACCCCAAGCCGTGCGTACATTGGCCGCTTTAACTTCAAAGGTCAAGATCAGCAAAAGCTGGTCGGTAACCTATCTGGTGGTGAGCGTAACCGTCTGCAATTAGCAAAAACGCTAAAGCAGGGCGCCAACGTTATCTTACTGGATGAGCCATCGAACGACTTGGACGTAGAAACCTTACGTGCCCTAGAAGACGCGATTCAAGTATTCCCAGGTACCGTATTGGTTGTTTCGCATGACCGCTGGTTCCTTGACCGTATTGCAACCCATATCTTGGCGTTTGAGCCAGAAGGCCCTGTATGGTATGACGGTAACTACTCAGAGTACGAAGCATATCGCAAGAAGACTCTAGGGGATGATGCTGGTCCTAAGCGTATGAAGTACAAGAAGATTAGTGGCTAACGCTAAACGTCGGCATCTATAAAGCAATAATAGGGCATAACTGAATTTCGGTTATGCCCTATTTTTTATCTGGGTTGTTTTTATCTGGACTATATATAGATAGCGCTTTTAGAGGATAAATATGGTACCTACTTATACATACAGCTTTTAATATTTTAGGCAGGTTATTAATAAATAACATTATTTTTTATGGACAGGGTCGTTGTAATTTTTTTGTTAACAAGCAATGGCAAGCCATACTAAACAATATTAAATATATTGTTTAGTATTTTTTATTTAACAATTAATTTAAAAAATAGCTCTAATGATTACTATATCTAATAAATAAAGCGCTGCGACGAGAGAGGATGAGTATTTATAGATAACAAAAAGAGTTCATATGAGTAGTATTCATCCTGATATATGTAACTTAATTTAAATTTATTAATTAATGATTATTTTAAATGCAGTCTTATTATCACATTTAGATACAAAAATAGCAGCTAAACGGTTGTTCTTTTTGCTAATTTAAATGATGAAGTGTGTTTAACAACTGATTCACTATTAACTATAGGTAACAAGTGGTGGCAATTGTAACGACAGCGTTAATTGTAATAATAATGTCATATTTATCTGATTAGATGAATCATAGATTTGATTTTATTATTAAGTTGATGTGATAGAGCTTCATCTCTGTCAAATCTATCTTAGGGTGTAGATGAGCTTCAACAATGAAGATAGGTTTGGCAATAATTACTAAAAAGGGCACGGTTATGAATCACACACAAGCTTTTAGATTATCCCCTCAAGGCCGGATTGCAAGCGCAGTCAGCATGGCGCTGGTATTACCTTTTATGAGTGTTTCTGCACTTGCAGACAATATTAAACCCGTTGGCGAAACCAGTGTGAGCCAAGTAGGTAATGTCGATGTTGTCAATATTGCTAACCCAAACTCAAAAGGTCTTTCTCATAACCAGTATAAAGACTTTAATGTGAGTAAATCGGGCGCTGTATTAAATAACTCACTGACCGCTGGTAAATCACAGCTTGCAGGTCAGCTTGATGCTAATAGCAACTTAACGGGGACCGCCTCTGTTATCTTAAATGAGGTGGTCAGCAAAAACCCATCATTGTTGTTAGGTCAACAAGAAGTATTTGGGATGGCTGCTGATTATGTACTTGCTAACCCTAATGGCATTACCTCTGAGGGCGGCGGTTTTATTAATACCAACCGTGCGTCGTTGGTTGTGGGTACGCCAAATATTGCAAAGGAGCGTCTAGAGAGCTTTAATGTGGGTGACCGTCAAAGCAAGACCTTAACGGTGAGCGGTGATGTGAATGGTGCACAGCGTTTGGATTTATTGGCACCAAAAGTAGATATCAATGGCAATATCACAGCAACGGATGCCATTAACGTTATTTCAGGGCGTAATAAAGTAGATTATGACACGCTTGAAGTAAGCGGCTTAGAGCGCTCTCAGCCCAAAGTAGTGTTAGACGGCCAAATCCTAGGCAGTATGCAATCAGGCCGCATCCGTCTGCATAATACAGATGAGAAAGCGACACAAACTTTGCAAGGTCAGTTTACTGCTGGGCAAGAATTTGATGCCACGGCTGCTAATTTAGCGGTTGTTGATAGCACTATTAAAGGTGGCTCAGTTGATTTAACAGGTCGTGATAACTTGTCTGTTGGCGGTGATGTTACAACGGCCCGTACGGACAAAGAAGTCACTAAAGAGGAGCTTGAAGATAGAGTGACACTAACCCATTCAGGCTATCAAGAGACCCAGGCATTTAATGGCTCAAGCATCGCCGGTACAGACGTTGCACTAGCAGGCGGTGATATCACCGTATCAGGCAGCCAAGTGACAGGCGATAATATCAGTGTTAGCGGTGAGACAGTTGATTTAAGTGGTGTGACCACAACCGATACAGACAGCACAACGACCCGTAACAGCAAAGGCTTGTGGTTTAATGAAGATGAAACCTTAAACAAAACCCAGCAGTACCATCAGTCAAGCCTAGATGCTGCCGATCAAATTAATGTCAGCTCTGCGGCAGATACAAGTATTGCAGGGACAGCGATTAATGCGAAGACTGTAACGGTTAATACTGGTGGCGATTTGCAAGCATCTGCTGAAACCACCGAGAATTCACAAAGCCAAATCAATCGTTATAAGCGTGAAACGGCTGCCTTAAAATCAGGTGCGCACACTCAAACGGATGCGACTCAAGCCGGTCATCAAACCGCTATTAATGCTGATAGCGTGGCATTAAACAGTGACGGTGAGCTGGGTTTAGAAGGTGTACAGCTAACGGCGGATAGCGCTCAATTAACGGCTGATAAAGGGCTGAGTATTGCAGGCACCACCACCACAAATCGCCAAACAGATGAAGAAGACTTCAAATATTGGGGCGGTATCGGTGGCGGTGAAACTCACATTGATAACAAACAACAAACCGCGGTTACTGGCAGTCAAATCAAAGCCAATAACGTAAGCTTAGCCAGTGATACAAATGTCAGCGTCAATGCCAGTTCAGTTACTGCTGACGATACACTGGATATCAATGCAGGTGAGGCACTAGAGGTCGCTAACGGTTTTGCAAAAGAGCAAGACTATAGCGAAGATCGTCACGGTACAGCCTTTAATATCACCGATAAAAAGTCAGCGACAGATCGTGTTGCGACATCTGCAGTTGCTAGCAGCTTAACAGCAAAAAATATGAGCTTAACTGGTGACAGCGTGACGGTTTCAGGCAGTGATGTTTCAGCAACTGACCGCCTAAATGTGACCGCAAACAGTGAGCTAAATACAGAAGCTGCCAATGCGACTGATATTACCAAAACTGAAACCTATGATATTGAGAGCGGTACAGAAGCCAGCCTTAATGTTGATTTAAGCCAAGGTTTAGCGGCGTTTGATAAGCCAGATTTATTTGAATCAAAAAGCTCTATCAAAGGTGTGACCACACTAACGACGACTGGTACAGGTAGCGCCCGTGGTAACACGCTACAAGCGGGTAATGCTGAGCTTAATGCCGCAGAAATTAACTTAAATGGCAGTGATTTAACCGCCGCACAAAACACCACTATCCGTGCAGATAATGTGACAATCGGTGCCAGTGAAGCGCTGACTGCAGTTGATAGCAAAGTGGCTAAGAGCACCGGCCCTGAAGCTTATATTAGAGGCGGCGTAACGGGTGTTGAAGTTGGTCTAAGTATTGGAACCGATCAAATTATTGATGAGCACAATGAGTATCAGGCCGTTAATTCTAGTGTTAACGCAGGCGAGAGCGCCTCATTAACGGCGACTGAAACCTTAGCCAATAAAGGGGCACAGATTACAGCGGCTGACGTACGCTTAAGCGGTCAAGACATTACCAATGAGGCGTCTTACGACCGTGTGGTTGATCGTAATGTTGTGGCCGGTGGTGATGCCGCATTAACGGCTTTCGCAGGTATCAGCCCAATTATTGGCGGTGCGGTTAGCTTATCTGGAGACGGTATTGGTCAAACCACTGAGGTCAAAACAGCCCATACGACAGCCATCAATGCTGACAATACCGTGACAGTTGATGCGGCCAATAGTGCGGTTGATGCCGGTACCCAAATCAAAGCCAACAGCATTAATATTAAAGCAGATGACTATAATGGTACTTCTGCATATGATTCAACGGTCACAACCACGCACAGCGGCCGCGGTGATGTAGGCGTTAGCGCCAGCAGCAGCACCTTAGCCGATGTGACCATTGGTGTTACTGGCAGCGGTGAGTATGACTACTTACAAACCGGTGATGCAAAAGCGGTTAAAGGCCAATTAAACGCAAAAGAGGTTGCGATTAATGCAGGCACACGTGCGACAGCGGCACAAGATGTCACGGCAGATAACTATACGCTTAGCGCCGGTGAAGAGGCGCGTATTGGACAAAATGATGACAAGCAGTGGACCACTGTAGGCGGCGGTAAACTTGGTGGTTCAGTGGGTCTGACGGTTATTCCTGCCACAGCCGCAGCGGGCGCAGTCGTTGGTACGCCTTCGTTTAATGGTCAAGCAGGCTTTAATTACCTAAGCGTAGAAGACTCACAAGCCAAAACTGCAAATGTAGATGCACAAAAAGTAGCCGTAACAGCTCAGCAGTTAGCACAAGTTGATGGCGCAACTATCAATGCCGATGAGGTTATCATAAAAGGCAACCGTGCTAATATCGCAGCGGCTCAAGACAACCATCGTGCGGTTGGTGTCGCTATGGACGGTAATACAGGGTTTTCACTAAATATTGCTGATACTATCCTTAGTAGTGATGACATCGGTGTTGGTGGTCACTTAGGTGTGGTTAATGAGACTGGTAATAAAGCGCACGGCGCTACCGTTAATACCAGTGACTTAACCGTGACCGCAAATGAAGCAGATGATGCGCTGGTTGTCGAAGGCGCCACAATCCATGCGGATAATGTGAGCTTAACCAATGACAATAAAGACGGTAACGTTGCGGTTATTGCCGCCGAGTCTCGTAATAAAGTAGGCAATGTTGGTATCGGTGGTAATGTCTCTGCCAATGCAGGTGAGGGCAGCTTTAATACCGATAATATCGGTGCTCACTTAAACATTGAGTCAGACAACAGCCAGTATTATCAGCTTGGTGAAGTCAACGCTGACCGCATCGCTATAAATACTGGTAAGGATGTGACATTACAGAGTAATATCGATGCAGGCAGCCTACAAACCGTATCTGGTAATGATCTGACTATCAGCTCAGCACAAGATGTGGTGAGAAAAGTAGAGGTAGATACTGATCTTGCAGTGGATGGATCACCTATTCAATTTATTGCAGATGCCGCTAAAGGTGATGTGCTAGGATTGCTAAAAGATGACTTTAATAACGGAACTATCTTAGGCGTTAGCGCTGCAGGTAGAGCGGGACTTGAAGTTGACCATCAGCAAACGACGCACCACGCCACAGTGACTGCGGATAATCTTGATGCGTCAGTGGGTAGCAATGATATTGCTGTCAAAGCTGCCACCGTCAGAGCCGCTAATAGCAAGCTGGGTGATGCAAAGATGAAAACCACCAATAATGATGACTTTGTGCATAATGTTGGTGCAAGTGTAGATGCAAAAACCTTTAGTATCCCAGGCTTTGTTCAAAGCATCCCAAGCTTGGTTCAAGATACCTTTGAAGGCAAGCCGCTAGATTTACCTGTTCATGTTGATGCTAATTTTAATTGGGATGATAACGATGGCGCTAATACCAAGGCAGATGTTAAGCTTTAACGCCTCGCTGTAGCAGCTATTATTTTTATAGATGCTTTGTACGTTATTCGAGCCCATACCTGTCACAGGTGTGGGCTTTTTAATCCTCCATGATAGATGTTGAATGATTATGTTATCACCTTTTATAACGTCCGCTATTAATAGCAACAAACCCTCTTTTAAAACCAGACATGAGTCTCACGGTTATCTACGCAGTACGCTGCTAGCTCTAATGACCAGTGGTGCTGTATTGCCTGTCGTAGCGGCGGCTGCCACAGGAGATATGAGGAGTGCCGCAGCGATTAATAACACTTTGGCCTCTCCTTCAAAGCAGACCATTGAACAACAACAAGCTTGGCAAGAGTCATTACAGCAGCAGCGTATTGAGGCACTGCGTCAGTCGCAGCAAAGCGGCAATGATCAAGGTGCAGATGCATCGGCTAATACTCAGCCCAGTCAAGCTGATCCAAGCACGGCGGCTTGCCTGCCTATTCAGCAAATCACGTTGAGTGACATGCCGCAGTTAACTCGATCCGTGCAAGCTAAGCTGCGTCAACAAGCCAGACAGCTGTCTGTAGATAACAAGGAAATGACGGCTAACTTGCAGACTAATTCGCAAACTACAGCGTCGTCACCAAACACACAGGCAGGGCAGTGTGTGTCAGTATCTGATGCTAACGATTTGGTGCGTGCGATTACTGAAGCGTATCTGGATGCTGGTTACTTTAAGATTAATATTGTCCCGACCCCTGCTAAAGCCGGTCGTTTTGTTTGGCAAGTATCGGTCGCTAAAATTACCGAGATAGACAATCAAACCAAGCTTCCGACCGCACGCTTATTTGGCGATATTATCGGCAAAGCGGCAAATATGGCGACACTGGATCAAGCGGTCAGTCATGGGGAGCGTGTGATTGATGGGCAATTGCTACTCGATATTTATCCTGTCGGTCAAGATGTGCGTATTAAGGTCAGTCAACAAGGCGACGTTGATCCGTTTAGTGCCGATATACAGTGGCGCTATGATCCAGATGACAGCTATGGTCATAACTTAATTCAGCTCCATGGCACCCTACGCAACGTATTAGGTCAGGCAGATTATACCTCGATATCTATGGAGCAAAGCCTACGTGATAACTACGGCTATGATGAGGACAATCAGCGTCGTAGTGCCAGTATTTATACTCTAATTCCGAATGGCCGCTGGCAGTGGTCAGCACTATTTGCAGCAGATGAGTACAAACGAACCACTCAGCTGCCAAACTCAGTACTTGAGCAAGAAGGGGACAGCTGGCAGGCCAATATACGTGGCGATTATATGTTCAAGCGTGACCAAGACAGTATTACCACTTTATATGGTCAGGTCGCTCACCAAGAGGTGACCAGTGAGCTGCTGGGTAGTCGGTTAGATATTCAAAGCCCCACATTAAGCAGCGGCCGCTTAGGTATCAGCCACACCAAGCTTTTTGATAAGCGCTCAAGCACTGATCCGAGTAAAATCACTACGGGGGCGTGGGTGGTCGACTTAAGTGCTGAGCAAGGATTTGGTAATCATGATAATCCAGCGACTGAGCAAGGCCTAGAGGATGAGTATTTACGCTGGCTGTTGTCAGGTTACTTCACCCATCAACACCCCATTATTGAGTCTGGTCAAAGTAAAGGCTATTGGCAAATGACACATGAGCTACAAGCACAGTACAGTGACGATCAGCTATTTGGTGTCAGTCAGCAGTCGCTTGGTTCAACTTACTCTGGAGTGCGCGGTATTGATAATGCTTACAATGCGGCAGAAAGTGGGGTCACGCTACGTAACACTCTAAGCTATGAGCCGAGTCAAGCAGACTGGAAAACCTTTGGCACTCAGAGAATACGGTGGTCGCCTTATGTGGGTGTCGACTATGGGGTGGTCAAATACAGCGACCATCGTTTGGATGATGATACCAGTGATGCAGTCAGTGGCACGCTTGGTCTAAAATTGACCGCCTATGATGCACAAGATCCCTCGTTTGATAGACGATGGCAGCTGGATGTGAGCGCCAGTCGTGCCCATACCGACTATGCCAATCGAGAAGACGATGGCTCACAAGATACAGAGATATCAGCCGCTTGGCAGTGGTTCTTTTAATAAGCAGCACCGCTCATTAGGTGATATGTCCCGTCCTAAAATAAGTTGATGATTTTAAAAAAGACAAAAGCCAGATACTAAATTTAGTATCTGGCTTTTTTGTGGCCAAGCGCTTAGCTAATTTAGATGCTTAGACTAGTCTAAGAACTTAACCGTCCCTGAGGTACCGGTACTCATGGCGTCATTGGCCAAGGCGTTTTTTTCGATAATCGCTTCTGGATCAGGGCGCCGCTCAGTATGGCCACACTGTGTACACTCGATGTATTCATCAGGCTCAGGTTCAAATACCCGAACCTGTACCACAGCATCCATGGTCTGACATTTTGGACAGCTGACACCGGCTAAGAACTGACGCTTAGGGCGAGTAGATTGATAGCGCATCTTAGGCCACCTCGTCATCTATAAAGCCGCCATGACGCAGTAGTGCCTCAATGCTGGCTTCACGGCCTCTAAAGGCCTCAAAGTTGGTCTTGGCAGGCAAACTGCCGCCTACCGCTAAGATATTATCGCGGAAAGATTGACCGGTGTCTGCATTAAAAATCCCCTCTTCCTCAAAGCGGCTAAAGGCATCCGCGGACAATAGCTCTGCCCATTTATAAGAGTAGTAACCTGCTGCATAGCCCCCAGCGAAGATATGACTAAAGCCATTAGCAAAGCGGTTGTAATCTGGGGTATCTAGGATGGCAATATCATCACGCACACCATTTAAAGTCGCTAAAATGTTCTGATAATCGGGTGCCGGTGATTGGGCATGGATGAGCAAATCAAATAAAGCAAATTCAATTTGACGTAAGGTCTGCATACCGCTTTGGAAGTTTTTGGCTGCCAATAGTGCCTCAAGCTGCTCTTTTGGTAGCGCCTCACCAGTGTCAACATGCGCACTAATAAGTGCGATACCCTCTGAATGCCAAGCCCAGTTCTCTAAGAACTGACTGGGCAACTCCACAGCATCCCATTCAACGCCATTGACGCCGGCCACATCGCTAACGCTCACTTGGGTTAATAAATGATGCAGGCCATGTCCAAACTCATGGAACAAGGTCAGTACTTCATCATGGGTCAATAAACTTGGCTTATCGGCAGTTGGAGGTGTGAAATTACCCACCATAAAGCACACAGGCAGTTGGCTATAAGCATCATGTGTACTGCCAGTATACTCATAACGGGCCTGAAAACCGCTCATCCAAGCACCGCCACGTTTGCCGCTGCGAGCATATAAATCGAAGTAGAAACCGCCAATTAAACTGTCATCTTTATCAAACAGCTCATAAAAGCGCACATCGTTATGCCACAGTGCCACTTTGTCAGACTGCTCTATGGCACGTATCCCAAACAGCTTGTTGACAATGGTAAATAGCCCTTCAATCACTTTAGGCAGAGGGAAATAAGGACGGATTTCTTCTTGTGATAAGTTGAATTTGGCCTGTTTTACTTTTTCGGCCAAGTAGGCAGTATCCCAAGGCTGAATCTGCTCGATGCACAGCTTAGCAGCTTCTGCTTGTAACTGTGCTAAATCAGCCTCGGCAGCAGGCATAGCTTTGCTGGCCAAGTCACGTAAGAAGCGCTCTACTTGCTCAGCACTGTCTGCCATCTTGCGTGATAAGGAGACTTCAGCATAGTTGTTAAACCCCAAAAGCTGTGCTTTTTGAGTGCGCAACTGTAATATCTGCGCCATGATATCGCTGTTATCCAGCGTCTCTTGTTTGGCGTTTGTGTGGCTATCAAACTGTGAGGCACGAGTGACATACGCTTTGTATAATATTTCGTGCAGCTTACGATCCTCAGCATGAGTCATCACAGCCAGATACACTGGGATATCTAGGGTAGCCACATACTCAGGCTTATCTTGCATCGACGGGTCGGCGTCTTGCTTGGCGATATACTGCTCAGCTGCTGCTTTGAGCATGGCAAGACCACTTTCGGTAATGCCGGCAAGCTGCTCATTGCTTAAAGGTAGCGCAAAGGCCTGTGTGGCATCCAAAATATTGTCTGAGAACTTAGCAGATAAGGTCGATAACTGGCTTTGAATATCAGCATAACGGGCCTGCTCTTCGGCAGCTAGGCCAATACCAGACAGCTCAAAGCTTTGAATAGCAAGCTCAATAGCACGCTTGCGGGCAGGCTCTAAGCTTGCAAAGAATGCGCTGTCATTTTTGATGGTTTGATAGCGGCTATAGAGGTTTGTTTTGACCCACACGGGTACCAAAGGCGGAGAGGGCAGGCAGCAAGTCATGATGCACATCACGGATATCCTCATTACTCATCACGCTATTAAGATGAGACAAAATACCCCAACTGCGGTCTAAGTCTAGGCCAATATGGTCAAACTCGATAATATCATCCAAAGCCTGCTGAGCTTCAGCCGGTGCACTGTGCTGCGTATCTAATTTATCCAAAAAAGCGGTGCCTTTCGCTAAAGCATCAGTTACCTGCTTTTTGAGCCGCTCTGGGGTAACTTCAGAGAAGTTGACCAGATGTAAATTTGGATCAATATCTTTGGTATAAGAGGTAGGGTGCATAAATGAATTCCTAAAGCTAACAAGCGAATGGACAGTAATAAAAGGGATGTTAACTTAACTACCGGCCAGCCACATAACAGTCTAATAACAGCCGGCTAAATAGTAACTGTAAACAAATTAACAGCTTAAAGTATAAGAAATCCTAGGTTAATACTGTAAAAATAGGCGACAAAATACGCGCTTTGTAATAACTATTGAGCCTATCAGCACAGATTACAAGAGGCCAGTTGCGCCCTTATCTGCTGATTGTGCGATTAAGCGATGTTTAGGGCAATTTGTTTATCGCCGTTGTTTTTATGGTTTGTCTGTAGTTTTGTCTGCAGTGAGATTGTAGGAATACTTGATAGACAAAAAGGGCGACTCACTTAATTACACAACACACACAAGCTATTAAGTGCCCTCAACATTGCTTTACAAAATCATGTGGCAGATAGGGTGTTTAGTTGTTAAGGTGAATTATATAGTCAAAATAAACAATAATTTTAAGAAAGCAAAGCAACAATAATCCAAAGCAACAATAGTCCAAAGCAACAATAATAAGGAAATTTTTATGAAAGCGACTTTGAAAAGTTTACGCGAAAGCACAGCAAACCCTGCGGTAAGTATCTTTGTAACCACGCACAGACAGCATCCTGATAATGAGCAAGACCCTATTTCTTTAAAGAATCAACTTAAAGTGGCGCAAGAGCGGATTACTAATGAGTACGATAAAGGGACAGCGGCGGCTATTATGGACAAAATCCATGCCGAAACTGATCATCTAGACCACAACTATAACCTAGATACCTTAGCGATATTTGCCAGTACAGAAGATGTCCAGGTTATTCGTCTGCCTTTTGATGCCAAAGAGCGTGTGATTATCGGTGAACGTTTTGCGACCCGTGATTTGGTTCGTGATATGGCAAGTGCTGTACATTATTACGTGGTGGTACTCGGCCGTGACCAAGCCCGCCTGATTGAAGCGGCAAACGGCCGTGTGATCAAAGAGTTTGATCAGAATGACAAAGCGCAAAACCACATGGAAAGTATTCCCTTTCCTATTGAGAACAACAGCCTTTATAAAACAGGCGATGGTGGCTCTGATCGTTCAGCGAACAACGAAAACAGCTACCTAAAAGAGTACTTTAACCGTGTGGATAAGAGTGTTCAGGAGCTGTGGGGTGAGCATAGAATGCCACTGATTTTAGTAGGGGACAACCGTAACATCAGCTATTATAAAGAAGTCTGTGATCGCCCTGATAATATCATCGGCGCCGTATCTAACGTAACCGATTTAGAAAATGGCAGTGCTCAGCATATAGTAGATGGCGTACAAGAAGCCGTTGAAGCATATCGCAGCTCACTGCATGAAGCGGCGTTAGGCGATATTGATAAAGCGCGTGGTGTAGAGATGCTGCGCACAGATTTACAAGAAGTTTACCGTGCAGCCTTCCAAGGTGCGGGTGAGACCTTGTACTTGCGCCGTGGTTATATGCAGCCTGCAACAATCGATGAAAAAGCGCAGACGTTAGAATTAGCAGAGGATCCTACTGCTGACGGGGTAACCGATGATGCGGTGGGTGAAATTATTGAACAGGTCATTCATAATGGGGGTAAGGTGGTATTTATGCCGCAAGACATTATGGATGAACAGATGTCGATTGCTTTGGTAACTCGCTATTAGCCTCAAATCGTATCATCCAAACAGCGCTAAACCCAAGCTGCTGTGAGTGATATAAAAAGACACTGATTTATAATCAGTGTCTTTTTTATTAGGTTCATAAGACGGGTTTATTAAGCCGATAAGATAAGTGAGCTATTAAGTCTTGCCAAATAATTGCTAACAATATACTGCATTAAAAAACGAATCGACCTCAAATCTTAAGCCCAATCCATATTATAATCATCCAGACAAGGCTAAGCATAAGCGCTCATAATAAAAATAAAGCCATTTTAGTTCACTCACTTTGACACTATTAAGTATATTGATAATGATAAATTCCAATAGCATCACCATTACCACCTATAACATCCATAAAGGCATGTCTCCGCTCAATCGCCAAGTTGTGACCAAGCAAATAGGCATGGCTTTAAAAGACTTACACCCTGATATCTTATGTCTACAAGAAGTGCAGGGGCAAAACCTTAAACGTATGGTCAAATACAACGAATACCCCAATCAATCGCAACATGAGTGGTTTGGTGAATATCTAAACTGCGCACATAGCTATGGTAAAAACTGCGAATATGAAAATGGTCACCATGGCAATGCAGTGCTCAGTCGTCATCCACTTGACCCCAAGCACAATGTAAATATCACTGTAAATAAGCTTGAGCAAAGAGGCGTGCTGCACTGTGAAGTGTTGCCTTTGGGTTGGCCTGAGCCGGTGGTGGTGCTGTGCGCTCATTTAAATCTGTTAGAGAATGATCGTCAAAAGCAGTATAGAGCCATTGCTGAGTACGTCAATGACACCATTGATCAAAGCCGGCCCCTTATCTTAGCGGGTGACTTTAACGACTGGAAAAAAGTCTCGTGTCAAAGATTGGCGCATGAGCTTAATATGACAGAAGCTTTTATGCAAAAACATAAAAAGCTGTTGCCCACTTATCCGGCTAAGCTGCCGGTACTAAGCCTTGATCGTATCTATGTACGTAACCTCAAGGTTAAGCGGGCTTGGGTGCATAAGGGCAAGCCTTGGTCTGAGCTATCGGATCATTTACCCATCAGTGCTGAGCTGAGCTTATAGGGGACAATAAACCTCAAGCTTTAACTATCAGCTAAAATGATAAGCCAATAAAAAAGCCACCCAGATCACTGAATGGCGCCTTTTTATGCTTAACGGTTCAACTTTTTTGTCTCAAGCGTTGTAAGCTTATAGACCGGTCTAAGACTTAGGTTTACCACGGCCTCGGCTACTACGGCGACGAGACGGTTTTTTGTCTTCCCCATGTTTAGCGCTGCTGTTTTGAGCCGATGGCTTTTGTTTAGCGTTGGCTTTACCGTCTTTTTTGGTTTGGTTCATGGCGCTGGCTTTAAGCTTGGCAATAAGCTCAAAGTCAATTTGCAATAAGTCCATGTTGACCGCAGCCACTTTAATACGTACTAAGTCGCCTAGACCATAGACCATACCTTTGTCTTGGCCGATAAGTTGCTGCTGCTTTTCATCATAAACGAAGTAGTCTTTACCCACGTTTGAGATGTGCACTAAGCCATCAATAAACAATTCAGTCAAATTGATAAATAGACCGAAGCTGGTGACTGTGGTGACCACACCATCAAACTCTTCACCCACATGATCTTTCATGTAGTGGCATTTTAACCAGCTCTCAACAAAGCGCGAGGCTTTTTCAGCACGGCGCTCCGTATCTGAAGTCTGCTGACCGGCTTCTTCTAGCGTAAAGTCCATTTGCGGTTGTTTTTTACCAGTGACTTTGGCCTTAATAGCACGGTGCAGCATTAAGTCAGGATAACGGCGAATCGGTGAGGTAAAGTGTGAGTATTCATCATAAGCAAGACCGAAGTGACCGATGTTGTCGGGTGAGTAGTTGGCCTGCATCATAGAGCGCAGCAGCATGCTGTGAATACTCACCGCATCTGGACGATCTTTGGTGGCTTCGATAATCCGCTTGTAGTCCGCCTGAGTGGGGTTTTCCTCTGGGAAACTGATACCGAAGTTTTTGGCGTATTCATGCACTGTGCGAGATTTCTCAGAATCTGGCTTATCGTGATTACGGTATAACACGGGCAGCTCATTTTTAAGGGCAAAGTTAGCAGCACAGGTGTTGGCCAATAACATAAGCTCTTCAATCAGCTTGTGCGAGTCACCACGGGTACGTGGCACGATGGCATCAATGCCGCCTTCTTCATTAAACTTAATATAAGTCTCAGGTGTCTCAAACTCCATCGCATTGCGCTCTTCGCGCTTTTTAACCAATACTTTGTATAGCTGATGCATGGTATCGACAGATTTTTTAACGTCTTTATTGCCTGTTAAAGAGTCTGGGACATTTTCCATCTTACCGTCAAAGTAATCATTGACTTGGTTATAAGTCAAACGGGCTTGAGAGTGCATCACAGAAGGGTAGAACTCATAACCGGTGATATTGCCGGCGCGTGATAACTTAATATCGGCGACCATGCATAGACGGTCAACGCCTGGGTTTAATGAACACAGGCCATTAGACAATACTTCTGGTAGCATCGGTACCACATGATGTGGGAAATATACAGAAGTACCCCGCTCGAAGGCTTCATGGTCTAATGCTGAATTGGGGGTGACATAATGGCTCACATCGGCGATGGCCACTACCACACGGTAGTTACCGCCTGGACGCTTCTCCGCATATACCGCATCGTCAAAGTCGCGTGAATCTTCACCATCAATGGTGACCATTGGCAAGTCGCGGATATCAATGCGGCCTTGCAAATCTTTCTTGTTAGGCTCTTTATAACTATTGGCTTGCTTGATAACACCTGCACCAAATTCGCTTGGGATATCATAGTTAAGCAAAGTGGTTTCAATAATTACCTCACGGTCATTATCATCATCCATCACGTTAACGATTTTACCGGTGGCAAATTCGTGTTGAGTCGGCCAATCGATAATGTCGACTTTTACCGCAACACCTGGCTTGGCATTCACTGCCTTGACATTGTCTTCGGTAACGGTAATCGGTTGATGATTGTTGGGGCTTGCCAAAGATACGGTATAGCCTTCATCATCTTTTTCTAAGGTACCGATAAAGTGGGTCTGTTGGCGATCGATAACCTCAACAATACGTCCTTCAGTGCGGCCACGATTATCGGTGGTAGTGCCGATAGCATTAACGGTATCGCCGTTGAATACCCAGCGCATCTGTTTTTCATGCAAAAACAAATCTGGCATGTCATCAAGTACCAAAAAGCCGAAGCCTTTGGCATGCGCTGATACGGTACCTGTGACCACATCTTGCTTTGTCACAGCGCGGTATTTATAAGGTCTACCTTCACGGTTGACTTGGCCATCACGGGCCATGGCCTTTAGGCGGTTGCCTAAAGCGTCAAATTGATCTTCATTGTCAATCCCAAAAGATTGAGCCAATTGTTTGTGAGTAAGCTCTCCTTGATCGGCCAAGGTTTGCAAAATAAGCAAGCGGCTTGGGATAGGATTTTCGTAGTTTTGAGCTTCTTGTTGTGCGTTAGGATCGTTCCAGGTCATATAATACCGTATGAGTTATTTGTGTTTTAATTTAAATGTAAGGGTGGTCTGATAGTTCAAGTGATTTGATAGTTAAATTGACCAAGTCAGTGTTTATAAATAAGGTGACTGTTTTGGTCTCACAACCGATTTTTTCGTGCTAAGTTGAGTAGCCATATAGGCTAATAAACACGGTTTGGTTTAATAGCGCTTTTATTAGGTACTATGTGATTAACTATATAATAAGTGATTCATTATAAGTCAGTACAGGGTAGGGGTATTGAATCGGTTATTAACCCGGTGGCCCTTATTATTTGCTTTTTTTAGCATGTGTACTTATTTTAGCGTGTGTACTTAGTTTGTACTGAGTCTTATAGATAGTCAAATGAAGGTTTTTGTACCATCGAAGCTATATTAACATAAAAAAAGCGTTAATAAGTATGAGCAACGATGATACTACGGGTTAACTAACGTAAACAAAGCGTATTGATTGTGACTGCTTGATTGCCTGCCCTCACTAAAGAGATTGCATTTGTAGTGCAGTTGTCTTGTAAGATTAAGCCATCTAGCCTTGTATGTTGATGTGGCCAGCTTGGTTTTTTTGTGAAATGAGCGTCATTTGACACAAGTTAGCCGACCCCCACCACAATTAGGCCCTAAAAAGTCAAAGCCCCACTGTAATCAGTAGGGCTTTGATGTTTCGTTGATGAAAACTACGAAGAGCATGGTGGCTTATTCAGCTTTGCTTTTTTCGTCTAAATAACGACCGATTTCATCTTTAAGAGCCAATTTACGGCGCTTCATTTCCTCGATTTCTTCTTCACGGCTAACTGACTTAACTACGTCATTTTCAAGCTTACCAATTTCAGTATCTAATTCGTTGTGTTCTTTGAACATTTTTTGGAAATGAGAGTCTGTGTTTTTAAGTTCAGAGATTAAATCACGGTGTTCATGGAACATAGCGTAGTCCTTATTTTCTTGGTTTTATAAACTAAATAAAGCGCTTATCTTAATGTTAAAAGTAGCACCCTATTTAGTGGGAGAGTTTATATTTATTGTTGGCTTTAACTAAATTGTACCCAAAATTGTTGCTAAACACTATGCCTAAAAGCGGTTATTTTGCCAAAATTACAATACTCCTTATCTCATCCATTATTAAGGTAGTGGCCTGACCAAAGGCGCATGATAAGCCAATGTATTGTTTTGGAATACAAAACGTTTAATCTTAATCGTTTAGTTTTATAAATTGCAGTGTTGAGGTTTATCCGCTTGCCGTTTGGGGCGCAAGCTTCGATAATAGGGGTATGAGATAACACGACAATCAGTCAATGGGCTGGCTCATTAATGTCGTGTTTCACCCTTTTTGGTAATAAGACAGCAAATAAAAATTAGATAAGGAGCTTACCATGTTAGACCAAGGTTTATTAGATGCAGTAAAAAGTTACAGTGAAAATATGACTCATCCCATTCGCTTCGTGATCGGTCAAGGTGACCATCCCAAAAAAGCCGAATTGATAGACTTTTTAAAGCAGATTGCCGGTACCACCGACAAAATTAACTTTGATGACGCTGCGACCGATGACAGCTTACCTAGCCCAATTAGCTTCAAGATTATCTCTGAAAAAGACAGTGGCCATAATGAGACAGGTATCGTATTTAGCGGTATCCCAGGCGGGCATGAGTTTACTTCACTAATTTTAGCCATCTTACAAGCCGGTGGTCACACGCTGAAGCTTGATGACAGCATCCAAAAAATGGTGAAGCGTATCGCTCAGCCCTTACAGTTCCAAACTTACGTTTCATTGTCATGCCACAACTGTCCAGAGGTTGTACAAGCATTAAACCAGTTTGCCTTATTAAATGACGGCATCAGCAATGAGATGATTGATGGTGGGCTGTTCCAAGAGCAAGTAGAAGCCAATAACATTCAAGGCGTGCCAGCGGTATTTTTAAACGGCAAACCCTTCTTAAATGGTAAAGTAGATACGGCACGTATCATTGATAAGCTACAAGAACAGTATCCGGATTTATTGGCCGCACCTAGTGAAGATGATGCTGAACAGTTAGAGCGTCAAGATGTGACCGTTATTGGTGGTGGCCCAGCCGGTGTTGCCGCAGCAATTTATACAGCACGTAAGGGTCTAAAAGTGACCATCGTTGCCGACCGTATCGGTGGTCAGGTGAAAGATACCCAAAGCATCGAGAACTTAATCTCTGTGCCATTAACCACAGGTACTGAGCTGTCTGCTAACTTTGAAAAACACCTGAACGAATATAACATCAACATCAAAGAGCATGTGAGTGTCAAAGAGCTGGGCGAAACCGAAGATGAGAACTACACCATCGAGCTAAATACCGGTGAGCAGTTTGAAACCCGCAGTATCATCTTAGCAACTGGTGCGCAGTGGCGTAAGCTGAACGTACCGGGTGAAGATGAATATGTCGGTAGCGGCGTTGCCTACTGTGCGCACTGTGACGGCCCGTTCTTTAAAGGCAAAAAGATTGCTGTTGTGGGCGGTGGTAACTCAGGTGTTGAAGCAGCGCTTGACTTGGCAGGTATCGTTGAGCATGTGACTGTGGTTGAGTTTGCTGATGACTTAAAAGCCGACCAAGTACTGATTAACAAAGCAAAATCAAAAGACAATATTGACTTTATTACCTCAGCGGCGACCAAAGAAATTAAAGCCACTGACGGCAAAGTAAGCTCAATATTGTATGAAGACCGTGCCACAGGCGAAACCAAAGAGCTTGATTTATCAGCGGTATTCGTCCAAATCGGTTTGGTGCCAAATTCAGAATTTGTTAAAGGCTTTGTGGATGTTAACCGCTTTGGTGAGATTGAGATTGATGAAGCTTGTAAGACAGACCGCAAAGGTATCTTTGCTGCTGGTGACGTGACCACCGTTCCCTTTAAGCAAATCAACATTGCGATGGGCGAGGGTTCAAAGGCGGCACTATCAGCGTTTGAATACCTAATGATGCAGTAAGCTGCATGATTTATTAGCCAATATTAAATCATTAGCATCTACTAATATGATCCAATATTGAGCGACTTAGAAAGCCATCCTACGGTGTAGGGTGGCTTTTTTGTTTTCAATAGTCACTGTTAAATGGTTATTAGGTTTATTTGCTTGGAATGCTGTATGGTCTAATACTAAATTTATTGCTTTTAATCGATAAAATAAAACAACCGGTAACGTGAAATGGGCCAGAGGATGGGCGGTATAAAATGAATGATGAACTTAATAACTTGCTGACTCAGCTTCAGCAGCAGCCTGATAATGACCAACTGATGGCATCTCTTGCGCTTTACTATATGCAACATCCAGAGGGTGACAAAGACCTTGAGTATTTAAAAAAAGCTTATCAGATAAATCCCTCTATCGAGAACACTCACAATCTCGCCTTTTGGTCTTTTTTTGAATATGGTGTGGATGATAGTCTGCCGTTGCAACAACAGGTTCTACAACTGGCCCCACACGCTTATTATCCCTATGCGGCTTACGCTCAGATGCTGATATCTAATGAGGTCACTTTTGAAGATGTTCAGCCTGTTTATCATTATCAGGCTGAGGATTATCAAGCGATTATAGCTGTCTCACACACTGCTTTAGAGAAGTTAGATAGGCTCAATCAGTCTCAGTCAGATGGCAGTGAATTTATTTTTTATAACAATATCGCTTATGCATATGCAAAATTAGGTGACTATTTGCAAGCTTTTGCTTACTTCGATAAAAGTGAAAATCATATCAAGGCATTAATAAATGGCGGCAATAGCCAATATGTGGAACCGATTCTTAATGATCATTTGTATTCGGTGTTATTAAATAAAATCCGCTTGCATATCCTAATGGGCAACAAGCAGCAGGCATTGAATTTACTAAAAGATGCCAACAATAATGAAGCGTCTGACACATTAGATTTGGCCGATTTGTACGCCCAGATAGGAGAGTATGATAGGGCAAATAATCTGGTTCAGACCGAGAATGTGGATGTATCCTGGGGCTGGATTTGGTATGCGATTTACAACAGTGATAAGCAGAATTGGCAGCAAAAAATTGAGCAGAAACTGTATCAGGAGCAGGAGATACTATTAGAATATCAGAATGACCTCAAAGTGTTACAAACAAGCCCTAATAGTGAGGATATAGCCGCAAAGCTAAAAGAGTCTGAGGAAGAGATTAGCTATCAAAAAGCAGAGGTTGAAAAATTAGAGACACTATTGGCAAACGACAGACAGCCCAAGCCACAAGACAACATTCTTAATGACTTGCGTGCTATGTATATTGGCTGTTTATTGTTCGGTTGCCAATGTCATCATAACTTATTTGATGACTCTCTCATTAAAAATGATTAGAACACCATCCCTACTTTTAATCATTGTGAAGAAAAGCTTTGGAATAGCGTTATAACCAATCTAACCCTTCCTTTTAAAAAGGGAGGGTTAGTTATGAGCAGATAAAGCTCTACAAAATCAAGCTTTGGTAGAGTGCTATTTTAAAGAGTTAAATCCTATTTTTTCTCTGGCACAAAGCCATCCGCTTCAAAGCCAACTTTGACATGAGTGCTGTCACAAAACGGCTTATGTGCTGAGTGTCCGCAGCGGCACAGATGCACCTCAGTATCACGAGTGATGGTATGACCTGTACCTGTTACCACTTCAACATTACCATAGATGAAGTTTGGACCATTTTTCATTGGCTCAATGCGTAGCTCGCCGCCACTGGCATCTTTGACCTCTGGCAATTTGATTTCAACTGAGGCAGGTTCGCCAGTAGCCTCAAAGTTCACCTCTTTATGACTGCCATCACAATAGGGCTTTTGTTTAGAGTGACCACAGCGGCATAACACCATACGTGTGCCATTGTCTTCACCTTGCACACTGTGTTTGGCATGAATGTAGGACGGCCCATTTTCAGTGACTCGAATGGTATTCACCTTGGGTGCGGTTTCCATCGGTGTGCCATCAGGATGATACACTTGGATGGCGCCAGAGGGGCAGTTGTGAGCAATCTCTAACAGCTCATCTGGTGAGGCGTTTTCAGGATGAATCCATTCGCCGTCTACATTGGGCACAAAAACATCAGGGCGACCTAACACACAGTTGCGTGAGTGAATGCAGCGATTGCTATCAAAGGTAACGGTTGCATTGTCAGACTTAACGACTTCTTTATTATTGTCCATTGGAGCTCCTATTGGCTTGCTAAGCTGACTGGTATCAGTAAACTTGGCTGGCTAGATAGTAAGTGTTTATTAAGGGGCGTTTAGGCGCCTTAACACTAAATAACTATAAGTACTACTAAGTTAATAATACTAAATAATGATATGAGCGATAGAGATAGGTCAGAAAGCAGTCAATCGGATGACCCAACCACTAACATCTATCGCCTTCATTTAAGATATTAGCACTGATTAAACACAAAGGGCTGTATAGAATTCTATACAGCCCTTTATTTAAAATAAATTCATCAGGGAAATCTTCGATAGTTCGATGCTTAGGTTCGATGCTTATTTGTCGTATAGAGTATCTAAGAAGTCCAAATAGCGGTTCCATGAATTTTTATCCGCGTAGGCGTTATAACTGTCAGAGCTTGATTCGGTAAAGGCATGCCCCACGTTGCCATAAGTGGTCATCTCATTAGGCACATTGGCGTCGTCTAGGCGCTCAGCGAGTTTAACAAAGCTGTCAAACGGAGCGACATCATCTGATGTGCCATGAAACACTAAAATATTCCCTTTGGTGTTGTCATAATTTTGACCTGCTGGTGTATCTAGCCCGCCATGAAAAATAACAAAGCCTTTTTGCTCAAACCCAGAACGTGCTAACTCTAACGCCAAGGTACCACCAAAACAGTAGCCCATAGTCACGCCATTGTAGACATCGTTGCCTTCTGCCTGTGCAGCATTTAAGGCACCCGCCATTAAACGGCGCATCTTATTGCGGTCGTTATCAAGCCCGCCTGTTAAGTGCATTTTGTCGTCAACAGAGGTAGGGCGTATCCCTTGACCAAAGGCATCGGCAGCAAAGACGTTATAGCCCTCTTCTGCTAGCATATCGGCACGCATGCGCTCATATTCTGTCAAGCCATCCCAGTCGTGCAATAGCAATATAAAGGGTGCATTCGGCTTATCTGCTTTCGCATAATAACCCTCATAAGGCTCATTATCGACAGTATAGACGACATTTTTAGTCGTAATCGCTGCCGCAGTTTGGGTAAGTCCTACAGTAGCAACACTAAACACAATAGCGCTTAAAGCTGCTTTGGTTGTTGCTAACGTCGTAAATCTGGATAGCATGACGACACCTCGAAGATTGATTAAAAGTGGGTTAAATGGTTACTGCTTATTAAGCTGCGACAGTTAAATCATGAAAGTTAAGCCATGGGATTTAAACCACGAAAATTAAATCATGACAGATTAGTCGTCTAGCTTATCCATTTGCTTGGCCGCTTCATATAAGCCATTTGAGCGATTGCCAGTGCGGCAGAACATCAAAATAGGCTGCTCGGCTTGATTGAAATAATCGGCGAAATCTTCAACATGTTGCATATTTAACTCATTACCTGCAAATGAGATTTCTTTATACGCAACTCCAGCGGCTTTGGCAGCGGCTTCAATCTCAGCGCTGGTGGGCTGGTCTACAGCTTCTCCATCAGGGCGGTTGTTAATGATGGTTTTAAAGCCTTGATCGGCGATTTGTTGAACTTGTTCTGGGGTGATCTGACCTGAGAAGCTGACTTGATGTGACATAAGAAATCCTTATTAACAATAAAATTATGTTTTTTGATGTTATAAAATAATCATAAATACGTGCTATGCGTAACCGGTGACGTCAATATAACTTATAGCAAACCTTGCATCAATGCACTTTGGTAAAGCAGCTTGGCGCGGTGGCCAGAGCCACAAAACAGCATAATAGGTTTTGGTAGCGCGTGATATTGCTCCGCAAAGCGTACGACGGTAGCACGGCTAAGACGCTCTTCATCGAAGGGAATGTGGACATAAGCTAAGTCTTCTTGCTGAGCGGCGACACTTAGCGCTTCACTTGAGGGCTGATGCTCAGTCTCAAGGTCTGGACGAATATTAATCAGTGAGCGATAGCCCATCTGTGACAGCTTTGCGCACTGAGTAGGGTATATTTGCTTATAGATAGTTAACGAGTCGCTCATAATTTTGTGTGTCTAATAAAAGTAAATGGAGGCCACAGACTTTGAGCAGTCAAAGCTTGGGCTTGTGTTAATTTTAGCGTGGTTTTGAACACCAGGTAGTGCTTAATTCGCCTAATGAAATTCTTGTTGCTGCACAGTAGGGTGCTGGTCGTTGTGAAGATTGTCATCGGTTAGTAGGTTAATGGCCTGAACGGTACTCAAAAATACACGTCCGGATAACTCAGTAATCACCGCTGTTTGTTCTATAACATCCATCACCGGCCCCTTAATAAAACTGTAGTGCAAACGCTTATTGTTGGCCACCAGCTCACGGTTTAAGGTGATAAGCATCTCTTGTGCCGTCAAGTCAATGTGGTTGACTGAGGACATAATCAGTACCAACTCAGAAGCTTTAGGGTGCTGGTTGAGCGCTTGCTGGATTTGGCTATGCACTGACTCACTATTACCAAAAAACAAGCTTTCATCAACCCGCATAATCAGTAAATTCTCGTAGGTAATCACATCATGGCGATTTACGTTACGAAAATGCTCGGTGCCTAGTAGGCGGCCTACTACGGCGATATGAGGCTGGCTTGACTGCCAGATCAAGCCAGCAAAAGAGACAATAATGCCGATGACCAAGCCCACATTAAGCCCAAATAGCAGCACCCCAAAAAAGGTGGCTGAAAAGCTTAATGCATCCAGACGATCAGTTTTCCAAGCGCTTTTAAAGGTGCCAAAGTCAATGAGGCTAATAATCGAGGCCATAATCATTGCACCGAGCAGCGCATAGGGCAGCGGCGCTATCATTTGGCTCAAAGACAATAGCGCGATGACCATGACCACCACACTGACCACACTGGCCAAAGGGGTCTTAGCACCAGAATCGACATTGATGGCTGTGCGAGAAAACCCGCCTGCTACCGGAAAGCTTTGGCTAAAACCGCCGGCAATATTGGCCAGACCCAGTCCTCTAAGCTCAGTATTGGCATCGAACTTCTCGCCGCGCAATCGGGCATAGGTACTGGCGACTGAGCTGCTGGAGATAAACACAATAAGCGCCATCAAGCCTGCGGTGGGTAATAAGGTGGCAACTTGTGAAAATGACTCAAATTCAGGCACAGAGAAGCTAGGTAGGCCGCTTGGGATTTCACCAATAGTGCGAATACCTCGGCTTGCCCACTGACCCAAGTAACTTAAGACAATGGCTACCACCACCAGTAGCAGCGGAAACAATCGTCCAGCCCATTTTGCCTGAGCTTGCGGTAGCCAAGATTCCCAGACATAAGCACTGGCATAGCGATTTAATAAAAACAGAACAAAAGCGGTAGCACCAATTAGCAAGGTGGGCAGATGTAAGCTGTTTAACTGGCTAAACATGGAGATGGCATAGCCTGGCAAGGTGTTGCCGCTGACTGCAATATTGGTTAAGTATTTTATCTGGCTAATAAAAATAAGCACCGCCGCCCCACTGACGAAGCCTGCCGATACCCCGCGGCTAATAAACTGCATGATCCAGCCAAGCTTCAGCTTGCCGGCGAGCCATAATATACCGCCCATCATCAGTGCCAATAAGCTGGCAAGCATGATGTATTGCAAACTGCCCTCAACTGCCAGACCATGCAGGCTACTGGCGGTCATGATCGCAGTAATGGCAACGGCGCCGAGTGCTTGTACACTGCTTGAGCCGACCCAGGCGTAGACCAGGACTGGCACGATTGAGGCATATAGCCCGTACACAGGGGGCAATCCCGCTAATACAGCGTAGCCGAGGCTTTGGGGAATTACCAAGATACCAACCACAATACCGGCGATAATGTCAGCGGGTAGGCGAGAGGGGCTATAGTCTGAAACCCAAGCGGGAATCAGCTTTTTAAGCCAGTCTTGCTTTGTGTGCGGGATGAGTGAGGTCGGCTTGTCAGTCACTGTGGCCTCTTACAGATGGCGAGATAAGTTAATATACTTAATTGTATAATATAACAGATGGCGCAAGATAGCTTGAGATAATGAGTAACGGTTATTTTCAAAGTGATAACTCACCCCAGAGTAGGTGGTGACTTTGTATCAGTTTTTTGCGCTAAGCTGGCAAGTTTGATAAATAACCCCCATTATATAATTCTAAATAAAATATATAGTGCTAAATAAAACCAATATCCAAGGCAATAAATCAAACATAAACTGCTGTTATTACAGGCGTTAAACCATAAGAGGTAATTTATCATGACCACAGCACAATCACGACACTTGGTTTGTCCTCACTGCTCAGCCACCAATCGCATTCCTGCTAACCGTATCAATCAAAATCCAGTATGCGGCAAATGCCAAAATGCCTTGCTAATAGGCAAGCCTGTGATATTGAACGCTCAAAGTGCCCCCAAGATCATCCAAAAAAACGAGGTGCTAACCATCGTCGATTTCTGGGCCAGTTGGTGTCAGCCTTGTCATATGATGGCGCCACAGTTCGAGCAGGCCGCAGCTCAATTGCCGCATATTGTCTTTGCTAAGCTACAAACCGATCAGTTTGAGCAGACCGCAGCACCTTATGGTATCCGCAGCTTACCGACTATGGTGGCTTTTAAAGGCGGAAAAGAAATTGCCCGGCAGTCAGGCGCCCTGCCGAGCAATCAAATTGTGCAATGGGTTCAGTCTTTGAGCTAATTTAAAATCTGATTGGGTTAGGCAAAACACACCTGACCCAAGACCACTGTCTTACTGGCACCGGTAACCGCAGGCAGGTTACCGGTGGCACCCATGATGGTCTGACGTGCAAGCCAAGCAAACGCCATGGCTTCTACCCAAGTAGGCGCAATCCCAAAGTCTGCGCTGGTCAGTATTTGCCAGTTTGGCAATAACGCAGCAAGACGCTTAAGCAAATAAGCATTGTAAGCACCGCCACCACACACAATCAGCTCACCACCTGTCATATCAAGTCGAGTCGCTTCTGCGGCAATGGCATCGCTTAAGCTACGGGCACTTAGCTCAGTTAATGTAGCCTGCACGTCTTGCGGATGCAGTTGGGCGTGAGTCTGCTC
The DNA here is from genome assembly GCF_003209315.1 of Psychrobacter sp. YP14. Classification (NCBI taxonomy): domain Bacteria; kingdom Pseudomonadati; phylum Pseudomonadota; class Gammaproteobacteria; order Moraxellales; family Moraxellaceae; genus Psychrobacter; species Psychrobacter sp. YP14. Next base: position 2,604,392 of record NZ_CP029789.1, on the reverse strand, counting down.
GGGTAACTGTTCAAGCTGCTGCTGTAACCAGGAGAGATTGAAATCTTCACGTCCAGTGCTTTTGGGCGTGGGCTGGGTAAAATAGGGGTGACTCAGCAACTGATTTAACAGCTCATCATTCACTTGTCCTGACTGCGCCCACTTGGCATCTGTATCGTACAGCTCATTGTCTTTGAGGCTCTCATCAAGACTTGGCGCATGGTATTGGTACCAAGCATCAAGCAGGATGTTGGCCGGGCCGGTGTCATAACCGATCACCGAAGCTGCTTGCTGCTCAGCTGAGCCGGCTGGCAGCACCGTAATGTTAGCAATGCCGCCTAGATTGACGACGATACGGTGGCCACTATTGTGTTGTGACGGCTCTAACGGCGCACCAAACTGGTCTAAATGAAAAGCGGGTGCCAGCGGCGCGCCTTGTCCACCCACCGCCATATCGCGGCGGCGAAAATCGGTGACCACACTAATTCCGGTGCGCTCAGCGATGATATTGGGATCGACCAACTGTAAGCTAAACCCTAAGTTGGGACGGTGACGCACAGTCTGACCATGACAGCCGATGGCTAAGATGGCCTCAGGACTAATGCCTGACTTTTGTAGCAGCTCATTGACCACGGTACTGGCAAATTCGGCATACTCTTGGCTCGCCCAGCCAAACCACTCAAGCTCGCTGTGTGGCTGCTGATCCAAAATAATGTTTTTTACTGGATAGGCAAGCTGGGCGGTACCATTGGGTTGGCACAGTGCCAATAAGGTCTCACGCAGGTGTTCTGGGAAGGGCTGTGAATGGGTGGCCACAATTTTGTCTGCTGCAGCATCTGTAGCCTCTGCGCTATCAAACTGACAAATCACAGCGTCCATACCATCTAGGCTGGTGCCTGACATCATGCCAATGTAGTAGCCGCTATCGAAGCTCTCAAAGAGGGTGTCTGATAAAGCAGACTCTAAGTCTTCTAGATGGCTTTCATGATGATCTAAATGTTCTAAAGAGCTGTCTGAGGGGGGTAAAGAATGGTCTAAAGAGGGTGCGTCAGTATGTGTCATAGGCCTGCTACAGTAGTTGCAATAAAAAAGGGTAGGCTGCCAAAAGGCAGGACTACCCTATTATAGCAAAAGGCGCTTAGTTAAGCTTTTTATTGAAGTTTAATAAGCGGCTTACCATAATCTACCTTATCTGCATTATTGACCAAAACCGCCTCAACAATGCCATTATCTTCACTCAGCACAGGCATCAGTTTAGATAAAACATCGATATAAGCCACAGTTTGACCGACTTGGACGCTATCCCCTGGCTGTACTAATGGTGCCGCAGCCGCATCTTTTCCCAATTGAACATAACCCACATAGGTTGAGGTGATGTGTTTGGCAGCAGGTTTGTTAGAATCACTCTCCTGTTGATCTGCGGCGGCGGTACTATTTTTAGCTGTGGCACTATTTTCAACTGTAGCACTATTTTCAGCTGTGGCATAGCTTGCAGTACTGCTTAGCTGCGATGGGCTACGATTCACCACAGTAATGGACTGAGTGCCCTCACTGATGGTAACTTGCTGTACTGAGCTGTTGGCAACTTTTTTTACCACAGCTTCAATGGTCGTAATGTCCATGTTGCTCCCTTTTTCTCTTCATAATAGGTGCGAAACCATTATTTTAGGTTTATATCATTAGGTAAAATTTAGCGATCTTGTTTAACCGGTGATGTAGTTTGCAATAGTAATGACGCTTAATACACTCATGATAAGCGCAATGATCCAACCAAAAGCGGCAATCCAAATCGGATGCTTATAGCTACCCACAATATTGGAGCGATAAGCGGCAATCAGGATAATAATCATAGCAATAGGTAATATCAGACCATTTAGTGTACCTGCCAAGACCAATAACTGAGCAGGTTTACCCACGGTGGCGAACACAAAGGTAGAGATGAGGATAAAGCCAATAATAAAGTAGCGGCTGTTGCGCTCGATAAAGGGATGAAAATTACTCATAAACGAGACGGATGTGTAAGCTGCACCAATGACAGAAGTAATGGAGGCGGCCCAAATCACAATACCAAAGATAATCTTACCGGCATTGCCTAAAATATGCTCAAAAGGTGACATAGCCGGGTTCGATGGATCGAGCGATACACCCTTAGACACCACACCCAATACTGCTAGGAATAAAAAGACACGTACGATCGATGCTATTAAAATACCTGATACTGAACTGCGAGTGACAGACGGCAGGTTCTCTTCACCACTGACACCCGCCTCCAACAGACGGTGAGCACCGGAGAAAGTGATATAACCACCGACCGTACCACCCACCAAAGTTACGATGGCCATCGCATCAATTTTGCTAGGCATAACAGTCCGAGTCACCGCTTCAGCAAAGGGAGGATTTGATTTGAACATCACATAGATAATCAAAATCAGTAGAATAAAGCCCATCAGCTGAGTAAATCGGTCCATCATAGGTCCCGCTTCACGGCTTAGGAAAATGGCTACCGCAATTACCCCACTAATAAGGGCACCAGTGATGGGGGAGATGTTGAATACAGACTGCATACCCAAACCTGCACCACCGATGTTACCGATGTTAAAAGCCAGCCCGCCAAGCACGACCAAGAAAGTAAGTAAATAGCCAACCCCTGGAAATACTAAGTTAGCCACTTGTTGTGCGCGCATCTTGGAGACAGCGATAACACGCCAAACGTTAAGCTGAACCCCAATATCCATAATGATGGATATTAAGATCACAAAGCCAAAACTTGCCATTAAGCTTTCGGTAAAGGTAGCGGTCTGGGTCAAGAATCCCGGCCCTACAGCGGAGGTCGCCATTAAGAAAGCGGCTCCTAATATTGCGGTGTTTTTCTTTTTTAATGCTGTCATAAACATCCTTGTTGTCGGTGAGCTGTCAGGAGTAGTCTTAAAATATTTTAAGGTTAAAGGGGTGTTTACACACTCAAATTAAGATCATCAGATACAAATGAGAATGCCTTGTTGCTCAAGCTTTTGCTTAATCTCAGCTGCGAACTGCACAGCATGCTCACTGTCACCATGGAGGCAAATACTTTGGGCTTCCACAGGTACTTGAACTCCATCTACACTGGTCACGATGCCTTGGGTAATCATTTGTAGAGCGTGCTGGGCTGCTTGGGTCGCATCGGTAATCAGTGCATTGTCTTTGCTTCGGGCAACCAAAGAGCCATCGCTTTCGTAGTTACGATCAGCAAAGACTTCGGAGATTGAGGTTAAGCCTTGAGCCTTAGCGACGCTGATTAGGTAACTACCCGATAGCCCCATAATTGCTAGGCTTGGATCAAAGTTTTTGACCGCATTGACAATAATTTTAGCCAACTTCTCATCCTTAGCCGCCTGATTATATAAAGCGCCATGCGGCTTGACATAACTTAGCTTAACGCCAACCAAATCGCACATGGCTTTTGCTGCACCCAGCTGATAATGAATCAGGGCACGGCACTCTTCTTCTGGTAGCTGCTGTGCGGTGCGCCCAAAGTTATCTCTGTCATCAAAGCCAGGATGTGCCCCGACTCGTACATTATGCTGTTTGGCCAGTTTTAAGGTTTCAAGCATGTGCTGATACGAGCCGGCATGTAAACCACAGCTGACATTAGCAGAGCTAATAATATTCATTAAAGCAATATCTTGGCCACAGCCTTCAGCCACATCTGCATTCAAATCAATAGTTTGCAGATTATTAACAGGTAAATTAGTGGTCATAAGCATATTTCCTAATACGTTCAATATAACGGTGTCTGTCTTGACGGGCTTGTATTGCCTCTTGTATAGAGACCATTTTAAATTGGCATTTTTGGCCAAAACGGGTCTGTGCCATCAGTCCAATATCCGCCTCAATAATGGTGGCAATCTTAGGGTAGCCACCTGTCGTTTGGGCATCGGCCATTAATACAATGGGTTGGCCTTGAGGGGGCACCTGAATCATGCCTGCGGCCACGCCATGCGAGCTCATCTCTGACTTTTGAGCAAACTCAAGTATATTTTCACCAATACAGCGATAGCCCATACGGTTGCTGCTGGTATCGACTTGCCACAGCTGATTCTCAAAGTTGTGTTTGGCAGCCTCAGTAAAGTGGTCGTATTCACTGTTGGCAATAACGCGGATTTGGGGCGCGCTGCTATCAAGATGGGAAGCTGGCATACGAGGAGCGGCCACGCCAATCTCGCTGGTATGCCTATGTGCTGAGTCTAGTTTGGCGACTTTAACGCTATCTTGTGGCTGCAAAAACCGCCCGTTTAAGCCACCAAATTCGGCCTTAGTATTGGTGCTTTTTGAGCCCAGAACAGCCTCAATATCAAAGCCGCCTTGCACTGCAAAATAGGTATACATGCCTTGCAGGGGGCGCACAAGCTTTAAGGTTTGTCCAGCCTGAGCCGTAATGCGCCAATAAGCGTACACCCGCTGCTCATCGAGATAGGCCTCATACAATCCCCCAGTCAAGCAAAAGCAAGTATTTTGCTCGAATTGCACGCTAAAGCTGCCTAAAGTAATTTCAATGGCAGCCGTATCTAATGGGTTTTGTAATAAAGCATTGGCAGCTTTTAATGCCCAAGGATCCATGGCTCCATTTGTGCCCACGCCTAGGCTACGAAAGCCAAAGCGCCCCAAATCTTGAAAACTGGCTAAGGCATTTGAGGCTAAAATCTTCATAATCAGTGGCCTATCCCTTGTTTACGAGTAATGAATATCAAGCACCGTGTCCCTTGTTTACGAGTAATGAATATCAAGCACCGTGAACTGCAGAGTATCTCCTGCACTCAGTGCGGTCGGCGGGTTTTGTGTCAAATCAAACAGCGGCATCTGAGTACGCCCCAGCAATTGCCAACCGCCTGGGGAGGAGAATGGGTATACCCCCGTTTGTTCACCGCCAATACCGACCGAGCCTGCTGGAACCTGAGTACGCGGTGTCTCTCGCCTTGGGAAATAAAGCTTTTCTGATAAGCCGCCCAAGTAAGGAAATCCTGGCTGAAATCCAATAAAGTAAACGGTATAAATTGCCTCGCTGTGTAGCTTTACCACCTCTTCTACAGACAAGCCTAACGCCTGAGCCATCGGCTTTAGGTCAGGGCCATATTCGCCGCCATATTGCACGGGTATCTGAATATGCTTGCCTTGAATGCTTTGACCCTCTGTTTGTTTTATCAGCTGTGTTAGGTGTTGTTTTAGCTCATTTAGCTCAATAAAAGTTAATGGCTGGGTAAAAACGCTCAAAGTATTCATACCAATGACGACTTCGGTCACCGTCAGCAGCTTGCGAATACGATCAGCCAAAGCCCAGCAAAGCTGCTGCTTTTGTAGGGTGATAGGCTTAGCAAAATGTAGCGTTAAATTGGTCTCACTACATAATTGCCAAGTGGGCTGGTCAGGGCTGTTGAGTTCAGCATTACTGATCAAGTTTGGCATGCCTTAAGTCCTTTAAGGGTTGATAATATAGAGTCAATTAAATATTTTGCTCAATCCACTGTTCTAAATAATGGATACTAACCTCACCTTCTTGAAAGCCTTTATCCTCAAACAAGCGCTTATGTAAAGCTAAATTGGTATCAATGCCTTCTATGCTAGCTTCCTTGAGTGCTGCTTGCATATAATTCACTGCCGTGGCTCTGTCTGCTGCATAAACACATATTTTGGCCACCAGACTGTCATAAGAGGGGGGAATCACTGAGCCTGACTCAACATGACTGTCGACACGTACGCCCATACCTGCAGGGAAGTGGCAATAGCTGATTTTGCCGGGTGTGGGTAAAAAGGTGTAAGGATTTTCGGCATTAATTCGGCATTCAAACGCATGGCCAGAAAGCTTAACGTCAGTCTGTTGATACGATAAAGGTAGACCTGCAGCTACGGTAATTTGAGCTTGGACAATATCAATACCACTCACCAACTCGGTGATGGTATGTTCCACTTGAATGCGGGTATTCATCTCGATGAAAAAAAACTCGCCATTTTCATATAAAAATTCAAACGTACCCGCACCAACATAGCCCATTCTCTTGCAGGCATTAACGCAGGCCTCACCAATTTGTTGACGCTGTGATTCACTGATACCTGGAGCAGGGGCTTCTTCAATCACTTTTTGATGGCGGCGCTGCATTGAGCAATCACGCTCACCTAAGTGAATCGCGTGGCCTTGGGTATCGGCCAAGACTTGCACCTCGATATGACGTGGTTTTTGTAAATAACGTTCAAGATATACCACAGAATCACCAAAGTTGGCTTCCGCTTCACTCTTGGTCATTGCAATGGCTTTAAGCAGCTCACTTTGTTTGTCGACCACACGCATACCACGGCCACCACCACCGCTGGCCGCTTTAATAATCACCGGATAGCCGACCTTCTCGGCGAGTGCCAATACCTCATTTTCAGTTTCTGGCAAGGCGCCCTCAGAGCCAGGGACACAAGGAACACCCGCTAGTAGCATTTGTTTTTTGGCTTCTACTTTGTCGCCCATTTGACGAATGTTTTGTGCAGTAGGGCCAATAAAAACCAATCCTGCGTCAGTTACCGCTTCAGCAAAAGCGGCGTTTTCGGCTAAAAATCCATAGCCGGGGTGAATGGCTTCAGCACCGCTCATGAGTGCTGCTGAAATGATGGCTTCTTGGTTTAAATAACTTTTAGGAGCAGGTGCAGGACCTATACAAACACTTTCATCTGCTAATCTTACAGCAAGCGTATCTTTATCTGATTGAGAATATACCACCACTGATTTAATGCCCATTTGTTGACAGGCACGGACAATACGTAGGGCAATCTCACCCCTATTGGCTATCAGAATTTTTTTGAACATATCGGCTTCCTTGCAGAGGCAGGTTAAAGGTTACACAGGGTAATAATGCGTGTCATAAAATGATAAATAAAGCAGAGGGTACGAATTTGCTTTACAGCGTGCGAGTTTCAAATAAAGGCTGATCAAATTCGACCACATCACCTTCTTTGATTAATATCTTCTCGATGACACAGTCAGTCTCCGCTTTGACTTCATGCATAATTTTCATCGCTTCAATCACACATAGGGTATCACCAGCTTTGATGCTATCACCAACGTGAACAAACACCTCAGCATTAGGCTCAGGGCGTAGGTAAAACGTGCCCATCATCGGCGCGATAACGGTTGTCTTGGTGGCCAAGTCAGCAGATTTTGCAGTGTCTTGATCACAAGAGGGCGTAGCAGTTGATGAGGCTGCGGGGATATTTTGAGTCTGTGCTTGGGTATTTGTGACATGATGAGTGGTAGGGCTATGCGCTAACTCAGCGGTATTGGCTAAGCTTGCCGCCTGACAAACAACATGTATGCGCTGAGATCCATCCACCACTTCTAATGATTGAATATTTGAGCGTTCAGCGAGCGCAATTATTTTTTCTAAATGATCAAAATCTATATTCATTATGATTCCTTAAACGCAAAACACAGTTAGAAGCAAGGACATACAGGTTAGTCAATTAACAGCTGTCTAGTAAAAATCCTGCAAATAGCACAAAAACTACAACGCCAAACCCGTTGGGTAAAGACGGCCTAAAACCACCTAAACAATCATTAAAGGTTAATATAATAAGCGCATGGATTGAGTAGATTCGTTTAACTTGGGCTATAAATTATCATAGCTTATAAAAGACAAAATATAAAATCATCTAGACAAATTATCGAAAAAAAATTGTTTTTTTTTACATCCGAGGTTTTTGACCCTAATAAAATTTTTTTTAATAGCGCCAAAAATAGAAATCAAAACAGACAAGCTTTTGCCAAATCTAAGCCCAAAACGGCGACTAACATAGCTTTTTGCTAAATTCTTCATTAAAATCCTAGCATTCATTTTTTATACTCATTAACATAGTCCTGATTAGACTGTCATTTCCTATTCATTACCCAACTATTGAGGCAATTATGAGCCAAGCGACATCAGAACAATCATCAAGTCCATCCAATGCTTTAAGTCTAGACGAGCAGCTGGCTATCATTAAGCGCGGCACTCATGAGATTTTTTCAGAAGAAGATTTGGTGGCCAAACTAAAGCTGGGCCGTCCCTTAAAAATTAAAGCCGGCTTTGACCCCACCGCCCCAGATTTACACTTAGGGCATACAGTACTAATCAATAAATTAAAGCATTTTCAAGATTTAGGCCATGAGATCTATTTTTTGATTGGGGACTATACTGCTAAAATTGGTGACCCTTCTGGTAAGAATACTACCCGTCCACCGCTTACCGATGAGCAGGTGATGGCCAATGCTAAGACTTATGCTGAACAGGTTTTTAAAATCTTAGATAAAGAGAAAACCAACGTAGTATTTAACTCACAGTGGTTCAATGACATGAGCGCCGGCGATATGATTCAGTTGGCAAGCCAGTTAACCGTATCGCGTATGCTTGAACGTGATGACTTTGCTAAGCGCTATGCCTCACAAACTCCGATTGCTATCCATGAATTCTTATATCCATTAGTACAAGGATATGACTCAATTGCGCTTGAAGCGGACGTTGAGATGGGGGGGACTGATCAGACCTTTAACCTATTAATGGGGCGCACCTTACAAGGCCGTTATGGCCATGAAGCGCAAGTGTGCATTACTGTGCCTATCTTAGAGGGGTTAGATGGCGTTAATAAAATGTCAAAATCACTTGGCAATTACGTCGGTATCGAAGACGCACCGGGTACCATGTACCAAAAAATCTTATCTATGCCAGACTCGCTTATCCATCGCTACTTTGAGTTTTTAAGCTTTAAGCCCATGAGCGAAGTGGACGCCTTAATGGCTGAGATGGCAGCCGGCCGTAATCCGCAAGAGATTAAGCGCATCCTAGCTGAAGAGCTCATCGAGCGTTTCCACGGTGCCGAAGCGGCAGCAAATGCCCACAAATCAGCCGGTAACGTCTTAGCCGATGGTGAGTTACCTGTTGATTTACCAGAGGTAACTTTAGAGCTAGAGGCTGGTCAAGAGGCGTTATTTATCACTCAAATCTTAAACCAAGCAGACTTGGCCAAAAACAGCGCTGCTGCCAAAGACATGCTAAAGCGCAATGCAGTGAAGGTAGATGGTGAGGAAGTAAACGCAGGCTTTAGCCTAACCTCTGGTCAATCGGTAGTTATTCAAGCGGGTAAAAAGGCTTTTGCTAAAGTGACCATTGCTTAATAAGCGGGCCGTCTCAAACCTCGTAAATGAGTCTGGGTATCAAGCACTTTGCAAGATGCTCAAGGCTCTTTAAGCTCTAAATCATTATTGAGCAATAACCATTAATGGTAAACATAATGATGCCAAATTCGCCCATATTAACCACTGCTAAAGTACGGCTTGAACCTTTAACTCAAAAGCATGCCACTGATTTGGCACACGCCTGCCAAGACGGAAAACTGTGGGAAACAGTCTATACTTTTGTGCCAGACCCTCAGTCGATACCTACTTATATCGCTACAGCAAATGATACCGAAGACAGAATTGCGTTTGCGGTCATAGATATGGCTACCAATCAAGCAATTGGCTCAACCAGTTTGTATCGAATCAGACCAGACGTTAAGCGGTTAAGCATTGGCTATACTTGGTATGCCAAGTCGTACTGGCGCACCCATGTGAATACAGAGTGTAAGTTGTTGATGTTAACCCATGCTTTTGAAGCGCTAGGCTATCAGACGGTGGGGTGGTGTACCGACATCATCAATACGCAATCTCAAAATGCCATTGAACGACTGGGTGCCAAAAAAGACGGTATCATTCGAGGCGATAGAATACGCCAAGACGGCACGATTACAGATTCGGTGTTTTATAGCATGACTGCCGATGAGTGGCCACAAGCCAAAACACAACTTGAAGAGAAACAAAAACGCTATGAGTGAACATCATAACAATCACGTGCCCCAAGGTATCTATCAGCATTACAAAGGTAATCTGTACCAAGTATTACACACCGCGCGCCATTCAGAAACCGAAGAGGCAGTTGTGGTCTATCGCTGTCTTTATGGCGAATATGGCGTGTGGGTAAGACCCCTAGCTATGTTTACTGAGACTGTGCAGCTCGAAGGGCAGACTGTACCGCGCTTTAAATTGATACAGGCTTTAGCCGATTAATTGTTTATTGCCAATGGCAAAGTCTCATTTAGTAGATGTAGTAGATGTGGCTTTAGGACACTAATCTGCTGATGACTTAATGTCACCTTGTTAATTATCCTGATCTGTTAATTATCCTGATTTCATGGCCCAAGTCTTGTTGTCCCAATTAAATAAGGCAATCAGACTCAGGGGTGCCAGTACGCTAAACCAAATGCCATAAGTGATTGAAATGCCTTGATGTACCATCGTGTAGCTTAAGGCTAGGATAACCAAGCTTGCCAGTACCGCAACCATATTGTGACTCGAATTACGGCACATGAGCGCTCGTAATGTAATTAAGGCCAATAAAAAGCTTGCTAACTGTAGCATAATCATCGCCATGGTATAGGACTGAGAGATGCCTTGAGCGGTTATTTCACTAGTTTCATCAATGATTTCGGTGACCAGCTTTAGGGTGCTGCCCAGACCGGTCAACGCCGCAAAAATAAAGAAATGACCATAACCAAAAAATACAAAGTCATGGCGGCGACGCTCTTCATCCAAGATGTCATCGAAGGGGATGCTAAAATACAGCCACCATACAGCAAATAATAGCGCCACCAAAGCTGAGCCTGAGATTATAATGGCAAAGGCTGAGTAGGCCGGACTGATTAAAAAATGCAAAATAGTCTGACTGACGCCCAATATACCTTCCCCAAGCACAATAATGGTAAGTAACCCATAACGCTCTGCAATGTGACGGGGATGCCAATTATCAAATTGCTCTGAGCGGGCCCAGATGGGCATCAACAGCTCTGCTGTGATGAATAAAAATAAGGCAGGTTTTTTTATTGCAGCGGGCAAAAACAACCAGCTTATCCACATCAGTTGTAGCGTTATGAGACCAAAGATACTGCGGCCAGCTACCTTTTTGTGGCCTGGCACATGGCGATACACTCGCCACCATTGACTACAGCTGGCCAAGCGCATGATGGCGTAGCCTGCAACCCCAATCCAGATCAGCCCTTGCTCGAAGAATTGGTGGATATTGGCGGCAATCAGTAACGAGCCAAACATCTGCATCATGACCGATATCCGATACGGCAAGTCATCAGGGTCGTAGCCGGAACCAAACCAAGTAAAGCTAGACCAGGCATTCCATAGAATAAAAAATGCCACGGTAAAGGTAATAAACCCTGCATACTCATGTGCCAATAAATCTTTATACAGTCCCTGAGCTGCCGCAGAAATGGCAATCACGTACACCAAGTCAAATAAAAGCTCAAGCGGGGTTGAGGCGCGGTTAGGCTCATGGGTATCTCTTGCCGAAATAGGCCAAATATGGGGTAGGCTCATCTATTTTGATACTCCGGTCATCTGTAGAAAAACGATAATCTTGACTTATTGAAACACAAAAAGGCGCCACTGTTGAGTAGCGCCTTTTTTGGGCCTGTGCTTTGGATGAACTAGGTTGGGTCTACCCTAAAGCAGCCTTGACCAAAACGTGATGAAAGCCTGTGGTTATTAAGACTTTTTGTTATCGTCTTTTAGACCCGCTTCGATCTGGATTTTTAGTTTAACGTCTTTCATCATACCGCCGTCAGTGTAAGTGTTAATACCCCACTGAGTTCTGTCGATAGTGGTTTCAAAGTCACCACCACAAGTTTTTGTTTCTAAGATTGGGTTATCGTAGCAGTTAAACTTAGTGGCTGTTAAAGTAACTGGGTGTGTTTGGTCAAGCATGGTTAGCTCGCCTTTGACTGATTTTACTTTATCGCCATCAAATTCCCATTTGGTAGATTTGAAGTAAGCAGTAGGGTATTTTTCTACGTTGAAGAAGTCAGCAGATTTTAAGTGCTTATCAAAAGGCTTAAAGTTGGTGCTTAAGTCGTTCATAGGAATGGTAATACCCACAAAGCCTTGTTTTTTCTCAGGAGAATAATCTACCACACCTGTTAGACCGTAGAAGCCGCCAGCGTTCGTGGTGGTACCAAAATGGTCTACAGAAAAGCGAGCATTGGCATGGGCAGGATCAATTTCATAAAGCGCAGCATTGGCAGCAACGCTTAAAGAACCTAGGCCAACTACAGTGGCAATAGTAAGCGTTTTTTGAATTAGATTCACAGTACATTCTCCTGTTATAAGTTTTATAAGGTGCGATTATAAAGTCATCAAATCCATCGTCAGTTAGATCGATAAGCAGTCGCATGAAAAGCTACACTAAGTGAGACATATCTTATTGAACAGACAGCCCTTGGTTAGGCATCCTAAATCTATAAGGGGTACTTATATATAGCACTCACTAGTTTAACAAATATTTAGTAAATTTGGGATAGCTAAAACCACAAAACCAACAGTTTTGGTTGTAGTTTGGTTATAAGCTGACATTTGGTTAACGACTAGGGGCCACCTTGCGTCCCATTAAGGTATTGGCTACCCAAGCTGGACCGATTAATAAAAATTGTAAATCTTCAAAAAAAGAAGGTTTTTTACCTTCAAGCTTGTGACCGATAAATTGTCCAATCCATGCCACTACAAACACAGCGGCCCAAGCTTTAAAGCCAAGAGGAAGTAAAGCGATAGCGGCCATACTGATCAGCATAAATATGCCCATGGCGATAAATAAAGGGGTTGATAAGCGCAAATAGAACACCGCAACCAGCATGGCCGCCACAATGGTAAACCAAGCGGCCAGCGACATGCCCATGCCTAATATGCTGACAAAAATTGTCGGCACACACAGCCAGTGTATTTTTTTATTAATAGGGTTTTGGTGGCTAACGGCATAATCTGCCAGCCATTGATCTAAGCTACGCTTTTCAGAGCGTTTACGTGATGTCATTCTAATATCCTTATTAGTAATGAGGTAGAGAGTGATAGCGTGCACTTATTGACGGCTTATAGTCATTCATTATTACAATAAGCCACCTTAAAGTAAACTGCTGTCTTGTTGTTTGGTTAAAACAGGATTTTATTAGTCAGACGATATGTTGACTTTTTGGCGCTTAGACCCCATTTAAGAGGGTCATGACTGCTGCAAAGGGCGCTTGGATTTTGGCTAAGATTTCATCGCTTATTTGCCTCTCAATTATATTTAAAGGAAGTTAACGTATGATGCGTATTGGCCTGTTTTTATTGACCAACTTAGCAGTGCTGGTGGTATTTAGTATTGTGTTTGGGATTTTATCTAGTGTTTTTGGACTGGGTTCTGTCCATGGAGCAGGGGGTCTAAACATTGCCAGCCTAGCCGTAATGTGTGCGGTATATGGCATGATCGGTTCTATGATTTCACTGTTTTTATCCAAATGGATGGCAAAACGTTCTACAGGTACCGTGGTGATTGAACAGCCTCGCAATGCCAGTGAGCAATGGCTGGTTGAGACAGTGGCCAAACAAGCCAAAGCGGTAAATATTGATATGCCAGAGGTGGGTATCTTTGATAACGCTCAGCCCAATGCGTTTGCTACGGGCTGGAATAAAAATAAAGCGCTGGTAGCGGTGTCTTCAGGCTTACTGCATACCATGACCCCAGATGAAGTCGAGGCGGTATTGGCACACGAAATTGGTCACGTGGCCAATGGTGATATGGTCACTTTAGCCCTCATTCAAGGGGTGGTTAACGCCTTTGTGATGTTCTTTGCTCGTATTGTCGGCAGCTTTGTAGATAGAGTCGTCTTCAAGAACGAAGATGGCCCAGGTATTGGCTATTTTGTGACCAGTATTGTGATGGATATTTTATTGGGCTTTTTAGCATCAGCGATTGTGATGTGGTTCTCACGTCAGCGTGAGTTCCGTGCCGATGCTATGGGCGCTAAGCTTGCTGGCCGTGACAAGATGATCAGTGCGTTAAATGCGCTGCGTCCGGCCGAAGCACGTCCCGATCAGATGCCTGAAAACATGCAAGCTTTTGCCATCTCATCAGGTCAGACACAAGGCTTTAGTATTGCTAATTTCTTTCGCTCTCATCCCACCCTTGATGACCGTATTGAAGCGTTAAAAAAGTACACGCCAGGCCAGTCTTAAGTCATTAAATCACATAGACCCTATAACGTATCCTCATAAAAAATACCGCGATGAAGATCGCGGTATTTTTTTGTTTACACGATAGCTTTTAGCCCACTTTGTTTTGACTTGCACTACGTTGCCATTCATACAGACCAATAAAGGCATTAATCTGATACACCATGGTTTGGATAGCAAAGATATAGTTACCACTCATTAAATTGACAATGAGCCACACAAAGTTTACGGCAATCCAAATCCACCAGTTAAAAGAATAACGTAAGATCATAGTGGCCTGAGCGGTAATAGACAGCACAAAGGCAAAAACGTTAATCCAATAAAAATCAATGAGGCCTAAAAACTGACTGCCATCATCTTGTACCACAGCGTAGCCCTTTTGGGCTAAAAAGTCATTCACGATAGGGAACATGGCCAGACCAATGGCGATAAAGGCAAGGGTGACTAGCCACACCCATTTGGTCGCAGATTTGGGCACCATATTGCCGTCTGGATCGGTGTTTTTTGACCAATACACCAGACCGTACACATGAGTAAAAAAGTTAAATAAAGGCGCCAGCATTAAGCCCACGGCACCTGAAGTACCTTGTACAACTACCTCACCGGCAGTGGCTGCCATGCCCAAGCCGTTGCCCATAACATTGCGGCGGAACGAGAGGGAGACCACACACACCAGACCGACCAAAGATACCCCCAGATAAAACCAATCTAAGCGGGTATGTTCTGTGGTGAGCCAAAAGCCGGTGCTCAAGGCGATTACCCCGAACACGAACCAAGCAACAATCCATTGCATTGCCCATTTACCGGTCAGATTATCTAGCAGTTCTATACGCATATCAGTCCTAATTATGTGATTGGTGAGATTGAGTTATCGTCATCTGGTAAGATTTTTTGAGTGTACGGGATGTTATGGCGCAATAAACAGGCCTACTTTCCAAAGATATGTTGATCGATATAAGCAATGGCCTGCTCATAGCGTGCAAAATAATCTGGACTATCAATACGATAAGTTTGGATATTATGACGCGCAAAAATATCAGTCAGTCTACTCTCAAAACGATCTCTGGCACTTGGGGTACCCAAAGAGCGCATGCCATCATCTATCCACGGGGTGTTATTGGCCAAAAACAAGGTATGATCGAAGCGAAACTCTTCAATACAGGCAGTGACGAACGGATGGGTACGTCCCTCATATTCCTCACAAAAAGCTTGAGTGGTGACAAAATCGGTATCAACAATGGTGACCGGTGACTGAGCTTGATATAAGGTCTCACGCACCGCTTGAGCGTGGTCTAACGCAATGGGTCCGTAGTCGCTGTATTGTAGCCCCTCTTCAGTACCACCCAAATCTGTGCCCACATACAAACGGCCCATCTCAAGTACTAAGTCTGCGCCATAGTAGTTGGCAATCTTGTGTGACAATGTGGTCTTACCTGAGCTTTCACCGCCAACGATAGCGACAGTGCGGGTATAGTTGCCACGCGCTTCAGGATGAATAATATCCCAGTTGGCAATGGGGTTGTAATGAATGGCGGTACTGTCAAATTCAGGGTGTAGCGGGGTAGTGGCCACTTGGGTGTTTAGCGCAGAAGTCACTGACGGCTTAGACAGTGGATGGCCTTCAGTGACCAACAATACGGTGTCCTCATCCATATTGAATTTATCTTGGATGTAGTCAATCTTGGCATTATAGCCATCGATATTAATCGTAATGTCCTCGATGCTGTCGTGAACTGGGAACGAAAAATCATCACAGGTGTGAATTTTGATAAAAGGTAAGTCGCTACACGCCATCTGTAACCAGCGTGCCTTATCTTGCAAAGTAACCGGGAACTTTTGATTGGGATTGGGGTGGCGAGTAATCACAATGTGAAGCACCTCAACCATAGATGAGGCGTGCAAAATACTGCGAATATGACCTAAATGTAGCGGTTCAAAGTGACCAATCATAAGTCCTGACTTTTGCATATACTGCTCCTTAACAATGTTAGTTGGATAATATTTTTTTATTTAATGTAGCTTAGCTTAATATTTTTTTGATAAAGATCTATGGGTTTTTAGTCACGTTCAAAAAAGCGTCTGTCATTTTTGTATGCGCTAAAAACCCTTAATAACCCTTTTTAAAACATTGCTTTACCTGTCGATAGCTGCTTTTATAATTGGGCTAGGATTGTGCAATACTTTGTGATTATAAAGTTACAAACTTCGCCTAAATTCTCAACAGCAATAGTTAAATCATACGCTATAATTAACTCAGTCAATCAAAGGGTGTAACTTGGGTTTTAATGCTTTTTATTAATCTGTTTGTACCTTGTCTATCATACCTTGAATCCCCATAATATTAAGTAGGATTTATTTTATTTGATATTTTAAGCAGTAGTTTAAGGTTTTAAGCCGTACTTTATAGGCGATGTGCTTAAACACTAATCTTAGATTGACGCTCTTGTCTTGATAGGGAGAATAACTATGGCAAAACTTAACAAGCTTCATCGTTCGCGTAATCATCGAATGATCGCTGGGGTAATGGGCGGTATTGCTGAATATTTTGGTTGGTCACCTAATCTGACCCGTATCTTATTCGTGTTTATTTCTACGGCAAGTGTGGCAGTACCCGGTATCTTAATCTATTTGATTCTTTGGTTAATTATGCCAAAGGCAACCGCAGACTCTTATGTCTCTTAATTGCCTTATTTAAGACAAGCTATTTATTTTATGTTGCGATTAAAAATACCAATAACAATAACGTCGATATAGATAACTATAATTAAAATACTTAAGTGGTCGTATCTAGGCCACGACAGCACCACTTTCCTCCTGCCTAGATGGGTTACCATCTAGGTATTTTTTTGTCTATATTTGCATCAATTGGGCTCTGAATATAGATAAAATAGCGATTTTTTAGTAAGGTGAGCGTACCAAAGGTAACCCCTCAAAAAAAAGAGGCTAAGCTCACATTTTTTTGCTGTCTATTAACCCTTATTTTAATCAAAACATGGCGACATTATGACCTTTCAAGAACTCATTTTAACTTTGCAAACCTATTGGGCCAACAAAGGCTGCGTGGTATTACAGCCTTATGATATGGAAGTTGGGGCGGGCACGTTTCACACAGCGACTTTTTTGCGCTCATTAGGCCCTGAAGTTTGGAACGCCGCGTATGTACAGCCGTCACGCCGTCCGACCGATGGTCGTTATGGTAACAACCCCAACCGTTTGCAGCATTATTATCAATTCCAAGTTGTGATGAAGCCCAACCCACCCAATATTCAAGAGCTGTATTTAGGCTCACTAGAAGCAATCGGTATCGATACCTTAACCCATGATGTGCGCTTTGTAGAAGACAACTGGGAATCGCCAACGCTAGGTGCTTGGGGTCTGGGCTGGGAGGTGTGGTTAAATGGTATGGAGGTGACTCAGTTTACCTACTTCCAACAAGTGGGCGGCCTTGAGTGCTTCCCAGTAACCGGTGAAATCACTTATGGCCTTGAGCGACTGGCCATGTATATCCAAGGCGTAGACAGTGTGTATGACCTTGTTTGGACCGATGGTGAGTTTGGTAAAGTGACTTATGGTGATGTGTTCCATCAAAACGAAGTAGAGCAGTCGACCTATAACTTTGAGCACGCCGATGTGCCTAAGATGTTTGAGCTATTTGATTTTTATGAGCAGCAAGCAGATAAGCTGGTAGAAGCCGACTTGCCGCTGCCTGCCTATGAGATGGTGTTAAAAGCGTCACATACCTTTAACTTGCTTGATGCGCGTGGGGCGATTTCGGTTACTGAGCGTCAACGCTTTATTTTAAGAGTACGTACGCTGGCTCGCAAAGTGGCACAAGGCTATGTACAGGCTCGCGCAAAACTTGGCTTCCCTTTGGCTGCTGAAGAGCACAAGGCTAAAGCGTTAGAGAAGTATTTGCCCAAAGACAACAGCCCAGAGCCTGATCAAGCGGCAAAGTAAGTCCGTATTGTGATTCGCCAGTAACCTTATACCTTGTTAAAAAAATCAGAGACCCTCATGAGTACAATTTTATTTGAATTAGGTAGTGAAGAGCTACCACCAAAAAGCCTAAAGCCATTACGTGATTCGTTAAAAGCTAGTGTTGAGAGCCAACTACAAGAGGCTAATATCAGCTATGACAGCCTAAAGGCCTATGCTGCGCCGCGCCGTCTGGCCATCGAAATTGAAGGCATTAGTGAAAAGCAGCCGGACCGCACTGAACAAAAACGTGGACCTGCAGTAAAAGCCGCCTATGATGCTGAGGGTAAGCCTACCCGTGCTGCAGAAGGCTTCGCTAAAGGCCTAGGTATTGATGCCAGTGAGCTTATCACTATCGAAACGGACAAAGGCGATTACATTGGCTATGAGCTAACCATTCAAGGTCAAGCCACCACTGAGCTGCTGCCCAATATTTTTCAAACCGCTTTAGACAATCTGCCCATTGCCAAACGTATGCGCTCAGGCGCCAGCCGCGAAGAGTTTGTGCGTCCTGTAAAATGGTTGGTGTTGATGCAAGATGATCAAGTGATTGACGCCACTGTGCAAGGTCTTGACGCCGGTAATCAGACATTAGGTCACCGTTATCACTCTCCAAATCCTATCACTATTGCGCATGCTAGCGACTATCTTAGCGTGCTTGAGAGTGCTAAAGTTATTGCCGACTTTGACCGTCGTCAGCAGCTCATCAGTGAGCGCGTTACTGCCTTGGCCGATGAAGTAAATGCCCGTGCCATCGTACCGCAAGACTTGCTCGATGAGGTGACCTCATTGGTAGATTTACCCGTGGCACTTCGCGCCAGCTTTGAGGAGCGCTTCTTACAAGTGCCACAAGAGGCGCTGATTAGCACCATGCAGGCAGACCAAAAGTATTTTTGTTTAACCGACAGTGAAGGCAAGCTGCAACCGTATTTTATCTTTATCAGTAACATCGAATCCAAAGACCCAAGCCAAGTGGTCAGCGGTAACGAAAAAGTAGTACGCCCACGCCTTGCTGATGCTGAGTTTTTCTTCTTACAAGATCAAAAACAGCCACTGATCGAGATGGCTGAGAGCCTAAAAAATCGCGTCTTCCAAGACAAATTAGGCACGATTTGGGAAAAATCTGAGCGTATTGCCAAGCTTGCTGCCTTCATTGCAGCGACTTTTAGACAGCAAAATATTGCCGGCTACGCAGACATCGACGTGGCACAAGCTACACGCGCGGCCATGTTGTCCAAAGCCGACTTAACCAGCACGCTGGTTGGTGAGTTTCCAGAGCTACAAGGGGTGGCGGGTACTTATTATGCACGTCTAAATGGTGAGCCTGAGGCGATTGCGGCGGCCATTGAGGAGCAGTATTTGCCGAAGTTCAGTGGTGACAAACTGCCACAAACCGCTGTGGGTATTTGCTTAGCACTGGCCGATCGCATTGATACATTAGTGGGTATCTTTGGTATTGACCAAGCCCCTACAGGCTCAAAAGATCCATTTAGCTTACGCCGCTCAGCCATTGGGGTACTGCGTATTTTAATCGAAAAACAGCTGCCCATTAATTTGGTCAGCTTAATTGAGCAGGCCATTTTAAATTACCAAGATAAACTGCCTAAAGCGGGCGAGACCTTAGCTCAGGTTATCGACTTTATTAACTCACGCTACCGCGCTATGTATACCGAGCAAGGTGTGAGTGTAGATACCATTCAGGCAGTGCTCGCGATTAACCCACACATGCCGCTTGATTTTGACCAACGTATCCATGCAGTGAATGAGTTCCGCAGCTTGCCACAAGCAGCGACGTTGGCTGAAATTAATAAGCGCGTGGCCAATATCTTAGCCAAATCTGAAGGTCAAGTGGGTGAGGCAGTTGATGAGTCGCTACTGACTGAGGATGCAGAAAAAGCCTTGTATCAGGCGTTAAGTACGGCCAAAACTGAAGTGGCGCCGTTACAAGCAGAAGCTCAGTACACTCAGATCTTACAATCTCTTGCCACATTAGAGGTGCCCTTGACCGGCTTCTTTGATAATGTGATGGTCAACAGCGAAGATGAGGCACTTAAAGTCAATCGTTTGACCTTGCTTAAGCAAGTACGCGAGCTGTTTTTGACGGTGGCCGATGTGGGTGAATTACAGATTTAATGTGTCATCTTGATAAGGGCTAATTTAAGGGCATGACGTTTTTGCGTTATGCTCTTTTTTTAGAGCTTAAACAACGTCAAAGACGGCTGTAATATTGTAAGTAAAAGTTACAAGTTAACATTACTCATTTTTGAAATCTTATCGCATAATAGGGTGGCTTAAACTGCTTTGAAATTCTCTGTTACGTTACTTGGGTATGCGCTGTCATGATTGAAAACTGGACACGAGAGCTGGTCACACAGCGTGTGCTGACTGCTACTTTATTGGTCATTTTGTTTATTCTTTGCTTTAGGGTGGTACAGTTTTTTATTGTACCGGCTTTATGGGCCGCTATTTTGGCCTACGTGACCTTTCCTATTTATAATTTCTTCCATAAAAAAGTCAAACTTAGCCCCAATGTTAGCGCCGGTATTATGACCGTGAGCATCTCGCTTATGCTAGGGGTACCTATTGTGTTAGGTCTTTTTGTGCTACAACAAGAGGCCGTTAACCTATATAGTAACTTGTTGTACCGCATCAAGGTTGGCTATGTTGATGTGCCACAAGAGATCAAAAACCTACCGGTCATTGGTCAGCAGATCAAAGATATTTTGTGGGAGATTAATAAAGACCCTGAAGCCTCTTTGAGTGCTTTTAGAGCTTGGTTGCAGTCGCATTTGTATTATGGCAAGGTGGCGCTCGATGTGGCCTTTAGTACCATGGCCAAATTGGGTATGGCGCTTATGACCATCTTCTTCTTTTACCGAGATGGCATCAGCCTGATCAAACAAATTCGCCAAGCGCTGCGTAATATTATTGGTAACCGTATCGACGATTATCTAGACTCAGTAGGCTCCACCACTCAGGCTGTGGTGTATGGCATTGGTCTGACCGCTTTGGCGCAGGCTTTATTGGCAGGTGTCGGTTATTATTTTGCTGGTGCACCCAGTCCTATCTTGTTGACTTTAATGACGTTTGTGGTGGCATTAGTGCCCTTTGGAACCCCTTTTGCTTGGATGGGTGTGTCCATCTGGCTATTAACCCAAGGCCATACGCCAGAGGCCATAGGCTTGGCATTATGGGGGATGCTGGTAATCAGCTGGGTTGATAATTTAATTCGCCCGATTGTTATCTCTGGTGCCACCAAAATTCCGTTTATTATTATCTTTATTGGGGTGCTCGGTGGCCTGACTGCCTTTGGTTTTGTGGGCTTATTCATTGGTCCTGTGGTATTGGCCATTGCGCTGGCAGTATGGCGTGAATGGATTAATCAGCACCGCAATGTTATCTTTGCGCCCTGTTATGCGCAGCTTGATGAGCATCAGTGGAAGCCGGCCGATAGACCCATGGCGTTAGAGATATCGCCCAATGTGGTGACTTTTAGCAAGTATCCCTTTGCCGATGCACCAAAAGAGGAGCCGGATACCTCAGATGACAAGCAGCCTCATAATGACTAGGCTAAAGGACTGACGGCACAGCTGCCAAGAGCAGAACACAGATCACAGATCACTCATTGACCTAAGAGACAGATAACCACAGTTTTAACCTAATGGTCTGTATCACCCCGCTTTTTACTTAAATAAGGACTGACTTTTTTATGCTCACCATTATTGCCGATAGTAACATTGCTCATCTGCACGATTATTTTAATGAGCAGACTCTAAATCATCCTATTCAGGTGATTAGCATGGCTGGACGTGACATTACCGCTGATGCGCTACAACAGTATCAGCCGGATGTACTGCTTATTCGTTCGGTGACGCAGATTGATGCCAAGCTGCTCGATACCAACCAAAGCGTTAAATTTATTGGCTCAGCCACCATTGGTACCGACCACGTCAATGAAGGCTATGTGAGCCTCAGAGGTATGCGTTTTGCCAATGCCGCAGGCTGTAGCAAGCATTCTGTAGCGCAGTATGTGATGAGCGCTATTTTGCAACTGCGCCCTGAATACTGGGCAAGTAATACCAGTCAGTCGGACAAGCCTGTCAAACTAGGCATTATTGGCTTGGGTAATATTGGCAGTACGCTGGCGCGTTATGCGCTAGATTTGGGCTGGGAAGTACTCGGTTATGACCCGTTTCAATCTGCATCTGTGATTAATAACGCAAGCGTTGAGAAAGTGTTAGCACAGAGTGATGTGATTAGCCTACACGTACCCTTGACCCTGACAGGGCATAGCGAGCTGCCCACCTATCATATGATTGATGCAGACGCTTTGGCTAAAATGCCCAGCACCACAATGCTCATTAATACCTCACGCGGCGCAGTGGTTAGTGAAGCGGACTTATTGGCTGATTTAAATCAAAATCCTGAGCGTCAAGTGGTGCTTGATGTGTTTGAAAATGAGCCGACCGTTTCTGCTGAGCTGCTAGATAAGCTAACCCTTGCTACGCCGCATATTGCCGGCTACACCCTTGAGGGTAAGCTGCGAGGTACGCAAATGATATTTGATGCTTTTGTACGCTCTTATGGTGAGAAGGGTGCGGATATTTTGAGTATTAAAGAGACAGATTTAATGGCTGATTTATTGCCCGCCAATCCTTATCACTGGTCGCAGTTAAAACAGTTGCCTGAAAAACTGCCGCAGTTTTATGACATCAATGCGGATGACAGACAGCTCAGAGACAGTGTGAATGAACAGGCTGGGGCGGTGCTAGGAACTGACTTTGATGCGCTTAGAAAAAACTACACTTTGCGCCGTGAGTGGTTATTCGATTAAGCATCCACTTTATAGACAAAATACCAAATAATACAAGAGCAAGAGAGTTATGATGAGTGATGAGCGTTTAACGTCACCTGTGCTATTTGCGCCAAGTATGAGCCTAGAGATGGCTTTTAAACGTGCCCAGCTAATGGCCACTTTGCGTCATTTTTTCGCGGAGCGTCAGGTGTTAGAGGTGCAGACACCGTTGATGTCGCAGGCGGGCAATACGGATGTGTTTGTGCCGTCTATTTCGACCAATATCACTGTTGCCGATAAACCAAAAACTTATTATTTACATACATCACCTGAGTTTGCGATGAAGCGTATGCTGGCGACGTGGAAAGTGGCTATGTATCAGATCTGCTCTGTGTTTCGCGACAACGAGGTGGGTCGTCGCCACAACAGTGAATTTACCATGCTTGAGTGGTATCGGCCGGGTTTTAACTTAGAGGCGTTGGCCGCTGAGCTGTCTGACTTACTGGCTGTGGTATATGGGCAGCCACAACCTTTAGCCCACTATAGCTATAGCCAAGCATTTATTGATTATGTGGGTATTCATCCCTTGAGTGCTAACCTTGAG
This sequence comes from Psychrobacter sp. YP14, assembly GCF_003209315.1. Lineage (NCBI taxonomy): Bacteria > Pseudomonadati > Pseudomonadota > Gammaproteobacteria > Moraxellales > Moraxellaceae > Psychrobacter > Psychrobacter sp. YP14. Next base: position 2,580,962 of record NZ_CP029789.1, on the reverse strand, counting down.
TTGATTATCAATGCTGCCAATGAGCAGGGGCTGGGTGGGCTTGACTTAGGTGAAGACCGCCAAGGCTGGCTTGATGTATTATTTAGCCATCTTGTAGAGCCTAATTTGGGCCATGATATGCCAACGATTATTACCGACTATCCGCCTGCTACTGCGGCTTTAGCTAAGCTGGAGATAGATGAGCAGGGTAATGAGGTGGCCAAGCGCTTTGAGCTGTATATCAAGGGTATAGAGATTGCCAATGCTTATGATGAGTTGGCAGATGGGGCTGCGCTGCAAGCTCGGTTTGAAGCGGACAATGCAGAACGGATCCGCCGCGGATTACCGGTGATGCCCATTGATGAGCGTCTGGTAGCCGCGTGCGATGAGCTGCCAGCCTGTAGCGGCATTGCGCTGGGCGTCGATCGTCTGTTAATGGTGGTAACGGGCGCTGCAAGTATCGATGAGGTTATTGGGTTTGGTATTGGGCAGGCGTAGGGAATTTAGTCATAAGCGCACACGGCCACTTGCATCAATGACTCAAATAGTCATAAAAGACGCACCGTTAATTTAGGCAGAAATACGAAGCTTAACGCACCAACTTATTAAGCCCATCAGCAAATTGCTTTTTATCTTTATCCGAATACGGTTTTTGACCGCCCATTTGGGTTAAATCCAGCATGCCCGTTGAGCGCATGGTATCCATAAAATCACGGGCATTTAGCTTCTGCTTAATGTTGTTTTTGTCATAAATAATGCCATGTGGGGTTAGTACCTGACCACCATTATTTAGCACATCATTGGCCAAAGGGATATCGCTGGTGATCACCAAATCACCAGGTGACACATGATCGGCAATATAGTCATCTGCCACATCAAAGCCTGACCCCACCACCTTCATGCTAATAAGCGGAGACTTGCGCACTTTAATCGGCTGATTGGCGACAAATATTGCCGGAGTATTGGTGCGAATAACCGTCTTGGTAATCAGATCTTTCACCACCAAGGGGCAAGCATCGGCGTCAATCCAGATGGTCATGCCCGCTTGTGGTTTGGCCAGATTGGCAGCTTGAGTATCTAAGCTCAAGACTCGAGCCCCATCTTATTAGGCAAGGCACGTACCAAAGCAGCCAAGGCCTGCTCAAGGGCAGCCACGTCATTTGGCATCAAGGTTATGTGGGCAATCTTGCGATCGTCACGCTCCTCTTTGTGATAGGTGTGATAATGAGCGCCATCGATTTTTAGTACCTCCTCAATATTGGGATATTGGCCCAAGACATTAATCATCATTGACGGATAAACATTATCGGTATCACCCAGTGGTAGACCGACCACAGCACGAATGTGGTTCTCGAATTGACTGGTGACCGCCCCCTCAATGCTCCAATGTCCTGAGTTGTGTACCCGAGGCGCGATCTCATTGGCCAAAATGGTATCTTTACCCGCAGCATCTTTGCTGACGAACAGCTCAAGTGCCATAGTACCGACATAATCTAAGTGGCTCATTAAGGTTTCAATGGCAGACTTAGCAGCAGGCAATAAGTGGCTGGTCCCCACGGCAGGTGCTTGCGACTTGGCCAATATACCATTGTGGTGGTGGTTTTCTACCAAGTCATAGGTGCGCATGCTGCCATCTTGAGCACGGGTGGCGATGATAGAAACTTCGCGGCTAAAGTTGATAAAGCCTTCTGCGATAAGAGGGGCTGGAGTGGGGGTCAAGTTGCCTTTGCCGGTCACAGCCTCCCCCAAAGCCTGCCAGGCCTCATTGATATCTGCTTCTGTTTTTAGTACAAATTGACCCTTACCATCATAACCGCCGCGGCTGGTCTTTAATACCAACGGTAGCCCCAGCTCTTGGGCAGCCGCTTGCAACTCTTGCTCTGAGCTGACGCTCTTAAATGGCACGGTCTGGATACCCAGCTCATTAAATAAGGATTTTTCGCTTAAGCGGTCCTGCGCCACCTCTAAGGCTTGTGGTGGTGGATACATCCCTTGCTTGGTGCCCTCATCTGATAGCTGCTTGAGCCAAGCCACCGTTTTGGCAGGCGTGTTTTCAAACTCTAAGGTAAACACATCGGCTGCAGCAACGAAGTCGTCTAATTGCTCACTGGTAAAGACTTGGCCGTACAGTGAGGCGGGGCAATGGGGCGCGTCTTCTAAAAATACGCAGCGGTAGCCCAAAGGTAGTGCGGCTTCTGCCAGCATCATACCGAGTTGACCGCCACCTAGAATACCGATGGTGCGGATGGTTTGGTTGGCAGGATAAGCGTTGGCTGTGGTCATGTTTGGCTCTTAAATTAGTGAAAAGTAGGAGAAGTCAAAACCGTAAAAATAACAATAAATAATAAGATGATTTGGACAACAAGGGTATCGCACAAAAATAAAAAACAAAAAGGTGCTCACAGCACCCCTTTGTTCACCATCTGGTTCGTCTATTACTACTCAAGTATAGCAAACTTAGCTGTTTATGATGCCAGGGGTCGGGCTCGCCAATACCGTTTCAGTCTGATTTTGACGAAACTCAACCAGCTGTTTGGCCAGTGCGTCATCTTGTAAAGCCAGAATCTGAATCGCCAGTAAACCTGCGTTATAAGCACCTGCTGTGCCAATGGCTAAGGTGCCTACAGCAATACCTTTTGGCATCTGTACAATTGATAACAAGCTGTCCCAGCCGCTTAGGGTTGAGGATTTCACTGGTACGCCAAGTACCGGCAGCTCAGTTTGGCTGGCACACATACCGGGCAGATGCGCGGCGCCGCCTGCGCCGGCGATGATCACCTGTAGACCTTTGTCTTTAGCAGATTTAGCATAATCAAATAGCTTGTCTGGAGTGCGATGGGCTGAGACAACCTCACATTCAAAAGGCACACCGAAGTCGGCCAATAATTGAACACCCAAACTCATGGTGGCCCAATCAGATTGCGAGCCCATAATAATGCCCACTTTTGGGGTGCCTGCAGGAGATTGAATCGGTCCAAGAGGAGCGTCAGCTTGCGGGTGGTTGGTGGCATTTGCCATGGTTTGAGTTTCCTTGCAAAAAACATTCATCATACAAAATTTTTGCGCTAATAAAAAGCACCTTTTTCAAAACCCAATTAACGCTTATTTAAAGCCATCTGTATGCACTCTATTCAGGGGTTATGGCAGATGGCTTATATTGTATAAAGTTATCAGAACAAAGGGGCAGAGGCTGCTGAGTATCGAAGCGATAGGCCGTCATATGGCCTTGTCCTGCGACCGAATAATCGGTACACACCACTTGAGAACTTAGCGGCTCAGGCTCACCATTTAGCCAGTAATGACCGACAAATATGGGCTTGTCTGTCAGCAGCTCAAAGCTCAAATCTTCTACTCGGGCCTGCTGCGGAATTTGTGCCAAATCTGAGCGTGCGGCTCGGGCGATATCAACGATGCGCTCTCCTTGTAGCGGCTGCTGCCACCATTTGACTCGCATACGGTGACGCACTGCGCCATCTTTATCAGTAAAACTTGTCCCCTCTGGTAAAGCAACCTCTACGCCTTTGAGCACTCGCTCTAGAGCGTCATACTCTGGTGAGTGCTTCTGACTGCTGCGCTGCAAGGCCTCAAATGTTAAGCGATTATCCTCAGTTAAATAGGGCTTTAACACCGCCATACTATCGACATCCCAGCAGGCGTGTACGAAACAAGCATGTTCAGTCTCTATCCACAGCGGTAACTCATAAAAGCGAGTTAACCAATAATTGTGCGTTTCAGAGCCAAACGGTATCTCATCTAAAAAAGCTTGGTGTTGATGAGTATGCGTTTGATTGTGCGAGCGCAAATACTTAAGTTTGCCCTGAGTAGGCTCGGCCATGTCATCGACAGTGGCATAAGCAAGCGCATTGTATTCATGATTACCCATCAAAGCATCAGCAACGCCGGCATCAAGCATAGCAAACACGAGTTGTAAGGTTTCAATCTCATGGGGGCCACGGTCGATCAAATCACCAATAAATATCGCTCTGTGGTTTGGTGGCGGCTGATAGTACGAGATATTCAAAGTTTCATGCTGGGTCATCTTATAACCAAGCTTATCAAGCAATCCTTTGAGCTTATCGGCATGACCGTGAATGTCTCCAATAACATCATAAATCATAGGCAGACTCCAACTGGTTAAAAGTAAAGGGGGAGAGGTGGCGGGTAGTTCATTTGCCAAAATTGTACTTATTATTGTGGCTGTGTTAGCTAACTTCTGGCTTGATAATAGCATTGAACCGGGTAGGCTCGTCAAAAACAGCCCAGTCAAAAACAAAAAAACACCTCAAATGAAGGTGTTTTTTTATTAAGCTTATGATCCCATCAAGGGTAAGTATCTAACTCATTAATCAATCATTGTTAATTGAGCTATTAAGTTCTACGTGAAATAAAGCCAATGATGAATAAGATAACCGCTACGACTAAGAAGATATAAGCGAAGTTCTGGCTTAAGCCTGCCACACCGCCAAAACCTAATAAACTTGCCAATAAAGCGATTACCGCAAATATGATAGCCCATCTAAACATAAGACACTCCTTGTAAATTGTAATTGTATATATAACTTGTTAGAGTTAAATTTAAGTTTTTTGATTTGCTGCATTTTTTCGATGCTTTTAATTAACTCTAAAGCATGATTTATAATAGCTTAGAAAAAAAACCATAGCGTAAGTTATTGTTATACATTGAGTGTGCTATTGTTATGTTGTAGCAAAGAAATATATACCTGCGCTTATTTACAGTATTGAGCTACCTCCACATAAACCAACACAACACACTGAAACTAAGAGGGCATTATGGATGAGTCAAAGTGGTTTTCGATAGACTTAACACAAGTGCTAGGTATTGCGCTGTCTGCGGTGGGGATTTATTTTGGTCTGATGCTGTTTACGCGGCTTATGGGGCTGCGCAGCTTTGCTAAGATATCTAGCCATGACTTTGCGATGACCGTGGGCGTAGGTAGTATTTTGGCGTCCACCGTTTTGTCGAAGTCACCCTCTTTAATGCAAGGCTTAGTCGCGATGGCAATGCTGTTTGTTTTGCAAGCCTTGGTCTCTATGCTGCGCCGTAATGTTAAACCACTAAAAGATTTGATTGATAATGAGCCATTGGTACTGATGGCCCACGGGGAATACCACTGGGATAATATTAAAAGTGCCAATTTGGCCAAAAGCGATATTCAAGAAGTGCTGCGCAAAAATGGACTAAAATCTAAGTCAGAAGTATTTGCGGTGGTGATGGAAACCACCGGTGATATGAGCGTGATCAAACAAAATGATGTCGCCCCAGATCCAGACTTATTCGATGATATCAGAGACTGTGAGGTGCTTTTTACACCCTCGGGGTCTCATAACTAAGGTATTAGTGATAATAGGTAGTTCAGTCACTGACAATGCCCTAATAATCCTTAAATATTATCCAAATCTCTACATATTATCCAAATAACAACCGGCATGTTTACGCGACTTGTTATGGTTACTTTTTTTAATGGCCCTTTAAAAACGATCTTTACTCATGAACTACTCTTTAAAGTCTCGCCTGAGCGCCCCTCTATTTGAGCCCTATGCTCGCTATTTGCATGCTGATTTATTGCACTCCATTAGATTGGGTGTGGCGGTGGTTTCCTCATTAATATTCAGTAAGGTCACACAACTCCCACATTCAGAGTGGGCCACCATCACTGTGTTCGTCATCTTAGGGTTACTGCAATATCAAGGTGCGATTTATACCAAAGCCAAAGAACGTATCCTCGGTACGTTGTTAGGTATTGTTGTGGGTTTAGGCCTGCTGTGGATTAATCACCACGTACAAGGGTATCTTGGCATCGCTTGGCTGTATTATGTGTTGGTCGGGCTCATTAGTGGGATCATCGGTTATTACTCTATCAAGCAGCTAGGCTACATTGGCCTTTTAACGGGGATCACCATGTGTATGGTTATCTCAAGCCATAACAGCATTGGTCCTGATGGGATTGCTCGAGCGTTTAACGTATTAATTGGTACCCTATTTGCGGTGGTGGCCACGTTAATTTTGCCGTTAAAGTCGACGTTAATGTGGCGCTTTTTATTGGCCAATAATCTAGAAGCCTGCGCGAATATGTATGATGGGGTAGAGGCCTATATCTCAGATCCAAGCTTAGATCAGCGTTTTGCAGAAGCGGATATCGAAGAAGATAAGATGGCCGATAAGGAGCTGAATAAACATCATCCCAGCTCTGCTGAAGTGGCCAATATAGATACCCAACATGTGCAGTTAGACTTGGGAGCCACGACAGTGACAGCTATTGATGGTGTTACCAATACTGCCTCGACCACTTACGTTAATAAAGACATGGTAGAGCAGTTTAAAGAGATTAATAAGCGGCTATTGCGAGTCAGAGCCCATATTGCGGCAACGGCCAAGGAGTCTGGCATAGACATCCAAGATTTGGATATGATTCAGCGTACCCATCGCAATATTATTGGTACCATTGACCTGCTATTGAGTGCCGCGCCTAAGCTTGCTCACAGTCCTATTGATGAGGAAAATCGGATTTTAGTTGATCATTATCACCGAGAATTAACCCAAGCTATGCGTCATATAGCCGCGGTATTAAGAAGCCCCAGTGATGAGGTGTTTCGGCCCATTACCCGCATTCAGGTTTCAGATTATCCGAGTGTGCAGACCCTACCTTTTGAATGGCAGGGCTATTTTTGGTTAACCCAAACCTTGCAAGGTCAATTGCAAAGCTTGAGTGATTTACTACAACATACTCAAGCCCAGTGGTATAAAGGATCGGGCCTACGCTATCAGCGCCAAGAGCAGCGCCGTATACATGCCCATGGGGGTGAGAGTGATTTGGATGTGTAAGGGGCAGTTGTTTGCATGGCCTTTTTAGGTGTGATGGTTGGGTATGATCAAGGGCATAAGGACTATAAGCGATGATGGGTTATTTTGAGGACAAACAGCGGCGTATAAATGAGTTTGTGGCACGGGCCAATGTGGTGTTGGGCAATGACCCGCTGTGTTATACCGGTAACTTTATTAGTGGTCAGATACAGCGCCCTGATCTGTTATTCGTTAGCATTAATCCAGGCCACAGTAACCGAGAAGACTGGGGCGATATTGAGGCGCGCCGAGCCCAAGCTGTGGTTCAAGATTTTAAGGCGGTGCCTTGTAAGTATATAGCCGATGCGGCCCGAGGTAGCCGTTATGCCCAGCGTATTATTGATGTGATTTGCTTAGGTGAAAGTGATCGTTTAAATTACTGTGCTGAGACCAGCTTTGTGTCGTACTTTGCAGCGCCTAAAGAGTCCGTGTTACAAGCCCAACTGGCCGAGCTGCCAGAGGAGATGCAGAGAGAGCATCACGCATTAACTCAGCTTGATATCGACCGCATTGAGCCAAAGCACATCATTTGTATGGGCTGGCGTGCCTTTGATAGATTTTTGGCGCAGTATGGTGACGGTCAAGAAATCACCATTAAGCAATTACCGCTAATGGGTAAAATGGAATCTTACTACGCTTATACCGAGGTGGCGGGGATTCCGGTACATGGTTTGCGTCATTTATGTACTAAGCTTACGCTTGGAATGCGGGCTCAGCTTGAACAGACATTCTTACAGGTCTGGAATCAGATAGAATCCTCTCCAGATTAGTCCTGCCGATAACCGATAAAACCCCTCATTACTTAAGTAGTGAGGGGTTTTTTATTTAACCTACTAAATGGGGCTGTTTTCTGACGAATCTTGTCCTTAAGCCCTTAATGTTTAATCTTATTTGATATATGTTTTGTGCCAAACGTGAGTCAGAAGTGAGCTTATGTAAAATGAGTAAAAGCAGCTATTGTTTACTTGATAGCTAGAGATGACTGTAGATACGCAAATGAAGGGTTGATTATGAAAAACAAGTCCTTACATTAACACTAAACATTGTTTAATTTTGGTTTAGTATAATTTACTAATTATAGACCATAAGTCTTTACTATATTTTTTTTCTACAAAACAAGAGGGTTATCATGGGCATCAATAACTCACAGATAGCAGGTCAACCGCAAGCGACGGTTGGCAGTACGGACGATAATGCTAAAGTGGAAGTGAAGCCGCGACATCCTGAAAGCCGTTTACAGTCAGATTGGCTGTTTTTATATGAGAAACTGCCGTCAAATCAGTGGTATTCCTCTGACTATGCGTACAAAACTTCCGGCTGGCTCAATGTGCACACCAACATTCGTAAGCGCCAGCGCATTTTGCGTCAGCTTAGTGAAGAGTATTTGATGGGGGCGCTAAATTGGGAAAATTACCGCTCGCAGATTCTGCAGCGTATTGGTATCCATGTGCTCAAATTACATCAGCATCATAGCGTAGAAGACCATGGGTTTTTCCCAGATTTTGTCAGCTCTTATCCGCAGCTAAAAGCTGGATTTGAGATTCTAGAAAAAGATCATGTGAAGCTCAATGCGTTACTCGATGAGCTACAAGGGCTTAATGATGAGCTTGCCAAAGCCAATATAGAAGATAAGGCGCTGGCTGATCGTCTGCATCAGAATCTCATCACCGGCACCGACTTTCTATCGCAGCATTTAACCGATGAGGAAGATTTAGTTATTCCTATCTTGGGGCTGCGCTGGGGGTAGTGATCTGCACCAAACTAAGCCCATTCAATCTTAGCATAAGGTCTATCTGATAAAATCAGTTGCCACCAACAAGCCTGACGCTCAAATTGAGGGTCAGGCTTTTTACACGATACAGAGGTTTAAAACTTAAGGTTAATGGCTATGTGTACGTTATAAAAACTCAACTTTAGCACCCTCTTCAATGGTGCCATATAAGCCTAAGGCATCCCAGTTGGTGAGACGGACACAGCCAGAAGAGTTTTGACGGCTGATTTTCTCAGGATTGGGCGAGCCATGAATACCGTAGCTGCGTTTATTAATACCAATCCACACTCGGCCAACAGGGTTGTTAGGTCCGGGTGGCAAGACCGTATTTGGGTTTTTAAAGTCTTTATTATAGCTTGGATCTTTGATGCGACTCAGCACCTTATAATCCCCATCCGGAGAGGGCTTATAGACGCTGCCCATAGTGGTGGGATAGCTTGCGACCAGCTCGTCTTTGTCATTATAAGCATAGAGTAGGTTTTTGGCTTTGACGGCCACCACTCGGTGCACCTCTTGCTCATTAGGCTGATACGGGTTGTACACCACAATGGTGTTGCCTGCTTCAAGTGGCGTGTCTGGGTTGAGTCGCCAAAGTAGACCTTGGCTCATATGAAACTTCTCTGCAACCGCTTCGGTGACAGTCGTAAACTGTTGACCTTTAGGGTTTTTGATTAAAGTGACATCCTCAGGGGTGAGGGTATAGTTAACCAACACCGGTTGAGACATAAGCGCTGGGTCTTCGGTGAGCTTGGCCCAAGTTTCAGGGTCTAATTGGCCGGTGGGCTTCATGGCATGTTTTTCTTGAAATACTTTTAGTGCTTTAATCACATTCTCACCAAAGCGGCCATCGACGGCGCCCACTGAGTGATGATTGTAATTTAGCAAGGCTTGTATTTTCAGGATTAAGTTTTCATCTAAAATGGCATCTTCTGTCCACTGGGCAGCATTCACTTTCTGAGCTTTTTCAGGCAGATTATCCACGCTATAAGGCAGCTCCGCAAAGGCTTTGGCTAAGCGCAATTGAGAGGGCGTATCGCCAATGAATTGCTGACTGGTATTCGGCTGCAACTGCTTGGCAGGCTCAGCTTCTGGCTCGGTCTTAGTGGCTATTTCCAACTCAGAGTCACTGCTACTGTTTGCAGATGCCGATTCAAAAAACTCAGTCACGGCCTCTATGCCTTGGTCTAGCTGAGCGTTACTCCCGTCAGAAGAAGAGCAGCCGCTTAAGCTGAATAAGCCCAGCATGGTATAGCTGAGCAGCTTGATAGGAGACATCGCCTTGATGGGCGCATCAGTTGCCAAAGGCGTAGAGGAAATAAACCACATAGGTAGACTCTCTTTTTTTATTAAAGTTAAATCCAAGCCAATCTTGGTTATACCATGGTCACATTAGGTCGCCAATGGTTTAAGCTTATAAGAGGCCGCCTCTGAGTTGGACTCAGTGCTGCGTCTCTTGAATCCAGTTAATCTCACCTTCTATCTGTTTGCGCCGGACTTCAGTGTGCTTTTTTAAGCAGCTAGAGGTCAGTAAAGGATAGATACTGCCGCCTTTTTCGTTTCTGTTCTCGAAGTCACAAACCTTGTCTCTATAACTAATCCAAGCCAGCTGTACTTGCTTTAGTTGGTCTTTTTCTTCAGTATTAAGCAGACTTCTTAACGTTTTATAGGCGCTATTAAGCTTAGTATCCTCGTCTTTATAGTCCGCTTGAGCACACTGATTCATTGAGGCCTGATCATACTTGCCGTTACAGTACTCCTCTGAGGCCATAGCATGGGTGCTGGCCAGCAGCGTCACTAGCATTAATGGCGTAGCGGCTAATGCGCTGTGAGCGCTAAATGCCCGGTTAAATAAAGTCTGAAAAACCATGGTTGTGTCCTTAGTTAGGGGGTATGTCCTTATAAAATAGCTGCTGTCACAGGCTATTGAGTCACTTCGATTTGGGTCACATTCTGAAAACCACGCGGTAATTGACCGCCACGGTTGCCACGTTTGCTGGTGTAATTGGCCAAGTCCATCGGTTTTAGTGTCACATGGCGTTTGCCGGCGGTGATGGTTAAGCTGTCATGGCTGTTTAAAGCAATCACGGCCAATACTTCCTCGCCTGCCTTTAGGTTAATCAGCTTATTGCCTTTGCCACGCTGCTGCTCGGGCAGTTCATCGACCCCAAAGATAAGCAAATAGCCCGCTGACGTCACCACAGCGATTTGGTTTTGAGTTAACGCCTGTGCGTCATCTGGCGTCTCTGAGTCTGTTCTATCAATGGTTGCAACCGTTAACAGCTTAGCATCGGCATCAAAGTTAATGACATTTTTACCCGCTTTTTGATTGGTCTCAAGATTGCCTAGGGTATTAATAAAGCCATAGCCTTGTGAGCTGGCAAGGATAATGCGCTGATCATCAGCACCGGCCAACAGCTGCTCGAAGCTGGCACCGGCAGGCGGTTTTAACACGCTGGTGAGTGGGTCACCTTGACCTCGCGCCGAGGCTAGGGTATGCGCCTCTATACTATAGCTGCGACCGGTACTGTCCATGATATAAATCTTCTCATTGGATTTGCTGTGCACATGCGCTTGATAACTGTCACCTGAGCGGTAGCTCATGCCTTTAGCATCAACGTCGTGACCTTTGGCAGCACGAATCCAACCTGCTTTAGACAATACGGCGGTAATCGGCTCGCTTGGCACCAAGTCAGACTCTTTTAATGCGGTGGCCTCCTCACGCTCAACCACAGAGGACATGCGATCATTGCCATGCTCTTTCATATCCGCTTCAAGCTCTTCAATCATAAGCTGAGTTAAGCTCTCAGGATTATCTAATAGCTCTTGTAGCGTGGCACGCTCAGCCTCTAATGCGTCTTTTTCAGAGCGAAGTTCAATCTCCTCTAAGCGTGCTAATTGACGTAGACGAATGTCTAAAATGGCATTGGCTTGGATGTCACTGAGGTCATATTTGCCCATTAGCTCTTGTTTGGGGTCGTCTTCTTCACGAATGATGCGAATCACCTCATCGATATTAAGATAGGCGATAAGTAGACCGGCTAAAATGTGTAAGCGCTTGTCAATTTTATCCAATCTAAATTGTACCCGGCGAGTAACCACTTGGCGGCGGCTGATCAGCCACTCCTCTAGCACTTCTTTGAGGTTTTTGACCTGCGGTTTACCATTTAAGCCAATCATGTTCATATTGACCCGGTAGCTGCTCTCAAGGTCAGTACTGGCAAATAAATGGCTCATCACGCGCGCCACATCGACACGAGTAGAGCGCAGCTCAAGCACAATACGGCAAGCGTTTTCGTGGTCTGATTCGTCATGGATATCCACCACCCATGGCAGCTTCTTATCCATCATAAGCTTGGCAATTTGTTCTTGTACTTTATTGCCTGAAACTTGATACGGCAAGGCATCGATAATGACCAGATTTTTCTCTTGTTGATCGACATGATAAACCGCGCGCATCTTATAGCTACCGCGCCCTGTTTCATACATCGCCTGCAAGTCTTTTTTAGAGGTGATGATCTCAGCAGCAGTGGGCAGGTCGGGGGCAGGAATAGACTGGGTTAATTGCTTGACCGATAAATCTGGGTTTTTTAGCAGCCGAATGGCGGCACGCACCACTTCATTTAAGTTGTGCGGCGGGATATCCGTTGCCATACCCACAGCGATACCTGTGGTGCCATTTAATAAGATGTTGGGCAAGCGGGCAGGTAAGGTGACCGGCTCTTGCATCGAACCGTCGAAGTTGTCCTGCCAGTCGACTGTGCCTTGCCCCAGCTCAGCCAATAAGGTGTTGGCATAGGCTGACATTTTGGCCTCGGTATAACGCATCGCAGCAAAGGATTTTGGGTCATCTGGACTACCCCAGTTGCCTTGACCGCTGATCAGTGGATAGCGATAACTAAACGGCTGAGCCATCAATACCATGGCTTCATAACAGGCAGTGTCACCATGAGGATGGTATTTACCCAACACATCACCAACTGTACGTGCAGATTTTTTGGGTTTGGTCGTAGACTTAAGTCCAAGCTCGCTCATGGCGTAGATAATACGGCGTTGCACCGGCTTTAGACCATCAGCGATGTGTGGCAGCGCACGATCCATAATCACGTACATGGCGTAGTTAAGATAAGCTTGCTCGGTGAATTCAGCCACAGAGCGGGTATCCATCGCTTCGTTTGGAATTACAGACGCGGGAGTTGTAATATCAGACATAATAAAAGCTTCTGCCTTATTTCATATAAAAGTTTTTAAGAACAAAGGGGGTCATGGTTTCGATTATAGACATTAAACCTTTAAGTTTAAGGTTGCCTATGCGGTCAATTTTATTCACTGAGTACTTTACGATTGTTAAATTAATATTTTTAAATTAAATGTTGGTACGTAGCCTAGTAGCGTCTACAGGCGAATAACCTTGGCATAAAAAACAGATTATTAAGCCCTATAAAAAAGCTTATTTAATCATCTTTTAGGTGCTAACAGGTTAAAAAAGAGCAATCATGAATGATTAAAATTATAAAGTAAGCCTATCGTAAAGCATATTATCCCAATAAAAAAGGCACTTTAAGCACTAAACGTCAACTGATGACGTAAGCGTCTCTGTTATTATTTGTGAACAGTCAGTTCCTTATTTTGCAGCCATTAATGCACAATGTTGTTGTCATAAGCCAACTAAATAGTGTATTTTAGATTTAACAATCAGCGTTATAGTTATTTATCTGTTATTGAACAATAAATTTCGGCCTTATCTGCCTTATTTAGCACAACTTTTGGAGTTTTATAGATTATGGAAAATCAACAAAGTCATTTTCGTCGTAATGATAGACCTTGGCTAAAAACCTATGAAAAACTAGGTATGCAATACGACTTTGAAATGCCCGCCGCCAACACCTCTTTAATCGATATTCTTGAGCACAGCTTCGTTGAGCATGAAGGCCGTACCGCTTTTGTATGCATGAATCAAGAGCTGTCTTATAATGATTTAGAGCGCTATAGTCGCCAAGTCGCCGCCTATCTGCAGTCACTTGGCCTACAAAAAGGCGATAAAGTCGCCGTGATGATGCCCAACATCTTACAAATGCCGTTAACGGTACTTGGTATTATACGTGCAGGCTATATTTTAGTTAACGTAAACCCTTTATATACCGCCCATGAGCTTGAGCACCAGTTATCTGACTCTGAGACCAAGGTCTTGTTTTTGTTAGAAAACTTTGCCAAGACTTATGAAGACATTGGCAAAAAGATGGTCGATCAGGTGGTGGTGACCTCAATGGGCGACTTGATGAGCCCTGTCAAAGGCTTTATCGTTAACTCTGTAGTACGCTACGTTAAAAAAATGGTGCCAGATTATAACATTCCTGGCAGTGTAAGCTTTAAAAAAGTGCTTAAAGTAGGCGCTGCCAAAAAATACAAACGCCCAACCAATATTGGCTTAGATGATGTGGCGGTATTACAGTACACCGGTGGGACCACAGGTGTGGCCAAAGGCGCTATGCTTACCCATGGCAACTTAGTGGCCAACTTGCTACAGGCCGATACTTATATTGGTAATGCTTTTGATAAATTCATCGAAAGAAATGAGCAACCGGTTATTATGACCGCATTGCCGCTATATCATATCTTTTCATTCACCGTATGCGGCATGTATGGCTTATATAAAGGCTGCATTGGCTCATTGGTACCAAACCCCCGTGATGGCAAAAGCTTAATTAAAGCTTACAAAGACTATCCACCTGCTTTCTTCCCTGCGGTGAACACTTTATTTAACGGTTTGATTAACAGTGAGCACTTCCGTGTTCTTGACCATAGCAAGCTTGAGATGTCTATGGGCGGCGGTATGGCGGTGCTAAAAGACACGGCAGCTAAGTGGAAAGCGGGTACAGGTAACGTCATTGTGCAAGGTTACGGTCTGTCAGAAACCTCACCTGTGGCCTCAGCCAACCCACTGGGATTAGATGAGTTCCCAGGTAACATCGGTGTCCCATTTCCTGGAACGGATATGGCCATTATTGATGATGAAGGTAATGAAGTGGCTATCGGTGAGCGCGGCGAGATTTGTGTGCGTGGCCCACAGGTAATGAAAGGCTACTGGAAACGTGAAGATGCCACTGCTGAGGTTATGACTGAGGACGGTTATTTCCGTACCGGTGATATCGGGGTGATGGATGAAGACGGTTACTTTAAGATTGTTGATCGCAAAAAAGACATGATTATTGTATCAGGCTTCAACGTTTATCCTAACGAGGTTGAAGATGTGATGAGTGGCCATCCAAAAATCTTAGAGTGCGGTGTGATTGGTGTGCACAGTGATAAGAGTGGTGAAGAGCCCAAAATTTTCGTAGTACGTAGCGATGACAGTTTAACTGAGCAAGAGGTACTTGATTACGCCAAAGAAAACCTAACTGGCTATAAGCGTCCTCGCATTGTTGAGTTCGTTGATGAGTTGCCTAAATCGAACGTGGGTAAAATCTTACGTAAAGATTTGCGTGAAATGGAAGCGGCGAAAAGTAAAGCTTAATATTAACTATACACGCTGTGTCAATCTTATGCTTTAAGTTTGATTGGTTAACGAGTACAATTAAAAAGTTCACAAGGAAGGGATACGAGCATTAATCGTATCCTTTTTTTGTCTAAAAAATCAGTAAAAAATAGCCTTATTGCCCGTATGATAGGCAGTACAGGCCTAAAATACAGAGGTCGCTTGAATACCACGGTAATCCGTAAGACACAAACGTTTATTTTAGTAAAATTATTTAAACGACATCACCAAACAACGGTGTCTAAAAAGTTAATTTGCTAAAATCTTGATCATAACTTTACTCTCTAAAACCAACTAAAATTTATATAAAATTAACCAACCCTTCATATTACAGGTAATGCCATGACAGCAGCTTCAAATTCTACCCAGAACACTCAGCTAAGTGATCTTCACGGAACCTATCCTACTTATCCTGATATCCCCAGTGACCGTCCTTGGTTTGAATCTTATGAGCGCTATGGCATTACTTCACAAATCGAACGCCCCGCTGATGACACCTCTTTATTAGAAGTATTTGAACGTAACTTCGCCCGTTTTGGTAATCGCGATGCTTATATCTGTATGGGTGGCTCGATCACGTATCGTGAGCTGGATACCAAAAGCCGTCAGATAGCCGCTTATCTGCAGTCACTGGGCCTAAAAGTGGGCGATAAAGTGGCAGCAATGATGCCCAACGTATTGCAGTATCCTGTGGTAGCTTTAGGCGTATTGCGTGCAGGTATGATCTTGGTCAATGTGAACCCACTGTATACCAGTCATGAGCTTGAACATCAAATCAATGACAGTGGTGCTAAAGCGATTTTTATCGTAGAAAACTTTGCCAAGACCTTTGAAGATGTAACAGACAAAGGCAGTGTAGAGCATGTGGTGATCTGTAGTATGGGTGACATGTTGGGGCTGGTAAAAGGCTTTGTGGTCAACACGGTCGTTCGCCATATCAAAAAAATGGTACCCAGTTATTCATTGCCCGGTAGTGTGTCTTATAAGCACGCCTTAGAGTCGGTTTCCGCTCATGAATATCAGCGTCCTATGTTAGACTTAAGTCATGTGGCTTTGCTGCAATATACGGGTGGCACCACAGGGGTAGCCAAAGGCGCTATGCTAACGCACGGTAATTTAATTGCCAATATGCTACAGATCAATGCGGTAATGGACGCCGCTTTTGGCGACTCAAATGGCACTGAAGTTATCCTCACAGCGCTGCCTTTATATCACGTGTTCTCTTTTATGGTGTGCGGTATGTATACCATGTATAAAGGCTATACCGGCCTACTTATTCCAAATCCACGCGACTTAGATGGCCTGATTAAAGAGATTGATAAGTATAAGCCGGCCTTTATCCCCTCTGTCAATACTTTATTCAATGGCTTGGTGCATCATGAGAAGTTCAAAGATTTGGATTTTTCAAACCTAAAAGCCTCCATTGGCGGTGGCATGTCTGTTCTACCCAGCGTCGCAAAAGCTTGGCATGAAGCCACTGGTCTGCCTATCGTAGAAGGTTATGGCTTGTCTGAGACCTCACCTGTGGTCAGCTTTAACCCTATGAACATCTCTGAATTCACCGCCAAAATTGGGGTGCCTGCCCCCGATACCGATATTATCTTAATCGATGATAACGGTCAGGTCATGCCGATTGGTGAGCGCGGTGAGATTTGTGTGAAGGGCCCACAAGTGATGGTTGGCTATCAAAATCGTCCTGAAGAAACCAAAGAGGCTTTCACCGAAAATGGCTACTTCAAAACAGGCGATATCGGTATCTTAGATGAAAAAGGCTTTATCAAAATCGTTGATCGTAAAAAAGACATGATTTTGGTGTCAGGTTTTAACGTATATCCTAATGAGATTGAGGAGGCCATGGCGCAGCATCCTGCTGTATTGGAAGTAGGTGCCATTGGTATTCCTAATGATGAGCGTGGTGAGGATCCCAAAATCTTCGTGGTCAAGAAAAAAGGTGCCAGTGTCACCGAAAAAGAGCTGCTAGACTTCGGTAGAAAGCAGTTAACTGGTTATAAGCGCCCGCGTCATGTGCAGTTTGTGGATGAGCTACCAAAGTCAAACGTGGGCAAAATCCTGCGTAAAGAGCTGCGTAAGATCGAAGGCTTAGAATAATCAGATTGGCAGGTTGTTTACATATGCTGCTTATAAATAGCCAGATAACTGCTAAAATAAGCACTTATGACGGACAGCTCTGCCGTCCGATAACTCTTGCTTAAGACCCTGCATTGGCCTTGCTATTGCAGGGTCATAAAATTACGATGAAGGCGAAATTGAAGGTTTTTTTCGATTGTGGCCTGATTTTTATACCCAATTTTTACTATGAATGATAAATAAAGGATACCCCGTAGCAATGCGTATAGATAACCGCGAGCTTGACCAACTGCGCACAGTGACTTTTGAGCGTAATTACACCAAACATGCTGAAGGCTCTGTACTGGTCTGCTTTGGTGACACCAAAGTTTTGTGCACCGCCAGTGTGGAGGCCGGTGTGCCACGTTGGTTAAAAGGAAAGGGCCAAGGCTGGGTCACCGCAGAATACGGCATGCTACCTCGAGCCACCAATACCCGCAACCAACGTGAAGCGGCGCGTGGTAAGCAATCTGGCCGCACCCAAGAGATTCAACGTCTTATTGGACGTAGCCTACGAGCTATGGTGGATTTAACCAAGCTTGGCGAGAATACCATCTATCTAGATTGTGATGTGCTGCAAGCCGACGGTGGCACCCGTACCGCTAGTATTACTGGGGCAGCCATCGCCCTTATTGATGCGCTAGAGGTGCTGCAGCAAAAGAAAAAACTCAAAGCCGATCCGCTAATTGGCTTAGTGGCAGCGGTCTCTGTCGGTGTCAAAAACGGTGAGGTATTACTGGATTTGAACTATGAAGAAGACTCCCGCTGTGATACTGACTTGAATGTGGTAATGACCCAAAAGGGTGAATTTATCGAAATCCAAGGCACAGCTGAAGAGAAGCCATTTACCCGTGCAGAAGCCGACAAAATGCTGGCCATGGCCGAAAAAGGCATTGCTGACTTGGTAAAACTACAACAAACTGCGCTGGGCTGGTAAGCCTGTTATAAACTGCTAACTTTTATGGGTTAATTATGCTACAAGTGACTGAAAATGGCGCTAATATTACGCTATCGGGTAAAGCCCAAGGCGGTACAGATGGGCTGTTTTGGTTTGGGGTGGCATTATTAATCGGCGCTGTGGGTGTGGCCATGGCAATGAGCTTGCTGCCTGAGCGCTTGGCCATTGGAGCCCTAGCCGTTTTGATTGTGGGAAGCTTTTTGTTTAATAAGATGCGTCATAAGCAAAAAATCGATAATAGCCACATTTGCTCTGGTATCTTAAAGGTGTATTCAGGCGGCTTCGTACACAATCTGCTGGGTAAGACCCAACAAGTGACGGTGCAACCCGACAATAGTATTAGTGTTACAGGTACTCAGCTGATCATCTGTGATGATAAAGGCAGTGTGCGTTATCAGATTTCAGGCTTCGACAGTCAAAAAGAGGCTGAAGTGATGCAGGCCATATTGCAAGGCCAAAGCCTTGGTAAGCGCAATGCCAATATTAAGATGCAATCTTCTTGAGTTTAGGGCGTTAACTGGTTTATATTTTAAGCGGTATGTTAAGGCAGTGACATGGCTGCCTTATTTGAAATTAGCTTATTTGTTAAGGAGGGTCACATGGATGTGTCCACTTTGAACATGAATAACCGTTGCGCCTTTAAGACTTTATCCCATCAGCGTTATCATCTTAAGTCCAAGCCTTGGGTGCGCTCAGCTTTGTGGCTGGCACTGCTGGCAAGCCCTATGCTACATGCCGATGACTTGGCAGATTTAATCCGCACAAAAAACCAAAGCTATGCGCAAGCCCCTGCCGTACAAGCCCCATTAAGCACCGCCTATTTAAATACCACGCATCCAAGCTTCTATCAAAATTACGCCGCAGCGCCTAATATTGATAGCGATTATATAGAAACCCTGTACCGCGCTGAACAAGTGGCGGCACCTGCCAGCAAGCAAGTATTGCAAGTGGCACGACAGATGGCGCTTGATAATAAGGAGATTATTAAAGGCTCGTGCTGGGACTATCTAAATGCGGCCTTTAATCGAGCCGGCGTGGCACGTGAAACGGTGTTTAAGGGAGCGTATCAGGTTGGCCCCTTTATCGATACCAATCAGATTCAGCCGGGCGATTGGCTGTATTATATCAATCACAGCTATAATGATGTCGAGCACAGCGGCTTATTTGTAGGCTGGCTCAACCGTGCTAACAATCAAGCACTGATATTAAGTTATGCCGGAGAGCGGCGCAATGAGCCGGCCCGCTATAAAGTGTATGATGTGTCGCATACTTATAATGTGATTCGTCCTAGCTTATGACACTTAAGCTAAGCGCTCACCGAGTCGTATATTACGCCAAAAAAAATAAACCCAGAGGGTGAGACTCTGGGTTTATTTTTTATCTTAATATTTTAAAAGGGTTTGACGATAACCAGCACCACCACAGCGATCAACACAAACACAGGGATTTCGTTAAACCAGCGCCAGAACACATGGGTTTTGTACTGAGGATTGTCGATAAGCTTTTTTCGGTAAGCCCCGCACATGCCATGATAGCCTGACAACAGCACCACCAGTAGTAGCTTCACATGTAGCCAACCTTGGGCTTTATACACCTCCCACCCCAAGCTAAGCATCCATAGACCAAATACCCAGGTGGCTATCATAGATGGGGTCATGATACCGCGATATAGCTTACGCTCCATAATTGCAAAGCGCTCTTGACTCACCTTATCTTCACTCATCGCATGGTATACAAACAGCCGTGGCAAATAGAAAATAGCCGCAAACCAGCAGACCATAGAGATGACGTGCGCCGCTTTTATCCAATTAAAATACTCAGGCATAATCACATTACTCAGTTAAGGGTTGATACCCCTATTATAGCTGACTTTGATGACCACTTAGCGCATCAATCACAGTAAGCTTCGGCTTAGGTGCTTCAGGGATAAGTCCAAGCATCTGCATCATTCTATCATCATTAGATTGACTGGCATTGCCGGTGGTGAGCAGTTTATCGCCATAAAAAAACGAGTTAGCCCCTGCCATGAAGGCTAGAGCCTGCTCAGCATCAGACAGACTCTCACGTCCTGCCGATAGCCGTACATAACTGCTGGGACAACAAATACGAGTCACCGCGATGGTGCGAATCCACTCTAGCACCGGCAGCTGGCCTTCACTAAGCACCTTATCGCCAAGAGGCGTGCCTTGAATGGGCACCAATAAGTTGACTGGAATAGACTCTGGGGGTAGCGGCATACTGGCCAGCTCAAGCACCCAATCAATACGGTCTTCACGGCTCTCACCCATGCCCACAATACTGCCACTACAGACATTGATACCTGACTTGCGTACGTGGTCGATGGTTTGCAAGCGCTCATCATAGCTGCGTGTACTCACCACCTCATCATAATAGCGCCGAGAGGTATCTAGGTTATGGTTGTAATAATCAAGTCCAGCTTCAGCCAGTTGCTCTGACTGCTCAGCGGTGAGCATACCTAACGTCATGCAAGTCTCAAGTCCTAAAGCCTTAACCTCTTTAATCAGCTCAGCAACATAAGGCATATCTTTGGCACTCGGATGCTTCCATGCTGCACCCATGCAAAAGCGTGAAGAGCCCGAAGCCTTAGCTCGCTTAGCGGCGGCGATGACTTTATCAATCTCAAGACGTTTTTCGGCCTGTAGCCCCGTAGTATCTCGGTGGTGGCCAGATTGAGAGCAATAGCCACAGTCCTCAGGACAGTTGCCGGTCTTAATCGACAACAGGGTACTGATTTGTACGGCATTGGCAGTGAAGTGCTGACGGTGCACACTTTGAGCTTTTAGCAGCAGATCCATAAACGGCATATCAAAAAGATTGGCGATATATTCGCGGCTAATAGCAGCCGTAGAGGGGGCATGGTCATGTAGGCTCAGGCTTTGAGCCGGCTCATTTTTTAAGCAAACGCTGGTGCCTGGTTCTTTTAAGGTGGCCAAAAAGCTCATAAAACATTCCTTTGTTAACTGGGGTAGGGTCAAATATAAAAAATTAGCCTAATTGTAACATTTTATTAGCAAGATAAAAAAATACAAAACGCTTAACCGTTTAAGCGTCGATAGCACCCATAAAAAACGCCCAAGCTTATGACAAGAAGCTTGGGCGGTTTAAGATAGAAGGGGTTATTGACGGCAGTAACTATCTAAAAACTAAAAAGTTATCTATTTAGAAGGCATTTTAGAGTCTAGCCATCTAAGCTTTAGACCCCTTTAGTTATTTAGACAGTTTATGTTTTGCCATACCGATAAGCTGTGAGGCAACACCTTGCGCTTTTTCGGCCAAAGGACGCGCCTTTTCTAATAAAGGTTTTACCTCTGCAGGAATCTCTGGCACGATGTGTTTGGCCAATTGGTTAAACCACATAAGTAGGCTGTAATCACCTTCCATAACCAATTCTTTGTCTTGAATGGCGGTCATAAATGCTGCCACATTGCCACCTGTTAATAGTTTTACGCCAGTCATTGAGTCTTTAAAATCAATACGTAAGCTTGGGTTATTGGCGCTACCTGAATACTGGTTAAAACTGCCATTATCAAAAACATAATAGCGAGCCACGCCGTCCGCTTTACTGCCAAGCTCAATGCTTACTTTGCGGTCATTTAGGATTTTAGCAATGTTAGGATCATCACTTTTGGCCAGCATAGCCAGACGATAGCCAACAGCGGCCAGTAGGGCATCTAAAGGGTTGGCTTTGATATTTAGGATAGGAAGAGTAAACATAATAAGGTCCAAAATTTTCCAGTGAGTGAAAGCTAACAACACATTAAGGATTGGGCAAGCCATTAAGCAATAGATAAGCTAAGCTGTAAGTTGATCAAATAATCGCTCGATCAAACACTCAATCAAATGATAAGTTAAGCGAATAACATACAGGCATTTTAGAACATATCCTTGTGATTTAGTATTGCCAATTGTGAGCTTTTTTGCAAAGCTAAGTAACACCTTATAGCGACTGTGCCCCGTGCTCTACGCTGACAGCCGCTACAATAACTAAGCCCCATCAAACGGTGGGGCTTAAATAGATAAGGTTATGATTACTAAATATTTGATTAATAAGTTTTAATTACGAAAACGTGGTTTGTAGTTATTATAAATAGGTGTGTGTTCAATATATTTGTCTTGAGCGATACCAGATTTAGCAAGGGTGGCCACAGGACGACCACGGCGGTCTAATGTCTCTACCCCAGTTTTTTGCGCCATAGTAACGCTTTGTTTTTTGTAACGATAAGCAAGGAAGCTTGCCATCAAAACAATGCTGAGAATAAAAGCGCTTAAGTAACCATAACCACTGCTCATAGATGTGACAGTCACCACGATAGATTGCAGCACTTCAATGACCAGCCAGTAGCCCATGCCTGCGGCCATATAGCCCATTAAGTAGCGGCGGCCTGATAATAAAGTAGCTAATACGCCTATAGTCAAAAGCATATAGCCTAAAGAAGACCAGGATAAAGTGCCATAAAGCCCAGGTTGACTGGTTGCCATAATGGTAAGAGTTGCCATGTTTATTTGCCTCATGAACGGTCAACAGATACAACACGAAAGCGGTGTGTTGTGAGTCGAATGTTGCGATTGGTTGATAGTTATTATGCCCATGTTTTATTAAAATACAAAGAATATCTATAGAACTTACGACAATGACTGTCGTTTAATTTTGCTAAAAATTTGACAGCATCGCTAAGCCTAGAGCATATCTAAGGTGCATAAAATCGGCTAAAAAAATATTTTTTGTAAAAACTTGGTGCCCAAAAGTGCCGCTGTGGATTTTTGACAGAAACAAAGCGGTAACCTTATTTTGATAAAAAAAGCAAATAAAAAAACCAGACGCTAGCGCCACAATAAAGTAGCTAGGGTCCGGTTTTTTTAAGGTATAAACTTTTGGTGTATGTTGCCGGTTATTTATCACACATGACGATAACCATAACTATAATCATGACTATAATCATGACTATAATATAGACTTATAACAAGTCTTGAGCGGCGTAACCGAGCACGTAGAGCACACCCTCAAGTCCAGTGGCATTGATGGCCGCATCGGCGCGGGCGCGTACGATGGGCTTGGCATGATACGCCACCCCTAAGTCGGCAATGGCCATCATAGGTAAGTCATTGGCACCATCACCGACACAGATAACCTGAGATAAAGGCAACTGCATGCGCTTGGCGACCTGCTCTACGATCAGCGCTTTGCGCTCGCCATTGACGATGGGCAGCTGTACATTGCCAGTCACTGCACCATCTTCGATATCCAGCTCATTGGCATACACCTCATCGATACCCAGCTCTTGGGCAATACGCTGCGCAAAATAAGTAAAGCCACCGGAGACAAGCACCGTGTAATAGCCCAAGGATTTTAAGGTGGCAAGCAAAGTGCGGGCACCAGCAGATAAGGTAAGCTGCTGCTGAATGTCATCTAAAGCATGGGTCGATAAGCCCTCAAGTAGCGCTACACGCTCAGTAAATGAGGTGTCAAAATCAATCTCACCGCGCATGGCCGATTCAGTAATTTCGCTGACTTGATCACCAATATTGGCGTGTTTGGCCAGCTCAACAATGACCTCTTGCTCAATTAAGGTTGAGTCCATATCAAATACGGCCACTCGGTGCGGGCGTAGCATCTTGGCTAGTGACACAATATGACAGTCAATGGCCGCATCTCCGCCTAAGTCACTGGTGATGGGTAAGGTATTGATAAACTGACGCAGATGGGCGGTGATACCCTCATCAAGTAGACGGGCTGCAGCAGATTTTTTGCCGGGCTGCATGATGGTAGTGTCACTCGGCATTAAGATATAGCGGTAAGTGAGTACTGAGGTTAAGCGGTCACTGCCTGAGTGGTCTTGTAGCTCATCGGTACTGCGCACCACTCTAATAATTTGCCACAAAGGGTTTTGCTGCGCCCACTCAGCGATGTGGGCTTCAAAGTCGCTTTTTTTATCCAACTCACTGCCGTCTGATGAGCGTAAGGCCTGCTTTTGTACCACCACAGATAATGCAAAAACTGGCAAGTCCTCCAGCTGCTCGATAAGGCTGAGTGAGATTTTGCCTTGGTCATTGGCGCCTTGTTCAAAATCTACGTCATCAAAACGCAAATTGCTTGGCAGCAAGTCGTTAGCTTTTTGTAAGGCAGTTATCCATGCTTTTAGATGGGCGGTCATGCCTGAGCCGAAGCGGGCAAAGTTAGCCGTGGCATTTAGGGGGGTCGCGGCTGCCTCTGAAGTTGCTGAATTTGGGTTATTTTGATGATTAGTTGTAGTATTTTTTGTCATGGCGAGCTAAGCCCCTTGTAAGCGTAAGCAAGATTAGGAATAATAGAGCGTGCTCAAAAATGGGGCACCCCCTACCTATTAACAAAAGTTTAGCATAACATGACCTATTTAGCGCCACGGCAAGGCTTGTTTGCCATAATTATTCTCATCAGCTTCTTGATTCATACCACATTGA
The DNA here is from genome assembly GCF_003209315.1 of Psychrobacter sp. YP14. Taxonomy (NCBI): domain Bacteria; kingdom Pseudomonadati; phylum Pseudomonadota; class Gammaproteobacteria; order Moraxellales; family Moraxellaceae; genus Psychrobacter; species Psychrobacter sp. YP14. The sequence continues at coordinate 2,556,274 of NZ_CP029789.1, read as the reverse complement.
TGCTTATTAGCACCGACCAACAGCTTGATGAGCTGAAAATGCAAACAGGACAACGAATGCTGGTGCAACTTATTGACGAAGTTAAACTGCCTTTACTGAGTAAAGACAAGGTTAGCTTGAGTGTCTTAACTGGTCGATACACCAGTGAAAATAACGTTGCCAGCTTAACAGTAAAAGACATCGATGATGAGGTAATATTACAAACCGGTCAGGCCCAACTTCTAGAGGGTGAGACCATCAGTCGCAAAGTGATTATGAGCGACACTGTCATTGGTAAAGTGGAAATGACGCTGCGTGATACCAGTTATGGGGAGATTATTGCGTCACAGTGGATCTTTATCTTAGGATCACTCATTACCCATCTGCTGATTTGGTTATTGTATGGCTATATCGCACGTCCTACGCGCGAGCAGTTGGCTGCGCTCAGTCGCGACGTACAAGACTATCTAATCACCCAAAAATCTCAGAGCGGGCGCAGCAGTCGCAGTCAAAGCGCAGCTTTAGGTGATGAAGCGCCAAAAGATGGATTAAGCATTCATCAGGCGCTAAATAACTACATTCAGTCTAAGCAAGAAGATGGTGCTGAGGGCAGTGTCGCGGATAATGCAAATAATTTGTCACAAGCGGATAATTCATCAGCTTCAGGACAAGACATTTTAGCCAAAATAGATGATAATGCAGCAGCCGATGCTGAGGGTGACAGTTTGCAGGCGGGCATGCCAAGCAAAATAGAGAACAGTGCTGACAATAAAAAGGCCTTGGTGGCCAATAGAGCTTTTGAAGTGGCCAGTGTTCAAATTCGCTTTTATGACCCCAATAAGCTATTAACGACCTTAGCTTATGAAAAGTCAGAGCCTTATTTTGCCCTATGTACCCAGCTGCTGCACCGCACCATTGATGAGATGCTAAAGCAGCCTATTTTGTTTGGTATTGAGCTGCACAATAAGCCGGTATTTAATGAACATGGCGCAGTGGTAGAGTTTGTAGGCAGTACCAGTCATAGCCGTCCTGCTTTAGCAGCGATGATGTTGGCCAAAGCTTACGTCATGCTGAATCAAGTCACTTATATTAAGCATCGTGAACTACAGCGCTTTGCATCTGAGGTGATGGTTGGGGTGAGTGATGAGGCGACCGCAGATAAGCTTGAGCAGCTACTGTACAATAAAGCCAAAGCCAGTGATATTTTTGCGTTATTACCGGTCGAAGGTATCAAGCAGCTACGCGGTTATATCCAATTAGATAACCTAAAAAACCCAACCACAGTATATGAGCGAGACTGCGCGTCACTGCAAGGAGTGAGCGATTCTATGATGCAGCGCTTGATCGAAGTGCGTAATGCAGTATTGCTCTCTGCGCTAAATTAAATGTGCTATTACCTATTAACTAAATAGCCTAACTTAATTAAACTAGCGTTTTTACAATAACCGGCATAGGTTAATTAATAACAGGCTAATATGAGCCTGATAACTGTCTGCGAATTGGGACGGCTGAGTGTTAATTAACTGATATCCGACCAATCAAACCCAATCGGTCAAATCAGACCATTAAGATAAGAGGATAAAGACATGAGTGATAATGATCTTGATGATTTCGATGATGATAATTTCGAAGATGACGATGATGCCAAAAAGGTAGATGAGGCCGAAGCCGAAGCTGCGCGATTAACCAGCCTAGAAAAACGCCGTCTTATCGATAATATGCTAGAAGAAAAGCGTCTAGAACGTGAACTAAAAGATGGCTTCGATGACGATTTCGATGACTTCGATGATGATTTAGATGACGATGATTTCGACGACGACTTGGATGATGAGTAATGGCTGCGGTTAGCCTGTGCTAGCCGCATTTGTTACCCCCTGCAAGGTAATTACTTAGGTCGACATGTTAACTCAGTCGCTTCAAGTAAATCACTTCATGCAAGTCATAGTGTCGCAGGTAGATTGTTATTGCTGTCTCAATAGCGGCTCATTCAAAAGCGATTACCCCTCATCCTCACCACCGTTTCTAGTTAGCATCTCTCAATGATTTCTTTTAGTCTATGCTAAGTGATGGCTTAGCGGACTCATCAGTGCTTGCTGCTGTTTATATGAGGATATATGGCTTGATAAGCAGCGGCAGCCAATACTGAGCTTAGTCTAGATAGCATATCAAGCTGTTTAGCGGTAAGATTACCTAAAACATAGCCCAAATACTAATATAGCAAATGCCAAGTTACCCCAAATTTATCACCCAACTGACCACCCAATTTGTCACCCAATAAAGAGACCCCTATGACCTTAGATGAGCTACAAGACTTCTTAGATTCTGATGCCAACAAACATGGCCTTGATAGCGTGGCTACCCACGGATTTTTGACCGCTACCATCGTCGGTAAGCCATTACCAAACTGGTTGTCGCTCTTATTTGAAGGCCAAGATGCCCAAGTTGATGCTGCAGTGAAAGCGGCAGTAAAAGAGTGGCGTGCTGAGCTTCTAGAAGATTTACAAAGCGAAGAGGGTATTGCCTTACCGCTTGATATCGATGAAGACTCTGGTGAGATGGATTTTTCACCCGACTCAGAGCTTACCGCTTGGTCCATCGGCTTCGTTGATGCTATGTATGGCGATGAGAATGTGGACTGGTTTAGCGATGAAGACAGCTCTGAAGATGTGGCCATGCTGACTTTACCGATGATGGTATTTAGTGGTATAGATACTGTGGACGGTGAAGAGGATGAGGATTTGGCCGCTATCCGCCGCGATGACGATGCTTTGGCCCAAATGGCTAATAGTATTGAAGGCAATCTAAGCGAGCTGTTTTTGTTATTTAACACTGACGAGTAAGTGATGAGCGTGCTACTGTCCAATCTTGAACACCTGCCAGGCTACACCATCACTGAGCGATTAGATGTGGTGTATGGCAGTACCGTGCGCTCAAAGCATGTGGGTAAGGATATCTTTGCCAGCCTAAAAAATATCGTGGGTGGCGAATTGACCGCTTATACCGAGCTATTAGAAGAGTCGCGGCAAGAGGCGATAGATCGCATGTTGGCGAAGGCCGAGGCGCTAGGGGCTGATGCGGTGGTGGGACTGCGTTTTTCGACCTCAAGTATTGCTCAAGGTGCCTCTGAGCTTTTTGTCTATGGCACTGCTGTTAGAGCGGTTGCCAATCCGGTGCCAGCGAGTGTTGCTGAACCAAGCAGTGCACCTCAAAGCGCGCCGCCTGCTGAGCCTATAGCCGTACCACCACTACCGCCTATAGACCATACGCCGTATGACTAGAGCGCTTAAGTTGAGTCAATCAGGCTGTCTTACTCAAGACCTAAGCTAGGGGGCGGCGCTCATGGATACTGTTTTTGACTTTTTTATCGATAATATAGTTTTTATTGGGCTGTTTTTTATTGGATGGGTGTTTGGTCGTTATAACGAAAATGATCATCTTAAGCGTCTAGATAGCACCGAAAAAGAGCTGGGGCACATCATTGTCTCAACTGAACGTTTTTATCAGCCGATCATTGCCGATGCCACTCAGCCAGTGTTGGTGATGGGCAGTGTGGTGATTGCTCAAGATTACTTTAAGATGATAGTCGCTCGGGTGCTTAATGTGTTTGGTAAAAACCTCACCACCTATGAGACGCTACTTGATAGGGCTCGGCGTGAGGCGGTAATTCGCATGAAGCTTGAGGCGCAGTTTTTGGGCTACAATCAAGTCTATGGTCTGCGCTTGGAGGTCACCAGTATCAATATTAGCGGAAGTATGGTGGAAGCCATTGCTTATGGCACGGCGGTTTATACTGTGGGCAATCCAAAAATCCCGCCGCCATTACCCTTATAGCTGTTTTATCGTCTAGCTGTAGCGATCCCCTCATTTTAGGGAGGGCAGGAAGTCAAGACGTGCTGAGCTAAATTGGCTTAACCTCTAACAAAATCCTGCTATCTGCGTTAAAATCATACCCATTAACGTCTTTGTATCTGCCTTTATTTTATAAATTTCTCATCAACAATAAGACACTTTTATTATGAGCAATCAAAATCTTACTGCCTCTATTCAATCGGCCCTAAAACAACTTGAAAACGCCTATAATCCCGGTGAAGTTGAACAGGGTATGTATCAGCGCTGGGAAGAAAGTGGTTATTTTCAGCCCAAATATAACAGCGATGAGTCGTTTTCTATTGCCCTGCCACCACCTAACGTGACTGGCAGCTTGCACATGGGTCATGGTTTTAACAACGCCATTATGGACTCGCTCACCCGTTATCATCGTATGCTGGGCGACAATACATTGTGGCAGCCGGGCACAGACCATGCCGGTATTGCCACACAGATGGTGGTAGAGCGCCGTTTAAATGCAGAAGGTATTAAGCGTACTGATTTAACTCGTGAAGATTTTATCAATAAGGTTTGGGAGTGGAAAGAAGAGTCGGGCGGTAACATTACCCGTCAGATTCGCCGTTTGGGCTCATCCGTGGATTGGTCGCGTGAACGCTTTACCATGGACGAGGGCTTATCAAACGCGGTAAAAGAAGTATTCGTACGCTTGCATGATGAAGGTCTAATTTACCGCGGTAAGCGTCTGGTGAACTGGGATCCTAAGTTTCAAACCGCACTGTCAGACTTAGAAGTAGAAAACCATGACGAAAAAGGCTCACTGTGGCATTTTCGCTACTATTTCACTGACAAATCTATCAAAACCCAAGACGGCAAAGATTATGTTGTGGTAGCAACCACCCGTCCTGAGACCTTGCTTGGTGATACCGCAGTAGCCGTGAACCCAAAAGATGAGCGCTATACCCACTTGGTCGGCCAGACCATTACCTTGCCGATTACCGGCCGCGTAGTGCCTATCGTGGCTGATGACTATGTTGAAAGCGACTTTGGTACCGGTGTGGTAAAAATTACCCCAGCGCATGATTTTAATGACTATGAGCTTGGCCGTCGTCATAATACACCGCTTATCAATATCTTTGATGCACACGCCCATATACTGCCCGAGATGGAGATTTATCCAGATCTGCAGACCCGTGAGCCTAAGCTTGAAAAAACCCCTGAAGCTTATGCCGGTGTTGAGCGCTTTGACGCCCGTAAGCAGTTGGTTGAGCAGGCTCAGGCTGAGGGCTGGCTGGATCAAATCGAGGACTATCAGCTTAAAGCGCCTCGCGGTGATCGCAGTGGGGTTATCGTTGAGCCTTGGCTAACCGATCAGTGGTATGTGGCAGTAGAGCAATTGGCGAAGCCGTCGATTGAAGCGGTGGAAGATGGCCGTATTGAATTTGTGCCTGCACAGTACAAAAACATGTACATGGCATGGATGAACAACATTGAGGACTGGTGTATCAGCCGTCAATTGTGGTGGGGTCATCGCATCCCAGCCTGGTATGACAACGACGACAACATTTATGTGGCACGTGATGAGGCCGAAGTACGCAGCAAATACAATCTTGATGACAGCATTGAGCTGCGCCAAGATGAAGACGTGCTAGACACGTGGTTCAGCTCAGGTCTATGGACCTTTAGCACCCTAGGTTGGGGCGATGAATCACAAGACCAAAAAGCGCTACAGACTTTTCACCCGACCAGCGTATTGGTAACCGGCTTTGATATTATCTTCTTCTGGGTGGCGCGTATGATTATGCTCACCATGCACTTTATGAAGAATGAAGATGGCACGCCGCAAGTACCATTTAAGACGGTCTACGTGCACGGTTTGGTGCGTGATGGTCAGGGCCAGAAGATGTCAAAATCTAAAGGTAATGTGCTTGACCCCATCGATCTGATTGATGGTATTGATCTGGAATCTTTGGTAGCAAAACGCACCAGCAACATGATGAACCCTAAAGATGCGGCCAAGATTGAAAAACAAACCCGCAAAGAGTTTCCAGAGGGTATTCCAGCCTTTGGTACTGATGCGCTGCGATTTACCTTTACCTCGCTTGCCAGCACCGGCCGTGACATTAACTTTGATTTAAAACGTGTCGAAGGGTATCGCAACTTCTGTAACAAAATCTGGAACGCCAGCCGCTTTGTACTGATGAACTGTGTTGACAAACAGGGCAATGCGCTGGCCATCGATAAGGCGCCCAATACCCAAGTGTGGGAACTACCTGAGCAGTGGATTATCAGCCGTCTAAATTCGACCATTGCCAATATCAAGCAGCACTTTGAGCAGTATCGCTTAGATATGGTCAGCCATGATATTTATGAATTTATCTGGAATGAGTACTGTGACTGGTATGTGGAGCTTGCTAAAGCCAGCTTAAATGATGACACGGTATCGAGTGAGCGTAAGGCGCAGATTCGTTATGTGCTGCTACATGTATTAGAGACGGCGATGCGCTTTGCTCACCCTGTCATGCCGTATTTGACAGAACAGATTTGGCAGACCATTGCACCGCTATTAGAGCGCAGAGATACTGACAGCATTATGATTGCCCAGTTCCCTGAGGTCAATGAGTCGCAAATTAACGCTCAAGTTGAAGCCGATATGACCTGGTTACAAGAGCTTATCGCTGGCGTACGCAATATCCGTGGTGAGATGAAGCTGGGTAACGCAGTACGTCTGCCGGTACTGCTTGAGAACATCACAGCGGAGCAAACTGAGCGCCTACATCGTATTGAAAACCAGTTTAAAGCGCTGGCCAAAGTTGAGAGCCTAACCATCCTAAATGACGGTGATGAAGTGCCATTATCCTCCTCTAGTATGGTCGGCAAGCTGCGGGTGATGGTACCTATGAAAGGTCTTATTGACCCAACAGCTGAGCTAGGCCGTCTGTCAAAAGCACAAGAAAAACTGCAAAAGCAGGCGGATGGCATCGCACGTAAGTTGGGTAATGAAGGCTTTGTTAGTAAAGCCCCTGCTGAAGTGGTTGCTGCAGAAAAAGCCAAGCTTGAGGAACTTGAAGGTCAGTTAAAAGTGATGAGCGAACAGATGGCTCAGCTTAAAGCACTATAATCTCTAAAGTCATTGGACAGCTAGCTTTACTGTTTTTATTTTGTATTTACCTTATTATGGCGGCTTCAATTTTATATTGGGGCCGCCATTTTTTTAGTTAAGTTTACGACTAAACAGGGTATTTATACCCAATCAACAGTTATCGATTAAACATAAAAAACCTACAATGACACCTAAGTTGGTAAACGATTGGCACAGCAAAGTAAGCTACCATAGTAAATTGCTAACATAGTAAATTGCTAATAGTTACTGTTTACCTACCTTCTCCTTATCAAGGATTGAATCAGAGGAACGATTATGAGTCATCGTATGAAGATTTCAGCTGCTACCATCATCAGTAGCGCCTTATTTTTATCAAGCTGTGCCAGCACTGGTATGGCGCCCAATTCAACTAGCAATGCCTACCAGTTGCCTCAAGGCATATCTGAGGGCTATTGGGCCATGACCTCAGCGATAAATGGCGAGGCATCAGTCGTCAGCTTCAACAATGGCATGAGCCAGAATTACCGCTTTAAGTGCTATGCTGACGGTACTTATCAGCAAATAGGCATGGAGCAATATAAGCTGGTACCGACTGCTAACGCCGTTGGACTACAGTATCAAAATCAGCCTGTTTTTTCTTATATCAAGGCCACTAAGTTTGCGCCAAAACAATCGCTTATGTTAAATCAAACCTTTAATGAGCCTGAGCTACAGCGTGCTTACCCAAATGGCCAAAATTACTCTTATGTTTATAAGAGCCGTTTAGAGCCTGTTTGCTCACTATAAATTAAGGAGCGGCTATGCTAACTTTAATTAACAAGACCACACGGGCATTGGCCATTATACTAACCAGCTCGATATTTTTGAGTGCGTGCACAGTCACTGGATTGGTGGGCGGCACTACCGGACATTAAATACAGATTAATGGTGACTTTACAAGCAATTGATAACAGGCTGCTGATGAAAATCAGTGGCCTTTTTTGTAGACGCAGTATTTCATCAAAAACCGAGTATTTGGCTTAACCATGAGTGCCGAATTAAGATAAAATAGCCGATTTCTGTCGAAATTCGAAATTATCTATCCTTAACAGCCATAATAAAGTCACCGTTTGGGTGGCTTTATTTTTTTGATTGCACATGCGAGAGGTACCCAGTGTTTAATAAAAGAAACCTAGTAATGATGTTTTGCCAAATGGGTTTTGGCTTCTCGTTTTATGGGGTAATGATTGTCCTTACTCCGTTTTTCTTAGAAAAATTACAGTACAGTGAAGCTGATACCTTGATGGTTATTGGTGCCTTTGGTGCTGTGGGCACTTTGTTTTCTATTGCTGGCGGCGTTATTGGTGATAAGTTTTTGGGGGCGTACCGCTCCTTGGTGGTGGGCTATGTCGCCTTTACCTTGGGCTATGTGCTGCTTATGATTAGTGCCGTAGGGGTCAATGTGCCGCTAAGTTTAATGGGGATTGCTTTGGCCAGCTATGGCCGCGGGCTGATGTCACCCAATTATCCGACCTTATTTCAGACCACTTTTGCCTCACAAGCTGACTTTGAAAAAGTATATCCAATTAACTATTCGGTGAATAATTTAGGGGCTTTTTTGGGTCAGTATGTGTTTCCGTTTTTGACATTGATTATTGGCTATAAAGGTAACTTTATGCTTTCAGCCATTATGGCGGGGCTGGGTGTGTTATCCCTATTATTGATACGCAAACCCTTGGTCACCCATGCCGATGAGATTGATAAAACACCGGTTTCTGTACAAAGCTGGCTAAAGTTTTTTGGGCTTAGTGCATTAATGATTGCCGTTGTATTTTATATGTTTAGTGACATGGATATAGGGCAATACATTGTTTATGCCATCAGTGCTGCAGCGATAGGTTATTTTGTGGTATTGATGCTCAAAGCTGCCCGATCAACGGCGCTGCGTATGGGAACTATCTTGATCATGGTGCTATTGAGTATCGCCTTTTTTGTGTACTACGGGCAGATGATGACCTCAATGAATATCGTGGCGATTAACACCATGCGTGGTGATTTATTTGGCATAATTCCAATTCAGCCAGAAGGCTCGTTGGTTATGAACCCCCTATGGTGTGCAGTGGCAGGTCCTGTGATTGCTTTTATTACCAATCGTTTAGAGAAGCGTGATATCTTCTTAAGCACACCGGTCAAAGTGGGTGTGGCCTTTATTCTAACAACCATAGCTTTTGCTATCTTAACCGTCTCTTTATTGCACATTGGCCCTGATACCATTTTAAGACCAGAGATATTTTTACTGGTACATTTCTTCCAAGCCTTTGCTGAGGTGGTGGTAGGCAGTCTGGTGGTGGCATATATTTTATCAGTTGCGCCCAAGGCCATTGCCAGCTTTTCAGTGAGCCTATTTATGGTGGCTATGGCAGTGAGCGGCATTATTGGAGCGGTGTTTTCAACCTCAATTGCTTTGGATAAAGGGACTAAACTGACCCAAGCAATAGCGGTAGAGAGTTACGGTGGGTTCTTTATGACGCTTACAATCTTTGCGGTTGTGCTCACTGTGGTGGCTTTTTTATCGGCGATACTGATCAAAAAGATGCTTAAAGCGGCCGATGACTGGGATCAGCAGCAGTCACAACATGGCCAACATTAGCCTATTTACCTAACTTACTTCTAAGACGTCAAAACTATGATAATAAAACTATGATAATAAAGCTGTTACTGTTATTACTTCTGCCAGCTTTATGGTTATTGTGGCGGCGTCATAAGTTGCTAGATAGGGCAGCCATTTATGCCAGTCTTGTTATGCTAGGTTATCTTTTGGCGCTGCTATTGACTCTGACTTTGCATTTCGAGCCCATAAAACATTGGCCTTGGTTTGGTTATTTAATCATGGTATTGCTGCTGTTACCCTTTAGCAGTTATCTGTTAATTATCTACACGACCTTGAGCCTAAAGATGCCCAATCCTGTTTTTAAGCGAGCAGGGGCATTGGGACTGGGCATCTCAGCGCTACTGCTACTGTGCGTAAAAGGCCTACTTAGCTGGGGCTAAAGCGCTGATATCAGTAGTTTTTGCCATACGCTTGGTGTTGCTATACAATTGGCCATTTTTTAGTGCATATACGATGTGCCGGATTCAATCAGGTGGCCCCTTCATGGACAAAGATCACGCAGTCAACCCCTCTTCCTCAGCCAGCAATCCCTTATTCTTAGGGTTTATGCTGTTGTCCTTCTTCTTTGGTGCCGGTAATTTAATTTTTCCGCCTATGTTGGGGATGAATGCTGGGCTTAACTTTACGCCTGCAGTCATCGGTTTTATCGTTACTGCCATTGCACTACCAATGCTCAGCCTCATTGCCATTGCCAAGTCTAGTGGAGAGTTGTTGGGTTTGGGGCGCCGAGTGCATCCGGTATTTGCTTATGTTTTTGCCATCTTAATTTATCTGTCTATTGGTGCGATGTACGGTATTCCGCGCGCTGCTAACGTGGGTTATGAGATGGGCTTTCGCCACTTTATAAACTTGCCCGAGGGCATAAGTCTGATTACTTATGTGGTGGTGTTTTTTAGCGTGTGTTATTTATGCGCCCTTAAATCAGGTCGCTTGGTGGATATCATTGGTAAGGTATTGACTCCGGTACTGCTCGGGGTGATTGCACTGCTTTGCGGTCTGGCTTTTATGCATCTGACGCCAAGCGTGCATGCGCCCTCAGAGCAATTTAACAGCAATCCTCTGTCAGCGGGCATTATCGAGGGCTATTTTACGTTGGATGCGCTGGCAGGCCTGGCCTTTGGTACGGTATTGGCCAATGCCATTATGGGCTCGACTAAGGCGGCGGGTCAGGCACCTTTGGCGCCCCAGCAGTTGGTTAAAGTAATGATTCAGTCCTCATTGGTGGCGGGTCTATTTTTGGGTCTGATTTACTTTGGCCTGGCTTGGATTGGCCGTGGTATGTATCGTCCTGAGGGCTATGAAAATGGAGCGGTGCTGCTATCGAGTGCTGCCACGCAACTGATGGGCAATGCTGGGAACGTGGCCTTTGGTATGATTGTTATTTTGGCCTGTTTAACCACCTGTATTGGCTTAATTAATGCCTGTTCAAGCTTTGCCAATCAAGTCTATCCTAAGATTGGTTATGGCGTTTATGTGCTCATCTTCACTGTGCTGGGTGCTTTGTTCTCAAATCTGGGACTAGACAGCATCTTGGCCATAGCGGTGCCCATTATGGTATTTTTATATCCCATTAGTATCGCCTTAGTTCTGTTGTCTTTGATACATCCTATGATTGCTAAGCATCCTTTGACCTATGTGTTCGGTGTAGGAACAGCTACCTTGTTCGCCTTTAATGACATGCTGAGCAATTTGGTGAGCAGTCCACTGCCTTGGCACAGCTTAATTGAGAAGCTGCCTATGGCTGAGCTGGGCTTAGGCTGGATAGTACCGACCATTTTAATGGCACTGCTGGGTTTTGTTATCAAACGATCTGATCAGGCAATATAGCCCAAAGTAGTGTATTAACAGCGGGCTTAGCGTTGAGGTATTCTGACAAAATTTGACATTTCGCCTATTGTTTGCGCCCGCTGTGTGCTGCTAGCATACTTCCTTTATAATATATCTATAAATAAAATGATAAAGGAATAATGATGCAAGTATTAAACATGGAAACCGTTAAGCAGCAGCTGACTATGTCCATGGCAATTGAGGCCATTGAACAGCTACTCATCCGTCAGACTGAGCACCCAAATTGGGTCAAGACGCCCGAGCGCTTGGTCATTCCCACCAATAAAGATTCAGACACGCATCAGCAAGGCTCGCACTTGTCCATGCCCTCTGTCGTATTCGATGGCGAGCAGGAGTATGCTGTGGTCAAATTGGTCACTATTTGCCCAGACAATCCGCAGCGCCAGAAGCCAACTACTGTGGCTACCATTACTGTATCAGATACTGCGACAGGGGATACCTTGGCATTTATGGATGGCATCTATGTCACTCAAGTTCGTACGGCGGCTTTGTCTGGGGTTGCCACTAAGTACTTGGCCAATCCTGAGAGCCAAACTGTGGCTGTCATTGGCACCGGCGGCATGGCCTATGAGCAGCTTAATGCGGTGTTAACCGTATGTCCTAACATTCGCCAAGTGAACTTATGGAACCGCAGTGGTGATAAAGCCCAGCAGTTTAAAGCACAGTTTATTGCTGATTACCCGCAGTGGGCCCAGCAAGGTATCAGCGTTAAGGTATGTGAGTCTATTGAAGCGGCTGTGGCAGAGGCGGATGTGATTAATTTGGCCACACGGGCCACCCAAGGGCTGTTTGAAATCGAGCAGATTAAACCCAATGCCCATATTAATGCGGTCGGTGCTTATCAGCCGCATATGAAAGAGGTGAGTGATTCGGTAATTGCCGCTTGTGACTATGTGGTAATCGATGATCTAGAGGGCGGTAAGCATGAAGCGGGTGACCTAATTCAGGCCGATGACAATGCTGACTGCGATTGGGGCTGGGATGAGCTAAGTGGCCAGCTAATGGACTTGGTCAATGGTAAATTACAGCTAAGCGATGAGCAGGCGAAGAGCAAGCTCAGCTTATTTAAATCTGTGGGGGCTGCAAGTTTTGATGCAGCTGTGGCACTCAAGATTGCCCAATTGGCGAAGCGTGATGGGCTTGGACAGGCTGTAGCGCTATAAGTTTATATGACCGAACAAACTAAGTATCGACATACCGGACGCATAAACCCCTCGAAGTATGCCCACATGCGCTGGCTATATCTCATCTTGGGGTTTGTATTTTTTGCACTCGGCGTGATAGGGGCGGTGTTGCCCGTTATGCCCACGGCTCCTTTTATTTTACTCGCAGCAGGGTGCTGGGCTCGCGGATCTAAGCGTTTTTATTTGTGGCTTATTAATCACAAACACATGGGTAAGTACATTCGAGACTGGGAGGAGCGCCGAGCTGTGCCACGCCGAGCAAAATGGCTGGCGTGTATTATGATGGGCTTCTCAAGCAGCATGCTGCTGTTGACAGTACCTGAGGCCAAAGCTTGGGTGGCATGGACGGTGGCCTTGGTTTGCTTTTGTGTCGGCGTCTATCTATGGCGGTTGCCTGACGCCTGATAGACTGCTATGTCTATGTCTATCTATCTATGCACAATGGGCTATAGGCTGTTACTACAGACCATTTATCCGCTCATTGTCCACCCAAGCGGCTTGATGGGACGGTGCAGCTCTTCGGCTCAAGCACAGTCAAGCTTTATTTTACCGGCTTTTCTAGTCTGACTACCAACACATCACAAGAGACATTGGGCAAAATAGCATCTACCGTCGCGCCGTTAATCCAAGCGGAGATACCATGGCGCTCATGGCGACCGATAATGACTAAATCCACGTCGTTTTTATGACAATAGTTAATAATACCCTCGCTATTTGAAATAGCGGTGGTGACTTCCTGACTCTTGCAGTCTAGACCGTTTCGCTTGAGAAACTCAATCAAATCACCTCTTGCGTTTTTGCAGCGCTCATCATCTATCTCATCATAAAGACTGGCAGCAGGGACCATTTCATATCCAAAGCCTACCATCGTATCTTTAATAATATGTAGTACTGACAGCTGTGCATCTTGTTGACGTGAGTGAATGTATTTGGCTTTTTGGGCAACAACGTCGGCATCAGAGCGTAAGTCAGTAACGAGCAAAATATGTTTATAGCTCATGGCAACACCTATATCAAACAGAGTGAAAGATACATTAACGGGCATGCTTAGCTGCGCAGTTAATGGCAATGATAGTGGCATATTGTTAGAGGCTGATTGCATGATATATGCCTTACTGTTTAATACTATCATAAGCTTATTTTAATAGATATGCAGCCTCATTTTTGGGTAAACATAACTAATTTTGTGACATGAATAGCGCCGCATACTCACCTCTGACAGCGATTAACGGCATATTTTTTAGTAAATTTTTCTGTTTTTTTAAGTTATTTTAAAATAAAGCTTGCTAAAGGGGAGTTGTCACCCTATACTAGGCTCCTGCTTGAGAGAAGCCCACAACAAATCATTACCTCGTAGTATTAGCATTAATCCTCCGTTTTAAGATTTACCGTAGTTGCTCAGAGCGTTACCGACCAAATTGGTCATTATGTTTTAAAATTAGGATTATATATATGTCAGATACTATCAAAGGTACAGTAAAGTGGTTTAACGAAGCTAAAGGTTTTGGCTTTATCGCTCCAGAAACTGGTCCAGACGTTTTCGCTCATTACAGCGAAATCGCAAGCTCAGGCTTCAAAACCTTAGCTGAAGGCCAAGAAGTTGAGTTCACTGTAACTCAAGGTGCTAAAGGCCCACAAGCTCACGGTATCACAGCTATCTAATTAGCGATGATGATTTAAAGTGGTGATCATTAAACACTCATTACTTTAGATGAATCAAAAAAAACGAGCCTTTGGCTCGTTTTTTTGTGTCCGTTATTTAATCGCTACTTTAAGTAAAAAAAATTTGTGCCTAAAATGCCCGCTAAATCGCATTAATACACAAACTGAGGGCTCAGACTGTTATTATATGCACTATAATTATCAGTCTGTTATTCACAGCGGTAATCTTCTTTGAATTTATAGCGTCTTGATAAAGTGCCTGTATGTCTATTAACCTAAAAACCGTCATAAATCCAAAAGCCATCTTGCTTAGAGGTGTGCTTTTTTTATTGGCATTGGTTATATTCGTACTTGCCATAAAAACCCTATACACCATCACCCACAGCATTAGCCTCTCCGAGATTTTTTTAGCCATTGAACAAATCCCCAATTTAGATATCTTTTGGGCATTATTGGTGGTTGCCTTTGGCTATTTGGTGCTTACTCTATATGACACCATCGCCTTTAAACACATGAATATCGCTCTACCGTTTAAAAAGGTGGCGTTTACCTCGTTTACGGCTTATGCGATCGGTCACACCATAGGGCTGGCCATTTTGTCCGCCTCTGGTGTCCGTTTTAGGATGTATGGGGTCAATAAGATACGCCCTGAAAATATCGCCAATGTGGTGTGGTTGGTATCCATGGCTTTTACCTTTGGTATTACTACCTTGGTATCTTTGTCCTTGGCATTTAACCCAGAAGCCACGGTCACTATGATGAATCAGCTCGACTTGCAGTTGGCAGAAGTCTCTATTGATATCCCTGAGTTTTTGCGCAATGCGTCGGTGATTCGTAGTTTGGGCTTGGGCCTACTTGCCATGGTAGCTGGTCTAATAGCTTGGTCGGGCAGACAAGGCCGCCATATTCAGGTAAAAGGTTGGCGCTTTGATTTACCGCCTGCGACGATGATGATTAAGCAGATTATCATCTCTATTGTGGACTTAGCCAGTGTGGCTTTTGTGCTGTATTTATTATTGCCGCATGATGCTGGTGTTGGCTATTTCACCGTGTTTTCAGCTTTTATCCAATCGATGATTTTGGCAATCTTAAGTCATGTGCCTGGTGGACTTGGTGTTTTTGAATTAACTATGATGGCCTCCTTGCCCACAGTCGATAAGACCTATTTACTGGCCGTATTGCTGGTGTTTAGACTGCTGTATTACCTTCTGCCATTTTTCTTAGCAGTGCTGTTCTTTATTGGCCATGAAGTTTGGCTACGCTGGTTACGCCAAGATTAAGGTGTCTAAAATGAGTGGTTAAAAAAGGCGGAGATAATTGCTATCTCCGCTTTTTTTTGGTGATAAGTTATCTGCCCTTAGCAGATGGCCGCATTACTCTTGTAGGGTGCTTGTGGTGTGGTTACCTTCGCCCGCTGTTTGTTTGACTGGAATGGCGGGACTAAACTGCTCTGAGGTGGGCGTAACCCCTTTGGCAGCATGGTCTTCTTTTAACGAGGCGGCAACTTCAGGAGGCATATAGTTCTCATCGTGCTTGGCCAATACTTCGCTGGCAACGAACACCTTGCCTTGCATCTCTCCTGTGGCAACAACGCCGGAGTTTTCTGCAAATAAATCCGGTAAGATGCCCTGATAGCTGACAGGCACGGTGGCATTAAAGTCAGTGATCTCAAACTGTACTTTCAAGTCATCGTTAGGGTCACGACGCACACTGTCTTTCACCACCATACCGCCTGCACGAATGCGTTTATTCTGAGGTGCGTCCCCAGCAGCAATAGCAGTCGGGTCAAAGTAATAGTCAGTCTGCTGCCCAATGGCGTAGATGACCAATAGCACGGCAATAATAGCGCCTGCTAAAGTAGCCGCGACCCATATCAGTTTTTTACGACGTACAGCATTCATAAGATTGCCTTTTATTTAATACGCTCAAATCATTGAGTGTTGTTGCAAAAGTTGGGTTCTGTTTTTGAGCCATTATAAAAACATGCGCCAAAAAACAGGCCTAATTTAGTCAGATAGAGTATTGCTTACGGGCGGCGCTGAGCTTGCTTGCGCTGCTGTTGACGGGTATGCTGGATTTTTAGATCTTTGACCAGTTGGCGACGTTGGTGCACACTATATAAGACAAAGCCCAGTACCACAATTAAGGTAAGACCCCAAGTGCTCCAGACATACATACCATGCTTACCCATGGCCAAAAACTCTTGAAAGCTATAAAAATACGGCTGCATAAGTCGCTCCTTTATTTGGCGTCACGCACATATTCTTTGACCCAAGCCTTATTTTGATCGCGGCGTAGGATAAGGGTGTTGGTGCGATAAATGGCTAAGGCGGCCACCAACAGGTAGCTACCAATAATCATCAATAGTAAAGGCGCCAACATATCTAATGACATCTTTGGTGCTTCAGTGAGGGTAATGGTAGAGCCTTGGTGTAGGGTGTTCCACCAGTTTACTGAGTACTTGATAATGGGTAGGTTAACTGCACCCACAATCGATAAAATAGCAGCAGCTTTACCGCGGTTTGGTGAATGCTCAAAGGCGGCAAATAGCGCCATCACACCTGCGTATAAAAACGCTAAAATCAGCATCGAGGTCAGGCGAGCATCCCATACCCAAAAAGTACCCCAGGTCGGCTTGGCCCAAATTGATCCTGTTATTAAACTTAAAACACACAGCATAAATCCGATGGGGGCGATTGCTTGAGCCACTAGGTTGGCGGTCTTAATACGCCACACCAAAAATATCACGCCCAGTACCGCAAGCGCAAAATAAATAGATAAGGCGATACCGGCAGCAGGCACATGGATAAAAATAATGCGATAGCTGTTGCCTTGTAGATAATCAGGTGGCGCAAAGGCCAGCCCCCAAACACTGCCGACTACCAACATAATAGTGGCCAATGCCGCCAGCCACTTTACCCAAGGCGTGAAGATACGAAAGAATTCACGGGTACCAACAGTGGCCAAAAAGCCCTGCCATAGGCGTGAAAAAAAGCCCGGGTTTTGAGGTGATAAATTAGCGTTTGGCATAATAAAACGACCTTGTAAGCCACAGTGTGAGCAAGGAAGTGTGGGCAAACAGTCCCACACACGAGTCAGTGAGGCGCTCGGTAAGTTAAGCCATGGATTCCTGATATAAAGGGGCTCGCCTGCCGTAGTGCCTACTACAATGAATACTTTATCTAATGTTTAACTATTATAGCAAATATTGGCCTCAGTTAAGCCATGCCATCTTCAGAGTCATAGCAATCACCCAAGGTGTAATGAGGATCGATAAGATACTACCGGCTGCCAATAAGGCCAATATGGGCAGACCATTGAGGCCTGTCGCGTACAAGTCAACCGCTCCTGTGGCAAATATCAGCACCGGCAACTGCATCGGCAAGGCAATTAAAGGCACCAAAACTGCGCCATTTTTTAAAGATAAGGTCAGGCTGCTGGCGATGGCCGATAGCATAAGCAGCATAGGGCTACCCACGACAATAGAGGCCAAAAGTGCGCCCGCTTCTCCCCAAGATAATCCAAATAACAGTATCGCCAGTAGACTTAAAAGTGCCACAAAGCCGCTGCTAAATATCCAGTGAATGCTAAGACGAATAAGCACCCAAAGCGGTAACGAGGTCTTAGAGACAATCAGCTGTGCTAAGGTACCATTGTCCATTGCCGGCTTAAACAAATCATCTACGCCCATCACCAACGACAGCAGAGCCGCTATCCATACAGCCGGCACGCCTAGTCGGTGCAGTAATTGTGGCTCGCTGCCGACTGCCAGTGGAAATAAGGTGATAATCACCAAAAACAACACCAAAGGATACAGCCATTGAACGGCACCTTGCTGCTTGACCTGCCATTCACGGCGCCATAGTCGAGCAGTGCTGATACCGACAGAAGTTGCTTGGTTTGGGTTTAATGGGTTGTGGCTCATAGTGTTCCCTGATTATTAGGGTCATAGTGATCGTCATCATAAGCATATGACGCAAAATTGTCATCACTGTCTAAATCATCACTGCCTGAATAAGAGGGCAGGTAACCAGATAAATCCAGCTGCTTATTGGCGACCTCTACCGGCTGGTGACTGGTCATTAATACCGCACCGCCTGCGTTCACAAAACTGTTTAATTGCTGCTGCAACCGTGCCACCATGGCCACATCCAATGCCGTAAACGGCTCATCTAATAACCACAAAGGCGTGTGCTGTGGCGTCATCAGGTACAAACGCGCTAAGGTAACACGGCGGGTTTGACCCGCTGAGAGCTGATTGCTACCCATGTTCTCAAACCCTGACAGTCCGACCCAGTCCAGTGCTGCTTCAATTTGAGCATTGCTTGGCTCAATACCATATAGGTTCAATAAAAAACTAAGGTTTTGCTTAACGGTGAGGCTTGGATGGATACCCAATTGATGCGAAACATAGACAGGTGCTATCGGTAAGCTGTTTTGGCCTTGATACAGCACCTTGCCTTCAAGCAGCGGTAATAGTCCGGCCAATTGCATCAATAGCGTGGTTTTGCCGGTACCGTTGGCGCCAATAAGATGGCAAATATCGCCAGTATACAGCTGCAGCATCACCCCTTCACACAGTGGAAAGTCGCCACGCTGTACGGTAAGGTCTTGTAAGACCAGCACCGGCGTAGAGGGGCTATCAGAGGCATTTATGTGAGCTGAATGTGTCGAGGTTGTGGGGTGCATGGTGGCCTGATGTATAAAAAGGTGGACAGACAACTAAGCTTACGCATTAGTGTGAGTTTAGGGTATCCCTTGTGATTTATGCCGCGTAATGGACCTTATACTGCATTTGATACTGCATTTGCCGCCATACTTTTGACGACACAAGCGGTCCAAGTTACAAATAAACTCGCCTCCATGTGCGTTTTTAGCGCAGTGTGAGGTGATTGTGCTTTAATATAGGGATATTAACTGTAAAGCTGTTGGCATTTATGTCCGTGTTTGTGGCGCTCAGGCTATTGCAATCGGAGCGCCTAGCCGTCATATAGCTTTAATAGGCCATCGCCTGATACAGATTATAGTGCATAGTATATCAAACCTCGACCCACAACTAACGTATTGTCCCTATTATGAGCTCACAAAAAAAGCCATCTTTTTGGCAACGATTAAAATATTTAATAACGGCAAAGTCCGATATCATAAAAAGTGAGGCCGAGACGTTGACCACAGCGCACCGTTTCTCTGAGTCTTCGGCCACGCCGCCATTGAGTCAGACACGTGAGCCAACACAGATGTCTAATGCTGAGCATCAGGAGCTTACGTCAGCTTTTGAGCTCGACCAGCAAGCCTCACCTGAGCGGCTAACAGCAGATGTGATGCAAGCACAGCCACCTAAACGCGAGCGATACGATTATCAAAAAAGTCGCACACAGCAGCCTGGCACCAGTGATGCGCATAAGATGACCCCCAGTGGCTACGAAAGCACCAGTTATTTTTCTGATGAGGACAGTATCGATGCCGCAGCAGTGGATGAAGCGCCTGCCAAATTTATCAGCTTATCTAATCTAGATAATGCCGATAACATGAAAATGCGCACCGCTTCTTTTCAGTATTCGCAAAACCCCATTACCGATAGTATTTTGGATTTTTTGGAAGCCAGCGATTTAAACTACTATTATCATGATCCGGTCGAAAGCAGTGAGGTTAACGACTCAAGTGAAGAGACGGCAGATACTCCCTCCGGCAACCAGACCCAAAAATACCAAGGCAGCATTACTAAACGAAACGTGCACCATATTTCTATGGCAATGCGCTACTATAATGACACCACGGGTGACTATGATGTTGATGCTGATCAGAGCAGTGAGGGGCAAAGACGACCTGGCACAGGCAGCACACCTGATGCCAATGAAGTAGAGTGGGGCTGTGTGATACGAGTCCATGAGCACACCCAACTGGTGGCCATGTACGGTGTGTTGCCATTTAGCTTACCTGAAACCCACTTAGAAGCAGGCCTGGCACTGGCCACTCAGCTGAACTACGATATGATGCTCGGCTGCGTAGAGATTGATATTCGAGATGGCGAGATCCGCTTTAAAAACTCGTTAGATTTAGAGCCGATTATCAATGCCAGCGGTGGTATCGTACCACCTACAGTCATCAGTTACTTGCTCAAAGGGGTGATGGCAATGACGGCTTCTTTTTCTCCCTTATTTAGTGACTTATTGGCCAGTAATCCTGAAGACTTTGAGTTATCCACCATATTACAAGAGCTGCACAAGGCGCAGATGGATAAAACCTTCTTTTTGCCTACCCGAGTTACGCAGTAGCTTAGATATTATGATTATACGGTTATGTTAAAAATTGCTTTTTCACCCATTTACTTATATGACGTGCCCGAAAAACACCGTTTCCCGATGCAAAAATATCGGCTGATACCTGAGCGTTTACTTGCAGAAGGCACACTGACTCAGGACAACTTTTTTGCACCGGACAAGGTCAGCGAGGCAGAGATTCTAACCACCCATACTCCTGAGTATTGGGATAAATTAAAAAACCAAACTTTACCACGCAAAGACGCCCGTGCCATCGGCTTTGAGATGACACCTCAGTTGGTTGAGCGGGGGCGTTATATTGCCCATGCCACTTATGAGTGTGCCTTGTACGCCAAGCAGTACGGGGTGTCTCTTAATGTCGCAGGTGGTACACACCACGCCTTTGCCGATCATGGTGAGGGGTTTTGTGTGTTCAATGATGTGTGTATTGCCAGTAATTTGCTGCTCTCACGAGGGCAGGCAAGCAAAATCTTGATTGTGGATTTAGATGTGCACCAAGGCAATGGCAATGCCAGTATTATGGCCAATGAGCCTCGGGTATTTGTGTTTAGTATGCATGGTGAAAAAAACTACCCATTTCGTAAGCCGCCCTCAGATTTAGACATAGATTTGCCTAATGATACCGATGACGCCACTTATCTGACTCTGTTAAAAGACACCTTGCCTAAGTTAATTGCAGAGCATGAGCCTGATTTAATTTTTTATCAATCAGCGGTCGATGTGCTGGCCAGTGATAAGCTGGGTAAGCTGGCCCTAAGTTTAGAGGGCTGCAAAGCACGTGATGAGTTTGTGCTAACTCAGGCCAAAGCGCATCATATCCCAATAGCCATTGTCATGGGCGGCGGATATTCAGAAGAGGTGGAACAGGTGGTAGAGGCCCACTGCAACACTTTTAGATTGGCCAAACAGATATTTTTTGCTGACTAGGGTGAAGATTGGCCTCGCTCTTGCAATGACAATTACCCCAGTAGCAGTGAGTCGTATCACCGTCCGTGTCCCTCAGGTGATCCGTAAGCTTACGTGAGGTAATAGCAGGGGCATTTTTTATTAAGAAAAACTCGGTTTCTCCACCGTCACCTTATCATTGACCGGTAACAGCACGATAAAGCGGGTACGACCATTATAGGTATCGGTGCGGATGCGACCATTATGTGCCTCTACAATTTGTGCCACCAAGGACAGACCTAGTCCTGACCCTTTCTTTTGCTGCTGTAGACGCACAAAGGGACTAAATATTTCCTCACGCTTATCAACTGGAATGCCTTTACCTTGGTCTATCACCGCCAATACCACATAGTTGGGCTGGGCAATGGGCTCAGCTTTTGGCCGGCGTAAGCGTTTGGCAAAGCTCATGTCATTGAGCTTAGAGCTCTCAGATTTTGCTTTTTTATCGACTTTTTTGAGCTTGTCGGCCTTATCTTTACCCTCATCTGCCTCTTTAGCAGCGACTGTATTGGGTGTGCTGTCTGCGCTTTGGTCATCGGCGACCTCTTGAGCGTCAGAGATTAGGCTTTGGTGCTCATCCTCATCTTGCTCAGGCGATTGATCTGCCTCCTCACTTGCCTGCTCTGTGCCGAGCGCTGGTAAATTCGCCTCACTCTCGTATTCAGCTAAGTCCTCTAACACTTCTAGCTCATCTTCAGCATGTGATAGCGCAATTTGATCCAGCAGCTGTTTGGGCGGATACAGCGCATCTTTTTGATTGACCACGCCGTAAACATGCACTTCAATGGGCGGCTGACCATGGATAAGGGCATTATTTAAAAGATTGCGTATCAAATGAATCAGCAACTTAGGCTGACCTTCAATTACCAAAGATTTGCCGTATAAAGTGGCCTCAGGGTAATGCTGGCACTCTTGATTGACCAGTTCAAAAAAGTCAAAGCGTTCATTTGCTTGGGCAGCGTGACCGGCATCTAAGCGGCTCACCAGTAAGATACTCTCCACCAAGTCATTGAGGCCAGTGAGGTCACGATTGACAGCTTGTGCCCGTTTATGGAACTTGGCTTTGGTGCCCTCGGACATCTCATTAGACAGCATCTCCATCATCTCAATCTGCAGACGAATACGAGTAATGGGCGTGCGTAGCTCATGTGAAGCATGCGCCAGCAATAGATTATTGGCATTGATAAGCTGCTCAATTTTTTGTGCTGCTTGGTTGAAGCCGCGTGCCAGACTGGCAATCTCATCCGTCCCTTTGGCAGGCACCCGCACACTAAAATTACCCTCACCAAGCTGAGCCATCTGTTTGCTCATCTGATTAATGCGCCAGGTCATAGAGTGCGCAATCCACCACAGCACGGCCGACATCAGACCAATTAAGGCCAAAGTACCGGTGAATATATTGAGTACCGCCCATAATTCAGAGCGTTTTGGGGGATTGCGTGGCTCATACAGCAAGGTATAGCCACGATCACTCATGGCCTGCACGTTCACCTGATCCGAGGAGAAAAAAGCCGGTAGCATACGCGAGATTAACGAGGGGTCCTCGGGTAGGGTCTTGGGCAAGTCGCTATCGTCAGTTTGAATTAACAAATGACCCTTGCGGTCATAAAGCCCCATTTTGGCTTGTAGGGATTCATCAAAAACATCGAAGCTTTTTTTTATGACAGCCAGCATAAATCGGGCCTGTAACAGCTCGTTCATGGTAGTGGCATTGTCTAATTCGTCAATAAACGGGTCAACTTGGCTGACAATTTGTTTTGCCAGTACCTCCCATCTTGCATCTGCAGAGTTGTTGTGCACCATGTTCATCAAAGTAATCATGGCCGCCGCAAAAAAAACCAGCGTCAACACCACACTGGTAAATAGCTTATTAAAAACAGAGGTAAAACCAAATCGAGGCAGTCGGGGCATAAGCTTATCTAATCTAGATGAGAGTAATTGAGGGTCTAAGCCAACCGGTTTTGCTTAGACCCTCAATGGATGGTAGATATCAACCGTAGAATATCAATTGTAGAATATCGAACCGAATTAAACTTGATCGGTAGCAAATTGATAGCCGACACCGCGCACAGTAATGATGCGTTTAGGCTGACGTGGGTTGTCTTCAATTAATGCACGCAGTCTTGAGATGTGCACGTCAATTGCGCGATCAATGTTATCTGAGCTGTCATCATTGGGCATGGCTTGCCACAACTGCTCACGGTTTAATACCTTACCTGCATGGGTGGCGAAGTAGTGGAGCAGCTGGAATTGATGGGTGGTTAAACGGACAGGCTTGTCATCAATGGTGACTTCATGACTATCAGGGAATACGCTTAAGCGGCCAAACGTTAAGCTGTCAGACTGGCTGTCAGCTTGATTTGGCTGCTCATGACGACGCAGTACGGCACGAATACGAGCCAACAGCTCACGAGGCTCGAATGGCTTTGAAATATAATCGTCTGCGCCCATCTCCAGACCCAGTACTCGGTCGGTCGTATCGCCTTTGGCGGTCAACATAACGATAGGCACTTTATTGGTTTGGCTATTTTTACCGCCACGGATTTTTTGGCAAACCTGCATACCATCCATATCCGGTAGCATTAAGTCTAGGATAATTAAGTCGATGGCGCGTTCTTTGGCGTCAAGAATATCAAGACCTTCTTGACCTGTGGGCGCATGGTGCACCTCATAATAATTCATTGCCAAGTAATCGCTAATTAATTCTGCTAAATCAGGATCATCTTCGATCAGGAGTATTTGCTTGCTCATAACTATCCTTAAAAATTATAAAAATTGAATCATCTGGCTTGGCTGTTAATTTTGTGATGATTATTGGTTATTAACAGCTTGGGCGGCTGTTTTAAGTTAGGACCTATCTTTTATGACCTTAAGTAATTAAGTGCCGAAGTAATAAAATGGCTTAACTTAAGGGCTTAATGGGGCTATAAATGCCATTAACAATTGAGCCGGTGTAAATAAATGTTGCACGCCCAGTAAGCACTATTATAACTATAATGCCTAAGGTGTGCCTATCATAACAATACACAGTTTGTTACTTTTTCTCGCTATTGTTACACACAGATTGTTAAGTCTAAATTGTCTAGATTGCTACAACTGTCAAATAAAAATATACAGTAGGTTTGATAATACACCATCTATATGGCCTAATAGAGATAAGCTAAGTACAGTATAAAGCGGATTGGCAGTGATTAATGTGATTAAATTAACTGCTTAGAGAGGGTTGTCATTAAAAACTTTGAGTGTCTATGGGGAAACAAGTAGTAAACCCTGTATTTTTATGCTAAAAATGACAGGAGTAACTGTGAGGGTAATCGTGAGTAACTCAGATAACTAAAGGCTTAGATAAGCGGCAAAAGCGCATATCAAACAAGCAATGGATATCATATTAGTGTACCAATAAAGATAAAAACTGTTTAAAAAAAAGCGTTTTACATATAGGGTAGGTGCAATGGACATAAGTTTTGAGGGGCTAAAGGTGATGGTGATTGATGATTCAAAAACCATTCGACGTACAGCCGAGATGTTATTACAAAGAGTGGGCTGTGATGTGGTCACTGCAGTAGATGGATTTGAGGCTTTGGCCAAGATAGCCGACTACAAGCCTGAGATTATCTTTATTGATGTGGTGATGCCGCGCTTAGATGGTTATCAAACCTGCGCCATTGTAAAAAATAACAAAGACTTTGCCGATACCCCAGTGATTATGTTGTCCTCAAAAGATGGTCTGTTTGATAAAGCGCGCGGACGCATTGTGGGGGCAGATGAGTATTTGACCAAGCCCTTTAGTAAAGATGAGCTATATACGGCCATTCAGCAGCATCACAAGGCCGACCGTTAAGCGGCTGGTTTTATGCTAAAAGTAGTACCCAAAAATTAGGAAATACAAAGCACAGAGTCGGGCTTATAAAAGACGCAGGGAATCGATAGTAAGGACAACACATGCACAAGGTTTTGGTGGTAGAAGACTCACAATCTGAGATGGCTCGTTTTCGGGAGTTATTGATAAAAAATAACTACGAAGTGATAGAAGCGTCTGATGGTCAACAAGGGATTGAGAAGGCGCAAATACACTTACCCGATGCCATTTTAATGGATATTGTTATGCCTGAAATGAACGGCTTTCAGGCCACACGTAAGATTACTCGCAATGAGGCTACAGGTCATATTCCTGTGGTGATGATCAGCACCAAAAACCAAGAAACCGATAGGGTATGGGGCAAAAGACAAGGCGCTAAGGCTTATCTAACTAAGCCTGTTAATGAGACCGAACTGCTGACTACCATCGACTCGGTCATAGGGTAGCAATTGTGGCTTTAAAGGGATTTATTGAGTTACTGCACTTAGAGCATATGGCCAAATCACGCCAAGTGGAGCGTCAGCAAGGGATGGATACCCCATGGCAGGGAGTGGCATTTTGTGTGGCTGGGCTAAATTTTGTGGCCCCCATTGGTGAGGTGACCGAGGTTATCAGCTTCCCTAACAGCCTAACGGAGTTACCTATGAGCAAGCCGTGGCTGTTAGGGATTGCCAACATACGTGGTCAACTGTTGCCCTTGGTGGATTTGGCAAGCTTTGTTAACCTATCTGGTACAGCGGAACAATTAAACCGTCGTAAAGTACTGGTAGTTAAGCAGCAAGACATAGCAGTCGGGCTATTGGTCGATACCGTGTGGCACATAAAAAACTTCTTACCTAAGCATTACCTGCCTGAGCACCTGCCAGCTGGCGCCCCTTTTTTACCCTATACCCACGGTCAATTTGTCACCGATACCGAGCTTGAGGCTTGGCCGATATTTAGGCCAAGCTTATTGTTAGCCGATCCTAGGTTTTTGGAAGTATCCCTTTAAATAATAGAGGCGCTTTTACCAACACAGTTATAATTTTCTGAAAGTAAGATTGAGCCAATTTTAAGGCTTCAAGAGTAGTCATGAGGGACCATTAACTACGCTGTATGCCCTATACCTTATGCTAAGGCTCCAATGCGCAGTAATAAGAATTAACCTTAAGGAACGATGAATGAAAGATGCAGCGAAAAGGCCTGCCCACAATACCGCTCAGCCTCAAAAAAAATGGATTTATGGCCTATTAGGCTTAGGGGTGCTAGGCGTTATAAGCATCATTTATCTGATCATTAGCATCAGCAAGGTCGCAGGATATGTCAGCAGCATTAATCAATTAGAGGTGGCTTCAAGCACCTTGGTACGTCATGTCAACCAAGCAATATTCTCAACCCCTCCTCAAAAAGGCATGAGCGCTCAGCAGCAATTACCCGATGACCTAATCACCTATCAAGCTGCATTAAATCAAGTGCAGACCTACGCCTTAGATGACCCAAGTATTTATCAAAATCTCAATCAGCAGTGGCAAATGGTTAAGCCTGAAGTTGAGTCTGTGATTAATAGTGGTCAGGCAAAAGATGAGGTAGGTGATGAGCAGAGTACTATGCCTACGCTTGAGCGACAACAAAGCGCTAATAAGGTGAGCCTATTCGCCGCACAAACCCAGCAGAACTTGCAGCAGGTAGATCGCAGCTTATTGTCACGCAAGATAATTATTATTCCAGCGTTGTTGTTTTTGCTAAGTTTGCTTGGCAGCATTTATGCCCTGTATCGTTTGTATCAAGCCAATAATCTCACTCAGCGTTTATTGATTGAAAAAGAAACGTTGCGTCAGCGTGATGAGATGGATGCGCAATTTGAGCGGGCACGAGCAGTACAGCAAGAAAATGAGCAAAACCAAGCGGCAATTTTGCGTCTACTTGATGAGCTTGAGCATGTGGCTGACGGGGATTTGACAGTCAGTGCCACAGTGTCAGAAGACATTACGGGCGCCATTGCTGACTCAGTGAACTACGCCATCGATCAGCTGCGTCATCTGGTGCAAGCCATTAACCGCACCGCCTTTACTGTGGCTGAGTCATCAAGCCATACCCAGCTTAATGTCACTGAGCTGGCACAAGCTTCTGAGCTGCAATCACAAAAGATTGGCGATGTGTCCTCAGCCATCAATGATATGGTGCTATCTATCAAGCAGGTTTCCTCCAATGCTTCGCAGTCGACTTCGGTAGCAGAGCGTTCGGTAGAGATTGCCCATAATGGGGCGCAAGTGGTGCAGCGCTCAATCAATGGAATGAGCACCATTCGTGAGCAAATTCAAGAGACCTCTAAGCGTATCAAGCGCTTGGGTGAGTCGTCACAAGAGATTGGTGAGATTGTGGGTCTGATCAGTGACATTGCTGATCAAACCAATATCTTAGCGCTTAATGCGGCCATTCAGGCGTCGATGGCAGGTGAAGCAGGTCGAGGCTTTGCCGTGGTGGCTGATGAGGTACAACGCCTAGCCGAGCGCTCAGCCAATGCCACCAAGCAAATTGACACCTTGGTAAAAACCATTCAGGCCGATACCAATGAGGCGGTGATGTCGATGGAGTCCACCACCGCTGAGGTGGTGCAAGGGGCTAAGCTTGCAGCCGACGCAGGCGAGGCACTAAAAGAGGTGCAGACTGTCTCCAACAGCTTGGCCTCTTTAATCCAAGAGATCTCTAACGAGGCCAAAGCTCAGGCCAGCTCTGCCGGGCACATCTCGCAGACCATGGGGGTGATTCAAGAGATAACCTCTAAGACCACTGCAGGTACACGTGCAACTGTCCGCTCTGTGGGTCAGCTCAATGAGATGGCCGCCTCGTTACAAAAATCAGTTTCTGGCTTTAAGCTTGAGCAAGATCCAACTGGTGATAAAGGATAAATAATGAGCGATCAGCCAAATGCCTTATTCACCGCCCGCTGGATGCTACCGCTACTAAAACAGCAACTGCTTGAACTGCATAATAAACAGCTTAAGCAGCCTGCCACCGCTGACAACTTGGCGCAGATTTGTCACGGCTATCAGCAAGTTTTTGAAAAGCTGCACAGTGCTGATTTGGTTGATTTTGCGAATGTGGCACAGGCTATTTATAACACGACTTGTGCTGTAAGCTCCCAACAGCTTAACCCTCAAGTATTGCCTTCGGTGGTTACTGCCAGTAAGCAGCTGTTACAAGAGCTGAGCTATTATGTAGAAATTGGTACGTATCAGCCTGATATTTTGCATCAATGTGAACAGCATTTACAGCAGCTTAGTACAGGCGCTGTAAAAGGCCATCTGAAAAAAAATAGCAAACACAAACCTGAGCACGATATTAAACCAGCTCAGGTTAAGCAAGAGGATAACAGCACTGAGGACGACCGGGTAATTATTGCGCTGCCTGCCCGCTATGATACTGAGCTGAGCTTAGATCAAACCCTAACGAGCAGTCAGCCAAAACAGACGGACTTTGCCACTGACAGCGCGCTTTATGATAAGCGCGGTTACAAACGTCTGTCCCATTCTAAAACTTACCCCACCAAGCCTGACTCAAGCATTCAGCACAGCCAATCTTTGGCATCTTTACACAGCACTAAAGCCGCTGGTCTATCTGAGTTATTAAAAAGCACCGTCGATGAGGTGCATTTGCCAAGCGATGACCCCGACTGTGATGTTGAAATAAAGCAAATCTTCGTTGAGGAAGCACAAGAGGTGCTACAAGCGATAACCGAAGCAATGGCTCAGCTTACACCTCGCTTGCAGGACAAAGTGCAGCTCGGTGAGGTGGGCCGCGGTTTTCATACGCTAAAGGGGTCGGGGCGTATGGTTGGAGCACATACCATCGCTGAGCTGGCTTGGGCCATTGAAAACATGCTTAATCGGCTCTTAGATGACAGTATTGAGCCGACGACAGGCATCTGGCAGTTACTCACAGAAGTGGTGGCACAATACCCAGCGCTGGTAGCGATATTCGCTGAGCCTGCTTCTGCAGACAAGCCGCCGCTTTATCCCTCAAAGATAGTAGATCAGATAGCCGCTGCTAACTTATATGCCAACAACAAACACACAGAGTTTGATGATTGGCAGCTGCTTCAGCCACAGCTTTCTAAAGCTATCGAAGCTATAAATGACGACCAGGCTCATCTGCCTCAGCGCCTACCGCTGTCTTTAGACGCCGCTGCACCGGCACAGAGTACTGCGCTTAGAAACAGTGTAGATAATGCCATTGATGAGGCAGATCTGGCGCAGGTGTTTATTGCAGAGGCCACTGAACTGCTGCAAAGTATCGACGCTATGCTGGCACAACACCAAGACTCATCAAGCTTTGAGGTGGATGACAAGCTGCTGCGCGCCTTCCATACCTTGCGAGGGGCAGCCAGTAGCCAATCTTTAACCACCATTAGCCAGTTAAGTGCCGCAGTAGAGCAAGATCTAGAGCAGCTGCAACAAAGCGATCAGCTGATCACTCCAAGCTATGCGGACACCTTGAGGCAATCAATTGAACTGATAAAAAGTCACTTACAGCAGCAGTATCCGCACCCGTATTTAGAGCAGACACGCGATAATGACACCCAGCACCATGTTGGCCTAAAAGATGCGCCGATAGATGCACCAATAGCTGAGCATCATGATGATGTCAAAGAGGTAGATAGCGATATTGGTAGTCATGTGGCTCTTAGTGTGGCTGAGCTGATTGACGGCATCGATGACCTATTAGATGCAGAATGGCGTCTGTTGCCGTTGGCACATACAACAAATGAGCCGATAGAGGATAATGAAGCTGAACAAAGCAGTGAGCAGTCTTTATCGCAGCAAAGCCTTCAAGGTTATGTGGACGATATGCTTCAGCAAATTAAGCAGCTGAGCTTACGTGTGGGTCATTCTGCCAAATTTATCAGTGTCCTAAATTGTTTGCAGTTGGTATATCAAGCATTTAGTAATGACATTGAACTTGCTCAAAAATGGCTGCACGACCGCCGAAGGCTTGCTCTTTTGATTGCCGTGCACGAGCAGTTGACTGGCTTATTTGACGCTTTGGCAGGTCGCATGACGCTCAAAGTGGATGACACATTATTGGCTCAGCTCGGTGATGAGTTAAATAAAGCTCAGGCCAGCCGACCTTTGATAAACCGATTCAGTGCTGACCCTAAAAGCAAACAGGGTTTAAGCGATGATAACGAACAACAAAACACCGAGGCAGATGCTGAGCTGCTTGCCATCTTTATAGAAGAAGCACAGCAGCTTGATACAGATAGCCAAGAGCAGTTGCGCTTATGGCAACAAAACCCAGCGGATTTAGCACCGGTTAACGTTTTGCTGCGTTATCTACACACCTTAAAAGGTGGGGCACGCATGGCTGGTATAGATAGCTTAGCTGAGCTGACACATGAAGCGGAGACGTTATACGAGTATTTGTTAGATCAGCAAATTGTGCCTGATGCTAATTGGGTGGCACTGATGCAGTCAGTACAAGATACCTTGTCCGCTCAAGTAGACAGTTTGGTGCGTCAAGGGCAGTCATTTTTTGTGCCTGAGCTGGTGGCCAAACTGCAGACCATAGTACGTAGCAAGCGACTACCGGAGTCTGATGTTAAGCCGATTCAGCTTTACACAGAGGGGGATACTGCGGCTGACCATGATAAAGTGTCTGTTAAAGCTACTATAATGGCTGAAAATAAGGCGCCAAAGGCTCAAAGTACTGAAAACGTTGACCACAAACAGAGCACCCATGATATCAGTCAGATGCCACCTAGCTTGCTAAGATCTGAGAGTGGTGCGACGCAAGATAGCAGCAACGAGATGATTCGGGTGCCTGCCAAGCTGATGGAGCAGATGATTGATTTATCGGCAGAGTCGGCTATTCGTCGTTCAAGTATTGAGCTCAATATGAGCAGCGTGGCAGGTACGTTAAGTGAGATGGAGTCTACCGTACAGCGTCTGGCAGAGCAGTTGCGGCGTATGGATATTGAGCTTGAGGCTCAGATACGCTCTCAGATTGAGGACCACGTCTTACAAGCTGATCAAAGCTTTGATCCGCTTGAGATAGATCAGTACTCAGCGCTTAATCAGTTGTCCAAGTCTTTGTCCGAATCGGCGTCAGACTTATTGGAGATTAGAACCAGCTTGCGCAGCAAGACCCGTGAGACGGAGAGCTTATTGCTGCAGCTGTCACAGACTCAGACCCAGATGCAAGAGGGGCTGATGAGCTCAAGGATGGCGCCTTTTTCGCGGCTACTGCCCAGATTGCAGCGTACGCTTCGACAGACCGCAAATGAGGTGGGTAAAGAGGCCAAGCTTGAGCTCATCACCGATATAGATGAGATAGATAGAACTGTGCTTGAGCGCCTCACTGCACCACTTGAGCATATGGTTCGCAACGCCATCGATCATGGCTTAGAGACACCAGATCAGCGCGAAGCGTTAGGCAAGCCGCGCACAGGTCATATCATCATTGAGATGGACCGAAAAGGCAGCGAAATTGTCATTCGTGTTAAAGATGACGGTCAAGGTATTGATGTCAATTCTGTGCGTAAAAAAGCAATCGCTTGCAGGCTTATGGATGCCCAAGACAATACCTTAAGTGATCTGGAAGTGATGCAATATATCTTCCATGCAGGGCTGTCGACCGCCAGTAGCCTCACTCAGATATCAGGGCGCGGTGTGGGCATGGATGTGGTGCTCAATGAAGTACGCCAGCTGGGGGGTAATGTCACCGTGCACTCCAGTGCTAATCAAGGGACAGAGTTCACCCTCACATTACCACTGACCCTTGCGGTGATTGAGGCTCTGGTGGTTCGGGCAGGGGATCAAACTTATGCCGTGCCTTTATTACAAATTGAACGGATTGAGCGAATAGCGGCACAACGTTTGAGCAGTTTGTATGATTCTAAGCGTAATCGCAATCAAAATGGATCGCCAAATACCGTGGGCGGTCATGAGTCGGCACAGCTTAATGTGGGGGGTAAACCGTATCGAGTACGCTATCTGACCCAGCTGCTATCCGGTGAGACGGTGGATGTTAAAGTATTCGATACGCAAGACAGCTTACCGGTGCTGTTAATTAAACATCACGCTGGACAAAGCTTTGCACTACATGTCGATGAGATTATAGGCTCACGCTCTGAGGTGGTGGTTAAGCCATTAGGCCGTCCGCTATCAAGCATCGCTGGCTTATCGGCTGCCACCATTACGGCTGAAGGCTCGGTCATGCTTATTTTAGATGTGCAGACCTTGATACGTAAAGCATCGCTTCCCATAAGTGCTCAGAGTCGATTAAGTGGCGGTACACAACCTGAGCGGGTCATTCAAAACCCAGCGCCTGCTACCAAATCCATTAAGCCACAAATCTTGATTGTTGATGACTCGGTAACGGTGCGCAAGGTAACCGCACGCATGCTACAGCGACAGGGTTATCAAGCTCATGTTGCTCGTGACGGGGTAGAGGCAGTCGAGATGCTACAAACCTTGCGCCCTGATTTAATGCTACTTGATATTGAGATGCCACGTATGGATGGCTTTGAGGTGGCTACCCATGTGCGTCACAATCAGGCTATCAGTCATCTGCCAATCATTATGATTACTTCGCGTAGCGGTGATAAGCACCGTCAGCGGGCGCTAAAAATAGGGGTTAATGCCTACCTGGGCAAGCCATTCCAAGAAGCGAAACTGGTGGCGCTTATTCAAAATCTCATCAGCTAACTTATCAGTGATAACCAAGCAAAGGGGATGGATAATCAGCAGCTACCAGCAATGCTCATCACCAAACACTCCCAGTAGTCGCCAAGCCTCATGTCATACACTCTCTTAATAAGGCACAGCAGTCGTGAAAAACAGCCCATCCTCCCTGAAAATTAGCCCCCTATTAATGCTCAATCAAGGTGGCCTAAATATCACTATCATTCCACGTGGCACTCAGCCCGACTGGATAGTGCCGAGCGCACTTATCTTGGACAGTATGGCCTGTTCTGAGCGAGTAAGCAGTTACGAATGGCAGCAGCAACCGCTGGCTGTATATTCTTTACTCTTAACCAAGGCGGCCCCAACAACAGTGGTTATTTTACAGGGCAGTAGTGAGCAACAACGGCTTGGCTTATTGATTGAGGGGGCGCTAACCGAGCGTTATATCCAAGTATCGGATATCAAAGACCTTGATACCAGCCCTATATCCACAGCCAGTACGGCGCCTAACTTTGTGTTTCAAGAGGTGATACTAGACCAACAGGTCTTTGTGGTACCAGACTTAGCCAAGCTTGCTAAGATGCTGTATAAAACAAAGTAATTGCCCCCATAAAAAAATGCGATGACTCAAAATAATCACAGGTTACCATAATAGCGTTCAGTCCCTTATAATACTCAGTTATTATCTAAACGTTTTTTGGTATTTATTGATTTGAGTTCCACTCAATATAGGTAACCTATGTCTGTTAACACAAATGCAGTAACCCCTTTAAGACCCACTATGTGGTCGCGTGCCGTTAAGCTGTTTCATTGGGGCAGTGCTTTATTACTGGTCATTACTTGGGCGATGATTACCTTACATCAAAACTCAGATGGCAATACGTTTATAGACCTGCATAGATCCTTTGGCTTAAGCCTACTGCTTTGGATGATTTTTCGTGTCATTGCTAGGGTGATTAGTCCGACACCAGCGCCTGTGGTCATGCCAAAGTGGCAGACCGCGTTGTCACACATTAGCCATTTAGTGCTTTATGTGCTGTTATTTGCTATGCCACTTTCAGGTATTTTGATGACTTGGTATGGGGGACGTGGTATTGAGGTGTTTGGCTTATTTGATTTACCCAGTGTTTTGACCACTGATCGCAGCCAGGCGCGCTTTATCAATGAATTACATACTGATGTGTTCTGGCCGGCCTTGTTGGCGTTCACAGCATTACACATTTTAGCCGCGCTGCAGCATCAATTTATCAAAAAAGACAATATCTTAGCACGCATCAAATAGCTTCAGCCTAAAATTAAAAAAGCCGCCCTCATTGAGGGCGGCTTTTTAGGTATAGCTTGAGATAAGCGGCTTTTTAGTAAAAATTACCTGTCATACCTCAATAACACCATTATTTGGCGTCAGGTAAGTTGATGTTCATCTCTAACACGTCAAGGTTGTCCTCATGACGGTGATTGATGTTTACATCGTTGATTTGCACCCCATTAACGTACTTGTTCACCACTTCAAGAATTTCACGTTTCATTTTCTCGATACGGTCAGCAGTTAAGCGTGAATTGAGACGATTTTCACTGGCAACGATAACTTTCAGTCGCTCAGTAGCTGTATTGGCGCTGCCTGATGATTTGGTTTCTGTCCCAAACAGAGCGCTCCAAAATCCTTTCTTCCGTGTTGACATCCTTAACCCCCAAACCAGCGTTGCAAGAAGCTCTTCTTCTTAACATCAATGTGACGTAATGGTCTTTCTTCCCCTAAGAAACGCGCCACGATATCTTCATAGCATTGACCCGCAATTGAGTCTGGGTTATGAATGACTGGTTCACCATGGTTTGAGGCTTCTAGTACACTATTGCTCTCAGGCACCACACCTAATAAAGGCACTTTTAGGATGTCATTAGAGATGGTGTCGATATCCATCATCTCTTTGGCAGCCGCACGTTCAGGATTATAGCGATTGATTACCAAGTGCTCACGAACGGTACCTGTGCCTTCTTCTACCTTTTTGGTACGGCTTTGCAGAACACCGATAATGCGGTCCGAATCGCGTACAGAGGAGATTTCAGGGTTGGTGACGATGATGGCTTCATCTGCATGATACATGGCCAACTGAGCACCGCGCTCAATACCGGCCGGAGAGTCACAGATAATATAGTCAAACTGTTTAGACAACTCATCGATAACTTCAGCCACCCCTTCATCGGTTAGGGCGTCTTTGTCACGGGTTTGGCTGGCAGGCAAGATGTACAAATTCTCTAGCTGTTTGTCTTTTACCAAGGCTTGTGACAAACGAGCATTGCCTGAGATAACATCAACGAAATCATAGACGATACGGTTTTCGCAGCCCATAAGTAAGTCAAGGTTACGTAAGCCCACATCGAAGTCGATGACAACGGTTTTGTAACCCCGCAATGCTAGACCTGCGGCAAATGAAGCACTGGTCGTAGTTTTTCCGACACCGCCTTTACCTGAGGTAATTACAACGATTTTTGCCACTATGGCATACTCCTATGAATATGAAAATGGGCAGAATGTGCCCATAACTGTTATAAGATTAGGCGCACTTTTTAGGGACAGTGTTGACTTACCCTGTGAGCGACATTTTGTAGTCGACAACACAAAATACAAATGCACCAAAAAGTCAAATTTTGTGGCTCTAGATTATCACAGATAACCTTAAAGTCATAGCATTCGCTTGATTATAAAGGCTTTGAGTGCTTATTACGTGTAAGTTTAATACAGAGTTTTATTTCTATTTTATTACTATTAAAGGTAAATTTTTGCTATCAAAGCTTTAGGTATAATCGATTAAAATGGACACAAGCGGCATTCAACCGATTGTGCCCCAGATGTCTGCTCCACTGTTATCAATTATCGGTAATCATCTCAAACACCAAGCCTTGTCCCTCAACGTATCTAACTTGGACCGGCTTATCAATCATCTCTTGAGGAATATTATCATTTAAGCAATAGGTTCCGGCCACAGATACCAGTGAGGGGTTAAAGCGCTGACAGAAGATACGTGCATCTTTGTCCCCTGTGGCACCGGCTACCAAGCGACCTTGCGCTCGGCCATAGACATGTAAGCTGTTGTCGGTAATGGCTTCAGCACCGTTATTAACACTGTTGGTCAATACCAAGTCGCCGCCCACATGATTGATGCTTTGGCCTGAGCGCAGCATCTGATCATAAAACAAGGTGGTCATGGCATCCACACTGCCAAAGTCGCTATGGCTTTCGGAGATGATGTCGCTGTTAGTATTGGCCGCCTGCACAGTAGCCGATGTAGTATCGGCAGAAGGCTCAGTGACGAGATCTTGACCTTGAGTGGGACTGATGCTCTGTGAGCCATCCATGTTCTGGGTGGCCTGAGTGGCATTTACTGCTGCTTGCGGCTCATTGACCACTGCCTTTTTGATTGGACGGATGCTCTCAATACGCTTCCCATCGCCTGGGAAGATTGCCAAGCGCTTGGCCTTGGCTGCGTCATCTAACACCCCTGTGACCACGCCAATAGGCTGAAGTCCCCAAGACCAAAATAGCTCAACCAAAGCGTCTAAATCTTGCTCAATGTCACTGTCAATAATTACTGGGATTTGACTGTCTTTATTACTTAGTTGGCCCGATAGATAAGCTTCAATGTCTGTTAAATTATCGGTTTCTAACTTGATACGGGTAAAGGTGAGCATTTTGCCAAACATTTTTAATGCAGGGGTAACCTCAGTGGCGGCGGTCATAGTAAATCCTTAAAGATCAAAACAGCAAAGTTTTTTTAATTAGGGTTATTGGTGAAAAAAGCTCTGTCCTATAAGCCGGCTTAGATAGGGGGGATAAAGAGCATTAACTTGGATCTGATTTTATGAGCGTCAGCCTACGATTATTATAATTATAGGCTACAGATGCAAGTATTCTTGGTGTTTCCATTGTTGTACTTTTACTTGAGCTTCAAAAGCGCTCAAAGCGTCATTGATGATACCTGATAGTAAGGCATCTAGCTCAGGATTACTGAGGTCAATATAGGCGATAGTTTGGGCCACCTCATCGATAATGGCTTCAGTAATATGCGGCTGAGTTAAATGAGTGAATAGGGTTTGAGTGATGTTCTCACCTATGTTTTGGCTGACACTGTGCAACTGGCCTTCAATAAGGGTGCCGGCAATAGGAATCAAGCGCAAATAACGACGCAGCTCAGGGGTGTTGTTAAGTGCCTCTTGTACGGCTATACCCACTTGCTCGGACAACTCGCGGGTGGCTTGGCTGCGTGCCATGTGTTGTAGCTGCGGTGCCAACTGCTGCTTGAGCAAAGAGGCAAGCATAGACTGGATGTGAGGCCGGTTCTTATTTAGAGTGTCTTCGATAAAGCGCTGATGCGCTTTTTCGTCAGCGAACTGTTGACGCAAGTTATCAGTGGCGGTCAAAATCACTCGATCAGAGAGCTCTTCAAATACCACGTCATAATAGAACTTACCGGTGGCTATCCATTTTTTGGGTAGAACCTGATAGCCTAGTTGATAAAGCTTACGCCCGATAAAAAATGCCCGCAGCAGACGTAACGCCCGAAATTGGGGAAAACAGCCGAGTACTTCATACCAGTGAGCGAAAGGAAAAAAGAACCACCGAGTGTACTGTTTGCTGATGATGGCTAACAGCCAACGTAGCCCCAATTCTGCCATTAAAAAAATGGTAAAAAACCCACCCAAAACCCTGAGTGGATGGTGGATGTTATCGACATAGATGTCTAAAGATTCAGATAAACTGAGCCATTCAGCCACTTGAGCGGCAAACTTACTCATAAGCAGCAAATCTAGGCTGATGATGGCTAAGTCAATAATGATAACAACCAGCATAGCGATGTCATACAGCAGCGCCAGCTTGGTGGCTGTCTTACCTTTTAAAGGGGAGACAGGCTCAGTAGAGGGTCTCATAGAGTCAGTGGGTGACAAGTTGGCGTCGTTTTTTAAATCAGTCATGCAGGGGGGATGCCTCTAGGTTGAATCGTCCTGCAATATCATTCCATAACTTACGCTAAGTGTCACCCTTATTATGAGATGAGTACACTGATAACCGCTAATAGCCGATTAGCTTGCTGCCTTTTCTACTGACTTGGGATTATCAATGAAATCCGCTTTCATGCGTGAGATTTGCTCATCTTTATTGCGCCAAATCTCATCCAACCACGTGTACATGGTCTCGCGCATGGCCTTATCGTTATTATAATCACCCTCTTCAATGGCGGTAAATAAAGCTTGCGGGATATCGATGCGCTGCACATGTACCCCAAGGCGTTTGACATTGCCTTTCCACAAGTCTGCATAAGAGGGGCTACCATCAGGATAAACAATTGTCATGTCCAAGATGCCATCAATTTGAGGGCCTAACGCCTGAATCGCCAAAGAAATCCCCCCCGCTTTTGGGCGAAGTAGGTTTTTGTAAGGTGATTTTTGAGCATCACGCTTAGCAGGCGTGAAGCGGGTACCTTCAAGATAATTGAGTAGCGCAAAGGGTTTGTCTTTTAAGAGTTCACAAGCGCGTTTGGCTTCTAATATGTCACGATCTTTTAGACTCGGGTTTTTGGCAATCTCTTCTTTACTGTGCCGCTTCATCATCGGGAAGTCTAAGAAGTAAAAAGCTTGTCCGATAAAGGGGATATAAATAAGGTTATACTTGGTAAAAAAGCGGGTCAAAGGCAGTCTGTCTTGACTGATATATTGCACGATGCTGGTATCTACCCAAGACAAATGGTTACTAATTAATAGATACTGTTTGTCTTGTTCTAAATCATCAGGCAGCTCAATACGCCAATCTCTCTCAGGCAGCACATTATCGATGAGGCGATTGTTAGTGGTAATCCAGTGTTTGGCAATTTTAATGACCGTATTGTCAGCAACGCTTGAGCCGGTGGCAATTTTGGTGGCACCCAGTAGCCATAAAGGCAATCCATAAGATAAGGTGTTGGCCCCAATCACGCCCACAGCGGTGGTGAAAGATGCCGCCTTACCCACAACAGGCGATTTTGCATGTAGGTTTTGGTAGATATTCTTTATTCTATGTTTCATAAGACAGACCAAGTCAAGTAGAGTATTCAAAAACCATGAAGTAACAGCGCAGTTCACTTGTTTTAAGCTTGTTCAACCCCTACTTTATTTCTAAAGGCGTTTTGATCAACTAAAGTAGGGTGTCCCCAATGGCATTGAGCAAAAGCCCACATTAGCATAAAACAGGCTCAGCGACAGGCTTAATACGCCTAATATATATAGGCATATGCCTAGTCTGGCCATGTCTAATCAATAGCAGGCTAACAAGCTAAGCCAAAATTAACCACAAGGCCGGCTAAAGAGTAGGGTGGGGATGCAGACCCAATGTCTAATTAGCAAGACAAGGTAGTTTACGATTGTAAACCAAGCTTGAGTATAATGACAATGGCTATCCTCAAACTGCTCATTCATACCAAAGCGCTAAAGACAATGACTGCTTGAGATCTAATCTACCGATTACCCGTTTAAAATATTGGACTATCAGATGACACAGTTCTGATAGCTTAAAGTGATAAAAGTCCGAGTTGTTGTATAGATGTAATACAGCAAAACGACAAATTATTACATTAAGGTAGGCTTGAAACGTCATAATAATCCATGAAACATTTGCTAACTATATTAACCAAAGCTTTCTATTATAATAACTGCTATATCATTAGTGTCTAAAACGCGTATAACGTGATGTACTAATGAGAAGAGGTTAATTCTCTGTCATAAAACCTCTGTCATCAACAGAGAAGGCAGTTTAGCAAAGACATATAAAACTAACGGATAATTTTGAGGAACATACTATGAAAAATAAACTAATGATTGGCGCTTTAGCTTCTACACTAGCTCTAGCTGGCTGTGCTACTGATCCAGTAACTGGCCAACAGTCTATCAATAAAGGGGTATTGGGTGCTCTAGGTGGTGCCGCTGCTGGTGCCGGTATCTCTAAAGTAACTGGCGGCGAAAAAACTGGCCGTGATGCTGCTATCGGTGCCGCTTTAGGTGGTGCAGTTGGTCTATACATGGAAAACCAAGAAAAACAGCTAAAACAGCAGATGGCAGGGACGGGTGTTGAAGTAAACCGTAACCCAAATACCGGTAACATTGACCTAGTAATGCCAGGCAATATTACCTTTGCTCACGACAGCACTAACATTAATGGGTCTTTTTACAATACTCTAGATAAGCTTGCCTCAACTATGGTTCAGTACGGTGATACCACAGTAAATGTCATGGGCCACACTGATAGCGTAGGTAACCCTTCTTACAACCAAGGTTTATCAGAGCGTCGTGCGCAAGCGGTAGCAAGTTACCTAATCCAGCGCGGTGTATCAAGCAACCGTATCCGCACCATGGGTTATGGTCAAAACCAACCAGTTGCTTCTAACAGCACTGAAAGTGGTCGCCTACAAAACCGCCGTGTTGAGATTCAAATTGTGGCCCCAAAAAGCGTAAACTAATTTAATCTTACCTCGCCCTAAGGTACAGTTAAGGGCAAATAGATAAACCATAAGCCAGTGATTATTCACTGGCTTATTTTTTTGTCTGCCATGCCCTTTCAAGTGTTTATTTTCAAGGTTAGTTAAGTTTTTATATAATATTATTGATAATGGTTATCGATACCATTATAATTCATTAACAAATAGCGCACTTTGTGCAACAATTCTTTTAAAAATTCTAATCTGAGAATACTCTATGGCTTTAGCTACTTCGAATCACTTGATCAAATCAAAACTAACCACAGCGCTAATGGCAACCCTTATTGGTGCTTTAACTTTATCAGGCTGTTCAAAAGAGGCAGATAATGCAAGTGGTGCAGAAAACAGCGCTGAAGTTACCAATGAAACCACAGAGACCAAAAATACTCAGACGCTCGCTGGTGATGAGGCTTCTGTTAATAAGCTATTAACCAGTTATGCCGATATGGCTCAAGCCGCTTATGAAGACTCTTTAAGTGAAGCCAAAAAATTACAAGCCGCAGTAGATGCCTTAGTGGCCAACCCTACTCAGCAGAATTTAGAGGCAGCTCAAGCCGCTTATAAAGCTGCTCGCCAGCCTTATTCACAGACCGAAGTTTTTCGTTTTGATGAAGGTTTTGTGGGCAAAGACGACAAGCGCGCTATAGGCAGCATCGATGGCTGGGAAGGTCAGGTGAACGCATGGCCATTAGATGAGGCCTTAATTGATTATGTTGCAGACGGCTATGCCGGCGAGTACAACAGCAAAGACAATATCATTAATTCAGACAAAATCACTGTGGGCAGCACAAGCCAAGACACCAAGACCATTACCCCTGAGCTCTTGGCTGAGATGAATGAGATTGGTGGCAGTGAAGCCAATGTCACCACAGGCTACCATGCCATTGAGTTTTTACTTTGGG
Organism: Psychrobacter sp. YP14; assembly: GCF_003209315.1. NCBI lineage: Bacteria > Pseudomonadati > Pseudomonadota > Gammaproteobacteria > Moraxellales > Moraxellaceae > Psychrobacter > Psychrobacter sp. YP14. The sequence continues at coordinate 2,514,873 of NZ_CP029789.1, read as the reverse complement.
GTCAGGATTTAAATGGCGTGGGTGAAGGGGCAGGTCAGCGCCCAGTTACCGATTATATGGCCAATGACAGCTGCACCAGTGGCGAGGGCAATTCTGCTGAAGCGGCAGTATGTGCTAAGCGCGGTGAGTACCTAAAAGCAGCCACCCAGCTGTTGGTTAATGATTTAACAGATATGGTGGCTCAGTGGCAGCCCAATACTGAAAATACTTTGCGTAGTGACTTGATGGCTCGCAGCTCAGACAATGCCGTACGCCAGATATTTTATCAAATGGGTAGCCTAGCTTTAGGAGAGCTTGCCTCAGAGCGTATGCAAGTGGCATTCGTTACTGGCTCCACTGAAGATGAGCACGAGTGCTTTAGTGACTTGACGCATCTAAGCTATGCCAATAATGCGCGCGGTATTGCTAACATCTTTAATGGCCAATACAAAACAGTATCTGGCAGCACTGTGGGTGATTATGGTATTAAACAGTACCTAATCGATGCCGGTCAAAAAGACTCAGCTGAACAATTAGATGCCGCCTTCAAAAAAGTAGAGGCAAGCTTCAATACCATCGCTGAGCAGGGTGAGAAAAACGGTATTAAAATTGATCAAATGATTGCAACAGTGGGTCAAGCTACCAAGCAAGGCGTTTCAGCTGAAGAGCAAAACAAACGCCGCGGCTGGATGGAGTCTGCCATCAATGATCTAAAATCTTTAACCGATGTCTTAGAATCATCTGCAAAAAGCATTGGTATTGATAATCTAGACGCCGATACAGGCTCGCAGTTTTAACATAAGGTAAGTGCTCGTGGCTGAACTTAATTAGTGACTGATGCAAAATTTATTACCAAGACTTTATTCGTCTTAAATTGTAAAATAGACACGTTGCCAGTGTAGAATTGGCAACGTGTTTTTGTTTTAAAGATTGCCATTTTTAGTGTGTTCTATCCGCATCTTTGTAAGGCTTCTATTATGATCCATCGATCTACGCCCTCCTCAAAAACGCCCGTTTTTCATGCTTTAGCTTTTACTCTTCCAAAAAAAGCGGTCTGGCTATCGCTATCGGCGGTAGCTGTGCTGGCCTTAAATGGCTGTCAGTCAAAAGAGGAGAGCTCAGCTCAAGCCAATGCGCGAACGCAGAAAATTGAAGCACTGGCAGGTGTGCCGCTGAGCAAACTGGTCACTTTTGATCCCCAAGAGGTCAAGCAAGGCGGCGATACGGGCATAGCCATTACTTCAGCAGAAAGCTATTCTAAGCCCTCATCGAACATTGCCGCCTCCCGTAAAGGTAACTTTTTTATTGGTAATGCCTTTTTTAAGCAGCCTTGGGTGGTCGCTCCTGCCAGTACCGATAGCCGGGATGGACTTGGGGCATTATTTAACGTGGCTGCTTGTCAGTCTTGCCATATAAAAGATGGCCGCGGGCATGCCCCTCTGCATGAGGGAGATGATGCCGACAGCCTATTAATTCGATTGGCCATGCCTGCCGTCACTGAGGCGCAGCGCAAAGCTTTAAGTGAGTCTCAAATTGAGAAGGTTGCACACTCGGTATACGGAGGTCAGTTACAAGATCGGGGTGTACAAGGGGTGCCTGCAGAAGCTAAAGTAAGTGTCAGCTGGAGCGATGTGCCCGTAACCTTTAAAGACGGTCATATCGTCACCCTGCGTCGGCCTAATTTTCAGTTAAAAAACCCAGGTTATGGCCCCTTTGATGAGACACTGATGCTCTCACCTCGAGTGGCACTGCCTATGATAGGTCTGGGATTACTGGAGTATATTCCTGCTGAGGACATCAAAAGCCAAGCAGATGTTGATGACAAAGACAAAGACGGTATTAGTGGTAAATACAACTGGGTCATTGATCCTGAGACCGGTGAAAAAGCGCTGGGTAAGTTTGGCTGGAAAGCGGGACAAACCCGACTTATTACCCAGAATATGAGCGCCTTTAATGAGGACATGGGGCTCACCTCACGTATCCGTCCCATTGAGTCTTGCACCAAAAACCAACCGCAATGTCTAAGCGCCCCAACTGGTGCAGATGATCAAGGTGATGGTAAGCCGCCGGTAGAGGTTAGCAATGAGGTGGCCAAGTTTGTGGAATTTTATACCCAGAATTTATCGGTACCCAATCGCCGTAATGCCGATGACAAAGTAGTCTTGGCCGGCAAGAAGCGCTTTTATGATATGGGCTGCCAAGATTGTCATACGCCGCGCTATCAGTTGCCCAAAGCTCAAGATGCTATGGCTAAGACTCATTTAGAGCAGCAAGGTCAGGTGATTTATCCTTATACCGATTTATTGCTACATGACATGGGTGAGGATTTGGCCGATCGCACCGTAGCAGGTAAGCTGCCACCCAAAGAGGCTCAAGTAGAGTTTTTGGCGACCTCTTATGAATGGCGTACGCCAGCACTGTGGGGAATAGGTCTGGCTCAAAAAGTAGATTCACAAGCGACCTTCTTACATGATGGCCGTGCCAGAACCTTGATGGAAGCTGTATTGTGGCATGGTGGCGAGGCTGAGCCGCATAAACAAAAAGTATTACAGCTTGATAAACAAGGCCGCACTGAGTTTGAAGCCTTCTTAAATTCGTTATGACCCTTAAGACCATAACCTTGTGTTTTTAAATCTACAAGCACAGTTATTTAATGGCCAATTGAGGGTTGCTTGACAAAAAAAGCCCACAGGGCACCAACCATCACAATGAGATCTTTATGAAAAAACACCAACTTGCCGCTATGGTACTGTCGGCCTTAAGTGCCGGTATTTTAATCAGCTGCAGCAAACCTGCTGACGAAGCGCAGCCGACGGCGAATAAACAAGCTGCCGATGTCAAACCTGCGACTGAAAGCAGCGAAACGGCGGCAGATACCACGGCAGTAAAAGCCATTGCCTTATCTGACGCAAGTGCTGAGAGTTATCTCAAGCAAGTCGCAGATACCCAAATTATCAGTGCCTACAAAAACGTAGTAGAACAAAGCCAAGCTCTGAACGCACTAGCGACTCAAAGCTGTCAAGCAGATGGTTCGGTCGCAGCCGATAAGCTTGCCGCCCTTAGAGCGCAGTGGTTACAACTGGCTAAAGCTTGGGCACAAGCAGAAATCATCGGCTTTGGCCCAGCGATGGACAGCATGAGCAACTTATATATCAACTATTATCCCGATGAGCGCGGCTTGGTGCACCAAGGGGTGATTGACTTGATTGCTGCCAATCCGAATTTGACACCGGAGCAATTGGCCTCAGAAAGCGCCATTGTTCAAGGGATACCCGGATTAGAGGAGGTGCTGTATGCCAACGATAGCTTGGATAAATCTCAGTGCCAATATGTGATTAGTGCCAGTGCGGCTCTAGCAAATCGATTGGATAAAGTCAGTCAAGATTGGCAAGCATCACCGCAGAGTTTACTGAGCTATGGTAGCCCTGATGATAACAAAGAAGGTCTAAATCGTTGGGTTAACTCTATTTTAGCTTTGGTTGAGACCACCAAAAGTACCTCTTTAGATCAGCCGCTAGGCATTACTGGCAATAAAAAAGGTCACTTGCCAGCGGATGCAGCAGGGCAAAGTCGAGAGATTATTACCGCTAAAGTGGCGGCTTTAAATAAGGCATTAACTGATCCGGCCTTGGTGGCCGTCTTATCTAAAAATGGCCAAGATACCTTAGCAGATAAGTTATCTACACTATTATCTGATACCTCAACCTTATTGGCACAGCTGCCAGAAGATTTGGCCACAGCCACCCCAGAGCAGCAAAAAGCACTGTATGACAAGCTCACCGAGCTGGCACAGGTTGTCAAACGCCAGTTGATGCCAACGCTTGGGGTACAAGTGGGCTTTAATAGTACGGATGGCGATTAATGTCGACTCCATTACACAGTCGTCATAAGCCAAGCCGTTTGATTGGTAGTGATAAAGAGACTGGGCTGAATATGTTGGCCCAAACTTTAAAGAACACACTCACCACTTTGGGGCTGGCAAGTGTTGGCACTGCCGCCTTGGTGGGGGCTCATCATTTGGGACGCAAGCAGTACAACTCTCAAGCGCGCCTAACTGATTATCGTGACGGGCTACGACAGGCTTTAGGTAAAGTCACCGCAGCAGCCCCCATAGTGACACCAAGTGACGCGCCAGCTAACCTTGTTCAGTCCCAAGCTCGCCGAAATAACAGCTCAGTAACCTGGATAAGCGGCGTGGCTGAGCTGACTACCAGCGAATTTGCAGTAGTGGGGTTGAATGCAGCTCGAGAGATAGTATGGCAGAGCGCCATGCCAGAGCGGGTACATGACTTGCTCATTCAGCCCTTAGCTTCTAAAGCTTTACAAGCGCCGCACGTGGCAGTGATGGGCAGACGGCCTAGCGAGTGGTTTTGGATACTTGATGCGCACAGTGGTGAGATTATCCACAGCATCAAAGCCCAGACAGATCGACATTTTTATGGTCATGCTTGTTATAGCCTTCAAGGTGACTTGCTTTATGTTACCGAGAACAATACGGTTGACTTTAGCGGTAGGATTGGCATATACGAGGTGGCCTCAGGCTATAAAAAAATCGCCGAATACGCCTCGCATGGTATTGGTCCCCATGAGATAGTCATGCACCCTGATGGCGAGAGCTTACTGATTGCCAATGGTGGCATAAAAACCGAAAGAGCCTCACGCGAAGAGCTTAATCTTGATAGCATGCAGCCCTCCTTGGTGTATCTCAATCGGCATACCGGACAACTATTGCAGCAGGTTTTTCCGGCACACAATCAGATGAGTGTGCGGCATTTGGCCATGCATGACAATGGTAGCGTGATTATCGGTATTCAGTTCCAAGGCGAGCGTCATTTGAGCGTGCCTATGGTGTTAACGCATAGGCGAGGTGAGCCTAAGTTTACTGAGTTGCAGATTGCTAAAGACGATAGCAAGGGGTGGCACCGCTTCCATCATTATATCGCCAGCGTGGCGGTAGACTCTAAGCACAATCTGGCATGTGCCACCAGTCCCATTGGTGGCTGCGCTGCGGTATTTGATTTAAGCACAGGAATGATGATTGGTGACATACCCTTGGCTGATTGTGCCGGTGTCACCACTTGGCCCAGTCAAACGCAATACCAAGCGACACAGCAGATACCGTCTGGTTTGCCACTATTCTTGGTTAGTGATGGACAAGGCTATCTGAGCAGTATTGGCGTAGATCAGGCCGCGTATCCCCAATCCATTTGGGTTGAAAAAAAGCATCAAAGTTATGCTTTTGATAATCACCTGACAACATTAGGTACAGTAGATAGCTAACCTCAATGCGATTGAATCATGTGCCATCACAAACACCGCCCCTTGATGACCATCAGCCACTAAGGCGCAGGTTAGCAGAAGCCGGTATTGCCCTTGAAATCACACGAAAGCGGGTGAAAAACATCAATTTTCGGCTCAGGCCACATATCTTGTCGGTCTCAGCTCCGCACTACGCCAGTGATAAACAGGTTATGGCCGCTTTGGCTCGGCGTATACAATGGGCGATTGCTCAGCATGCGGTACTGTTAAAACGCCAAAGCTTGATACAGAGTCCATTGCCGGATAGTCATAGCACCAAAGGGTCTTCGCCCTCGAATAATCTATCCGTTATTAGATTATGGGGACAGCGGCAATCATTAACTATGAGCGAGACTGAGCGAATTAACTGGTATCGCCGTGAGCTGCAGCAGGTTATGCCAGATTTATTTGCCAAATGGCAGCCGATCGTGGGGGCATACGCCAACGAGATGCGGATAAAAAAGATGAGCACTCGATGGGGCAGCTGCAATACTCGGGCTAAACGTATTTGGCTTTCGGTGTATTTGCCAGCTTATCCGATTGAGTGCACTGAATATGTCATCGTGCACGAGCTGTGTCATTTACATCATGCCAATCACAGCACCGCCTTTTGGAATCAGGTAAAGCATGCCATGCCAGACTACAAACGCTGGCATGATATGTTGGCAGGCAAATCAATTTTGATAGATTAGCAAAGCTTAGCGCATAGCAAAAAGCCCCTGTGAGTGTGATAGGGGCTTTTGTTGAGCAAGAGTTTAAGCTCATCTTTTGGTTTGCTTGTCTGCCTCAAAAGCGGCTTTAAAGATAGTGCCTAATAAATTGACATCATCAACCCGTGCATAATTCAAACGAGTGACAAAAGCGATGTGACGGTGTGGTCCTGCCTCAGCCAAAGGCACAGTGGCCACCTCATTGTTTTGGTGGCGCACTTGGTTTAAAGCCATTTCTGGAATTAAAGTGGTACCCATACCAGCCAATGCCATTTGAATTAACGTGTTCAAACTGGCATCTGAAAAATTGGATTTGAATTCATCTCGGTCAAATGAGCACACACTCAGTGCATGATCAGTTAGGCAATGGCCTTCACCTAATAGCATCAAGTTGGCATCACCGAGCTCATCTGCACTAATGGTGTCAAGCGTGGCCATGGGATTGTCTTGTGGGAAGATAGCAAAGAAATCCTCTTGCCAAAACTCAAAAGTATGTAGCCCATCTACCGCATAAGGCAGTGCAATAATGGCCGTATCGATATGACCATAGCGGACTTGTTCGAGTAGGCGTTCGGTCTGCTGCTCAACCACAGTCATACGAAAATTTGGGTATTGAGCCTTTAATTCAGGAAGTACTTTGGGTAATAAATAAGGTGCAATGGTCGGAATCATACCGACAGTCATGGGGTAGGCTAGAGGCGTCTGATGACTGTGGGCACGAGTGGTTAAGTCATTGATTTCTGAGAAAACACGCTGAGCACGGATTAAAATCTCTTCGCCAATGGGGGTAATTAACACCTGTTTATTATTGCGCTCAAAAATCTGGGTATCGAGTTGTTTTTCAAGCTCTGCAATACCTAAGCTCAACGCCGACTGAGAAATATTGCACTCTTCTGCTGCGCGCTTAAAATGACGGTGTTTGGCTACGGCAATGGCAAATTCTAGTTGTCTTAAAGTGATCATTAAAATTCTCTTGTGGGTCAGCGGTTGATAGATTGCGATAGGCAGTATATAGGGCAAGTCTGTAGTAAGTTAACTGTGCGATTGAAGCTTGAAATCTCTCCTAAACGGGGCCATGTATAATGATAACAGCTTGATAAGAAGTAGGTCTATGTTTTATTAAACAAAACATCACGTTAAAATCTTTAAAATAGATTAAAGATAAACGCTTGCTATAATAGGTCTTGTAGTTAGCAACAGGCACTGCTTAAACGGTTATCAGCATTGGGGTTATAAGATAACGATATGGTTATCAACTGGATAATTTCAACCAGTAGCTACATAAAACCACCACTTATGCTCACAACCTTTAACGTCATAGAAATGTAATCGCGTTATGATAGGTTAAGCCAAGCAAGCGGACTTAATTTTCTAAAATAAAGTTTCTCCAAAGCTATAGAAAATAACACGGCATTTAGTCGTATTGATAAATCACAACAAAGTACAAAATAACAATTTTTATTAAACCCACCAAAAAAAGGAGCCAAAACATGGCGTCAATTATTAATCAAGAAATCCCTGAGTTTTCAGCTGAAGCATTCGTTAACGGTGAGTTCAAAACCATCACTTCAGACGACGTAAAAGGCAAATGGGCTATCTTCATGTTCTACCCAGCAGACTTCACTTTCGTTTGCCCAACTGAACTAGAAGACATGGCCGCTCAGTATGAAGAGCTAAAAGGCCTAGGCGTAGAAGTGTACTCAGTATCTACTGACACTCATTTCACTCACAAAGCATGGCACGATTCTTCAGAAGCTATTGGTAAAGTAACTTTCCCAATGATCGGTGACCCAACTGGCCGTATCACTCGTGGCTTCAACGTAATGATTGAAGAAGCGGGTCTGGCTGAACGTGGTACATTCGTCGTAGATCCAGACGGCAAAATCCAAGTTGCTGAAATCCATGCAGGCGGTATCGGCCGTAGCGCAAAAGATCTAGTTCGCAAAGTAAAAGCAGCTCAATACGTTCGTGAAAACGACGGTGAAGTATGCCCAGCTGCTTGGGAACAAGGTCAAGCAACGCTTAAGCCAAGCCTAGACTTAGTCGGTAAAATCTAATTAATGCTGGATCAATGAACCAAAGCATTGAGTTAGACGTATAATAAAAAACCCCGCTATTAAAAATTAGCGGGGTTTTTTTATGTCTTGAATTTATCACAATAAGATGGCTACAACCATTAGATATCAATATCTACCGTATTAGAACCATTGGTCTGATTGGTGATTTTTTTGGTATCAATCTCTTTGGTAACTTCAAGGACCGTAGTTTGGTTGGCTTTATCAAGATATTTTTGCGCCTTATCTACCTCAGTGGTCAAGGTGTCAACAGTCTGTTTCATATTATCCAAAGCTTTCACTTTATAGTCACTAATCATATCCATGGTCTCATAGATATTATTAAAGGCACTTTGTAGTTTATCAAGCTCAATGGTACTGTTGCTGGCCTGCTCATGAATTTCTGTAGACTGACGCTTCATCATGGCTGAAGTAGATTCAATTAGGCTACTGGTAGTTTTGTTCAGTGCACTGATTTGATCTAAGACCAGTTTTTGATTGGTCATTGCTTGAGCCACAATCACAGCAGTACGAAGTGCCGATACTGTGGTAGTAGTGGCGCGATCAACCCCTTTTATCAGCTCCAGATTGTTTTTGCGGATGGTGTCTAGTGCTAAATAGCCTTGGACGTTGACCGCTAATTGAGTCAAAAAGTCGGTGTTCTTTTGACGCACATAAAACAGCATTTCCTCTTTAATGATGCGTGCTTTTTCAGGATCTGTGGCCTCAATCTCATAGACTTTCTTTTCCAATTGCTCATCAATTTTTTTGCCCACATAAACATATTGGCGAATGGACTGCATAAGATTCCACATGTTGACTTTTTCTTGTTCAATCATGGCATTGTCTTTAAGCAGCTCATCTTTACCATTATATAAACTGGTCACTACCGCATTGATGTGTGACTGCGCCGACTCATATTGACGAAAATAATCTTGCACCTTGTTGCCCATCGGAATCAGTCCGAACAGTTTGCGTGAGCTGGTCAGCTCCTTTTTACTGGGATCTAAGTCTTCAACGATGCCGCGCAGTTCAGTCAATGACTTGGCGATAGGGGAGTTGTCAAATAAGCCTTTGTCCAAGCTTTTGGCAGGTAGCTCAAGCATGCGGTTTGATACTTGTGCCGATTCACGGATTTCTTGGTTACCCAAGTTGTGAATAGACTGCACGTTTTGCTTAAATTCGCTACTTTGTACTGGGTTGGTCAAAACATGATTAACAAAAGCATCTACTTTGGCATCTAGCTCAGGGATTTGGTTAGGATCAAGCTTCACAATTTGATCCGCTTCACTGGTGGGTACTTCTTTTACCGGCTCAGGCGGCGTTAAGCTAATAGAAGGCGTGGTGGCATTTTCTGGAGGCGTCAATTCTTGCATAACAGGTCCTTATAGTTGTTTTAGTGTGTTTTGATAAGTAAAGTAAAGAAGGGGCGTATCAAAAACTTTAAGCTTATAAAATAAATACTACAAGAAAGAGAAAACCTATGATATTGATTATAAGTAAACAATGTTAATGGTTAAGTGAACTTCATTAAAAGACAGCCTTATGGGATAGGCTAAAAATAGATTGGCACATAAAAAAACCACCAATCTGCTGCTGCAAATTGGCGGTATCGTTCATAACTGTAATATTAATTGCTTTAAATGTGACAAACCGATGGGCTTATCACGCTTTATTAGCGAATTATTTTTTACGTGTTGGGCCAAGTAGCATACCCATCTGACGGCCTTCCATTTTTGGATGTTGCTCGACATTTGAGATCTCAGCGGTATCTGCAATGATACGCTCAAGTTGTTGGCGGCCAAGCTCAGTATGAGCCATTTCGCGACCGCGGAAACGGATGGTTACTTTTACCTTGTCCTGATCTTCTAGGAAGCTGATGATTTTACGCAGTTTTACCTGGTAATCGGCTTCGTCAGTACTTGGGCGAAGTTTCATCTCTTTAAGCTGAGTTTGCTTTTGGTTTTTCTTAGCTTCTTTCGCCTTTTGCTTTTGGTCATACAAGTAGCGCTTGTAGTCCATAATCTTACAAACAGGCGGCTTAGCATCCGGTACCAATTCAACCAAATCTAGATTGTCATCACGAGCCGCTTTACGGGCAGTTTCAATATCGACAACGCCCATCTGTTCGCCATCTTCTTTCACTAAGCGAACTTCTTTTTGCTGAATCTCTTCGTTGATGTTCAAACGGTTTGACTGTTTAATAGGTATTACTCCTCATCAGTTTTTGTTGTTAGTCGACCCTTTTGGGCGACAGCTTTCTGTACTAATTCGATAAAGTCGGCCACAGACATGACGCCAAGGTTTTCGCCTTCACGAGTACGTACGTTAACCTGTCCTGACTCAACTTCCTTATCCCCTAATACTAGCATATAGGGGATACGTTCTAGTGTTCTTTCTCGTATCTTAAATCCAATTTTTTCATTACGCAAGTCAGTAATGGCGCGCAGACCGGCATTTTGTAGCTCGTTGGCCACATTTTGACAGGCATCAGCCTGCTTGTCAGTGATGTTCATGACCACCACTTGTTGCGGCGCAAGCCATACAGGCATCCAGCCGGCATAATGCTCAATTAGCATGCCCAAGAAGCGCTCAAACGATCCTAGAATCGCACGATGCAGCATAATGGGCGTTTCACGCTCATTGTTCTCATTGACAAACTCAGCCTCTAAACGCTCAGGCATATTGGGGTCTACCTGAATGGTACCGCACTGCCACACACGGCCTAAGCTGTCTTTTAGGCTAAATTCAATTTTTGGACCATAAAATGCGCCTTCACCAGGCAGATACTCCCACTCAAGACCTGAGCTGTCTAACGCATCGGCCAAGGCTTTTTCGGCGATGTCCCAAGATTCGTCAGTACCCACACGTTTTTCTGGGCGAGTAGAGAGTTTCATCTCAATTTGGTCGAAGCCAAAGTCTTTATAGACATCCAAGGTTAGCTTAATAAAGTTGGCTACTTCTTCTTGAATTTGGGTTTGGGTACAGAAGATATGAGCATCATCTTGAGTAAAGCCGCGTACCCGCATCAAGCCATGTAGAGAGCCTGAGGGCTCATTACGGTGGCAAGAGCCAAATTCTGCCAAACGAATTGGCAATTCACGATAAGATTTTAGGCCTTGGTTAAATACTTGCACGTGGCAAGGGCAGTTCATCGGTTTTACTGCATAATCACGGCTTTCACTCGAGGTAGTGAACATATTGGTTGCATAGTTACCCCAGTGTCCTGATTTTTCCCACAAGCTTCTGTCAACAATCTGTGGTGTCTTGATCTCTTGATAACCATTGTCTTTTTGTACTTTACGCATGTATTGCTCAAGCACTTGATAAATGGTCCAGCCATTTGGATGCCAGAACACCATACCTGGCGACTGCTCTTGCATATGGAATAAATTCAGCGCTTTACCAATTTTACGGTGATCACGCTTTTCAGCTTCTTCAATACGCTGGATATAAGCTTGTAAATCTTTTTTATCTGCCCAAGCGGTACCATAGATACGCTGGAGCTGCTCATTTTTGGCATCACCGCGCCAATATGCACCGCTCATTTTCATCAGTTTAAATACTTTTAAGAAGCGGGTGTTTGGTACGTGTGGGCCGCGGCACATATCTACATATTCTTGATGATGATACAGACCCAGCTCTTTTTCCTCTGGCATATCTGCGATTAGCTTGAGCTTATAATCTTCACCGCGCTCTTCAAAAATTTTAATCGCTTCTTCACGTGGGGTCATTTTCTTAATGACATCATAATTTTGCTTGATCAGCTCTGCCATACGCTTTTCAATAGCGGCCATATCCTCTGGGGTAAAGGGCTTTTCACTAAAAATGTCGTAATAAAAGCCATCTTCAATAACAGGGCCAATAACCATTTTTACGTTAGGATACAACTGCTTAACCGCATGGCCTAGTAAGTGTGCGGTAGAGTGACGAATGATATCGACACCATCTTTGTCTTTTGCGGTCACAATTTCAACACTTGCGTCTTGGGTAATCGGATCACTTGCATCCACAAGCTTACCATCCACACGTCCAGCGATTGTTGCTTTAGCAAGGCCTGGGCCAATACTTTGAGCCACTTCCATCACTGTTGTCGCACCGTCAAACTCTTTTACATTGCCATCAGGTAAAGTAATTGCAACCATAATATTAAATCCAATAATCTATAACGCAAATAAGAAGGACACCATCACTATAATTGTGATGATTATAATAAACACAACCATTAAAACAGAAAAACTGACCGTAAGGCCAGTTAATAATTCGTCATTGCTTCTATTATAAAGGATTTTAGCGCAGTTTTTATAGCTAATCCTTTAAGGTTTTAAAGATAGTGAAAAACTTGATTAGCTTAAGCTTTGTGATTGAATTTAAACTTACTATATAGGTAACTCTACCAAAGCTGAGCTGTGCGCAATCAAAAGTGTGTTTAAATAGTGATATAAACAACAGTTTTTTTGAGTTTTGGCTTGACCTAAATGTAAAAGGGTATATACTACGCAGCTCTGTTAAGAGCAAAAACAAGTTTTGAAAAAACTGATTAGAAATAAGCAGTTGAAAGCTAACTGGATTATTTTGATTTACTGCATTATTTTGATATAAAGTATACAGCGCCAAGCTGAATGACAAAAAATCAAATAAAACGAAAAAAGCCCTTGACTAAGAAAATAAAGCGTCTATAATACGCACCTCATCGGGACAGCGGGATTGATAATCAATAAGATTTAGAGATTGTTACCTGATGAAACGAATTAAAACAAAAGCTTGACACATACCGAATTGATGGTATACTGGATAGCTCGCTAAGTAGGAAAGCAAATTGCTTAAACTTCTCTTAGTGTGATTAACTTAATACGGACGACGTAATAAGTCAACTATTTAAAAGCTAAAATCAAAGAACAACTTGTGTGGATTTTTGCTGATTTAGGATGCTAAAAATTAAAGTTGGGGCTTACTCTTTTCGGGTAAGTGACTAACTATAAAAATTATCATTCTTTAATAGCAGAAAAACTCGAAGTTAATTCATTATATGAAACATACGGAAAAGCAATTTGCTAGTATTGAATGAGCCAAGTTTAGAAGCTTCTTTAAAGAGCTTCATAGCAAGATTAAACTGAAGAGTTTGATCATGGCTCAGATTGAACGCTGGCGGCAGGCTTAACACATGCAAGTCGAGCGGTAACAGGAGAAGCTTGCTTCTTGCTGACGAGCGGCGGACGGGTGAGTAATACTTAGGAATCTGCCCAGTAGTGGGGGATAGCTCGGGGAAACTCGAATTAATACCGCATACACCCTACGGGGAAAAGGGGGCGCTTGCGCTCTCGCTATTGGATGAGCCTAAGTCGGATTAGCTAGTTGGTGGGGTAAAGGCCTACCAAGGCGACGATCTGTAGCTGGTCTGAGAGGATGATCAGCCACACCGGGACTGAGACACGGCCCGGACTCCTACGGGAGGCAGCAGTGGGGAATATTGGACAATGGGGGCAACCCTGATCCAGCCATGCCGCGTGTGTGAAGAAGGCCTTTTGGTTGTAAAGCACTTTAAGCAGTGAAGAAGACTCTATGGTTAATACCCATAGACGATGACATTAGCTGCAGAATAAGCACCGGCTAACTCTGTGCCAGCAGCCGCGGTAATACAGAGGGTGCAAGCGTTAATCGGAATTACTGGGCGTAAAGCGAGCGTAGGTGGCTTAATAAGTCAGATGTGAAATCCCCGGGCTTAACCTGGGAACTGCATCTGATACTGTTAGGCTAGAGTAGGTGAGAGGGAGGTAGAATTTCAGGTGTAGCGGTGAAATGCGTAGAGATCTGAAGGAATACCGATGGCGAAGGCAGCCTCCTGGCATCATACTGACACTGAGGTTCGAAAGCGTGGGTAGCAAACAGGATTAGATACCCTGGTAGTCCACGCCGTAAACGATGTCTACTAGTCGTTGGGGAACTTGATTCCTTAGTGACGCAGCTAACGCAATAAGTAGACCGCCTGGGGAGTACGGCCGCAAGGTTAAAACTCAAATGAATTGACGGGGGCCCGCACAAGCGGTGGAGCATGTGGTTTAATTCGATGCAACGCGAAGAACCTTACCTGGTCTTGACATATCTAGAATCCTGCAGAGATGCGGGAGTGCCTTCGGGAATTAGAATACAGGTGCTGCATGGCTGTCGTCAGCTCGTGTCGTGAGATGTTGGGTTAAGTCCCGCAACGAGCGCAACCCTTTTCCTTAGTTACCAGCGGTTTGGCCGGGGACTCTAAGGATACTGCCAGTGACAAACTGGAGGAAGGCGGGGACGACGTCAAGTCATCATGGCCCTTACGACCAGGGCTACACACGTGCTACAATGGTAGGTACAGAGGGCTGCTACACAGCGATGTGATGCGAATCTCAAAAAGCCTATCGTAGTCCAGATTGGAGTCTGCAACTCGACTCCATGAAGTCGGAATCGCTAGTAATCGCGGATCAGAATGCCGCGGTGAATACGTTCCCGGGCCTTGTACACACCGCCCGTCACACCATGGGAGTTGATTGCACCAGAAGTGGGTAGCCTAACTTTTAGAGGGCGCTCACCACGGTGTGGTCGATGACTGGGGTGAAGTCGTAACAAGGTAGCCGTAGGGGAACCTGCGGCTGGATCACCTCCTTATTGACGCATCCGGTCAGCAAGAATTCACAACAAGTTGTTCTTTGATTTAGCAAGCTCTTAAGGGTCTGTAGCTCAGCTGGTTAGAGCACCGTGTTGATAACGCGGGGGTCATAAGTTCAAGTCTTATCAGACCCACCACTTATAATACGGAAAGCACTAGAGAATCACAGATTCTCTCTTGCGAAGCTAAAATGTGCTCCCAGCACATTTATATACGCTTCTCAGGGGCCATAGCTCAGTTGGTAGAGCGCCTGCCTTGCACGCAGGAGGTCAGGAGTTCGACTCTCCTTGGCTCCACCATATTGGATACAGATTTAAGAGTGAAAAGATATAAGCCAGAATTAAGCAATTGATAAAACGATTACTTACTTCTGTTTTATACAGAGAAAATATGACGATCTGATGAAGACGTTATTACTATTTAAAAACATAGATATGAGTTGTAATATGGTTAGACGATGAATCATTCACTGAGCCATTGTCTAACCAGTAACCAACCTTTTAATGACATCAGTTGTTATCCCAAGGGGTTGGTTACAAAGTAAAGAGAACTGAATCAAGCGTAAATTATCAAGGTGATATCGTTATAATTACAGACTAAAGACCCTTTGGGGTTGTATGGTCAAGTAATTAAGCGCACATGGTGGATGCCTTGGCAGTCAGAGGCGATGAAAGACGTGACAGCCTGCGATAAGCTTCGGGGAGGCGGCAATATCCTGTGATCCGGAGATTTCTGAATGGGGAAACCCACTTAGCGTAAGCTAGGTATCCTAATTTATTAGGAAGCGAACGAGGGGAAGTGAAACATCTCAGTACCCTTAGGAAAAGACATCAATAGAGATTCCCCTAGTAGCGGCGAGCGAACGGGGAGGAGCCGACGGATTTATATGTAGAAGAACAGTGTGGGAAAACTGGCCATAGTGGGTGATAGCCCCGTATTCGAAACATATAATGAAGCATATTAAGTAGTGCGGGACACGAGAAATCCTGTATGAAGATGGGGGGACCATCCTCCAAGGCTAAATACTCCTGACTGACCGATAGTGAACCAGTACCGTGAGGGAAAGGCGAAAAGAACCCCTGTGAGGGGAGTGAAATAGAACCTGAAACCGTGTGCGTACAAGCAGTGGGAGCACCCTTGAGGTGTGACCGCGTACCTTTTGTATAATGGGTCAGCGACTTATATTCTGTAGCAAGGTTAACCGTTAGGGGAGCCGTAGGGAAACCGAGTCTTAATAGGGCGTCTAGTTGCAGGGTATAGACCCGAAACCGAGTGATCTATCCATGAGCAGGTTGAAAGTGCCGTAACAGGCACCGGAGGACCGAACCCACTGTCGTTGAAAAGCCAGGGGATGACTTGTGGATAGGGGTGAAAGGCTAATCAAACTCGGTGATAGCTGGTTCTCCCCGAAAGCTATTTAGGTAGCGCCTCGGACGAATACCATTGGGGGTAGAGCACTGTTTCGGCTAGGGGGTCATACCGACTTACCAAACCGATGCAAACTCCGAATACCGATGAGTAATATCCGGGAGACACACGGCGGGTGCTAACGTCCGTCGTGGAGAGGGAAACAACCCAGACCGCCAGCTAAGGCCCCAAATTCCTAGTTAAGTGGGAAACGAAGTGGGAAGGCATAGACAGCTAGGAGGTTGGCTTAGAAGCAGCCATCCTTTAAAGAAAGCGTAATAGCTCACTAGTCGAGTCGGCCCGCGCGGAAGATGTAACGGGGCTCAAACTAGGAGCCGAAGCTGCGGATTTGAAAATTGTTTCAAGTGGTAGGGGAGCGTTGTGTAAGCCTGTGAAGGTGTATCGTAAGGTATGCTGGAGGTATCACAAGAGCGAATGCTGACGTGAGTAACGATAATGCGAGTGAAAAGCTCGCACGCCGGAAGATCAAGGGTTCCAGTCCAACGTTAATCGGGGCTGGGTGAGTCGACCCCTAAGGCGAGGCCGAAAGGCGTAGTCGATGGGAAATCGGTTAATATTCCGATACTTGTTTATGATGTGATGGAGGGACGGAGAAGGTTATGCCAGCCTGGCGATGGTTGTCCAGGTGGAAGGATGTAGGTAGACGGCTTAGGCAAATCCGGGCTGTTAATACTGAGATCTGATAGCAAGCTGTACTTGTACAGCGAAGTGGCAAATACCATGCTTCCAGGAAAAGCTTCTAAACTATAGTCATAAACGAATCGTACCCTAAACCGACACAGGTGATCAGGTAGAGAATACCAAGGCGCTTGAGAGAACTCTGCTGAAGGAACTAGGCAAAATGGTACCGTAACTTCGGGAGAAGGTACGCTGTCGATGGTGAAACCCTTGCGGTGTAAGCTATTGACAGTCGCAGATACCAGGCTGCTGCAACTGTTTATTAAAAACACAGCACTCTGCAAACACGAAAGTGGACGTATAGGGTGTGATGCCTGCCCGGTGCTGGAAGGTTAATTGATGGGCTTAGCGTATGCGAAGGTCTTGATCGAAGCCCCAGTAAACGGCGGCCGTAACTATAACGGTCCTAAGGTAGCGAAATTCCTTGTCGGGTAAGTTCCGACCTGCACGAATGGCATAATGATGGCAGCGCTGTCTCCAGCAGAGACTCAGTGAAATCGAAATCGCAGTGAAGATGCTGTGTACCCGCGGCTAGACGGAAAGACCCCGTGAACCTTTACTACAGCTTTACATTGAACTTTGACCTGACTTGTGCAGGATAGGTGGGAGGCTTTGAAGCAGATACGCCAGTATCTGTGGAGCCATCCTTGAAATACCACCCTGGTCATGTTGGGGTTCTAACTCAGGTATAACAATACCGAGGACAATGTATGGTGGGTAGTTTGACTGGGGCGGTCTCCTCCTAAAGAGTAACGGAGGAGTACGAAGGTGCGCTCAGAACGGTCGGAAATCGTTCATAGAGTATAAAGGCAAAAGCGCGCTTAACTGCGAGACCCACAAGTCGAGCAGGTACGAAAGTAGGTCTTAGTGATCCGGTGGTTCTGTATGGAAGGGCCATCGCTCAACGGATAAAAGGTACTCTGGGGATAACAGGCTGATACCGCCCAAGAGTTCATATCGACGGCGGTGTTTGGCACCTCGATGTCGGCTCATCTCATCCTAGGGCTGAAGCAGGTCCTAAGGGTATGGCTGTTCGCCATTTAAAGAGGTACGCGAGCTGGGTTTAGAACGTCGTGAGACAGTTCGGTCCCTATCTACCGTGGGCGTTGGAAATTTGAGAGGATCTGCTCCTAGTACGAGAGGACCAGAGTGGACGAACCGCTGGTGTTCGGGTTGTCATGCCAATGGCATTGCCCGGTAGCTACGTTCGGATTGGATAACCGCTGAAAGCATCTAAGCGGGAAGCCAACCTCAAGATTAGATTTCCCTTAAGAGCCGTTCAAGACTAGGACGTTGATAGGCAGGGTGTGGAAGCGCAGTGATGCGTGTAGCTAACCTGTACTAATTGCTCGTTTGGCTTGACCATACAACACCCAAGTGGTTTTGTATAAGCTATAATTATTTCGATATCACCCTGATAATCATTTATAAATAATCACTTATAAACAGTGACTTGATTCAGGTTCTTGATATAATAGTCAAATCAAAGTTAAGCTTACCCTTAACCAACTCATATCTATACCCCCTTTGCTGACGACAATAGCACGATGGAACCACCTGATCCCTTCTCGAACTCAGAAGTGAAACATCGTCGCGCCAATGGTAGTGTGGTTCGCCCATGTGAGAGTAGGTCATCGTCAGCTCCCTATACCTAAAAGCCCCCATTCATCCGAATGGGGGCTTTTTCCTTTGCCGAGGGTTTTTATTAGCGGTGCAACATACCAATAAAGGGGTTGTTTAGAAATTAGTGGTAAAATACAGTAATCTTTATAAGCTTTATGAGTACTCAGATGGCCATTGATTTATCTAATACCCTTATTGTTGCAATCTCCGCAACCGCACTTTTTGACTTAAATGAATCCGAAACCTATCGTGAGCAGTTAATTAAAAAAGATCCTCTAACTGCTGCCCAAAGTTTTAGGGAGTATATGTATGAGCGTGAAAATGAGCCATTAGAGACTGGCGCTGGCTTTCCGTTGATTGAAGCCATTCTTAATTTGAATAAATGTGCTCAAAATACCAGTGACAGCAGTTATCAAAATAACGCTCCTTTAGTTGAAGTGGTGATTATTTCAAAAAGCTGTCCTGAGACAGGCATTAGAGTGCTGAATGCTATACGGCAGCGAGGTCTGTGCATTACGCGTTCCGCCTTTATTTCAGGTGCGAGAGTGGCGGATTATATTGCAGATTTTAAGGTGGATTTGTTTTTGACCACAAATCGTGAGGATGCTCAAAGCGTGGCTGACGCTCAAATCTGCGCTTGTGCTATTTTAGACGCTACTCCTGTTAATACTTTTAAATTAGACACAGATCAATTACGCATTGCCTTTGATGGTGATGCGGTGCTATTTGATGATTCAGGTGAGTTGCTATATAAGCAAAAAGGACTTAAAGCCTTTCATGATAGAGAGGCTAAGATGGCGGACTTACCCATCGAAAAAGGGCCCTATGCAGATTTACTGATTAAGTTGTCGGTGTTGCAAAGAAGATTGCCAAATTTAGAGGCGCAGCAGCCCATTCAGATTGCACTAGTGACCGCACGGAATTCGCCCGCTGATTTGCGTGCTATCAAAACTTTGCGGCAATGGGGCGTTACGGTTGATATGGCTTTCTTTTTAGGGGGGCTTGAGAAGACGGCTGTTCTTAAGAGTTTTGCCCCACATATTTTCTTTGATGACTCTATTCAGCATATTGAGGCCGCTAGAAATTATGTGCCTTCAGGTCTTGTACCATACCATTCCACCTCGAAGCTACACTCACACACTTGGCAACTGACCGAAAAATAGCCGTTAACAGAGGCGCTTTTACGCCATCTATGACTTTTGATACGGCATGACTTATGAATTGGCAAAGAATCTTTAGATTAGTCGGGCAGCGCATTCAGCAAGTGTTTGGCTTGTATGCCTTCATGTTGATCCCTATTTGGGGCATGTTTTTTATCAATAGGTTGGTGCTGTTTGATTACTGGAATGCTTTTGGTATCGTACCACGCACTTTAAGCCTTGGTAGCTTGATAGGGATTACCTCCTCTTGGACCATGCATGATGGCTTCGCGCATCTGATGGGCAATACGTTGGTGTTGGTACAGATTTTATTTTTGTTTGGTATTTTTGAGCGCAATGCTTATCGCACTATGGTTAAGCTCATTATTGGCTCAGGCTTGATGACTTGGGGGCTTGGCTCTCCTTTTTCGATTCATATTGGTGCTTCAGGTCTGATTTTTGCTATGTTGGGCTATATGGTTGGTGGTGCATTTTTTGCTAGGCGTTGGGGCTATCTATTGGCCTGTGTGCTGATGAGTGCCAGTTATTGGCTGATTCTTAAAGAGGGGCTAATGCCGCAAGCCGGTATTTCTTTTGCTGCTCATTTTGGTGGTCTGTGTATTGGACTGCTATTAGGCGCAAATTCTAAGCATTATTATGGTCAGGCTTACTAACTGACTGATTAATGTAGCTTAGGTTGAGTATGTTGGGCAGCAGCCTTGAAAATTTGTTACACTAACGCTTATATATGCCTAGTGTTACTGCTTATAATTGATAGCAGTTAATACAGCGCTTTTGTTGGTTTGTAGGGAGTAGATGCATGGCAGAACGTTCAGCCAAGCAGTTAGGGTTAAGTAAGGCGGATTTACCCAATTCGATTATTGAAGTGATTGCCACTTTAAACAAGGGTGGTTTTGATGCCTATATTGTCGGTGGCGGGGTTCGCGATACACTTTTGGGCTTAAGTCCAAAGGATTTTGATGCCGTAACTGATGCCAGACCGCATGAAGTAAAAGACTTATTTGGCAAACGTTGCCGTATTATCGGTCGCCGCTTTCAATTGGCGCATGTGTATTCTGGCCGTGACATGATTGAAGTGGCTACTTTTCGTGCGCCACCAACGGGAGATGCGCATGCCACCAGTGATGGCATGATTGTGCGTGATAACGTCTGGGGCGATATCGAGCAAGATTTTGCGCGCCGTGATTTTTCTATCAATGCCATGTACTATCAGCCTTTAAAAGGCGTGGTACATGATTTTTGTAATGCCTTAGACGACATCAAAAATAAGACCCTAAGATTATTAGGTCATGCGCCTTTGCGTATTGAAGAAGACCCCGTTCGTCTGCTACGTGCCCTACGTTTTAAAGCAAAGTTGGGTTTTGAGTTTGATGAAGAGCTGTCCAATCAGTTTCATGATGAAAATTGGGCGCTGTTAGATCAAGTGTCTCCGCACCGTCTGTATGATGAATCACAAAAAATGTTTACCGGCGGCTATTTGGTCCCTTTATTGCCCTTATTATTTGAATATGGTGCCATTCGTCATTTGATTATTTATCCACCACAAGCGCCCACGCGATTGGTTAATCAAGTGGCCATTAATACCGATAAGCGTATTGCTCTGGGCAAAAGTATTAATCCAGCGTTCTTCTATGCCGCTTTGTTGTGGGAGAATTATTTGCATCAATTGGCTAAGTTTAAAAAGAAAAACATGCCTTTTCATGATGCACAATTGCAAGCAGCAAGTAAGGTCATTGACCGTCAACGGGTAAAAACAGCCATTCCTCGTTTTGCTGAGCAATTTATTCGTGATATCTGGGTTATGCAGCCCAAGCTTGCCAATCCTAGAGTAAAGCAGATCCCACAGTTGGCCGAGCACCCTCGTTTTCGCGCTGCGTTCGACTTTTTATTATTGCGTGAGCAGTGTGATGATGAGCTCAATCCTTTATCTGAGTCGACCAATGGCATGGGTGAGTGGTGGCAGACTTACCAGACCCTATCTGAAAAACAAAAGCAGCAAGCCATTGATAACTTTGCAGGTGATGCGCGCCGTGGCAGCGGTAAGTCAGGTCGCAATCGTAGCCGTAATAGAAATCGCATCGAGGAGCAAAACCCAATAGACGCACAAGCCAATACTGAGGCCACCAATAGCTATAAGCCAAAAGTGCCCAAACACAAGGCAGCGCTTGATTCTACGCCAAAAGACGCTGCTCAAGATGATCGCTATGTAGAAGAAAGAGCCCAGCTTGAGAAGCTGTCATTAGGTAACTTAGTGAGTGAGCAGTCGCCCAAGCACAATCAGCCAAGCCCACTATTTACTATTAATGCTGAAAAAATGGCCAAACAAGTGCCGCAGCAGCCAGGTATTGAGGCGCAGGCAGAGTTACAGGCTACCAGCGTACAAAATGAGGTAGAAAGTAAAGCAGCAGGGCGCACCGAGACTGCCTCTAAACCTGCTAAAGCTAAGAATTCTCAAAAGCAGGAGCCTCAAAAGCAGGAAGCTAAGCTAGATCAGGCTACCGCTAAAGTTCAGTCACAGGCCGTGCTATTGCCTAAGTCTGAACCAGTACCTGCCAAGCGCCGTCGTCGTCTACCCAGTCAAGAGATGAGCCAGTCT
Organism: Psychrobacter sp. YP14; assembly: GCF_003209315.1. Classification (NCBI taxonomy): domain Bacteria; kingdom Pseudomonadati; phylum Pseudomonadota; class Gammaproteobacteria; order Moraxellales; family Moraxellaceae; genus Psychrobacter; species Psychrobacter sp. YP14. Next base: position 2,492,701 of record NZ_CP029789.1, on the reverse strand, counting down.
GAACAAGCGCAGGCTAAGCTCGCTACCGCTCAGCCGTCATCCACTAAAGCCGACGTAACACCAGCTGCTAACAACGCCGCTTCTGCCGACGCTAAGTCTGCCAAAGCAAAAAAGCCTGCCAATAACAGTAACAGTAAAGCTGCTGAGACATTAGTTGAGGTCCCCGCTAATAGCGAAACGAGAGTTGATAGCGAAACCAGAAAGGCTAAGCCGGAAGTAGCAAAAAAACGGTCAAAGCCGGCAGCAACCCTTGATGTGAATAGTCTAATTGCAAAAAGTGAGCGGGTTCCTGCCACACGTCGTCGTCGTCAACCAAGCTCGATGCTTAGTGTGAGCGAAACAAGCCAGTCGTAACTTTTGTTAAGCATTTGGAAGAGGATAACCACTAATATGGTCAATCTGTCTGAGTCTCGAGCTTTAAAAACCTGCTACCTTGGACTCGGTGGCAATCTAAGCAATGAGCTAGGTACGCCCAGTGAGCATATTGCTAAGGCCATAGCCAGCTTAAGTGCGCATCCACAAATTGAGCAAGTGCGTGCCTCTTCGTTATATGCCTCTAAGCCTATGGGGCCCCAAGATCAGCCGGATTTTATCAATGCTGTGGTCGAGCTGCAGACCTCGCTTAGCGCGCAGCAACTGTTAGAAGTGTGCCAACACTTAGAGCAACAAGCACAAAGAGTACGCCTACGCCGCTGGGGTGAGCGCAGCTTGGATGTGGATGTGCTGCTTTATGGTGATGAGAGTGTATCGACGCGTACGTTAACTGTGCCGCATCCAGGGATTAAACTGCGTAATTTTGTGCTTATTCCTTTAGCTGAGCTCAATGCTAAGCTTGTGATACAAGGTGAGCTGATAACTGATTTGGCACCCACTCATGACTGGACGGGACTGACCCGTTTGGATGACAATCCTTCTTAACCTCTCATTTCAATCAGTACCGCTATACCAGCGCGCACTTCTTTGTTCTTACCCATTTTGCCTAGGTACTTTCTATGATTACTTTATCCACTTTAAAAAAATACAAAAAAGAAGGTCGTAAGTTCAGCTGCCTAACTTGCTATGATGCTATGTTTGCAAAAATGATGCAAAATGCTCAAGTAGATACCATCTTAGTTGGAGATAGCTTAGGCATGGTGGTGCAGGGTAATGACTCAACCTTACCTGTAACGGTAGAGGATATTGTTTATCATACTGGCAATGTGAGTCGTAGCAATAAACATGCCCTTATCCTAGCTGATCTGCCTTTTATGAGCTATGTCACAGTAGAAGATGCCATTGCCAATACGCGCAAAGTGATGCAGGCTGGTGCTCAAGTTATTAAGCTTGAAGGTGGGGCAGAGCTGAGCGAGATGGTAACCACATTGACTAAGGCAGGCGCCCCTATCTGTGTACATTTAGGCTTAACACCGCAGTCAGTAAACGTATTTGGTGGCTATAAAGTGCAAGGTAAAAGCGATGATGCGGCCGCTAAGCTTATGAGCGATGTTCATGCTGTGGTCGCGGCGGGCGCCTCACTGATCTTGTTAGAATGTGTTCCAGCCTCCTTGGCCAAAGCGGTAACTGAAGCGGTGGACGTGCCAGTGATTGGCATTGGTGCAGGTGCGGATACTGATGGTCAAGTACTGGTGATGCATGACATGCTGGGCGTGACCCACGGGCGTACTGCTCGCTTTGTCCATGATTTCTTGACTGATGAGCGCAATCAAAAAAGTGAATACGCCGGCAGTGTGGAAGGGGCTTTTGCTTTGTTTCATAACTCAGTCATTGAAGGCAGCTACCCTCAAGCTGAGCATCAGTTCAATTAGTTAATTTCGGACAACAGTTATGACGATCACATTTAACACCATCCAAGATCTTCAGCAAGCGTTGCATCCGCTTCGCACGGACAAAAAAATCGCCCTAGTGCCTACCATGGGTAATTTACATGACGGCCATATCTCTTTAGTAAAACTGGCACAAGAGCACGCAGATGTGGTAGTGGTCAGTATCTTTGTTAACCCTACTCAGTTTGGTGTAGGGGAAGACTTAGACAGTTATCCACGCACGCTTGAGGCCGATACCCAAAAGCTGACTGAGGCTGGGGTAGATTATATTTTTGCGCCAAGCGTGGAGGAGATGTATCCTGTCATGCCGCCGCCTACTCAAGTATTAGCCGGTGCTATCAGCCAGTATTTATGTGGCAAGTCACGTCCTACACATTTTGATGGGGTCGGCATTGTGGTGACTAAGCTGTTTAATATCGTGCAGCCGAATGTGGCAGTATTTGGCAAAAAAGACTATCAGCAATTGGCCATCATTAAGCAATTGGTGCGTGACTTAAGTTATAACATTGAAATAATTGGCGCGCCTTTGGTGCGGGCAGTAGATGGATTAGCTTTATCATCTCGCAACCAATATCTTACCGAAACAGAGTGTCAGATTGCACCGATGTTAAATCAACACCTGAGTAAATTAGCTCAAAAACTTAAAAATACCCCTATCGCTAATAATCAACAGCTACAGGCCTTAATCGAAGACACGATAGCACAAATAAATAATGCAGGCTTTAGGGTGGATTATCTTGAGGTTAGCAATCAAGATTTGAGCAAGATTACGGACTTTTACGGTCAAAAGCAGTGGGTTATCGCTGTAGCAGCCTGGCTTGGCAAGGCGCGCTTACTCGATAATCAAGAGGTAAATGGCTAAGTGCCTAAGCGCCTAAGCGATGATAACCTTGGGTCGTTATTATCTGTCGTATCATAAAATAGGGAGCAAGCTTTATGTCGGCCAATGAGTCTGTGGTAACTGCTGACTTAGAACCAAGAGTACCTTCGACAGGCGGTGTGGATGTACTTATCGTCTCAGGGCGTTCAGGCTCGGGCAAAACGTCAGTGCTTAATATCTTAGAGGATTTGGGCTATTATGTGATTGATAATATGCCGCTGTCTTTGCTCTCTGATGCCGCCCATAAGCTTACCGAAGATGGCGGTATTACTAATCTGGCGTTAGGGGTAGACATACGCACCTTAAAGGCAGATTCGGCCAGCTTCTCAGCCATATATGACACTTTGCTAAACAGCTATGGGCCTGATAAAGTCAGAATTATGTATGTGACGGCTCAAGAGTCGGTATTGGTGGCTCGATTTGCTGCTACTCGCCGTGTACATCCTCTAATGGCAGTTAATGATTACGAAATCAAAAACCTGCCCAGCGCGATCATAAAAGAGACTGAAACGCTGCGTCCGATATCGGGCAATGCTGATATTACCATTGATACCAGTCAGCTGAACATTCACCAGTTAAAAGAGTTGGTACGCGAATATGTGGGAGCGGACAATCAAATCACGGTGAATATTTTGTCTTTTGGGTTTAAATATGGCGTGCCTATTGATGCAGACTTCGTGTTTGATGTGCGTATCTTACCCAATCCGCATTGGGAGCCACAGCTTCGCGTCAAAACTGGCAAAGATACCGAAGTGGCAGAATTTTTTGCCAACTTTCCCCAAGTTGAAGAGATGAAGCAAGATATCTATCGCTATTTGGACCGCTGGCTACCTGAATTTTTGCATAACAATCGTCACACAGTGACAGTCGCCGTAGGCTGTACAGGCGGTAAGCACCGATCAGTGTTTCTTGCTGAATCCTTATATAGCATGTTAAGTGAGAGCCTACCACGTGAGATTAAGCTGATGGTTAAGCACAGAGAAAAAGCGCACTGGAAAGCCTAAAAGATACGGTCTTATATCGCATAAAGACAACATGCTAAAAGTATCGCCTATAGCACCACTGCCTGCCGAATTGGCAAAAATAGCAGGTGATAATATTAGGAAAATTGCGGCGCTATGAACGTTTTAGCCCCAGCCGCGCAAGTTTATTTATTAATAATTTGAGAGTTTTATGATTGATTGGTCCGAACATGATATGCGAGTTTCTCGCACTGAGCTAAAAAAAGCACACGAACGCTTACAACAGCTGTCTGTGCCCTTAGCTGCATTATCAAAAAAACAGATGAAAAAGCTGCCAACCACTGAGTATTTTTTGGCAGAATTGATGGCTTTAGCCGACATAACCAGTGCGAATGCTCGCAATCGTCAAATCAAGCGTGTGGGTAAACTGATCAGTGAGGAGGATCGTCATGCCTTGGTAGATGCTCTATTTCAAATCCGCTTTAGTCATGAGCAGGCGGCTAAGATTGAAGGCTGGTTCACCCGCTTAAACATCCATGATGAAGGCACTCTCAAACAGTTTGGTAAACAGTTTAAAGCCTCTGAGCGCAACAGCGTTTATCAGCTATTATTGTGGATTGAGTATGCCAAGCACATGAATGATGATGAGCTGCTGCAAGAATCTGAAGATGATTTAATGAGCTATATTAAAGAGGTTGCCATTTTAACTCAGTTAGCTTAGCAGGCTTAACGTATCTAAAACGACTCTAGCTTTATCACGTCGTAAGCGGGCGTCTCATAAGGATGCGCCTGCTTTAAAGCCTCTATAACGGCTGTTATCTTATCTTTGGCCACCACCATCTCGACCCGCCACTCATTTACTTGCTCTATATGGTTTTGCTGACCGATGTGCGGCTGACTGCCTGATAAGGGCATAAACTGCCCTGTGCCTTGCACCTGCCAACAGCAATGAGAGTAGTTACCAATATGACCAGCACCTGCCTTAAATAAAGCGGCCTTGACTGCTTGTAGATCAGAATCTGGTATAAACACGGTTAGTTTGTACATAAATAGAGACTCCTTAAGGGTTTATTATAAGACTTAAATGGGGTCGTTAACTATAGATGCCCCCACACAGTGCAAGGCGAAAAAAAGGCCGACTATAAATTACTCATAGTCGGCCTTTTTTACACATTAGCAGTCATTTTTAGTTCATTGGAACGCCGATACGTTGAGCCACTTCTTCATAAGACTCGATAACATCGCCTAGGCTCTGACGGAAACGGTCTTTGTCTAGTTTTTTCTTGGTTTCTTTGTCCCAAATACGGCAGCCATCTGGAGAGAACTCATCCCCTAATACGATGCGGTCTTGGAACACACCAAATTCAAGTTTGAAATCAACCAACATCAAACCGCCTGCATCAAACAGCTCTTTTAGCACGTCATTAACCTTGAAGGTAAGCTCTTTCATTTTTGCTAATTGCTCAGGTGTCGCCCAGCCTAAAGATACAGACAATGATTCGTTAACCATAGGGTCACCTAGCGCATCATCTTTGAAAAACAGCTCATAAGTGGGTGGTGTAAGAGGCTGTCCTTCTTCTAGACCTAAGCGGCGTACTAAGCTGCCGGCAGCAAAGTTACGTACCACACACTCTACAGGAATCATCTCTAAGCGTTTTACCAATACTTCATCATCAGAAAGCTGTTTTTCAAAATGAGTTTCAATACCGGCTTCAGCAAGCTTTTGCATGATAAACGCATTAAAGCGGTTATTCACTTGTCCTTTACGGCCTAACTGTTCGATGCGCTCACCGTTAAAAGCTGAGGTGTCATCACGGAAATGAAGTATCAGATAATCAGAGTTCTGTGTTTCATAAACAGATTTGGCTTTGCCTTTGTAAAGGAGGTCTTGTTTTTGAAGCTGCATGATTTAAGTCCTATGCAAATAGCTAAGTGGGATAAGTATCTTAGCTAAGAGGGGGTTGAAAAGGGTAATGTGAGTGCAACCAATCGCGCGACTGGGCGCATAAACGCAGGGTATAGTGTACTAAATTAGAGCATCAGACTAGTTAGAATCAGACTCAATATCGCCAGATTTTTGTCCCAGTACTTGACGATAAGGCGGTGGTAGCTCGAAGCGTTTACCAGACTCATTTTCAAGATCAAGCGTATTTACCCCAACAGCGGGTGTGGCATAAAGTGGAACAAATGGGCCTGCTTCTAGGTCTGCAGGCAATTGAATTGGATCAAGTTTTTCAGCTTTTTGGTAAGCCAAGCTGCCATCATCAACCTTACCAAATACGCCTTTGGTGGCTTGGCATCCTGATAGAATAGCCAGACTACTCGCACCGACAATGAGCAGTTGTATAGCGGTGCTAAGAGCAGCATTAACCGGCTTTGGTGAAGTTTTAGAAAGTTGGGTTTGGTGCATGGGAAATCCTTTGTCAGTGGCGCTTTATGCAAACCCAGCGTGGGTAATTGGCATAAAACAGCCACTTATCTTCAAAAGTACTATGTATCAAAGTACAGGCGTTGAAACGGTTGGTCGTAACCATTGATCTTAGTCGTAACCATTGATCTTAATAATGGGTATAACTGCTTTAAATCTAGTCAATCAAACCGGCAGCTCGTAAACCGGCGTCCACTTGGTCATGAAACTTCTCATTTAACCACACCATAGGTAAGCGGATGCCTTTCTCAATTTTGCCCATTTTATTTAAAGCATATTTGACCGGAATGGGGCTTGATTCAACGAACATAAGTTTGTGCAAAGGCTCAATGCTGTCATGCACCTTTTTGGCCGTTTCAAAGTCACCTTTTAAGGCGGCACTAAATACATCACTCATCGCTTTTGGCACAATGTTAGCCGTTACTGATATATTACCTTTGGCACCATGTTTCATCAGCTCTAGCGCCGTGCCATCATCACCTGATAACACCACAATACGATCACCTAAAGCATCAATTAATAGCTTGCCACGTTCTACCGAGCCGGTGGCATCTTTTATGGCGACAATGTTGTCAAAATCTGCCAAACGCTCTACGGTCTCTTGAGCAATATCGACCACAGTACGTCCTGGCACATTATAAAGCATTTGCGGCATATCTACAGCCTCAGATATCGCTTTATAGTGCTGGTATAACCCCTCTTGAGTGGGCTTATTATAATAAGGCGCTACTAAAAGGGCGCAATCGGCGCCGGCTGCTTTTGCCTCAGAGGTTAGGTGAATTGCCTCTTGAGTATTGTTGGCACCAGTACCTGCTATTACGGGCACTCGGCCATTTACGTGTTTCACAAAAAAGTGGATAACATCACTGTGTTCTTGCATAGATAACGTGGCTGACTCTCCGGTGGTACCTACGGCAACCAAGCAGTGAGTGCCTTGTTCAATTTGCCAGTCAATCAGATTGGCTAAGCGCGGGTAATCTACTTCGCCATTGGCTTTCATTGGGGTTACTAAGGCAACCATTGAGCCTTGCAGTTGGGTTTTAAAGTCAGAATAGCGGTTACTCATAATATTGCCTTGTTATTTTAACTAATTTGTTTTAACTAATGTTATCTGAACTCGTTTGGCTCACCCTAAGCGGCGTAAAACTGAGTTGGGTTAAACTGTGTGGACCACAGTTTTGAAATTGCAATACTGATGTCAATTAGTGTAGCACAATCTAGCCTGCGCAATCATCAAGCTATTTTACGTCTAAATGTAGCACAGTGATACCATGAGCGGCATAAAAAACATGAATAAAAGATGAATTCTTTTTTACCCATGCGGCAAATACCCAATTAGCTTACCTGTCTGTTGTGACTCCTTACAAACTGTAGTTTTGTGTGCTAAGCAAGTGTGGTTTAATTAAAGGACATTTTAAGCCATATTTTAAGGCCCACTTGCCTTTTTTATTGATGCCCTATTTTTTAAAGGATGAAGCAACATGAGCTCTGATACTGCCTCACAGGACAACCGTCCTTATGGCATCATACTTTACGGTGCCACCAGTTTTGTTGGTCAATTGACTGCCGCTTACTTACATCAGTTTTTATCACAGGCTAATAAGGATAACGCCGACTCAGTCAGATGGGCCATCGCCGGACGTAATCAAGATAAGTTAACTCAGGTCAAAGATCAGGTGGGTGATAGCAATTTGCCCATTTTAATTGCCGACAGTGAAGACGCACAAAGCTTAGATGCGCTGGCCTCTAAAAGCCGCGTAATTATCTCAACAGTTGGCCCTTATCTTAAATATGGTGAGCCATTAATTAAAGCCTGTGTGGACAATGGTACCGATTATGTTGACTTAACCGGTGAGGCTATTTTTATCAAAGCCATGCTTGATAAATATCAGTCTGCCGCTCAAGCGTCGGGCGCTCGCATTGTTAACTCATGTGGCTTTGACTCTCTGCCTTCTGATTTGGGCGTGCTTTTTACCCAAAATTATGCCCAGCAGACATTAAACGCGCCTTGTCATACTATTCATATGCGTGTCAAAGCAGCCAAAGGCGGCCTGTCAGGCGGTACGTTTGCTTCGATGGCCACCATATTAGAGGAAGTCGGTACCAATAAGGCCGCGCGCAAATTATTGGCCAACCCTTATGTGTTAAATGATGACCCAAAGCGCCCCAATGTTCGCCAAAATAGTGTAAAAGTACCTGAGTGGGATGCGCAGAATAAGCGCTGGCTGGCACCATTTATCATGGAGTCTATCAATACCCGCGTGGTACATCGCAGCAATCAGCTACGTGGCTATGAGTATGGCCGCGACTTTAAATATGATGAAGCGATGTGGATGCCATCTGGACTAAAAGGTCGCTTGCTAAGTTATGGCTTAGTGGCGGGTATGGCCGGATTTGCTGCAGGCATGATATTTAAGCCCACTCGTGATTTGATTAACGACAAGCTGTTACCACAATCTGGTGAAGGTCCAAATAAACAAGAGCGAGACGAGGGTTACTTTGATATTCGCTTCTTTGGTGAGGGCAGTCATGGCAAGCAGGTGTTGACCAAAGTAACCGGCGATAAAGATCCTGGATACGGCAGCACTTGCCAGATGTTATCTCAAAGTGCGCTTTGTTTACTACAAGATATCTCAAAGCAAGAAATAACAGGTGGGTTTTGGACGCCGGCGTCATCAATGGGCGAAAGATTAATCGAGCGTCTACAGGCGCATGCTGGTATCACATTTGAGGTGCTGTAAATCGCTGTCAATCACAGTTAGGCTAGCTGTGATCAGCTTTTATGGACAGTCATATTTATGAATATTTATAACAGTCACGCATAAAAATACCCCACAAGTTGTGTGCAACTGATGGGGTATCGTTTAATGGGCGGCTCTATTTGATTTTAGATATTGATTGCAAAGCAGCAATGAATGCTAGGTTATTTTTTTAACCCGGCTTGCTGTAGCAAGGCACCGAGTGAGCCTACTTTAGCCTCTTCAGCTTTGGGCTTAGCAGATTTGCTAGGCTTTGGCTTATCACTGCGGGTATTGGCAGTACGAGCGGCTTTATTGGCAGGTTTAGCACGACTATTTTTGCGCGCCTTGGCCGGCTTAGTCGCAGCATTCTCAGCGTTTTTGTCAGTACTGCGCTGCGGGCTAGTAGCACGTTTGGCCGAAGCGGCATCTTCTGATTTCATGCTAAAGCCGATACGATTGCGTTTGGCATCAATTGAAATAACGCGAACGCTGACGATATCACCGGGTTTAACCAAGTTCATGGGGTCTTCAACAAAGTCGTTGGCCATCTCAGAGATATGCACTAAGCCATCTTGATGTACGCTAACATCCACGAAGCAGCCAAAACCAGTCACATTGGTAACCACGCCTTCAAGCTGCATGCCTTCTTCTAGATCGCTTACGCTGTTTACGTCGTCTCTAAACTGAGCTGTTTTGAACTCAGGGCGAGGGTCATGAGCAGGCTTAGCAAGCTCTTGTTTGATGGCGGCAATGCTGATGTTGTCATCGTTGGCTGCGTCAATACCATCGGTGCTTAGCGTATTGATAAGGCTGTCATTACCCAGTACGTCAGCAATTGACTTGCCAGACTTGTCTAATATGGCTTTCACCAAGTCATAGCTCTCTGGATGCACACCGGTAGCATCCAGCGGCTCTTCGCCATCACGAATGCGTAGGAAACCCGCTGCTTGTTCAAAGGTTTTTACCCCAAGTCTGGGCACATCTTTTAGCTGCTCACGGTTAGTAAATGCACCATGTTCTTTGCGGTAGTTGACAATTTGCTGAGCGACGTTACGGTTTAGACCGGCAATGTGGGCTAAGATAGCAGGGCTTGCGGTATTGACATCCACACCCACTGCGTTCACACAGTCTTGCGTCACTTTATCTAAGCTGTCAGACAGCTGAGCTTGGTTCACATCATGCTGATATTGACCCACGCCAATGGCTTTTGGCTCAACTTTAACCAGCTCTGATAAGGGGTCTTGTAGACGGCGGGCGATAGACACTGCACCGCGGATAGAGACGTCTAAATCAGAGAGCTCATCACTGGCAAGCTCGCTGGCAGAATACACAGAAGCGCCTGATTCATTGACCACGACGGCTTTGGCTGTGATGGTCTCATCGGCTTCAATCAGCTCTTTGATCATGGCATCGGTTTCACGGCTGGCCGTGCCATTGCCGATTGCCACAAGCTCTACCTGATGGTCTTTTAACAGCTGAGCAATAGTTGCTTTAGCCTCATCCATTTTATTATCGGGGGCAAATGGATAGACTGTCGCGATGGCCGGCTTACCTTCGCCATCTTGTATGACTTGACCTTGTGCATCGATCACCGCCATTTTTACACCATGACGAATACCAGGATCCACACCTAAAATAACTTTACGGCCGGCAGGGGCGGCCATTAATAGGTGCTGTAAGTTACTGGCGAAGACATCAATAGCATCAGCTTCTGCGGCCAGACGTTTTTCGGTCAATAAGCGGTGCTCTAAATGCGGGCGCCACTTATCCTTCCACAAGCTGTTGGCAGCAGTTATTAAAAAGTCATGACGCTCTTGAGGCTTGGTATTTTCAAGCTCAAATTTATTGATAACTTTATCGACAAAAGGAGTATCTTCACCATCGACTTTAAGCACCAATACATTTTCTTGACGACCACGTAGCATCGCAAGCAGGCGATGATTGGGCAGGCGTGCTAAGCTTTCGCTATGCTCAAAATAATCAGCGAACTTCTCACCCACCTCACGTTTTTCGTCAGAAGCTAGGCTTGAATTGATAGTGGCAGTTTTAGCAAAACCGCTACGTAAGTTATCAAGTAGCTCAAGCTCTTGGGTCCAGCCATCGATGATAATGGCTTCCACGCCGGCTAATTGTTTTTCGGTATCTGAAAAATCAACGTCAATCTCAGCGCCGGTATCATCAGTGATAGTCTCAGGCAGACTGTAATCGCTTAGGGCGTCAAGTGGCGTGACTTCATTATTAAGTAGAGTTTTAGCAACCTTATCCAGACCTGCAGCACGGGCTTTAGCAGCCAATGAGCGGCGGCGAGGGCGATAAGGCAGGTAGATGTCCTCTAATTCAAGCTTAGAGGTGGCCTGCTCAATTCGAGATTGCAGCGCTTCGGTTAAGTTACCTTGGCTTTGCAGTAGCTCAAGAATCTTAGCACGACGTGAGGCCATGTCACGCTCGTAGTTTAAACCTTTTTCCAAAGCACGTAATTGGCTGTCGTCTAAGCCTTGTGTTTTTTCTTTACGATAACGAGCGATGAACGGCACCGTAGCACCTTCGTCGTAAAGCTTAACAAACGCATCGACTTGCGCAGGCTTAATACCCAGCTCTTTTGCAAGCTTATTATGGATGTTGGCAATGACATCAGCCGGCAAATTGCTGCTGCTTTGGCTGGTAGGGGTGTTGGCAGTTGTAGTATCGGTTTGGTTCATATCCGTATCGAAGTTAAGAAATGTGGTTGGCATTATAGCAAAAGCTGAGATAATAAAAATGGTTTTGCTTATTAATGTTTATTTATGTGATTTTGTCTGCTTAAATTAACAAACACATACAGCATTACTATGTAATAAGTGTGTAATTTCTTGCGTAATCTTATACACTAATTAATTGCTACAGTTTATCTGCTTTATGTGGGTAATAAAAGCCGACGCTTGGTGTCATTAAATACAGATACTATATCGTCTAAAGATGGTTTATTAAAAGCACCGTCATTATCAGACAAACGTAACTGCGCTAAAATAAACCTGTGTCAGCCGCGCATAAACAGCAACCAGATAACTAGCAGCCGCATAAATGACAAGCAGATAAAGCGCTGCTGTATAGGATTTAAAAGACGCTTAAAATAATAATAAATACCGGACAATAAGGGATAGGGAATAAAAAGATTGATAAATAGCCCAAACACTCCCATATAAATAATGAGTCTCTTATAATAATTTAAGCGAATAAGTAGTACCCTTTAAAACCATTGCCTCTTTATAATCAATTTATAATAATGAGTGATAGCCCTTTTATCAAAAATACGCTTTAATCGTGATTTGCTAAACTTGCGCCATTAGTGAGGCGCTAAATGTGTATAATTAAGCCATATTAAATAAAATAACAATAGGACGCCTAGTATGTCAGACAATAAAATCAACAATACCGACAGTTTAACCCACCGTATCTTGGTGGTTGATGATGATGCCCGTTTACGCTCTTTACTACAGCGCTTTTTGGAAGATGATGGCTTCGTGGTGCGTACCGCCCATGATGGCAGCCAAATGGATAAACTGATGCAGCGCGAGTTATTCTCCTTGGTGGTATTAGACTTAATGCTACCCGGTGAAGATGGCATTGCTATCTGTAAGCGCCTGCGTGAAGAGAACAGTGATATCCCTATTATTATGCTCACTGCAAAAGGCTCAGACAGTGATCGTATTGCTGGCCTTGAGGCGGGTGCTGACGACTATTTGCCTAAGCCTTTTAACCCAAAAGAGTTGCTGGCCCGTATCAAAGCGGTTCTGCGTCGTCACAGCCGTGAGCTGCCTGGTGCGCCTTCGCAGCAAGTGGAGGTGGTGGAGTTTGGCCCATGGACGCTTGATTTATCTACTCGAACTTTAAAACGTGATGGTAACGTGGTCACCTTGACCACAGGTGAGTTTTCGGTATTGAAAGCTTTAGTACAGCACCCTCGAGAGCCACTCACGCGTGATAAGCTGATGAATTTAGCACGTGGCAGAGAGTGGGGTGCTATGGAGCGCTCAATCGATGTGCAGGTATCGCGTCTACGCCGCCTGATCGAAGATAATCCTTCACAGGCTCGTTATATCCAGACAGTCTGGGGTGTGGGGTACGTATTTGTTCCTGATGAAGAAGAGGCCTAGCCTGCATGTAGGTATTTATTAGTAGGTATCTATTAGTAGGTATTTGTTAGGGTGTTGATAGGTGACAGTACTCCTTTTTACCAATTAACGCATCTAATAAGACATGGCTCATCAAAGACACAAGCCAATAAAAAAGGCGCTTAGCCCTTGGGACTAAGCGCCTTTTTTATTGTCTGCTTGGCTAACGTAGCTGACTGTCTTTACTACCACGGCGGTTATAAAGCTCTTGGCTCTTGCTATGAGCTTCTATTTCACTTTGGCATTTTACGCAGTGCTCGACACCAGGCAGCGCTAGCCTACGTGCTTTGGGTATTTTTTCTCCACACTCATCACAATACAGCAGGCTTTCACCACTTGGCAACGCCCTGCGAGCCCGCTCTAGAGCATCATTCACTGTGGCGTCCATTTGTTCGTGTTCTGCGCCATCACGCGCCCATCCTCCGGCCATAATTGACTCCTTTTTATTATGCAGATGCACCCGGTAATCAGGGCGCTATCCTTAATATATGAGGCTCAAGCCGCCTGTTATCAAGCCAGAGTAAATAGGATTGGTAACACGCATAGCACAAAAATGTCACAAAAAAGGCCACCTATACGAGTTAGGCGACCTGATGTACTTAGCCTTGATGACAGGGCACTGGTTTAAAACACAGTTAGCAGGTGTCAGCTTTATTTAGGTTGTAATGCAATAACTTGACCTCTAACCCCAATACTGGCATCGCTCATTAAGCAGACATATGCCGGCATTAAGTCCTCAGCAGTCTTTAATGACATAGGGTTCTCGCCGGGAAAGGCATGGGCGCGCATGTTGGTGCGGGTGGCGCCAGGATTGATACAGTTAAAGCGTAGGCTGGTGGTATTTTGGGTTTCTTGAGTGAATATGTCACTCATGCCTTCCACCGCCTGTTTTGATAAGGCATACGCGCCCCAGAATGCGCGAGGATGCGTACCCACTGAGCTGCTTGTGAACACAAATGAGCCGTTATCTACAGATTTGACCAAGGGCATAAGCACTTGAGTGAGCATAAAGGTGGCAGTGGTATTCACTCGCATTACCTGCTCGAAGGTCACCACATCATACATCTCAAGCGGGGTTAGGGCACCCAATATACCAGCATTGTGTAACACGCCATGCAGCGTACCAATCTCACTTTGGATGAGATTGGCCAATTGCTGCATATCGCTATAGCTGGCTGATTCTAGGTTCATCGGCATGATGGCTGGCTGCTTACCACCAGCGGCTTCTATTTCATCATAGACCGCCTCAAGCTTGCTTAACGTTTTGCCAAGCAGTAATACAGTGGCGCCATATTTGGCATAGGTTAAAGCAGCCACGCGGCCAATGCCGTCACCAGCGCCAGTGACTAAGATGGTTTTACCCTCTAGACAATTGGGCTCAGGGTTAAAGGTGCGTATCGCTTCATGAGTTAAAACAGGTTGAGTCATAAGGTCACTACTATTTTGGTAGAGGTTTTATTAAATGGTAAATACTAAGTGATAACTGTTAAGTGATAAATACTAAGTTATAAGTACTAAGTTATAAATAATCAAACTGCTTTGAGCGCAGTAGTTTCACCAAGGCCTTGGGCGTGTCGGCAATATAATCGGCGCCCCAAGCTTCCAAGTCATCTTGGTCCTCTGGCGGGATATAGCCATAGCTGGCCAGAACCGTCGTCATGCCTGCTGCACTACCTGCTTGCACATCACGGATATGATCCCCGATATAAATCACACTGTTGGCAATACCGCGTGGCAATTCTAACTTCTCTAATGCCAAATACATAGGCTCAGGGTCAGGCTTGGTATTGCTCACATCATCGGGGCAGACCAGCACTGAGCAGCGCTCATCGAGAGCAAGGCTTTGTAATAATTTGGTGGACAAATAGCGCGGCTTATTGGTGACAATTCCCCAAGGAATGCCGCTTTTTTCATAAAAGCTTAGCAGTGGCTCAAGCTCTGTAAACACCTGGCTGTCAACACAGATATCGGCCTCATACTCATCCAAAAATTGCTGGCGGTAGTGCTGAATCTGCTCTTCAGTAAGCGGCTGCTCATTGTGCTTGAGCATTAGGCTCACCATAGCACCTGCACCGGCCGATACTTGCTCACGAATGGCTTGACTTGGCGGTACTTGCCAGCCATTTTGCTCTGACATACGCTTGATAATACGGATAAAATCAGCGGCGGTATCAATGAGAGTACCATCTAAATCAAATAAGACGGCTTTGACATAATTTGTTGACATAATGTTGTACTTTTTAAAAGGTGTGTTTATAACGCTAAACTTAAGCTCAGTGGCCCATTAAATAGAGCGCTAAATGGGCAATTAAGCGGGTTTTACGACGGCCATCATGTAGTTGACATCAACATTCTGTGCCAACCAGTAGCGTTTGGTGATGGGGTTGTAGTGTAGACCGATTAAGTCTTGACGGTTGAAGCCGGCATTAATTGCCATCTTGTCTAACTCAGCAGGCGTGATCAATTTGGCATAATCGTGGGTACCACGGTCAAGTAGACGCAGCACATATTCAGCACCAATAATGGCGAACAGATAAGACTTAGGGTTGCGGTTAATGGTCGATAGCACACACACCCCGCCCGGTTTTAGTAAATCATAGCAGGCTTGCACGATTTGGCTGGGGTCAGGTACGTGCTCTAGCATCTCCATACAAGTGATGACATCATAGCTCTGTGGCTGCTCAGCGGCCAATTGTTCAATAGCAATGTGCTTGTATCTTAGGCGGTCGGTTAAGCCGCTTTGCTCAGCATGTATGGTCGCGGCCTGTAGATTTTCAAGTCCCAAGTCCACACCGGTAGCATCAGCGCCTCGGCGGGCCATAGATTCGGTTAAAATACCGCCGCCACAGCCCACATCCAATACTGTTTTTCCGGTGAGCCCTGTGCCTGTGTAACGAATGACGTTCTCTTCTATCCAGTTCAAACGAAGCGGGTTAATCTGATGCAAGGTTGCAAAAGGACCTTGTTTGTCCCACCATTGGCTGGCGAGTTGAGTAAATTTACCCACTTCACTCATATCAACATTATTACCCAGATTAGAGGCGGTATTATCAGTGGCAGCAGTGTTAGAGATTGCGTCGGTATGGGTCTGAGTCATGAGCTGTCCTAAACCTTAAAATATTAGGGGGGTTAATAGGGGAAGATAATATAAGGCTGATACCCGATACTGGGCTTAAAATGCCTTATTATGAGATGGTCTATCTTACCATGCTTCGTAAATCCTATCTTACCATGCTTCATAAAATAGGGCATCTTTGATAATATTTTGCTACGATGACTACGCCATTATTTTAAGGTTGTTGGCTGAAAAAAATCAGAATATAAGATCTAAATGAGAATTACTAACGCTTATTTAACCATTGGTTAAGGTTTTAGCAATGCTGACGGTTCACACAGACTGGGCAAATGCGGTATCATAGGCAATCTTAAAAAAAGTAAAGTAGCAGGCGACAATCTACTAAAGATATCAAGATCAGGGTTGTTTGAACTCGCTGTCGCTGTAAGCTCTATGTTGAATACAAGCCACTTATAATATAGACCCCAATCACCTCCTAAATATTCTTAAGGAATTACGATGAAGTTTTATTCTCAACGAGGTTTTGCTTTGGCCTCTTTAGCTGCTGCCGTTGGTTTGGCTTCTATGCCAGCATTTGCTGCAGATTATGTGGCCGGTAAAGACTATATAGTATTGGACAATCCCGAAACCATCAGCGGTGACAACATTATTGTACGTGAGTTCTTCTGGTACGGTTGCCCTCATTGTTACAATCTAGACCCTTATATGCTTAAATGGGCGAAAAACAAGCCAAGCGACGTCATCTTCATGCAGTCGCCTGCTGCGCTTAATCCTATGTGGGAAACAAATGCCCGAGGATTCTATGCCGCTCAACTTATGGGATATCTACCGCAAACTCACACTAAGCTATTTGATGCCATCCATAAAGACAACAAGCGTCTGTTTGATCAAGCTTCTTTATCTAAATGGTATGCAAGCCAAGGCTTAGACCAAAAAGAGTTTAACAAGCTATACAATTCATTTGCGGTAAGTACCAAAGTAGCGCGCTCTAAAGCAGGTGCTATGCGTTATCAAATTACTGGTGTGCCTGCGGTAGTGGTACATGGTAAATACGTGGTACAAGGTGAAGATGGTAAGGTGCCAAAAGTGGTGGATTACTTAGTCAAAAAAGTACGTATGGATATGAAAGCGGGTAAATAGCCAAGCTTTTATGTCGTGGTTTGATTTTTGATTACCGCTACTTATTATCCTAAGACAATTAAGACTGAGCTTAAGCTCAGTCTTTTTTTTTGGCTAAAAGCTATATAGGTAGGTGATTTTTAGGTGTTATCACTAATGCAAATAGTGGCGTTAATCAAGTTTTTCTGAAGGTGATTATTTTGTAAATATGGCGAATTAGATAAAAATAACTGTTGTGAATAAGAATTATTATCGTTATCATAAGCAGTAACTTACTAATCTTAGGTGCTTTGGCAAGCCAATAACTGAGGGTGTTAAAATGATCGTTTGCATATGCAATAATGTTAAGGACCGCCAAATTAAAGCGGCACTTGCTTCGGGCGTGGACTCTATGGATGCCTTAAAAGAGGCCTTAGATGTGGCTACTTGCTGCGGCTGCTGTGAACCTATGGTCAACGACTACCTAGAAGAGCATCATGCCATGAGCTACGATAGTGAATTGGTAAGTCAATTGGCTTATGCCGTTTAGCTTGCCTTTAACCTTAGTGGATTAAAAGCAAAACAGCCTAAAGCGTAGATACAATATAAAAGACAATATAGTGAAAGTGAGCCATGATAAATTCAGGTTCACTTTTTTTTGTTTGATACGTTCTCATTTGCATTTGTCCCTCCATTCTCAGTTCTAAAAACAACTGTCTTAATACTGTGAATTTGCTACTATATTATTTATACAAAGAGTTATGGTTATACAAAGAGTTATGGGTTTAAAGACGTAGCCACATTGAAAATGATAGGGCGTCACTTATAAATAAAATGTTAAATAAAAGGTAACTACCATGAAAGGCAGCCAAAAAGTCATTGATTACTTAAACTTCTTGCTCGGGGGTGAGTTAGGGGCCCGCGATCAGTACTTTATCCATTCAGAGATGTATGGTGAATGGCATTACGGTAAGTTATATGATCGTATTCATCATGAAATGGAAGATGAAACCTTACATGCCCAAGCCATTATCCGCCGTCTATTAATGCTAGGTGGCAAACCTAACATGACTGTAGATCCTATCAATATAGGTAGCACAGTACCTGAGATGCTGAAGCTAGACTTAGAGCTAGAATACAAAGTACAGCAACATCTAAAACAGGGCATCGCGCTGTGTGAACAAGAGCACGACTATGTCACCCGTGATATTTTGGTGGCTCAGTTAGAGGATACTGAAGAAGATCATGCGCACTGGTTAGAGCAGCAGCTTCGATTGATTGACATGGTAGGTCTACCAAACTACTTACAGAGCCAAATGGGCGAGATTTCAGAATAAGCCTCATTTGCTATGAGTACACAATTTTAGCCGCCATGAAGTCAACAGCAGGATTAGGAGAAAGTTATGCAGGGTGACAAAGACGTTATTCGTGCCTTAAACAAGGTGCTTGGCCAGTCATTAATCGCAATCAACCAGTATTTTTTGCATGCCCGTATTGCCAAAAACTGGGGTATTGAAGAGTTAAATGAGGCGTTTTATAAACAATCTATCGCTGAGATGAAATGGTCAGATGCGCTGATTGAACGCATCTTATTACTAGAAGGTCTGCCTAATTTGCAAGATTATGGCAAGCTGTTCATCGGTGAAAATGTGGCCGAGATGATTGAGTGCAACGTACTTTTAGAAAATCAAAAATTTGATACCATTACCGAATCAATTACACTGTGTGAGCAAAAGCAAGATTACGTGTCTCGCAAGCTGCTACTGGATCTAAAAGACGGTAATGAAGATTATGTGGATTGGTTAGATACTCAAAAAGACTTGATTGAAGCTATGGGTATTGAGAATTATATCCAAGCCAAAATCGAAGATGAGTAATACGTTATCTCGCTATTACCTTTGTAGTCTTTGCCAAAGACCCGCTTAGTCATAAGTGGGTCTTTTTTTTGTTAATTCTGCTCAGTCATGAGTTAAGTTGTACTCATCAGCAGGTTACAGCTATACTAAAAACGCAAGGTAGTATTTGTGGTATAACTAGTGTCACCCCCCAAGTATGATTTTAATAAAAAATAGGAGTAGCTATGCCTGCATTACGTTCCGATGTTGATCCTGATGGTTTGTTAGAGTATTCAGTAGTTTATACCGATCGTGCTTTAAACCACATGTCAAAAGTATTTCAGCAAGTCATGACTGACTTATCCAGCAATCTAAAGCAAGTTTATGCTGCCGATGCTGTGGCCATTGTACCAGGCTCAGGCACCTATGCTATGGAAGCGATTGCTCGCCAATTGGCCACAGATAAAGACTGTTTGGTGATACGCAATGGCTGGTTTAGTTATCGCTGGACCCAGATTTTAGAAAAAGGCAAAATTGCCAAATCTGTAGAAGCGCTAAAGGCCCAGCAAGTAGAAGGTGAGTCAGAACAAGGCGCGCCCAATCCATTTGCACCTGTGGCCATCGAAGACGCTGTGGCTGCCATTAAAGACAAAAAGCCTGCTGTGGTATTTGCGCCGCATGTTGAGACCGCCTCAGGTATGATTTTATCTGATGACTACATCAAGCAGTTAGCAGAGGCTGTACATAGTGTGGGTGGATTACTGGTTATCGACTGTATTGCTTCAGGCTGTATCTGGCTGGATATGAAGCAGTTAGGTATTGATGTTCTGGTTTCTGCGCCGCAAAAAGGGTGGAGTAGTACCCCTTGTGCCGGTCTTGTTATGCTCAGCGAAAATGCGGTCGCCCAAGTAGAGGCGACTGAGTCTGACAGCTTTAGCTTAGACTTAAAGCAGTGGCTTAATATCATGCGTGCCTATGAAAATGGTGGACATGCCTATCATGCCACTATGCCCACCGATGGCCTACGTATGTTCCGTGATGTGATGCTAGAAGCCAAAGAAATCGGCTTTGAGGAATTAAAGCAGGCGCAGTGGGAGCTTGGCAATCGTATCCGCGACTTGCTAGAAGACCGCGGTATCCAAAGCGTTGCTGCCGAAGGCTATCAAGCACCAGGTGTGGTGGTGTGCTACACCCAAGATGAAGAGATGCACAAAGGCCGTGCTTTTGCTGCTCAAGGTATGCAAATTGCCGCCGGTGTGCCGCTACAAGTGGGTGAGCCTGATGGCTTTAAGACCTTCCGCTTAGGTCTGTTTGGCTTAGATAAATTGATCGATATCGATGGGGCCGTGGCACGCTTTAAGCAAGTGCTAGATAAGGTGCAGCCTGCTGCTTAATTGGCTGATTGTAAGAGTTAAAAAAACGCCAGCGAATCATTCCTCGTTGGCGTTTTTTATCACCGGTCGCCGTAAAACCACCCACTTCAGGGGTGGATATAAGGCGACACACACTGTCGTGATCAGTACTTAAAGTATTGCAAGTTAAAATTAACCTCGCCATACTAACCCTATGAAAACCCTCAAGCTACGCATCAAAGACAAACATGCAAACCAGCTAAACAAACTAGCTGGGAGTGTTAACTATGCGTGGAACTATGTTAATGCGTTAAGCTTTGAGCATTTAAGACGCACAGGTAAGTACTTTTGGGCCTATGATTTAAGCCAATACACCAAAGGTAGTGGTGAGTATTTAGGCTTGCACTCGCAAACTCTGCAAGCCATCAACGAAACTCATGCCAAATCTCGTAAGCAGTTTAAAAAAGCCAAACTTAATTGGCGAACCAACCGACCCGATGCCAAACGAAAAAGCTTAGGTTGGATACCTTTTAAAAAGTCTGCTATCAAGTATCTACATACCAGACAAACGGGGAAGAAAGCACTTAAATCAACCATACAGCTATCGCTCTGTAAAGGTCAAAAGATTATCATAGACCTCTTTGATAGCTATAATCTATCTTTGTATCAAATCAATACGCTTGAGATAGTGCAAGACAGCCGTAATCGTTGGTATGCCTGTATTACCGTCAAAGATTTTCCTAGACAAGCAAGTGGCAAAGGCAGCGTTGGTATTGACTTAGGCTTAAAGCAGTCTGCTACCACATCAAATGGTGATAAATTAACGATTAAGCAAACACAAAAGTGGGCGAAAAAGCTCGCTGTTGCTCAACGAGCAAATAATAAAAAGCGTGTGAAAGCAATCCACGCCAAAATCAAAAACACAAGATTAGACTTAATTCATAAATTCACCACCCAATTAGTTAAGGATAATGCCTTAATTGTGGTTGGTGATGTTAAATCCCGATCATTCACAAGTAAGAGAACCAAACTGGCTAAATCAACATACGATGCAGGATGGTTTGAACTCAAAAGACAACTGGAATATAAATGCAAGTATGCAGGTTGTCAGCTTGAGATAGTGGATGAGAGTTACACTACCCAGACCTGCTCGTGCTGCCTTAAAATAAGCGGTAGTAGTCCAAAAGGTAGAGCAGGTCTTGGAATAAGAGGATGGAGGTGTGCTGAGTGTGGCACATGGCATGATAGAGATATCAATGCTGCCAAGAACATCCTTGCGGTCGGGCTTGACCGTCTAGCTGTAGGAATCCCCTCGGTTTAGCGAGGGGAGGAAGTCAAGGCGGCTATAAAGTATGGATACTGCCTAAGACTTTACCTTGGGCTCTTCATTGGCCATAGATTGGGCGGCATTACGCAGCTCAAACTTTTGGATTTTTCCGGTGCTGGTTTTAGGAATTTCACAGAAAATCACATGTTTGGGCACTTTAAACTTGGCCAGATGCTGACGACAATGCTCAATAACCTGATCACGGGTCAAAGTTGCGCCCTCAGCTATTTCGATGAAGGCCACAGGCACCTCTCCCCACTTATCATTGGAGGCTGCCACCACGCCGCAGCTACTCACCTCAGGCATTTTGTATAAGGTGTTTTCAATCTCAATACTTGAGATGTTCTCGCCTCCTGAGATAATAATATCTTTTAGGCGATCCATAATTTTGATATAGCCATCTGGGTATTTGACGCCCAAGTCTCCGGTACGGAACCAGCCGCCTGCAAACGCCTCTTTGGTCGCTTTGGGGTTTTTTAAATAGCCTTTCATAACCATGTTGCCCTTTAAGGCCAGCTCGCCCATCTCAGTTGCATCAGCAGCAACCGGCTCGGTGGTGCCTTGTTTGAATACCTCAAAGCCGCTCATTAAGTGTGACACCACACCTTGACGCGATTTTTTGGCAGCACGTTCTGACACCGAAAGCTGTTGCCATTCATCATGCTCAGCACAGATGGTCACCGGCCCGTAGACCTCAGTGAGACCATACACATGAGTGACATTAAAGTTCATCGCCTCCATCTTCTCGAGCATGGCTTCAGAAGGCGGCGCACCGGCCACAAAGCCTTTCACATTATGGTTAATGGCTTGCTGTAACTGGCTATCACCTGCCGCGATCATATTATGCACAATGGGGGCGGCGCAGTAATGAGTAATCTGATATTTGGCAATCAGTTTTAGGATTAAATTGGCATCGATTTGACGTAAGCAGACGTTAATACCAGCACGCTCAGCGACTGTCCAAGGAAAACACCAACCGTTACAATGGAACAAGGGCAAGGTCCATAAGTAGGTGGTATGCTTGGGCATGTCCCAATCTAAAATATTTGACAACGCATTCAAAGTAGCGCCGCGGTGATGATAGACCACGCCTTTGGGCTTGCCGGTGGTACCTGAAGTGTAATTGAGAGCAATGGCATCCCACTCATCGGTGGGATAGATGGTGCCATCAAAGGCTCTGATTGCCTCATCAGAGTCAAACTCACCGCTTTGTAAGAGTGCCTCATAGCTCATTTTGCCGAAAGCAGGCACATCAGGCAGCGTCATGTCGGTGGCGTGAATGAGGATTAAGTTGGGGAAGGTTTCTTGTATAAGCTCTACATGATGAGCGTATTCGCTGTCAATGATCAACACTTTGGCTTCGGAGTGCTGCAAACAAAAGGTGAGGGCATTGATGTCTAAACGCGTATTTAGAGTACACAGTACCCCTTGCGACATAGGTACTCCAAAAGCGGCTTCCACCATGGCCGGTGTATTGGGTGCCATAATGGCCACAGTATCTTCTTTGCCAATACCAAGCTTGCGCAGGGCGTGGGCCAATTTACGGCAGCGCTCAAAGGTTTGAGACCAGGTATAGGTAATGGGCGTGTTGACTAAATCATCATAAATGATAGAGGTTTTATGAGGATAGACCGAAGCGGCGCGAGTGAGGAATTGTAAGGGCGTGAGCGGCTGGTGATTGGCCTCGGTTTTGCCTAAACCGGTAGTATAATCGGTCATAAAAGATAGTCCTTTATCAGAAATGTTGAGTTAGGTATCTGAGCATGAATGTCTAAGCGGTCATTGCATACCCTTTGCACGACCCCTCTAAATAAGCTTATGATACAGATAGTTTGTCATTTTTATTGTGATGACAATGAGTGAGTATATGTTAACTCAAATTAGTTGGTCAACTACCAATATCAAATTTGTATTACCCAATATACCGGCTAAGTATAAGTTAATAAATAATTTTTTTTATGATTGAGTTGCCGCTTTAGTCCGCAGCCCTTTATAAGAGCTAATTATTAGTTCAGTTAAGTTAAGCAATGTTATCGGTAGAGAACCCGCTACCCATCTGTTACCTAACCATTTAGATAATTTTCCCTTTAAGTCATTGTATATTGATAAGGATATTTTTTATGGCAGCTGCCGCTACCTCAGCCCAACCTTCCATCTCGGTCGATAATGCACAGAATATTTCTGTGACCAATATGGCCTATCCACATATTTTTGAGCCTTTAGATTTGGGCCACACCAGCTTAAAAAATCGTATTGTCATGGGGTCGATGCACACCGGATTAGAAGATCGCTTTTATAACTACGGTAAGCTGGCAGCTTATTTTGCTGAGCGTGCTAAAGGCGGCGTGGCGATGATGATTACCGGTGGTATTTCACCCAACCGTGAAGGGTGGCTGCTGCCGGCAGGTGGTAGTATGAATACTAAAGCGGATGTGATTAATCATCAGCGGTTAACCCGTGCGGTACATCGCCATGACAGTAAAATCATTATGCAAATTTTGCACAGTGGTCGTTATGGTTATCATCCATTTGTGGTATCTGCCAGTCCCTTTAAGTCGCCAATATCCCCCTTTAAACCGCGCCAAATGAGCATTAAAAATATCAAAAGTACCATTGCTGATTATGCGCGCTCTGCTAGTCTTGCCAAACAAGCTGGCTACGATGGGGTAGAGGTGATGGGCTCAGAAGGCTACTTACTGAACCAGTTTTTATCGCGTCATGTGAACCAGCGCACCGATGAATATGGTGGTGATATCAATGGGCGTATGAAGTTTGCAGTCGAAGTAGTCGAGGCAATACGTGAAGCGGTGGGTGAAGACTTTATTATTATATTTCGTTTATCCATGATTGACTTGGTCGAAGATGGCAATGTTATGGATGAAGTCATCACGGTCGCCAAGGCATTAGAGGCGGCTGGGGTGAGTATCTTTAATACAGGTATCGGCTGGCACGAAGCCCGTGTACCGACCATTGTCACCAGTGTCCCACGTGCCGCTTTCGTGGATTATACTGCAGAGGTCAAAAAACATGTGTCCATCCCTGTGATGGCAGCCAACCGCATCAATATGCCACAGACAGCAGAGCAAATCTTGGCGAATGGGCAAGCTGATTTAATTCAGATGGCGCGCCCCTTTTTAGCAGATCCAGACTGGGTCAATAAGGCCAAAAATGGTCAAACCGATCGCATCAATACCTGTATTGCTTGTAATCAGGCCTGCTTAGACCATACTTTTGAAAACAAGCGATCCACCTGTTTGGTCAACCCCAGAGCCTGCTATGAGACTGAGCTTAGCTATGAGCCTACCAAAAAGCCGAAGAAAATTGCTGTGGTTGGTGGCGGTGTGGCAGGCATGTCAGCGGCGACCATTGCTGCCAAACGTGGCCATGATGTCACCCTTTATGAGGCCAAAGACATCTTAGGCGGCCAGTTCAACTACGCCAAAGTGATTCCGGGTAAAGAAGAGTTCTTTGAAACCACCCGCTATTATCTCAACGAATTAAACTATCAAAACGTTGCCATTAAGCTCAATACCAAAGTGACCAAAGAGATGTTGGACGAGGCTGACTATGACCACGTCATTATCGCCACAGGGGTAGTGCCACGCAGCTTAGAAGGCAAGCTTGAAGGGGCGGATAATGCTAAGGTGATTAGTTATGCTGAGCTGCTATCTGGCGAAAAAGCTGTGGGTGAGAGCGTAGCGGTGATTGGGGCTGGCGGTATTGGCTTCGATGTCAGTGAGTACTTGACTGCCCGTCATGGCCAGCCACTACATGAATTGGGCCCTGAGACCTTAAAAGACCCAAGCTACCGCCCTGAGCCGCAGTCTGTGACTGACTGGAAGCAAGAGTGGGGGGTGAATACTCAAGCGGATTATCAGACCGATGGCGGCTTAACTCGTCCTGAGAAGATTGTTCCGGCTCGCCGTGTGTATTTGCTACAGCGCCGTGATGGTCGTCTGGGCAAGGGGCTGAACAAAACCACCGGCTGGGTGCACCGTGCCCATATTAAGTCTCATGGTGTGCTACAAATGCCTGGTGTGACTTATGACAAGGTAACCAATGAGGGCTTATGGGTCACCACGCCGCAAGGCCACAGTCAGTTACTTCGTGTTGATACCATTGTGGTCTGTGCAGGGCAAGAGTCAGTCAATGAACTTATGCCGGCCTTAACAGATGCCAAAGCCAGTACCAAACTAGGTAAAACTGAATACCATATTATTGGCGGTGCGAAATTAGCAGCAGAGCTTGATGCCAAACGGGCGATACGTGATGGGGCTGAGCTTGCTGCTAGACTATAACGCCAGCTCATAGCTTAATCATAATCAGACATAAAAAAAAGAGGCCGTTAACGGCCTCTTTTTTTTGGTTTTGCGACAACAATGGCTTATCTGGCTAAAAGCTACGTGCAGCAGCTAGGCGGCAGATTTCGCCAACAACACTGAATAGAAGATAAAGGTTAAAATGAGCACCACGCCACTGCCATGCTTCATCTCACCTTGGCGCTTAAAGGCTATAATTGCCAATATAAAAAGTAGCACGCTGACCATGCCCACCATCATCACATCGCGAGACAAAATCTGAGGGTCAATGTGTTGCATGGGTTTAATGATGGCAGCCAGCCCTACCACACCTAATGTATTAAATAAATTTGAGCCAATGACATTGCCCAGTGCCATGTCATGCTCACCGCGTCTAGCGGCTGCCACACTGGCTACCAGCTCGGGTAATGAGGTGCCAATGGCCAAGATGGTTAGACCGATAAGCAGCTCACTCATGCCCCACAGTGTGGCTAATTCAACCGCACCCCAAACGATGGCTCGTGAGCTGGCGATTAATAAACTCAAGCCCAGGATTAATGTGCCAAAGGATTTGAAAACATTAACCTGCTCTTTGGCTGCCAATTGCTCTGGTAACTCTACTTTGTCCTTGTTACTTCGTAGACTTAACAGAATCTGTATCAGTAACACCGCCACTAAGGCGACAACAAGCACAATGCCATCGAGCCGAGATAAATTGCCATCGACCAACTGAATAGCTGCCAAAGCAGTGACCGCCAGTAACAGCATTAAGTCGTATCGAATCACATCGCTACGGATCAAGATGGGGCTAATTAACGCGGTCACGCCAAGTACTAAGGTAATATTGATAATATTAGAGCCATAAGCGTTACCCAGCGCCAAATCCGGACTACCAGCAAACGCTGCCAAGGCAGATACCACAAGCTCGGGCGCTGAAGTACCAATGCCTAAGATAATGACCCCAATCAAAAAGCTTGGCATATTAAAGCGCACAGCCAAGCTGGTGGCACCATCAATAAAGGTGTCTGCACTCCAAACTAAAATGGCCAATCCAAGGACAACAGCGACAATCGCTAGGCCCATAAAACACTCCCATACGGATTAATAAAAATAATAGGATAATAAAAATAAAAAATGCTAAGCAAAGTGAATCGCTTAGCATTTACTAAAAGGGGAAATAAAGGGTAGGGATTAAGACACTTGGACCGGAATGATATTGGCCGTATCTTTTACAGTATTGTCTTCATTACAATAGACTAGTTTTGGTTTATGCGTATCGGCTTCTTGCTCATCCATCTGAGCGTAAGCACAAATGATAACGATGTCGCCTAAGTCTGCCATATAAGCGGCAGCACCATTTAATGAAATAATACCAGAGCCGGCTTCAGCACGGATGGCATAAGTGCGAAAGCGCTTGCCATTGCTGACGTTGTAGATATCAATGGATTCGTTTTCACGAATACCAGCTAGATCCAATAAGTCGCCATCTATCCCACAAGAGCCTTCATAGTGCAAATCTGCATGGGTAACGCGGGCACGGTGTAATTTGCCTTTTAATAAGGTCAATAACATAGAGGATTCCTTGAAATAATGGGCCGGAAAAATTGTACGCAAAAAACGTGAGAGCAAATTATACTCATAAAAACAGCACTATTCTGCTATTTTTTGAATAAATTCGCAAAAAGAAAAATACGGAAGGGGTAGTAACTTAATAGCGGCAAATATCAAAAAATCAATAGCCGCCTTAAGTTAATGTCTATCAATTGGGAAGTTTAAAGCCATTAATTTGACTGCGTGCTTTTTCAATATCGCCAGTTACCATCAACTTTAATGAGGACATAGCGGCGTCTAAAGCAGCTTCAATAGCAATTTGATCTTCAGGAGAGGGTTTAGATAGGACATGGCCACTTACTTTAGATTTATGACCAGGATGGCCAATGCCTATACGTAAGCGGTGAAAGTCATTGCCTAAATGGGGCGTGATATCACGTAGGCCATTATGACCGCCATGACCACCGCCAGTTTTTAGCTTAATACTACCTGCTGCAATATCAAGCTCATCATGAGCGATAAGGAGCTCTTCAGGTTTAATGTCATAGTATTTCGCCATAGGCACAACCGATTGACCTGACTTATTCATAAAAGTCATCGGCAACAACAGGCGAACATCGGTACCAAAGATACGTCCGCGTCCAGTTAAGCCATTGAACTTCTTGTCAGCTGCCAATTCAATATTAAATTGATCGGCAATCAGGGCCACAAACCAAAAGCCAGCATTATGTCGGGTTTCGACATACTGCTGACCTGGGTTGCCAAGCCCAACAATAAGTTTAAGTTGGGACATAGCGTTCTCACTGTCTAGTAAGTAAGGAGGGCCACCCATAACTGATAGCACAAGGCGTATCGGTTGTGAGTGGCGGGCGAAAATTATTCGCCTTTGTCTTCTTCACTACCTTGTTCGGTAGCTGGAACGTCAGCTGCGTCAACTTCTTCAGCATCAGTGTCAACTTCTTCAACAGTTGGGGCCTGCATGTTAACCACAGTGCGGTCAACTGGCTCATCAACGTCAAGTTCGAAGATAACAACACCTTCAGGAAGTTTGATGTCTGTTAAGTGTAGAGACTCACCGATTTCTAGGTTAGACACATCTACTTCTAGGAATTCTGGTAGGTTAGAAGGTAGACATACGATTTCGATGTCAGTCACTAGCGTAGATAAGATACCGCCTGCTTTGATACCTGGCGCTTCTTCACGACCTGTGAAGTGCAATGGAATCTGCATGTTGATCTTCTGACCTTTAACGATGCGCTGGAAGTCAGCGTGCATTGCAAAGCCTTTAGAAGGATGGCGCTGTAGGTCTTTAATAACCGCTAGATGCTCTTCGCCTTCAAGGTTGATGGTCAAAATGTTTGAGAAGAAAGCTTCGTTTTCAAGAAGTTTCCATAGCTCATTTTTTTTGATAGCGATAGCTGTAGGCTCTTCGTTACCACCATAGATAATGGCTGGTACAAGATTTTGCTTACGCAGGCGGCGGCTCGCACCTTTGCCCTGCTGATCTTCGGTACGAGCGATGCCGTTTACCGTGTATAAAATATCACTCATGAGAGTATCCTTGATTAAATAATTTGGTTTGATGCTGTCTTCAAGCTACGCTTGCGACCAACGTGGCCAGACAAACATCGTAGTTTTTGTACCCAAAATAGCCTCAACTTGAGGTTGATACAGATACAAAGGCCGTATTATACGGGTAATGGGCATTAAAATCTAGCACAAAAAAACCGCCCGGCATTAGCGGGCGGTTTTTTTGTTAGTCATCAGGCTGCAGTGATTAGTCGATAGACTCAAACATTGCACTGATAGACTCTTCATTGTTGATACGGCGTAAGCTTTCGGCCAATAGTGAAGCAATGGTCACTTGACGAATTTTGCTGCAAGCCTTAGCTTCATCAGACAAAGGAATACTGTCCGTTACGACCAGCTCATCCAACACAGATTCGCCAATGGTTTTAATCGCATTACCCGATAATACAGGGTGAGTGATATAACCTAATACGCGACGGGCGCCATTGTCTTTAAGGGCTTGGGCGGCTTTACATAGCGTGCCTGCGGTATCTACCATGTCATCAACAATCACACAATCACGGTCTTTTACATCACCAATGATATGCATAACTTGTGATTCATTAGCACGAGCACGACGCTTGTCGATGATGGCAAGCTCGGTGTTACCGCCAAGCTCTTTGGCCATAGCACGCGCACGAACAACACCACCTACGTCTGGTGACACAACCATTAGGTTGTCGTAGCCTTGCTTTCTAAGGTCTTTTAACAATACTGGCGTACCGTAGATGTTATCTACTGGAATGTCAAAGAAACCTTGAATTTGGTCAGAGTGCAAATCGACAGTCATCACACGATCAATGCTAACGATGTTTAGCATGTCTGCCACTACTTTTGCCGAAATAGGCACACGCGCTGAACGGGGACGACGATCCTGACGGGCATAGCCGAAGTAGGGCATAACCGCAGTGATACGACCGGCACTTGAACGACGCAGTGCATCAGCCATCACCATGATTTCCATCAAGTTATCGTTGGTAGGGGCGCAAGTAGGTTGTAGAATGAAGACGTCTTTACCACGTACGTGCTCTTTAATCTCAACAGCGATTTCACCGTCAGAGAAGCGCGTGACATCAGCACGGCCAAGAGGAATGTGTAAGTGATCTGCGACAGTTTTTGCCAGCTCAGGGTGGGCATTACCCGTAAAAATCGCCAGATATGGCATGGTTCAAGTCCTATTTATTTGACTTAGGAGAGGAGCAGTAGAGACTGCACAAATAAAGAAGAAAGTTGAACGTTTAGAAAATGGCAGGGGTAGCTGGACTCGAACCAACGGATGTCAGGATCAAAACCTGATGCCTTACCAACTTGGCTATACCCCTGTAACAGACAAACTTTATCAAGAACTCATGTGCTGCTGTTAAAGTAGCATGTCTCTTGATAATTTACTATCAAAATATTTATAATTTATCAACATTTTGATACTTTTTACTTACTGTCTTCTCGGTTGCGTTCGACGCGAACTATACCGAAAACTAACTAGATATGTCAATAAACTAAGCCATTTAATTTTATAAATACCTGGCTAAGCCTTTGACGAATATGGCAGGGGTAGCTGGACTCGAACCAACGGATGTCAGGATCAAAACCTGATGCCTTACCAACTTGGCTATACCCCTTTATGGGCGAGTTATTATACACAAGAATTTTTCGATTGCAATAGTTTTTCAATACTAATTTAAAAGATATTATTTTTGATGGAAATTACCAGGGTTTAAAGTAGCAGGGTGCCCTGCATTTAGGTAGTCTTTAGGCAGCCTTTAAGTAGCAATTTTGCCAAATTATTCAGGGTTTTGTCCGTTTTTATCTAAACTTTGGGTCAGTACATAATCACAAGGCGCCCCAGCATTGCTAAGGTGATGTGTTATGAGGCTGATTTTGTCAGTAGGTATTGGCAAAAATACACTGCTGCCGGTACCGGTCATACGTGCTTGGGTGCCGGTGAGCGCCTCAAGCTGTCTAAGATAATTGAGTGCCTGATTCACCTCAGGCACCAACTTGGTCACCACCGGCTCAAATACATTGCTAAATGGCGCATTAAGCTGCTGTAAGTAGCAAGATTGTGCCGCTTTTATCTCATCTATGCTTAATGCGGGCACATTGCGCTGCAAGTCAGGGTGGGCAAATAGGGCTTGGGTTGCTGCATGAGCTGCAGGATTTAATAGCAAATATTGATGCTGTGGCAACTTGATGGGGGTTAGCCGCTCGCCGATGCCCTCAGCAATGGCATCTTGCCCAAGCACAAAAATTGGCACATCAGCGCCAACCGTTGCGCCAATCTTGATTAAAGCCTCGATGTCATAATGAAAGCCCCATAGCTTATTTAGCGCTATTAAGGTAGTGGCTGCATTTGAGGAGCCGCCACCAAGGCCTGCGCCAGTCGGTAGAACTTTGTTGAGCGTCACTTCGATAACCGGCAGGTGAGGGGTTACCGCTGGGTCAGATGACCGTGCGAGGGCACTGTTTTGCCATGCCTGTAGCAGCGCCACAGCCGCTTTGATGACCAAGTTGTCCATCACCTGTGCGGTGATGGCCACTGTGCTACTTAAGCGAACCGGTAAGTGCTGCTCATTAATCGGCGCTGTAGGATCGAAGCTGTCTTGGGTGACCAAGAACTCTAGGGTATCACCCCAGTCTAGCAAACGAAACACCGTCTGCAAGTTATGATAGCCATCTGCTCTTTTACCGGTAATGTGCAAAAACAGATTGATTTTCGCCGGTGAAAATAAACTAAGCTTGGCATACGAGGTCATAATACAGTCTTCTTACAAAAGGCTATTAACGTATCTGCTTTAACAGTGAATTGGACGCAACTTTATTGGTTATTTATCGTGCGCTATGGTCAAGATAACTCGGTGACCATCGTTACGCATCACAGTGATTTTATTGGGGCGACGGGTTTGTGCTGCGCTGTCTTTATAATCGAAGCGGGCTATCCAGTCGCCATTTTGTGAGGTCTGTAGGCGCCCTTGTGCGTCGAGCTCACTGTTGCTATCAGTAGGCGCAGGGCGACCAGAAATCCAGTGGCGCAGCTGAGAGATCGGGGCTTGCCAGCCTGTGGCTTGCTGCAATAATTCCTCTGGTGAGGCGGCACTAATCTCACCAGTACGGTCGCTGACTAAGGTTGCGGTATTACCATCATATTCAATCACAGTGTGGCCGATGCCCAGTGCGCCAGTGATATCAATGGCAAAGCGCTCATCTTCTTGTGCCCACACATAAAAGGCACTGCCAGATTGTGCAGCGGCAGTTTGTGTCTTAGGCGTGGTAACCCCAATTTTACCGCGAATGCTAAAGCTTTTTAGCAAGTCAGGATACTGAGCATCGCCTGCGGTGACGACCTGTGTGGTATTAGCGCCCCCTAACGTCTGAGTGGTCTGGCAGCCCGTGATTGCCACAGCACAAGCGGCTAGGGCTAAACCTGCCCAAGCTTTGGTCATGCGAGGGGTATTGGTAGGCTTAGTAGCGGTAATACCAGTGTCAATCATAGCGTCACTAGGGCGCTGAGTAACAGTAGCCGCACGGCTTGAAAACAGTAGGGTCATAATTGTCCTTAATAAATAAGTCTTAAAAATAAATCCAAAATTGAAGCAAGTGTATAACAATGATAATAAAAAGATAAAACTGGGCGCTAAAAACAGCCAATAAGCGCTAAGTTTAGCAAAGCTTTATCATCTGTAAGCATCTAGATGGTTCGGTTTTTGTGATTTTCACGGTATCGGCGGCGGCCAAATTTATAAGCTTTGTCGATTTATAATTAGGATAGATTGACAGCTGCACGACACATTCATACTAATACGACTGCAAGCGATCACTTAAATCTTGCTGACCGACCGCAAAGCGCTGCTGAATATCATTAAATAAGCTCAGCACTTTATCCTGCTCATCTAAGCCTTGATAAGCGCGCAGCAAAATAATTCCTGAGTCTAGGGTGGGCGAGATGTCATAAGGCCCCTCTAAATATTCGACCACTGCTTGATATTGCTGTTTTGATAGAGCATCAGCGGCTAAGATATTTAAAGCAGCCAAATAATTGTTTTGCTTAAACATAGGTGAGTCAAAAGGAATCTCTAATATTGACTGCGCCAAAGTAAGCGACTTTGCCACCTCTGTCTCGTCACCTTGCTCAAATAACAATACCGCCAATGCCAAAATATAATCCGGGTTTTCTGGGTTAATCAGCAGCAGATGGTCCAGCAGTTCGTGTTTGAGCGCGGTATCTTTTTCATTATCTAACAGTTGTGCGCGGGCAAAAAGTAGCTTGGTATCATCGGGCGCACGCGCATTGGCGTCGGCCAACAACTGCTGCGCTTCAGGCAATTTACCTTGCTGACGTAAGATATCGGCCTGCATGATGGCACTTTCGGGCGCATAGACATCAAATTGATGGCTAAACTGCTGTAAGGTGGCCAATGCTTGATCGGCATGACCCTGTAGCAACTGGATAGACACCAGCTTTTGACGTGCTTTTAACACTAAGTTTTCTTGCATGACTTTGGACAAAAACCGCTCAGCACGCTCGTATTTGTGCTGACGTTCGGCGCTGATACCCAAATAATAATAGGCTTGGTCGATATAAGCGGGGGAGGAGGCCAGCTCAGAGAGCAGCTCATCGGCCTTGGTATAAGCCTCAATATCGATACTGACCAAGGCGGCCAGCAAAGTCACCTCTTCATCATGAAATAAATCATGCGCTACTAATAACAAATCCCAAGCTTCTTGGGTCTGACCCAGCTCAAGTAGATAGCGTATTTCATAAAGATATAAGGTTTTATTATTCTTTAAGCGTTTGCGCTCGCTACTGACAAATTTTAAAACCTTACGATCAGGTTCTAGCTGCTTTAGGATATCGGCTTTTAGCACAATAAAGGGGGCGTTGTTGGGCTGAGACTTCAAGGCACGATTGACACTGACCAAAGCAATATCTGGCTGACCCAAATGTGACATTAGTCCAGCCTGCATGACAAGCAGTGAGGGGTTGTTGTGCTTGGGCAGTCGCAGCAAGGTCTCTAACAAGCGGCGCTGATCGGCCTCGTTATTGGGATAAATACCGATCAAAATCTCGCTCAAATCGGCTTGAGAATCATAACTTAATATCTCAGAGAGTACTTTTCCGGTCAGCTCATAATCACTGGCCTTGAGTGCCAGATGCGCCACATAAAATAAAGCAGGAATATGCTCTGGGTTTTGCTGCTGCCATTTGAGTGCAAAATCTAAGGATTCTCTGGGCGTCTCGTATAACAAAGACAACTCAAGCGCACGCTCAAACACACTGGTGGCATCTTGTTTGAATGACTCTTGTTTATAAAGCGCCAACGCTTGATCAATCTCGCCGCGACTTAACAAAAACTCGGCATTCATCACATTGAGCAGGCTAGGTCGGTCTTTGGTTAAGGACAGCCGGGTATTGCTATCTTGTTCTATGGGATGACTGCTGATATCGGGGTCTAAAGCGGGCTGTTCGGTCACCAATTTTCCTGCTCGCGGCTCAGAAGGTGGCTTTCTATCAATAATATTAATAATGGGCGAGAACACTCGGCGGATAGGATCAAGCACACTGGCATTGGCAGAGACTGAGAAAGTCGCCATGCTGGCCAGACTCAATAAAATACATAGCCTTAAAAAGCGTTGGCGAGCACTCAAGCTATTGGCAGCAGGCAAAACGGCATAAGAGGTCTTAGTGGGGTTTAATCGGTCATTTTGAGGGCCATTTAAGGGTTGGCCGATATCATAAGAGGAAGTGTTAGATGTGCGCTTGACAAAAAAAGGCTGTGACAAGCCATTAAACAGCCGAGTGCGCCCACTAGGGCTGCGTTTGGCAGCTTTACTATGTTTGGCGGCCGTACTGTTAAGGGCAGGATTTGTTTTGGTTGACTTAGATTTAACGGCATTATGCAAGCGGGCTTGAGCGCCCCGAAAACGATTTTCGACCCTTTGGGCTAACGCTTTAGATGAATCAAACTTACGCGAGAAAAGCATAATTTTCCGGTTGCTATGATAAAGAGTTAAGTCAAAAGCGCCGCTTATTGATTAAGCTAAGCCTGCCCAACACCTGACAGTATAAGTTATCTATTATAATCAAATATGATAGGGGCTAATAGTATCGATAGCGTATCAAGCTTGTTATTTTTGACGCTGCCACAACCACTGTGCTAAGTCGATTAAGCTGCTATTTTTATCAAAATTATCATCGATGGCTTGAGTTGCCGCCAAAAATAATGACTTGGCATAGTCGGTGGCAGCCTCTACGCCCATCAATTTGACATAAGTCGATTTGTTAAGTCCCTCATCACTGCCAGTAGGCTTGCCTAAAGTATCGGTACTTGAGGTGACATCCAAGATATCGTCTTGGACCTGAAATGCTAAGCCCACATTACTGGCAAATGAAGTAAGGGCTTGGTACTGAGTGTCATTGGCATCAGCGCAGGCGGCGCCCATTAACACCGCAGCCTCAATTAACGCCCCAGTTTTATCGCGGTGAATGGCCTCAAGCTGAGGCTGACTCACTTGTTTGTTCTCAGCATTTAAGTCCAGCATCTGACCTGACACCATGCGGCGGGCACGGGGTGCAAAAAGGGTAAGTAAGCTGGCCGCTTTGTCATTTGATATGGGCGCAAAACCAGGCAAGTCAGCGCTTAAAGCTTCAAAAGCCAAGGTCTGCAACACATCGCCGGCCAGCAGGGCTGTCGCCTCACCAAACTTAATATGGCAAGTGGGACGGCCACGGCGCAAGTCATCGTCATCCATACAAGGCAGGTCATCATGAATTAGTGAGTAGGTGTGCAAGAATTCAACCGCTAACATGGCACGGCGACAGTTGTCATCAAAGAGGGGTAAGGTGTCGATTGTGGCCGCCTGACTACCGGCAAGCACGGTAAGATAGCCGCTGGCCACTAGCAATGGACGCACTTTTTTGCCTTGCCCAGTCATGGCATAGTGGCAGGCCTCATGTAAGGGGCTAGGCAGATTGGCATGATTAAGCAGGGTCTCGATATCCGCTTGTAAGGTAGAGATGACCTGTTGGCTGAGAGTGTCAAAGTTGAGGTGCTGATTAGTCATAAAAGCGGACCCGATAAACAAAATTAGGACGATAAGAGAAGGTTAGGAGGCGTAGTTTACCATGAGAGGGAGAAATTTAGCGTAGCCGCTGGCCTTTACCCATGACCAATTACAATTAAAAACGGCACAGATAAGGCGCAGTTAAGTTACCAATGCCGTACGTAGCAGTTTTTGACAATCGTAACACGCACATCCATTATAGAAAATATATGACCTATGAGTCAGTCATTGCGCTGTGACAGCGGGGGGTTAAATCCCCTACACTAACCGGCGTAGAGATTGTAGGAGCAGATAGAAACGGGCAACCATATAATAGAAATTTAATACAGCTGCCCCGCGTTTAGTGCTATAAAATCAAGACATGTATGATTCAATCCATTCCCCGACCTACATTGACCTAAGTTTAGATTCTGAAGCAAACACTTGCTGTCAGGACTGAAAAAAAAGCGCTATAAAATAACAAGGAGATTTACATGATATATCAAGGTAACCGCATTACGGTATCGCTGTTAGACGAAGGTATTGCTAACATGCAATTTAACGCCGAGGGTGAGAGTGTTAATAAGTTTGATGCCGAAACAAATAAGCAGTTCGATGAAGCTGTGAGTGCCTTAGAAAAAGCAGATAATGTAAAAGGTTTAATTGTTACCTCAAGTAAAGGCGTCTTTATCGCGGGTGCTGACATCACAGAATTCGTGAGTCATTTTAATAAAGAAGCAGCTGAGATTGAAAAGTGGATCGTTGACATCAACGGTGTATTTAACCGTTTTGAAGACCTGCCATTCCCGAAAGTTGCGGCCATTAATGGCGCAGCATTGGGCGGCGGCTGTGAAATGACTTTGGTTTGTGAATACCGTGTCATGGGCGACAAAGCACAAATCGGTCTACCAGAGACTCAATTAGGTATTTTCCCAGGCTTCGGTGGTAGCGTACGCACGCCTCGTGTTATCGGTATTGATAATGCAGTAGAGCTGATTGCAACCGGTAAAGCACAAAAACCTGCTGAAGCGTTGAAGCTGGGTCTAGTAGATGCTGTGGTAGCACAAGATGACTTACAAGAAGCGGCCGTGGATCTGGTCAAAAAATGTATCGCAGGCGATCTTGATTGGCAAGCCAAACGTGAAGAGAAGCTTCAGCCGGTTAAACTAAACCAGCTTGAGCAGACTATGGCATTTAGCACTGCTAAAGCGGCCATCTTTGCCAAAGCCAATCCAAAACAGTACCCAGCGCCCGCCATTGCGATCGAAACCATCGAAAAGCATGTCAATCTAGGCCGTGATGAAGCGATTAAAGTAGAAGCAGCCGGTTTTGCCAAAGCGGCGAAGACCCCACAAGCAGAAAGCTTAGTGGGTCTGTTCTTAAATGATCAAACGGTTAAGAAGCTTGCCAAACAGCACACCAAAAATGCACATGACATCAATGAAGCGGCGGTACTTGGCGCTGGTATCATGGGTGGCGGTATTGCCTATCAAGCGGCTTCAAAAGGCTTGCCAATTATCATGAAAGACATCAAGTCTGAGCAATTAGACTTAGGTATGGGTGAGGCCAGCAAGCTATTAGGTAAAATGGTTGAGCGTAAGAAAATGACCCCAGCACAAATGGGTGAAACGCTAAGCCGTATCCGTCCTACTTTGAATTACGGCGACTTTGGTGAAACTGACATCGTGATCGAAGCGGTTGTTGAAAATCCAAAAGTAAAACACGCGGTACTAAAAGAAGTAGAAGGCTTAGTAAAAGATAACGCCATTCTTGCCTCTAATACCTCAACCATCTCAATCACCTACTTAGCCACTGTGCTTGAGCGCCCAGAGAACTTCGTGGGTATGCACTTCTTTAACCCAGTGCACCGCATGCCGCTAGTGGAAGTTATCCGTGGTGAAAAATCATCAGAAGAAGCCATTGCAACCACGGTTGCGTTAGCTCAGCGTATGGGCAAAGTGCCTGTTGTGGTCAACGACTGCCCAGGCTTCTTAGTCAACCGCGTATTGTTCCCATACTTCGGTGCGTTTGACCTGCTATTAAAACAAGGCGCTGACTTTGTTCATGTTGATAAAGTTATGGAGAAATTCGGCTGGCCTATGGGTCCTGCCTACTTAATCGACGTGGTGGGTCTAGACACTGGCGTACACGGCGCAGAAGTGATGGCAGAAGGCTTCCCAGATCGCATGAAGCCAGATTACAAAGGCGCTATCAAGCATCTGTTTGAAAACAACCGTCTGGGTCAGAAAAATGGCGTTGGCTTCTACAAATACGAAAAAGACAGCCGTGGTAAGCCTAAGAAGACTGCTGACGACGCCACTTATGCACTGCTTAAAGACACCACTGATACAGATACGCAGCAGTTCGATGATCAAACCATCATCGATCGTATGATGCTGGCCTTCTGTAACGAAACCGTGCGCTGCTTAGAGGACAACATTGTTGCGACGCCAAGCGAAGCCGACATGGCGATGATTATGGGTGTTGGCTTCCCTGCATTCCGTGGTGGTCCATGCCGTTACATCGACCAAGTTGGCCTTGATAACTACTTAGCGCTATGTGAGAAATATGCACACCTAGGCAAAGCGTATGAAGCGCCGCAGAAAATCCGTGATATGGCAGCGGCTGGCGAGACATTTTACCCAAAAGCCTAATACGATAAACGGTTAAAACAATTTAATTAGGGCTTATGGCAATAATAGCTTTAACAACAGAGTGCCATTTATTTGCATTGTCTGACAGATAAAGCCAGAAGTTTAATACCTAAATTTATTTGCGTAAGTCCTAACAATAATAAAGATTCAAGGAGTATTACATGACAACATTAAGTCCAAAAGACGTGGTCATCGTAGATGGCGTGCGTACCGCAATGGGTAAATCTAAGAACGGTATGTTCCGCAACGTTCGTGCTGATAGCATGTCAGCTGAATTGGTACGTGCTTTGGTTAAGCGCAATGACTTTGATACCAATGAAGTAGAAGACATTATCTGGGGCTGTGTTAACCAGACCCTAGAACAAGGTATGAACATTGGCCGTAACATCGGTTTATTGGCTGATATCCCTAAGACTGCCGGTGGCCAAACCGTTAACCGTCTGTGTGGCTCATCAATGCAAGCGCTACACACCGCTGCCGCTCAAATCATGACCAACCAAGGTGATGTATTTATCATCGGTGGTGTTGAGCACATGGGCCACGTGGGCATGATGCATGGTATCGATATTAACCCAGAAGCCTCTAAGCATTATGCAAAAGCGTCTAACATGATGGGCTTAACCGCTGAAATGCTCGGCCGTATGAATGGCATCACTCGTGAGCAGCAAGATGAGTTCGGTTATGAATCACATCGCCGTGCTTGGGCAGCCACTCAAGCGGGTCGTTTTGATAACGAAATCATCGGTATTGAAGGTCATGACGCAGAAGGTCGCCTACAGCTTTGTACCGTAGATGAGGTGATTCGCCCTGATACCTCAATGGAGTCATTGGCTAAGCTACGCCCAGTATTCGATCCTGCAAACGGTACAGTAACCGCAGCCACGTCTTCTGCATTATCAGATGGTGCTTCTGCGATGCTGGTGATGAGCGCTCAAAAAGCCAAAGACTTAGGTTTAAAACCTCGTGCCCGCATCCGCAGCATGGCAATCGCTGGCTGTGATGCCGCTATCATGGGTTATGGCCCAGTGCCTGCCACTCAAAAAGCATTAAAGCGTGCTGGCCTAACGGTTGAAGACATGCAAACCATCGAGCTAAACGAAGCGTTCGCCGCTCAAGGTCTGTCAGTACTTAAAGCGCTAAACTTACTTGATAAGCGCGACATCATCAACGTTAATGGTGGTGCTATCGCTCTTGGCCACCCACTGGGTTGTTCTGGTGCGCGTATCACTGTGACGCTATTAAATGCCATGGAGCAAATGGATACTGAAATTGGTCTGGCCACTATGTGTATCGGCCTGGGCCAAGGTATCTCTACTGTGATTGAGCGTGTTTAATCCTTGATTTTAAGTGATTAAATGGCTGTTTTGCAGTAGCAGACGTTAACCATTAGCGTCTTGTATAAAAAGCACCTCTGACGTAATGTTAGAGGTGCTTTTTTAGGACTTACATTAAGCCATACACATACTGCTTTCGCTAAAAGGTAATACCTTATGACTGACAATAAAAATCCCTATCGCAAGTCAGCGCTTGCCAAGCTATTTTTAATCTCAGCGGTGGGCGTGGGCCTTAGTCTCATATCTAGTGCCAAATTGGCATCGAGCACTGTGGCACACAAAGCGGGTCAAGATGCTATCACACCAAAAGTATTGGTGGGCAAGGTGACCAAAGGCTTGGAGCAATTTAGCTTTACCAGCGAGCAAGGGGTGCAATATCATATCTCAGACCCAAGTCATATCTTGGACGACTTGGCCAAAAAAAGAGGGGTGGTCGATAATTTTTATACCCTAAACCGAGTCCGAGTCAAGGCGGTGATTAGTAAGGCCGGTAATTATGGTCATATGGGCTATTATGAGCGTCAAATTAGTATTGTTGGTATCGCGGATGATTAACGCGGCTTTGTATTTTAGGTTCAGCATAGTGGCAACTCTAAATTTGCTTCAAATTACAACAAGTGTGCACCAAAGGGTTTGACCCGATGACACTAATATGACTTAATAGAGACAGGTATTTTTGTCCCCAACAACACAAGGAGCGTGTTATGTCACAAACCATCACCACTGATAAAACTTATCGCATCATGCGCGAAAATACTCAGGCAATGATCATTGATGTGCAACAAAAGCTTACCCCGCACATTTATCGTCATGAAGAGATTATCAAAAAGACCATTACCCTTATTCAAGGCTTACAAATACTTGGCATCCCCATTGTGCTCAATGAGCAATACAAAAAAGGGCTGGGTGAGACGCTGCCTGAGATCATGGAGGTGCTAGATACTTCGAAGGCCAAAATTATCGAAAAAGTCACCTTTAGCGCGTGTGACAATGATGAGACTTGGAATTATTTGGCGCAGCAAAACCGTATTTCTGTACTGGTCTTTGGGGTAGAGACCCATGTTTGCGTGCTACAAACAGTGCTGGATTTACTTGATAATGGTATGCAGCCAGTCGTGATTGCGGATGCCACAGGCTCGCGTGATGCTTATGACCGCCGTCAAGCCATTCGTCGTATGCGTAGAGCGGGCGCAGTCGTTACCACTACCGAAGCCATTTTGTTTGAGCTGTGTCGTTCAAGCCAAGACCCTACGTTTAAGGCCATTAGCCAGTTAATTAAATAAACTATCCAAGCTTTACGCCTTGCTGTAACTCATCCGTGATAATGCCCTTTATCACGGATTTTTTTATGACTGTTATTAGATGCTTTAGCACATAGCGCAGTCTTGTATAAGCCACTGTATTCGATTAGCCTATACCCACATTATCTATCAAAATATAAGGTTTATTATGCCGCTCACCCCGCCCAATACACACCGCGATAAAGCGCTGGATATGACCCAAATTACTGAGTTTTTGTTAGAGCTTGATGCCTTAAAACGCGTGGATCGGCGTAGCTATGTGCCGCAGACCACTCGCTTTGAGAACTCAGCTGAGCATTCTTGGCATTTGGCCATGGCGTGTTGGTCTATCGCTGAGCTATTTCAGCTTGATGTCAATCATGAGAAGCTGTTAAAACTGGCTTTGGTGCATGACTTGGGTGAGATTGATGCTGGCGATACGTTTTTATACGCTGAGAGTCGCAGTGAAGCACATATTGAGGAGAGAGAAGGGATTGTACGTTTGCAGGCACATAGCGGTAATGGCATCAGCAACTTGCTTGAGGTGTGGGATGAGCAAGAGAGTGGCAGCAGTGCTGAGACTCAGTTATTAAAAGCAATAGATCGCTTATTGCCATTTTTATTAAACCTAAATACTCAAGGCAAAACATGGCGTGATCATGGGGTGAAGCGCTCCCAAGTGGCAGGTATGCATGCATTTATAGCAACCAGTTTTCCAGTTATCCATGAGTGGATAGAGCTACAGCTTGATTATGCGACCAAGCAGGGCTGGTTATTAGACGCTTAACTATCAATAAAAAATGCGATAAATAAAGGTGCATTCGCTGCACCTTTACATTGTCAAGCATAGACTCATCGTAGGTGATTAGGCTTTGTCAGCCACACCCAGCAGCCGACCCATCTGCACTACAGCACCATGCTGCATGTCTTGTGCCCACTTGACGCCTGCAGACTTTGGCATGACCACAATAGCGGTTGAGCCCAAATAGAAGCGGCCCAGCTCATCGCCTTTTTTTAAGCTAAGCGTATGCTCTAAAGTTTGGATACGGTCGCTGCGATCAATTTTACCCGTGGCGACTGTCTCGATACCCGCCACAATCATAGCGCCGACCAGCACCACCACAGCACGGCCAAACTCAGTATCAAACACACACACCAAACGCTCATTGCGGGCGAATAAATCAGGAACATTGGCGGCTGTGACATTGTTTACTGAGAACAAACTGCCAGGTACATAGCGTGTCTCAACTAAGGTGCCATCGAACGGCATATGCACTCTATGGTAGTTGCTAGGTGCTAAGTATACCGTAGCGAAGCTGCCGCCCTCATAGTAGCTGCTGTGCTTATTATCGGTGTCTGCTAACAGATGGCTCACCGAATAATCACGGCCTTTAGCCTGCAAGATTTGACCTTGCTGAATATGGCCAATCTGTGAAATCATACCGTCTGCTGGAGAGACAATACCGTCTGTGGTGTCATCAATGGGGCGGGCGTCCTGCGCAAGCTCTCGGGTAAAAAAGTCATTGAAGCTTTTAAAATCGCCTAAGTTCTTGCGCGCGTATTCCTCTAAGCTAATTCCATAGGCTTTGGCAAAAGTATGCACAAAGGCTTTTTTGACCAGAGGGTTTTGGCTGGCAGCCAGACGTCCGGCCGTTTCACTGAGTTTTTGCTGCGGCACCAAGTGCTGAGCTGCAGTAAATAAGCCATCACGAGTGAGCAGCTGCTCGGCTTGTTTTTTTAAAGAGGCTTTCATTAAGTTTTTCATAAAAGAGATCATCGTAAGCTGTAAAAATGGGGGATCATCACTGGTTTAGATAACATAAACTTGCCAGTGATAAAAACTAAAAGTTAAGGAGCACCTAGTTTAGCATAATCAAGATTAAGCAAGGTCGTCCGTAAGTAGACCTGCCGCTTATAAATCACTATAAAACATAGCGGCTAAAC
This sequence comes from Psychrobacter sp. YP14, assembly GCF_003209315.1. NCBI lineage: Bacteria > Pseudomonadati > Pseudomonadota > Gammaproteobacteria > Moraxellales > Moraxellaceae > Psychrobacter > Psychrobacter sp. YP14. Next base: position 2,449,360 of record NZ_CP029789.1, on the reverse strand, counting down.
CATTAGATACATAAAGAGTGCCAGTAAAATACAGGAGCAGATATTATGAAAGCCTTAATACAGCGAGTCAGCGCCGCCAGTGTGCGTGTGGACAATCAGATTGTGGGTCAAATTGAGCAGGGTATATTGGCCTATATTGGTTTGGCCCCAGAAGATACATTAGAGAGTGCCCAAAAGATGATTGATAAAATTTTGGGTTACCGAATATTTGATAATGACGCCGGTAAGCTGGATAAAAATGTACAGCAAGTGGCGGGTGGCTTGCTGCTGGTGTCGCAGTTTACGTTGATGGCAAAGACCGATAAGGGGCGTCGCCCTGATTTTGGTGGGGCAATGCCGCCTGCACAGGCCAGTGAGCTGTTTAAGCAGATGATTGATTATGCCAAGCAGCAACATGATAAGGTCGCCACTGGGGAGTTTGGTGCCAATATGCTGGTTCAGGCAGACAATGATGGGCCCTTAAACTTTATTTTGGAGATAAGTTAATAACAACGTCTTTAGCAGCACATGATATGTAAAGGGTGATACATTAGTATGATAATACAGTCTGTTTAAAAAGCCTAATAAAGGGCGTTTATAAAATACAAGGTTGCGCTTAATCTCATCAGTTACACTTTTTTCATCTAACTGTCATAATTTTACGTTGTAATATAACGGTAATATTTGCCTACCTTTGTAGTGCGTGGCCAATAAGCCATTAGATATGCCAATAATAGGACAGTAAACAGATGAATATCGAAACCATACTAGTTGTAGAAGACGAGCCTGCCATTCGCGAGATGATCGTCACTACCTTAGAAATGGCAGGCTTTGAGTGTCTGCAGGCCGAAGATGTCAGTGAAGCGCACAGTCAAGTGGTAGACCATAGACCAGCTATGATTTTATTAGATTGGATGTTACCGGGTAACCAATCCGGTATCGATCTGTGCCGCCGTCTAAAAAAAGATGAGCTGCTCTCTGAGATTCCCATAATTATGCTGACTGCGCGCGGCGAGGAAGACAATAAAGTACAAGGCTTAGATGCGGGGGCAGATGATTATATCACCAAGCCGTTCTCCACCCGCGAGCTGGTCTCACGGATTAAGGCAGTACTGCGCCGTAGCAGCGCCTTATCAGGTGACAAGCCTATTGAAGCTGAAGGCTTAAGTCTAGACCCAGTCAGCCAAAGGTTGTCAGCCGATGGTACACCGCTTGAAATTGGTCCGACCGAATACCGTCTATTGGCATTTTTTATGAGCCATCCAGAGCGGGCTTATACCCGTACTCAGCTGTTAGACCAAGTATGGGGTGGCAACGTCTATGTCGAAGACAGAACCATTGATGTGCATATCCGCCGCTTACGTAAAGTGCTTGAACCGTATAACTATGCTGAGTTTATCCAAACGGTACGCGGCACCGGTTACCGCTTTTCAACTCAGCGTAATGGCTAATTGTAAGTCATTAACTGGTTTTTTGTCCTATTGAACGCTGCTGATCAGGCGGCGCTCTTGGTGTTAAAAGTCGATTTTTACACGGCATCTTTGCTACTGCCTGCCATAAAGGTTAAGCAGATATCGACGTTAACTAAGATCTTGGGGCCAACTCTATTATTGATTATTGTTAAGTTGAGAGCACCATGAGCCAGTCTAAATCACAGTCTAATTCAGCTTCTAAGCTGGGCCGTCAGTCTGATATGCCTCATCAACAGCAGTTAGAGGTCGGGGAGGCTGTCTCTGAGCAGGTGACGGTAAGCGAGGAGAATAAAGAGCGCTTAATAGATGGCTTTGATGGTGCTACAACAGCCACACCTCTTAAAAAAGTAACCAAAAGCAGTCCTTATAAAAACCCCTACAGTAATCTGTATCAGAACCTTAGCGACACTAATTCCAAAAACATCATAGAGCCACTGCCCGATAATAAAAACCCCAGAGCCACGTTGCTCTGGTCAGACTTTAAGTGGTTGGTCATATTAATTTTGCTAGGGGCTTTATTAGGTCACTATATGAATGCGCTGCCTTGGGGGATTATCGTGGCACTGGTACTGTACTATGTGTGGCGCTTGTACTCGGTTCAGCAGTTTTATGGCTGGATGAGTAAGTCGTTAACCCTGCCGCCGCCTGAGTTGTCAGGCAGTATGACGTTTATGGCCAATCAGCTTTATGAGAGCAAAAGACAAGAGCAAATGACCCACCAAAGAATGATGGGTCTGATTAAAAAAATCCGCAGCTCATTACTGGCTTTGCAAGATGCGGTTATTTTGCTGGATAAAGATGACAGCTTGGAGTGGTGGAATCAGGCAGCCGAAACCTTACTGGCTTTACGCTCACAAGACCAAGGTCGCAGTATCTTAGACTTAATAGATGCGCCTGAGTTTAAAGCGTATTATGTCGATGCCGTCTCTCCTAACGATGGCCTAAGAATGCGCTCTTGGCGCGATTATGAGCGGTTTTTGCAGTGTGAGGTCACTCATTTTGGCACAGAGAAGCTACTGATTATCTATGACGTGACCCGCTTGCATCATTTAGAGCAGATGCGTAAAGACTTCGTGGGTAATGTTTCACACGAGCTGCGAACCCCGCTTACAGTAATAATGGGTTATATCGAAACCTTCTCAGACCAGCCAGATTTGGACCCTAAATGGCGACGCGGCTTTAGCCTTATGACTCAGCAAACCGTGCGTATGAATCAGATTATCAATGATTTGTTGCTGTTGTCTCGTTTGGAGAACGAAGAGTCGATACAAAGTGAGCGTGTGGATATGCCCAAGCTACTTACCCGTATCTTCGATGATGCGCAAGCTTATAATAAAGACTACAACCACTTGATCGATTTGCATCTAGATTCGCAACAAGACATTTATGGTGCTGAGGGGTACTTGCACAGTGCGCTGCTTAACTTGGTGACCAATGCCATCAAATATACCCCCAAAGGGGGGGAAGTGTGTATTACATGGCAAGAGGTTAAAGAGGGCTGTCTGTTTACAGTAAGTGATAATGGCATAGGTATTGCTGATGAGCACCTAGATAGGCTCACCGAGCGCTTCTACCGAGTAGATGGCGGCCGCAGCCGCTCAACAGGTGGCACGGGTCTAGGATTGGCCATCGTCAAGCATGTACTTTATCAACATGAAGCCAAACTGACGATCGAGTCAGTGGAGGGTAAAGGCTCTAAGTTTCATGTTCTGTTCCCCAAACGCCGTATTTATCAGAGGGTGAGCAGTAAGTCGGCTGCTAAGTTAAAACCGCCAGTCACAGACAATAACAACGTGCAGGATTTGCAGGATAAGCCCAGCTCAAACAGCTAGCTGCGACTACGTATAGCGGTATAGGCGTATAGGTGACAGAGGGTTATTTAATCGGCACAAATTTCACTCAAAAAAAGAGCCACTCAACTTGAGTGGCTCTTTTATGTCAGCTATGTCAGCGTTAGTCGCTAACATTAACGGCTAAATTAGTGCTGAACGCCGCCGTTGCCATGTACATGGCCGTGGTTTAGCTCATCTTCAGTCGCTGCACGTACTTCAACGATTTCTACGTCAAAGCTTAGTTTTTTGCCAGCTAGAGGATGGTTAGCATCGACAGTAACCGTGTCATCGTTTACGTCAGTTACTGTGACTAGCATAACTTGACCTTCTGCTTCAGACTGGAACTGCATGCCAGGTTGGATGTCTTCAACGCCTTGGAAATTAGCACGAGGTACTTTTTGTACGGCTTGCTCTTGGTATTCGCCGTAAGCGTCAGCGGGTTCAATAACCGCAGTTAATGAATCGCCTGCAGATTTGCCTTCAAGCTCTTTTTCAAGACCTGGGATGATGTTGTTATGGCCATGCAAGTAAGCTAAAGGCTCACCTTGTGACTGATCGATAACGTTACCATTTTCGTCTTTTAAGATATAGTTGAAACGTACGGCAGTATCTTTTGCGATTGTGGTCATAAAAATTCCTCGAATAATATAGGCGTTCTATATGTTAATTAATAATACAATAAAGAAGGGTGTTTATGTTGGCAAAAAATCACTGATGCCACACCTCTGCTAATTGCCTTGTCTAATAGATTGCGATGATAGATAAAAGTTTCAAGTCATGTTCTCAAATTAATTGGTAAATTGCGAAGTTTTTTTACATTTTTTTAAAAATATAGCCCAAAAAACAGCCATAAGACCACAAAATATGAGTTTATTCTCATTTTTTAGGGCTAAAAGTCGATATTTGCTGACTAAATTTTTACGGTGGTTGAAGTTTGAATGCGTACCCCTAATTATAAATTAAAGCCCCTAAGGTTTTGGCCACTCCTTTACCTAAGTATTGATGGTGGTATTGATGGCTACTACTGGGTTACTTTTTTCGCTAACACGGATATGACAGACCTTTATGACTACTTCAAATAATGCTTTAACCACTCAGTACGATCAAGATTTGGCCGTGCATTACCATTTGGATTTTGAGCGCTTCACTCAGCACTTAGTCGAGGTGACTTTAAGCTTCACTGCAGACAAGTCGGCGCCTGTGCTGTGGCTGCCAGCTTGGATTCCAGGCAGTTATTTGATGCGTGAATTTGCGCGTAATATTACCGCAGTGCAGTATCACGTTGTTGGCAAAGATGAGAGATACAGAGCGCAAAAGCTGAGTAAAAACGAGTGGCAATTGCCCAAAATTACGGCTGGTGAGAAGGTAGAGGTGCGCTATGAGGTGTACTGCTATGACTTATCAGTACGTACCGCTTATGTTGATCAAACCCGTTTGTATGGCAACTTTACTTCATTGGCCTTGGCGATAGAGGGACAAGAGGCGTTACCTGTGGCAGTGACTTTAAGCGTGCCGCAAGCCTTTTATGACGCGCAAGCTAAGGGTGCAGATTCGGTAAAAATTGCCTGTGGTCTTAAGCATCGCTATCTGCATACAGATCATGTCCATTATTATCAGCTTAGTGCTGAGAGTTATCCTGAGCTTATCGACTATCCTTTTGAAATCGCGCCGCAATCTGAGTTTGATTTTATTGTTCAAGACAATAAACACAATACCACGGTGCATCATTTTTATATCTCAGGTAAGCACAGCGCCAACATGGGCCGCTTGCAGCAAGATGTGACTCAGATTTGTCAAAGCTATGTCAGCTGGCTCGGAGACGCGCCTTTTAGTGGTGAGGATTACGAGGGCTATACTTTCATGACCTATGCCAGTGGCAACGATTACGGCGGCCTTGAGCATATTAACTCTACCAGCTTGGTGAGCCCGCGTAGTGATTTACCGTCCGCTCAAGAGCCACAAGAGCCGAGCGAAAGCTATCAGCGCTTTTTGGGATTGTGCAGCCATGAGTATTTTCATGCTTGGTGGGTGAAGACCGTACGCCCTGATGTGATGATGGCTGTGGATTTACGCCGTGAGGCTTATACGCCGCTGCTGTGGGTATTTGAGGGGTTTACCTCATATATTGATGACTTTATGCTCCAAGCTTCAGGGGTTATCAATCAGCAAAGCTATCTAAAGCTGCTACAAAACCAAATTAACCGCTATAACCAAACGCCAGGACGCGCTTTACAAAGTGTGGCAGAGTCCAGCTTCGATGCTTGGATTAAGCTATACCGCGCTGATGAAAATACGGGTAATGCCGGTATTAGTTACTATAACAAAGGGGCCTTGGTGGCTTTATGTTTGGATTTAACACTGATGCAGCAAAGCGGGGGCAAGCATCGTTTGTTTGATGTGGTAAAAGCTTTTTATGAGCAGGCCAAGGCTCAAGGCGCAGCGGGCAATCGCATTCGTATCGGTATGAATAACGATAACCTAGAGGCGGTCCTCAGCCAATTTATGGACAACGCCATTTGGAAAGAGTTCAAGGCACGCTATGTCGATGGTGTAGAGGCGTTACCTATTTATGAGCTGCTAGAGGCTAATGGCATTAAGATAACTCAAGACAGCAGAGACAACAGCTTAGCGTGGGGTATTAGCGTTACTGAAAGTGCTGAGGGCTTGCAAGTCACCAAAGTGCTGCGTGACAGTGTGGCCGCTGAAGCAGGTCTCTCTGCCAAAGACGTCATTGTGGCGATTGACGGTATTAAAGCCACCAAAAAACAGCTACAAACTGTGGCGGAGTCAGGGCTTGATAGCGTGAGCTGTCATGCATTTCGCCGTGATGAGCTGTTGAGCTTTGAGGTGAGTCACCAAACCCAGTCAGGGGTGAGTGCCAATCCAAGTTTAGAGAAGATTAGTTTAAGTTTAGGCGACTCAGGCTTTGAGCACTGGTTAACACCGGATTTTATACGGTAGTGATTGATAGGGTATAGCCGAGCCAAAAGGGCACGGCTATACCAGGCTGTTGTTTAATGATTTAAAAAACACCCAAATCCTTTAAGCGCTTGTCATTTAAATGTACCCGTACAAACTCGCCTACCGCTAAATTGCCCAGCTCAAAGCCGGCAGCAGACCAGCGAATCAGGCGTAGGCAGGGCAGGCCAACATGAGCGGTCATGCGGCGCACTTGGCGGTTTTTACCCTCATAAATGGTCATCATTAGCCATGAGTCAGGCACACTTTTGCGTTCACGAATGGGTGGATCACGTTGCCAAAGTGGCATGGGTAAATCCTCTTCACTAATGTGTTTTACCTCAGCGGGTAGGGTCTGACCATCTTTTAGCAGCACCCCTTGACGCAGTTGCTCTAATTGCTCATTTGAGGGGATGCCCTCTACCTGTACTAAGTAAGTTTTGCCCTGCTTACGCCCTGAATTGGCTTTGGGCGGATGGGTAATGGCTTTATTGACCCGGCCATCTGAGGTCAGCAGCAAAAGCCCCTCACTGGTTGCATCGAGTCGTCCGGCCACTCGGAGCGATTTATCGGTGAAAAACTGGGATAACGGCGCAAACTTGTTATTGGCATCATCACTAAACTGACTTTGAACGCCGTAGGGTTTGTTAAATAAGATAACACTTGAGGTGGCCATAAAAGGGAAGTTCCAAATACATCAATGAAAAGGGAGTAAACAACGATTTTGGTGCCTAATCAGGATCAGTGCCGCGGTTTATACCACTGCCTTTGGCCGTCCACTGAACAACCGATAAGCTGGTTGAAGCCATAAGGCCAAGCACCAAATACCCCACCAAAGCATGCATACTTGATAAGACGCGGCCAACACCTTGTGGCCGAAAGTCACCATAGCCTGTGGAGGTAAAAGTAATAATAGAATAATAGCAGCTGAGCCAAAAATCATGGGTGAGGGGACTACCGTCACGGGTCGTGTCCACAATACCAATCTGAGAATACATGGCCGAAAAAACCAACAAGAACAAAAAGACATTAAAGCTAAAGAGTATAAGCTCTTTGTAGAGATTGCCACTGTCGCCATAAATGCGTTGTAACGTGCTAAATACTGACCACAAAAATACGCCGCAAAATAAGAAGCTAAAGCCAATAATAACGCTATCGCGCCAAGCGCTATCGGCTAAAAAACGGGTCAAAGTATACCAAACAGTGGCCACAATAATAAAAAGAATAAGCGTGCGTCTAGCTGTGTTTAGTTTTAGCATGATAAAGCGCCTAATATAAAATACCTCAGTAGTTTAAACTACTGAGGTATTAACATAAAATCAAACGGGCGATGTAGCGAGCCATGTCAGCCAGATGAGGCTTCATGGCTTGTGCTTATAGCGCAGCTAAAATCTTATTGAAGGTTTGGCTTGGGCGCATCACCTGCTTCACAACCTCATCATTGGGCAGATAGTAACCCTCAATGTCCACTTGCTGACCTTGCACCTCATTAAGCTCTTTGACGATAGTATCCTCATTATCGGCAAGTGCTTTAGCCAGTGGCGCAAATCTTTGTTGTAGGCTGGCATCTTGATCTTGCTTGGCCAATGCTTGAGCCCAGTACATGGCCAAGTAAAAATGGCTGCCGCGGTTGTCCAACTCACCCACTTTACGTGAAGGTGACTTGTTGTTTAGCAGGAGCTTCTCGGTGGCATCGCTTAGAGTATCGGCTAGGATTTGCGCTTTTGGGTTTTGTGCGGTGCCATGCTCAGCTTCGTGCTCAAGTGACACAGTCAATGCCAAAAACTCTCCCAGTGAATCCCAGCGTAGATGATTTTCCTCCAGCAGCTGCTGCACATGTTTGGGCGCTGAACCACCAGCACCGGTTTCAAACAGGCCGCCACCGTTCATAAGCGGCACGATAGATAGCATCTTAGCACTGGTACCCAGCTCAAGGATGGGAAATAAATCGGTCAGATAATCACGCAATACGTTGCCGGTGACTGACAGCGTATCCTTGCCAGCGATCAGACGCTCAAGCGTAAATCGGGTTGCTTCACGAATGGGCATGATATGAATTTCTAAGCCTTCGGTGTCATGGTCTTTTAGGTACAACTCGACTTTTTCGATTAAGGCGGCGTGGTGAGCCCGGTTTTTATCCAGCCAGAAAACGGCCGGCATGCCGCTGGCTCGGGCACGGGTCACTGCAAGTTTTACCCAGTCTTGGATAGGGGCATCTTTGACACGGTTCATGCGCCAGATGTCATCTTTTTTGACCGCATGCTCAGTCAGCACGTTGCCATCGGCATCGATGACTTGGATTTTTCCTTTGCCTGGCATCTGAAAAGTGGTGTCATGCGAGCCATACTCTTCGGCTTTTTGAGCCATAAGGCCAATATTGGGTACAGTGCCCATGGTGGTGGGGTCAAAGGCACCATGCTCTTTACAAAAGCGGATGGTCTCATCATAAAGAGCGGCATAACTGCTGTCGGGGATCACTGCATTCACATCATGTAGCTTGCCATCAGGGCCCCACATTTGACCACCGTTACGGATCATCGCTGGCATAGAGGCATCGACAATGACATCACTTGGCACATGCAAGTTGGTAATGCCTTTGTCTGAATCGACCATGGCCAGTGGCGGATTGGTATCATATACCTGTTGAATATCTGCCTCTATCTGTTGACGCTGATCATCTGGCAGCTCTTGAATCTTGGACAGCAGCTGGGCAAAGCCATTGTTGACGTTGACACCGAGCTTGTCAAAAGTCTCACCGTGTTTGGCAAACAAGTCTTTAAAATAAACTCGCACCGCCTCACCAAAGATGATTGGGTCAGACACTTTCATCATAGTCGCTTTTAGATGAATAGAGAATAACAGGCCCTGTGCCTTGGCATCTTGCACTTGTTCTTGTAAGAAATTGCTTAGCACATCAAAACATAAGATAGAGGTGTCCATCAGCTCCCCCTTTAATAGCGGAGCAGGCGATTTAAGCTCGGTAGCTGTACCGGTCTCATCGGTATAGACCACACGGTACTTGGTTTCTTTATCGATGGTCACTGACTTTTCGTCATCAACGAAGTCACAATGTGCCATGGTAGATACATGGGTTTTTGAGTCACGGCGCCAAGGCTTCATGGCATGTGGATTGGCTCGGGCATAGGCCTTAACCGCTTTTGGGGCGCGGCGATCGGAGTTACCTTCACGTAGTACTGGATTTACCGCACTGCCTTTGATTCTATCAAAACGGGCCCGCACTTCTTTTTCTTTATCGGTGCTGGGGGTATCTGGGAAGTCAGGCACCGCAAAGCCTTTGTCTTGCAGCTCTTTAATGGCTGCTTTTAGCTGAGGAATAGAGGCGCTGATATTGGGTAATTTGATGATATTGGCGTCAGGCTTTAGCACTAATTGGCCAAGCTCGGTAAGTGCATCAGGCACTTGCTGCTCGGGGCTTAGATACTCTGGAAAAAGTGCCAAAATACGGGCGGCTAATGAGATATCACTGACTTCAACTTCAATGTCGGCACTATGCGTAAATGCTTGTACAATGGGTAAAAATGACTGCGTGGCCAGCGCTGGGGCTTCGTCGGTTTTGGTATATATAATTTTTGACATGATGGTATGCATTCCTTTTTATTGTTTTATGACTGAGGCCGTGTTTTGTTATGGCGAAAGATATTCTGACGGCTCAAAAAAAGATTTGTTTTTGGGGTTGTGAGCAAAAGGTTTTAATCTGCTTAAGTTTAATCATACTAAAAGGCGGACTTAATAGTCAGTTTACAAATCGTATCTGTCATCACTTATGAGCGGTTGTGATTTTAAATTTTAGCCAAAAAAAATACCCCAAGAGACTGCTCTTAGGGTATTTTTTTAGATAAAGCAGAATCGCTTTAACTAAATGGGCTTAGCCTTAAGCTGTGAAAAATACTTAAATAAGTACCTAAACTTAGATAGAAGCGATAGCTTCATTAAAAGTTTTGCTTGGGCGCATAACTTTTTGAGCCAAATCTTCATCAGCAAAATAGTAGCCATGAATGTCTACAGGCTTACCTTGTACTTCATTAAGCTCTTTAATGATGGTTGCTTCATTATTGGTAAGCTGCTCAGCTACAGGCGTAAATTGAGCTTTTAACTCAGCATCTTTGTCCTGAGCAGCAAGCTCTTGAGCCCAGTACATGGCCAGATAGAAGTGACTGCCACGGTTATCAATCTCACCCGTTGAGCGAGAAGGTGACTTGTTGTTAATTAACAGCGTCTCAATGGCTCGGTCTAGCGTCTCTGCCAATAGCTTAGCTTTGGCATTGTCATCGTTGTTGGCCAAGTGCTCTAATGACACAGTTAACGCTAAGAATTCACCCAAAGAGTCCCAACGTAAGTGGTTTTCTTCTAGCAATTGCTGAACGTGCTTAGGCGCAGAACCACCAGCACCGGTTTCAAATAGACCGCCGCCCTTCATTAATGGTACCACGGATAACATTTTCGCACTGGTGCCCAGCTCTAAAATTGGGAATAAATCAGTCAGGTAGTCGCGTAGGATGTTACCTGTGGCTGAAATAGTGTCTAGACCACGGGCCACACGCTCTAGCGTATAACGCATTGCACGTACTTGTGACATGATTTCGATGCGTAGACCTTCCGTGTCATGATCATTTAAGTAAGTTTTTACTTTTTTAATCAGCTCATTTTCATGAGGACGGTAAGGGTCTAACCAGAAGACCACAGGAGTATCTGACTCACGAGCGCGGCGAACGGCAAGTTTTACCCAGTCTTGGATAGGCTCATCTTTCACCTGACACATACGCCAGATATCGCCTTTTTCAACATGCTGCTCAAGCAGTACTTCACCTGTCTCATTATCGACAATACGAGCCATGCCTGCATCACTTGATTCAAAGGTTTTGTCATGTGAGCCGTATTCTTCTGCTTTTTGAGCCATTAGACCCACGTTTGGTACCGTACCCATAGTGGTTGGGTCAAAGTTACCATGCCATTTACAGAAGTTGATCATCTCTTGATAGATACGCGCAAAAGTTGACTCAGGCATGACCGCTTTACAGTCATACATCTTGCCATCAGCACCCCACATTTTACCGCCGTTACGAATCATAGCAGGCATTGAAGCATCTACGATAACGTCACTTGGAGAATGGAAGTTGGTGATGCCTTTTGAAGAGTCTACCATGGCCAGACGGGGGCGATGTTCTTGGCAGGCATGCAAGTCTTGTTCGATCTCTTCGCGCTTAGAGGCAGGCAATGTTTTGATCTTCTCGTAAAGATCGGCCATACCGTTGTTTACGTTAATACCAAGCTCTTCGAACAGCTCGCCATGTTTTTCGAAGGCTTCTTTATAATAAATACGTACTGCATGACCAAATACGATGGGGTGAGATACCTTCATCATGGTCGCTTTTACGTGTAAAGAGAACAAGATACCTGCGTCGCGGCAGTCTTCCATTTCACGCTCATAGAACTCAAGCAAAGCTTTTTTGCTCATGAACATTAAGTCGATAATTTCTTTGTCTTTTAACGCAATCTCAGGCTTAAGTACTTTGGTTGAGCCATCGTCAAGTTGTAGCTCCATACGTACGTTACGCGCCTTGTCTAGCGTCATAGACTGCTCACCGTGGTAGAAGTCACCACTGTGCATGTGTGAGACGTGCGTACTTGACCACTGCTTCCATTCACCCATTGAATGCGGATGTTTGCGCGCGTAGTTTTTCACCGCTTTTGGTGCACGGCGATCTGAGTTACCTTCGCGAAGTACTGGGTTTACGGCACTACCAAGAGCTTTACCATAGCGTTTGCGCAGCGTTTCTTCTTCTTCAGTTTTTGGGTCTTCTGGAAAATCAGGAATCGCATAGCCTTTGTCTTGAAGCTCTTTAATGGCTGCTTTAAGCTGTTGTACTGAGGCACTGATATTTGGCAGTTTGATGATGTTGGTATTAGGATCTTGGGTCAGGCGACCTAGCTCAGCTAGATTGTCTGGAACACGTTGCTCTTCGGTTAGATAGTCTGGGAATTCAGCTAGGATACGCGCAGCAACTGAAATATCGCTGGTTTCAACAGAAATACCTGCTGTCTTCGTAAAGGCTTCAACAATAGGTAGCAGTGATAACGTGGCAAGCGCTGGCGCTTCATCGGTTTTGGTATAAATAATTTTTGACATTATAGTAATAGGTTCCTTTAGGCTGTAGTGAATAAGAAAGCTTAAATTGTCAAATAGCTCAATTGTGATGGGCAACAATGAGCTATGAAAGGGGGAAGTCCCCATGGGGCAGTTTTTCAAGATATTTTCGATCAGTTATCACCCATAACAGCGTAATCTGAACGAGGGGTCTCAACCTTTCTTTGATTTAAGCCAGTTTCAACTAATGACTCACAGAGGTATTATAGTCGATCAACTATAAATTCGATATGATGTCAATTGTATAGGATGAACTAAGTATACTATTTTTACCAATATGCTCTGTATACAAATTATATTAAGCTATTTAGGGTATATTTTACCAGTGATTGGCGTGGATATCATCCCTTACGTACAATTGTTGTTTTTTGAAAATACAAAATAGCAAAATAAGTCATCTATGGGCGTGTAGATGGCTTTTTTTATGCCTAAAGCAGCCTGCTTGAGCGCTTATTAACGCCTACATAACTTATTAATGCCTACCTAAGTACTAATCCCTACCTAAGTAGTGAAAAAAAACGGCGCATTTAACTGGTTGCAAATTGTGACCGCAAAAAAGCTCTGTATTTGCTAATCTAATAAGCCATTAAAACCATAAATAGACCTTATGACCTATTCATATGCCCTAACTCAAGACTTAACTTGGCAGTCTGCTATTAACTGGCAACAGCCCGATACCCCTTTTATGTCCTATGCCTATTGGCAAGCACTGACAGACACTGGTGCTATTGGGCAACAGTCGGGGTGGGTGCCGCTGTATGTGCTGATTTACAAAAATCCGCGGCACAACGAAAATGGGGATGCGTCCAATAATTATCAAGACAACCTGCCACAAAACCTGCCTAAAACGGATACTTTTGAGAACTTAGTTGCTGTGATGCCTTTATTTATAAAGGGGCATCATCAAGGTGAGTATGTGTTTGATCATGCATGGGCCGAGGCTTATGCCCGTTATGGGGCAGACTATTACCCCAGATTGGTCACCGCTGTGCCTTATACGCCCGTAAGCGGCCAGCGGTTTTGGTTAGCAAAAGGCGCTGCTTTAACGACTGAGATTTGGCAAGCAGCGATTGCGGCCATTGATGAGGTAGCCAAGCAGACGGGTGCGTCAAGTTGGCATGGCTTATTTATGCAGCACCAGCAAATAACCGCAGCCAAACCCTTATCTTCAATGAGCCCGCAGCTACTTGAGCGTCAAGGCTGTCAGTTTTTGTGGCACAATCAAAAGCTGACTGCCGCCGCGGATAACCATACAGATAACAACACAGAGGACACCTCGGCGGTGCAGGGTATCAACTCATTTTTAGATTTTGACGATTTTTTGACGACGCTTACCGCCAAAAAGCGTAAAAATATTCGAGCTGAGCGTAAAAAAATTGCCAAGCAAAAGCTAACATGCCGTATCAAAACTGGGCATGATATTGGCTCAGATGACTGGGATATATTTTACCAATGCTATGCGATGACTTACGCAGTGCGTGGTCGCCATCCTTATTTGTCCGCAGAGTTTTTTGAGCAAATAGCACAAAGTATGCCGGAGCATCTGATGCTGGCGCAGGCTCTAGATGAGGGCGGTGATATTATTGCCAGTAGTTTGTTCTTTTATGATGATCCAAAACAAAAAAACGCCACTTTATACGGCCGTTATTGGGGGTGCTTAGAGGAGTATGATAGCCTACACTTTGAGCTGTGTTATTATCTGGGCATTGAATTTGCTATTGATAAAGGTTTGGCGTACTTTGATCCGGGTACCCAAGGCGAGCACAAACTGATTCGTGGCTTTGTGCCAACCAAGACTCACTCATTACACCGCATTTATGATCCGCGTTTTGAGCCGGCCATAGCCAATTTCTGTGCCGAAGACCGTCATTATATGCAGCAGTATCGGCAACAGGCTCATGAAGCCCTGCCTTTTAATATTGATAATATGCCGGCGTTTAAAGGCTAAATACCGGCACAAACCTTCTATAAGCTGTCTTTTTATGCGTGCATTTCCCAAAGATTGTATCCCCTTTACCGCCTTTAAAACTCTTGATGAAAGCCAAAAAGCTTGGATAACCTCTGATGGTTCGTTGACTGCACTATTGGAGGCCAAATCTGGTCAACCGCTGCAGGTCAAACGTACTTTTGAGGGCTATAGATTGCTGAGCATGGCGCAAAAAAAACAGCTGGGTTATAAAGGTATAAAATTAAATCGTCCGATGTTGGCGTGGGTACGTGAGGTGTTGCTTTTTGGCAATAGCTTGCAGCCATGGGTCGCTGCGCAAAGCATTTTTCCGCTACCAAGTCTAAAGGGAGAGGCCAAGCGCTTACAGCATTTGCAGGGTACGCCCATCGGGTATGTGCTATTTAAGCGCCAAAAAACCTTACCCAATCGGCGCCTTATTGAGCCCACTAAAGCGGGCTGGCGGCGCAGTACCGTTTATGACTGGCATGGCCGCTCACTTATTATTAGCGAAACCTTTTTACCTGAGCTTTTTTTGGTCAAATAAGGGCAAAGTATCCATCCTATAATTGGCGTCAAAAATAGCTGAAAAAACATCCGCTTTTTGGGGTGTTTTTTCGCTATAGTCAATGACATTTCATGTTACACTTATTGCTTAATGTGCGAAGTTGCTGCCTCTTACAATGTCTTTATGGCATTGCCTGATGTTTGTCGTTTCAAATTTCACAAGACCTAGGGGTGGGCTGGTTTAGCGCTTGTATTTTTTATATGTTGTATGTGACTGATTAATAGGATAAAACTATGTTTAAAGATATTAGCATTAAAGATTATGACCCTGACTTGTATCAAGCCATGGTGTCAGAAACCAAGCGTCAAGAAAGCCACATCGAGCTTATTGCATCAGAAAACTACTGCTCACAAGCAGTAATGGAGGCGCAAGGTTCTGATTTAACTAACAAATATGCCGAAGGTTATCCTGGCAAACGCTACTATGGCGGCTGTGAGTATGTGGATATCGTTGAGCAATTGGCCATTGACCGTGCTAAAGAATTGTTCGGTGCTGAGTACGCCAACGTACAGCCCCATGCAGGTAGCCAAGCCAACTCTGCTGTTTTCTTAGCTCTATTAGAAGCGGGTGATACGGTACTGGGCATGAGCTTAGACGCTGGTGGTCACTTGACTCACGGCGCACACGTGAACTTCTCAGGCATCAACTACAATGCGGTTCAATACGGTCTTGTAGAAGAGACGGGTCTTATTGACTATGACGAAGTGGAGCGTTTGGCTCAAGAGCATAAGCCAAAAATGATCATTGCTGGTTTCTCAGCGTACTCACAAGTGGTCGATTGGCAGCGTTTCCGTGACATCGCAGACAGCGTTGGCGCCTATTTATTTGTTGATATGGCACACGTTGCAGGCCTTGTTGCTGCTGGCGTATACCCAAGCCCAGTACCTTTTGCTGATGTGGTCACCACCACCACGCACAAAACCCTACGTGGTCCACGTTCAGGTCTCATCCTATCTCGTGATGACAAGTTAGCTAAGAAGCTAAACTCAGCGGTATTCCCAGGCAACCAAGGCGGGCCATTAATGCACGCTATCGCTGCTAAAGCGGTGTGCTTTAAAGAAGCGCTTCAGGACGACTTCAAAACCTACCAGCAGCAAGTGGTTAAAAATGCCAAAGCAATGGCAAAAGTTATCCAAGAGCGTGGCTATGAAATCATCTCTGGCGGTACCGAAAACCACCTAATGCTAATCAGCCTAGTTAAGCAAGAAATGACGGGTAAAGAAGCGGACAAATGGTTGGGCGACGCGGGTATCACTGTGAACAAAAACGCCGTACCAAACGACCCTAAATCACCATTCGTAACTTCTGGTATCCGTATCGGTACACCAGCCATCACCACTCGTGGCTTCAACGAAGCACAAGCTGCTGATCTAGCGGGCTGGATTTGTGATGTGTTAGACAGCCGTGGTGATGAAAAAGTATTGGCAGATACTCGTGCTAAAGTTGAGAAAATCTGTGCAGAGTTGCCAGTATATGAGCGTAATCAGTAATTACAGTCTTCTAAATCGTAAGGTACGACTGTATTAACCTCGCTTGGCCTACTTTCGTAGTACTAGCAGTCGGTTGCCTTGTCGTACATTTAGATTTAATTGATTATAGGTGTGTGAGTAAGTACTTATACGCTTAAACCAAAAAAAACCGCTTAGCTTTTGGCTAAGCGGTTTTTTTATGCGAATAAAAATGGCTAGTCTTTTTTTAAAACAGCCAAGTCTTCTAAAATCCCAGTAAAGCGCTCATATAGCCAAGGCTCAGCATCATTAATCGCTTGGTCGTAAATCTTGGGTCCAATTAAATTCACCATATAATCTAGTAATAACTTAGTTGGCAGGTTGCCCATATCCATATCAAGCTCATCACTCATATAATCTCGCAGCTCATCGAGCAGAAGCTCTTCCTCTTCTTTATCTAGTTGCAATAGCTTTTTATTTTTCATAATTGACTCAGTTATTATTTATGAGTAGAGCACGTAAGGATAACTTAAGGCTCAGGCAGGGTGTGGTACTATTTATGATTATTAAATTATGAACATTAAAGCCAGCGATGACAAAGCAACATATAAAAGCCATTTAGAAGGATGGTAGCCTTATCATCGCTAAATCATCTTACTAAAGACAAAAAATTAAAGGACATTTATGACTCAAGTTCTCGATACGACGGAAAAACAAGGTCAGTCACTGCCACATCGTAAAGACGTGCCTGTACATCTGACTTGGGATATGACAGCACTGTATGCCACGCCAGAAGATTTCTACGCAGACCTAGACAAAGCGAGCAAACTTGCCGATGAACTAACTTCGGAGTCGATGCTGAGTCTCACTGATGCCGCCAGCATCGTACATCTACTACAGACTTACGAAGCTTATTTGACTATTTTATCTAAGGCAGGTACGTATGCCGGCGCACAAAGTGCGGTGGATATGAGTGACAGTGAGCTACAAATCAGAGCCAGAGATTTTGATTCAAAAGTCGCTAGATTAAACAGCCAGACTGCGATAGTGGCGCAAACCTTAAAGCAAGCCGATGAAACGCTGATTAAGCAAGCGATGGCCGATAATGACAAGTATCGTGCGTTTTTATCTGATTTATTAGAGCAAAAGCCTTATACCTTAAGCCTAGAGTTAGAGACGGCGCTGATGTCGCTATCGCCGGTATTAGACTTGCCGTACCAAAACTACGAGCAGTGCAAATTAGCTGATATGACTTTCCCAGATTTTGAGGCCAATGGTCAAACCTATCCGTTAAGCTTTTCGGCGTTTGAAAATGAATACGAAACCGCAGTCGATACCGAGTTTCGCCGTAATGCTTTTAAGGCGTTTTCAAAGCGGTTGCGTGAATCACAGCACACCATTGCTAGCAACTATTTAACCCAAGTCAAAAAAGAGAAAATCATGGCCGATATGCGTGGCTATGACTCAGTATTTGATTATTTACTGCACGATCAAAAAGTATCGCGCGCCATGTATGACGAGCACATCGATACCGTTATGCAGCATCTTGCACCGCCGATGCGCCGTTACGCCAAGCTGCTGCAAACGGCTAATGATATCGACAAAATGACCTTTGCTGATTTAAAAGTGCCGCTGGATGCCAACTTTGTGACGCAGGTGAGTATTGAAGAGGCTAAACAGTATTGCGTGGATGCTTTATCGTTATTGGGCACCGATTATACTGAGATGGTAAAGCGCTCGTTTGATGAGCGCTGGTATGACTTTGCCCAAAACCAAGGTAAGAGCACGGGCGGATTTTGTGCCTCTCCTTATGGTGAGCACTCGTATGTGTTGATGTCTTGGACGCATAACTTAGGTGATGTGTTTACCTTAATTCATGAGATTGGACATGCTGGGCATTTTTATAATGCCGGTCAGCATCAAAATTACTTAAGCTATGAGCCGTCACTGTACTTTATTGAAGCGCCGTCTACTTGTAATGAGCTGTTACTCGGCCATCATTTATTACAGCAAAACATAGATGACAAAGCGTTTCAGCGTTATGTGGTGTCATCACTGTTATCGAACACCTATTATCATAATTTTGTGACTCATTATCTAGAAGCGCATTTTCAGCGTGAGGTATATCGTGCGGTCGATGCTGGCAAGAACTTGAGTACTGAGGATTTACATCAGTTGATGCAGTCCACATTGCAGCAGTTCTGGGGTGATGCGGTAGAGATTGATGATGATGCGGCGCTGACTTGGATGCGTCAGCCGCACTATTATCTAGGTTTGTATTCTTACACCTATAGTGCTGGTCTAAGTATCGCCACTCAGCTGTTTAAAAAGCTGCGTCAAGGCGAGGATGTGATTGATGATTGGCTGGCTGTATTGCGAGCAGGTGGTTCAAAAACACCTAGTGAGCTTGCTAATATGATAGGGGTGGACATCACAGACAATGCCACTTTGATTGATAGTATTGGCTTTATTGAAACGTTAATCGATCAGGCTATAGATTTAACGTAATAGATAAAAAAAGGGAGAGATTAAAGCAAATCTCCCCCTTTTTTAGGTTATTTAAGCGTGTACTAAACTTTCTTACATAAACGGTAATTTAGTGAAAATCTGTAATACGGTAGCGTTGACGATATCCACAAAGAAAGCACCTACCATAGGCACAATTAAGAAAGCTTTGTGCGAAGGCTGATAACGATCGGTGACCGCTTGCATGTTGGCAATGGCAGTCGGGGTCGCACCCATCCCAAAGCCGCAGTGACCTGCTGCTAAAACGGCAGAATCATAGTCTTTACCCATAATTCTAAAGGTCACCAAGTAGGCATAACCGATCATAACTAAGGTCTGTACGACTAAGATAATCAATACAGGGCCGGCAAGGTCGGTCAGCTGCCAAAGTTTTAGTGACAACAATGCCATTGCCAAAAATAGGCTTAATGAAGCGTTGCCAATCACGTCAATGGCGCGGTCAAACATATGGAAGTCAAACACCATGGTCAATACGTTACGCAAGATAACACCGCCAGCCAATGCCCAAACGAAGGTGGGCAGCTCAAACCAAGTGCCTTGACCCAAATTAGTCATGATATCTGCAAAGGCTAATGACGCTGCAAATAATGCCAAAGACTCAATGGTCGAGGAGGCAGTAATCAGACGAATGTTGTCTGGTTTCTCAAAGATCTCTTTATTGCGATAAGCTTCTTCTTCATTGTGCTTGGTGCTATATAAAGATTGCTCACCGGCCAGCTTTTCAGTCGGGGTAGGGTTGGGGTTAACCTCGCCTGGTTTTACACCCAATCTGTTGATTAAACGGCGAGCTACTGGGCCACCAATCACACCACCGGCAACAAGACCGTAAGTGGCCGCAGCGATACCCAAGGTCGTTGCACCGACCACGCCGTATTGCTCTTCAAGCGTGATACCCCAAGCGCCTGCAGTACCATGACCACCGGTCAGCGCAATAGAGCCTGTCACCAGACCTAGCAGAGGATCAAGCCCCAATACACTGGCCATGGTCACACCCACCACGTCTTGCAAAATGATAAATAATGAGACCACAATGGTGAAGATTAGTAGAGGGGAACCACCGGCTTTTAGGCGGCTAAAGTCAGCGCTTAGACCGATTGAGGCGAAGAACATCAGCATACAAGCGGTTTGAAGCTCCTGCTGGAAGTTAAAACTATACCCCCATATGATATTAAGTGCATAAACAATGGCGGCTGCAACCAAGCCACCTGCCACAGGCTCAGGGATGTTAAAGTCTTCTAAAAACTTCAGCCTTTTTACCAAAAACCGTCCCAAGAGTAGGACGAGTGTGGCTAATATCAGCGTATAGTAGCCATTTAAAGTAACTTCCATTCGTTGCTCCTTTTTATAAAAATAAAGTTACCCTCATTGGACTTCCAGCATGAGCTGCTCCAAAATAAGGTTTGCTTTGTGCATTAGACTTTAAATAGTAGTTAAAAAATAATCATTAATTTAGCCAGAGCACGGGCTTTATTGGCTTATGATAAGCGCTACTGGGCCACATCTTTTGGCTAACTATTAAGACTTTAGGTATATGGTTAAAGATTAGAAAATCACTAACTAATAGATGTTACCGAAGCGGTAAACCGTAGATAACCACAAAAGATAACCACAAACTTTAGGTATCCCTGAGGAGAGTTGCAGCTATATGTTCGACAAGCCAAATATCTGTCTTAAGCAGATCACGTGACCCACTTTTACACACAATCAGCGTTGCCGGTTGTAGAGGATAGGCCTATATTACTAAAGATGCGGCTGTAAATCACTCTAAAACTTATTTAGATCGTTATTTAGAGGGCGCATTTTATCTCATAATTATCTTTTTAAAAAATAGCTACGCGGGTTTTGTGATGATTTTAACGCACAAGACTCAGTGCCAAGCTAGGTCATAAATGATCTTAAATGGCTGAATTTGATAAGATTATTTCGCAGCCAGTTAACCTAACTGCGCCATAAAAAAACGCCAGCATTTCGCTGACGTTTTTGATAAAGGGTCTGATGGAGTTTGATTAACATAATCACTTTTATCAACCAAATTACTCCCAAAAATGGCCACCTTGAGCCAATGGGCTAGGCAATCCTAGCCTAGCTACGCACCTCGCCATGACCATAGACAACCCATTTTTGAGAGGTAAGGCCATTGAGTCCGACGGGGCCACGGGCATGGATTTTGTCAGTTGAGATGCCAATTTCAGCACCCAAGCCATATTCAAAGCCATCTGCAAAGCGGCTTGAGGCGTTAATCATCACACTGGCTGAGTCCACTTCGCGAATGAAGCGCTGCGACTTACTATAGTTATTAGTGATAATCACATCAGTGTGATGGCTGCCATGGGTATTGATGTGGTCAATGGCGGCATCTAAGCCGTCTATAATTTTGACCGCTAAGATGGGTGCTAAGTATTCGGTATCCCAGTCGCTATCTGTGGCATCACTTAAGTGGCCGGCAAGCTTAGCATTGTCTTGTAAAATGGCTTTTGAGGCGGCATCTAAGCGAAGCTGCATGGCGTCATCGGCTGCGACAATGGCCTCGGCTATCTGAGGTAACAACTCATTAGCAATCGCTTGATCTACCAACAAGGTTTCCATGGTATTACAGGTGCCGTAGCGATGCGTCTTGGCATTAACACTGACCTTAATAGCAATCTCAGGGTCGGCGTCACTGTCAATAAAGGTGTGGCAGTTGCCATCTAAATGCTTAATAACCGGCACGCGCGCATCTTGGCTAATACGGGCAATCAGGCCCTTGCCGCCACGTGGCACAATCACATCAACATATTCTGTTAAGGTAATCAGCTCGCCCACTGCGGCGCGGTCTGTGGTCTGTAACACCTGAACACCGTGCTCAGGCAGACCGGCCTGTTTTAGACCAGATAAGATATATTTGGCAATCGCTTGGTTTGACTCATAAGCTTCTGAGCCGCCGCGTAAAATAATGGCATTGCCAGATTTTAGTGCCAAAGAAGCGGCCTCTAACGTCACATTGGGACGAGACTCATAAATCATGCCCACCACGCCCAAAGGTACCCGCATTTTACCCAGCTGAATACCAGAAGGACGGTAAGTCATGTCAGTGACTTCACCAATAGGGTCAGGCAAAGCGGCCACATCTTTTAGGCCTTGTAGCATCGCCTCAAAGCGAGATTCATTAAGTGCCAAGCGGTCAAGTAGGGCGGCATCTAAGTTGTTGCTTCGGCCCTTGTCCATATCGATTTTATTGGCGGCTAATATTTCGTCTTTGGCCTGTTTTAATTGCTCATAAATAATTAACAAAGCGGCATTTTTGTCACCGGTATTAGCGGCGGCTAACTGTCTTGAGGCATCTCTTGCCTGTTTACCAACTTGCTGCATATAGGCTTTTATATCACTGATGGCTTGTGTCATTGTTGTCTCCTGATGCTTTTTTGCTTATTGATTGGGGTTGTTTTTTATAAAAATAAGATGAGGTTTAACATAAAGCAGATGTCCCTAATAGTAAAGTGACCACACAAAACTTGACAGTGATTTTTGGGTATAATCCACCGCATAAAGGCATCACAACATTTGCCTATGTGTGGCTAATAAGCGACAATATGCAGTTTTATTGGGCTATTTTGATCGCCCATAATTGAGCATTTTTATCATCACAGCTGCTATAGGCTTTAATACATCGTATTTTTTGAGGCGATTGTCTATTAATCTGCTTATTCAAAAGCCTTGCAGTGTTATAATCTCTTCTCAAACTTATTTTGGATGCGTGCCACTGTTATGCCACACACTACTTCAGATCGACCCATTGCCCTTGATTTGCAAAATATTCATAAAAGCTACGGCTCGCTTGAGGTATTAAAAGGGGTCTCCCTCACCGCTTATGATGGCGATGTCATCTCAATTTTGGGCTCATCAGGCTCAGGCAAGTCTACGTTACTGCGCTGTATTAACCTGCTCGAAAAGCCCAACCAAGGCACAATTACCTTAGGGGGTGAGTCGCTTAATTTGGTACCGGGTAAGTCAGGCGAACTACAAGCAGCCAACAGAGCCCAGCTTGAGAGCTTCCGTGCGCGCGTCGGTTTTGTTTTCCAAAACTTCAACTTATGGCCGCACAAAACCATCATTCAAAACATCATCGAAGGCCCAACACAGGTGCTAAAAATCAGCAAAGATCAGGCCATTAGTGAGGCTGAGCAGCTGTTAAAAAAAGTTGGGTTACTGGATAAAAAAGATGCCTACCCTGACAACTTATCAGGTGGTCAGCGTCAGCGTGTGGCCATTGCCCGTGCGCTGGCGATGAACCCGCAAGTCTTGTTATTCGATGAGCCGACATCTGCTCTGGATCCTGAGCTGGTCAATGAGGTGCTAGCAGTGATGCGTGATTTAGCAGCAGAAGGGCGCACCATGCTGATTGTGACCCACGAAATGCGCTTTGCCCGTGACGTGTCCTCACAAGTGGTGTTTTTGCATCAAGGCCGTATAGAAGAGGCGGGTACACCAGAGCAGGTATTTGATAATCCAAAGTCTGCTCGGGTTCGTGAGTTTATGGCCTCACATCGCGCTGATGCCAATAAGCTGCCTTTAAATTAATTGGCCCAGACTGTAAACCCAGCTTTTTAGATAGATGAATAAAAAAGAGTGTGTGCTTCTTAAAGTGCGCATTCTTTTTTTTGGCTTATACAAGGCTTGAGCGCCGCATCCGCTTTTTTTGCGGGCATAACTGGGGTTGGAATGAGTGAAGTAAAGCATCGAAATGATTTGTTTTTAGCCCATTGCTCATGTATTATTTTTGTTTATAAAGTTTTACACAACTATTTTTCATTATATAGCCAGTCTCACCACAGTCGTACCACGAAAATCTAGTAATCTGGCCTAGGTAATACGCTTTGTCGTGAGTTATTTTTTTTATACGGCTCAAGTGGTATAAGTTCGGCTAAATCCATATCTAATAATCGATACCCCTTAATTCGTGCTTGATGAGCGCTTAATTAATCCAAATTAATCACGTTAAGCCAATTAAATAAGCAATAAGCCAATGTTGGCTTCGGAGAAACAACCCATGAAGTTATTTGAAAAAAAGTTATCACGAACGAGCTTGTCTGTTTTAGCCTTAGCCGCCGTAGTGGGGCTAACGGGCTGTTCAAAGTCTGAAGATACCAAAGCGGGCGAAGCCACTTCAGCAGAAGGTAAAACCATTCGCATTGCGACAGAAGGGGCCTACCCTCCGTTCAACTACACCAATAATGATGGCAGCTTAGGCGGCTTCGATGTTGATGTGGCCAATGCTGTGTGTGAACAGATGAAAGCCAAATGCGAAATCGTGGCTCAAGACTGGGACGGTATTATCCCTGGTCTATTGGCCAATAAGTACGATGCCATTATCGCCGGTATGTCCATCACACCAGAGCGCGCGGCAACGGTTGATTTTAGTGCGCCTTATTTCTCAAATACCATGGTTTGGTTGGCCAAAAAAGACGGGAGTTTTAGCCCTGATGATGTGACCAATAAAGACTTAGGCAGCCAGCGCTCAACCACTTTAGGCGAGTATTTGCTAGATAACTTCGATGGCAAAGATGGCAACAAGGTTAACTTATATGATACCTATGAAAATGCCTACCTTGACCTAAAATCAGGGCGCGTAGATGCCGTATTGGCAGAAAAAGTATCTGCAGCTGACTGGTTACCTGAGAATCCTGACTACGCCGTCATTGGTGAAGAGATTGATAACGACGATCACTTAGGGATTGCACTGCGCAAAAACGACCCTCTAAAAGCTGAGTTTGACAAAGCCATTGAAGCCATCCGTAGCAATGGCAAATTGGCTGAGATTGAAGCGGCTAATTTTGGCAAATAATTGAGCCACTTAGTTATCGCAGAGCATTAAAGATTATTCAATGGCTATGAGACACTTGTTAAATAGCCATTAAACGGTTATCAAATTTTATCTAAAGTTAGGACTTATCATGACAACTTTCCCAAAAGCAAAAAGTAAATGGGCTGTATTATCTATGGCCTTATCTGGTCTGATGCTGGCCGCTTGTAACAACAGCCAAGCGCCTGCTGATGCCGAAACTGGCGCAGCTGAGGCAGCTGATAGCGCAGGTCAGACTATCCGTATCGCTACCGAATCAAGCTATAAGCCTCTTAGCTATACCGATGCTGATGGTAAGTTAATCGGCTTCGAGATCGACTTAATCCATGCCTTATGTGATGAGATGAAAGCCAAGTGTGATATCAGCTCACAAGAGTGGGATGGCTTAATTCCAGGGCTTCAAGCCAAGAAGTTCGATGCCATTATCGCTGGTATGTCTATTACCCCTGAGCGTCTTGAAAAGGTCGATTTTACTGACCCTTACCTAAATAACGGCCTTATCTTAGTGGCTAAAAAAGGTGAGAACGTTAGCGTAAAAGATGATTTTAGTAATATTCCAGTCGGTGCTCAGCGCGCCACCATCGCCGCTCAGTATATCGAAGCGTCGCATCCTGAAGCTAAAGTAAGCTTATATGACACCCAAGAAAATGCTTATCTAGATCTCACTTCAGGTCGTATTCGTGCCTTGTTCTCAGACAAAGTTACTGCCGCCTATTGGTTAACCAGTGAAGAGGGCAAAGCTTTTGAACAAAAAGGCGAAGAGTTCAATAGCGATGATGCGATGGGTATCGCTGTGCGTAAAGGCGATGCGCTGGCCGGTAAGTTCAACCAAGCATTAGCCGCGATTAAAGAAAGTGGTAAATATGATGAGATTTCGGCGCCTTACTTTGGTACCAGCAACACCGCTGCGGCCCAAAAAGCGGCTGCTCAATAGGCCATTATCTCTATCCATTGCTGTCTATTGTAAGACAGCAATATAAGCACGTTAGCGCCTAAGGCAATGACAAGGTGCTGGTATTGCTGGCTGAAATCGTAAGTTTTTAATTTGCCATCTGGTTTTGATGGGGCAGATAAGGCGATAAGATTTCAGGCCAGCTTTTTTTAGATTTTTATAAGGACGTAAGGATGGTTAACTCACTACCTGCCGCGGCTCAATTCAAAAAAAGCCGTTTGCTTAAAGGCACCGCCACTGTCATGGCCACACTATCATTGTCGCTACTTTTGAGTGGTTGTAATAATCAACAGACTGAAGCGGACGATAAAGCTGTGGGCGCACAGGAAGAACAAAAAGTGCTGCGCATTGCCACTGAAGGCGCTTATGCACCCTTTAATTACACCGATGCTGAGGGTAATTTACAAGGATTTGATGTCGATATTGCCAACGCCTTATGTGAGCAAATGAAGGTGAGCTGTGAGATTCAGGCTCAAGATTGGGAAGGCATTATTCCAGGTTTAAAAGCCAAAAAATACGACGCCATTGTGGCCGCCATGTCAGTGACTCCAGAGCGCTCACAACAAGTCGACTTCACCGACCCTTATTTTACCAATGCCTTGGTGTTTATTGCCAGTAAAGACAGCACATTTGATCCCAGTCACAGCGATAATATAACCAGCAGCAAGATTGCCGCTCAGCGCTCAACCATCTCATCTCAGTGGTTAGAGTCTACCTATCCCAAGGCCAATATGCAGCTGTATGACACCCTTAACAATGCCTTTTTGGACTTAGAGTCTAATCGTGTTGATGCTATGATTTCTGACAAACTACCGGCGATAGAATGGTTAAGCAAAAACAACTCACAGTTTGAAGTTAAAGGGGCGGATATCGAAATTGATGATAACTTTGCCATTGCGGTGCGCAAGCAAGATGCACTAAAAGAGCAGCTCAATGAAGCGTTGGCTGCGATTAAAGCCAATGGCACTTATGATCAAATTAAAGACAAGCATTTTTCGATCAAATAATCAGTGACATAAATAGCCAAAGTGACAAGTAAGTGCGTAAGCTTTAGGGCTAATTTAGAACAATTAATATAAAACAAAGACAGCCTCACTAAGCAGTGGGGCTTTTTTATGCCCAAAAATTGACTTAAGCAGTCAAATAAGCGCCATCGTCAGCGCATCTTATACTTAACGAACCCTAGTAGAATATGTTAGAATTCGCCGCTTGCATGTTTTTTATATGAAAAACTCGTCTCAGTGTGTTCTCCATGCTTAATGACAGCCGCCAGATTGAAGACGGGTCAATGAGCGTTCGGTTTAACGGCTCTTGTCAGCGCTTCTTTCCTTCTACTTCTCATTATTTAGGTATCTTCTCACGTGTTTGATTTGCAAGGTTTTGGACATCTCTTACTTAGTGGCTCGTTGATTACCATCAAACTTGCTTTATCAAGTCTTGCAATAGGTTTGGTATTGGGGCTATTGGGCGCTACTGCGAAGCTCTCAAAAATTTGGATATTACGTAAATTGGCGACGGTATATACCGCGACCATGCGTGGCATCCCAGAGCTGTTATTAGTGCTGTTTTTATACTACGGCGGCTCCATGCTGATTATGGCCATATTACAAAAATTTGGCTATAACGACTATGTGGAAGTGAGTCCGTTTTTGGCAGGTGTGTTGGCACTATCTATTGCCTTTGGGGCGTATGCGACCGAAGTTTTTCGCATGGCGATCCAAGAGATTCCCAAAGGGCAATGGGAAGCAGCTGAAGCCATAGGTATGAAGCCAATGCAGCTTTATTTTCGCATCATAGTGCCCCAAGTTTGGCGCTTGGCGCTGCCAGGTCTGGGAAACTTGTTTTTGGTATTGTTAAAAGATACGGCACTGGTTTCTGTGGTGGGGCTAAAGGACATCATGTACCATGCGGCGCGCGGGGCACAGGCCACGCAGCAGGCCTTTACCTTTTATATGGCGGCCGCTTTTATTTATCTGGGTCTAACCATAGTGGTGACCGCCTTTATGATGTGGCTTGAGTGGCGGGCCAACCCGTCAAAACGCTATGCAAAAAAATTGGCAAAGCAGCAAGTTTCACACTCACTAGATGCAGCACAAGGGTAGGGGGCAATTATGGATTGGAATTGGCAAGTAATTTTTACATACCTACCTGATTTACTAAGTGGGGTTGTGCTGACCACGCAGTTGGTGGTTATCTCTGGTGTACTTGGCCTGTTTTTTGGACTGGGTCTGGCATTATTGCGCTTATCGGCTAGTCGCTGGGTTCAAGTGTTGCCATTTTTGTATATATTCTTTTTCCGCGGCACACCGCTGTTGGTACAGATTTTCTTGATTTATTATGGTCTGTCACAGTTCGAGTTTATCAAAGACTCAGCGCTGTGGGAGCCGGTGTTAAAGCAGCCCTTTTGGTGTGCAATTATCGCCTTTACTTTAAATACCAGTGCTTATACTGCTGAGATTATTCGCGGGGCCATTCAGTCTATTCCACCTGGTGAATTGGAGGCAGCTGACGCCATAGGTATGTCGCGTTGGCAAAAACTTACCCGAATTACCTTGCCGCGTGCTTTTGGCATCATGCTACCTGCCTACAGTAATGAAGTTATCTTTATGCTAAAAGGCAGCTCGCTTGCCATGACCATTGCGTTAATGGACATTACGGGTATTGCTAAGACCATCAGTGCGCGCACCTATACCATCTTTGAGCTGTATTTTGCGGCAGGTTTAATCTATTTAGTGTTGTCTTGGGTGATTTTATTAACCTTCCGCTTCTTAGAGAAGCGTATGAATCGTCATCACACTTATGTACCACCTGAGGTGGCGCCCACCACCATTCCTTAGTCCCTGATAAGCTACTTACTTCATATAAGCTAGCCACCTCAGATAAGCGGCTAACCCTCACATTAAGTCAAAAGCCAGTGCCATAATCGCACTGGCTTTTTTGTCATCTGGGTGTCATAAATCTTTAAACAAGCTGTCATCTCATCGAAGTAGGCTAGGGCACTGTACTCTTTGTCCAGAGTTATCCCCCGTTGAACATTTTTTTGAGGAATTTATGATGCGCCGCCCAGTTGCCCTTTGTTCTAGCCAAGACAGCATTCGCCAAACACCGGCTGACATAAACTTAGACTTCGCTGATCACGCCAATATTGAAAAATCCGGCAGCAAATTGGCCAATATGTCAGCGACTCGCCGCAGTGTGATTGCCTTTTTGGCCGGTGTGCCCATGCTACCTTTGGCAGGCTGCAATACCTCAGCTCGCCTCAATGCTGTGCCTGTTGCAACCGGCGCTGTGCCTTTAGCTAAGGCGATTAAACAGGTGAGATTTTTGGGTATGCAAGCGCCGTCGCTCGCCAATCCTGAGCAGATGGCTACAGTCTATGTCGATTCAAAAATGCAGGCAGAATTCACCGATGGCAGCACTCAAGTATTTGATTTGGCTTACACGCCGTTTTTTGTGACCGGTGATATGGTGCCCGATGGTCTAGGAGGACTCACCCGTGCTGGCCAGTTGTACGACATCAATAACCGACCGTTATATGATGCGTCAGCAGGCGAGCCGGTGCCTTTTTATTCTAATTGCCCAGATGGCTCTTCATTGATTGCTGTTAAAGGCGCTCGTGTACCGGGCGTAAAAGGCAATACAGTATTTGCGGTAGTGCAATTTGAATATGCCAGCATGAACCGTGCCGGTAAGGACACCTGGGGTCGCCTGCCATCTCCTATTGCAGTACTTACTTTGGATCAAAACCCAAATACTGGTGAGCTGAGCTTGGTGAAGTATCATAATGTTGATACCTCAGCTGTACATGGTCTATGGATTACTTGCGGTGCCTCATTGTCTCCTTGGGGTACTCATTTATCCTCTGAAGAGTATGAGCCGGATGCCCATGATTTAGCAAAGCAAGATGGGGGTAAGTTTTTGGATTTTAGTCAAGCGCTTTATGGGGATCAAAACAAAGCCAATCCTTATCATTATGGTCATATGCCAGAGGTGTTTGTTAATCCAGACGGTACAGGCTTTGTCAAAAAACACTATAACTTGGGACGTATCTCACATGAATTGATACAGATGATGCCAGATGAGCGTACTGCTATCATGGGCGATGATGCCACCAATGGCGGTCTGTTTATGTTTGTGGCCGACAAGCCCAGAGACTTATCAGCTGGTAATTTATACGTCGCAAAAGTCACTCAGACGTCAGCTAAGGGTGTGGGCACAGGCGAATTTACCACACGCTGGATTCATTTGGGTCATGCCACCAGCAGCGAAATTGAAGCGATGGCCAACAGCTTTAAGCCTGAAGATATCATGAGTGTTAAATACACTGACCCAAAAGATGCCAGCTACACCAAGATTTATTATGGCGGAGAACCCAACTGGATTAAATTAAATACCAGCAACAGGCATGCTGAAAAAGCCGCTGCCTTCTTAGAGACCCATCGTTATGCGGCGCTAAAAGGTGCTTCTATGGCCTTTACTAAAATGGAGGGGACCACGGTGAATGTCAAAGATAAAATCGTATATTCGGCGATGGCAAGGATTGAAAAATCTATGGTCGATCCTACTAAATATGGTGACTATGATGTGCACGTGGCTGAAAATAAGTCAGGTGCAGTCTATGCCCATCAGCTGCGCAGTGGCCAAGTGACCCTAAATACTAAGCAGCCTATCCACTCAGATTGGGTACCAGTCAGTATGGCTGTACCACCGAATTTGGCCGGTCAAGATATCGAGGCGGATGCGTTGGGCAATCAATCGCATCCGGATAAAGTGTCTTGCCCGGATAACTTAAAATTCTCCGAAAAAATGCGCACGCTATTTATCGGTGAAGACTCAGGCACCCATGTTAATAACTTTTTATGGGCCTACAATGTAGATACTCATGAATTGGTCCGCATTTTATCGACACCAGCTGGTGCAGAGTCAACCGGCCTTCATGCAGTAGATGAAATGAATGGCTATACGTATATTATGAGTAATTTTCAGCACTCAGGTGAAGGGATCGAAAAAAACACTAAAGTGGCCGCTCAAGTTATGCCATTCATTAAGCGCAATTATAAAGATACTTATGGGGCAGCTGTGGGTTATTTAGGCTTTAAGCTTGGTGGCAATCGTTAAAGCAGCAAACCGTTAAAGACAAGCCAATCTTTAATTGTGAAAATAAAGTTATGATAATTATACTAAAAACAAACCTCAAGTTAACACTTGGGGTTTTTACTTTATCTAAATTAACAGATAATATGAAGCCATCCCAACTTATAAAATATAACTATTATGTCAAACAGCACTTCACCCACATCGCCTGCTTCTGAAGACTTATCGCAGCAATATTCTTTATATGAGACGTGTGAGCTTATTAATGCGTCCAATCCGGTGTATTTAGAGGACTTGCACCAGCAGTTAGACCATCTAGATTACCTCGATGAAAATGCCCTAATTAATATGGCCTATGAGCCGAGTGCACCATCAAAAAAACCACCACTGTCGGTGAGCAATGTACTTGAGGGTCTGGTGCAGCTTGCTACCACAGGTGCGGTGGGGGCCACTGAGATTATTGAGGCCATACACTCTGAGATTCTCTTGCGTCCTTTGGGCCGCTTTAATGAAGATCATCTCAATCGTTGGCAGCAAGGAGTGACTCGCAGATTGTACAATGTGGTGCGCTATACCATGCAAAGTGTAGGCCGTGGTGTCACGAGCAGCAGCATGCAGCTGTACCGAAAAAGCCTCATTAATCAAAAACGTCGCCTACTTCCTGAACGTCTAAAGCAGCTGGTCAACGTGATTAATGGTATGGTTGGCGATCATCTGGTTGCTAGCAACAATCCACTGGCGGTGCCCATGGTGCTCTATGATAGATATGGTCAACCGCTAGGCGCTAAGGCAGATCCGTTGTGCGGGCGTGTGATTGTGTTATGTCATGGTCTGTGCTTGAGTTATCTAAGCTGGCATCCTTGTGAAGAGGACAGCTTAGGTGAGCATATTGCACTGAGTGTCCCTAAAAGTACGGTGCTTTACTTAGATTACAATACGGGTAGACGCATCTCCCAAAACGGTCATAATTTGGCCAATTTACTACAGCAACTGGTTATAAAAAATCCAGACATTACCCAAATAGATTTAGTAGGCTATAGCATGGGGGGACTGGTGTCTCGTAGTGCGCTGTTTTATGGTGAGCAAGAGCGCCAAAATTGGGTAGCGCGCGTGGGCAACTTAGTAACCATAGGCTCACCGCATCAAGGTGCCATACTTGAGCGCATCAGCTATCACCTATTAGATATTATGGCCAAAGTGCCCTTTGCAGGTTCGTTATCTAAGCTTGGTGATATACGTAGTGCCGGTATTATTGACCTTCGTCATGGCTGTATTCGCGATGAGGATTGGAAGGGGCTTAAAGTACGGGATGTATTGCCCGAAGACTTTCGCCATCCGACCAAGTTGCCACGTCACATCAATACCTTTTTTATTGCCGGCTCTATTGCTGAGGGGGTGTATGAATCTAAGGCGAGTAACTTGGTGGGTGATGGCTTGGTGATGATAGAATCGGCGCTCGGTGAGGCTGGTAAGACTCATGAAAATCACCATTTATATGTGCCTGAGGGTCGAAAAGCGGTGTTTTATGGGGTCAATCACATCAACTTGCAGTACGATGAGCGTGTGCATAATCAAGTCAGTGAGTGGTTACAGGCCAATAGAGACAGTGAGTCAGCCTTAAAGCCGCGTATTCACTCCTTTCCTGATGAGATTGAGGTGGTGGTCTAATACCGCGCAATCATAAGATGCGCCTATGACAAAGTAATCACGGCCATAATCGCTGTCACAAAACCACGCTGAAATTAAAAATCCCCCTTAGGCTCGAGCCTAAGGGGGAGGTATATTTTTGGGTAATTAACCGCTTAACGCTTAAGCAAAGATGTGCTCGACATCCTCTTTGGTAAACTTGTAGATAGAGCCACAAAAACCGCAATCCATCTCAAAGGTACCGCCTTGCTCCTCTACAATCTCTAAAACTTCTGCTTCGCCGATTTGCAAAATAGCCCCTTCACATTTTTCACGTGAGCAGGTGCAGCCAAATTCTAAAGAGATAGGCTCAGGGGCGACCACACTCTCTTCGTTGTATAAGCGGTAGATGATTTCGCTGGCCTCTAAGGTGGTTAGCTCTTCAAACTTTAAGGTACGCGTCAATAAGGTCAAGCGGGTCCATAGATCATCATCAATACCGGCCGTTTCATCTTGCTCAATAGCGTGTTGTTCCTCGGCAGTGCGGGGCAGCATTTGTACCAAGATACCACCAGTTTGCAGGCCATCACAAGCCAAGTTAATCAAAGTTGGGATTTGCGCCGATTGCAATTGATAATGGGCCAAGCATTCAGCTAAGTTGTCATGACTGCGCTCAACGATACCTTGATAAGCTTCGCCGCGCTCAGGTTGAATGTTGATAAACATGACGCCTTTACCCACAGCACCGAGCTCAGCAAAAGCATCATCGGCAGTCGCCTTGTTCGCCCAAGCTTGCTGCTGCTCTTCGGTGTCTTGCTTCCAGCTGGCTAAAGCGCGAATGATGCCAGACTGATTGCATTCAGCCATTGCCCAGTTCAATAAGCTGCTCTCATCAGAGGACTGCAACTGGATAGATAAGCTACCCTCAATTTTTAGGGTACCAATTAATAAGCTGGCTGCAGTTAGCATCTCACCAAGCAAACGCTTAATAGACTCAGGGTAGGGTTTTTGGGCAGTAATGGTGGCATAGCTTTGCTTTAAGCGCACCACATCGCCGCGTACAGGAGAGTCAGCGATAAAAAAGCGTTGGCGTAAATCAGTAAGTTCGGTCATAGGGGGTCTCAATTAATTATATAGAGCAGTTGTCTGCTAGATAGACTCATCTTTCATGCAATGTCATTTATATTGGGGTAATGGGGTATTTATCAACATAAAAATCCGCTCACAGATAAGTTTTTTATCACTAAAGCCTAGCACAGA
The DNA here is from genome assembly GCF_003209315.1 of Psychrobacter sp. YP14. Lineage (NCBI taxonomy): Bacteria > Pseudomonadati > Pseudomonadota > Gammaproteobacteria > Moraxellales > Moraxellaceae > Psychrobacter > Psychrobacter sp. YP14. Next base: position 2,415,695 of record NZ_CP029789.1, on the reverse strand, counting down.
GGCGAGCTGCCTTGGTTAACAGGGATATTGTAGAGGTGAATTTATCGGATTTAGTTAATTAATGATGAACTAAGTTATTGTTATTAGTAGTAGTTGTTGACACCAGTTGTCATTAGCCTTTATATTAGAACAGGAAACAACGCTAACCTAGAATAAACCGCAGTTTTTTAGAAGTAAGTGGTTGTTTTAAAATATGAAAGATGACGCGTTATCTGTCATATATCGCAGATATATTATTAAATGGATTTAGGTCATTATGGGGGATGATTGTGCCATCAACCTACAGATTGTAGGCTGCACAGTCGCATACCATAGTGACATTTTTTATCGAAATTTTTATCCAATATTGCAACGAAAGGATTCGTTATGTTTGGCTCTACCTCTTTTTCACATCCCTCCAATAACATCGATTCTTCCTCTGTTTCTATAGATTTAGATACGATCCCTCGCATTAGTATGGGCGCCAAATCGAGCAATGCGCCGCTTAAGCTGAGCCAAGATCAAGGCCCCCAGACGGCGTTAATCGAAGTCACTATTGGTGACTTTTTTGATGCCGTGGTAGAAAAATATCCCGATCAAGAAGCCCTAGTGGTGTGCCATCAAGGCATACGTTGGACTTACCGTGAGCTGCAACAAAAAGTCAATCAACTGGCCAGCGCTATGATTGAAATGGGTCTGGAGATTGGTGATCGCGTTGGTATCTGGTCACATAACAACGCTGAATGGCTGCTTATGCAATTGGCCACTGCCAAGGTAGGCGTGATTTTAGTAAATATTAACCCCGCCTACCGTAGCTTTGAGCTGCAATATGCGCTAAATAAATTGGGCTGCTCAGCTTTGGTGCTTATGCGCCATTTCAAAACCAGTGATTATGCCAATATCATTCGCGAATTATGTCCTGAGATTTATCACAAGCAGTACACCCAATTAGACTTGGTTGAGATACCTACTGTTGAGCGTATTATCTGGATAGATGAGCCAGACACGGATGAGACGTTTGGCTTTATGCAAAAATTCTCAGAGTGGATGAAAGAGGGCGATGCTAATGATCCACGGGTGGCTGAGCGTGAGGCCAAATTAAAAAATACTGATCCCATCAACGTTCAGTTCACCAGTGGCACCACAGGTACCCCAAAAGGGGCAACCTTGACGCATCGCAATATCTTAAACAATGGCTATTTTATTGGCGAGGCGATGGATTTAGGGCCTGAGGATCGCTTATGTATTCCGGTACCTTTATACCACTGCTTTGGTATGGTGCTTGGTAACCTTGCGATTTTGACCCATGGCGGCTGTATTGTCTATCCCAATGATGGCTTCGAGCCGCTTAGCGTGTTGCAAGCGGTACAAGATGAGAAATGCACCGCACTGCACGGTGTGCCCACCATGTTTATTGCAGAGCTTGATCACCCAGACTTTGATAAATACGATTTGTCGACCCTTCGTACTGGTATCATGGCCGGCTCAAGCTGCCCCATTGAGGTGATGCGCCGCGTCATCGATGAGATGCACATGAGCGAGGTCACCATCGCTTACGGCATGACCGAAACCAGCCCCGTATCTTGCCAGACCAACAAACACACCCCGCTTGATAAACAAGTCTCTACTGTGGGCTTAGTGCAGCCTAATTTAGAGGTGAAAATTGTCGATACCCAGACCGGAGAGGTAGTGCCTATCGGTGAAACAGGTGAGCTATTAACCCGTGGCTATTCGGTGATGAAAGGCTATTGGGGCAGCCGCTTTAAGACCCGTGAAGCCATTCAAGATGGCTGGATGCACACCGGCGACTTAGCCACCATGGATGAAGACGGTTATATTAAAGTGGTCGGCCGCAGCAAAGATATGGTCATCCGCGGCGGTGAAAACATCTATCCGGTAGAAATTGAGAACTATTTATACCGCCATCCAAAGATTAGTGACGTGCAAGTTGTGGGCGTTCCGGATAAAAAATATGGCGAGGTACTGGCAGCCTGGATTATTGCTAGAAAAGGCGAGCAGCTGACAGAGGATGAGGTTAAGCAGTTTTGTAAAGACAACATCGCGCATTACAAAGTGCCACAGTACTTTCGCTTTGTTGAAGAGTACCCGATGACCATTACCGGTAAAATCCAAAAATACAAGATCACGGAAATGATGATTGAAGAGCTGGGATTATAACTGCCCAGCATTTGTAACCATTAATTATAAATAACCAATTATAAATAACCGCCACTGTACACCAATACTTAGTACAAACAGTGGCGAGTAAAATCATAGATAAGGGATGTCATGAGTGCCATTATTACCAGTAAGCTAAGTCCGAATTCAAAAGAGTTTGCCGAAAATACTGCTGCCATGCAGGCGGTTGTCGATGACTTACACGCCCATCTAAAGAAGATAGCCCAAGGCGGTCCAGAACGCTCTCGTGCTAAGCATCTAGCACGAGGTAAGCTACTACCGCGTGAGCGTGTTGAACGCTTGCTAGATCCAGGCACGGCATTTTTAGAAGTGGCACCGATGGCTGCCTTCGATATGTATGATGCAGATATTCCTGCGGCAGGCGTGATTGCAGGTATTGGCCGTATCAATGGTATTGAGTGCATGATTGTTTGTAATGATGCGACTGTCAAAGGCGGTACTTACTATCCGATGACCGTCAAAAAACATCTGCGCGCACAAGAAATCGCCCAAGAGAACAACCTGCCTTGTGTGTATTTGGTTGACTCAGGCGGTGCTAACTTGCCGAACCAAGATGAGGTGTTCCCAGACAAAGAGCACTTTGGGCGTATCTTCTTTAACCAAGCCAATATGAGTGCGGCCGGTATCCCGCAAATTGCAGTGGTGATGGGCAGCTGTACCGCAGGTGGTGCATATGTACCGGCGATGAGTGATGAATCTATCATCGTAAAAGATCAAGGTACTATCTTTTTAGGTGGTCCGCCACTGGTGAAAGCGGCAACTGGCGAGGTGGTGAGTGCTGAGGACTTAGGCGGTGGTGATGTGCATACCCGCCTGTCTGGTGTGGTCGATTATCTTGCCCAAAACGATTTGCACGCTTTATCGCTGGCACGTGATATTGTCGGTAACCTCAATCGTCCGCCAAAACACATCCCCAATCAAATTGAGCCACGTGAGCCAAAATACGATGCCAAAGAGCTGTATGGCGTGATTCCAACCGATACCCGTAAGCCGTTTGATATTCGTGAAATCATCGCGCGTATTGTGGACGCCAGTGAGTTTGATGAATTTAAAGCCCGTTTTGCGACAACGCTGGTGTGTGGTTTTGCTTATATTGAAGGCATGAAAGTCGGCATTATTGCCAACAATGGTATCTTATTTAGTGAGTCGGCTCAGAAAGGAACCCACTTTATTGAGCTGTGCTGTAAGCGCAATATTCCATTGGTATTCTTGCAAAATATCACCGGCTTTATGGTTGGCCGCAAGTATGAGAACGAGGGTATCGCGCGTCATGGTGCGAAGATGGTGATGGCGGTGGCCAATGCCAAAGTACCTAAGTTCACAGTCATTGTCGGCGGCTCATTTGGTGCCGGTAACTACGGTATGTGTGGCCGAGCGTATAGCCCAAGATTCTTGTGGATGTGGCCGAATGCACGCATCTCAGTGATGGGCGGTGAGCAAGCAGCGTCAGTATTGGCCACAGTCAAACGTGACAATATTGAGCGCAAAGGTGAAACCTGGAGCGCTGAGGAAGAAGAAGCGTTTAAAGCCCCGTACAAAGAGATGTACGAAAAACAAGGTCATCCTTATTATGCCAGCGCCCGCTTGTGGGATGATGGGGTGATTGATCCTGCTGATACTCGAAAGGTATTGGCCTTGGGGTTAAGCGCCGCTTACAACGCTGAAATTGAAGAGACCAAGTTTGGTGTGTTTAGAATGTAAACCTAACCCTTCATTAAATTAACCTGAGAGCCTTATGATTTAGGCTTAATGATTTAGGCTTAGGACTTACGCAAAGCACAGTATTTAATAGGCGACTGGGTGTTGTTTGTGAAGCCTCTGGAACTACCGTACGGCAAGCGAATAAAGGATACCCAGTCGCAATAACGCTTAATTTCTGCGTAAGTCCTAAGGGTGTTAGATTAAACACAGACCCAATCATTTCATGAATGCAAAAATAAGAAGATAACGAGAAACTTATGACAACCAGCTTACCCTCTCAATTAGCGCCGTTAGCTGAGCTTGATACCTTAAACGTCAGCGTTGAGGATTATATTGCTACCGTCACTCTGGCACGCCCAGACAAGCGTAATGCCTTTAATGATGACGTCATTGAAGAATTAAACCAAGCGTTTACCCATCTAGGCAATAGCGATGCAGTGCGAGTTATTGTGTTAGCAGCCGAAGGTAAGGCATTTTGTGCCGGCGCCGATTTAAACTGGATGCGTGCCATGGCTGATTATAGCCGTGATGAGAATCTTGCAGATGCCGATAAACTGGCGCAAATGCTCAAGGTGATTTATAGCTGTCCTAAGCCGACGGTTGCCGCCATTCAAGGCGACGTTTATGCCGGTGGTATTGGTCTTGTCTCTGCGTGTGATATGGCCATAGCAGTCGACTCAGCCAACTTTTGCTTGAGCGAGGTTCGATTGGGCTTAGTACCTGCGACCATCAGCCCTTATGTGATTCGAGCGATGGGTGCTCGAGCCGCTCACCGTTATTTCTTAACTGCAGAAATATTTGATGCGGTTGAAGCACAGCGGATTGGATTGGTTCATGAGACTGTGGCTACTGATAAACTGGATGAGACAGTCGCTGCAATTACCAAAAAGCTGCGTAACAACAGCCCAAATGCGGTTAAAGAGTGCAAAAAGCTGCTGCACTATGTCGCAGGAGAAACCATTGATGAGGCTTTAATTGCCCAGACCGTAGCTGGTATTGCAGATATCAGAGCCTCTGATGAAGGTAAAGAGGGCGTGCAGTCCTTTTTGCAAAAACGCAAACCTAATTGGTTAAATTAATAGTAACTACTAATTACTAACTACTTTTGGGACAAGATGACGATGCAAGGAAAGTGCTTGTGTGGCAATATTGAATTTAGCTGTGATGTCTCTACTACGCCGCTTAAAATTTATCAGTGTCACTGCTTCTTATGCAAAAAACAATCTGGTTCAAGCGCTAACTCAGCTACGATTATCGAAGCCACTCATTTTCAATGGATAAAGCGGCATAATATAAAGATTTGGAAAAAGCCGACTGGATTTAGTGCCCACTTTTGTGGTGAATGTGGCTGCCCAGTGCCAAATGACTTTGCGGGTAAATATGTATGGATACCTGTCGGTCTGCTGGAGATGGCTGACCACTCAGTTACGGTAGAAGTCGTCGCGAATTTTTGTTTACGCTCAAAGTCTGATTGGCATAGCATTGATTCAGAAGTCGCTAATTTTGAGGGGTTACCCCCATTTAAAGAGGTGTTAGCGCTTTTGAGCTAACTGTGCTTTTATCAGCCAGATATCAGACCTGCCAAGACCTCAGATTAAAAGTTAATTCATTAATAGCCATGTAATAAATTCTACTCTTAAATTTTGCAATATAGATTAAACGATAAGGACTGTCATGTTTTCTAAAATACTCATTGCCAACCGCGGAGAGATCGCCTGCCGAGTGGCCGCAACAGCCAAGCGCATGGGCGTTCGCACTGTCGCTGTATACTCTGATGCCGACCGTTATGCCAAGCATGTCAGTGTCTGTGATGAAGCTGTCTATTTAGGCGGTTCAGCGCCAAAAGACAGTTACCTCAAAGGCGACTTGCTGATAAAAATTGCGCAGCAGACAGGGGCTGAGGCCATCCACCCCGGTTATGGGTTTTTAAGTGAAAACGCCTCTTTTGCCAAGGCGTGTGAGGAGGCCGGTATTGTCTTTATTGGTCCTTCTGCGGCGGCAATTACTTCTATGGGTTTAAAGGCGGAGTCAAAGCAGCTGATGGAAACCGCTGGCGTGCCATTGATTCCCGGTTATCATGGCAGCAACCAAGACCCTGAGTTTTTATTGCAGCAAGCGGACCGGATCGGTTATCCGCTGTTAATCAAAGCCAGCTCAGGTGGCGGCGGTAAAGGCATGCGCTTGGTTGAGCGCCGTGAGGACTTTATCAGTCTGTTAGATTCTTGCCGCCGCGAAGCCATCACCAGCTTCGGCAATGACGCGGTATTAATTGAAAAATATGCCTTAAATCCACGTCATATCGAGATTCAAGTCTTCGGTGACAGTCATGGCAATTATGTGCATCTGTTTGAGCGCGACTGCTCGGTGCAGCGCCGCCACCAAAAAGTACTAGAAGAAGCCCCTGCACCCAATGTTGATGAGGCGATGCGTCAGGCCATGGGTACTGCTGCCATTAATGCTGCGCGTGCGGTCGACTATGTGGGCGCCGGCACCGTCGAGTTTATTGTCGAGCAGCGCCCAAGCGCCGATGGTAAAGTTGAGATGAATTTTTACTTCATGGAGATGAACACCCGTTTGCAAGTAGAACATCCGGTGACCGAAGCCATTACCGGTATGGACTTGGTAGAGTGGCAGCTTATTGTGGCCGCAGGCGGTGAGATTCCGGTCAAACAACAAGACTTGGCTATTAACGGCCATGCCATTGAGGCGCGCATCTGTGCTGAAAACCCAGACAATGATTTTTTACCTGCTACAGGCACACTGTTTACCTATCGTAAGCCTGTGCACACGGCCTTTAGTGTTAGTGCGGTGCGAGTCGATGATGGGGTAGAAGAGGGTAATGTGATCAGCCCCTTTTATGACTCAATGATTGCCAAATTAATTGTGCATGCGCCAACCCGTGAGCAGGCCTTGGCAAAGTTAGATCAGGCCTTGGCGCAAACTCGTATTGTGGGGCTGCCCAATAATGTGGCGTTTTTACGTCATATCCTAGCCACGCCATCTTTTAGCCAAGCCAAGCTAGATACGGCATTGATTGAGCGTGAAAAAGAGCGCTTATTTGACCAGCAGCCTTTGTCATTGCAAACGTTGGTTTCAGCCGCGGTTATCAACAAACTAAACCAAGAGCAGCGAGCCGGCCATGCGAACGTGGCCACACAAAATGCAGACCCCTTTATCAAGTTTGGCGGCTGGCGCGGCTATAGCGATTATCAGCGCCAATTTGATTTGGTAGTAACGCAAGGCGATAGCGAGCAGACCTATCAAGCAGTTATCCATCACGTTGAGCCGTTAAATCAGCAAACCGGCCAAAGCTTTGAGCTGACTATTAATCTGCTAAACTCAGACGCTGATGCCAAGCAAAGCGTTCAAAGCTGTTATCAAGGTCAGGTACAGTATCAAGCGGACGATGAGCACAGCTATGTGGTATGGCTAGAGGGTCAGCGTATTAGATTACAAAGCTTTACTGAAAATGAAACGGTACACGTCTTTACCGACAGCGGCAGTGGTGAGATTGTATTAATCGATGCCATGGCGCATGTTGATGGCGATACCCAAGCTGTCGGTAGTTTAAAATCACCGATGCCCGGTCAAGTGGTGGCCTTTAAAGTGGCCGCTGGCGATAGCGTAAAACAAGGTCAACCTTTGGCGGTGATTGAAGCGATGAAGATTGAGCACACCATCAATGCGCCTGCCGACGGGGTGGTGGCTGAGCTGTTATTTGCGCCAGGCGATTTGGTGGCAGATGGAGATGAGCTGTTACGTCTAGATACAGACTAGTTATATCTAGTCAGCGAACGACTAAACGGTTACGGTGTTAACCTCGCTAAGCCTACATTTGTAGTACTTACGCTCGGCTGCCTTGTAACCATTTTAGACTTCTTTGACTATACAACCAATCGACTCACTTTGCATAAACGCCATAGACATAACCTTTATAAAAAAGAGTACGCCAATGAATGTTCCAGGTAGTGTTCAAATTATTGATGTCAGTCCCCGTGATGGACTGCAAAATGAAAAGCAAACCGTGCCCACTGAGATAAAGTTTGAGCTCATTGAAGGCCTAATTGATGCCGGCATTAAAAAGCTTGAGGCGACAAGCTTTGTCTCCCCAAAATGGGTGCCGCAGATGGGCGACAACAGTGAGCTTATGCAGCTGATTAATCAGGCGCGTCATCCTGAGGTTTGCTACTCGGTACTGACTCCTAATATGCGCGGTTTTGAGGGTGCTTTAAAATTTGCTGCAGATGAGGTGGTCATCTTTGGCTCAGCCAGCGAAACCTTTAGCCAAAAAAACATCAATTGCAGTATTGATGAGAGTATCGAGCGCTTTGCCCCCGTGGCAGCAGCAGCCAAGGCGGCGGGTATTAAAGTACGTGGGGTTATCTCGTGCGCCGTGGGCTGTCCTTATGAGGGTGAGATTGCACCAAGTCAGGTGGCTTATGTGACCAAGCGCTTGGTTGATATTGGTGCTGAACATATTGGGGTTGCCGACACGATCGGTGTTGGCACACCCATTAAAGTACAAAACGCGCTAAAAGCTGCCATGCAGTACATCGATGTCAAAGACATTTCAGGTCATTTTCATGACACGTATGGGCAAGCATTGGCCAATATCTTGACCTCGCTTAGCTTAGGCGTGGCGCAGTATGATACTTCAGTTGCAGGCTTAGGCGGCTGTCCCTATGCAAAAGGCGCTACTGGCAATGTGGCCACAGAAGATGTGGTGTATATGCTGCACGGCATGGGTATCGATACCGGCGTTGATTTAGACAAACTGATCCATGTGGGTCAGCGTATCAGTGATTTTTTGGGGCGTAATAATGGCTCAAGAGCAGCCAAGGCTTTGTTGGCGAAGCTGCAAGATTAGCAGCATATAATACTTAACTTCATTCTCCACCGACATAAAAAAGGATATTTATGAGTTTACCAGGATTAGATTTTCAATTGGGCGAAGACATTCAAGCACTGCGCGATTCTGTGAGAAGTTTTGCTGAAAAAGAGATTGCCCCACGCGCTGCTGATATTGATAGTAGTGATGAGTTCCCAATGGATTTGTGGCAGAAGATGGGTGATCTGGGGCTGCATGGTATCACAGTCCCTGAACAATACGGCGGCGCTGATATGGGCTATGTGGCACACATGGTGTCCATGGAAGAGATTAGCCGGGCTTCTGCCTCAGTCGGTCTAAGTTACGGCGCCCATTCCAACTTGTGTGTGAACCAGATCAAACGTAATGGCAGTGAGTCACAAAAGCAGAAGTTTTTACCCAAGCTGATTAGTGGTGAATTTGTCGGTGCTTTGGCGATGAGTGAGCCGGGTGCCGGCTCTGATGTCACCAGCATGAAGCTGCGTGCTGAAGCAAAAGATGGCGGCTATGTGCTAAATGGCAGTAAGATGTGGATTACCAATGGTCCAGATGCTGATGTCATGGTGGTTTATGCCAAGACCAATCCAGAGCTTGGCGCTAAAGGGATCACTGCTTTTTTAGTAGAAAAAGGTATGCCAGGATTTGGTACCGCTCAGAAGCTAGATAAGCTTGGCATGCGTGGCAGCCATACCGGTGAAATGGTCTTTGATAATGTATTCGTCCCTGAAGAGAACATAATGGGTGGTCTAAACAATGGCGTTCAGGTATTAATGAGTGGCTTAGACTACGAGCGTGCCGTATTGGCGGCCGGTCCGGTGGGTATTATGCAAGCGGTGATGGACAATGTCATTCCTTATATCCACGACCGCAAGCAATTTGGACAATCTATTGGTGAGTTTCAATTAATCCAAGGTAAAGTGGCGGACATGTATACTATTTTGCAAGCCGCTCGCAGCTTTTTATACACTGTCGGCAAAAACTTGGATATGTTAGATAAGCGCGGAGCAGGTCATAGCCGTGAAGTACGCAAAGATTGTGCCAGTGTGATCCTGTGGTGTGCCGAAAAAGCCACTTGGATGGCCGGTGAGGGCATTCAAATCTTTGGCGGTAATGGCTATACCAACGAATACCCACTGGGCCGTTTATGGCGTGATGCCAAACTGTATGAAATCGGTGCCGGTACCAGCGAGATTCGCCGTATGCTTATTGGCCGTGAGTTATTTAACGAAACCAAATAGCCTATATTCCCGCTAACAATGCAATTAAAAGCGCCCCATCTTTAGGATAGGGGCGTTTTTTTTGGTAAAATTTGTTGTTTTGACCTATAGTGGTCAATGACATATTGACGTCATTAAAATAATTGCCCAATAATAAATTACTTATAAATAGCTTTTGAATAAACAGGATGTTCCATGAGTGTAACCCGTTACGAATGCCAAGCCTGTGGCTGGATTTATCCCGCTCAGTCTGAATCTGCCAACCCCGAGCCCATCGCCTTTAATGAGTTGCCTGACACCTTTTGCTGCCCGCTATGCGGCGTAGGCAAAGCGCAGTTTAAGCCATTAGACGTAGATGAAACACCAGGTGCTGCTACCTTAACCTCTAGCATGCAAAACAGCTCACAGCAGTGTCAAGATGTGGTAGTCGTGGGCGCTGGCCTCGCAGGCTGGACGGTGATTGATGCGCTGCGTGCCAAGCAGCCAGATATTGGCATTACTTTAATCACTCAAGATATGGCCGATAGATATCATAAGCCGATGCTGTCGGTGGCTTTAAGTCAAAACAAAACCCCACAAGACTTGGTGCGTATGAGTGGCGTACAAGCAGCCCAAAAGGCTAATATCACCCTAATGAGCCAGACACAAGTTATCAGTATCGATAGCAAAAATCGTACTTTACAGACGGATAAAGGTGAGCTTAGCTATGGCAATCTAGTGTTGGCACTCGGTGCCGCACCTGCCATACCTGCTTGCTTTGCAGATCAGGATATTTGGCACGTCAATGATCTTGAAGGCTTTAGCAAAATTCAGGCCGCCCTTACTGGAGAGACTGGCGCAAACAAACACATTGCGGTGATTGGCGCTGGCATGATAGGCACTGAGATAGCAGAAGACTTGACCACTGCAGGCCATAAGGTGACGTTACTCGACATCAATGACGCACCACTGGCGGGTCTATTACCGCCACTGGCCACCGATAAAATTCTGCAGGCGCTACACAAGCAAGACATTACCTTCTTAGGCGGTCATCTGGTACAAAGTGCGGCACCCCGCAGTGAAGGCGGTTATCAGCTGACTATAAAAAACTGCCAAAGCGGGGAGAGCCAAAGCCTGCAGGTGGATCACTTATTAATCAGTACCGGCCTAAAGGTGGCCGATACTCTGCCGCTGAGTGCTGGCCTAGATTTTGATGCACACGCAGGCATTATTGTAGATGAGGCCAGTCTGCAAAGTAGTGTGTCTCATATCTACGCGATAGGCGACTGTATGTCTATTGATGGTGTGCCTTGCCGCTATGTGGCTCCATTACGTGCTCAAGCGGCCAGTATTGTAGAGCATATCTTAGGTCAGCAGCAGCAAGATTATCAGCATCACGCTTACGAGCATAAGCCCCCTATGATTCGCCTAAAAAACAAAAGCATCTCAGTCAGTGCCACCGGTACCCCAAGCGCCGATGAATCACGAGGTATCTGGCAGGTTATCAGTGATGCTGAGTCGGATAGCGGGCACGAGCTGGTGTTGGCTCAAGTAGCCGATAATGGTGAGCAGATAGCCAAGGTGACTTTAAAAACACCGCATTAAATCAAGCAGTTGGTTGTCAGCAGTGGCGAAAATCTAACATTAAGATGATAATAGATACGGATTTTGTGGCCATCCTCCTTTTTTAGACATAAAAAAACCAGCTTTTAAGCTGGTTTTTTTTGGCTTACTTATATCATATCGTATCGTTAGATAGGCATTGACTTCCTCCCCTCCTTAAAGTGAGGGGATTCCTACAGCTAGACTGCCAAGCCCGACCGCAAGTCTTAGAGTTTGGCTACCTGTATCTTACTTATTTGCTTTGGAACCAGCTGTCTGCTTGATTGCGAGCAGAGGCCACATCAGAGCTTGATAAGTTTAAGGCCAATTTACCAATTTTACCGCGGGCTTTGTTACGTACTTGTTCATTTAACATACCGTCACGGGCAGATAGCTCATACCATTTATAGGCATCAACCAGCTTGCGCTGCTTTTCATCGATTAAGGCTAAGGTATAGCTGGCACGGTTGTCACCACGCTTGGCGGCACGCTCTAACCAGTAACGAGCTTGCTGTTCGTTAACCGCAACGCCTTCACCGCGAGCATACATGATGCCAAGGTTTAGCTGAGCAGGGGTTACATTTTGATTGGCAGCGCGGGTATACCATTCGATGGCTTTGATTGGGTTTTTGGCGATGCCTTCACCTTTTTGGTAGCGCTTGGCTAAATAAAATTGGGCGTGATCATTACCTTGGCTGGCACGGCTGATTAGCTCATCCATAGCCATCATTTCAAAGCGAGAAGTGTCTAAAGGTACGTTAGAGACTAAGTCAGCTTGAGCTAGGCCGGCAGTGGTAAACAAGGCGGTAAATAAAGTGGCTTTTAATAGTTTCATACGGGGTATATCCAGAAATTGACTGTATTTAAAAAAATTCAAATTAACGCGCAGTTATAAGATTTAATATAAATACTTAAAATCTAAAGTAAGCCAAGTTAACGTCTGCTTGGGCGTTAAATGGGTACCGATAATAATCGCAGTGTGAATTTAATGACTTAAATTGATTAGTGTCGATAACATATCATCGACAAGATTTACATAGCTTAACATCGACAATCACGAAACTCAAACGCTGCTAACCGACAAATACCCTATATAAACGTTTTAATAGCCAAAATATGGCAACCAGTTGTAACAAGGTAAGACGGGTAAGGTTTATGTAACAAATTAAACCTACTTGCTTATCTTATCACTACTTTTTAATAATTGGGGCTAAAAAATATATTTTTTGAACTGTCTTTTAGCCGCTGCTGCTATTTTAGGCTTTATTTACCTCTAATAACGCACCTTATTTGGCCTTAGTCACCCGATATATGGCCACATCTGCCAACAGGTTGGGGGCACGTCTGATGATAGAGGCCATTAAGGGCGAGTATTTTTTTGACCCAGAGGCAGAGTCGGTCACCGCAAAGCGATTGATAATTTCAATATCGTTGTCTGAGCACAAACGCTCAAAGTCCTTAAAGGTACACAAATGAATATTGGGCGTGTTATACCATTCATAAGGCAGCGCTTCGGAGACGGGCATTAAGCCTTTTAAGCCTAGGTGTAATCGGTTTTGCCAGTGTGCAAAGTTTGGAAAGGTAATCACCGCTTCTCGGCCGACTCTTAGCATATCTAGCAGCAAGGTATCAGGGGACTTCACAGCCTGTAGCGCCCGTGCCATGACCACAGTATCAAAGCTATTATCAGCAAAACGTGCCAAACCATCATTTAAGTCTTGCTCAATGATATTTAAGCCTTTGCTAATACCGATGTTAATGTTTTCTTCATCAAGCTCAAGGCCATATCCAGTGACGCCAAGTGAGTACTGCATGTGCTCTAATAATGAGCCATCGCCGCAGCCTAAATCCAATACACGAGAGTATGGGGCAATCCATTGTTTGGCAAGTTCATGATCTATTCTCATGTTAAGCGCTCCTGGGTGTGGGGCTTAGTGGTAGCCGCAGGTTTGGCAGAGTCGGTGTTTGAGTGAGCACCCAAAAAAGGTGAGTTTAAAAACCCTCTAATGGCACCCATATAACGCGGGATATCAAATAAGAAGGAGTCATGGCCGTGCGGTGCATCGACATTGACATAGCTGACAGGCTTGTCATTGGCCATTAAGGCGTCCACGATTTCTTCAGAGCGGGCGGGAGCAAAGCGCCAATCTGTGGTAAATGACACAATTAAAAACTGGCAACGGGTGTGCTTTAAAGTCTGCTTTAGAGCTTCTAAGTCTGATAAGCTCTCATCGCTGACATAACCGCGAGTCGGATCAAAATAATCTAGTGCTTTGGTCATTAATAGATAGGTATTGGCATCGAAGTTTTTGCTAAAGCGCTCACCTTGATAACGCAAGTAGCTCTCAACCTGAAATTCCACATCATAACCGTACATAAATTTGCCAGACTTTAAGTCACGGCCGAATTTGGACTTCATCGCCTCTTCAGTCAAGTAGGTGATGTGGCCTACCATACGTGCCAAAATTAGGCCGCGGCGAGGATAAGTGCCGGCCTCTAAATAACGGCCTTGATTAAAGTCAGGGTCTGACAAGATAGACTGGCGGGCGACCTCATTAAAGGCAATGTTTTGAGCAGACAGCTTAGGGGTACTGGCAATAATAACGCAGCGTCTTAAGCGATCAGGGTAATCGACCGACCATTGTAGTGCTTGCATACCCCCCATTGAGCCACCGACTACAGCGTGCCAAGTATCAATGCCTAAGCGGTCAGACAGCATGGCCTGTGTGCGTACCCAGTCCTTAATGGTAATCAAAGGGAAGTCAGGGCCATAAGGGGTGCCAGGTGTACCCTCAGAGCTTGATTGTGGAATGGGAGTTGTGGGGCCAGTTGAGCCATGACAGCTGCCAATATTATTGAGGCATACGACAAAAAATCTTGTGGTATCAATGGCTTTACCAGGGCCAATCATATTGTCCCACCAGCCGGGCTTTACGTCCTCTTCGCTATGGTAACCGGCCGCATGATGACTGCCGGATAACGCATGGCAAATCAGCACCGCATTGGATTTTTGGTCATTTAATTGGCCATAGGTTTCATAAACCAAATCAAACTCAGGCAAAGTACGGTGACACTCTAAGGTCAACGGGGTATCAAAATGCATGGTCTGCGGGGTTACGATACCCACAGAGTTGGCAAGTTTTGGATCTGTCGCAGTCGATTGGATACTCAAAATTACCTCAATAAAAAGGGTTAAGATGTCAGCTTTAGGGTATATCGATTAACCAGGTGATGCAAGCCTTGAAACTATTGAAAACTATTCGCTTTTATCCGCTATTGTAGGCGCCTATGTCTTTGAGTACAACTGACATCTGGCAGCGCACTTTTTTGGCTTATGGCAGCTTAGATACCGCGCCTAGTCACGCCGGTTTTCGGGTATCAACTTTGGTCAAATGCCTCTTAATAATGGTACACTGAAGCTTTATGGCCAATCAATATGACCACTCAATTGGCTTTGATAAAAACTTGAGGTAAGCTTTTGTCAAAGTGATTGGCCTAAGTGAGTGTTGTGCCCCCACTATCAAGGATATCTTCTGTAATATGAAACCCAATAACCCTCCACGCATTGCTGTTTTATTGGTCAATCTCGGTACACCAGATGAGCCCACAGCCCCTGCGGTTCGCCGTTATCTTAAGCAGTTCTTATCTGACCCTAGAGTGATTGAGATTCCTCAGTTTTTGTGGGCAATCATCCTTAATTTATTTGTATTACCAACCCGTCCTAAGCGTGTGGCAGAAGCCTATGCCAGTGTTTGGGAAGGCGATTCCCCCATTCGTAAGATATTAAATCAGCAGGTAGATAAATTGCATGCCCGCCTTGAGGGAAGTATGGGACCTTTTAACATCAGTGTACATCCTGCCATGAGCTATGGTAATCCAGGCTTACCTGATGTGATGGATAAGTTATGCGCTGAAGGGGTAGAGCATTTTGTGATATTGCCGTTATTTCCACAGTACTCAGCCACATCAGGCGGGGCGGTCTATGATGCACTGACTAAATGGTCGCTAAAGCAGCGCAACCTACCCAGTTACACCATTGTTAAAGACTACTTTGCGCATCCTTTATATATCAAAGCCTTGGCTGACTCTATTCGCCGCTTTCAAGCAGTACATGGCAAGCCAGATAAGTTGATGTTTAGCTTCCACGGCATTCCGCAGCCCTATGCAGACAAAGGGGATCCTTATCCTAAACGCTGTAAATGTACAGCAGCCCAAGTGGCGCAGGAACTAGGGCTTAGTCAGGATGAATGGATCATTAGTTTCCAGTCACGCTTTGGCAAGCAAGAGTGGGTCAAGCCTTATACAGATGTGACTTTAGAGCAGTGGGGCAAAGCAGGTGTACGCTCAGTACAGGTGGTCAGCCCAGCGTTTTCGGCAGATTGCTTAGAGACACTTGAAGAGCTGGCAATGGAAAATAGAGACAATTTTATTAATGCTGGCGGCCAAGAATATCATTATATTCCTGCGCTTAATGATGATGAGGCACATATCGACTTAATGGAAGCATTGGCCAAGCCTTTAGTTGCTGGCTGGGCTTCTACTTTGGAGGGGTGGACCTAGCGTTTGTGACCAACTAGATTACCATTAACTAGCCTACAATAAAAAAGCACCCTGACTGACGCCAGGGTGCTTTTTTAGCTTTAGATGATTGACTATAAGTCATCACTCATCGTCATTATCATAGCTGTGCTTTACCGCGTCATTATCGGCGATATCACGAATGGTGGGATAGTCACTATCATCCAAAGCATCCTCTACCAATACCTCATCAATACGCGACTCATCGATACTCTGACGGTGTATGGGGGTGAGTCCTTCTGCAGGAATATCATTATTGTCCATAGCATCTAAGTCCATGGCAATATCTATAGGGTTTTTCATAACAATGTCCTCACCTATGCCTTAAATGACTTAGGCCTTGTAAATATACTTGTGAATATGAAGGATAAACCAGTTTTACGACTACAGTTTTTGATCACGAGGCAGCTCAGCTTCTTGAGAGGCGCCTGCCATATCGCGGTCTAAGGAGTAGAAGTTGGCATTGTTATCTTTACTCTCAGAGGCCAAGGCATACTTATCACGCAGACCATCAATTAAGGCTTCTTCTTCAATTTGCTCTTTTACGAACCATTGTAAAAAGTTGAACGTTGGCCAGTCTTTTTCTTCTAACGCTTTGTCTACTAGCGCATAGATTTTTTTAGAGTTATCAAGTTCGTGTTGCCACACATCTTCAATACAAGACTCAAGATCCACTGGGTTATCACGCGGCGCAGGGATAGAGCCGATTTTTGCTTCACCGCCACGCGCCTGAATATATTCTAAAAACTTGAACATATGCTGGCGCTCTTCTTCTGAGTGCTTATAGAAGAATTCAGCAATACCAGAGTAGTTATTTGAATCTGCCCACACACCTAATGATAAATAGGCTTGAGCTTGCGCAGCTTCATTATTCATCTGTTCATTTAGTGCTTTTTCCATACTGTCAGAAATACGCTTGTCGCTCATTATCTTATCCTTATAATTTATTTATTTTAGTCATTACAAAACGTTGGCCAACGCTAATCCGCTTTTTATATATCTAAATTATTTTTTATAGATCTAATTTATTAGGTATATAGTTATCAAATGATATATGTAAGGCCAAAGAGGTAAATATGACCAGTAAATTGCTAATGCTGCAATCATTATAAGAGCAGTACTTCACGTTATGAGTAAAGCTGAGTTATGAGTTGTGCGAATTGTGTGAGACACGTTAATAAGTTGTAACTTTTGTGGGGTGACCTACCGCTGAGTCTCACATCAAGCAAAAAAAGTACCAGTAGAAGTTGAGTCTTAGGCGCTGATAGCGATTACTCAACTAGCGTCTTAGATTTTAGCGCAGCTGTAGGCAAACGCTGCTGTAATTGCTGATTAAATTCTGTGAGCTTAAAGCGCCATAAATAAATCAAAGCAGTAAGGTAGATAATGCCTTCAGAGACCTCTTCTACCCATACTCCAAGGTTATGATCAAAGCCAATGTGGTGTTCTCCAAGATACTGAAAAAACAGTAGGGTACCTGTGAATGCATAAAGCCATTTAGGTACGCCTTTTAGCACGGCAACCACATAGCGCCAGCTATAAATTAAACTGCCCAACGCGGTCAATGTCACAACCAACAAGAAGCTGTCTTCCCACCACTCATAGGACTGTCCTAATAAGATAAAGCCTTTAGGAACCAACATGTCTGGAACAAAGCTTAACTCTCGGCATATCGCAGAGAAAAATACCAACACAGCGCCGAACCAGAAATATCGAGCGATCTTAAGTTGGCTATTTAAGGCATATTTGGCGCAGGGAATTAAACAGATCAACAAAGCAATGGCTTCAAAAATCTCGATGAGGCTATCTTCAGTAATAATAAGCGACTCCTAGTACTTTAATAATAATACTTTAATAAAGGTTAGACAATTCAGGGATAGGCAGGTTGTCATCGGATACATACAAGAAATGCTAAAACAAAAAAAAATTTAATTTAAGTTTATATTAATAACTACCATTAATTTTTGATGTATTCTTAATTGTAATACTGAATTGGAAAAATTTCTATATTTGAGTCATGACTATTTAGTGCTAGCAAAACTATCTATGAAGATAGATATAAAAGGCTATTTAATTTAAGTTGCGATTATATTTTAAATATTCTAATCTAGTGTTAAGTTAAGGATGAGCTCACTTTGATGAATTCTGGGCTGACAAGGAGTATATAATGACGACAAATTTACAACCTGAACACAGATATCAGGTTATCAAAGCCGCAAGCTATGCCCAGAGCCAAGACCCCAAACGCAAATTGTGGCTACTGAGTCCACTGGCGCCTATTATCGGTTGGGCGATGTACTTAGGGGTTAAAGACCAACAAGGCTTTGATCTAAAAAATACCGTGATGGCTTGGTCAGGTAGCCTCTTTACCTATACCTTTATTCCAGCCTTGGATGTTCTGATTGGTAAAGACAGTGACAATTTACCAGAGCCGTTATTTAAAGCATTACAGACTGATGCGTATTATCAAAAAATTGCCCATGCTTTTATTCCCCTAAATTATATCGCCCTGTTTATTGCAGCCCATCAATTTAGCCATAGGCAGTTGCCTTGGTATAACAAACTGGGGGTGGCAATTACTGCCGGTATTGGTAGTGGTATTGCCATCAATACCGCACACGAGCTGGGCCATAAAAATGATAAGTTGAATCGGACACTGGCCAGAGTGAGCTTGGCGCCTTCTGCCTATGGCCATTTTGCTATTGAGCATAATTATGGGCATCACCGCTGGGTGGCGACACCCGAGGACCCTGCCAGTAGTCGTTATAATGAAAGCTTTTGGCAGTTTTTACCGCGTACAGTAATTGGCGGGCTGCGCTCAGCCATTGCTATTGAGCGTAGGCGGCTGGCGCGCAGAAACAAAGGCTTTTGGCACAAAGATAATGAGTTATTGCAAGGCTGGGCGATTACCGCGGGCTTATATGCCGCTTTGTACCAACTAAATGGTAAAAAAGTGCTCCCGTTTATCGCTATTCAAGCGTTATATGGCTTTAGCTTATTAGAGTCTGTTAATTATCTTGAGCATTATGGCTTATTGCGTCAAAAAGACAGCCAAGGCCGATATGAGCCAACCCGCCCCGATCACAGCTGGAACAGTAATAACACGGTGACTAATTTATTCTTATACCAATTACAGCGCCATTCTGATCACCATGCGCATCCCAATCGTCCGTATCAAGTACTGCGCCACTTTGATGAGTCTCCGCAGTTGCCCAGCGGTTATGCCAGTATGATTGTGCCAGCTTATATACCGCCGTTATGGTTTGCCATCATGAATAAAAGGGTAGTCGCGCATTACAAGGGTGACATGGGCAAAATCAATAAGCATGACAAACCGCTGAGCCCGCGTATGCAAAAAGCCACCAATCTTATTCGTAAAGGGTTAGACTGGCTGGGTTATTCATAGGCCGCTATTTAGTCAAAATAGAGCGCATAGCGGGCTAGACTAATCATTGAATAGAGCAAATAAGGACATCAGTATTATGCCCTCTCATAACACGCAGCTTGACTCGATAAGCGCCTTAAAGATTTATAATTATGGGCGTAGTGCAAGCTTTGGTGCTAATGACACGCTGCAAGTGTTACAGCGCATGCGCCGATTTTTATTGCCAAAAGATTATACGCTCAAGCCTGAGTTATTAGAGCAGATTGCTGATGGTTATGAGCTCACCGATCCCATTGTCGATAACCTCATCAAAAAGCATGGCAAATTTGCAGATGCGTTGCAGCAGTCAATCATCGATAAAGAGGCGTTTGTAGCCTCTGATAAAGCCTACTTAATGGATGACCCTGATTTTAAAGATCTGCACGATCAGTTTGCCACCCATCCCGATTGGTTCGATGCCAAGCTGGCTGAAAAAGGAGCCGTTGCCTACAGGCGCTATCCGCTGACCTTGGTCTGGCTGCTGCGTAATGTGGCGTTAATGGCAGGCTATAGCATTCCAGCTTTATCGTTACCGCTGATAAAAACCGGATCATTGGTGCATGATGCATTAGCACGCCTGTATCGTACGTATGGCTATATGATGGCAGTCTCCGAGCACCCTAAGGTGACTGACGATGCGACGGTTTTAGCGATTGGCGGGGAGGCATGGCGACAGACCATTAGAGTGCGCCAGCTGCATAGCTTTATCCGCAAAGGTCTTATCAAAGATGGCTGGGACAGTGAGTATTGGGCGCAGCCGGTGAATCAGTCAGATATGATTGCGACCCATTTGCAGTTCTCCTTGCTAATCTCACGGGGTCTAAAATGGCTAGGTGCACGCATCACCGATGAAGAGGCAAAAGGCATTATGCATCTGTGGCGTTTAGCGACTTGGTGGATGGGGGTGGATCTAGCGCGTATTCCTAAAACAGAGCAAGACGCTTGGGAGTGGCTATATACGTATTTATCCACTCAGAAGCTTGACTTTGAGGTAGGCAGACCACTGGCAAAGGCGCTGCATGATTTGCCATCAGAGATTATGGGTGAGACCAATTGGCGCGGGCATGCCGTTGAGCTGGTCAATGCCAGTGTGACCCGCACCTTTGTTGGTGATGATATCGGTGACGGTTTGAACCTACCTAAGCTACCACTGCGACAAGGGATACTACTAAGTGCGCCCGTGTTGTTTGGTATTGATACCGCACGCCGGCTGCACCCGGTACTGGATAAGCAAATTGAGCGGTTTAGACGTGGCCGCCAGCATAATATGAACTGGTGGCTAAGAGAGAATGACCCTTACTATGCCAATAAACCGCCCCGCCTATAACACTTAAAAACCACGCCTATTAAACAAAAGCGGACGTATCAAAAACTTGTGCAAGACTGGCCGGCTCACGGCGCTGCACCGCATTTTGTTCATGGCGAACTTTAGATGAGGTGCGATAGGCTTGCAGGCGAGACTGTTGAATACGTCCAATTGGACGGTTTTCTTCCAAGGCTCTAAACACAGAGAAGGATAAGTGCTCCATGGCCGCAAAGTTACCATCGTCAGTGACCTCTTGCTTAGGGATAGTCAGCTTGCCAATGGTCACGAAGGGCGCTTTAGACTCATCCCACTCTTGAGTGATCTTTTCGATAGGTTGTTTTTTGACATTACGGCACAGCTGAATTTGAACGTCATACTCATAATCGTGGGTACGAATTTCATCCAATAATACCGGTCTAATCGCCTCATCTTTTGTAAATAAATGAATTTTGGGCTGTTTGATTTTTTGTTTGGCGGATTTGGTTGGGGTGATTCTAATTTTACCCATATAGTCGCCATGACGTACTACGCCTTGTGAAAAGCAATCGTACAGCCAAGGGTTTTTGGGCTTAACCGTCGCTATTTTACGAAACGCATTTAGGGTTTGTAGCCCTTGTAAATCAGGAAGCTCTTTGCCGTATTTAGTGAGCCAGTGAAAGCCAAATTTTATTAAACCAAGATTATTATTACCCAGATACTCATTAACGCCAAACACCAGTTTCGATAAATAAGCATAATCCTCTACAGAGTTGGTAAAGAATATCGGTGAGTTGACCAGTGCATAATCAAAGGTGGTGCAATCTGGGTCATCAGGGGTCAGCTTTTTACCGGGAACATCAAATATCTTGAAGGCCAGTCCAATACCCATACCAAGTCGTCTATCTGGGGCTATATTGCCTTGGGCATTAGAAAAACGAATCACCGCATCATGGGTGCCAGCTTTGGCATACAAGCCTTGTGCATAGGCTTCGGGTAGATTATCCAGTATTTCAAACTTGGCTTTTAGCGCGCAATAGCCTTTGGCATGAACGGCGCGTGTGTGATGATCGAGATGATTGATTTTTTTGGACTTTTTGACATAGTCTGTGATGTCGGCGACTACCATTTGCATAATCGATTCGTCGTGAGCGCTCAACGTGGTATATTTTTCATCGAATTTGGCAAATTTTGGCTTAAATAATTTTTTTAGCATATTAGGCTGCCTGTAATAGGTTGTGGGTAGCCTATTTATGATAAAAAATATTTTATGAATAAGGTGCTAACTTGTGATTAGGTTCTGCCATTAATATGTAACATGAGAGCCGCTTTAACGATAGCCATAGCGTTTTGTCAAAATCAAGGATAAGTAAAACAAGATTTTAAACACTATCTTGACTGGGACTGACATTAAAAAATCGTCTGTACTCACGGCTAAATTGGCTAGGGCTTTAAAAGCCTCAATATTATCGAGATGTCTCAAGCTTTCTCTTAGATAAACTAGGCATTTATCTTCGCCATTTTGAGTCGATTTTAATAAGGTATTGATGCTCGACTTTAAGCGTTTGATGTTTTGGTTTTGGGTATAAATTATAATTACTAAGCCAATTGCAAGATTGGGTAAGCGATTTGTTCAGTAGCATAAGATTTCCATTAAAGGGTTAGAGCTTTATGATTAGGATTATGGATGTAGGCTACATATTGAGCACCCATTAATGTCCTATATAAAATCAAAGTTATTTTGTTAAAAAATATAGCACTAAGAAGCAGGGATTAGTTACTAAGAATTAATCCCTGCTCAAAACTAAAAAAACAACCTCTAATGCGCCTCATCCCAGTTATCACCGACACCAGTTTCCACCAATAATGGTACGGCAAAATCAACATCCCAGCCCATCTGCTTAGCGGTATCGCTCAGTACATTTTGCATCGCATTTTTAATAAGCTTAGCAATGTGATCGACCTTATCGGCATCCACCTCAAATACCAATTCATCATGCACCTGTAATAGCATTTTGGCATTTTGTTTGGGCAATACTTTATCCACCGCAATCATCGCAAGCTTAATTAAATCAGCGGCACTGCCTTGTAGTGGGGCATTAATCGCAGCACGTTCGGCGCCGCGGCGTACCATTTGATTGCTGTGCTGAATGTCTGGGGTATAAAGCTTACGCCCTAAGATGGTTTCGATATAGCCATTGTCTACCGCGCTATTTCGAGTCTCTTGCATATAACGCTGCACGCCAGGATAACGTGCGAAGTACTGATTGATATAGTCTTGTGCTTCACTGCGTCCCATTTGAATTTGCTTGGCCAGACCAAAGGCGCTCATACCATAGAGCAAACCAAAGTTAATGGCTTTGGCGTTACGGCGCTCGGTTGGGGTAACATCATCGACTGATTTACCAAGCACCTCAGCTGCTGTGGCACTATGAATGTCCAAGCCTTCATTAAAGGCGCGAGTCAGGTTGTCGTCACCTGAGAAATGTGCCATCAAGCGCAGCTCAATCTGTGAGTAGTCCGCCGCCAGTAGCACTCGGCCTTTAGGTGCGATAAAGGCTTGGCGAATTAAGCGGCCAGTCTTGGTGCGAATAGGAATGTTCTGCAAGTTTGGATCAGTAGAGGAGAGGCGACCGGTACTGGTTAAGGCTTGATGATAGCTGGTATGCACACGGTCAGTATCGTTATCGGCTACCGCATCGAGTGCATCGGTATAGGTGTTTTTGAGCTTAGCTAAGCTACGATATTCTAGGGCAATCTCAGCCAGTGGGTGCTCAATCTTTGACAATACTGCCTCACCGGTTGAGTATTGACCGGATTTGGTTTTTTTACCGCCAATAACGCCAAGCTTATCAAACAGCATTTCACCCAATTGCTTAGGTGAGCCTAGGTTAAACGCTTCTCCGGCTTCAATGTAGGCTTGCTTTTCAAGCGCAACAATCTCTTCATCAAAGCGCTCAGACAACTCGTTTAAGAATGAGCGTTTGATCATAATGCCTTCGGACTCCATCTGACACAATATCTGTGCCACAGGAATCTCAAGCTCATGCAATAGGCGTTGGTTGACCGCGTCATCTTTGAGCTTATCTTGGAACAGCTCAAACAATTGATAGGTAATATCGGCGTCTTCACACGCATAGTCACTGGCAATGTTAATAGCGACTTTATCAAAGGTCACCTGCTTAGCCCCTTTACCCGCGACGTCTTCAAAGCTAATGGTTTGGGTATGCAAATAATGGCGGGCAAGATCGTCCATGCTGTGACGGGTAGCTGCTGCATTTAACACGTAGCTTGCGAGCATGGTATCCATTTCCC
The DNA here is from genome assembly GCF_003209315.1 of Psychrobacter sp. YP14. Lineage (NCBI taxonomy): Bacteria > Pseudomonadati > Pseudomonadota > Gammaproteobacteria > Moraxellales > Moraxellaceae > Psychrobacter > Psychrobacter sp. YP14. The sequence continues at coordinate 2,391,552 of NZ_CP029789.1, read as the reverse complement.
AGTTTTTGGGTGACATATTTAACTCGATACCATACTTGCTCAATACATGAGCATCATATTTTAGATGTTGACCGATTTTGCCAATGTTAGGGTTCTCTAAAATAGGCTTTAATTTGGCAAGCACTGTATCACGGTCAAGCTGTTTGGCTATTAGCGGATCAACTGTTGCATTTGCAAGTAGTTTTGCTTGCTCGGCTTCTTCTTTTTTGTTCTTCGCCTTTTTTTGCGGTTCGTTATAGTCCACATGTGCCAGTGGTAAATAATAAGCCTCATGCGCTTGCACAGAAAAGGACAGGCCCACGATCTGTGCTTCACGCCAGTTGATACTGGTGGTCTCGGTATCGACAGCAAAGTAAGGCGCTGCCTGTAGTTTGTTTAATAAATTATCAAAGGCAGACTCATCAAGGATGGTGTGCCAAGCTTTGTCATGCGTGTTGCTATTTTTGATATGCTCAATAATAGAGCTCTGTTTTTGGTGTTGTAGGGTTTTGGCCACTTGTGCTTGTGACTCAGCATCGGCTTTGCTATCAGCCACACTATGGACGTTTGAGTTGGCAGGGTGATTGGGATGATCCAATGATGCCAATTCATTTTTGAATTCAAGCTCACTATATAAGTCTCGCAATTCAGCCACAAAAGCGCTGCTATCGGTATTAATGCGCAGGTCTTCCCAATCCTGACCGATATCTAGGTTGGTCACAATGGTGGCAAGCTGCCGATCACGGGGAATATTATCTGCAAACTCCACCAACTTTTCGCCCACTTTGCCTTTGATGTTGTGAGCGTTAGCAAGGATATTGTCTACGGTTTGGTACTGATTAAGCCATTTAACTGCGGTTTTTTGACCGACACTAGGGATGCCTTTAATGCCGTCAGAAGCATCCCCCATAAGAGTAAGTAGATCAATGATTTGATTGGGTTTAATACCAAATTTTTCTTCAACCGCTGGCACATCGACCACTTTGCCGGCGAAGCTGTCCTCCAATATGACACAGTCGTTGACCAGCTGCATCATGTCTTTATCACCGGTTGAGATGACCACATGATGACCCTCTTCAATAGCGCGGTGGGTCAGGGTACCGATAATGTCATCAGCCTCAGCGCCTTCAATACGCAGCAGTGGAATGCCAAGTGCCCGTACCAAACGGTGAATATAAGGGATTTGTTCGGCCAACTCAGGATCCATTTTTGGCCGATTGGCTTTGTATTCCTCTGACATGGTGTGACGAAACGTGGGTGACTTGGTGTCAAAGCATACGGCCATATGGGTGGGATGATAGCGGCGCATTACTTTGAGTAGCGCATTGAGCGTACCGCGAATGGCATTAGTAGTCAGGCCTTGAGTGGTCATCATGGTCTTAGGCAGCGCATGGTAAGTGCGAAACAGATAGTAAGAGCCATCTACCAGCACAAAAGGTGGCTGCTGTTTATCGATATGATCTGTAGGCATCTGTGCCACATTAGGCATGGCCTCGAAATCCGGCAATATATTGGGATCTAATGCCGCATGGGAGGTGTCGGTTGTGGTATCGGCAGTTTTGAGGTTAGTGTCTTTAGTGGTTTTATCGGTCATAGGAGATCACTTTTAGTCAAAGTTTTAATAATCAGAAGTTGGTTTTAAAGGAAGGAGGCTTAATAATAGTTTTTTTATTTAAGCAGCTTAGTGGCCCATCTAAGCGTTGTGCTATGAGGTCATCATAATTAGCCTCATTATAACTAAAATTTTCACTGTCGTTAGGATCATTAGTGAGTGATTGATACCAGACAGTTCATCATGCTCTCTAGAAAATCAGCTGAATAAAAAGCCCAAACGGCGCAAAGGCGGTTTGGGCTATTAAAGGTAGAGAATGTACTAAGAGCACTTAAAGACGGTTGGCGTTAAAAGCTCTATTTAAGCTCAGAGCTGACTTCAACGTCGATATTGCCACGTGTGGCTTTAGAGTAGGGGCACACTTCATGAGCCGCTTCTACGGCCTTTTGAATCTCCTCAGCACTTGCCTCGGTGTTAGACGCGATCACATGTAATTTAACTGCCAGATTGTAGTCATGACCATCACCTTGTAATAGGCGAACTTCAGCTTGCGTAGTAGAATCAAATTTAATCTTTTGCATTTGCTTGACCACACCTAACGCACTATCAAAGCAAGCGGCATAACCCATAGCGAAGAGCTGTTCAGGGTTATTACCTTTACCGGTACCTGGCGCTTTCATGTCAATGGTTAAATCACTGTCATTTAATCCCGCTGAACCAGTACGACCGCCAGTTACTGTGGCTTGAGTGGTATATAAAGTTTTCATATCATTCCTTTTTTATAATTTATAGTCATTACATTTTAAGAGGTTTTTACAACATCTAGGCTTAGCATAACAAAATGCTTGCTATGTTGCGTTGATGGCTAGTAAAGCTTTACCTCTTGTTTGTAACGTTATCTTAATCTGTCATAGACGCCAACATCTTTCTGCAGTCTTAACTGAAATCCGTTACAATACGCACATTCATTTTCCCTATTTAGTTTAAATAGCATTTTTAAGCGGCCATATTAAAGCTCTGCTTTTTAAAACCAGTTATTTTTCATATATTATCACCTAACAGTTGAAGCCCAAATTATGAGCGTAGATCCAAAAACCTTAAATAAACAAGTGGCCAAGCGCCGCACCTTTGCTATTATCTCTCACCCCGATGCCGGTAAAACCACCATGACCGAAAAGCTCCTGCTTTGGGGTCAAGCCATTCAGGTCGCTGGTGAGGTGAAAGGTCGCAAAACAGATCGCCATGCCACCTCAGATTGGATGAGTATGGAGCAAGAACGTGGTATTTCAATTACCACCTCGGTAATGCAGTTTCCTTATAAAGACCATATCGTAAACCTACTAGATACCCCAGGCCACGCTGACTTCTCAGAAGACACGTACCGCACATTAACTGCGGTAGACAGTGCATTAATGATGGTCGATGGCGCCAAAGGTGTCGAAGAGCGTACCATTAAGCTGATGGAAGTGTGTCGTATGCGCGACACCCCAATTATCTCATTTGTTAACAAGCTAGACCGCCAGATCCGTGATCCGTTAGAGCTGCTTGATGAAATTGAAACCGTTTTGGGTATCAAGTGCGTGCCGGTGACTTGGCCGATCGGTATGGGGCAGGACTTCGTTGGGGTGTATCACTTAACTGAAGATAAAACCTATTTATATAAAAAAGGCCACGGCGGCGAGATTACTGAGATTGAAACCCGCGAAGGCTATGATTATCCTGACGTGCGTCAGCGTCTGGGTGAGTTGGCATTTTCAGCCTTTGAAGAGTCGCTTGAGCTGGTACAAATGGCGTTAGAGAACTTCGATGTTGATTTGTTCTTAAAAGGTGAGATGACACCTGTATTATTCGGTACAGCGCTGGGTAACTTCGGTGTCAATATGGTGCTAGATACGTTAATTGAACATGCACCACCGCCAAAAAGCCATCCTACCAATGAGCGTATTGTGGCCGCTGACGAGACCAGCTTTAGTGGCTTCGTGTTTAAAATTCAGGCCAATATGGATCCGCGTCATCGTGACCGCATCGCCTTCTTACGAGTCTGCTCCGGCAAATACGAAAAAGGCATGAAGATGAAGCACGTACGCCTAGGTAAAGATGTACGTATCTCTGACGCATTGACCTTCTTAGCCGGTGACCGTGAGGCATTGGAGGAGGCGTATCCTGGTGACATCATTGGTCTACATAACCACGGCACGATTAGCATTGGTGACAGCTTCACGGAAGGCGAAGAGCTAAACTTCACCGGTATTCCACATTTCGCGCCAGAGTTATTCCGCCGTGTGGTGCTAAAAGATCCGCTAAAGTCAAAAGCGCTACAAAAAGGCTTACAGCAGCTGAGCGAAGAGGGTGCCACTCAGGTGTTTATGCCACAAATTAACAACGACTTAATTTTGGGCGCTGTGGGTGTGCTGCAGTTTGAAGTGGTGGCACATCGTCTAAAAGAAGAGTATAAAGTGCAGTGTATCTTTGAGCCGGTATCGATTGCCACAGTGCGCTGGATCCACTGTGATGATGAGGCAATATTGGCTAAATTTAAGAAAAAAGCGCATGATCAACTGTCGGTTGATGGCGGTGGTCACCTCACTTATTTGGCGCCCAGCCGAGTGAACTTGCAGCTGATGCAAGACCGTTATCCAGAGATTACCTTTAGCAATACTCGTGAGCACTAATTTCACCGTCAAAAATATAACCACTAACAATACGACCACTAACAAAGCGATATAAACCGCTTACCCGTACAAAGACGCTCTTAGCGATAAGGGCGTCTTTTTTTATAAGGTGTTGCATTAATGTCAGTCAATATAAAGTGGCCAACTGAGTAACAGATGCGTGATTTTTAAATTTTGTAGCAATAAACACAGTTTAAACACAGTGAGCACCCGCTTTGCTATATATTTAAAGCCATATCTAAAGCGCTAACCCTAACGCCGCTAAATGATAATAATAAGGCTTAGGATAAAAATATCGACAAGTTAACCAAATCAGGAGGCGGTATGTCATCAACACACTTGATAGGGACTCGCAGCTTACGCCTTTTTAGTATCTGTGCTTTAGCGGCCTTGACCCCTTTTCCCCTATACGCTGCCAACTTAGTGTATGCTGAGGATTATCTGGACTATCGTTTGCCAAGCTTAGTCACCGACACGTGTGAGAGTCGCAGCGACTACAGCTGTCCGCAGATTGATATTAAATATGCAGCCAGCAGTCAAGGCTGGATAAATACCTTGATTAATACCCGCATCAATCAAATTGTACCGGGCTCACAGTCTGAAACTGAGCGAACGCAGCCGCCATCAAACGCTAAAGTCTTGACCCAAGCTGAGGTAAAAAAACGCTTGGATGGCTTTGCCAAATCGCAATTAGAGGACATCCCAGAGGGCAGCAGTATCAACTATAGCTTTGAGGCCTCACCCAGTTACCTTGGGCATATGGGGGAGTTTGAGCTGTTTGAAATCAACAGTTATATTTATCTAGGCGGGGCTCATGGGCTGGGCACTTCTGAATATATGATGTTTGATACCTCATCTAAGCGTCATATCCAGTTGGACGATATGCTGTTGGCAGGCCAAAAATCTAAATTTAAAGCGTTGGCTTATGAGCAGTACAAAGCTTGGGTGCGTAAAGATAATAACGAACTCAAAGCATACGAAAAAATGTGGCCCTTTACGCTAACTGATAATGCCTTGTTAACCGATAAAGGGGTGGTACTAAGATACCAGCCTTATGAGATAGCTGCTTATGCTTACGGTATGCCGGAGCTGACAGTACCTTATAATCAGCTAAAAGGCATATTAAAGCCCAAATACATCCCGCATTAAAATTAAAATAAATAAACTGGCTTATTTTGAAGAATAACGCTATATAGTAAGACATCGCATTAAATAGATAAAATAGGCGTAAGCCGCCAGAATTGATAGCAAAATTAAATAAAATGGAATCTATGAGGAGATTTTTATGAGTGATTATAACAACACAAACCAAACGCAGTGGCAACTGACCGCCTTAACCGAAGCTTTGGGTAATCTAGAGCTCAACGTAGACCATAAGTTAACCGTTGGTCGTGGTCAAGACAATGATGTGGTACTAGGCAGCAAGCAGGTCTCTCGACAACATGCTGAGCTAACTGTCGTTGATGATGAGCTACTGGTACAAGATTTAGGGTCATCAAATGGTACTTTGGTCAATGATGTCAGACTTGAGCCGCATCAGCCAAAAAGCTTGGTGGTAGATGATGTGGTTACTTTCGCCGCTTTTAGCTTCCAAGTAAAACAAACTCAGCCAGTAGCCTCGGCGGCGGTATCAGTACTTGAGCCTGAAGTTGAAACTATCGAGCCTGAAGTTGAAACCATTGAGCCTGAAATTGAAACCATCGAGCCTGAAGTTGAGACAGTAGAACCTGAAGCCATCGAGCCAGAAACGGTCGAGCCTATAGAAACTGCAGAAATAGTAGAAGCGCCAGCGACTCATCCAGTAGAGCCGTTAGCTGAGCCTATCACACCTACTGCGCAACCAGAAAAAACCGACAGTGAATTTGATAAATTTGAAGCCGCTGAGAGGGCAGAGCACCAGGCTGAAGAAAACGCAGAAGCTATTGAAAAATCGGGTATTAAAAACATGACCGAAGCTGAGCTTGAACAAAAGCTAGAAGAAGAGCTTGAGCAGCCTACCGGTGTTTATAACTCAGAGCAAAACCATCTGCATAAAGATGACACTGAGCACTTTGCAGAGTTGGCTCGTGAGGCAGATCCTGAAGTGCATAAATCCAAACAAGCAGCTGCTGCCCAGATGTCAGCCACCACTAATTTGCATGACACCGTAGAGCCAGACGCTAAAAAACCCGTCAAAGAGCTGACAGGCGATGCAGAAAATGAGATAAATACCCAAACTCAGGCACCCGTATCTGAAAAAAATCCAGCCAACAGCTTTAATACGGTGAATGAGCAGCCGCAGCACAAGGTGGCACACATTCATAAAACGGATTCTGCACCACAAAATGCAAATTCTGGATCAAACAAAGGCTTTTTGTGGATGGCCTTGATTTTATTGGTCTTAGCCGTAGCTTTATGGCTTTATAACAGTGGCACATTGGCCTAAAAATAAAAAAAATTGCATTTTTTTTAAAAAAAATGAAATTAGGGGTTGTGTTTTAAAAAATATTTGCTAGAATACACCCCACTTCGAGAGAACAAGCCGACTTAGCTCAGTTGGTAGAGCAACTGACTTGTAATCAGTAGGTCGCCAGTTCGATTCCGGCAGTCGGCACCATTCGTCTCTCAAAGTACTTTGCTTTAAGCAATTTTAGTAAAACTATCAATAAGTTAGTTTTACAACCTAGGTGGGGTTGGGGAGCGGTCAAACCCAACAGACTGTAAATCTGTCGCGAAAGCTTCGAAGGTTCGAATCCTTCCCCCACCACCATTTTCTAGTTACAATTTCAATTAGTGTTCAAGTATCCGTCTACCTAGAGCAGCACACTGCCAAATCCCATGCATATGGCAGCTAAAGAAAGCTGTGATACTGCGGGTGTGGTTTAATGGTAGAACCTCAGCCTTCCAAGCTGATGGCGCGGGTTCGATTCCCGCCACCCGCTCCAACTTATTTAAAATAAAGCACATTAAGCTCATATAGCTCAGCGGTAGAGCACTCCCTTGGTAAGGGAGAGGTCTCGAGTTCAATTCTCGATATGAGCTCCATTGTTTTAATTCTTCTAATTCCTATATTTCATTAGAACTAAGTTGGTAAGCGAGCTTACTTGTTTAAACATTAAATTAAAAAAATCGGCTAGGCCTGTAGCAGGCTAGGCAAATAAAGTTAGGTGACTATTTAATAAAGTTGAAACTTTAATTAAAAATTTACAAGGGCAAATAATGACCTTGCACCATATAACATCTTATAGTTAATTGTTTGATAGGCAGCACTTAGTGTTGCCTTTTAGTGTTGTAATTTACTAAATAATAGAAAATAACAACCGTTATAACCTTAGTAGTACTATTTATTTTAGTAAACCCATAAAAAGAGGACACACTCATGGCAAAGGCCAAGTTCGAACGTAACAAGCCGCACGTAAACGTCGGTACCATCGGTCACGTTGACCACGGTAAAACCACTCTAACAGCTGCTATCGCAACTGTAGCTGCAAAAACTTTTGGTGGCGAAGCCAAAGACTACGCTGCAATTGACTCAGCACCAGAAGAAAAAGCCCGTGGTATTACAATCAACACCTCACACATTGAGTATGACACTGCTGACCGTCACTACGCACACGTAGACTGCCCAGGTCACGCTGACTATGTTAAAAACATGATCACTGGTGCTGCTCAGATGGACGGTGCTATTCTAGTTGTATCAGCTACTGACGGCCCAATGCCACAAACTCGTGAGCACATCTTGTTATCACGTCAGGTTGGCGTACCATACATCATGGTATTCATGAACAAATGTGACATGGTTGACGACGAAGAATTACTAGAGCTAGTAGAAATGGAAGTACGTGAATTACTTTCAGACTACGACTTCCCAGGTGATGACACACCAATCATCAAAGGTTCAGCTTTAGAAGCCCTAAACGGTAAAGATGGCAAATATGGTGAGCCAGCAGTTATCGAATTACTACAAACTCTAGACACTTACATTCCAGAGCCAGAGCGTGACATCGATAAGCCATTCTTGATGCCTATCGAAGACGTATTCTCAATCTCAGGTCGTGGTACTGTTGTAACTGGCCGTGTTGAGTCTGGTATCGTTAAAGTTGGTGACGAGATTGAAATCGTTGGTATCCGTGACACTCAAAAAACTACCTGTACAGGTGTTGAGATGTTCCGTAAGCTACTAGACGAAGGTCGTGCTGGTGAGAACTGTGGTGTACTACTACGTGGTACTAAGCGTGAAGACGTACAACGTGGCCAAGTACTAGCTAAGCCAGGTTCAATCACTCCGCACACTAAGTTTGACGCTGAAGTATACGTACTATCAAAAGAAGAGGGTGGTCGTCACACACCATTCCTAAACGGCTATCGTCCACAGTTCTACTTCCGTACAACTGACGTAACTGGTGCTATTTCTCTACAAGAAGGTACTGAAATGGTAATGCCAGGCGATAACGTTGAGATGAGCGTAGAGCTTATCCACCCAATCGCTATGGACAAAGGTCTACGTTTCGCAATCCGCGAAGGTGGCCGTACTGTAGGTGCTGGTGTTGTTGCTAACGTTAAAGACTAATCTCTTTAAGTGTTAATAACGCTATCAAGCAAAAAAACCGCCTCATTGAGGCGGTTTTTTTATGGTCACTACTTTTAGTCTGTTTTTAGTCTATGTCACAGGTTATTTAAACGCTTTAATCAGTGCAAAAATCAAGGTAATTGAGTAGACAACTTAATTAAAATCGCTATAATACTACACGACTAAATCTAGTGATCTGCAATGATAGCCGCTGTTAGAAGGGGTTATATAAAAGAATCCTAGTTTCAAGCACTCACAAGGCTTGCAATCCATAAAAAAGATTGTATAATAGTCAACCTTAACTAAAGGCGATTGGCTCAATTGGTAGAGCATCGGTTTCCAAAACCGAGGGTTGGGGGTTCGAGTCCCTCATCGCCTGCCACTTATATGACTGATAACTGTCTACGCTTAATTAACTAAACCAGCACTCTTCTTTTACCATACAGATAGGCGGCTTTAACTCTATCGTCTACGTCGTAAGGCAATTCAACTATGAGCAATCAACAAGATAACCTAGATAGTAAGGTATCTGACGCTAAGCAGGGCGCTCATAATACGTTAAGAAAATCGCTTAATGGTAAAAGTGCAGTAGAAGTAGCCAAAATACGCTCTCCAAAAGACATCATGCTTTGGATTATCGCATTTGCTGCTCTAATTGGTGCCACGCTAGTTAATTATAAGCTGCCTGGTATTTGGCAGCCTGCTAACGATATTTGGGTTCGTGTTGGTATTATCGCCTCACTGATTGTGTTGGCCATTATTTGTTTGGCACTGACCAATCAAGGACGCAGCTTTAAGGTATTGCTTAAAGACGCCAGCATAGAGTTACGCCGTGTTACCTGGCCAAGTAAGAATGAAACCATTCAGTATACTTGGCAGTCTTTATTGGTAATCGGTATCGTAGCCGTTATTGTGTGGTTACTTGATAACCTATTTAACTGGTTGGTTGGTATCTTTATCGGTTAATCACTGGGTTAGTGATAAATAAGATAAGCGGCAGTACAAGTTAAAAAATTAGTTATAAAAAAGAATTGTTAGGGCTGGGCTTCATATAACTTCATAAGGGTTATATCAGCTTTACAGCCTGTTTTTTTTAATCAGCAATCGTTTGATTGACGTCATGGAGAAACATATGCGCTGGTATATCGTGCAGGCATTTTCAGGATATGAAAAGCAAGTCCAACGCTACTTGACGGATCGTATCAATCGCAGTGAGTTCGCTGATAAATTCGGTGAAGTACTGGTACCAACCGAAGAAGTCGTTGAAATGAAAGACGGCAAAAAGCGTAAAAGTGAGCGTAAATTCTTTCCAGGCTACGTATTAGTAGAAATGGAAATGAATGATGATACTTGGCATATTGTAAATGACTGTCCGCGTATTACCGGCTTCATTGGCGGTACACCAGAGAATCCAGCACCCATTACTAAAGTTGAAGCCGATCGTATCTTAAATCGTCTTAAACAAAGTGAAGAAGCACCACGTCCTAAGACTTTATTTGAGCCAGGTGAAGAAGTTCTGGTTATTGACGGACCTTTCACTGACTTTAAAGGCCTAGTCGAAAAAGTGGATTACGAGAAATCTAAGCTACAACTGACTGTAAACGTATTTAACAGACCAACTCAGGTCGAATTAGAGTTTAGTAAAGTTGAGAAGTTAAGCTGATTGGCTGACGACGATAGCAACTGAGCTAAATATTTTAACCCCCGGGGAGCGGATGGCTCTGCTTACATCAAGATAGTAAGTGTGAGCAGAAAGCGTTATCACCCGTAAAGGAGAAAACTCATGGCTAAGAAGATTGATGGTTACATCAAACTACAAGTGCCTGCTGGCAAAGCAAACCCTTCACCACCAATTGGTCCTGCACTAGGTCAAAAAGGTGTGAACATCATGGCATTCTGTAAAGAGTTCAATGCGGCAACTGCCAGCATGGAACCAGGTCTGCCAATTCCTACTGAAATCACAGTATACGCTGATAAATCATTCACATTTATCATGAAGTCACCACCTGCTGCCTTCTTGCTGCGTAAAGCTGCTGGTATCGCTAAAGGTTCTGGTGTTCCAAATACTACTAAAGTAGGTAAAGTTACTCGTGCACAGCTAGAAGAAATCGTGCAAACTAAAAATGCTGATTTGACTGCTGCTGACCTGGACGCTGCTGTACGTACCATCGCTGGTACTGCACGTTCAATGGGCATCGATGTGGAGGGTGTGTAAATGAGTAAACTTACTAAACGTCAAAAAATGATCGCTGAGCGTGTAGAAAGCCAAAAGCTTTATACGCTTGAAGAAGCGGTAAGCATTTTAAACGACCTACCACCTCTTAAATTCAAAGAGTCAGTTGATATCGCTATCAACCTAGGCGTAGACCCACGTAAATCAGACCAAGTGGTTCGTGGTGCAACTAACCTACCTGCAGGTACTGGTAAAACTAAGCGTGTTGCTGTATTCGCCCAAGGCGCTGCTGCTGATGCTGCTAAAGAAGCCGGTGCTGATGTAGTGGGTATGGATGATCTAGCGGAACAAGTTAAAGCGGGCAACCTAGACTTTGACGTTGTTATCGCAGCACCAGACGCAATGCGTGTTGTTGGTCAGTTAGGTACTATCCTAGGTCCACGTGGCCTAATGCCTAACCCTAAAGTAGGTACCGTTACTCCTAACGTTGCTGAAGCAGTTGCAAACGCTAAAGCAGGTCAGGCGACTTACCGTGTAGATAAAGCAGGTATCATCCACACCACTATCGGTCAGGTTGGTTTCACTGTTGAACAAATCCAGCAGAACGTACAGGCTTTATTAGCAGACATCCGTCGTGCTAAGCCAGCTACTTCTAAAGGTATCTACATCAAAAAAATTACTTTATCTAGCACCATGGGTCCTGGTATCGCATTAGATCCACTACCATACCGAGTAGCTAAGTAAGCTTAAAAGATAAAGAAAAAACATAAGGAATAGGGCGAATAATCGCCCTAATTCCTACCGAATTTAAAAATTTATAATATTAGGTCAGCTTAGCCAAAGCTATGCTGTCTAAGACCGTAGGTAGGTATCTTAGGTTTGCCTTCGATGCTGTTAATTGATGTCAGTGTTAAATCGAACCATTGTGTTTTATTTAGCCTAGCATTGGCCTACGCAGACGGTGACCCAAAAAAGTTTGATCGTGGGAATGGGTTAGTTTACTAATTTGGTTTCTCCTTCATTCTGATAAAGGTGCCGTATTCAGCGTTATTAAAGTCGCTGGTTGATGACAAGTACGTCTTGGCTTAACCGGTATTTATACTTTAGTAATAGAAACGTCAATTCAACATTGCTGCGGCAATGATGATGAGATCAAGGAGTCAACTCATGGCATTAACGCTAGAACAGAAACAAAAAGTTGTGGCTGAAGTGTCTGAAGTTGCTGCAAATGCTTATTCAGCAGTTGCTGCTGATTATCATGGCCTTGAAGTAGCTCAGTTAACTAAGCTACGTAACCAAGCTCGTGAGAAAGGTGTTGTACTTAAAGTTGTTAAAAACACGCTAGCTAAGCGTGCTTTTGAAGGTACTAGCTTTGAGTGCATGTCAGATAAGATGGTTGGCCCATTGTTACTGGCTTTTTCTACTGAAGATTTAGGTTCTGCTGCTCGTGTAATTCACGAATTCGCTAAAGAACACAAAGCTTTAGAGCCAAAGCTTGTATCAGTTGGTGGTGAGTTGTTTGGTCCTGAGGAAATTGAGCGCGTAGCTAAACTTCCAACACGCGACGAAGCACTATCTATCTTGATGGCAACAATGAAAGCACCAGTAACCAAGCTTGCACGTACTATGAAAGAAGTACCAGGCAAGTTTGTACGTACTGTTGCAGCAGTAAAAGACGCAAAAGAAGCCGCTTAGTTTATAGCTACTTAACTTATATAAGTAAGCGACTAAGTTATTTTCGATCGATACAGCAAGACTATCGCCTAGTGGCATAATTAAACTGTATTGATCTTAATTAATCCCTTTAAATTTATCAGAAAATGGAGAAATCCCATGGCACTATCTAGAGAAGATGTGTTAAACGCAATCGCTGAAATGTCAGTAATGGATATCGTTGAACTAATCAGCGAAATGGAAGAAAAATTCGGCGTAACAGCTGCTGCTGCTGTTGCTGCTGCACCTGCTGCTGCTGCTGGTGGCGCTGCTGCTGCTGAAGAAAAAGACGAGTTTGACGTAATTCTTGCAAGCTTCGGCGACAAGAAAGTTGGCGTAATTAAAGCCGTACGTGAAGCAACTGGCCTTGGCTTGAAAGAAGCTAAAGAACTAGTTGAAGGCGCTCCAGCTCCAATCAAAGAAGGCGCTAACAAAGTAGAAGCAGAAGAGCTTAAGAAAAAGCTTGAAGAAGCTGGCGCTACTGTAGAACTTAAATAATAGATTTTTATCTGTTATGAGTTTGGTTAAGCAGGGATCAAACCCTACTTAACCACGAAGCCAACAATGTACTATGCATTGTTGGCTTTTTTTATCGAGCACTTTAGGGGTTGTGTTTGGGAATGAGGTATTGTATAATCTCGCACTTGACCTTTTGTATTAGCCTAAATGGTTGGCAAGCGTCACGTTAATATCTTATTTATTTTCAGCTTAACGAACGTTTAGCGATTAATACAGACCAAGGGACAGACAATTTGCATGTTTAAAACATCGTTAGCTTCTATCCTTTTTATTTAGACCTAGGTACGCTCGTGCTTGGGGTTTTTTTGCATCTGTCATTTGGCTTCTTTTAACCTAATTTAACCACATTTTTTGTATCAATTACTATAATAACCATTGGCTATTAACGTTTGTAATGGGTTTGGCGGCGTCGACACTCAAATAATGAGTCAAAACGTCATGATTGTTATGCACAACAGGCATTTATCAAAGGTCATTCTCACTGTTTCAATCTGATGATTCCTATTTAGAATTTGGGTCTTTTAGTTAATTACTGATCGCTTAATTTTTAAAAATGAATCATTTTTATTTTACTGTCTACTGTAAGGACTCTCGATGGCATATTCCTATACTGAAAAAAAACGTATTCGCAAAAGTTTTGCCGAGTTGCCACATGTAATGGATATTCCCTATCTGTTGGCAATTCAAGTGGATTCCTATGAGCAATTTTTGCAGGAAAATAAAAAGCCTAAAGCGCGTGAGAATACAGGCCTACAAGCTGCATTTTCATCTATTTTCCCAATCGAAAGTAATTCAAACAACGCCGAACTACAATTTGTTGAGTACTACTTAGGTGCACCAGAGTTCGATGAGCGCGAGTGTATTTCTCGTGGTTCTACTTTTGCAGCACCCTTACGTGTCAAAATCCGTCTGGTTATCAAAGACAAAGATAGCAAAGACAAAAATAGCAAGGCTGCTATTAAAGACATCCGTGAGCAAAATGTATATATGGGTGAAATCCCATTAATGACCGATAACGGTACCTTTATTATTAATGGTACTGAGCGTGTTATCGTGTCGCAATTACACCGTTCACCTGGTGTGTTCTTCGACCACGATAAAGGTAAGTCACACTCAAGTGGTAAGGTGCTTTATAACGCCCGTATCATTCCTTACCGTGGTTCATGGTTAGATTTCGAGTTTGATGCTAAAGATTTAGTATTCGCTCGTATTGACCGCCGTCGTAAATTGCTAGGCACTATCATTCTACGTGCTCTAGGCATGGACACTAATGAGATCCTAGATACCTTCTTTGAAAAAGTATCGGTTTATAAAGGCGAAGAGCAATTTGAAATTGACCTAGTTGCAGATCGCCTACGTGGTGAAATGGCTCAGTTCGATATCGTATCACCAGACGGTGAAGTGTTGGTTGAGCAAGGCAAACGTATCAATGCGCGCCGTATTCGTCAAATCGAACAGTCTGGTATGAAAAAACTGGCTGTGCCTGATGAGTACCTATATGAGCGTATTCTTGCCGAAGATATCGTTGTCAATGATGAAGTGATTGCAAAAGCAAACACCCTAATTGACCATGAGTTATTGGTTAAGCTAAGTGCCTTTGAAGCCAGTGAATCAATCAAAGAATTCAAGATTTTATTCACCAACGACATCGATCATGGTGCGTATATCGCTGATACCTTACGTGCAGACAGCACCGGTAGCCGCGAAGAAGCATTAATCGAAATCTATAAAGTGATGCGTCCAGGTGAGCCACCAACGATTGATACTGCTGAGAAGTTGTTTGAGAGCATGTTCTTCAACGCCGATCGTTACGACTTATCTAACGTTGGCCGTATGAAGTTCAACCGCCGTTTAGGTCGTGAGTTTGTTAATAGTGATGATCCAGATGTTAAACGTGAGCAGAGCGTATTAACCAAAGAAGACATCATTGATGTGTTAAAAGAGCTTATCAATATCCGTAACGGTATTGGTGAAGTGGATGATATTGACCACTTAGGTAACCGTCGTATTCGCTCTGTTGGTGAAATGGCTGAGAACCAATTCCGTGTTGGTCTAGTGCGTGTTGAGCGTGCGGTGAAAGAGCGTTTAAGCTCTGCTGAATCTGATAATTTGTCACCACAAGATTTGATCAACTCAAAACCTGTTGCGGCTGCGGTAAAAGAGTTCTTTGGTTCAAGCCAGTTGTCTCAGTTCATGGACCAAAACAACCCGCTATCAGAGATTACTCACAAGCGTCGTATCTCAGCATTAGGCCCAGGTGGTCTAACTCGTGAGCGTGCAGGCTTTGAGGTTCGTGACGTACACAATACTCACTATGGTCGTGTGTGTCCTATTGAAACGCCTGAAGGTCCAAACATTGGTCTAATCAACTCATTAGCCACCTTTGCTAAGACCAACGAATTTGGTTTCTTAGAAACCCCTTATCGTAAAGTAGTAGATGGTAAAGTTACTGACGATATCGAGTACCTATCAGCTATCGAAGAAGTCGGCACGGTTATCGCTCAGGCTGACTCTGAATTGGATGAAAACGGCGTACTGGCTGAAGAGATGGTAATGGTACGTAGCGGTGGTGAATCGGTACGTATGCCAAGTGATAAAGTGACGCATATGGATGTATCACCTAGTCAGGTTGTCTCTGTTGCAGCAAGCTTAATTCCATTCCTAGAGCATGATGATGCTAACCGCGCCTTGATGGGTTCGAACATGCAACGTCAGGCTGTTCCTACCTTACGTGCTGATAAGCCGTTAGTAGGTACCGGTATGGAGCGTCACGTAGCTCGCGACTCAGGTGTGTGTGTTATCGCTCGCCGTGGTGGTGTGATTGAAGACGTTGATGCGTCACGTATCGTGGTTCGTGTTAATGAAGATGAGATGCAAGCGGGTGAAGCGGGTATCGATATCTATAACTTAATCAAATACACCCGTTCTAACCAGAACACCTGTATTAACCAGCGCATCATTGTTAACCAAGGTGACGAAATCGCTGGTGGTGACATCCTAGCTGATGGTCCATCAACTGACTTAGGTGAGTTGGCTCTAGGTCAGAACATGCGTGTGGCCTTTATGCCATGGAACGGTTATAACTTCGAAGACTCGATTTTATTATCAGAGCGTGTGGTGAAAGAAGACCGTTTCACAACCATCCACATTCAAGAATTAACCTGTGTGGCGCGTGACACAAAACTAGGCACTGAAGAAATCACTGCCGATATTCCAAACGTGGGTGAAGCCGCGCTATCTGCTCTTGATGAGTCAGGTATCGTTTATATCGGTGCTGAAGTAGATGCAGGCGATATCTTAGTTGGTAAAGTAACGCCAAAAGGTGAGACACAATTAACGCCAGAAGAGAAGCTACTAAGAGCCATCTTCGGTGAAAAAGCAGCAGACGTTAAAGACACCTCTTTACGTGTGCCAACCTCTACCAAAGGTACGGTTATCGATGTTCAAGTCTTTACCCGTGATGGCGTAGAAAAAGATGCTCGTGCAAAATCAATCGAGAAGTCGCAGCTGGACAACTACCGCAAAGACTTAAAAGAAGAGCTACGTATTTTTGAAGAAGCCGCACGTAGCCGTATCAGCCACTTATTAGATGGTCAGGCCATCAGTGGTGGTGCAGGTCTTAAGTCAGGTACAGTACTGGCTGAGTCTGAGCTACTAGAAATGTCTTTAGAAACGTTATTAGACATTCAGCCTGTTGAAGAAGAAATCGCTGAGCGTTTGACTCAAATTCAAGAGTTCTTGGTCGATAAGCAAAAAGACATCGATACCAAGTTCGCTGAGAAAAAACGCAAGCTGACTGCTGGTGATGACTTAGCACACGGTGTACAAAAAATCGTTAAGGTTTACCTAGCGGTGAAACGTCGCATCCAGCCAGGTGATAAGATGGCCGGTCGTCATGGTAACAAGGGTGTGGTATCTCGCATCATGCCGGTTGAAGACATGCCTTATGATGAAAACGGTAATCCAGTTGATATCGTACTAAACCCACTGGGTGTACCTTCTCGTATGAATATCGGTCAGGTACTTGAGACTCACTTAGGTATGGCAGCTAAAGGTCTTGGTGACAAGATTAACGGCATGATCAAAGCGCAAGCGGCAGTCACTGAGCTACGTGAATTCTTAGACAAGATTTACAACAAAGTAGGCGGTGAACAAGTTGATTTAGACAGCTTGAGCGATGATGATATCCGTGCATTGGCTCAAAACCTACGTGATGGTGTGCCTATGGGTACCGCTGTATTTGATGGCGCCCGTGAGGTTCAAATTGACGAGCTACTAGAGCTTGCCGGTTACCCAAGCTCAGGTCAGCAGACTTTGTATGATGGCCGTACTGGTCAGAAGTTTGACCGTCCTGTGACGGTGGGCTACATGTACATGCTGAAACTAAACCACTTAGTAGATGACAAGATGCATGCCCGTTCGACCGGTTCATACTCATTAGTAACACAGCAGCCATTAGGCGGTAAAGCACAGTTTGGTGGTCAGCGTTTCGGTGAGATGGAAGTTTGGGCACTAGAAGCATATGGCGCAACTTACACGTTGCAAGAGATGCTAACAGTGAAATCGGATGATGTTGAAGGTCGTACGCGTATGTATAAGAACATCGTCGATGGTGAGCAGTACATGGACCCAGGCATGCCTGAATCGTTCAACGTATTGACCAAAGAGATTAAGTCACTGGGTATTAATATTGAGCTAAAAGAAAGCAACTAGTGTTGAATCGGGTAGATGCAGAACATTTTGTTAAATGGTTTGCATCTACTGCGTTAGTCGTTCCCTTAAACTCAGCCTAATTCATTGCCTTCAAACGGTAGCTTAGGGTCATTATTCAAATTATTAATTTGACCCAGATACTGTGAACACATATAACGGAGAAGCAACTTGAAAGATTTACTCGATATTATGAAAAGCCCTGCCGACAACGGCAAACGTGAATTTGATAGCATTCAGATTACATTGGCAGCTCCCGAGACTATTAAATCATGGTCACATGGTGAAGTAAAAAAACCAGAAACCATTAACTACCGTACCTTTAAGCCTGAGCGTGATGGTCTATTCTGTGCCAAAATCTTTGGTCCAGTAAAAGACTTTGAATGTTTATGTGGTAAGTACAAGCGCCGCAAATTCCAAGGCGTAATCTGTGAAAAATGTGGCGTAGAAGTGACCACTGCCAAAGTTCGTCGTGACCGCATGGGCCACATCGATCTTGCCAGCCCTGTTGCGCACATTTGGTTCTTAAAGTCATTACCAAGCCGCATCGGTTTATTACTTGATATGACACTACGTGATATCGAGCGCGTATTGTATTTTGAAAGCTATGTGGTAACCGATCCTGGCATGACGTCTTTAGAGAAGTATCAGCTTCTTGATGATGAAGACTACTACAAAGCATTAGAAGAATTTGGTGATGAGTTCATCGCTAAAATGGGTGCTGAAGCGGTTCAAGACCTGTTAAAAGATATCGATATCGATTTAGAAATTGATGATCTACGTGAAGCGATTCCAAATACTGGTTCTGAAACCAAGCTTAAAAAGATGTCTAAGCGTCTAAAATTATTAGAAGCTTTCCGTGACTCTAATAACAAGCCTGAGTGGATGGTTATGAGCATTTTGCCCGTACTACCACCAGATTTACGTCCTCTAGTACCGCTAGAAGGCGGCCGTTTTGCGACCTCAGATCTAAACGACTTATATCGCCGTGTGATTAACCGTAACAACCGTTTAAAGCGTCTATTAGAGCTTAACGCCCCTGACATTATCGTACGTAACGAAAAACGTATGCTACAAGAGTCAGTGGATGCGCTACTTGATAACGGTCGTCGTGGCCGTGCCATCACGGGCAGCAACAAGCGTCCATTGAAATCGCTTGCTGACATGATTAAAGGTAAGCAAGGTCGTTTCCGTCAAAACTTACTAGGTAAGCGTGTTGACTACTCTGGCCGTTCGGTGATTGTTGTTGGTCCAACACTGCGTCTACATCAGTGTGGTCTGCCTAAGAAAATGGCACTTGAGCTATTCAAGCCATTTACTTACTCAAAACTATTGTCACACGGCATGGCAACAACCATCAAACAAGCGAAGAAGATGGTAGAGCGTGAAGAGCCACAAGTTTGGGATATGCTGGCCATGGTTATCCGTGAGCATCCAGTATTACTAAACCGTGCGCCAACGCTACACAGATTGGGTCTTCAAGCATTTGAGCCTGTACTAATTGAAGGTAAAGCCATTCAGCTGCATCCGCTGGTATGTACCGCGTTTAACGCTGACTTCGACGGTGACCAAATGGCAGTACACGTGCCATTGACTCTAGAAGCACAGCTAGAAGCCCGTACGTTGATGATGTCAACCAACAACATTCTATCACCTGCTAACGGTGATCCGATTATTGTGCCATCACAAGACGTTGTACTGGGTCTGTACTACATCAGCCGTTCAGCAGTTAAGGCTAAAGGCGAAGGCATGATCTTTGCGACCGTTAACGAAGCATTACGCGCTATTGGTTCAAACGACCTACATGTAAACGCCAAAATTAAAGTACGTGTGACTGAGACCATCTTTGATGAAGAGGGTAACTCGACCAAACAAACCACGCTGCAAGAAACTGTGGCCGGTCGTCTACTTATCTGGAATGTCATGCCAAAAGGTATGCGTTTTGCTGAGTGTAACGTTGAGATGACTAAGAAAAACATCTCAAAACTAATGAACTCTTGCTACCGTACGCGCGGCGTGAAAGAAAGTGTTATCTTCGCTGACCAATTAATGTACCTAGGTTTTGCTCAAGCAACCCTATCAGGTGTGTCTATTGGTATCGAGGATATGGTTATCCCGCCAATGAAAAAAGAGCTTATCGAAGCGGCTGATGCTGAAGTTCGTGAAATCGAACAACAGTTTGAGCAAGGTTTCGTAACCGCTGGTGAGCGCTACAACAAAGTTGTCGATATCTGGTCACGTACCAACGACAAAGTGGCTAAAGCGATGATGGATAACTTGGCGACTGATATCGTTATCAACGCACAAGGTGAAGAAGAAGAGCAAAAATCATTCAACTCTATCTTCATCATGTCAGACTCTGGTGCTCGTGGTAGTGCAGCGCAGATTCGTCAGTTGGCCGGTATGCGTGGTCTAATGGCTAAGCCAGATGGCTCTATTATTGAAACCCCGATTAAGGCCAACTTCCGTGAAGGTCTATCGGTTCTTCAGTACTTCATCTCGACCCACGGTGCGCGTAAAGGTCTTGCCGATACGGCACTTAAGACAGCCAACTCGGGTTACTTGACTCGTCGTTTGGTTGACGTGGCGCAAGATTTGGTAATCACTGAGAACGATTGTGGTACCGAAAAAGGCGTTCGCATGACACCACACATTCAAGGCGGTGAAATCATTGAGAAACTAGGTGACCGTGTTCTAGGTCGTGTGGTTGCTCGTGATGTGATGAGCCGTGAAGATGAGGTGTTATTAGCCGCAGGTACGCTGATTGATGAGCATGGCGTAACGGTTATTGATGACAATGGTATCGATGAAGTATGGGTACGCTCAGTTATTACTTGTGATGTACCACACGGTGTGTGTGCTCAGTGTTATGGCCGTGACTTGGCACGTGGTCACAAAGTGAATATTGGTGAGTCTGTGGGTGTTATGGCGGCTCAGTCAATCGGTGAGCCAGGTACTCAGTTAACCATGCGTACGTTCCACGTGGGTGGTGCCGCAAGTTCTACTTCAGTAGACAATAGCATCTCTGCCCGCAACACAGGTTTCATCCGCTTCCATAACATGAAGACGGTGGACCACGTGGATGGTCACTTAGTTATCGTATCGCGTTCAGCTGAAATCGGTATTGCTGATGATGTTGGCCGTGAGCGTGAGCGCTATAAAGTTCCTTATGGTTCAAGCGTACTGGTGAAAGACGGTGATGAAGTTGAAAGCGGACAAGCGATTGCTAAATGGGATCCGCACACGCACCCAATTATCACAGAATTCGCGGGTAAGGCACGTTTCAGCGACATTATCGATGGCTCAACTGCCACCGTTAAGATTGATGAAGCAACCGGTATGAGCTCGTTTGAAATCTTGGGTTCAAAAGACCGTCCAAGTAACTCAAAAGACTTACGTCCAGCGATTATTCTAGATACTACGGGCGGTAAAGAAGTGGTTTACTTCTTACCTGCTGAGACCATTATCCGTGTTTCTGATGGCGAAGAAGTGACAGCAGGTTCGGTATTAGGCCGTGTACCACAAGCCACGTCAGGTACCAAAGATATTACCGGTGGTCTACCACGTGTTGCTGACTTGTTCGAAGCACGTCGTCCGAAAGATCATGCCATCATGGCAGAGATGTCAGGTGTGGTAAGCTTCGGCTCATCAACTAAAGGTAAGAACCGCTTCATCATCACTAATGAAGATGGCGAAGTACATGAAGAGCTGATTCCAAAATGGCGCCAAATCAACGTGTTCGAGAACGAAACCGTTGCCCGTGGTGAAGTTATTGCAGATGGCCCATTAAATCCGCATGACATCTTGCGTCTACAAGGCGAAACTGCGCTGGCTAACTACATTGTGGATGAAGTACAGGATGTATACCGCTTGCAGGGCGTTAAGATCAACGATAAGCACATTGAAGTGATTATCCGTCAGATGTTGCGTAAAGTAGAAATTACTGATGCCGGTGATTCAAACTACTTCAAGGGCGATCAGGTGGAATACGCTGATGTGAAAGCCACTAACGAAAAACTGCTTGCTGAAGATAAATTCCCAGTACAGTTTGAACGTCAGTTATTGGGTATCACCAAAGCCAGCTTGGCAACTGAAAGCTTCATCTCAGCGGCTTCGTTCCAGGAAACCACACGCGTATTAACTGCTGCTGCTGTTGAGGGTAAAGTTGATGAGCTACGTGGTCTAAAAGAAAACGTGGTTGTGGGTCGTCTGATCCCAGCGGGTACAGGTCTTGCTTATCATGCGGCGCGCAAAAAAGCCAAAGAAGGCAAACCTGCTTATGATGTTGAAAGTGCTCTAGATGCCGCTTTTGATATCGAAGCCACGACCTCAGCTCAAGACTTCAGAAGCTTCGATGAAGCGTTTGCTCAAGAGTTGAGTCAAGACAAATAGGCCAAAGCTGCTATTAAATGAGCTTCAAGCATACTGTTATGAGATAAAAAAAGCTGGCGCTATGCCGGCTTTTTTTGTGCCTAAAAATTATGCTATAGTGACTTAATCCACTCAAAATATATAAACCAAGATTGATTGACTATTAATTAACCTTTATCAGTGTAAGCTAGCTTTTAGAATATTAACCAAAATGACGACTAGGTTAAGGTGTCTGTATGGTTACTGAGTTAAAATTGTGGACTGAGTTAAAGTTATGGTTAGCCTAGTGATAGGCATTGAATAAATAGATTGAATAAATAGACAGATGCTCGATAAGCTGTTGTTTGATAAATTTTTATACCCTATAGTTTTGGATAATTAGCAATTTTGATTATGTTTGATTTTATTTTGAGGCGGTTATGAAAAAAATTATATTAATAACATCCGCTGTATCCTTAGCTTTGAGTATGCCAGCTTACGCCTCAGAGACGGTGCCAGATTGTGATAGTCTAAATATCATGCTCATGTCGATGAAAGATGGCTTAGATGTTAATGCCAATTGGAAAGTTGCCAGCAGTGTGCCAAATCGCTCAAAGACCGTGAGTATGGGCGATCTGAATAAAGATGCTGATCCAAGCTTTAGCATTAGCTGTCCAGGGTTTAGCGCCACGTATGATGGCAAAGCTCTTAAAATGAAGGCAGACAGCTACAAAGGTATCACTGATCATTTATACAAACAGCTCAATCGCGGTGTGGATTTATACAATTACCGCTGGTATACCGACCCTAAAGTACGTACTGATTTTAAGGTAGACAAATATAGCTTTGACTTAGAGCGTTTACTGTTGACCGATGGCTATGTCAAGATTCCTGAGGGTAGCCGATTAGGCTCAAAACAATCATTTATTCCCAACTCGGCGGTGATTGCTTATCGTATTAATGGCAGTGAGCTAAAGCCGTTGATGCAAAACAGAGGCGTAAACAGTTATTCATCTGACTTTAAAGCGGCCAAAACCATTGATATTTACCATAAAAACCCAGACATGATAAATCGTGGATTTGGGGTTCAAAGACTGTTTATTGACAAAGAAAAGGGTGTGCTAGAGATTTATAAGAGCTATGATTTTCCGAGTAAATAATGAATCTTGAGTGCGTTTAACTGTCTGCTGCAATAGTATTTTTTATGCTACAGTTATGTTTTAAATAAGTGCCAACTGGGGATGATTATGGCAGACAAGGGCAGAGTGGCGCGCTATCAAGCAGACCGCACCAACCAAAAGTTCTATTTTTGTAGATTGGCTTGTAAACAGGCTGGAGAGACCACTGATAAGCAGCTGTATCAGGCGCACTGTGAGACTGCGATATTTCATTTGCAAGGCGCACTATTGGCCTTTTTACAAGAGTTGGCCTATTTTTATAATTTGGACACCAGTGCCCCGAGTATTGAGTATATTGAGAAGGCTCTGCACAACAAAACCTTAATATCTCCTGAGCTACAGCGTATTAAGCTGTCACTTGAGTCGGGCGTACTGGCTAATATCACTAAAGCTTATCAGCGCTGTCAGTATGCTCCGGCCCCAGACAGCACGGGTATGGACACCTCAACTCATGATTTAATCGTCAATGTGGTGACCTTGTCCAACCAGTGGCTGCCTGATGAACAGACCATTCGCGAGTGGCGAGGCGAGTTTATGAGCTTGATCGATGAGATGCGCGGCGGAATGGTGGAGTATTAGCCCGTTAACCTGCCGGCTTATTCAGCTAAATCGATCAAGTGGCGCATTATTTTGTAGTAGAGTTACTGTTATCTTTACCTTCACGGCGCTGCTTTAGCTCGGATTTAGGAATCCAGGCCCAGGTCATCTCAACAGTAATCGGGGCGCGTTCGCTATCTGATTGACGGTCTTCAATCACACAAGGAATGACCATTTCACCTTTGGCATTGTCCAATATATATTGGCGCTGCTCGTCGCTTAAAGTGGCAATGGCGGCAATTTGACCTGTCTTAATAGGGCGATAGAAATTTACCTCGTAAGATTTGACCAAGAGCACTCTATCTGACGGCAAGTTCACTCCTAATATAAACCCTGTGGCAGTCTCTGCCAATAAAGTTACTGCCACAGCGTGCACCGTGCCAATGTGGTTTTGCACGCCTTTTTTATTGTTTAAGCTGACGACCAATTTATTGGGCGTGACTGTTTCATAGACAATACCTGTGGTGCCCACATAGGGTACAATCTTACTAAAGACTTTGGTTAATACAAAAGACTGAGTGCTGTCAGGCAACCGCTGAACTGTTTTTAGGATTTTGGTAAAAGGGTTGTTCACATCTAAAGGTTGATGCGACGTCTCAGTAGCTTTTAATTGAGCACCTTGTAATGGCAGATTTAGGCGAGTGGCCGCCTTTGTGGCAACTTTGCCCGCGCTTTTGCTAAGGCTTGTGGCTTGCTGTAATAAACTTCCTAACTGACTCATAACGCGTCCTTTCATTCATCGAATGTTGTCATGATAGACAACTGTGGTGTTATACCTTGTGTTTTATTATAGCAAAGCGCTTCGCCAACTCTAGGTGACAGTCAGTTCACAAAAATAGGTTGCCGATTAAGTAATTAGCAGGACCATTGTGCTACGGCATTGAGATATGGCTTAATATACAACGCAAATACCGACATCTGATAGTGAGTGAAAGATATTTTGAATGCCCCAATAGCTGCACTGCCCACTGAGCCGACCAACGTGATTTTTACTGGCGTCGCTGGGACAGGTAAGACCTACCGTTTGCTTGAGTTACAAAAGCGCTATGATGACAGCATCGCAGTCTGCTGGGACAGTTGGCGCATACAGCAGATCAGTCATTATGGCTGGTGTGATGTGGTCTGTGCGGTACTGCTGCTCGAAGATCGGCTGATGACCGTGCCAGAGATGATGCAGCATCCGCTGATTATCGATAAGGCAGCAGCCAATAAGCGCAATGAAAACATCAATCAGACCTTATGGGTACAGCTCAACACGCACACCCATCCTGACTCAACCACAGTCAATAGCGCCCAGCGCTCAGCCAATCATTACTTCGATAAGACCGAAACGAGCCAGTGGTATTTGCTCGATGAGCTAAAACCTATTTTAACGGAGCAGCTGTCTGAGTTACTGTCGTTATATGATGACAGTGCACGCCATCATTATCATCAGACGCATACAGTTAGCCGTAGCTGCCTAGTCAGTTTCCATCAGTCTTATGGTTATGATGAATTTGTGGAAGGCATTCGGCCGCTTATCAATGCACAGACCGGTCAGATGCAATATGAGATTCAGCAAGGGGCATTCTTGGCGCTGTGTGCTAAGGCGGCAAGTGACCCTGAGCACCGTTACGCAATGCTTATCGATGAGATAAATCGGGCCAATACAGCGCAGGTGTTTGGTGAGCTTATGAGCGTGATTGAGCCGAGCAAACGTGCGGGTGGGGCAACCCCTATGAGTGTGCGTCTGGCCTACTCAGGAAGGCAGTTTATGGTGCCCAGCAACGTAGATATCTATGCCACTATGAATACCCAAGATCATTCGCTCGCTGTGCTTGATATGGCCTTTAGGCGCCGCTTTGATTTTGTCACTTGCTATTCGGATGCCAGCTTGCTTAGCGTATTAAAAGATGATGCAGGAAAAGAGGTTGATTTAGCACAAATGATGCTGAGTATAAATCAGCGATTAACCGCCTTGTGCGGTGAGCAAGCACAATTAGGGCAGTCCTATTTCATGGGTATTGATGACATACGCCAGCTTGCTAAGCGTTTGTATCGCCAGATTGTGCCACAAATCATGGCCTTTATTAGCTTACATAGAGGTGAGGCGTATCTACTACAGAGCCTACATCAGATCTTGTATGGTGATAACTCTGTGTCCTATAGCTTACTGTATCACCCAGATGCGCTCAACTATGCTGCAGATGAACCTCATGCAAGCCTCTTTGCTGCTGAGGCTTATGAGCAGCGCCATTCGGCCGAATCTGGCTTATTTGCACAAGCCTTTGTGGCGGTGGCGGAAAACCCAAGTTTAAGCCTCGAATCACAATCTATTTATCTCACAGCAGCGCCATATCAGCAGCTATACAGTGTCTCAAGTGAAGACCCCTATGACGCCCGCTAGCTGGCCAAACAAAGACAGTGTTCTCCCAAGCTTAGCACCCAGCGTCTCCAAGCAGTCTTCTGCTAACCGGCCTAGGGTGAATAGGGTTGAGTAGGGTGAATAGTCGAGTGAAAGCAGTGATAAGCTGCTTGGAGCATCAAAGGCTGACGATAGCGGATTTTGAATCTCCCGGTGACTTTAGATATCTTATTGAGCAAGCGTTGCCTTGCTTTCGTATTGAAGTTAGCCGAGGCGAAATGAGTCTGGTTGTGGGTCATTATCTGGCACAACTAGTCTTGCCCAGCGGTGCTTGTCTGGAGATTTTGCCCAAAGTCACCGCGCTGAGTCAGACACAAGATCAGGCGACGTCACAAGCGTTGGCTGAAGCACGTGCCTGGGTGGCACAGATGCTCGCAGATTTGGCTAGTGATGGCTTAGCTAAACCTCTATCTGCATTGAGTATGGGCGTGGTTAATCAGCGGTACCAAGCGGCCTTTTTGCCGTCACCGCCTCTCATTATAGGGGCAGGCTCGTCATCAAATCAAAACAGCCATTTTAAGGGCAATAGACCTTGGTATGAAGGTGTATTAAAAAAAGCTGAAATGCAGCTAAGGCAAGGGGCGGATATTCTGCCCAGTCGCTATCAGAGCAAAAGCCAAAATCAGCCCAAGGCCCAAGGCAAAATAAAGATGTCTGCCCAGTTAAAAAACAACTGGCATCGGCCGCATTATTTGTACAGTGAGCAGACTGTTTTTGATACTGACAAACGCTTGGCACAATTCTTATTCACGGCTTGGCAGCAGCTGCGTTATCTCCTGCATCCGTCTCAAGTAGACAGCAATTATGCAGTCAGTGCCCACAGTCATAGGCAGCAGCATCTAAATCATAGCCCACACTCTGCCACACCAATAGCTTTGCAGCAGCTAAAAGCACTTGCTGCCGATCAATGGCTGCCGACTTATAAAGCGCTGCAGTCTGAAGCATTAACATGGCGTGCCACGCTTGGTACAAGACAGGCTCAGCTGTTAACACAGGCGCTTGATTGGGCGTGGTGGCTGTTGTCTCATAGCTTACAAAGTCAGCCGCCTGACCCAAGTGCTCGCAATAGCACTAGCTTATTGCCAACCGCTGCTTTAATGATCAATATGCAATTTGCATTTGAGCGCTGGGTACTCGGTAAGCTCTCTGTTTGGGTACAGCAAACCTTGCCTGGAAGCCGGCTGATTGTGCAGCCAAGTTTTGAGTGGTTGTATGCCCACTTAGAGGATTCAAACCACTTAGCCTTCGTCTGTGGAAAACCTACAGCGGCTTATCATCTGGTTCAAAGGTTGCAGCCTGATGCCTGTATTTATGACAGCCGTGCTAAGATAACCCATGTTATTGATATAAAATATAAAGCTTTGAGCACAGTACAGCAGGTGAGTGGCAGTGATTGGCAGCAGCTTTATGTGTATCAGCACTATCTAAATAGGCCGCAAGCTTGGCTTATTTATCCCAAAAATAAAAATTTTAACCAAAGGCTTGACGTTTTAAGTAATTTGAACGAGAATAGGCACCCTAATCAGGACGATGCTAAACCGGCATTAAATAGCACGCAAATGAGCGTGATACCGTTTGATGTTCAGCAAGGTGTGATACTGATTTGATCGCTTTATAATAGGAATGACACTTTTTGAAAATAAATTGAAAAAAAGTGTTGACAGAATTAAGGTTTCATCCTATTATATGCACCTCGATAGCGATGACAGAGTTGATTAACAGTCAATGATGATTATCAAAATCGTAAATAAAAAAGTAAGATATCGGAGTGTGGCGCAGTTTGGTAGCGCATCTGGTTTGGGACCAGAGGGTCGTAGGTTCGAATCCTATCACTCCGACCACTTTTTAATAGAGCCTTACAGGCTTTTTTTTATGCTTTAAATAAGACAGTCTTTTTTGTAAGAGTGTCAGCACCATGAGCGCCTGTAGCTCAGTTGGATAGAGCATCTGCCTTCTAAGCAGGTGGTCGCAGGTTCGAATCCTGCCAGGCGCACCATTTACGCCTGTAGAAGTTAAGTACTGCACTTCTCAATACACTCTGTGTTGATTATGGCGGCTGTAGCTCAGTTGGTAGAGCCCCGGGTTGTGATCTCGGTTGTCGTGGGTTCGAGTCCCATCAGTCGCCCCATTATTTCTTATCTTCTCTCATCTGTGCATGATTCTATTTTAGTTAAAAAATCCCTCGTTATATTCTGTTATAAACACTTCAATCGTATTAAAAACTCACTAATCTGACCTACGTCTTGATTGGTTTTTTTGTGTTTGTATCCCCCAATTTTAGTTCATTCGCTTTGTTTGCATTTCGCTAAACAAGGATGCTGCAATTTGGCAATAGTGCTATGATAACCCCATCTATCAAGCATTTGAGATAAAATTATGCCCCAATCTTCAGTTACGATTACGGTGCAAAAAGCATCAGGCGCTGAAGCCAATAATGAGTCAAAACAAGAAGCCAAACAAGCGCCCGTTATTGCCGATGACGAGCAGCTTGGTGTCGCTGATGCGGTAATAAAGCCCCCTGCCAGTAAGGCAGAGCTTTTGGCGTTATATCAGGTAGACGCTTTACCTATCAATAACGCCATACAGCCCAAAGAGCTTGAAAAAGTAGCTCAGCTGCGTGTTGAGCTGTATCAACAACAGCTTAAGCGTACTGAGTTTTTTTATACCGTTAAGCCTGAACTACGTCCCACTTATATGGTACAAGCCCTAAAGCCGCAATTCATTGAATATCAGCAGTTTCAAATGGCGCGTGCGTTAGATCAGCGTGGTTTAATTGATTTGGATAAGACCGATATGATGTGGCAGCAGCTGCACATTGTTGATGACTTGATAGCTGATATTGTTTATTCCATGCCCGCCCAGAATCCTGTAGGTTGGCAGCTGACGTCAGTCAATAAAAACCATTTAAAGCTGCCAACAGTGGGTAGATTAAGAGATAACGATAGCGTTGCTGATCAAGGCAGCCTAAATAGCTACGTACTCAGTCACTTTGGGGTCATGAGCTATACTTATGATCGAGCCTATTTTATTGGTCATGTTTTAGGTTATCTATTTTGCTGTTATTACCTGGCACATTTATCCATTGCTTACGGGGTTACGCCTTTACCAAGTGACACGGTAGCAGACTATGACTATGCCTCGCTGGATACTGCCAAATTGGTACGCTTATTACACAGCATTGATGTGCACTGTAAGCGCCGTATTTATCAGTTGGCCGTATTGTGTGCCCGCTTGAGCTGCTATCAGCTAGATAAATATATCGAAAAAATGCTGATAGCTGAGGTCAATGAGTTTGACAAAAAACAGCAAATTGATCACTTAGATCTATTATTAAGCCGTGGCATCATGCCTGAAATGCCAGATAGGGTAATACTCAAAGACTTTCCGGGTAGCTTTGGTAAAAAGGACTAAGGTGGGCAGCACGCTCGTAATATTTGTTATACAAATTTATATTGTGTAGTAAGTTAAATGGTCTACAGTCGCAAGTTATCTTTACAATAAATTAGGGTTTGTGCCTAGATATTGAACTCCAAGCAAATAGACTGTCATGACTTATCATTTAAGGGCCTAGATATAGCAACAGGCCGCTTTAAGCGTTAAGTGATAGTGATAAAAAACTCAGTAGAAATAAATAAGGCTTTTATGGCAGATCAAGTGGCAACAAAGATGCAAGCACAATGCTTAAAACTTAAAAGCTCAGACGCAGAGCCTGGGTATTTAGCAGGTATAAAACCCGCCAAGCCAATAGGTCAAAAAATCAAAACCGCCTCATTAGCTTTTGGGTTAAGTCTGGCTGGATTAACCCTGACGGCTGCCTTGCCTGCGCAGGCGGCAAGCTTGGGGGACTTATTTGGCAGTGCTGAAGTGGAGTCTGGTCAGCAAAAATTCTTGAAAGTGGAGCAAGCATTTTCGGTAAAGCCCAGTCAAAGCGGCAATAAAATTACCATTGCCCTGAACATCACACCCAAGCACTATCTTTATAAAGACAAGCTCGGCTTAAAGTTACCTGAAGGGGTGAGCGCCAGTGCCATAAAGTTTTCGCACGTCCCGCAAAGCATAGATGACCCCACTTTTGGTAAGGTTCAGGTGTTTAAGCAGCCTCAAGTGACGGCGACGGCGACGTTGACCAATACGACTGCTGCGGCTATCAATGACGATGTCATAGTTACTTGGCAAGGCTGTGCTGATGCCGGTCTTTGCTATCCTCCGCAAAAAGAAATATTAAGCATAAATCTGCCGCCGACTGTCGCTGCCAAAGCGGCTCCTAAGGTTGACAAAGCAGCCATCGAGCCTGCACAGAGTAGTAAGGTGCCGGCTACCACCAAAGCGCAAATCACACCTCAAGTGGCTCAAGCGGCCGCCGCTACCTCTGCAGCAGTGGCTGAATCTAGCGCGCCAAATAATCAAGTCCAAGCTGAAGCCACGCCGCCAGATCAGTTGGCGGGCAGCCAGTCAGATTCCAGTGAGCTAAAAGATGGCAGCGTGATGAATACCGATTTGGTTGACCCTGCTACGGATAAGGCTGTAGCTGAAGATGAGAGCCTGACTTATTCAGCCGCTGCCAGTGCTGAAGGTAGTGCAGATGCCGATGTAAATACAACTAATGTGAGTGCCGCATTGGTCGGCGATGGGGTGGTAGATCAAGATCCTTTTGGTCTTAGCGAGCATCCATGGCTGGCGCTGGGTTTACTATTTTTGGCAGGCTTAGGTCTGGCATTCACCCCTTGTGTACTGCCGATGCTGCCCATTGTCAGTAATATTGTTGCCCGTCAGCACAAGCCCACTGCTAAAAAAGGGCTTATGATGAGTGGCAGTTACGCTTTAGGTGTGGCGGTTGCTTATGGGATTTTGGGTGCAATCATTGCCATATTTGGTCAACAGCTGGGCATTATCGGCTGGTTACAAAATCCGGTAATCTTATTGGGTTTTGCCGCAGTATTTGTACTACTTGCCTTGTATATGCTTGATGTCATAAGCTTTAGCCTACCCAGCGTGTTACGTCAAAAAACCCAAGCATTGAGTCAGTCCGGAGATAAGTATCTGGGCAGTAGCACAGGCAGCTTTATTGCAGGCCTGCTGTCTGCCTTGGTGGTATCGCCTTGTGTATCAGCGCCCTTATTTGGCGCATTGCTCGCGGTCTCTACTATCGGCAATCCACTACTGGGCTTTGCTGCTTTATTTATGCTGGGCTTTGGTTTGTCGGCACCATTAATGCTGCTGGGCATCAGCCAAGGCAACTTAATGCCCAAAGCGGGTGAGTGGATGAACTGGGTTAAGCAAGGTTTTGCTTTATTGCTATTTGCAGTGGCTTTGTTGTTGGTTGAGCGGGTGATTATCCATCCTGGCATGCTGCTGCTGTGGGCGTTATGGTTTATGGTGGTGGCAGCCTGGGCTTGGAGCTGGCATGGCCGCGGTGAGCTATTGACCAAGCCACTTGCCCTATTATTTGGATTATGGGCAGGTGCAACTTTGGTGGGTGCCGCCGCCGGCAGTAACGATGCTTGGCAGCCGCTAAAAGTGTTATCACAAAAGACGCCTATGCCAGTCATGGCGACAGTGCAGACACAGAGCGCCGCTGCAGATGGTGGGTATGGGGTACCAGCCGCCGCACAAAGTATTAAAGATGTGCATATTAATAGCTTAGATGCATTAATTCCTTTGGTACAAAATAATCCTAAGGTCTTGGTAGATGTCACTGCAGAGTGGTGTATCGAATGCCGCATTATGGACAAGACTCTCTTTACCAACCGTCCAGCTGCCATGCAACAGTGGCAATTGGTACGACTGGATGTGACTGAGAGTAATGCGGAGTCTGCTCGTATCTTATCGGAGCTTAAGTTGTTTGGTCCGCCAGCACTGCTATATTTTGTGGATGGTAAATTGCAAGTTCAGCAGGTGGGCACCATAGAGCGTGATGAATTTGAGCAGACTTTGGCTAAGCTTTAAGCGTTAACGTCGACAGACTGTCATTAATAAGAGATACTAATCAGTAATAGGCGCCTTATTGTTAAGGCGCCTTGTTTTTTTAGGGAATCAATAAGTCGCAAATTGTAATTATTTTTGTCTATACCTATGCTGGTTTATTACTTGATAAATACATAACATTACACTATATTACTTATCAAAACATAGGTAGGTAGAGTGTGTGAAAAATTATTTACAGCATCGCCGCTTGCTAGCAAGTAGTGGCAAATTGCGCCTCACGCGCCCATCCTCTGACTCAGAGCATAAGCTTCCTGCGGCCTTACTAATCTTTGCTTTGGGTTTAGTTATGCTCAGTGGCTGTGAGCCTGAATCTGGTGAAGTGCTGGGTACGCAAGACAGCATAGTGAGTATTAGCCCTATTGAGATAGAGTTGGATTCTAAGAGTCTGGATAGTGCAAATGCCTCAGGCAATAATTTAGCTATGCCTTTGTCGTGTCGCAATAGCTCGATTATCAACGCGTTTAATGCGCAGCAATCTTCAGTACAGGTTAAAGGTTGTGGTCAAGTCACAGCCATCTTGCCTGATGACAATGACGGCAGTCGTCATCAACGCTTTATCGTACAGCTAGATGGGGTGGATGCCCAACACACCATACTTATTGCGCATAATATTGACTTAGCACCTAAGCTTGGGAAGCTAAATGTAGGCGATGATGTACTTTTTTATGGGCAATACGAATATAACCCGAAAGGGGGCGTGGTACATTGGACGCATGCTGATCCCGCTGCCAATCATCAAAATGGATGGATTGAACACAACGATCATCGCTTCGAATAACCTCTAAACCTGCCAAATGTAGCAGGTTTATTTTTTTGCTTACCTAATTAATCTGTCTTTATTGTGTAGCAATGTATTGTTTATAATATAGTTGGTTTAGATTTTTTTTTAATAGTATAATGGCATTTTTACCATATTCATTAGGAACAGGCATGACAACTTCGCGGCCTTCGACCCAGCTCTTTGCAGAGCCTTCGTCTACTCTTAAAGTTTTAGCGCTTTCTATTACAGCAGCCTGCTGTACTCCAATGCTGGCTATGACTGCTGCGCATGCTGAAAGTGACTCCTCTATGTCTATGTCAACTGCGGATCAGCAGGTGACTGTGGATGATTTTTTGAAGTGTTCAGATTTAAAATTAGCAGCCGCTCGTTTGGCCTGTTATGACAAAGTGACCACAGGGGATCCGATTACTGTAGGCCGTGAGAAAAAACCGCTTGATTTAGCGCAGTCTGTTAAGGCCACTTTTAGTGACTTGCGTCCCACTGCCGTCTTCGCTGATGAGAATGATAAGCGTGAGTTCGCTGAAGAGGCAGAGGGCGATATTATAGATGTCGGTGCGCCTACTGCCTCTGGCAACCTTAAGTTGGCCAAAGCTGGGTTAACGGTGGATGATTTTTCACCCTATACCACCCTAAGCTTGGCTTATGATTTGGATAAAAATAGCGAAAATGGTACGTGGACAGTAAGACCCCATAACCCCATTTACTTAATGCCGTTATACGCTCATTATGATCCTAACCGTAATCCGAAATCACCGACTCAGCCTGAGCCAACGGCCAAAGATTATGGCGATCAATACGATCCTTTAGAGCTAAAAGCTCAAATTTCTTTAAAGACAAAAGTGGCTGAAGATGTCTTTGATACCAATGCAGATGTGTGGTTTGGCTATACCCAGCAAATGCATTGGCAAGTCTATAATGAAGATAACTCGCGTCCTTTTAGAGCCACCGACTATATGCCTGAGATATTCATCACTCAGCCAGTAAAAGCCGATCTGCCGTTTAACGGTCGTTTGCGTATGATAGGCGCCGGTGCCATTCACCACTCAAACGGACAATCTGATCCATTATCGCGCTCATGGAATCGTCTGTATTTAATGGGGGGTGCTGAGTGGGGTAAGCTTAGCGTGATACCGAAAGTCTGGACGCATATTAAAGAGAAAAAATCAGGGGGAAAACGAGGTGATAACCCAGACATTACCGATTACTATGGTAATGGGGAAATCCAAACCCTTTATGACTTTGGTAAAGGTGAAACATTAGCCGCAACAGGTCGTTATAACTTCGATACACAAAAAGGGGCGATTCAATTAGATTATACTCACCCGATTACCCGTGATGTACGCGCCTTTATCCAAGTATTCCACGGTTATGGTGAGTCTATTATTGACTATAATGATGAGACAACCGCTGTGGGTGTGGGTTTATCATTAAACGATTGGAAAGGGCTGTAAGTCTTTCTTGCACTTCACTTGGCAAAGCCCCACGCGTATGATTCCCGCTTACTACCAACTGGGTATGTGGCGGGTACAGTACTTTCAACAAACCTGCTGTGTGTGCCATATCCATTGTAGAGCAATAACCAAAGAGCGCCTTCCTATGAGGCGTTCTTTTTTTTCATCTTTGCTTTGTCAGTGGTGCCATGATGATGTCAGCTGGTTGCCAGATGCGCTGCATCAGCAGCTACCGGTCACGCAATTAGGCGCCAACCACCATTTCGTTATTCAACCTGCCGCTGCACACGTGGGCTACCTACGCTCAGCACTCATTGCATTTAAGTACAAGCAGCAGCTAAGCGCACTGCCGATATTAGTGCATGCTATTCGTCAGTTACCAAGACCACAAGGCTGCCACAGTACAAACAGTGTGATTGTTGCCACACCTACCACAAAGCATCGCTTGGCCACCCGAGGGTTTAGTCCGTTATCTGTGTTGGCTTATTACTTATCACGGCACTGGAAAATTCCGCTTTGGCAGGGCATACACCGTATTGATAAGGCCGGTAGTCAGCAAGGGCTTGATAGACAATCGCGTCAACAAAACATCCTTAATGCCTTTGAAGTGACTCAAGCGGTACCGACTCGGCGCGTTATTTTATTTGATGACGTGGTCACCACCGCAGCGACGTTAACTGCTTTAGCTGTAACTATCAAACAGGCCTGCCCTGAGACACA
Organism: Psychrobacter sp. YP14; assembly: GCF_003209315.1. NCBI lineage: Bacteria > Pseudomonadati > Pseudomonadota > Gammaproteobacteria > Moraxellales > Moraxellaceae > Psychrobacter > Psychrobacter sp. YP14. The sequence continues at coordinate 2,356,219 of NZ_CP029789.1, read as the reverse complement.
TATCATGGCTTATGCACTCAGCCATGGTCATTAGGGCATCGTTATCTTAATCTAAAATTCGCTCAATTAGGTAATAAGTGCAATTAAATCTATTAATAGTCACTATAAGATGTTAAGTTAAATTTAACTTTTTTATTATAGAGTTTAAAAATTGGATGCAGCAAGTGCTCTAGCGTATTTATTTAAGTTAACACTTAAGTTAAGTGGAAGGTTGCATGCATAGCAATGGCATCCAAGGCTATGGGCTAATCGACATTTTAATAGTCATGACCCTGATTGGAATATTGACCACTGCCGTTTATCCCACCTATCAGCAGCACCACATCAAAGCCAATCGCCTAAAGATGATGTCAGAGTTGCAGCGTTTGGCGGTGCAATTACAGCACCACAAGCTGGTTCAAGGGGATTACCGAAAAGTGCATATGGCACTGCTGTTACAAAGTGCGGGCACCCATGCTCCTGATCATAAAAACAGTACTGCATCCAAGGCTTTGCTGGTGAAGTTTCCCTATACCCATCAGCAGCCCAACAGCGGTAACAGACAAAACTCTCAAGCGCTTTATATAATTTCGCTCACCCCCTTAGACAATGAGGGGTATCTCACCTCTGCTCACTGGCAGCTGATAGCCACCCCAACTGCAGCTGGCAAGATGGCGTCAGATGGTGTACTGAGCCTTAATTATTTGGGTCAGCAGTGTCATCAGCAAAGCTGTAGTAGGGTTCAAGCCATACCTTAAGACGTTCCGTCATCTGATTTAGGAAGAGACAGCGATGCAAAGTGGGCCACCAACGCATATACCCGTATCTAGTCAACAAGGTATGGCTTTCATTGAAGTGTTAGTGGCTCTAGTTTTATTTAGTGTGGCAGCGCTCGGTTATGTTGGTTTGCAGGCACAATCTTTGGCAGCGGTAGATGATGCGGTGATGCGGACACAAGCTTTGGTTATATTAACGGAAGCTGCAGAGCGTATTCGGACTAATATGGGGTGGGTGGCACTAAGGGCGTATCAATTACAGTTTGATGCAGCCACTATTCCAGCTATGACCAGCTGCACTGTAAGAGCGGGCTGTAATGCGACTCAAGTGGTACAAAACGATGTGGCGGTATTACGCCTACAAGCCAAACAGCAAGGTATGACACTTGCCATGCTCAGTTGTCCTGGCCGGTTGTCCACCACTGAAAACTACTGCTTAGTCGCTGCATGGCATGGAACACAGGCTGAATATGTCAGCAGCGAGGTCTTAGACGGCTGCTTACATCTTCAGGGCAATTATCGAGTAGGGTCGGATTGCTTGTATATGGAGGCCTATTAATCCATGCCATCAAAACCGCCCAACCCCAAGCATATAGGGCTCGACTCTATCACCGCTCAACAAGGGGTTAGCTTGATTGAGCTTATGCTGGCACTGACTTTAGGGCTTGTGGTAAGTGGCGCCGCATTTGAGTTGTTCGCTCATAGTCTGGCGGTGCAGCGTATACAGTTAGCAGTCTCTGAGCTACAAGATGATGCCGTCTTTCAATTGCCTGCGATTCATAAAACCATTAGAAAGGCCAATTTAGGGTCTCATTCGACCATGCATCAAGCATCTGCATGGACCGGCATAGTGTTGACCGGCTCCTATGATAATGCTCCGTTGAATGCTGTAGGAGGATCTGAAAAATGGGGCAATCTTCGCGGCGTGGTCAATCTCAATGAACAGTTATTTAGTCGTAGCAACCTAGGACCCAGTAACTTGGTTGCGCCGACCAACAGTGATCAACTAACCATACAGTACCAAGCTGCTTTTCCAAGCTTTGACTGCGAGGGCAAAAAAGTGCATCCAGGCGATATGATTATTGAGCGTTTTTTTACCCGATTCGATAGACAGCGTGCCGCCAATGAAACCAAAGACTTGGCAATCGTTCTGGCCTGCGATGCAGGGCGCTATCAATTACCAACGGCCATTCGAAATAGCCCTGCCAAGGCGCATCAGTTATACATTAAAGATTTTGGTGATAATGGGGTAGTGCTGATGAATCGGGTGGATTATTTTGGCGTGCAGCTTGGCGTAAGATTAAAGCAAGGCGTATCTTATATGTCCATTGAGCAGTACTTGACCCAAAGTAGTCCCTTGGATGCTCACTCTGAGTATTTATATCACGCCCCCATCGTATCGGTGCAACTTGGAATCATTAGCCGGGCCAGTACCGCACAGGCGAAGTCGATGCCGGGCAAAAGTGTGTTTTATTTACAAGGCAAACCGCATACCATTCGACACCAGCATCCCAGTTATTTACGCCGCTCATTGACCAGTGTGGTGGCGCTCAGAAACAGTCGTGAGTCATTATGACCTTCCCAGTATCGGTGTTCGCACAGAGTGACCAGCAGCAAGGGTCAGTACTTGTGATTGTGCTGATGCTGGTAGTATTACTCTCTACCGCCAGTGTTATTGCCTTAAAAAACTCTCAAACATCGTTAGAGGTCATAACAGCCGCTCAGGTCAATCGATTGCTGTTTCAAGCATCAGATGTACCGTTAGCACACCTAAAGACGATGGTCGATCAGCCTGATAATCTGGCGCAATTAATGTCGCCGCAAGGTCCTATGGGCTATCTGATCAAGCAGCCTTTTATTAAGGCCAATCAGCACAGCTGGGCTGAATACGTGGTGTGTTATCAGCCGACGCGTTACAAGTCTTGGTTAGAGGGCAGCGCACGGCACAAGCGTGTTGGGGTGCAAGGTGGCATCATAAATCCACAAGGCTATTGTAATATTGCCAATCGACAAATGAATCATTACACCAGTGATCGCCAACTGATTGCCACTCAATTGTCTTTTACTCGGCCTATTATAGCGGTATCAGAATCTGCTGATAATACGATAAGCGGGGCGGTAGATGGTATGGCCATTGTGCTCGATGCCTTAGGCAGTCCTAAACCTGCTCATCATACAAATCCTGTGGTGCAAAATCATGGCTCTGTAACTGACAATACAGTGCCGCAGCAGACTTTGATCCGAGTGTATGTGACCTCGGTCATGCCTGTGTTTAGTTCTGCAAAATTAAAGCAAATAGATGACTGTTTGGCTAAGTCTATGGTAGTGATCACCGCTGATGACTCAAGCCATAGCTCACAGCAACAAGAAAGCCAAATGGCCTGTTTGAGTAGAACCAAGACACCTCATGATGTGCAGGTACAAGACTATCTTTATATCTATCAAACGCCTGTGAATAATGAGTAGCAGTCAGCTTAAATCAAGTCTCAACAGACCCTTAGGGTATACCTTGATAGAGCTGCTTATCGTAGTGGCGCTAATGACACTATTAACCGCCATACTGTTACCCAGCTATCAGCAATATCTCAATCAAAAAGTGCAGTGGCAGGCGCAGCAGCAAGCGCTACAGCTGGCCCATGACTTGGCCAAGTGGCGGGGTAAGTATTTGACTTATGCAGGCTTTAGTTTGTCACAATCCTCATTACAGCTCTCCTCAAATCAGCCTTTATTGGCCAGTAACTTAGCAGAGCGGCTGTATCTGCCTTTGGGTTCAAATGAGAAGACACATCATTATGAAATTCGTTTAAGCGATGCCACTGGGCAGTTTGTCTTAACTGATCTTCAGGCCAATGGACAAGGATGGCAGATGTGGGTTGTGCCCAATGTACACGCTAACTTTTTTGAGCTTACCAATGCCCATTTAGACAGCTATTACTTGGACAGTCTTCATCAGCGCTGCCGTTACTCCAGCGCGCAGACTGTGGCACTTATAACCTCCCAAGGTCAGGCAGACTGCCGCTTAACTTGGTAGGGTTAAGAAAGCGCGGGGACAGGGTAGGGTGCACGCTTTAAAAAATTTATTGACTTAAGTTTAGCAATAGAGTTTTTTGTGTTATTGTTTATTTTTACTTAATTTATAATTATTATTTTATATTAAAACTGATAAGGAAGTGCAATGTCTTCACAGCAAGGATTTACTTTAATTGAGCTGATGATAGTGGTGGCCATCATCGGCGTGTTGTCTTTAATTGCCATTCCTGGCTATCAAAGCTATGCCCAAAAGACCTCTGAAGCTGCCTGTTTGTCACAGACCAAGGCGTTTAGTAATCAGATATTTTTAGAGCGTAATGATCCTACGAATGAGTTTGATGCTGATAAAGCGACCCGCATATTGAATACAGCGAGTGATAAAACAGCTTGCGAGACTATGGTTTATAACGATGGCACGAGTGTAACGCCGGCAGTGATGCCAAGCGTGCAATCAAAAATTAAAAACCCAGGCTCTGATCACACCCATATTATCTGTAATTTAGATAAGAGCGTACAATGTGAAGCCAGTAATCTATAATTAGACGATAAAATACACAGTTGAACGTAAAATATAGTCAATAAAAAAAGCGACCTAGGGCCGCTTTTTAAATTTTTAGTCAGATAAAATAAAAAATTCAGAGCTTGAGGGTGGGATAGGGTCTAACGCTCTAGGTACTGAATTTTGCCCTCAACGCCATCCCACTTCTCAGCGTCAGGCAGCTGACCTTTCATTTCAGTGATGTTAGGCCACTCTTCAGCCAGCTCAGCATTTAGTTCGATAAACTCTTCTTGACCCTTTGGCACTTCATCTTCTGAGAAGATGGCATTAGCAGGACACTCAGGCTCACACAAAGCGCAGTCAATACACTCATCAGGATGAATGACCAAGAAGTTAGGCCCTTCATAAAAGCAGTCCACAGGGCAGACTTCAACACAATCGGTGTATTTGCAGCGAATGCAATTATCAGTGACAACAAATGTCATAGCGAGCTACCTTTATAAAAGTTATCTTCAAGCATCGGCAATTATTTTGGCGGACTGGGGGCAAGTAGCACAGCCATGTAGCTGTGATGTCTTCTTGAGCCAGTATCGGGCTAAATAATCGCACTTATACCTGCTTATAAAAGATAAGTAAGTTGGGAGTAAGAGAGAAGATTTATTTTAGGGGTATATTTTACCCTTTTAATGCATTTTTCACAAATTGCTGTTAGCCCAAGCGTGCTTGTTTTTTTAATTCATAAATTAAGTCCAAGGCTTGTCTGGGTGTCAACTCATCAGGATAGATGTCATTTAGCGTATCTAAAATCGCTTTGGCCTTAGTATTTAAAGGGCTAAGCACTTTAGATTCACTTGATAAATGAGGGCTCAAGTCAGGCGCTGTTGACAGGCTATCTTGTGTCACAGAATCAAGAGCTGAGCTATTTAAATCTGCTGCGTAGCGGCTATCGTCGTCATTAGCATAAGCTTTATCAAAATTAGCATGATTATCCCTAGGCGTTATTGAGGGGTGATGACGCTCTTGGGTGACTGCGTTTAGGGATTTTTGTAAGCTTAAGTAGCGTTCGGCGGCGATTAAAACTTTGTCAGGAATACCGGCCATCTTTGCCACATGCAGCCCAAAGCTTGAGCTGGCAGCACCTGGCTCAATTTTGTGCAGTAATAACAGCTGGCCATCGATGTGACTGGCGGCGACATGAACGTTTCTTAGCTTACCGCTAAGATTGCGTTGTTGACTAAGCTCGGTTAATTCAAAGTAGTGGGTGGCAAATAATGTGAGACTACCCATTTCACACAGCTGGACGGCACAGGCATGAGCAATCGCTAGACCATCCGTGGTGGACGTACCGCGGCCGACCTCATCCATTAATACCAAAGAGCAGTGGCTGGCCAGATTTAAGATTTGTGCGGTCTCAATCATTTCCACCATAAAGGTAGATTTGCCACCAGCTAAGTCATCGGCTGATCCAATACGAGTAAAAATGCGATCAATGTCACCGAGGGTAGCTGAGGCGGCCGGCACGAAGCTGCCACAGCAGGCAAGCAGCACAATAAGGGCAGTTTGGCGCATATAGGTAGATTTACCACCCATATTTGGCCCAGTGATGAGTAGTAGACGCTCATTAAATGATTCCGTGCCCAGTTGACAATCATTGGCCACAAAATGCTGCGGCCCAGAGGTGGGTTGGCTATTGCCATGGGTTGCTTTGGGCTGACTCATGGCTTCTACGACTAAGTGCCGGCCTTGGCGAATGTCTAAATAACTGCCACTTGGGTCAAGCGTGGGGCGTACCCAGTCATTATCTTTGGCAAGTACAGCCCAGTTAAGCAGCACGTCAATCTGAGCGATGGCTGCGCTAAGTTGTTGTAAATCTTGAAGTTGTTCACTTAAGCGCACCAGTAACTCTTGATATAACGCCTTTTCACAGCTGAGTGCTAAGCTTTGGGCGTCTAGATATTCTACCTCCAGATTCTTCAACGGCTCAGTGATAAAACGCTCGCTGTTTTTAAGGGTTTGGCGGCGAATAAAAACATCCGGCGCTGTAGACGCTTGCGCTTTGGGTAATTCAAAGTAAAAACCGCTGACTTTGTTAAAGCCTACTTTTAGGCTGGGGAGCTGATAATTTTGACGGGCTTCATCAGCCATGTCATCAAGGGTTTGCTGGATATTGTCATGCAGATGAACCAGGCGATCAAACTCACTGTCATACCCCTCTGCAATCATGCCACCGTCACGTATATGTGCTGGCGGCTCCTCTATAATAGCCGACTCGATGTGTTCAGCGATTTTTAATAAAGTGTTTTTTTGCAGTGGTAAGTTTTGTAGCAGGCTTGGCAGTAGACCCTCACTGTCCGCCTGTAGCCCTAAGCTCTGTAACGTGTGGGCCAGCTGCTCACTGTGTCTGATACTGTCTGCTAAGCGTCGCAGGTCTCGGGGTTTGGCGCTGTGTAATGCAATGCGGCTACTGATACGCTCAATATCAGCGATACTGTGTAAGCTTTGCTGCAGCTGAGTTATCTCAGCGCTGGTGGGTGTCTGTATCAGCCACTGGCAGGCATCAAGACGCAAGCCTAACGACTCAACATGAGTGGCCAGACGTAGCGGGCGCTTGAGCTGGTTGATTAATAAGCGTCTGCCCATGGCGCTTTGGCACTGATTGACCACGCTTAATAGACTGGTGCCCGTGGGACTAACGGGGGTAAATAACTCAAGGTTACGGCTGCTAATGTCATCAATGATTAAATAGTCTTCATCACGTTCAACAATCAGTTCAGTGAGCTGCGGCGTATGGCGCTGCTGGGTTTGCTGAGCATAATGGATTAAGGCGGCACTGGTGGTTTGTGCCACCAAACTTTCGGCGATGCCCAGTCCCTCTAAGGTTTGTACATTAAACTGTCGACATACTGTTTCGCCGGCATGCTGGGGGTGAAAGTCGCTGGCCGCCACACTAATAACTGGGCAATATAGCTTGTCTTGTAGCCAGTGGCGCCAGTCATCGCTTAACGTCTCTGGAATAATCACTTCACTTGGGGCAAATCTGTTGAGTACGGTGAGCAGACGCTGCTTTAACAGTACCTCATAATCCACCTGTGACTCAGATACATAAGCAATATTGGCCTCAGCCGGCTTAATAACCTCAGAAAGTGGCAGGGTTTGCGTACGAATGGTACCGGCATTGATGTCTAGCTGGCTGATACCTATCTGGTTTAGGCTCGCTTGATTTGAGCTACTCTTTAGGTGTTGCCAATTTTTCTTTAAATTGAAATCAAGTGCCACAACGCTTGGGGTGTGATTGGGCGCAATAAGTGCATCATCGGTGAGAGTGCCAGCGGTTAATGTTTTGACCACTTCACGGCGCATGATACCTTTGGCCGCAGTGGGCTTATTCGTGTCATGCTCTTCATTCAGCTCAGGGGCATCCTCGACTTGCTCACAGATAACCACGGTTTCACCCGCTGCAATAAGACGTGCCATATAGCTTTCGGCAGCATGAAAGGGCACGCCGGCCATAGCGATATTGTTACCTGCTTTATCGTTGCCGCGGCGGGTTAAAGTAATGTCTAAAATATCAGCCGCTCGCTGAGCATCGGTAAAAAAAAGCTCATAAAAATCGCCCATACGGTATAGCAAGAGCGCATGCGGATACTGCGCTTTGAGGGTTAAATATTGCACCATCATTGGGGTATGGTCATCAAGATTGTATTCAACGCCAGCTATATTGAGCAGTGAGGTGGTGTGCACGGTGTCAGACATAATTTTTGCTTATTTGCTTAAAGATTAAGTGGCTTAAAAGGGGCGTAGTTAAAAGACCAAGCGGTTTACATTATTATATGATTTATATTGTGGGTCATTTAGCTGATACGCATTATCTAAAGTAGGGGGCTTATTTAGTGACCGCTTTGAATGCGGTAAATGAGAGATAAAACCACCCTCTATTTTAGCATTTATTGCCGCATTGATTCTGCTCATAAATCTAAGGCGGAGAAATACAACGCCTGATTTGCTAAAAAGCAACAAATAATTTGTGATTACAGAATCAATTACCCTTGTATCTATCAAGGCTGTTACCATATATAATAGATAAAATTTTTTTATGGTCTGCGCAGATGTGCGTCTGACTGAGTCGATATGTAGGTCTACAAAGTTATGTTGTCAAAAATAGTCGGAAGCGTAATTGGTACCAAAAATGATCGTGAGCTAAAGCGGATGCGTCAAATTGTCGCAAAGGTAAATGCTCAAGAAGCGGCAATTAGTGCGCTAACAGATGCACAGCTTCGTGATAAGACGGCAGAGTTTAGAAGTCGTTTTGATGAGGGGGCAAGCTTAGATTCATTATTGCCTGAAGCCTTTGCGGTCTGTCGTGAAGCCTCAAAACGAGTACTGGGTATGCGCCATTATGATGTGCAAATCATCGGTGGTATCACCCTTCATGAAGGCAAAATTGCAGAAATGCGTACCGGTGAGGGTAAAACCTTGATGGCAACCTTAGCCATTTACCTCAACGCCATTAGTGGCAAAGGGGTACACGTGGTTACTGTGAACGATTACTTAGCGGCGCGTGATGCTGAATTAAACCGTCCTTTGTTTGATTTTTTGGGACTAACCGTTGGGGTCATCTACTCTCAGCAGCCCCCTTATGAAAAAGTCGCGGCCTATCAATCCGATATTACCTATGGTACCAACAACGAATATGGCTTTGATTACTTACGTGACAACATGGTGTTTAGCTTGGCTGAAAAAAAACAGCGTCCACTAAACTACTGTATTATCGATGAAATTGACTCTATCTTAATTGATGAGGCACGTACGCCGCTGATCATCTCAGGTCAAGCCGATGATTCTTCAGCCACTTATGCTTTGATTAATAATATTATCCCGCGTTTGACTCGCTCAACTGACGAAGAAGCCAATAAAGAAAATGAAGATGGCGACTTTTGGATCGATGAGAAAAACCGCCAGATTGAGATTAGTGAAAAAGGCTACGAGAAAATTGAATCTTTCTTAATTGAAGTGGGTGAGCTTGGCGAAAATGAAAGCTTATATAGCCCAATTCGCTTGCCTCTACTTGCGCATGTACAAGCCGCCATTCGTGCGCATCACATCTTTATTAAAAACGTACATTACATTGTTGATAATGGTGAAGTCATCATCGTAGATGAAAACACCGGTCGTACCATGCCGGGTCGCCGTTGGTCAGATGGTCTACATCAAGCTGTAGAGGCCAAAGAGGGGGTTGAAATTCAAGCAGAAAACCAAACGCTTGCCACCACCACTTTCCAGAACTATTTCCGTCTTTACGACAAGTTATCAGGCATGACCGGTACCGCCGATACCGAAGCGGCAGAATTTAAATCTACTTATGATATTGATGTGGTAGTTATTCCTACCCACAAGCCAATTGCGCGTATCGACTTAGAGGACCAGATCTTCTTGACCAAGCTGGGTAAATACAAAGGTATTATCCGTGAGATTAAAGAGATTCAAGCCAAAGGCGCACCTGTGTTAGTCGGTACAGCGACCATTGAAGCCAGTGAAGAGCTGTCTTATTTGCTTGACCAAGAAGGTATTAAGCATAACGTCCTAAACGCTAAGCAGCATGAGCGTGAAGCAGAAATTATCGCTCAGGCAGGTAGCCCCAAAGCGGTGACCATCGCCACCAACATGGCGGGCCGTGGTACAGACATCATTTTAGGTGGTAACTGGCAGGCACACATTAGTGATCCGGATAATGTTAGCCCAGAGGAAATGCAGCGTCTAAAAGCAGCTTGGCAGAAAAAGCATGACGAAGTATTGGCTGCAGGCGGGTTGCATATTATTGGCTCAGAGCGTCACGAGTCACGCCGTATCGATAACCAGCTGCGTGGTCGTGCCGGTCGTCAAGGTGACCCTGGCCAGTCTCGCTTCTTCTTATCGCTAGAAGATGACTTGATGCGTATCTTTGCCGGCGACCGCGTGGTAAATATGATGCGGGCTATGGGTTTAAAAGAAGATGAAGCCATTGAACACAAAATGGTATCTCGCTCTATCGAAAATGCTCAAGGAAAAGTAGAGAGCCGAGATTTTGATGCGCGTAAAAACCTTCTAAAATACGATGACATCGCCAACGAACAACGTAAAGTTATCTACTCTCAGCGTGATGACTTGCTGGCAGAAGCCGATCTTAAACAGGCCATCGAAGCGATGCATCGCGATGTCTATGATGCGCTCATTAGCCAGTTTGTACCCCCAGGATCTATTGATGATCAGTGGAATATTGATGGCTTAGAAGATGAGCTTGAGAGCGAATTTAAATACTACATGCCAATTAACGATTGGTTAGATAGTGACCGCCGCTTAGATGAAGAGGGGCTGCGTGAGAAGATTGTTCAAACCGCTATTGCCCGTTATCGTGAGCGCCGTGAGCTGATGACCCCAGAAAATGCCGCCCAGCTTGAGCGTCATTTTATGCTACAAAGCCTAGATCGTCACTGGAAAGAGCATTTAACGCAGATGGATCAGCTGCGTAAAGGTATTCATTTGCGTGGTTATGCACAAAAAGACCCACAACAAGAGTACAAACGTGAGTCGTTTGAGCTGTTCCAGATGATGCTAGGTGCCATCAAGTCAGACACAGTACAAGACTTATCACGCGTGCATATCCCAACCCGTGAGGAGCTTGAGGCGATGGAAGCGGAGCGTTTGGCTCAAGCTGAGCGCCAACAGATGATGTTTGAACACGATGAGGTGGACAGCCTAACCGGTGAACGTCATAGTGACCCTGATGTTGAAGCGCGCAACTTAGCGGCTGAACAACAGGCAACTGCAACTAAGGCACCTGCTGCTGCCAATGGTAATAACCCGTACGCAAATATGAATATTAGCCGTAATGCCCCCTGTCCTTGTGGTTCTGGCTTACGCTATAAGCAGTGCCACGGAAAAATTTAATAATTTTTCGTGTATAAACTCCCGACATAACTAGACCGTAATTTTGTAGACGGTGAGGATAAAACTATGACTATGAATAATAAATCATTAAAACTAACCGTATGGATAGCGGCACTTACAGCAGTACTGGGGTTAACGGCTTGTCAAAAGCAAGAGCAACCAGCCCCTGCACAAGATGAAGAGGCAGAAGTAGCCATGTCAGCTGAGCCGGCAGAAGGCAATGATCCTGCCATCGTAGCCGACGATTTAGATGACGTAGATGCGCGCTCTGCCAATGCAGATGAGGCCGCAGCCGATGTGGCGGCAACAGACGTGGACGCCGCACCTACCGCTGAAACTCCAGCACCAGCTGATGTAGATACTCAGTCAGAGGCTGCAGCTGAAACTACTGAGACAGCCCCTGCCCAATAAGAGGGCTCAATAAGAGGTTAGTGGCTTACTGTCGTATTAAAACGCTATCGTATTAAGATGCTCACTATTTATATAACCTAGCATTAAAAAAATAGCCGATACTTGTATCGGCTATTTTTTTTATTAAAGTAAAAATTCTAAGTCAAATAAAGCCAATCATTGTGAATTATTGACGCAAAATCTCATCAGTTTATATTGGACTTGCAGGACGTTAGCGTTTGCGGCGCTCATGTTCAAAAAAGCCTTCTTCTTGCACATCAAGCTCTTCATGCTTAAGCTCCACCTCAAAGGTATCTTGATGCAAATGAGTCGATTTTTCGATACGCACATCTTGCACCGCATGAGTCTCTTTTTTGATGAGTGCCACTTGGCGTGAGATCACGATCTCTAACGGCTCATTACTATCTAATAAAACCTGATTGCCATTGACCATAATGCTAGGCTGACTGTCTAAGGTAGGCTCGATGTGACGCACTATGTCCTCATCGCTCACCTCATTGGTCAAAAATGCTCTTGAGTCGGCATCATAATAGTCAGTTTCAATAACTAAGATTTCCTCCATGAGCTCAATGGGCACATTCACCGTCTTTCTACGCACTTCTTTGCGGACTTTGACTTTACCAATATCCAAGCGCTCTTTATCTACTACTGCTCTTTCTTCTAATAGCTCTAAGCTGCCTACCACAGTGCGTTGCCCATTAGGATTAGCTGAACTATGGCTTTGTAGGTTATCCTCATGTGATAAGTCAGTGACGCCTTGACGTGGGGCAGCTTTGTCAGGCAAGCCATTTATGCTATCTGCTTTGTCTATGCTTGTACCTATGCTTGTGTCTAAATGGTTTTGGGTCTGTGGTGTATTGGGATTGACAAAAGGGTCGGTTTTGTTTTGATTGTCTGAATTAAAATCGCTCATGATGATTTCCTATAATGATTAGGGATGGGTATCTGAAGATGGGGATGTTATTGATATGATTAGCCGCTATGGCCATTTAACTAATGGCAAGGTATAACTAAGCTTTAGACGTTAAAAAAGCCAGAGCATTGCCCTGGCTTTTTACGTCATTGCTTGTACCTATCTGCTTTCATTATCGTAAAAACTAATTTACTAATATTATGCTAGGGCAGATAAGAAGGCTTTGGGCTTATTTGCCACGAGCAGCGCGTACATCATCAGCAGTTAGGTCATCACGCTCTACAATGTTACCTTCACGGTCGACAATGTTACCATCACGGTCAATATCTAGCTCTTCGCGCTGGATAGTTTCATTGATAGTCTCTGTGTGACGCTCAGTAGTTTTGCCTACGTTCACTTCTTCAGTAACGTAAGTTTCTTTGTTTACATTAGCACGCTCAGCTTCTAGCTCAACTTCTACTGAGTCAGCACCGGCATCATCACCGATACGGCGAGTGGTAGGACGGTTAACTTCAGTACGCTCAATATGGGCATGCTCTTCTTCAAGCTCTACATCTACAGCACGGTTCTCTGTGACCACATGTTTGCCTACTTTTACCAAGCCAGCTACGATGCGATCTTTGTTAACTGTTAGACGCTCTTCTAATAGCTCTAAAGTGTTTGGTGCATTGTAGTAATCTTCTTTGATATCTACACGCTCAGCGGCAGGTACAGTGTCAGCAACAAAGGCGGCGCGGTCTTTGTTCGCTTGCTCTTTATAGCTATACTGATAGTCATGGTCATACTCTTCCATAGCTTCTACTTGAGACTTAGTTAAAGAGTCAAAGAACACATCATCACCAACAATACGGGCAAGACCTGCAGGAACTAAAACTTCTTTTGAGCTAAACCAGCCACCCACATCTACGATTAAATAACGGATACGGCCAGTGATATCTTCAACTAAAGCGCCTTCAATTTTACCGATTTTTTCTTCACCAGCACCATAGGCAGCTTTGCCAGTTGGATCATAGTAGTCATCACCAATAATGTCACGGTGAGTTGATTGGATGTCTTTTAAACGAATTAGTTGGCTCATTATAGTTTTCCTTGTCTTATTATTTAAATTGAAAATCCATCAAGGATTTATTGCTAAAGTTAATTTCTCGCACGGTAGTCATTACCAAAATCATTGACAGTACTCAGTAAGGCGTTTTAGATTGAAGTTGTATTTTATTGTCTAAAATTAAATCTTCAATTTAGTGTTCTTATAAAATGTCAAACAGGTGATATAAATTTTTGTTTAACTATTCTTTAAGCTGTGTCGATGACTTGATTTATAGATTAACAACTGAATTTGGGACTTTATATAGTAAACGAGTATCACTGTATTAAGTTGCGTAAAGCGCTGTAAGTTGCTGTAAGTGCAATAACACAGCTTGAGTCTAGCTTTACAAACCGATAAGATAAGTAGGGTAAATGTTGCTACGGTGTGATAAAAAAAAGAGCCTCCAAATTTGGAGGCTCTGTTTAAGAATTTTTATAAATAGATTTTGGCCTAACTTGGCCGAATTGCTCTAAGCAAGTTCAATGGCGACAGCAACGGCTTCACCGCCACCGATACATAATGAGGCCACGCCTTTTTTGCCGCCGGTGCGCTTCAATGAGTTGATTAGAGTAACCAAGATACGGGCACCCGAACAGCCCACTGGATGACCTAGGGCACATGCACCGCCTTCAACGTTGACTTTGGCATGAGGAATATTTAGCTCATCCATTGCCGCCATGGTCACCATAGCAAAGGCTTCATTGATCTCCCACAGATCCACATCTTCTACTGACCAACCTGCTTTTTGTAGCACTTTTTCGATTGCACCAATAGGGGCAATGGTGAATTTGCTAGGGTGCAGCGAGTTGGTAGCGGTAGAGATGATACGCGCTTCAATATTTAAGCCTTTGTCCTGGGCTACTTGTTCAGAGGTCACCACAACCGCAGCAGCACCATCAGAGATTGAGCTGGCATTAGCGGCGGTGATGGTCCCCTCTTTTGCGAAGGCTGGACGTAGGGTAGGGATGCGCTCAGCATTGGCTTTAGCAGGCTGCTCATCGGTCTCGATAACCACTTCGCCTTTACGCGTTTTTACAGTAACGGGCGTGATTTCATCTTTAAAGTGACCTTCTTTGATGGCTGTCAGCGCACGGTTTAATGACTCAATAGCGAAGTCATCCATTTGCTCACGAGTATAGCCTTTTTCATCGGCCATCTCTTGAGCAAATTGACCCATCAATTTACCGGTATCGGCATCTTCTAGGCCATCTAAGAACATATGGTCTTTGACTTCTTTGTGACCCATGCGGTAGCCGTTACGTGCACCTGGCAGAATATAAGGCGCATTGGTCATAGATTCCATGCCGCCTGCCACGATAATCTCAGCACTGCCTGCTTTAATAGCATCATGCGCCTGCATCACTGCTTTTAGACCTGAACCACATAGCTTGTTAATGGTCACAGCGCCAGTGCTATCAGGGATACCTGCATTACGCATGGCTTGGCGAGCAGGGCCTTGGCCTACGCCTGCGGTTAAGATACAGCCCATAATAACTTCGTCGATTTCTTCAGCCTTTACACCCGAGCGCTCTACAGCAGCTTTAATAGCAGCTGCACCTAACTGCGGAGAAGTTGCGCCAGTAAGGTCGCCTTGGAAACCACCCATTGGGGTACGGGCGCCACTAACAATAACGATTGAATCTGATGACATAGTATTATCCTTAATTAATATTATTTATTTAAGAGCCAAGCGACTTGATGGCTTGGCCAAATCGATCACTTAATTTGCTTCTGTTAATGTCTTAGTCTAACTCTTTTAGTCTAAGTTTTTTAGTCCAGCTCATTTAAGCGAATACGTACCACATCTGATGTAATCGCTTGCAAGGCTTCAATCTTCTTAATGGCGACATTCATCTGACTTTCAATAACCGGTAGCGTTAAAATGATGATAGGCACCTGTCCTTTTTGATGTGCCGGTTTTTGTAAAATGGCATCAATGTTAATGCCGGCATCACTTAAGATACGAGTCACGTCAGCCAGTACACCTGGGGTATCGGTGGCCTGCAAACGTAAGTAATAGCCGGTTACCATCTGCTCAGCAGGCAAGATGGGTGTGTCTGATAATTGGTTGGGCATAAAGGCTAAGTGCGGTACATGATGGCCATTTTTTACGGTCAATACCCGAATTAAATCCATCACATCGGCCATGACCGCAGACGCAGTGGCTCCGGCACCTGCGCCATCGCCATAGTATAGAGTCTGACCTAAAGGATGCGAGTTGACCAGTACCGCGTTTTTTACACCATTAACATTGGCCAACAGCTTATCTTGTGGGATAAGGGTCGGATGGACGCGCAGCTCAATACCGGTTACTTTTTTGCTAACCGATTGAGGGTCTTGCCCATCATAACGACGTACCGCAAAGCCTAAGTGCTTGATACGATAGCCCAACTCTTCAGCGTATGTGACATCCTGCAAAGTGATAGCGGTAATGCCTTCACAGTAAACTTTATCAAATTGTAAGGGGATACCAAAGGCAATTGAGGCCAGTAGCGCTAATTTATGCGCCGCATCAATACCCTCGACATCAAAGGTAGGATCTGCCTCAGCATACCCCAGCGCTTGGGCCTCTGCTAACACATCTTCAAAGGTGCGGCCTTTATCGCGCATCTCTGACATAATAAAGTTGCCGGTACCATTAATAATACCGGTGAGCCAATCTACTTTATTGGCCGCTAAAGCTTCACGCAGCACTTTAATAATAGGAATACCGCCTGCCACAGCTGCTTCATAAGCCACATGGACGTTGTGCTTATCAGCGAGGTCAAAAATCTCATTACCATGTTCGGCCAGTAGCGCCTTGTTAGCAGTAACCACATGTTTGCCATTTTTTATGGCGTGGATAATCACCTCTTTGGCTACGGTTTGGCCACCAATTACCTCAACAATAATATCCACATCGTCGCTTTGGGCAATGGCCATTAAGTCACTTTGTTGCTTAATACTGGGATCAATGTCATCACGCTGACGGCGGGTACCGACTTGGGTAATAACAATGTCGTGACCACTGCGCCTCTTTAGCTCTGATAAGTTATCTTGAAGTAGGTCTAAGACACCTGTACCTACAGTGCCCAGCCCTAATATAGCCAATTTAATTGATTTACTCACGGTATCCTCAGTAGTGTTATCCAACGTTATTATCGATTGTTCAATCTTGCAGAGCGCGTGATACAGCGCCGTATGTACGCCTCTTATGCATCATAGTGTATTACTATCAGGGCTTATAATACTATTGTTTTAAAAAACTAAATAGTGCACAAACTTATGCCTAAATTTCACAAACCCACTGCATTTGCTTGAACATTTTTCCCTAAACGACATTTATATTAGCAGCCAATGCTAGGTGAATAAAGTGTTAACTTATCGACTAGACAAAGCATCAGATACTGACTTGAGCACAGCCTTTATCTGTTATTAGAATCTTAGTGAGCAAGGGCGGCGGCGGCCAGCTCTTTGGCAGGCAAATAGCCGCCAATTTGATGACCAGATTCGGTAAAGATAGCAGGTGTGCCACTCACGCCTAAGCTCATGCCCAGCTCAATGTGTGAACGAACAGGGCTATCACACTTAGGCGAGGATAATGGCTTACCGGCTTTGGCGTCGTCCATGGCCTGCATACGGTCACTGCTACACCAGATGGCTTCCATTTTTGGAATACTGGCATCACTGCGTGGCCAAGCAAGATAACGCACCTCTATCCCTTGGGCATTGATATCACTCATTTCAGAATGCAATTTGGTGCAATAAGGGCAGTCGGCATCGGTAAAGACATAGACCACAGCTTTGGTGGCGCCTTTGGCCGGATAAATAATCATCTCTTTTTTATCCACGGCTGCCAGTTTTTGCTTGGCACTCTGTGCTATCAAGTCGGCACTGATATCAATCGGATGCGCTTGACCAATCTCGACAATCTGACCTTGAATGATGTGCCTACCTTCTTTATCACTAAAAAAGGCGGACATGCCCTCGGCAGTCACCCAATAAATATTGTCCATTGAGGTGGGGATGGCCGAGATGATTTTTTGCTCAAAACCTGAGGCCTTAAAGTTGGCTTCTAACGCGGCCACTACCTTCGGATCAGAGTCAGAACTGGCACTGGTATTTTGCTTGGCGCTCGTGGGCGTCTTGCTCGGCTCGTTTCTAGCTTCAGTGCTGTTGCTGTTACAGCCAGCAACGGCGATGGCCAATGCCATCAATGACGCTTTGGTGAAAGCGGGTGATTTTTTTAATAAGTTTTGGCGAAATAAAGGGGTCATAACAGGTGTCTCTTAGCGGGTAATGCTCAAATGAAGTTAACAAGCAGCGCTCAGTTTAGCATATTATATCGGTGATAGAATTGAGATAAACAAAAGCCCCACTGCGGTTAACAGTGAGGCAATTATTGGGTAAAAACGCCGATTACTTTGCTAAAAATAGCCCGTCTAAAACTCAGACTTTGGTCTGCCTATTTGGTCGCGCGTGGCGGCAATCCGGTATGCTGGGTTTGAAAGTTTCCTTTTTTGACCTGTTTACTTGGATTTCGGCCCAGCTTGCCTGCAGTGGCGGCGCCGGTACTGCGCTTATTAGCATTTGAGCGCTTGATGGAGTCTGAGCCCACACGGCTGTTCTTTTTACGGGCCGATTGATAAGTGTCTTGGCTGTCTTTGCCCTCTAAGCGTGAGTTAAACGGTGGAATCAAGCAATGACGAGCGGTACCAATTAAGTCCTCGCGGCCCATACGTTTTAAGGCTGCGCGTAGCATTGCCCAGTTTTTTGGATCATGATAACGTAAAAACGCCTTGTGCAATTTGCGCTGCTTGCCAGATTTAACGATATCCACATCACCGCCTTCACGAGTCACTTTATGCAGCGGGTCTTTGTGAGTGTGATACATGGTGGTCGCAGTTGCCATAGGGCTTGGGTAGAAAGCTTGAACTTGGTCGGTTCTAAAGTCATTGCGCTTGAGCCACAATGCCAAATTCATCATGTCTTCATCCGTTGTACCAGGGTGCGCGGCGATGAAATAGGGGATTAAATACTGCTCTTTACCGGCCTCCTGACTGTACTGCTCAAACATTTGTTTGAAGGTGTCGTAGGAGCCCATACCCGGCTTCATCATCTTCGATAAAACGTTGGTTTCAGAATGCTCAGGAGCAATTTTTAGATAACCACCGACGTGGTGGGTGACCAGTTCTTTGACGTATTCAGGGTCTTTGACCGCCAAATCGTAGCGTAGACCTGAAGCGATGAGAATCTTCTTAATGCCCTTGATATCACGAGCCTTACGATACAGCTTGGTTAAGTTGCTGTGATCGGTCAATAAGTTGTCACAAATATCAGGGTACACACAAGAAGGTTTACGGCAGTTCTTCTCGATGGTCTCATCTTTACAGCTGAGTCGGTACATATTGGCAGTTGGGCCACCTAAATCTGAAATCACACCGGTAAAATTAGGCGCGGTATCACGAATGGCTTCCACTTCACGTAAAATCGACTCTTCAGAGCGGTTCTGAATAATACGGCCTTCGTGCTCAGTAATAGAACAAAAAGTACAGCCACCAAAGCAGCCACGCATGATATTGACCGAAAACTTAATCATGTCAAAAGCTGGAATACGTGCTTTACCATAGCTGGGATGTGGCACACGCGCATAAGGCAAATCAAAGACGTAATCCATCTCCTCCATAGATAAGGGAATCGGTGGCGGGTTTAACCACACATCAATGTCGGTTCTTGAATTGCCACCGCCGGTGCCATGACGCTGTACTAAGGCGCGGGCGTTACCTGGGTTGGTCTCTAAATGCAGAATGCGGTTGGCATGGGCATACAACACTGGATCTGATTTTACTTGCTCATAATCGGGCAGGCGAATCACCGTCTTTTCGCGTGGTGGCAGCTTTAGTTTGTGCTTACGGGCAGTTTTTGGCTTATCTGCTTCAAGACCGACCATTTTAACGACTTGTACATCTTCATTAACCTGATCGGCATTTAGGACTTTGTTATCCACTTTTTCAGCGACAAAGCCTTTGTATTGACGTTCCATTGAGGATAGGCTTTCATTCACCTTACGCTCAGAGTTGCCTTTTTCTTTTTCAATCGAGCAGCTGTCTAAATCCTCAGTCATCACATAAGGGTTGATAATGGGGTCGACACGGCCAATGGTATCCACATCATTACTGGCCACCTCAATCATGTCCGCTTTCCAGTGGCGGCGTGATGGCGTCAATAGATAAGCCGTCCCTCGTAAATCACTCATCTGCTCGAAGGTATAACCCTTTGACAGACCATGCACGATATCGACAATGGCACGCTCAGCATTGCCGTATAGCAGCACATCAGCGCGGCTGTCTAGTAGCACACTGCGGCGCACTTTATCTGACCAATAATCGTAATGGGCAATACGGCGCAAACTGCCCTCAATACCGCCCAAAATAATCGGCACATCAGGATAAGCCTCACGGCAGCGCTGGCTATATACAATGGCCGCGCGATCAGGGCGCTTGTCTGGTGCATTGTCCGGTGAATAAGCATCATCACTGCGAATACGGCGATCGGCGGTATAGCGGTTAATCATGCTGTCCATATTGCCAGCAGTTACACCATAAGCATAAACTGGCTTGCCAAGCGCCATAAAGGCATCTTTGCTGGTCCAATCAGGCTGTGCAATGATGCCCACACGAAAGCCTTGCGCTTCTAACAAGCGGCCAATAATCGCCATGCCAAAGCTTGGATGATCGACATAAGCATCACCTGAGATGATGATCACATCACAAGCATCCCAGCCCAGCTCGTCCATCTCGGCACGGCTCATGGGTAGGAAGGGGGCAGGCTCATAGCAACTGGCCCAGTGCTTATCATAGTCGTATAAAGGCGTAATACCTTGTTTAAAAGCGGTGCGGGCGATGGTTTCAGCAGACATGGTAATGACCTAAATAATGATTTATAGACTTAATCTTTGGGTTTGTTTTGTATCGTTTAGCTCTCGGAATAAACCGATAGGGATCGATAAATCAACGTCAAAAGAGGGTAGTAGTCAAAAAATATAGTGATAAAACTGAGGGATTATAAGGGGTACAGTAAACGGCTTAAAAAAGCGCTTATAGAATTGGGCTCATTTTAACATGAATCTGCTTCAGGTTGTGATAAAAGCATAACTTGATATGGCATTGTGATGGATGCAATAGGTATAGCCAATAAAAAAGAGCCCGCATCCGAAGATTAAAGCTCTATGGTCTTTAAGTCGCGTTATCTTTTAAGAATAGACGGTTAATTCTGACCCACAATCCGTTTATACTTAGCCATTAAGTCCCCTTCAGATTCCACATGATTGGGGTCATTAGGGATACAGTCTATTGGGCAAATTTCAACGCATTGTGGCTCATCGAAATGGCCGACGCACTCGGTACACAGATCAGGATTAATTTCATAAATCTCTTCGCCTTCATAAATGGCGTCATTGGGACAAACTGGCTCGCAAACATCGCAGTTAATGCATTCATCAGTAATCATTAAAGCCATTATGCTGCTCCAAATCTAAGTCAAAAAATTAACAAACCGCCCAAAAAGACGGTTCATAGGATGTATTGAAAATATAAGGGGTGTAAGGGGGTAAATAGGGAAAGCTATTGCCAGTTATTAGCGCGCTTATTATCAAATGCTTTTTGAACACAAACAGGAACAAATTTATCCACATCGCCATTTAACTTGGCAATCTCGCGGATCATCGTTGATGAGATAAACGAGTACTCAGGGGCAGGGGTCAAAAATACGGCCTCAAAGTTCTCATCAAGCTCTCGGTTCATATTGGCCAATTGAAACTCGTACTCAAAATCAGACATGGCGCGTAGACCACGCAGGACAGCGGTCGCCTGCTGCTCACGCATGAACTCAACCAATAATCCCTCAAACCCTACCACAGATACTTGTGGCAAATCCTCAAATACCGATTCGACCAATTCAACACGCTCTTCAAAGCTGAACATGGGTTTTTTATGATGGCCTAAAGCAACGGCGATTACCACCTCATCAAATAGCTTAACGGCGCGTTTAACCAGATCACGATGACCATTGGTGATCGGATCAAAGGTCCCTGGATAGACGACTTTAGTATGGAGCGATGATGGTTTATTCATGATGATAAGCTTAGATGATAAATGAATTAAAGAGGCGCCTATCGTAACAAATTTTTGGCCTAGAGGTAAGTTTATTCAAGCAAGGTTTTTTAGTTTTACTGTAGTAATCGGCCAAAAACAGACAACCAGATTATCTAAGATAGAGCCGGATTATCTAAAATGGAGTTAGTGATTAAAGCATGACAACTGCTTTGGCATAACAACCCAGATAAAAAGGCTGCTTACAAAGCTACGAAAAATAATGGAGGACAAATTTGCTATACTAAAGGCTCGACCTATCTAGTCTTTATAGAGCAGCACTGTGTAGCACACTGGTTTATGGCTATCTAACAGCGGCTTAAAGGCTCAGTAGGGACATGTACGACAAGCAGGCCCGTATAAATGATTTAAACACTAAGGCGCTGCTTGGCTTAAATAAGAGACAATAATATGGCGAAAAAGACCAAAAAACCATCCAATCAGATTGCCGCTAATAAAAAAGCGCGGCATGAGTATTTTATTGAAGAAACCTATGAAGCCGGCTTGGTATTACAAGGCTGGGAAGTCAAAGCCATCCGTGCTGGCAAGATGAGTATCACTGAAGCTTATGTCGTATTCCGTGGTAATGAGGCGTTTTTATTTGGCGCACATATTCAGCCGTTATTATCAAGCTCAACCCATGTCGACCCTGACAGTATCCGTACTCGTAAGCTCCTGCTAAATCGTAAAGAGATTGATACTTTATTCGGTGCGGTGAACCAAAAAGGCTATGCTTGTGTGCCGCTTGAGGTTTACTGGAAAGACTCATTGGTGAAGTGCAAAATTGGCCTAGCTAAGGGTAAAAAGCTTCATGATAAACGTAAGACGCTTAAAGACAGGGACTGGGAGCGTGATAAAGAGCGCGGCTTTAAGCAGCATTTGGATTAAAGTGCTTGGTAGGGTTATTTATTGCCGAGCATAGCAAAAGGCCACTCTAAAATAGAGTGGCCTTTTTTTGTAGGCTGCCTCGTCCTAAAATATAAAACAGTAACCAATGCCCAAAATAGTAATGACTTATCGCATCGTCACAAATTCTTCAGAGCCGGTAGGATGGATGGCAACCGTATTATCGAAATCGGCCTTGGTAGCCCCCATCTTGATAGCGACCGCAAAGCCTTGAATCATTTCATCGACACCAAAGCCAATGCCATGTAAGCCAATGACTTTTTCTTCGTCACCTAAGCACACCAACTTCATGGTGCATTTTTGGCGGTGCTGAGTTACAGCGCTATACATCGGGGTAAAGCTTGAGGTGTAGCATTTGATAGCGTCTTCACCATATTGCTCAATGGCCTGCATCTCAGACATACCAATAGTGCCAATAGGGGGGTGAGTGAAAATCACTGTGGGCACTAAGCTATAATCAAGATGTTCATTTGGCTTATTGTTAAACAAACGTTCAGATAAGCGGCGACCGGCAGCTATGGCCACAGGGGTTAGGTCGATACTGTTTTCGATAATATCACCAACGGCATAAATGCCTGCCACATTGGTATTTTGGAACTTATCAACTTTGATTTTACCGATAGAATTGGTCTCAACCCCAGTCACTTCCAAGTTAATCTTATCGGTAGCAGGCTCGCGGCCCACCGCCCAAATTAGGCAGTCCACAGTATTTGTGCGACCATCTTCTAATTCTATAGTAAGACTGCCATCTTCATTTTTAACAATCTGTTTAATCACCGTATGGGTGTGTAACTCGATGCCTTCTTTGGCCATCTCTTCAAGCAAGACATTAACGATGCTGTGGTCAAAAGAGCGCAAAGGAGAATGCTGGCGAACGTATAAATCGACTTCTGACCCTAAGCTGCGCAACACGCCTGTTATCTCAACAGCAATATAACCTGCGCCGACGACAGCCACTCGTTTAGGAAGCTGTTGCAAAGCAAAGAAGCCATCAGAGTCTATACCGTACTCAGCGCCTTTAATGTCTGGATAGATAGGACGGCCGCCGGTAGCAATTAAGATATGATCGGCAGTAATGTGCTCACCATTGACTTCGACGGTTTTGCTATCGACGAATTTGGCAAAGCCATTGATGACCTCTACGTTATTTTTGGCCAAATTATTCTCATAAGAGCGGTGGATATTGGCAATATATTTTTGGCGGGTCTCAACAAGCTTATTAAAGTCAAAGCCTTTTACTTCGACATCAAAACCATAATCTGGCGCATATTTGTGCATGGCCTCGGCCACTTGGGCGCCATACCACATCACTTTTTTTGGAACGCAGCCTAAGTTTACACAGGTGCCGCCTAAGTGGTTGGCTTCAATAATGGCACATTTTTTGCCATACATGGCCGCGCGGTTAATAGAGGCGATACCGCCGCTACCGCCCCCAATAGCGATATAGTCGTAATGTCTACTCATAACGGATCCTTTTTTATTGGTGTGTATTAATTTAACAGTACTAACACTTTACAAGATGCGGATAATTGTAACGGTTATTGGCGTTGATTTTTATCCAAACCGCTTATGTTTAACTAAATCAATACCTTTAAAGGTAAAAAATCACCATCAAAAGTACCGAAGTTGTCAATGGGCGGCAAGTGTTTGACTCTTAGTGTCTTTAATCAGGGCAATCTTTATTTAAACAATAGGTCTGCGTCGATAAAACAGTAAACCTGGGATAGACAAGCCCAGCACCAAAGCTGATGTGATGAATAAGGCTTCAAAAAAATAACTCATCATCTGGCTAAATAGAGCATCTGAAAATCCGAAATAGCCAATCTGTACCATACTTACCATCGCCTTATACGCTGGAATACCAGGCATCATACAGATGACACTGGGTGAGATGAGAGCCTTTGGCGGTAAGGTGTATTTTTTGGAAAAATAAACCCCCAAAAAGCTCGATAGCATGGCTCCAAAAAAGCTGGCCACTGGCAAAGGTAGATGGTAATGCTCCAGTGCTGTTTTTAGCCCAAACCCAAAGCCAGTCATCAGCAAGCAGGGCAAAATATAGCGCTTAGGCACAGTAAACATCAAGGTCCAGCCTAGGGTGATGATGCAAGAGAGGAGGACCGTTTTTAATAGCCACATATCAAAACCCCCAATGCCGAATTTGCAGTAAGACCAGCGCAATCACAATGCCCACACAGGCCGATAAGCTAAGCATATAAGTGAAGACAGCACGGCCAATACCAATATTGACATAGCCCTTTAAGATATCTGATAACGAGTTGATTAAAGGAAAGCTTGGTACCAACAGTAGCACACTGGAGGCCACCGCAATATCCGCATTATTACCGATATCAAAATAATAGGTGGTGGCGCCAATAAGTGAGGCAATAAAGGCGGTAATAATGACGGTGATAAAAGGATTAAAGTGGTGTTTGGATAAAAAAATACGGGTGAGCATAGCCACCATGCCGGCTATAAAAGTGACCGCAACAATAGAGCTGCTGCCACCATGCAACGCGGCAAAGGTAGCACAAGAGCTGCCGACGAAGAGAGCCACCAGCCAGCTCGGATACACGGTTCTATCAAGCTCATCAAAAGCTTGAGAGGTGGTAATCACCAAGTCGCCGCTGCACTCAGTGGCTTCAGTCTTATTCACAATCTGCTGAATTTGTACCAATAAGTTGACGTTGATACTTTGATTGATCGTATCGCGGGTGGTGGTGATGCAGCGCTCATTAAATATGGTGGTTAGGGTCAGTGCATTAAAGCTTAACGCACACTCAACACTGTCCATACCAAGCGCTAGACCAAGGCGCTTGGAGAGGTCAACCACCACGGCTGACTCTGCCCCGTATTGCATCAACAGTAATCCACAGCGCACGCATAAGCGGGTAATGAGCTGTTGCTGGGCGTAGGTGATAGGCGTCATATAATAATCGATACGCTCGGTTGATAAGATGAAAATGAGCAGTTAAATAAGCTGATCTTATACTAACTTATCTTATATTAATTAAACTTAAGCCCATTACGCTTGGCTGAATTGAGTCGTAAAAAAGGCTATGCCAGATAAATGGATTTATTTAGGATAGCCTATTAATGGGTAAGGTTAAATCGTTTTAGAACTTATTTTGTCACTTATTATAGCCGGCTTACAGGGTTAATTCGTGTTACGCCCCTTTGCTCTTTTTGCCCCATACTGATAGGGCGGTGACTAATACGGCGCCTAGTAGCATAAGGCCAATAGTGACTAGCCACTGCGCACCTGTGGGATAATGCCAAGGCGCCACATTGATAATGGCATCACTGTTTAAGGTGCCCAAAGCATCTACTTTCCACGGCCACACCTTGACCAAAGAGCCGGCGATAAACCCAGTTAATAAAGCCAAGGTACCTTGATAGTAATTGGCCAATAGCCACTTTAGCGCTCGGGTAAATAGCAGTAAACCGGTGGCCATGCCTGCCATAAGGGTAAAAATAACACTAAAGTTTAGGGTGTGCACGGCTTCAAGCACCGTGTCGTAGGCTCCCATCAACAGCAGTATAAATGAGCCTGAAATGCCAGGTAATATCATGGCACAAATGGCTATAGCCCCAGCAACAAACAAATAAGGCAGGCTTGGCTCCGTGGCCAGTATAGGTAAGCTACTAATCACTACAGCGGCGGCAATACCTGCGGCAAATAACACAGCTCGAGATAGCGTCCACCGCTGAATCTCTGTTAATAAAATCAGCACGGTGGCGACCACAAGACCGAAGAAAAAAGACCAAATATAGAGCGGCTGATTTTCTAATAGATACTTAATCATACCGGCCAATGTGGCGAAGCTGGTGGCAATGCCTAGGATTAGCGTCAATAAAAAAGTCGCATCTACTTGTCGCCAGACTGCAAGCAGCCCCTTAATGCCGCCATGCTGACGAAACACTTGCCATAAGTTTGGGCCAATGCTGCCTAGTGCATTGATTAAACGCTCATAAATACCGGCAATAAGCGCGATGGTACCGCCTGAGACGCCCGGAACGATGTCTGCTGCGCCCATCGCCATGCCTTTGACATAAATGGTCGCTAAGTCTTTTGGACCATCTTTAGTGGTCAGCTCTGGATTAGATTGCTCTAAAGGTCGCTGTGAATTGGGTGCCGTCATCGACATTCCTTTTTAGATAATGATTAAAAAAGAGGAGGTATAAATGTGTGTACAGGGGATAATAAATGTTTGCGCTATTTTAGCAAGCCTGCATTTTACCGCATCTACCAAGCTTAGGTTTTGTTTATTGATGAAAAGTTAATGCATTATGACGGTAACCTCTGCCCCAAAATCAGTTAACACGCTCAATAAAAAGGCCATTCTTAAAAGAATGGCCTTTATTGGTGCACACAGACTGTCAAATGCTTAGTATTTAATCACAAACTCTTCAGCAGCGTTACGGACTTTGGCCATCGGTGCCATCCAGTCACGCTCAGGGTCAGCCACACCGACATACATCAGGACAATACTTTTTAGACCTTGCTTATCGAGCTCAAGTACTTCGTCTACTAAATCTGTGCTAAAGCCTTCAGCAGGGCAAGTATCTACTCTTAGCTCAGCCGCTTGTGCCAAAGCAAAACCCATCGCAATGTAAGCTTGGCGAGCGATGTGCTCAAAATTCTTATCGGCACTTTGATTGTTATATATCTCTTTTATCTTATCGGTATAGCTGCTAAAGCGGCCTTGCGGTAAGTCGCGCTGCTCGGTGGTCATGTCATACATCTCATCAATCTTTTGCTCGCTGTAATCATGCCAGCCTGCAAAAACCAATACATGCGAACACTCACGCATACAGTCTGGATTGAATGCACCCTCAACCAGCTTCTCTTTGATTTCTTGGCTTTCTATGACCAATAATCTAAACGGTTGTAATCCTGAAGAGGTCGGTGCCAATCTGGCCGCTTCAATAATCTTATCAATGTTTTCTTGGCTGACTTTTTTGGTTGAGTCAAATGCTTTAACCGCATGACGCCAGTTTAAATGATCTAGTAATGACATGGTTGCCCTTATTTTTTTATTTGATGTTATAAATTATTCGTAATATAAATCGTGTATCTATCACACATCTCATAGATGAGGACGTCTGTATATTTTACAACTGGTTAAATTAGGTTGTTAGTGAATGATTGCAATTCAAAGAGTCACTTTTGATGTATTTAAAAAGAAAGTTGATAAAGCTATCGAACGTTATTAGTTTTACAGCTGACGATTTAACGATATTATATGATAAAGACAGCCACCATATTTGATAGGTTCGAAGTGTTAAATTCTCAAAACCTAGTATCCTAGTTTCAAAGGTATATTTAATTTATAAGGAAAAATTATGCAAAAAACTATTGAACAAATAGAGGCTGTATTAGCGCAGAAAATACCTCAGTTTGCAAAGACACTAAATCCACCTGCGACAGAGTCTGATTTTGAAGCATTAGAAACGCTTGTGGGCAATAAGCTTCCTGAGGAATTTAAGATGTTTTATAAGTGGCATAATGGGCAAAATCGGTCGCCTTATGTGGCTTTTCATGTTGAGACACATGAAATTTTGATGCCGATAGCAGACATAATTGAATGGTATGATGAGTTGAGTGGACAGCTAGATACAGGGGACATCGAGCAACATAGATGGCAAAGAATCTGGGTGCCATTTACCGATAATGGGTCGGGTGACTCTACCTGTATTGATATTTCAGAGGAGAATTTTGGTCAAATAGTTATCCAAGATGGTTGGGATGATGAAGTGAAGGTCATATTCAATTCTTTAACAGATTGGTTAGAGGATTTATTAGTTAAAATAAAAGAGTTTGATTATTCAAATTGGGATTATCTAGATAGACTATAAGGTTTTATTCCTTATAGCTAACCCTCCTAGATGTGCTAGTCATTTTCTGCTGTATTTTTTATGATAAGCAGTGGGTTAGCTCTAGAGATGATATGACTTATCGGAATCTTAACCATAATTTTTGACTGTTTATAACCGCTTTAATGCTTGTACCGCATCATCAAAAGCTGCTTTGGCCTCTTTTATGACGCCTGAAAATAAAAGAAACAAATGCGGCAGACTGTGATAGATATGCAGTGTGGTATTGACGCCTGCTGCTTTTAGTTTGTCCGCATATTCAATGCCTTCATCACGCAGTGGGTCAAAGCCTGCGACCATAACCACCGCAGGTGCCACGCCTTGCAGGTCACCATATATTGGCGAGACCATCGGGTCTGTCAGCAGCTTAGTATCACCTGCATCATCGCCTAGATATTGCTGCTTGTACCATCGAGATTTGGCCGTTTCTAAAAAGAATCCCGATGCAAAAAGGGTATGCGACTTACGCTCATGGCTAAAGTCAACCTTAGGCACCCATAGCAGCTGTAATTTAGGTGCATAACTCTCAGATTTGGTCTGCTGTGCCACAATAGCGGCAAGGTTACCGCCAGAGCTATCACCACCGACTGCCAGACGATTGGCATCAATGCCAAATTTATCCGCATGATTGGCAATATAGCGATAGGCTGTTAGCCCGTCATTGACAGGCACTGGATGCGGATACTCAGGAGCGCGGCGGTAGTCAACAGCAATGACCGTGCATTTGCCATCATTGGCCAAGTGCTGACAGACCAAGTCATGAGTGTTGAGCGAGCCACCAACATAACCGCCACCGTGATAAAACACTAAGGCTGGCTGGTTATCAGAGGCCGCATTTTGGTGGCGGTAGCGGCGTAAAGTAATTTGGCTGCCGTCTGATACCGCCATCTTAAAGTCGTCAGTTAAGATGTCTTTAATAGGCGGCGGCGATAGCATAGGGCTTTGTGCCTCCATCATGGCACGATTCTCTACGACGCTACCTAACTCATTGTGCTTATCATCTAAAGGTGTAGTGAGCTGCAACATCAATTGCAATGAGACATCAAAGGTGTGTCCCTCAATAACAATAGGCGGGCCTGCCAAGTCACGCTGCATCGATTGAGGCAATTGAAATAGCTCGGTTAAATAAGTTTGTTTTTGCTTTGGCGCAAGCTTAGAGAACTCGGCCTTATTCAGTATTTGCATTGACATAAGAGGTGACCTTGTTTGTTTTATTAGTGGCATCTGCTTTTGGTATTTGGTTTCGATGATTTATAACCGCTTTAGTGCTTGTACCGCATCTTCAAAGGCCACTTTGGCGGCATCAATCTCACCAGCATAAAGCATAAACAGATGCGGCAGGCTGTCATACACTTTAAGCGTGGTATCGACACCTGCTGCTGTTAATTTATTGGCATATTCAATCCCCTCATCACGCAGTGGGTCAAACCCTGCCACCATAATCACCGCAGGTGCCACGCCTTGTAGGTTACCATATATAGGGGAGACCATAGGATCAGTGGTATCAATCTTATCTGTATCACCCAAATAGTGATGGGTGTACCAGCGCATCTGAGCCTGCTCTAACAAAAAGCCTGTGGCAAACAGCTCATAGGATTCATGCTCACCGCTCATATCGACCCAAGGCACCCATAATAATTGCAGCTTGGGCGAATGCGTGTCATTTTTGGTTTGTTGTGCGACCACTGCCGCCAAGTTGCCGCCCGCACTGTCACCACCGACTGCTAAGCGATTGGCATCAATCCCGAATTTATCCGCATGACTGGCAATATAGCGATAAGCGGTTAACCCATCGTTAACAGGCGTAGGGTAGGGGTATTCAGGCGCCAGACGGTAATCGACAGCAATCACCGTACACTCGCCGCCATTGGCCAGATGCTGACAGACTAAGTCGTGAGAGTTGAGCGAACCACCCACATAACCGCCACCGTGGTAAAACACCAAGGCGGGTTGGTTGTCACGTGGCGCATTGCGGTGACGATAGCGGCGCAAGCGAATCGTCTCGCCATCGGGCATGATTAATGGGAACTCATCTTTGATAATGTCGTCCAGAGGTGTCTGACTGAGCACAGGGCTTTGCGCCTCAATGGTTGTCCGAGCCTCTGCGACACTGGGCAGATGATTGGGCGGTGGGCCGAACAGCTGTAGCATCACTTGTAGGGATAAATCAAAGGTTTGCCCATCAATGACAATAGGCTCACCTGCTATCTGTTGTTTGGCTGCTGTCGGCAAGCGCACCACGCTTTTCATCAAGGCATTGCGGGTTTTTGTACTTAGCTGATGGATGTTAGATTTATTAATAATAGTCATTCAACGCCTCTTTTTCGATTTAAAAAGATACAACGGGATATTTTTTAATACCATATCAGATGATGGGCGGTGTAAACAAAAGCGCTCTATAAGTCACCACATAATTTAAACGTTTGGTGACACTTCATACCATTTAGCGCTTTGTGGATGACAAAAATAATCCTAATCAGCTAGGATAGGTCATTGTACGTATCGTTTTGATTGCTTTGATAATAAGGAGATGCTGATGCCAATCGGAATATTAACCCTGACATTTTCACTGCCCGGATGCCGCTCACTTAAAGAAAAACGGATGCGGATGGGCGGATTACATGAGCGCTTTGGGCGCAGTCCAGCGGTAGCGGTGTGTGAAAGTGGGGAGCGTAATCGCCATGATGCCAGTGAATGGACGTTTGTGGTGGTGGGGCTCAAAAGACAAGAGATTGAGTCAGAAATGAGTCAGATTGAGGATAAGATTCAGCAGGTGGTTGAGGCGCGAATAGTGGATGTGAGACGGGAGTTTATTTAGGTGAAAAGGGTTGTTTGAGGTTTGTTGGGCGTTGGGTCTCGTACTTCGACGCCAACCTACAAACCCTGAACAAACTCAACCAAAGCCGGCACGTTTTCTCGCGCACTACGCCCAGCACCAATGATGGTCGCCGACGCTGGGCTGACCCAATCGCCGTAGCCAAATAACCACAAGCGAGGCTCTTTTACCGACTGCCCTTGTTCGGTTAACACTTTGCCATCTTCTTCAATCACGCCCAAAGGCGCTAAATGCTCAAGCTCAGGATTAAACCCAGTACACCAAATAATCGCATCGACTGATTCCTCGGTACCATCAGACCAAACAACGCCTTGTTCAGTCAACCGCTGAAACATAGGCTGTGTCGTTAATAACCCTTTATCACGAGCCTCTTTAATCGCTGGCATCATGACGATATTGCCTTTGGGTCCTTGTTGGTCAGTATCATCACCTTCAGACTCATCACTGGCGCTGCTTCTAATACGTTTTGAGGCTCTTTCAAACAACACTCGACCATCGACATCATCGGGCAAAAACTGTGGTTCCTCTCGGGTTACCCAGCTGGCATCGGTCACTTGTACCAGCTCGGCAAAGATTTGTGCGCCAGAGTTACCACCGCCGACAACCAAGACACGTTTGCCTTTGTAAGCCTGCGGCCCTGCATAGTGCGCGGAGTGAGTTTGCTCATCATTAAATAGTTGTTGTCCTTCAATCTGTGGAATATAAGGACTGCTCCAGATACCAGTGGCACTGACCACCGCTTTGGCAAGCCACGTAAACTTACCGTCGCTGACTCGCAAGCAGTCGTTATCCTCATCACGCTCCACGCTTTGAACATCATAGGGGCGGTAGATGGGCAACTTATAATGCTTTTCGTAGTTATCAAAATAGCTTAATACGTCGTCTAAATAGGGACTGCTATCGTCTTTGGCAGAGGTCATCATTCTGCCCGGCAGTGAGCTGACCGATGCTGGCGAGAACAGGCGTAATGAGGGCCAGAAGTGTTGCCAAGCACCGCCGCTGTCAGGTTGATTGTCTAGGATAATAAAGTCGAGGGTTTGCTTTCGGCTGGCACGTTTTAGGTAGTAGCCAACCGCTAAGCCTGCTTGACCGCCACCGATGACGATGACGTCGAATATTTTGGTGGTGGGTTTTGAGGGCATAACAGTGGTTACTTTTAAATAGTGGTGTATTAGTATTTTATCTATTAATTATAATATACGAGTCATCAGCTGATCTTTAGTATTTATTAAAGTACAGTTTGATGATAGTTAAGTCGGCTCTAAGTTGATTAAGATGTTAATTGATTTGACTAAGGATATATGAGTCAATCCTCTCTATGTATTTATATCCCGAATCTAGTTTTCGGTGATAGATATTATCTAGAAGGGTTACCAGTTGATGAATATTAGTGATGGGATTGAATGAATTACTCTGTTGTTGTTTCCCTACAACCCTCTGTGCATTATAAATTGCATTTTTATAGTTTGTTACTAGTACAGTAATACTATTTTTATTGGTTTCATGATAATTACTGTCATACTTTTTAAACTCTTTTTTTGCAATATCGCCAATAGAATGATTTCTCTTTGCATTAAAAGGAGTATCGTAACAGTCATAATGCAATATAAACCAAAACTCTATGCACGGATAAGTAATTATGGGATAAATGATGCTATTTTCTTTTTTATAGCGATGATTATAAGAGTTTATTGTTGAAAGAAAGTGTTTGTTTTTAACTGTATCTAAATCAAAGATACAAAAAATATAATTATACTCATTTTTTTGCTCGATCGACTTCTCGCCATAATCTATAGCTTCTTCGATAATACGAAGAGCATCTGTATGATTGCTTTTTTTTACATAAACAGTATTAAGCCTTAAATTATTCTTTAGTTGGTTGAAATATATTTCTTCTGAATATCCTTCAGTAAGAATTAATATCTTTGGTATAGATAAACGATTATTAGCTTTACGAGCGAGTTTCTTTCTTTTACGAGCTTCACGGTTTTCTTTAATTCTACGTTTGTTAATATCATCGCTTCCCATAGCTACCCCCTAAAAATTAAAAACAGAAGGCGTAGCGCCATATCTACCTGATAAATATCGAGATTCCCAATTCTCACGATCATTTCTAACCTTAAACTCTAATAAAGAATAAAGCTGAGTAGACTGCTCGGGGTCTTTCTCAACAAAATAGATCTGATCTTTTCTTAAATTATCTTGATTTATGAGATGTGTATCATGAGTAACGCAGATAAGCTGGTTACTGGATGTTTTTTGGAAGATATTTACAAAGCTTTTAACTAAAAGTGGATGTAGGTCTGCACTTAATTCATCAACATAGAAAGTTTTATTTTCAGAGTTTTTTGCGATTAATGAAGAGAGTGAAAATAGTTTATGAGTGCCTCTAGACTCCAATCCAAAATCAAAAGGGATGATATCATTATCACAATCTTTATGAATGGTTTGAATTTTATAGAAGAAATCATCCTTATGTTTTTCAATGATTTTATCCTTGATTTCTGGAGGAATATCTTTATCTTTAACGATCGCTTCGGCAATACTTTTCTTGTTAACTTTCAAGTCAACAATATTAATATCATTCTGAGTGAAGAAATCGATTAACTGTGTTCGATAGTTAATATCTTCATGAACTTTTTCTGCAACCTCGTTAATAGAGCTTTCTTGACTCAAGTTTTTCGCAAACCACTGATAGATTGGTAAAAGTTCATTGCCATTTTCATTAACGGCTTTTGATAGATATAAAACATTTTTTAATGTTTTGTCAGCAATATCTTCATAGAATTTTTTAGGTTTTAAGTCTACTCCAGCTTTAAAAGTGTATTTATCACCTTCAAGTTTTCTATTAAATACGTTTCTTTTTTGCTTTTTAGGATAAGAAGAAAGACTTTCCGAATAAATCTTTTCATTATCTAAACAAACATTATAATTATAGCGAATGTTATTACAGAAGAAGTTGATATCGAAAAATGTTGGACTAGTCTTATAGTTTTTATCTAACAGGAAGGGTGTAAAAGTGAAGCTGTCAGATACTGAGTTTTTGTTAGAAGTCGTAACAAGGTGCTTGAGATAATCGATAGCAGTTAAGAAATTAGACTTTCCTGAAGCATTAGCTCCATAAATAACGACCACTTTCAATAACTTAATATTATTGTCTGGAGTGTTAAGAATGTGATCGTTATGAATATCATAAGGAGGCTGTGCTACAAGGCTCAAGGTTTGGCTTTCTTTAAATGATAAAAAGTTCTCAACTGTGAAGTCAATAATCATTACTATGGCCTTAAATTTAGTATATAAGCGATATTTTGGATGCTTTATCCAAAATATCGCTTATATACTAATATAATGTTAGTCTTTTAAGCAACTTTTAGATTAAATATATTTATGGGTGTCTTATAGTACCCTTGATTTAATATGTAAAAGCTATAACCGTAAATAAAAGTTATTTAATACAAAAAAAGGCCATCCCAATCAGGACGGCCTTTTTCTTATTCAAACACTCAAAAACAATCTACGACGCTTTATCAAGCATCGGCTTTAAGAACTGACCGGTGAATGATTCTTTGGTATTCGCAACCTTTTCAGGCGTACCCTCAGCAATAATCATACCACCGTTTTTACCACCTTCAGGGCCCAAGTCCACAATCCAGTCCGCGGTCTTAATCACATCCAAGTTATGCTCAATCACCACAATGGTGTTGCCCTTATCACGTAAGGTATGCAGGATGTTAAGCAGCTTATAGATATCATGGAAATGCAGACCAGTGGTCGGCTCATCCAAGATATACAGCGTCTGACCGGTATCACGCTTGGCAAGCTCACGTGCCAGCTTGACACGCTGCGCTTCACCACCTGATAGCGTTGGCGCAGACTGACCCAGACGAATGTAGCTTAAGCCCACATCCATCAGTGCTTGCAAGCGGCGATGAATCGGCGGAATGGCAGAGAAGAACTCAGTGGCATCTTCCACCGTCATATCCAGCACTTCAGCGATGCTCTTACCTTTGTAATGAATCTCAAGCGTCTCACGGTTGTAGCGCTTGCCATGACAGCTGTCACACGGCACATACATATCGGGCAAGAAGTGCATTTCTACTTTAATCAGGCCATCACCCTGACAGGTCTCACAGCGTCCGCCTTTGACGTTAAAGCTAAAGCGGCCGGCTTTATAACCACGAGCTTTGGCTTCTTGGGTCTGTGAGAACAGGTCACGAATAGGGGTAAACACACCCGTATAGGTCGCTGGGTTAGAGCGGGGTGTACGCCCAATTGGGCTTTGGTCAATATCGACCATCTTATCCAGATACTCAAGACCGGTAATGCTGTCGTATTTATCAGCGATAAGCGTAGATGCGTTATTTAACTGAGTGGCAGCAAGCGGCATCAAGGTGCGGTTAATCAGTGTTGACTTACCTGAGCCTGATACCCCTGTCACACAGGTAAAGGTACCGATTGGAATGGTCAAATCCACATCTTGTAAGTTGTTGCCATTAGCGCCTTTTAGCTCAATTTGCATTGGCACAATCTTTTTCGCTTTTGGCTTTTTGTTCTTCGCCTCTTTTGCCGCAGCGGCAGCCTTAGCTTTGCCCATTGGCATAATGCGTGCTTTTTCTGGCGGATTATTCAGATCAATGGTTTTGGCTTTGTGACGCACCTTAGGAATGGCAATCTCTTTTTTACCGGAAAGATACTGACCGGTTAGCGACTCTTCCACATCCATAATCTCTTGCATCGTACCTTGTGCAATCACATGACCACCATGCACACCGGCGCCGACACCGATGTCAATCACGTGGTCAGCTTGGCGAATCGCATCTTCATCATGCTCAACCACCAATACGGTGTTGCCCAAGTCACGTAGGCGAGTTAGGGTCTGAAGCAGACGGTCATTGTCACGTTGGTGCAGACCAATAGACGGCTCATCAAGTACGTACATCACGCCCATGAGACCCGCACCAATTTGGCTGGCCAGACGAATACGCTGAGCCTCACCGCCTGATAAGGTTTCAGCAGAGCGAGCAAGGTTAAGATAATCTAGACCGACGCTGACTAAGAAGTTTAAACGCTCGTTGATTTCTTTAAAAATCTTTTCACTGATTTCACCTTTGGCGCCTGACATTTTTAAGTCTGCATAATAATCTGCGGCATCGCCAATCGACATTTGCACGATATCAGCAATGCCTTTGTCATCGACACGCACGTTACGGGCAATCTCATTAAGACGTGCGCCATCACAGACGTTACAGGTGGTGTCAGCTAAGTATTTGGCCAGCTCGTCACGCACAAAGTTACTTTGGGTCTTGGCATAACGGCGCTCAAGATACGGCAGTACCCCTTCAAATGGGGTGGTCTTTTTGGTTTTACGGCCCCGCTCATCAGTAAAGTTAAATTCGACTTTCTCTTTGCCTGAGCCATTTAAGATAATATCGCGGTGTGCTTTATCCAGCTCTTGCCACGGGGTATCCATATCAATATTAAAGTGATTGGCCACCGTGCTTAATAAACCAAAGTAATAAGCATGGCGCTTATCCCAACCATTAATCGCCCCTTGGTTTAAGGATTTTTCAGTATTGGTGACTAATTTGTCAGCAGAGAAGTATTGACGTTTGCCGAGGCCATCACAGGCAGGGCAGGCGCCATACGGGTTGTTAAAACTAAACAGGCGAGGCTCAAGCTCTGAGACCGCGCGGTCACAGACTGGGCAAGAATGCTTGGCGGACAATACTTGATCATCGCTATCTTGGTTTGACGCATCGGGATTGGGATTGCCATCCATATAATGCAAAATAGCCAAATCACCGCCTAAGCGCAGCGCCGTCTCTAAGCTCTCTGCCACACGATTGCCTAAATCATCACGGACTTTAAAGCGGTCGACCACCACCTCAATGGTGTGCTTTTTATTCTTCTCAAGCGCCGGCAGCTCATCCATATCATAAACGTGGCCATCCACACGCACACGCACAAAACCTTGACCGACCAATTGCTCAAGCAGCACCACATGCTCGCCTTTGCGGTCACGAATCACAGGCGCTAAAATCATCAGCTTGGTGTCTTCAGGCAGCGCCATAATATCATCGACCATCTCAGTAATGGTCTGTGCCACCATGGGTAGGTTATGCACCGGACAAAATGGGGTGCCGACGCGGGCATAAAGCAGGCGCAGGTAGTCGTAAATCTCGGTAATGGTACCCACTGTCGAGCGGGGGTTGTGGTTGGTTGATTTTTGTTCAATGGCAATGGCGGGAGACAAGCCCTCGATGCTATCAACCTCAGGCTTGTCCATTTGTGATAAGAACTGACGCGCATACGCCGATAAGCTTTCGACATAACGGCGCTGGCCTTCTGCATACAAGGTGTCAAATGCTAAGGACGATTTACCCGAGCCTGACAAGCCGGTGATCACCACAAATTTATCACGAGGAATGTCAATGTCGATATTTTTTAGGTTGTGGGTGCGTGCGCCGCGAATCTTAATGTGTTCGTGTGCCATAGAGAGCCTTTTGTTATAAATTTAATAAGTAAGTAAATAAATAGGGGGTAATTGGGTTTATGGATGATGAGGTGATTTAATTGGGTTTGAAATATAAATTAGTTATAAAAGTAAGCGGAGTGCTATTGCCCCACTCATTTAATGCTCGGCCAATTTAATACCTAGTAATTGAGCCAACAATAGCCCAGTTACTCGCTAAGTTAAATAAGAGGTGAGTTTAATAAATGTATAGGTTAGTTAGAGTTTGTTTAGAGCAATAAATGCAGTATGAATAAGCTATTAATGGGTGTGATTTGGCCAAAATTCAAGAGCAAGCAGCAGCAAGATGGCTTAAATAGCGTTGCTAAAATTGAATACATGCACCGATACTTAACGGCAGATAAGGCAGCAGCCACTCATGTTGCAGAGCAGAAAAATGGTATAACCAAATTTGAGTATAATGTCGCTGCGCATAGCGGGAGTGAATCCATTATAATGGCACAGTTATTTGACAGTCATCACCCCATCATGTGGGTGCCGCTATAGTGGGAGCAATATGAATAGCATCGAGAAGCGAGCCATTGCCGGTATAGGTGGTATCTTTGCACTGCGTATGATCGGCCTATTTATGATAGTGCCGGTCTTTTCGGTTTATGGTAACAATTATGCCCATGCCACACCCTTATTAATTGGTTTGGCTGTCGGTATTTATGGGTTGGGGCAGGCCCTATTCCAAATCCCTATGAGTATGGCAGCGGATAAATTTCCGCGCAAGCCGATGATATTTTTAGGGCTATTATTATTTGCCATCGGCGGTGTGGTCGCTGCGACTGCCACTGATATTTATCAAGTCATTATCGGTCGGGCGCTGGCAGGTAGTGGCGCAGTCTCGGCAATTCTTATGGCATTATTGGCCGATGTAACCCGTGAGCAGCAGCGTACCAAGGCTATGGCCACTATGGGACTGACCATTGCGACTTCTATTATGCTGTCATTTGCCATTGGACCGATGATGGTAGCCAGCCTAGGTATCTCTGGGCTATTTTGGTTGACCGCAGTATTTGCGCTGGTTGCTATGCTGCTGTTATTGTTTGTGCCTACCCCGCTTAGAGTACTGCGACACAATCTGGCCAATCAATCGATAGGGGAGCAGCTAAAAGAGGTGCTGCGTATTGGCGATTTAAACCGGCTGCATATCGGTATCTTTGCACTGCATTTAACCATGACCGCCATCTTTGTGATTGTGCCTCAGCAGTTGGCAGACGTGCTAGATTTGAGTGTGCGTCAACAGGGTATGGTGTATTTGCCGCTGCTGTTTATTGGCTTTGCCATTGCCATTCCCTTTATCATTATTGCCGAAAAAAAACGCAAAATGCGTCAGATATTCTTAGCGGCATTAACTGTGTTGGTCGCAGCGTTTGTCTGTCTGGCGCTAGGCAGTAAGTTAAGCTATGTATTGCTGTTTGGGCTCGGTCTTTACTTTATCGGTTTTAATTTACTTGAGGCGACGATTCCCTCTTGGATTTCTAAAAAAGCACCTG
This sequence comes from Psychrobacter sp. YP14, assembly GCF_003209315.1. NCBI lineage: Bacteria > Pseudomonadati > Pseudomonadota > Gammaproteobacteria > Moraxellales > Moraxellaceae > Psychrobacter > Psychrobacter sp. YP14. The sequence goes on along the minus strand of NZ_CP029789.1, from coordinate 2,316,842 downwards.
TGGCCAATAAAGCGACGGCGATGGGTATTAACTCCTCCAGCCAGTTTTTAGGAGCCTTCTTCGGTGGGGCCTTGGGCGGTATGTTACTTAGCCAAGGTCCGATGCTGGCCTGGGGGCTGCTCGGTGCAGTAATGGCTGTGGCGTTGGTCTTAATTCTACCGATTTCGCAGCCCCCTTACTTAACCAGTACCACGTTAGCGATTCCCAAACAGGTAGATGTCACGGCGTGGTCACAGCAAGTTATGTCAGTCGGTGGGGTGGATGAAGTGGTGGTTATGCCCAAAGATGGGGTGGCTTATTTAAAACTTGATAAACAAAAAATCGATGATTATTCACGACAGTTACTGTCGCAACTTACCGAAACTAAGCTAGATATTTAGCCAAAATTTCGGTACAGTGAGGGCAAGTGCTAGCAAGTATGATACAGATAGTTTATATTAACTCACTATTTAATAAATATACAAAAAGGATAACTTATGCGTGGTGTAAATAAAGTCATTATTATTGGTAACTTAGGCAATGACCCTGAGACCCGCCAGTTCAGTAATGGGGGCAGTGTGACCAATATTTCGGTGGCGACCTCTGAGCAGTGGACTGACAAACAAACTGGGGAAAAGCGCGAGGCCACTGAGTGGCACCGAGTGACCTTATTTAATCGCTTGGGCGAAATCGCAGCTCAGTATTTACGTAAAGGCAGCAAAGTATACATCGAGGGCAGCCTACGTACCCGTAAATGGCAAGATCAAAACGGGCAAGACCGTTACACTACCGAAATCCGTGCCGATCAAATGCAGATGCTAGATGGCGCAACCGGTGGTATGGGCGGTGGCGGGTTTACGGGTAATCAGACCGGTGGCCAATGGGGTCAAGGCGGCCAAGGTAATCAGGGCAATCAAGGCTTTGCTGGCAACCCGAACACCACTCAAGGTGGTTTTCAAGGTCAACAAGGCGGTGGTTTTCAAGGTCAACAAGGCGGCAATCAGGGTGGTAATACCTTTAATGCACCACCTGCTGCTACTTCTGGTCAAACTAACTTTGCGCCACAAGCACCGGCTGCACAGCCACCTCAGCCTCAGCAGACCCCTGCCTTTAACAATCAAACAACCATCCCTGCAGGTGGTATGACTGATACGCCTAAAGATGACGATATCCCGTTCTAAATCTTGTAAATAAATAAGTGTTAAGGTTATTGTATAGATAAACTCTTAAAAGCCTTATTTAAATTGATTTCCCTGAGCTTTGATCTAGAAATATAATGTAAACAATCTAGATTGAAACTCAGGGTTTTTTTATACGTGCACTTTAGTAAATATTATAAGAAAATTATTGTAAACATATAAATTGTTATATAAAATAAATGTAAATATAATTCTAAGTCGAGATTCATATGAGAGTAGTGGTTATTACACACCTTAGTGGAGAACAGATTCCTATTATTCTTGACTCTGTTGATTTACCACTTATCGAGCCAAATGAGTATCTACTATCAAATCGAAGTAAAAGTATAAGTACATTAGTGAGAAATGCCCGAGAATTAGTTGTTTTTTATGAATGGCTAGACAATCAAAATATTAATCTTGAATCAAAGTTATTAGCTAAGGTTTCTTTTAGTTCAGCGCAAATTAAATCATCATTAATCGATCACTTAAGAGTGAATAGAGAGGATGGTAATGCAGTTGCACCTTCAACCTTCAACTTGAGGCTCATGACTGTTAGAAAATACTTAAATTGGTTTATGAGCACACTTCTAGCTAAATTACCTTACTCTTCTGCTACATATAGGGGGTTATCGGATAGAAAGATAATACTTGATGAGTGGTTATCTTCATCATTCATATCTAACCCACCAAGTAAAAGATATCTCAATAAAGGCTTAACAGATAGTGAGGTGGAATTTCTGATGAAAGTACTAGACCCCTCATTCAAGAATTCATTCGGGTCTAATGAAGCTATAAAGAATAGGAACTTCGTCATAGTAGGCTTAATGCTTTATTGCGGTCTACGACCTGGAGAGCTGCTGAGCTTAAGGGTAGAAGATATAACATTTGGCGCTATATCTTCAGTTGAGGTGGTTAGAAGGAAGCTAGATATATCTGATACACGTAAGCCAAGGCCTAGTGTGAAGAGAAACGGTCGCTTATTACCACTCAATAATTCAGAATTAATACATAGATTGAATGAATATATTGTTAATTGGAGGGAGGTGTTAGAGGAAAAATCGGATATTGAGTCTGATTATTTAATTTTGAGTGATGAAGGTACTCCACTCTCGCAGGCCTCTATAACTCAGTTATTTCATTTATTAAGAGGAAAGTACATTGACGATTTACCTGAAAACTTGAGTGCTAAGTCTCTAAGGCATACGTTTTCCTCGAGAATGGAAAGAGAGCTTAGGACGAGCGGAATGAGTGAAAACAAGAGAAAACAAGCTTTAGCATTTTTGAGAGGTGATTCCAGTCTAGAGTCTCAAAATGTATACATTGCTCAAGAAGTGGATGAAAATGCAAGAAGAGCTATGAGCAATTATCAAAGAAATCTTATTAGATAAGGAACCTTAATGCTACTTCAACACTCTATTAGTAAAACAAAAAAAGATAAATCGGGAACTATTATCACAAGAGAAGGTTATAAGGTTGATGTTTCAAGTGACACTTGGGATTTACCTTATTCAGTATGCTCAAGCAGACTTAATTTTAGTAGATTTGAATCGATCTTAATTCGAGAAGCTCTAAAAAATTATGTTATACATCGCATGATTCATACATCCACTCATGCTGGTAAAGTTTTATTTGAAGACGTAGCTAGAGAAATACTTCCCTTCATTGAAAAAAACTCTAATAAAACTACCCACGTAGAAGATCTATTAGTAAAGGCGTTCGAACAGTCAATTTCTAAAGCGAGAGCTAATCACCGTCTATGGGCGTTATACCGTCCAATTCAATGGTACATATGGTCTGAAACTAATAATCCTAGTCTAGGCTTTTCTTCTAGGTATGCAAAACAACTTTCAGGTATGACCATACCTGGGAATCCTAAAGGAGAAGCTGTTAAAAGCCTAGACCCTGAAAAAGGACCGTTAGATAGGTCTATAGAGTTGCCTTTGATAATTAAAGCACTAGAACAAGATAATAGTAACATACACCATCACTTACAGGAGAAAGCTGCGATAGCACTGTCAATAGCTTTAGGAAGAAATCCAAGTAACTTGACTTATTTGCGAGAAAGCGACTTATCAAAGTTAACTCCTGATAGCATTAGTGAACCTACTTATATAATAAAGGTCCCTCGAATTAAGAAAAGACAATTACATCCTCGCGATGATTATATGGAAGAGTACTTAGATCCTTTGTTTGGTAGGATTTTAGAAGAGTTAATAAATGCTAATAAAAAAATCGAATTAGTATGGAATGGTAATAAGTATGCAGACTCTAGCCAACGACCGCTATTTATCAAGCAATCAGGCAACCCTTCTGCAATAAAAGCATATTTGATAGAAGACGTTTTCAATATGGAGAGTTCAGATATCTCGAGCTTACTACAGTCATTTGTATCTCGTCATAACATTATATCTCCGATAACGAAGAAGCCCTTAAAAGTATCTGCTAGAAGGTTTAGGTATACCTTAGCTACTAGCTTAGCATCAGAAGGTATTAGTACTAAAGAGCTAGCTAGAATTTTAGACCATAGTGATACTCAAAATGTCCAAGTTTACTACGATACTAGAAATAGCATTGTAGCTCATTTAGATAAAGCTCTATCTCAACAGTTTGCAAAATACGTAACGCTATTCCAAGGAAAGGTTATTAGTGATAAGACTGAAGCCATTAATGGTGATAGAGATGATAAACAGCTAATCTTTGTTGATGAAGAAAAGCTTAGTCAACCAACAGATATTGGAGTATGTGGAAACACAAGTATTTGTCATTTAGATCCACCGTTTTCTTGTTACTTGTGCCCTAAGTTTCAGCCATATAAGTCAGCTGATCATGATTATGTACTTGAAAGCTTATTAGAAAATAGAGAACAACGTCTCGAGAAGTACGAGAATGCTAGATTGGGCGTTCAGCTTGATGATGTAATTATCGCTGTAACAAATGTTATAAACATTTGTAAGGAGGCTTAAATGTCTGATAATCGCTCAAAACGGAAAACAAAAGTAATACCATTTATTACTATCAAAGACGATCGTCAAAACAATCTTGAAGATTTAGTCAGCTTAGCAAAGACTCTTGAGCTAGAAGGGTTCGAAAACGTTAATTGGGAAGATCAGTTGTGGACTATTATTGGCGGTAGACTAGTAAATTTAACTGGAAAAAATTCTAAAATAGCTAGTATTGAGTTTAAACTTCCTCCTAATCTAGGAGAAGAGCCTTTAATAGATGAATGGACAGAATTAGCAAAAGCTTTGTTTGTACTAAGGTTTCATCAAAAGAATCAAGCTATATCTAATCAAAGAAACTTTATAACCTCTATTGGTTATATAGCTTATTCTGCACAAAGGTTAAATCTTAGTTTGTTTCAGATAACTCCAGAGGTATTAGATAGTGCCTGTGAATTAATTTCAAATCATTACGCATCATCTACAGCGTATAACTTACATAAGGCTGTTGGAGAGTTTGCAGCACATTGCGATGCTAATGGGTTGTGTAGAATTTTTTTAGATTATAAATATTCTGGAATGAAACGTCCTGAAAATACTGGAGGTCTGAAAGATAAAAGACTAGATGATCCTAATGTTTTAGAACCAACTAAAGCAGATCAAATGGTTGAGCCAATTGTATACCAAATTATAGGAGAACTTTATCAAGGATTACCTAAGGATCATAAATATAGACTTTATGTGCTGATTTTAAGTTTATTGGTTTTGACTGGTAGACGTTTAAGCGAAATTTTGTTAATGCCGTTTCAGACAGTGCAAGAAGACAAAGATGGTTATCCCTACCTTGATTATTTCCCACGAAAATCAAGCTTAGGTGATGTATATACCCCTAAGGAAAGATTGTATCTGCCATCGAAAGTAGCTCCTATAGCAAAAGATATCGTAGAGGAAGTGATCAGGTTAACTGAACCGGTACGAAAGACAGCTAAGGTGATGCAAGCAACTAATGGTCCAGACTTAGAGTTTCTGAATGGTATATCTAATAATGCGAAACTATACTCAAAGGACATAGAGAGGTTAGGTTTAGGGTCGCATCTATTATGGAAAAAATACTGGTTTAGAAATCATAACTATGCTTGGAGTGAGATCAAAAACAATCAACAAGTTTTTTATACTAGTAAAAAGGGGGTAGTCGAATATTGTACCCATTACTTCGAGCCTAATTATTTAAAGTCATACCATATTGACCAACAAGGAAAAAAATACTATTTGAGTGACTTGCTTTTTATTAGGAACTTAGGGCTTTCAGGTGGTGCCTACGCTCATTGGTTAGCTACAAGTTGTAGTCACTCAATGTTAGGAACATTTTTAAGATATTTCCCAGATTTAGCTAGAGAGTATGCTAGTCAACATATTGACGTAGATTTTAATAGCCATCATTTTCGACATACGATGAATACTTTGCTTGATGAAGGTGGCTTAAGTGATTTATTACAGACTGAATGGTTTGGTAGAAAAAACTCTAGGGATACTAAGGCGTATCAACATACCAGCCCTGCTAAGCGTGCTTTGATGCTTAGAGAAGATATAAAACAAGGCGATGCTAATGGCATATTAGCAGACCAACTGAACTCAATACCAATTGAGCATCAAGATGCAGTGCTTGAAGCACGAATTAAAGCAGTACACGATGTAGGCACAGGTCTGTGTATTCATAATTTCTCTCAGATGCCGTGTGAGAGGCATTTACAGTGCTCAGCAGAGTGTAAGGACTATGTATGGATTAAAGACGATTCTGAGCGAATTGAGGAGGTTAAGAGACTATATGCGATAACGACCCTTGCTCAGGAAACTGCTGAAAAAAAGATGGAGTCCAATAAACCCAAAAAAAGTAGCGATTGGATAATACATAATAAGAAGAAACGTCGTACTTTAGAAAAACAGCTGTCTGATTATGGAGTAGAGGATTTTGATCCTGCTGAATACTTAAAAGGAGTGAATAATGTCTAAATTTCGTCACATGTCAGATGGTGATATTAAACTAATCGTTCAAGAGCTCGATAAATGGACGCTAGGAGAGCTAGGATCAAAATTAACTTGGAAAATACTGGTTGATAAGTTTGGATTTAGTAGGCAGTCATTACAAGCCAAGCCTGAAATAAAAGCAGCGTATGATAACGCTAAACATGCCTTATCTGGCGGATTAGTGAAGTCTAAGAAACAGACTGAAGAAGAGTATAAAAAGTTGCTGGTAGAGCTAGAAAGAACTAAGGTTGAACTCGACACATATAAAGAGAAAGAGCAACTGTGGTTCAGACGTTGGCAACAGATTGCTTATCATATTAGACAGAAAGGTATTGAGGTTTCTGAAGTTGACAAGAGAGTAAACGAATCAGATGTAGATTTGCCTTCAAAGAGCGAGACGGCAAAAATACTTAGACCTTTTGATAAGAAAATACCGCCATCAGGAAGAGTATAGATATGAGTCTAGAGTTAAAAAAACAGAGTAATCCATTCTCTACAGGTGGTGGTGGCGTTAATTTCGAAACTAGAGTCCAAGCAGCTTTTGCTATATCGCTTTTAACACAATCCTTTGTTCCATGTTTATCGAAGAACACGAGAGCTAAGGAACTAAAGTTTCAGAATAAATACGATGGTGTAAATACTGATGATTTTGTTTTAGTTGCTTCAGATTCTTTTGGTAAAGAAAGCAGACTGTACGCACAAATCAAGCATGAAATAACCTTAAGCGAGAATGAGGATTCAGTATTTGGAGAGGTTATTAAAAGTGGATGGAAAGATTTCAAGAGTGATGACTTTAACCCTAAAGTTGACTCAATTGCCTTGATAACAGGTCAATTGCATAAAGTAGATATCAATAACACACTACCAATATTAGAATGGGCTAGATACTCATCAAGCTCAACTGATTTTATTAAGAAGGTAAATACGGTAGGGTTCACTAGTAAAACCAAATTGGAGAGGCTTGATAAATTTAGAACGCAGCTTACTCGTGCAAATGATGGCAATAATGTATCGGACGATGAACTATGGCAGTTTTTAAAGATATTCCATCTTATTGGATTTGATTTAGATAATGAGTATTCGGTGGTTGCAAATCTACTATGCTCACTCATTGAATGTTACACAGAAGAATCACCCTCTCTTGTCTTATCAAAAATAATCACTTGGGTTCAAGAGTTTAATCAAAATGCAGGAGTCTTAACTCAGAATAATATTTCTGAAGAGGTAAATTCATTATTTAAAACTAAGAGCAAAGTAGATTTTGAACACGACCTTCTAAAACTTAGAGAACGTAGTGAATATATCCTTCAAGCAATATCTAGCTCAATTAAGGAAACTCATATAGATAGAGTTGCAGAGCTAACGCAAATAACAGAAGGTTTTTATGATTGTGACTTCTTATTTGTCACGGGAGCTAGAGGAACTGGTAAATCAGGGCTTGTAAAAGACTACATAGATTTAAAGGGTGTAGACATACCAGTCTTTTATCTTAGAGCAGAAGATTTAGATAAAAATCATATTAATGACGTTTTTGCATCTATGGGGATGAAATCTACCTTAGGTGAGATTGAAGGATATTTCTCACTTATCAATGAGAAAATTCTAGTCATTGAATCTTTGGAAAAAGTTTTAGAATTTGATAATACATCTGCCTTCACTGATCTGCTCAATTTTATCAATAACCAAACAGGTTGGAAAATTATTGCTACTGGACGTGATTATGCTTATCAGCAATTAGTATTTACTTACCTTCAATCTAGTGGTATACGATTCAATAGTATCAACATTAAAGGTTTTAACCAAGATCAACTTAATGAGGTTTGCGAACAAATCCCACAGCTCAATAGCTTGAATAATAACAGCGCATTAGTAGATATTATTAAGATACCATTTTTTATTCAGATTGCTGTAGTAGCCTTTAGTAATGGTGCAGATTTTATATCAGGTGGTACAGAAAAAGAGTTTAAGAATGTTGTTTGGTCTTCAGTGATTGAAAAGCAGTCACATCGTAACTCTGGTATGCCATTAAAACGTAGAAATACGTTTGTCGAAGTTGCTAAACAACGTGCGAAAAAGATGGTGTATGGATTATCTGATAGAAACTTTGATCCTGAAGCAATCTCGAAGCTAGAAGAAGATAACTTAATCAATAGGAATGAGTCCACTTCACTAATAAGTCTAACCCATGATGTGTTGGAAGATTGGGCATTAGAAAGGTTTATTGAAGATGAGTATGTCGAAAACTCACATGAATTATCAATTTTCTTTGAGTCTATAGGTAGTGAGCCTGCAATTAGTAGAGCTTTCAGGCTATGGTTATACGAAAAGCTAAAGTACGACAAATCAATTAACGAATTTATAGAAAGAGTGTTTGTTAGCAACATCGAGAGCTTTTGGAAAGATGAAACTATTGCTGCGATATTACAACACGATGCCCCAGAAGATTTTTTAAACACATTAAAACCTCAGTTACTTCGTAATGAATGCGAGCTTTTAATAAGATTCTGTTTTATTCTCAGGATAACTTGTCAAAGGCCAAATCCACACCCTCGTTTTGCTGGACTGATTAAGCAAGTTGACAAGCATGACACGCTAACTTCTTTATTTCTGATTCCTTATGGTCAAGGATGGAAAGCACTGTTTGATTTCATCTATTCAGTGAGAGATGATTTAAATAAAGTAACTCGTAAGCATATTACGGAAGTAATAAAAGAATGGTGTGGCATTATTAATATATTTGATGACTTGCCTGAAGCTGCAAAAACAGTTGGGTTATTAACTATATGGTTGCTAGAACCTTTAAAAAGTAGTTATCGAGATGAAGAGCAACGTAAAGAGATAATTAGCGCCTTATTGAAAGTTGCACCAGCAATTCAAACAGAATTTAATGAGCTATTGTTGCAAGACGTTCTTGTTGTTAAGAATAATCCCGTAAGACTACCATATGTTGATGAATTAGTAGTTTTAGCTCTTAATGGATTAAATACTCCCATCCTATGTAAGTACTGTCCCGATCTCGTAATCAAGTTGGCCATGCATGAGTGGCTATTAGGAGAAGTTGAGGAACAAGACCTTTCAATCTATGGATTATCAAGAAATATTGATGTAGAAGAGTCTTTTGGGATTGATGAGATGAGGGGGTTATCGCCACCTGCCAGTGGTGCCAAAGGACCATTCAAGTATTTACTTCAGACTGACATTGGAAAAGCACTAAATTTTATAATTAATTTGTGTAACATCACAGCGCAGAAACATGCTGAATCTGATTTTTCATCACCGTCTATTAACAGCGAGGAGGAAATATTTTTTAGTGATTTCTTCAGCACAGAAATTACAGTAAGGGAGGTAGAGTTAATTCTAAATGATGGGTCTGTGGTGAAGCAATATGCGTCTCCTCTTCTTTGGAAAGGGTATCGAGGACATTCAACATTACCTGACGTGCTTCAATGTGCTCTTATGGCTTTAGAGAACTGGTTAATAGGTTACCTTGAAACTTGTAGTAATGAGGATAACCAAATAGAGTTTATTTTTAATCATTTGCTACGTAATAGTAATTCTGTGTTGCTTACTTCCGTTTTAGCATCAGTTGCAACAGGATTTCCTGAAAAAATAGGTAAATCTTCGTTACCTCTATTAAGAACTGCTGATTTATATATTTTAGATTTTAACCGTAAGTCTCAAGAAAGAGGAGCTAACGAGTTAAACTTCTTTATGCTTCAAGAACCTATGAGGGAAATATATATTGCAGAGCGTAGGAACGCGGCACTCAAACCGTGGCGAGGAGAGAGTTTAGAAACTCTTTTATTTAGAATGCAGTTTGATAATAACTTAAGAGATGATGCCATAGCAGTTGTTGAACAACTGACAAATGATGTGGTTAATTCAGATGAAAATCCCCTTAGATATATGCTCCGTCGTGTCGATACACGTATGATGCAGGCTGTTCATGATAAAGAAAATAATATAGTTAGGTTTGAAAATACCACTGATCTTCCATCAAAAATGAGACAAGAGCAAAGTGAGCTAAGCGAGCGTTTAAATAAGAGTAACAGAATTAGTACGCTACAATTATGGTCAGATAGTTTATTTAAAGAGGATATCTTTGAAGAAAAATATTACTCTACATATCAAGAGGCGTTGATAGAAGCAAAGTTGCTGCTTAAGTCTTTTCAAAATCGTGAGGTTTATGACTTAGAAAGAATTGCTATTGAAGCAATAGCAACGACTGCCGCAGTTTGTGTTCGTGACAACTTAGATTCGTTGAGTGATGAAGACAAAGATTGGTGTACTAATATTATTATCGATTCAATATCTACCAATGCAGATAATATAGGTGCATGTGCATGTGCATGTGCATATTCTCTATCGAGGCTACTCAATTTAGAGCTCGTTGATAGTCAGAGAGAGAAGATAGAATTAGCCTTAGCAAAAGTACTGACGCATGTTAACTCTGAAGTTAAAGATCACGCAGCTAAAGGAGTACGAGATTTCTTATGGGAAATAGACCCAAAGCTAGCTACTAACTGTTTAGCTGGAGTCGTCGAGTATGCAAGGTTTTATAAGGAAACTACTCCTTTACGAAGAGTTCATCACTTAGGAGAGCCTGAAAGAAGAGATGCACTTAGTAGGTGGACAGATTTAATTGCAGATTTTCGAGTTAAATTAATAAGTGGTAGATACGAAATTAACGTTGATGACATTACTCTAACTACCCATAGTTCTTCACTCATACATCTGCCAATGCTTATGATTCCTTTGAACAATAATAATCCTAATTATATGCATTTAATGTATAAGATTGTTGGCTTTGCATTTGAATCAGAGCGAAACCTTCAAAATTTACCTGAGGACCAAATAATATATCAAAACAAAGAGATTCAGGAGTGTCTAGTTGAACATCTTATTTCTTCAAAATCAGAAGGCTTTAAAAATTTTAAAGACTTATTAGTTGCAGGATGTGTTGAAGCTCCAAGCTTTATGTATCTTTTGAAGCTATTATTTGAAACAGAAATGGACAAGCAAGAAGATTTTGAATCAGTATGGGCATTATGGTCTGTATTAAGTCAAGGGGTTCATAAGATAGCGTTGAACGATATAGATGATCCTTACATGGGGTATCAAAATGACCTAAATAACTTGCTACGTAGTATGATGTTTCTTGGATATACGTGGACTGGGGTTGAGAAAGATATTAGTTTTATGAAAGTTGGTGCTAAAAATCTACTGGAATTTGCGAGTAAATATAATAATAACAGTAATGTATTTAAAGGTTTATCGGCCTTAATCTATAATTTTTATGATATTTTCTTCAGTGAAGGTATCTATATACTAGCTGAGAACCTCTCTAATAATCCTCAACTCCTTAGTAAACAAGGAGATACAGCCTTCTACTTAGAAATGATATTAGGGCGATATCTTCAATATGAAGAAAGAGGTGTGTTGAGTCGTAAAATGTATAATGTTTGCTTGTTTTTACTTAATAGTCTTGTTGAAACAGGATCTGCAAGAGCATATTATCTTCGTGAAAATTTGGTTCGATCAAGAAGAGTTCAATAAGTTTACTTTCCAATAAATATAGTAAGCTATAAAACTTTACATTTTATGTTATAAACCAAGTAATACTTATGCTGAGATAGGGGTTATAAAAGGGTAAAGTTTACAAAATTTACGATATGCTGCTCTGATGCTATATAGATTATCGGACGTACATATATTTATAAGAACTACCATTCTAGGATGCACCTTAGATGATATTGTAAATAACAAGATGTTGTATTTAGAAACATATGGCCCATTGATATAACTGTCATTGGGCTATATTTTTATATCTCTTGTTGTGAGGAGATGGGGGCGGTAATGAAATACTCTAAATTGATTCAGTTAACTGCCATAGGTGTGGCGTTGTTATTAATCCCAAGGCGCAGCAGTCGTCAGCCACAACAGACTGTAGTCCGGCCATCTGATCTAGAGGCAAACTCTGATTTTGTATCTGATGATATATCGCATGCCAAGCCAAAGTCATCTAAGCGCTCTGATCAATCCACGACACAAAGCAATACGGATAGGGATACCTCCAGTGACAGATAAGCCGATAGATTACGCGTTAATAGATACACACACTCATTTTGATGACTTTGTGTTTGATGAAGATAGGCTGAGCTTGGCAACTGCAGCTTATGGGTCTGGGCTACGTCATTTATTACTCATTGGTTATCTGGCCAAATATTTTGAGCGCATGCGGCAGACTCAGCAGCAGCTATCAAGCTATTCACATAACACACAAGCCAATAAGGCCGCAGTACCCAAGGTCTATCTTGCCTCAGGGCTACATCCTGCTTATATCTTTGAGCATACTGAAGCGGATTTAGACCGTCTGGCTCAATTCTTACAACGCCATCCTCATGTTGCTATCGGTGAGATTGGTCTGGATACCTTTAGCGATGAATTAAAAACAGATGAGTCGTTAAAAAAACAAAAACGCTTCTTTAGCGCTCAATTGGATTTGGCCGTTGAGCATCAGTTGCCTGTGTTGCTGCATATTCGTAAGGCTCATGCTGAATGCTTGGCGCTATTAAAACAGCATAGTTATAAAGCCACTGAACTTGGCGGTATCGCCCATAGCTTTAGTGGGGGTGAGCAAGAAGCCAAAGCCTTTGTTAAGCTAGGTTTTAAGCTTGGCGTTACCGGGCAGATTACCAATACCAATGCCAAAAAACTACGCCGAGCCATTACTGCCGTGGTAGAGGAGTTTGGCCTACAGAGCTTGGTATTAGAGACAGATTGTCCGGACATGACGCCTGTGTGCTGTCAGCAAGGAAGTACGCCTACCCGAAATGTGCCAGGTAATTTAGGCTTTGTGCTACAAGGGTTGAGTGAGCTTCTTCACGTGGATAAGGTCACCTTAGCACAGCAGCTGTGGCAAAACAGTTGTGAGGCGTTAAAAGTGGATTGGCCTTATCCCGCCTAACGAATGCTGTATAATAGCCTGTCGTTTTTATTTTAAAACCAGGTGATCGTAACTCTATTCATTAAATCTGGCCCTAAACCCATCATTTTATAAAAAGTAAGCGCTTTATGACCTCAACTTCAGCGACAGACAATAGCCAATATGATCGACGCTTCAAAGGCACTCAGACCTTATATGGTACAAAAGGCTTTGCCAATTTTGAAAAGGCGCATGTCATAGTCATCGGCGTGGGCGGTGTGGGTACTTGGGTGGCAGAAGGGCTAGCACGTACGGCAATTGGTCAAATGACTTTGATTGATATGGATGTGTTGGTGGCCTCCAATGTCAACCGTCAGCTGCCAGCCATGGACAGTGGCTTTGGAAAAAGTAAGATTGAACAGATGGCCGAGCGGGCGCGTCAGATCAATCCAAAGATACAGCTCAACTTAGTTGATGACTTCTTAACCGCAGAAAATGTCGCTCAGCTATTGCCAAGCCGAGAGCAGGCCAAGCAAAGCGCTGAGCAAGGGACAGCGACCATTGTACTTGACTGTACCGATGACATGTCGGCAAAGCTTGCCATTGCCTTACACTGCCGATTTAACAAATTAAAGCTAATTTGTGCTGGCGGTGCTGGTGGTAAAACCGATCCATTACAAATTACAGTGAGTGACCTAAAAGACACCTATCAAGATCCATTGCTGGCACGCCTGCGCACCAAGCTGCGTAATGAGCATGGCATTAATAAGGCCATGAAAGAGAAGTTCGGCATTAAATGTGTCTACTCCACTCAGCCGCCTATTGTCAATAAATCAGCCGATGGTAGCGTGCAGACCGGCGGCCTACATTGCGGCGGTTATGGCTCTGCGGTGGCCGTCACTTCGGTGGTGGGTATGGTCATGGTCAGTGAGACGTTAGCGATGCTAAGCCGCTAGTCTTGGTAGCCATCATAAAACAAACATCAAAAAAAGCCGTTATGATAACGGCTTTTTTAAACTGCTTCGATGCACTGATAGCTTAGCGAGCAGCGCCGCCGGCAGCGGTACAAACTGTGCGGTCATCATATCAGCTAATACCTGAGCACATAGCGGTGCAAAAGCATAGCCCTTAGAGCCCATGCCGCTCAGTGTCCAAATCAGACCCTGCTCATCGACTGCACCCACCAAAGGGTGATAATCTGGCGTCTGTGATCGAATACCCACTCGTGCCTGCCATCGCTGATATAAGTCAGCCTCTGTATCTGGTAAGGGTAGAACCGCCGAAAGCTCAGGCAGCGCCGTTAGTAGCTTTTGATGGTTAATCGCATGCTCACTAAGCCGAATCTCATCATCCAAATCATTGCGAATAAAGCTCGCCCCAAGCAAAAAAGTAGGCACAGAGGGCGTGACTGAGTTAACGGCTTCATCACCGGGCTGCGGTATAAAAGGGGCGCAGTAGCCTGAGTATTTTAGTGGTAAGGTTGGCAGTGCTTGCAGCTGCTCGGTAGTGGGCTCAAACCATGATAATTGACCCCGAATTTTACGAAACTCAAAAATGCGCGCATCCAAGCTTTGACTTTCAAAAGCGGCAGCAATAACCACTCTATTGACCGACAACACCTCCCCACTTTCGCAGTGCAGCATAACTTTAGTACGCTTAGCAGGCTGCGCCGTTATATCCGCAGTGACTTCAATTACTTCACTTACTTCAGCTACGTCATCAAAAGCCTTTGCCTGTAAGGGGGTAATGCGCTTAATGTTCGCTTGTTTAAAGCTGATGTTTGGGTGGGTAAGTACCTTATCGGCCAGTGCCTTAGGGTTAATAAGCCCTGATTGAGGCAGGTATAAATTCGCTGTCAAATCCTGCTGCTGTAAACCAGATATATCTCGGGCGCTATCAAGTGATAAGGTGGTGGCCATTTGCTCAGGATATTCAGCGATTTGGTGCACATCGACGTTACTTTTTTGTAGCAAGTCTAAGGTGGTGGTGGGGGTAAAGATTTTATGCTCACCTTGATCGATTTGACGATAAAAGCGTTGGCTATAAAGGTAGCTGATGCTGTGCAAATGCTCAGCCACATGAGCAAGCGGCGTCATCTTAGGAGCAAGCAGCGCCCTTGGGTTGCCAGAGGCACCCGCTAACGGGGCCTCTTTGTCTATTAAGCTCACCGCATTACCACACTGTGCCAATGACCAAGCCGCCATTAATCCACAAACACCTGCACCAATCACTGCAATCTGCTCGTTGGGCGTCACGGCATGTGTATCCAGTGTGACTTGCTTCTTAGAGCGTAATGCTAAAGTTGACTTGGCATCATACTCAGTAGCACCTTGGTTGTCACTGGTATCGTCACTGACTGCTACCGGCTCAAGCTTGGTGGCGGTTAGCATTTCACGTTTGCGTCCAAAGCCTTTGGTTTTTTTGATCTCAAAGCCTGCCGCCATCAAGCCGCGTTTGACCACGCCAGCACTGCTAAAGGTCGCCGCAGTAGTACCAGGCTTAGATAAGCGCTTTACCTGCTCAAAGATCTGATCTGCCCAAAGCGACTCATTACATGCAGGCGCAAAGCCATCTAAGTACCAAGCATCAATGTGAGCGCCGTAGGGCAGCGTGTCATAGCTATTGGCCAATTGTTGTAAGCTGAAACAGGCATCACCAAGCCATAAATCTAACGTGACATCTTCGGCCAACTGTAGGCGATGACAGCCAGATATCAAGGTGGGATATAAGGCGAGTAGCTGATCGACAAAGGGCACCAGACTGGTGTCTTTATGCTTCCAGCTTTCAAGACTGCGGCTTAAATCGGCATGAGTGAGCGGATACTTTTCGGTACTGATGATATGCAGCCGCGGTGTTAGCGAGCGTGAGCCCTTTAAATGGTCTTGCGAGCTCGTTTGCAGGTTAGTTTGTGAGTTGAAATAAGTATGGAACTGCTGCTTACTGTGTTCCCAAAGCTGCCAAGTGGCCAGTATATTAAGACCGGTACCAAAGCCTAATTCAGCAATGCTAAAGTTAGACGCTGCGCTACTATTCGCTCGGCTAAATAAGGCATCAAAGCGTTCAGGTAATTTATTTTGGGTCAAAAATACATAACGCGACTCATTTAATCCATCGACCAAAGAGTAATACACATCGCCGAATATCTCAGAGACGGGGACCACGTTACCGAGTTCATCTTCACGCCAAGACAGCTTGGCAGGGGTGACCTTATCCATTTTGTGCCTTATGTTATTGCTTGGGTTATGGTTTTTGTACCAAATCTTGCCTTAACTTTAAGAGTGCCCATTACCAGCGGTCACGGCGACTAAAGATAAAGCCGCCCAACAAAACGCCTAAGAATAAAGAGACGGCGACCGTCACCGCACCATACATAAACAGCTGACCGCTGCGCTCATTGATAAGTACATTAACGCGAGTCTCAAGATCATTAACATCACGCTGCAACTGAGCATTGCGGCTGAGCAGCTCTTGATTGGCCGCTGACAAATCAGCATCACTGGGCTGCATTTTACTGGCTAAGCTTTTTGGGTTTTTTAACACATCGGTATCAGCAGCGGTGCCTGATGCTTGTGCGGCGGCATCTTGTTGCTCAGAGTGAACCGTCTTTGGCAGAGTATCCCCATTAAACGGCGAGGCAGGTGGTGGCGCCACTTGTGGGTCTGTGGGTGATTGCTCGGTAGCCTGAGCGCCGGGCTGATTGACCACCACTGTCGGCGCAGCCACCGCAGTTAGCGGCAATGCAAATGCCATGCTTAATAGGCCGGCACTGAGCATGGCAGCTAGGCGATAGCGGGTTTTTGGAGACGATAATGAGGGAGTTTGAGACTGAGCAAAATCTGAGGCAGCGCGCATAGCTAGGGATTCCAAGAAGCAGTGAAGCTTGAGCAATTAGGCAGAGGGTAGGACTTTAATAAAGGGTTTGATATCGACATGGCTATATACGCCCGCTGTGAGATAAGGCTCTTGGCTGGCCCAGTCTTGGGCCGCTTCTAAGCTTTCAAAAGCGGCGATGATTAAGCTGCCTGACATGGCCGTTTGACCCACTTCAAGAGGCGTTGGTCCAGCGATAACCAAGCGGCCTTGTGCCTCAAGCTCGTGCAGACGAGCCAAATGAGCCTCACGGGTTTGTTGTCTAAGCTCAGAGGAGTTGGCCACATCATGGCCCATAATCATAAATAACGGCATATTCATTCTCAGTTAGTGTATTAGCCTAGCTTATTTTGGCTTGTTTGATTTATTAGATTTGTCATCTAGCATTTCAGGGTTAATGTGGCTTTTTAGTATCACAAACTGACCCACCATGAAGACTAACATGAAAGGTAGCCAGCCGTAGGTTTTGAAGTTGATCCAAGTTTGCTCGCTGGTATAAAAAGCAAAGTAGTACTGCAATCCGGCCATCAATACAAAATAGCCCACCCAGGCCAAAGTCAGCTTATTCCAGCCAGAGTGAGTCAGATTAAACACACTCTTCATGGCCATCTCTAACAAAGGTCGGCCGATTAATACACTGATTAATAAGGCCACGGCAAATATGCCGTTAATCACCGTCGATTTCCATTTTAGATAAATGTCATCATGGAACAATAAGGTAAGACCACAAAAGACCACGGTAAGCACTAAGGTAATCGCTTGTTGCTTGGTCAGGCGCCCCTTCTGGGTGATCAAATGGATCACTGCCACTGCGACCGTAGCGATTAAAATAGCCCCTGCGCCCGCCAAGATGCCTTGGGTTTTGGCCACATAAAAAAAGGCAAGTAAGGGGATAAAATCTAGCAATGCTTTCATAAAGGTCACAATAATAGAAAAAGAAGAGTGGGGGATGACTTGAGGCAATAGTTTACACGGCCTGACCCACAAAAAAAAGCATTGCGCATACAATACCTTGTAAGATGAGGTTTAAAGCGGGCAGTTATCTTTTTGCGAACTTAATTAAACACAGCTTTTACCAAAACATCGACAAATACCGCTCATTAACCGCTACAATAGTCACTCTATTTTATTGTAATTTTTAAGACTGCTATTATGCCGCACTGCTCACCATCACAACCCTCTACTACAAATCTTGCTTACAAACGCATTGACTTACATAGTCACAGTACCTGCTCTGATGGCAGCAATAGCCCAAGCGAGCTACTGCACAAAGCCCATGCCGCCCATATCGACATCTTTGCGCTAACCGATCACGATACTTTGGCGGGTATCCCAGAGGCCAAGGCCACGGCGCAAGCACTGGGTATTACTTTAATTAATGGGGTGGAGATAAGCTGTCAGCACACGCTTACTGGCGGCTATGGCAAGAATAAAGCCAAAGACAAAATTATTCACGTACTGGGTCTAGGCTTTGATGATTTTGAGCAGATGAATAACACCTTAACTCACATCCAAGTGAGCCGTGGCAATCGTGGCCGGATGATTGTACAAAAAATGGCTGAATTAACGGGTCATGACTTCGATGACATGTGGCAAGCTGTACTGCTAAAGGCAGATGGCAATGCCGATGCCGTAGGACGAGCACACATTGCCAAGGTCTTGTTAGAACAAGAGATTGTGCCTACCATGCAAAAGGCTTTTGATAAGTATTTGGCCGATAATAAAGCCGCTTATGTGCCCATTGAAACCTTAAGCATGCAAGATACCATTGAGCTGATTCATCGCTGCGGCGGCAAAGCGGTATTGGCGCATCCCACCCGCTACAATCTATCTGCGACTCGGGTACGTAAATTGATAGCCGAGTTTGCACAATTTGGCGGTGATGGCTGTGAGCTGCCCAGCAATGATGAGCCATTAAGCACACGGCGCATGGTGGATAGAAGTATTGCAGAGCATGGACTGCAAGTGTCAACTGGTAGCGACTTTCATGGCAGCAGCATGCCTTGGCGCAAGCTTGGCGACGTACCAAGCTTGGCTGAGGGGCAGACATTGGTGATTGAAGCGTTATTGAGTGCCTCTTAATTAAGGTCTACTTGCCGCGGTTGCTATTTTAAATGAGTTACCAAAGCTGACAGTACGCTGGTGGCAAAGGTGCCGGTGGGTAAGGTAAATTGCAGCACCAAACTTGGCTTATCCGCTTGCTCTGTTGTCCATGACCAGCTGAAATCACTCACTGCTAAGCGGGTTGCGCGGCGCATGGTTTTTAACTGTTTTTTCTCAAGGCCTTGAGCCAGTCTTTGTAACACAGCATCTTGACTCACCACTTTATCTTCTAAGGCTTTTGCAGCCTCGCTGACTTTGTCATTTTTGATGCCCCACAATGGCGCAGTTGGGTGAATATCGCCACTGGCCAGTCGCTGGTGTATCTCTTGATCAATCTGCTCAACACAAAACACAGACCCCGATCCATCCAGATTAAACACGTCGCCGTCTATGGCAGTATTCCAGCCTCCCAGCTGAACTCTGGCTGAGACGATTTGATTAAAAATAGCGCTGCGGGCTGAGGAGAGTAATAAAGATTGCGCATCACGGCTTTTTTTTGGATGAGGCGGACGGCCATTTATTGTGCCCTGTTCAAACCACTCCAAAGCGCTGACAATGTTGTTGCCCTGCCTGCCAAAGCGCTGCTCACCAAAGTAGTTGGGTACCCCTTCTTTGCTGATAAGCGTTAGGGTCTCATCAACTGTAGCAGGGGCAGCTGCCACCTTAGGGTTGAGCTCAATATCGGTTAAGCGAATGAAAAATCTATTGGCCTTGTGCGTACCGCGATTGAGCTTTTTGCTGTGCCAGGTTTGCTGTCGTACTTCTACCGATTCGGTGTCAGTGGTCAAGTGCGCTTTGGCAAATTCATCAAAGCTTATATCAGGCAGCTTGCCTTTGGGTAGACGCAAGCTAAACCACTGGGTGGTCACTGCATGACGGTCTTTTAGCCCAGAGTAACCCACATCCCGACTGGGTATCTTGGCCCATTTGCCAAGCTGATCGGCCACAAAGCTGGTATTCATGGCGGTCTTTTTAATCAATAGCCACAAATGCTCCCCTTCACCAGACAGGCCAACTTCCAGCAGCTCATCTACCTGAAAGTCTTCAGGGGACTGCTTAAAACAGGCGCTTAATATAGGGGCAGGCAGGGGCTGAGCTAGGCATTGACTGCTAGTCAGTTGCTTGATTTGATCGGAAGTAATTTCAGGTAACAGAGGCGTAGCGGAAGTCATAAGCGGCTCAAATGATAAAATGATTTTGGAAAATAGGGGTAAATAACTGCGATAATAACATGTTTACTTGCCTGCTTAATTTTTGGTTTAATAGCTTAACGCGTTATTTTACTCAGCCTTTGGAGAATGAGTCATGCCAAGCCCCAATGTTTTTTTGCGTCAAGCCACCCTAGAGGATAGTGAGGCTTTACTGCGTCTGTTAAATCAATGCTATCGCGATGATGTGGGCTGGACCAATGAAGCACATTTGGTGGGCGGTATTCGCACCACAGTGGCTGAAATTGAAAAGGTAATTAATACCCCTCGGCATTATTTATTTGTTTTTCCTGAAGTCACCGAAGGCAAGGAAACTGGGGATATTTTAGGCTGTATTGCTGTTGATTTTGGCCAGGCAGATAACCGCGAGCACAGCAGCCAAAATAATGATGCTTATATTGGTATGTTTGCGGTTCATTGTGACTTACAAGGTCGGGGCGTTGGCAATCAGATTCTGCAAGCGGCTGAGACCTTTGCCGGTCGGCATTTAAAATCAGAAGATACGCAAGGCAACGCCAGATTAACCATGAGCATTTTGAGCCAACGCCCTGAGCTGCTGGCTTACTATCAGCGCCGAGGCTATGTGTTAACTGGTAAGAGTATGCCGTTTCCTGTAGATGGCAATAATGGTGAGCCCAAAGTTGAGGGGCTACAATTGCTTGAACTAGAAAAGAGGTTGTCTGTCATAGGCGATTAGACGCACCAAGGCTTGGCTTATCACGGCAACAGATGTGACTTTAAAACCGCTCATCAAGTGTTTGCAGGTTATATTTAATCGCCTCAAAACAAATATCAGGCTTAAAGCCGCGGTATTGCAAGAATCGAAGCTGACGCGCTTTTATTTTTTGGTCAGTGGGAATCTCATCGCCATATTTTTTGACCCGGGCTTCAACGGCCAAACGCAGCCAGTCGACGCCTTCTACCAATGTATTATCTGACAACACATCGACAAACTCTTCGTTATCCGCCATCGCCATATCAATCAGTTCATCGATGTTCGCAGGCACCTCAACTTTGCGTTTATAAAAGTCATTCTTGATCCGAACACGGCCGCGGCCCTTACGAATGCCTTCACGGATCAGCATGAGCGCTGTGCGGTGGTCGCTTTGATAGCCTTTATCTTTAAACTCTTGTAAAAGGGCTTCTATTTTTTTTGGATCTTGCTCTTTATCGAGCAATTTTTGGCGCAGCTCTCCTGCAGAGTGTTCGCGTCTAGACAGATAATAAAAAGCCAGCCAGCGCAGCCGACTTTCCGCTTTTATCTCCTCTTTTTCTGCTTGGCGTTGCTCAGGTGTTCTTAGGTAAGCTTTTAGCGCAGCAGGTAGATTGTCTATACCTAAGTCATCGGTTATGAGGGCATTATCTGCAGAAGGGTCATCAGAGTAGGAGTGGGGTGTGGATGCCGATGCCTCAGCCAAGGTTACCAGAGCGTCTGTTTGCTGTTGGGCTTCGGCCTTCACCTGTGCCAATAAGCTTTTAATACTATTGGGGTCGACTTCTTTGATGGGCTCAGCCAGCTGGGTTTTTGGCTGATAAGGGGCGGCTGGATGGAATGTTTTGTTTTTACGCTGTTTAGGCTGAGCCGATAGCTTGTGTGCAGTGTCTGGTGATACATCTACTTGATTATCACCGCCAACATCAGTATGAAACTCATCGGTATGGTCTGGTTTATTTCCTAAGCTTGGTTTTTTGGCATAAGAGCGTTTGCGGTACGAGGGTCTAGCCGCCTTAGAATGCTGTGAGGGTTTGGAGAGTTTAGAGCGCTTAGCGTCAAGCCGCTGCGGCTTACAATCTTGCAGCGTATCTACCGCACAATCATTGGTAGTACCGGCAGAGCTGGTCTGTGCCCGTGATGTTGTCTGGTGCGCGCTGTTTTTTGACTTTGCTTGCCCCGATTTTGACTGACGTTGAGTGGATTTCTTATCACCAGTCTCGTTTTCTGCCAAAATCTGAGCTAAGGTTTTTATCTGCATAATATTGTCTAATAAGACCTCATAGAGTAAATAGCCTTAAATAAAAAGGTAGGGGCTTAATATAGTTATCAAAGCCACCTACCCATTAAATCAAAGCGTCAAATCACAAACCAGATCGCTACACAGTATAGCGACTTAAGCCAAGGCTATTCGACTTCAGATTCAGGCTCAACCTCATCTACAGCTTCAGCCCCTTTTTCTGGCTCTACCGCCAGCTTTTCGGCACGGATTTTGGCTTCAATCTCTTCAGCAATGGCGGGATTGTCTTTTAAGAACAACACTGAGTTGGCTTTACCTTGCCCAATTTTTTCATCGCCATAGCTGTACCATGCACCGGCCTTACCGACCACGCCAATCTCAACCCCTAAGTCGATCACTTCAGCCAAGTGGTTGGTGCCTTCACCATAAGTAATCTCAAACTCAGCTTGACGGAATGGTGGCGCCATTTTGTTTTTGATAACTTTAACACGGGTTTGGTTACCAATGATTTCATCACCGCTTTTCACCGCGCCAATACGGCGAATATCTAGACGTACTGAGGCGTAGAATTTAAGGGCATTACCACCGGTTGTGGTTTCAGGCGAACCGAACATAACCCCAATTTTCATACGAATTTGGTTAATAAAGATAACCATACAGTTTGAGCGTTTGGCGTTACCGGTGATTTTACGTAGCGCCTGACTCATTAGACGCGCCTGCAAGCCCATGTGGCTGTCACCCATCTCACCTTCAATCTCCGCACGCGGGGTAAGGGCAGCGACCGAGTCAATAACAATCATGTCTAATGCGCCTGAACGCACCAGCATGTCGGTAATCTCAAGCGCTTGCTCACCATTATCAGGCTGAGACACCAATAAGTCATCAGTATTTACCCCAAGTTTACGGGCATAGATGGGATCTAAAGCGTGTTCGGCATCGATAAAGGCACAAGTACCGCCTTGTTTTTGACACTCAGCAATGGCTTGCAAGGTCAATGTGGTTTTACCTGAGCTTTCTGGGCCATAAATCTCAATAATACGACCTTTTGGCAAACCGCCAATACCTAAAGCAATATCTAAGCCAAGTGAGCCGGTAGAGACCACGTCCACATCCAGCGTGGCTGAGTTATCGCCCAAATGCATAATGGTGTTTTTACCAAATTGTTTTTCGATTTGGCCTAAGGCTGCTTTTAACGCTTTGGCTTTATTGTCATCCATAATGATGTCCTAATTAAATGATTTTAAAAGAGTATATTATTTAATAATAAATGGTGAGTTAAGAGGGGAAAACGGCAGTTCGACCCAGTATATCGCTTAATTGACCTATTAACAGAACTAATTAGTAAAACGCTAACAGTCTATATCAGTTAATGTGCAATAAAGGAGGTTAAGACAAAAAGTTTATCCGCTTATAAGGCAATAAGCGCGTGATGATTAGGTCGATACACACCGCTTTTGTATACGGTAAGTATAACAAATTATCGCTCACTTAATAGAGTCACCCTTATACTATACGACAGGTAGTGTCGTATAGTATGAGAGCGACTAACCTCATTGATTTATGCGTGCAAAACCCCCGTATATAAGGGCCTAAGCGAGTGGATATAAGACAGATCAAATCAAAAAAACCAGCGGCGTCAACACAAATTAGATTTGTATTAAACACCGCTGGTTTTTTAATCAACTATCGACTATTAACTATATGCTGTTAAAAGCGAGTCAACCTAGTACTTCTCGATCTAGTACTTCTCGATAATGCCACAAGCGATACGAGCACCGGCATTACCCGCAGGCTGGCTGACATAATCATCTACACCGCCATGAACGATAAAGGCACGACGATAGACACTATTATCGCCTTGCATCGCTACAGAGATGTCTTTTTTGACAAAATTCATGGAGGCCACACCATTGGCATCAGCAGTCAAGTTGGGTAGGTCGCCTGCATGGTTCTCTGCACCCATAGGGTTTCCATGCAACTTATGGTAAGGATTAAAATGACCGCCGGCCGCTTTACCCATATCGGCACAGCTGCCCGTCTCATGAATGTGCATCGCAACGGTGGCACCTGGTGTCAAGCCTTGTAGCTTACCAAAGACTTGAACGCCGCCGGCCACAGGACGTAAGAACATATCACCTATGTGCTTATTGCTGCCATCTGTGGTCATAATTTGTGATTTTAAAACCGGTTGGGCTTCATCAGGCACGCTTTGTTTAGTAGGGGTGCTCTGACACGCACTTAATGCTAAAGCTGAGGCTAAAAGGGTAGAGGCTGTGAATAAGGTTTTCATTATTAAACTCCAAAAATTATGGTGAAAAGTCAGACATCCCTGTCTTAGAATAAATGAGTGACAATACTGAGTATAACTTTATCTCTACAGAAACAATTATGCCAAGCGTTGCAATACGTTATGATATGTAAATAGCGTAAATAATCGTGAAAGCTTGAGGAATAAAAAAGGCCGTCCAAGTTAATTGGACGGCGTTTTTTACGTCAATGATTTGATAGACGGCGGTGGCTAAGCCCGCCTTTAGATTAGCTGCGTAGTGCTGGCTCAGCTTTGGTCGTGTCTACCGCCACCTTAACTTTATTGGGAGCCAGTGGCTTTGGCATCTCAACCAAGGCCGCATGAAGCACCTCATCAATGGTAGATACCGGCTGGATGGTCAAGCCCTCTTTAACATTATCTGGAATCTCAACCAGATCACGCTCGTTAGAGGCTGGGATTAGCACGTGCTTGATACCACCACGGTGAGCCGCTAATAGCTTCTCTTTAAGGCCACCAATGCGCAGTACTTTGCCACGTAAGGTCACCTCGCCTGTCATAGCGATGTCTGGGCGGATGGCAATGCCAGTCATCGCAGACACTAGGGCGGT
The DNA here is from genome assembly GCF_003209315.1 of Psychrobacter sp. YP14. NCBI lineage: Bacteria > Pseudomonadati > Pseudomonadota > Gammaproteobacteria > Moraxellales > Moraxellaceae > Psychrobacter > Psychrobacter sp. YP14. The sequence continues at coordinate 2,291,783 of NZ_CP029789.1, read as the reverse complement.
GGTCAAGGCAATACCGGCTGACGGACCATCTTTTGGTGTGGCACCTTCTGGCATATGTACGTGCACATCTTTTGACTTAAAGGTCTCGTAGTCAATGCCAATCATCTCCCCACGGGCACGCACCACACTCATCGCAGCACGAATAGACTCTTTCATCACATCACCCAGTGATCCGGTATACACAAAGTCGCCTTTACCGGGCATAGTGATGGTCTCAATGGTGAGTAACTCACCGCCCACGCTGGTCCAAGCTAGGCCAGTGACACGGCCCACTTCAGGCGCTTCTTCTGCCAGACCAAAGTCGTATTGATGCACGCCTAAGTAGTCGCTGATGTTATCGGCATCTACCACAACGGTCTCAATCTTGGTCTTTTTGGTCGGCTTAGCGCCATATTTCTCAATAGACTCGCGTACCACCTTACGGCAAATCTTGTTGACCTCACGCTCAAGATTACGCACACCAGCTTCACGGGTATAACGCTGAACGATGCTGTGCAAAGCTTCTGGCACAATTTCAATCTCGTCATTTTTTAGCCCGTTTTGCTTAATGGCCTTGGGCACCAAGTACTTCTCAGCGATGTTGATTTTTTCGTCTTCCGTGTAGCCTGGCAGACGAATTACCTCCATACGGTCGAGCAGGGCAGGTGGAATGTCCATGCTGTTGGCGGTACAGATAAACATCACTTGCGATAAGTCCAAGTCTAAATCTAGATAGTGGTCGTTAAACTTATCGTTCTGTGAGGGGTCAAGTACTTCAAGCAGTGCTGAGGCTGGATCACCACGGAAGTCTTGCGCCATTTTGTCGATTTCATCAAGCAAAAATAGCGGGTTTTTTACCTCAACTTTGGCCAGTGACTGGACAATTTTACCCGGCATAGCCCCGATGTAAGTACGGCGGTGACCACGGATTTCTGCCTCATCACGCACGCCGCCTAAGGCCATACGCACAAATTTACGGCCAGTGGCTCGGGCAATCGATTCACCCAGTGAGGTTTTACCCACACCTGGAGGACCTACCAGACAAAGAATGGGACCACGTAGCTTTTTGACCCGTGATTGAACGGCCAGATATTCTAAGATGCGGTCTTTGACATCTTGTAGACCATAGTGGTCCGCATCAAGCACTTCTTCTGCCTTATCAAGCTTGATAGATACCTTACTGGCTTTGTTCCAGGGGGTATCTAATATCCAGTCGATGTAGTTGCGCACCACTGAGGATTCACTTGATGCCGGCGGCATCATTTTAAGCTTCTTAAACTCTTGCTCCGCTTTTTTGCGCACATCTTCAGGCAGGTCAGCTTCTTTTAAGCGGGCCTCTAACTCTTCAAGATCATCTTCACTGTCAAAAGAGCCATCACTGATTTCAGAAAGCTCATTTTTGATGGCCTTCATCTTCTCGTTTAAATAGTACTCGCGCTGGTTGCTCTCCATTTGACGGCGAACCGCATCTTGGATTTCTTGCTCAATCGACTGCTCAGCACTTTGCTTGGCCAAATACTCAGTGATGGTATTAATGTGCAGCGCGATGTCGTCTTTTTCGAGTAATTGCTGTTTGGCCTCAAGATCCATAGAGACACGAGTGGCGATAAAATACACCAGCTCTAATAAGTGATCGATGCGTTCAGAGACGCGGATTAATTCGCGGCTATTGCGCAGGCGAGCTTCAGCGTAGTTAGCGAACAGCTGACGCAGTGCCTCTAAGGTGTTTTTTTGCTGCGACTCATTCATCGTCAAGGTAATGGCGCTATAGGTATAGTCACCCACAAGCATTCCATCGTCTTGTTCGGTTACCTTATCTAAGCGCACGCGGTTTTCGCCTTCAATAAGCACCTTAATACAGTTTTCATCACTGTCGTGTGGCATGGTGCTTACGATACGGCACACCGTACCATACTGATATAGGTTCTCTTGATGGATGTCTTCGCTCAGCGAATCCTTTTGGGCCACGACCAATACTTGGTCATCATGGCTTTTTTTAGCGGCGTTAATGGCTTTAATAGAGGGGTCACGACCGACAAACAAGGCAATTTGCATGTGCGGATAAACCACCACGTCACGCAGCGCAAGCAAAGGTAGCGAGCTGGCTTCTTGGTCAATACTCAGTGCCACATCCGTCGGCTCAAAATCTGTCACTACGTCAGACTCTTGAGCATCGGCTGTAGAATCAACTTCGTTATCGATGTTGTCTTCAAATTGCTGCTCAAAATCACTGTCATAGTTGTTATCGGATTTACTCATATTTTTTCCTTATCGTGTGACACAACCCATTTTTAGGGAAGTTTTTTATGCTATGACTAACTAAATGGTGGTGACTGAGTATAATTGCAAGCTTATTTTGCAGCTTAAGGCCAGCTTAAGCGACCTGCCGCACAAAAATCGGGTAGAATAGACAGTTTGTAACGCTATATTTGCGCACAGGTTACTTATAAATATACGCTTTTTTAATGGCAGGTTTAAAGCTAATTTACCCTTAATTGAAAAAATAATCAGCAACGTTCCGTTCAGAGGGCGGGGATAACTGTGTGCTGAGCTTGACTGTTTTTTTATTTATAGCGTCGATAGGGCTAAGATATAAGGGCTAAGACATATCAAACCAATAGCCGGCGCAAGAGAGTAATAACGCAAGATATGGGGTTGGCGCGTAACGTTTCAAATTATGATGTTGGAATACTGACAGACACTCAATCAAGGTATGCGTCGTGGGGCAGATCACAGGCCATATCTAGGGGATAGATTATGATAAATGCGGTATTGTTGGCAGTGGTAGTCATGCTTGGGCTATCCGTGGCTCGGGTACACGTGGTACTGAGCTTGCTGATTGGAGCCATGGTGGGCGGACTGGTGGGCGGATTGGGCGTGGATGCCACACTAGCGGCTTTTCAAGAAGGGATAAAAAATGGTGCCCAAATTGCACTGTCTTATGCCTTGCTAGGCGCTTTTGCGGTGGCTATTGCCCATTCAGGACTGCCACAGTCGCTGTCAAATGGGGTGATTAACCGCATTAACAATCAACAAGCTGGCAGCAGCATCTCCTCTATTAAGTGGCTGCTGTTCTTGGGTTTGGTATTGATGAGTGTGTTTAGTCAAAACCTCATTCCCATTCACATCGCCTTTATTCCTCTGATTATTCCGCCTTTGTTAGGTGTGTTTAATCGTCTACAAGTGGACAGACGCTTGCTGGCATGCCTGATGAGCTTTGGCTTGGTCACCACTTATCTGTTTATCCCTTATGGGTTTGGTGAGATTTACTTGGACCAAATCATGCTAAAAAACGTGGGAGAGGCGGGGCTGAATGTCGAGAATATTTCGGTCATGCATGCCATGGCCATTCCTGCACTGGGTATGTTGACCGGCCTGTTGATAGCGGTGTTTTTTAGCTATCGTAAGCCGCGTAGCTATGCAATGACAGCCGATGGCACCGCTATGACAAACAATAGCATCAGTGCCAATAGCGGTGTGCCAAGTGGCCATCAAGATACCCTAACCAATGTGGCCGCCAATGCCATTGTGCCCAGCCGTGGTAAGACCCTTGTTGCGCTGCTGGCCATTATCACCGCCTTTGTGGTGCAGTTATACACTGAGTCTTTGTTATTGGGCTCGCTGTTTGGCTTTGGGATATTTATGGCAACCGGTGTGGTTAAGTGGAATGAAGCCGACAGCGTGTTTAATGACGGTATTAAGCTGATGGCAATGATTGGTTTTATCATGATTACCGCGCAAGGTTTCGCTGAGGTGATGAAGGCCACCGATCAGATTGCACCGCTTGTCGATGGCGCCACCAGTCTGTTTGCCGGCAATAAGGGTATCGCAGCCTTTATCATGTTATTAATTGGTTTGGTTGTCACCATGGGTATTGGCTCGTCCTTTTCGACCATTCCTATTATTGCTGCCATTTATGTGCCGCTTTGTATCTCGCTGGGCTTCTCGCCGCTTGCCACAGTGGCCATTGTCGGTACGGCCGGCGCGCTGGGAGATGCCGGTTCACCTGCTTCAGACTCAACCCTAGGTCCTACCTCGGGCCTGAGTGTCGATGGCCAGCACGATCATATTAAAGACAGTGTGATTCCCACCTTTTTGCACTTTAATATTCCGCTGCTTATCTTTGGCTGGATTGCAGCGATGGTGCTGTAATTGAGCGCTTAATTAGTCGTTTAATACATTGCTTAATTGATCATGCTCAAAAAAAGCGAGGCTAGGTATCTGCCTCGCTTTTTTGTTTTTTAAGCCTCTGAAAATAGCTTGAATTAGGGCATAGCGGACTCTTATTTAATCCTCAAACTTGTTAATCTCACCGGTTAGATACCCCAAAAAATCATCGCCATTACTCATCAAGGCTTTGAGTTTATCGGGATTGACCAGCCGCGCCAGCTCATCTTCAGTAAATAGCTGCTCCTCAGGTGACAGTTGGCGCCGCTGGGCTGCTTGACCCTTAGTCTCTAATGCTTGCAAGTGGCTGTTAACATGGTCGGCAACACTATCTGCACTGGAGGCTGTACTGGAGACTGTGGCCGCCAAATCTGGGCCATGGTCATTGTCGTCTCGAGCAAGCTGCTTATTGTCACTGGTGTCGTTACTCATCGCTTAGCCTTATGAAAACCAACGTAATTTTTTAGGGGTGATTAACGCATTCAAGGGCACATCCCAAGGCTGCCTCTCAAGCTGATCCACCACCTGAAACTCATATGCCCAGCCGACACGCAGCGGATGACGGCGATGGTTTTTTGAGCTGCTGTAGTGATATGACGTGGCAAGCGTGGTGTCATAAAAGCCGCCACCCATACCCATGCGATTGCCTTGTTCATCAGCGGCGACCAGCGGACACAGTATCAAATCTAATTGGTCGGCAGTTAACAAATGGCGACTTTTGGATTCTTTCATACCAAAGCTGTGGCGGACGGTGGCAAGGTTGGCCAATTTGCTTCGATAAATAGGTGCAAATCGGATCTGTCTGTTGCCGCGGCCTAGCGTATTAATCACCGGCAGGTAGGCCTGATAGCCCATACGCTGGCACCATGTTAACAACGGCTGGGTGGGCAGCTCACCAAAGTCATCGATATAAATACCGACTTTAGCGCCTTTAGGCAGGCGAGGGGTCAGCTTCGACAGATGATGGCTGGCAAGGGTACCGGCACTACGGCGCTGCTGCTCAGATAAGGCGCGGCGCTTACGGTTAATTTCACGGCGAGAGGGTATATTGGTCATAGTTTGGTTTATAATAGTTGGGGTCAAAAGGTGAAATGCGTTTAGCAGTGAGTCATGCTATCATAATTGCGCTGTATTTGATTGAAGCCTGCCGCATAAGCAAGCTTAATAAGCCATGTCATGCATTTTATAATTAGTAACACCATAAAAATTCTTTTAGATTTTATATAAAAAACAGGAGACATTATGTCAACTCGTATAGAAAAAGATACCATGGGCAACGTGGAAGTACCAAGTGATGCGTATTGGGGTGCTCAAACTCAGCGCAGCCGTGAAAACTTCAAAATTGGTGGCGAAACCCTACCTCGTCCAATGATTGAAGCTATGGCACTGGTAAAAAAAGCTGCAGCCATTACTAACGCAAGCCTAGGCCGTATCGAAGAGAGTCAACGTGACCTAATTATCCAAGCGGCAGATGAGGTCATCAATGGCGGCTTAACAGATCAGTTCCCACTTGTGGTGTGGCAAACTGGCTCAGGCACTCAGTCAAACATGAACATGAACGAAGTACTGGCTAACCGTGCCAACGAAATCGCTGGGAACCCACGTGGTACTTACAAGCCTGTCCATCCAAACGACCATGTAAACCATGCTCAATCTACCAACGACAGCTTCCCAACCGCTATTCGTGTGGCGGCAGCACGTCAAATCAACAGCCTGCTCATCCCAGCGGTTAAAGCACTACGCGATACTTTGGATAAAAAAGCCAAAGAATTTGACAGCATTGTTAAAATTGGCCGTACTCATTTACAAGACGCCACGCCATTGACTTTAGGCCAAGAGTTCAGCGGTTATGTGAGCCAACTTGACCATGCTCTAGTGCGTATTGAGAACGCTCTAGATGGTCTATATCAGCTGCCTCTAGGCGGCACTGCAGTCGGTACCGGTCTAAACTCGCACCCAGATTATGCGGTAAAAGCTGCTGAGCAATTATCAGAGCTAACTGGCCTACCATTTGTCACCTCTCCAAACAAATTCGAAGCACTAGCGGCTCGTGATGCCGAAGTATTTGCTTCAGGCGCTTTAAAAACGCTAGCTGCCAGCTTAAACAAAATTGCAAACGATGTGCGTTGGTTGGCCTCTGGTCCTCGCTGTGGTCTTGGCGAATTAACCATTCCTGAAAATGAGCCAGGCTCATCTATCATGCCAGGTAAAGTAAACCCCACTCAGTCAGAAGCGATGACTATGGTTGTGGCGCAGGTTATGGGTAACGATGTCACCATCAGTATGGCAGGTGCCTCAGGTAACTTTGAGCTAAACGTATTTAAGCCAGTCATTGCTTATAACTTATTACAATCTATCAAACTACTAGGCGATGCGTGCAACAGCTTCAATGACAACTGTGCGGTAGGTATCGAGCCTGTTAAAGAAAAAATCGATGACTTCCTACATAACTCATTGATGCTAGTGACCTCACTAAACCGTCATGTCGGCTATGAAAATGCGGCTAAAATTGCAAAAACCGCTTACAAAGAAAACAAAACTTTGAAGCAAGTCGCGGTTGAATTAGAGCTGTTAACTGAAGCGCAATTCGATGAGTGGGTTATCCCTGCAGATATGGTTCATCCTAAATAAGTTTTATCCCTATTTAGGCGTCAACCATTGACATTAATACGCGTAATGTATACTCAAAAGACCTTATCATATAGATGGTAGGGTCTTTTTTTTGATGAGACAAAAAATGAATAGTTGGCAAATTTTGAGCGACAGCAACAGTATGTCAATAAAAAATGAGTAAAACGCTACATATATTGTTATGTTATAACAAAACAATATATTAAGATTACGCTTCACCAACAGCTGTCAAAAAATAATAGGTTTATCATATACCTACAGTCCAAATGTTGATAATAAACGTTATAACTCAATGCTGTTAAAGGCCATAAACATATAATATTTAATCATTTGGATGTCAGGATGGGCTTTCCGTCTTGTTTATTGTGCCAATTATAAAAGGTGTTTTTTATGAAAAAATTAACGACAGTATTATCCTCTGCAGCTATTCTATCGGCCGCATTAAGCTCAGGCTCAGCCTTGGCCTATTCTGAACAAGTGATGGATGCCGCAACCAGCCATGATACTGCAATTAAGGTAAGACAAGTCAACTATAGCTGCCAAAATAACGCTAAAGTGAGCGTAACTTATGGCTTTAATAAACAGAATTTACCCACTTTTGCTTCAGCCTATTTAAACGGCAAAGACAGATTTTTACCGATCAATCTCGCGCGCACCGATAAGGTTGATACCGTCTTTGGTGATGAAGACAACTTTAGCATTATGAGTGGGGCATTAAGCTTAAATAATTACCACAAATCAAGCATTAACGTACAGGATGCCAGCAGCAAAATCGTCTATAAAGGCTGTCATGTCAAATCAGTAAAGAAAATTAAAGGTTAAGCCTACCGCGCCATATATACAGTCGTTGTAGAATGCGTGGTTTGACTCAAATCAAAAAGACCCTGCTATAGATTGGCAGGGTCTTTTTTTTTGGACGGGTAGGCCAGCTATTTTTATAATCTAAACTAAATACACTATTTCTAAATTTGACTATTTTTGTTACTATAATCTTATCACAATGTTACTTTGAATTTATTAATGTGTCTTCAGATTAAGTAGAGGCCAAATTAGGAATAGCCCATGCAAAAAAATCTATTGAAAATGGCTGTATTAAGCACAGTATTGGCCGTTGTCGGCTGTGATAAAGTCTCGGAAAAAATTGCAGGTAAAGGTAAGATTGAGTGCTCCGACCCAGATGCGAAAAATCTGGTCATTGATTCTATGCAAAAGGCGATTAACTCTAGCGCTAAGGGATATGCGTCATCTTTTGAAAAACCCACTTCAGGCTCTAGTATTCGAGCGGGCATTAATCAGATTAAAATGAACTTAGATCACATCAGAACCTCTCAAGATGATCCGCAGAGTACCAAAAACTTCTGTAAAGGCACCTTGACGGTGACACTACCTGCTAAGCTGATTCAAAACGCAGATATTACCCGAGAATATAATGGCGAGGTGGATGTACAAGAAGATGCCTACCAGCAGGACATTGAGCTTGATGCCAATAAGATTGACTATGAAATGGAGTACTCCGTACAGCCCACAGATGATGGTGAGGTTATCTTTGTGGAGTCTCAAAATGGCAGCGATTTGGCCATGTTCTTAGCGTATGTCTTGGTAGATGCCGATCAAAAAAACCATGTGAAAGGCAAAAAAGTCGTAGAAGCCAAGCAAGAGGCTAAAAAAGTATCTGAAACACAAAGTGCAGCTGATAAAGCTGCTGCCGCCGCTGCCAGTGCCTTGGCTGCCACAGCTGCAGAGCAAGCTAAAGTAAAAGCTGAGATGGATTATAAACGCAGTGAATTTAATAAACTGTGGGGCAAAGCCTCTAAAGAAGCACAAGACTCTTTAGAGTATGATCAAAAAGATTGGGTAGAGTGGCGTGATGAGGTTTGTGTGGATGAAGCTCGAAGTGCCGAGCCTGCGCGTCAAGAGATTGTACGCATGCAATGTATCACCCGTCTACTCAGTGAGCGTTATTATGAAGTCAAAGAGTACTTCGATAATTATTAAAAAAGTACTTCGATAACTATTAATTGGTAGCTAAGTCGTGACAGGTCTTGATGGGCCACACCTAATAACACCACCAATTAATAATACCGCCAATTAATAACACTGACAATAAAAAATGCCAGGCTTAAACTCGCCTGGCATTTTGCTATTCATATTTCAACATCAATCAACCTATTTCATTAACAACCAACGAAACTCAAAAACGTGTCGCCATTAGCGTTTGCGTCTACTCACCAGTGCAATGACCAGTACAATAAACAGGCCTATCAAGATGGCCGTTAGGCTTTTAATTTGCAGCAACTTACTCAGACCCGACTTGGTTTCGCTGATTTTTTTGCTGGCACTGTGGGCATTGCCGGTAGCCAATTGATCATCATCGGCTGTATGCTGCGCCTCATCAGCGGGCTCACTTCCATGCTGCGGCATATTGGCGGTAACGTGCATCAAATGCTGATGGATTTTTTTACCGGCTCTGCCATCGGGGGTTAAGCCATTATCGGTCTGATATTGCTGAATGGCGCGGCGGGTACCATCACCGATGATGCCATCAACTTCGCCAATATCATAACCCAATAAATTAAGCGCCTGCTGCAGCTCTCGAGACTGTTTACGGCTTAAGCCTGGATCATCAGTTGGCCAAGGCGTAGCAAAGTCCACATCGGTGTTTTGCTGCTCAATACGATCAGACAAATGAGCAATGGCTAATGCATAGTTCTCAGAAGCATTGTAGGCATAAAACGCATCGAAATTACGACCGACTAAGAAAGCGGGGCCATTTTTGCCGGCGGGTAACAACAAGCCTGCATTGCTGAGTGAATCAGGCAGCTCACTGCCATCGACCAAGGTAATGCCTAAGTTGCGCCAATGCGAAATGGGCTGTTTGTTTTTGCGATCATTGCTGGCATTGATATTGGCCGGTAAGCGCACCTCATAGCCCCAAGGTTGTCCAGACTGATAGCCACTGTTTTTTAAGAAGTTGGCGGTGGAGGCTAGGGCATCGGCTTGGCTATTGACCAAGTCTTTTCGGCCATCACCATCGAAGTCTTGTGCCAGTTGCAAGAAGGTTGAGGGCATAAATTGGGTCTGCCCAAATGCACCCGCCCAAGAGCCTTTAAAGTCATTGGGGGCAATGTCGCCTTGCTTTAAGATTTTTAAGGCGCTGACATATTCACTGCGAAAATAGCTTTGGCGGCGACCAAAGCAAGATAAGGTAGCCAAGGACTGCACCACCTCTTTTTTGCCAAGGGTAGTTCCAAAGTCAGATTCAACGCCCCAAACACCTAAGACATCATAACGATTAACGCCGTATTTTGATTCAATACCCGCCAAGATATCGGCATAACGCTCACTGGCAGCGATACCATCTATTACCCGCTCTTCATCGACCAAGCTCGCCAAATAATCCCAAGGCTCTTTTTGAAATTCAGGTTGATAATCGAGCGACTCTAATACGCTAGGGTCGCCTTGTGCTGGGCGATACTGAGCCAAAGTGTCTTTAACACTGGCAAAAGCTGAGGACTGGCTCAGATTATCTAAACACACATTAAACTGGTTGTTATCCAGAGTGGGTAGCGGCTTTTGCTCAGCATAACTGGTAGGTGCAATAAAAACTAGGCTGGCAAGCCCTAGTGTGGATAATACAGGCAACACAGCAGATAACTTAGTGGATGACATGGCAACAGGCTCAGTAGTAATAAAATCTAAACCTATATATTAGCAGATAAGCTGTGATTTGAAACAAAGAGTTTCAGCTTTGTAACGCTTATCTGTCAGCTATCTGCCAGCACTCTATCTGGCGAGATAAGGATTACCAATCCCAAGCTGCTCTAGAATCGCAATTTCAAAGCCTTCCATTTCATCTTGCTGTGCTTGCCCGAGCTCATGATCAAAACCAAGTAGATGCAAAATCCCATGGACCAATAAATGGGTTACATGCTCTGCCACCGTTTTGTGCTGCTCAGCGGCTTGCTGCTTAACCACGTCATGACAAATGATCAGCTCACCTAAAGCCAGCTCAGGCATTTGCTCGATAATAAATGCCGGCAGCTCACTGGGATACGACAATATATTGGTCGCATAATCTTTATCACGCGCCTCTAAATTAAGCGCACGACCTTCTACTGCATCGGTGATATATACTCCAAGCTGTTTGGGCTTATGTTGCCAAACACTGGGCTCAACCTCACTAAAATACGGCAAGACTACGTCAGATTGCGCCTGCATAAAGTCAAGCGTAGTGGTCAGCACCTTTTGTAATAGCTGTGGCGTGTAGAACTGCTCAATTATCTGCGTATCTACAAGCTCAGAGGCGCTGATATCAATTAAAGGGATGGCGGCAGAGGTCATAATAAAGCTCACAAAAAATAGGGTGTCGTAAGGCTGTTTAAAGGTATCAATCGACAGTGGTAAAACAGCTAAGTAATGCGGACAAATAAAAAAGCTGGATATCATACCCAGCTTTTTAAATGATAGCCAATTAAGATAGGCCAGTCTTAAAGGCAGTTAAGACTGAGAGCCGGACGCAAGCTCAGCATCAATTTGCTTACGCTCTTGTTCCGCGATACGTGCTTGTTTGCGCGCCTCTTTTAAGGCTTCTTGCTCTTCATCAAACTCGCCGTAAGCTTCAACAATCTTCTGTACCAGTTGATGGCGTACCACATCTTTTGAGTCAAACTTAGTGATATGAATCTCATCAATATTGCTTAAGATTTGTAGTGCTTGAGCCAGACCTGACTTATGGCCGCGCGGCAAATCTACCTGCGTCACATCACCTGTAATCACCGCACGTGAGCCAAAGCCTAAACGAGTCAAGAACATTTTCATCTGTTCAGGCGTGGTGTTTTGTGCCTCATCAAGAATAACAAATGAGTTGTTTAAGGTGCGGCCACGCATGTAGGCTAAAGGCGCCACCTCAATGATCTGCTTCTCAATTAATTTGCCTACTTTTTCAAAGCCGAGCATTTCATAAAGCGCATCATACAAAGGACGCAAATAAGGGTCAATCTTCTGGGTTAAGTCGCCAGGTAAGAAGCCGAGTTTTTCGCCCGCTTCAACCGCAGGGCGCACCAGTAAGATACGCTCAATCTCATTACGCTCTAACATATCAACGGCACAGGCAACCGCCAGATAGGTTTTACCCGTACCGGCAGGGCCAACGCCAAAAGACACATCTGAGGTCAAGATACGCTTAACGTATTGCTGCTGATTGCCGCCACGGGGAATAATTTTGCCTTTGCGGGTACGTAGCGCAATGCTGTCGTAGTTGGCCTCAGCATCGTACTCATAGCTTGGACGCTGATAGCTGTCGCCTTCGCTATAACCAGATTTGGTGTCAGCGTCACTCACGCTTACTGCACCTTCAAAGTTACGAGATAAGCTAGATTGAATGATTAAATGCAGCTCTTCTGGAGTGATGTCATCGGCACTTTGCGCCTCATCGGCCAGTTTATTTAAGATGTAATCGCCACGCTCTACTGCTGTTAAATCACCGGCTAAGGTAAACTTGTTTTGGCGCTGATTGATAGTAATACCCAAACGATCTTGGATGTACTTTAAATGGTTGTTGTATTCGCCTACCAAAACCTTGAGTTGAGGTGAGGTTAAAAAATCTAGGTTTACTTTGCGAGTTACAGTATCAGTCAAGTGATGATCCTTTTTTTTTATGAAGTATGGTTATCAGGTTTTTGTTTTACGACTGTGTTTTGTGGTGTCAGATGGCCAGTCTTTGCCATCCGCTAAGTGTAAGTATCGCTAAGATAACGGCAAGGCGTAGAGTTAACATTAGGGTTAAGGGGCTGACATCAGCCCAAAAATAAAACAGTTGCTTATGTTTATTATGGCTGTTTCATACCGAAATTCAAGCGATAGCCACTTAGCAGTTGGTCGATTTTTGTAACCCTCACTATTTTACCCCCACTTGATAAGCATTCAGTATGCACAATCTGCTCGAGTTTAAAATCTGCATAAAATCACAACAGGTTTTGGCCGCTTAGATGCACTATATTAAAGCCACCCAAGGCGCTAACATGGTAAGATAATAGCCAAAGATAAAATGAACGAACGATGAATAATTAAAAATAAAGCGAGCGATATTATGACCGAGTTAACCTGTAAATCCTTTAGCAAACCAAGCAACTGTATTACCGACCAAAGCGTCATTATCACTGGTGGTGGCCATGTTGGCCTATCGTTTGCCTTGCTATTGGCGGATAAAGGCATTGCCAGTACGCTAGTTGAGCGCAATAGCTATCCTAACATTGGCCCAGAACAAGATGCCAAAAGAACCCATTATTTAGACAGCCGCAATACCGCCTTGTCACGACGCACAGTACAGATTTATCAAGAGATTGGTCTGTGGGATGAGTTGCAAAGCCATGCTTGCCGTATCGATTCAGTGCAGGTCAGCGAACAAGGCAGTTTTGGTTATGCTCAGTTGAATAAAGAAGAAGAAAAAGTAGAGTCGTTTGGGCAGGTGATGGAAAATGCGTGGCTTGGGCGCAAATTGTTATTGGCGGTGCAGCAAAACCCTTTAATTAGCCTAGTTGATGGTGCTGTGGTGACTCAAGTTGAGCAGACTGCCACAACGGCCACAATCACTTATGATACCGAAGAGCAGCAGCAGCAAACCTTGAGTGCAGACTTGGTGGTGGCCTGTGACGGTAGAGACTCAACGGTGCGTAACTTGTTGGGTATTGGTACCCAAGAATACGACTATGGCCAATCGGCAATAGTGGGTGTGGTACAGACCGATAAGCCGCATGAGCATGTGGCCATCGAGCGCTTTAGTCCAGCAGGGCCATTGGCAGTACTGCCGTTGACCGATGCAGAGGGCGATGGTAATAATGCGCAGCAGGCCGGCTACCGCCGCTCGGTGGTGTGGATTTGTAAGCGAGGCGAGGAGGCGCAGTATCTGGAGGATGAAGCGCTGTTTTTATCCACCCTGCAACAAGGCTTCGGCCAGCGTGCCGGCAAGTTTATCAAAGCGGGCAGACGCGGTGCTTATCCCTTAACCCGAGTATTGGCCGACAAGCAAGTAGAGGGCCGCGTGGTCATCATGGGCAATGCAGCGCATACCTTGCATCCTGTGGCAGGACAAGGCTTTAACCTCTGTATGCGTGATGCACATGTACTGGCAAAAATGCTGGCCAATCAGGTGATGCGCGGCGAGGATATTGGTGATAACCGTATGCTACAAGACTATGAGCAGGCCCGTAAAAAGGACCAAAAACGGGTTATTCGCTTCTGTGATGCAGTGGTTCTTGGCTTTACCCATCCCAATCCTGCAATCAAGCTGGCGCGCAATGTGGCGCTTATTGCCTTTGATAAGCTGCCCAATATCAAGCCTTTGGTGGCCAACTACGCCATGGGTCTTAAGTCGTGATAACGGGCATCATATCACCTACAATGATCTGATTAAAACTTAACACATCCCACTTTGATAACTTTAATAATACGGCGGCTTTTATGGCAACATCTGCACAAACCCTAATCATCGGCGGCGGCATCGTCGGGGCAACATTGGCTTTGAAGTTAGCGCAGCAGCAGCAAAAAGTGACTTTAATTGATGCGCGTCCTGCATTAACCGAAGCGGACTGGCAACAAAAGCTATTGCAGCGTGATGCCCGTGTCTTTGCGCTTAGTATCGCCAGTATTGAGCTGTTAAAACAGGTCGGGGCGTGGCAACTGATTGCCAAATCAGGACGCAAAGCCGATTACACCCAAATGCAAGTCTGGCAACAAGATGGGCGCGGTGAATTAAACTTCGGAGATGAGGCGGTGCCACAATTGCTGGGCAGCATGGTTGAGCCTTTTGTCATTGAGCAGGCATTATATCAGCGCATGGCCGCGGATGATGTCAGTGAGTATCTGACCTTGGTCGCCGGTCACAAGGTCACTTTGCTTGACTGGCGGGGCACTCAGCAAGGCTATGAGGTGCACTTGGACAATGGCCAGACGCTACAAGGTAAGCTGCTTATTGGTGCCGATGGCCGGGGGTCATTGGTTCGACGCGAGGCAGGTATTGAGCTAGATACCTTGGATTACCACCAGACTGCCATTTGCTGCGCCATTAAGACCCAGCAGCCGCATCGAGCCACAGCCCGTCAGTTGATGTTGCCTACGGGTACTTTGGCCTTACTGCCGCTGGCTGATGTCACTGAGGACGATAAAGCCAATCCGCAGCATTGGCAGTCTGTGGTCTGGAGCTTGCCTCGCAATAAAGCGCTTGAGTTGCTGCAATTAAATGATATCGACTGTGATAGTCTACGCACCGAGCTTGCCGCTGCCAGTCAATATGCTTTAGGCGATATCGAGCGGCTAGAGTCTGTTGCCAGTTTTCCATTGACGGCTCAGCAGGCCAAACACTATGTGAAAGAAAACTTGGTGCTGGTGGGCGATGCAGCACATGGTGTTCATCCACTGGCAGGTCAAGGTCTAAATCTAGGTATGCTTGATGTGGCGGCCTTGGTTGCCACTTTATTTGAAGATTATCAGCGTAGTGGCGGTAAATGTTGGGGAGAGCTTGCCACGCTTCGTCGCTACGAGCGAACCCGTCGACCACACAACAGCGTGATGATGCACAGTTTTTCATTAATGAATTGGCTGTTCGCTGGAGACTTTGCAGCGCTGCGCCCTGTGCAGCAAATTCGTAGTGAAGGCATGTATCAAGTGGGCAAGATTAAACCGTTAATGCGGTTTTTTACTCAAAAGGCGAGCGGGCTATAAATGAAACTTTCATCACTAATTTCAGTCGCTGTTTTAAATATCAGTGTGTTAAGTCTGGTTGGCTGCCAGGCTGTGTCAACAGATACAGACAGTCCAAAACAGATAGTGACGACTGCTATTGAGGCAAGTCAGTTAGACAGTGATGAAGATGGCGTGCCTGATATCAATGATGAGTGTCCGAATACACCACCATACAGGGTAGTAGATGAGAAAGGGTGCATTGTTATTGTCAGTGATTTTACCGATACACTTGAATTGGAGATGACTGTCTTTTTTGCGCCATTAAGCAGTCAGTTGCTTGAAGATTATAATCTTGAGTTTGTTAAAACTGGAAAAAAGCTTAAAGAGTTTCCTAAAGCCCATGTTTTCATATTTGGTCATGTGTCATCCAAAGAGAGGGATGTAATATCAAGATCTGGGGCTTTATCAATAGAACGTGGTCTAGTCATTAAGAATATATTGGTTGAAAGGCAAAATATAGCCCCTGAGCGAATTTCAATTTATGATTGTTCGGATAGACTACGCATGCAAGCCACTGCTTCAGCGATGGCAGATAGAAATATTGAATCCCCTAATAGTAGAGTGACTATTAGGGCCAGTAATGTTATTAATGACTTAAATAACATTACTGGCCTAGCTGTTACTTCTAGTTATGAGAAGTTTTCACAGCACTGCGATTTGGTAAATAATTGAGATATCAAAGAATAGGGGTTATAAATGAAACTTTCATCACTAATTTCAGTCGCTGTTTTAAATATCAGTGTGTTAAGTCTGGTTGGCTGCCAGGCTGTGTCAACAGATACAGATAGTCCAAAAGAGATAGTGACCACTGCTATTGAGGCGAGTCAGTTAGACAGTGATAAAGATGGCGTGCCTGATATTATTGATCAATGCCCAAATACACCGTGGAATATAGCGGTTGATAAAGAGGGATGCCCACCAACTCCTATAGGAACAGATTTAAAAATGGAGTATAGAGCTTATTATGAGGCCGGAAGTAATCAGTTAACTCAAGAAGATCTAATAGAATTAGATAGGGTTGCAGATATTATGAAGCAGTATCCAGACTCTAAAGTGTTTTTTGAAGGTCATATCAGTAATCATGAAAAGAGCACTAATAATGCTGCTTTGGCTCAAGAAAGAGTAGAGTATGTTAAAAACTATCTGATCTTAAACCATGGGATTCATCCCGACAGAATTAAGATAGAAGTTTATGGCGCTACTCGACCGCTTTCTGAAAATGAAGATAATAAAGAGGAGCTAAGACTTAACCAAAGAGTTTATGGTTTATTAACTGGTGAGATTGAGACTAATGAAGACTAAAAGTAAAAGTTATAAATTTGCTTTAGGCTTTGATAAGGCGTATATGTTGTAATAGTGATTGGAATGGATTTTATAAAAGAAATTTGTAGTACAAAGCAATTAACCTTAATGGTCAGGAGACGATAACATGAGTAACAAGGATGAAGAAAAATTGCTTAATGAAGAAGAGTTAGAGACACCTCATAAAAAAGATAAAAAATAAGACAAGGATAAAGATCACAAAAAAGATAAGAAGCGTAAAGAAGAGAAAAAGGAGAAAAAGCACAAGAAAGACAAAAAGCACAAGAAAGATAAGAAGGATAAAAAAGATAAAGACCGTAAAAAGGACAAAGACCACAAGAAGGACAAGCAAGATAAAAAAGAAAAATCAGCCAAGAAAGCGGCTAAAAAAGAAGTTAAAAAGCAGTACCATAAAGGCGTTAAGTTACTGAAAAAACAACCGGCTAATAAGCGCCCTATTAAGAAAAAAAGAATTAAAATCTCAATCAATAACAAGGTCAGTTATAAAAGAAAGTTAAAGTCTTAATTCTTTAATTTCTATGCTAAAAAAAGGTATGGTTTCTTGGTCTAATGTTGGCCAAGAAACCATACCTTTTTGCGTTTCTAGAGAGAGTAATCTGCGTTTGAGCTGTTTTATCGTTTTTTTGGTGATTAGCATCTTAGGGGGCAGTTAAATACTGATTATCCGAAAGAAGAGAAAACCACCATCAATACTGGCGCCACAATGTTGATAATAAAGCCAAAGCTAATGGCTAATGGAACCACACCAAGTCCACCTGACTGTTGAATAACTGGTAAGGTGAAATCCAGGCTAGTAGCCCCGCCAAGACCTACTGCGGCAGATGGTGTCTTACGCATAAAAAATGGGATAAATAACAACGCGAAGAACTCACGCACCAAGTCATTAAATAGCGCCACACTGCCCCAAACTGCGCCATAAGCATCGGTCATCACAATGGCCGACAGCGAGTACCAACCAAAGCCTGAAGCCAACGCCAGGCTTTGAGGTAAAGACACCTCATCGAAGATTAACCAAAAGATAATGCCGCCCATGAGTACGGCAAGCGTAAAAATCACGCTGGTTTGCATCCCACGTTTGCTCAGCAGTACCTCTTTTAAAGTGATACCAGATGCCTTTAAGCCAATGCCCACCAGTAAGATTAACAACATCAATAGGCCGGTCATGGTGTTACCTGGCGGCATGAAGCTTGCGGGCAAAAATTGCCCGATAACAAAGCCAATCAGCACACAAGATACCTGAATAAGGCTGCCTCGAACACTTACCTTGTGCTTAGTAACAGACTGCTTGCCTGGTGGCGACCAAGGCACCATTCGATCAAACACCATTAGCCCGGCCAGCCCCCCACCTATGGTCAACACAGACAGCACGGTGACATACAAGGCGATACTGGCAATTTGACTGCCAAGCCCTTCTACTTGCGCCAGCTCAATACCGATTAGGGTGAGGATAATATAGACCAAATAGCCAAGTAGACGCTCTGAGAGTTGTACCAAAGTGCGGTTTAGTGGCAATGCAAACCCAATAAACAATGGAGCAAGTATGAGGACAAGGGTAATAAGGTTGTCTATATTTTGAGGTGTTTGCATGATAAAAAGGACACACAGGCTGGTTGAGAAGAAATGAAAAAGTGATTCTATCATAGCTGGGTGAGACTGGGTGGTTTGCTGATCGACAATCCTAGATTTTGCCTAAATACTCGCTCAGTGTTATTTGGTTTAGTGGTGTCAACAAAAATACCCCGCTTAATCAACGGGGCAACTTTATTAGCTTTTAGCTAGACGGCTTTTTTTAGCTAGACGGCTTTTTTTTAGCTAGACGGCTTTTTTTTAGCTAGACGGCTTTGGGAATAAAAGCTGTGCATCGGTCGGCTGACAGGGGCATTGCTTTAGGCCGCACTGAATTTTGCTCTGCTGCTTGCCCCGCTATGTTTTGAGCGTAAAGCGGGGTTAGCTGTCCAAAGCTGCCAGTGCCATTGCGTAAACATAAAGCGTTACAGTCCAGCTGCGGTGGCTGCAAGCCTTGTACTAAGCTCATGGCGGCTATGTCGGCAAGGCTTGGGTAGTCATTGCGGTAATGACCACCTCGGCTTTCAAGGCGGGTAAGGGCACAGCCGAATAGTAAGCTTGCCAGCTGAAGTAGGCGCTGTAAGCGTCTGCTATTAAGCAGTGCCACTATATCTTGACTGTCCACACCTGCTTTATTTGGGATGGGCGCTGACAGCTGTTGTTGCCAAAAAGACAGTTGCTTTAAGGCCATATTTAGACCTGAAGCGCTGCGTCTGATGCCCATGTGCTCGCTCATTAACTGCTTAAGAGCGGTTAAACTAAGCGGCGGCTGATCGGTGTCGTTATTGGTGGTATTGAAGGCTAACGGTGCAACAGGCGCATCGAGGCTAGGCTCAATAACCAATGGCTTATAAAGAGACTGCGGCGCTTGCCAATTGTCTTTATCCAGCAAGTAACTGGGTAAATGATGGGCAATTGCACGGCCCATTACCACGCATTCAAGTAAGGAGTTACTGGCCAGACGATTGGCGCCATGTAATCCAGTATTGGCGACTTCACCGGCAGCATATAAGCCTTTGATATCGGTCTGTCCCTTCGCCGTCGACAGTACGCCGCCACAGGTATAATGAGCCGTTGGCGCTACTGGAATAGGGTCTTTGGTAATGTCGATGCCTAAGCTTAAGCAGTGGGCGTAGATATCGGGGAAGTGCTCACGAATAAACGCAGCGGGTTTATGCGAGATGTCCAAATGAACGTAGCCTAAGCCGTTATGAGCAATCTCATTAGCAATAGCACGAGCGACAATGTCACGGGGGGCTAATTCTTCGCGCTTATCATAGCGTGGCATAAAGCGCTCATGGCTAATGGGACAGCGAAGTAGGCCGCCTTCACCACGCACAGCTTCAGAGATCAGAAAATTGCTGCTGCCTTGCGCATCATTATAAACCAGACCGGTTGGATGAAACTGGATAAACTCTAAGTTAGCCAAACGGCAGCCTGCTTCCCACGCCATCATAATACCATCGCCCATGCAGACATTGGGCGCTGTGGCTCGGGTGAATAATTGACCCAGCCCGCCGCTGGCAAGTACCACCGCTTGGCTATCAAATTGAACCAGCTTCTGGGTCTGTGTGTCCACCACGATAGCGCCTGTGCAGCGATGATTGTCAGTCAATAGGCTAAGTGCCTCATGATAGGTGTAGAGCTTGATATTAGGTGCCGCGGCGATTTGCTGTTGTAGTGCCTGCATAATGTGCTTGCCAGTGGCATCATCAGCATGTGCCACACGTCGACAGCCATGACCGCCTTCTTGAGTCAGATGTAGGTCAGCGAGCGTAGGGGAGGGCTTTAAGTCAGCATCTGACTGAGGGTGCTTGGTGGTAAAAGGTACCTTATGTTTGAGCAGCCAATCAATGGCGTTGGCACCTTGGGCGAGGATTTGGGTGGTGGTCGCCGCATCACACAAGCCATCGCCGGCGATTAACGTGTCGCTGACATGATCGGCGACGCTGTCCTCGCTATCAATCACTGCGGCAATACCGCCTTGAGCGTAGTGGCTTGAGCAGGCCTGAAGATCTTGCTTAGCAAGCACAGCGATGCTGAGGTGTTTTGGCAACGAAAGCGCTGCCGAAAGCCCTGCCAACCCCGCGCCGATAATCAACACATCACAGTTTTGATGAGGGGCAGCACTGGCCATCTGTGCTAATGCGGTATCCACTGAATAAGTTGGCATAGGGTGCTCTCTGGTTAAAAGGTGTTATGGGGACTACATTTAGCCTGCCAGCAGCAGCTTAATATAGCGAAAACTTAAGCTGGGCCAACGTTTGCAAATAACGCACGGTCTTCAATAATATCGCCACTGGTGGCCACACGACGTTTTTGCTCAGCGGCGAAGTCCAACATACGCTGTAGTGGCTTTAAAGCCGCCTGTGCCAATTCGGGCGCTAATTTAATCTCGCCACTGCCAGTCTGTAGACAGTTTTCGATACCTTTTAGACCATTCATGGCCATCCAAGGGCAAAACGCACAGCTCTTACAAGTTGCGCTTTCACCAGCAGTAGGGGCTGCCAAAAACAGCTTATCCGGTGAGTGCTTTTGCATCTCATGTAAGATGCCAAGGTCAGTGCCCACGATAAAGGTTTGTTTATCCATCTCTTTGGTGGCGTTTAATAGCTTGCTGGTTGAGCCCACCACATCGGCCAAAGCCACCACGCTATCAGGAGACTCCGGATGAACCAGCACCACAGCCTCAGGGTATTGTGCTTTTAATTGCTCAAGTTCACGTGCTTTAAATTCGTTATGTACAATACACGAGCCTTGCCACAGCAGCATGTCAGCACCGGTCTGTTTTTGAATGTATTTACCCAAATGACGGTCTGGTCCCCAGATTATTTTTTGACCCTGCTCATGCAGATGAGTCACAATCTCAAGACCCACAGATGAGGTCACCACCCAATCTGCACGTGCTTTGACTTCTGCGCTGGTGTTGGCATAGACCACCACAGTGCGGTCGGGATGCTGATCACAAAATGCACTAAACTCGTCTATAGGGCAGCCCAAATCCAGCGAACACTCAGCTTCAAGATCTGCCATAAGTACGGTTTTTTCCATACTCAGAATTTTGGCAGACTCCCCCATAAACCTTACGCCGGCCACCACCAAGGTTTGCGCCTCATGTTCTTTACCAAAACGTGCCATCTCTAAGGAGTCTCCCACACAGCCGCCGGTCTCTAAGGCTAAGTCCTGAATGTAGGGGTCGACATAATAATGCGCCACCAGTACCGCATTGTGCTGTTTTAGCAGGCGCTTAATGTTTTCTACCACTTGCAGGCGCTCAGTACGAGACAGCTCAGCGGGTATCTTAGCTTTGGCATAGTCGATATCAATGCTTTGAATGGCAGAAGACTGGTTGCTTTGGGCCAAAGTTGGCGCGTCATAAGCAAAAATCTCAGTCTTCTCAGCGGGCGTGTACGAGCTGGCTTGTGAGGTAGTCATAAAAAATCCCTGTCGTTGTGTGCTCTAAAGGCGGCACTTAATTAATCAAAACTTGAGAGCAAAAACTTGATAAGCAAATAATAAAGCAATGGCTATAATTATGCTCATTTTGAGTATAAATACAAGAATTTTTTTATAATTGCTTTTAAAGCCTTTTTAGTCATTGAGAAATAAAAATGCTCTGTCAGTCTCTAAACGAGGGGATAACTTGGTTGTCAGGCAGGATAATTTTAAGCGCCGCCTTAGTGCATAAAACCAACAAAATACAGGTGCTCAACAGCTTGATACATAATGTCAAGCCGTGTAATTATCACCATTAACGGCTATACTAAAGTGACTACATAGCGAATCATTGCACCATTTGTCCAGACAACTACAAATAGCTGTTACCAAGACTAAAACTGGAAAAATAGAGCGTATGTTTGCTGCTCTAAGATGTTTTTGTGTCTGCACTACGATTTTTTGATATGTTCATTCACCCTTTTAATAAGTATTGATATTTTTATGAGTTTGTCTTTTTCTCACGCGCATAGCCAAGGCAGTGGAACCACAGAGGTGGTTGCGGTGTTGATTGCTATTACTAATAACAGTGCCCGTGTACTTACGGTAGATGGCGGTAAGCTGCTTCCTAATGGTCCATTGATGCCTTTGCACCGATCATTACAGGCCGGCGTGCGTCAATGGGTGGAGGAGCAAACCCGCCAACCTCTAGGCTATATTGAGCAGCTTTATACTTTTGTTGATACCAATCGCCGCAATAAACAGGGGCATGCTCTGGTGTATGTAAGCTATATGGGGCTGGTGCAAGAGGTGGCGGCACAAAGCCCAAATTCTGAACTTCCTCACTTAGAAGCTCGCTCACAAAGTGGCGCTAAGTGGCGAGACTGGTATGACTATTTTCCTTGGGAAAATCATTTGGATAAAAAGGTACAAAAACACACTCAGCTGATTACCCAGAAGCTGAAGCAGTGGGCAGATTTGGCCGATACAAATGATGAGCGCATCAAGCGCTTGCAGCGCATTTATCTGTGTTGGGGCGGTGATTGGGAGCTAGATGACTCAGAGTTTGAAGCAGTAATCGCCAGTGATAGCAGCCACAGTAGCAGTGTCAAAGAGATGTTTAGTAAGTGGATTGCTGAGCATGCCCTGCTGCGTTACGAGATGCTGTATGAAGCTGGATTATTGCCTGAGTCACCATATTATAATGCCGCAAAACTGCCTGATGACTGGCAACAAGCCACAGGAGAGCCGATGTATTATGACCATCGCCGCGTGATAGCCACGGCCATATCTCGCCTGCGTGCTAAGATTGAATATCGCCCGCTCATCTTTGGCTTGATGCCAGAGGAGTTTACCTTATTGCAATTACAACAAAGCGTTGAAGCGTTATCTGGTGTGGCTCTACACAAACAAAACTTTAGACGTCTGCTTGAGAGCCAAAACCTACTAGAGCCGACAGGTAACAGTAGTCAAACCGGTCGCGGGCGTCCTGCTAAGCTGTATCGTTTTCGCTTCGATGTTGAATTACAAAGCTTGCTGATGGACAGTAAACTGCCCAAAAGTGCCATCCGATCTTAATTAGTGATTGCTAATGTTAAATTTCTCCGCTATATTTATGCTCATAATGAGCATTATTAGCCTAGGTTTTATGTCGTTTTTTAGCTTTATTTAGCGCCTAAAATCAGCTGTCATTGAATCAACTTTATCACCGGTCGCCGTGAAACCACCCATTTTATATCGCTTTTTAAATAAGGACGCTTTATGTCAATATCTGCCGCCCATGAGCCCGCCACTGTAGTAGAGCCACCATTGAATGATGTGTTACTGCTACCCTTAATTCAGGCCGCACTACTAGAGGATTTGGGCCGCCGTGGTGATGTGACCTCGCAGGCGACCATTCCGGCAGATAAGCAAGCAACTTTGACCTTAACTGTGCGCGATGATGGCGTGGTGTGTGGGCTTGACTTGGCCAGATTGGCTTTTGCGCAAGTAGATCCAGATATCGAATTTAAAGCGCATACTCAAGATGGTGCAGCGGTGAGTAAGGGTGAGGTGCTGGCGACCATTAGTGGTAATGCTCGCAATTTGTTGACCGCGGAGCGCACCGCACTGAATTTTATGACGCATCTTAGTGGCATTGCGACAGCCACACGTAAGGTGGTAGATTTGGTGGCTGACTATCCGGCTCAAATTACGTGTACCCGTAAGACCATCCCAGGTCTGCGCACTGTTCAAAAATACGCGGTACGCTGTGGCGGCGGGCGCAATCACCGTCTGGGCCTCGATGACGCCATCTTAATCAAAGACAATCATATTGCTATTGCCGGTAACATTGCCAAGGCCTTACAACAAGCCCAGCAATTGGCCGGTCATCTTATTCCCATTGAGATTGAGGTTGATACCCTAGAGCAGCTGCAACAAGCAATAGAGGCAGGCGCTGAGCTGGTATTATTAGATAATATGGCTCCAGAGACGTTACATAAAGCAGTGGCCTTGTGCAAAAATCATCCCAGCGGACGTATTAAGACCGAGGCATCAGGGGGGATTACCCCAGATAGTGTCGTCGCAGTTGCCCAAACGGGTGTTGACTTTATAGCCATGGGCTATTTGACCCACAGTACCACAGCCTTAGATATCGGTATGGATTTTACCGCTTAATCCTCTACAGATACGCCAAATATTGTGTAAGTCATTGTAAAGATTTGATTTATAGCAAAATAGGGTAAAAATACTGCTTGCTATCAACGTGAAGAAAGTCAGTATTCTTGTCGATGCCTTGTAATAATATGATACACAGCTAATACACAAAGCCATTATTGCTCTATAATAAAAGGTATTTGCACGGCTTGGCATGTGCTAAAATCGCTCCTTTTTTGCAAACTGAGGCGCCCGTATGGACACCGAAATTGTCAAAATAATTTTGGCATTTGTGGTACTAATTAACCCCTTTAGTGCCTTAACGCTATTTTTAGATTCGACTCGTGGCTATAGCATGACTGATAAGCGCCGCTTTGCGCGTATCAGTAGTTTGACGGTGTTTATTACCATTGCTTTTTTTACCGTCGCTGGTGAGACCTTACTTAAAGTGCTGGGCATCTCAGTGGGCTCGTTCCAGATTGCTGGTGGGGTATTGGTATTTTTGATTGCCATTAACATGATGAATGGCGAGGGTAATCCGGTAAAGCCCAATCAAGAAAACGTGGAAGTTGATGACAGCTTTGAGAGCATAGGCAGTACCGCCGCTGCCGTTGTGCCTCTGGCCATTCCGATGATGGTGGGACCAGGCGGGATTTCTACCGTTATTATTTACTCAGCACAAGTGACAGGTTGGCAGCAGAAGTTGGCCATCATTATTGCCGGTTTGCTCATTTCTATATTTTGTTATTTGGCTTTAATGGCCGCCGGTCAGCTAAGCCGGTTCTTAGGTGACACCGGTCTTAATATTATTAGCCGTATCATGGGTATGCTGCTTGCAGCGGTGGCCATCGAAATCTTGGTCAATGGTATTAAGACTGTTTTTCCTGGTCTGATCTAAAGGCCGATAGATATAAGCTTTACGCTTAGCTATTGGTTGCTCATTTATGGTGTTATACCAAAAAGCCCCTGTTTAATTGAACTAAACCGTCCAAGATTTGGGGGTCAGTTCATCAGCAGGGGCTTTTTTATCAGGCTTAGTCTAACTGGACAATTGCTCAAACATCGCTCTAATTTGGCGCAGATTTAGATTAACTGTTGTATAGATGCCAAGATAAATAAAGCATTAATACGCCCACTAAAGCATCTAAAATATTCCAAGATTTAGGCTTGGCAAACAGTGGGCCGAGTAGGCGCGCGCCATACCCTAAGCTGAAGAAAAACACAAAAGAAGCACTCACCGCACCGGTGGCAAATAGCAGCTTACTATTGGCACCGGTAGATACCATACCGACCAGTACCAAGGTATC
Source organism: Psychrobacter sp. YP14 (assembly GCF_003209315.1). Lineage (NCBI taxonomy): Bacteria > Pseudomonadati > Pseudomonadota > Gammaproteobacteria > Moraxellales > Moraxellaceae > Psychrobacter > Psychrobacter sp. YP14. The sequence goes on along the minus strand of NZ_CP029789.1, from coordinate 2,265,999 downwards.
TAAATACACGTGTGGATTAAGCCAGGTAAACCCAAAACACAGCATAAGCGATCTATTTAAGCTGCTTTCGGCGGCAGCATTACTGTCTAGGGCATGCGACTTGGTAAAGCCTGCATATAAGCTTTGCAGACCATATACTAATAAAAATAAAGCCCCAGCAAGCTTCGCAATATTCACAATATTGGGATGTTGTGCCGTCATGGCGCCAAATCCTGCAACCCCTGCCGAGATGAGAAGCGCATCTGATAGGGCACAAAACAGGCATACGGCAAACACGTGCTGCTTTTTTAGACCTTGCTTTAAGATAAAGGCATTTTGGGAGCCAATGGCGAAGATGAGTGATAAGCCGAGCGCAAAGCCTGATACATAATCCATCTGGTTATCTCATGGTAAATTATTAAAATAGAGCCATAGCTTACAATATGAGTGATTTACACCCATCAACAGCAGCGGCTTTGCCATCTGTCTTGTTTTATAAGTTTTGGGTGCAATTATAGTCGGGTGTCAGTCGAGATGATATGACCAAATGAGCCTATAGAGCTTGGGTGAGGGCACTCATTGGTCAAATGATAAACATACACGAAGGGATGAGGTTATGACGCAAGCCACTGCAATGTTTGTGATGTTCATTTTATATGGCGTGCTGCCTACAGCCGGTATTTACTTGGGCTATCGGGGCGTAAAAAAACTTACTCAGCCCAAGATGCTTGAGTATAAAGCCATGCCGCAACTGGGCAGCATTCCCGAAAAAAGCATGCCGCAAGAGGTCGCACAAAAGCTGGCGCTCATTAATGAAAAAGGTGAAAAGCTAAAGCGGCTATATGGCGATACTAACAATGATGGCGTTATTGATGACAAAGATGCGGTCAATGAGACCTATGTGATGATAAAAAACGTCATGGATATCCATATTCCTGAAGCGGTGGCCGATTATCGACGCTTGCACGACTTAGATAGTAACGTCAACAAAACCGTGGTTATCTCTGCTGAAAAAAGCGGTGACGCCTTAAGCCGTGCTGATACCACTAAGATTAAAAACTCAAACATGACGGGCAGACAAGCTTTATTGGAAGTATTAAATACAGTGGATACACAGTTTGATGGGTTGCTTGATGCCGCTTATCATCAAGATGGTCAAAAGCTGTTGGCAACCAATCGCTATTTGCAGCAGCGTTTTGAGAAATAAAAGCTTTGAGAAATAAGATGACATGTGTACTTATCGTCGCTAAGCTCAAACTTTATAATCCATAGGTGACAAAAAAATGAGTGTGGTTATCGGTGCAGGTGTACTTACCTTAGTGGCAGCCGGCTATGTGGGCCGTAAGGGCTGGCTCGCCTTTCATCGTGCAGTGGGTATTACACCAGGCAAAATGAAATATATAGAGCCCTCACAGCAGCAGCCTAAAATGCGCCAATTGTCTTTGTCGGCTGAGCGGATGCAAGACTTACCACCCAGTGTATTGCAGCAATTACAGCGCATAGACACCAAGGCACAGCTGTTACAGCAGTGGCGAGATGAGCTGACACAGTTGGGGCAAACACCCGCTGTGAGCGAAGAAGAATTCTTAGTTAATAAGCTGCTAAAAGAGCGATTGCCTGAGCTGTTGACCAATTACCAACGCCTTGCCCGTCATGATGCCGTGTTACAACAAACACAACATGACTCACCGACTCAGTCGCACGGTGAGGGCAGTGCGTTAAATCTAGTGTTTGAGCTATTGATAACGATTGAAGCTAAGTTAGACGCGCTACTAACCCGTTATCAGCATAATACCTTGCAGGACATGCAGGTGATGCAGCGCTATTTGCAGCAGCGTCAGTAATGCCTTTACAAGTCCCTTTTGAGTTAAATATGAACGTCAGTTAAATATGGATATCAGTTAAATAGGGAGCATACCACCCGAAGCTGACAAAAATACCCCATAAGTTGTGTCCAACTTATGGGGTTCAGTTCATCTACTAAGGGCTTTTTATATAAATGCGCTATAAATAAGTCGTATTTAACGCTTAGAGCCTCTATTACCAGTATCTCTACCACGAGTGGCACTGGTATTTTTGCCAGTTGAGGTGCTGGCACGACCGCTGCGAGAGCTGGTACGAATGGTGCGGGCTTTCATCGGTTTTTTCTGGAAGCGCTCTTTTTTCTCTTTGGCTTTACCATGCACACCCATGTCCTCACGAGGACGTATGCCGACCAGATCAATCAGACGGTGAATGTCTTTTCTATCAAGCTCGATAAAGCGGCCGGTACGTAGCTCCTTGGGTAGATCCACTGAGCCATAGCTGGTACGCAGTAGACGGCTTACTTTTAGGCCTTGTGATTCAATCAGACGGCGTACTTCACGGTTACGGCCCTCTTTTAGCTTCACGTGATACCATTTGTTTACGCCTTCACCGCCGCCTTGTTTGATGTCTTCAAACTTAGCAAGGCCATCCTCAAGCATAACGCCATCGGTTAAATTGCGCATCATTTCAGGGGTCAGCTCGCCTAAGATACGTACCGCATATTCACGTACAATCTCGTTTGATGGGTGCATTAAACGGTGCGCCAATTCGCCATCGTTGGTGAATAATAATAAGCCCGTAGAGTTAATGTCTAGACGACCCACCATAATCCAGCGATCATGAGTCAGCTTAGGCAGACGCTCAAATACCGTGGTACGACCTTCTGGATCATTGGCAGAACAGATCTCACCTTCTGGCTTGTAATAGGCCAAAACGCGGCGGCGTTTTTCACGCTCAGATTTGTATTTAATTAGGCGGCCATCAACACGGATTTCATCGCCTTGTTCGACACGATCACCGATGCTGGCAGGTTTTTGGTTAATAGAAACACGGCCTGCTTTAATGACCTCTTCCATTTGGCGACGTGAGCCTAGGCCCATACGAGCCAATGCTTTTTGTAGCTTTTCGGTGCCGGCTGTGCTGGCAGAAGTGGTAGGCGCTGCGAACTGATAATCGCCATTGTGGTCAATGGTAACATCGCTTTGTAGTGTATCGGGAGCTTGGGTTTCGGGGTTTTGATTTGACTGAGGCATGGTATGCATCCTGGAATCGGTGGGTGACTACATTTCACAATGTAGGTTATTCAGTTTTTAGAATTAACGCAGCTATTGTACGTGATATTGTGGCTATTGTGGATATTTTCTTACCACCCTTGAGTAATCTGGCCACTTTATAAGTGTTATGAGGGGTTACCAGCTGCATTTTTTATTGTCCACGCAAGAAAAAGCATTAGCGGCTGTGCTTTTCAATCCAGTTAAGTACTGTGGGCCAAACTTCGGCGGCAGCATTACGGCTTAAAAATATACGGGTATGGTTATAATTCTCTAAATCGCCACTGGCAATACCAAACTCCCGAAAGTGATTGTTAGCATTGTTAAAGGCTTGTAAAAACTTTAAGCACCCTTGTGGTGGTGCAACAGAGTCACCTGCTGCACAAATAGCATAAGTGGGCGTAGTGATATAGGGCATCACAGTACGGTAATCGAAGGGTTGCTGCGGGATAACAGCGGTATGACGACGTTGAAAACCCTGGCCTGAGCGTTTATCAATCAGTCGATGCATTCGCTGATTAAAGGCCTGTTTTAACTGATGTCTTATCGGGGTAGGCGAGTAGCTACTAAAGTTTTGGTTTAAGTTCCAGTCCATCCACTGTGACAGTAGATAGTAACTTTCATTCATGGTGCCAAGCTTTAGGCGTTTGCCTCTTACAATCCCCATTTGACGGGTGGCAGCTTTACTTAGCAGTAATTTGGCGTAGCTGACTGGGGTGGTCGCTGCAGCAAAAGCTTGGCAGGCAAATAAAGTGATACTAGATATTTTATCGACAAACTCAGTATGGCGGGTCAGAAGCATGGTTAGGCAAATACCGCCACCACTGTGGGTGATACAGTGTAAATTATCGAGGTTTAGCTCGTTAACTAAGTAATCAAGAGTGGCCCTCACATCATAAAAAGCGATATCTTCTAAATGATAGGGCGTTTTGGGCTGGCTGCTACTGCCATGACCACGCCATTCCATAATAAAACAGGGATAACCTAAAGACGCAAAATAACTGGCAATACCGAGGCAGACCCCTTTGTCCGAAAAAGCGCCATGAAGCAACAATAGATTTTGTCTTTTATGATTGCCTATGGACGGATTTAGGGGATTTTTAATGGCCTCATTATCTGTAATCTTCCAAACAGCAATTTGCTGATGGTCTGCTGTGGTCACAAGATTAAGCGTTTGATGTATCATCGTTGATCACTTTATATCCTTATAAGCTATGCAAAATAAGCTATGCAAATATGACTGCCTGTCTATTTTTACATCATAGTCTGTTTTTACATCATAGATAGTTATCAATGAGATGCCTACCGCTTGACTTGAATGCCCTAGTCACTTTGCAAATTTAAATCAGGAAGTGGCGGCAAATGCTCTAGGCTCTCAAGCCCAAAGGCATCCAAAAACTGTGGCGTGGTATGCAAAAGGGCAGGGCGCCCTAGAGTCTCTCGATAGCCTTTTTCAATAATCCAGCCTTTATCAAACAGCTGCCTTAATATATTGCTAGATACGGTGACACCTCGCACCTGCTCAATATCACCTCGGGTCACAGGCTGTTTATAAGCAATCACGCTTAAAGTCTCAAGCAATGCCTGACTTAAGCTCTCTAATCGCTGCGGGAAGACGTGTTGAATTAATGCACTATATTCACTGCGAATCTGTAGCCGATAGCCGCTGGCAGATTCACTTAAGCTGAGTACACCTGTGGTCAGTCTTTGCTGTAAGACTAACAGAGCAGTCTCAAGCTCCGGCTTTGATAAAGACAGATGTTTTCTAAGCTGGCTGTCGGTCAGAGGTGATTCAGAGGCATGTAGCAACACTTCAATACGGCGGCTTAGCTGATCATAACGGTGAAAATTGTTAAGGTCAGTTTGCGCTGTATCGCTCATGTCAGCCTGTGCCGATTGACCTGTTGCTGCCACATCATTGTCCTTATGGGGGTCTGAAACTGTGGTAACTGTAAGGGGCGTGTTAAAAGGCGTATTGGGCATAATCAGTAAGGCTTTTAAAAATTAAAGGGGGGTCACACAGACGAGGAGGATTGGCATCATAGTCAATAAAGAATTAAGCGACCCAGCGCAGCTTTAAACTTGATAGGCTATAAGTAGGCGGCTTATGCTCAGCCGGTACTGCGCCATCTGTAACGGCATCTTGTGCGGTATTGGCAATGTTATGGGTGACGAGTGGTTTTATGGCCACAGACGCAGTTGTTAACGCGCTGTCTGTCTCAATCACATCAATAATCTGACGCTTCATTAGCTCAAGCACAGCCACGAAGCTGACCACCACCCCAAGACGTCCCTGACTCTGATCAAGAAGCTCAATAAAGGCGCCTTCACCACGTTCACTTAACTGGCGACTGATGCTGGCAATACGATCTGATAAGGGAATAGGATCAACTTTGATACTGTGCATCTGATAGTCAGGTTTAAGCTGCATTTTTAATAAGCTCTCCACCAGTATTTCAGCAGGGTAGCTTGGTAGCTGAGCAGCCATAACCTCAGGGTCTGGCAGGCTAGCCATTGCCAAAAATACATCACGCTCTAGACGTATCAGATTGTCCAAACGACGAGCAGCCTCCTTAATTTGAGCATAGTCCTCCAGACGAGATATTAATTCAGCTTTCGGGTCGCGCTCATCTTCTAACTTCTCAGGCGCCGGTAGCAATAGCTCGGTCTTAATGGCAATCAAAGTCGAAGCCATCAGCAGATAATCACCAGCCAGCTCAAAATGATCAGCATCAAGCTCATCGATATATGCCAAATACTGCTCAGTAATTGGCAAAATAGCGGTGTCTGTGATGTCAAAATTGTTCTTTTTGACCAGATATAATAAAAAGTCGAGTGGGCCTTCAAACTGATCAAGCCAAATGGCAAAAGCTTGAGGTGGTATGTACAAGTCTTCTGGCAATGACTGTACAGGCGTGGTATAGATTCTAATACCAGCGCCTGAGTCTAAATTTGGCTCAGAATAGGCCTGCGTGTCTGAGCGGCTATCATTTACAGTTGTCAAAAAATGCCAACCTTATTTAAGCTTAGCTAACGGCTTAATACCGATAGCACGGCGTGTTTTATCCAACTGTTTGCGGCTGTGACGGCGGGCTTTTTCGGCCCCCATGAGCAAGATTTCCTCTAGCTCTTTAGGATTGGCCATCAGCTCAAAATAACGCTCGCGGAAAGGGGCGATTTCACTATTAATTTTTTCAAATAAAATCTGCTTAGCATCGCCCCAAGCAATCCCCGCCTCAAACTGAGCACGTAAATCTGCAATCTCTTCTGTGCTACCAAAGGCTTTATAGATCTCAAAGATTACCGAGTCATCAGGATTTTTTGGCTCTTCAGGGGCTTGTGAATTGGTCACAATTTGCATGATGGCCTTACGCATCTGCTTTTCGGGGTCTACTTGTGGGTTATATTCACCAAATAAAGGAATGGTATTGCCGTAGCTTTTGCTCATCTTGCGACCATCAAGACCGGTGAGTAGCGCCACATTTTCATCTACCACCGCAGAGGGTAGGGTAAATAATGACTTGTACTTGTGGTTGAACGTACCGGCGATATCGCGCGCCATTTCAATGTGCTGGATTTGGTCACGGCCGACAGGCACATGGGTGGCATTAAACATTAAGATGTCAGCGGCCATTAAGACAGGATACCCAAACAGACCCATGGTGATACCTTGGTCGGGATCCACGTCACTTTTTTCATTATTAATGTCGACTGCCGCTTTATAAGCATGGGCTCGGTTCATCAGTCCTTTGGGACATGAACAGTTTAAAATCCACGCAAGCTCTGGAATCTCAGGCACATCAGATTGACGATAAAACACTACCTTTTCAGGATCAAGACCACACGCAAGCCAAGTGGCGGCAATGGCTTTGGTTGATTCGTGAATTTGTTTTGGGTCATAGCATTTGATAATGCCATGGTAGTCGGCCAAAAAGAAAAAAGACTGATCTTCTTCATTTAGGCTGTTTTGCGCAGATTGAATCGCAGGACGAATAGCGCCCACATAGTTACCTAAGTGTGGGATACCGGTTGTGGTAACACCAGTTAAGATACGTTTTGGCTGAGTGTCTTCGGCTTTTTGAGTGTGCTCTGAAGTATTTTGTTCTACAGTCATAAGGGCTCTACTTTTACAAAGAGAAGTGGTTTGGCTGGCTTTAGATATAAGAAGCTATTTTAAGTAAATGCAGTATAACAAATTCTGATTTATTTGCTTAGCCTATTGGCCTTAGGCATTAGCATAAAAGGACAGCGAAACAAACAACCATAGCAGATTTACGCAAGTTTTTTGTCTTAGCTTGCCGTCTTAATGACTGCGTTAATAGCGTGACTATCAAGGGGCTGTATCTGCTTGATAACTTAAGCTTTATTTTATTTAATATAAACTAATTTTTTATTAAGTATTTGATTTTATTGTATTAATTATTTTTATTTAATTGAAGCAAGGTATTAAAGTAAGGTGTTAAAAATAATTTAATATGGGCAATACTTTGTAGAAAAAATGAACTCATTGGTTTACATTCCGCTATATTAAGACTTGCATTAGTGTTTTATAGTCAGGTCTCAACTTAACCCAGTAAAATGGATTTACTACACAATATAAGGATATAACGTGTATGGGAATGTTCGACTATAAAAACTACTCAAGTGAAGAGGCCGCCAAATTAGTAGACGATGCCAGTCGTCTCTCAGCCTATACCAATGCAGTCAGCTTTTTTGGCTTTATCCCAGGCGCTGATGCGCTAAATGTTGTTGGTAAACTGACCGGTGATTTGTTCCCCAATGAGACTAAAGTAGGTATTCCTGATGGTTGGGCGCAGCTTACGCCTAGCGATTTAGGTGTCAGTGATTCTTTAGTAGATAAGGAAGGATACTTTCAAATAGATAGCCTGTTCAGTGGCAAGACTGTGGGTGGCCCGCAAGCGCTTATCTTTGGCCAATATGACAATGCCGGCAAACTGATAGGCATTAACCTCAACATTTCGGGCACCAACAATCTCATCGATGTCTTAGACTATCTGGATTTTAATAGCCGTAAAGGCATCGCTTTATTAGAGCCTATTTTAACTGTCGTTAAAGACTTTGCTGTTGCCAATGGTTTAGACGGTAGCGATGTCCTTATTAGTGGATATAGTGCAGGCGCTGCTGTAACTAATATGATCGCCGCTGAGCGTGAAAATTTGGCAGATGGTTTTTTTGAAGATGCTGACTATATGGCCTTTGCCGTACCTACCATTTATGAAAACTCCGACGTTATTTTAAACTTTGGTTATGAGAACGATGTGGTACATCGTATTACTGGCAGCGAGTCTAGTATTATTGATGCTATCAAAGCAGCAGATTTTGGATTGGTCAACCCAGATAAAGATTTTGACGGCTCAACTGATAACGTGGTGTTATTCAATGATGTATATGCATCTCCTATTTGGGATGTGAGCTTATTTTCACTATTAAATATCCCTACTGGCTGGTATGCGCACATTAATGGTATTACCACAGATGCCATCAGCCGCATTAGCAACTCTACTTTCTATGAATATACCAAGCAAGACAGCACCGTTATAGTGGCAGATTTAACCGCCGTAAGCCGAGCGACAACATGGGTGCAAGATGACAAGTCGCACACCTCAAGCCATTATGGCAGCGCCGCCTTTATTGTGGGTAGCGAACACAATGATTTAATCGCTGGTGGCAAGAACTTTGATTATATTGACGCAGGTTTGGGTGATGATATTATCAAAGCAGGTACAGGCGTTGATCATGTTGATGGCAATGAGGGTCATGACCAAATACGCATCGAAGGTAGAAGTGGCGACTGGGATGTCTTTAAGATGGCCGATGACACCTTATTTTTCTTAGATAAAAAAGGCACCAATTTGGTTGAGGCCAATAATGTTGAATCAGTCAGCTTCAATGGTGAATTGGCAAGCCACCTAAACAACTATGATATTGGTAGCACAGGTCTGATTGAGAACCGTCCAGTAATTAAATGGTTCAGCAAAGGCAAAGAGTATGGCGTCCACACCGAAGGCAGTGATGCAGATGATAATTTAAGTGGTAATATCGTTTTCGGTCGTGACGGTGATGATACCATTCAAGGTACCAAAGGTAATAACACCTTACATGGTGGTGAAGGCAGTGATGTGCTGTATGGTCTTGGTGGTAATGACAAGCTGTATGGTGCAGAAGGTGATGACCGCTTAGATGGGGGTGCGGGCAATGATTGGTTGATTGGTGGTATCGGCAATGACACCTTTGTTGTTAATAATAACGCAGGCTCAGATACTATCCTTGACTTTAATAACGACATTGGCTATCACGATATTATTGAATTCTCCTCATCGTTATTTAATGATTTAACCAGTCTGGCCAGTCACACCATTCAGTCTAAGGCTGATGTTTTAGTGGCCTTAAATGCTAATGACTACTTAACCGTATTAAATTCAACGGTTGACGATGTGTTGGCCAGTGCGGTTATTATTTAATCAATAGCTTCTTGACCAAAAAAGACGCCTCTTTCAAAGGGGCGTCTTTTTACTTAGATGTCTGACTGAATGAATCGGTGTCAATCAACGATAGTAGTCACTGCGGCCATTAGGCGTATTTTTATAACGCTTGTGAAACCACATCCACTGGGTGGGGTCAATACGAATAAGACTCTCTAATACCTCATTGATACGAGTAGCATCAGCGACTTCATCAGCTGAGGGATAGCCGTCTATTATCGGTGTAATAGTAAGGTGGTAATGCGGACGCTTACCTTTTGGCATATTATCTGGCGTCTGACGGTAAGTATGTAAAGCCATGACGGCTGGGGGAGTAGACTTCTTGCCCAGTTTTGCCAGTCGTCTAGGCGCAGTAACGGTGGCAGCAGGTACGCCAAAAAAGGGTGCCATAACCCCATGCTTTAAGCCGTAATCTTGATCAGGGGAGTACCAGATAATTTTACCAAGCTTAATACGGTTTACCAGTTTGCGCATATCGCTGTGATCAATCTGCTCATCAAAAATATTGCGGCGACCATTATAAATGAACCAGTCAAGCAGTGGATTGTTTTGTGGACGATACACACAGTCAGTGGCAGCAAACTGCGTAAACAAACGGCCACCCAAATCCAACATGGTATAGTGAGCGCCTAATAACAACACCGCTCTACCTTGCTGCTGAGCTTGCACTAAGTGCTGAAGCCCTGAAATAGAAAAGGTACGCATAAACACATTCGGGCGCAGCCAAGCACACAAGGTTTCGAAGATACCAATGCCTTGATTGACGAAGACCTGCTTTGCCATACGTTCACGCTCAGCCTCCATTTTTTCAGGAAAGGCCAATCTTAAGTTCACCAAGGTATCCCTACGTCGACCTTGTAGCAGATGATAGAGGATGATACCCAGCTTACGACCTATCCAAAATTGATAGCGTAGAGGCAGATACATCAGCAACAAAAATAAAGCCAGCATGAGCCAGATCAGCCAGTACTGAGGCAATAAAAACTGCCACTTAAAAGGCTTCTTATCTGCTATATGTGCCTGCTTATGGTTATCAGTAATGCTTGGCATCCCAGCAGGAATAGGCAGCGCCTTTGATCCTGCTGCCTTGTCACTGGTCTGGTTAACCGAGCTGTTAACAGATTGAGCCACAGAGGTCTCAGCAGGCGAGGCGTGCGCGCTTTGTTTGGGGTCAAACTGCTGCACAGAAGTAACAACAGGAATCTTATTAGACTCCTGTTTTTTTGGATTGGGAGTGGGGGTATTGGAATCAGTCATATTAACTCATTAAGGACTTGCTTTGCGGACAATGAGCTTGCGGCAGTTAGCTGTCTAGCTCATCCCAACGCTCTAATTTGGCCATGAGCGCTTCATCGATCTCTGACAGTCTTTCACTGGCAGCAGTGGCAGCTTCTAAGTCCGTGGTAAACCACGAGCCGTCGGCCAATTTTTGTTGCAGCTGATTTTGCTCTTTTTCAAGCTCAGCAATTTGCTTGGGTAAGGCGTCAAGTTCACGCTGCTCATTATAGCTAAGCTTACGTTTGGGGGCTGTTGTCGCTTTGTCATCAGTATTATTAGATGTAGGCTGTGCCACTTTAACAGGTTTTTTTTCGGCCTCGACTTTAGCGCTCGGGTTTTTGCTGGCAAAGCTGTCTTCGCGCTGTTTTTGAACCAAGTAATCTTGATAGCCGCCGACGTATTCTTTAACGATGCCTTTGCCTGCTTCGTCCTTATCAAAGACCCAAGTAGAGGTCACCACGTTATCCATAAAAGCACGGTCATGGCTGATAAGAAGGATAGTGCCATTGAAGCTGGCAACCGATTCTTCTAATAACTCAAGGGTGGCCATATCCAAGTCGTTGGTCGGCTCATCAAGCACCAGAATGTTGGCAGGCTTTAACAGCTGCTTGGCCAGAAGCACGCGGTTACGCTCACCACCCGACAAGGCTTTTACGGGGGTACGTGCCCGCTCTGGTGCAAATAAGAAATCTTGTAAGTAGCTCATAATATGGGTTTTTTTGCCACCGACTTCAATGAAGTCTGAACCTTCAGAGACGTTTTGAGCCACACTGGCCTCAAGATCTAATTGATCACGCAACTGATCGAAAAAAGCAATCTGTAAATTGGTGCCCAAAGTTACGCTGCCAGTTTGGATAACCTCATCATCAGACATATCTAAGATGGCTTTAATCAGGGTAGTTTTACCCGCGCCATTTGGTCCAATAATACCGATTTTGTCACCACGCACGATTGTGGTGGTAAAGTTATCGACCAATACATTACCATCATATTCAAGATGTAGGTCTTTCACTTTACACACAAGCTTCCCGCTCTTATCGCCGCTGGTCATGGTGATGTTGACATTGCCTACTTGTTCACGGCGTTGTTTGCGCTCTTCTCGCAACTGTTTTAGCTCACGTACACGCCCTTCATTACGGGTACGGCGTGCTTTAATGCCTTGGCGAATCCATACCTCTTCTTGAGCGAGTTTTTTATCGAAATTGGCATTGTTTTTCTCTTCGGCGATCAATTGCTGCTCTTTTAGCTCTTGATAGCGTGCGTAACCGCCAGCGCCTTGGGTCACGTCATAGCTGCTGAGCTTGCCGCGGTCTAACTCAATAATACGAGTCGCTAACTTATCAACAAAAGCCCTATCGTGGGTGACAAAAAGCAGGGTAAGACCTTGCCAGTCTTTTAAGAACTGTTCTAGCCATTCGATACTGGCCACATCTAAGTGGTTGGTTGGCTCATCAAGTAGCAAAATATCCGGCTTAGTCACCAAAGAGCGGGCAAGAAGTACACGGCGTTTACGGCCGCCTGATAAGGAGGATAAGTCATCTTCAGGATCTAGCCCCATAGTGGTAATGATTTGGCGTGCTTCACGCTCTAAATCCCAACCATGTGCCGCATCAATATCATGCTGCAAGTCTGACATAGCCTCACATGCTGTCATGTCCCCTGACGCGCAAGCATCGGCCTTTTGGTTATAAGCAATGAGCAGCTCTGCGGTTTTTTTGTCGCCGCCCATAACAATGTCTAAAATGCGCCCACTGGTTTCGGGCACGTCTTGCTCAAGCATTGCCACCTTGACGCTGCTGTTAATAACCACCTCACCACTGTCAGGAACAATGCGTCCATCGATGAGCTTAAATAAAGTAGACTTTCCCTCGCCATTACGGCCAATCAAACAGACGCGCTCACCCGCCTCAATGCTTAAGTCGATGCCATCAAGAATGGGCGCGACGCCGAAGGCTAAGTGGATGTTTTTTAAATTAATAAGTGCCATAACTGTATTATCACCGTGTGCTACATGCTAAAATTAAGCACAGTATATCATGCAGGCAACAAATCATAACCTGTCAATACTGCCGCTTGAGATTAATTGACTTCGCCCTTGTCTCTATACCCATTTGTTAACTTCTAAACAATTGATTCACAAAAAAAGCCATTACCATGTCAAAGCCTAATGTTGTTCAGACCGATCCCATTTATCAAAGCCTACAGCAGCAGATAGCTGACTTACAGTCTCACGTGGCTTATATGGAGTTGACCATAGATAGCTTAGATACAGTGGTGACTAAGCAAGATAAGCAGCTACAAGACATGCAGCGTCAGTTGCAATTGGTCTATGCACAGCTCAGCCGTCAGATCGATTCAGGCATTGCCCCCTTTGATGCTGCCTCTGAAGTTCCGCCCCACTATTAAACCCTCCTAAAAAATATTAAAGACTCCCTGGTCATAATAAAGATAATGACCTTTTTGCATAGCTTTTATTGCACCGCTACGGCCTTGTCTTAAGCCTTATAAAACCGGTTTGTCTCAAAAAAATAACACCATAAACACCAAAAATTTATTTCCTTTAGGGTCTCCAAAAAATTGTTAAAACAATAAGTATAAATATATCAAAGTGTTGCAATTCATTTCTTAGTTAAGTAGTATTGCCGATAACTGATTGTTCGGTAGGTAATAAGTAACCCAACGATAGTCAGTGTCCATCCCTGTTTTATGACCTCATATTTAATGAGAAGCCTAATCATAAAGCTCAAGTGCCCATCCTATAAATGGAATTTTTGGAGAAATAAATGCGCTCATCCTTTACTATTAAACCCCTCGTTACTGCCATAGCGGCTTTCTCAGTTGCAAGCGTTGCTCAAGCAGCAGGCCTTGATCGTTCAGGTCAAGATACCACTGCGTTTTTCCAAGATGGCACCTATGCAGAAGCTGTTTATACTTACATCGATGCCGATGTAACCGGCCGTGATGCTGCAGGCAATAAAGTAAAAGATATTGCTGAGGATTATGACTTCTTCCGTTATGGTGTAAAAACAGATATAGATAATAAATTCAGTATTGGTGTGTTATATGACGAGCCTTGGGGCGCAGCTGCTGATTACCATGGTAATAATGACTTTGTGGGCTCACCAAGTCGAGTAGCAGATAGCCTTATCTCATCACGTTTAGGTAATGGTGCACCTGAAGCTGATAATATAGGCGTTAACAACGTTGAGCAGTTCAAAAACTTTGTAAATGCAACACCGGATAGATTGGCAGCAGGTCAACAACAGCTAGCAACTTTGCAAGGCTTTGAGCAGCAACTTGACGCGGCCATTGCAAGTGGCGCGCCGATAGCAGCGATTGATCAACAAGTGGCACAGACAGCAGCACAATTAGGTCGACCAGATATAGATAGTTTTGCCGCTTTTCAGCAGCTGGTTACTGAAAGTGAGCAGGCGCTTGCAGAAGGACAAGCAAACTATCAACGCTTGAGAGGCTTAGAAGGGGTATTAGATACCGCTCTTGCGAACACAGAGGCGACAGAAGTTGAGGTGCGCTCTGAAAGCTTAACCGGTTTATTAGGCATGAAGTTCGGTCAAAATAACAATTACCAGATCTATGGTGGTCCGGTTGCCCAGCGCTTAAAAGCCAAAGTAAAATTACGTGGTAATGCTTATGAAACCGCAACGGGCTACGATTTAAATGTTAATCCAGATATTGACTATGGTTGGATCGCAGGTCTGCAATATAGTAAGCCTGAGATTGCATTAAAAGCATCTTTAACCTATCGCTCAGAGATTGATCATGAGGTGACAGCTAGTGAGTATTTACCTTTAGCGGCCTTGCGTGGCGTGCCACCAAATCAGGCTAATAAAATGGAAATCACCACTCCTGAGTCTGTGAACTTTGATTTCCAAACCGGTATTAACCCAACAACACTAGCAACAGCCAAAGTGCGCTGGGTGCCTTGGGGTGACTTCAAAATTACACCTCCTTTGTATAACGCCGCATCACAGTTTGATTATGGACCTAAGGGTTTAAATCTAGTGGATTATGATGATGACCAGTGGGTTGTTGAATTAGGCTTAGCAAAACGTCTACAACCCAATCTAGCCATTTCAGGAACTATTGGATGGGACAGCGGCTCTGGTGATCCTACCACTTCTTTAGGTCCTATTGAGGGCTACTATAGCGTAGGTGCTGGTGCTAAATATAATCTTGATGAAAACTGGGCCATTTCAGCCGGTGGTAAATACCTATGGTTTGGTGATGCCAAAGGTCAGATTCCAAATGGCAATATCGTAAGTGATTTTAAAGACAATGATGGCTTTATCTTGGGTGTAAAACTGTCTTATCAAGATAAATAATATTTATAGTAAAACGTCGTATTTCTAAGCAGCCAGCTTTGCTTAGATAAGCCATAAAAAAGCAGCCTTAGGCTGCTTTTTTATGTTTTTTGATAAATTACTAAAACAAGTGTTGCTATAAATACTTATTTTCACTATCCTTATTACAAGAATTACGTATTTTTACATATATTAAATATTTTTTATCAGTATGTTAATAATATATACACATTTGGCACAGGATTGCCTGCGACTCTCATCGCTATTTTATAAACAGATAGCATAGAGCCAATAACTTTCATGG
Source organism: Psychrobacter sp. YP14 (assembly GCF_003209315.1). Lineage (NCBI taxonomy): Bacteria > Pseudomonadati > Pseudomonadota > Gammaproteobacteria > Moraxellales > Moraxellaceae > Psychrobacter > Psychrobacter sp. YP14. The sequence goes on along the minus strand of NZ_CP029789.1, from coordinate 2,250,536 downwards.
AGAATTCCCAATATGTTACACAAATTCCCTATCTCTAAGCTGACGCTTGCTCTTTTAACATTACCCCTAGCTTCTTTAACACACGCTGCCGGCCTTGATCGCTCAGGGCAAGATGTTTCAGCATTCTTGCAAGATGGTACTTACGCTGAAGCGGTTTATACCTATGTAGATGCTGATGTTTCAGGTGTGGATAATTCAGGTAATAAAACTGGAGATATAGCGGAAGGCTATGACTTTTTTCGCTATGGCGTAAAGACCGATGTGAATGATAGATTCAGTGTGGGTGTGCTTTATGATGAGCCTTGGGGGGCATCGGCTAAATATAGAGGCGATAATAATTTTACTGGTGTAGCAAATATGACTGGGGCAGGGGCTATTCAGAAAATTGCTCAGCAGGCCATTGCTAATACAGAAAATAAAATTGAGACCGTTCAGGGCTTACAATCCAGCCAGAATCCACAAGGTTTGGATGCCGTAGTATATAATACTGCTCTAGCGGGTCTAAATAGTACCCTCGATAGTTATAAAGAATTAGCTGCGGCACCTTCTTTAGAGAAGTACAACGGCATCATAAATCAAACTAATGAGACACTAACTAACACAGAGGCCACATTAGGTGCTATAGGTCAATCCCTAAGTCCAGAAGTACTTGCTACTGCACAACAACTTCTACAATCTAATAAATCAGATGCTGCCACATCTGAAAATGCTAGAGATGCAGTTGCTAATCTATTAAGTATTGATGGAGCCACAAATGTAGAAGTTCGTTCTAATAATCTATCTGTAATTGGCGGGGCAAAGTTTGGTGCTAATAATGAATTTCAGGTTTATGGTGGTCCTGTAGCGCAACGCCTTAAAGCTGATGTTAGATTAAAAGGCGATGCTTACAAGCAAGCTGCTGGTTATACTGCCCATATTTCTCCTGATATTGACTATGGTTATTTAATAGGGGTTTCTTATAGTAAGCCAGAAATTGCTCTGAAAGCGGCATTGACATATCGATCTGAAATCGAACACTCATTAACGGTCGCCGAAAGTTTCCCAGCATTGGCTATTGTAGGTCAAAATCCAGAAGCTTTTAGTAATTTTAAAGTAAAGACACCTGACTCTTTCAACTTTGATTTCCAGACAGGTATTAACCCCACCACATTAGCCACAGCTAAGATCCGTTATGTGCCATGGAGCGACTTCTCTATTGTGCCACCACTTTATAATAAAGCGTCCAATTTACCTTTAGTTAATTATAGTGACGATCAATGGCAAGTAGAATTAGGCTTAGGTAAACGGCTGGCTGATAACTTAGCTGTATCTGGTTCAGTCGGTTGGGACAGTGGCGCTGGTGACCCAACTTCTTCATTAGGCCCTATTGAGGGTTATTATAGTGTGGGGCTTGGTGCCAAATATGACTTAACCAAAAATTGGGCTGTATCGGCTGGTGGTAAGTATTTGTGGTTTGGAGACGCAAAAGGATCATTACCAAGTCGTGAGGTTGTTTCAAACTTTAAAGATAATGATGGGTACATTGTAGGCGTTAAACTGTCTTATCAGGACAAATAATCACAAAACTTATTATCTCTTATAAAAAAAGCAGCTCTGATGGGGCTGCTTTTTTATTTGCTTACAATTTATTATTTATTAAGTGTCCGCTTAATAAAAGAGCGCTATCCCTTAATGCATAAGCCTTAAGCCACAATAAAGCATGTTATTTAATTCAACTTATTTTAGTTGTACAGATTACCTATTCTAAAAATAATTGACTTGTGGTATTAAGTCTGCCTAATATAAAAGGTAGAAATAAACGAAGTTAGTATTTCATTTCGATTTATTTGAACCAAACGAAATAGTGGATTATACCTAATCTTCATGGAGGAAGATGAATGTCACCAATGAATTATTCTGTGCTGAACAGCACCACGGCAAAAAAACTACAAACACCGCTTAAAGCGAGTGTTTTTTTACTAACCACAGTTATTCTGGCTTCCTGTGGACTAGACAGTAGCTCAACCTCTTATTATACCTCTCCTTCTGAGGTTCCTAGTAGCCCAGGTACGCCTACGCCAACGCCTACACCAACGCCAACGCCTACGCCTACGCCTACACCAACGCCTACGCCAACGCCTACGCCAACGCCTACGCCAACGCCTACGCCTACACCAACGCCTACGCCAACGCCTACGCCTACGCCTACGCCTACACCAACGCCTACACCAACGCCAACGCCAACGCCTACGCCTACACCAACGCCAACGCCAACGCCAACGCCAACGCCTACGCCAACGCCTACGCCAACGCCAGTGCCAACGCCTACACCAACGCCTACACCAACGCCAACGCCAACGCCAGAGCCAACGCCTACACCAACGCCAACGCCTACACCAACGCCAACGCCAGAGCCAACGCCAGAGCCAACGCCAGAGCCGACACCTGAGCCTACACCAGTACCCGTTAACCCAGACGTAGCAGCTGATAGCGCAATGACGGGCTTCCAATCGACTGCATTAAGTAGTAAAGAACGCACCTTACCGTTTGGTGCAGGTCAGCTGGATAATGCAATTGGTTATGTCACCATTCGTAATGACAAATCGAACTGGTCAGGTAATCAAGGTGATTTAGTTAATAAAGATGGTACATTAATCCCAGAAGATACTCAGGATGGTGATAACTTTACCTCATTTGATAGCTTGTCAGTACGAGCAGATATGGTGAAGCCAGAATCTGTTCAAGAATCAATGGACATTTCTTTATCAACTCCTGAAAGCATCGTTGTTGAAGCAGGTAAAGGTGGCTTAAATCCAGACTTAAACTACAGTGCCGTTTATGAAACCTTTGATCAGCAAATGCAAGTGGGTCATGTCTACGGTCATATTAACTCAAGCTTTGTGGGAGACTTATCGAGAGTCGCCAACGTCTTTGTCCAAGGTCACTTAACGAATCAAGCTGACATCGACTACTTAAAGCAAGTTAACGATGGTAAAGCGAGCTATGCAGGTAATGCGACATACATTGAGAACATTCACTTAGGTGATACCGGAGCATTTGAGCCAGTTAATGGGTCATCAAGCTTTAATGTCGACTTTGTCAATAACTTAGTGAAAGGTGAGCTTGCCTTTGACGGTGACTTTAAATATATGCCAGCAGGTAATAAGATTGACATTGAAGCGACCATTGACGGTAATACCTTTGCAGGAAAGGCAAATGGGATTGATACCGCAGGTGGTTTCTATGGTGAAGATGCTAAGTTCTTAGGTGGTATTTATCAAGACGCTTCAGTGGAGGGCGGTAAAGGTACGACTCCAGGTACTGGAACCAAATTCCAAGGTACTTTTGGCGCAACTAAACAGTAAGTAGTAAGTTTAGCCTACATTAACTATTTGAAACAAAAAAAGTATCGTTAGATACTTTTTTTGTTTGTTTTTTTTAGGTCACTATTGTAATCTAACTAAAGTGCTTGTTTAAATTCAGTAAACATATGTACCTTATTATTAGCTACATTGTACTATATAAACAAGTGAGAATATCAATTATGGAAAACCTCATAATCTTCATGGAGGAAGACGAATGTCACCTATCAGTCATTCAATATCAAACAGCTCAGCTATTTCTACTGCAAAAAATCTATATACTTCAAAAAAGTTAAAAACACCTTTAAAAGCCAGTGTGGTTATTCTAACTACACTAATCTTAGCTTCTTGTGGTTCTGATGGTAGTTCTACTTCCTATTATACAGCGCCTTCAGATATTCCTTCTAATCCTGGAACCGGTAATGGAAACGGTGGCGAAACCGGTAATGGAAACGGTAGCGAAACCGGTAATGGAACCGGCGGTGAAGCAACTGATGCAGAGCTGCAGCAGGCTTTAAAAGATTTAGATGATGCAAGAGCAGAAGCCCAAAAAGCTCAACAGGAAGCTGCTGCCGCAAAAGCAGAAGCTGAAAAGTTAAAACAGGAGTTAGAAGAGGCACAAAATGCTGGTGGCAGTGGTAATTCAGAACAATTAGAGGCCATCGCGGAAGCTAAAGCAGCAGCAGCTGAAGAGGCTGCTAAGGCAGCGGTGGCTAAAGAAAAAGCGGCTCAAGAGGCTATTGCCGCAGCTGAAGCTAAACAAAAAGCTGCTCAGGATATTATAGATGCTGCACAAAATGCCAAAGATAATGCCCAGATTAAGAATGCCCCTGAATCAGCGAAGAGTGGTGTACAGACCTTAAACGTAGACGTTGTACCACTTGGTAAAGTCTTTAAAACAACCACACGCGACTTTGAAGCAGATAGCACTAGCGTTGTTGCCCGAGCTGATCTGGCTTCACAAGACCCAGCTACTCCTGATAAACCTGGACTATTAGGTCAAGTACCAGTGACTATTTCAGGCGATAATGATGCAGATATTGCTGGAACCAATGGCTTTAAGTCTCATGAAGACAGCGCCGTTGTTGGTGCGTTAGGTCAAGAGCTACCACTAACTTACACCTCAACGTATAAGGACTTTGGCGATGACATGCGCATTGGCCACATTGATGGTAAAGCGGTGTTTAGTGGTCTTGAATTGCCAGTAAATGGTGCAGCGGTTATTGGTAACGCGACCAAAGCTGAGAACATGCCAACCGAAGGTACAGTAGGTTATACTGGTGATGCCACCCATCGTAAGTTAGGTCTTGGTAACGCCATTGAATTTGGTTCATCTGTATTTACCGCAGACTTTGTGAAAAAAGCACTAGATGGCAAACTAAGCTTTGCCAAAGCGGGTGATATTAATCTTAAAGCGAACATCAGCGGCAATAAGTTTTCAGGTGGCGCAGCAGACAACGCAGGCTACGCAACTGAAGGTGGTTTCTACGGTGGTGACGCCCAGTACCTAGGTGGTGTGTATGAAGGTAATGGTGCTCAAGGTACTTATGGTGCGAAATCTGACAAGCAAACTGCAGCAGAGCAAGCAGCAGCAGATGCTCAAGCAGCAGCAGATGCGGTGCAAAAAGAAATTGAAGCTTTAAAAGTAGAAGCAGAAAAAGCTAAAGCTAATGCTGTACAAGCCAAAGCTGCTGCGGATAAGGCACAGGCTGAAGCCGATAAAGCTAAAGAAAAAGCTGAAAATGCAGGTGGTTCTGATGCTTTAAAAGATGCTCTAGCCGAAGCTGAAGCTGCTGATAAAGCTAGGCAAGCAGCTGAAGCAGCTAAAGCTGCTGCAGAATTAGCAGCATCTAAAGCTGAAGCAGCAAAAAAAGCGGCAGAGAATGCTCTAGCTGCAGAAAAATCTGCTGCAGAAAAAGCAGTAGGTGAAGCGAAAGCTGAAGCAGATAAGCGTGTAGAGGCAGCAGAAAAACAACTGGCTGATGCCAAAGCAGCAGCAGCCAAAGCTAAAGCAGACGCTGATAAAGCTAAAGCAGACGCTGACATTGCGGTTCAAGATGCTAAAGACCGTGCAGACAAAGCAGAAGCAGAAGCCGTTAAAGCTAAAGCTGACGCCGATGCCGCCAACAATCTAGCAGCATCAGAGAAAGCCAAAGCGGAAGCTGCTCAGAAAGAAGCAGAGACGGCTAAATCAGAGTTAGCGCAAGCTCAAAAAGATCTAGAGGCAGCAGAACAAGCCTTAGCTGATGCTCTAGCAAGTGGCGGCGGTAACACAGAAGCGCTCCAAGCAGAAGTGGATCGTAGACAAGCGGCACTTGATGCGGCCAATGACAAAGCTGCAGCAGCGCAGCAAGCTTCAGCAGCAGCAACCGCAGCCGCCGAGGCTCAAATAGCAGCGGCTAACCAAGCAGCAAAAGATGCCCAAGATGCATTAGCAGCGGCACAAATTAAGAATGCCCCTGAATCAGCGAAGAGTGGTGTACAGACCTTAAACGTAGACGTTGTACCACTTGGTAAAGTCTTTAAAACAACCACACGCGACTTTGACGCAGATGGCACTAGCGTTGTTGCCCGAGCTGATCTGGCCTCAGAATCAGCACCAGGCGCAGGTGATGGCTTATTAGGTCAGGTTCCAGTGACCATTTCAGGTGATAATGATGCAGATATTGCTGGAACCAATGGCTTTAAGTCTCATGAAGACAGCGCCGTTGTTGGTGCGTTAGGTCAAGAGCTACCACTAACTTACACCTCAACGTATAAGGACTTTGGCGATGACATGCGCATTGGCCACATTGATGGTAAAGCGGTGTTTAGTGGTCTTGAATTGCCAGTTAACGGTGCAGCGGTTATTGGTAACGCGACCAAAGCTGAGAACATGCCAACCGAAGGTACAGTAGGTTATACCGGTGATGCCACCCATCGTAAGTTAGGTCTTGGTAACGCCATTGAATTTGGTTCATCTGTATTTACCGCAGACTTTGTGAAAAAAGCACTAGATGGCAAACTAAGCTTTGCCAAAGCGGGTGATATTAATCTTAAAGCGAGCATCAGCGGCAATAAGTTTTCAGGTGGCGCAGCAGACAACGCAGGCTACGCAACTGAGGGTGGTTTCTACGGTGGTGACGCCCAGTACCTAGGTGGTGTGTATGAAGGTAATGGTGCTCAAGGTACTTATGGTGCGAAATCTGACAAGCAAACTGCAGCAGAACAAGCAGCCGTAGACGCACAAGCAGCAGCAGATGCAGCACAAAAAGCAATAGCAGCAGAGCAAGCAAAAGCGCAAGCAGCACAGGCAGCAGCAGAGAAAGCGAAAGCGGATGCAGCGAAAGCACAAGCAGCATTAGAGAAAGCTCAAGACGCCTTAGCAAATGCGGGTAGTGGTGGTGACGGCGGTTTAGCGGATGCCCTAGCACGCGTAGAAGCAGCCGAAGCGGCACAAGCTGCAGCCGAAGAGTTAGCAACCAAAGCACAAGCAGCACAAAAGGCAGCTGAAGAAGCGAAAGCTGCTGCAGAAAGTGCACAAGCAGCGGCTCAAGCCGCAGCCGATAAAGCAGTGGGTGAGGCTAAAGCAAAAGCTGAACAGTTAGTTGCTGAAGCTAAAGCAGAAGCAGAAGCTGCTAACGAAGCAGCTAAGATCGCGAAAGCAGATGCTGATGCAGCCAATGTTGCCGCTGAAAAAGCGAAGACAGATGCAGGTGTTTTAGTTGCTGAAGCGAACAAACAGAAAGAAAAAGCAGAAGCAGAAGCCGTTAAAGCTAAAGCTGACGCCGATGCCGCCAACAATCTAGCAGCATCAGAGAAAGCCAAAGCGGAAGCTGCTCAGAAAGAAGCAGAGACGGCTAAATCAGAGTTAGCACAAGCTCAAAAGGATTTAGAAGCAGCAGATCAAGCCTTAGCTGACGCTCTAGCAAGTGGCGGCGGTAACACAGAAGCGCTCCAAGCAGAAGTGGATCGTAGACAAGCAGCACTTGATGCGGCCAATGACAAAGCTGCAGCAGCGCAGCAAGCTTCAGCAGCAGCAATCGCAGCGGCACAGAAGCAAGTTGAAGATGCTCAAGCAGCACTACAAGCAGCAAACAATGCAGCAGCAGCGGCAGAGATTAAGAATGCCCCTGAATCAGCGAAGAGTGGTGTACAGACCTTAAACGTAGACGTTGTACCACTTGGTAAAGTCTTTAAAACAACCACACGTGACTTTGAAGCAGATAGCACTAGCGTTGTTGCCCGAGCTGATCTGGCTTCACAAGACCCAGCTACTCCTGATAAACCTGGACTATTAGGTCAAGTACCAGTGACTATTTCAGGTGGTAATGATGCAGATATTGCTGGTACAAATGGCTTTAAAGCGCACGAAGACAGCGCCGTTGTTGGTGCGTTAGGTCAAGAGCTACCACTAACTTACACCTCAACGTATAAGGACTTTGGCGATGACATGCGCATTGGCCACATTGATGGTAAAGCGGTGTTTAGTGGTCTTGAATTGCCAGTAAATGGTGCAGCGGTTATTGGTAACGCGACCAAAGCTGAGAACATGCCAACCGAAGGTACAGTAGGTTATACCGGTGATGCCACCCATCGTAAGTTAGGTCTTGGTAACGCCATTGAATTTGGTTCATCTGTATTTACCGCAGACTTTGTGAAAAAAGCACTAGATGGCAAACTAAGCTTTGCCAAAGCGGGTGATATTAATCTTAAAGCGAGCATCAGCGGCAATAAGTTTTCAGGTGGCGCAGCAGACAACGCAGGCTACGCAACTGAGGGTGGTTTCTACGGTGGTGACGCCCAGTACCTAGGTGGTGTGTATGAAGGTAATGGTGCTCAAGGTACTTATGGTGCGAAATCTGACAAGCAAACTGCAGCAGAACAAGCAGCCGTAGACGCACAAGCAGCAGCAGATGCAGCACAAAAAGCAATAGCAGCAGAGCAAGCAAAAGCGCAAGCAGCACAGGCAGCAGCAGAGAAAGCGAAAGCGGATGCAGCGAAAGCACAAGCAGCATTAGAGAAAGCTCAAGACGCCTTAGCAAATGCGGGTAGTGGTGGTGACGGCGGTTTAGCGGATGCCCTAGCACGCGTAGAAGCAGCCGAAGCGGCACAAGCTGCAGCCGAAGAGTTAGCAACCAAAGCACAAGCAGCACAAAAGGCAGCTGAAGAAGCGAAAGCTGCTGCAGAAAGTGCACAAGCAGCGGCTCAAGCCGCAGCCGATAAAGCAGTGGGTGAGGCTAAAGCAAAAGCTGAACAGTTAGTTGCTGAAGCTAAAGCAGAAGCAGAAGCTGCTAACGAAGCAGCTAAGATCGCGAAAGCAGATGCTGATGCAGCCAATGTTGCCGCTGAAAAAGCGAAGACAGATGCAGGTGTTTTAGTTGCTGAAGCGAACAAACAGAAAGAAAAAGCAGAAGCAGAAGCCGTTAAAGCTAAAGCTGACGCCGATGCCGCCAACAATCTAGCAGCATCAGAAAAAGCGAAAGCGGAAGCTGCTCAGAAAGAAGCAGAGACGGCTAAATCAGAGTTAGCACAAGCTCAAAAGGATTTAGAAGCAGCAGATCAAGCCTTAGCTGACGCTCTAGCAAGTGGCGGCGGTAACACAGAAGCGCTCCAAGCAGAAGTGGATCGTAGACAAGCAGCACTTGATGCGGCCAATGACAAAGCTGCAGCAGCGCAGCAAGCTTCAGCAGCAGCAATCGCAGCGGCACAGAAGCAAGTTGAAGATGCTCAAGCAGCACTACAAGCAGCGACTGATGCAGCCGAAGCGGCTAAGATTAAGAATGCCCCTGAATCAGCGAAGAGTGGTGTACAGACCTTAAACGTAGACGTTGTACCACTTGGTAAAGTCTTTAAAACAACCACACGTGACTTTGAAGCAGATAGCACTAGCGTTGTTGCCCGAGCTGATCTGGCTTCACAAGACCCAGCTACTCCTGATAAACCTGGACTATTAGGTCAAGTACCAGTGACTATTTCAGGTGGTAATGATGCAGATATTGCTGGTACAAATGGCTTTAAAGCGCACGAAGACAGCGCCGTTGTTGGTGCGTTAGGTCAAGAGCTACCACTAACTTACACCTCAACGTATAAGGACTTTGGCGATGACATGCGCATTGGCCACATTGATGGTAAAGCGGTGTTTAGTGGTCTTGAATTGCCAGTAAATGGTGCAGCGGTTATTGGTAACGCGACCAAAGCTGAGAACATGCCAACCGAAGGTACAGTAGGTTATACCGGTGATGCCACCCATCGTAAGTTAGGTCTTGGTAACGCCATTGAATTTGGTTCATCTGTATTTACCGCAGACTTTGTGAAAAAAGCACTAGATGGCAAACTAAGCTTTGCCAAAGCGGGTGATATTAATCTTAAAGCGAGCATCAGCGGCAATAAGTTTTCAGGTGGCGCAGCAGACAACGCAGGCTACGCAACTGAAGGTGGTTTCTACGGTGGTGACGCCCAGTACCTAGGTGGTGTGTATGAAGGTAATGGTGCTCAAGGTACTTATGGTGCGAAATCTGACAAGCAAACTGCAGCAGAACAAGCAGCCGTAGAGGCACAAGCAGCAGCAGATGCAGCACAAAAAGCAATAGCAGCAGAGCAAGCAAAAGCGCAAGCAGCACAGGCAGCAGCAGAGAAAGCGAAAGCGGATGCAGCGAAAGCACAAGCAGCATTAGAGAAAGCTCAAGACGCCTTAGCAAATGCGGGTAGTGGTGGTGACGGCGGTTTAGCGGATGCCCTAGCACGCGTAGAAGCAGCCGAAGCGGCACAAGCTGCAGCCGAAGAGTTAGCAACCAAAGCACAAGCAGCACAAAAGGCAGCTGAAGAAGCGAAAGCTGCTGCAGAAAGTGCACAAGCAGCGGCTCAAGCCGCAGCCGATAAAGCAGTGGGTGAGGCTAAAGCAAAAGCTGAACAGTTAGTTGCTGAAGCTAAAGCAGAAGCAGAAGCTGCTAACGAAGCAGCTAAGATCGCGAAAGCAGATGCTGATGCAGCCAATGTTGCCGCTGAAAAAGCGAAGACAGATGCAGGTGTTTTAGTTGCTGAAGCGAACAAACAGAAAGAAAAAGCAGAAGCAGAAGCCGTTAAAGCTAAAGCTGACGCCGATGCCGCCAACAATCTAGCAGCATCAGAAAAAGCGAAAGCGGAAGCTGCTCAGAAAGAAGCAGAGACGGCTAAATCAGAGTTAGCACAAGCTCAAAAGGATTTAGAAGCAGCAGATCAAGCCTTAGCTGACGCTCTAGCAAGTGGCGGCGGTAACACAGAAGCGCTCCAAGCAGAAGTGGATCGTAGACAAGCAGCACTTGATGCGGCCAATGACAAAGCTGCAGCAGCGCAGCAAGCTTCAGCAGCAGCAATCGCAGCGGCACAGAAGCAAGTTGAAGATGCTCAAGCAGCACTACAAGCAGCAAACAATGCAGCAGCAGCGGCAGAGATTAAGAATGCCCCTGAATCAGCGAAGAGTGGTGTACAGACCTTAAACGTAGACGTTGTACCACTTGGTAAAGTCTTTAAAACAACCACACGCGACTTTGAAGCAGATAGCACTAGCGTTGTTGCCCGAGCTGATCTGGCTTCACAAGACCCAGCTACTCCTGATAAACCTGGACTATTAGGTCAAGTACCAGTGACTATTTCAGGTGGTAATGATGCAGATATTGCTGGTACAAATGGCTTTAAAGCGCACGAAGACAGCGCCGTTGTTGGTGCGTTAGGTCAAGAGCTACCACTAACTTACACCTCAACGTATAAGGACTTTGGCGATGACATGCGCATTGGCCACATTGATGGTAAAGCGGTGTTTAGTGGTCTTGAATTGCCAGTAAATGGTGCAGCGGTTATTGGTAACGCGACCAAAGCTGAGAACATGCCAACCGAAGGTACAGTAGGTTATACCGGTGATGCCACCCATCGTAAGTTAGGTCTTGGTAACGCCATTGAATTTGGTTCATCTGTATTTACCGCAGACTTTGTGAAAAAAGCACTAGATGGCAAACTAAGCTTTGCCAAAGCGGGTGATATTAATCTTAAAGCGAGCATCAGCGGCAATAAGTTTTCAGGTGGCGCAGCAGACAACGCAGGCTACGCAACTGAGGGTGGTTTCTACGGTGGTGACGCCCAGTACCTAGGTGGTGTGTATGAAGGTAATGGTGCTCAAGGTACTTATGGTGCGAAATCTGACAAGCAAACTGCAGCAGAACAAGCAGCCGTAGACGCACAAGCAGCAGCAGATGCAGCACAAAAAGCAATAGCAGCAGAGCAAGCAAAAGCGCAAGCAGCACAGGCAGCAGCAGAGAAAGCGAAAGCGGATGCAGCGAAAGCACAAGCAGCATTAGAGAAAGCTCAAGACGCCTTAGCAAATGCGGGTAGTGGCGGTGACGGCGGTTTAGCGGATGCCCTAGCACGCGTAGAAGCAGCCGAAGCGGCACAAGCTGCAGCCGAAGAGTTAGCAACCAAAGCACAAGCAGCACAAAAGGCAGCTGAAGAAGCGAAAGCTGCTGCAGAAAGTGCACAAGCAGCGGCTCAAGCCGCAGCCGATAAAGCAGTGGGTGAGGCTAAAGCAAAAGCTGAACAGTTAGTTGCTGAAGCTAAAGCAGAAGCAGAAGCTGCTAACGAAGCAGCTAAGATCGCGAAAGCAGATGCTGATGCAGCCAATGTTGCCGCTGAAAAAGCGAAGACAGATGCAGGTGTTTTAGTTGCTGAAGCGAACAAACAGAAAGAAAAAGCAGAAGCAGAAGCCGTTAAAGCGAAAGCTGACGCCGATGCCGCCAATGAATTAGCAGCATCAGAAAAAGCGAAAGCGGAAGCTGCTCAGAAAGAAGCAGAGACGGCTAAATCAGAGTTAGCGCAAGCTCAAAAAGATCTAGAAGCAGCAGAGCAAGCCTTAGCTGATGCCCTAGCAAGTGGCGGCGGCAACACAGAAGCGTTACAAGCAGAAGTAGATCGTAGACAAGCGGCTCTAGAAGCAGCCAATGGCAAAGCCGCAGCAGCGCAGCAAGCTTCAGCAGCAGCAATCGCAGCGGCACAGAAGCAAGTTGAAGATGCTCAAGCAGCACTACAAGCAGCGACTGATGCAGCCGAAGCGGCTAAGATTAAGAATGCCCCTGAATCAGCGAAGAGTGGTGTACAGACCTTAAACGTAGACGTTGTACCACTTGGTAAAGTCTTTAAAACAACCACACGCGACTTTGAAGCAGATAGCACTAGCGTTGTTGCCCGAGCTGATCTGGCTTCACAAGACCCAGCTACTCCTGATAAACCTGGACTATTAGGTCAAGTACCAGTGACTATTTCAGGCGATAATGATGCAGATATTGCTGGTACAAATGGCTTTAAAGCGCACGAAGACAGTGCCGTTGTTGGTGCGTTAGGTCAAGAGCTACCACTAACTTACACCTCAACGTATAAGGACTTTGGCGATGACATGCGCATTGGCCACATTGATGGTAAAGCGGTGTTTAGTGGTCTTGAATTGCCAGTAAATGGTGCAGCGGTTATTGGTAACGCGACCAAAGCTGAGAATATGCCGACAGAGGGCACAGCAGGTTATACCGGAGATGCGACCTATCGTCAGATGGGTATTGGTAACGACATTGAATTTGGTTCATCTGTATTTACCGCAGACTTTGTTAATAAGAGTCTAGAGGGTAACTTAAGCTTTGCTAATGCAGGAGACATTGCTCTAAAAGCAGGTATTGACGGTAACCAATTCTCAGGTGCAGCAGCAGATAATGCAGGCTACGCAACTGAGGGTGGTTTCTATGGTGGTGATGCCCAGTACCTAGGTGGTGTGTATGAAGGTAATGGTGCTCAAGGTACTTATGGTGCGAAATCTGACAAGCAAACTGCAGCAGAGCAAGCAGCAGCAGACGCTCAAGCCGCAGCAGATGCCGCGCAAAAAGCAATAGCAGCAGAGCAAGCTAAGGCAGACGCGGCGCAAAAAGCAGCGGCTGATGCAAAAGCGGCTGCAGAGAAAGCGCAAGCAGCGTTAGAAAAAGCTCAAGAAGCACTAGCCAATGCTGGTACTGGCGGTGATGGCGGTCTAGCGGCTGCATTAGAAGAATTACGCTTAGCAGAGGAGGCTAGAGCAGCAGCTGAACAGGTCGCTATTGCTGCACAAGCAGCTGAGCAAGCTGCTAAAGAAGCTGAAGCAACCGCTAAAGCAGCACAAAAGTCAGCAGAAGATGCTTTAGTAGCGGCACAGAAAGCAGCAGAGAAGGCTATTGGAGAAGCCAAAGCGGAAGCAGACCGATTGGTTGCTGAAGCCAATACAGCAGCAGATGCAGCTAAAGCGGAAGCAGAAAAAGCTAAAGCAGCTGCTGAGCAAGCAGCAAAAGATACTGAAGCGGCTAATAAAGAGAAGCAAGACGCCCTGACTGCTCAAGCGGAAGCAGAGGCGGCGGCGGCAGAAGCTCAAGCAAGAGCTGATGCAGCTGAAGAGTTAGCCAATCAGTTTGATGAGCCAGACTCTGCAATTTCAGGTGTACAGCATACACAATATAACGATAAGCAGCATCTTGTTGATAGTTATACAACAGGTTATGACAAGTTAGTATTACGTACTCATGAACTGAATGAGAATATCATTGCTTCTCCAATTGTGGTTGATTTAAAAGGTGCAAATGATACCAGTTTAGATAATGGATTTAAGTCACATACTGGATCAGTTGCTGTACTAGGTAAAAATGCACTTGGAACGCCAGTTCAAAGTACTTATAACTACACTTCTGTTTACAATAACTTTGATGATCAGATGCAGATCGGTCATGTGTCAGGTCAGGTCAGAAGAACTTATGATAGGGGTGAGCTTGCTAACGTGTATGTTAAAGGCAATGCAACTAACTTAGGTGATTTGCAAAAACTGGCAGATGGTAAAGAAACCACAGACGGTAAAGCCGAATATACTGGTGTAGCGACTTACAAAGAAGGTGATAATCTTGATGTCAATGGCAAGTCGAAGTTTGATGTTGATTTTGTTAAGAAGTCAGTTGATGGTACATTAACCTTCAATGCTGGTAAAAACGTTACTATTGCTGCGGATATTGACGGTAATAATTTCACAGGTAATGTTAACGGTATCAATACGTCTGGCGGATTCTTTGGTAAAGGTGCTGACTATCTAGGCGGTATTTACGAAGGTAATGGTGCTGAAGGTACTTATGGTGCTGAAAGAGTCAAACCAGTGACAGAGCCAGTTGATCCAAATGCACCTGTTAACCCAGACGTTGCCCCTGATACTGAAATGACTGGTTTCCAATCAACTGCATTAAGTAGTGTCGCTAAAAATATTGCTATTGCTAATGTTGTTTTAGACGATGCAATTGGCTATGTGGCTATCCGTGACGACAAATCAAACTGGTCAGGCAACCAAGCTGATTTGGTTAATAAAGATGGCTCATTAGTTCCTGTAGATACAAAAGATGGTGATAATTTTACTGCCTTTGATAAGTTGTCAGTACGTGCTGATATGGTGAAGCCAGAGTCAGTCCAAAAGCCATTGGAGGTGTCATTAGGTAAATCTGGTAGTACTGGTAGTATCAAAGTAGAAGCGGGTAAAGGCTCACTAAACCCTAACTTCAACTATAAATCAGTATATGAAAGTTTTGATACACAAATGCAAGTGGGTCATGTATATGGTGTTATCAACTCAGGCTTTGTCGGTGATTTATCACGTGTTGCTAACGTCTATGCTCAAGGTCATTTAACTAACCAAGCAGACATTGATTACTTAAAGCAAGTTAATGAGGGTAAAGCACAATACGCCGGTAACGCGACATATATTGAGAACATTCATTTAGGCGATGGCAATACAGGTTTTGAACCAGTAAACGGTACTTCAAACTTCAATGTTGACTTTGTCAATAAATCTGTGAAAGGTGAGCTTGCCTTTGACGGTAAATTCAAATATATGCCAGAAGGTAATAAGATTGGTATTGAAGCGGCCATCAACGGCAATACTTTTGCAGGAAACGTAAACGGTATCGATACTGCTGGTGGCTTCTACGGTGATGATGCACAGTTCCTAGGGGGTATTTACCAAGATGC
Organism: Psychrobacter sp. YP14; assembly: GCF_003209315.1. Classification (NCBI taxonomy): domain Bacteria; kingdom Pseudomonadati; phylum Pseudomonadota; class Gammaproteobacteria; order Moraxellales; family Moraxellaceae; genus Psychrobacter; species Psychrobacter sp. YP14. Next base: position 2,235,174 of record NZ_CP029789.1, on the reverse strand, counting down.
TTCTGTAACAGGTGGTAAAGGTACTACTCCAGGCACAGGCACTAAGTTCCAAGGTACTTTTGGTGCTGAAAAGCAACCAGTAAAATAAAAGTTATAGTAAGGTGATTTAAAAAAAGCGTCCTAATAGGGGCGCTTTTTTTGGGTTAATTAAAAAGAGCAGCTACGTTTATTAATTTCACTGATAAGTCTGTTTAATAAGTTGACTTTATTGTCAATATCGATAATATAAGTATTTGTTGTCACTTATTAAGTTATAGTAACAAAATTGGAATGTATTTTTATCTTCATGGAGGAAGTCGAATGTCACTTCACTGTCATTCAAATTTGGTTGTGTCTTCAGCTAAAAAATTGAATACCCCTTTAAAACCAAGCGTTGTCTTATTAACCTCTTTTATTTTCGCTTCAGTATCAGCCTATGCAGGCACAAGTACTAAGCAAAACACACCTACCAATCCTGATGTTGCTGCTCAATCTAATTTAACAGGAGTCCAGAGCAACGCCATTGGCAAGTCTGGTCTAGGTACCAGTATTCGCTACACTGAAATTTTAGAAAATAATTCTAATAGCTATAATCAAATAGCCGTTCGAGCCGATAAAGTTGCTTCAAAAATGGCCAAGCAGGGTCCTATTGATATTCAACTAACGGGTGCAAATGACAGTGACTTGGAGAATGGCTTTAAGCAGCATTCTGGATTCACTGAAGTAGTAGGGCAAGACTCAGCAGGTATCGCTCCACGAAAGCGCCGTATGGATTACACCACCACCTACAAGAACTTCGATGATCAAATGCAAATTGGTCATGTTCATGGTGACCTAAAAGCTCCGCTAATAAACGTCGATGAATATCGTTTATCGAATGTCTACGTACAAGGGAATGCCACAGATGAGGCAGATATTGAGTTCTTACAAGGCTGGGCAAAGCATCATCAAGATACCAATCTAAGTGAAGGACTGGTTCAGTACACAGGTGATGCGACCTATATGGAGAATTTACATCTTAAGGATGGTCAGCAAAGTAGCCCTGTTGTGAATGGTACCTCTGAATTTAACGTTGATTTTGTCAAAGCTTTGCTTGAAGGGACGCTTAGTTTCCAAGATGGTGACTACAAGTATATGCCTGAAGGAAACAAAATCGGTATTAAAGCGGGTATAACCGGCAATACTTTTAAAGGTAATAGCAATGGTATTGATACTGCGGGTGGCTTCTTTGGAGAGGATGGACGTCTGTTAGGCGGTATTTATCAGCAAGCGTTAACACCTGGAGGAGAGGGTAGTGCACCAGGTGAGGGAACCACGTTCCAAGGCACCTTTGGCGCAAGTAAAACTACTAAGACGCTCGACCCTGTAGCCAATCCTGATGTTGCAGTTGATTCGAATGTTACTGGCTTTCACAGCAGTGCATTAAGTAATGATAACTTAATCGGCCCAAGCATACACTACGGTGCTATTCGTGATAATAAGACAGGCAGCTATGATCAGTTGTCTATTCGAGCTAATGAAACTGATTCACGAGAATACTATGCAGCAGTGGGTGTGAACTTAACGGGTAGTGAAGACGCCAGCTATGGCAACGGCTTTAAGCAGCATACAGATGAGACATTGATTGAGCTCGGACCAATTTTAAGAAGAGATTTTGAATATCAGTCTATCTATAAAGATTTCGATGGCGAAATGCAAATTGGTCATGTCCTAGGGGATCCTAAAGTTCGCTGGACAATCATCACTCCAGGTCGCTTGTCTAACGTCCATGTTCAAGGTAATGCTACCAACCTTACGGACATGCAGTACATGAAAGATTTGGCTCAATATAAGGTAGACAGTGAGCTTAATGACGGTAAGGTTGAGTATAAGGGTGTTGCCACTTATATGGAGAACCTGCACTTAAAAGATGAGAAGCGTGCTGGACCTGTAGTTGATGGTACCTCTACATTTGATGTTGATTTTATCAATGCCAATCTTGAAGGGGAGCTAGCGTTTAATGCTGGTGCCTATAAGTATATGCCAGAAGGCAATAAGATCAAGATTAAAGCGGATATTACTGGTAATACCTTTGCTGGTAATCTAAATAATATTGATACTGCAGGCGGTTTTTATGGTGAGGATGCTAAGCTTTTGGGCGGAGTTTATCAACAAGCTCTAACCACAGGTGGAGTCGCTAAGAAAAAGGGTGAGGGGACTACATTCCAAGGGACGTTTGGCGCCAGTAAAGTAGAGACTAGGGGCTCGAATGCACCAAGTGAGCCAGAGCTGCCTACGGTTGAGTCGGATATGACGGGCTTCCAGTCTACGACGCTAAGTAGCAAGGAAAAAACACTACCGTTTGGCCTAGGTAAACTCGATAATGCTGTGGGTTATGTGGCTATTCGTGATGATCAGTCTGACTTTACCACTACAGTAGATAAAGATGGTAGTTTAGTACCAGTAGATAATCGTAAAGGCGACAATTTCAAGAGTTTTGATAAAGGCGTGGTACGTGCTGATATGGTGAAGCCTGACTCGGTGCTTAAGCCTATTGACGTATCACTAAAGCAATCAGGTAGTGTGAAGGTTGATGCTGGAAAAGGTAGTTTTAACCCTACATTTAATTATAAATCTGTTTACGAAAACTTTGACAGTCAAATGCAAGTAGGTCACGTTTACGGTAACTTTGACTCTGCTGCAGGAGAGGTATCTCGAGCTACTAACGTCTATGTCCAGGGGTACTTAACTGCTACAGAGGCAATGGATAGGTTGAAAGATATCAATGAAGGTAAGGCTCAGTATACAGGAGTAGCGACCTATATCGAAAATATCCATTTAGGAGATAATGCAAATACAGCTCCTGTGGAAGGCACATCAGCCTTCGATGTTGACTTTGTGAATAACTCAGTGAAAGGTGAGCTTGCCTTTGACGGTAACTTCAAATATATGCCAGAAGGTAATAAGATTGGCATTGAAGCGACCATCGATGGTAATACCTTTGCAGGTAATGTTAATGGTATCGATACTGCTGGTGGCTTCTACGGTGAAGATGCTAAATTCTTAGGTGGTATCTATCAAGATGCGGCAATCGAAGGTGGTAAAGGCGACTTACCTGGTACAGGAACTCGTTTCCAAGGTACATTCGGAGCTGAAAAACAGTAAAGTAAGCAGACTTTTGTTATCTTTATAAAATTCAAGCAAGCTCAATTAACTATTTTAAACACTATAGTAAGAAAAAGCGCCTAATTAGGCGCTTTTTTTTCTCGCAAAATTATCATTATTATCTTATAGTTAAGTTAGTAAAATACTTTGGTAAATATTGAAATCTCTTTAATGTCAAATGAGTGACTACTGTTTATATCTCAATTATTTACTGTCGTATGACTCAGCATACCTCGATAGGAACACAGGTATACTAAAGCGGACTTGGCTTTAATTATAGAAAATAGACTGAATATTGGATTTTAGTAACACTGTTAGGGATAACTATGACACATTCGCACCTCTTAAGAACCCTCACCACTTCTACCTTATTGCTCAGCGCAGTTTATAGTCCTCTGGTCTATGCGGCTGACGATATTCCTCCTGGATTTATCGAGGAGACTAGAGACAATAATGACCAGGCAGATGAATTAATTAAACGTGAGCGCCAAGATATTACCTTAGGCACGAACGTACCAACAGCAACCGTATCTAAGCAAGAAGCACAAAAAGCACTAGATGAGCGCAAAAAAGTTCAATCTATACAAGGCTATGATTTAGAGGCTTTAAAAGCGGACCATGTAACTTTTACAAAGTTTTTAAATGCCGCATTGGCAGCGCAGGATATGGCCACTGTTAAAGAGCTGCTCCCATATTATAGGGCATTAGAAGTTAATGATCCCATGCTAATTAAGTTCGCTGATGCCTTGGTATATCGTAGTGAAGGACAAAACAAAAAAGCTATTGCGATATATAAAGACATGTTGGCAGACAACCCTGACTTTCATCCAGTGCGTCTTAATATGGCCCAAGCGTTGTATGCTGATAAGCAGTATACCGCTGCTGCAGACCAGTTGCAGAAGCTGCGTGGCGCGGATATTCCACCACCGGTAATGGCCAATGTTGATCGCTTAATTGAGCGCATCAAAGAGCAGGAGCAGTGGCGCTTTAGTGCTTCTGCCAGCTATGTTTATGATAAGAACTTAAATGGGGTACCTGAAAGGCAAATTGTAGATGCTCAATTAGGTGCCACAAGTAAGCCTGAATCCGGCAAAGGTTTGCAGGTATCAGGAAGTGCGAGTAAACGTATTAACCTAGACAAAAACTTTTATGCTGAAGTGGGTGGTAATGCCTCACTAAGAGGCTATTGGGATAATAGTGAGTATAATGATTATCTGGTCACAGCCTCGACAGCCTTGGGTTACGATGATGCCAAAAATGATGTGTCTATTAGTCCTTTTGTGACCAAGCGCTTTTATGGGGAAGAGCCGTATAGCTGGCGAAAGGGGGTGACGCTTAGTGGCTCACGTTGGGTACAGCCAAAGCTCAAGCTGACGGCAACAGGTATGTACTCTAATGAAACCATAGATGATGATGACAAAGATCTGCGTGAAGCAGATGGCCTGTTTTTAGGGGTCAATGGTCTATATATTAAAGATGCCAACGAGTATTTTTATGGTGGTTTGGGTAGCTATAAAAACGATGTCGATAAGACCAGCTTCTTAAGTTATGATAGAAATTCAGTAAACGTGGGCTGGGGGCGTGAATGGAACCAAGGTATCTCTACTTTAGCCTCAGCAAGCTATGCTATTAAAGACTATGATAAGCCTTCAGATGATATCGCAGATTTCTTTTACCGAACTTATCGCGTAGAGGGCAATGATACCCATCGCAAAGACAAAACCAGCTCCTTAGGGTTGCAAGTTTGGAAGCGTGATTTGACGGTACTAGGCTTAACCCCACGCTTGGTATTTGATTATGAGAAGACCTCAAGTAACTTCAAATACTATGATGACCGTGATGACAAAACAGCCACCATTTTATTTACTAAGACTTTCTAGCGGGCAGGTAAAATACATTTATCTCTAGACAAAAAAGACCTCGCATCATGCGAGGTCTTTGGTGTTGATGAAGTGTGGTTTGAAGTGAGGCTATGGTTATAGATTGGTTTCCATCTCTTCAAATTTGGCTTGAATTTTGGCACTTGGTGCAGCAGTGGCTAAGCTGACGACCACAATAGCAATAGAGCTTAAAATAAAGCCTGGGATAATGGCATATAACCAGTCATTTAAAGCGACGCCATCAGAAGTTTGTATGCCTGCATAGACCCAAATAATCACGGTTAGGGCACCGACAATCATACCTGCCAGCGCACCATTACGGTTCATACGTTTCCACATTAAGCTAATAATAACCAACGGACCAAAGGCAGCACCAAAGCCTGCCCATGCGTTAGACACAAGCGATAATACTGAGCTGTCAGGGTCGGAAGCTAAGAAAATAGATACCAAAGCTACCACGACAACAGAGATACGACCTACCAATACTTGACGTGCTTCTGGGGCCTGTCTATCAAAGAATAATTTATATACATCACGGGTTAGAGAGCTTGACACTACCAGTAACTGTGAGGATATGGTACTCATAATGGCGGCTAAAATCGCTGCTAACAAGAAGCCTGAGACTAAAGGATGGAATAAGAAGTTAGTGAATACTAAGAAGATGGTCTCTGGATCATCTAAGGTCATGGCAGTTTTTTGGACATAAGCACGGCCAGCAAAGCCTGTCATTAATGCCCCGATTAAGCTGACAATCATCCAGCTCATACCAATTCTACGGGCAGTTGGCACGTCTTTTACTGAACGAATCGCCATGAAGCGTACGATAATGTGTGGCTGACCAAAATAGCCTAAACCCCATGCCATCAATGACAAAATGCCTAAAAAGCTCATGCCGCTAAAGATGTTAAGCATTTGGGGGTCAATATTGCGAATGGCTGTGGTTGTGGCACCCACACCGCCTAAATCTGTAAAGGCCACGACAGGTACAATAATCATCGCCAATAGCATAATGACGCCTTGCACAAAATCCGTGGTCGAAACTGCTAAGAAGCCACCGAATAAGGTATAGGCCACAACCACACCTGCCGTTACCCACAGGCCTGTGCTATAAGACATGCCTAGGGCGCTGTCGAATAATTTACCACCGCCGGCTAAGCTGGCTGCAGTATACACGGTAAAGAATAAAATAATAACGATGGCTGAGATGACACGAAGCAGGTGAGACTTGTCTTCAAAACGGTTGGCGAAATAATCGGGCAGGGTGATGGCGTTGTCAGCGACCTCTGTATAGACACGCAGTCTTGGGGCCACTAAGAGATAGTTCGCAAAGGCGCCGAGGGTTAAGCCTAAAGCAATCCAGATACTAACCACACCTGAGCTGTACATGTAGCCGGGTAGGCCTAATAATAGCCAACCTGACATATCTGAGGCGCCTGCAGATAAGGCGGCAACCCCTGGGCTTAAGTTACGACCGCCCAGCATATAGCCTTCTGAGTCGTTTTCGGCCTTAAAATAGGCCCAAATACCGATGGCAATCATCAGTAAAAAGTAGAGGGCGAGCGAGATGAGCACGCCAGGTTCAATTCCATTCATAACAAAATCCTTATGTAATATGTTTTTTAAGCACAAAAAAACCATTATGGTATTGGTATCATAATGGTTTTTTTATAAAAACTAAAAGAGTATCAACAAAAGTTAAGGTAATAAGGTAAAAGTTTTTTTATTTAAACTTTATGCCCTGAAAACTGCTGTGCAAAAACCAATAATAATCTATTAATGGATAAACAGCTCAGTATTCACAACGCATAGGTTACGCTCCATTAACTTTTGGCAATATAAGTGCATTATAAAGTAAAAAAAAGGCGATTACGAACGTAATTCACAAAAACAATTAACATAAGGTTGACTGCCACCGCCAGCGACTGATTACAGTCGCTGGCAGAAAGCACATAGGAGGCTAAAAGTGGCACGCTAACTGATTAGCTCAATAAAGCGGCAAATAAATTAAAGCGGCAAATGAATTAAGAAGGGGGCTTATTGGCTACTTATTAGTTACTTATGAGCTAATAGGTGCCAGCATTTGCATTAACGCATCAACACTGGCTGAGCGGGTTAAGCTTGGGTTGATGACCACCCCAAGATGCCGCTGTAATTCTAAATCCTTTGCCATATCAACGTAGGCCAACTCGTGGTTGATCAAGGTTTGCGGTAATACTGACCAACCTAGACCGACCGATACCAGCATACGAATAGACTCTAGAGGGTTGGTAGTCATGGTGGCATACGGTTTTAGGTTTTGTTTGGCAAACTCTGCCAAAGTAATCTGACTGGTGAACGTATTGGCTGCCGGCAAGATGGCTGAGTAGTGTGCCAGTTGCTCTAAGGTGACATTGGATTTTTGTGCTAAAGGCGACAAGGTTCCCGTCACAAAAAACAGGGGGTCTGACCAAAGTGTATGATAAGTCAGGCGTTTGTCATACACAGGGGGCAGGGTCAAAAAGGCCAATGACAGCTCACCATCCAACACCGCTTTGTGTGCCGCTTCTGAGTCCACAAAGTGCACCTCTAGCTGCACAGACGGATAGGTCTGGATAAACTGTTTTAGTACTGGAGATAGGTGATGAAGACCAATATGGTGACTGGTACCAATGACCAGTTTTCCCGAAATGGTTTGCTGAGAGTTTTGGATATTGATCTTGAAGTTATCGTAATCATCCAGCCAGCGCTTGGCGTGCGGCAGTAGCTCATTAGCAGCAGCGGTGGGCACGATACCACGACCTAAGGTATCAAATAAGGTAACCTTAAACTCATCTTCAAGGTTTTTTATGCGCTTACTGACAGCAGGTTGGGTGATAAAAAGTTTTTCAGCCGCGCCCGAAATACTGCCCGTTTGCATTACAGTGATAAAGGTGGTCAAATTTGTGGTATTCATGGTCAGCCTAAAACTATCAAAAGGGTTAAAAGTTTAAGTATAATATAAAGTTTGCTTTATGATAAAAATCATCAATTATTATTATATAACTAAGCTGTTATAATCTCAATAGATAAGGCAGGTTATGTTGCACTCATTTAGCGCTTATAAAGCCAATGTTATTATTATATATAATATTGAGAGGCTAAATCTGATTAAATGACCTTGAGGGGCCAATTGCGCCACAAGTTAAGCGGCTATCAACGGTGCAATGTTCTTGCGCTTTATACCTTTTTTATTAATGATTTTTTTATTTAGAGCTTAATTTTATAAGCCAGCAAGGATACTTTCCATGTCAGCAATAACGATAACGACTGCAAAAACACTTTATGACAAACTTTGGGATGCGCACTTGGTCAGTCAACGTGATGACGGTTCAAGTCTAATTTATATTGACCGCCACTTGTTGCATGAAGTGACTAGCCCGCAAGCTTTTGAAGGTTTAGCGCTGGCCAATCGTGAACCTTGGCGTCTATCAGCCAATATTGCGACGCCTGATCATAACGTACCTACAGTGCGCAAAGAGCGTCTTGAAGGCGTCAGTGGTATTAAAGATGAAGTGTCTCGCTTGCAGGTCAAAACGTTGGATGACAACTGCGTTAAGTTTAATATTGCAGAGTTTACCATCAACGATGTGCGTCAAGGTATCGTACACGTAGTAGGCCCAGAGCAAGGCTTGGTATTGCCAGGCATGACCGTGGTATGTGGTGATTCACATACGGCAACGCATGGCGCTTTAGGCTGTTTGGCTCATGGTATTGGTACCTCTGAAGTCGAACACGTGTTGGCCACTCAGTGCTTGGTTCAGAAAAAATCTAAAAATATGTTGATCCGTGTCAATGGTGAGCTAGGCGCTGGCGTGACTGCCAAAGATGTGGTGTTGGCCATTATTGCTAAGATTGGTACGGCAGGCGGTACCGGTTATGCCATTGAGTTTGCTGGTGAGGTATTTGAAAACATGAGCATGGAAGGCCGTATGACTGTGTGTAACATGGCCATAGAAGCTGGTGCTCGTGTGGGCATGGTTGGTGTGGATGAGACCACCATCGAATATGTCAAAGGCCGTCCTTTTGCACCAACAGGTGAGCAGTGGGATCAAGCGGTTGAGTACTGGAATACCTTGCACTCAGATGAGGGCGCACATTTTGATGCGATTGTTGAGCTAGATGCCAGTGACATTGCCCCGCAAGTGTCTTGGGGCACGTCACCTGAGATGGTGGTGGATGTGACTCAATATGTTCCAACGTTAGCTCAGGCAAAAGATGAGGTGCAGGCTGAGGCATGGGAGCGTGCTTATCAATATATGGGTCTTGAGCAAGGCCAGCCGATTACCGATATCAAGCTTGATCGTATTTTTATTGGCTCGTGTACCAACTCTCGTATTGAAGACTTGCGCTCAGCGGCATCGGTGATTAAAGGCCGTAAAGTGGCAGCCAACGTTAAAGAAGCCATCGTGGTTGCCGGCTCGGGCCAGGTAAAACAGCAAGCGGAGCAAGAGGGATTAGATAAGTTGTTTATTGAGGCAGGATTTGAATGGCGTGAGCCTGGCTGCTCAATGTGTTTGGCCATGAATGCTGATAAGCTTGAGCCACAAGAACACTGCGCCTCAACCTCAAACCGTAACTTTGAGGGTCGTCAGGGCAATGGTGGTCGCACCCACTTAGTTAGCCCAGCAATGGCGGCGGCGGCGGCCTTAGCCGGTCATTTTGTGGATGTGCGAAGCTTTTAATCAGTGATTAAGGCCATACTCCGTTTTATCAGATACCCTATGTTAAGGAACCTCTAATGCAAGCTTATAATACCCAAACTGGCATCGTATGCCCCCTTGATCGCTCGAATGTGGATACCGATCAGATTATCCCAAAGCAGTTTTTAAAATCTATCAAACGCACAGGTTTTGGCGTCAATTTATTTGATGATTGGCGCTATCTGGATGAAGGCTTCCCAGGCCAAGACAACTCTAAGCGTCCGATTAATCCTGATTTTGTGCTTAATAAACCGCGCTATCAAGGTGCAACTATTTTGCTGGCCCGTGATAACTTCGGCTGTGGCTCAAGCCGTGAACATGCACCTTGGGCTTTATCAGAGTATGGCTTTCGCACCGTAATTGCCCCAAGCTTTGCCGATATCTTCTATAACAACTGCTTTAAAAATGGTATGTTGCCCATTGTATTGACCGAAGCGCAAGTTGACGACTTGTTCGAGCAATGCCTTGCCAACGAAGGCTATGAGTTAACCGCTGACCTTGAGCGTCAAGTGGTCGTCACCCCTGACGGCACAGAGTATCCGTTTGAGGTTGATGAGTTTCGTAAGCACTGTTTGTTAAATGGTCTCGATGATATCGGTCTTACTTTACAGCAAAGCGAGGCGATCAAAGCTTATGAGGCCAAAATGCAGCAAAATACGCCTTGGATTTTTAAAGAAGTACGCGCCTAATCAATAGGCCTTATCCGCGACTTCATTTGATGGCGTAATCGATAGCTCATTACAATTTATTTGATAAAAACTTAGGAATAACAACTATGGCAACCGTTTTAACCCTAGCTGGCGATGGCATTGGCCCTGAAATTATGACTCAGGCTGTGGCTGTATTAGAAGCTGTAAATGACAAGTTTGACTTAGGTTTAAGCTTGGAGACGGCAGATATCGGCGGTATCGCTATCGATAATGCTGGCGTGCCACTGCCTGATGAAACTTTGGCGAAAGCCCGTGCGGCAGATGCGGTATTATTAGGTGCTGTGGGTGGGCCTAAATGGGATGGGATTGAGCGCAGTATTCGTCCTGAGCGTGGTCTATTAAAAATTCGCAGTGAGCTAGGTTTGTTTGCCAACTTACGGGTGGCCAAGCTGTACCCTCAGCTGGCTAATGCCTCAAGCTTAAAGCCGGAAATCATCTCAGGTCTAGACTTGCTTATCGTGCGTGAGCTGACGGGTGGTATTTATTTTGGGGAGCCACGCGGTATTCGCACCTTAGACAATGGCGAACAGCAAGGTTACAACACCATGGTGTATAAGACCTCTGAGATTGAGCGTATTGGTAAAGTGGCCTTTGATTTGGCGCAAGTGCGTGCTAAAGCCAATGGCACACCCGCCAAAGTATGTTCAGTGGACAAAGCCAATGTGTTAGAGGTCACGGAGCTTTGGAAGCAGACCATGATTAAGCTGCAACAGGCTGACTATAGCGACGTGGACTTAAGCCATATGTATGCCGATAATGCCTGTATGCAATTGGTAAAAAATCCCAAGCAGTTTGATGTGATGGTGACGGGTAATATGTTTGGCGATATCTTATCGGATGAGGCCGCCATGTTGACTGGCTCTATCGGTATGTTGCCATCAGCGAGCTTAGATGAGCATGGTAAAGGCATGTATGAGCCTTGCCACGGCAGTGCACCAGACATTGCTGGTCAAGACAAAGCCAACCCCTTAGCCACCATCTTATCGGTTGCTATGATGCTGCGTTACACCTTTAAGCATGAAGCTTCTGCTGCGGCAATTGAGCAAGCTGTAAGCGATGTGCTAGATGATGGCTTGCGTACGGGTGATATTATGGATGCTGATGAAACAGGCTTAACCTTGGTAGGCTGTAAACAAATGGGTGAGGCAGTATTGGCCAAGCTAAGCTAAGCCAAAATCAGATAAGCTAAGTTAAATAACAGTTAGACTAACTTAGCCCTAATCAGTAGACTCGAATCTTCGGATTCGGGTCTTTTTTTATTGGATTTTGAGGAATTGGCGAGGCTTTAGATATACATAACTTTGCATAACATAACGCTTAAGCCGTTCATTTATAAGCACTTAGGTTGTATATTAATAGCTTATAAAATAAAACCAACAATAAGAAAAAAGAGGCACATAAATGCTTATCCCCTCAACAAATAGTTTAAAACAGGCAACGTTAAAAACACTCACTGTGGCCATATTAGCGGCGTTGACATTGCCTGTAGTGGCCTATGCTCAAGCTGATAATGATGTTGTACAATCAAATACTAACACACCGCCACAAGTAACCAGTATGTCTGAATCTGCTGCAGATCAAGCCTTAGCTGAGGATACACAGACTGATGATTTAGATAATGAAGAGGACATGGCGCAAGCTTCTGATGACGCTCAAAGTGACGCTAATGTAGAGGCATCAGGCCCCACTACCAGTGAATCAGCGGCTACCCAAGCCACTGCTCAATCAGATGCTGCCGCTAATGCGGCAAAAGATACCAGCTTATCGGCCATGGCAAAGCAGGTCAACAGTAGCGAGTGGAAGCCGGGCGTGAAGATGACTCAGGCTGTGGGCACCAAAGTACAGGCGTTATTAAACTGGAATCAACATGGTGTCGGTGCTGTCGATGGCTATTGGGGCAAAAACACCCAAAAAGCGATGCAAGCTTTTCAGCAGGCCCAGGGGTTACCCGTCACGGATACTTTGGATCAAAAAACTTGGGAGGCTTTGTTAAAAGGGTCAGGACAAAATGACAATCTTGGGCAAAAACCGGTATTGATTAGCTATACGCTAAAAGATTCAGATGTCAATATTAAGACCACCACGATACCAGCTGGGGTAGAAGCCAAGTCTAAACTTGAAGGGCTGTATTATGAAAGCATTCCTGAAGCATTGGGTGAAAAATTCCATATGAGTGTCAGCTATCTTAAACAGCTCAATCCCAATGCAAAATTTGTCACTGGGGAAACTTTGACCGTTTATAACCCCGGCCGCGCCAATACAAAAGCCATTAGTCGGGTAGTGGCAGATAAAAACCAGCAGACCTTATATGCTTATGACAAAGACAATAAACTGGTGGCCAGCTATCCCACAACCGTAGGCAGTACGGCAACGCCTTCACCCACCGGTACCCATAAAGTAAAAGTTAAGGTAAGTGATCCCAACTACACCCATACCGATGCCGATGGCAAGCAGACCGTCTTGCCTCCTGGACCTAATAATCCTGTTGGCCGGGTGTGGATTGGACTGGATAAACCCTCTTACGGCATTCATGGATCACCGGATCCTGAGCGCATCAGTCGTCAAGCCTCCGCCGGTTGTATCCGCCTAACCAACTGGGACGCTATGGCATTATTAAATACCATTGAAAATGGCGCGACAGTTGAGTTTAAATAAATAGGCTATATTTATATTGATGTAGCTGAATTGACGTACAAGTCAATCCGTCTAAACGGTAGGCTTTAGCCACAAAAAAGACCGCTCTGTAAGGAGCGGTCTTTTTATTGAGAGGGTTAGATGACTGATATCTACTCCACACTCAACCTGTCGCGAGCACTAAATAAAACCTATAAATTAGGTTTTACCACGGTAAGTAATACGACCTTTGGTCAAGTCGTATGGCGTCATTTCAACTTTAACTTTATCACCGGTTAAGATACGGATGTAATGTTTGCGCATCTTACCTGAAATATGGGCAATGATTTCATGTCCATTTTCTAGGCGCACTTTAAAAAGTGTGTTTGGAAGGGTGTCAATGACTTCGCCTTCAAATTCAATAATGTCGTCTTTTTTTGCCATAATTATTTGGGTTAACCCGTTCAAATAGAATTGTAGGTCGTTATTATACGCAACATCCGCTGATTAAGCAAATTTTGTTGTGGTATCACTTGATAAAATACGTCGAATTTGCTAGTTGCTTATTAATGGATGGTTAGAGCGCTTATTGTTCGGGCAGATTTAGCCACTGCGGTGCTAGTGGCACCTTTGGTAGTAGGGCTTGCATTGGCTCAGGGTAATAGGCGTTAATAAAATATAGCCCATCTGGCGGCGCTGTCGGCGGGGCAATGGTACGGTCTTTGGCCTGCAAAATCCGTAAGTAATCCTCAGGTTGAAGCTCACCTTTACCAATGGCAAACAAGGTGCCCATCAGGTTTCGTACCATGTGATGCAAGAAGCCATCTGCCTGAATATCAAACACAATAAACTCGCCATGCTTGAATAGCTTAGCATGATGAATATTGCGTACCGGCTGCTTAGATTGGCAGGCAGCGGCGCGAAAGCTGCTAAAGTCATGGGTGCCGACGATATGCTCAGCGGCCTGCTGCATCAATGCCAAATCTAAGGGCTCATGAATGTGGGTTACCAAGTGATTGAGGACCGCCGGGCGCTGCGGCTGATTGAGAGTAATATAGCGGTAACGGCGGGCGATGGCGCCAAAGCGGGCATGAAACGTATCGGGCATAGGCTGAATCCAGCGAATGGCGATGTCATCCGGCAGCAGACTGTTGGCACCGCGCAGCCAATTATATATGCCGCGCTTGGCAGAAGTGGTGAAGTGAGCCAGCATATTACCGCCATGCACGCCAGCATCTGTACGACCGGCTGCTACCACTTCAATGGGCTCATTGGCAATTTTGCTCAGTGTCTCCTCGAGTACCTGCTGTACACACAACACCTCTTGCTGGCGCTGCCATCCCCGATAGTTTGCGCCATTGAATTCAACACCTAGCGCATAGGTTTGAGCAGGGTGCTGAGGGGTGCTACTAGAGGGTGCTGTGGTCGTCTCAAGCAAATCACTTGAGGCAGTGGGTAGTTGTGTATCGCTTCGATCTGAGGGGGTAAACGTCATGGGTAAAGCCAAATTGGTCGGTAAAATAGGATAAAAAGGGGGCATTATAAAGATTTTTAGGCAAAGTTTATGCCTTATTTACGCTGTATTGCCAGCGCTGACGACGTCTGGCGGGTGTGTCATAAGCCAGATGTAACCACAGCAGTCGGGCATACACAGCAGGAATGGTCAGTCTGCCGGCCGATAACACTTGGTGCTCATATTGCCAGCTACCAGCAGCATAAGCCTCACTGACTCCGCCATAAGGGCACTGGGTCGTACAAACGAGGATATGGCCGTGTGCTGCTACCGTATCCATAGTAGCAGCAAGCTTATCGCTATAAGGGATATTGCCTGCACCAAAGCCCATTAAAATCACCCCAGTCGGCGGCAAGCTTAATAAATTATCTAACTGAGTGGCCAGCCAGTCTGCACTATTTGGGACACAGTAGAGGGTGGGAATGATGGTGTCTTTAGCAGCTTCTAACACAGCAGGCAGCTTGTGCTGAGAGTCCCCGATCCAGTTATGACGGCGTGTGGCAGGCAGTATTTTTTGATAACTGTTGGCCGGATAGCCAGCGCGTTGGTGACCGGTGAAGGCCATGAGGTCATGGCTATGGATTTTTTGTACGGTTTGCGCCGGCCAAGACTCACCTGCAAAAGTGATAGAAACTCCAGGCTCGCCATGGCTGGCAAGTCCGATGGCCTCTGATAAATTACCCCAAGCATCACTGTGTGCATCGATATGATAATTATGAATGTCATTGGCATCAAATAGCGGGCGCATGCTGGCGGTCAATGCTAGGCACAAATCGCTACCGGCGAAAGCTTCTGCCAAAAATGACCCCAGATAACTAAGGGTATCAGTACCAGTAATCAGTACAAACTTACGATACCCCTGCGCATAACGCATCAAAATCAGCTCAAAAAAATGTGCCAAATCAGCCGGTGACAATTGACTGCTGTCTTTGACACAAGTATTTGGCAACACCTCAATTTTTGAAGTTAGGTTTTGATATATTTTATCCAAAAGTAGGGGCAGAAAGGTATCAGCAGGCAGTGCAGATAACGGCTTGCCATAGCTACCAAAAGTACCGCCGGCATAGATAAGTTGGACTTGATTCAGATCTGAGGTGTTGTCGGTGGTGACTGTGGTGTTAATGTGTGTGGTCATGGTAGGTCGTTGTCTCATAAGTTAATGGCAGTGGTATAAACATAGTATAAATGCAGTATAGACGTGCTATAAACCCAATGGCTTAACATTCAGATCAGTAAAGCTGGCCAAGTATTTGCTCAGCAGTTGCCTTTTGGGCTTGGTTGGCCGAGCTATTAATAATTTCTTGCAATAAGCGTTTGGCACTGTCGTACTCACCCAATTCTATGTACTGTTCTGCCAGATCTAAAGTCAGCTTAGCGCCATCTATATCTTTAACGAAATCAAACCCCTGCAGACTGTACGCGTCGGGTTGTGAGCGCATCACTTGGCGCAGCTCATCTGTAGCAGGTGTCGGTGTGCTGTTTAGAGCAGCTTGACGCTCTTCATAGCTTTGAATTTTTATCGCAGGTGATTTATGTGCAGGCTTTTTACTAGCCGCAGTAGAAGAGGGGGCAGCTGCAGTAACTTCAGCGGCTTTTGGCTCGGGGTCAGCTAAAGTTACAGCGTCATGCTCGGCTTTAGACGCAGGTTCAGCATGGGGCTTAGGCTCTTGTGTGCTGGTGTGTTGTAGATTTTCAACAACGGCTTCGGCCATTTTAGTTGCTTCAGGCTCAATGGCTTTAGGTTTAACTGCTTCAGGTTTAACTGATTCAGGTTCAATTGCTTCAGGTTCAACTGCTTCAGGTTCAACTGCTTCAGGTTCAATTGCTTTAGGTTCAATTGCTTTAGGTTTAACTACTTCAGGTTCAATGGCTTCAGGCTTAACTGCTTCAGTGGATTTGGTAGGCAGCTGGTCTCCGTGTTCTTCACCCGCAGCATGCGTCATTGCTGATTTTTTGGACGCTATGGCCGGATCTGCTTGTAAGATATCCGCTTTAGACTGCGCTACCTCAAGCGCTTCTGACTGCTCACTGATGGCCAGCATCTCTGCCAATTCTGCTTCGACTAATAACGGCTCCTCTATGGCTGTCTGCTCTGGCAGCTCTGCTAAGGGGGTGTGTTTAGAAGGTACGGCGTGCTCGGCATCTTGGCTGGGGTCTATGACGCCATCTGCTTGGCCGCTTGGGGTGTTCTTTTGCGGTAAGGCACTGCTGGCAAAGCTGGTACGATCAACAGCTGTGCTTTGGACAACAGACGTGTCCTCTTCATTAGTGGTATGAGCATTAGCCTTGCTCTTATCTTGAGTCACTGTGCGTGATTTTTTTGAGGAGGGTTGGCCACGAAGCATAATTAACAACAGCACGACGATCAGCAGAATAAAAATAATGGCAATGATGACTCTTAAGCTCATAGAAGACTCCTCGCCTTACTGATAGGCTCATTATCAAGAGCAGACAGACGATGTTATAAAGTAAAAAAAAGGAAATAGACCCCTGTAATTAATCAGGTCTGATAAAAGGCCGTCTTGCTTTTATAGCAAAGTAAACTTGTGATTACTAGCAAATTTTAAAATAAGCCGGATGCAGTTTTGGCTGCCAGCTTTGTTAATATCATTACTTATTGGCAGTATTAAATCACTTATGGGCAGTATTAAACCTTGGGAAATAAAAAACTCAGAGCAACTGCCCCGCAAATATCCCAGCAATGTTATAATTGCGTCTATTGGCGAGTGCCGATCTCAACTAACCCCTGTGTTAGCCCAAATCAATCGCATGACAACTTCTTTTAGCTTAAGCGCTCCTTTGTTTGTTTATCTTATTTTTAACCTAATTACTCTGAGTTAATGCTATGCAATTTACCCTACATAAAACAGCCGCGGGCGAGTCTCGTGCGCGCCGAGGTACTGTGACAGTCAATCACGGTGAAATCAGAACCCCAGCCTTTATGCCAGTAGGTACTTATGGCACAGTCAAAGGCATGCTGCCTCGTGATATTGAAGATATTGGCGCTGATATTATTCTTGGTAATACGTTCCACTTGTGGCTGCGTCCTGGCACCGAAGTGATTGATAAATTCGGTGGTCTACATCAATTTATGAACTGGAATAAGCCTATTTTGACCGATTCAGGCGGTTTTCAGGTATTTAGTCTGGGCGCCATGCGCAAGATTACTGAAGAAGGTGTGGCCTTTAAGTCGCCCATTGATGGGGCTAAAGTGTTTTTATCGCCTGAAAAATCAATGCAAATCCAGTATTCATTAAACTCAGACATCGTGATGCAGTTTGATGAATGCACGCCATACCCAGCGACTTATTCTGAAGCCCAAAAATCACTTGAGCTCTCCCTACGTTGGGGTCAACGCTGCGTCGATGAGCACAAAAAATTGGGCAATACCAATGCACTGTTCGGCATTGTGCAAGGCAGTATGTATGAAGATCTGCGTCGTCAATCTATGGATGGCTTGTTAGAGATTGGCTTTGATGGCTATGCTATTGGTGGTCTGTCTGTGGGTGAGCCCAAAGAGGAGATGATCAGCGTTTTAAATTACATGCCAGAGCTTATGCCAGCCGATAAGCCTCGCTATCTAATGGGCGTGGGCAAGCCTGAGGATGTTTTAGAAGCGGTACGCCGCGGGGTCGATATGTTCGACTGCGTGATGCCTACCCGTAACGCGCGTAATGGACATTACTTTGTCACTGGTAATGAAGACAACCAAGGCATTGTACGCATTAGAAACAGTCAATATCGTGAAGATCAAGGCCCATTAGATCCAGAGTGTGACTGCTACTGCTGCCAAAACTTTAGCCGTGCTTATTTATATCACTTAAATAAGTGCAAAGAGATGCTCGGCGCTCAGCTGGCCACCATTCATAATCTGCGTTATTATCAGCGCTTAATGCAAGGCATTCGTGATGCCATCGATGAAGACAGATTTGATGAGTTTGTAGCGGACTTTTACCACAGACGTGGTCAGGATGTGCCGCCTTTAGATCTCAAATAAATAACAAACCACTTAAATTTTGAATGATATACCCATGCTCTTTAATCTAACGATTAGAGGGCATTTTTATATCTGTAGAGAGGAGGAGCAATACAAAAAAAGGGTGGCTTTCATACTAACCGGCAATTTTCCTTTGCTATCTTTAATGTTATGTTATAACATAATTATATAAAGTCGATTTGTTTAACCTATTTAACCTATTTATCTATTGTTATCTATTTAAAACTGTCTAAAAGGATTCTGCCATGCAAGTCTTAAGCTCACTAAAATCTGCCAAAAACCGTCATCCTGATTGCCAAGTGGTGCGTCGTCGTGGACGGGTGTTTGTGATTAATAAAACAGATGGCCGCTTTAAAGCGGTTCAAGGCAAAAAAAAGAAATGACAAGTCGGCTTTATATGACATAAAAAAATAGGGTCAGCACTATCGGTGCCGACCCTATACTATTGCCGACCCACATACTATTTTAGTAGGTCAACCAATTGCTGAAGATACTCTCCATCGACCTCATCAAAGGTGGCTAACGTATCTGAATCAATATCTAATACTGCGATAATCTCACCCGCCTCATCTGTTATCGGTACCACAATCTCCGACTGTGATAGGGAGGAGCAGGCGATGTGATTGGGATGCGCATTGACATCATCAACAATTTGAGTGGTACCCGTCGCCCAGACCTCACCACATACGCCCTTACCATGCGGGATACGGGTGCAAGCCAGCGGACCTTGAAACGGACCAAGAATGAGCTGATTGGCACTGCTATCGACCCGATAAAATCCAATCCAAAACCAGTTAAAGGTGTCTTTTAACAACGCCGTTAGGTTGGCCATATTAGCGATTAAATCACTTTCACTGCTGACAATGGCTTCAGCTTGTTTTAATAATAATTGATACTTTTCGGCTTTGTTGGTATTGGGATCAATGGGGTTTATTGCTTGCATAGTATTCTCTTATCTATTTTATTATTAATGCTTATTATTAACTAAACTTACGCATAACCAGATGATATGGTGGCCGGTGATCATTTTAAATCGTCTGAGGATAAAGCCAGTCAATACAAAAATAATCACCAGCCATTTGTAACGTTCAGAATCTTTTATTTGTGTAAATTAAGGTGTTGATGCTTATTATTGATGCTAATGACTTATTTTATGACTGACGGCTTATCACAGGTTACGCTCAAGTAGCATGGCATCACCATAGCTAAAGAAGCGGTATTTTTGAGCAACCGCATGCTCATAAGCCTGCTCGATATTGGCTTTTCCGGCAAAAGCGGAAACCAGCATGAGTAACGTTGATTTTGGCAGATGAAAATTGGTCAGCAGTTTATCAATCACCCCAAACCTAAAACCTGGATAGATAAAGATATCAGTATCACCAGACCACGTGGAGATATGGCCGTGCTCGTCGGCAGTCTTTTGATAAGCGGTCTCTAGCACACGAGTCACTGTGGTACCAATGGCGATTACTTTATTACCGTTTTGATGCGTCTGATTAATCAAATCGGCAGTGGCTTGTGGCAGATTGGCATACTCGCTGTGCATGGTGTGATTAAGCAAGTTGTCGGTCTTGACCGGTGCAAAGGTGCCAGCGCCCACATGTAAGGTGACGTACGCGGTGTTAATGCCTTTATCGGCCAGCTGCTTGAGTACTTTATCATCAAAGTGTAGGCTTGCGGTGGGGGCAGCCACGCTGGCAAGCTTGGTCGGGTCATGAAATACGGTTTGATACCGCACATTGTCAGTTTCATCGGCATGACGTTCAAAATATGGTGGAATTGGCAATTCACCATACTGCTCTAAATCTGGCAGGATAGGGTTTTTAAAGCTTAAAATAAATAGGTTTTCATGACGGCCAATCATCACACATTCGATATTACCATCGCCTAATAATAGCGTCTGCCCCATTTTCGGCGCTTTGCTGGCACGCACATGACACAGTGCGACATTATCATGAATATCGCCATCTGCTTCGGTGTAATCGCTATCGTCCGTCAGTCTTTCAACCAAAACTTCTACTTTGCCACCGGTGTCTTTTTGCCCAAATAAGCGTGCTTTCATCACCTTGGTGTCGTTAAACACAATCAAGTCACCTGCCTCTAAAAGGTCAGGCAAGTCAGCGAAGTTTTTGTCCTGAATATCAAAAGTACCGTCCGTTTGCGCCGTATTAGAAGCGGGCAAATACATCAAGCGTGACGCACTGCGCTCAGCCAGTGGATAACGGGCGATATACTCATCAGGCAGGTCATAATCGTAATCAGCAACACTGAGATAGCCTTCTGTTTCGGCGTTGTCAGTAGGCATATTGCTTGAGCTGTCATGTTGGTTTTGAGAGAGAGGCTGAGTCATAAGTTGTCTTTAATCGGGTCAATATAAAAGTGGGGTGTGCCGCAAGCCAAGGCTGTGCGCAATGCGGAGTAGTTTAACAGAAATAACTGTTTTTTGAGTTGAGTTTTGGGTCAGTTAAGTTGCTATGAGTGCTTAACAGGGGATTTTATGGACTAAAGAGCCTTTGTTATAAACCAAACAGATCAGGCTGCGTGTTTAAGTCATCTAAGCTTGTGAGGTTTGAGTAGGTGACCCCGACCAAGCGAATGGGCAGATGGCGCGGGACATCGGCGAACAGCTTTTGTAACCAATAATGCGCCGACTCAGCAGAAGGGAACGGCGTGTTCAAAGTGTGTGAGCGGGTGATTTGAGTGAAGTCAGCATACTTTATCTTAAGGGTAATGGTGTGGCCCAGACGCCCCTTTTTGGACAGTTGCTCAAAGGCATCGGCATTTTGTTCAAAGATTTGTACCAGTAAGTTGGCTGTGTCACGTAGGTTATCGCGAAAGGTGGTCTCTGAGCCCACTGACTTGTGTTTGCGTTCTGCTTTAACAGGTCGATTATCGTTACCGTGAGCAATCTCGGAATAAAAGCGGCCACGCTTGCCAAACTCATACTCTAAAGTGTCCACTGGCGCTGCGCGCAAATCAGCGCCGGTATATATGCCCATTTCATGCAGGCGCTTGGCGGTGGCTTTGCCGATACCATGAAACCGCTCAATCGGCAGTGTGGCAATAAAGGCATCGGCCTGATCGGGTGTGATGACCGCAATGCCATTGGGCTTATTAATATCCGAGGCAATCTTGGCGAGCATTTTGTTAAAAGACACACCGGCTGAAGCGCGCAGCTGGGTCTGCTCATAAATCTGTGCTCGCAGCCAATTGGCCATCAAGGTCGCCGAGCCGTGATGCGCCTTAATGCCGGTCACATCAAGATACGCTTCATCAAGCGATAAGGGCTCAACCAAGTCGGTTAGGCTGAGCATAATGTCGCGGATCTGTTGGCTGACCTGACGATACACCTCAAAGCGGGGACGCACGAATATGGCCTCAGGGCAGCGCCGCTTAGCTTCATAGCAAGACATGGCCGAGCGCACCCCGAATTTGCGAATCTCATAACTGGCAGCGGCCACCACACCGCGGCCGCTGGGGTCACCGCCAACCACCAACGGCCTTCCGCGCAGCTGTGGGTTATCACGCTGCTCAACACTGGCATAAAACGCATCCATGTCGAGGTGAATGATCTTGCGCTGCGGCTGGGTGTCTTGGATTAGGCTTTTGATGTCATTAGAGGTTGTCATTGTCTCAGAGCTTTTATCAAAGATTAGCAATCTGGATATAAGACTTACTAGCTATTATAAGGTAATAATGAAGAGACCGACAGGTTGACTGGGCTTGAGCCTTTATTAATAAATATTTGTAATTTTACAATATTGTTATAGATTTATTTAATAGGAAGATTTATAATTTTTCTGTCCACCATAGAACATTCCACCATAGAACATTCCACCATAGAACATTCATATTAGCAATTCCTCTAGATTTGTAATAGAGGTTCATTTTTAGACAGCATAGACAATTCCAAATAAGTTTTCACCAGAAATAATCACTCTTAGATAAATTAGTTACATCCGAAGTTAGTAATTATTTAATTGGTGTAAATAAACCTGCAATATGTCATTAAACTTCAAAAAATAGTATCTATTAAATAACAAGCGCTAACCGCCTATAAGGTTCATTGGTTATGAATCTTATAGGCGGTGGCTCGATTGCCCCTAATTTTCAGGAGAGTGTAAGACCGTAGCCCATAAAATCTTAAATATTGACCCGTTACATATAAACCTATTTACATATAAACCTATGTGTTTTTATAAAAAATACATAAATTATTTTTTAAACCTTAAAGGTAATAAATATCATGAAAAAAATTATTTTAGCTACTTCAGCATTAGTTCTAGGTTCTGTAGCTGCACACGCTGCAGACGGTACAGTAACCATTAACGGTCTGGTAACAGATCAAACTTGTAAGGTAACTAATGGCAGCAAGGATATCAGGGTCACTCTACCAACTGTTGGCGTGAATTCTTTAGCAACTGCAGGCACTACTGCTGGTCGTACTCCGTTCACTATTAATCTAGAAAACTGTAAAGCGGGTAATGTATCAGTATTCTTTGAAACTGGTGGTAATGTAGATGCGGCTACTGGCAACTTAAATAATGCAACTGGTACTGCTAAGAATGTACAAGTTCAACTGCTAAGTGATAAATCAATAGTTATCCCAGTGCTGGCTAATGCCGCTCAGTCTTCAGTTACTACAAGAGCAGCAGTGGTAGGTGCTACTGAGACAGCAACTACAGGTACAGCTGCGCTGAACTACTATGCTCAGTATTTAGCAACAGGTGCAGCAACGCCAGGTACAGTAGCTACTTCGGTTCAATACACAGTTAATTATCAGTAATTAACAAATTATAGAATTGTATTTATTAGAAGTAAGAAGGCTAGGATGTCATCATCATAGCTTTCTTTTATAGTTCTCACGTAGGAAGTGATATTATGAGGTTCAATAAACAGTTACTTAAAGCCGGTCTCATGGTTTTATTAATCCCCTTCACAGCGGCTAATGCACAGATCATATTGCATGGTACGCGTGCCATTTATCCTTCCGATGCTCGTGAGATTACGCTGCAGTTGAGTAATGACGGTGATAAACCCTCACTAGTACAAGCTTGGATTGATGAAGGTAATCCAGATACAACGCCTGATAAATCAAAAGCACCTTTCGTTATTACGCCTCCCATAACTCGTGTTGAAGCAGGAGAAGGTCAAGCCTTACGTATTAGCAAGCTGCCAACTACCGAAAGCTTAAGTAAAGACCGAGAAACCTTATTTTGGCTGAATGTATTAGATATTCCCCCTAAGCCTGCGAAAAACGATAAAGCAGCACCAGAAAACTACTTACAACTGGCGATTCGCTCACGTATTAAGTTCTTTTACCGTCCCGATAGTATCAAAGCAGACAGGTCGGTGGCTCCTAAGTCGCTACGTTGGGCAGCTAAAGACAATCAGTTGACGGTGGATAACCCAACCCCTTTTTATATTACTTTAACTTCTATTGTGCAACAGCAAAAAGATAGTGAACAAGTAGTTGTTTTATCCGATGGCATCATGCTAGCTCCTTTCTCTGAGCAAAAAATTAGTGTGAATGGCTCTAGCATTAATATCAAAGACATCAAGTTCACCACCATCAATGACTACGGTGGTCGTGTAGAAAGTACAGTTGAGTAAAGGGTATTTGCTAAAAGGAGAGGCTAAAAGCTTTCAAAAAACAAATGAGTTAATCAAAATTAGATGGTAGAGCTATGAGTAAACTGCTGATGATAACTAAAAGTATGGCACGTAGTTTTGACTATCCTCTTATTTGTGGTGTGATAACTCTGAGCTTGTCAGGTGTCATCAACGCTCAAGATTTGGGACAAGAGAAAGCCTATTCGATTGGCATGGATGCTGATTTTGACTCTAGTTTTCTTATTGGTGATGCTAAAAAAATCGATATAACAAAGTTTGCTAATGGCAATCCAATTTTGCCAGGTGAGTACAATTTAGATGTTTATATTAATGGCACTTGGTACGGTAAACGTCAGATTGAGTTTAAAGCAACTGCTGATAACAGCCCTGCCAGTACCTGCTTTACGGCTAAGCAGCTGCTTGAGTACGGGGTTAAAGCTCAAGTAATAAAAGAGCAATTGCAGCTGGCATCAGATAATTGTGAGGTATTAGGCTCCTGGATCGAAGGTGCCTTTTATAAGTTTGATAGTTCAAGATTGCGCTTAGACCTCTCCATACCTCAAGTTTCTATGCAGCAAAATGCACGAGGCTATATTGATCCTAGCGTTTGGGATAGAGGTATCAATGCTGCATTTGCTTCTTATAATGCCAATGCTTATAAGACTTTCAATAGTGAAAAAGGTGCAGATAGAACAAACGCCTTTTTGTCCTTAAATGCTGGAGCTAATCTTGCCAGCTGGCAACTGCGTCACAATGGTCAATGGACTTGGTCTGACGGTTATGAAAACGAAAAGTCAGAATCAGACTATACTGCGGTAAACACCTATCTTCAACGTGCTTTTCCTCAATACAGAGGGGTATTGACGCTAGGAGATAGTTTTAGTGATGGCAATATATTTGACTCATTTGGCTACCGCGGTATTGAATTTGCCACCGATGATCGAATGTTACCCAATAGTTTGGCAGGATATGCTCCACGTATTCGTGGTAATGCTAAAACCAATGCCAAGGTTGAAGTAAGGCAGCAAGGTCAGCTGATTTACCAAACTACAGTTGCCGCTGGTGGTTTTGAGATTAATGATTTATATCCTACCGGGTTTGGTGGTGAACTTGAAGTTTCTGTTATTGAAGCCAATGGTGAAATACAGAAGTTTTCTATCCCCTATGCTTCAGTTGCAGAAATGCTACGTCCTGGCCTAAGTCGTTATTCCCTGATGCTAGGTAAATATCGGGACAGTAATATGGATAAGGACCCTGTTGTTTTTCAAGGACAATATCGACGCGGTGTGAATAACTTTGTGACAGCATATGGGGGTATACAAGCCTCTGAGAGTTATAAAGCGGCTACATTAGGTACTGCTGTGGCCACACCGATCGGAGCAGTATCATTAGATATCACCCATTCTGATACAGATTTTGAAAATCGTAACTCAGAATCGGGTCAAAGTTATCGTCTAAGCTACAGTAAGCTAATTAGTCCTACTAATACCAATGTAACCTTGGCAGCCTATCGATATTCTACTGAAGGCTTTTATAAGCTACGTGATGGTCTTATGGCACAAGAGCAAGACGAACAAGGTATTGGCTCTGCTTATATTGGTAAACAGCGTAGTGAGTTTCAGGTTACTTTAAACCAAGGTCTACCCAATCAGTGGGGCAACTTTTATTTAACCGGTTCTTGGACAGACTACTGGCATGATCAGCAAGATACCAAGAGTTATCAGGTAGGCTATAACAATAGCTATCGTGGGGTTAATTATGGTTTGTCTGCAAATAAAAGAGTTGTAGAAAGTCAAACAACCGGTAGGCGAGAAGACGACACTGAGTATATGCTGACCTTATCCTTACCGCTATTCACAGGAAAAAATCCTGCTAACTTAAACTCTTATACCACCACAGATAGAGCCACAGTGGGTGTAACGGGAGCTGTTGGTGATCGTTTCAATTATGGAACAACCTTAGCTACAGAGTATGGCGAGAACCCAAGCCTAAGCACTAATGCTGAGTATAAAACCAATGCTGCAACCTTAGGGGGAACATATAGTGTCTCAGAGGATTATCAGCAGGTTGGACTATCAGCACGTGGTAATGTAGTGGCACACTCAGAGGGTATTGTGTTTGGTGCTGAGCAGGGTCAGACTATGGTTTTGGTTTATGCCCCTGATGCACAGGGCGCTAAAGTGAATAATACCGCTGGTCTAACTATCAATAAGTCAGGTTATGCAGTTATTCCTTATGTAACCCCTTATCGTATTAATGATATTAGCCTTGATCCAAAGGGGATGTCTTTGGATGCAGAGCTTGATAGTACCAGTCAGCGTATCGCTCCTTATGCCGGATCCATTTCTAAAGTAAGCTTCTCGACTACGGCTGGCAAGGCTATTTATATCCATGGAGTAAACTCAAAAGGTGAACCCTTACCTTTTGGGGCAGACGTCTATGATTCTAAGGGCGAGCATGTTGGAATGATTGCACAGGGCAGTTTGGCTTATATTCGAACCCATAACTTATTCGATACAATTACGGTAAAATGGGGTGCGGATTCATCAGAGCAATGTCAGATTGAGTATGATATTAGAAAAGAATCGAATGATAGTAATAAAAATATGATGATGCTTGAGGGATTGTGCCATGAGCTATAAATATCTACAAGCTATGTTGCTGCTCATGGGGTTAGGGTTTGGCTCCGAGGCTTATGCGAAGTGTAGTTTAAGTAAGCCATTTGAAACAGTAAAAATAAATATGAGCATTGGTAAAGTTGTTATTAGGCCAAGTGATACTGTGGGTACAGTGCTATATAAAAAACAAATCCCTATCCCTGATAATAGATCGTCAACGGTGTCTTGTGATGGAAACAGTCCTGGAAAGTTGATAGCAGAACTGGTTGGTAACCCACAGTTAGCGATGCAGCCCAATATTTATAGAACCAATATCCCAGGTATTGGGATTCGCTTGTATAGAACAGTTAAAGGTAACTCTACTTTTTCAGGCTACTATCCTTATACAAGACAATTAGACGCTAATAATAATTATTATATTGGGGCAGGTGAGTTTGTCATTGAAATTGTAAAAACAGCGATGACAACTGGAACAGGTAGTTTGGCACAAGGTCTATATAGTACTTACTACTTAGACACTGATGCTACCATACCTTTATTAACAAGCTCGGTAATAGGGGAGACCATTACTATTACATCTTCCTCCTGTGAGATTGTAGGCAATAAGGATAGAGTGGTACAGTTGCCAACCATTAATAAGTCAGGTTTTAAAGGGGTAGGTTCAACTCAAGGAACTCAACCTTTTGATATGAATATTAAGTGTGTTGGTGGAAAAAATGCTTCAGATACGATTAGTCTAAGCTTTGATTACGATGTTGCTACCGGTACAAACAATGTATTGAAAAACTTGTCACCAGATAATGTAAAAGCAAAAGGAGTAGGTACTCAGCTACTATCGAATAATAAGCCTATTGTGGACCAAGGAACAGTTATACTTGGAAGCTTAGGTTCAGAACAGCAAGTTACCTATAATGTGCCCTTAGAAGCCAGATACTATCAAACAGAAGCGACAGTTACTGCAGGTGAAGTGAAGTCTATGGCCACTGTGACTATTGAGTATGACTAGCAATCACTAAATGAATTAAAAGAAAATTGTTAATAGAAGAGGGCTGAGCTTTAGGGTTCAGCTTTTTTTTATTTTGGCTCCTTTGTGCCAAACCTAGCGTAGAAAATAGTATCTACGATTTAGCCAATGCTTTTTGGTATACCTGTTTTAGCTGGCTAAAGTGACTAATCTGCTCAAGACTTGCTAGTGTCGTGAGGCTCATTGAAGCCATGAATGATACTTGGGAAATACCTTTTATGGGATTAGTTAATGTAAGCGGTTGACAAAGCTCAAATAAGTAATATAGCTTAGTGCTTCTACTAGAGGAGCCTGCTTGTTCAATGGTTATCTCATTTCTAGGAAGCAGTCGAACATTTTTGATCGGCCATAGCTTATTGATCTCTTTATTATCATCACGGCCTGAATCGGTAGCTAACGCTAAATAACTTAATTCATTAATGACATGGCGCTGATATTTACGTAAAAAAGTGCTTTCAGGAATATGGTACCAACGAGCAAGGCCCTGCTCGAATTTCTGAAAATAGCTTTCAGTTCGTCCCTCTTTATTTCCTAAAGCAACGGTTAGGGTTAAATCGGGATAGAGAATTTGACTCATGCCACTATAAGGAATTCGGGCAGGTTCTTGAACATATAGCCGCTCGGCAATATGATTGACACGACTGGTATAGTCAACCTCATCTGATAATGACAGTTGTGTAGGTAAGCCTTCATCAGATCTGCCAATCTGTTGGATTAAAAATTCAGATAGCCAGTGATGACCCTGATGGGAAGTGGTCAATTCACCAGCTTTAGTATTATCATTAGAAGAAGTTACATTTGGTAGTAGGGCAAAAGCGCCAATGCCCACCTCATCGATTTCGTTCTGATAAGGGTTTTTCATGTTAGCTTGGTCAAAATAGCCAGGGTAGAGTGCAAACGCACCAACTACCGGACGACTTTTTCGTATATTGTTAATTTGCTCATTTGAGTTTCTATCATCTGTGATGATTCGAATAAGGGCATCTCGATAACGGTGCATTTGATTAATGGCATCATCGGGTACATAGTCTTTATGTTCTACATCAGGCTCAATATCGAAGCTATTTTGAGGGGTCTTAATACGATACTTGGCATCAAATATCCAGATGAAGCTTTGTGTCGCCTTAGTTCGCTTTTCAGGGTTCTCTGATATTGGTAGAGTCACCTGTAGTACGATATCTGGTCGCTGAGTAGTCAAATAAGAACGAATCTTCGTTCCCTTTTTTCCAAAGTTTGGCTCGTGGGCCAACCGCGCAGTAACACCATCATTACGTTTGAACGTAATCGCTCCTGCAAACCCATCTTTTAATTGATACTCGAAAAAGCTATTTAGGGTCAGGTTAGGCTTTGTTAGGCTTACTTCCTGAAAATCTAATTCATCAGTTAAGATGTTCCTTAACATCAAAAAGCACCAGATTTCGTAGATTTCAGCAACAGACTTCATAGAGATACTGGTTTGATTGTCAAACACATCTAGATAAAATTTTAGATCCTGCCATATGCGGTATACCAAGCTATAGCCTGATTTTTGTTGTAATACTAAAGACTCATGGCTTAGTCCTTGATAGCGACCAACTTCTTGCATGAAACGATGTTTAAGCGTTTTTTGTAGCGGCTGTTGCCAGCTATGCAGCTCTGTCAAAAAAGCATCAGACAAGCGTTGATTATCAGGGGCAGCATTAGCTGCTCTTAATTTCTGCTCAAAGCCAGATAGTCTTTTTATAGTACTGTTGACCACCATCTTAATAAATCGGTTTTCAGGCGTATCCACACTAAGTTGCTGTTTGACCACAGGATAGCTTTTATCATGGCGGCCATTATTAAAGTCTTCTTTAATCTTAGTGCATAAGCGGTGTGGTATTTTTCCTTTTAGACGAGCGGCTTTGTTATATGAAAGGTGAGGCTGTAATCGACTGTGCGGTGCTTGGCTAATAACTTTTAAACCATACTCGAGCTGATCACGCATTTGAGTAAAGTTGGCAAGCCACAATAGGGGGAAATAATTGCGTTGTTGTCCTTTTCCTGCTTCTTGCTCAGTTGGAGCAACTAAACTAAAGCGCCAGAGTGGAAAAGTACGGTCAATAGTGTGATACATCGCTGGCAAGTCGTCATGCAAGCTCATTTTGGTTGGTAATACCTCAAAAGCAATCTTGCTGTGATATGTTTGATACTCGGTAATATATTCCAACGGTAGGCGCATCCAGCCCAAGTGATTGGCAGTGTTGATGCTACCAGTCAAGCGTGCGGGGAGTGAGCGATGTGCTTCAGCGAAACGAAAGCTTTCATTAATCAGATGGCTGCGATGAGTTAAATACGCATTATTGACGGATATAGGAGAGGTGTCTGTAAAAAATAGCCATTCAAATTGATATTGAATGTTTTCAAAGAATACAGGCTCATTTAGCCGTATTTTAGTTTCGGCAGCTGACTGCAGAATATCCTTGTCTGCATCTAATGGCACACCCATAAAGCTCACATCAATATCTAATATGGGTGGTGAGACACGGAGCGTAGGCCTGTGAGTTTGCTCAGTGCTGAGCGCTTGGCGCTTACGCATTGTATCATCGTAAGTCGCTTTGCGTTTACTGATATCTTTACACCAAATTGATAATTCAAAATGTGGTGTCTGAATACGTAATAACTCTGGCATAATCTGCGCTCCATCAGCCTAGTTGAATGACTTAAGGCCAGAAGTTAGTAAAGCCTGAGCGTTGTAATCGTTGCTGCATCCATTCGAGTTTAGCTTTACTACGACAGGCGATACCAATTCGGGTATCATTTTGATTATCGTTAACTGCTTGTCGATATAAGTCTGGGCGAGCTTCAGGTTCATCCCATATTTCGCTCAATGATCTTTTTAGAACTGTTGAAAGTTCAGTCAGTAAGGTATCTGATAAAATGCCATCTGCACTCAATTGGTTTGAGTCGTTAGACTGCTGGATCAGCATAAGTTTATCGTGATCACCATCAATACGAGGCAATACTTTACACATTAAGAAATCATCCCAGACGGCTTGTAATTCAACATCGCTAGTAGGGTTGGTGCTAATTACTGATAGTAGTAATTCATTCAACGCTCTAAATGCCAGTTTAAAAGGCGTGTTATCTAGAACATGGTTTACTGCTTTTAAAAAGGCGATACTTTTTTGACCTGTACTATCTATGGTAGGTAGGTCACTGGGGCTAGCGTGAGAATAAATGGGATAGCTTAGTGTTTTGTGTTGTACGACTGGATTAAAAAAATGATCAAAATCATTAGGGAAGAAGTCACCAAAATCAAAGCTTAATGCGCGGTCAATAACCTTGCGTGAAAAGCCATGAGTGGTCTCATCCATGTTAACGGTGCCTGCCACAATAAGGTTAAAGGGCAGGCTCATACCATGCTGACAGAATAACGCCCAGACTTCATCATAAATACCGTCCTCAAAGCCTAATTCTTGGCGTAGCTCGGCAATGTTGGCGACTTGGTTAAACACTGTGGGTTTTAGAATAGCATCACAACGGTATTGAAACTCATCGTCTGTCCACTGCCATTCACGGGTCTCTAAAATAGATAAATAATCAGCAAAATACTGTTCTACAGGGGCTAGATTCATCTCGTCTAAACATAGCCAGTAGGGGCGTATTTGCTCTAATTCTTCTTTATTACCTAGCACACTAAGTCTATTATCCTGATCCACAACGATATCAAGGTCAGCGTCAATAATGGCGTGCCATGCTTTAGCGATAAACTTCAAAACATCGGTAGTTACGTACTGAGCATGACCACTTAAGCGTGAGATATAACCCAATAAATCACTCGGCTCATGCCAATCTGGCCGTACTGAAGTTAGGCAATAGGTCTCACTTAAGCTGCCCGTCACCTTAGCTTGCTCGCGAACAAATCTTGTTTTTCCTGTGCCAGATATGCCAGCTAGGAGTAGAAATGGTTTGGATAGTTGGGTTAGATTATTAAAACTTATATTTTTATAATTCTTAGGTGTTTCTTTTATAGCAGGCTGCTCTGAAGAGTCAAAATCAAGGCTTTCTATATACTGATAGATAGTCTCTATTTCTTGATAAAAGCCGAGTAGCTCTGACAAATCATTTTTTAGCTTATCCTCACTAAGTTCAGTATGAGCATCGTAGTACTTAGCAATAATATTATAGCTTTCATATGATTTACCTAGAGAGGTTGTAGCACGTAAATCTATGGTTTGTTGGCCCCAATTACTTAACTGAGGTAAGTGAGCTAAGACATATTGTTGGATATAGTTGGCACGATGTTCGGCTTTAGTTTTACCTAAGGTCTGGGTTGGTACTGTCGTACCTTGATTTAGTGATAGGTAAAATCCAGATCCATCTGCACGGAAAAGATAAACAGGATAAATGCCGTCCTGGGTGCTATCTGTCAGATTAGGGTTTAAGATTGATATCCAAGGAATATTAGCCCAGTTTCCTGCACCGACACTTGCTTTCACTAAGTAAGATGGGTTGAACATATGTACAAGTGAAGCAACACTATTTTGTACTTCATTTCTAAAAAACTGAGCTAAATTGTGACCAGAAAATGGTTCTTGAGTTGCTTGCACCCAGTTAGAAGTAAAATAAGTAAGCTGTTGGGCAAGCGTATTTTGCGTCATTGTGTACTTCATCCAAAATATAAGTTTAACGAGGCGAGAAAATAATTTTACCCACACTTTTAAGCTGGGATATAAAACGGGCCATTAAATATACATCCTAGTGTACATCAATGCCTACAAATCATCACCTCCAGTAGCTAGCGCACTCAAACACGTCAAATATGCTTTAATCAATTAGCTGCTGTTTATTAAGTCATAACCACTAGAGCCCATTTGAGTGGTGATCTGCAAGAGGTAATATATACGTATTGGCTAGACTAGAGGTAGCCGATGTATAAAACGACAAAGGGCAGCCAGTTGTCCATTTTAGATTTTTGCTTGATAAGCCTGTAGAAGATACGCTTTATGATTATCTAATTTAGGAGTAGGTGCTATTGAGTATGTAATCAATCTGCTTTCTAGTGCTAACACTCCGCCCATAAGCGCAGTGAAGTTCAGCTAGTGATTGGAGTGTAGTTTCTGCTAAATGAAGCTGCTCAATTTTATCTGTCATTATTACCTGCTTTTATTAAATCAACTATTAAAAGATAGCTATATAGTATAAAGGATCGAAAGGATGATAGTTTGTAATGCTCTATTATCGAATATGGAGCCAAAAGGGGTAGGTCGTATATTATAGATTACCTAAGACCGTATATGAAGGTAATAGCGATTTAGTATGGCTAGACCTAACAAGCCCCTATCAAAGGGGCTTATTTTAGTTAAGCCATAATCTGTCATTCAAACCCCAATATTAAGCACATCACCTAAGCAAAATGCTAAATATAAAAAGGGTGCTAACGTACTATGATATATAGCGTTAGCACCCCTTTTTACTACTGCCAATATTTAATTATTATCGATATTTATTCATCAGACTAATAATCGTAATCCCTCGTTAATAAGGCTATTAGCATCTAACAAATTATCATTTGAACCCTAAGATAAATCTTACTAGATGCATTATCATCAATGTGCTTTGGCACTAGCCCTTTGCTTGAACACTAATAGACAGACAATTATGAATATCAATAGCGCAGCTGATGCACCAAAACGGCTTAGTGCAAGACCACCATGATCAATAGGCTTATCTAAAAAGTCGCCTAACACCGCACCTAATGGACGAGTTAGTACGAAAGCACTCCAAAATAATAACGTTTTAGATATCTTAGTATAAAAATGAGCTAGAGCAATGAGTGCTAACAAAGACCCAAAGATAATCGCGCTGGTGGTGTAGCCCATACCTTTGCTATCGGCTACCCAGTCACCAAGGGCGGTGCCGAGTGTTTGCGAGAACATAATAGTCGTCCAGTAAAACACCTCAGCTTTAGGTTTGCTGATACTATCGACGGCGATACTACCCATCGTTTTTTGCCAAGTGATCAAACACAAGCCGAGTAAGGCTATTAGTAACACTGAGCCGCCAGCGTAGCCAATCCCTAACGATCTGGTCACATAGTCTGCTATTGTTGTTCCTAAAGTGGTGGTTGCGATAATCGTCGCCCAATACAACCATTTGTTGAACGAGTTAGCTTTTATCTGGGTAGCGACTGCTATTGCAAAAATTATAGCGAAAATACCAGTACTGACAATGTACCCTAGATTTAATGACATTGATAAAGCGTCACCTGCAGTCTCGCCCAATGTCGTTGCTGCAATCTTTATTATCCAAAACAGTAAAGTAACTTCTGGTACTTTTGACAAAGCGTTCTTTATCGGATCGTGATCTGAAGCGGTAATTGGGCTTGAAGACTTTAAAGGTGTATTCATGGGTGGATTCGCTCTGTTAATAATCAAATTTAATATCATATTGTAGACATTAATAGGTTATCGATAGAGGTGTTAAGAAAGCGTCAAGATTACCTGCCTTTATCAAAAGCTTTTATTAACTTAGAAAACTAAGGTAATACAGAGTCCTTTATTATTGCTTTGACTTGAAAGGCTAGCGGTAGAGTCATTCATTAATACATCGATACCTGCCTGCTCACAGATTGATTTGACGATAGAGAGTCCTAAGCTGTAAATATCCCCTAAAATAACACAGCTCAAACGTAGAATTTCTTATAAAATACCCATAAGGAGTTTTAATATGAGCAAACGAATGACTGAGACCCAAATCGTATCGATATTAAAAGAAGCAGATGCTGGGGTACCTGCTAAAGAGCTGTGTCGTAAATACGGTATTGCTAGCTCGACTTTTATAATGAGGAACGTCAAGAAACAGTCTGGGAGACTGTTTTAGTGACGCAAGACGGAGCGACAGCGAAGTTAGATCCAAGTATGGAGGCATGGAAGCCTCTGATGTTAAGCGATTAAAAGAGCTTGAAGAAGAAAACCGTAGGCTAAAACAGATGTATGCTGATTTAAGCCTCAAAGCGCAAATGCCCGAAGAGATCATAAAAAAGCTATAGCGCTTGCCCTTGAGCGCAAAGTCTGGGCACAAGAGTTACAGGCGCAGTATGGTGTTAGTATTGCATTGAGCTGTCAGGTGGTCTGTATGAGTCGAACCGCTTACTACTATAAGCCTAAGCTATCTGATGATAGTGAGATTATTGATGTCTTAAACAAGCTTACTGACAAGTACCATCGTTGGGGTTTCCCAAAGTGCTTTAAACGCATACGCAAGCTTGGCTATTCATGGAATCATAAGCGAGTACACCGTGTTTATACAGCGTTAAACTTAAACCTACGCCGTAAGTCTAAAAGACGGCTACCAACACGTAACCCCCAGCCGCTAAGTGTGCCAAACGCATTGGGTCATACTTGATCTATGGACTTTATGAGCGATAAGCTGCACAACAATATTCGCTTTCGAACCTTTAATGTGATTGATGATTACAACCGTGAAGTATTAGGCATTGATATTGGTACCAGCATTCCCTCACTCCGAGTAATTCGCTACCTTGACCAGCTAGCCGAGTGGCATGGCTATCCTAAGCAAATTCGTGTGGATAACGGCAGTGAGTTTACATCCAGCATATTCACTGATTGGGCATCAGCTCATGGTATTTATATTGACTATATCGAGCCTGGCTGTCCTTATCAGAATGCTTATATTGAACGGTTTAATCGTAGTTATCGCAATGAGGTCTTGGATTGTTATTTATTCAATGATTTAAATGAATTCAGTCAACTGACTGAGGAATGGATCACGGTTTATAACACCGAAAGACCCCATGATTCACTTAATGATATGACACCTGCCCAGTACAGGCAGGTGGCTTAATTATTCTACGATGATGTTGTGTTAAGAATGGGGTATTTACACACCAATATTTATGAGAGTATTTGCTCGAAAAATTTCTCATTAAACATTTCTCATTGAACATAGGCAAACGCTCTTATCATGCAGCTCATGACATTCTTGAAAGTCACTGAGTTTAATCAGTAGTTTGAAGGGACAAGAAGGAGATGATAAATAAAAAATTAGCGGTTTATAGAATATATTAACTAGACAGTATTTAATAATATTAAAAAGATTCAATACGTTACTAAATTATACTTAATGACAGCACTAACCTTGCTCAAATAATACTGTGATATATCAATCACTTTAAGCTTTTTGGTTGGCTAGAGTAGGGGTTGCTATATCTAGGGATAATAGTAGGAATTACAGGCAATAAAAAACCCTCACAGACTCTGCGAGGGTTTCGTATATGGTACCGGTGGTCGGACTCGAACCGACACGCTTTTAAAGGCAACGGATTTTGAATCCGTCGTGTCTACCAATTCCACCACACCGGCATGTAGGGTTAGCTTGCTCTTATTGAATTCAATAAGTGGGTAGATAAGCTAGGATGCGTATTATAGCAACTTCTGAAATAGGGTCAAGAAGTTTTAATGCTATTTTTACGCCAAGGGCTATTAACCTACGAAAGCACGTTCAACCACATAATCAGCAGGCACGCCCATACGTGGAGAAACCGTTAAGCCTGCAGCATCCAAAATCTCAGAAATATCAGCGTTAAAAGGCATACTACCACAGATCATAACGCGGTCATCTTCTTTATTGATAGGTGGTAAACCGATGTCTTCATACAACTTGCCTGAGCGCATCAAATCAGTGATACGGCCAGTGTTGCGGAAGTCCTCACGAGTAACCGTCGGATAGTAGATGAATTTTTCACGATACCATTCACCAAATAACTCATCATTAGGTAAGGTCTCTTCGAACATCTCGCGATAAGCTAAGTCTTCAACTTTACGCACGCCATGGCAAAGAATAATTTTATCAAACTTCTCATAGACCTCAGGGTCACGAGACAAAGATAAGAAGGGTGCAAGACCGGTACCGGTAGAGAGCATATACAGATTTTTGCCGGGCAATAAATCGTCGACTACCAACGTGCCGGTAGGTTTTTTACTGATAATAAGCTCATCGCCCACTTTAATATGCTGTAAGCGCGAAGTTAATGGGCCGTCTTGTACCTTAATTGAAAAGAACTCCAAATGCTCTTCGTAATTTGGGCTGGCGATAGAATAAGCACGCATCAGCGGCTTACCATCTACCATGATACCAATCATAGCAAATTCACCGTTACGAAAGCGTAAGCCGGCATCACGAGTGGTTTTGATAGTAAATAATGAGTCATTCCAGTGGTGTACGTAAGTCACTGTTTCGGTATGAAATTTTGACATAAAGGCCTCAATAAATAATGATGGCGAGAAGAGTTTAAAAGTGAGCTCTAATAGATAAGGTTTAACAACTGGTCATAATAATTTATGACGCCTCAGAGCCATGTGGCCGCTGAGATAAATAGATGCCTGATGACAGTTCGCCAACAGCGGTTCACATCGCGGCGAGTTCAGGCATAATTTTTAAGCTGCACATCATAACAAATTATTGCTTATCATAACGGCAATAAGTGTAAAAATGCATTAAAGCATCATAATAAAATGGAATAACGGATGTTAAAAAAATTATAAGCCAGTATTTTTGGTCAATGAGTTAAGGATATTCTGCCTTGCGAGGGTATGCCTCAACGATTACTGTGCGGTTTGATGTGCGTTCATATTTAAATAATGTATTAAAATAGAGTCAAGGCGAGGCGTTAGCGTGATTAAGCCTAACATGAGTCAGCCATTAGCCATCGAAATCAACCACAAGGTGTTAAAGACAGTATGTCACAAGATGATTTTCACCCAGATACGCCGCAGATAACCTTGCCGATTATCGGCTATCACCGCTCTGCGTTGTCTCAGAAGTTTGGTATTCCCCGTCAGCCCAATCTTGTGGCGTTGCCCAGTGTCATTGAGATGGTGACGCCGTATGATATGCCTGAGGCCTTTCTTGGCATTGAAGACTTTAGTCATCTGTGGATCAGCTGGCATACCCACCACAATCATTTAAATAGCCCTCAAGACAACGCTGAGTCAGGCCATAGGTTTAAACCCAAAGTTCGTCCGCCAAGATTGGGCGGCAATACTAAGCTTGGGGTGTTTGCCACACGCAGCACGTACCGCCCGTCGCAATTGGGGTTATCGGTAGTAAAGTTGGTGAAGGTTGAGGTAGTGTCAGGGGCAGTGCGGCTGCATATAACGGGCGCTGATATGGTCGACGGCACACCAATTATCGATATTAAGCCCTATATTGCTTATAGTGACGCGCTGACAGATGCGGTCAGTGGGTTTGCGCCTGATAAACCCAAGCTAAAACCTGTCGTTTTAAGCCCTCAGGCTGAGTCACAGCTTGACGACTTATGTCAGCAAGCAGGTAGTGGGATTGACTCAGAAGACAAACTGATTATTACCGGTTTAATTGCCCAAGACCCTCGTCCAGCTTATCGTCAACAAGATACAAAGCGCATTTATTTTATGCGCTATAAGCACTATGACATTGGTTTTCAAATGCAGTCATCGACACACAACTGCTCTGACTCAACGCTGTGTATTGTGTCTATCACGCCAGCTTAAGTATCACACCGTAGTTAAAACCAACTTCAGGATGAATGAGGTTGAATTTAAACATTAGTTACTGAGGCTGCCTTGAATTTGACCTGTTAATAACGATAATAGACACTATTGGCTGCTAGAAGCCATCCCATTTTACTAAAAAAAGAGTGTATATGTTTACCGATAGTCACTGTCATTTAAACCGTTTGGATTTGACACCGCACGATGGCAAATTAGAGGGTGTTATTACGGCCATGAAGCAGGCCAATGTGAGCCGAGCTATGGCCATCATGTGCGATTTTGCAGAATATGATGAGATTTATGACATTATTACCCAGTTCGGCGATGAGCAGCTTAATCTGGGCATGAGTGTGGGCATCCATCCTTGTGAGGACTTGGAGGTGCTACAGGCTGCTACCGTTGAGCGTTTGGTTCAGATGGCAGCACCTGATCATGTGTGGGCCATCGGCGAGACGGGTCTGGATTATTACTGGAGTGATGAGAATAAAAAAGAGCAGCAAGCAAGCCTTGCGCGTCACATTGCGGCCAGTCAGCAGTTAAAAAAACCGCTTGTGGTACATACTCGTGAAGCTAAGCATGACACCTTAGATATCTTAAAAGCAGAAAAAGCTGAGCATGGTATTATCCACTGCTTTACAGAGGACTGGGAGACTGCAAAAAAAGCCTTAGACTTGGGTTTTTATATCTCATTTTCAGGAATCGTGAGCTTTAAAAATGCGCAAAGCTTGCGTGATGCGGCGTTAAAAGTGCCAAAAGATCGACTGCTTATTGAGACTGACAGCCCTTATTTGGCGCCAGTGCCAAAGCGTGGTAAGTCTAATGAGCCGGCTTATGTGCCTTATGTCGCAACTTGTTTGGGTGATTTGTTTGGGATAAGTGCAGAAGAGGTTGGCGCATTAACCACAAAAAATTTCGAGGATTTACTGGCACAATGCTCATAAAATGGGTATCCTATGAGCTTATGACCACTCAGTCATAATCATCTTGTGTTTTGGCCTATGTGATTACAGGC
The DNA here is from genome assembly GCF_003209315.1 of Psychrobacter sp. YP14. NCBI lineage: Bacteria > Pseudomonadati > Pseudomonadota > Gammaproteobacteria > Moraxellales > Moraxellaceae > Psychrobacter > Psychrobacter sp. YP14. The sequence goes on along the minus strand of NZ_CP029789.1, from coordinate 2,195,839 downwards.
CGGTTCGAGTAGATATTATTCATCAAAGTTTATACAAGGTTAGGAGTTTGCATGAGTAGGCAGCAGCAATTCAAGAACCGTGAAGAGAAGATCTTGGCTACCGCTGAGCAGCTCTTACTTGAAGCAGGAAGTGGTGACATTACTTTAGACAGTCTGGCCGATCAGCTAGATTTAGCAAAGGGTACGCTGTATAAGCATTTTTCTAGTAAAGATGAGCTGTATCTGCGCATAATTATTCGTTATGAAGAGCAGCTGTTTGACATTAACAAGATTGACGACAGTGCCTCAGCGGGTGTGTCACGTATGATTTTGCAGCAGCTTATGAATCCGCAAAAAGCCCTGCTTTTTAATCAGATAGAAGAGCGTCTGGCCGCCTCTGCACAAGGCCTAAACCGTATGTTTGGTGAGTTGTATGAGATTAGACGGGCGCGTATGAAACGCCTTATTGATATTAGCAGTCAATATCTACAAACCCAAAACAGTGGTCTAAGTACCCGTGATTACTTATCGACCATTTGGGCGATAGGGCAAGGCGGGGCAAGCTTGCTTAATTCAAGCTTTTATCAACGTTATTTAGGCCGTCGTGATACGCTTCGAGTGGCATTAATACAGCAAATGCTGGATTTACCCAAACAGTATCCAAGCTTGGATGAAGAGGACGATGACATGGTCGATCTGGTCAATCAGATTGATTCAGAAAGTGAAGCTCATATGCAGTCGCAGGCCTCTTAGTGTTATAAAGTATGCGGTAAAAAAGCCCTTTAACGATTAAAGGGCTTTTTCTTGCAGGGTAGATGATCGCAGATGTCCTAACCTATCAGATATTATTGCTTACCGATTAGGCACTAATCATTAGGCAACAAGGTGGCCTCATTAGAGCGCCAATTCTCTGCACCATAGAACAGCATTTGTGCTTGGCGTGTGCATTGTCTAAGCATCAAATCTTTTTTAGCACTGACGCCTATTAAGTCGCTTTCTTCATCGTGTGCTTGTGAATAGGTCAGATCCAGCCAATCAATAATCCACGTCAAAAATAAATTGAGCCCAGCCTCAGCCAACAAGCGTCTGTCTTCGGAGTTGATATGACTAAACGCCGGCTGTATGCCTAAATCTTCGCCCATAATTTTAGCAAATAGCTTAATTTGGGCAGCAATGGCGTTGCGCACTGACTCTGAGCCACCAAAGCGCTCACTGACTAAAAACTGCCAATAGCGAGGGTGCTCATCAATCGAGGCAAAAAATAGTTGAATGCTATGGGCAATTTGACGATCAAAGCTGCGCGTGCGCCCCATTTGCAAGCCATTACGTAAGGTAGATAAGGCTTCACCAAGCTCTTCTTCTACTAAGCTTCTGCCCAAACTTTCCATATCATCAAAATGACGATAAAAGGCAGTAGGCACAACCCCCACCTCACGAGTCACTTGGCGCAAACTAATGGAGGCAAAGGATTGACCCATCATACACAAATCAAGCACCGCGTTAAAAAATGCTTGTCGGGTCTGCATCTTTTTTTGTTCGCGGGTATTTAAATTAAGGGTGTTAGGGGTGGTCATGATAAAACACTCTCGTGGCTAATAAACAAAAGGTTAGGCGAGGCAAGCTGCTTCTAGTTGAACGAATAGGTACGCCTTAAAGCCAACAACAAAATCATGCAAGCGGGCAGGTTGTGTGCTTAGACTACCATACCTTATCACCAATACCATTTAAATCTTGCGCCAAACGGTAGGCTTCATGGTCATTCATTCCGGTAATAAAGTCTAAAATGTTTAATGAATTATCATATACATTTTCACTAAGCTGTCGATTTAGGGTATGTAAATGTTGGTTGAGTAGATGTAATAAATGCTTTTGCTCAAAGTGTGGTGGCTGCTGGGTTAGGGGCAGTAATGCCAATGGCATAAAGGCATCCAGTAGGGTTTGTAGGCAGCGATTGGCCATAAGCTCCATCCGAATCTTGCTGGGATGGGCGAATATTTGGGTAGAGGCCAATGCTTTGGCCTGAGCAATGCCTTCACTGACACTGGGCTCACAGTGATCAAATAAACTGCCGCGCATATCGCCGGCCAACATGGCATCGGCATGGGTAACAAAGGCTTGGGTGACCTTATCTACTAGGCGCATCATGGCCCGGCCCCGCAAGGCTGCCAGTTTTTGGCCTACAGGCGCATTGTTTAGTACTTCAGGCGGTGCCCCACGTGACCCAATCAAACCCAGCATCAGCGGCTCAACTTGCTGATAATCCACCATATTAAGATGAATGCCATCTTCTAAATCAATCAGCGCATAGCAGATATCATCAGCAGCTTCTAGCAAGTAGGCTAGGGGATGGCGGGCGTAGCCATCGTGTTCTTGGGAATAGGGCAGCCTAAGTTGTCCGGCCAACTTATCGAGTAAAGGGGCTTCACTATTAAAGCAGCCATATTTTTTGATATTTAGGGCACTGATAAAAGGGGCCGGCGGCGTAAAAGGCTCTGCACTTTGAGCAGATAAAGCAGCGCTCTGGTTATGTTGTAGCGGATTGCTGTGTTTGGCCAGCCACGGGTATTTCATAAAGGCGCCTAAGGTCGCGCAAGTCAAGCGCATGCCACCACGATCAGGGTGATGCTCATTACAAGTTAGGAGCCTAAAACCTTGAGCATTGCCTTCATAGCCTTGCAAATCTAAGCGCTCAGCCGGTGTTAAATGACTTAAGAATTGTTGCTGACTGGGCTGATTAAACCAGTCACGGATGGCATACTCGCCGGCATGGCCGAAGGGTGGATTGCCGATATCATGCGCTAAGCAGGCTGCCTGTACAATTACCCCAACATCAGCGACGCTAACCCCACGCGGCAAGCCTTCCGGTAGCTTGTCTTGCAGCTTTTCGGCAGCCATCATGCCTAAGGAGCGGCCGATACTCGACACCTCAAGTGAATGGGTAAGCCGAGTATGAATGCCCATCTGATTGGTCAGTGGGTGTACTTGAGTCTTTTGGTTGAGTTGCCGAAATGAGTGCGAAAAGATTAAGCGGTCATAGTCTTTATGAAACGGCGTGCGTGATTTTTCTTGGGAGGGGCGTTTTTGAATACTGCCCAAGCGGCGGTCGGTAAATAGGTACGACCAGCGCTTATTGGCAGAGACTCGCTCAGGCTTCGGGGTATCTACTAAGTGAGGGTGGGCAGTAAAATCAACAGGCTGGGTCATAAGTCACCAAATCAACAAAAAAAACAGTGTTAATTAGCATACCAGAAAAACCCATGCCCCGTCTTATGTGCTATTTTTTATCACCGGGCACCAAAACCACCCACCGCTCATTTTATAGCCCGCTTATCTGTAATTGTTTATCAGGGAGCGGCTACATTTGGCCGGTTTGCTGACAGTCGTATAGTTTATTTTGCTGTTCAAGATGAGTCTGGTCGGTAATTGATTTGGCTTTAGCAAGTGCGGTAGGCACTGAAAATAAGCTCGCCTGCTTATCTTGTACTTGCCACACTAAGCCGTGGCTGTCATCTAGACCAAGGCTGCTGATATAAGTCTGTGCGGGCAGGTTGCTGTCTTCAACTAAGTCATACTCTAGGCCATCTAACAGTAGGTGGGCGGTCTTTGGCTCATCATCGTTATGATAGTAGACGCTAATGTCGCCTTCAGGCTGACACTTAAAGGTGATACGTGGCTGGTCGGCATGGTCGTGATGATGAGCGGCTGCCTCATGGTCATGCTCATCGTGTTCGTCATGAGCCTGTTCGTCATGTTCGTCATGTTCGTCATGGCCATGCTCTGCGTGATCAGTCTGATGATCGTCATGTTCAGAATGTTCAGAATGTTCATGCTGCTCTTGGGTATCGGTGTTGGGGGCATTCGAGGGCTCATTAGGCTGGCAAGCCGTCAAGCCTAGACAGGCGCTAAGTAGTAATAAACCGCTCAAACGACCACCTGTCATTTGAGTAGCAGAGGCTAAAGTCAATCGATGGTAAAAAGACAAAGGTGACATAAAAAATCCTATAAAATAGCAAACGCAAGTTAGCGATAACAGGCTGGGTTAGATCCAGCCGAAAATACAGCCACAATAGTATGTTATATTATAACAATGATATCTGAAAATAAAGCCGACCGTTGAGTTATTTACAAGGTCGGCTTTTTTTAGGTCTCAGTATTAGGGCAAAATAAAGAGTCTTTTACCCTAAGTAACGTGAGCTGCTATTTATTTTTTATCAGCGTAAAGCTAAAGCTACACGTTAAATCTAAAGTGCATCACATCGCCATCTTGGACGATATAGGTCTTGCCCTCTAAGCGAGATTTACCGGCAGCAGCTGCGCCTTTTTCGCCGCCATGCTCAATGAAGTCTTCATAAGCAATCACTTCGGCACGAATGAAGCCGCGCTCAAAGTCAGTGTGGATAACCCCAGCCGCTTCAGGTGCCGTGGCGCCCACTTTGACAGTCCAAGCACGTACTTCTTTAACACCAGCGGTGAAGTAGGTTTGCATATCGAGCAGTTTGTAGCCCAAGCGAATGACTTGGTCAAGACCTGCCTCTTCCATGCCCATGCCCTCTAAGAAGTCGGCTTTATCTGCCTCATCTAATTGAGAGATTTCTGCTTCAATTTGGTTGCATAAAGGCAATACGATTGCCTCTTCTTTGGCAGCATAGTCACGAACAGCGTCAAGATAAGGATTGTTCTCAAATCCATCTTCACTGACGTTGGCAATATACATGGTGGGCTTTAAAGTAATTAGGCCATAGCTTTTAATCAGCTTTTTCTCATCTTGATCTAAGTTGGCACCGCGCGCAGCTTTGCCTTCGGCCAATAAAGGTTCGATTTTTTTGAACACATCAAGGGTGGCTTGAGCATCTTTGTCATTGCCCTTAGCCTTTTTAGTCAAGTTCACAATAGCACGCTCAACGGCTTCTAAGTCAGCCAAAGCCAGCTCAGTATTGATGGTTTCGATATCATCAATAGGGCTGACACGGCCATCTACGTGGATGACGTTGTCATCATCGAAGCAGCGTACCACGTGAGCGATAGCATCGGTCTCACGGATATTGGCTAAGAACTGGTTACCCATCCCTTCACCTTGTGATGCGCCAGCTACCAGACCAGCAATATCCACAAATTCCATAGTGGTCGGCAATACACGCTCAGGCTTTACAATTTCGGCCAGTTTGTTTAGACGTGGATCAGGTACAGGGACGATACCGACGTTAGGATCTTTGGTACAAAATGGAAAGTTTTCTGCGGCAATACCCGCTTTGGTTAACGCATTAAATAAAGTTGATTTTCCAACGTTTGGTAAGCCCACGATGCCACAATTAAAGCCCATGATTTTTCTCTCTTAATTTGATGTGATTTAAGGTAATAAAATAAAGTGGAAGATCGCTCATCAATAACAATCAATAAAAACGACCCTTGGATATGAGGTTAAGTACGACTATTAAATAGAGGGTAAAATTTAGCGCACATTGTAGCAAAAATCCATGAAGAAGGGGTGGGCTATTGCGCTTAGTTGGCCCGTGAGGGTTACTGATCATGTTGTGAGTCAGGATGGGTCTCAATAAGTCCCACCATGACCCCCATGTTTTTTTCTTCTTGAGCAGCAACATCCGGCGCGTACAAAGCGGAAGCCACCCCACCATCTAAAAACAGAGCATTATCGCAGTGCAGATCCTCTTTAAAAAAACGGGCAAACTGATAAAAGTTGACCGGCTCACGACTGGTCACAAAATGGATTTGACTGCCGTCACAGACCCCCACACCATTACGGATTTTTTTGGAGGTGCTATCACTATTAAACTTGGGATGGATATGACCATCAATTACCAGCATAGGGCCAGATTGGGTAGCATACCAAGGTTTGGCTTCGCCACTTTTTAGCATCGCATCAAGCTGTGTGCTTTCTGTGATATGCACGTGATTGGCCTTATCCCACCACAATACGCCATTGGGTAGTAAATGAAAATTACCACCTCCTTGCTTTAAATTGAGCGATAATATCTGTCGGCCTTGGATGACCGTATAGCCAATAGGAGCAAAGTTGCCATCATACATACCTGCATTGGCAGCAAACTTCAGCTCGCTGTCTTTGGGCAAATCTTTAATCAGGGTATCAAACTTATAAAGCGGCTCATGAGATTTATCTTGATCGACAATGGCGGCTTGTGGCTGATTTTCACCCGCTTGCCACTGGCCAGATTTCCAAAATAAGCGCAGCGATAAAGGCGCTTGTGCTTGCGATAGCTGGCTTTGTGAAATACTGCATAAAGCATGATTAAAAGGCTGTGAGCTTGAGTGACAAAACTGCTCGTCAGAGTCAGCGGCGCCCTTGACGCTTTGAATGAAATCATCAAGCTCTTCGTGTTTGCAGCCGGTTAAGGCCAATAATGTCCCTAACGCCAGGCTCATCATCAAGGAAGGTTTACGCAAGTTGAGTGTGATCTGGGTTAGGGTCATAAAGGGGCCTTTAAACAAGATTACATATCGGTTGGGAATACTAAGTGCTCAGTGTCCACCGCCGCATTTTTATGGGTGTGACGTGAGTCTTCATTATAAGCAATATAGGCTTCGTTATCGGCTTTGAAGCTATCGGGATCTGCCATTACCCACATCTGATTATAAATCTCTGAACGGGCATTCATGGTCAATAATGCCCCTTCATCTATAAAGTAAAAGCATCTAGACAATAGCTTGATGGAGCCATCATCCATACGACGTGCCACATGATAAGGGTGTAAGTCGTAAGGATGCGATAGACCCACAGCGCCGACGAAGTTGGCCAGTGATTTTAGCGTGTTTTTATGGAAGCTTGCCACACGTTCAGACTTGCTGGGCACGTCCAGTGCTTTTTCGCGATACGGATCTTGGGTTGCCACACCGGTCGGACAGGTGTTGGTATGACAAGAGCGAGATTGGATACAGCCGACTGCGAACATAAAGCCGCGCGCCGAGTTACACCAGTCTGCCCCCAGTGCCAACATTTTGGCAATATCAAAGGCTGAGACAATCTTACCACTGACACCGATTTTTATTTTATCACGAATACCTGCGCCCACTAGGGTGTTGTGTACAAATAAAAAGCCGTCAATTAATGGCATACCCACACTGTCCATAAACTCTACAGGAGCAGCGCCCGTACCACCTTCTGCGCCATCTACCACGATAAAGTCAGGATAGTTGTCCTCTTCAATCATGGCCTTGACTATTGCCATAAACTGCCAAGGCTGACCAATACATAGCTTAAAGCCCACAGGCTTACCACCAGATAACTCACGCAGCTGCTGTAAAAAATGAACCAGCTCGCGCGGGGTACTAAAGGCTGAGTGGGTAGAGGGCGATACACAGTCTTCTCCCATTGGGATGCGGCGAGTTTGGGCAATCTCTTCTGTAATCTTTTCGGCCGGTAAGACACCGCCTTTGCCTGGTTTGGCGCCTTGAGATAATTTAACCTCAATCATTTTTACCTGATCTTCTTTGGCATGCATCTCAAACAGCTCTGGATTAAAGTTACCGTGATCATCACGGCAGCCAAAGTAGCCCGTGCCCAGCTCCCAAATTAGATCGCCACCAAACTTGCGGTGATAAGGACTGATGGCGCCCTCTCCGGTATCATGAGCGAAGCCGCCCATTTTAGCGCCTTGGTTCAATGCCATAATCGCATTGCCTGATAGACTACCAAAGCTCATCGCTGAGATGTTAAATACCGACATAGAATAAGGCTGTTTACAGTGCTCATTCCCCACGATAATGCGAAAATCCTCTACATCTAGAGGGTGGCTGGTTTGAGATTGTAAAAACCACTCTTTGCCTTGAGTATATAAGTCATCTAGCGTACCAAATGCATTGGTATCACTGACATTCTTAGCACGCTGATAGACCAAGGCGCGCTGCTGGCGTGAAAAAGGCACTTCTTCTTTATCATTTTCAATAAAGTACTGGCGAATCTCAGGGCGATAGCTTTCCAAAAAGTAGCGGATATGACCGGCAATAGGGTAGTTGTATAGCACGGCATGTTTGGATTGTAATAAGTCATAGATACCGACCATGACCAGCACACCAGCCAAAAGGGCCAACCACCAAATCGACAATAACACGGCAATAACAGTAATCAATGAGACACCTATTAATAGGCCATATCTTTTTAGTACGCCCACTTGGTATTGGCGCTCATTACGTTCAATGCTTTGTGCTTTAGTACGTGGGGCAGTTTGAGATTGTGGCATGAAATATCCTTTGTCACTTTTATTGATATGTTAGTTTAAGGGGTTAGTATTTAAGCGGTTAGTATTTAAGCGTTATTATCAAGGTTTGTAATACGTTTTTTAATAGTTAGGTTTGCATATGAGCTTTTAGTACTGACTTGTTCATTATGAATACCGGCCTTTCACCTTTATTTATTGCGCCAAAAATCATATAAATAGTCCTCCCTGCCAAGAACCAAAAGCTCTGTGCATACATATAAATAGGAGACGGGATAGAATGGGACGGATTAAATGATATGGCTAGTGCTGTTACAGGTTTTGCTATTAACTCAGTGGGTGAAATTGGGGCGGATATGCGGTTGTTCTCTCTCAACCAAATCCACTAAATCATTAGGGCAGTGATGCGTCATCAGTCAGCTTTCTCTGGGCCTTAATTATACGGCGCCAATTATAGCTAATATTTGCTCTGAAACCTAATTTTAGGCGCACTTTCGTCCCCTATTTTGGTTAAAATTTAGAGGCTATAAAATAACAGCAAGGTTAGCGCAAGATTAGCACAAGGTTATGTGATAGTTGGGTCAAAATAGTGAGGTGATTTAAACACAGCAAGACTGCAGCCAACCCCTAAAATCGGCTAAAAAATAAGACATAAAAGTTAAGTCTTGGTGTCTAATTGTTTCTATTTTGCGAACGAGATTTATTTTTTCCTATCATTTAGAAGCTGAGCCGTTATAATAAGCGCAGTTTAAAGGCATAAGTGCTACTAAAGTGGCTGTGTCTTTTATACCCTGTTTTATTTACAATCCCTTCACTTAATTTAAGGAGCTTAATCATGGCTATCGAACGCACTTTATCTATCATCAAACCTGATGCTGTAGGCGGCAACCACATCGGCGCTATTTACAGCCGTTTTGAAGAAGCGGGTCTTAAGATTATTGGCGCAAAAATGCTACATCTTGACGACGAAAAAGCTGGCGGTTTTTATGCTGAGCACAAAGAACGTCCATTCTACAATGACCTAGTATCTTTCATGACGTCAGGTCCTGTGGTTGTGTCTGTATTAGAGGGCGAAAACGCCATCGCTAAGCACCGTGAAATCATGGGTGCCACTAACCCAGCGGAAGCTGCTGAAGGCACAATCCGTAAAGATTTCGCTTCAAGCATTGATGAAAACGCCGTACATGGTTCAGACTCTGCTGAATCAGCAAAACGTGAAATCGCTTATTTCTTCAGCGACAACGAAGTGCTAGACCGTACTCGTTAATTTGACTTATGTTGTAAGTGTTAGACAATGCATGTATAACACCGTATTTATCACACCCGTTGGGCATTGGCCTAACAAAAAGACGGCTGAGCTGAGTGCTTAGCCGTTTTTTCATTGTTAATTCACAGCCAGTGTATGTCGGGCTTGATAACATGTTGATAACGTAGAGGCTTGTATCAATATAAGTCATCAAATTAAGTTATAATACGTCAAATAGAGTGACAACCTCTTATCAATCAGCCTTGATTGATCATCTGTATACCCATCCACACATCCAACTTAGGTTAGATAAGTCATCATGACCAAAATCCCCATGCAGCCTGCAGATAGCACGCCCGCTACATTCCATCCTAATGCCCCGACCAAAACCAATATCTTGGGTATGAACCAAGAGCAATTGGGTGCGTATTTTAAACACATTGGTGAAAAGCCATTTCGTGCCACTCAGGTTATGAAATGGATTTATCAGCACGGGGTCACTGACTTTGCACAAATGACCAACTTATCCAAGGGTCTGCGTGAGAAGTTAAGCGAGCAGGCGTGTATTGAGCTGCCTGAAGTGGTGCACAAAGAGTTTAGCGAAGATGGTACGCGTAAATGGGTGTTTAAAGTGGCTGGCGGCTCATTGGTTGAGACCGTATTGATTCCTGCTGATGACAGCAAGGTCAATGGGCGAAAAACCCTGTGTATCTCATCGCAAGTGGGTTGTGCGCTCGATTGCAGCTTTTGTAGTACTGGCAAACAAGGCTTTGAGCGGGATTTGACCGCTGCCGAAATCATCGGTCAGCTTTGGGTGGCCAATGCGTCGTATATGGAAGGGGTTGATAGCACCGAGTGGCAAAACAATGTGACCAACGTGGTGATGATGGGCATGGGCGAGCCGCTGTTGAACTATACGCCTGTGGTGTCCTCTATGGGTCTGATGCTCTCAGATCATGCTTATGGGTTATCAAAGCGCCGTGTGACTTTATCGACCTCAGGGGTTGTGCCCAAGATGTATGAGCTTTACAAGGATATTGATGTGGCGTTAGCCATCTCGTTGCATGCGCCCAATGATGAGCTGCGCAATGAGCTGGTGCCCATTAATAAAAAATATCCACTAAGTGAGCTTATCGCTGCGGCCAAGGCGTATGTCCATGACAACAATCCGCGCCACAAAAAACATGTGACCATTGAGTATGTGATGCTAGCAGGCGTCAATGATAGCGATGAGCATGCACAGCAGTTGGTGGCCTTATTAGACGGCCTACCCAGTAAGATTAACTTAATTCCATTTAATCCGTTCCCGCATGCGCCTTATGACCGCTCAAGTAACAATCGCATCCATGCCTTTAGCAACATCTTAAATAATGCAGGGTTTGTGTGTACTATTCGTCAAACTCGTGGCGATGACATTGATGCAGCTTGTGGTCAGCTCGTCGGGCAGGTGGCAGACAGAACCCGCCGCTCGGCAAAATGGCAGCAAAGTATTAAACAGCGTGCAGCCAATGAGCAGCAAAGCGAGGGTTAGTAGCGGCAATAGATTAACTGTCATGAGTATTTATTAGTCTTTAAGCACTTGAAACCTTAAGCCTGCTTGCATTATGATAAAAAGTTTATATGTTTTAGGTGCACAATCTAGGCTAGGTCGTTACAATACTGTTTACAGGATGGTATATTAACGCTTAGCCATTAAGGTGCAATTGGCGCAAGCCCTTTATAAGGATATCGATGACAACCAGCAGGCAGCAGTATGGCTTTAATTCATCGAGTGCCCATAGTAGGTTGCGCCTGACGCACTTTAGATTGACCCGTTTGTGTTATGCAAGCTTGCTGCTTAGCGTACCGCTTTTAATGATAGGCTGCCAGTCTATCGGCTCAGTGACAGGCGTAAATGGGCCTGCTCATAGTGCGCCAACTGCGAGTAGGCAAGTGGCCGACATAAGAACACAGATGGCGGCGCAGTATTTAAATACAGGCCAGTTAGATGCCGCACAGCGCCAGATTAATAGAGCGCTTGAGGCGGATAAGGCGTATGCGCCCGCTTATGATATGCAGGCACTGCTACTACAGCGTGAGGGCAGTGCGCACAATTGGGCTCAGGCAGACAGCTTTTTTCGTCAAGCGATCAAGCATGACCCAAGCTTTATGCCGGCGCATAATAACTATGGGGTGTATTTGTCCCAAAGTGGCCAGTATCAAGCGGCGCTGGCGCAATTTAAAATAGCTGGCTTAGCCTTAGGGTATGAGGGACGTATAAAGGCGTTACAAAACCTAGGCCTTACTGCACGGCAGCTTGGCGACACCCAATTGGCCAGCCAAGCTTGGGTGCAAGTACTTGAGCTTGATCGTGGCAATGTTAGCGCACATTTAGAGTTGGTTGATCTCTTATTAGACAGTGGTGAGGTGGCTTATGCCCAAAATTTGTATAATGAGATGCATCTGCAGCTAGGTGACGACGCCCAAACCCCTCGTATGATAAGACAAGGGGTTAGGCTTAAAGCGCTACAAGATACAATCGGAATACCTATAAAACCGGCAGTAAGATAAAAATTATCCTTATAAAGACAACATTCGCGACAGCTTTGAGCTGACTTTTCGCATAGTAAAGAAGCCAAAAAGCTAAAAGTTTGGATTCGTAACCCAGAGGCATCATGGACATAGATAAAAAAGACCCGTCAACCGCTAATTTAGACACATCCAACCAAAATGTCGGCTCATTTGGTAATCGACTCAAGCAGGCTCGCATCAACAAAAATCTGAGCATAGATGATGTGGCTGCCGAGCTATTTATTCTAAACCGTCATTTACAAGCCATTGAAGCTGAAGATTTTAGATCGTTGCCTCAAGCAGCTTTTGCGCGTGGTTTTGTGATTAATTACGCTAAGTTTTTGGGTTTAGATCCCGACCAAATCGTTGATAGCTTTAACCGTAACTATCCCGATGAGCTAAAGAAAAAGAGTGTCGATGATATTGAGTCGCCACTTAAGCCTATGGGTACATTACAACGCGAAGGCCGACGCTCTATTCGTATCAATCCTTTATTGGTGCTGGGGGTTATCGGTCTGATTGTGTTGGCGGTATTCTTAATTCGCACCGTCTCTAATGCGCAAGATGCGACCGCTGTTGAAACCGATGACAACGCTTTGGTCGATGATCTATCAGACAGCGAACAGTCGGCAGGCGCTGCCATTAATACCGCTGTGGTCAGTGGCGGTAGTGCGTTAGATAATACAGGCTCAGCGGTTGCAAGCAACACCACTGATGCCAATTTGGATTTGACAGTCAGTGCCAATACGCAGCTAAATGTGGTAGATGCCACAGGTAATACCTTATTAAGCGGCAATCAGTCTGCAGGTAGCTACAAGCTTGCGGGTAAAGCACCCTTTAAAATTCAAATTGATCAAGTTTCAAATGTGGCCTTGAATTTAAATGGTCAGCCCATTGAGCTAAACGATTTTGCTCAAGACAATAAAGCCAACTTTAGCCTAGCGCCGTAAGAGGTCTTTATCATCTTTATTTTTGGCAAGCTTTAAACATAAAAGCGGCAGCGACATAGACGTTTATGCGCTGCTGGCCGACCTACCTTGTAATACGCTTTTTATAAATGTCCAGTCAACTGAGAAGTCTTATGTCAACTCCCTCTCCAATAAAACGTCGTCAAACCAAAAAAATCTATGTCGGTGATGTGGCAGTCGGTGGAGATGCCCCCATTAGCGTACAAAGCATGACCAATACGGACACCTGTGATGTGGATGCTACAGTCGCGCAGATTGAGCGCTGTGTGGATGCAGGAGCCGATATGATGCGTATCTCAACACCGACCATGGACACGGTAGCTGCCTTTGCCGAAATCAAAAAGCGGGTCAATATCCCTTTGATTGCTGATGTGCATTTTGATTATAAGATTGCATTGGCTGTGGCGGCAGCGGGTGCAGACTGCTTGCGCATTAACCCAGGCAATATTGGTAATGATGCCAAAGTGCGCGAAGTGGTGGCCTGTGCCCGCGATTACAATATTCCCATTCGTATCGGGGTCAATGCCGGTTCATTAGAAAAAGAGATTCAGCGCAAATACACCGAGCCTACCGGTGAGGCCATGGTCGAGTCGGCCATGCGTCACATTGACATCTTAGATCGCTTAAACTTCGATCAATATAAGGTATCGGTGAAGGCCAGTAATGTGTTTTTGACCTTAGATGCTTATCGTTTGTTATCGCAACAAATTGATAATCCACTACATCTAGGCGTAACCGAGGCAGGTGTTTATCGTACCGGTACGGTCAAATCTGCCATTGCTCTAGGCGGTTTGTTATTAGACGGCATCGGCGACACCATCCGCATTTCATTGGCAGCCGAGCCTGAAGATGAAATTAAAATTGGCTTTGATATTCTAAAGTCACTTAATATTCGTGCCAACGGCATTAACTTTATTGCCTGTCCCAGCTGTTCACGCCAAGAGTTCGATGTTATTCGGGTGATGAATCAGTTAGAGGCCCGTTTAGAAGATGTACGGGTGCCGATGGATGTGTCGGTTATCGGCTGTAAGGTGAATGGGCCTGGTGAAGCCAAAGAGGCAGATATCGGGGTGGTGGGTGCATCCCCCAATTCACTGGTGTATTTGCAAGGTGAGAAGAGCCACCTCATTGATACCAACACCTTGGTAGATAATATCGAAAAAATGGTACGTGAGCGTGTGGCGGCGGCCGAAAAACAAGCTGCCAATGAAATCCTACGCGTCGATGGTAGCCAGTAGCGAGCACTTTGGGCTAATGTAACGCGGCCATTTTGTGAATGGCTGCTTTGTTCTTATAAAACGCAAGATAAGCGTTTCTCAAAAAAATAATCTGGGCAATAAGTATGATCAAATCAATCAAAGGGTTTAACGATATTTTGCAGGTAGAGACCGCCACCAGTCGCCCCAGTAGCGAGTGGCGACAACTAGAGGCGATGTTAAAACAAGCGCTAGATCAGTTCGGTTACGAAGAGATTCGTTTGCCTATCGTTGAGGAGACACAGCTGTTTGCACGCGCCATTGGCGATGCCACAGACATCGTAGAAAAAGAGATGTTCAGCTTCACCGATAAGTCTGACCCGCCAACCCCCATTACCCTGCGTCCAGAAGGCACCGCTGGTGCTGTCCGTGCTGTAATTGAGCATAACTTATTGCGCGGCGACAGTCCGAAGCTTTGGTACATGGGTCCGATGTTCCGCTATGAGCAGCCGCAAAAAGGCCGCTACCGTCAGTTTCACCAATTAGGGGTGGAGGCCTTTGGTAGTGAGCATGTGGATGTGGAAGCTGAGCTGATTGCCATGACCTACTTAATGTGGCAGCGCTTAGGCATTGACCATGAGCTCAGCTTAGAGATTAACAGCTTAGGGGAGCTTGATGAGCGCAAAGCCTATCGCAGCGCGTTGGTTGAGTTTTTACAGACCAAAAAAGAGCAGTTAGATGAAGACAGTCAGCGCCGATTGACCACCAATCCGCTGCGTATCTTAGACAGCAAAGACCCAAATACCCAAGCTTTATTAATGGAAGCGCCTCGCTTGGCTGACTTCTTAGGCGAAGACAGTCAAGCGCACTTTGAGCAGCTAAAGACGTATTTGACCGCCTTAGGCATCGAGTATGTGGTCAATCCAAACTTGGTTCGCGGGCTGGATTACTACAACAAAACCGTATTTGAGTGGGTCACTGACAAGCTCGGCTCGCAGGCCACAGTTTGTGCCGGTGGTCGTTATGATGGACTTATCGGTCAGCTCAAATCTATCGGTAAGTCAGAAGACAAAGCCAAAGCGGTCAAATCAGAACCCGCCGTCGGCTTTGCTATGGGTCTTGAGCGCTTATTGTTATTGGTACAAGCCGTGAACCCTATTCAAGTACAACCTGCTTGTGATGTATTCGTTGTGGTGCATCCCGACTTATACCAGCAGGGACTGTTGTATGCTCAGTCGTTAAGACAGGCACGTAGTGATCTGCGAGTGAAAATGGCCAGTGCCAGCAGTCTAAAGGCGCAAATGAAAAAAGCCGACAAATCAGGGGCTCAGTTAACTGTGATTTTAGCGCAAGATGAAGTAGAAAATGGCACCATTAGTGTCAAGACCATGCACACTGGTGAGCAGGTGAGCCAAGATAAATTATGGCTACACAGCGCCGAAAACTTTCGTCTATAATCACCAAGCAGTTATTGCTCCTTGTTTTGAGCTTTCGGCAGTACGCCGCAATTTAAATATTTAGTTATTAATATATTAGGTAGATTTATGGCCAAACGTCCCACGCCCACTTCACCAGACTTGAACAACAGCGGTGAGACCCCTTCAATGGACAAGCTAAAGCAGGCTGCCGGCTATATCATAGGTGCTATTTTATTGGCATTAATTGGTTACTTTGGCTGGACCTATCTACAAAACTCGGGTCTAAAAGCCGATACCGTAGCTGCCGATAAGTACTCGGCTATTGAGACGGCCAATGATGAGCTAATGGGTGCGCCACAAGTAGATGCCGCCGCCAGCAAAAAGCTCAACTCAGACATTGATGATCTTGTGGCCAAGCATGGTTCAACCATTTATGCTTGGCAAGCGCTGATGATTAAATCGCGTAATGCTGTGGATGCAAAAGATTATAAAACCGCCGCTGCGGCCTTAAAAAAGGCGATGGAGATTGATGTTAAAGACCCAGGTCTTCATGCGTTAACCCAGCTTCGTTATGCCTCTGTGCTACTGAGTGATGGGGATATCGATGGCGCATTAACTCAAGCATCTACCGATGTGCCTGTGGCCTTTGAAGCGACTCAGCAAGAGCTATTGGGTGATATTTATCTGGCTCAAAAAGAAGATGAAAAAGCGCTGCGTGCCTATCAAAACGCATGGAGCCTTTTGTCTAAGCGTCATGAAGAGCGTCCGTTTTTGCGCTTAAAGCTTGAAAGCTTAGGGGTAACGCCTGAAGCCATTGAACCGACGACTCCTGTTGTGAATATGCCTGAGAATGTGGAGCAGCCTGCAGAGGGTGAATCAGATGCTGCTCTTGAAGCCGCGCTCTCGCAGCTGGCAGCCGCTCAAGCGTCGGATGCACAAGGTGAGGCAGGTCAGGCTCAGTAAGCCTGCGTTACAATAAGTAAGTACAATAATAGGCCATTGGACTTTTTGTTTACAACCGAATTTGTTATAACATACACAACAATAAGATTAGTACCAAAAACCCTAAAGCCGTTTTTTAGTGTGCTATGACTTTTAACCAATTGAGCTGATCTAATATGCAGAACAACAAAACCCCAAACTCACGAGCCGGTGTTATAGCACAAGCTTCTAAAATTAGTCTTTTATGTGTGTCTATTGCCTTGGTTTCTGCTTGTGGCAAAACCATTAAGCCTGAACAGCATAAGCCCACCAAATTGGTGCAGCTAGAGCAGTCTGTTAATGTGGTGGAGCCAGTGCTGCAGACCAATGTTAGCGGCCGCTCAAAGCTTGCGGACGTCAACCGCTTTGAGGTGGGATTTGATGGTAAACAAATCGTAGCTGCTTCAAACTCAGGCAAAGTCTCCAGCTATGGTCTTAATGGTCAGGCGTTATGGAGCACTGACTTAAAAGAGGATATCGTGGGCGGCGTGGCATTTGACGGCGCCAGTCAAACTGCCGTAGTGACCACGAAGTCTGCACGTGTGGTGGGCTTAAATACTGCAGATGGCAGCATCAAATGGCAAAACAAGCTAAGTGGTACCGTACTAGCACCAGCGCTTATTCACAATAATCGAGTGCTGCTTTCTGCCAATGATGGCGTGATGCATGGCTTGTCACTGCAAACCGGTGAGTCGATTTGGAAATTCACCACTCAAACACCAAGCATCAGTGTGCGTGGCAGTGCGAAGCCTACCTTGCTAGATCAGCGTACCGCGCTGCTAGGCGGTGCAGATGGCCGTTTGCACGCTGTTGATATTGAGGCCGGTATCCCGTTATGGAACCGCCGTGTGGGAATCCCTTCAGGCGCCAGTGAAATTCAGCGCATGACGGATATCGATGGTACCCCTACAGTCGATCAAGGTCAGCTATTGGCAGTCAGCTATAGTGGTCAGCTGTTGGCCGCAGATTTAGCAAGTGGTCAGGTTACTTTTTTGCAAGAGGCCGCCAGTAAAAACAGCTTGGCTGTGACGGACAGAGCAGTGATCAGCACCACTTTAGACGGTAAGGTAAAAGCTTACAACCGTCAAACTGGTGAATTATTATGGGAAAATGATGACCTAGCGTATCGTCAGCTCAGTAACCCTGAGCGTGTGGGTAACTACATTGCTATTGGTGACTTGGACGGTGTGGTGCACTTCTTATCGCCAGAAGATGGCCGTATTGTTAGCCGCACTCAGACTAAAGGCGCTATTAATAAGCTCACCTCAGCTTCAGGCTATCTATTGACTCAAACCAAATCAGGTCAAGTTAGCGTATGGCGCATGGCCCGTTAGTGGTAGCTTATTCAGCTTAATTAACGGATTTAAATAATCAGTTGCTTTAAAAATCCTCTTTAACCGCCGTTAAAGAGGATTTTTTATGCTTGTGGGTTGTGGTTATAGGTGTCATGCATGGTACTTATTGCGGTCTTACCAGCACCACGGGCTGCTGCTCATTAAAATATAAATTGGTATCAATGTGTTCAAGGCGTAACAGACTATACGGCCACTGGGCCAAACGGTGACGGCGCCGACTCAGCTCAGCCTTATTAAGCGTGGGGTCGAGTAGCAATGGCCTACCTTGAGTCAAAAATCCGGACTCATAAAAGGGGCGATTGGTAATCCACTCAATATAATGTGCTGGCCGCAAATTGGGCATCGCTAAGGCGTCAAGCTCAGCTTTACTGTCAACCTGATACCAAGTGTGTAAGGGGAAGTGCTCATTTAGCCATTGTGGACGTACAAAACTGGCCTCATTGGGACGGAAAAACCGCCCCTTCATCACCACGTAACGTTTATCAATTTTTACCTTTTCATAAAAATCCAAATCTACCCATAGACTACGAAACGGCTTGGTCTGCATATGCGTCAATTTGCGCTCAAGAGTGTCCTTATTATTGATACCGACCCAATTGGCAAAGCCATAAGGTGCAGAGCCTAGATAAAACTTTATTGCCAGCTCCCAGTGCTCTATCTCATTGGTGTCTTTATTGTGCAAAATAAAATCCAGCTCGCCGGTGGTCTGCATGCCGTTATACAGCTGAACATTATGAGCGACGACCTCATAGGGGTGTAATTGCAGGCGATAACCATCTTCTAACCAAAAATGCATCAACCCCTCAAAGTGAAAGCCCAGACGATAAGGGCTTGGCCGTGACATAAGATAACGTGTTAACTCCTGATAAGCTGTGGTGTTATCTAAGTGATGCAAGCGCTCAGCATAAGTGGTGTATTGTGTGTACCAAAAATCAGGCGGATGTACATCAATCTTAGGCGATACCAGATTTGAGTTGGGGGATATCCAGTGGGTCAATGCATCAGGGCAGGCAAGCGCAAAGGCCAAGTCGCGAACGAAAGGGCGCTTATACTGCTGCCATGGCCCAGATGTCTGCAAGGATATCTGTGAAGCGCGAATATCAGTCATATCAGTTATATCAGTTATATTAATGGGCATTTATTAAAGTGATATGGCGAGTATAACAAGCGCCATGGTATAGGGTGTATCTATCATAGCAAGCACTTACCGAAATGATACTTGGCATCTTATCGAGATTAAATGTGGCAATACTCACCGATAAAGCGAGAGTGCCAGTTTACAGCAGAGACAAAAAAAAGCTTTCTAAGCGGCAGCCAGAAAGCTTTTTTATGGCATTAATCTTAACTTGTGCGAGCCATGCTAAGCCGATACGCTAAGCTGATACATCACCATGCTCTACAATCCAGTCGGTTGCCATTTGCCAAAGCTTGGGCGCTTTAGCATGGGTTTTACTGCTAAAGTATTTCATATGGCCGATGTGGTTTAAGCCAAATTCCTTGGGGCTTATCATACGTTTTTTGGCTGGCATGGCTGTAAATACAGCGAGCATATCGTCCACGTTTTTGGCATTGGCAATGTCATCATCGGTGAAGTTAAGCCATAGTGAGGGGGTATCTAATTCATCATAATAATGGGTAAATACAGTTTTGCCAAAGGCGGTCTTGATATAGCCTTTGCCATTACACCAATCACGCCACTGCTTGGCCACGCCACGCGGCAGTGGCTCACCCATATTAAATTTATCAGAGGGCGTGTAGCCCAAGATAAGATTGCCTAGCGGAATGGCGGCGTCCATAAAGACCATAGCTTGTGCCTTAAAAGGTAGCTCCATATTCTTAATACGGCCTGAGGAGCAGGCCACGTTGAATACAGAGGACAGTGCTTGATAATTGGGCATTAAGCCAATAAGTTGACCGCCTGCACTGTGACCCACCAGATGGTATTTGGCGTTTGGAAATTGTTGCTGCAAGGCGTCTAGTACGGCGGTGGCATCGTGACGTCCCCAGCTGATTAATGACGCATCACATTTAGAGAGCGCAGAGGTTAATGAGTCACCAATGCCTTCATTGTCATAAGTAATCACCCCAAAGCCTTGACTGGCAAGATAGGTAGCAAAGCTGTTATAAAACCAGCGTTTAATGCCGGTGGCTGGCGCTATCATAATGGCGTTTTTGATGTCATCAGCTAAGGTCTGCTCAGGCAAATACAGCGTGGCGGTAAGTGGCTGATTACGCTCCGTCATAATGATTAAGGTGCTGGGTGAGTTTGAGTCAGTGGTATTAACGGCTTGATGCTTTAAATCGTTAATATTGGTGGTTTTCTCAAGAGATGTACTCATAATAACTGCCCTGTAAGTGAGTGTCTTAAGTTAAGATAGAGTTAATAGTTACTTATAATACTCAATTTTTATGGGTTATAGTGTGATCAATGTAGACAGACAAGTCACCTAATTTGCCGTTTTGTACAGCCGATAAACTAAATCAGAACACAGTGATAAATTGTGTTATTACAGACTATGTTATTATGGTTCATCTGATTATTTATACCGATATTTAATTCTTAACATGGCACTTATTTATGACACAATCCTTAAACACTCAAGCGAATAGCGCAACGAACATGAGCTATAGCACCACCATAACCAGTAAAGATGTTGAGCATGTGACACAGGTAGTAGACAAAGCCTCAATCAAGCAGCGTCTTGTGGCGGTATACTGTGGGTCACGCATGGGCAATAGCCCAGTTTATGAAGCAGCAGCTAGAGAGCTGGGTACTGCCTTAGCAAAAAATGACATGGGTTTGGTCTATGGCGGCGCAAGTATAGGACTGATGGGCGCTGTGGCTGATACCGTCATTGAAGGTGGCTCGCAAGCGGTGGGCGTGATACCAAGCTTTATGCTGGATCATGAGATTGCTCATAAAGGGCTGACGCGTCTTCATTTGACCGATACCATGCACACCCGCAAAGCAATTATGGCAGAGTACGCTGATGCCTTTATCACCCTGCCAGGAGGGCTTGGCACTCTTGAAGAGATTATGGAGATTGCCACTTGGCGCCAGTTGTATCAGCACGAAAAACCTATGATTATTCTAAACATCAATGGATTTTATGATCCCCTGATAGCGCACCTTAATCACACCACTGAGCAAGGGTTTATGAAGCAGCAAGACTTAGAAAGACTGGTGGTGTGTAACCGCATTGATGAGGCCATTGATTTGCTCAATCAGTACGTGCACATTGATGATCCTGTGGCTACTCACAAGATCTGATATCACTCAGCACCCCAAAAAAAGGGCGGCTTATTCGTTAAATAAGCCGCCCTTTTTTTATCTTTTGGTGTCACAAGTTTTAGCGTGATAGGGGAGTCACCACACCTGACATAGCTGGTGGAAAGGCGCGAATTTTTGCAAACTTCAGCGCCAAGCGATCAATGTCTTGCTTTTGGGTGGGGGCCAGATAGGACCAGTGATGCTGTTGCCGAGCTAACTCACATTCAGGCTGTGGCTGTATCAAGCCTTGGGCAATCAACTGAGCCACGATATCATCTGAGGCTTCAAGAGCAGAGGAGGCTTTAACGTTTTCTGCTCTTGCATAGGCCAGCTCAGGGTATAAGCTCACATCAGCGACACGTAGCGTGTCATTATCGCCTGGGATTTGTTGGCCACCATATAGGGCATTTTCTGTGGGTTTGGCGGTAGCAAACTGCGGCACAAACTCGCTGACCTGATCAATGGCACGTTGGCTGCGCTCGTGTAAGGTATTGGGATTCCATCCCTCATCGATAAAGTCTAAGTATTTAGGCTCAAGCTCAGGCTGGGCATCATTATCGGTGGTCGCTACCAAGCCATCATTAAATAAAGTCACGGCTTTATTCATGCTGTGGATTTGATAATAGCCTTCTGGATAAGGGGTAAGCTGTACCATGCCATGCGGAGTGCCTCGCTTGCCATGAATGATAATCTCCGGTAAGTGAGTGTGACTGCTTGAGCCAATACAGTGGGCAAAATTATCAACAGTATCTGACTCATAAGTATCGGTGTTTGGTTGTGGCCAATGGGTGACATAAGAGGCTTTAAATTCCACCATACGCTGCGCCGGCACGCCAAGCATATTATCAATAATGCCGGTTCTAAAACCGCAGGCATTGATTAAATAATCTACTTGTATCGAGTGCTGCTGATTTGGCTCGGTATTATCTAGCGGATGGTCACTGCTGTGTTGGTCACAATGCTCAAGCGTGTGATAATGAATCTCCCAGCGTGCATTTCGATGGGTTATCTCATCAACGGCAGTTTTAGGTTCATCCTGATCACTGCGGTTATGAGCTACTTGTACTTGAGCTGTAGAGGCCACTTCAGTGACGTCCACCACTTGAGTATTGAGTAGGAGATGTGCATTGGGATAATAGTTTAGCGCCGTTTGTGCTGAAGCTGCCAGTCGGAAGATATTCCAACCATACTCATTGACTGCCACAATAGGAAACTTAAGTTTATTAAGATCCAATTGCCGCGCTGCCGCTGCTATCCATTGATCCATAGATTTTGGCGTCAGTGTCTCAGAGGCCATAAGCTGCTCTAAGCGCTGACGGTCGTATAAGCGGTAATATTCTTCGGGTTCACCAAGCACTTTGTTGGCGGGGTCGGCGGTAATCATTGCCTGATACTCAGCAGTGAGCAGCTGCAATCTGGACAACAAGTCATTGGGGTTTCCGTCATCACGCTTGGGGATGGCAATGACTGTGGGGCGCACATCTATACTGTGCGGATACATACGCAGCATATCAATGGACTGCTTTAGCAGCGCCACACAATCTGCGTCTGGGATTTCCCGGTACAAATTACCGCCAGCATGTAAATGACACATAGGTGGCCCATCGATCAAACTGGCTTTGGTTTCAAACAAATAGGTCTGTACACCCAGCGCCGCCAAGCGAATGGCAATGGTGGAGCCTGCTACCCCGCCACCTATAATCCCCACCTTTAGTGGTATCAAGGCAGAAGGTGCAGTCGGCGAGATGGAGGCTAAAGGGTCATGCGATGCGCCAATATGATTTTGCATAGATGTGGTCATTATATTTGGAGGTATCATTATAGTCAGATCTAGATAATAAGGTTAGCGCCGCCAAATCAAAGGGGCGATATAAACACGCTATAAACACGCTATAAACACGCTATAAACAAAGGATAGGCAAAAAATGGTTTTTGCTACAATATACTTAGAATAACAAATATCGGTGATGATCACTGTTGCCGCACCGTAGTGTAAAAGCTAATACACAGGCCACGACAAAAGCCGCCACAAACGTATCAACGGGCGGGTATAGATATTTATGGTGATGACAGCAATGATATACAAGCTTGATTTCAATACAAAATACAGTAGAACAACAAGGCTTAAATGAAAAAAACTTCAATAAAAAAGCGCAGCCAATCGCATCGCAGCCCTCAATCTAAGCAGCCGCTATTTATGGGGCTTGGATTTTATGGGGTGCTAAGCTTATTAGTATTTAAGGGCAGTATTGGCTGGCATGTGTTAGGCTGGTATGTGGTTATCGGTGTGCTGACTTATGCCGTCTATGCCAAAGACAAGCAAGCGGCGCAGCAGCATAACTGGCGTATCCCTGAAAGTACGCTGCATGTACTGAGCCTGCTTGGAGGCTGGGTGGGTGCTATGATCGCTCAACATCAGCTGCGTCATAAAACCCAAAAGCCCAAGTTTCGGCTGAGATATTATTTAACAGTGCTCATTAATTTGGCAGGCTTGTTATATCTTATCTCAGGCGGTGATCTCTCGCGTTTATAACAACTATTGCTGCTTTTGGTAAAAACTAAAGCGTAAATAAAGCTAACTAATTATTGCAACGTAGCCGGTAAAGCGTAGCCGGGCTTAAGCCTGATATTTAGCGTTGCGTTTGCCCTCTAAAAATAGCATATCTATCACCACGATGGCCACACCCACACAAATTGCAATATCGGCGATGTTAAAGATGGGGTAATGCCACACATCAGCATAATGCACATGGATAAAGTCAATGACCTTACCGATGCGCACCCGATCAATTAAATTACCAATAGCACCGCCTAAGATAAGTGCCAGACCCACGTTAAGCAGCTTGGCTTGGCGCGGGGCGCGGGTAAGATAAACCACCAAAAACACAGACATCGCCAACGACAAGCCAGCAAAAAACCATTTTTGCCAGCCGCCTTGATCGGCCAAAAAGCTAAAAGCGGCGCCATAGTTATACGCCAAAGTCCAATTTAAAATCGGCTCAATAACGGGTACTGGCTCATGGAAATTAAGCTTGGTATTGGCAATCCACTTGGTCCACTGATCAAGACCAATAACCAGTAGCGATAACAAATACCACATCAGCGCTCGAGGCCCATTGGCAATCAGTCTAGGGCGCTTGCTAAGCCCTGGTGTGGCTGTCGCATAGGCCGGCTTGGTCTCTACGGCATCAGAGCTTGACTGGGTATTGCCTGAAGTCTTAGGCATAATGACGAACCTCGCCTGGACCTTGGATGTTGCTGACGCAGCGGGTACAAATTTCAGGATGACTTGGGTCGGTGCCCACATCATCACGCACGTGCCAGCAGCGCACACACTTGGTGCCCTCGGCTGGGGTTACCGCCACACGTAGGTTGTCAAGCTCCGTCTCATTACCTACGGTATTGTCATCAAGCTTATGCAGCGCCGCTGAGCTGGTGATTAATACAAAGCGCAGCTCATCTTCTAGCTTGGCCAGACTGCTATAGACATCACCATCTGTATAAATACTGACGGCCGCTGATAAGTTGGCGTTAATCAACTTGGCTTCACGGGCGCCCTCGATAACCTTGTTAATCGCGTCTTTGGCCTCTAAGATAATTGCCCAGTCCGCTTCACTGATTTTTTGCATGCTAAAGTCAGGCAGCTGATACCACTCTTGAGTAAATACATAAGCGTTGTCGCCTGTTGCACGCTCTTTTAGTAAGGCTTCCCAAGCTTCTTGAGCGGTAAAGCTTAAGATAGGGGCAATCCAGCGTAGCAAGGCATGAGCAATATGATACATGGCCGTTTGTGCTGAGCGGCGAGGTTTACCCTGCGCCATGGTGGTGTACTGACGGTCTTTGATAATGTCTAAATAAAAACCACCCAAGTCTTGTGAACAAAACGCGGTGACTTGCTGAGTCACTTGGTGAAAGTCCATCGCATCATAAGCGGTGATAATAGCTTGCTGCACCTTTTGGGCACGCAGCATGATGTATTTATCCAAGCTTACCAGCTCATCCATCTCTAGGCTGTCAGTTTCTGGATTGAAGTCATCGGTATTGGCCAGTAAGAAGCGCACAGTATTACGGATACGACGATACATATCAGTTGCGCCTTTAAACGCCTGTTTACCAGCATTCATCTCATAACGATAATCACTTGAGGCGATCCACATACGTAGCATATCAGCGCCGGTCTTGTTGATCTCATCTTGGGGGTTGATGATATTACCCAAAGACTTACTCATTTTGCGGCCATTTTCATCCACCACGAATCCGTGAGTCAACACTTGCTTATACGGCGCTCGGCCATACATCGCCTCTGAGGTTAGTAACGAAGTCTGGAACCAGCCGCGATGCTGATCTGAGCCTTCAAGATACATATCGGCTGGATTGACCAGCGCATCATCTTGTTCTAACACGGCAAAGTGTGTGGTACCTGAGTCAAACCACACATCTAAAGTATCAGTCGATTTGACATAGTCATTGGCATCATCACCAATGAAATCTTTGGCATCCGCATCAAACCAAGCTTCCACGCCACCTTTTTCGATCAGCTGTGCAATGTCTTCCATCAGCTCAAGCGTATTAGGGTGCAGCTCATCGGTGTCTTTATGGGTAAAGAAGGGAATAGGGACGCCCCAAGTACGCTGACGTGAGATACACCAATCAGGGCGGCCTGCGACCATAGATTCGATACGGTTCTGCCCCCAGGCCGGTGTCCAAGTGACGTTTGGAATATCGGTCAGAGTTTGCTCACGTAAGGTATTATTGCGGCCGGCTACTTGATGGTCCATGCGGATAAACCACTGCGGTGTGGCACGGAAAATAATAGGAGTCTTATGGCGCCAGCAATGCGGATAGCTGTGCTCCATCTTATAATGTTTTAGCAGATGACCGCTGTCATGTAATTGGGCAATAATCTTTGGCTGAGCCTTATAAATATGCTCGCCCACGAAGACTTTGGCGGTGTCTAAATACACGCCATTGCCCGCCACAGGGTTTACGACAGATAGGTTGTAGCGTAGGCTGACAATATAGTCGTCGGCACCATGTGCAGGTGCTGTATGCACTAGGCCAGTACCACTATCAGTGGTCACATGATCGCCCAAAATGATGGGCACTTGACGCTCAGCGATAAGCGGGTGCTGCGCTTTTATCAGCTCTAGTTTATCGCCGCTTAGGGTGGTGATAACGCCTTGGTTGTCTAGACCAAAGGCTTGTAGGGCGCTATCCACCAGTTCGCTGGCAATAATAAGGTTGCCTTTGCTGGTCTTCACCACACTGTATTCAACCTCCGCGCTGACCGCGATGGCCTGGTTGGCCGGCAAGGTCCAAGGGGTAGTCGTCCAAATAACCGCTGAGGTTTTGTCGTTATTGCCCTCTGGCAAAACTTGACTTGGGTCCACTAAGTCAAAAGCCACATAGATAGCATCTGAGGTTTTATCCTCATACTCCACTTCCGCCTCAGCCAGTGATGAGCCACAATCTAGACACCAGTTTACAGGCTTCATGCCGCGGGTGACATAGCCATTGGCGTAGATCTTACCTAAGGCGCGTACAATGTTGGCCTCTTGGTGAAAGTTCATGGTCAGATAAGGGTTATTCCAGTCGCCAAATACGCCCAGACGCTTAAAGTCAGCCATTTGTAGCTCAACTTGGCTACGTGCATATTCACGGCATAGGCCACGAAATTCAGTGGCAGATACTTTTTGACCCACTTTGCCGACTTTGGCTTCTACTTTTTGTTCGATAGGCAGACCGTGACAATCCCAGCCCGGTACATAAGGCGCATCGAAGCCTGAAAGTGTTTTGGACTTAACAATAATATCTTTTAAGACTTTGTTTACTGCATGGCCTAAGTGAATTTGGCCATTGGCGTATGGAGGGCCATCGTGCAAAATGTATTTTTCACGTCCGGCTTTTGCTTGACGAATTTTGCCGTACACATCATCTGCTTCCCAAGCTTTTAGCCAATCAGGTTCGCGGTTGGCCAAGTTACCTCGCATTGGAAAGGCTGTGTCTGCAAGGTTTAGCGTGTCTTTGTAATCGGGGGTTGAAGTCGTTGAATCAGTCATAGAAGCCGTCTTATATGTTAAGTTAAAACAAAAGTTAAAATATACGCTCAATACCTTCAAAGGGGGGCTATAAAATATGAAAAGCTTTGAAGCTATGGCGCAGGCTATGAGCGCTACCTTAATCTCAATAGGTCAATGTTTAAATAGGTTGGGCCAGCGTTATTAAATATCAAATCATAGGTCGCTGGCCACATAAATGAGTCAAAACGTCCTCATTATAAAATAAAACCTAGCTTAAGGGTAATTGGCACAAAATTCAGGTTGTAGATTTACTCAGCTTGGCCATCAATTCTTAACCAGCGGCCCATGACTTCAGACAGCTCATCGATACCTTCTTTTTTTAGAGAGGAGAAAAGCTGAATCGAAAAGGGCAAATCGAGTTTTTCAAGCTCTCGTTTGGTCTGTAATAAGATGTTTTTGGCCGGACCGTATTTAAACTTATCGGCTTTAGTGAGTAAAACATGCACAGGTAGTTCACCATCTTTGGCCCAGCGTAGCATCTGCTCATCGAAAAACTTTAGCGGATGGCGGCTGTCCATTAACAGTACCAAACCTGCCAAGCTCTCACGTGACACTAAGTACTCTTCAAGTTCAGTTTGCCATACCAGCTTCATTTTCTCAGGCACAGCGGCATAGCCATAACCTGGCAGATCCACCAACCGTGCTTCTTCATTACCTATGGTAAAGAAGTTAATCATCTGGGTGCGTCCCGGTGTCTTTGAAGAGCGTGCCAATTGGCGCTGATTGGTCAATACATTGATGGCTGAAGATTTGCCTGCGTTTGAGCGGCCAGCAAAAGCCACTTCATAGCCGGTGTCAGGTGGACACAGCTTAAAAGTAGGCGCTGACATCAAAAACTCAGTTTGTTCTAAGCGCTTTCTGGGAGACAAATGTGATAAGTCAGAAGCCGATTCTGGCGCAATATATTGAGGTGCTTTGGGTTTTTTGGTCTTTGGTGCATTAGCCATAGGGTGTCTCAAGTTTTGAACTAAATAATAAAAATAGATACATACTAACAGTTAATAAAGGCAAATTAGATATTCAATAAAAGGCAAGTATATAAGAATAGTTACCTATAAAGGCAGATAAGTGGGCAGTCAGCTCAAATTTATAACTATCCCCATTATAACCAGTCTTACGCTTGAATGATAATAGCCCCCCTTTATAGCTTGAATAATGAGGCATGTCAGTGCTGCAGTTACCCGTCAAAAGTGTTATTTTTTTTGCTTGGGTGTAACTTTGAAAAGCACAGTATTTAATAAAAATAAAATATAAGGTGTTAATATTTAGTTTTATTAAACCCATTGATTGACATTATAGACCTAAAAAGTGGCCATAAAATGCTATTATAAGTGTATTAAATAACTAGGTCGGCAAAGCCTCTTGCACAAAGAGGGGTTACAAAAAGTTTATCACGCTGGTCAGTTATTAATTGAAATTTAAACAAATGCCTTCATAATAGTATTTAAGTGAATATCTGTTTACTGATTTTAAAGGGTGCGATAAGCGATCACATAACATAAGCATCCTGTTCGATAAATAATCTCAGATATTCTAACCCTTTGTACGATACCTCGAATCCGTTAAAGCCAAGACATCACTCAAATTGAATACCTTAGGCCGAAACACTGACTCAAAGTCTGCCAGCACGCTGGGTGCATTCGAAGGTAAGGAGAACAAAAATGAAATTTAATAAAGCCATGATGCCATTAATAGCCGGGATATTACTCAGCGGTGCCCCTATATTGGGCAATGCCGATGTTGCTCAGCGTTATGAAGCCAGCTGCGCCGCTTGCCACGATACCGGTGCACTTAATGCCCCAAAAACAGGCGATACTGCGGTTTGGGCGAAATTAAAAGCAGAAAAAGGCATGCCAGCTTTGGTACAGTCGGTTAGAAATGGTGGAAAACAAATGCCTGCAGGCGGGCTTTGCAATGACTGTAAGTCTAGCGCTGACTATGCCGCTTTGATTGAATTTATGTCCAAGTAGTGTTTTGTTTAGCCTTAAATAAAAACGGGGCAATAGTTAATTACAACTAAAACAATCGACCCTAATTATTATTTAAAAAATGCTGAGACTATCAGCTAAAGCCCTGATAATATCAGGGCTTTTTTGGGTGTTATTGCCCTTATGCTGTAGTATGGGCGCTAATTATTGCTGTGCTTTGACTAATATGTCACGGATGGGTAGCTATTTTTACAAAACTATTGATATAATAATGGTATTAATTATTCTCTGTGAGTGATTATAACTTAAACCATATGCTGAGCGCTTGGGCCTAAATTTGGCGTAACGCAGTCATTATTGTTGCTGCTGATACTGTAATTACTTCAGCAGCTTGGTTATGGTCGAGGGTTATAGTTATTTAGCTACCGCATGAAAGACTTAGTAGGATTAGACTACAATGAAAAAATTGCTCGTTGCCACCAGCCTATGTATTGCCAGTATCAGCGCCAGCGCAGCCCTTATTGTCCCTAAATATGATGTTGCGGCAGGTCAAAAAATTGTTGAAAACAACTGCGCTGCCTGTCATGGTATGACTGGCGTTAGTGTTGTGCCTACTCAGCCAAACTTGGGTGGCCAAAATGTGCGTTATTTGTTTAAACAGTTAAGAGATTTTAAAACCGGATATCGTGTTAACGGTATCATGCAGGCACAGATTTCTGCTTTGTCTGAGCAGGATTTAGCCAACGTAGCAGGTTATTTCTCACAGCAAAAACCTTGGGGTGCTTTCGCGGGTAACCCAGCAACTGCCGCTGAAGGTAGCAAGCTGTTTTTAGGCGGTGATAAAAAGCGCGGCGTTATTGCTTGTGCCGGTTGTCATGATCCTAAAGGCTTAGGTAATGGTTATGCAGGCTTCCCACGTATTGGTGGTCAGCATCCAGAATACTTAGGCATTCAGCTTAAAGCGTTCCGTGCAGCAGGTCGTGAAGATGATGTAACACGTGATCAAAAGCGTATTAACGACTCAGCCAAAGAGGGTGACAAAGGCATGATGCAGGTTGTGGCCTCTCGACTGTCTGACCGTGATATCAAAGTATTGTCACAGTTCATTGGTGCGGTTCACTAAGCCGATATTAGGACCTACTTGTTTATTAAGTTTGGCCTAAAAGATATCATCAAACATCAACCCCGTTCTTCGGGGTTTTTGTTATTATGGGTGTTATTATTTTCTGGCTTATTTTGTGCTTAAATTGGGATTTAAACCTCACTTAGTGGTTTAAATTGCGTGATTAGCCCCAACGTTTTAGGCTCTAGCTTACTTTTAAATTGGCTGGTTGTTAAATTAGCTTGCTCTTAATTACAAACTTTAATCCATGGATATCAGCATGCAAAACCGTTTTGCTTCTTTGTTTATTGCTGCACTACTGCCTTTATTGTTATTTAGATGGTTCGTTCCTAGCCCTGCCGGCCAATTAGACTTCTGGCTGATGTGGCTGGTGGCCATGGTAGTGGTCGGCCTACCGCTATTGTATGCAGAAATTGGCTTGGCACACCGCAGCCAAAAGACGCCCGCTCAAG
The DNA here is from genome assembly GCF_003209315.1 of Psychrobacter sp. YP14. Taxonomy (NCBI): domain Bacteria; kingdom Pseudomonadati; phylum Pseudomonadota; class Gammaproteobacteria; order Moraxellales; family Moraxellaceae; genus Psychrobacter; species Psychrobacter sp. YP14. The sequence goes on along the minus strand of NZ_CP029789.1, from coordinate 2,165,103 downwards.
GCATACAAGAGTTGACCCGCCAAGCAGATACCACACCAATATGGCGCAGCTTTGTCTGGCTAACGGTGCTATTGTCCTTGGTAGTAGCGGCTCTAAGTATCAATGCGGTCAGTAACAATGTGCTTGAAGCAACGGCACAAATGGGCATGTCCTTGGATATCCCAGGCTATGCGTTGGCGGTCGGTATGGTGGTGATAGCGGGACTATTAAGTCTGCTTGGCGCCACTACCTTGGTTGCGTCTTTGGCCCTAATTGCCATTGCTTTTGTGATGGCAGCGCTACCCAATTTATCTTCATTGGCGCTCATAATGACTGAGAGCAGCCTAGGAGAGTGGGCAAGAGCGGTGACTTTGGCGCTGGTCAGTGTCGGTGTCGGCACAGGTCTTTACTGGTTTAATAATCCTTTAGTAAGCCGTGACCCTAATCACAGTGCTGAAGCGGGCCGCAATACGCGAGAGATTGCGACCAAAACAGTGTTACCTATCTGGCTAACTCAGTTGGTTATCGGCAGTGTGGCGCTGATTTTTAGTAGCACCAGCTTTGCGCCTGTTACTGCTTTGGTATATGCGCTGGGCGTCTTGGCAGCCGGGGCATTTTTTATGCATTACGCCAGCAGCCAAATCGCCACCCGCTTTGGCCGTTTTGGATTAGGCATCGCAACTGTCATTAGTATAGTGCTGACCATCTTATTGGTAGTGACAGCGACCCCTAAAGTATTGACGATGCTGTTGGTTGCGCTAAGCGTGTTAAGTGCTCTGGTTTTGGCAATATTCTCAGGCTGGTTGATGAAAATTAGCCACATGCGCAAATCATTGAACTTCAAGTCAGAAGGCATTTATAACTTATGGCGTGTGGCCATTCGTATCCTAGTACCTGCGCTCATTATTGCCGCTGTGGTAGGTTGGTTTGTCTCATGAACACATCAATGAGTCTTATCCCCATCAGTCTTGCTTACTCGCCCAATCCAGCACAGCCCACTGACACGGTGTATCTTGAGATGCAAGTAAAAGCGGGCACCTTATTATTACAGGCGCTGCAGCAGGCAGGGTGGCTTGAGGTGTATCCACAATTAAAGCTGTGGTGTGAGGCGCACAAAGACGATACCCAAGTGGACAATAAAAACTGGTGGGTTGGTGTGTTTTCTCAAAAAAAGCTGCTCAGCTATGAGCTACAAGCACATGACCGCATAGAAATATATCGTCCGCTGACCATTGATCCCATGCGCAAACGCAAAAAAAGAGCGGTGCAATAAATTGCCGCAACAACAATCAAACAAGAATAGAAAATAACTTTGAGATACTTGAGGCTAAACTAAGGGTATAAAGTTAGAGCAGCAAGTTAGACATGAGCCCACAAATGGTGGCGGCTTATTGAATATGAAGTCAGTGCTGTTAATCCAAGCTTCTTGGTTAACAGCACGTATGACACATTAATGGCCAAGGCGCAATAAATATTATGGCTTGGTTTGTGGTAAGCTCTCCACACCCTCTACTTTTATAACAGTATCGGCATCATCGAAATAAATGATAAGATGTTGACTGGCATTTTTGATTATTTGTTTGCCTTCACGTTTACCGTAAGTGCCTGGCTTATAATCATAGATGTAATCCCAACGATTTGGCGCAAGTGAGTCACGCATGGCGGGACTACCGATGTAGTAAAGCACTTGGTTTTTTGTCATGCCAGGTTGGATTTGCTGGGCTTGGCTTTGAGTGATCGGAGTGCCCTGAGGCAGGTCAATGGTATATACGCTAAACCAAGAACAACCGGTCAGTGTCAAAGTAGCAGTAAGAGCGATAGGATAAAGTAAGTGTTTTAATATATTCATAATTTCACGTTTTAGAGTTACCCATTGTGATCGCTAGAGTTGGGTCATAGCGATTAAAGACAGTGACTAGAATTACCAGTAGTTTGGTAATTATAAAATGATATTAAGTTTCGGTAAGATAACAAAGTTAGACCAGCGGATGTCATAAAAGCTGGATTTTGATAAATGATACGTCAATTACTTGCAATTGCCTACCACTTACGAGACTATTTAACTAAATTTTGCATTAATTGGTTATCTTATCTTAGGTTCCGTTCATCAATTATAACGTCATAAGGATCGCAATGAAATTTACCAATCAGGATTTACGTAAAGCAGGATTAAAGATTACTTTGCCTCGTATCAAGATTCTTGAGCTATTAGAAAGTGCTGAGCATCATCATATGAGTGCCGAGGAGGTTTATAAAGCTTTAATCGAGCAAGGTGAAGATGTGGGCTTAGCCACCGTTTACCGTGTGCTGACTCAGTTTGAGCAGGCCGGTATCGTTGAGCGCCATAACTTTGAAAATAATCTGTCAGTATTTGAAATCACTCAAGAAGAACATCATGACCATCTGGTGTGTGATGTGTGTGGCACCATTGTTGAATTCCATAACGAGAATATCGAACAAGAGCAATTAAAAGTGGCTCAGGAGCATGGTTTTAGGTTATCAGGTCACTCCTTGGTACTTTATGGCTTATGTCCGAATGAGGACTGCCAAGACTCTGCTAAATAAGCAGGTGGTGATAGCGCCGCTTGGCCCATAACTGAGTTGGCCTTTTTAAAAGCCTATTGCTAAAAGCCTGTTTTTAAACAGGCTTTTTTTATGGTAAATGAGGTAAGATGCGCTTTCACGCTTTTTATCACCTAGCACAATTTGGCATGATGCTGAGCGCTATGTGGGCTAATAAGTTTGCGCTGGATTAGATCGGTGAGCGCTTGGTCTAGAGTCTGCATGCCTTGGCTGTGACCAGTTTGAATGGCGGAATACATTTGTGCCAGTTTGTTTTGACGAATCATGTTACAGATGGCAGGGGTGGCCATCATAATCTCGTGAGCGGCTATTCGTCCGCCCTCAGGGCGCTTAATTAATATTTGCGAGATCACAGCTTGTAGCGATTCGGACAACAAAAATCGGATCATGTCCTTTTCATCGGCCGCAAATACATCCACAATTCTGTCGATGCTTTTAATCGCAGAGCGGGTATGTAGCGTTGCCAGTACCAAATGCCCGGTCTCAGCTGCAGTAAGCGCCAAACGTATACTGGCCAAATCACGCAGCTCACCAATCACAATAACGTCGGGATCTTCACGCAAAGCTGAGCGTAGGGCTTTCGTATAATCTGCGGTATGGCGAGCCACTTCCCGCTGATTGATTAAGCTTTTTTTGGCGTGATAAATAAATTCAATGGGGTCTTCGATGGTCAGAATGTGGGCGGCGCGTGTTTGGTTAATATGATCAACCAAAGCGGCCACTGTGGTTGATTTTCCGCAGCCGGTGGGACCGGTGACCAATACCAGCCCATGATTGAGCTGGGTTATTTGTTGCAAGGTGGCCTTATTATCACTGGATAAGTCGAGCTGCTGCAAAGACAATAGGGCATCGGGGATGGCACGAAATACAGCTGCAATACCTCGGTGCTGCTGAAATATATTGACCCGAAATCGCCCCACATCGGCCACATCCAACGCATAGTCCAATGTCATGTGCTGTTCAAATTCACTCATTTGCGCAGGGCTTAAGGTGCTGGCAATATACTGCTGAATTTGGGTATGCGTTAAGGCGGGTAGATTGGTCGAGGTTATCTCCCCATCGATTCGCAGCATGGCGGGCATTCCTGCTGACAGGTGCAGATCTGAAGCCTTTAAGCTTTGAGTATGGCGTAGTAGCGCAGTGAGCGAATCTATAGCGTTAGCGTGTGTCACCTCATCTATCCCTTGAATCATGTGGACACCCACTATAACAAGCTTGGAGTGCTTAGGAGCAAGTATTTGTTTGCATTTATAAAATAGAGCGCACCACTTATAATAGAGCGCACCACTTATAATGGTAACGCAGACACAAGTTAGGCGAGGCCCATTACAATAAATAAGAGAGTAGATTATGACACAGTCAACACTGGTACAAAACTGGCAACAGGTCACACAGCAGATTGAGGCGGCTCGGCAACACTGCGCTGGGCAGCCGGTCACCTTGCTGGCGGTTTCTAAGACGAAGCCTGCAGATATGATTGTCACGCTTGCTCAAGCTGGTCAGAAACACTTTGGTGAAAACTACCTACAGGAGGCGGTGGATAAGCAGCATCAGGTGGCCAAGCTGCTCACTAAGTATGAGGATGGGGATGTCAGCTCGGCACCCCCTATTGTCTGGCATTATATTGGTCATATTCAGCGCAACAAAACCAAAGATATCGCTGAGGCTTTTGACTGGGTACACACCATTGAGCGCGATATTATTGCTAAGCGCTTAGATGCTCAGCGCCCAAGCCATTTGCCTAAGCTTAATGTATTAATTCAGGTCAATATTGATCATGAAGAGAGTAAGTCGGGCTGCCTGCCTGATGAGCTTGAGGCCTTGATTACGTCTATAAAAGGCTATGGCAATCTGTGTCTGCGCGGCTTGATGATTATTCCCTCCAAAGAGGGCAGTGATGCCTTTGAGCGCACCAAGCAATTGTTTGAACAAATTAAGCAGGCACATCCAGATTTGCCTAACTGGGACACACTGAGTATGGGTATGAGTGCAGATATGGCCGACGCCATTGAGCAAGGTTCAACTATGGTTCGGGTGGGCAGTGCCATCTTTGGCGCTCGAGACTAAAAGCTGAGACAGACGCAAAATTGGGATGTTATGCATATAATAAAAGAGCCACCAGGGCTCTTTTATTATAGTAATAGAGGTCATTTACTGAACAGTTTTGGGCCCGTTAGCCTTCAATGCTCCAGCCATTAACTAAGGGATAGCGGCGCTCACGACCAAATGCTTTGTGGCTAATCTTAGTGCCAATGGCTGCTTGCCGGCGCTTATATTCGCTTCTATCTACCAACTTGATAACATGACGCACTACCTCAGGGTCAAAGCCTTTAGCAGTAATCTCATTAAAGCCTAAGTCATTGTCGATATAGTCTTTTAAAATGGCATCTAATAGGTCGTAATCGGGTAGGCTGTCTTGGTCCACTTGATCTGGACGTAGCTCAGCGGAAGGAGGACGGGTAATAACACGCTCAGGAATAACATTGGTATCTTCTAGGCGATTGCGGTAATTGGCCAGAGCGTATACTTGAGTTTTATACACATCTTTTAAGACATCAAAACCGCCGGCCATATCCCCATACAAGGTGGCATAACCCACTGCCATTTCTGATTTATTGCCTGTGGTGATGACTAAATGGCCAAATTTATTTGATAGCGCCATCAGTACCATGCCGCGTGCACGGGCTTGGATGTTCTCCTCCGTGGTATCTGCTTTGGCCTTGCTAAATAATGGGGCTAACGTATGACGCATGCCATCTACCGCATCATGGATGGGGCATACCGTATAGGAAACATTGAGTCGGCGCGCTTGAGCCTGGGCATCCTCTAAGCTGATTTGAGAGGTGTACTCATAGGGCATCATAACCGCATATACTTTATCAGAGCCTAGCGCATCCACGGCCACGCATAAGGTCAGTGCCGAATCAATGCCACCTGATAGGCCCACAATCACGCCTTCAAAGCCTGAGTGATTGACATAGTCACGTAGACCCACCACTAAGGCTTGATACGTCTCAGACTCTGAGCTGAGCTGTAAAGGTGCTTTGGTTTGGCTATCAAAAGTGTGATTTTTTATATCATAAGTAGCATACAGCATGTGCTCTAAGAATCTAGGGGCTTCATGCGCTACGTCACCATTGGCCTGAATGGCCATCGAGCCGCCATCAAAAACCAGGTCATCTTGACCGCCCACTGCATTGACATAGATGATTGGTAACTGGTTATCTGTGGCACGCTTATTCAATAGGGCTTGACGGGTGTGCTGCTTACCGGCCTCAAATGGCGAGGCATTGATGGTAACCACTAAGTCGGCACCTTGGTCTTTTAGAGCCTTGATGGGCTCTTCTTGCCATAAGTCTTCACAGATCAGCAGGCCAATGGTCACGCCTTGGTAGTCGAATAATACTTGATTGCGGCCTTTGTCAAAGTAGCGGCGCTCATCAAAGACGCCATAGTTTGGCAGATACTGCTTGTGATAAAAGCCCTTTTGTTGGCCGTTTTGGATAATGGCAGCTGAGTTAAAGGTGCCATGATAATCGACATGCGGATAGCCGATAATCATCACGATATCATTAATATCGCTCAGTGAGCTAAGGGCAGCTTTTACGCGGTCTGATAAACTTGGGCGAAGCAGCAAGTCCTCTGGTGGATAGCCAAGCAAAGCCAGCTCTGGGAAGACGATGACGTCAGCACCATTGTCGCGGGCTTCAATAGCCAAACTACGCATTTTATCGATATTGGTTTGAATGTCACCGACCATAAAGTGGGACTGTGCCATTGCAAATTTCAGCGAACTTCCTTTTGCTGCCGTGCTACTGTTATCATTAGACATTATTGGGTCCTATTCGTAATGGGTCTTATTGCTAATAATCACCGGTCAAATGCAACTTATTGAGTTTTGTTGGTGTCACATTTTTAGGCAAGCTATTAGCATTAAATAAAGGTTAGTGGGGTAGCTTAATCCATTTGCATTTTGCAGATTATTGGCTACTTTGTTTGTCATACTCAGCCCGGCATAAATGCATATGCCCAAGCTTAAATCTGGGTATTTATCGAGTTTTATTGTATTTTATCTTGCTAAATAGAGTATCGTGTCAGCTTGTTTTGGGTGTTTCTATTGTTAACGATTTTTGTAGTCGAAAATAAATACAATTACCTTTAGTATAACATCAAAACTTTATTGTGATATCCAAGCAGGTCTATTTTGACCGCAAAACTAGGAAATGGGTTATGTTTGCATTTGTGTTTACGCTGTTAATTACCGCGCTTGCCATGTGGGCGTTTTTTAAATTTATGTACCCCAAGCCGCCAAAAGCTTTTATGCCACAAGAAGGCGATGTGATTACCCCTAGAGATTGTAGCTTATGTGGCTATCCCTTGGCTGAATATCGCGGCGTATTAGAGCCTAAGCCTGAGGGCCGCATATCTGATGCTGAGCGTCAAAAAATACAGCAGTTAACAGCTGAGATTGATGACTTACAGCAGCGCTTACAACAAGACGCGCTAGAGGCGAATCTGACGCGTCAACAAAAAAAGCATGCTAAATTGGCCAAAGAGCAGCAGCAAAAGCAGCTGTTTGAAAAGCAGCAGGCGCTAAAGCAGCTCACCAGCTGGTTTTTTTGTAACTATGACCATCAAGCCGACTTCCATGCACAGTCTACCAAGCCACCATCTCACTAGCGCTTTTTAGTCGCTAAGCTGCATCTCACGAATCATATGCTCTAACAGCTCATTGGCCTGCGCGATGTCGCTTTCATTAGCGGCTGCTTGTAGCTTGGCTTGTTGCATTTTTTCATACAGATTTAAGCAGCACAGTACCAATAGATTCTCTTGGGGCAGCTGCGGGGCATTGGCCTGTAGATCTTGGATAAAACTATTGATAAATTGGCTGGCTGAATACAGCTCGCCTTCTTCACCCACTGGGCAGTTAATAGTATAATTTTTTTCTAAGATGGTAATATCAACTGGCATGAATTGAGGCTCTTGTGGGGCCTCATCTTGTGTCTGCTCAGGCTGATTTTCAAAAGCGCTTGAGGTATCAGTTAGGTCATCTGGGGTAATAATTTCGATATCAGAGTTGTGCCCAGAGTCCGCGGCTTCTAGCTCAGCACCACTAGTTGCTTCAAAGGCCGTGTCGTCGTCAGTGTAAGAAGTATGCTCAGAGTCTAATGACTCGTAATCAGAAGGGTTATGAGTTGACATGATGTTCTCTTAAATAATGGACCAATAAAATAAAAGGCAAAAAAAGGTCAAATAAAATACAGTTAATTTAGCCGGTGGCCATAAAAGGCACTGAACAGGTTAATGTTTTTTTATGGTGTAAATTTCAAGCCAAACGGTTATAAGCTGATGTGCGACATAGCCACAATGACTAGTCAGCGGCTTGGTCAATAAGGGTCAATCTGTGCATAACGACTTTGGTGTGCTCACGGGCCAAGCGGTTCTTTTCTAATAAAGCATGATTGGACGCCTCTAACGCCTCACATTTTTGTAGCAGCTCGCTGTAGCTGTCATTTAGACTGGTGTGCGCTTCAACCAGACTTTGATGCTCATCGTTGAGTTGGTTATAGACTTGCTCAAGGCTTGAATGCTCTTGCTGCGCTTGTTCAAAGGCGCTGCGGGTATCTGACAACTCTTGTTCAAGCTGCTGCTGGGTTTGCTGGGCCTGCTCATAAGCGGCTTGAGACTCCGTAAGCTGCTGCTGTAGGCGCTCAACTTCATTGGGGTCAATTTGTGGCCCGTTTTTTAGTGACAGCAATTCATTGTGAGAGGCATCATAGCGCTGGCGGATGTCGTGCAATATAGAATCTAAGTGGTGCAGTTTTTCAATTAAAGGTTGGGTCATAGGGAGTCACTTCTGAGAAAGTCGGAGAAAAATTAAATGCAAGGTTATGTAATAGTACCTTTAATAATGCCACAGATGCCCACATTATATCTAGCATTAGGATGTTAATGAATGTGTTTGGATGGACTGTATAATCGGTAAAAAAACCAAGTTTAATCACTTCATAAGACACTCACTTAAAAAACTACTTAACAAGAAAATTAATAAGCAACTTAACAAGCAACTTAACAAGCAAAAGGGTACGTGTAATGAATGACGATATTTCAGGCTGGAACGAATGGTCAAAAGTGTTTGCCGATTGGACCGATGTCAGCATAAGTGAGCTGCACGGGCTGATGACTGGCCTGATGACAGTGTGTCATGCGCCCAGTAAGATTGAGGACTGGGAGCAGCTATTAACCGAGCTAAGCTTCTCTATTCCAGATGAAGCGGCACTGACCTTATTGGCCGAAGAAGCAGAAGACACCTCTTTTCAGTTAAAAGACAAAGATGACGCTTATCAATACTCACCCTTAGTGCCAGATGACGAACATGACTTATATGAGCGAGTGATGGCTCTTAAGCAGTGGGCTAACGGCTTTATGACCGGATTTGGGGTGACAGACTGCACCTTAAGCGCTGAGGAGACGGTGATGTTCTCAGATCTGGCAAAAATTGGCAGCATTCGTATTGAGCCTGATGATGAGTTTGAAGGCGGCGAGGAGTCGTATTTATATTTATATGAGTTTGTGCGCATGGTGCCAGTCAGCTTAGCGATTCGCCCTCGCAAAGCTATGATGAGCCTGCCACTAATTGCAGGTCTATCCCCCGATGCCAAGACGGCCAAAGAGCTTGAGCAGCAAGGTGTCAAGCCTAAGCCTATGCCACCGGTGATTGATATTATGAATCAAAACCATCCCTCTTAACAAATCTCAAAGACGCCACAGCGCAGTTTGAGGCGTTAAGCTTTAGTGCGAGCAAAAAGCCAGTCCAGATAAAAACGGACTGGCTTTTTATGTTAAATTAAAGGCCAATGAGCCCCTATTATGAGCAGACCAAATGCCAGTCTGAGTGTGGATGGGGCGCATCCTGCTAACTTTGTAAGGAAAATCCATGACCTCGCCAAATCACAGCCTCACTTACCCCCGTGACAGTATCGCTTGGCTCAAGTGCTTAATTGGTCTTGATACTGTGAGCCGTCACTCCAACTTAGCCCTTATTCAACAGATACAAGCATACTGTGAAAGCTTGGGACTAGCGCCGGTATTGACTTTTAATAAGGATAATAGCAAAGCCAATTTATTTGTGACTGTTGGTGCAGGTAACGATGCACAGCAGCCAATAATCAACGGTGGTATTGTGTTGTCTGGGCATACCGATGTGGTGCCAGTTGACGGTCAAGATTGGGAATCAGACCCTTTTGAAGCAGTCATTCGAGGTGATAAGCTCTATGGACGCGGCGCTTGTGATATGAAAGGCTTTATTGCTTGTGCTTTAAATTTACTGCCCAAAGCGGTAGCACTGTCGAAGCAAGGCGTTTTGGCGAAGCCGCTGCATCTGGCATTGTCCTTTGATGAAGAGGTCGGCTGCCTAGGCGCCCCATTAATGCTAGAGGAATTAAAGGAGCGCGGTATTTCTCCTGATTATTGTATTGTCGGTGAGCCATCATCTATGAAAATGGTGATTGCTCATAAAGGTATCTCTGTATTTCGCTGCTCAGTGCACGGTAAATCAGCCCATTCCTCATTGACACCGCAAGGGGTAAATGCCATTAGCTATGCGGCGCGATTGATTGGGTTTATTGATGATCTGGCAGAGCAGCTGGCAAAAAATGGCCCAACCGATGGCGCATTTGATGTGCCGTTTTCTACCTTGTCAGTCGGTACTATTGAAGGTGGAACGGCCACCAATATCGTGCCCAATTTATGTCAATTTACCTTTGATTATCGCAATTTACCGATGATGGGCACACACGATATTTTGCCCGCGATCGAACAAAAAATCAGCGAGCTGAACCAGCAAATGCAGCAAGTAGATAGCCAAAGCGGTATTCAGCTTGAGCAATTAGAGAGCGTACCGGCCATGACCGACAGTGACAGCGCCGCTTTGCAGCAATTAATCGTCGGCTTAGTGGGTGCGGCTGCTCGTCATAAGGTGGCCTACGCGACCGAAGGTGGTCAATTTACCAATGCCGGTATTCCAACTGTAATCTGTGGCCCTGGTAGTATCGAGCAGGCACATAAGGCCAACGAATTTGTGGCACTTGATCAGCTCACTAAATGCGATATGTTTTTGGACAAGCTACTTCTTTCATTGCAGGGCAAATAACTTTTATAGACTGACTGGTTGTTTGCCTAAATAGCCTATTTAATAGTTTTTATAGCCCCATTTCAAAGGTCGTGCTGCATGAGCCTGTCTGGATTTTTATTGTTCTTTTTTAGCACTTTTTTAATCTCAGCCACACCCGGTCCTAATATGCTGTTGGCCTTTCAATACGGACTTAATCATGGGGTGCGACAGACACTTTGGGTATTGGCTGGGCTCAGTGTGGGTCTGTTTGCCTTATTAATTTCGGCGCTGCTAGGCATTGATATCATCAGCCGTAAATTGCCTTGGCTACTGACAGTGATGAAGGTGGCGGGGGCATTATATCTAATTTATTTGGGTATTCAGTCTTGGCGACATGCCGATGATAATGTGCAGTTTGCCAAGGGATCAGGGTCAACAAGTGCTAACACAGGTTCAACGAATACTAGCAATAGTCTAAAAACTGCCGGCCAGCGATTTCGCCAAGGCATGTGGGTGTCACTGTCTAACCCGAAAGCCATTTTGTTTTTTGCCGCTTTTTTCCCCAAGTTTATTAACTTTAGCGCGCCGCTGTGGCCACAATATGTGTGGCTGACTTTAGGGTTTTTTGTGAGTGAGACTACTTGGCAAATAGTCTATACCTTAGGCGGCACTAAGCTTTCAGGCTGGTTGGGGCAGGGCGCAAGACTGCTTTGGCTCAATAGAATCTGTGGCCTGATATTTATAGTTATCGCTGCCGCTTTGCTGTGGGAAGTGGTCAGCGTGGATATCTAGCTAAGTACTAACCATCATAAAAAACAGCCCAATGATGTCATTGGGCTGTTTTTTGTCTTTTATGCTACTGAGCGGATACGGCGCAGCAACAGCTAATCTAAGATATCCACCAACTCACCACGTACCATATGCGGGCTTACAAAGTCAGTGATTTTGACCGTCACAAATTTACCCATCAAGTCTGTTTTTTGCTGCTCAGTGGCTTTAAACAGTACTGAGCGTGTGTTGTCTGCTGTACCCAGCAATTGATCGGGATAACGATCGGCAATCTCTTCAACCATTACTCGTAGAGTTTTGCCCACCATTTCTTCGGTTTTCTTAAGCGTTGAATCCCGAATGACTTTTTGGAAAATGGCCAAACGCTCCTTTTTGGTCGCCAAGCTCACATCGTCTGGTAACTCTGAAGCCGGTGTGCCCGGACGTTTTGAGTAGATAAAGCTATATGAGTGATCAAAATCTAGCGCTTTGGCTAAATTTAAGGTGTCTAAGAAGTCCTCTTCTGTCTCTCCAGGGAAGCCAATGATAAAGTCGCTTGATAAGTGCATATCAGGGCGCACAGCCATCAGCTTATTAATCTGATTGATATAAACATCAATGGTGTGATTGCGTTTCATGGCCGCCAAGATTTTGTTGGAGCCACTTTGTACCGGAAGATGCAGGTGCGATACCAATTGTGGCAATTTAGCATAAGCTTCAATGATGTCATCAGTGAATTCAAGCGGGTGGCTGGTGGTGTAACGAATACGTTCAATACCATCCACGTGGGCCACATAGTGTAGCAGCTCAGCAAAGCGGCAGATGCTGCCATCGTCTTTTTCACCGCGATAGCCATTGACGTTCTGGCCCAATAAGGTGATCTCGCGCACGCCTTGCTCAGCGAGGCTATCAATCTCAGCCAATACGTCATCTAAAGGACGTGACAGCTCCTCACCACGGGTATAAGGCACGACGCAAAATGAGCAGTACTTTGAGCAGCCTTCCATGATAGAAACAAAGGCACGGTAGCCTTCTACTTTTGGCTCAGGCAAGAAGTCAAATTTTTCAATACTTGGGAATGACACATCGACCGTACCAATACGATCTTTGGGTTTGACATTGCGCTGAGTTGTCGATTTATCATATAGCTCAGGCAATCTGTGTAAGGTTTGTGGGCCAAATACCATATCCACATAAGGGGCTCTTTTTTGGATATTGTCACCTTCTTGAGAGGCCACGCAGCCGCCCACACCGATAACCAAATCTGGTTTTTCTTCTTTTAACTTACGCCAGCGGCCAAGCTCAGAGAATACTTTTTCTTGGGCTTTTTCACGAATGGAGCAGGTGTTCATGAGCAACACATCGGCCTCTTCGATATTATCAGTAACCACCATGTCATGGGAGTCGCCTAGAACGTTGCCCATTTTTTCTGAATCATAAACGTTCATTTGACAGCCTTGGGTGGCAATATAAACTTTCTTTTTGGCTTGTCCCGTAGGCTGGCTGGCATGCGCCAAGCTGGCTTGAGTTGAGGTATCAACTGGATTTGAGACAGCGATAGATTTGGGGTCAAATAAAGTAGCACTCATATTAAGCAGTCCAAGGTGATGTGTGGATTAAAAGAAGGTATAGGATAGATACAACGAACCGTTATCGAGATATATCAAGCAAAGAGGGTGTTGCCTTTTTTGAGGCAATAATGGGAGGATATTATATCATAAGCTGTGCTTTGGTGAGTGTTAAAGCAACATCCTATTGTTTGACATGATGAGCATAAGCTTGGTTTTATCCAATGAGTTTTAGCCGATGGCTAGTTGGTTAAGTAAAGTAGCAACATCAGCTTACATAAAGCATTTTGGTCTAGCCTTGATTGTTGCCTATAATCTAGACGAAGGCGTATCTTGCTTTTTTGAGTCACGGCATGGCACTGGGAATTTTTTTGTCGCGTAACATTTACTGATATAACCCAAAGCTACTGATATAACCCAAAGCCTAACACTGCAACATTGCTAAGATAGCTCACACAATTTTAGGATGGCTTGGATGCTATTGGCCTTTTGCTGCTTTATTTGATTTCACTATTTTTACTGTTAATAATGTTTACTTTTAATAATAAGACTGTCTATATGCTAAAAAATATTTCTACTGATACCCTCACCTCGACGACCCAGACCTTGTCCAAAGCGGGCCATGTCTTGGTAAATAAGCTGGGGCCCAAAGCGCCACTTGCTGTCTCATTACTCGGTCTAATGGGCATGACTCAGATTGCCTGTGCGCAGCTGTCTTTTCAAGAAAACACTCAAAACTATGCCAATGACACCAGCATCAATTATTTTAATGAAGCTATGGCAGCAGGTGATCGTAAAGACTCTGGCGCCTTGTATCAGTATGAGCAAATGATGGGCAATGGCTTATTTGCTATGTATCCGGCCTATTGGCGCTTGAACAATGATTTATCGACCTTAAACCCTGCTGTGGTGACTCAGTTTGCCAAGCAGTATGCCGGTAGCGTTATGGCTGAGAAATTGACCGCTGACTATGCTGAGGTCAAAGCGCAGGCGGGGGATTACAACGCTGTGCGTCAAGTGGCCAACTATGTCCATAATCCTGATGACAGTGAAAAATGTGCGGTGGCCTTGGGTTTCAATAATGGCGGTGATGCCATGCGTGCCATGTCGCTTAAGACTGAGGTGTGGCTCACCACCAAAAAACAAGCGGCCCTGTGTTCGCAATTGGCGACAGAGATGAACAACAACCCTATGATTAGCAATAATGATCGCAAAGAGCGGTTACTGCGCATGCTAAGGGTGGGCAGTACCGGTGATATTATGATCCTATCACAGTCGCTCGGCACGCCCATTGCCTATAGTGAGCTGAGCGAAATTCAGCTTAATCCTACTGGATTTATTAGCCGCTTTGCTAGTCTGCCCAATAGCGTAAAAAATCAATATTTATATCTTTATGCCATTGGTCGTATCGCCGATAAATCTTATCGAGAGGCGGCCATTCAAGTAGATTATGATATCAACCAAGACAACAACCGTGCTCAGAAGTTGCTGAACGAAGAGACACGCCATTATGCCTATCGTATTGTGGGTGTGAAGCGTATGAACTACAACACCGATGATGGCTTTAATGATGAAGCGGTGACATGGTTTCGTAAAAGTTTGGGCGTAAGCTTTAACTATGAAGAGGCAGAAGACTATGCCATGGCAGCCATCCGCTTTAGCCAATGGGATGACTTAATCCATGCCCTTGGTACGATGGATAATGCCACTCAAAAAGAGAATATCTGGCAGTACTGGTTGGCTCGTGCTTACGAACAAGTGGGTGATAGCAGCAAAAAAAGCTTAGCGCGCCAGATGTATCAGCGCTTGGCCAATAGCAGCGATTACTACGGCTTGCTTGCAAAGGATAAAGTGGGCCAACGCTTTAATGCCGGCTCTACCGCTTTACCTAACGTTTCAAGCGGTGATACCGCACGTATGCTTAATGATCCGCATTTTGCCCGTGCCTTTGCGCTTTATAATTCAAGCGCCAGCCGTACTTATGCCAACCGTGAATGGAACTGGGCGGTAAAAAAAGCGCGTGACAACAAGGATAATAAATTGATTTTAGCTGCTGCAAAATATGCCCACGATATGGGCTGGCTAGATCGTTCTATTTATGCCATTGACAATACGGATGGTTTAGATGCTTTTAGTCTGTCACACCCTATGCCGCACCAGAGTGAAGTGGTGACTTACAGTCGTCAAGTCGGTATTGACCCAGCTTGGGCATATGGCATCATGCGCCAAGAAAGCCGCTTTGTCAGTAATGCTCGCTCAGGTGTGGGCGCCAGTGGCTTAATGCAAATCATGCCCGATACTGCCAAATACATTGCTCGCAATCTGGGTGAGACTTATAGCGCCACTCGTGCCAATACTGGGGATACCAATATTCGCTATGGCACCTGGTACATGAGTGATATCATGGGCAAATTGTATAATCAGCCAGTACTGGCCACCGCTGGCTATAATGCTGGCCCCAATAAGGCCAAGCGCTGGCAGCCTGTGTATGGCTCATTGGCGGCCGATCAATATGTAGAGACCATCGCTTATCCTGAGACTCGAAACTATGTCAAACGGGTCATGGAGAATGCCACCATTTATAGCAGTTTGCTTGGCGCTAACATGCCTATCACTCAGCGTATGGGGACGGTTCCTGCTGGCTATTAATCGTGCCAAACAGCGTTCAAGATAAAGGGATGCAACCAGAAGTGATGTGGTGTCAAATATTTATCTTCTGGTTTGGCATAATTAGGTTTGAGCAAAATTTTGAAAGGTGCTACACTTTTACCGCGCTAAATTTTGAGCTTTAATTGGATTGACCCTTTGATAAAAGACCAGTTAAAGACAAGCTTTGGCGGATAAATGGATGGCATAAGCCAAACTCTTATTAGTTATTACAAATAGTCGTTAATTCCAAATTAGGTGCGTTTGGCGAACTGACAAGCCGTAACGGCTGCATTAAGTTTGCCAATACTGTGGTGTTAAAGTGGTGCTTTTATTGATTTTTTACTGATATTTTAACAATAGACTCAAAATTTAAATAACAGCATTGCTGCTAAAGAATAGTTGCCTAAGTATGACGAGTAAGTCATAACCATTATAATAACCTCACTAAATCACTAGGAGAATTAAATGAAACAACCTGTTCGCGTTGCCGTTACTGGTGCTGCTGGTAATATTAGCTATGCTATGCTGTTTCGTATTGCTTCAGGCGAAATGCTAGGTAAAGATCAGCCTGTTATTCTACAGCTTTTAGAAATCACACCAGCACTTGACGCCCTAAAAGGGGTTGTTATGGAGCTTGAAGATTGTGCTTTCCCACTGTTAGCGGGCGTGGTACAAACTGACGATGCTACTGTTGCATTTAAAGACGCAGACTACGCTTTATTGGTAGGTGCACGTCCTCGTGGTCCAGGCATGGAGCGTAAAGACTTACTTGAAGCCAACGCTGCTATCTTCTCAGCTCAAGGTAAAGCCTTAAACGAAGTAGCCAGCCGTGATGTTAAAGTATTGGTTGTGGGTAACCCAGCGAACACCAACGCTTTAATTGCTCAGCGTAACGCACCAGATCTAGACCCACGTAACTTCACTGCTATGACTCGTCTTGACCACAACCGTGGTATGGCGCAGCTTGCTGAAGAGACCAACAGCACCGTAAATGATGTTAAGAAAATGATCATTTGGGGTAACCACTCTTCAACTCAGTACCCAGATCTAACTGAGTGTACAGTGAACGGTAAGCCAGCTTTAGAACAAGTAGACCGTGACTGGTACGAAAACAGCTATATCCCAAGCGTTCAAAAACGTGGCGCAGCCATCATTGAAGCGCGTGGTGCTTCATCAGCTGCTTCTGCTGCTAACGCTGCCATTGCTCACATGCGCACTTGGGCACTAGGTACTGATGAGAACGATTGGGTATCTATGGGTGTTTACTCACAAGGTGAGTACGGCATCGCTAAAGGTCTAATCTACTCATTCCCATGTACTTGCAGCAATGGCGATTGGAAAATTGTTGAAGGTCTAGACACCTCATCTGACTTCTCACAAGAAAAAATGAAAGCCACTGAGCAAGAGCTTAGCGAAGAGCGTGACGCAGTAGAGCACTTACTTCCATAGTCAGCCAGCTAGAGGCTTAATTTAATTTTAAGCCCTGATTTAAGCCTATTTGTTACCAAAAAAACCTGTAATCCAATTACAGGTTTTTTTATGGGCGTTTGAGAGGTTTAAAAATAGATGACAAATAACAGCCTTGGTTTACATAACAGTAAAGCTTCTAAATAGTAATAGCACAGTACCTCAAGCAGACTTTGCTACAATGATAGCGTGAACGATAGCGTGGAAAACAATTAGACCAAGGATTGCGTAGCAAGCCAAAAATAACAAACCAAATGTAAGTTTTAAGGAGACCATATGTTAGGCGAACCAGAATACACCATCAACGATTTATTTGCTCAATTGGGCCTAGATAGCTCTGATGAAGCCATTGATAAGTTTATTGCTGAACACCCACTAGATAAGAATACTTCATTGACAGATGCAGATTTTTGGACAGAGTCACAGCGCGCTTTTTTGAAAGAAGAGTGGAAGCTAGATGCCGCTTGGGTAGAAATTATAGATGATCTTAATGTTCGCTTACATCCTACCGCTTAATGCCTCAGATTTGAATTTTGCCTACAGGCAAGCAAAAAAAGGACGCCTTAATATTAGGCGTCCTTTTTTTGTGACGTTTTAACGCATACATCTGGCTTAACTGATATATCTCATCAGGTAATGATGGGCGTGATTAACGTAAGGTGGTCTCAAACGATGCTTGAGTATATCCATTGCTCGTGGTACCAAAGGAGGTAGCACCTGCACCATACGTAGCACGTTGAATGCCCACTTCTGAAGATACGGTAGTTGCACCAGCTCTAAATAAAGAGCTGTCATTTTTGTACAAAGTATTATAACGATTGAGCACTCTTTGAACGTAATTACGCGTCTCTCTAAACGGAGGCACACCGCCATATTTATCCACATTGCCTTCACCTGCATTATAGCCTGCTAAGATGTGCTCAATCTTGCCATTAAAGCGCTTACTTAACCAAGCCACATATTTGGCTGCGCCTTCAATATTCTCTGCAGGATTCCAAGCATTTATGACCGAAAAGCGGCGGGCAGTGGCTGGCATAAGCTGCATCAAGCCTTGAGCGCCAACAGGAGAACGGGCGTTGGGGTTAAAAGAGGATTCGGTATGCATCATGGCTTTTAATAGGCCAGGATCAATACCATTTCGATTGGCAGAGGCCAAAATATAATGGTCATAGGCATTGTTGCCTGAGCCAATAGTATTTAGGTTTGAGCTGCTGTTATTACTATTATTACTGTAATAACTGGGTGGATTAAGGGTTAGGGTATTGGATTGCATAAGGGTGTCAGTTTGCGACGCGGGGGCGTAAGTGACTTGTACCTTCTTGGCGAACTTACTGTTATCTGAAGGTTTTACATTGGTCAATAAAACCTGCCCTGAATCATCCTTGTAGACGTACATGTTGCCTGCATGAGCGCTCAATAAGGGAGAGGCGCATAATAACGTTGTGGCAACCAAACTGGCTGAACGAGCTAAAACTGTATTTAACAATTCAGTCATAAGTATTTTCACTTTTTAGAGGCTATATAATTTTTTATGGTAAGGCAGTAGGAAGGGGCAAGTGCTATATCAGACACTGCCTGCACTTAGCTTTTAAGCAAGCCACTAAAACTTGCTTAATCCATAAACCTGCTTAATTCATAAGTTAATTACTAAGGTAAACATAAAATAAGCCAGCGTAATATAGCACTAATAAAATGTGATATCTAACGGTTAGTGGCTTTGGTATCTTATCAACAGCAGTTTAGAAAGAATAAGTAATATTGTTACTAAATATCTTCTGATATATAACTTGGCCTGATATTAGGGCGCGTTAATCCTCACTTTTTGAGCGTTTTTATAGTATAGCAGCTAAAAATATCGGCACCCATACCGCAGTGACTAAGCCATTTACCGCCAGTCCAAAGGCGGCATAGCGCCCAGCAGTATGGCTAATTTGCCACGCCTCTACCGTACCAAAGGCATGAGCTGCCAAACCCAGTGCCAAGCCTTTGGCTCGATCGTCTTGTACGTTTTTGAACAACACACGAGCCACAGCGCCACCAAGCAAACCAGAGACGATGATGATTAAGTTGGCTAAGGCCAAAGGTGCTTTAATAATTTCGGCCACACTTAGCCCAATAGGGGTGGTCACCGAACGCGTTGCGAAGGCTAAAATAGTATCGTGACTCAGTGAGAAGCCATAAGCCATAGACATAGGCAGTAGGGCACCTACCAAGCTTGCGATCACCACTATGATGCTAAGTTTTTTTACTGGTAAGCCAGAAAAATTCATCGTAGCTAAAGGAATGGCGAGTAGTACGGTCACATAGCCCAATAAATGATCAAAAACCGGCTTGGCCACAGCATAATAATGATCGTAATCCCAACTAAATAGATATAAAAATACCAGTACCAGTACCAAGGCTGTGATGACCATGGGCAGCCCTGAGATGCGCTTGGATAAGATACGTGCCATCACATGTGCCACTAAAGTGAGAACAAAAGCGGCAAGTACAGTCAACAACGTGGTGCCTTCAGGCATTTGATTGAGTAAAGTCATAGCTTGAGGCCTTATTTTGATTGAGTAGAAGAGGTGTTGGTATCGCTCTCATTAGAGCCCTCAGGCTGACGGCTTAACCAATAGTTGGCGAGTCGTGCCAAGCCCCATAAGGGCAGTAAGGTGCTCACTACCATGGTCACTATAATACCCAAAAGCTCATCACCAAGCCCAAACATTAACAGACCAGCGCCAGCCGATACTGGCAAAAAAGCAAACCCACTATCCACCAACAATGTATTGCTGGCCGGAGTAAGCCACTCAGGTAGCCCCCGAGTAAAACGCCACAGCATTAGCAGCAAAAATAAAGTAATCAGCCCCACAATATTCGCTGCACTGGGATAGCCTAACATTTGACAGACCCATACTGAGCCTTCTCGAATACTAATGACGACCGCTAAGGTGAGTAAGATTGCCACAGGCAAGGGCAGTGTTTTTTTGACAGCAGAGGGCATGGCTCATCCTTTATTTTGGCTATGGCCTAATGTAGAGCAAGCTTACATAAGCAAGATACAGGCGCAACTATAAATTTTTGGCAGGGCGTAATATCCTGATATAGCTAATAAATGCTACTCAATGTTTAATTATAATACACCATTATTGCTGATGCACGACACGCTATCCTCGCGCCTTTAATCTAAATTGATCACAGACAGCTATGTTAAGTCTGAATCTATAAGCTCTGGCAGGGTTTGGTAAGCTTGAGGTTTGTGAGCATATTCCGCCAATATTTTGTATCAATGCTTTAATATTATTTAATATTGTTAGCCAGATTAATTGAATTTTTGACAAAAAAATAGGAGCCTAAAGGCTCCTATGTTGGACGTCATCATCACTTGGTCAAGACAAAATAAAAAGCTTAGCGCAGAATATCATCGTCTTCAGACCAATCTGCTGCTGGCTCAAAATCAGGCGCCTCAAAGTCTGCCTCTAAATCCAGTAGGGCGGCTTTGGCTTCTTGATCGGCTTTTAGCTGTTTTTCAAAAGGCTCAAGAGTAGGTATCAGCAGCTCAGCTTGGTCTTTAGGCAGCACTGAGAGAGGATCAATATTGGCTTGACCCAACAATTGCTGCAACTTATCAGAGGGCAGACGTAGGGTAAGTACTTCATGGCCCTGCTCATCATAGCTTTCTTGTTCTACCACATCCAAGCGGTATAGCTCATTTTTTAGATTGCCGGCATTGAAGGGTAGGGTGATCTCAAACGTGTTGAGTTTACCGGTCAATAACTGCTGTACGGCAGTGTGCAGCATACTCATGCCAAGGTCAGCCTTAGCGGAGACATACACACGACTGGGCACGCCAGGACCACTATAGTTAATTTGTGCCGGCTCACCAGTGATATCAATCTTGTTGTAGACATTGAGCACAGGCACATGGTTATCAATTTCGCTCAATACCTCTTTTACTGCTTTGATTTGCTCATGCATGTCGGGGCTTGAAGAGTCAATCACATGTAATAACAAGTCAGCCTCTAGCGTCTCCTCCAAAGTTGCATGGAATGACTCTACCAACTCGTGCGGTAAATGACGCACGAAACCTACCGTATCGACCAAGACCACTCGGCCCACGCCTTGCCAGTCCATACGTCTTAAAGTAGGATCTAAGGTCGCAAAAAGCTGGTCAGCAGCATAAATATCCTCATCAACCAAGCGGTTAAATAAAGAGGACTTGCCGGCGTTGGTATAGCCCACCAATGAGATGGTCAATACATCTGATTTTTGACGCTTGGCTCGGCCTTGTGCTCGGGTCTGTTTGACTTTATCGAGGCGTGCTTTTAACTGAGACACTCGAATTTGTAGCAAGCGTCTATCGGTTTCAAGCTGGGTTTCACCTGGTCCGCGTAGACCAATCCCCCCTTTTTGACGCTCCAAATGGGTCCAGCCGCGTACTAGGCGGGTCGCCAAGTGGTTAAGCTGAGCCAATTCCACCTGCAATTTACCTTCATAAGTACGGGCACGCTGAGCGAAAATATCCAAAATTAGACCAGTACGATCTAAGACGCGGCATTGCAGCAAGGTCTCTAAGTTACGCTCTTGTGAAGGCGTCAAACTGTGGTTAAAAATAACAATATCTGCCTCAAGCGCCTGTACCTGCTCGGCAATCTCTTGTGCTTTACCACTACCAATAAAATACTTAGCATCCGGCTTCTGTCTTGACCCTGTGATGACCGCCAATTGCTGCGCACCTGCAGAGTCTACCAATAATTTAAATTCCTCTAAATCATCAGGGTCTGCGATTTGTCTAACCTCTAAGTGTACTAAGATGGCGCGTTCGCCACCTTCATGTCTACCAAAATAATCCAAAAATATTCACCTGTGTTGTCAATTTAAATGGTCTTGTTACCAAAATGGTTATTGTAACGAAAAGCTTGGTTGTTTGTTTATGCTGCGCTGTTTGTTAAAGCTGATTTGTTTGTGTAAAAAGTCACTTTAAAGAATCTAGCAGCCTAAGTGTCTTGGCTTTTATTTACTGGGCTTGCCGATGTCTATGTCATAACTACTGCGATTTTATAATGCGCTATAGACTATTAATGACGCTATTTACTCCAAATTAAAAGGGGTAGTGCGCAAAATAATACAAATATCAGACCCAGCTTAAGTTATTGCTACAAAACCAGTGAACGATTGATTACTGATTGGGTTATATTTGCTATAATCTGCCTTCATCAAAATCCGCTAAGGTAGTTGCTTTAGCGAATCGATAAACTACCCAAATAGCCCAGCAGATAAGGATAGCTAAGCACACACAAAGCCTGGTGCATCAATACGGGTCTAATCAAGCTTTGAATAAACTATTTTCCTTTATAAATAAAAGCCATAGCATAATTCATAGGGCTAATCTAAGGTCATTAAAGGCACTATCATGAAATACACATCAAAATTGGGACAAGCGTTAAAGCAGACAGTGCAGCGCAATACCAAACGCAGTAAAACTGTGGTGGGCTTGGTAGATACTGTCATCGGTGGTTACCGAGCTGCTACCAAGATTGGCGCTTGGCGTGAGCCGCCACGTGACATATTACCTAAATATATCCAAGCATTTTGTCGCAAGTCAGCGCGTGCGCTGGGGGTAGAAATTGTAGAGGTTGAGCCACTACCCAAGACTCACGCGCTTTGGGTTTCAAACCACGTGTCTTGGATGGACATTCCGGTCATTGGTAGTGTCAGTCCCGCATTTTTCTTGTCTAAAGCAGAAGTTGAAAAGATGCCACTAATGGGACCGCTGGCAAGAGTGGCGGGGACTTTGTTTATTAACCGTGGCTCAGGCGATGCGTCAACGGTAGCAGAGCAGATGACGACCTTCTTAAAAAAAGGCTACTCGGTGGTGTTTTTCCCTGAAGCGACCACCACAGATGGCAAAAAAATAAAAAGAATACATGGCAAACTTTTGCAGTCTGCAATAGATGCCAATAAACCTGTACAGCCGGTGGTGCTGTGTTATGTCAATAGTAAAGGCGAGCTTGATGACACCGTACCTTATTATGGGGGTATCAGCCTTAAGCAGAGTCTGATGGGCGTAATAGATGGCGAAACAGTGACCGCTTATGTGTTGCCATTAGCTGAGTTAAGCACCACAGGCAAAACCCGTTCTCAGCTTACCGACGAGCTACAAAAGCATATGCAACAAGGTTTACAGGAGCTACACAGCCGAGTGCTGACCCAGCAGCCTAAAGCCGATTAAGCTGAGAGTTGCACAATTATCCTGCCAACCTTGAAGACTAAAGTGAACAGTATAGAACGTATGGTCAGATAAAGTGTGGTAGGATAATTATCACAAACCCCATCAAATTAAGTAAAAGTGTCACATAAAAAGTAGGCATAAAAGATATAGTATCTAGAAGATTAAAAGGCGTGACAGGTCAATTGATCAAGATTGTATTCATATATTTGTCTTCATATATTAAGTTACGGTAGGCGTTATGCTAACCTCTAACTTGAGCATTTAATGCGGGTATGATTGAGTATCAACATGACATCGTGCGCCATCCGAAAGATTTGAACAAGGACTTTTATGACCGACCACGCCTCACCGACACCCACCTCGCAAGACAAAATCTCTGGCCGAACCTTGCCACATCGCTTAAGAAAGCATAAAGTAAGCCAGCTGTTACCCAAGCCTGTGACCACTCAGTTTAAACGGGCACAGATACTCAAAGGCATGACCACCACTATGGTGAACGGCTATCGTGCCATTACCAAGATTGATGGCTGGAGCGATGAGCCCAAGCGTGATAAGGTGCTGCGCTACAATCAGATATTTTGTGGCAAAATGGCAGAGGCCTTTAACATTAAAGTGGTGGCAGTTGAACCCATGCCAAATACTCAAGGCTTGTGGGCTGGCAATCATGTGTCTTGGATGGATATCCCCGTGATGGGCAGTGTGGTGCCCGCTTTTTTCTTATCAAAAGCAGAAGTTGAGTCTATGCCTGCTTTTGGCAATTTAGCCCGAGCTTGTGGCTCGCTATTTATCAAACGCGGCTCTGGGGATTCGGGTAAGGTAGCCGGTCAAATCACTGAGTTTTTGGAAAAAGGCCACTCGGTACTGTTTTATCCAGAGGGCACCACTACGGATGGTAGCCGTATCAAATCTTTGTATGGTAAGTTGCTGCAAGCGGCGATAGATGCCAATAAGCCGGTACAGCCTTTGGTAGTTTGTTATGTGAATGCACAAGGTGAGCTGGATGATAAGATACCTTTTGTTGGAGATACCTCCTTTACCAAGAGCTTCTTAACGGTGATGGACTGTGAGCAGGTCACCGCCTACATTCTACCTCTTGATCCGATTAGCACCACAGATAAAAGCCGAGATGAGCTTACTGAGGAGCTATACCAGCATATGCAGCAAGGTTTGGAAACCCTAAAAGCTCGAGTACTCAAAGCTTAACGATAAATTGGCTTGACTGAAATTAAGTGACTGAAGCTAAGTGACTGAAGCTAATTCATTAAACCTCAGCTCAGTTAAGATGCTCAGTTAAATCAGTCGGTTAACTCAATAAGTAAGACCAATAAGTAAGACCAAACGCTGCATAATAAAAAAGCTCTCAATCACTGATTGAGGGCTTTTTTTGTGCCGCTATCGGTTTATGTTGCTTAGGGTGACGGGTTGGGCTGCTGAGTATGCACCGCCTCAATGGCCTGCAACACATCATCACTTAGCTCAATATCAACACTGTCAATATTAGACTTCAACTGCTCAATAGAGGTGGCACCAATGATATTACTGGTCACAAAATGACGGCTGTTCACGAAGGCTAAGGCCATTTGTGCCATATCTAGACCGGCATCTGTAGCGATACGCGCATATTGCTCAGTGGCCCACTTGGCTTCGTCATTGATGTAACGTTGGAAGCGGTCATACATGGTTAGACGTGCGCCCTCAGGCTGTTTACCGTCTAGGTATTTACCAGATAATACCCCAAAGCCAAGCGGTGAGTAGGCAAGCAGACCGACATTCTCACGATGGGCCACCTCTGCCAATCCAACCTCATATAAACGATTCAATAAGCTATAAGGGTTTTGGACTGTGATGGGACCTTTTAAGCCATTTTTCTCAGCTTCCCACAAATAGCGCATAACGCCCCAAGCGGTATCGTTGGAGAGTCCCCAAGCTCTAATGCGGCCTTTTTTAATCTCGTCATTTAAGGCCTCGATGGTCTCTAAAAATGGAGTGAGCTGAGATAAATCTTGCTGCGCCATCTGTTCGGTATAGCCGCGGGTGCTAAAAAAGTTAGTCTGACGCTCAGGCCAATGTAGTTGGTACACATCGATATGATCGGTTTGCAACCGCTTTAAGTTGCCATCGATTGCGTCACTGATGTGTTTGGCATTAAAACGGGTTTGACCGTCGCGTAAGAAATCCATGGGAGAGATTTTACTGGCCAAAATCACCTCATTACGCTTTTTGGTCTTGGCAAACCAAGTGCCGATAAAACGCTCGGTATCCCCTTGTTTTTCTTTGGCAGGCGGTGAGGGATACATCTCTGCTGTATCCCAGAAGTTCACGCCTTCGCTTAATGCAAAGTCCATTTGTTGATGCGCCTGATCTTCGGTATTTTGCTGACCCCAAGTCATGGTGCCCAAGCAAATTTTGGAAACCTTGTCACCAAGTTGTGGGAGGGTGGTGTATTTCATAATCGATACCTTTTTCGTGGTTGTATGTTTTATTAGCGGTTTAGCTATACCCAAATAGGCCACATGATTGATGCCTTTATTTAGATCAGTTGCATCACATTAATTGCACGGCCACTTGACCTGGCGGAGTCACTTTAAATATCTGAACTTTAAACAGTAGCGATTGACCGGCTAAGGGATGGTTGAAATCCACTTCAACGTCTTCTTGGGTCACTTTGCTAATAACGCCTGGTAAGGTGTTTTTTCCCTTGTCCTCAAACTCAATCATCATACCCACTTCAGGATTGGCTTCAGTCAATGCAAATTGAGTGCGGCTAAAGGTCTGTACATTATCTTTGTTCCACTCGCCAAAAGCTTGCTCCGGCTCTAAATGCGCTGTACGGGTATCACCGGCACGCAAGTTATTAAGTACATTCTCAAAGCCTGGCAGTAAGCTTTCATCGCCTATGATTAAACGTACCGGCTCTGGGCGGCTAAAGGTAGAGTCAATAACCGTTCCATTTTCTAAAGCCACCTCAAAGTGTAGCGCTACTTGGCTGCCTTGGGTGATGCGGGTGTCTTGGTTTGGATTAATGAAATCTGCGGCGGTATTATTTGAATTACTCATGGGCAATCACTTATTTATCAGAGATGGGAGAAATTAAAAGAGTTGTGTACAGGGGCTTTATAATAAGGATATAAAGACTAAGGGGCTGATTAAAACGATGTGCTTAGTTTATCACAAACCACGAATCACATCGTAGTAGGCTAGGGTAAATGGCTGTGGCGCCAATCTTAAAATACTGGCTTTTTTGTAACGGTCTAAATAGCAGTATCCGATATGACTTCACGAGGCTGAAGTCATTGATATGACTTGTTATGGCTGCAAAGTGGTCACGAATAGATCCAGATTTAGTATACAAGGTGAGTGGCACAAAAAACTTATATTACAGCTTAGCCCTTGAAAGTTATTAAAAGTGACCTAAAATAGGCAGCCTAACATTGATTTATTGTCCATTATAAGCGTCAATACGTACTTGAGTGTTTTACAATAAGTCTATATAATATAGTGTCCGAAAAATGGGTAAGCTATCGTAGCAGTTTTTAGGAAACAATAAGACGATAAGCTTCTTTTAGAGAAACTTAATGTTCTATTGGCTCCAAACCGTAGCGAGGGCTTAGTAACCCATTTTTTTGTATTTAATAAACGGGAGAAGG
The DNA here is from genome assembly GCF_003209315.1 of Psychrobacter sp. YP14. Taxonomy (NCBI): domain Bacteria; kingdom Pseudomonadati; phylum Pseudomonadota; class Gammaproteobacteria; order Moraxellales; family Moraxellaceae; genus Psychrobacter; species Psychrobacter sp. YP14. Next base: position 2,138,112 of record NZ_CP029789.1, on the reverse strand, counting down.
ATGCCTTATGGCAACAACTAACCAATTGATTCGTAAGGGTCGTAAAGTATTAAAGGAAAAGTCTGGTGTTCCTGCTTTACAAGCGTGCCCACAACGCCGTGGTGTATGTACTCGCGTATATACTACCACTCCAAAAAAACCAAACTCAGCCATGCGTAAAGTATGCCGTGTACGCTTAACTTCAGGTTATGAAGTATCAAGCTACATCGGTGGTGAAGGCCATAACTTACAAGAGCACAGCGTTGTACTAATCCGTGGTGGTCGTGTTAAAGACTTACCAGGTGTACGTTACCACACTGTTCGCGGCGCACTTGACTGTGCAGGCGTTAAAGACCGTAAGCAAGGTCGCTCTAAATATGGTGCTAAAAAGCCTAAGGCTTAATTAGCAAATTACTAAATAACATGCATGGGCTTGGTGTCTCATCAATAGACATACCACCATGCAGTAAGGCTGGCTGGTAACCACTTAATTATTAACTCATATTTTATATATGGTTATGAATGCCAGACAACCCTGAAGACAAGGAAATTTATTATGCCAAGACGTCGCGTCGTCGCTACCCGTGAGATCCTACCGGATCCTAAATTTGGTAGCCAAACCATCGCTAAATTCATCAACCACGTAATGGTTGATGGCAAAAAATCTACCGCTGAACGTATTGTTTACGGTGCATTAGAGCAAGTTGCTGAGAAACGTAACATCGAAGATCCAGTTGCATTCTTTGAAGAAGTACTTGAAAACGTTCGCCCAATGGTTGAAGTGAAAGCTCGCCGTGTTGGTGGTGCAACCTATCAAGTTCCTATGGAAGTACGCCCCTCCCGTCGTACAGCTTTAGCGATGCGTTGGCTTGCCGATGCTGCTTCTAAGCGTTCTGAAAAATCAATGGCACACCGTCTAGCTGGTGAGCTAGGTGATGCTTCAGAAGGTAAAGGCAGTGCTGTTAAAAAGCGTGACGAAGTTCACCGCATGGCAGATGCTAACAAAGCATTCTCACACTACCGCTTCTAATTTTAGCGATAATGCTGCTTAATCATTGGCTTAAGTTCTCTATAAAGTGGGCTTAAGCCATCGTCAAAGGCAGTGCAATATACATTCAGAATTGGGCCATTAAGAACCTCGGTTAATAATGGCTTCCTGCAAGATAAGTAACAAAGTTACATAAATTATGGTTTGCTTTGGTGCCTAATTTGGTAAATTAGAGCAGACGATATGAGAAGTACCCGTTAAGTTTTTGATAAGTGCTGGTGAGTTGGGACAACTGCCTTAAAACACAGTCAGTTTTCTTCTAACTAATCGATGGCTCATCAATTGGTACACAGCAGACTGATGTTTATATGGCAATCAGTATTTGTATCATAAAAATGTCATCTTAAAAAGCTATTGTAGCCTCCTGCCTATCATCAACTCATAGAACGAAATAAATTATAAAGACATTCCATTAGGAAAAAATTATGGCACGTGCAACCCCCCTAAACCGATATCGTAATATTGGTATTTCAGCACACATTGATGCTGGTAAAACAACCACAACTGAACGTATCTTATTCTATACCGGTGTGAGCCACAAAATTGGTGAAACTCACGAAGGTTCAGCAACCATGGACTGGATGGAACAAGAACAAGAGCGTGGTATCACTATTACCTCAGCTGCGACCACTTGTTTCTGGTCAGGTATGGGTCAACAGTTCCCACAGCACCGCATCAACATCATTGACACCCCAGGCCACGTTGACTTCACAATTGAAGTAGAACGTTCAATGCGTGTACTTGATGGTGCATGTATGGTTTATTGTGCGGTTGGTGGTGTACAGCCTCAGTCTGAGACTGTATGGCGTCAGGCTAACAAATATAAAGTACCTCGTTTAGCGTTCGTTAACAAAATGGACCGCGTTGGTGCTGATTTCTACCGTGTTAAAGAACAAGTTAAAACTCGCCTAGGCGGTAACCCAGTTGCTATGGTTATCCCAATTGGTAAAGAAGATGACTTTGAAGGTGTTATTGACTTAATCACCATGAAAGCTATCTACTGGGATGTTGAATCTCTAGGTATGAAGTATGAAGAGCGTGAGATTCCTGAAGAGCTTCAAGAAAAAGCTGAAGAGTATCGCAGTGAGCTTGTAGAAGTAGCTGCTGAAGCTAACGAAGACTTGATGAATAAGTACTTAGAAGGCGAAGAGCTAACTGAAGACGAAATTCATGAGGCTATCCGTCAGCGTACTATTAATAACGAAATCATTCCAATGTACTGTGGTACTGCCTTCAAAAACAAAGGCGTACAAAAGATGTTGGATGCCGTTATTCAATATATGCCAGCACCTCAAGACGTACCTGCTATTAAAGGTATCCTTGATGACAAAGCAGAAACTGAAGGCACTCGTGAAGCGTCTGATGATGCGCCATTTGCTGCCCTTGCGTTCAAAATCATGAACGACAAATTCGTTGGTAACTTAACCTTCGTACGTGTTTACTCAGGTGTTATCAAGCAAGGTGAGAGCGTTTATAACCCAGTTAAGATGAAGCGTGAGCGTATCGGCCGTATCGTACAGATGCATGCTGACTCACAGCAAGAGCTTGACGAAATCCGTGCCGGTGACATCGCTGCCCTAGTTGGTATGAAAGATGTTGGTACTGGTGACACGCTATGTGATGAAAAAGAAATCATTACTCTTGAGCGTATGGAGTTCCCAGAGCCAGTAATCAGTCTAGCTGTTGAGCCTAAGACTAAAGCTGACCAAGAAAAAATGTCTATCGCTCTTGGCCGTTTGGCTAAAGAAGATCCTTCATTCCGTGTTCATACCGATGAAGAATCAGGTCAGACTATCATCAGTGGTATGGGTGAGCTTCACTTAGAAATCCTTGTTGACCGTATGAAGCGTGAATTCAAGGTTGAAGCTAACATCGGTGCACCACAAGTTGCTTACCGTGAAACTATCCGCGGTACAGTTGAGCAAGAAGGTAAATTTGTTCGTCAGACAGGTGGTCGTGGTAAGTTCGGTCATGTGTGGTTAAAACTTGAGCCTCTAGATCTAGACTCAGGTGTTGATTACCAATTCGAAGAACAAGTAGTTGGTGGTGTTGTACCTAAAGAGTACCATGGCGCAGTTGATAAAGGTATTCAAGAGCGCATGAAGAACGGTATCCTTGCAGGTTACCCAATCGTTGGTGTTAAAGCGACATTATATGATGGTTCATACCATGATGTTGACTCTGACGAATTATCGTTCAAAATGGCCGGTTCTATTGCCTTCAAAAAAGGCTTCATGAACGCCAATCCAGTACTTCTTGAGCCTGTGATGAAAGTTGAAGTTGAGACTCCAGAAGAATACATGGGTGATATCATGGGCGATCTAAACCGTCGTCGTGGTATGGTTCAAGGTATGGACGATCTACCTGGTGGCACTAAACAAATCCGTGCTGAAGTACCATTAGCTGAAATGTTTGGCTATGCAACTAACGTACGTTCTATGTCTCAGGGCCGTGCAACATACTCAATGGAATTCCAAAAGTATGCTGAAACGCCTAAGTCTGTAGCCGAAGAGATTATGAAGAAATTCTCTGGCAAGGATGATGACGAAGAGTAGTCTTTGTTAGTTAAGTAGAGGGTAGGGAGAAGGGTGACTCAGTCAGCCTTCTCTATAAGAAGTTTAGATGAAGACAGGCTTTACCATTCCTTAGGGGAATGGGTTGTAATTAGTTGATGAATTTATAACCAATTACGTATCAAGGGCTTGTCATTGACTAAGGTTTTCTTATATCATTTACCACTGACTTGATCACCATTTTCAAGAATATTATTATCTGACAGTAGATAAATAACCTTAAGTTATTGCTCCCATCTGTCTTAATTGAATTTAGAATTAATAAGAGGATACACTCATGGCAAAGGCCAAGTTCGAACGTAACAAGCCGCACGTAAACGTCGGTACCATCGGTCACGTTGACCACGGTAAAACCACTCTAACAGCTGCTATCGCAACTGTAGCTGCAAAAACTTTTGGTGGCGAAGCCAAAGACTACGCTGCAATTGACTCAGCACCAGAAGAAAAAGCCCGTGGTATTACAATCAACACCTCACACATTGAGTATGACACTGCTGACCGTCACTACGCACACGTAGACTGCCCAGGTCACGCTGACTATGTTAAAAACATGATCACTGGTGCTGCTCAGATGGACGGTGCTATTCTAGTCGTATCAGCTACTGACGGCCCAATGCCACAAACTCGTGAGCACATCTTGTTATCACGTCAGGTTGGCGTACCATACATCATGGTATTCATGAACAAATGTGACATGGTTGACGACGAAGAATTACTAGAGCTAGTAGAAATGGAAGTACGTGAATTACTTTCAGACTACGACTTCCCAGGTGATGACACACCAATCATCAAAGGTTCAGCTTTAGAAGCACTAAACGGTAAAGATGGCAAATATGGTGAGCCAGCAGTTATCGAATTACTACAAACTCTAGACACTTACATTCCAGAACCTGAGCGTGACATCGATAAGCCATTCTTGATGCCTATCGAAGACGTATTCTCAATCTCAGGTCGTGGTACTGTTGTAACTGGCCGTGTTGAGTCTGGTATCGTTAAAGTTGGTGACGAGATTGAAATCGTTGGTATCCGTGACACTCAAAAAACCACCTGTACAGGTGTTGAGATGTTCCGTAAGCTACTAGACGAAGGTCGTGCTGGTGAGAACTGTGGTGTACTACTACGTGGTACTAAGCGTGAAGACGTACAACGTGGCCAAGTACTAGCTAAGCCAGGTTCAATCACTCCGCACACTAAGTTTGACGCTGAAGTATACGTACTGTCAAAAGAAGAGGGTGGTCGTCACACACCATTCCTAAACGGCTATCGTCCACAGTTCTACTTCCGTACAACTGACGTAACTGGTGCTATTTCTCTACAAGAAGGTACTGAAATGGTAATGCCAGGCGATAACGTTGAGATGAGCGTAGAGCTTATCCACCCAATCGCTATGGACAAAGGTCTACGTTTCGCAATCCGCGAAGGTGGCCGTACTGTAGGTGCTGGTGTTGTTGCTAACGTTAAAGACTAATCTCTTTAAGTGTTAATAACGCTATCAAGCAAAAAAACCGCCTCAATGAGGCGGTTTTTTTATGGGCAATTTTTGGATAGATGTTCATTTGCTTTTAAGCGTATCTGTATTGTGGCGTTGGAAATATGGTTAATATCAGCTAAGATATTAAAGGACTAAAGCTTATGAGTTTAATATCTTCAATGAATCACAGTAGATGTCATAAGTATCTAATAGCGTACAAGGCTCAACAAGACTATGGAGTGGTAGATGAGCGCATTAAAAAGTTTAGAAAAAGAGTGGCAGGAATGGTTGAAAATTAATCTTGCTCGAGGGGTACCTGCCAATAACTTAGCTGCTTCTTTATTCGAAAGAGGATGGGTAGATGCAGCTTATGAGTTGATTAGTAAAAGCAGTAATCAAAAAATCCCTCATATAAATATGACCAATAATTATGTTGAGCTGTCTGACAAAAGAGTCTCCTTCTCCTTTGTGTGTTATAAGCCATTTGTAACGGTTATTAATGACTTTCTTAGCCCAGAAGAGTGTGATGCCTTAATTAGCGATGCAGATCAGAAGTTAAAAGCCTCTAGAGTGGTTGACCCTGAGGATGGAAGCTTTGTCGAGCACAGTGCCCGCACAAGTACTAGTACAGGCTATCATAGAGGCGAGATAGACATAATAAAAACCATAGAAGCGCGTATTGCTGATTTAATAAATTGGCCTGTCGATCATGGCGAAGGGCTACAAGTACTTCGATATGAAGATGGCGGAGAATATCGTCCTCACTTTGACTTTTTTGACCCTGCGAAGAAAAGCAGTCGCTTGGTCACTAAGCAAGGTGGACAGCGCGTTGGCACATTCTTGATGTATTTATCTGAAGTAGACTCTGGCGGTTCCACCCGCTTTCCAAACTTAAACTTTGAGATCCGACCTAACAAGGGCTCAGCCTTATATTTTGCCAATACTAATTTAAAAGGAGAGATTGAGCCATTGACATTACATGCTGGTATGCCTGTCACCGAGGGCGTTAAGTATCTTGCCACAAAATGGTTGCGCGAAAAACCCTACATTTGATGAGTGCATAGATCTAAAAAATGGCGCCAAACGGCGCCATTTTTTAGATCTACTTAGCATGACCTGACAAAGACATGAAAATCTAGTCGACATAGTGTCTTTGGCGCAAGGTCTCATACATACATAGAGCGCCTGCAATGGCCACATTTAAGCTTTCTTGACCATTTGGTTGAGGCAGCGCTACTGGTGTGGCAAGCTTCATGATATCGTCACAGACACCTTGTCCTTCATGACCCATTACCCAAGCTACAGGACGATTTAGATTCTGCTTATAAATGATGTTATCAGTATGTGAGCTGGTGGCAAATACTGGAAGGCGCAAATAAGCCAATACTTCATCCGCCTCAATACCTTCATAAATGGTCAGGCCAAACTGCGCGCCCATACCGGCACGCATCGTCTTTGGTGACCAAGCTTGGGCGCTACCTTTAGTACAGATTATGGTTTTGATACCGACGGCTGCTGCAGTCCGCAGTAAGGTGCCCACATTGCCATTGTCTTGTACGTCATTTAATATCAAGCAATCTGTCGTAATCGGAGATTTTAGAGCTTGTAGATCATGTTGTGGTACTGTCACAATGGCCATAATCTCAACACCACTGCCTAAGGTGGTTATACCTTGATATACACTATCGCTAACCACAGTTACCTTGTTATCGAGGTTATAATCACTCAATGAGCTTAATAGTGTTTGTACTTCTGGATGTGATAGACCGCTATAAGAGATGATAATTTGTTCTGGCAGGAAGTCAGCCTGTAGGGCAGCTTCGATAAGATGAACCCCCTCTAATACAGTTTGACCTGTTTTTTTACGCTGACGTGATTGCGTTAATAGGGCTTTAGCCAGCTTGGCTGTTGGGTTTTTGTCTGAGGTAATAACAGGATAGTTAGAAAACTTATTGGTGATAATGTCGGTCATTATTTGCTCGTTTGGTTTAAATATTAAAGTATATCTCTGAGGTTAAGGGCAGTGTGTTTAAAACAGAGATATAGGCCAGTAGGGTAACACACCTTGCTCGATATTTAGTTACTCACACGAAAATAAAAAGACCAAACTGCCTGAGTTTGGTCTTTTCATAGGGCGCTTATAGCAAATAGTGCTCAGTTTATTAGGCCTGCTGATGTAGCTTTTGGACATACTCAACTTCGTTTTTTGCGCCCAGCACCACCGCCACGCGTTGGTGGATATCGGTAGGCTCACAATCCATAATACGATTTAGGGCATCGGTTGAAGCACCACCTGCACGTTCAATCAGCAGGCTCATGGGATTGGCTTCATACATTAAGCGTAGTTTGCCCGCTTTATTGGGGTCTTTGGTGTCTTTGGGGTAAATGAAGATACCGCCGCGGCATAAGATGCGGTGTACATCGCCTACCATGGCCGCAACCCAGCGGGTATTGAAATTCTTACCGCGTGGTCCGGTGCTGCCTGCCAATAGCTCATTAATATACTGCTGCATGGGTGGTAGCCAGTGACGAGCATTTGAGGCATTAATGGCGTATTCTTTGGTGTCTGCATCGATAGTGATGTTGTTTTTAACCAGCTCAAACTCCCCCGTGCTTGGGTTTAAGCTAAACATAACCACACCCTCATTATTTGCGTCTAGTGACTCAGATAAAGTAAAGGCAAGCATCGCTGATGAGCCGTACAGCAGATAACCTGCCGCCAATTGCTCAGTACCTTTTTGTAAGAAGTCAGCGTTTTGTGCTGCTTGGCCTTTGTTATTGTGCGGTAAGATAGAGAAAATAGTACCGGTAGGCATGTTAATATCAATATTTGATGAGCCATCCAGTGGGTCGAATAATACTAACAGCTCGCCTGACTCATTGGCAGGAGTGGCATCATCTAGCTCTTCACTGGCCACGCCGGCGCAGTGTTTATTTGCCGTCAGCGCCTCTAGTAATAAGTCATTGGCAATAACGTCTAGCTTCTTTTGTTGCTCGCCTTGGACGTTCTCAGCACCCGCTTCACCATGGATGTCTGCTAGAGCACCTTGACGTAGCAGGTCCGTGATTTGTTTGCCGACACTGGTGATGGTGGTGATAACATCTATCACCGCTTGGGTTTGCGGAAGCTTAGGGTGTTGCTCAAAGTACTGGGTAAGGCTGGTCATAAAAACTCCTAAAAATGGGACAATATCAAGGGAATAATCGGCTAATATAAAAGGCGATAGGTAATTTATACAAGCTCATCTATACATAGGCCGCATTGAATACCTAATGTTGAATACCTCAAGTTGAATAGATACCGTAGATGCAGCCATAGAGCTTGGCACAAAATATAAGGCCAGATCAAAGTTTAAGCGTCTGGCCAAGGTTATAATTTCAATACCGCTATGCACCCGACAGTTAGCCATAAAGTGAATATGCATGACATACGACCACCAAACACGATTAAGTCGGCGAATAGGGCGATAATTGACCAAGCGACGTAAAAAGTTAGCTTTTTGAGCCCGCTTAAATCCGCTAAACTATAGCGGCAGATAGCCGCCAAAAAGTGGCTTAACGTGGTCCAAACACTCGAGTATTAAAATTCTTAATTAAAGTGCACAAAGTGTAGCAAAAACCAACCAATATTTCTTGTGCTACTTCATTATAATAGCGGACAAAATGACGATATCAGCAGCCAAGTCCCTTAAACTAAGGTCGGATTTAAGAGAAATAAAATTTGGGTTTGATTTATTATGGATTTGGCTTGATACTTCACCCGATCACAGATTCCCCAGTTTATATTCACTGCTCATAAAGGATGCCTAAAACTGCCATGACTGATTCTACCTCCAAGACAAGCACTAATACCGCAAGCTCTGATATGGCTGCTGAATTTGACTCAACCACAGCGCGTTTAAATGCCTCGTTGAGTAAGCCGCAGCTTAATGCTGATGGTCACTTGCGTCATTTTTTGGGCATTGAAGGCCTAAGCCGCGCACAGTTGCTGGCGATTATTCATAAGGCCGAGAGTTTCTTTGATGACAAGGGACAGCTGATTAACAGCCCAGAGCTTGAAGGCTGTACGGTGATGAACTTGTTTTTTGAGCCATCAACCCGCACTCGCACCACCTTTGAGGTGGCCGAAAAGCGTTTGGGCGCGAATGTATTGAACATAGATATTGCCCGTTCAAGCACCCAAAAGGGAGAGAGTCTGCGCGATACGTTATGGAACTTGCAAGCAATGACCGCTGATATCTTCGTGGTACGCCATTCAGCTTCAGGTGCAGCACATTTTATGGCGACAGAGGTAACCCCCGATATTGCCATTATCAATGGCGGCGATGGGTGGCATGCCCATCCCACGCAAGCCATGCTAGATATGCTAACCATTCACCGTGAAGCACCACGTCCTTTTGAAGAGTTGACGGTGGCCATTATCGGCGATATTAAGCACTCTCGTGTGGCACGCTCTGATATTGCCGCTCTAAAAATACTAGGTGTCAAAGAGATTCGAGTCATCGCCCCTCGTACCTTACTGCCTAAAGGTATTGAGCGTTATGGGGTAAAAGTATTTGAAAACATCGATGAGGGGGTGGTGGACTGTGATGTGCTGATGGGTCTGCGCATTCAAAATGAGCGTATTGGTTCGCCGCTTATGGCCGCTTCAAATGAGTATTTTAAAAAATATGGCATTACCCCAGAGCGTGTGGCCAAAGCCAAACCCGATGCCTTGGTCATGCACCCAGGCCCTATGAACCGTGGGGTTGAGATTGCCTCTAGCGTGGCAGACGGTCCACAGTCGGTGATTTTAAAGCAAGTAAATAATGGTATTGCGGTTCGTATGGCAGTGTTGTCGATGGCAATGCAAGGTCAGCGTGAATATCAAGCCCTACGCTCAAGCATCTAGCGCAGCGTACTTAAGTCAGCTGCCTATTTTTGGCCTGTTAACTTAGCCCAAAATGATCAAGCTTTGAGCCATTTTATAAGCAATTTTATTCTTCTTATCAAAAATAAACGGGATGTGTCATGCTAAACCTATTGCCTAATACTTTTACCCAGCCCAACATCGAAACAAAAAAAGACCACTGGTTACTGCCACCTTTAGTAGATTTGTGTGCACGCTTACGTGAGCCAGGTCTACAGCAGCACGGTACGTTAGAATCTGAAGGCTATGCTGCTCGTAGCACGGGCTTTTTGCACGTCGTTACTCCGCCAGATACCAATCCTATTTTAGAAAATGGCTCTTTACTAAAAGGCTTACGTGAGCGTGCTAAGCAAGATGGCGGTATTCATCTGCACATCTTAGGGGCGCTAACGGCCGGCCTAAAAGGTGAGCGCCCTGCCAATGTGGCGGGTCTAAAAAAAGGGGGCTGTATTGCGGTCACCAATGCAGGGCGTGCCTTTGAAAATGACTTGGTGATGCTAAGAACCTTAGAGTACGCCGCCACTTTTGGCTTAAAGGTATTCTTTTATCCCAATGAGCCCAGTCTCTCAGCCGGTGGTGTGGCTCATGAAGGTTATATTGCTTCATTTCATGGCCTACAAGGCATTCCTTGGTTGGCAGAAACGGTAGCATTATCCACTCAGCTGCTTATGGTGGAGGAGACGGGTATTGCCGCTCACTTTAGCCAGCTGACCTGTAAGTCGTCTGTGGAGCTTATGCGCTGGGCCAAAGGCAAAGGCCTGCCAGTCACTTGCGATGTGGCGATGCATCAGCTGCATTTAACCGATGATAATATCGAGGGCTTTAATGCTCAAGCCTTTGTCTTGCCACCGCTGCGTAGTAATACCGATCAAAAAGCGCTGCGTAAAGGCTTACAAGATGGCACCATTGATGCCATCTGTAGTCATCACGAGCCGTTAAATGACTCGGCTAAAAAGGCACCTTTTGCAGAATCTACCCCAGGGATTTCAACCTTCGATACCTTTATGGCTCTAGGCTGCAAACTGGTTAGAGAGGGGGTGTTAACTCCTGAGCAGTTGGTTGACAAGATTTGCCTAGCGCCGGCACGTATTGCTGGTATTGAAGCGGTGTACAATGGCGTGGGCGGTGCGGTGTTGGTTGACCCGAACTTGCAGTGGCAATTGACCGCCGAAACGATGTTGTCAAAAGGCAAGAATACGCCGTTTTTAAATCAAACACTGCAAGGCAAAGTAGTGGAGACTTATTTTGACTGAGTCGCCACAGGTAAGTGGCTCTATTAAAGCCGTTACCTTATATGAGGTGGTCAAAGGTGTCGGGGCAGTATTGGCTGCCCTTGCTTTATGGGCGTGGCACAGTGATGTGACAGACTTTATTAGCTTGGCTAACACGGCTTGGGTTGAGCGCTTTGGTACCTTGTTTAGTGTACAGGTGGCTGCACTGACTCAAGCGGCACATCAGGCCTCGCAAAACTGGCATATTTTTACCTTGATTATCCTAGGGTATGCCAGCTTACGCTTTATTGAGGCGTATGGTTTATGGAAAGACAAGACATGGGCGTATTGGTATAGCGTACTCGGCTATGGGATATTTATCCCTGTTGAGGTGTATTATCTGATTGTGCGCCCCTTTGACTGGATCAAGCTTGGGGTGTTGCTGCTCAACGTGGTGGTGGTCATCGTAGTATATAAGCAGATGCGCCGCAAAGGCCTCCTGTAAAGCCCAAGCACCACAGCCTCTGCTAGTAGCGTCTGATGCACTGATTTATCTCTTGATAGAACAATTACTTGGGCGTGTCTATACCGTTTGAAACCATAAGCTTAGTAATGCTCTTGGCAATTTTAAGCGCCAAGAATGAATAAGCTTGAGAATTGGGGTGAAAGCCATCTTCAGCAAATAAATCAGCATCACTTAAGCCGGTATTGGCAAACTCAATAGGCAGTGCATACACCTGCTGATACGACTCACACACCTCGATAAGCTTATCATTCATCAGCTGACTCTTGCTGCCTAATAGCTTATTTAAGGGGCTTGGAATAGCGGGCATGTTTTGCATCGGTGGTAAGCAAGCAAATAAGATATATTTCGCCCCAAATTTACGTTTGCCCAGCTCAATAATTTGATGGAGCTGTGCTTGCCATTGGCTCACAGACACATTGCTGGTGGTGTCATTAACGCCAATCAGAACCACCATTACATCCACTGGCCGCTGCGGGGTGGGCAATACGTAAAGTCTACGCAGCGCATCAAAGCTGGTGTGGCCCGAGGTGGCGTGCAGTGCCCAGTCGATTTGATTAAATTGAGCAGTAATCTCAGGGGTCTGCTGTAAGTGACCTAGCAGATGACCGGCCAGCGCTTCTTGCTGTGACTCAACCCCAACTCCTGCCGCCGAAGAGTCGCCAAGCAGCATTAAGCTTAGGGTATTGGCATCATTCAGATGCGCATCAGACAGTAGCAAGCGGCCATGACGCTCACCTTGCGCCTCTGGCAAGCGTAAAGCGGTACGTTTGAGCTTTAGGCCTTGGTATAAATAGACTGGTGCTAAGGCGATGTGCTTGGGCTGTAATGGAATCATAAAAACCTACTGTCGTAAAATGATTAATGAAGATATTGAGAGTCTAATACATTTAAAAATGGCTGAACAGTATAAGCACTTGTTAAATAGGCACTTGTTAAATAAGCACTTGGTAAATAAGCACTTGCTAAGGTAAGTATCGACAGTGTGAATGATGGTGCCGTGTGCCTAACTTTTAGCCCATCAAGCCCCAAAAAAGCCCGGAATAAGCCTTAATCCGGGCTTTATTTATTTTATGGGCTAGGCTGCAATAAAAGCACCATAAAAATGAGTATTGACGCTACCAGCCAGTACGTTGACGGATGGTGGTCAGATTATCATCGACTAACAGCTTACCATCGACAAAGACATCGCGTAGTAAGTTGTCCTCGGGGGAGTTTAAGCTGTCCTCTTTGATGGTGGTGAGCGTGCCATTGGTCTGCTTAATTAATGCCAAGCGGCCTTTTTTCGAGCGCTTTGAGCGGCTAGTGATGGGGTCTTTAAAGATATCCTTCCACTCACCATCGATGCGAATGGCACTGGCCTTCATTGCCCAGCTCATGGTATCGCGGTTGACTTGTTGTAATAAGCCGCCGCCCATGCCAAAGGTGACATTATCGGCACTAAAGCCTGCTTGCATAATGGTGTCTAAAATTTTGCCTAGACTCTGCGGACTAATGCCATCACCTTGAATTAGGCGTACATAGTCTGGCAAAACCTTGTAGCCTTTACTATTAACACGGTATCCAAATTTGACCGATAAGCGCTCGAGTGCCTCTCGCACGACTTTGGCTGGATCACCACTGTCTGGACGGACCACTAAGGTGCCTCCCATGGTTTCTACCTGCTGTTTAAGCGCATCACCCCAAATATTATCAATGGCATTCCATAAGTCATAGCTGTCAGACACCACAGCGACCATGTGACCTTCACCGCCGAATTGATCGAGCATATTGGCATAGGCCTGAGTCTCACGCTCACGACCCCAGGCGGTCATAGTACTGTGCTCAGCGGCTGGGATTGAGAAGGCTGGCATGTTATCGCTCATGCCATACCAGCGGCTTGCAGCAACCAGTGCCGTCATGCTGTCAGTACCTGAGAAATTAACCAAATGTGCAAGGCTACCTAATGCCACAGACTCCATGCTAGAAGCTCCGCGAGCACCAAAATCATGCAGCTTAAAGGGCAAGCCTGCGCTGCTATCTGCAGATTTTTCTAGGGCAGCTTTAATAATATTTTTGCAGTAATACGATAAGCTGGCCACAGTCGAGGGGTACCAAATGGCCCTAAGCAAGCTGGTCTCAAGATAGCTTGGCAGCCAATAAAACTCGGGATCGGTATTAATGATTTGGCACACCACATTAGATACAGGAACCAAGCTGCCTTCGGGCACTGCTTGAATACGAATGGGTAAGTAGCCGTTATGTTTTTCGACTAGGCGCTCCCAGCCGCTGCGATTAAAAGGCAGGCCATGCGCTTTAATCACCAGCTCAGCGTCATCGATATCCGCTGTGGTAATCGGCTTATTAAGGTATTCTTTTATAAAAGCTTGTAGACCAAAAAACACCACATCATAGTCGCCTTTACGCGCCTCGACATAGCTTGACATATACTCACTACCAGGTGGATATTGTAGCCAGTGTGAGGTCTTATAACTGTCAGAATTTAAAATCAAATTATTAAAATTTGCGGTAAACATCACAGAACTCCTCTGCTTGATTGTAAGACACTCGATAATTGAGTGCCGTCTAAAAACCCACTGCGTCTATCGCTTGGGGCAAAACCATAAAATAGCCATCTATACAGGTCTTTATGGATACTAAACATCATAAGCCCACCATCTTGGTAATAATGGCATAGTGATCTTCAAACATTTTTTTGGGATCAAGTTCGGCCAACGGCAACCAAAATGCTTTGGCCGCATCATCACCACCTTTTACCTTTGGCAAACCTTTGGCGTCATTTTTTAGCTGAAAATAAAAGGCTTGGGTAATAGTACGGCCACGTGCTGAGCGGTAGGGGTCATCAAAGGTATGCTGGGAATGACGTGAGCCGCGCAGTACAGGTTCAGGCACCTTAAGCTTGGTCTCCTCTCTTAGCTCACGCACGCACGCATCTAATAGGGTCTCTTTTTGGTCAACAAAGCCACCGGGCAGTGCCCACAGTCCACGGCCAGGCATACTGCGGCGCTCGACCAATAAAATATGCCCTGACTGTACCACCACCGCATCGGCAGTCATAAAGGTGGGCGGATAGGGGGTGTCTTGCCACTGTTTTTTATAATTATCAACGAACCAAGCCTCTTCATGCAGCTGCTGATACTCTTGCGTCTGTTTAAAGGCTTCAAGTACAGCACGGGTAGAGGCAGGCGTGCGCTCCTTGGTCGGTGTGGCGCCCATTAAGTAGCCTTCGCGAATTGGTGTGGCGGAAAGCTCTTTGTAATTGGGTACTGAGATGGACTCCCATGTAGGAAAGAGCGATAGATAGTAAGACGAGCTGTCTTTTGAGTGGCCAATTAAGGCAATGTCTTCTTGCAAGTTTTTGGTGACTGAGTACACCGATTGCTGCACGCATTGTAGCCAGCGAGTGTCATTATATAAGGCATCATCCAGACCCACGCAGTGGATACGGGCGGCATCTTTATCAGAGTAGGCGCCTTCAATCATTTGAGCTCTTTCTTCCACGCTAAAAGGATTGCGTAGACTACGGGGTAGGTTGGCTGAGCCAATCAGCATAATCACATTATCGGCACGTTTTAATGCCTCATCGACTACTGCTTTATGGCCCATGTGAAAGGGCTGAAAACGACCAATAAACACCAAGTATTTATAACGACGGGTGGCAGCAGACTTAGTCGCACCACTATTGGTTGGGCTATTAGATTCAATAGGGCGGGATTCGGGTGTCACACTCATTATAAGGCTCCTGCGCAGACTTTGAACGTACTATAAAAGATATCAACATTAATAAGGACGAATATAGTGACACACTCATAAGACCAATAACAATATTTAAAGCGTACCAAAACGTATTAAAGGGGTTAAAAAAAGCCCCTCTATTTTTTAGAAGGGCTTGTTTTAGCGAGTGTTGAACGAAGATGATTGATCTGTTTTACTGGCCAAAAAGGCTTTGTTATAACGAACCGATCTTTTCTAGCCCTTCTTGTTGCAGTGCTTTGGTAACGCCTGCATCCGCTTCGATGCGCTCAATGAAGGCATTAAAGTTGCTGTATTGTGATAGATCAAGCTTAAAGTTTTTTGACCAGCGTAAAATTACATATAAATATAAATCTGCGGTGCTTTTGCTGCCTACGAGATAGTCGTTTGTTGCTAATTGCTCATTGGGCAGCTTGAACAGTTTGACCAGCTTGTCTTTGGCTTTAGCCACCAAGTCTTGCTGAGCTGACTCATCGCTTACAAAGCCCTCGGGCGCAAATAAAGGCGCAAATCCTTTATGCGCATCTGAGTTCAAAAATGCCAGCCAATGTAGAATCTCTGCTTGTTCGGCAGGGGTGGCGTAGTTGCCGAAGATGTGCGCCTTTGGATAACGGGCATTGATATAGGTCTGTACCGCAATATTTTGGGTAACCACCGTATCCCCATCGACAAGCGCAGGCACTGAGCCTTGCGGATTAATCTTTAGATAGGCTTCTGACTTGATAGAGTCATGGTCCATAATCTGTAACTCATAATCTGCGTTGGCCCATTCTAAAGCGGTATGAGGAACGAACGAGCAGGCGCCGGGCAATACATATAACTTCATAACAACCTCTATTTATTGTTTTATTAAGTGACAGTAATGAGTCTAAACACTAAGCTGTGAACTTGCCGTTTTATTGTGTGAAGTTAGGTTCAAGCTCGGTATCTTTTTATTTTTTAATGTTTGCTGATATGGGGCATCTATATTGCTTAGATCACTGACATGAGCAAGCGAGCTGAACTAACTGACCCGAGCCCCTTTTTGCCAAGGTTTGGGGCTGCGTCTATTGGCGCGTATTTGTTGTATACCATGAGCAATCAAGAACATAATGCCCAGCCAAATAAAGCCATAGCTATAGAGCATACTGGTCTCAAAGCTATCACCGAGCACGGTAATTGCCAATACAAACAGCACTAAAGGCTCTAGGTAACTCATCATACCAAACACATTGACTGGCAGTATTTGGCTGGCATCAATATTGGTCTTTAAGGCTAATACGCTAATTACCCCTAAGCTTGCAACCAACATAAAATACAGCCCAGATCCGGTCACAAACATAAAGTTACCAGGCGCTGCTATTACCAGATAGCCTATTGCAATGGGCAAAAATAAACTCAAATCGACCAGCATCCCCGTCATCGCCGTTATGCCCTGCAAGCGGCGCAGGATGTAGTAAATAGGGTAGGTGCCGCACACCCATAGCGTGGCCCAAGACACACTTTGGGTACGTAGCATTTCAAGGCCAATACCCAGCATGGCAAACAATACCGCCAACCACTGCAACCGGCTTAAGCGCTCACCAAAAAAAATGAAACCAAACACCACCATCATTAGCGGAAACAAAAAGTAGCCCATGGCCACTTGCACCCCTTGATCATTGACCGGTGCCCACATAAATAGCCACAGCTGACTAAAAAATATGGGTGTGGGTAATAGTAGCCACAGCCACTGCTTAAAGCTGCTTAGCTCACGCAAGCGATTGATATGAAAGCTGAGCCTGCCAGTTATTGCCAAAAAACCAACCAACACCACCCACATAGACAGCATGCGCCAGATAAATACCTGAGTGCCGGTTAATGGCTGCAAAAGACTGCTATAAAAATAAAGCACGCCGAATAATAAGTTTGAAACAATGGCCAAAATCACGCCCTTTAGCGCCGTACGCTGCTGAGCATCGCCGTCGGCCCAAATCGAGATAAAGGGCAGGCGGGAGATTAAGGGTGATTTTGACATAAAGGCACTCAACTAAAAAAAGCATTGTGGTAAAAGCAGGCTGTCTTAAAGAGCGACCATCTTCAAAGGGCACTGTCTTTATTTCACACACTAAACCTGGCTTTAGCGGTGTGGCGTAAGTTAGCTATCACTTTCGATCTTGGTCACCAATAGCTGGTTGATTTTGAGGTTTTCGGTATCTAAAATCTCAAATTTAAAGCCGCCATGCTCAATGACATCGGTCTTTTTTGGAATTTTACGCAGCATATACATCATAAAGCCACTGATGGTCTCGTAGTTCTCCGACTTGGGCAAATCTATGATGCCTACGGTGCGGATCACATCTTCAATCGGCGTCATGCCATCGACCAGCCAAGAGTTCTCAGTACGCTGTACAATAGGCTGCTCATCCATCGTTACCAGCTCACCCATCACGATACTCATGACATCTTTTAGGGTGATGACGCCCACCACAAGGGCATACTCATTGACGATAATCGCGAAGTCAGAGCCGGTGGTTTTAAAGGTTTCTAGAACATCAAAAAGCGATAAGGTGTCTGGAATAAATAGCGCAGGACGTAGAATGGTTGGATCTGTCAAGCGCACCTGCTCTTTTTGTAGCACCAAGGCCAAAAAGGCACGTGACTCAACATAGCCAATGGTTTGCTCTAAGTCATCTTCTAAACACACCAAAAACTTATGGTGTGGTTCACGAATCATAGTCTCGACGATGACATCATGTTTTTCATTAGAATCGAAATAAATAATATACTCACGTGTGGTCATTACTGAGGTAACGGTACGCTCTTGCATCTCAAAGATATTGGCAATCAGATGATGCTCTTGATGTTTTAATACCCCTGCCTCAGCGCCTGCATCCATGACCGCATAGATGTCCTCTGATGTCATGTCGTCTCGGCGAACGGTGGAGATGCCCATCAGTTTAAACAGTAAATCTGCCGCGCCATCAAATACCCAGATGATGGGTTTGAATATAAAAATAAGCATCATCATCGGACGTACAAGGCGTATGGCAATGGGCTCAGCGTAAGTCATGGCAAAACGCTTAGGCATGAGATCGGCGAATAACACAAACACACTGGTGACCAAAATAAAGGACAAAACCGACGCTAAGGTTTCATGACCAATGAGCGCGAGCAGATAGGGGCTGACGGCAGACTCACCAATGACACCGGCCAAAATGGCCACAGCGTTTAACAACACTTGTACGACGGTGATAAAGCTACCGGGGTTTTCTTGCATACCGAGCACATCGAGGGCTCGTACTTCCCCTTCTTTGGCGAGTATTTGCAATTTTATTTTTCGGGCAGAAGCTAAGGCAAGCTCAGAACTTGATACGATAGCGCTTATCGCTATCAATAAAAAAATAGAGATAACCGCACTAAATAAGGTCATGATATTCAACTCTACACTTTTTATACTCAAAACTTTGGCAAACGTTACCAATAATAAATGAAAATATAAAAAGCTGGCTAGGGGGACTACAAGTTTTGTTAGTGGCGGATTAGTAGAAATAACCGCGCCTAGGAAATAATTATTTTTGATGTGCCATATTATAAGCCATATTGTAAAATTTAGCTTGTAAATAAGCAGCACCATCCTCTCAAACCCATTTAGATTCTAGGGTATTTAATAGCATCAAGGTTACTAAGATATGCTTATTGTTATACGTATTTGCCTTGATTAATTTGCAATCAGCGCCATAATAGAGTCATTACAAATGCATATTAAGCGTTATATTTCCGTTTTATTCTTCACAACACAAGAGGTCATCTTATGACTGATAATGCTCCAGTCTCAGCAATTGATATCGAACAATCCGACATTAAAAGCAACATCACCATTACCAAAGCTGCACAAGATTATTTGGCTGAATTATTAGCCAAACAAGAAACCCCAGGCATTGGTGTGCGTATTTTTGTTGAGCATCCAGGGACGCCGCGTGCCGAGTGCTGTATGGCTTACAACCAGCCAGGTGAAGAAGATGAAGCTGATTTACAAATGCCATTTGAGCCATTTACTGCCTATATTGAAGCGTCTTCTGTGCCTTACTTAGAAGATGCGGTGATCGACTATAATAAAGATCGTTTTGGCGGTCAATTGACCTTCCGTGCGCCCAATTCAAAAGTGCCTAAAGTGGGTGCTGATGCCAGCGTAGAAGAGCGCATCAACTATGTTCTACAATCTGAGATTAACCCAAGCCTAGCGGCGCATGGCGGTGATGTTCAGCTACTAGAGCTTATCGAAGAAGAGGGCGTGGGCCTGACTGCGGTATTAAAATTCGGTGGCGGCTGTCAGGGATGTTCAGCGGTGGATATGACCCTGCGTCAAGGTGTAGAAGTGCAGCTTAAGCAGCAAATCCCTGAGTTGACTCAAGTGGTCGACGATACGGACCACACACGCACCGAAAATGCTTATTACAAGTAAACACTATAAATCGATCTGATTAATATGAGGGTCGGTAATAAGTATCATAATAATTAGTCATTATATTTATCAATTAGCTGGGTTATCATTGGATAATCTAGCTTTTTTATGGCTTAATCTAGGGTGGGCAAAAGTTTGGTAAGCTTAGATGGCTAAGCCTACATAAGATAAAAAATAAACCAAGCTGTGCACCCTTTGTGGAGTCACACTCTTCTATCCCCCCATAAACTAAGGAAATGTTATGAGCGAAACGGACAGTCAAAATAGCCAACTTGAGAATAATCAGCGCCTAGAAACCTTAGCGATTCATGCCGGCTACAGTGTAGAGCCGACCACCAAAGCGGTTGCCGTGCCGATTTACCACACCAGCTCTTATGCCTTTGATGATACTCAGCATGGCGCAGATTTATTTGATTTAAAAGTGGCAGGTAATATCTATACCCGTATTATGAACCCCACCAATGCGGTACTAGAAGAGCGGGTAGCGGCTTTAGAAGGTGGTATTGGGGCATTGGCTGTGGCCTCTGGTATGGCCGCCATTACCTATGCGGTACAGACCATTTGTGAAGCGGGCGACAACATCATTGCCGCCTCTACCTTGTACGGCGGTACCTATAACTTCTTCGCCCATACCTTGCCGCGTCAAGGCATCGAAGTGCGCTTTTTTGATCACAAAAATCCAGCGGCCATTCATGACTTAGTCGATGAGAAAACCAAAATGGTTTTTGCTGAAAGTATCGGTAATCCACTAGGCAATATCATTGATATAGAGGCCATCGCAGACGCGGCGCATAAACACGGTGTGCCGGTCGTCATCGATAACACCGTAGCAACCCCTGCCATTTGCCGTCCATTTGAATTTGGGGCGGATATCGTGGTGCATTCATTGACCAAGTATATGAGTGGTACCGGTACTTCAATTGGGGGTGCTATTGTTGACAGTGGTCAGTTTAACTGGGGCGATTATCCAGAGCGCTTTCCTTTATTAAATCAGCCTGATGTCAGCTATCATGGCGTAAACTTCGTTAAAGATGTCGGCGCTGCCGCTTATATTGCCCGTGCTCGCGTGGCACCGCTGCGTAATACTGGCGCTGCCCTGAGTCCCTTAAATGCCTTTAGTATTTTGCAAGGTATCCAGACGCTAAGCCTACGCATGGAGCGTCATGTACAAAACGCTCAAGCCGTGGCAGAGTATCTAAAAGCTCATGATAAAGTGGCATGGGTAAAATATGCCGGCTTAGCGGATCATCCTGACCATCAGTTGGCACAAAAATATATGAAGGGTACGCCTTCTGCCATCTTAACCTTTGGGGTAAAAGGCGGGCGCGAAGCGGGTGCTAAATTTATCGATGCACTCAATCTGATTACCCGCCTAGTCAACATCGGTGATGCCAAATCATTGGCCAGCCACCCAGCCACCACCACTCACCGTCAATTAAATGATGAAGAGCTTGCCAATGCAGGTGTGAGTGAGGATATGATTCGTCTATCGATTGGCATCGAGCATATTGAAGATATTAAAGCGGACTTAGCACAGGCATTGGCCAAGGCTTAAGATAACACTGACTTTAAAATACAAAATCCCAGACTAGTCTGGGATTTTGTATTTTGTTATTTGCCTTTTTATTTTTACTTTGACTGCTTATTACTTTAACTCATTAGTACTTTAACTCATTATTACTTTAATACTAAGCTACTAAGAACGGGCAGGCAGTACTTGCTGAGCAATACTTTGATACTGCTCAAGGCTCAAACGTGGACCAAACTGTTGTACCACTTGGCTTGCCACCTGACTGGCTAATTGACCGCACTGAGTTAATGTACAGTCATTGGCCAAAGCATATAAAAACGCGCCTGAATAATTATCGCCTGCACCATTGGTATCGATGACGGTATCGACTTTAGGGGTGGCGACTTGAATTAGGCTTAATTGGCCCGCTTCGCTGCGCTCACAAATCATGGTATCTTGCGCGCCCGAGGTGACCACTGCCAACTGGCAGAAGTCGGTCAGTGCTTGGGCTGCCGCTTTAATATCGTCTGCTCCAGTAAAGAGCTTAGCTTCTTCAACATTACAAAAAATCACATCAACGCCATCGCCCAGCATTTGCAGCAAGCCATCTTTGGCAAAGTTGACTACCGCAGGATCAGCGAAGCTTACCGCAATTTTGGTATGGTTGTCTTTGCCCTGTTGACGTAGCTTTTGTAGGGCAGGGTGTAGGCTGGCTGACATGGACAAATAGCCTTCTAGATACAACCACTTACTTTGGGCTAAGGCTTCAAAATCGATATTGGCGTCATCAATCTCACTTGAGGTGCCCAAGAAGGTCTGCATGGTGCGCTCGCCATCTGGGGTAATGGCCACCACACATGAGCCAGTCACGCCGCCTTCTACCGTAGATTTGGTATTGCAGGTGGCGACACCAGCTTGATTTAAATCATCTAAATAAAATTGGCCGGCGTGGTCATTACCAACACGGCAGCCATAAAAGGCTTTGCCACCAAGGCAGGCAAAAGCAAACATGGCATTGGCTGCCGAGCCACCGCCAGTTTGTTTTGAAGGCTGTAGGTCGTTGGTTTCAAACTCAGACAATAACTGGGTTTGCTCCTCCAAACTGGCCAAGGTCATGCTGCCTTTGGCCAAGCTGGTTGAGGTCAATTGTTCATCGCTTAATAGATATTCGTGGTCTACCAAAGCGTTTCCTACAGCCATAACGTCGTACATAATAATTCCAACTTATATTGTGTCAATGAGGGTTTAAAAATCGTGCCGCTATCATACTGCAATTTAGCCAGATTGTGGAGGGCATAGCGGCAGTAGTCTGTGAAACATTACTGCATTTTTAAGGTGATTAAAAAATAAATAAAAAAAATTAGCAGTTAAACGGGTGTGGTTGTAAGTACTTGATTTTATTATAATTTTAAACTGTTTAAAAAATATACAATTTAAGGTGAGGCCTTGCTGAATCTGTGTTAAATCTTGTCAAGTTTTGAGTTATACACATAGTTATCCACAGGTGATGGGGGTAACTTTGATAGCCCTTGATATCACAAGGGCTGGCTGAGAAGCTTTTAAAATAAGGGCGCAGCAGAAAAAGCAGAAAAATAGAAAATTTGGCTTTGGGTGACTGGCGCGTCTGGTGATGTTCCACAAAATAAGACGCTGCCTTTGTACTTGTTTTAAAATGAGTTTGAATTTTTGACCGACTCAAGTAGACTGGCGGTTACTGATTAATAAAGCTTAGCAATACGCTTAAAAAGACAGTCTACAGGCTACTTCTAAAGATGATGTCTAAAAATCACATCCAAACCATCTAAGTATACCTATCTATGAGAAAAATTTATTTAATCCGGCATGGCCAAAGCACAGCCAACGCCGGAGGCGAGGCGCAGCCTAATTCACAAATTCCTTTAACGCAATTGGGACACAAGCAGGCGCATTCTGTGGCACAGTGGGTGCAGCACACGTTAGGTGATCACATTGAATCCATCAGTGTGTCAAGTTTTTTGCGGACTCAGCAAACAGCGCAGCCGCTATTGGAGAGGGTGGCAATGAGCGCCCAAATCATTGAAGGCTTGCAAGAGTTTAACTATCTGAGCTTTAGCTGTATTGAGGGCAGAGATTTTGCAACTCGGCTGGCCTTAATGGATGAGTATTGGGCAAGCGCACATCCTGAGTACTCGCAAGGGGCTGATACCGAAAGCTTTGCTCAGTTTTATCAACGTGTGGCAAAAGTACTTAACGACTTTGAGCAGTTTGAAGATGGCAATCATGTGGTCTACACCCATGGCTTTTGGATAAGTATGTTAATTTGGCAGCTACTCGGTCAAAGCGCACAAAGCGATCGAGATGTGGTCAAATTTCGTCAGTTTGAGCAGTCTATTCGTGCCCAAAATGGTGAGGTGTTTTGTTTGACACTGCCTGCCAAACACAGTGGCCAATCCTATCCGCCCAGCATTACTAAAGTGCGCAGCTGTCCGAATCAAAACTCTGATTTGTCAGCGCAATAACCTGTCAGGTAGCTTTATGTCATTAAAGTGACTAGAAAGTGACTGGCTTGGCTTTAAAAAAGTGCAAACGACTCCATTAACTAATATCAGCACGCCCAAAATGCAGCACTTGTCAAAAAATGATTTGACCCGCCTACTAATAAAAATACCATAAATAATATGAGCTCATCTATGCAAACAAATTCCGCGCAAACACCACCTGCAAAAACACCAGATACAAAGACAAAACAGATGCAAGCCACCAGTGCTACGCCAGACTTGACCTTACATCCAAGCTTTAAGCTGCTTGAGCAGCGTAAAATTGAAGCGCTGTCTTTAGATGTCCTTATTTGTCAGCACATCCAAACCGGCGCCATGCACTACCATTTAGCGCATCCTAGCGATGAGAATGCATTTTTGGTGGGGTTTCGCACTCAGCCTATGGACTCAAAAGGGGAGGCACATATTCTTGAGCACACCGCGCTGTGTGGCTCAGCCAAATATCCGGTGCGCGATCCTTTCTTTTCTATGATTAAGCGCTCATTAAATACGTTTATGAACGCCATGACAGCAGCAGATTGGACCGCTTATCCGTTTGCTACTCAAAATAAAAATGACTACTTTAATCTGTTGTCAGTCTATCTTGACGCTTCATTTTTCCCAAATTTGCACCCACTGGATTTTGCCCAAGAAGGTATTCGCGTTGAACTAGACGACAGCGATAAGCCGCATTTTAAAGGCATTGTTTTTAATGAAATGAAAGGCGCCATGAGCGGTGAGATTGACCAACTGTATCATAGCGTGGCGCACCATTTATTCCCAACCACCACTTATCATTACAACTCAGGCGGTGACCCTGCAGATATTCCAGATTTGACCCATGCAGAGCTGGTGCAGTTTCATCAAAGCCATTATCATCCCTCAAATAGTGTGATTATGAGCTTTGGTAATATCCCAGTCTATGAGACTCAGGCGAAGCTTCATGACGATGCTTTGGCACAATTTGAGACAGGAAAAAAACATCAGTCTCGCCCTGAGAAGCGTTTAACGACACCCATTCAAGTCACTGAGACTTATACAGTCGATGAGATTGATAAAGCACAAACCCATCATGCCATCGCTTGGCTGCTGCCTGAGATTACCAATCCCAGACAGCGTTTGGCGCTGCGCTTGTTAGAGGGGGTGCTTATAGAGCATGCCGGCTCGTCGCTGCGTGCCTATTTAGACAGTCATCCTCTGGCCACAGGGCCAAGTCCTTTGTTGGGTCTTGATGACAGTCATTTTGAGATGGTGTTCTATGCTGGTGTGCGAGGCTCCGAGCCTGAGCATGCGGATGCTATTGAACAAGGTATTTTAGAGCTATTGCAGCAAGTGGCAGATAGCGAGATTGATCCTGAAGCCATCGAAACCATTTTGCATCAGATCGAAATAGATCAGCGCCACATAGGCGGCGACAGTATTCCTTATGGCCTAAACTTAATGCTTGAAGGCTTTAGTACGGCCATTCATGATGGTAATCCAATCGATATCTGGGAGGTGGATGAGCATTTGCAGTGGCTGCGTGAGCAGGTCAAAGACCCCACTTGGCTGCCTGGTTTATTAAAGCAGCATTTATTAGACAACCCGCATCGTGTGCGTGTCACCTTGGTACCTGATGCGAGTAAATCTGCTCAATTGGCCGCTGCTGAGCAGGCCCGATTAGACCGTATTGAAGCCAATTTAACCGAAGAAGATAAGCTTAAATTAAAGCAGCAAGCGGCTGCGTTAGCTGAGCGCCAAGCGGCGCCGGATGATTTAAGCTTACTGCCAAAGGTGGGGCTTGAGGATGTGCCAGAGTCAATTAGCTTTATCCATGGCAAGCAGGTAAATATTCAGCTGGCGGGTGACGACAGTGTCTTGTATCAATATGAGGCGGGTACCAATGGCTTATATTATTATCAAGTGATTATGCCGCTGGCGGATCAAGATGAGCTGATTAACCATCCGCTATTGCCGCTTTATTTGGGGCTAATATCTGAGCTGGGTACAGATGAATTGTCAGCGCGTGATTTTCAGGCGCTGCAAGCCGCTCACTCATCTGGGGTAACTGCTCGGGTAAGTCAGCGCACCTCTCCTAAAGATCCGGACAGCTTAAGCAGTTATTTTGTGGTGGCCACGCGCGCCTTAAACCGTAAGCCTGAGGCCATTGACTTGGTGAAGCAGGTGCTTGAGCACAGTATCTTCACTGAGCATGACCGTATCAAAGAGCTACTACAGCAAAGACGTGCCGGCTGGCAATCTCGTTTAGCCAGCTCAGGTCATGCGTATGCGATGCAAACGGCCAGCCGTCACATGAGCCGCCAAGCAGAACTTGAATATGTACGCAGTGGCTTGCCCGCACTTAATGCGTTAAAAGAGTTTTTGGAGCAGGCCAGCAATGATGAGCATAAATGGGATGATTTGGCTCAGGCATTGATGGTACTGCATCAGCGCTTGGCGAGCTTACCAAAACAGGCGCTGATTGTGTGTGAGCCTGAACAAACTGAGAACTTCAAACACTTAATTGAGCAAAGCTGGGCACAGTCACGCTATACTGGCAAGGTGGCACAAGACTCTCAGGCACTTGCAGCCAGCATTCCAAGTGAGTACACACAGCTACAATTGTCCCTGACCTCACCTGACACTGAAGGCACGCAAGACAACAGTATAGATAGACAAGCGCCAGACTTAGCGTGGTTAGTCGCCACCAATGTCTATCACAATGCGGCTGTGTATCCTGTGGTACCGGCTGATCATCCAGACAGTGCTGCACTCATGGTCTTAGCCCCTTACTTACGCAATGGCTACTTACACAGTGCCATTCGTGAGCGTGGCGGCGCCTATGGTGGCGGTGCAGGCTATGACGCTAATGCTTGCGCCTTTAAGTTCTTTAGCTATCGTGACCCGCATTGTGCTGAGACCTTTGAGCACTTTGAGCAAAGCGTAGTGTGGCTATTGACCGAGCCGCAGCAGCCTGAGCAGCTAGAAGAGGCCATTTTAGGAATTGTCTCTAGCATGGATAAACCTGGCTCACCGGCTGGGGAAGCGGTGAAATCTTGCTTTGCCGACTTACATCACCGCGGCGAGGCTTGGCAACAAAAAATGCGCGCCAACATTTTAGCGGTAACGTTAGAGGACTTAAAGCGTGTGGCCACCACCTATCTACAAGGCAAGCCAAGCAGCAAAGCTGTGCTTGCGCCGCATGATAAAGAAGAAACCTTAACATCTCTAGGTTTTGCCGTAGAAAAAGTGGCCAGCTAGAGCCAACTAAGGTCAGTTAGATGGCTATCTGCGTTACTAAATGCTAGCTTAGAGGTAAGCGGCCTAGCGTCAAAAAGAGGTGAGTCTTAGGACATCACCTCTTTTTTTGGCAGTATTTATTATTTAATCCACTGAGATGTCCATGCAAGATGATTTATTCCCCGCCCAAGACCCTACCGATTATCCTGATCCTGTGGGTATGCAACAAACCGCGCATACCAAAAGCTGGATAAGCACAGTGGGCTATGCGCTACCTTACGCGCTGGCGTATGTGTTTGCGCCCTCGCAGCTGACTCAAGTTAATTTTCCATTGAGTGGCATTGGGCTATCGCTGGCAGTATTGCTGTTACTGAATATAGTGGTACTTGGGATATTTAGAGCCACTCAAAAACGGCCCCTAGAGAAGATTGAATGTCACCGAATTGGGGTGCTTACGGCATTGTTGACGCTGATAGCCACCTCATTGCTGATGCTGCACACCTTATATGACATTTCAGCTGGCGAGATGAGTATGACTGCTCTGCAGCAAAATGGGGTGCTCCCCATGTTGGTGATTAGTGGCGCCATTGGCTTATTTATTAATTATATCGCAGTCACTTATGGATTATGGCTGCTACAAAAGCTTGGCTTAAAGCTGGGTTTTTAATCTTAGGCCGATCGCTCTTTACTGTCTGCCTCAAGTACCAATAGCGCTTGCTCCAATAAAGGCACCAGATTTTGAATATTGGGCAGATTTTTACCACAGCCAATAATTCCAAAATGCACCTGATTGAGATAACTGGTAAAGGTTATATTTAGCGCTTGACCATCAAAAACAACGGAAGCCGGGTAGAGTGCACTCAGCGCAGCACCATCCCAATACAGTTGCTGTTTGGGACCAGGAACATTGGATATGAGAATATTAAAAGCCTGCTTTTTGGGGTAAGCGCCGGTTAATAAATTAACCCCCTCCCAGGCATAAGTTATGGCACTGTAGTTGATGACCTGCGCCTGATCTAAGCGCCCAAACTTATCTTTACCGATGGTCATACTGTCATGAATGGCTTGTAATCGCTGCTTGGGGCTGGCCTGATCGGTCCCCAAGTCACACAATACCAGTGATGTTTGATTGCCCGAGGCGCTTTGATCTTTTCGAAGTGATACGGGCACAAAGGCAACGAGTGGCTCTTTGGGCAGCGCGTTTTCACTGATTAAATAGCTGCGCAGTGCCCCAGAGCATACCGCCAAGGCCACATCATTAATACTCACATCGAGCTGCTGGGCTAAGCTTTTAAACCGGTTCAAATGGAAGGTATGCGCCATGAATATGCGTGAATTGGATATGCGCTGATTAAGCAAACTGCTGGGTGCTTGTAAGGTTGAGACATGGCCGGGATCTGTGCGCTGCCTGAGGCCATTTTTGAGTTCAGTAAATACCGGTTTGATGCTCCCCACCTGCTCTTTAACAATACCGCTAACCGAGCGTTTTTGTGGGGTAAGGGCGGCCAGATGCTTTTTATCTCGGCGCATTAAGGCCCAAGGTGGCAAGCTCATCACCTCATGCTGTGAGGCAGATAAAGACCTCTCAACCAAACGCATGGCTGCCACCCCATCCACCAAGGCATGGTGAATCTTAAAATACAAAGCAAATTGCTTTTTTGGCGCAGGCTTTTGAGACGACTTGGGCTTTGGCTCAGCCTGATTTATAGGTAACTGGTTTGGGTGTAAGGGCTTAGAGGGGGCGCTGACATCGACATGATCAGCTTCAATACCCTCAATAATATGACATTCCCACAGCGGGTAGCCCTTATCTAGCATATTGGCATGCACATCCGACACATAACTATATAGGGCCTGTTTTGAATAAGGCTTTGGCAGTACCATGTGGTGAAAGTGATAGTGAATATCTACCTTGTCTGCACTTTTCCAAAAGGTTTGATTGTGCACCACTTGATCAAATGGAAAAGTCGGCGGTGTGGTAGAGCTGCGCATTTGACGCACCAAATCTGCGACAAAATTATTGTCACTATTGTCTGGTATATCAAACAAAAACAGCCCACCGACGTGCATGGGCTGTTTGTGCTTTTCTAATAAAAAAAATAGCTGCTCTACCAAAGATAAAATTCGCATAAAAAACCTTATTAACAGTCTTTAGTAAAACCCGATAAGCCAGCCTTGCCTTATCGCCATTTGTCTTGATGTTCTTAGTCATCATCTAACAGTAAGCTCAAGGCAAGTGGGCTGCAGCGGTTTATTCGCGAATGCCCAACTCTCTTTCGGTACAGATGGTTTCAAGTTGGCCCAACTCATCTTCTAGCATCTTTAGCAGGCTTTGAATCTTGGGCAGAGTTTTACTACACGCCACGATACCAAACTCGATGCGGTCCAAATAACTGGCTAAAGTAATGTTCATTGCCTGACCATTAAATAAGATAGAAGCTGGATACAAGGCTCTTAATTCCGCACCGTTCCAGTATAGCTTTTTTTGTGAGCCAGGAACATTGGAAATAATTAAGTTAAACGCATGTTTTTTGGGATAAGCATTGGTAAAAATATTCACAAACTCCCAGCTGTAAGCGACCAAGCTATAGTTGATAACCTCCGCTTGTGACATACGACCAAAGCGCTTTTTGCCATCATTCATGCTGTTATGGACAAGCTTTAAGCGCTCTAGAGGACTGGCCAAATGCGTGCCCAAATTACATAAGATAAAGGCAAACTGATTGCCCGCGACTGTCTCATCTTTACGCATAGAGTAGGGTACCCATGCGATTAACGGATCCTTTGGTAGCTCATTGATGGATAATAAATAGCGTCTTAATGCCCCTGAACATACAGTTAGTACCACATCATTAATACTCACCCCCAAATTATCTGCCACTCTTTTAAAGCGAGCAATGTCATAGGAGTCAGCAATAAAGCGGCGTGAGCTTGAAATGCTTTGGTTTAAGATGCTGGGCGGCGCCTGAGTGGTGCGCACATAGCTACTGTCTTTATCGATTTTTAGAGCACTAAGTAGCTCGCCCATCACCGGCTTGGCGGTTTGTAATTGGTCTTTGATGATACTGCCAATGCCACGCTCTTTTGGTATCACCGACTCAATTTGATGGCGGTGGCGCATCATTAACGCCCAAAGCGGTAAGGTGATGGTCTCATTGGGTGACTGTGATAACGACTTTTGAACCAAGCGCATGGCCGCAATGCCATCTACCAAAGAGTGGTGAATTTTAAAATAAAGCCCAAATCTTTTGGGGCGACCGTCACTCTCAGGCTCAATACCCTCAATAATGTGGCATTCCCATAGCGGACGCGCCCTATCTAGCAGGCGACCATGCTCTTTTGAGATATAAGATAATAGCTCGCGCACTCGGGCAGGCTTAGGCAGCGCAATATGGCGAAAATGATGCTCAACATCAAACTCGTCATCGTTTTTCCAGTACGTTAAGTTGTGCAACACCTGATTAAACGGAAAAGTAGGGGGGACTGTAGAGTTTTGCATTTGCTGCACCAAAGACAGCACAAAATCCTCTTGAGCATCTTTGGGAACCTCGAATAAAAACAGCCCACCGACGTGCATAGGCTGCTTTCTTTTTTCAACCAATAAAAACAGTAAATCTACCAATGATAATAGACGCATGACATTCCCTTGCTGTATCAAATACAATAGACGGTCACATAAAGCCGCTTGTACACAGAATAATAATTCATTAAAACACGCTTAAGCTACAGATAGTAAATCAAAAATTAAGTCAATGAAATCTATTTATGAGTCATTAGGTCATTAAGAGATTTGACTTTCATAGTGTTTTTACATTCACCCAAACTCTATCAGATTATTGAAAGAAATAGCCGGTTTGTGGGGAGCTGGGCACCGCCATTTTACGCTTAGGCATACGGCCTGCCAAATAAGAGGCACGCCCAGCCCAAATAGCATGTTTCATAGCATGTGCCATCATTACTGGGTTTTGGGCATTGGCAATGGCAGAGTTCATTAATACCCCATCGCAGCCAAGCTCCATGGCAATCGCGGCATCAGAGGCGGCGCCCACGCCAGCATCGACCAAAACTGGCAGATTATAAGCTTTGGTTTTTTCGACAATCAAACTTAGCGTATGTGGGTTTAATAGGCCAAGTCCCGACCCAATTAAGCTGCCTAGAGGCATAATGGCCACACAGCCCATAGCGGCTAATTCTTGGGCGACAATAGGGTCATCTGAGGTGTAAACCATGACCTCAAAGCCATCGTCAATGAGCTTTTTGGCTGCGGTTAAGGTCTGAGTGACATTGGGATAAAGCGTATCTTGATCTCCCAGCACTTCTAATTTTACGAGGTTGTGACCATCTAATAACTCACGAGATAGCTGGCAAGTACGGATGGCGGTTTCAGCATCGAAGCAGCCGGCTGTATTGGGCAAAATCGTATATTTATCTGGTGAGATGACCTCTAACAGGTTAGGCTGGTCTTTATGTTGACCGATATTGGTGCGACGAATGGCCACAGTGACAATCTCAGCACCAGAAGCCTGAATTGCTTGAGCGGTCTGGGTTAAGTCTTTATATTTTCCCGTACCCACCAACAGCCTTGAGTAAAAGGTGCGGCTACCAATAGTGAACTTATCTTGCTGTAGCACGTCAGTGTCAAAATCTGTGGTACTGTGAGGTAATGTAGAATCCAGGGTCATTGCAGTTGCCTTGTCTTTGAACTTGGTTTTTAGGGTTAAGAGGGACGTCAATCTTGTCAGGTAATGGTGGTTATCGATTTAAAATTATAAGCCGATACCGCGCTCGGTGAAACAGTTTTTAATTAATAATAATCTAAACCAGTTGATTATAATTAATAAGTTTAAATAAATAGACTATAAAATATTTTGTAGTTATCATAAATTATAACAAAATACACACGCACAAAAGAGATAAAATTGGCTTCTTAGTATAACAAAGGTATCTGGTTTTAGGAGCCAAGCAAATAGCCGATAACACGCAGCGAGTTTGAATTAAACTTGTTGGTATTTAGC
This sequence comes from Psychrobacter sp. YP14, assembly GCF_003209315.1. NCBI lineage: Bacteria > Pseudomonadati > Pseudomonadota > Gammaproteobacteria > Moraxellales > Moraxellaceae > Psychrobacter > Psychrobacter sp. YP14. The sequence goes on along the minus strand of NZ_CP029789.1, from coordinate 2,105,962 downwards.
ACAAATTGTTTTGAGTGTGCGGGGCAGTATATTAGGTGATGTGATAGCAGACATAAGAGGCGTAATCCTTTATAATCTTAAAATATATTAATGGTTGTGTATAACCGTATGAATAAAGCTTTAAATATAAAAAGGGTGTGACTATGGATTCATCACGACAATTATTATTGGGTACTTTGGTATTTCTGGGAGGCGGCACTTTACTGTTTGCCATGGTGAATCAGATGGGTACCCCAAGTGACAGTCAAGTAGAGCAAACACCGGTGGCGCAAGTAAGCACCGATAAAAGCACCGCGCAGTCACCAATGACAGCAGATGTGGCCACTGAAGAGCGTATCTTGGCCCAAAAGCGTCTTGAGCGTGAAAAAAAGATGTCTGAGCTTGATCAGCGTACCCGTGAGTTCTTGACTGAGCAAGAAAAAGCGGAAGCGTTGGCGATGCAAAAAGCGCGCCTTGAAAACGAACAGTATCGCAATAACAGCGCTGCTGAACCGGTCACTGATGGCTCACCTGCCGATGAAGCGGGCTCTGAAGTTACGGTGACCAAACCTGTGGTAAAGGCCCGACCGGTTGAGACAGTAGTCGCTCAAGTCACTCCAACGCCGGCAACGCAGACCCAAGCTACCTCCGCGACGCAAACAAATACGGCTAAGGCTCAAGACAGCTCAAAGCCTGAACCCAAAAAGGTGGCCACTCAACAGGCACCAAGTAGCACCCAAAAGCATACCGTACAGCGTGGAGAGGGGCTTATTAAATTAGCGCGCCAATACAATGTGCCGGTTGAGGCCATTTCACAGGCCAATAAATTATCCCATAATGCCTCTATTCGAGTGGGTCAAACCCTTACCATTCCTTCACGCAGTCAAGTTGATCGTTTAGTAAGTGAGTACAATGCCAGCAATAATAAGAGCGCTGCTGCACCTACCAAAGCGGCCGTGACCTCTAAGCCGGTGGTAACCAGTACTGGGCCCACCAGTCAAAAAGGTCATGAGGTCAAAGCAGGTGAGGGACTTATTAAGCTGGCGCGTCAATATAATGTACCGGTAGAGGCCTTAGCCGAAGCCAATAACATGAGTACCAATACGTCGCTTAAAGTGGGTCAGACAGTTACCATCCCCTCGCGTAAGCAAGTAGAAAGACTGCAGCGTGAAGCGCAGCAAAAACAAGCCGCAGAGCAAAAAAAGCGTGAGGCGCAGCAGCGTCTAGCAGATGCACGCCGTAAAGCTGCCAGTGGAGAGGCTAAGGGTACCTTTGGAGTGCAAGTGGCGCTGGCTGATAATCAGAAAAAAGCCGATGACATCGTCAAGCAACTGCGTGCTGCCGGCTACCGAGCAACCACCAGTAATACCAGTAAAGGTGTGCGGGTGATTGTTGGTCCCGAAAAGGGCAAAGAAGCGGCCTTGGCGTTAAAAGACAAAATCAATGCCGACTCGCGTACGGATGTGGACAATGCTTGGGTGCTTTATTGGCGCTAAATAGAGGTTTGCTGCAGATCCTAACAGGCATCTAGTTGTTACCGTTAATAACCCTAGTTAGCCGTTATATTAAGCCAACTCATACAAACACGACACTAGATGTCGTGTTTTTTTGTGGCTGTGATAAAAGGTTAGGGGCGTTGGGTCAAGAAGTGCGATAATACCTGAGTTGGTATTTATAACCGTCTGTTTTGAAAGTGGTTTTTGTTATATTTGAGGGAAGTATTCGTGGATTTTATGATTTTGGGCATCATGGTGGTGGTGGCTTTAGTAATTGTACTAAGTATGCTGGGTCAGCGCCGCCATGACCAACAAAAAAGTCAGGCCAAGCCAGTCAAAGGCGATGAGCTGGCCATCTGGCCCTTTGAGCCGATGCCTATTATGACAGACACAGAGGTGCTGTTCTTTGCCAAATTACAAAAGGCTGTCCCTGAATATCATATTTTTAGCCAAGTGCAGTTGTCACGTATTATTGCGCCCAGTGATGACGCGGGCCGTGATAAAAATTTTTGGTTCAACCGTATCTGCCGTCAAAGTGTGGACTATGTCTTGGTAGACCGAGATGCACAAACCACGCTATTGGCCATTGAGCTTGATGATTGGACTCATGACAGTCCAGCGCGGGTTAAGGCAGATGAAAAAAAGGACAAGGCATTGGCCAGTGCTGGTATTCCAATTTTAAGATTTCATGCTGAGCGTATGCCTAGTGTGCCTATTATTCGTCATGATATTGAAGCGGTTATTAGTAAGTACAGCCGTTGATGCTAAAAAAAGACAGTCAATTACTCAGCCACCTTACACCATTTTATTAACGTAGCTTATACACATATAACCAAATCTAAACAGGCACTTTAAACACGGTTCGTTACTATACCTAAAGCTAGGATTTAAAGTTTTAAAACAAAAAGCATTTATGAAAGCGTTAAGGTGACAGTGTAAGACAATAAATAAAGAGAATAGACCTTTAAAATTAACGTGTTCTTAATTGGAGTCAATGCCTGTTGTCTATGCCTTTTGGATTAAATACGATAACAATTACACACCCAGCAAGGATATAATAATGAAAGATAATATTGATCATAAAGACCCAGCTACCCAAATGAATCCCGCTGTCGGTGAAGGCGGTGAAACGCATCAACGAGCTGATAAAGACGGTGCGGTATTAACCACCCAGCAAGGTGTGGCCATATCAGATAATCAAAACTCATTAAAAGTAGGACCACGCGGGCCTTCCTTATTAGAAGACTTCATTTTACGAGAAAAAATTACCCATTTTGACCATGAGCGTATTCCAGAGCGTATTGTGCATGCACGCGGTTCAGGGGCGCATGGCTATTTTGAATTAACCGAGTCGCTAGAAGACTACACCACTGCAAAAATATTAACTAAAACGGGCAAACAGACGCCTTTATTTACCCGCTTCTCAACTGTGGCCGGTAACAAAGGCTCAAAAGATACGCCACGTGATGTGCGCGGCTTTGCAGTCAAAATCTACACCGAAGAGGGTAACTGGGATATCGTGGGTAATAATATGCCCATTTTCTTTATTCAAGATGCCATTAAGTTCCCCGATTTAATTCATGCAGTAAAACCTGAGCCAGATCGCGGCTTCCCCCAAGCAGCGTCTGCGCATGACACTTTTTGGGATTTTGTGTCATTGAGTCCAGAGACCATGCACAACTTGATTTGGCTGATGAGTGACCGTGCCATTCCACGTAGTTTACGTATGATGGAAGGCTTTGGTATTCACTCCTATCGCTTGATCAACAAAGAGGGTAAGAGCACCTTTGTTCGTTTTCATTGGAAGCCAAAGTTAGGCGTGCAGTCTTTGACTTGGGATGAGGCTGTTAAAATCTCAGGCGCAGACCCTGATTATAATCGCCGTGACTTATTTGAAGCCATTGAAGCGGGCGACTATCCTGAATGGGAGTTTGGTGTTCAATTATTCACAGAAGAAGAAGCAAGTCAGTTCCCATTTGACCACTTAGATGCAACTAAATTAATTCCAGAAGAACTGGTACCGGTGAAAATCGTCGGTAAGATGGTCTTAAACCGTTATCCAGATAACTTCTTTGCAGAAACTGAGCAAGTGGCATTTTGCCCTTCACATCTACCGCCTGGTATCGACTTTAGTAATGACCCATTATTACAAGGCCGTCTGTTTAGCTATCTAGATACTCAGCTGTCGCGTCTGGGGTCACCTAACTTTGCGCAACTGCCCATTAATGCACCAAAATGTCCGTTTGCTAACATGCAGCAAGATGGTCATATGCAGATGCAAGTGCCTAAAGGCCGCGTGATGTATGAGCCACAAAGCTTAGACCCAAGTAAGCCTCGTGAAAGCGAAAAACAGGGCTTTAGCTCATTCCCAGAGCAATTAGATGATGGCGTTAAAGGCCGTGTGCGTAGCGAAAGCTTTGCAGACCACTACAGTCAGCCACGTATGTTCTATCGTAGCCAGACGCCGGCAGAACAGGCGCATATTGCCTCAGCTTTTGCCTTTGAGCTGGGTAAAGTAGATACCGCTCACGTCCGTACTCGTATGCTGGGTCATTTAATTAATATTGATGAAGACTTGGCAAACCGAGTAGCCACAGCACTGGGCATGGAGTTACCCAAAGCGCCTGAGCCACGTGCGCCCATTCAAGACCTACCTAAATCGCCTGCCGTGCAAACCATAGGTCTTAGTCCCAAAACCTTGCAAGGCCGTCAAATTGGCATCTTAGTCGGTGAAGGCTCAAGCAAAGATCAGATTGGTAAGTTTGAAAAAGCGGCCAAAGCGGCTGGCGCCACAGTTAAGATAGTCGCTCCAAGTAAAGAGGCGTTACTTGATGACGGTACCCGCATTCAAGCCGATGAGCGTATCGCTGGGGCACCTTCTGTGTTATTTGATGCAGTAGTAAGTATCATCATGCCTGATGTTGCCAAAAAGCTTGCTAAAGATAGCTCAGCGCTAGATTGGTTCAATGATGCTTATAATCACTGTAAAGCGATTGCCTACTGCCCAGCTACCGAGAAGCACATCTTAAGTAAACTTCCCGTTGAAAAAGATGAGTTTGTTACCCCATTAGATGAGGTAGATGCCTTTATCGAAAACGCAAAAACCCGTCTGTGGGAGCGTGAGCCCAAGGTGCGTGATTTAGCCTAAACAGCTTATTTGAAACCGAAGTTACTTACCCAATGATGGCCCAAATATGCAGTATGCATGTTTGGGCTTTTTGTTGTAAAACTTATCGGTCAGCTTGGCCACTTAAAATCATAGACCAAGCAGTTTACTATACAGCCTGCTTTTTCGATTGGATTTATAAGAAAATCATGAGTTTACAACAGATCGTTGGTATCAAGGGCTATATTCAGACCACCTACCTTGCCGTTTATCCTGACAAATTGCTGCTATTAGATGCCGGTTGTCGAGCCGATGTAGATACTATTTTATCTTATATCACCGATACCCTACAGCGGCCCATACACCAGCTAAAGACAGTGGTAGTCACTCACATGCACCCCGACCATGCAGGCGGCGCTGCAATATTAAGACAAAAGACAGGCTGTCAGATTATTACCTCAGCCAAAGCTGCTACGTGGTACAAAGGCTTAAGTGGGCGCAAGCAGCATTTAAAAGACTTGGCTTTGACCTATTATGTGGCCAGCCGCCGAGCAAAGCCGCTTATTAATCAGTGGTACAATCCAGTCGTGTCTGCTGATGTGATTGCCGAAGAAGGCGATAGAGTAGTGGGCTTTGAAGATTGGGTCATTTTACAAACGCCTGGGCACACCAGTTGTGACATATCGCTGTGGCATCCCGATACCAAGCAAGCTTACACCGGAGATTTGGTTTTAAAGATCAATAACAAATTGGTCTCGCCCTTGGTGATTCATTTCCCCGATTTATATAAAGCCTCGTTGAGCAAGGTGCAAAACTTGGCGCTAGATACGCTTATCTTGGCACATGATGGCAAGGTGGCGATTGGTGCAGCAGATTTTGATCAATTAATCGCTAAAGTACCTGATCAGCCTCGAGATATGAAGCTACTAGATGTACTAGGTATTAAATGGCCTAAAGGCGTTGGTCAGGTGGTAAAAAGGCTAGGCGCATCCTTATAGGGTGCTTGTAATACGGCGATATGACAACAGTTATCCTATGCCTACATCTGCAGCCTAAATGCTCTGCCTAAACACCGCTGGAGCTATCAAGGGTAATAGCGGGCAACACCCTATAAAAATATACAAAACTCAGGCGCAACGTAGGCGCAAAGAAAAACCCCGATAAATCTGATTTATCGGGATTTTTGAATTTGGTGGGCCGACCGCGACTCGAACGCGGGACCAATTGATTAAAAGTCAACTGCTCTACCAACTGAGCTATCGGCCCTAAAGAGGTGTTCGCTCTAAAGGTGAAGTGGGGTATGCCCCAAGCTTCTTTCTACATTAAGGATAAGTGTTGCCCCTTAATGAGAGTGGCATATTATACGTATAAAAATTGATAATGCAAGCAAAAAATTAATCTAAATGAAAACTTTATCAAAAAGTTAATTTTTAATAGTGGTTATCGAAAAATACGCAAACCTACCAAGTTAAATAAAAATCCCGATTAACCAGCGGGGTTGAATCGGGATTTTAGAATTTGGTGGGCCGACCGCGACTCGAACGCGGGACCAATTGATTAAAAGTCAACTGCTCTACCAACTGAGCTATCGGCCCTAAATAGTGTCTCAAAGCTAAGCTTTTTAACGCTATAGGTAACATTAGTGGGTTACTGTATCCCCTTAACGTGAGAGCACATTATACGCCTCAAAAATGAGAATGCAACCCTAAATATTAATTTTTTCACATTTTTTTTGATTAATCTGCTTTTATGTACTGTGGTTGGCTTTTTTTGGGTCTAATCACGTGACAAAGCTTCCACAGGGTTAAGCTTGGCCGCATTGCGTGCTGGTAAGAAGCCAAATACCACACCAATAAGAGTAGAGCAGATAAAGGCGGCAACAATAGAGGTTGGAGAGTATATGACGCTAAAGCTGTCTGAGCCTAAGCTGTTAATCGCCTCACCAATCATAAAGGCCAATAATACCCCGAGCGCACCGCCAAGCACACACACCAGTACCGCTTCAATCAAAAACTGTTGCATGATATCGCTTTGGCGGGCGCCTACCGCCATGCGCACGCCGATCTCATTGGTACGCTCAGTCACCGACACCAGCATGATATTCATCACGCCAATACCACCGACCACTAACGAGATAATAGCAATAGATGAGATGAGCAGTGTCATGGTGTTGGTGGTGGATTCAATGGTCTGACGGATAGAGTCTGAATTACGGGTTCTAAAGTCATCGGCGCCATGGCGACCTTCAATAAGATCTGAGATGGCAGATTCGGCGGCACTGGTTGAGATTTGATTGTCGATAAGTACCACGAAACGGTCAATATGTTCGCCACCCACGATACGCGACATCATCGTGGTATAAGGCATATAAATCGTTGGGCTGTCACTTGAGGGACTAAAGCCGCCCTCATTAGGCTCAAGTACCCCAATAACTCGGCCTGGGACATTGCCAATGAGGACCACTTGACCAATGGGATTATCAACATCTGCAAAGAAGGTTTTTTTGGCATTGTCATCGATAATAATGTCTTGGGTACGTAACGCGATACTTTGTTCATCGAAGCCTTGACCAAGTGCCAGCTTCTCGCCTGTAACTTCCAAATAGCCTTCACCCACACCACTGATGCTGGCTGATTCTTGAATATTTCGATAGCGCACACTGGCGCTGGTATCTAACTGCGGGCTCACACTAACCACGTAAGGCTGATTGGCCACAGCCTTGGCATCATCGGGCGTCAGATTATCATCATTATAGCGCCGTCTGGGGTCGCCATAGGGGTAGCCATCGATGACAGTAATGGTATTGGTACCAAGAGAGCTAATGTTGGATAAGATTTGCTGCTGTGAGCCTTGACCTAGACCGACTACAGATACCACAGAGGCGATACCAATAATAATACCCAACATGGTCAATAACGTGCGCATTTTATGAGCACGCATGGCCAGTACAGACATTCTAAAGGCTTCAGATAAACGGTCGATAAAGGAGCCGAAACGGCTTTTTTGTTTTTTATGCAGCTCAGATGAGCTTTGTGCTGAGGTATTAGATAAGCTTGGTTGATTGTGTGAGCTATGAGTGTGATCGCTATCGATGCTCTTTGAGCGGTTAAAATGCTCATTGCGATAATCAGCAATAATATGACCATCTTTTAACTCAATGACCCGCTCAGCTTGATCCGCAATAGAGGGGTCATGCGTCACCATAATAACGGTATGACCTTGCTCATTTAAATCACGTAAGATTTGCAGCACATCTTTACCTGACTTACTGTCGAGAGCACCGGTCGGCTCATCGGCTAGGATAATATCCCCGCCGTTCATCAGTGCCCGTGCCACAGAAACCCGCTGCTGCTGACCACCTGAAAGCTGACTGGGGCGGTTATGAATCTTATCGCCTAAGCCAAGATCAGTCAGCAGCTTCTCGGCACGTTGGGCACGCACTTGGTTGTCCATGCCGGCATAAACTGCAGGCACGGCCACGTTATCACGGGCATCAATATCGCCTAACAAATGATAGCGCTGAAAGATAAAGCCAAAATGCTCACGGCGTAGTTTGGCCAGTTCATCGGCATCGAGCTGTTTGACTGATTTACCAAAGATAAGATAATCGCCAGCAGTGGCTTTGTCTAAGCAGCCTAAGATATTCATTAAGGTCGATTTGCCTGAGCCGGATTGACCAATAATGGCCACCATCTCACCTTGATAAATGGTCAGGTCTAAGCCATGTAAGATGCGAATGGTTTGCTCACCGGCGGCAAACTCACGTATCAGATTGGACACCTGCATGATAGGCACAGCACCTGGCTTAGGCTTAGGTGTGCTCACGTGTGAGGTCGGGTCAGCGGGTGGTAGCTGGGATGTCATCATAGCTAAATCTTCAGTCTAAGCGGTCATACCCTAAGTCAATTTAAAAGATAAAATTAACAGGTAATGTGAAATACGTTGGCAAGACAGTCAGTGGGTTATCCACGCATATCTTGCCGCTTTGCGCCGAATATGGCTTACGCTTATCGGCGCATTTTATGGCAGATAATGGGCAGCAGCGGTGATAAACACCAAGCGCCTGAGTCGATCATTACATGCCAGGTGGGCGACTACGTTGGCCTTTGCCACTGTCCTTGGCGCCTGAGTTTTCACCAATAATGACCGTCTCTCCTTGTTTTAGGCCACTTAAAATCTGGGCGTTGACTCGGTTATCAATACCTACTTTGACCGCACGATTTTCTACACTACCATCGGCATTAAGCACGCGCACATAGGGACCTTTGACTGGTGCTGGAGCGGCTGAAGCTGCCTTATTGTTGCCGCCAGCGCCAGATCTAGATCTTGCTGCGCCAGAAGCGCCTTTGTTAGGGCCTTTTTTGATCGCAGCAGAGGGTACAAGCAAGGTATTGGTGGCCTTATCAATGATCACATAGACCTGTGCGGTCATATCAATACGAAAACGACGCTCGGGGTTGGGCACTTCAATATAACCAACATAGTAAATCGCCGAGTCAGTGGAGCTGGTATCACTGATTTGTTCCGGTGCAGGCTCAACGGCAGTTAAGATCGCATCATATTTTTTGTCCGGATCACCGATAGTATTAAAGTACACAGGCATACCGGCTTTTACGTTAATGACATCTGCCTCTGAGATTTGCGCATTAATACGGACGGTTGATAAGTCGGCTAATTTGACGATGGTGGGTGCCGCTTGATTGGCATTTACCGTTGTACCTTGTTCGGTGACCACAGCCACGACGGTGCCATCCATGGGTGCACGAATGGTGGTGTAGCCTAAGTCTGTACTGGCAGTGTCTAAGTTGGTTTGGGCTTTTCGCACGTCAGCTTCACTGCTTGCGATATTGGACTGAGCGGTAATGAGTGCCGCTTGGGCGGTTTTAATAGCTGCTTTTGCGGCGGCCACACTGGCTTGAGCTTTTTCGACAGTGGTACGGGCATTCTCCACCTCTTGCTGACTGATGGCATCCATCGCAAGTAGTGGACGTAGTCTGGCATAATCAGATTGAGCCTGTTTTAAGTCTGCCTCTCGGCTGGCAAGATCGGCCTGGGCACTCTCTAATCCTGCTTTGCGACTATAGTAGTCTGCTTGAGCACTTTGAAGCGCGGCGCGGCCTTGCTCTAAGGTGGCCTGCTGATTTGAAAGATTGTTCTTTTGAGTGACTTGGTCGATTTGGGCAATTAAGTCGCCTTTTTTGACCTCATCACCCACATCCACAAACAGCTTAGTCACTTCACCTGAGACCTGGGCACCTACATCTACTGTATTCAAGGCTTTGACCTTGCCTGATGCCATGACGTTATTTTCAACATCACCCATCTCAGCGGTGGCAGTAATATAATTGGTTTCTTCTTGTTTGGGTTTAAATTTGTTATAAGCTAAGACAGCCAAAGCGAGCGCAATAAGGGCAATAATGGTCCATTTAATAACAGACTTTCGAGTTTTTTGATTGGAAATGAAGGCCATAACACAGTCCGGAACCAGATTTTAAAAGGATTACTAAATTTTAAATAACCTAATATAGCGCACTGGTCAAAAAAGACCATGGCATTAAGTTTAAGAAAGGTTACAGCATAAATATGTCTGAATAATAGGTAAACTATTATCCAGAATAAGTTGTACATTGAATATATCAGATTGAGGACATAAAGGAGGTAAACAAGGAAGGTGTATCAAAGATAGAGGGTATGATAATTTTAACGTACAAATCCTCACGATTTATGATAACTAATGTTTCAAGCAAACAACCGCACGCCGGTTACCCGCAAGGCAGCTTGTAAAATTAGCTCCCAAGCTGGCTGACGCACCAAGCCTTTAACTGCTTTGTCACATTGATACAAGATATCCGGCCAATCTGCAATACTGTGTAAGCTTTGGCGACGACAAGCAGAGTGATATAACGAGTGCTTGCTGCTCCAAATCCCTAGGCTTTGTGCATCTTGCCCGCTCATAAGCTGCATGATAAGGCGCATATCTTTGCTGATGGCCCACAATACCAAAGGCGTAGGTTCTTCAGTAGATTTTAACTGCTCAATAATTTTGACCACTTGCGCTGCATTACCGGCCAGCATGGCATCCGACAAATCAAAGACACTGTACTGAGCGTCACTGACCAGCGCGCTTTGTAATGCCTCGACATCTATGGTAATCAGAGGCGGGGCAGGGGTATCTTGAGCATTCAATTCGCCCTCTGCTTGGGACAGAATTTGCGGTGAGAATAAATAAGATAAGCGCCAAAGGGCTTGATAAGCGCTGAGCAGATGATGCTCTGTTTGCATCATTAAAAACTGCCACGCTTCTGGCACCAAAGCTAAGCCAAAGCGATGAGCGTGAATCTGCAACAGTTGCTGGCGCTGATTTTCATTGTATAAGTTGCAATCGATAACATGACCTAATTGAGCAAATGGCTGATACCACTTACTCGATTTGGCTCGGTTATCGACTTTGGCGGTGAGCCATAACACGCTGTTTGGGTTATTACCTGTGTTGGCATCAGTGGCAAAAGCAGTCAGTTCGTCTTGCACCGACTTATCTGGCTTGTGATTGCCAGTGACGATAATCGCCGTAGCGTCATCGAATAATGACAAACTATTAAGCTCGCTTAACACCTCTTGCCACGTTTTGGCAGAGACCAGTTCAACGCGTTTGACCACTAAGCTTTGAGCTTGCCAAATAATACGCATGGCATCAATGAGCCACTGTTGTAACAGGGGCTCATCACCATGCCCCAACCACAGTCCGGTGGGCCGGATGTTGCTAGGTAGCAAAAGCTTAGAATAAACGTTTAAAAAGGTATCTTGCATGGCTTAAGGGACAAGCTCGGCATTGGTACTAGCATCAGATTTTGGGGCGACTACCAAAGGCTTAGGGTTTTGTTTAGCGCTCGCTTCAGGCGCTACCCTAGGTAGGCTTAAGGCCACATATTGATCTGCAATACGCTGAGATAAGTTGTCATACAGCCAATCTTGAATTTGAGCACCTTGCTTGTCCTCAATACTCACAGAGGCCTCATCGAACTGATAAGTACGCTCTACCTGCACCTTGTTTTTGACAATCATGGGTGCGCTTGAAGCGCCATCGCTATTATTCAAGGTCTCGTAGATGACATCGGCTGATAACACCAGACGTACCTCGGTCAGTACCCCGACCAGCTCATAACGTTTAAGCTGTACGTTACTGACCTTAATGGTCGAGGTATAAAGCTGATTACTGCTATTGATCTGGCGGCCAATATCATCGACCACATTGATACCCACAGCATTCAAGCGCTGCTTTAAGGGGCGCTTGATACGAAAGCTTACGATATCATCTTCATTGATACTAAGCACTGTACTACCCACTGAGTAGGCCATAGGTGCATCGTAGCCACGCAGATGAAAGCCGCAACTGCTGAGCAAAAGCGGTGAGCCCAGCAGTACAGCAGTGATAAGCATAGTAGATAGACCACGATGCTTATCACTTTGCTTGTGAGTTGGGGCTGTTACCAAATGAGTCATGAGTTAACCTGCCACTACAATGTTGACCAGCTTATTGGGCACCACGATTTCTTTTTTGATGTCGCCTGTTAAGTATTTGGCCACACTCTCAATCGCTTTGGCTTGAGCTTTTAGTGACTCAGCATCAGTGCCTGGTGCTACTTCCATCTTACCTCGTACTTTACCGTTGACCTGAACTACCATGGTGATGGTGTCTTGTACTAAGGCGGCGCTATCGGCTTCAGGGTAGCGTAGGCGAGTGGTATCTACGCCTAGTTTTTCAAGTAAATGCTCACCAATATGCGGTGCATAGACTGATAATAGGGTTAATAAGGTGACTAAGGCTTCATGTTGTACTGCCAAAGTGTGCTCATTAATTTGTTGGTTTTTGCTGATAAAAGTGCCAATTTCATTGGCCAATTCCATTAAGCTTGAAACCGGCGTGTTCAATGACAGGCGCTCACCCAAGTCATTATCAATCTTAGTAATTACTTCGTGTGTCTTACGGCGAAGGCCTTTGGCTAGGCTGTCTAATTGACTGGCATCAATGCTCGAAGCAGCTGGCAAATTGGCGACTTGTAGGCCTAACTCTTGGGTGGCTTCTAGGTGCGACTGTGTCTCACGCCAGACTTTTTTCAAGAAGTTGTAAGGGCCTTTTAATGAGTCATCTGACCACTCAAGAGTTTGATCGGCAGGGGCGGCAAATAAGGTGTATAGACGCACGGTATCTGCCCCATACTGATCAATGGTGGTTTGAGGGTCTACGCCGTTGTTTTTCGACTTTGACATCTTCTCAATTTTACCAATGGTCACCGGCTGACCGTCAGCTTTTAAAATAGCCTGAGTGGGCTGGCCACGATCATCATAGCTGATTTCTACATCATCAGCGAAGTAGTAGGTCTTGCCCCCTTCAGGATTGTCACGATACAAGGTGCCCGCCAATACCATGCCTTGGGTCAGCAGGTTTTTGAAAGGCTCATCGCCTGAGACCAAGCCCTCATCACGCATAAGCTTATGATAGAAGCGGGCATATAGTAGGTGCATAACCGCGTGCTCAACGCCGCCCACATACTGATCTACAGGCAGCCACTTATCTGCAGCAGCTTTTTCGACCATTTGGGTGTCGTCGTTGGGGCTAGCAAAGCGTGCGTAGTACCAGCTTGATTCCATAAAGGTATCGAAGGTATCGGTCTCACGCTCAGCAGGGCCACCACATTTTGGACACGTGGTATTCACAAATTCAGGGATGTTTTTTAATGGGTTACCACGGCCATCAGGCACAACATCGGTAGGCAGCTTAATCGGCAGATCAGCTTCGTCCACCGGCACGTTGCCACAATATTCACAGTTAATCATTGGAATTGGGCAGCCCCAGTAGCGCTGACGAGACACGCCCCAGTCGCGCAGACGGTACTGAATCTTACGAGCGGCCAGCTTTTGTGGCTCAAGTTTGGCCAACATTGCTTCAAATGAGCCGTCAAAATCCAAACCATCAAACTCACCTGAGTTGACCAAAGTTCCACGTTCAGTATAAGCGCCTTCGTGCTCTTCAGGTGTTTTGATAACAGTTTTGATCGGTAGGTTGTATTTGTTGGCAAACTCGAAATCACGCTCATCATGAGCAGGAACTGCCATCACCGCACCTGAGCCATAGCTCATAAGCACATAGTTGGCTACCCATACCGGCACTTCTTCACCGGTCAAGGGGTGAGTAACAGTCAGGCCAGTATCCATACCGATTTTTTCAGCTTTGGCAAGGTCGGCTTCTGCCACAGAGCCTTTTTTGCACAGCTCACAAAACTCAGCAATTTTTGGATCTTTTTCAGCAGCTAATTTGGCCAAACGGTGCTCAGCGGCTACCGCCACGTAAGTCACACCCATCAATGTATCGGGACGAGTGGTGAACACATCTAACGTGCTGATGTCATCGCTGTTTTTGTAAGGGAAATGCACCTCCATACCTTGGCTGCGACCAATCCAGTTGCGCTGCATAGTAATCACATCGCTTGGCCACTGGCCTTCAAGCTTGTCTAGATCATCTAGTAGCTCATCGGCATAGTCGGTAATCTTGAAGTAATACATAGGAATGTCGCGCTTTTCAACCGGTGCACCACTGCGCCAGCCTTTGCCATCAACCACTTGTTCATTGGCTAATACTGTGTTGTCGACGGGATCCCAGTTTACTGTGGCCAATTTTTTGTATACTAAGCCTTTTTTGTATAGTTGTAAGAAGAACCACTGCTCCCAGCGATAATACTCAGGGGTGCACGTAGCAAACTCACGTGACCAGTCAATTGATAGACCCAAAGTCTTTAACTGGGCGCGCATGTTATCAATGTTGGAGAAGGTCCATTTAGCAGGCGCAACTTGGTTGGCAATGGCGGCATTTTCAGCAGGCATACCAAAGGCATCCCAGCCCATAGGCTGTAGAACCTGATCGCCTTTTAGACGGTAGTAACGGCTTAATACATCTGAGATGGTGTAATTACGCACATGTCCCATGTGTAGCTTGCCACTTGGATAGGGAAACATAGAAAGCATGTAGCGGGTGTTGGCATCTTTACTGATGTCGTTGCTCACCTCGAAGCGTTTGTCAGCCGCCCACTTGGCTTGCTGCTCAGCTTCAATGGCTTGAGGGTGATAATGGTTTGGGTTGTTTTGTTCAGGTGCTGTAGTGCTCATAATAGGCTCTAGGTTAGATGTTTTTTATGAAGGTTTTGAGAATTAATAATAAGCAAAAATAGATACGCTAGAATAGCGCAAATTGACCAAAATTGCGATGGTAAGCGCCAATTTTAACCGGATATTGGCTTTGTGAGCTATGAAGTATTAAGCTTATGCCACCCTTAACCCTAATTTTGAGTGTTTGCAATTAAAGGTTGCAAGTCAAGCCCCTTTATTTTTAACATCACTGTATCCCATTAACACTTTAAAGGAGAGCCTTATGGCCATTGTTATTTATGGTATCAAAGCCTGCAGTACCATGAAAAAGGCATTTAGCAAACTTGATGATCTGGGCGTTGCTTATGAGTTTCATGATTATAAAAAACAAGGCATTGATAACGCCACTGTGCAGCGCTGGGTGAATGAGCTGGGTATCGATAAAGTCCTTAATAAACGCGGCACCACTTGGCGCAAGCTCTTTGATGAACAAAAATTGGCAGCCGATGCCAGTACTGAGGCAGCCATTGAGCTATTAATAGACAACACCAGTATGATTAAACGTCCCATTGTCGAGGGGGAGCATAACGGGCAGTCTATATTATTGTGCGGTTTTAATGACGCTGAGTTTGAGGCAGCCTTTAATTAATAGGCACTCAAGCGTAGCTTTTATCTGTCTACACGCGCTAAGTAAGTCACAAAAAAGACGCAGTCTAAGGATGCGTCTTTTTTACAGTGATACCCTTTTACAGTCATAACTTATTACAGTGAGACCAAGGCTAAATTAGCTGAGCGCCGCCCCTAAGTCGCGGCTAATAAGGGTACCGACCCCCTCATTGGTAAAGATTTCAAGCAATGTGGCGTTGGGCACACGACCATCGACAATAACCGCACTTTTTACGCCGCCGCGTACCGCATCTAACGCGCACTGAATCTTAGGAATCATGCCGCCTGAAATAGTACCATCTTCAATCATTTCATCGACCTTTTTGGGAGTAAGTCCGGTGACTACGTTGCCAGATTTGTCCATGACACCTTTAATGTTAGTCAGCAGCATCAGCTTCTCAGCCTGCAAAAACTCAGCCACTTTGCCCGCCACAAGATCGGCATTAATGTTGTAGCTGTTGCCCTCGCTATCTACGCCGATAGGGGCAATTACTGGAATAAAGTTTGAGCCGATAAGCATCATGATCACATCTTTATTAACGCTCACCACCTCACCGACGAAGCCTAAGTCAATGTCACTGGTTTGGCCATTAGCATCGGTTGTGCTCATCAGTAGCTTTTTGGCACGGATTAAGTTGGCATCTTTTCCGGTTAAACCAATAGCGCGCCCGCCATGCTTGTTAATTAGACTCACAATAGATTTGTTCACACTGCCGCCAAGTACCATCTCTACCACATCCATGGTCGACTTGTTGGTGACGCGCATGCCATCGATACGGTCCGATTGACGGCCCAACTCTTTAAGTAGATTGTCCACTTGTGGACCACCGCCGTGCACCACCACCGGATGTAGCCCCACTGTTTTTAGTAGCACCACATCACGCGCAAATGAGCTTTCAAGCTCGGGGTCAGTCATGGCATTGCCGCCATATTTCACCACAATGATTTTATCTTCAAATCGCTGAATGTAGGGTAGGGCGGTAGTTAAGACTTCAGCAGTGGTTTTGGCTTGAGCAAGATTTAATGACATGATTGACTCGTCTGGGTTGTGAGTGAAAGATAAATCGTGGTTAGGGTTAGTTTAGGACTTTATCTGAATGTTGGCTACCTGCTTGGCCAAATCATCATTAATAAAGTGACACAATTTAACAAAGTAGCCTTGCACGCTTTTTAAATCAGATAGGGAGTCGCCTGCGAAGCGTACGGTTAAGCTGTTACTGGTATTGGAGGGTCTAATGATCCCAAATCCATGCGCAAAATCTAGACGCAAGCCATCAATACAGGTCAACTGCGCACCTTTAGGCAGCTCAATGCTTTGGCTGAGCTTATCGCAAAGAGCCATCAGCTTATTTAATAAGGGCGTGTTTTGCTGTAGCGGTGACGCTTCATAGGCATCAAGAGGCAAATACACATCTGGGGTGCTGACCATGGGCGGCAGAGTTTTAAGAATATCGGTTAACTGAGCTGGCTTGGCGTGTTGCGCTTGATATTGTAGCCAATTAAGTAGGCGCAGCGCTGCATACATGGCATCATCATGTAATAAAAAATAGCCGTCATTGAATAAAAAATGTCCCGACAATTCACCGGCAAATAAGATGGGTGCGTGGTCAGGATTGTTGTCTTGTTTGGTCTGAAGCGTACGGCGCAAGATACTGCTGCCGGTCTTACTCATTTGCGGCACAGCTCCTAGTGCTGTGATAAGCCGCGGCATGTGATGGGTACATTTAACATCAAACAGTACGATAGGTGCAGGTGCATTTAGGCAGGCTTCAACAGGTTGGTGGTCTTCGATAGAGACGCGCGCCAACAGATATAACAGATGGTCTGGCGCCAAGCAGTGACCTTGATTGTCCACCACCATCAGCCGATCCCCATCACCATCAAAAGCCAAACCTAAGTCAGCTTGATGTTCAATCACCGCCTGACTTAATTCGGTAAGGCGCTTATCCTCCATAGGATCAGGGTTGCCCTTAGGGAAATCCCCATCTGGGGTTTTATTGATTAAAATAATATCGCACAACCTCTGATGTGGCTCAAAAAAAGCGGCGACATAGGGGCCAGTGGCACCATTTAAGCTATCGATAACCACCTTAAGGCGGTCAGGCGTTTTTTGGCTAAGCGAATGCTGCACTAACGCTAAGCTGCGAAACTTACGTATGTTGTCAAGGGCGATGGCTGCGCTATTGGCATAAGTGTGTCCCACTTGGTTGGGCGCAATGACTTTGGGGGTAGTAGCTGGGTTTGTGCTCGTAGCTGTGCTAGCATCGGCCGGCTGTTGAGAGATTAAGCGCTGGTACAGCATTTGTATCCTCTCATAGCTGGGCGACTCGCCTGAGATTAGCCATTTAATACCCAAGATATGACCCTCAGAATGACTGGCTGTGACAATAAGCCCATGGCCTTGGTATCTATTGGCCCAAAACGCCATGATAGGTGTGGTCACAAGTCCCAGCCAAATCACCTCGATGCCTCGCTCGCATAAGCTTTGCACAAACTGCTCGGCAATACTTTTGCTGCCATGACGCACATCATAGCCTATGACCACCTGGCGCGCCTGGGCAGTTTCGGCTAAATCCTGAGCAAAGGCGAGGCCCAGTGCTTTAACAAAATCTGGGGTAAACAAAGCAGCATTACCACGGATATCGTAAGCTTTAAATAAGGCTCGCTGTGCTAAAAATGAGGTCTTGGGCAAAAGGAACGGCTCCAACAGAATTGCTTTTCTGTCTCATCATCTTATATTTTTTTAACAAATACAAATAAAACAGGCTTACTGACGACCCGAATGACCAAAGCCGCCGGCACCACGAGCACTTAATTCATTAAATTCTTCGACCACTTGAAAGCTTGGACGTACTACGGGCACTACCATGTATTGCGCCATACGCTCAGCAGGATTGAGTACAAAATCTGTGTCGCTGCGATTCCATACACTCACCATCAGCTCGCCTTGATAGTCGGCATCAATTAGGCCCACAAGATTGCCCAAAACGATACCGTGCTTATGACCTAAGCCTGAGCGTGGTAGGATAATACCGGCATAATTGGGGTCAGCGATATAGATGGCCATACCGGTACCAATTAATTTAGTTTCGCCCGCTTTAATGGTAATAGGCTCATCGATACAAGCACGTAAGTCGATACCGGCTGAGCCATCGGTGGCACGAGTAGGCATAGGAAAATTAGCATCAGTACCAATTTTTGGGTTTAAAATTTTAACTTGTACAGCGTTCATAACTTATCCGTTATCTATTTTATGTTTGGGTAATTCGCCTATGGCGGCACTGAGCAGTTGAGTTAAAGCGCAATTAGTCTAATCTATAGACACAAAAAAGCAACCCTAACATAGAGGGGCTTAGCCTGATATGAATGGGCGTATAATATGGCAGAGCTTAAAAAGGCAGTTGGCTTATAAAATAAGCAAGCTGGCCAGTCCTAAGAACGACATAAAGCCGACAATGTCAGTGACTGTGGTTAAGATAACTGAGGCTGAGAGCGCAGGGTCAATATCTAAGCGCTTTAAAAATAGCGGAATGCCAATCCCTGCTACATTGGCAGCAGTCATATTAATGGCAATGGCGCAGCCGATAACCAAGCTAATCTTAGGGTCATGGAACCAAAGCTGAGCGATAGCGGCCATAATCACCGCCCAAATGACCCCGTTAATAGCGCCCACCCACAGCTCTTTATTCATTAGCCATAAGCGGTTTGAGCCCCCGATTTGGCCCATGGCTAGGCCGCGGATAACCACAGTGAGGGTTTGGCTACCAGAGATCCCGCCCATACTGGCCACTACCGGCATCAATACCGCCAAAGCAACGACTTGCGCCAATACTTCTTCAAATTGCCCGATCACCGCAGCAGCAAGCAGCGCAGTTAATAAGTTAATCCCCAACCAAACGCTACGGCTTTTGGCACTACGCAAAATAGGGGCAAACAGCTCTTCGTCATCACTCACACCCGCTAAGTGCTTCATGGTGCTGTCGACATCATCTTGAATAATCTCCATGATGTCCTCGGCATTAAGCTGACCGACCAATTCACCAAAGCTATTAACCACGGGTGCATAGCGGATATCTGAGGAGCGAAATACTGCAGCAGCATCTTGAATGTCCATTCGGTCATTGATGGTGATGGCTGGATCAATCCACTGCTCAACTAAAGATTGCTGCGGATATTTAATTAAATCCACCAAGCTTAATAAGCCTAACAACTGATGGCTGGCATCGACCACGATAAGTTCTTGGGTTTCATCATCGAGCAGATCCTCATCTTGACGCAGCCAGTTTTGGACTTGCTCAAGCGTAATATTGCCTTGAATCTGAATGGTGTCGGGGTCCATATAGTCACCGACTTCATACTCTTCATAGGTATTTAGCTGGCTGACTTGCTGGCGAATTTCTTCATCAAGATTAGACATCACCTCCGAGCGCACCTTGTCATCAACGGTATCTAGAATCTCAGCAATGTCTTGAGCATCTAGATCTTCAGCAAGCGTCTCAATTTCTTCTGCTTGCATGTTTTCCATCAAGGAGGGGCGAATGTCATCGACCACTTCAGCCAGTACCTGGCCTTTAAGATCAACAGGCACTTGCTCCCAAATCAATTGGCGCGAGTCGTGAGGGAAGGATTCTAATAGACTGGCAATTTCATACTCAGACTGGTCGTTTAAGAACTCAGCCATGGTAGACAAGTCTTTGTCTGCCACCAGCCTCTGTAGATAAATCAGCTTATCTTCAGCACGATCATAGCTCTCTGGTAGGGTATCTTGTTTGACGGGGTTCTCGCTTTGACTGGTCATAGGTGCCCTTAGATTGCTTGATGAGGTGGGAGAGGGATGGTATACCGTTTTTATTGGGCTTTATAAAGACAAAGTGTCTATGTCTATATAGGATAAGCCTGTTAAAAACTGTAAAAACAAAAATGACAGGAGTGCATCCTGCCATTTTTGGTTTATTTTACTAATATTTTTAGGGTTTTGCATGGCCAATCTGTGATTTGATGTCAGTCTGACGTCATCACCTGCCTGCTATTGGTTTTTTCTTTTTAGCAGCGCCTTAATATTAGACATATATTCATTGGCCACCACAGTAGGATCACGCTCAGCCTTTTTCTTTTTGGCATTGGCGGGCCAGTCTAAATGCTCCTCAGGCAGCTCTTCTAAAAAGCGGCTTTGGGTCGTAGTGCGCATTTGACCACCACCACGGCGCTGTGCAGCCAAGGTTAGGGTTAGCTCACGGCGGGCACGGGTGATGCCGACGTACATCAAGCGGCGCTCCTCCTCAATGGTCTCAGCAATGATAGAGTTGCGGTGGGGCAGCAGCTCTTCCTCAAGCCCCATAATATACACGAAGTCAAACTCTAGCCCTTTGGCAGCATGCAGGGTCATGAGGTTTACCTTGTTGGTGTTCTCTTCTTCTTGCTGCTGCTCGAGCATGTCTAGTAATACTAATTTGCGAATTACCGCATCAATGGTTTTGTCATCGTCATCTTCTGCACGGTTGATAAGTGCTTGGATACTGGTGTAGAGCACTTCAATATTGTCTAGGCGCCCTTTTTCCTGATGCGGCGTTTTTGAGTCGCTGCGCACAAAGTCAATATAACCGGTCTCATCAATCATTTGACGCACCAAAGGCACCGGATCTGGGTGCTGATCCAGCTCACGGGTATAGTGCTCGATAAAGTCACCAAACTCTTTTAAAGTACTATAAGCCTTAATGGGCAATACATGTGATAAGCCGCCATGGGTACAAGAGGCCAATAAAGAGATGCTGTGCTCTTGAGAGAACAGTCCCAACTTCTCTAGTGTGGCTGGGCCCAGACCACGTTTGGGCGTATTCACAATGCGCAAAAAGGCACTGTCATCTTCTGGATTTAAAATAAGGCGCAAATAACCCATCACATCTTTAATCTCGCTACGGGCGAAGAAAGATTGGCCGCCTGAGAGCTTATAAGGGATCTGTAATTGACGTAGCTGCGCCTCTAACATACGTGCCTGAAAGTTACTGCGGTACAAGACGGCATACTGCTCCCATTCATTACCATGGCGCAATTTGTGAGTAATAATCTCTTTGGCCACGCGCTCTGATTCATCATCATCGTTGCGGCAGTTAATAATACGAATTTTCTCGCCTTGCCCTTTATCCGACCACAGCGCTTTTTCAAACAAATGCTCGTTGTTCATAATGACGGTGTTGGCAGCATTCAAAATACGGTTGGTCGAGCGGTAATTTTGCTCAAGCTTAATCACTTTAAGCTTAGGGAAATCCTCTTTTAATAGCGCCATGTTCTCGGGACGGGCGCCGCGCCAAGCATAAATAGATTGGTCATCATCACCCACCACAGTAAATTTGCCAGTTGGGCCGACAATCAGTTTAATCAGTTCATACTGAGCAGTATTGGTGTCTTGATACTCATCGACTAATAGATAGCGGATGCGGTTCTGCCACTTGTCGCGCAGCTGGGGGTTTTCACGTAAGATTTTGGCTGGCAACACAATCAAGTCATCGAAATCAACGGCGTTATAAGCCCGTAGATTGCGCTCATATAAGGCATAAAGTGTAGCAAAAATCATATCCTCAGGATCATCGAGGGTCTCCATTGCTTTATCCGGCTCAATAAGATCATTCTTCCAGTCCGAAATGAACTTAATTGCTTTGCCGACCAATTCACGACTCTCAGCACCTGATAAGTTATCACGCATCATCAACTCCATCAGCAGCCGCTTACTGTCATCGGCATCCATGATAGAGAAGTTGCCTTTGAGAGGCGTGTGCAGCAGCTCATAACGCAAAAACTGTAACCCAAATTGGTGGAACGTAGACACAGTCAGACCGCGGGTCTTCTCTTTGGGCATCAGTGAGGTGACACGCGCCTTCATTTCACGCGCAGCCTTATTGGTAAAGGTCACTGCGGTAATGCGTTCAGCAGGTATATTGCACTGCTCGATGAGATAAGCAATTTTTCGGGTAATAACCGATGTTTTACCTGAGCCTGCACCCGCTAAAACGAGGAGGGGACCGGACACATAAGTCATGGCCTCTTGTTGTTTGGGGTTAAGCTTACTCATGGTGCACCTTTTTATTGTCTTATCACTAGAGGGGACTGCCGACTCAATGGGCAGACTGGTTATTATAGGGGTTCAATATGAAATCACAACTGCTTTGAGACCCGCTACAACAGCTATCCCCCAAATGTAGAGCAAGGATTTCGGCATTAGCAGGCTAAATACCCTTTTATAAGTTTTAGCAACTACTTTATAAATTTTAGCAACCACTATAAATGTCTAAAAAGCGACTATAAAGTCGAAATTTTTATCAAAATAACCTTACTAGTTATGCGGATATGTAATATAATAAAACCATGACGTTAGAGTGGAGAAACAATCTAACGCTTGGATTTCAATGAAGAGACGCATTGATATATTTAATAAATTGAGCATTTTACCCAGTACTTAAACAACATAAGTTGAGGACACGATGATTAAACGTCAAGCATTACTTTTAGCTGCCCTAGCTGCTACTTTAGGCATGAGCTCTGCAATGGCAGAAACAGCAGGCACTTGGACCGTGGGTGTGGGTGCAGCATATGTAGATCCAGAAAGTAATAATGGTACTCTTGATACGGTCTTAGGTAAAGTTGATACTGATGTTGACTCCGATGTACGTCCAACCATCACCGGTGAGTACTTTGTCGCCGATAACGTGGGTGTTGAGTTATTAGCTGCTATTCCGTTTCATCATGATATCGATTTAAAAGCGGCAGACGGTAGCGTCATTAAAGCCAAAACTCAGCAGTTACCACCCACGTTATCGCTACAGTATCACTTTGATAACTTGAACAGCAATGTTAAGCCTTTTATTGGTGTGGGTGCCAACTACACCACCTTCTTTAAAGAAAGAATTAGTCTGCCAAACGCTGATTTAGAAATTAAAGACAGCTGGGGTGTGGCAGGTCATGTCGGTGTTGATTTTAAAATCAACCCTACTGATGCGGTACGTATCGATGCCCGTTATATTGATCTTGAGCCAGACGTAAAACTAAACAATGATGATATCGGTAAAGTGAAGATCAATCCATGGGTATATGGCATCTCTTACGTACAACGTTTCTAATCTAGCCTGTTAATAAAGTTGGCTTAAAATAAGCCGGCTGAAATTAAAACCCCCGTATCCAATCAGATACGGGGGTTTTTTACATCAAATCAAAACTACTTATTTTAAAGCGTTGAGCTGTTTGGCAGCTTCTAGCGCAAAATAAGTTAAGATGCCATCAGCGCCTGCACGTCTAAAGCCCATTAATGACTCTAAAATAACCGAATCGGTAAGCCAGCCGTTTTGAATGGCCGCCATATGCATCGCATATTCACCCGATACTTGATAAGCGAAAGTAGGGACGCCAAAGGTATCTTTTACCTCACGTATCAAATCTAAATATGGCTGACCGGGTTTAATCATTACCATATCAGCGCCCTCATTGATGTCCATTGCTACTTCATGCAAGGCTTCCGCGCGGTTACCAAAGTCCATTTGATACTGCTTCTTATGACCGCCTTTTAGATTGCCAGCACTGCCTACAGCGTCACGGAAAGGGCCATAATAAGCAGACGCGTATTTGGCAGAATAAGCCATAAGTGCTGTATTCACAAAGCCTTCATCTTCCAATGCTTCACGCATAGCCAGTATACGGCCATCCATCATATCACTTGGTGAGATGATGTCTGCACCAGCGCGGGCGTGTGCCAGTGTTTGCTCAACCAGAACCTCCACAGTTTCATCATTGACCACATAACCTGACTCATCTAATAGGCCATCTTGACCGTGGGTGGTATAAGGGTCTAATGCTACATCGGTCATCACCACCATCTCAGGCACTTCTTTTTTTAGTGCCCGTACGGCACGGCAAGTTAAGCCATCTGGATTAGCCGCTTCACGGCCATCTTCTGTCTTCAAGCTGGCATCGATAACAGGGAAGATATCTACGGTAGTGACTCCCTCAGCCAATAACTCTTTGGCATATTGCACCAGCAGATCAATAGATAAACGATCCACACCTGGCATACTGGCCACAGCTTCACGCTGGTTTTCACCTTCTAAGACGAAAACAGGGGAAATGAGATGTTTGGGATGCAGCTCAACTTCACGAATCATGGCACGCACATTGTCATGGACGCGTAAGCGGCGTAAGCGGGTATGAGGAAAAGTGCGATTAAATGTATAACTCATAATAAGTCCTAATAACTTTAACGAATTAAGAAACGGGAGGGGAGGGTAGACATTAAGTGACCCAAAGTAGGTCTTTAGGGATCAAAAGCAGAATAAGGGTGTTATAGATCGTTGTTATATTTCTTAAATTAGCTATCCCAGTCGCTATTATAACGCAGCTGTCGGTATATTTTGGGTTCAAGAAATGATACAAGTTATGACCGAACGTTTATCAGACTATATAATGGGCGCAATTTTGTGAAAATTGAGGGTGTCATGAATAAAAACACGATTTTAGTCACTGTCGATCAATCTGTGCAACAGCACACGGCCAAACGACTAAAAAAGCAAGCTGTGCAAGACCAAGCACAGATACCTGCCAAGCTTAAAGCAGTGGATACACACGCAAAATCTGTTCAGACAGCCCCTTTAAATCGCAGACGTTTTTTGGAGATGACCGCGCTGGGCGGCTTAGGGCTGTTCTCGTATCATGCTAAGGCTGCATTAACCCTGCCACAGGGAGCACTAACAACACAGAGTTTGGATATAGAAGATATATCGACACACAACCGCTTGAGCTGTATTACCCCGACTATTAGTACTCGAATTTTTGCCAGCTCTAATACAGGTGTGGATGAGGCCCGTAATGTCTTGGGTTTACAGCGCTTGACTTGTGCTGGATTTGATATCAAAAATCCTGAAGTATTAAGGCGCAGGTATTTGCGGTTCGGCGGTACAGACCAGCAGCGCATCAGCGACTTACAGAACATGGCCACTGGCGCCATTGAAGTACCCAAACTGCTATTGGCAGCCCGAGGCGGCTATGGGGCCATGCGTCTTTTGGAGCAGGTGAATTGGCAAAGCCTGGGTGATCAGATGCGTGAAAAAGGTACGATTTTGGCAGGTTTTAGTGATGTGACCGCCGTGCAATGTGCACTGTTGGCTCAAGGCAAAATGAGCAGCTTGGCGGCACCCATGCTATATAGCGAGTTTGGCAAAAAGCAGCCGGATGTGGTCAGTTGCCAAGGCTTTATTGATGCCATTACCCAGCCAAAGCTCAAAATAAGTTTGCCGCAGCAAGACATTTCAATGCTAAAAGCACCTATGACAGGCACGCTATGGGGCGGCAACTTAAGTGTGGTATCGGCGCTGGCAGGTAGCCCTTATATACCTAATCCTGAAGGCGGAATTGTGTTTTTAGAAGATGTGGGGGAGCAGCCCTATCAAGTAGAGCGTATGCTATATAGCTTATATTTATCGGGTGCCTTTAAACGTCAGCAAGCTATTGTGCTTGGCGTCTTTAGTGGGACAGGGCAGGACAGTTATGATGCCCGCTATGACATGAGTTTGGTTGTTAAACAGTTAAAACAGATAACCCACTTACCTGTATTTACCGGCCTTCCATTTGGCCATGTGGCTCGTAAACAAAGCTTCCCACTGGGCGCGCAGTGCCAGTTAAGTGCCTCTGATACTGGTATTGAGCTTGAGTTTAGCGGCTACCCAACCATAGCTGGCGAGTTGATTTATCCTGAAGGATTATGGCGCTAGATCACGGCTAAGAAATATTAACGTATTAGGCATAATACTTTACATTAAAGTACTAAAGATCAGTTTTCATTGAGCTATTATTGGAGGTCAATAAATAATTAAATAATAAGGATAATAAATATGTCAAATTCATCTAATAGCTCTAACGACAAGCAAGACAACAGCATCAATAAAGCTTTGGAGTCTCTTGAGAATACAACAGAAACTACCAGCAATGAAGAAGTTGTGGGTGTGGAAGTTGTGAAAGGCGATAAAATTATTTATGAAGAGGGCGACTTTGAAGAATTTAATAAAGCGCAGGATTTAGACTCTGATTCAGATAGTTTGGCACAAGATTCAGCCGATTCTGATAAAGATGATGCCAGTCAAGTATCTAAAAAACAACAGGCCTCATCAGCTAATAAAGATCAAGAGTCTAATGATTCTAAAGAGACTGATTCCAAAAAAGATAATTCAGAGGCTGATGAACAAGACAGTGACTCTGACGACGAGCAAGCTAAAGACGAGCAGTCTGAAGATAACCAAAAAGATTCAGAAAGCAATGACTCTGACCAAGAAGGCTCAGGCAAAGACAAATATACCGCTGCTATCGCCAACCTGTATCAGTGGGCGGCTAAGCTAAAAGATGAGTTCATCACAGACAAAAAATCTGGCTTAGCAGACAGCGCTGAGCCTAAACAAGAATCAGACCCAGCAGATAACGATAAGCAAGCGGACTCTGATAACTCAGATAACAAAGACAGCTCTGAGAAACAGGATTCTGAACAAGAGGATAAGCACAGCGTCTCAATTGCCAATATCTATCAATGGGCTGCAAAGTTAAAAGAAGATTTTGCCTCTGAAGCTTCTAATGTAACCCATGATGTGTCCGAAAAAGCCCTAGCTATGATGCTCACTAAGCTGCTTAATGCTGCACAGAGCGAGCTTAAAGCGTTTGATGCAAAGCTTGATGGGGCAGAATCGCCTACAGAAAATTCAGAAGAGGAGCGTAGCAAGATTGCAGCCAAGAAAGACAAATATCAGGGTATGATTGATTTACTGCAAGGTGAATAATAAATTATATTATCGTAATTGAGCCGCTCAATCTGATTTTTAATAGTTTAATGACAAGGCCTAAGATGATCTTTTTAGATTGTCTTGGGCTTTTTTTATTGAACCTAGATTGGTGAGTTTCTGTGAATTTCGCTTATAACTCAGTACTTATAGCTTACTTATTTTTATCGTAGGTGGTAGTAAGTCACAAGTGTTGAGATAATAGGCAGCTTAACTTAATCAACGTGTGTTGATAGTCCTAACAATACAGTAAATACACCCCATTAATTATTAAGCTACATAGCGGATAATTTCAGCTAGGTAGGGATTAATGGGATAATATTATGACTATAACAAATACTTAGTCAATCACTGAGAGGCTAAGCTCCAATAGACGTAACCCCAAATCCACAAATAATTTGACCTTAGATCCGCCTCAGAAGGGTCTAATAGCAGGAGCTAGTATCGTCGGTTTAGCATTGCTAGTGTATTTGCTAGTGACACAACCTGTGGCCCAGCCAATGCTGCTTATCATTGGTCTACTATTGGGCTATACCTTATTTCATGCAAGGTTTGGTTTTACCTCCGCTTTTAGACGCATGACATCGGTAGGGAATGGTCAAGCATTACGCGCGCACATGCTTATGTTAGCGGTTGCGGTTACTTTATTTGCACCTATATTAGCCTATGGCACGACGTTTTTTGGTGGAGATGTCTCAGGCTATGTTTCTCCATTGGGGGTTAGCCTTATTGTCGGCTCATTCATGTTTGGTATTGGTATGCAATTAGGCGGTGGCTGTGCTTCTGGTACACTTTACGCAGTTGGTGGTGGCCGTTCTGTGATGTTTGTTACCTTACTGTTCTTTATTATTGGGTCAACCATTGGTGCTTATCACCTCCCATTTTGGACCGAGCAAATGCCTTCATTGGCACCGGTGTCATTGGCAACATCAACAGGATTAGGTTATGGCGGTGCATGGCTTCTATCATTGGCAATATTTGGGGCGATTGCTTGGATTACTATATTAATAGAGAAGAAAAAGCACCTACCTAGAATGGCCCCATTACCAACAGCTCGTGGCTGGAAACGACTATTTAAAGGGTCATGGCCATTATTTGCAGCAGCCATTGCGTTGGCGGTATTGAATGCGTTGACTTTAATCACACGCGGTCAGCCTTGGGGTATTATGTCTGCGTTTGCTTTATGGGGCTCAAAAGCTGCCAGCCTAATGGGCGTAGACGTTGCCAGTTGGGGCTATTGGCAAGGTGCGAATGGCAGCCGCTTTGCAATCTTCAGTGTTTGCTGATTCAACAACCGTATTAAACTTGGGTATTATACTTGGTGCCTTTATTGCCTCAGCAGCAGGCGGACTATTTAAATTCACCCAAATTACTGTAGGTAATTTTGCCGCTTCTGTTATTGGTGGTCTGTTAATGGGCTATGGTGCTCGATTAGCATTTGGCTGTAATATCGGTGCTTATTTTGGGGGTATCGCCTCATTTAGTTTACACGGTTATATCTGGGGTATTTTAGCCATGGCAGGGACGTTTTTAGCGTTATATTTACGTCCTTTATTTGGCTTGTCTGTTCCTAAACCAACCGATAGTTTCTGTTAATTGCAATTAGGATTAATCAATAAATTTAACAATTCACACCTAAGAAAGAGCTGAAAATTTCAGCTCTTTTTTTATGCCTATCGGTTTAGATTAAGGCTGTGTTATCTTTAGAAATCACTGAATACTCATAACTTAGATTGAAACCAAAATAATAACTTACTAATTTTTGGAATAGGGGTATTGATACTTTTGCTGTCATTTCCATTAATTCTTAAATTTGTACTGTCTACGGTGAGTCGTTAACTAAGAGTAAAGTTGATAGTTAATACATAAACGGCTGCAACCTCAATTCGAACCTTGAAATTAAGGAGGTTTTAAAATGATAAGAGCCAAAAATGAACATGGCTATGTATATATATATTCTAAATACACTGTTTCAAGGTTTACTGATAACCAAACTGAAACGCTTTATCTTTGTAGCGCTCCCTATCATGTTGGGCTAATAGTATTAAAAGAAGATGAGATTTTTGACATAGTTGTATTAAAAGATAACTATATTCATTTATCTAAAATAGAGAGTGGATATCGTCAGAATGATATTATGCACCCTGTTTTATATGATATATATAGTGATAATTGGGAAAACTACGAATCGATCGTTGAAGGAGTTCATGATACTTGGCTTCTTTTTGAAGAAAAGCTAGGGCATCGT
Source organism: Psychrobacter sp. YP14 (assembly GCF_003209315.1). Classification (NCBI taxonomy): domain Bacteria; kingdom Pseudomonadati; phylum Pseudomonadota; class Gammaproteobacteria; order Moraxellales; family Moraxellaceae; genus Psychrobacter; species Psychrobacter sp. YP14. The sequence continues at coordinate 2,076,526 of NZ_CP029789.1, read as the reverse complement.
CCTTAGTAGGCTAGGCTTATAACCATAATTTTCGGGCTCAAAATTTAAAACCAACCCACAAAGAAAAAAGGCTTCCAATAACTTGGAAGCCTTTTTAATATATGGTACCCGGAGCCGGACTTGAACCGGCACGCTATTGCTAGCGAGGGATTTTAAATCCCTTGTGTCTACCAATTTCACCACCCGGGCAAAACTTGTGATACTTGAGTCCTTAGTGGAGAACTCTGTAAGTGCGCGTATATTATCATAAAATTAATATTCGTCAACACTTTTTTTCTTTAACTTGTTAAAAGTTTAAGATCAAAATTGGAGGCTGAGGTCGGAATCGAACCGGCGTCCACGGATTTGCAATCCGCTGCATAACCACTCTGCCACCCAGCCATTTGAGGTGACCTATAATACCAAAAAAAATTAAAAATACAAGCTATGTTGGCCGTATTTTGCAAAAATAGTGATTATTCCGGCACATTTTTGCTATTTGACCTAAAAAAATGGCTTTTAACCAAGCGATATAGGCAATCAGCTGTGTTTAAACCATAAAAAGGGATATGTATGAGCTTATTTTTAATGCCAGAAATAAGCATAAAGCTGAGATAATCCAACTAATTTTTATTAGTGACTTTAAGGGAGAATTTTATAGGGTTTATGGCAAACTGGGCGGATTATTTGACGCTCATAGGTTACAATATTGCAGAAAGCTGCCCCATAAAGGGCTGCTTTTAAAATGATTGATTGTGTCCCTTAAACTACCTCTTAAATTTTGAGATGATGGAGCCAAAAATGAATGATGCTACTGCCACACGCCTTGATGGTAAAGCACTTGCAAAACAAATTGAGACAGAGTTAAGCCAGCGCGTTGCTGCTGTTATCAAAAAAACTGGCCGCACACCTATCTTAGCCACCATTTTAGTTGGTGATGATCCCGCCTCTGCCACTTATGTACGTATGAAGGGCAATGCTTGTAAGCGTGTGGGTATGGAGTCTATCCGTGTTGAGATGCCAGCGAGTACCACTACCGAGCAGCTATTGGCCAAGATTGATGAGCTAAATAACAACCCTGATGTCCATGGTATTTTGCTTCAGCATCCGGTTCCTGAGCAGATTGATGAGCGTGCTTGTTTCGACGCCATTGACTTAAATAAAGATGTGGATGGCGTAACTTCGCTCGGTTTTGGCCGTATGAGCATGGGTGAGCCTGCTTACGGATCATGTACCCCTCAAGGTATTATGTATTTACTTGAGCGCTATTTCTTAAAAAATGGCATCGAATTTGCAGGTAAAAATGCAGTAGTGGTTGGCCGCAGTGCTATTTTGGGTAAACCAATGGCGCAGATGCTATTGAATGCCAATTGCACCGTCACTATCTGTCATTCAAAAACGCAAAACTTAGAAGAGCATGTGGGTCGTGCAGATATCCTGGTTGGTGCCGTTGGCGTACCAGAGCTGATCAAAAAAGACTGGATCAAGCCTGGTGCCATTGTGGTAGATGCTGGTTTTCATCCGACTGAGGATGGTGGCGTAGGTGACATCGAGCTTAAAGGTATTGAGTCAATTGCAGCAGCCTACACCCCAGTTCCAGGTGGGGTAGGTCCAATGACCATTAATACGTTGATTCGTCAGACAGTTGAAGCGGCTGAAAAAGCAGCTCAGGCCTAATAGAGTTCTGTGGTTTAAGAAAGTTAGGTGAATGGGTAATACTGCCCGTTATACTTGCATAAACCCACGCTAATTGCTGGGATATTCTCAGCAGTTAGCGTTTATTGCTCATATTACCCAGGCTGAAATTATTTTAATAAAGATAAAAGGCTTAAGGAGAGTTTGCCGATGAGTTCCCCGCACCCAGATAACAGCTGGCAGCATAAAGTACAGTCAATAGGTATACTTATGATTGATATCAGTCATTATTTGGCACTATTGGTCATCGGTTTTGTGATTATCTGGGCTGCGGGTGCGGAGTTTGTGAGTATTGTTCAAGGCGGTAAAGCCGATTTAAAAGATATCCTAATGCTATTTATTTATCTTGAGCTGTTGGCTATGATTGGCATTTATTTTAAGACCCATCGTTTGCCGGTGCAATTTTTGATTTATATTGCCATCACGGCCTTATCTCGACATTTGGTGGTCGATGTGCAGGCAGTATCAGATACTTTCCACTTATGGTTACTGTTGACCATTACCGTGTCGATTTTTATTCTAAGTACCGCAGTATTTTTATTGACCTGGACGGCCAGTCAGTATGGTAGACCCGAAGACAATGTGTATAAGCTGACGCAGAAGAAGCCGAATAAGCTAAGTGAGTAAACACAGAGTTTAAATAAAAAATTCGCTATGGGCTTTACTATAAAGTCAGCCTCTTAGGTGTATGGCCTTAGCATAGCGTTGTTTTGAATAATCTGTCTAGAGCCAACCGGATTTACGAAATTGGCGATATAACACCACACAGGTGGTTAAAATAACGGCAAGTACTACAAAGTAAGCATATTGATAATGTAGTTCAGGCATAACATCGAAGTTCATACCGTATATTCCTGCCACGGCTGTCGGTACCGCTAAGATACCGGCCCAAGCTGCCAGTTTACGTACCACCTCATTCTGCCCCATATTGACCATGGCCATATAGGTATCCATCGCCACACTGAGCATCTCATTTAGTCCATTGACCGCATCTATCGCGCGCAGTAGATGATCATTGACATCTCTAAAGTAGGGCTTGGCTATACTGGGGAAAACAGAAACTAGCTCATTTTTTTTATGATTAATAAAGAAGTTACAGATGTCTTGCACCGGCAACATAACGGCTCGCATATGTACCAGCTGCGACTTTAAGATGTACAAGCTTTGCAAAATCTCTTTGCTAAATTTATAAGAAAAGATATTACGCTCTTGCTCACGTAAGTATTCGCCTAAGCTGTCAGTAATCGGCAGGTAGCTGTCCACCACATAATCCAGTACAGCATGTAGCACAAATACCGGTCCCATAGACATCTTCTCAGGGCGGCGATGGCAGTAGGCACGTACCGGTGCGTACGAGTTTGATGCCCCAGTACGTATGGTAATAATGTAATTGCTGCCCATAAACATGGAGGTGGTGCCATAGTGAATGTGGTTATTGGCAAGATACGCGGTACGCACTACCACAAATAGTGATTCATTACCGTAGGTCTCAATTTTTGCACGTTGGTTTTCATTAAACGCATCTTCTAACGCCAGCTCATGAATATCAAAAGCCTTTTGAACCGCTTCAATGGTTTCAATACTGGGATCATATAAGCCCAACCAAATAAACTGACCCTTATTGGCCAGTGTTCTACTGACCTCATCTAAGTCGATCTTCTCGATAAATAGGCCTGTTTTGCGTGAATAGACACAGCAGTTAACAATCTCATTAATCCCTGAGCGTTCAAAATCTTCCACGCGCTCAGCATCAGGGTCATATACCGGCATAGTGGGGGACATAAAGGCGAGAGCTTGTTGCTCTTCTTTAGTTCTCAGATCTGACATACTACAGTCTCATGGCTGGGTTAACAAAAATGCGGTTTTAATACAGCTGTGGTTTTAATACCGGCAATACTTTATAAAGCATATTTTTTTAAGGTATCTATACTCACCAATTCTAGTAAGCTCTCATGACAGGCCTCAAGCTTAATTTTGGGCGCCATATCATGGTCTAAAGCATCCAGCCAACGTAGTGCACAAAGACACCAATAATCTCCCGGTTTTAATCCTGGAAACCCAAATTCAGGTACAGGTGTGATTAAGTCATTGCCTGTTTTGGCCGAAAAGCTTAAAAATTCTGCGGTCATTTTCGCGCATACGGTGTGCTGGCCAATATCTTGAGGGCCGGTATGACAAAAGCCATTGCGATAATAGCCAGTAATGGGGTCAAAGCAGCAGCTGGCAAGCGCTGTGCCCAGCACATTTCTCTGGTTAAGTTTAGGATCGGGGTGATGTGATGACATATAAGAATCTCAGAGTAATCTTGAGTGGGCACATTATGTGCCTACTCATAAGGCGGCTATGGCTGCACAATGACATAAAAGTATGTAGCAGCCTACGACCAAAAATAATACACAAGGTTTAACATAGGGGGGCTATTGCTGATTATGCCGTTATTATGAGCCTATAAATCAGCAGCTTAGCACAATGAAATAGTAACACATTCAGGGGCCTCAAATCTGTTTAAGCCGGTCACAAACCAGCTGCATCTGAGTAAAGCATAGCGCTGCAAAATAAAATGCAGTTAAGATGAGCTGATCTTAGTCAAAGCTCTTGTTAGTAACCATGACCTTAAATATTTATGCTCACAAGCTGTCTAAATGGGTCACTTAGCACCGGACAAAAAAAAGGCCTATTTTGTTGTGGCTATTTGTGACATTAATTGAGGCTTTGTCTAGGCGAAAGCGGTCAGCTATGCTAGACTTAATAACACAAAAAATCGCCTTATTAGATACTTTAAGCGTCCTAATTATCATAAAAACGTGTTAAAATAACCGCTGTAGTCTGCGTTTAGACCTCTAAAGCGCTCGCATGAGAGTGGCAGAAGTATCCTAATCCTAGGCAGGTCGTATTAGACCCACTTAAAAAAGACATCATAAAAAAAATATAATAACTCACAGCAAAACGGTGTACGCCGTTTAATTGTGTGCTCAGTGAAAAAATGTGCTACATTAAAAACAGCCTTAGTAAAAAGCGCATAGCAAGATTAAGTGCTCTGTTTTCAATGGTTTGTGTTCTCAATATCTCGATTACTAATACACTTTAACTAACGATTTGGTAATGGCTAAACTGCTTAAATGATGAGTGTCGCCTCCAAACAAGGATTACTTGTGTCTGACAGTTCTACAACCTCCAATAACGCTCAACGTCAATCTTCAGATAAATTGTCCCATGTAGCAGACATCGATAACATTTGGTTATTACCAGATGGGGTCAGTGATTTATTGTCTGAAGAGGCACAAAAACAAGAATGGCTGCGTTACAAGTTAACTCGGCTGTTGGTCAGCCGTGGTTATGAGCTAATTTGTCCACCTATGATTGAGTTTACCGAGTCCTTACTGGGTAACGCATCAGAGGACTTAAAGCGTCAAACCTTTAAAATCATTGATCAGCTATCGGGCCGATTGATGGGGGTGCGTGCTGATATTACACCGCAGATTTTGCGTATTGATGCTCACTTAAATAAGATGGGCAAAGCCAATAAAATTGCCAGATACTGCTATGCCGGCCACGTTATACGCACTTTACCAGATGGTTTGTTTGGCTCACGTACACCGCTACAATTAGGGGCAGAAATCTTTGGTAGTGACAGCTTAGATGCTGATATTGAGCTGATTGATGTGCTGTATTGCCTCATTAATAATCTCAATCTAAAAAAACACTTACACATAGACATAGGACATGTGGCTATTTTTGCGCGTTTAAAAGAGCTTGCTGGCTTGTCAGAAAATGACGCTTCGGTACTGATGAATTTATATGCCAATAAAGCTCTGCCTGAATTAAAGCAGGTCTGTGCTGAGCTGCCGATGGGCAATGACTTTTATCAATTGGCCGTATATGGCCATGATATGAATGCGCTTAAGCAAGCCTTATCGCAGACGGCAACGCAAGATAAAGCGATTATCAAAGCCGTGCAAGAAGTGCAGGCCATGGTCGCTCATATCAAGAGTACGTATCAAAGCAATGTCAGCGTAGACATCACAGAGCTTGGATACCATTATCACACTGGCATTGTTTTTAATGCCTACTTTGAAAACGAGTCACAGGCGGTGGTACGTGGTGGTCGTTTTAATGGTGAAGGCTTTGATGCTGCGAGTCAGGCGTCTACAGCTATTGCCGAAGAACTGCCCTCACGTAGTGCCACGGGTTTTAGCTTAGAGGTGACCCGTTTGCAGCGCTTTATTAGCTTAAATGAATCTAAGCTAGTTTTAGTAAGCTTCGCAGATATGCAAGGCGTGCGCAGTGATGATAATGAGAAGTTGGCAAAAGATTTAACGACCAAGATTGCAGAGTTACGTGATCTAGGTCACCGAGTGGTGCGTCCTTTAAGCAGTGAAGATGCTCCCAATAATGTGACACACAAACTAATTTTAGAAGATGGTGAGTGGGTTTTACGGGCCGTATAATTTATCTGCTCTTGCAGCGTAGACGCAGCAGGGCATAGATAGGTTTTGGGTTTTAAACTAAGTGCGCCACAATGACGCAATTTAATTTTTACAGTTCAATACGAGTGGTTAAGGATCAGTTATGGGAAAGAATGTTGTAGTACTAGGTAGCCAATGGGGCGATGAAGGTAAAGGCAAGATTGTTGACTTGCTTACCGAAAAAGCTTCTGCTGTAGCCCGCTTCCAAGGCGGTCACAATGCGGGTCACACTTTGGTAGTAGACGGCAAAAAAACAGTTCTACACTTAATTCCATCAGGTATTTTGCGTGATGACGTGACGTGCTTTATCGGTAATGGCGTGGTGTTGTCACCAGAGGCGCTACTTATCGAGATGAAAGAGCTTGAAGACAATAACGTGCCGGTTCGTGAGCGTCTAAAAATCTCACCAAACTGTCCATTAATCATGCCTTACCACATCGCACTTGACCAAGCGCGTGAAGCTAAGCGTGGTTCTGGTAAAATTGGTACGACAGGTCGTGGTATCGGTCCTGCTTATGAGGACAAAGTGGCACGCCGTGCCATCAAGCTGGCTGATTTGTTCCGCCCAGATTTAGAAGAAAAACTACGCAACTTAATTGAATACCACAATTTCCAATTGACTCAGTACTACAAAGTGGATGGCATCGACTTTGATACCACTTTTGCCCTATGCCAGCAGTGGCGTGATGAGCTAAAAGAGCTGGTTTGTGATGTGACTGAAGCCCTAAATCAATTGCGTATGGCTGGCGAAAACCTAATGTTTGAGGGTGCTCAAGGTACGTTACTTGATATCGACCACGGTACTTATCCGTTCGTAACCAGCTCAAGCGTAACTGCCGGTGGTGTATCGACGGGTACGGGTATTGGTCCTTTATACTTAGACTACGTTTTGGGTATTACCAAGGCTTATACCACTCGTGTGGGTAGTGGTCCATTCCCAACTGAATTGTTCGATGATGTGGGTGCGCATTTGGCCAAAGTGGGTCATGAATTTGGTGCAACGACAGGTCGTGCCCGCCGCTGTGGTTGGTTTGATGCCGAAGCCCTGCGCCGTGCTGTCGTATTAAATTCACTATCAGGTATCTGCTTAACCAAGCTTGATGTGTTAGATGGTTTGGATGAAATCCGTATTGGTGTGGGTTATGATATCCCTGAATCTGAGTTTGCTGCTGCCCATGACGGTGAGTTTTATGAGACGGTAACGCCAAAATATGAGACGTTACCAGGCTGGAAGGGCTCAACTGTAGGCATTACTAACTATGATGATCTACCAGAGGAAGCCAAAGCGTATATCAAGCGTATTGAGCAGTTAATTGATTGCCCTGTCGATATTATCTCAACTGGTCCTGACCGTGATGAAACCATCGTGCTACGCGACCCGTATGATGCCTAAGTCTTGTCTTATTGTGCTCAAACGATAAGATTTATCAAAACTGGCACGTCATAGCTTAATAAAAGACCCTATGTTATTTTAAACATGGGGTTTTTTTATCACCCGAACATTTAAGCAATCATAAGTCATTCGTCATCATTTTGGGAGACAGGTCATGGTACAACAGCTGTATTTAGAGGATTTAAAGGTGGGCGACAAATGGATAAGTGGTGAGGCATCCCTCAGCGAGGCTGAGATTAAAGATTTTGCCAAGGATTATGATCCCCAGCCCTATCATTTAGACAATGAGCGGGCTCGCGATACGTTTTTTGGCACTTTGGTCGCCAGTGGGTGGCAGACCGCTGGGGTTACCATGCGTTTAATGGTGCAGACCATTCCTATTGCTACCGGTTTGATTGGCGCTGGGGCACAGATTAGTTGGCCGGCGCCAACTTATCCGAATGATATCTTGCATATTGAAGCGGAGGTTGTTGACATTAAAGCGTCCAAATCTAAACCAGACCGTGGCATGGTGGTGGTACAAATCAATACCTTTAATCAAAATCAGCAAATAGTGCAGCGCTTTACGTGCACCATGCTGGCCTTTAAACGCACCGCTGGCATACCTTCCTTAAATAATGAGCATCTATTAGGGTCGCAGGTATAGGGTTAATCATGCTACAGTTTACCTTCTTGGGCACCTCGGCAGGCATCCCCACAAAAAAGCGTAATGTCACAGCCTTAGCCATTGAATGCCTCAACCCTTACGCCGCAAACAGTGCGCAACAAAGCGGCAGTAAAAAGCCTTGGATCTTGATAGATTGTGGCGAGGCTACCCAGCATCAATTATTACACACTAAGCTGAGTGTTAGGCACTTAGCGGCTATCTGTATCACCCATGTGCATGGTGATCACTGTTATGGCTTGCCTGGGCTGCTTGCAAGTATGGCGATGTCGGGACGCACAGCGCCGCTGACCCTTATTGCTCCTAAGGCTATTTTAACCTTGATACAGGCAGTGCAATCCACCACAGATTTGTATTTGCCCTATGATATTGATTTTGTGGCCATAGAAGATAAGGTGTGCACAGATCAGAGCGTAGCTAACCCCGTTGTCTTACAGTTATCTGCAGCGCATAAGCTTGAGATTGAAATCGTTAAGCTATCACATCGGGTTGCCTCATATGGCTTTGTGATAACTCAAGTGGTGCAGAGCCTTAAACTCAATACTCATAAATTAAAACAGCAGGGCATTGCGGCTACTGCTGCTTGGGGTCAGCTGCAGGCAGGGCAGGATTTGATGTTGGAAGATGGTCGCAAGTTGGTCTCTGTAGAGTATACTTACCGTGAGAGTCAGCAGTTAAAAGTGGTTGTTGGCGGGGATAATGACACCCCAGAATTATTGCAACAAGCAGTACGAGATGCCAATGTGCTCATCCATGAGGCAACCTATACTCAGAGTGTCAGAGACAAAATCATGTCACGACCTGATGGCTTTGATCCGATGCACACCACAGCTAAGTGTATTGCTCAATTTGCGCAGGCGATGCAGTTGCCGGCATTGATTTTGACACATTTTAGTGCCCGTTATCACAGTTATGATGACCCTGAGAGTAAAGCACCTAATATGGCGGATATCCGCTTAGAGGTGGGGCAGTATTATCAAGGCAAGCTGTGGCTGGCGCGTGATTTTATGCGTTTTTTGGTGGACAGTGATGGGGTTCGTCAGCTGCCCACGTAAACAGCTTTAGGATAACTTACCTGGATTTAATAACAGCTTTGATTTAACACTTGCCTTGATTTAGTCGTTGCCTTGATTTACTCGTTACCTTGACTTAATAACAGCTGACTTATCCAGTGCCGAGAGAATTGATAAGCCACACGTCCTGAGCGACCACCGCGGCTTGAAGACCATAATAGAGCTTGCCCGCGTATCTCATCTGACCACTCAATGCCCTCAGCTTGCAGATAGTGGGCGACGATATTTAAGTAAGTCTCTTGATTCATTGGATAAAATGACAGCCATAGGCCAAAGCGGTCAGACAAAGAGACAGTTTCATCAATGGTCTCGTAAGGGTTAACCTCATCGGTCTGGCCATCATAGATATTAACATTGTCTTTCATCAGCTGAGGCAGCAAATGGCGGCGGTTACTGGTGGCATAAACCAATAGCTTGTCCTGCTCAGAGTCGAGCGCACCATCAAGCACGCTTTTTAAAGTACGGTAGTTCTCGTCTTGCCCATTAAAGGCTAAGTCATCACAATAAACGATGTAACGGCACGAGGTGTCCTCAGGCAGCTCATTAATGGCCTGACGAATTTTGTCCAGTACTTGTAAATCGTCACGGGAGACTTCAATCATGCGCAGACCTTGGTCTTTAAACTCATTTAGTAGTGCGCGAATTATGGAAGACTTGCCTGCGCCTCGAGTACCTGTCATTAGGACATGGTTGGCGGGATAGCCGGCCAAAAACTGCTTGGTATTTTGGATTATTTTTGTTTTTTGAGTGTCAATACCGATTAAATCGTCTAAAGACAGCGCGGAGCTAACCTGGATAGGCTCAAGTCGTCCTGTCATACCACCAACCCAGCGATAAGCCAGTTGGTTTGGATCGATTTCAAGCGAGGGGATAATGTGTTGTTTTAAAAATTCAGTCAGTAAGTGAGTTAAAGTATCATCCAAGGTAAGCGTATTTACAGAATTTGCCATGCTGACTCAGCCCTATCCAATTATCATTATAAGTAACAAGCCTAGAGTCAAAAATAGTGCCAGTAAAGGCTAGTGAATGCAAGCCATAACCCATGACACAGTGAACTTAGCCCGTTATCAATTACTCTTTCATTTAACTGCCAAAACCCATGTCAACTCTGCAAGTTATACCCTTTATCAGCGATAATACAGTACCGCTTATACTACAGCGAGTAGATGGTGAGCTTACCCAGCAAGGATATGTCCCGCTTAAAGCGCGACGTTTGGGTTATGAGGCGTCTGCGTCAGATACGCCTTGCTATCAAGGCATGACTCAGGCTGAGTATAAAAATGGCGTTTATATGATTAAATGGCAGTTGCAGCCGCTATCTACCAGTGCTGACTCAAGTCTAGATGTTGAGATGGCTCATATAAAACAGCTACAGCGGCTAAGTGTATTGAATCAAAGCTTAATGCCCTATCAATTTATAAAAGTAAGCACCATTCAGATACAAGATGAGTGGTGGCAGCTTAGCGGTTTGGTTATGCCGTATTTTGAGCAGGGCAGTATAAAAGATTATTTAGTCACTCAGCCGCTAACAGAGCTTCAAAAGCTGCAACTGATTTTAAGTGTGGCAAAAAGTATCGCAAGCTTGCATCAGGCCGGATGGATCCATGGGGATATCAAGCCCAGCAATTTTTTGATGGCTATGCCGAAACACAAAAGACCAGATGCTGCCTCTGACTGGCAGGTTGTCATGATAGACTTGGCCTATGCGCAAGCCATTGATCGGCCGCTTTTTGATGATAGCAGCGTTATTAATAACAGTGTTAATGATAAGGCTGCACTGAGTGTCATGCAAAATCATCCTAGAGGAACCGCTGCCTATTTAGCCCCAGAATGCTGGCAGGGGCAGCCTGCTTCAGTTCAAAGTGATGTCTATGCTTTTGGGATCATGCTGTATGAGATGCTGGTCGGCAGTAGGCCTTTTACCGTTGCTAAGGATCAAGATCTGCGGCATTCATCGAGGCTGTGGGCTGTGGCACACTGTCAAACGCCTGTGCCTTTGCTACCGAGCCAATATCAGCATTGGCAATCGTTAATCGATCGGCTACTTACCAAGCACAGCCAGCAAAGGCCTAACAGTATGGATTGTGTGATTGAGGTATTAGAACAAGCGCAACATGCGCTATAATCGAGCAAATAGATATCTTCTGTCCGTTTGAAAATTAACTTTAAAATAAAATGTCATCCTAAAAAAGGCGCTAATTATGTTCTTGGTCGTACAAAGCGATACTATAAATATTCATGATATCAGCAGATTATCTCGTGAAGGCCGTACCATTATTGTTTACTTTATCAGTGGTAATACACCCGCCACTTACCATTATGAGACAGATAGTGATGCCTCTGAAGTTGAGTATAAAATATTTAAGAGTTTAGAGGAAAAGAAGTTGGTGGTTTAGCTTTATGAGCGGGGCGACGACTGTGCGAATAAGACAATACAATAGCGAGGTAGCGTCGCCCTTATCCCCTTAATCCCCTTATATTAGGTTTAAATTTCAGACAATAAAAAACCCGCTTTAAAAGCGGGTCTTTTATTTAATATTTGGTCTAAGAACAACTAACCGGATAAATGGTGGGGCTGGAGAGACTCGAACTCTCACACCTCTCGGCGCCAGAACCTAAATCTGGTGCGTCTACCAATTCCGCCACAGCCCCATTTATCATCACATTAACTTAAATTAATGCTTACTGGGTTAGTGCTTCTCAGTGGTTGTGTATTATATACATTTAAAATCGCTTGGCAAGTATTTTTTATCAGCCGATATTAAAAAATAATCAATTTTAATCAGATTAATCGACTTGGGCCGACTTGGGCGCTGAGGCCTACGTATAGCCAATAAAAACCGTAGCCAATAAAAAACCCGCTTTAAGGCGGGTCTTTTATTTAATATTTGGTCCAAGAACAACTAACCGGATAAATGGTGGGGCTGGAGAGACTCGAACTCTCACACCTCTCGGCGCCAGAACCTAAATCTGGTGCGTCTACCAATTCCGCCACAGCCCCATTTATCATCACATTAACTTAAATTAATGCTTACTGGGTTAGTGCTTCTCAGTGGTTGTGTATTATATACATTTAAAATCGCTTGGCAAGTATTTTTTTTAATTTTTCGACGTTTTTTAAGGTTAAATCGCAAAACAGCGTTAGTTTTTATAGCGTTTATGCGATTTTGGCTTTCAATAAACGCTCTATTAATCATCCTCTAACCCAAGCAGCTTTATCTTGCGAGTTAAGGTATTGCGCCCCCAGCCGAGTAGGTCAGCAGCTTCACCTTTTCGACCTTTGCTGTATTCAAGCGCCACGCGAATCAATATTTTTTCAAATGTGGGAGTGGCCTGCTGCAAAATTTCGGTTTGTCCTTGCTGCAAAGCGGTATGGGCCCAATTTTGTAGCTGATCTTGCCAGCTATGGGCGCTGTTCACTAAGGCGGGCGGTGTGATTGTGACTGAGGCGGTGCTGGTTTGTCGGTGCTCATCAGACTGAGCGGTTGCCGCAAAGCTTGGAGAATTGCCTTGTGTATAAGACGCCGCAGATGCAGTGGTGCTGGGTGCGGCAAAATCTGGGCTATTATTTGGCAGGTTGCTGAGAGTTTGCAGGCCTTGACCCTCTAGTGCTTCAGGGTTTGCGGCATGAGCCAGATAGTGCTGTGCAAACTCGGTTAAATCAGGAGGCAAATCCTCCACACCGAGCCTCTCTCCTGTGGCCATCACGGTAATCCAGCGGCAAGCATTTTCAAGTTGACGTACATTTCCTGGCCAATCAAAGGCTTGCATAATATGTAGCGCCTCTGTAGTCAGCTGTTTTTTATCGGTTTTCATCTCAGTGGCCGCTTTGCTCATAAAGAACTCAACCAAATCAGGTATGTCATCGGGGCGCGCTCGTAGCGGCGGTAGCGGCAGTCGAATGACATTTAAGCGATAAAATAAATCTTCACGAAACTTGCCTTCTTTCACCAATTGTTCAAGGTTTTGGTGGGTGGCGGCAATGATGCGCACATCGACAGTAATCGGCTTTTGACCGCCCACTCGAAAGAATTCACCATTGGCTAAGACCCGTAGCAGCCGAGTCTGGGTGCTAAAAGGCATGTCACCGATTTCGTCCAAAAACAGTGTCCCACCATTGGCCTGCTCAAAGCGGCCATGTCGCAAGGTGGTGGCGCCGGTAAATGCCCCTTTTTCATGACCGAACAGCTCAGATTCTATTAACTCGTGCGGAATAGCGGCCATATTAAGCGCAATAAAGGGCTTTTTTTGACGCGGTGAGTTTTGATGCAGCGCACCGGCCACCAGCTCCTTGCCCGTGCCTGACTCCCCGGTGATTAAGACAGTAATCGGCGAGGAGGCCAAGCGGCCAATGGCACGAAACACAGTTTGCATTGCTGGGGATTGACCGATGATAGGTGTAGATTCGCTTGCCGCTGAGGCTTTAGTCGCTACAGGGGTACCTTTTTTGGTAGCAGGTTGTTTTTTTATCTCTGATGACGGCGCGGTATTAGGGCGCTGCATAGCCTCTTTTTTATCTGAAGCAGCACTTGGCACCTCTGAGTCTTCTGCCACTATGGCGTTGTCTACTAAGGCCGCTGCCGGATTGGTGGTAATGGCTTTTTTAACCACACAGATTGCATGATCTAAATCAAAAGGCTTGGGCAGATATTCAAAAGCACCGGTGTCATAGCTGTCAACTGCGGATTTTAAGTCTGAGTGAGCCGTCATGATAATGACAGGTAGGCTGGGGAAGTTGGTGTGCATCCACTGACTAAAAGACAGTCCATCCATCATCGGCATGCGAATGTCAGTTAATATCACATCAGGCAATATGTCTTTTGGCTCACTGCCATTTAATACACTATTTAACCTAGCCCAGGCCCCTTTGGCATTGCTAAAAGCTTGCACTTGCAAGCCGGCATCACTAAAGGAGTCCTCTAAAATAAGTCTTAAAGCAGGATCATCATCGATTAACCATAAGCTGTGTTTTGTTGTCATTGTCTGAGTTTCCATTGTCGTGAATATTTAGCAAGTAATTGGCAGTTTGCAGAGGATAACTTTTGCAGAGGATAACTAAGGGGCAGGGGGCATCCTCTATTTGCAGCTTTGAGTCCAGCTCATCAGTGAGCATCCGGCGCCGCCTTCGGTGTTAATTGCAGCGGCAAATAAATATTAAACTGGGTATCCCCCGGCTGTGAATGCACCTCAATAGCGCCCTCATGACTATGCAAAATCTCTTGTACTAAGGCCAATCCAAGCCCCGTACCATTAGCACGCCCCGTCACTAAAGGAAAAAATATGCGACCAATTAAATCGCTATTAATGCCGGCGCCATTGTCTTCAATACTCACTTTAATCACTTGACGATGATGCACTGTGCCAATGGTGTATTGATGCTCAATGCGGGTGGTAACTTTAAGCTGTGGCTGATAGTCAGCAGCAAGCAGACTGGTGTCTTGCTCAAGCATCGCCTCACACGCATTGTTAACTAAGTTCAAAAACACTTGAATCAGCTGGTTTTTATCAGCAGTAAGCTCCGGTAGCGATAAGTCATAATCCCTCTGGATGCAGACTTTAGGATACTGAGTCTGTGTTAATAGCAGCACATGCTCTAGCGGCTCGTGGATATTTATTTGCTGCAAATCAGGCAATTGATTGGAGCCCAAGAGCTGTTCAATAAGCTGGGTGAGCCGATCGGTTTCGCTGATGACAATATTGGCATAAGTGGTCAGTTTTTTGGCATCCACTTGCGTCATCTCGCCTAACTGATCTGAGGGCAATTTAGTATGCTGAGTTTGCTTAATTAACAGCTGCGCTGCCCCGCGAATACCCGCCAATGGGTTTTTGACCTCGTGCGCCACTGAGCGTAGCATTTCACGAGATACATCGTGCTGCTCTTGTAGCCGCTGCTCTTTATCTAGCCGGCTTTGGCGATCGCCTTGCCATATCTCAATCAAAAAATAAACCCGATCCTCTTGCTCGATAGGCGTCACGCTATAATGCACATATAAAGGATAAATAACGCCTCGAATATGACGGCTGTATTCAATAAAAGGCTGACGATAATCACAAG
Source organism: Psychrobacter sp. YP14 (assembly GCF_003209315.1). Lineage (NCBI taxonomy): Bacteria > Pseudomonadati > Pseudomonadota > Gammaproteobacteria > Moraxellales > Moraxellaceae > Psychrobacter > Psychrobacter sp. YP14. Next base: position 2,061,201 of record NZ_CP029789.1, on the reverse strand, counting down.
CATTGTGAAACTGGGTACGCAGCTTGTCTTGAGCCTCTGCTAATTCGGCTATACTTAGCTCTGCACCACTTTCGTTGGCACTGGGCATCAGTAGCTGCAGTACATTAAGCCCGATAAGACGGGTCTTACTGACCGATAACAACTGCTCGATTTGGCCATTTACCCATTCGATAGTCAGATCATCAGCGACCCAGAGCACACCGGTATAGAGGTTTTGCAGTAATAAAAGGGTATTTGAGGGGGTCATAAATATGCTTTTAATAAGAGTTATGATAAAAGGTGCAAGAATAGTACCAAGTCCTATATCAGCTTAATCCACAACTTGCGCCAAATTGGCTCATCTTACTTAGCCAATCCGCTAAGATTGTGCTCATAAATAGTGCAAATAAGGGTGATATTGATTTATTTTAGTGCATAACTAGTCTTGTTAATGTTGTTTTTTGACTATTTTGCTCTAAATCATAACGTTACTATGACCAAGGGGGTAGCAGGCAAGGTGAGAGGTTGTATAGGCTGCTTGATGCCATATCCCGCTGGGTCTAGTAGATGAAAAACATATGAATAACGCATTCGTGCTAGTATAGCGGTGTTAAAATTCGTACAATGCACCACAAAATTTTAGTGTTAGCACACTACCTCAATGTCATGTCAGTTATGTCAGCCTATCTTCTTTCAATCCACTATTCTTAAAAGTATTTGTCTATGCCAAGCAAAAACCCAGCCGATACGGTTTCTATCTATGTGCCAGGTGCGTCCATTAATTCTCAAACAGCGTCAGACAGCACTCAATCTGCTGCCAGTGCTTATCATCACAAAGCCAACCACAATCAAAATCGCAGTATAGAACAAAGTGCTCAGCAAGCCACTGAACAGTCGCTGCATACTGACGAAACTGTGGCACCAAAAGTGGGCTTTGTCTCATTGGGCTGTCCTAAGGCCTTAGTCGATAGTGAGCGCATTATCACTGAGCTGACCCGTGATGGGTACCGTGTTGCCTCAGATTATAATGGTGCCGACTTAGTGGTCGTTAATACCTGTGGTTTTATTGAGTCTGCAGTGCAAGAATCACTCGATGCCATTGGTGAGGCACTTAATAAAAATGGCAAAGTGATTGTCACCGGCTGCTTGGGTAAAGATGCGCAAAAAATCCGCGACATGCACCCTGCCGTACTGGCAGTGACTGGTGCTCACGCTTATGACGAGGTCATTACGGCAGTATCAACACATGCCCCCATGCCTCAGGCTATTCAAGATAAAAAAGCTTATGATCCCAAGATTGATTTGATTGACTTAGCTGGCGTGAAGCTCACGCCAAGTCACTATGCTTATCTTAAAATCTCAGAGGGCTGTAACCACCGCTGTACGTTTTGTATCATTCCAAGCCTACGTGGGGACTTAGTATCACGTCCTATTGAGCAGGTAATGGGTGAGGCGATGGCGCTAAAAAAAGCGGGTGTGAAAGAGATTTTAGTCATCTCACAAGACACCTCAGCTTATGGCGTTGATTTAAAATATAAGACCTCTTTTTGGGACGGTATGCCGCTTAAGTCTAAGTTTTTTGACCTGTGTCAAGCATTGGCAAAAGTAGGTATCTGGGTGCGTCTACATTATGTCTATCCTTATCCGCATGTGGATAAGGTGGTCGAGCTTATGGCCAAGCCTGGCGACCGCGGTGGCTTACTGCCGTATTTGGACATTCCTTTGCAGCATGCCAGTCCAAGCGTTCTAAAAGCCATGAAACGCCCTGCGCACAGTGAAAATACGCTGGCTCGTATTCAAAAATGGCGCGAAATTAATCCCGATATTGTGATTCGCTCTACCTTCGTGGTCGGATTCCCAGGAGAGACAGAAGAAGACTTTGAGTACTTGCTTGAGTGGTTAAAACAGGCCAAGCTTGATCGAGTGGGCTGCTTTACTTATTCAGAAATTGAAGGTGCGGTGGCCAATGACTTGCCAAATCCAGTGCCTGAAGCAATAAAACAAGAGCGTTACGAGCGCTTTATGGCCGTACAGCAGCAAATCTCTGAGCAAAAACTGCAAGAAAAAGTGGGCAAAACCATGACCGTATTGGTCGATGAGATTGACACAGAAGAGCAAATTGCCATTTGTCGCAGCTATGCTGATGCCCCTGAGATTGACGGCCATGTATATGTCGATAATATCGTGCAGAACGGCATGATGATGGTTAAGGTTGGTGATATGCTGACGGTCACCATCGATGAGGCCAGTGAGTATGATTTATTTGCCTCTTATGATGCGGTGCAAGCTTTGGCTTAAGGCACTTGTTACCTGTTTTTTAGCTGCGAAGCTTTGGCAAAATCAAGCTCGGCAGCCGTTTATCGGGCTATGGACTGCCCCAGTATCAAAATAGCGCTATAAGCAGATAGCGTTTTTTGGTAAACTTTACCGAATTTAGCTTAATTTTTCGTTCGTTTTTTATTTGGCTGAATATTTACTCTTCTATTTAGTTTTTATTTGGCTTTGAGACGGCTTTTAGCCAGCCAAAAATGTCGCAAAAAATGCAAGCCTAATCCATAGTAACTAAATTGGTCCAAACAATATAGCAAGGTGCCTTATGTCTGACAAAAACCCGCAGTATTCACGTATTTTACTTAAGCTATCAGGAGAAGCCTTAGCTGGTGGTCTGGGAATGGGAATTGATACGTCCGTTCTGGACAAAATGAGCCTAGCCATTGCTCATTTGTGCGGTTTGGGGGTGCAAGTAGGTATCGTTGTGGGCGGCGGCAACTTATATCGTGGCAGCCAACTTCAAAAAGAGGGGTTGGTAGGGCGTGTTACAGGCGATCAAATGGGTATGTTGGCGACCGTAATGAATGGTCTGGCCATGCGTGATGCTCTAGAGCGCCGCAATATTAATACCCGTTTGATGTCTGCACTGCCTATCGGTGAGGTGACTGAAAGCTACAGTAGCCGCAATGCCATTCGTTATCTAAAAAATGGGGATGTGTGTATCTTTGTGGCTGGCACCGGCAACCCATTTTTTACCACTGATACCGCCGCTTGCTTACGTGGCATTGAGATTGAAGCGGGCGTTATCCTAAAAGCCACTAAGGTGGATGGCGTATACGATAAAGATCCTAGTGAGCATGCAGATGCCAAGAAGTATGATGCGCTGACCTTTGATGAAGTACTTGAGCAAAAACTTGGGGTTATGGATTTAACGGCCATTGCCTTATGCCGTGAGCACAATGTGCCGCTACAAGTATTTGATATGAATAAGCCTAATTCGTTATTGAACGTAATTATGGGTGAAAATGAAGGCACGCGCGTTTTTCACTAAGTCGCTGATAGCCACCCATTGGTTTTACTGAGTTAAATAATAACCCGGCTACTTTGATCGTTAATGGCTCAAAACCGTTAATGGCTCAAAATAGTCGGACAAGCTTGATTGATAACTGTTTAGCTATAAAGGATAGATTATGATTAATGATATTAAAAAAGACGGTGAAGACCGTATGAAAAAAACCCTTGAAGCATTAGAGAATGCTTTTAGCAAAGTACGTACTGGCCGTGCCCATCCCGGCATGCTATCTGGGGTAATGGTGAGCTACTATGGCGCTGATACGCCGCTAAACCAAGTGGCCAGCGTTAACGTTGAAGACTCACGTACGCTATTGGTTCAGCCTTTTGAGCGCTCAATGGTACAAGCTGTAGACAAAGCAATTCGTGAGGCAGACTTGGGTCTAAACCCAATGACAGCCGATGTGATTCGCGTGCCTATGCCTGCATTGACGGAAGAGACCCGCCGTGACATGCAAAAGCTTGCCCGTGGTGAAGCCGAAAACAGCCGTGTGTCTATTCGCAACGTACGCCGCGATATGCTTAATGATATTAAAGAGTTGGCTAAAGAAAAAGAAATCAGTGAAGATGACGAGCGCCGCGCCAGTGACGACATCCAAAAAATCACTGACAAATATATCGCAAGCATCGATAGCAAGCTTGAAGCCAAAGAAAAAGAGCTGATGGAAGTATAAGTCAAGCCATAACACGCAAGCTGTGCCAAGCTAATTGGTGAGACGCTAATGAGCACCGCTGTGGTTGATAATGACCCAAAACAGCACAGCCTTGCAGAAAACCTAGCGGACCGGCTCAAGTGAGTGGTTCGCTAGGTTTGCCTTATTAGGTTGTATTGAGCCTATGTCTTAAGGGCTAGCGCTAGGCAGATGTTATTCCTATTGCTCACTTAGATCTAGGCTAATGCAACCCACATTCACCAAGACAATCAGATAAAGATTATTATGACTGAGCCTGTATCTTCAAATCCCCTAAACCCTGATGATTCCCTGACTGTGCCTGCAGTATTGCCCAAGCACATCGCCATTATTATGGATGGTAACAACCGCTATGCAAAAGCGCATGGCATGGCAAAGGGTCAAGGGCATGTGGCGGGCAAAGAGTCTTTAGATCCGCTGGTCGAGTACTGTGTAAAAATCGGTATTGAGGTCTTGACTGTTTTTGCCTTTTCGAGTGAAAACTGGCAGCGTCCGCCCAGTGAAGTGGCATTGTTAATGCGCTTATTGTCGGCTACCATTACCGAACAGATGCCGCGGATGCAAAAGTATAATATTCGTTTAAGATTTATTGGTGATAGAAGTCAATTAAGCGAAGAACTGCAAGCACAAATGGCGGATGCAGAAGCAAAAACGGCTGCTCATGACGCGATGACCTTGGTGATTGCGATTAGTTATGGTGGGCAATGGGACATTGCCAATGCAGCGCGTCAGTTAGCGCAGCAAGTGGCCCAAGGGACATTGGCGGCTGAAGATATCACTGTGGCCACTTTGGGTCAAAAGGTGCAACTGGCTGATGTTCCCGACGTGGATATGCTCATTCGTACGGGTGGCGAGTATCGAATTTCTAACTTCTTATTGTGGCAATCAGCTTATGCCGAACTGTTCTTCACCGACACACTCTGGCCTGATTTTGCTGCCAAAGAGCTCAATAGCATGTTGTTTGAATTCTCCCGCCGTCAGCGCCGCTTTGGTAAGACCAGTGAGCAGGTAGAGGGTAGCGTACAAAGCTCAGCAGATACACATGCTAAGTGATGCTCTGGTGATTTATGTGGTAAAAGTCATGTATCAAAATTAAGGGGACTTATCTAGACTCCTTAAAGCATGATGCAATCATAATTTGAACCCCAATCATAAAATAAAAAAGGTATCTAGTATGTGGACACGCATTAAGACGGCTATCATCTTGGTCATTATTGTGGGTGTCGCAATATTTACTGATCAGCTCAAAGTCTCTGTTCAGCCTTATTTATTTCTAGGGCTTATGGCAGTTGGCGTGACTATTGCTAGCTATGAGTGGACCAAGCTTATGCCTAAGTGGCATGTGCCGGCACTGTTTGTGGTGTTGGTGTTGGCGATAACCATGGCAACTTTGATGTTGCCAAACTCTTGGCCGGCTTGGTGGAGCGCTTCTACTTTGATTTGGCTGATGGCTTTGTCTTGGGTAACTCAGTTTCCAGCCACCACTGGCTGGTATGGTAAGCAGCTATCTATACTGGGCATGGTGCTGTTAACGGCCGCCATTAGCGCCATGTATTATTTATGGCTGCAGTCACCTTGGTGGCTGATGTATGTGTTTTTGCTGGTGTGGTGCGCAGACAGTGGGGCTTATTTTGTGGGCCGTAAACTTGGTAAGCGCAAAATGTCGCCCAATGTCTCTCCAAATAAGAGTATGGAGGGTCTGGCAGGTGGTCTAGCGACAGGCTTCATAGTGGTTATTGCCATCAGCTTCTTTAAGCTGCAATTGACGACCACTCAGCTTGCCTTATTCGTAGGTTTGTCTTTGGTGACCATACTGGCGTCAGTACTGGGTGATTTGTTTGAATCTATGCTCAAGCGCCAAGCTGGGGTGAAAGACTCTGGCAGTATTTTGCCAGGTCATGGCGGCGTATTAGACCGCATTGATTCGCTACTTTCTGCCACCCCCATCTTTGCTTTGGGCTTTTGGGGCCTGCAATACTCAGGCCTGTTGGCGTTTGGCTAATATTTTTATTACCCACCCCATTTATGTGGCCTGTCTTTAAGGCAACTGTTAAGGCTGTTTGAGATCAGCACTGCTTTGAACTCACAGCCTTATTTTTTAGTATTTTATTTCTTCAGACGTATTAAAGGTACCTTATGACCCAACGCATTGCCGTACTCGGGGCAACCGGCTCCATCGGTGACAGCACTTTGTCTATACTAGCGGCTCACCCTGAACATTATCAAGTTTATGCCTTATCCGGTCATGGCCGTTTAGACAAGTTATTTGAATTGTGTCAGCAGTTTCGTCCTAGCCGTGTGGCAGTACCAGAGAATAAGGTAGATGATTTTGCCACACGTTTAGCCGCCGCTCAGATAGCTTGTGAGGTGGTGGGCGGACAAGCTGGCCTTGATGATATTGCGCTAGACCCTCAAGTGGATACGGTGGTTGCGGCCATTGTAGGCGCAGCAGGGCTTGCCTCAACTTTGAGTGCGGCCAAAGCTGGTAAACGGGTGCTACTGGCCAATAAAGAGGCGCTAGTGATGGCCGGCAGCTTGATGATGCAAGCCGTACGCGACAATGGCGCCACCTTATTGCCGCTAGATTCTGAGCACAATGCGATCTTTCAATGTCTGCCACCTCAAATACAACAAAACAATACCGCCATTCACGACGCCAGTCATGGGGTAAAAAAACTGTGGTTGACTGCCTCAGGGGGACCGTTTTTAAATAAAACTTGGGAGCAGATGCAGGCGGCCAGCGTGAGCGAAGCGGTCAAGCACCCCAACTGGTCTATGGGGCAAAAGATATCGGTTGATTCAGCCACTATGATGAATAAAGGGCTTGAGCTGATTGAAGCTTGTCATTTATTTGATTTGGCAGAATCACAAATCAATGTGGTTATCCATCCGCAAAGCATCATTCACTCTTTGGTGGAGTACTGTGATGGCAGCTTCTTAGCACAGATGGGCAGCCCTGATATGCGCACGCCTATTGCCCATGCTCTGGCTTATCCCAATCGCATAAGCGCTGGTGTTGAATCTTTAGATTTATATCAGCTGTCGTCTTTAGAATTTATTAAACCAGATTTGAAAAAATTTGCTTGTCTAAAACTGGCCCGTGAGGCCATGCAGTCAGGGCAGGCGGCCAGCATCACACTTAACGCTGCCAATGAAGTGGCGGTAGAGGCATTTATAAAACAGCAAGTTTCATTAACCGACATTGCATTGATTAATGCTCAGGTATTAGACAAGATGCTTGGCAAAGATAAGTCCGTTGCGGGCCATGCTGATATCAGCGTTCGCCAAATAACTGAGTTAAATGATATTTTGATGATAGATAAAATTGCTCGTGAGCAAGCCCAACTAGAGGTTATGGCATGTCGCAATTAATGACCATGTTATTGTTCTTTTTGGCCTTTGTGGCCATATTAGGGCCACTGGTCGCTCTGCACGAGTGGGGGCACTATATTGTGGCACGTATGTGCGGCGTAAAAGTGCTGACTTACTCTATCGGCTTTGGGCCAAAGCTTGCCAGCTGGACCAGCAAAAAAACCGGTATTAATTATCGTCTCTCAGCACTGCCGTTAGGCGGCTATGTGAAGATGCTAGATGAGCGCGAAGGGGCAGTGGCTGAGCATGAAAAGCACTTGGCCTTTAATAATCAGCATCCGCTAAAAAAGATTGCTATTGTGGCGGCAGGGCCCATGATGAATTTTATCATCGCCATTGCGCTGTTCTCAGTGCTGTTTTTGGTACCAAGCGAGCAGCTTAATACCCGAATAGGCTCAATTTTACCGGACACGCCGGCCGCTACCGTTAACTTGCCCAAAGGCGACAAAATTATTGCCGTTGACGGACACAAGGTTCAAACTTGGGAAGAGATTAATTATCGCTTGGCCGATCGTATGGGTGAAAGCGGTGCCGTGGGGGTTACCTTACAACAAGTCGCGCCAAGCACCGATACCCAGACAGCGGCGCTCTCCTCTGCTGCACGCTCTGAGACGATGCAAGTTGAGATACCCATTAAGAACTTTATGCAGGGCGAAGACTCAGGAAAAGACACGTTAACCAGTCTTGGGGTGATGCCTTGGCAGCCGCACATTGAGCCCATCATCGGTCAATTGACTCAGGATGGTGCCGCCATTCGTCAGGGTATGAAGGTCGGCGATAAGATAGTGGCCATCAATGATCAGCCTATTAATGATTGGCTGGATGCGACCCGTATTATCCGTGCCAATCCAGAAACCTTGCTAAGCTTCAAGGTGCTACGAAAGGATGCGCAAGGACTTGAAAAACCTGTCATGCTTCAAATTATGCCCCAAGGCAAAAAAGCGACCGCCGGTCAGACATATGGTCAAATTGGGGCAGGCGTGAGCCCGGTTGAGATTGTAGTACCCGATGATTATAAAACGATGGTATCCTACGACCCTATCAGTGCAGTAGGTAAAGCCTTTGCTAAGACCGGTCAGCTGGCGACCATGACCTTAAATTCTATGGGTAAAATGATCACAGGTAAGGTGGGACTTGATAATTTATCCGGCCCAATAACCATTGCCGTTATCAGTAAACAAAGCTTTGAAATCAGTTGGGAGCAAGTGCTGGCCAACGCCGGCCTTATCAGCCTAAGCTTGGCTGTGCTAAATCTGCTACCCATTCCGGTATTAGATGGCGGTCACTTATTATATTACTTAATAGAGCTGATTCGAGGTAAGCCGGTGTCAGAAAGAATGCAAATTATTGGCTTTAATATGGGCTTTTTGTTCTTGCTGGCGTTTATGATATTGGCAATTACCAATGACTTTAGTCGTTATTTTTAATCAAAATTACTGGATTTTATTAATTTTATAGCTTTAAATAGTTTGTTATATTGGGTGTTTTGAACTGAATGTTTCATGACAAACTAAAAAAATTACCTTACCTTTAGCACGTTCTTTGAATTACGGATTGTATGTATGCAAACGTCTTTATTTAAAATGTCTCAACTAATAGCAGTCCCTGCCTTTGCAGCAATAATGGCTGTTTCTGCTCAAGCTGCGGATACGGTAATCACCGATATCCAATTTGAGGGCTTACAGCGTTTAACACCTGAAAGCTTATATCCTCTGCTCAATACCAATGTAGGCGACACAATTAGTGACCAAGATTTGGCGCAAAGCATTGAAGCTTTATATGCCACAGGTGACTTTGCTAACATTCAAGCAAAAACAGAAAATGGCCGCTTAACCTATTATGTGGTAGAGCGTCCTATCGTTGCTGAAATTAATTTTGAGGGTAACAAGCTTATCCCAAAACAAGGCTTAGAAGATGGTCTAAAATACGCCGGCATCGCAGTGGGTGAGGTATTAAAGCAGTCCACAGTACAAAACGTAGCCAACGAACTACAGCAGCAGTATATCGGTCAAGGCTATTACAACAGTGATATCGAAGTTGATCAGCAGCTATTAGATGGCAACCGCGTAAAATTGACTGTGCGCTTTATCGAAGGTAAAGCGGCCAAAGTGGTCGATATTAACGTGATTGGTAATAAGTACTTTAGTGATGAAGACATCAAAGATGTGTTTGCGGTAAAAGAGTCCTCATGGACGCGTATGCTGTCGAAATCAGACCGTTATGCCAAAGAAAAGCTGGCAGCAAGCTTAGAGAACCTCAAAGCCATGTATATGAACGAAGGCTTTGTTAACTTTAGCGTAGATAATGCCATTTTAAACATCAATGAAAGCAAAGATAAAGTTTTTATTGAAGTCAGTTTGACAGAAGGTGAGCAGTATAAATTTGGTCAAGCTAACTTTTTAGGTAACCCCACTTACAGCAAAGATCAATTAGACGATAAGATTGCCTTTAAACCCGGAGAGCAGTTTTCACAAGCCAAGCTTGAGCAGTCAACCACAGCCTTAAAGAACTATTATGGCGATGATGGCTACTATTTTGCCCAAATTCGACCCATTACCCGTATTAACGACGAAACAAAAACCGTTGATATTGATTACTTCATTGATCCGGCCCGTCCTGTGTACGTTCGCCGTATTAACTTCAACGGCAATATTAAGACCCAAGATGAAGTGCTGCGCCGTGAAATGCGTCAGTTAGAGGGCAGCTTAGCCTCGAGCGAAAAAATTCAAAGCTCAAGAGTGCGCTTGATGCGTACCGGCTTCTTTAAAGGCGTCAATGTGGATGTCAAACCTGTGCCTAACAGCCCTGATCAAGTGGACGTCAACTTTGTGGTAGAAGAGCAGCCTTCTGGTAGCTCAACCATCGCCGCCGGTTACTCACAAAGTGGCGGTGTGACCTTCCAGCTAGACTTCAGTCAGCGTAACTTTATGGGCACAGGTAACCGAGTAAATGCTGCCTTATCACGCTCACAGACGCGCGACTCATATAGCTTAGGTTTTACTGACCCGTACTTCACTGAGAACGGGGTGTCTCAAGGGGTGAGCGGCTATTATAGAAAGACTAAATATGATGATCGCAACGTCAGTAACTATGTGACAGACTCTTACGGTGGTACGTTAAACTACAGCTATCCTATTGATGAAACCAAGCGCATTAGTGCAGGCTTCAACTATGACAATACGGAAGTTCGTGGTGGCCGCTTTATGGGTATCTCCAATGCCTATGACTTGTTAAAAGAGGGCGGTGAAGCTAAGTCTTATAGTGCCGATAGCGAATCTAATACATCAGGTACCAACTTTAAGAATGACTATAACACCTATAGTTTATTGTTAGGCTGGGACTATAGCACCTTAGATAGACCTGTGTTCCCGACGAAGGGTATGAACCACACCGTGAACCTAGATTTAGGCTTTGGTGATCAAACCTACCAAAAAATCGTCTATAAAGGTAACGTTTACTACCCGCTGGCCAAAGACTTCGTCGCCCGTGGTTATGCAAAACTTGGCTACGGTAACGACTTGCCGTTTTATGAGAACTTCTACGCAGGGGGCTATGGCTCAGTGCGCGGTTATGAGTCTTCAAGCTTAGGTCCACGCTCTCCTTACTTTGCACAAATGGATCGTTATGAGCAAGATTTAGAGACCTTTGGTAAAGGGTATGGCGAAGAGGTGGGTGGTAATGCGCTAGCGACTGTGGGTGCTGAGCTGATTTTACCGATGCCATTTAAGGGCGACTGGGCAGACCAAGTGCGTCCGGTGCTCTTCGTTGAGGGTGGTCAAGTATTTGATACCACTGACAAAGAAGACAAAAAAGTTAAATTTGTGGATGGCAAATTTGAAGAGTCTGCAGATGGCGTACCACTGCTAAGACAAGATAACTCTATGCGTTATAGTGCCGGTGCTGGTGTGACTTGGTACACGCCTATTGGTCCCATCTCTTTAAGCTATGCCAAACCTTTTGGTGATAAAGAGGGCGACAAAACAGAAGAAGTCCAATTCCAGATTGGTAGTACTTTCTAAGCCTGCCTTTATCTGTCATCACTTGCTATTCATAAATTAAAAAGCCATTTCAATTTCACTGATTTGGCTTTTTAGTTTAAAATCACCCTCATTTATTTTACCCGGCCACTTGCTGCTTAAAGATAGCCATAAGGATTGATACTGTCGCTATGAGCCATATAGACTCCATAAGCCCCGCTAAGCCGTCTGTCACACTGGCTGATGTCATTGCTGCCATCACCGTGCGGCAGCCTGTCTTGAACCAGTCGCAGCTAACCGCTGAGCAGTTACAAATAACGCTCACAGGTATCGGCAGCTTAGATGAGGCCAGTACAGCACAGATAAGTTTTTTAAATGACAAAGCCTATGCGTCGGCACTGCCCAGCACACAGGCCGCTGTGGTACTGGTGGCGCAAGACAGTGCCAGTGCGGTGCCAGATCATAGTGTGGCTGTGGTGGTCGCCTCTCCTTATGCGGCCTATGCCAGTATCACGCATCTGTTCGAGCATCAGGCTTTAGATGCGAATGCCGCGACCTTTATTCATCCGACAGCGCAAGTGTCCAGCAGTGCGCTACTGGGTGAGGGCGTGTCTATTGGGCCATTTTGTGTGGTGGGTGAGCAGGTAAAAATTGGCTCAGGTACTCGGCTGCATGCCCAAGTACACATTGAGCCGCACGCCATCATAGGCGATAACTGTGAGCTGTATCCGCAGGTATTTATTGGTCATGATACCCAGATGGGCGATCAAGTTCGCATTCATGCAGGCGCCAGTGTGGGCTCAGAAGGCTTTGGCTTCGCCCCTTTAGGCAATACTGCCGTTCAGGGCTGGGAGCGTATTGTGCAATTAGGACGCGTCGTCATCGGCAACAAAGTACGCATTGGCAGTAACACGTGTATCGACCGTGGGGCTATTGGCGATACCCTCATTGAAGATAATGTCATTATAGATAATTTGGTACAAATTGGTCATAATGTGAAGGTTGGTGCGGGTACTGCCATTGCCGGTAATGCCGGTATTGCTGGTAGCGTTATCATAGGCAAAAGCTGTATGATAGGCGGTGGTGTGGGTATTGCCGGCCACCTACAGATAGCTGATGGCGTGGTATTAACAGGCATGACACTGGTAACAAAATCCATTAAAAAGCCTGGCGTCTACTCTTCAGGCGTGGCTGCTATGCCCGCCATGGATTGGCGCCGTGCTATGGTAAAATTGCGCGCGTTAGGAAAAAAAGATAATTAAATCAATTAAAAAAACATCATTATAATTATATTTTAGGCGAGGATGGCCCATGACAATTAACTGTGACACGATAACCCCAACGGCAGCGGCCACCACTCAAAATGAGTGGCAAATGACTGCAGAAGACCACCAAGCTTTAGCCGACCAAGGGGTCAGCTTACCGCTACGATTCGAGGCGCTAAAACGCTACTTACCACATAGATACCCTTTTATGTTGGTCGATAGAGTCACCGATTGTAGCTCTGGTCAGTGGATAAGCGGCTATAAAAATGTCACTATTAACGAGCCATTTTTTCAAGGGCACTTCCCTGAGCAGCCTATTATGCCTGGGGTATTAATTGTTGAAGCTTTAGCACAAGTCTCTGGTGTCTTGGCGTTTATTAGCCGTGGTATCTCTGCTGCAGATGGTCATTTGTTTTTATTTGCAGGTGTTGATAAAGTGCGATTTAGATGCCCTGTGGTGCCCGGTGACAAGCTGATATTAAAATCTCGGCTATTGACTCAAAAGCGTGATGTGTATAAGTTTGAATGTAAAGCTTATGTTGAGGATACGCTAGCGGCCAGTGCTGAGCTGATGATTATGCGTCAAGACAGTCGCTCAAAATAGGTCTATTTAAGCCCAGCTATAGACCAAATCTCTAAGATAAAACTTTAGATATCGGCGGCTGATAAATTTATTTGCCCTTTTTAACACTTGGCCGCTTTTTGCCCCGCTTAAGCTTTAGTGAGGCGATATGAGGTCCTATAGCTGCGGCTACCCCTTACTTATATTCACTTAAATAACAGGTTGCTTTAATGACACAAATCCATCCCACTGCCATCGTCTCGAGCACAGCGGAGATTCACGAAACAGCTTCGATAGGACCTTACTGTATCGTGGGAGATAATGTCAGTATTGGGGCTGGCACGAAGCTATTGCGTCATGTGGTGGTCACCAAAAACACCCGTATTGGTAAAAATAATGAGATTTTTCAGTTTGCCAGTATCGGTGAAGACTGCCAGGATCTAAAATACAATGGTGAGGAGACTTGGCTTGAGATTGGTGACAACAACTCAATACGTGAAGCTTGTAGCTTCCATAGAGGCACCATTCAAGACAATAGCTTAACTAAGATTGGCAGCAATAATTTATTTATGGTAAATACTCACATTGCCCATGACTGCATCGTTGGTGATGGTAATATTTTGGCCAATAACGTGGGCGTAGCTGGACATGTGCATATTGGTAACAATGTGATTTTGGGTGGCAATGCTGGGGTGCATCAATTTTGTCAAATCGGTGACTACAGCTTAGTGGGTGGCGGTAGCGTTATCCTAAAAGATGTGGCAGCCATGACGTTGGTTTCAGGCAACCCCGCACAAGCGCACGGTTTGAATATCGAAGGCATGCGCCGTAAGGACTGGTCAAAAGAGACCATTAACACCTTGCGTACCGCTTATAAGCTCATCTTTAAATCCGGAAAAACCACCGAAGAGGTGATAGAGGAGCTGACCCAAGACTTCTTACTGCAAGAGCCAAAAGTTCAACTTTTAATTGATTCATTATTAAGCAGTAAGCGGGGAATTATTCGCTAATTTAAATTTAATTTAAGTAAGTAAAATCAAATAGTTTTCAAAGCCATAACCGAAAGTTATGGCTTTTTTGTTTTATAGTCGCTTGACTTTTAAACGCTGATGAAACAGACTACTTTGTAATTAGTTGTAAATACATATTACTAGAAGCCAGTTGGTGTTAACGGGCGTGACAAATGTCTATCACTGAATACTACTAAATTGGCAAAGATTAAGACTAAGCCTTGGATGGCTGGAGAACGAAGATGTCAAACAAACAAAATCATGCCCAGTGGAGCTCGAAAGTGGGCTTTATTATGGCTGCCGTTGGTTCGGCGGTTGGCTTAGGAAATATTTGGAAATTCCCGTATATGGTAGGCGAAAGTGGGGGTTCTGCTTTCGTATTGGCATATTTGTTGTGTATCGCGCTGATAGGTTTTCCTATCTTAGTGGCTGAATGGATGATTGGCCGCCGCGGACAAAAAAACCCGATGGACTCTTTTTCTGATGTGGCCGCAAGCGAAGGCAAAAGCAGAAATTGGGCCATCGTTGGTGTGGTGGGTATTTTAGGTGCCTTTTTAATTCTATCGTTTTATAGTGTGATCGGTGGCTGGGCCTTGAACTATATGGTTAAGCTAGGTTCTGGCACTTTTACTGGCTTAAATGGTGAAGCGGTAGAGGGTGTGTTTAACGGTATGTTGGCCTCTCCTAGCACCTTGACCATTTGGCACACAATATTTATGGGTGTCACTGCAATCATTGTGGCGCTTGGCGTGACCAGTGGTATCGAAAAAGCTTCAAAAATTATGATTCCTATGTTGGCGCTTTTGCTATTCGTCATCGTAGGCTACAACATTATGAATGGTGGTTTTGCAGAAGCGGTAACTTATTTATTCTCACCTGACTTATCTAAGTTGACCGGTCCTGACTCATCAACCATTATCTTATCAGCGTTAGGTCATGCCTTTTTTACCTTATCTTTGGGTATGGGCATCATGGTCACTTATGGCTCTTACTTGGGTAAAAACATCAGCTTATTGAGCATGGCGCGTACTGTGGTTATCTTGGATACCGTGATTGCTCTTGTAGCAGGTTTGGCGATTTTCCCAATTATCTTTAGTCATGGTATGGATCCTGCTGCAGGCCCTGGCCTTATCTTTGTAAGCTTACCGATTGCCTTTGGTAGTATGACAGCAGGTGCACTTTTGGGTACCTTGTTCTTCTTATTGGTGACCTTTGCAGCGCTGACCTCTTCTATTTCATTGATTGAGCCCTCTATTGAGTTCTTAGAAGAGCGTACGTCAATGAGCCGTACGACCTCGGTTATCGTGGCCACTATCGCCATTTGGTTATTGGGTGTGGCGGCATTGTTGTCTTTCAACTTATGGTCAGATGTACTTATCTTCGGCAACAATATCTTTGATTTATTAGATAAGTTGACCAGTAAATTTATGTTGCCATTGGCCGGCTTGGCCGCTATTGTATTTGCCGGCTGGGTCATGAGCCAAGACAGCGTACGTCAAGAGCTGGGGCTTTCAGGCGGTGCTTGGACCTTGTGGCAAATAGTGGCTAAGTTTATTGCGCCAATTGGGGTAATTATTGTCTTTATTAATACTTTGATAAGCTAATGGCAGAATGTCACAATAAACAATTAAACAGTGAATCAAACAAAAACCCCTAGCAATGCTAGGGGTTTTTGTTTGGGATGAAATGTCAATAATCCAGCCAATCTGTAATGTAGTAGGGCTTAGCCTTGCTGCTGAATGATGTTAAGCATACGGCGTAAAGGCTCTGCAGCACCCCACAGTAGTTGGTCGCCAACAGTGAAGGCACCTAGGTACTCAGGTCCCATATTAAGCTTACGTAGACGGCCAAGTGCCACGGTTAATGTACCGGTAACGGCGACAGGCGTCAGACGCTGCATGGTCTGCTCTTTGTCATCTTCTACGAAGTCTAACCATTGATTACCGCTGTTCTTTAATGCCGCTTCAATTTCCTCTAGTGGAATATCTTGTTTTAGCTTAATGGTTAAGCCTTGAGCATGACAACGCATTGAGCCAACACGAACGCATAGGCCATCGATTGGGATAATATCCGCACCTTGGTTGTTTAGAATTTTGTTGGTTTCAACGCCGCCTTTCCATTCTTCACGAGACTGCTTGTTTTCAAGCTGGCTGTCGATATAAGGGATTAAGCTGCCGGCGAGTGGAACTCCAAAGTACTGGGTAGGGAAGCTGTCGCTGCGCTGAGTTTCGGCAATTTTTTTATCAATGGCCAAGATGGCGCTGGCAGGATTGGCCAACTCGTCAGCGACTGAGTCGCGTAATAAGCCCATGCCGCTGATGAGCTCGCGCATGTTGTTGGCACCTGAGCCACTGGCGGCTTGGTAGGTCATGGCTGATACCCACTCCACCCAGCCACGGTTGAATAACTCGCCAATGGCCATCAGCATCAGTGATACTGTACAGTTACCACCGATAAAGTCTTTGGTACCTTGTTGTAGCGCCTCATCGATAACTGAGCGGTTAACCGGATCTAGGATAATGACGCTATCTTGCTCCATGCGTAGGCTGCTGGCGGCATCGACCCAGTAACCTTGCCAACCTGAATCACGCAGTGGGCCATGTACCGCTTTTGTGTAGTCGCCGCCTTGACAAGTGATAATCACGTCACAGCTGCTGAGCGCTTCGATATCATGAGCATCTTTTAGTGTAGCACTGTCTTCGGTGTGCGTGACGCCCTCAAAGCTTGGTGCATCACCACCGGCGTTACTGGTCGAAAAGAAAATGGGGGTGATATTTGCAAAATCATTTTCCTCTACCATACGCTGCATAAGCACAGAACCTACCATGCCACGCCATCCAACAAGACCTACTTTTAATTGACTCATGAAATACCCCTTGTGTATTCGCCTAAAATGATTTATTTAATGAATAACGCTGTGCTCAGATTTGCTCAATAAGCGGCAGAGCTTGGCTACAAAATACAGTAGCCAAGTTACTTGTTTGCCTTTAATTACAAACGAAATAACTTATACGCAACCGATTACATTGCCTTGATATGATATAAAATGCAAGAGCAGCGGCTTAATTTTTATGCTTTTTTTTATCAAGATTGGTTTTGCGCCGCTTAGCTGTTGTATTGGCAGGTGTTTTTAGCCCAATTTGATACAGCGTGATTGTTGATACCTTTGTTTTTGATACCCTTATTGTGAATACCTTGGTTTTTATTCTCTAACTTTCCACCCACTGGATACTTTATGCTCGATATATTACATACTACGTTTCAAATATTGGCAGGTCTGATTATCTTTGCCAGTGCTTGGGGGCTATTGCCGCTGGATAACTGGTGGGTGAGGGGGGTAGATTTTCCTAGGATTCAGTTTTTGGTTATTGGGGTGGTAAGCTTAATAGGCTTGTTGCTACTAACGCCAGACTGGCAGTGGCCTGAGATTGCATTGATAATAGCCTTGGTACTGGCCATAGGCTTTCAGCTGCGTATGGTATTGCCTTATACTCGGCTATGGAAGCAAGAGGTGCTATTGGCTAAGGCGATGGACAATCCGGTACAAGTGAAGCTGATGGTATCTAATGTGCTCACGCCCAACAACAATACCCAAGCGTTGGTAGATTTAGTGAGTCAAAAACAGCCCGATATTTTAATCACCTTAGAGTCAGATAAGAAGTGGGAGCGGGCACTTGAAGCCATTGAGCCTGAGTATCCTTATACGGTAAAGGTGCCGTTAGATAACTTATATGGCATGCATTTGTACTCTAAGCTTGAGCTGATTGACCCTGAAGTGAAGTATCTGCTCATCGACGATATCCCCTCTATTCATACTCAAGTGCGGCTCAGTAATGATGAGGTGATTTGGCTGTATTGTTTGCATCCTATGCCGCCCAGTCCAACTGAGGCCGATAAGTCCACCACGCGAGATGCAGAGTTATTAATAGTGGGCCGTCATATTAAGGCCAATGACCAGACTGCGATTTTGGCGGGAGACTTAAACGATGTGGCTTGGTCAAAAACCACCTTAATGTTCCAGCGTATCTCGGGGCTGTTAGATCCGCGTATCGGGCGCTTTTTTATCAACACCTTTCATGTCAACTATCCGTTTTTGCGCTGGGCCTTAGACCATATTTTTCATAGTCCCTGCTTTACCTTAGTGAATATTGAGCGCTTGCCCTCTATCGGCTCCGATCATTTTCCAGTATTGACCACATTACAATATGAACATTGCGCTCAAGTGGAGCAAGAGCAAAATGCCACCTCTGCCACGCTTAAAGATAAGCAAGAAACCGCAGAGAAAATTGAAGAGGGCAAAAAAGAGGGGGTGCGTTTATCTGAGGAGCATGCCGAGCAGCAAAATGAGGATAATACGGAAGCGGAGATGACGACCACACCACCACCGCAGAGGCCTTAAGCTTGTAAGCAAATGCTTACGCTAAAATGGGCTTTTGCCTGCTATGCAGCCAAGTGAGTTGAGCATACAATGGGCACATCAACACAAGGATGGCACGGATAGCAGTGTTGATTAAATAACTTAACTGTGCTGTTAGAGATTTCAGCAAGTTTTATTGGTTTATTGCCCTGTAAACTCACTAAAACTTCTCATTTAGGTTATTTATTAGACTAAGGAAGAGTCTAAAAAGGAAATAATAATAATAAATCGCGCCCCAAGACCCAAGTCTCTGCCCTAGACTTGGGTTTTTTCTTATCTACCATTTGTAGTCAGCGTTAACTTTAATAAGCATCGGCTTGTTGACTCAACAGACACTCACATTCAAACTAAGTAGCTGTCTACTCTCCTTCTACTATTCTTCTGCTATCCTTGTCATCGTAAGTTTTGCTGCGCCTTTTTTTTCAGCCGCTTTTTTTCAATAAACGTATCACTGTAGCTGAGCTGGTTGGCATCATATAACGTGCTATACACCTCTAAAGTCTCATCAATCATTTGCTGCATGGTGAATTTATCTGTGATAGAGGGGCGCATCACATTCTCTAATTGGCTGCGAATAACTTTACACAGTGCGTAGGCTGTATTTTCTTTGACCAAACCTTGCGGGTATAAAGGACGCAAAATCTCATTAAAAGCGGCTTTGTTCCAGCCCACCACAGGCGTGCCTAAGTGAATGGCTTGTAAGATATTAATACCAATAGATTCAGGTTGATTGGCAAGGCCCAGCACTAAGTTGGCTGCTGCCAGCCACTCACGCATGTCATTGCGTTTAGAGCCAATGAAGGTGAACTTATCTTGAAGCTCTAACGCATTAACCCGCTGTAAAAATTCATCGTGCACCACACCATGACGCGACTCATCATCCATAATAATAATATGAATATTGGGAAAAGCCTCACCCAAATTACCCACCACATCTATCAGCCACTCTTGTCCATACTCTTGCCCTATGATGGTGGGAAACAGTAGCCACTTTTTGTGCTCAAGCTCAGGATATTCAGCAAAAGTGCGGCGTAGCCAGTACACAGAAGGGTTGTAACGGTAAGGAAAGCTGCGGGTATCGACGCCTCGATAGATACGAGTAATAGAGCGGGGTGGGTTTTTGAGTTCTTTAAGTCCCTGCATCAGATAATCACTGACGCTATCAGAGACGGTAATTAAACGGTCGACATTAAGCAGCGCGCGCGAGTAATTATTAAGTGGATAAAAGCCATACATGGTCGCCACAAGCTTAGGTTTTCGCTTAACCTTGGCACCTTTTAATGCCCAATGCAATATCCAAGCCGGCGTGCGTGAATGGATATGAATAATATCCGGCTGATGCTTCTCAATAAGCCTGCGAAGCGGCAGCACTTGGCGTAGCGCCAGCCAAGACTTTTTTTCTAAAGACAGCTGATTATAGATGTTACCATCACGCTCAAGGCGCTTGACCAAATCGTGCTCTTTGTCAGCTGAGGAGATAATAATCGAGGTGTGTCCCCGTTTTACCAAGGCGCGGCCAAGATGAAAAATCCCTCGTTCGGATTCATCGTGCTTTAAAGAAGAGAGCAGGCGCATCACTTTCATAAGGGCAACTGAGTCAGTGGAGTAATTGAACGATTGAGTAAACCATATAGGGTTTTAAGGCTTTTGATTTGAGCCCCTTATATGGTGTTTAGAATATTGGGCATTTATTAACGGTACTAAATCAATAATACCCTAAAAACCGAGTCAAAATAAGTGGCGGACGCAATTGAAAGCGTCTAATGAATAGCCGGCCACATTGTCAGTCAGAATGCACCAAAAAACAAGGCTGATACGACCAATAAAACTTATCAGGCTAACGTGATTCGGACAAATGAGCCGCCGTTGGCAACACTTGTTTTTCAGTGAGGTATTTCCAGTAACGCTGCGGCAAATACTGCTTGTGTAGCCGAGGGTTTTTGCGCTCTTTAATGGTCACATTGGCAAAATAGCCTTGCCAAAACCTTTGATAACGCAGCTCTTGTTCACTGTGAATACTGGCAGGATTGTGTATCACTTGATCATCAAGCTCTGAGATAAGCTGTAAGGGTGCGGGGCCCGCTTGCGTCGATTGGCTTTTGTCATAATAAATACCATAACCACGCACCAAATCATAGATGGCCCAGTTTTGATCTTGATAGCGCTGCCGAAAGTGCTCTCCAATCAGTGGTAGGACATTAAAGTCCGGCTCTACGCGCGAAAAATAAATATCTTCTATCGTATGCTCAAAGCGTACAAACGCCTCCATTCGGTGTTTTTCACGCCCCACAGATTTTACAATTTTGGACAGCTCAAGTACCGCCATATGCCCCAAATCTTGTAGTACTTGCCGAGCAGGAAAATCTAGCGCATATTTAATCACTTGGAACAATACAGCGCCAATATCGGACTGCTCTGATAAAAACCCCCATAAAATTTGGCGCATACCTGAGTGGCCGAATAAAGCATGGAGCTTAACTAACACCCGCTGCGCCTTATCTTCATCGAAATCAACGTAGTGAGCAGTATCAATAAGTGACAGCTGGTAGCTGCGCTGGTCGGCCCACTGCAAATAAGGCTGATTTTGCAGTCGCTGCTCATACACATAAAAAACTGCGCTAAGCCACCCCTCAAAGCTTGAAGGATACACAATAATAGGCGCGGTGTTGGTGATGAGGGATTGGGTCATAGTTGTCACCTATCTATTTCATCAAGTGGGCTGTCTAAAATAGCGCCAGTTGGCCACTGCGCTGATCGCCAAACTTGGTTTGGGTTTGCCCCAGCACAAATTGACGGAAGTTATCACGAGTTAAGTGCGCTAGGTGTTCGTTTTTACCTGTGGTGGCAATAAAATACTTGGCGCGATTGACCGCGGCTCCCATTTTTTTTAGATGATCCAAGGTAATCTGATTAAAGCGGCGGGCTTTGATGATTTTTTTGGCAGTTTTTACCCCAATACCAGGCACGCGTAAGATAATTTCATAAGGGGCAGTCTGGATATTGACCGGAAAATGCTCACGGTGACGAATGGCCCAGGCAAGCTTTGGGTCGCAGTCTAAATCTAAAAATGGCGACTGCGGTTCTACAATCTCATGAGCAGCAAAGCCATAAAAGCGCATCAACCAGTCGGCTTGATACAAGCGGTTTTCACGTACTAAGGGCACTGGGGTGCCGATCGCGGGCAGGCGGCTATCGGACAACATAGGCACATAGCCTGAGTAATACACCCGCTTAAGATCATACTTTTTATAAAAGTGGTTTGACAGTTGAATGACTTGCAAGTCGGTCTCTTGACTGGCGCCTACTATCATTTGACTGGTTTGGCCAGCTGGGGTGAATTTGGGAGCGGACTTGTGCTTTTTTCGGCTCTCTTTAATGGTAATGATGTTATCTTTTACCGTCTGCATGGGTGCTTGCAGCTCAGCATGATTCTTTTCAGGTGCCAATAGCGCAAGGCCAGACTTGGTGGGTATCTCGATATTGACACTTAGACGATCGGCATATAGGCCGGCTTGATATAACAGCTCTTTGCTGGCACCGGGTATGGTCTTTAGGTGAATATAGCCATTAAAGCCTTCTCGAGTGCGCAACAGCTTGGCCACTGCCACCAAGCGCTCCATAGTATGGTCGCCACTTTTGAAGATGCCTGAGCTTAAAAATAGCCCTTCTATATAATTACGCCGATAAAACTGCATGGTTAACTCAACCACTTCCTCGACCGTAAAAGCGGCACGCACAGTGTCGTTACTGCGCCTTGAGGTACAATACGCGCAGTCATAAATGCAGTGATTGGTGAGTAGGATTTTGAGTAGACTAACGCAGCGGCCATCTTCGGTATAGCTGTGGCAAATGCCACTTTTTGAGGCGTCTCCTAAAGCGCCGCCTTGGTTTTTTCGATTGCCACCTGAGGAGGAGCAAGACACGTCATACTTGGCCGCATCGGCTAAGATATTTAATTTGGCCTGTAATTTGTCGTAATTAATCGAACCCATAAGCCTCTACTTTACTCGCTGTTATCTAAAGAATACCGCCCCTTTATGATAACAAACTTAACCAGAGACTTAAGGGATTATCAGCCAAAACGCAGTTTTATACGACAGCTAGTGTCGTTATAGACCTTTGCATCAGCGCCCAAAAATAAGCCATTTTAATTACTTGGTATTGTGGGTATATACCGACATTAACAGACCGAAACCTGCCATCAAGGTAATAATGGCCGTGCCGCCGTAACTGATCAGCGGCAGCGGTACCCCAACGATTGGCAAGATACCGCCCACCATACCAATATTGACGAACACATACACAAAAAATGACATACCAATGGCGCCGGCAAGCAGTCTGCCGTAAGTATCGACATGCACAGAGGCGATAAACAGTGAGCGCACCAAAATACAGGCATATAAAAACATCAGCACGCTGACGCCAAGCAGCCCAAACTCTTCTGAGAAAGCAGCAATAATAAAATCAGTGTGTCCTTCCGGCAAGAAGTGCAGATGTGATTGAGTCCCCTCTAGATAGCCTTTACCTGTCAGCCCGCCAGCACCGATGGCTGTCTTAGACTGAGTGATGTTCCATCCCGCACCCAGCATATCCGCCTCGGGGTTTAACAGGGTCAATACCCGCTGTTTTTGATAGTCGTGCATAAAGAACATCCAACCGGCCCAGACCAGCGGAATCATCAAACCAATGGCTGAGCCAATCATCCACCAAGGTAGACCGGCTAAAAACAGCACAAAAAAGCCACTGGCGGCAACCAATAGCGAGGTGCCCAAATCTGGCTCTTTAGCAATGAGTAATACTGGCACAACAATAATGGCCAATGTCGAGGCCACTGTTATCAAGTTGGGCGGCAAATCGCGGCGTGACAGATACCAAGCACACATCATAGGTAAGCCAAGCTTCATAAACTCTGAAGGCTGCACGCTACCGAAACCAGGAATGGCAATCCAGCGCTGAGCACCCATACGCACCTCGCCGATGAGGTCGACCAATATCAAAGAGAACAGGCCTATCACATAAAAAAACGGCGTGAAATCACGATACATCCCAGGCGGTATCTGCGCCATACCTATCATCACCGAAAAAGCGATTAGATAGCTGACCATCTGACGGGTTACCATCGCCACATCTTGGGTTGAAGCACTGTATAAAATGGCCAGACCAATAAAACAGACGGTCAAAAGCAGCAACATCAACCAAGGGTCAATGTGTATGCGTTGCCAGATACTAATGTTGTCATCTCGGCCAAAATGATGTGTTTGCCGAGAAAATCGATATTGTTGGTTCTTTGACATAGGGCGGTTTTTTTACTGAAGTTAGTAAAGGGGGCGTGCATCGTAGCGATATTGAGTTGAACCACTCAATTAAGCCATCAATTATCTAGTGTTGCTGCGTTTTTGACAAACCTGACAGCTCAATAGCAAATAATCTAAACACGAGCAATAGTTTGGTAAGAAGTGGGACGCTATAGTTTAGCGTGACTATGGCAAATTTGATAGTATCAATGTACCAACTTTATCTCTAATTTTTTGTATGATGAGCAAACCTGCTTCTTATAAGCACAGCTGCCCATGCGCGCTAATCTGACATAACAATTAAGTAACGACAGATCGATTAACCTGCTATAAATTGCAACGTGCTATCAATTAAAACCTTGATTAATTTATCTTAAGTTTGATACAACCTTTACTGGATACCGCACCACTATGAACAGCCCCATAAAATTCCCGCTAGGTGTAACCGCTGCCGCCCTCTTATTAGCCACCAGCTGTACGAGTATGGCTGAGACCTCAGGCGCAAGCATTAATGAGCAAAGAAAAATCAGGCCCGTGAGTGCTGGTAATACCCAAACCGATGCGCTAGGCAATCTTATTCGCACTAAAGAGCTGACTATTGAGCAAAGCACCACCATTCGTCCAGCCAATACCAATCATTATCCCAGTCAGCCTAATTATAATACTGGATTTGGTGAACAAAATTACAGCTTCACCCAGTGGTTAAATAGCGCCTATTATCGGGCAGGTGATGTGGGGCAATACCAGCGATACTTAGCCGGTTATGTGGGTAGCAATAGTGTGCCACCGCTTGATCAGTTATTGACCACAGCGCGCAGCTGGGAAAAATGTGGATATGAGCAGTATCAGTTACCGCCGCGTGAGCTGTGGTCGAATATGATACCGACCCTACGGCTATATGATCAGCTCAAAAAACAAGGGGTCATTCCAGCCACCGCTGAGATTCGCTCCACTTATCGTTCACCTGGGTTAAATGCTTGTGCTGGCGGAGCAGGGGCCAGTAAACACATGACCAATGGCGCCATTGATATCTGGGTGCCTGAGTATGAGTCGCAGCCTTGGTATAAGAGCGGTATGCAAGATAAACTGTGTCAGTTTTGGTCAAGTCAAGGTGAGGCCTATAACTTTGGTTTGGGGTTATATTCCACAGGCGCCATACATCTAGATACCCAAGGCTATCGTACCTGGGGTGCTCAGTACTCAGACCCTAACTCTTATTGCCGCTATATAAATTAAGTCAACCGAAATATTGATAATATTCTTATTACTTATGTAAAAATGGTGTATAATATGTACGGTCCTGGTCTTAAGCCCTATCTTAACAAATGAGTTAACACTTGTACCAGGGCTTAATATTATCCTCTATCAATTTCTTGAATACTCTCTACGCCACACTTCTTTGTGTATGATAATTAGCCTCGGTTTGCCGGATGAACTTTAGGTTCATGCTTTTTGCATAATTAACAGCGCTTAGCGCTGGGTGAACGAAAGTAATAATTATTCATGAGCGGTATAGAGGGTAGACACCATTTGAGGCATAAGCATTGAAAATAACATCATCATCGTATCTGGCAGTGTTAAGCTGTTTTATAATGGCAACGCCTATCGTTGCTTGCAAACCGACAGATACTTTGTTTAGTCAGACCAAGGCCGAAGAGTGGCGAGACATTACGGATACCGGCTTGCCTGCTATCACTCCTATTGGTTTGCCAGAATTTAGTCAAAAAATTGAATTGATCGGTGACGAGGCAAATCTATCTCATCAAGACAGCTTCTCGCTGCACAATCTGCCTGAGCCTATTGGTGCTGATAGAACCAAGCTTTCTACTAAGTATGGTCAAGGAGACAAAGATCTCTGCCCAAAGCTTGTCGAATCTGAACTTGATGCGGTCCAGATTGAGCGAGATTTCAACGCATCAGCCAGCAACTCTTGTGACTACTATTTATATCCTGATAAAGGTCAAACTCTCTCCGTACATACTGAGCCTAGAAGCATCAAAGCCTATTTGATTTCTCCTATGCAGCATGATTTCGATAATGGTGCGGTGCTTGTGGAACAAGCTGACAAATATGTGGTTCGATTGAAGTTTGCAGGCATGGCTTATCCGTTAGATCAGCAGCAAGGTGAGGTGACTATTAATCTTCAGTAGCCATAAACCCTTTACTGGATTGACCGTCTGAACCTAACAATTTAAGCAGCCTCCCCACAAAAAAAGACACCCACGTAAAGCGGGTGTCTTTTTTTTGCGCTTAGACATATAAAGAGCGCCAATAAAAGGCAGTACTTTACTTAAGCTTTTGTAGTTGTGAGTTTTTTGCAATGTCGGGCTTGCCCACAGTGACGATGATAAATTTATCTGGGGTCAGGGTGTCACGTAGGGCAGTATTGACCTGGTCGATACGTGCACCTTCGACTCTATTGATGTAGTCAGTAATATACGAGTCAGGCAGCTTATTAAAATTAAGCACACCCAGCATACCGTTGATACCGGCATTACTGGCAAAGCCCATCGGATAGCTGTTAATCAGACTCTCTTGGGTCAGTTTAAATTCTTGAGCGGTGATGCCTTGTTTTAAGGTGTCATTGACCGTCTGTAATGTGGCGGCGATGGCCTCATCGGCTTTTTCATTACGGGTTGAGAAACGGATGGTATAAGGGCCTGGTGCTTGCATCGGGGTCATACTGCCATAAATACCATAGGTATAACCAAGCTCCTTGCGCACTTTACCCATGAGGCGTGAGCTAAAGCCACTACCGGCGAGCACTTCATTACCTATACTAAAGTCAGTGCCACGCTGTATGCCCTTGGCACTAGGGTCTATGCGATAGCCTTGTTGACCGATCATCACTGAGGTTTGGTCGCTGTCATAATCGACATGCACCCACTTGCTTTGTTTAATGGGGGTAGGATTGGGTAATTTGGGCGCCGGCTTACCTTGAGGCAGTGCTTGGGTAATGGCTTCTGCTGCCTGTTTTGCCTGCGATAAGCTTAGATCTCCAGTAAGACTTAAAGTGGCGTTTTGCGCCACAAAGTAGGTGTCATGAAACTTCTGTAAATCATTACGAGTCAAAGCAGGAATACTTTGCTGCGTGCCATAAGGGGAATGGGCATAAGGATGCGAGCCGTACAGGGTCTGGCTAAAGGTGGTACTGACTAAATAGGAGGGGTTTTGCATCATTTGTTTGAGCGCCAGTACTTGCTGGGCCTTACTGCGCTCGAGCACTTGCGCATCAAAGCGCGGCTGGGTGATGATACTGCTCATCAAGGACAAGGCAGGGTCTAGATGCTCAGCGTCAGATAAGCTGCGCAAATTTACCACAAATTGGTCTTTGTAAGCGGCGCTGGATAGCTCAATCCCAAGCTGCTCAGTTGCTTCAGCGAATGCCGTCTCATCAAGGTCTCTGGTGCCTTTGGTGAGTAAGTCGGCGACCATGCTGGCCAGCCCAAAGCCTTGTTTGCGAATACTCTCATCACGGGCACTGCCTGCGTTAAAGCGCAAATCCACATCGACAATGGGCAGCTGCTTGGTCTGGACGAATATCACAGGGACACCGTTACTGGTGGTGAAGTGCTGAAACTTGGGAATGGATAGGCTAAGCTTTTGCTCGTTTTTTAAGCTCTCAAGCTTATCGATGGCTTTGATTGGCTGCGTGATGTCCACATCAGCGCTGGCATGCTCACCGCTGGGCATCTCTGTGGCAGCTTGAGCAGAAGCGGCGCCCATGGTGAATGTGGCCAACAAGGCGGTGGTAAGTAAAGCCGGTTTAACAGATAAAAAAGGCGGCACATGTGCTTTCATAACAAAATCCGTAATTAGGTTTTATATTTTTAAAAAGGGTGTTTTATTGGTGGTCAATGGCAATTGGTCTGGCATTTATTGGCGCATAATTAGCGGTTTTATGGTTTAGCTGGCATGGGCTGAGCTGGCATAGAATTAGAGGCAGGCAGGCCGCTACGTGTCTCACCAGGCTCTACATACATCACATTTAAGTTATTATTAACTAAATATTTGCTTGCAGCTGCATTGACATCTGCGCTGGTTACTTTGGCCAACTTATCAGGTAAAGTGGTGACCAAACGATCATCCAAACCGCGTACTTGTAAGCTGCCTATCATATTGGCTTGACCGGCCATACTGTCTTGCGAGAACACAAAGCCATTTATTGCGTTGTTGCGTGCCCGCTCAAGCTCTTGCTTGCTGATGGTCTGGGTTTTTAATGTATCCATCTCATCTGTAATTGCTTTTTGTGCTTGAGCCAAGCTTACTCCCTCACGAGGAGTGGCTTGCACCATAAACAGCCCATCACCCCGTTCATAAGCATCATAATAAGCCACCACTGAAGCCAGTAAACCTTGCTTGCGCACTAAGTTTTTTTCGAAGCGTGCAGCATAGCCGCCATCCATAATATATTGCAGCATTAACAGCTCATAGACCTCTTTATCAGAGCTGTTAGCGGTTATGGCGCTGGGCAGAGTGGGCACATTAAATGCCATAATTAAGGTGGGAACATTGACCGTTTCTTTTACAGTCTGCTGCTGATATCCGCGAAAAGCTTGCTGCTGTACTGAGGGACGCTGAGGAATGGGTTTGTGCTTGATCGACCCAAAATAATGCTCAACTTTTTTTAGGGTCTCTTTAGGATTGACATCACCCACGATAACCAAGGTGGCGTTGTTTGGGGCATACCAGGTGTCATACCACTGTTGTAAGTCTTTGATATCGGTATTGGCAATCTCATCCATCGGGCCAATGACGGACTCGCCTTTGGGGCTATCAGGCAGGGCCATTTTGCGAAACTTTTCAAAGGCGCGCGCCAAAGGATTGTCATCGGTACGTTGGCGGCGCTCCTCCATCACCACGTTGCGCTCTTGGGCAAATTCTTGGACAAATTCATCACTGTCAAAGCGCAGATTCACCATGCGATCAGACTCAAGCTCTAATGCCAAATCAAGGCGATTTACTGGAAACATCTCATAGTAGCCGGTGTAGTCATAGCTGGTAAAGGCATTATGATCGCCACCAAACTTGGCAATTAAGCGATCAAAGTCGGCACCTGAGACTTTTTTGGTACCTTTAAACATCATGTGTTCAAGCAGATGTGAGATACCGCCTTTGTCCTTAGGCTCATCGGTTGACCCCACACCATACCAAATTTGAGTCATGGCAACCGGCGCTCTGTGGTCCTCTTTAATGATGACTTTTAACCCATTATCTAGTTGATATTCATGACGGCTATCATCATCAGCAAAGTGTGTGTCCGCTGAGGATACAGCGGGACGGGCAGCCTTGTTATCTGTGTCACTTTGGGCTGCCGGTAAGCTACTGCAAGCGGCCAGCGCTGTGATGGTCATTGCCGCCAATACGCTCAGCTTGAGGCGCTTGATACCCGCATGAGGTGAGGCTTGGGGTGATGAGGCAAGGGTTGGGTGTGAATTTGATGAAGTGTGATGGCCGGTTGCTGGGCAATGGGTTAAAAAATCAGTTTTCATGCAGTCCTCAAGTTATCGGTTTAAAAAGGTGTTATAACCTATAGGCTGTTCAATAGAGCAATAAAATCATTAGTATGGGGTTGATTTTAATTATTATAGCTATAGATAGCATAGGGTAGCGTTATTGGCACCGTTGTCATATGCTTATAATGTGAACTTTTATTACCCAATCTTTATTGTTGGCACGCGATGATGGTATTTTGCGCGGTTTTAGCAGATGGATGTTCTGCTGACGCCTATATCAATACAGTATCAATAGTAATAACCCATACCGTAATAACCCTAATTGTATAGTGGCTTTAGTTTCACTACAGCTGGTGGCTGAATTTTGCTATAATTATCCGTTACCCTATTTTTAGTAAGCTTGAGCTTTTGTGGCGACTGCCACCCGAGTGTCTTTCCCGATTAGTGGGTCTTTTGATAAGGGCAGTGTTATAGCGAATCAAAAAGACCCTCCCTTTTAGTAATGTGCTGGTTAAACAGCAGGCGAGGCGTTTATGTCATCTACTTCCACATCGAATACCGCTGGTATCACTTATCCTAAGGCCTATGACGTTGTTGTCATTGGTGGGGGACATGCCGGTACCGAAGCAGCATTGGCGGCTGCGCGTATGGGCGCACAAACGCTATTGCTGACCCATAATATTGAGACATTAGGACAGATGAGCTGTAACCCAGCCATTGGGGGTATTGGCAAATCGCACTTGGTACGTGAGATTGATGCGTTAGGCGGCGCTATGGCTTTGGCCACTGATAAGGCAGGTATCCAGTTTCGGGTATTAAACAGCCGTAAAGGGGCTGCAGTGCGTGCCACCCGAGCTCAAGCCGATCGTATTTTGTACAAAGCCGCCATTCGCCATACGCTAGAAAATCAGCCTAACTTAGATTTATTTCAGCAAGGCGCTGATGATATTTTGGTCGAAAATGGCAAAGCCTGTGCGGTAGTAACGGCGACGGGTATTATCTTTCGAACCAAGACAGTGGTGCTGACGTCAGGCACTTTCTTAGGCGGTGTGATCCACATTGGCTTAGATAACTCTAAAGGCGGACGTGCCGGCGACCAGCCCTCAATCAAATTGGCTGAGCGTTTGCGTGAATTAAAGCTGCCTGTGGGGCGATTAAAGACAGGGACACCTGCGCGTATCGATGCACGCACGGTAGACTTCAGTGTGATGCAGACGCAGCCAGGGGATACGCCGCTACCTGTCATGAGCTTTATGGGTAATGTGGATATGCATCCTGAGCAGGTGAACTGCTTTATCACCCATACCAATGAAAAGACGCACGACATTATTCGTAAGCATCTAGACCGATCACCCCTGTTTTCAGGTACTATTGAAGGGGTAGGTCCGCGCTATTGTCCCTCCATTGAGGATAAAATCCACCGTTTTGCGGACAAAAATAGCCATCAGATTTTTATTGAGCCAGAAGGCTTGACCACCCATGAGCTATACCCAAATGGTATCTCAACCAGTCTGCCCTTTGACGTGCAGCTTGAGTTTATTCGTACCATGGCCGGTCTAGAGAATGCACATATTACTCGCCCAGGCTATGCCATCGAGTATGATTACTTTAATCCGCAAAATCTTAAGCCCACGTTAGAAACCAAGTCTATTGATAGCTTATACTTTGCCGGTCAAATTAATGGTACCACAGGCTATGAAGAAGCTGGCGTGCAGGGGTTATTGGCCGGGGTCAACGCCGCCTTATCTACCCAAGACAATCCAGTAATGGACAGCTGGACACCACGCCGTGACCAAGCGTATCTGGGCGTGTTGGTCGATGACTTAATTACCCACGGGACAAAAGAGCCGTATCGTATGTTCACCAGCCGCGCCGAATACCGTCTATTGCTGCGTGAAGACAATGCCGATCAGCGTTTGACTGAGATTGGTCGCAAGCTTGGCTTAGTGGATGACACCCGCTGGCAGGCTTATCAGCAAAAAATGGAATCGATGGCCACTGAATCTGCGCGTCTAAAAGACTTGTGGGCCACACCGCACAACGAGCTTGGCAAAAAATTCACTGAGCAAACCGGTGAAGTGTTGTCAAAAGAGGCCACCGCTTATGACTTATTAAAGCGTCCCAATGTGGGCTTTAACGACATCGCTGCGGTCACGGGTGCACAAGTGGCGGCTGATGTGGGTGAACAGATTGAAATCTCAGTCAAATATGCAGGCTATATCGATCGTCAGCAAGAAGACATTGATCAGATGAAGCGCTTAGAGAATACGCAGCTGCCTGCTGATTTTGATTATAAAGCGGTATCAGGTCTGTCCAATGAGATTGTACAAAAGCTCAATGATATTCGTCCGGCAACTTTGGCTCAGGCCAGCCGCATCAGCGGGGTTACCCCAGCTGCCATTCAGCTTTTGGGTATGACGTTGAAAAAACAGAAAAAAGCCAAAGCGGCGTTAGATATCTAGTAGCCTAGTCGCACTGAGCAATGGCGAGGTTTAGTTAGCGCCGAGGCTCACTTAGCGCCTAGGCTCACTTAGTGCTAAGTGCTAGACAAAAAATTGTGCGGCAATTATGATGAACTCAACCGCTAGCTATAACCAAGCTTTGAGAGAGCCATGATTGACGCCATTGTCTTTGCTTTAAATATTGTACTGCCCAACCTGATACTGATGGGGTTGGGCTTTTTTATGTATAAACAAGGTCAAATTAGTAAAGCCTTTATTGATCAAGCCTCAAAGCTGGTATTTAACTATGCTTTGCCTTGTTTGCTGTTTTTTAGCGTCATAAAAAGTAAGGTGGACTTTGCTGAGCAGTTAAACCTAATTGCGGCAGGTCTGCTGGTGACGTTAGTGTTATTTTTTGGCTCAGAAATTTATGCTAAGTACTTTATTGAGCGTAATGAAGATAAAGGTGTATTCGTCCAAGGCGTCTTTCGCAGTAACATGGCCATTATTGGCTTGGCCACAGTGGCCAACGCTTATGGCAATGAGGGGCTGAGTATCGGTGCTGTTTATATGGGGGTGATTACTCTGGTATTTAACGTGCTTGCAGTGATTACTTTAACCCGTACCCCAACAGGCGAATCAAAGCCGCAAGCCCGTCAGCGTGGCTACGCCCTTATGCTGGGTAAAAAAATAGTTACCAATCCATTAATTCTCTCCTTATTGGCCGCCTTTGCTTACAAAGCTTTGGCTGCCTCTTTAAACCTTCCTCAACTACCCAATGTGGTGACTCAGACCGGCTCACTTCTGGCTGCATTATCTCTGCCTTTGGCACTGATTTGTGCTGGTGCCACTATTGATATGCGCTCTATGCTTGCCTTATCTGGGCTATCTATGCAGGCCAGTGTGGGCCGTATTGTTATCGCACCTGTCTTAGCGGTATTGGTAGGACTTGCGTTTGGGCTTACTGGGGTGCACTTAGGTGTTTTATTTTTGATGGTTGCATCACCGACAGCCGCAGCCAGCTATGTCATGGCCAAGGCTATGGGAGGCAATGAAGTGCTTGCTGCCAATATCCTAGCTTTTACCACTGTCTTCTCCTTGTTTGGGATGGCAATAGGGGCGGCCATTTTACGTGGGCTTGGGTGGATGTAAGGCTAAAAGACGGATGCCATTAATAACAGCTAACGGCTAGCCAACCTTGTCATTGTGCATTGATAATGTTACAGTTTTGCGCCTGTGGCCTACGCGTCAATTGTTTTAATCCGTATACAGTGAATTTGTGATTATGATCAAAAAAATCAGCACTCAAGTGTGCTGGGTGAGTGCTATGTTAATGGCACTGCCTGCTCAAGCGTTGCCCACCAGTGAAGTGATTTTTGCCAAAGGCAGTGATTGTGGACAGTATCAAGGTGATTTAACCACAGGCCGAATGTTTAGTGTTGAAATGACGGCTAACCAGACGCTAGTTGTGAAGACCGATGGTCATGTACAAAGTGTGACCGATAGCAAAGGGCGGCTGCTTAATGATGAAGGCGGTGCCAATTATCGTTACGTTGCTAAGAGCTCTGGTACACATACTATTAAGCTGGTTGGCCGCGTTGAAAGCCAAGTAGAATTTTGTGTGTTGCAATAAAGTACAGCGCCTTTGAAAAAAGACAGTTAACCATTGTGTGCCCCTAACTTGAGTGCTATATTAATTAATATAAAGGACTGAAATTAACTGTTTAAAAAGTTTCACAGCATTTTATCAAACTATAGTGGGCGACAGGGAGTATGGCACTATGAAATCAAAATGGTTTATCAAAGGCAGCGTATTAGCTTTGGCGGTGTCACTGTCTGTGGCCGCGCAAGCATTGCCCACTACTCAGGTGACTTTTGCCAAAGGCAGCTATTGTGGCAGTTATACCGGTAGCTTACAAAATACGCGTTTATTTAAGATCTTTTTGGGCGCCAATCAAGAGTTGGTGATTAATACTGACGCTGATGTTCGCTCAGTTAGAGACAGTAAAGGCAAAATTTTGCCTGATCAAGGCGAGTATGATTATCGCTATGTCACTCACAATAAGGGTGAACATACCATCAGAGTAGTAGGCTCAGGCTTTCATACGGTAGAGTTTTGTGTTTATTAACATGTGCAGTCTTAAGCCTTACCTATTAAAAAAGCCGATATCTGTAGATATCGGCTTTTTTATCACCGGTCGCCGTAAAACCACCCACTTCAGGGGGTGGATATAAGGCGACACACACTGTCGTGATCAGTACTTAAAGTATTGCAAGTTAAAATTAACCTCGCCATACTAACCCTATGAAAACCCTCAAGCTACGCATCAAAGACAAACATGCAAACCAGCTAAACAAACTAGCTGGGAGTGTTAACTATGCGTGGAACTATGTTAATGCGTTAAGCTTTGAGCATTTAAGACGCACAGGTAAGTACTTTTCGGCCTATGATTTAAGCCAATACACCAAAGGCAGTGGTGAGTATTTAGGCTTGCACAGCCAAACTTTGCAAGCCATCAACGAAACTCATGCCAAATCTCGTAAGCAGTTTAAAAAAGCCAAACTTAATTGGCGAACCAACCGACCCGATGCCAAACGCAAAAGCCTAGGCTGGATACCCTTTAAACAATCAGCCATCAAGTACCTAAATACGAGGCAAAGCGGTAAAAAAGCACTGAAGTCAACCATTCAATTATCGTTATCTAAAGGTCAAAAGCTCATCATTGATATATTTGATAGCTACAACCTAAGCCTGTATCAAATCAATACGCTTGAGATAGTGCAAGACAGCCGTAATCGCTGGTATGCTTGTATTACCGTCAAAGATTTTCCTAGACAAGCAAGTGGTAAAGGCAGCGTTGGTATTGACTTAGGCTTAAAGCAGTCTGCTACCACATCAACGGGCGATAAACTACAGATTAAGCAGACTCAAAAATGGGCGAATAAATTAGCAGTCGCCCAGCGTGCAAATAATAAAAAGCGGGTGAAAGCAATCCACGCCAAAATCAAAAACACAAGATTAGATGCAATACACAAATTCACCACCCAATTAGTTAAGGATAATGCCTTAATTGTGGTTGGTGATGTTAAATCCCGCTCATTTACCAATTCGATGACCAACCTAGCTAAATCGACATACGATGCAGGATGGTTTGAACTCAAAAGACAACTGGAATACAAATGCAAGCATGCAGGTTGTCAGTTTGAGATGGTAAATGAGAGTTACACTACCCAGACCTGCTCGTGCTGCCTTAAAATAAGTGGTAGTAGTCCAAAAGGTAGAGCAGGTCTTGGAATAAGAGGATGGAGGTGTGCTGAGTGTGGCACATGGCATGATAGAGATATCAATGCTGCTAAGAACATCCTTGCGGTCGGGCTTGACCGTCTAGCTGTAGGAATCCCCTCGGTTTAGCGAGGGGAGGAAGTCAATTCTTTGCCTATTATGCTTGATGACTTACGCTTAGGGATTTAAATCGAAAATCTCAAGCTCAGGTACCAACTCCAAAGAGTGCAGGCGCGCCTGCTGATCATAAATATTAGCAGTGACCATCAGCTCATCAGGCTTATGCTCCTCCAAGAAATGCTGTAATAGAGGACGCACGCGTCCAACACTGCCAATAAAAGATACCGCTAAGGCATCATCGACCATGGCTTTTTCAGGGGCGCTCCAGATACTGTCCATCGACTCTACGGGCGCGGGTACTTGACCACGGCCACCACGGCGTAAGCGCACAAAGCTTTGCTGTGCAGAGGTAAAATGATAGCGAGCCGTGGCATCATCATCTGCAAGTAGCATATTAGCCGCAAGCATCACATACGGCTTATCCAAATACTGTGAGGGTTCAAAGTTTTCGCGATACGTGGTAATGGCCTGCGTCATCATACGCGGCGCAAAATGTGAGGCAAATGAATAAGGCAAGCCAAGCTTAGCCGCTAAGGTGGCACCAAACAGTGAGGAGCCTAAAATCCAAACTGGCACCTTGCTATGAGCACCTGGGAAGGACTGAACCGGACTGTTGTCTGAGTCGCTACCCAAAAAGAACATCAGCTCCTGCACATCTTGTGGAAAGCGATCGGCATCGTGCATCTGACGGCGCAGTGCTCGAAAGGTTGCCCCATCTGTGCCAGGCGCGCGGCCCAATCCCAAGTCAATACGATCCCCATATAAAGCATGCAGTGTACCGAACTGCTCAGCTATTACCAACGGCGCGTGGTTTGGCAGCATGACACCACCTGAGCCGATACGGATTTTGTTGGTTTTAGCACCAATATGCGAGAGCAGTACTGACGTTGCGGCACTGGCGATACCAGGCATATTGTGATGTTCTGCCATCCAAAAGCGGTTTAGGCCAATGGCCTCTGCCTTTTGTGCCATATCCACGGTATAAGCCACGCCCTGAGCAGTGGTTTGACCCTCAGGGATAGGGGCTAAGTCTAAAAAAGATAAAGGAGTTGCGCTCATAAGTCATCCATTAGCAGAGTCAATAAAGCCTTAAGCAGAAGGGTTTATTTATTGCTTATTAATAAATTTTTTGATGGTGTGCTAATGGTTGATATGAGCCTTGGCTGCTTAAGTTTCAAGTAGACCGGTTGAATATTAATAAACTAATAACAAGGCTACTTAACACATCAGTGCCATCATTAATCTAGGCTTCATCTTGGGGTATTGTAACAGTACGATCCAAAAAAATAAGGCACCCTAAGGCACCTTATTTTTATATCGTTATTAACCAAGTAACATTAACCAAGTAAATATGTTGATTGAGCAGGTTTATTTGGCCAGTTTATATGCAATCACATAATCACCAATTTTGGTTCCGACTGAGCCGTGACCACCGGCTACCAATACCACCATCTGCTCACCTTTTGAGTTTAAGTAAGTCATAGGTGTGGCTTGGCCACCTGCCGGTATACGCTGGTTCCAAAGCACATCACCGGTTGCTAAGTCATAAGCTCTGAAGTTGTTTTCAGTTGCAGCTGATAAGAAGGCCACGCCGCCTTTAGTGATGATAGGACCACCAATACCCGGTACACCCAGCTCAAACTTCAATGGTAAAGGCGATAGGTCTTGTACGGTACCGTTTTTGCGCTGATAAGCAATGTCGCCTGTGCTTAAGTTGGCGGCAGCAATCGTGCCCCAAGGTGGCTGCTGGCAAGGCACGCCAAGTGGCGATAAGAAAGGCCCCATCTCTACGGCATAATCGGCGCCTTCGTTGGCGTTAACCCCTTGCTCACCTTTGTTGGTCTCCACGTCACCTAAGCTGTGTTTAGGAATAAGCTTGGAGGTGAAGGCCAAATAAGTGGGCATACCAAACATGACACCACTTTCTGGATCAACCGCCAAGCTGCCCCAGTTAAAGGTACCAAAGTTACCTGGATATACCAACGTCCCATTGAGCGAAGGTGGCGTGTAGCGGCCCTCATAGTTCAGCTTATTAAACTCAATACGACACATCATTTGGTCGATTAAGCTTGCGCCCCACATGTCTTTTTCAGTTAAGCGTTTTGGCTCAAAGCTTAGTGCTGAGTAAGGCTGAGTGGGAGCAGCATGTTCCCCTGCTATCAAGTCACCTTGCGGTGCAGGGCGCTCTTTAATCGGTAAGATAGGCTCACCCGTAGCACGGTTTAACACATAAACATCACCTTGCTTAGTCGGAACCACAAGCGCAGGCTGCACGCCTTTATCGGTTTTTAAGTCCAATAATGTCGGCTGAGCAGGGGTGTCCATATCCCACAAGTCATGGTGTACGAACTGCTGTACCCAGCGTGCTTGTCCGGTTTTTAGATCTAAGGCAACCACAGAGGTGGCATACTTTTCTTCTTCAGGGGTGCGATAAACACCTAACTGATCAGGGGTACGGTTACCCATTGGGAAATAAGCCAAGCCTAACTTTTCATCAGCTGTGGCAATAGACCAAGAGTTGGGTGAACTGGTCTTGTACACTTGATTGGGATCGTTGACATCCAGCGGCGCAGTTTGTTGTGGGTTACCAGAGTCCCAGTTCCACTTAAGCTCACCTGTACGCACATCATAAGCACGGATAACACCAGAAGGTGAGTTAATATCATAGTTGTCATTGACTGCACCGGCTACGATAACTAGGTTACCGGCCACAACAGGTGGTGACGTTGAGTAATAAAAACCGGCTTGTTTAAATGGCATATTGTGCATTAAATCAAGCGCGCCGTTATCGCCAAAGTCTGCACAGCGTTGTCCGGTCTCAGGATTTAGTGCATAAAGCTTAGCATCTGAGGTAGGAATAAAGATGCGAGCATCACACTGCACAGGCGCATTATTAAAGGTATTGCCCTCGATTTTTTGCGCTGTAAGTGTCGTATTGTTAGCCGAGGTGGCGGCTGAAGCTTGAATGGCATTCACTGGCGATTGTGAGCCTGCATAAAAAGAGACGCCGCGACACGTTTGGTGCTGGCGCTTTTGGTTTTCACCCACCTTAGGATCAAAGGTCCATAGACTCTCACCCGTATCCGCATCTAGTGCCATTACCCAGTTGTGAGGGGTACATAGATATAGCGCATTGCCAATCTTCAGTGGTGTGGCTTGATATGTGGTTTCACCGATATCTTTAGGGCCTTTGACATCACCGGTTTGGATCTGCCAAGCCACTTCTAGATTTTTGACGTTTTCGGTATTAATTTGACTCAGGGGTGAATAGCGCTGACCATAATCGGTACGGCCATAAGCACTCCAATCTCCTTCAGGGGTCTGTTGACCGTTCGATAAGGCGTCGCCTAAGTTGGCTGTAGTGTCTGACGTACTGGTATTTAGATCTAAGCGGCCCAATTTGTCAGTGGGATTGTTGGCCATACTACCAAAAGATACCGCAGCACCGGCCACTACTGATGCCAATAAGCCCCAATAATAAAGTGGGTTACCCGTATTGTGGGTATCGGCTGGCGCAGAAGTCAGCGGCTGGGATACAGGCGGCTGTACTTGAGCGGCACCCGTGCTTGAGGGGGTATGCAGGGTGTTGCCGGCAGGCGCAGTCAAGATTTTGGATTTATGATCTCCCATCTTCTTAGCGACCCAAGGCAGCAGCATGAGTAGACCGAAGATAAGTGGGAAGCCTAGGCGCGTGGCCAACGCCCACCAATAAAAGCCTGCTTCCCATACCGCCCAAATAACTGAGCCAATGATAAACAGGCTATAGAGGGCATAAGCCCCCCAATGTCTTTTTAGCAGTAGCCATGCGGTCAGTAGCATCATTATGCCCGCGATCACATAATAGGGGCTGCCTCCTAAGGATAGCAAGTAGCCGCCGCCAATAAGCAAGGGCAGCGCAAACAATGCCATCAAAATAGCCAGAAATTTTTGCATGAGAGGTTACCTTATGCGTGAATATGATTAACAAAAATCAAAGTCGGCTTATCGCCTAAGTGATCCTTCTGTCCTTGAAGGCTTAAATTGCTTATAAAGCATAGTTAAATTGCTTATAAAG
Organism: Psychrobacter sp. YP14; assembly: GCF_003209315.1. Classification (NCBI taxonomy): domain Bacteria; kingdom Pseudomonadati; phylum Pseudomonadota; class Gammaproteobacteria; order Moraxellales; family Moraxellaceae; genus Psychrobacter; species Psychrobacter sp. YP14. Next base: position 2,021,937 of record NZ_CP029789.1, on the reverse strand, counting down.
CATAGTTAAATTGCTTATAAAGCATAGATAGAGGGAAGGCATCTAACAATAAAGTATCTAATGTAAAGATAGCTTGCTTAAAGCTGTTGCTAGTTTATCACGGCGGCTATTAGCAGTTACAAAAAGCAAAAAAAACTCTTGCGCCATCAAGGTGCAAGAGTAAAAAGCGTGTATCAATGAAAAGAAAATTAAGGTTGTGAGTCAACGCAAGTTTGATATCAACCGAGGGTTTTCAAAGAGCAGTTAGCTGCTAAATTGCTGTTGGCAAAGCTGAATAAATGCCTGCCCAAAGTGGCGAATCTCAGCGTCATCTCGCACCGCAATCCAACTGGTAAAGCGGCCAAAATGATCAACAGGAATGGCAGTCAGATTCTGGTAATGACCTGGCTCAAAGGCCATTTCAGCGATAATACCCACACCAAGACCTGCCCCAACATAGGTACTAATCACATCGGCATCGAGAGCAGCAAGGACAATTTCAGGCTCAAGACCGGCATCGTGGAAGGTCTTATCAATGGCACTGCGACCTGTGAAGCCGCCGTGATAGGTGACCAAAGGATAGCTGGCAAGAGTCGGCAAATCAATACTGTCTAATTCTGCCAGTTCATGGTCTTTAGGCACGATAACACGGTGAGACCAATCATAATAACGGTAGCAGCGTAGATAAGAGTTTTGTAGCAGTGCTTCAGTAGCAATACCGATATCGGCTTGACCTCGAATGACCATATTGGCAATCGTTTGCGGATCGGCTTGCTGTAGCACCAGCTGCACCTTAGGGAACTGCTGCTTAAACTGCTTGATAATATCTGGCAGTACATAGCGTGCTTGGGTATGGGTGGTGGCTAGGGTTAGTGTACCAGTCTGTGGGTTGTTGTAATCAAGGCTGATATTCTCAATGGTGCGAATTTCGGTAAAAATTGCCTCAATATGGGGCAGTAGCGCTTCACCGACAGGGGTCAGTCCGGTTAAGCGTTTGCCTTGGCGCACGAAGACTTCGGCTTTTAATTGGTTTTCTAAAGCGGAGATGTGCTTTGACAGGCTTGATTGGCTAGTATGTAGCACTTGCGCCGCTTGGCTTAAGTTATAGCCATTAATTACGGTATGCCATACCGTCTCTAACTGTTTAAGCTGAATTTGTAAATGTCTTTGATTGACGATGACATCAATGGCCATAAATTTTTCCTATATCACTTCAGCAACACTTAAAAAGCTCACTCAAAACACGTCAGTGGCCAAAGCAAATTTAGCCTACTAAACATATAAAGAGCCTGCACAATAAGCCAAAGCTATCAGCTGAATTTATTAACTTAATTTATTATAAAGAGGGCACACCATTTAACCCAAACATTATACCGCTATTTGGTAACATATGCCCAGTTTCAGTGCACCAACTGCCGACTGTATTGTACGCGCAATACGATACGGCTAGTCAAGCCTGCCATTCTAAAGTAACATAACGGTTTTCTGATTTTATAACTATAGGTCTGCTATGTCTGTATCGACCCCTACTAAACGCAGCTCAAAAGCTAAGTTGTCCCCTGCCAAAAAATCTTGGATTGACTCTTTAAAGGCTTTTAAAGACCTGCGCGTCCTAATTATGTTCTTTTTAGGGTTCGCCGCCGGCTTGCCCATTATGCTGATTTTCTCAAGCTTGGGGCTTTGGCTGAATGAAGCAGGTGTGGATCTGAGTATCATCACCATGTTTAGTTGGGCAGGTCTTGGCTATGCGTTTAAATTCATCTGGGCGCCGCTTATTGATGCAATCCCTGTACCAATACTGACCAACTGGTTAGGGCGTCGCCGAGCATGGATGGTGGTCGCGCAGTTGCTGATTATTTTGGCCATTTATTTGATGGCCAGCGTCAACCCTGCTGAGGTCAATGTGCTGCATTTAATGGCAGCAGGATCCGTACTTTTAGGATTCTCCGCAGCAACGCAAGATATCGTCATTGATGCGTACCGTATTGAGCTTGCCCCGCCTGAAATGCAGCCGGTATTGTCCTCTATCTATGTTACCGGCTACCGCATCGGTATGATTGTCGCCGGTGCTGGATCTTTATATCTGGCCGTATACTTTGGCTCTACTGAAACGGCATATAGCTATGAGGCATGGCGTAATACTTACTATGTTATGGCGCTGATCATGACCCTACCTTTACTGACGACCTTTGCCGGCTACGAGCCGACCGCTGAGATTTTACAGATCAAAAAACAACAGCTTAACCTCAAGCTGTTCTCTATTTACTCGGCGATTTTATTGGTACCAGGTACTTTAATTGGGCTGCCGTATTTAATAGAAACCTTGTATAACAGACTGTCAGGTAGCAGTATGGTGTTGGTGCCTAAAACGGTTTATCCGCTACTAAATAACTATTTTGCTGTGGCCATCGCGGCTGCACCTTTGTTATTGCTGTTTTTGTTTATCAATCAGCCAAAAATTATTAATAAAGCGCCCACTGTGACCGAGTCCAAAAACGACTATCTCAGATTGGTATTGGTATTTGTACTATCCGTGGTGGTATTCGTGGCCGGTTATAACCTTATTGGTAAAGTACTTCCTGAGTTCGAAGATGCGCTGGCGGCCTTTTTAATCGCCACACTTCGCTTATTGGCAAGCTTAGGATTGGCAATTATCAGCGGTTTATTGTTGGTAAAAGTGGGCCTGGTCAAAAAAGAAGTGGCGATGGCAACTTGGATTAATCCTATCTTAGATTTTTTCCGCCGCTATGGCAAAAAGGCCTTGCTACTTTTGGCACTAATTGGCCTGTATCGTATCTCAGATATCGTCGCTGGCGTCATCTCAAACGTGTTTTATCAAGAGATGGGCTTTGATAAAACCCAAATCGCCGATGCGGTGAAGTTAGTTGGGGTTATTATGGCGATTGTCGGCGGCTTCTTAGGCGGTATGTTGGCTCAAAGAATGCGCATCATGCAGGTGATGATGCTCGGTGCTGTCTTGGCGTCCTCTACCAACTTGTTATTCATCTTGCTGACTTACCATCAAGGCAGTGTTGAGTATATGTATTTTGCGGTCATTGTCGATAACTTGGCATCAGGCTTTGCCAGTATGGTGTTTATTGCCTTCTTATCGGCGTTAACCTCGATTAAATTTACGGCGGTTCAATACGCTATTTTCTCATCGATTATGACCCTAATTCCTAAGGTAATGGGTGGCTATTCAGGCTCTATTGTAGAGACGACCAGCTGGCCGTTCTTCTTTACCTTTACCTTTGTTATTGGTATTCCGATTTTAGTGCTGATCTATTTGGTAGATAAGTATATCGTGATTGGCGGCAATGATGACATTTATGGCGACGATGTGGCAGCCAGTCAGCTGGCGCTTGATGATACTGCCAACACTCAGCCTGAAAGCAAAAAATAACCCAAGGTAGGATAGCAATGACGGCACAGCAGCGGTTGAGCATCAGCCAGATGAAAAAAAATGATTACGGTGATTTGCCTGAACACTGGGTCGCTGACTGGCTACTATATGTGTTACAAAAGCCTGCCTCATTTTTGATTACTGATGCAGAGTATAAGCTTACTGACGCTGAGCAAGCGCATTTTGAGTCTGGTATTGCTCAGATGCGCTCTGGCACACCGCTGGCTTATCTGACTGGTAAGCAAGCATTTTGGTCGCTAGACTTCTTCGTTAATGAGCACACACTCATACCAAGACCAGATACGGAGGTGTTGATAGAGCAGGTACTGGATTGGATTGATACGCATTATGCCCAAGTTCAGAACGATGATGCCGATGATATCGATGATGCCAACAAGTTGCCCAAGCGGTTATTGGACTTAGGCACAGGCTCTGGCTGTATCGCCATTAGTTTGGCGCATGAGCTGCAAATGTTAGCGCCCAATCATACAGCCAGTCAGTGGCAAGTGACCGCGATTGATTACTCTAACCCTGCTTTAGAGGTTGCCAAGCGCAATGCGGTTTTTAATAAGGTCACTAACATTGAGTTTATCCAAAGTGATTGGTTTAGCGCATTAGAGGCAGCTAATACAAATAAAGAGTCGCCACGCTTCGATGTCATCGTGTCCAATCCGCCTTATATCGTTGATGATGATGAGCACCTAGACAAGCTTAAAGCTGAGCCGTTATCGGCTTTGGTTGCGCCTGATAATGGGCTGGCTGATATTAGGCAGATAGCTGAGCAGGCAAGAGGCTATTTGGTAAGTGGCGGTCTGTTAGCGGTTGAGCATGGCTATGACCAAGGCGCGGCAGTTCGTCAAATTTTTACTGATTTTGGCTATACACAGGTTAAGACTGTTCAAGATTATGGCGGCAATGATAGAGTGACGATGGGGGTTTATTTTTAACCATCATAACGCTTATACCGAATCTAAAAGTTAACATAGCAAGAAAACCGAGTGAGAACTATACATCTCGTATGTTAGATTGTTTTACAACGCTAAGTTATTTTTAGAAAAGATAATACTTTATTACCTGAACGGCTTGTTTTATATCCCAAAAAGGTAGTTTTCTTGCTTTATTTTCGCCTGTATCGGCATACTTTTTTATAAAGTAACCGCACAGGCATTAAGTTATGAATATTTTACCTTATGTGATTATCAGTTTATTAGGTGGCGCTATTGTGCCGCTACAACTCGCCATTGTAAATGCTTTTAGAGAAAGCACTCAAGCTTCACAGATTCAAGCTACTTTCTATTTGTATCTTGGTGGTACAGCTGCCTCGTTAATAATGTCGTATCTTATAAGTGGTGGTATTAAACCTCCAGAGGTCGCAAATGCAAGTTGGTGGATGTGGTCTCCAGGGTTTCTTGGTAGTCTTTATATTTTATTTATGTTTATTGCTGCACCAAAGATAGGATCGGGTAATACGCTATTATGGGTATTTCTTGGACAGATGTATTTTGCGATAATTCTAAGCCAAACAGGTCTGTTTGGGCTTGAAATTAGACAAATTGATGTTTATAAATTATCAGGCCTTTTGTTAGTAACGTTAGGTGGGTTAATTATGATTTATGGTGAATCTAAAAAGTAATAATTAGACAAATTAAAACCCATTTGTGCTATGAATTGATACGCATTTTATTAGGCGTTTGATTGTATGTTTGTTTAAATCGTCTTATAAAGGCAGGTACACTACGATAACCACATTGTTCGGCAATAATAGCGATTGGCAAATCTGTATTTAAGATAAGTCCTAGTGCTTTTTGCATACGTTTTTCGGTAATATAATCATTTGGCAAACATCCCAGTTGGTGCTTAAACACAGCCTTAAATTGGCTAGGACTGAGGCAGGCAACCTCTGCCAAAGATGCAATGCAATGAGGGGCTGCAATATCTTGGTCTATTCTGTTAATGACTTTGGTAATCCGAGAGTCTGGACGGTAAGGCCTATCGAGAGAGCTAATGAGTTCAGTTAATAGTTCAAGCATAAGCGCTTCAATTGTAGTATTGCCAGCAGTGGTTAATTGTTTTTCAATAAACTGTATAAACAACAGTGTCTTCTCATCAAGAGGAATGTGTAAATCACTATTTTTATAGTTATTAGCTTGATAGTTGTCATTGATGCCTTGAGAATTATTTCGTAGGAAATGATTCAGATTGAGCGTTTGAGGTAAGTCCATGACCAGAAAACGAAAATCCTCTTGTGCCTTAAACTGATGGAACATGTGGCTAGGTATAATCACTGCTTCACCATAATGAACGTTAAGCACCTCATCGTTCATTATCATGTTGATGGTGCCGGTGAGAGGAATAGTGATTTGCAGATGGCGGTGACTATGCCCCTTTGGCTGCTGACCATAGGTTCGAATAAATAAGCACTGTGGCGGAGGTGCGTTACTCATAAAAGTATTCCTAGCGAATCATAGCAATGAGCCTAGAATACATTATTATTAAAATAAATATAATCGCATGAATAACAGATATGGTCATCACAAAGCTAAAGAAGCCCCGCTAGCTAACTAACGGGGCTTTATTTATGTGTAAAGTGCTATCGCTAACTTTTAAAGCTTATGACGAATCTCAAAACTGTGGTGAATTGGCTTTTTGGGATTAAAGTCAAAACCAATGGTTTCACTGGTAATCTCAGTGACTTCATAACGATCATACAGCGTTTCATCTAATTCAAACTTAGTAAAGTTATTCGAGAAATAAATCACGCCACCATTTGATAGACGGTTCATGGCACGGTTAATCAGTGCTGTGTGGTCACGCTGCACGTCAAACGTCCCTTGGAACTTTTTCGAGTTTGAAAAGGTCGGTGGATCGATAAATATCACATCAAACTGATCGGTATTGTCTTTAATCCAGTCAAAGATATCAGAGGCAATAAACTGATAACGGCTGGTGGTCACATCTAGACCATTTAGCGCAAAGTTTTGTTTGCCCCAGTCCAGATAGTTTTGCGATAAATCGACACTGGTCACTGATTTTGCCCCGCCAAGTGCGGCGTGAACACTGGCAGTACAGGTATAAGCGAATAGGTTTAATACATCCGCACCGCGGCTAGCAGAGCGAATCATACTACGCATATTTCTGTGGTCAATAAACAGGCCGGTATCTAGATAATCGGTGAAGTTAACATAAAAGTAAGCGCCGTCTTCTTGCACCACATGCATTTTACGTTTCTTTTGTGCCAGACGCTGAGCTTCTTGGCGCTTGGCCTGTTCACGGGCTTGCTGAAACTTATTGCCTTTATAGCGATTGCGGTTGTCCTTTTTAAGCTCTGGGGCATTTTTTGACTCTTTAGATTGAGCGCTGGCTTCAGGGTTGCCATATTGAGTGTTACCCACTTGTCGAGCACGGGTCTTGATAAAGATTTGCTCTCGGTTGATGCCAAACACTTCACGGATACCCATGAGCGCAAGATTAAAGCGTTTGCGAGCAGTTTCTGGTGGAATACTCTTCGGCGGAGCCCACTCTTGCACATGGACATAGTCGCCATAAACATCAATGGCCACTTTATAGTCGGGCAAATCTGCATCATAAACACGCAAGTTGGTCACATCTTCTTTGGCAGCCAGTTTTTTTAGATGGTTCACATTCTTTTGCAGACGGTTGACGAAATCTTGCGCTTCATCCACTTTAATTTCGGTTTTCTCAAAGCGGGTGATTAGGCTTTCGCCCTCTTTGCGGATCAGCTGACCATGACGGAAATACACGGTAATGGCGCCATTATGACAGCGCAAAGTTTGCGGGTCTTCAATAGGCAGCACGTCAGCTTGCTCGACATGAGCGGCAAGCAGACCTAGCATGGGCTGGTATTTTTGTTTGGCGAAAATCTCTTGCAAGGTCAAACCTAGGCCTTGATACAAGGGCTTAATAAAGTCACTTTCGCCCAAACGCTCGCCATAAGGTGGGTTGGTAATAACCAAAGGACGTTTTAGCTTACGGTCTAATAGCGGTTTGGCCAAAGCTATCTTTAGCTGTGACAGCGGACGCTGCTCTAAGGTCAAATGTGGAATAATCTCAATAAGGCCTGCGGCAATTAAGTTTTTGTGGGTGGCTTTAATCGCGCCAGCATCAGCATCGAAGCCCATAATCGTTGGCAATTTACCTGAGGCGGCTTTTTCTAAGCCCGTATGAAAGCGCTGTTGTGCGTCATTGACACACTGCTGCCACAGCTCAGAGTTGTGCTCATGCCAGTGATAAAAACCAAATTGTGATTCTGCTTTATCGATGCCCACCGCATAGTCGCACTGCATCAGTAGCGCTTCGATAATAAAGGTACCTGAGCCACACATCGGGTCAATGAGAGCGCTGTAGCTGTTTTTGGTTTTATGCCAGCCCACGCTGTACAGTAGGCCTGCAGCTAAGTTCTCTTTTAGCGGTGCATCTGTCATGGCGACACGGTAGCCACGGCGGTGCAAGCTGGTACCCGATAAGTCTAAAAAAATCTCTGCCTGTTTGTCATTCACCGTGGCATAAATCGGAAAGTCTGGGTCATTACTATCGACATCAGGGCGGCTGTCATACTTTTCAGTAAAGGTATCGGCAATCGCATCTTTGATACGCAGCATCGCAAACTGCTGGCTCACTTGAACTCTTTTATCAACGCTCATGCGAATCGCAAAGGTATTGTCGAGCCCAAACCACTGGGTCCAATCAATGGTCTTGGCAAGGCCATTTAGCTGCTCAGCAACATCGTATTCTTTATTAATATTACGCTTTTTGAGTGGTAGTAATACCCGTGAGGCGACACGCGACCACAGACATATACGATACACCTGCTCTAACGTGGCCGAGACACTCAGACGCCCCGTACTTTTGATATCACTGACGATATCCATGTGACTCAGCTCTGTTTGCAAAGGTGCTTCTAAGCCGTCGGCACAAGTGATAACAATATCATAGCGTGTGCTGGATGGAGTATCGTCTGTTGCGTTGGTGGTTAAGGGGGTATTTTCGGATGTAGGGGTGGACATAGGTGGCCTTTACGTTTGTGTTGCTTAGTCATGCATCGGCCCATTCAATGATATTGAATTGACGAGAGGATGCAGATTTAAAGTATGAGTTAAGCTAAGAGGTTGTTATAAGGGGTGTGGTGATTTAAACCAGTATTTATGGTCAGTGATTTTAACACAATCGCTGACAAGGCACTGCAAATTAATCTGTCCGTTGACATAATTTTCACCCATTTGGGCAAAACCTCCCTGCCTTTATTTAGAGGTCATGACACGCTGTTTTGTACTGATGTGCTGTGCTATTTTTTATCGCTGATATGGGTGGTGACCTCGAAGGGCTTGGTATCAATGGGATAATCCACATCTTTGGGCATTAAGATGCGCATATGCGGATAGGGGATAGCAATATCTGCCGCTTGTAGCTGAGTTTTGATTTGCTCATGTAGCGCCTCTTTAATACGCGGAATACGTGGTACTGCTGCTGGCGTGACCCAAAAGCGCACAATAAATACCGCACCAAAATCACTAATATGATCAATGGTAGCAGACGGCTCAGGGCGTTTAAGAATGTTATCCATATCACTGATAACATTAAGAATGACTTGGCGTGCCGCTTCTATATCTGCTTCTAGGGCGATGCGAGCTTGAATATCAAAACGAATAAAGTTTTTGGAGGTTAAGTTAGTCACCTCGGATGAGGCGACTGTCGCATTGGGGATAATAATTGTAATGTTATCCCGGGTTAAAATATGAGTTGTACGCAAGGAGATGACAATCACACGCCCTTCTTTATCACCAAGACTAATCCAGTCACCGACCTGAAAGGACTGTTCAAGCAAGATGGTAATACCTGAAATAAAGTTAGCAATCGTAGACTGCGCCGCAAAACCCACTGCCAAACCGACAATACCTAAACCTGCAACCAAGGAGACAATATCGAAGCCAAACTGTGCCATGACGCTGGCCAGACCTAATACCACAATAAGCACAGAAAATACATTTTTAAGCAATTGCTCAATAGAGGCATTGAGGCCGTAATGCTTAAGCACACGGCTAATCACCTGCTCAGAGGAGGTCCATAGCACATAATAGATACCGGCCCAAATACTGGCCTTGGCTGTGGCTTTGACAGTGGATGGCTCAATATTAATCTGACTCATTACCGCTATAAGGCAGCTGACCACCCAAATGTAGCGGATGGTGGAGCGGGCAATACTCATACGCTTGTCGCTAAGCTTTAACCGCTCTTTATTGTGTTTAATCATATAGATAAACAGCCAATATAGACAGCCAAGAATAGCCAGTAGGATAATAATCTTAATGGTGGTACTGGCCAGTTCAGCACCACGTGATGCCCAGTCATGAGTCTCTTCTTCTAGATCACCACCGATGGCAAGATATAAGCTCGAATATAAGTCGTGCATAATTTCTTGAAAAAATGCGCTAATCTTTGAGCCGGTCTCTTTTGCCATTGCACTTCCTATAAATCGTGAGTATTTGGAGCAGTTAGGATTCTTGGTTTTAAAGTAGTAATATACAACAAAATGAGATAAGTTGAGACCATCTTGCGATGCGCTTATGCACTATCTATAAAAACATCCTGCTATACAAAATACCCTGCTATAAAAAAACACCCTATAGTTAGAGTGTCTTTATGAATAGCACAATACGTGTTTATTATACTAGGCTTGGTAGGCTCTTAGCTTAGCGGCGACATCACGCAGTGCAGTGCGTAGGCCTTCCAGTATCGTGGGGTGGTAGAAGGGGCTGTCTAGTAAGCCATCAATATCTACTTTATTAGTAATGGCGGTCGCCAAAATATGGGCAAGATATTCAGCATCAGGCCCTACCATACTTGCGCCTAATACAAGACCGGTGTTGGCAGCGCTATAAATACGTAATAATCCGCAGTTCACGCCCATCACACGGCTACGACCTTGATTGTCAAAGCTTACCTCACCCACCACATAAGCTTCGCCAGATTTTTCAATCTCATCTATAGTCTGTCCAACCGACATAATTTGAGGCGAGGTAAATATAACCGACATGGGGGTGGTGACAGTTTGTGATTTATCAGGGGCAATATCATTTAAAAGAGTGCTGTTTTTTGAACTGTCAGGGTCGTGTTCAATGGCATCACTCATACTAACTTTATCTGATAGCCCTGAGATCTTTAGCGCTACCTCTTTGCCAGATAAATAACCTTCATTACTTGAGACATGCAATAAGGGCATATAAGCATTGGCATCGCCAACGATATAAACATTGGTATCTTTGATCCTACCGGTGATGGTGTCCCTGTCTTGCGGACGATTTTTATCATCCAAACGCACCCCTAAGTGCTCGACGCCGAAAGTATCTAACGTATTATGGCGGCCAGTAGCTACCAGAACTTTTTCACCTTGCCAAGTTTGGCTATTACCTTGGGCATCGGTGTAGTTAATGATGGCCTGAGCGCTATTGGCACTGTCATCACGCGATACGCTTTGGATGTTGGTGGCCAGACGCAAATCCAGCTGTTTTGAAAAGCAGTCTATTGCTTTTTGATTGACAATCTCATCTTTGATACCGCCGACATTTTCGCTGCGATTAAAAATAGCCACCTCAACGCCTAATCGGCTCATGGCTTGTGCCAACTCTAGGCCGATAGCACCGGCACCCACGACCGCCATCGACTTTGGCAAATCGGGTAGCTCAAAAATTGTATCTGAGGTGATAAGGGCATCGCCCAAAGTTAGCTTCCAACCTTCTGGTACAAAAGGTTTGGAGCCAGTGGCAATAATAATATGCTCCGCCTTTATGTATAGCGTCTCGCCGGTTGAGGTATGTGCTTCGATCAGGCCATCTTCTAAGAACACAGCTCGGCCATAGATTTTATTATTCTCATCCCAACTCGCGACATTTTTAAGCGCAAAGCTTGAGAAGCGATCTCTTTCTGACTGCACCCGTTTCATGACTTGTTTGCCATTGATGATAGCTTGGCCTTCAATACCGAATTCTTCTGAATGGTTGGCGTGATGTGCTCTATCTGCAGCTGCAATTAACAGCTTGCTGGGCATACAGCCCATGGTGGTACAAGTTGTTGACCAGATACCTTCGTTAATGATGACCACATTGTCTGTTACCTTGCTAATCTGACGATAAGCATTATGGCCTGCCGTACCTGCACCAATCACAGCAGCATCAACATAACGAATGGATTTTTGAGAGTCTATTGCAGGTTTTGTCATGATAATCCTTGTATTAGGTTATAAATAATTTATGGAGGCTATGCCGCAAACACAGGTAATACCTTAGATTTTTATAAAGACTGCATTGTGCTTAAACAAGGTATTTAAGATAACCATTACGATAAGGTGTCAAGAAGTCTATCGGCATAGTCCTTAGCACGCAAATTACGCTGAGCGTGGGTCAGTGTGCCATTTTTATCAAACACAAAAGCAGAGCGCACCAGGCCTAGAGTTTTTTTGCCATACATATTTTTTTCTTTAATCACATCGAAGTGCTGGCAAAGCTTTTCATCTGTATCACTGATGAGCGCAATTTGAAGATGGTGTTTTTCGATAAATTTCTTATGCGATTCAATACTGTCTCTAGACACCCCGATAACCTCGTAGCCAAGCGCATCAAATTCACTAAGTTTGGCGGTAAAGTCAGTCGCCTGAGTGGTACATCCGGGCGTATTATCACGTGGATAGAAGTAAATAATTAAGCCTTTCTCCATATTCTCAACAAACTGATCAAGTACTACTTCGCTCTCTACCATGTCATCATCTATGCTTTGTACCATAGGCATTGGGAAGTTAGGTAGGGTAATCATTTCGTCAGTGGGTTTGGCCATTTTGTTTTCCTTATTTACTTAAATGAATTTATTCATCTACATTTATTAATCTAAAAGGCAGTTATTGTTTTTAGAGTAGTTTACCTAAGATTGAGTAATGACTCAAAGCGTCGCGTGTAAGCGTTAAGTAAACCTTTAAGGTATAAAAAAAGGCTGACATAGGTCAGCCTAATTAAAACAGGTCAATATTCAAAAAATGATCCACAGCTTAGCTGCGTATTAAAGCCCTAAAGGCTATGCCCATAAAGACTTAGCCTTTAAAGACTAGGCTTTTGGTTTTTGAGGGGGATTAAGCTTTAAGCCTTTGGTGCACTGTTGTAATTCATTTTGCATGTTTTTGGCATAAGACAACTTTGAGGGGTCTTTACCACTTTGTGCGTAGCTCTCAATTTCCCACATTTGACCCAAAGTCATTTTACTGCGCACATTGACGGTGCAGCTGCATAATTTTTTGGCTGTGGCATTGTCCGCTACTTTATAACTTACTGTACCTTTGACGCACTGATCAATTTGATCTTGCTTGATATCTAAGGCTTGAGCTGGCGTGATAAACATAGCCGCAGAAGCGCCAAGCGCGAACAGAGGCAATACTTTTTTTGTGATAAACATCATAAACGAAAATCCTTTGAGGGCAACAGGTAGTATTAAAAGAAAGCGCAGTTTTAAGAAAGATTAGCCAGTACAACACCCTCTTTGCTTAAATTTTTATAACATAACTGCAGCATAAAGACCGCAATCCGCTTGGTCTTATGCCTAGCTAATCTAACAGCATACCTTACCAAGCTCATAGTGAGATTGATAATGAATTTTGCTATCCAGTTGCAAATAAATGTTACTAGGCCGTTACATAACGGCCAACGCCAATGCGATAAAGCCATTCTATTAGCCGGCATAACGGGTAGGGTCGGTCAATCCGGCATCACTAAAGCCTCTTTTGCGCAGAGTGCAGCTGTCACAGATACCGCAAGCTCGGCCTTCGCTGTCAGCTTTGTAACACGAAATGGTTTGCGAGTAGTCTACACCCAATGAGTTGCCGAGCTGAATGGTCTGGGCTTTTGAGAGCATTTGTAGCGGTGTTTGAATGTGCAGCTTATGTCCAGTGACCCCCGCTTTGGTGGCTAAATTGGCCATAACCTCAAAGGCATTGATGTATTCAGGACGACAATCCGGGTAGCCTGAATAGTCAACTGAGCTGACACCAATGACGATATGATTTGAATCGGTTACCTCAGCCACTGCTAAGGCATATGATAAAAATATGGTGTTGCGCGCAGGGACATAGGTGTTCGGGATGGCTTGGTTGTCGATGTCATCGGTATGCGTCGGGAATTTGTCCGCATCGCCATCTGGAACGGTCATATCATGGTCAGTTAATGAAGAGCCGCCTAACTGCGCAATATCGATATCGATGATTTTATGATTGACGCCAGCTTGGCCAGCGATGCTTTTGGCTGCGACCAATTCACTGTTATGACGTTGACCATAATTAAAACTCACAGCCGTGACTTTGGCATAGCGCGCTTTTGCCCAGTATAAGCAAGTGACAGAGTCTAGCCCGCCTGAGAGAAGTACCACCGCGTTTTGCTGAGAAGTATCTTGGCTTGCGCCACTGTTAGAGGGTGAGGTTAAAGCATCTGCTGAGGCATCAGTCATAAGGGTGTCCTAAAAGGCTTAAACAATTAAAAATGGCAGTTATTAAAATAACAATGGGGCAATGAAAACCGTCTATTTTAACAAAAATGACGCCATTGGGGGTGTCTTGTCCGGCAGGGTTTAATCAAAACGGTACATATCCATGCCTAAGCTATGATGTGACATGCTTTCATGAATGACCGACACCCGTTGACCGCAGCCCAGCGCAAAAAATAGGGGCAGTAAATGCTCAGCACTGGGGTGAACCTGCTCCACTTGAGCGAACTGCTGCCAATCTAAAGCCGCTGGAATGTCCGTCTTTAACTGTTGCAGTAGCCAGACTTTAAAGGCTTTGGCACTGGCATCTTCACTAGAAGCGTTCCAACTTAAGGCCGCCAGATTATGGGTGATACTGCCAGAACCAATCACTAAGATTTGCTCATGGCGAAGCTGCTCAAACAAGCTGCCCAATTGATAACAGGCATAAGCGTCGAAGTGCTTGGGTAATGACAGCTGCACAATGGGCACATCAGCTTCTGGATATAGATGAAGAAGTGGTACCCATACCCCGTGATCTAAAGGTCGCAGTGGATTAAGACTGTTGATGACGCCCATTTTATTAAGCTGATTTGATAGCGACTCAGCCAGCTCAGGATGGCCTAAAGCAGGGTATTCAATGCGATTAAGCTCATGACTAAACCCTGAGAAATCATGCCAGGTCTGCGGTGTAGGGTTACTGGCAATCTCAAGGGTTTGAGTGACCCAGTGTGCTGACATAATCACAATAGCTTTGGGCTTGGGTAGGTTTTGCCCAGTACGCGCCAGCGCATTGGTGGTGGCGCTTTTTTCAAGCGCAAAGGTAGGCGCCCCATGCGAAATAAATAGCGCCGGCAATGTGGCCAGCGCTTGCATGGAACGCACTTTTGGCTTGTGACTGTTAGTGACTGGCTCAAAGCTTGTGAGCCTTGTGATGGCAGTCACTGGGCTAAAGGTTGAGCTGTGGGTACGATTTGAATGTGTCATAAGCTAATTATGGGGGCGGGCAGCATTTTTTAAAGTTGAGGTGATGTTTGCCATACATTACCCTGATCGTGCGCTCTTTGAGTGCTAATTACCGCGGTGATAAGGGTGATTGTTATTGATACTCATTGCTCGATAAAGCTGCTCCATCAATACCACACGTACCAAGGGATGGGGCAGGGTTAATGGTGATAATGACCACTTAAAGTCCGCTGCGGCCAGTACCTCAGGTGATACCCCATCAGCGCCGCCAATCACCAATGCCACATCGTCACCAACTTGCATCGCTTCACTGAGCTTATCGGCTAACTGCTCGGTCGATAGCATCTTACCCTTAACGTCGAGCACCCAAAGCTTCTCACGTGAGTTACTTTGATGGGTGGCCAAAATGGCTTTTCCTTCCTGCTCACGATACTGTGCTAGATTGGCTTCTGAGGGGCTTTTGGCGCGTTTTGCAGCGGCCAAATCGACCATTTCGGTAGTCAACATCGGCTGAATACGTTTGTGATACTCATTAAACCCAGTATCAATCCATTTAGGCATTTTACTGCCGACACTTAGAATTCGTAATTTCATAAAAAAGCCTTAATTAAGCCTTGTGCTAACACTCAAGCTAACTGGGAGTACTAAACTCCAATATCTGCCATACTGATCAAAACATAACAATGCATGCCAATGCATAGCAATACCTAAAGCCAATTAAAATAATAAAACCTACGGTTTTAAACGTCAGTTAACCTGCTTTTAATAGCGAGTTAATCATCATTAGCCAATAATGCACAAAGCTGATACGGTGAAAAAAGTCAACCGGACAAACGCTAAAATAGCCAGTTATCCACAGAGAAAAAAAGACCCATGGGTCAAGCTGTGAAACATTAACTTATTTTATACATTTTGAGCCCAAAAAATTTGATTAAAACAGCATAAAAACAATTATCTACATAAGTGTTTGATTTTTATGGTAAAAATAACTGTATAAAAAATGAACAATTTTACCTAAAGCCCTAATGGCTCTAGGGTATCAGTTGTCAAACACCCAGTTATCCACAGAGTTATCCACAGTATATGGGGAAAAGTCCGCACGCCCTTGTCTGGCATAGCTTACAAGCAACTTATCAAAGTTTGGAAAAAATGGCATGGCGCTACAAAAAATTAATAAATCTGCCAAAAAATATAAAAAACCAGTATTTTCAAGGCTGTTAAGGACTATTTTTGGCAGATGTTTCACGATGATGACAATACTAAAAGTGAATTGTTTTTTTGTTTATGGGTTAAAAACGATGGCCTATTAGTCTTTAGTGTAGATCAAATCCCATACCCCATGACCTCTATCGATGCCACGTTTTTCAAATTTGGTCAAAGGACGAAAGTCAGGGCGCGGCGTAAAGTTACCTTCGCCTGCCGTATTGGTCAGCCCCTCAAAGTTATCGAGCACCTCTAACATCCAAAACGCATAATGCTCCCAGTCTGTTGCCGTATGGAACCAGCCACCGGTTTTAAGTACTCGGGTGACAATTTGCATGCGCTTGGGGCTTACAAAGCGGCGTTTATAATGGCGCTTTTTTTGCCATGGATCGGGGAAGTACAGCTGAATACGGTCAATATGATTCTCAGGCAGCTGCTGCATTAGGGCGATGGCATCACCGTTGATAATCTTAATGTTACTCAGACCTTCCTCGTCAGCGGTAAAGGCACATTTACCGATACCCGGCTCATGCACCTCAATGCCCACGAAGTTACGCGTGGGATCAGCTTTGGCCATCTCAATCAGTGATCCCCCCATACCAAACCCAATTTCAAAGGTCAGCGGTGCATCTGGGCCGTTAGGGGTTTGTTCCGTATCAGCAAATAAAGCGCGCAAGTCTGTGATGTCCTCAATAAGGCCTTGGCCTCTGTCATCCATCGTATTGACGATATACTTGGCATAAACAGGATCAGTTAGCGCTTGCTCGGCATTTTTGTTAAGGTGGGTACGGCGCTTCATAAAGGTTTTGATGAGGCGCGGGTAGGCGGCGTCATTGGCTTCAGAGGTTTGTGAGTTGTCTATATTTGGGGTGTTTGGGGTGTTGGGGGTAGTCTCAGCGCTCATATTAAAAAAATCGTCCACTATTGGCGTTATAAGAGTAAAGATATTAGCAGCAGGCAAAGACGGTTGAAAAACCACAGCCTGGCTAAAAAAATCAGTCATTTTGGCGTATTATAGCGGTTATCTCCCTATAAAACGATGCGCAAACCTCGATAGTTTGCGTGTACTTAGCATGATAGATGTTTATACAAGGCTTAGCCGGTATGTTGTTTATTGAAGAGACCTCGCCACCGCCATTTTATCAGCCTAAGCTTAGTGCTGAGCAGCGTACTCAGCTGGATAAATGGTTCATTGGTAAGCGATCGCAAGCTTATTATTTAAAACGCTTTGCTCAGTTTGATGAGCAAGGCTATTTGTCGCCTAAATGGAATTGGGCGGCATTTATTGCCACCTTTGGATGGCTGCTGTATCGCAAGCGCTATTTGGATTGTATCGTATATACCGTAGCGGGCTGGTCTTTTATTCAGCTTAATGTGGTTATTGTATTGGTTGCCTTTGAATATATGTTTATGCCGCTTGTGGCGCATGGCTATCAGATGGGGGTGCGGGCTTTCATTGCGTTGGCGATTTGGATTTTTTGGTCAGTGATGGTCGCACGCTGGGCCGATGCTTATTATTATCGCATGGCGCGCCGAGAGATTGCGGATGTATTAGAGGATTATCCTCGAGCCCCTGAGCAGCAAAAAGCGCATTTAAAAAAGGAGGGCGGCGTTAGTGTGGTTGGTCTGGCGGCCTCTTTTGGGCTGTTTTTATTCCTAATAACCGTTATCCAGCAGCAGTTTTTGCCCTTATATGCCAAGCCTAAAGCCACAGGCATTATTCAAGAAAGCTTTGGGCTTACCCGAGTCGCCACTGCCCAAGTGGAAGCCGCTTATCAAGCCCAAGGCCAGTGCCCGGTCGGGATGTCTGTTGACAGCACGGCACAAAATATCCGTTTTGAAGTAGTCGCGCAGACCCCGGCCTTGGGTAATAAACCCAGTAGCTGCGTATTGATGGCTAGTCTCACTGGGGTGCCATTTCCCAATCGCAATCTTAATGGGCAGCGCTTTATTATGTATCGTCCCTCAGCCGATAAGCAGGGCAAATGGCAATGTATCAGTACTTTAAATGACAAGCAGCGCCCTGCGATATGTCAAAGCAGCTAAATAAACCCAGTTGAAAATCAGACAACCTGGCCTGCTAAGAGCTGGATTTATGAATGCCCACTGCGGTTTCTATTTCATTTAAGTCCAGCTTTTTGCCCTCTGAATGATCAGAGTCAAATAAGCTTTCAAGCTCCATCATAGAGGACTGTACTGAGGCAATCATCTTGGCCTCATCTTCATAAATGGCCTGCTGCTGTGCCAACAGTTTGTCATCATAATCACGAAAGGCGGTAATGGTCTCGCGCGCTTTTTGAGGAGAAATACCAAGCAGCTCAAGCGACTCACGTGACATATCTAGCGAGGATAAGTAGGTTTCGCGCCAAATGTGAGTAATACCAATCTCTCGCAAACGGTAAAAATGGGCCCGGTTACGCGCACGTACTAGGATTTGAAGATGCGGATAATTGGTATGCAAGTAGCGGGCAGTGGCAATAGAGCGCTCGATATCATCAATGGCGATGATAAACAGGCGTGCCTTCTCAATACCGGCAGTACGCAAGATTTGCGGATTTTGCGGGTTACCATAATAAACTTGGTTACCAAACTTACGCACGAAATCCACTTGGTTGGCTGAGCTTTCAATGGCGGTAAATTCGATATTATGCATGCGCAGTACGCGGCCGATAATTTGTCCGACACGGCCAAAGCCTGCGATAATTACCGGATGCTCATGGTCAGGGATGCTGTCATATTCACGGTCTGGCTGACCTTTATCAAATCTGGGCTCACCGAATTTTTCAAGCAGCATAAATCCAATAGGGGTCAGTGCCATAGAGATGGTCACAATCAAAGTCAGTAGATTGGCATGCTCTGGACGCAGTACGTTTGAATTGGCCGCCGTGCTAAATAACACAAAAGCAAACTCACCGCCTTGAGCCAAAGTCACCCCCAGACGAATACTGGTTGGTAAGCGGTTGCCTAATAAGCGGGCAATAATGGTAATCACCCCAAATTTAATTACCATTAAGGCAATGGCTGCACCAATGATAAAAGCGGGGTGCGCCAAGATAAGTTTGACGTCGGTGAGCATACCAACGGACATAAAAAATAGACCCAGCAGCAAGCCTTTAAAAGGCTCAATACTGGCTTCAAGCTCATGGCGGTATTCAGAGTCGGCCAGTAGTACACCGGTCAAAAAAGCACCCAATGCCATAGATAAGCCAATCTGACCCATCAAAATAGACACGCCCATGACAATAAATAGCGCCACGGCGGTCAGCAGCTCATTGGCACCACTTAAGGCCACGAACTTGAAAAAAGGGCGTACAACATAACGGCTGACTAAGAATAAGCCGCCAAACACTGCCACAACTTTACCAAAATAAATTAAGTCATAAGTCTGCTCACGCACCCCAGATAAGAAGGGAATGGCAGCCAGCAGAGGAATAACCGCGATGTCTTGGAACAATAAGATGGTAAAGGCTTCGCGGCCATGGGTGCTCGACAGTTGCTCCTTTTCGGTCAATACTTGTAGCACAAAGGCAGTAGAAGACAACGCCAGACCAAAGCCGACAATAAAGGCGGTGTCTAATTTTAAGCTGCTAAATTCATACAGCAGCCCCATTAACAATAAGCCTGTCACCCCAACTTGCAAGCCCCCGAATACAAAAATCGAGTGACGCAGCGCCCAAAGCCGTGAGGGCTGCAGCTCAAGTCCGATGACGAACAACAGCATGACCACCCCAAACTCAGAAAAGTGCATTAAGCTTTCGGCATCACCGGCCACATCAAACACACTCGGACCCAGCAGCAAGCCAGTAATCAGATAACCCAGTACAGTTGAGATATGCAGCCGCTTGCCCAAAGGTACCAATAACAAGGCGGCACCTAAAAAGATGGTCGCTTGTAACATGAGACTGGGTTGAACAAGGGAGGCTGCAATCATGTAGGATCCTTATTTGTAGAGCAGTGGCGGTAAGCTTAGGGCAAGCAAGTGATAAAACAAGTGATAAAAGAGGTATGTCACAACAGTGATGGTTACTATTCAAAGCCGCTTAAAACGTAAGCGTGCTTCAAAAATTGAAATAATGGCCACAAACAGTGGGCTATTTTTTGCGATATACTTTCCAAACGCCGTTATCGGCTAGGGGATTACTGTAAGCATCATTGCGTTTTTTTCTGGGTTTTTGACGGCTATCGACAACCTTGAAGTCCGGCAGGGCATGGACAATAAGTCCAGTACGATAAAAACGAATACGCTCAGGATCAAGCAGCTCGCCCTTGTCATTGCGACAAAACACATAAGCACGCAGATCAATAAACTCTCGATGTGCAACCAGCCGCGCCGTTTCATCATTGGCCAAGACTTTTTCTAGACGTAGATACTCATTTTCAGTAAACTCACCGCATTTTTCGATAAGTGCGCCCACCGAGCCAAAGTTTTTGGATTCTTTGGCACGAGTTTTGGTCAAATGTAGCCGCTGCACGTGATAGATAAATTGTGGAATCTCTAAACTTGCAGGCAAAGGCAGGTTATCAGGCGGCAAATAGGCTGCCGGATAAAACTGCAATGCTCTTTGTATCAGCGGCTTCCATCGTGCATGATACGCGGCAACTTCGTCTTTATTGCCCTGATAAATGGGCATGTCGCGCACTTGAGTTATAATATCTGGCGGAAACTGGTCATGACGAAACGCGGCAATATCTGCCTGCAACCCTGAGAGTAATTCTTTAGCAAGTGATTTACCCTCCTTAGATAAAGGATCTGGGATAATATCTTCGGGAGCGACAAAAGGTGCAGAGCGTCTTGACATAATTGATATAGGTTCATTATTAAGAGGGTTAAAACCATGTTATCATAGCCGAGCAATCTAATTGCGTTTAGTCTGTTATATTATTTTGACGACATACGCTAGATAATAAGCTTTTACCCCGGTTATGGGTGGTGGTGATCTCACAGTAGCCTGTCAGTAGTGGCCAGAAAAACAGCACAATACAGACCAATCAATAAAATTCGACTTAAGCGCGAATGATAGGGTCCATATTATTGGCTTTTTTAACAAACTGGAAATTATTTTAAGAACTATGTTGAGATAACTCAACTTTAATTTTTATAAGAGATGATGCCGCTGTGCAGATTGGTGCTAAGGCGGTAGGTGTCATGATAGAAATTGGCATCGAATCAATTGCCCTAACCCCTAATCAACCCCAATTTAATAATCTATCAAGCACTCTGATTTAACCCTCAATCATTAAAGCCTTGTAAAACCAAGTGAGATAAAAGATGTCCATGAAACCTGTCGTTGCCTTAATAGGTCGCCCAAATGTGGGTAAATCGACAATATTTAACCAAATGACCAAAACCCGTCAAGCCTTAGTCGCTGATCTGTCCGGACTCACTCGTGACAGACAGTATGGTGATGCCACGTATAACAACAAGTCTTTTGTTGTGATTGATACCGGCGGTATTGGCGAGGCTGATGATGGCCGCGGTAGTATTGATGACTATATGTCCGCACAATCGCATACCGCCATCCATGAAGCAGATATTCTCGTGTTTGTGGTTGATGCTCGTGCCGGTATGATTGGCGCTGATGCTGAAATTGGTAAAATGCTGCATACCTTAGGCAAGCCGGTATACCTGGTGGCCAACAAAATTGATGGCGTTCATGATGCTGCGCCCGCTGAGTTTTATGCATTAGGATTGGGTGAGCCATACCCTATGACAGCCAGTCATGGCCGAGGTATTGCCAACTTACTTGATGATTTAACTGCCGATATGCCAGAGGATGTGGAAGAAGAAGATCAAGGGGGGCTGAAGCTTGCAATTATCGGTCGCCCGAACGTGGGTAAATCCACGCTGGTTAACCGCATGCTTGGTGAAGAGCGCGTTGTGGTGTATGACATGCCAGGCACCACCCGTGACAGTATTTATATCCCCTTTGAGCGCAATGGCAAAAACTACGTACTTATTGATACTGCCGGTGTACGTCGCCGTGGCCGTATTGATGAAAAAGTTGAAAAATTCTCAGTAATTAAAGCCCTACAAGCCATTAAAGATGCCAACGTGGTCGTCGCTGTCATTGATGCCCAAGAAGGTATTGTCGATCAAGATTTACATATGCTGGGTTATGCGCTAGATGCTGGCCGGGCTATGGTGGTGGCAATTAACAAATGGGATGGGCTATCAGAAGACAAAAAAGAGATGATACGCATCGAGCTTGATCGCCGATTTAACTTCATTCCGTATGTCAAAGTACACTTCATCTCAGCGCTACATGGTACCAACGTCGGTAACCTATATCCATCGATTCATAAAGCTTATGCCTCATCGATGTTCAAAGTATCGACCAATCGTTTGACTCAGATTCTAGAAGATGCTGTGGCCGCAAACCCGCCACCTATGTCAGGTGGGCGCCGTATTAAGCTACGTTATGCGCATTTGGGTGGTCATAATCCACCGATTATCGTTATCCATGGTAATCAGACAGGCTCCCTGCCTAAAAGCTATCAGCGTTATTTAGAAAATGAGTTTCGTAAGGTGTTTAACCTAGAGGGCACGCCATTAAAGGTTGAATTCAAGCTTAATACCAACCCTTATGCTGGCAAGAAGACCACTTCATCTAAGAAGCTAAGACCTGGGGTCTCTGAAGCCCGCCAAAAGCGCCGCAACATGAAGTACAAAAAAGGCTCGCATAAAAAGTAGCACCCTTGAGCTTTAAAGTATAAAAGAAGGGGCGGTCATAGACCGCCCCTTTTTTGTGCGTTACGCTCTATCTCGCGTTAGAATAAGTTGCTAAACCATTTTACCACATGCTGCCAAGCACGCTTAAAGATACCAGCTTGTTCCACATCTTCAGTGGCAACGATAGGCACAGAGGCCACAGACTTTCCATCTACTACTGCCATCATGCGGCCGATCTCTTGGCCTTTTTTGATGGGGGCTTCTACTTTATCTGAGATGTTTACCACAGTGCTGATTTTATCCGTCTGGGTCTTAGCGATTAATACTTTTAATGCTTCACCAGTGGCTGCTTTTACTGAGTCTTGCTTGCCAAAATAAACAGGCACTGAGTCTACAAACTGATTGGCAGGTGCAACGACTTTAGTGTCGAAGTGACCAAAGCCCCAGTTTAATAATTCACGTGACTGATCGGCACGTGCCTGCATGCTTTTGCTGCCCATAATGACAGAAATTAGACGCATGTCATTACGCTTACTTGACGCGGCTAAACAGTAGCCAGCAGCATCGGTATGCCCCGTTTTTAGGCCATCAACAGTGGGGTCGGTACGCAATAGGGCGTTACGGTTACCTTGAGTGATGTTGTTATAAGTGAACTCTTTTTCAGAGTAAAGCTTATAGTAATCACCACCTTGCTTGATAATAGCGCGTGATAATATGGCCAAGTCGCGTGCAGAAGCTCTGTGACCTTCATCTGGCATACCGGTGGCGTTGACAAAATGGGTGTTGGTCATGCCTAAGGCTTTGGCTTCTGCGTTCATGATTTGAGCGAACGCACTTTCGCTACCAGCAATGTGCTCAGCCATAGCCTTTGAGGCATCGTTACCTGACTGGATAATAATACCGCGTAGCATATCAATAGCCGGGGCGCTTTTATTGACCGGCACATACATACAAGACTGATCGCTGGTACCGCGACACCAGGCGCTTTCTGTCATTAATACGGGGTCAGTCTCTTTCATTTCACCCGACATCAGCTTCTTTTCAATGATGTGACTGGTCATCATTTTGGTAAGTGACGCTGGAGGAAGTGGCTGGTCGGCATTTTTTTCTGCCAAAATGACTCCCGTATCATAGTCCATCAAGATATAGGCGGTGTTGTCCATTTCAGGTGGGGGTACCGGAGCCGTCGCTGCTAATGAGGCACTAGATAGCAGCAGCATACTAGAGCCTAAAAATAGAGATTTAGCCGTTGATAAACGGGTTACTGATTGAGCTTTATCTAATATAGGTAACAGCTGGGTTACAGGAGCAGTCATATCTAAGACACCATATTTGGTCATAGGTTATTCAGCGGTAGAGTAGGCCTGTCAATGAACCAATAGCAGACGCAGGCAAGATGTGTGGCTTATTTTTTAAAGCAGAGGCACAGTAGGCGAGCTAGCATAGTGGTATCAGAGGCTTTTGACTACATCTGAATGAATCTAAATTGGAGGTAAAGGTTTACTATGTTAAAAATACCACATAACAGAAGAATCAAAGCGTTAGGTTTGGCCACAGATGCTTTATTAATTAAGTGCCGTTGCAAAAACAGCGCCCATTACTAAAGCTTGGGGTCAAACGAGAGTGTATATTAACAAATTGCACAAATGGGTTAAACAAATAAATTAGCAAATAACCTTTAAATTAAAACCCTTAGGATAGCAGCAAGGTTGTTTTTATGATTTATTATCTTTAGAGCCTCTGTGCTCTAATTTTGGATTCATTATCTTATAAAGCGGATATAAAAATAAAAAAGGGCCGATAATTTATCGACCCTTTTTTTATGTGCTATGTAGTGTTATGTGGCTATGTATTTTAGGTGATTGGCTAAAAGCGAGTATTGGCCAAGTCTTTACAAAGTGCTAAGTTCTCATCACGTGAATAACTCAATGTCCAGTCGCGCATACTTGATAAAATGGCTTTGTAATCTTGCTGCGTAGATAAATATTGAATTGCTGCTTTTGGATTTTTAATAGACGGCAGCATTTGTTTTAATTGATTGTTATAGGTTCTACGAAAGTTAGTTTGCTGCTGGCGATTTAACATAGGCGGGCACACCTCAGATAATACTTGTAAGACGGCAATTTCATGCTTAGTGGCATTAGCACCGGTTAAATCTACAGGGATAGTGGTTTGAGCCGCTTGAACAAGGGCTGAGGCAAAAAAAGTAGCACTGCCTATTAACGTGGTGAAAATCAGTTTGCGTGCACTATGGGTTAATGTCTTAGATAGAGTGGTAGCACTCAAACATTGGGTCATTAGGTTTTTCATAATCTTCATCATCATCTTATTAAGTGATAAGGCATATGTATCAACTTAAGTGTCAAAAATTGATTGTAGAATAAAGTAAACATTGAAAACAATTGGGTCAAATTTAGCGCGCCACTTAACGTTTATTTTGATAGGTCTATTTTATAGTTTTAGTTTTGATCACGTTATCGCTTTAATGACCAACGGGGCGTCAGCCATAAGTCTATCATCTATAGCTATTATCACACGGTTTAAGGGGGGTGATGTTTAACAAGTGTGACCGTATTTTTTTAAAGCGTAATTTGTATTGCTGCACCGACAGTGGCTGTAATAACTCAGCTGTGGCTGATGAATTCGCTAACTATATTATGGGAGTTTCTAGTTACCCAAGGCTAATCAAGGCGATTTTATGAGTCGGTTTATGTTCCCCACCTTTTAGCTGACCTACTATAAGGCCTTAATTTATTGTAGCAGATTTAACAGCGCTAACCCTAACCTAGCCTTTACGCTATGTAAAGAATCGTTATATCCTTTGCCGGTATATTGACATAAGCAATCAAGTGATTAGGATACTCATTAGTTAGGTATATAATCAGTTATTATGATAGGGTAATGCTCTATCTAAATCATCATCTGTGGGCTTAGTGTTTGTCACAATGAGCAGGCACTTGCTTGTATTGTACACCTTGTTCTAGTTGTCCGCAGCGATAAGCGTCGGCTAATTTATGGCTGTCGCTTGCTGCTGCTATTGTAAATATTTTATAGGGAGGCAGGCATGTCTAATACCACTTTTATAGACACACAAAAAACCACGCAATCACTCAGTGTTAAACCGGCAGTAAGCTCAGTTAAGTTTAAAGGGCTAACCGTGGCAGTGTTGGGCAGCGTATTGATGTTAGCAGGCTGCGCTACTAAGCCTACCTATCAAGCTTCAGGCCCCAGCGTTCAAGTTAATGCGCGCGGTGTACCCAACTACTATCAAGTGAAATCAGGGGATACGGTCAGTCATATTGCTGCGCGCTATGGTCTAAATTATCGTCAAATTGGGGCTTTAAACCGTTTAGACAGTAAATACACCATCTATGCTGGCCAGTGGTTAAAATTGTGGGAAGGTGGTGCTGCAGCACCTGTGGTGACCAATACTCGAAACAATACCCCAGTCTATAACACGCCTGCACCCGTGACTACACCAACTACCCCAAGCTACAATGCAACCGCTACCTCAACCAAAGGCTATGGCTACCCAACTAGCAACCCAGTGGTTAAAAACTTCAATGCTACAGCAGGCGATATGGGGATGTGGTTTAGTGGCCGTATAGGAGACCCTGTGTTAGCTAGTAAGGGTGGTCAAGTACTCTATGCAGGTAATGGCTTGCCTGAGTATGGTAATCTTATTATGATTCGACATGATGATCGTTATATCACAGTGTATGCTCATAATAATGAGTTACTGGTAAAAGAGGGTGATCAAGTACAAGCCGGCCAGCGTATTGCTACCATGGGGAATTCTGGCCAGACCAATCAGGTCGGTTTGCAGTTCCAAGTTAGAGAAAATGGCACACCAATTGATCCAAGAGCAGTACTGGGGCTATAGTAGCTGTAGCTAGGCATTTTATATGTCATCAGCACCTAATGTTATTTACGGATAATAAGCCCAAAAAAAACACCCCAAGAGTCAGTGGGGTGTTTTTTTATTGTGCTATTTACTGGCCGATTACTTTGGATGTCATGGTAATTACATCCAAATTAGCTCATATCAATGCCCATTAGTCAAAGATCTGAATGTAGGCATTGGCACGCAGCTCTTGTAACCAGTCTTCTTGAGCCTGAGGTGCTAAACGTTGATATAAAGCTTCACGGGCAAGATTGCGTTTGACCGTATCGCTCACATCTTTTTCACGCGTATCTTCAACTTTTAGAATATGCCAGCCGAACTGCGACTTGAAAGGAATGGAGTAATCGCCTTTGGGAGTGCGCTTCATCATCTCTTCAAATTCAGGCACCATTTGACCTTCAGCTACCCAGTCTAAGTCCCCACCACGACCGGCTGAGCCAGGGTCATTTGAGTAAGTTGAGGCCAGCGCTGAGAAGTCGGCATCATGGCGCAGCTGCTCGTATAAGTCATTGATTTTTTGTTCTGCCAGCGCGTCACTGTTTTGTTCATCAGTTTTGATTAAGATATGACGTACTTTCCACTGCGGAATAATCATGTTGTCATTATTGCGCTTGTCGACCAGCTTCACCACATCAATACCTTCTGGGGTGATCTGTGGCTCAGTCACTTGACCGACATTTAATGGCGTGATTTGTTTGGCGATATCTGTGGGTAGGCCAGAGGCTTCATGATAGCCCATATCCCCGCCTTGTACTGGCGCTACGTAGTTTTTGGCAATCCCTGCTGATAGCTCATCTAAGACAGACTGAGCATCATCTGTATTCATTAATAAATTTTTGGCTTGTTGAGCGATTTGCAGTGCCGTTTGTTTTTCGCTTTCGGTAATGCGGTTGTAATCATCGCTAAAGGGAATTCGAATGTGGATGGTACGGTACTCTGCGCTTTGTAACCGCTGAGCTTCTGGTGAGGCCAAAAAGGCATCAATGTCTTGCTCAGTGATACGCACACGGTTGGCAACTTGGCTTTGTTGTAGGGCTTTTAAAGATTCCTCTTCAATGACTTGAGCGCGCAAGCTTGCATAGCTGCCAGGCTGTTTGGAATCTAGTGTTTGCTGTAATTGTGATAAGGAGGTTAGGCCTTGAGACTGTGCAAAACGGGCCAAGCTTTGGTTAACCACATCGGCATCAGGACGGATACCTGCTCTTTTGACCATATCTAGCTGCAACTGGCGTAAAATCAAACTGTTTAATACATCATTTTGTAGACGCTGTGCACTGGGAGCAGGCTGTCCACTGGCTTGAATACGGGCTTGCGCTGTGGCCATCGCTGAAACCAGCTGGCTTTTTAAAATAGGGGTGTCGTTAACCAGGGCAATCATGCCATTGGTGCTTTCACGGACTGAGACAGGGGTGTTGGCTGAGGCAGTACTGGTAGCAATGGCAGCCGTATTTGACTCAGTTGTATCGGTTTTAGCATCGGCCGCCTGCGCAGATAAGCTTAAGGTGCCAAGCGTACCTAGTACGGTCGAAACCATTAATGTATGGGTAAGCTTTTTTAGAGCCACTGAATGCGCCGGAGTTGCTGTGATATTGCGAGCATTTTTAATTGCAAGTCGCGAAGTAGTGAGTACTGTCATAAGGAGCCTGTTTTTAGCCTGAGTATGGGTATTTTACTGTAAAAAATGGATTAACTATCAATAAGGGTTGCACTAGGATATCATTAATTTTAAGCACAAAAGTTTCGCTTTTGTCACCGATTAGATTACTTTTTCCAAAGTGTGTCTACCGGCTCATAACCAAGTATTTTATCGTTGAGGTGCTTACTTAATCGACTGCTTCTATCGCCAAAGCCATTGATTCTAAACTCAGCCATGATAGCGCGTGTCGGCTTGTCATCTAAGTTTAAATCATTATAGTAACTGCGGCCATAAATTGAAAATCCATAGCAGCAGTCCTCATAATCTAAGCCTAAAGTGGCATCGATAAACTTGTTGTTACGGCTGTCGTATTGACCTTGGCCGAGTACGCGCCAGCTGTCATTAATAGGCACAATAGCAGCGGCCGTTAAGGCAGAAAGCTCAGATTGGTTGGTGAGGCGATCTTCTTTGCGCTCTATCACCCCAAAATTCACCAAACTATTGGGTGTGGGGTTATAACGCACCTGACTGGCGATATAGTTTAGGTTGTTATTTGAGTCCAGTGCGCCGTTGAAGTCAAACCATAGGTTGCGATAAGGCTGTACACTTGAGCGCCATGCCACCCCAGTTGAGTGTGAGTCATAGCCAGCGTCCTCTGAGTCTAGCAAGACTTTTGGCTTACTCAAAAAGAACTGATCACCAATACCACCGTCGAAGCGGGTAACCCCCATCGAGTCGATATAGCGATAATTTAGGCCCACAGCGACGTTATTGTTGTCTGAGATACGGTCATGACCTAAAAACCAACTGTCTGCAAATAATTGATCATAATCAATTGAGGCAAAACGAGTATCAAAGTTAGGAATAGCGCTTTGGTCTTCAAAAGGTGAGTAGCTGTATTTCACCCGAGGGGTTAGCAGCTGATAGCCGCCCATGGTGTTATCAAACCAACCAAAGGGGGAGCCTGCCTGATAAAAATTCAAACCTGAATCTATACTAAATTTAGGCACAAAAGCAGATTGATCGTTATCATCTTTAGACACATTGTTCTCTAGGCGGCTTTCTTCATCAAAAGCGGCGTACAAGTGCTGCAAGCTTACCTTGGGTGTCACATAACCCCAAGTTTTTTCGATCGGGTAGCTGGCATTGATCTCGTTATAAACGCGCACACCACTTTTTTCATTCTCTGAGCCGTCATCAATCGATTTTTTGAAGTAGGCGGAGTCATGCACGCCAGTAATGACAAACTTATCTAAGGCATTATTCAAAGTAGGTAAGCGATAATCCACTGTCAATTGCGGCAGACGAGAATAGGGCTTGTCTTTGTCTTGAATGATATTACCGTTGACATCAGTGGCTTCTAAGCTTTGAAAAGTTTCTACCTTGAGCTGCGCATTAATATAGTCATCATAATAATTGACACGGCCACGTCTGGGCAGGTTAAGACGATTTTCTACCAAACCATAATCATCAAAGTCATTGAGATAATCGGGGTCAGATACATAGCTGTAGACGGCATCAGCATTTAATCTAGGAATGGTTTTTGAAGCCCATTGATGCTGATAAAACACGCCAGTACGGTCTTCATCGTCATACTTTTTATCCTTGGGCATATAAGCGGTGGTCAGCTGACCTTGACCATAATCCTCGGTAAGATAACGAAATTCACCGGTTAACATGGGGTTACGGTTACTGTAAATGTCGGTGGTAACCGTCGCATCATAATTTGGCGCTAAGTTTAGGTAATAGGGCACACTAAGCTTTAGGCCGCTGTCACTATCGATGCGGGCATTCGGGGTTAATAAGCCGCTGCTGCGTCTGTCATCAACTGGGAAGTTAAAGTAAGGCAGATACAACACCGGTACTTTACCTAAGCGGAAAGTGGCGTTATAAGCTTCACCGCGGCCGGTTTCGGTGTTGATATCAATGTTTTGTGCTTCAATCTGCCACTTACGGTTGGCAGGTGGGCAGGTTGAGAACATCACCTTTTCAAGCTCGTAATGCGTATTATCCGGCTTATTGAGTCGCTTGGCATAGCCGTGTGCTTGCATGGGGACGCTGGCAAAAGCCACATCATAGGCTGTGGCGGCACTGTTATTGGTGTTATAAGCCAGCTCATCTGCCACCACTATCATGCCTGAACCATCTGTGGCATTTGCATCTTGATTGATGGCCAGTTTTTCAAGACTGGTGGGCTGATTTTTGGGGTTGCTTGGGCCTGATTCCGCTAATAACACCCCACCTTTGGCACCGGCGATACCGGTATTTAAGTCAAGCGCGATTTGGTCGGCGCTGACCATCTTGCCATCTTGCATCACCTCAACGTTACCGGCCAGCTCCACATAAGTGGTGTTGTCATAGTAAGCATAATCGGACTGAGCATATAAGGGTAGGCCGTTGGCTAAAGACAGCCCATCTTGCTGCTGCGATCTTTGAATGGCCTGTTGGTAATTGGCATCGGCGCCAGCACTACTAGGTGTCACCCAGACGCCCTCACAGCGATACGCTGAAGCGCCGTCAGATTGGCTGTTGAAGATTTGCGGAGCAGCAACGGGTGCCATGGCCTGTGCTTCAATAACACTGCCACTTTGGCCTTGCTCGACGCGCTCACGTAGCTCTTCTGCTTGTAATTGATAAAACTGCGCCAAACGCTCTAAGCTTTTTTGTACGCTGTCGTCTTTGAAGCTTGCTGCCAGATTCTTTGATTCATCTACCCGCTTACCGATACTGGAGGCTTGCTTATTTTTATTGATGGCAGCTTGGCCACTGCTTTGCTTGGCACTATTGGGGGTAGCGCCAGCAGGGGTGCTTGGGACAGTTGGTGCCCGTAGATCAGCGTTAGCTTGGGGCACAGGATTAGTTTTAGGCGCAGAATTATTTGTGGCAGTAGGGAGGCCGTCATCAGCGCTTTTTACTTGAATGTAGTCATCTTCAGAGGAGTTGACCTTGGCGATACTGGCGTTAGCGCTTTGGGTCACCCTCGCTTGATTGGCCTTGGTGTGATTGGCAACAAAGTCTTTATTGGTGAGTGGCGCTTTATTAAAAAAGGCAGGCTGCGGCTCACTCTCAAGCCCCACGGCTTGCAAAGCTTCAGTACTGGCACTGTTCGCTGCGGCAGTAAGCGGAGCTGCTGGCAAATCTACGCTAGCTTCTGTTACAGCTTTATTGACAGTGGTAGGGCGGACTGCTGCAGAGGTTTGCTTGTTAGCTGCAGTGCCTGTTGTCGTATCTGTTTTCGTATCTAGGCGTTTGTAAGTTTTGGTTGAGGCATCAGTTAAAGTCGCCACTTCTACAAAAGTTGACGCTTGAGATACGCTGGCAGTAGGCACCGCTTTAACCGATTGTACAGACGAGTCGGGCTGGGCCTGCGGGCTAATGATAGCACCGTAAGCACTGGGCACGCTAATCAACAGCGGTAAGCTGAAGGCTAAGCGGGTGGTCGTATGCGGACGGCGTGAAAAATCACGGCAAGCACGCAAAATACTGCTATAGAGTTGCGAGTACAGCAAGAGATTACCTTATTATATTGAGTTAAAAAATATATTTTAGCCTAACCGGTATTTACTAAGCTGCAAATAGGCCAGCAGAATCTATCTTACATCAATTTAGCATTAACCATGTTTATGGTGTAATGTACCAAAACCTGTGGCTATTATATAGGCTTGCGCTGCTATAGTGATGATATAAATTTGCAATATCTTATCATAGTCAAAAAAAGGCAAATCAGCTACACTATATGCTTTAAATTTTGCCATTGATTATCAGCACAGGCTCATTGACTGATTATTCTAGTCACAAGGCCCCAAAAAATACCAGTGAAGACGTGTTAGAAGGCAGCGTATTGTGCCGTCCTTCTGTTCCTTTATTATAGCCATATAGATAAAAGTCGCTTAAATTATGACAAATACCACCCCCCAGCCCGTTCAAGCTAACGCGGCAGAGATTTACCATACCCCCAAGCGCTACGAGCAGCTGAGTCAGTTTATTGCAGCGGCGTTTCCGCAGCACACCTTGCGCATCGAAAGCTTACCAGGGGATGCCAGCTTTCGCCGTTATCATAGAGTGTATTTGCAGCAAAAAGAGCAAGATTTTCAAAATGATGCGCAGCTTGATCCAAGTTATATCGTCATGGATGCACCGCCGCAATTAGAGTCTATCGAAAGCTTTGTACGTATCGATAAATTAATGGCGCCAAAAATCAACGTGCCCACCTTACTGGCTCAAGACATTGAGCAAGGCTTTTTGGTGCTACAAGATTTTGGCAGTACAGAATTTGCCCATTTGATTGCCGAGGCCAAAGTAAAGCAGGACACAGGCCGTATCGACGAGCTGTATCGCTGGGCCATTGACAGCTTATTGCAGCTACAGACTTTGGATGTGGCCAAGGCCAAACAAGACTTTAACGTGGCTGATTATGATGCGGCAACTTTAGCGCGTGAAATGACTTTATTTAGTGACTGGTTCTTACCTTATATAGAGGTGACGTTAGATGAGCCTACACACGCTTTATGGCAGCAGTTTACAGATGGGCTGATTGAGCAGTTACTACAGCATCCTAATGTCGTGGTGCACAGAGACTATCACAGCCGCAACCTGATGCAAGATCAGTATCACAGCAAGAATCTTGGGGTGATTGACTTTCAAGATGCTTTAATTGGTAGCTATGCTTATGACTTGGTGTCTTTGGTACGTGATGCCTATGTGGATTGGAGCGAAGAGCAGGTAGCGGGCTGGATTGAATATTATTGGCAGCAGTGCCAGCAGATGGGGTTGCCCTGTGCCGCTGAGCTTACCCATTTTACCGCACAAGTAAATTTGATGGGCTTACAGCGCCATCTAAAAGTGCTCGGTATCTTTATTCGCTTGGCTCAGCGTGATGGCAAAACGCGTTATTTGTCTGATATTCCTAAAGTTTGGCAAGATTTAGTCGTTGAGCTTGACTGGCTGTCTCAACATGCTGATGCTCAAATTCAAGAAATGGTTGCGCCGTTTGCCACGTGGCTACAGCAACAGATTGCGCCTAAATTTAAGCAAAAGTTTGGTGAAAAATAAGTCAAGTTGCGGCAATAAAAAAGCCACTTTTAACACTACCCACAAGTATAAGGTTCACAATGAGTACTGTGCAGATGTCTCAAACTCCTCATATTACCCAAGCTATGATCTTGGCTGCAGGTAAAGGCACTCGGCTGCGTCCTTTAACCTTGACCACGCCTAAACCCTTGGTTGAGGTGGGTGGTCAGCCTTTGATTGTATGGCATATTAAGGCTCTAAAAGCGGCAGGTATCACTGATATTGCCATTAATACCTCTTGGTTGTCAGACAAGCTGATGTCAGCTTTGGGCAATGGTGAACAATATGGGGTCACCATTCACTGGTCGGTAGAAGAGGGTGAGCCTTTAGAAACAGCCGGCGGTATCGCCAAAGCGCTAAGAGAGGGAGCGTTACGATCTGAGCCTTTTATCTTGATTAATGGTGATGTGTGGAGCGATTATGACTTATCTGGCCTGACTGAGTATCAGTTGACAGCCGATCAACGCGCACACTTATTGATGATTGATAACCCTGTGCATAATCTTAAAGGTGACTTTGCTATTAATAATGGGCTGGCCGGCGAGCACGCGGTCGAAGGTGCTGATAAGTATACCTTTGCGGGTATCAGTGTGGTTTCGCCGACCTTGGTACAAGGTATCGCTGAAGGTCAGGTGGCAGCATTAGCACCTTTATTAAAAAAAGCCACGCTCGGATTTCAAGTGACTGCTGAGGTGATGCAGGCCAATTGGGTAGATGTGGGCACAGCGGAGCGCTTAGACGATATCAACCAAAATCTACAGATACAAGGCACTACTCATCACCCCGGTCGTCCTTAGTCGCGGCTGGATTTTGCTCAGTTGAACTGAGCTGAATATTTTTGGCTCTAAGATAGGCAGCTTTGCTTGCCTGTTGCTGCGCGTCAATCTCTTTTAGTTTTTGTTCTTTTACCTCATCGACCATCCGGCCTAATTTGTCATTGAGCGCCTCTACTTCTTGAGCAGTACTCTTAAATCCTTTTTCCTCAGCCAAGCCATGGGCTTCTGCTTGTGGCAAATCTCGAGACAATAACAGCTGATCGCTGGCGCTACTGGTATTTTTTTCTAGATAGGGTGGCTCAGAGCTTGCGCTGCTATATGTCGCAGTGGTATTGGTATTGGCATTATCTATTTGAGAGGTTTTGTTGGCTTTAGCTTGAAGCGCAGGGCTGGTAGAGTCTGTGTTTGTATTGCTTGACGCCTTGTCAATATTAGAGGCGCTATTGCCTTGACTTGCGCCAGATTGAGCACTGTCCGTATCTTGGTCGGCTTGCTTATTCTGTGCTTGATCGCCTGCCTTATCAGTGCTCTGTGTGGTCTTTTCAATGATTGTTGTGTCACTTAAAGTGGTTAATACCTCAGTATCATTTAATAGCTCATCGTCATTAACTAAAGCTGCCTCCACATTGGTTGTAGGCGTTGATACTAAGCTGTCATCTGCTGTAATGACAGTTTGTTTTTGGCTATTCATGACCACCGCAATGAGTATCAGATGAATGACAACGGCCAAGCTAATAGCCGGCAGCCATTTTTTAAACTTATCGAACTTTTTAGCGGACATGAATGGTAAATTCCTTGTGTATGCGAGGGTTTATTCTACCGCATCTTAATGATATTTGACTTAATTTGTCGTATGGAGCGCTTTGTTAGCCAAAAACAGTAGTCTTTTTGATGTGCTTTGCATAAGTTACTCATAAAAAGACATGTTTGATATTTAACCAGAACCTATGCCATATTAAAATGCAATGCCGCACTAAAATCCAATCAAACAAGCGCAAAAACCACCAATTTGATATAATCCCACCTTAAATACAGACAGCGAATAGCGATCGATTATGCAAACTAATTTTTCACAGCCACAAACCTTTAATCCTGCTGATATAACCCGTAATGTTATAGATAACAATCAAGATGACATGGTCGATAGCCTCGATAGTGACGAAGAAGACTTAGATTTAGATTTGGATCTTGAGTTATCCGATGAGCAAGAGATAGCCCATAAAGGCGTAAAGTCTGCACGCTTTAAAAAGCTACAAAAGAAGCTGCGTAAACAAGTCTCTCATGCCATCCGTGACTTCAATATGATCGAAGATGGCGATGTGGTGATGGTGTGTGTGTCAGGTGGTAAAGACAGCTATACACTGCTTGATATCTTGCTGTTTTTAAAGCGTATTGCTCCGATTAACTTCGATGTTGTCGCGGTAAACCTGGACCAAAAACAGCCGGGTTACCCCGAAGAGGTGCTACCAAATTATTTGCAGCAGCAGGGCATCCCGCACTATATTTTAGAAAAAGACACCTATAGCGTGGTAAAAAGTGTGGTGCCAGAGGGCAAGACTTATTGCTCAGCTTGCTCACGTCTGCGCCGCGGCTCTTTATACGGATTTGCCAAACAAATTGGCGCAACTAAAATTGCTTTAGGTCATCATCGTGATGATATTTTGGCTACTTTTTTCTTAAACTTATTCCATGGCGGGTCACTTAAGGCCATGCCACCGAAGCTATTAAGTGATGACAAGCAAAATGTATTGATCCGTCCTTTGGCTTATGTAGAAGAAAAAGACATTATTAAGTATGCGCGCTATAAAGAGTTTCCCATTATTCCATGCAACTTATGTGGTTCTCAGGAAAATCTGCAGCGAGCCATGATTAATGACATGCTGCGTCAATGGGATGACGCGCATCCTCAGCGTTTGGCCTCTATCTTTA
This sequence comes from Psychrobacter sp. YP14, assembly GCF_003209315.1. NCBI lineage: Bacteria > Pseudomonadati > Pseudomonadota > Gammaproteobacteria > Moraxellales > Moraxellaceae > Psychrobacter > Psychrobacter sp. YP14. Next base: position 1,985,889 of record NZ_CP029789.1, on the reverse strand, counting down.
AAGCGATGCAAAATGTGGCGCCATCACAGCTTGCAGATAGAGAGCTATTTGACTTTGAGAGCCTAACTCTACAAAGAGATGACTCAAAAAGAGACTTTGAGGGCCATAATATTCAAGTGGGTGTGGCCAATGAGTTGGCTGAAATTGGTCTACCCACTCAGCCTGACATCAAGCCTTTTGAGAGTGCAACAGACGCCAAAAAAATCCCGACCATTAATCCTATTATCGATTAATAAGTGGCCTGTAGTGACAGAGGAAAGGTTTTGAGCGGGTATTCATGAATATGAAAAAAGAGAGCTTGGGCTCTCTTTTTTTTGGCTAAGATTTTTGTGAAAAAACAGGGCTTGGTTATTTTTCATCAAAAGAGTGCAGCGGCTGAAAGCTAATCTCAGCTTGGGGTAATTTGCCGACTTCTCTTAAGCGCCAGTTTAATTTGCCCTCGTTACTGACTTGGACATAGTACTTCGACTCTAGACCATCAAGATCAATGTGCGAGGTATATTTGTTGCCTTGAGTGTGGGTTAGCACACCATCTCTGTCTTTGCTAATGTCGGTAGCATGAGAGATGGATAGGTTGAGTTTTTTGGGATAATAAAGTGGGGTGCCATCATGCAGTTTGCCTGACTTTAGGCTATCACTTGGGTAGTGTAGGGTGAAGGTAACCGTACCATCTTTATCAAAAATCATATCACCACTTAAGTCTAAGTCATGAGCCAGCTTATCGCGAGAGACATCCTGATATAAGGTTTTACCATCCATATACCAGTCATCACGAACCACTGTGTCTTTGATTTGTACTGAGTAATACACAAACCACAAACAGGCCACTACGACAAACAATGGCAAGCCAATCACAAAAACGAGGACCATGTAGTTCTTATACCAAGGCTGAGTATCTTGATGCCCAAACTTGACAGGAGACGTGGATTTTTTCATAGCACAACCTTAATCCATATACATAAAAATAAAGTGCCAACCCATAAGCACAAAGCCTATAAAGCTGGCGATTTTTAGCGACTAGCTCAGCTACTGAGAGCTGAGCGGCGCTGTTTTAATTTAACAATGTTATTGGCTGTCTACTTTTGACCTTGAGAGGTAAAGACGTTAGTGCGCGAAGCATGATAGTTACCATCTTTACTATCTACATTAAATACCACAGGGATCTCTTTTTGGTCGAGTACTTTAGGATCGGCCACCACACTGACTGGCATATCATAACTTTCACCGGCATCAAGAGGTAAGCTTGCAAATCGGGTCACTAAGCTTAAGCCTTCAGGGGCATCGATAGAGAGCATGTATTCGTGAGACTGCTGGGTTTTGTTAGTCACTTTAATGATATAGCTATTAACAATTTGCCCTTCAGCATTCATTGAGGATAGCTGGTTACGGTCACCACGTACATCAATTTGTAGTGGAACACGGCCAATAAGTGCATAAGCCATAACACCAACGAGTACAGATAATAACAGTAAATAGGCAAATAGTCTTGGGCGTAAATAGCGACTGGGCTCTTTTTCAACCAATTGACGCTCAGTGGTGTAGCGAATAAGCCCACGAGGATAGCCCACTTTATCCATGACCTCATTACAAGCATCGACACAAGCAGCACATTGAATACATTCGACTTGCAGACCATCGCGGATATCAATACCTGTAGGACATACTTGTACACACATCGTACAGTCGATACAGTCACCTAAGTGCTCAGGATGCGTGCCTTTTTTACGGGTTCCACGCGGTTCACCACGGTTATAATCATACGATACGATAAGCGTGTCTTTATCGAACATAACACTTTGGAAGCGGCCGTAAGGGCAGATGTGGATACACATAAACTCGCGCATATAGGCGGCATTAGCATAAGTGGCAAAGGTAAAGATAAACATCGATACCCAAACCCAACCTGGCCAATCAGGAAAAGGAATGCCCCCTAAAGACTGCCAACTGCTGTACATGACAGAAGTACCGGCCACATAACTGACAAAGGTCGTGGCGGTGAGTACTGACATCAAGAACCAAATCAGATAAATCAGCAGTTTTTTAGAGATTTTACTACCAGAGTTAGGCTCTTTATCGAACTTGATACGCTTGTTTCTATCCCCAATAACCCATTTTTCGACATGCTGAAAAAGGTGAACCCAAATGGTCTGAGGACAAGCATAACCACACCAAACGCGGCCAGCATACACAGTGACCATAAACAGGGTAAAGGCGGCAATAATGAAGAAGGCCGCCACAAAGAAGAAATCTTGTGGAAATAAGGTCAAGCCAAAAATATAGTAATGCTGGCTTGGCACGTCGAACCAGATGGCTTGGCGACCATCGTATTTTAGCCACGGTAAAATTAAAAACAATGCTAATAACGCATACATGCTAATAAGACGTATGCGCTGATAAAAACCATCAGTAAATCTGGGGTGGATGCGTTTTTTTGTGGCATCTACATCATGGACTGGGATTTTTTGGGGGGAGGGGGCTGACATAAATGTACCTCTAATATTTAGAATCATTATGCTGGCAAAAGGTAAGCAACGAGAAAGTGGATATCTCTAGAGCCTTAGATACTATTTTAACATTGATTCATAGGTTTCGCTTAAAAGCCAAATTAACTTGTTGATTGTTAATACATATGGATATAACTGATTGGGCTGGTGTGGCCGACCTTTATTATTCAGGTGACTATTATATAGTTACTCTGTTCTAAAAATACAATCAAAATGTATGTTTAAGTTGAAGGGGCAACCTATTATTTTTAGTGTCAAAGAGTGTATTAAGTTTTAAAGCGCATAAACCAATAAAGGGGGCTGTATTAACAGCCCCCTTTATGTGTTCGTCTCTGACACCAATTTAACAATTAATAAAATTGACAGCTATTTGCTAGTAGCAGCTGCAGGTGCGTTGGCTACCACGTTATTGTGAGACAGTGAATAAACATAAGCGGCCAATAGCATAATACGCTCGTTACCTAGCTTAGTTTCCCATTCAGGCATCACACCACCACGACCGTGGCGGATGGTCTCTTGGATGGTCTCGCGATCACCGCCATACAACCAGATACCGTCGGTTAGGTTAGGAGCACCAGCTGCGATGGTACCTTTAGCATCTGCACCGTGACAGATAAAACATTTTTCATCAAAAATTGCTTTACCTTGAGCCACTTTAACCGGATCAAGCTCACCTTTTTCTTGGTTTTTCGAGATTGATAACACATATTCAGCAGCAGCACGAACCCCTTGTTCACCAAGATCAGCACGCTGAGCTGGCATAGGTAGAGGCTGAGCAGGGTCAAGGTTAACATGCCAACCATTATGTAGGGTTAATAGGATGTTTTCAGGTTTGCCACCATGTAACCAATCATTATCTGTTAAGTTTGGATATCCAGGAGCACCTTGCGCTGTAGAACCATGACATACTGCACAGTTCTGTAAGAACAAACGCTCACCTGCCATTAACGCTTTTTGGTTGCCTGAAAGCTCAGTAACATAAGGTGCTAAAGCCACAATACCTGCATCAATCTGATCGTTAAGCTCAGAAGGACGCTCAGACTTAACCGGAGCTTTTACTTGCAATGCCGCAAGGCTGGCTAATTGCTTTTGGGCAGTCGGGTTAGGCAAAAAGTTAGTGTTAAAGTTGTCGGTAAAGATTTTATTGTTGGCTTCTAAATCACTATAAAGCTCGTTACGTGAGCTCCAAGGCACAGTTTTGCCCTCAACTTCTACGGTTGATAAACCGTGGAAATGGCTTGGGAAAATCGCTGGGAATAGTAGCCAATAGGCTAGTGCCCAAACAATACTACCGAAGAAAATTACCAGCCACCACTTAGGTAGCGGCTTGTCGTATTCTTGAATAACATCATCATAAGTGTGACCGGTGGTGCCGTCTTCTGCAAGATCTGGCTTATTGCGCAGAACGAAAAGGAGCACACCAAGAATGAATAGCCAGCAGCCAAAACTTAAGATGGTAATCCATGAACTCCAAAATATGCTCATTTTTTATCCTTATTGCGTGAGTTAGCGGCTAAAGAGCTGACCAGCTCATCATCCAACGCAAGCTGTGCATCTTCTTCAAAACGCTTCTTGTTATTAGGTGAATAGGCCCACCATGCAATACTGATGAAGGCAATAAATGCTGTCACAGTTGCAATAATTTGTAGGTCACTGATACTCATTAGCGTTGACCCTCCATTGCAGTACCAAGCTGCTGTAGATAAGCCACAAGAGCATCAAGCTCTGTTGCACCTAAAACTTGGTCAGGCGCATTCTCGATATCCTTTTCAGTGTAAGGTACACCAAATCGGTCACGGAATAAGCGCATTTTATCTTGTACTTTGCTGCCATCCACTTCTTGCTTAGCAAGCCATGGGAAGCCAGGCATAACTGACTCAGGCACCAATGAACGTGGGTCGATTAAGTGTTTTTTCTGCCAATCGTCAGAGTAACGTTGACCCACACGTGCTAAGTCTGGACCTGTACGCTTAGAGCCCCATAAGAATGGATGGTCCCAAGCAGATTCAGCAGCGCGAGAGTAAGGTCCGTAACGTTCCACTTCTGCACGTAAAGGACGAATCATTTGTGTGTGACACACATGACAGCCTTCACGGATATAAATGTCACGCCCCTCAAGCTCCAACGCTGTCCAAGGTTGCATAGTGGGGAGGGGTTGGTTTACCCCACCTTCTTCACCAGACTTGGTATCAAAAATTAGTGGAACGATCTCTACTAGTGTTGCAAAGCTAATTGCAATAACAATAAAGATGACCAGCAAGCCTGTGTTTTTTTCAATTATTTCATGAGCTGTACCCGCCATGATATCTCCTTAAGCGATTGCTGGTTTACACGTTAACAGGCTGAGTGTCTTCGTCATCATTGACGATGGGGCTATGATTTGTTGGATCGGCTTCATCCACAGGACGAGCACTTGGCATTTTGATCGTCTTATAAGCATTATAAGCCATCACAAACATACCACTGACGTATAACAAACCACCGAAGGCACGACCGATGTACGGATAATGTGAGAACGTTACTGTTTCAATAAAGTTGTAAGCAAGCGTTCCATCTGGGTTTGTTTGACGCCACATCATGCCTTGACCAATACCTGAAATCCACATAGAAACGATGTAGAAAATCGTACCAGCAGTTGCAAGCCAGAAGTGAGTATTAATTAAACTAATAGAGTACATTTTAGGCTTATTAAATATGCGTGGGATTAACACATATAAAGAACCCATGGTAATTAAACCTACCCAACCTAGCGCACCTGAGTGTACGTGACCTACTGTCCAGTCAGTGTTATGCGATAAAGCATTCACAGTTTTGATAGACATCATTGGGCCTTCGAAAGTTGACATCGCGTAGAACGATAAAGCAACAATCAAGAAGCGAATGATAGGGTCAGTACGTAATTTGTCCCAGCTACCAGAAAGCGTTAGTACACCGTTAATCATACCACCCCATGACGGTGCGAATAAGATAACAGAGAAAACCATCGCCAAAGACTGAGTCCAGTCAGGAAGTGCTGAATAGTGTAAATGGTGTCCACCAGCCCACATGTACGAGGCGATAAGCGCCCAGAAGTGTACAATAGATAGACGGTATGAATAAATAGGACGGCCAATCTGTACCGGTACGAAGTAGTACATCATACCCAAGAAGGCTGCCGTTAAGTAGAAGCCTACTGCGTTGTGACCATACCACCACTGAACCATAGCATCGGTAGCACCACCAAATAATGAGTACGACTTAAATAAGCCTAGTGGAATGGCCATGCTGTTTACAATATGAAGTAAAGCAATAGTGATAATGAAAGCAGCAAAGAACCAGTTCGCCACATAGATATGTGAGGTCTTACGTTTAATAAGTGTACCGAAGAAAACGATAGCGTAAGAGATCCAAACAACAGCAATTAAGATGTCAATTGGCCACTCAAGTTCCGCATACTCTTTAGTAGAGGTGATACCTAAAGGTAGGGTGATAACCGCAGACACAATAACGGCTTGCCAACCCCAGAAGGTAAACCACGCTAAATAAGGCGCGAAAAGTCTGGTTTTACAAGTACGCTGTACGATGTAGTAGGAAGTTGCAAATAAAGCAGAACCACCAAACGCAAAAATAACCGCGTTAGTGTGCAGCGGTCTTAAACGGCTAAAAGTTAGCCAGGGGATATCAAAGTTAAGGGCAGGCCAAGCTAACTGTGAGGCGATAAACACCCCAAGACTCATGCCTATAATCCCCCAGACGATTGTCATGATAGTAAAATATCTGACAACAGTGATTTCGTAATCACGATCGACTGGAGAGACTGCTGTGTTATTTATACTCATTGGAATATTTCCTTTACAGCCTTAAGTATCAAAGGTTTCAACCAAAAAGAGCCTGAAAAAGAACTTAATTCTGAATAAGGAGGCAGGAGCAAAACCACGCCTGGTGTAGACACTATTGCAGCAATTAAAGTTAATAATGGCTCAACTTATGAGGGGTAAATGTGACAGTAACCCTCTCATTTGTTTGGCTGTTATACCTGATGTTATCTAAATATGAAGCTATTGTAACGCATAGGATACAAAATATCATCTGACGAAACAGTCAAATACAAAAAAACCCGTAAAATTTTTATGGGTAATCTTCAAGAATCTGTGCAGTAGCCAGGGCTTGATATAAAGATTTATCTAAGATTCGCTTAAGATTGGGTGATGCTATCGATATATTTGTAACAATAAAGTGAGCTGTACATTCAAAAACACACCGTACCTTTTTTATTTTTTGCTACAATTTCGATGGCTACTTACTTAAGCTTATTTCTTCTATAGCTATTAATTGCTATAGTGATTAAAGCGAGCAATGACAAGTTTGCTCTTAAATAACGGGTATCAATGTTACTGTCCTGGCTATATAACTTAGTAGATAAATAGTTATATAAAAAGGTCCCATAAGTGATATTTTAACTTTATTTTTAGGTTAACTCTATTTTTTATTTGAAAAGGAAGAATTTTATGGCAGTTTTTTTAACAGATGAATGGTTTAACGAAGTTGATCGTCTAACCAAAGAAGCAGGAGAGTTAAATCTTCCGCCAGCTTTAGCAAACATGAAGCTTAATTTGAAGGTCACGAATACCGCCAATGGCGATGTAGATGCCTCTTTGGTGGACGGTGTCTTAAAAAAAGGTGCGTCAGATGCCAATACCACAATTAATATCGATGAAGAGACCTTAAAAGCAATCGCTTTAAAAGGCGATATGAATGAAGCGATGAATGCCTTTATGTCAGGTAAAATCCGTATTGATGGTGATATGGGCCAGGTCATGGCGCTACAGACTACCAAGCCTTCGGCTGAACAAAAAGAGCTGTTCAAAAAAATCTATTCAATGACCGAGCAAGGCTAATAGCTTTTAAATTAACAGCAAAAAAAAGAGCTTAGGATAATTTCTAAGCTCTTTTTTTGTCAGGATTTTTAATGAGCCACTGTGTCATAAAAATCTCAACAATCAGTGCAGCTGTTGAAACGGCTCAATTAAGCAATAACTAGGCTAAATGCACTAAATAAAACATAAGTAGCATGCCTGAGAGTAAAAAGCTTACTGACATGATGCTAATAGAGTCAGCAACTTTGGCACCAAAGATTAGCTTAATGTGTTGATGAAGATTAGGCTGAGTGGCAAAAATACCATGGGCATGAGTAGGAGCTGATAAAGGCGCATCAGGGTTAGAGATTGATCCAACCTGAACCTCTTTACTAGAAAAAGCAGCTAACGTAGAGGAGGGCTGTTGAGGTGTTGAATCATTAGAAGCTGATTGGTTACTAGAGTATAAAGTTTGAGTGGCCAGTAAGTCTGTATCAGGCGTCTTGGCATACAGTTTGGAGGGTTTGATAGTAACGCAAGGCACTGTTTCTAGAGCTGATGTTTTTAAAGGTGAGGTGACATCTTCTTGAGCAGACATCTTATCTACCGCTTGCAAGGTGTTACTTTGAAGCACAAGGTTATGGCTCACAGTACTATTACCCATAATACTATGCTCCGCCTTAGCTGAATAAGCAGAAAAAGGTAGGGTTGCGGGCGCCGTAGTAAAGGTTTTGTTTGGCGTAGAGACTTTCATAGGCACACAATTATGAAAGGGATAAGACACGATGACTTATTTTCTTTCATTGTAGAGAAGTTGATTAATACTAACCTGAATTTATTAACATTGTAAACAGCGTCTTTGTTGCAATTATTACAAGGGCAATCTTTTTTGTATCAGAATGTGTTATGAGGCTTTTTTTGGCTAAAATTTTCACCTTATGTTTATCTTTTCATAAAAAAAGCCCAGTGTGTCTACTGAGCTATTTTTATTCAATATCTTAAAGTATTTAAGTTAATCAAACATTAAACAGCATTATTTTGATTTTCATAATAAATGGCCGCTTGAAGCCAAATATTGGCCTGAATGTAATCATTGACTTCAATAGCACTGACTTCAGCTGTAGTGGGTGTTGCCATACGTACCACAAAAGGATCGGCGTCTGGCTCACGCAAAATGGCCACATCAAAAACAGTCAGTGGACGATCATATAACGTCTCTTGCTGCTTGCCTAACACTTGGCCTTGGCACCAAGCCTCATCTTCTTGGCCTAAGGTTTCACCAAATAAGTAGGCACACATATTGCCTAGATTAATCTCAACCGGAGCCAAAGCTTCGTCACTATCAGGTTGCCACTGCTCTATTTGTTGGTCTAAATCTTGGGGAATCACACCATTATTGTTAGCGACAATATCATTATAGGCACGGTGGTAGCGGATGGCTTCTGGATCTTCTACCAAAATGATCTCATCTTTGCTGCTTGGCTTAATCGAGTAAGCCCAAGCGCTAAAGTTCACGAAATACTGCTGATCTTGGCGGTATAAAGACTGGTTCACAGTATACATTTGGTCGAAGGCATAAATCACGCTACCATCTTCGCTAACTAAGCGCAGTACGGCATCTTGAGTATCCTCATTAGCGATGATGCGCTCAATTTTGCAGGTGAGGCCGTAAGGACTATTAACACAAGGATAGGCGTTAATAAAGTTTTGCGGTTTGCCCTGTTTCATGGCCAGTACCTGATTGATATGGCACATGTGATTACACGACAGCAAAAGGTTTGATAAGCTGTCTTTGGTAAGCGAAGCATGTAAACCTGCAGCAATGGTGGCATCATCAATAGAGCTTTTTAGCCAGTTGGGCACATCATCCTCTACCTTGTCAGTTAAAATGCGCCAGTGATCGCCATGACCGGCTGTCTGTTCAGCTGTTAAGGCAATAGTCACTGGGCGAGTGTCGGGATGTTGGCTATATTTATAAGTTTGAGTGGTCATAATATGTTTATACTTTTGATGGTTGGCTTTAAGGAGTGGCTACATCTTTGCTAAAGGTCTGTTATTACCTAAGGATATGTGATATCGCCTTAGTATATAAGTTAAATAAGCTAACTAAAAAATAAGATATATCGTGAGCCAAGCAACAGGCTCTTATATTAACTAAATAGGGGCAACTTATTTGAATACAAGATCATAGGGTTAATATAGCCAAGCTTAGATAAAAAAATAATATTTTTTTTGTGTCTAAAATTAAAAACACAGACAGTTATAATAAAGTAACTGCAGCAATCAAGCATAGCCAAGTTAGCGCTGTTTGTGTCAAACTATGGGTTTTTGTTGTGTCCTTCACTTCTCATTTTAGTCATCACCTATTATTTATTACCGAATAGGTTAAGAGCCTGTATTATGTTTCGTCCATTAGCCTTATTTTTAGGATTACGTTATACGCGCGCTGAGCGTAGTAACCGCTTTATCTCATTAATTTCATTAATTTCTATGGTGGGATTGACCCTTGGGGTCGCAGTATTGATTACGGTCTTGTCCGTCATGAACGGTTTTGATCGGGAGCTTAAGACCAGGATTTTGGGTATGGTGCCCCAAGCGACCGTCACTTCAGCGGAGATTATCCCTGATTGGAAAAACCTCGCCAATGAAATTAAAAAAGACCCCGAAGTACATGCAGTGGCGCCCTTTATTGAGCTACAAGGCATGTTAACTTCTAATGGTCAGGTGGCCGGCATTATGGTCACTGGGGTTGAGCCTGAGTATGAAAAAAATGTCTCTATCATCAATGAGCACATGGTTGAGGGCAGCATAGACACCCTAAAAGATGGCGACTTTAGTATTGTGCTTGGTGAGAGCATGGTGGAGGCCTTGGGCCTACAAGTGGGTGATAAGGTGACTTTGGTATTGCCAGAAGCGTCGCCATCGCCTGCAGGCGTTATTCCTCGTTTTAAGCGCTTTACCTTAACGGGCGTGTTTAATATTAGCCGTGAAGTAGATAACCTAGTGGCGTTTATTCCTATGGGTGATGCGGCGACGCTTTTGCGCTTACCTGAGGGCGCGCAAGGCATTCGAATGAAGCTTGATAATATTTTCTTAGCGCCTCAAGTGGCTCAGCGTGCTGCTAAAATCAATCCGCAGCAGCTGTTTCCCAATGACTGGACACGTACTCATGGCAATTTATTTGGTGCAATCCAAATGGAGAAGGCCATGGTGGGGTTATTGCTGTTTTTAATCATCATCGTCGCCGCTTTTAATATTGTCTCAAGTTTGGTGATGCTGGTAACTGATAAAAAAGCGGATATTGCAATTTTAAAGACCTTTGGCGCCTCTCCAAAACTCATTACCCAAGTATTTATGGTACAAGGACTGGTTATCGGTGTCATTGGTACGGTAGCGGGTACTATTTTGGGGGTGGTTTTGGCACTGACCATTGGCGATTTGCTAGGCTGGGTCAACCAAGCATTTAACCTACATTTATTTGATGCGTACTTTATCAATTATCTGCCCACAGAGCTGCGCTGGCTAGATGTGCTGATCATCACCAGCACCTCATTCTTATTGAGCTTTTTGGCGACCATTTATCCCGCTCGCCGAGCAGCCAATATTCAGCCGGCCCAAACCTTACGCTACGAATAAATAAAAATAAGCCGCTTCATTGGGTTTATATAAACTCAGAGGTGGCCTTAGAAATAGGTATTGAGAAAACAGTATGTCAGAAATTTTAGTCGCAAAAGATATTAATAAAATCTACGATGAGGGCAATATCCGCACTCAGGTGCTGACCGGGCTTAATTTAACCGTTAAAGCCGGTGAGCGCATTGCCATTGTAGGTACCAGTGGCTCAGGCAAAAGTACGTTGCTGCATTTATTGGGCGGGCTTGATGTACCAAGCTCAGGTGAAGTATGGCTACATGGTCAGTGTTTAAATAACATGAACGAAACTGAGCGCGGTGAGATGCGCAATAAGCACTTAGGTTTTATTTATCAGTTTCACCATCTGTTGCCCGAATTTACCGCTATTGAGAACGTGGCCATGCCGCTATTGCTACGTAAAGAGGTGCCTATTAAAGAGGCGCGCCAGCAGGCCGTGGACTTGCTTGAGCGAGTGGGGCTTGGGCACAGATTAGAGCATCGCCCTGGTGAGTTGTCTGGCGGGGAGCGTCAGCGGGTAGCCATTGCTCGAGCCTTGGTAACCAAGCCCTCGCTCGTCTTAGCGGATGAGCCGACAGGTAACTTAGATTATGACAATGCCCAAAGTATCTTTGCGCTGTTGGCTGAGCTTCAAGACACCATGAAAACGGCGCTCCTTATGGTCACTCATGACAGAAATCTGGCGGCCATGGCCGATCGTCAAATGCTGCTAAAAAACGGTAAGTGGGAAGCGTTTTCGGATTAGGCCTTTATGTTAGCTGCCTTATGATTGTTGTACGCTTCTGCTAAGAAAGTCACGATAGACAATAATAAGGATAGGTAGTTGATTTGGCTAATGGCACTTGTGGCACTGGTTTTGATGTTGGCCATTTTGCAGATGACGCCTGATCAGCTGTTATTGATGGGGTATCAACTAGCCCCTGAGGTCGGAGCAGAACGTTGGCAGTACGCCAGTTATGTGCAGCTTATCGGTTTAGCGCTGGTGTGGCTACTGCGCTATGGATATATGGCTTGGCATAGGCGCCGGTTGTCTTATTCAATCGGCGTGGCTACCCAGCCGCAGCTTTTGCCTTTTGCGCCTTATACTCAAGTTGCGTCTTATACTAAAGCGCCCTCTTTGGTTGTGAATCACTCAGTTGATCTGCTTACGCCCGCCACTACCACTAACTCCTCAGCTTTTGCTAAACCCTCAATGTCACCCTCATATTTTGCACTGCCTAGGATTTTTAAAAAGCCAACTGTTTCAGGCATTGTGCCCGCTTTATTAACCTTAATTGCTGTGGGTCTGTTTTGGTCAGCTACGTTATGTCATAGTGTGGCACAGCGTCTGAGCGCCATTGAGCAGGCGCCGACAAGGCCCCTCTATGTCAACGCCTTGGTTACGCCTATTGGCTTAAGTGACAAAAGGCTCACCTTTGAGGCTGCTAAAGCAGTGTCACTGTCCTCTGAGGGAGGTGTAAACCCAAAGTTAAACCCTCAAAAAAAGCAGGTGGCGCAAGGCTATCGCCAATTGGTACGCTTAACCAATATACGCCCTTATCACTCTATGGCTGCTACTGCCTCACAGCAAGGCATTATTAAATTAGACAATCCATTTTATCTGGCCAATCCCACTCAAAAAATACCGAATAAAAACTCTGTCAGCCAAAACAAACCGCAAACCATTAATCACAGCCAAAACGCCTCAAAGACCCAAGCGTTATCCCTTAACGCACCTGCCAAAAGCCGCTTACCCAGTAGTATGACAGTGATGTTACAAAGTTATCGCGGTCAGCAGCAGTGGCTCAATGATCTGGCAGCTAATCAGCAGCTGACCATGTCTTTAGCGCTTACTCCTATTGAATTTAAAGCGCATGATGAGGTGGAGGACTTCGATGAGTATCGTTGGCTAAGTAGCCGCCATGCCACTGCAAAGGCAAAGCTTATCCATGCTGATGTTAAAAAAGCATTCATAAACCCTAAGCTTAGTGTGCCCCAGACAATTAATCAGCAGCGTTTTTTATTGCGTGAGCACTTTTTGGCATTAAGGCAGCAGCGCACGGCACGCGATCCTCAGCAAATAAATCCACAGCAAGGGCTGGCGGTGACTTTAAGCCTGCTCACCGGTGACCGCAGTTTAATCAGTCAAGAGATGAGCGGCTTATATCGCTTTGCAGGGATATCCCATTTATTGGCAATCTCCGGTACCCATGTTTTATTCTTGGCCCTGCTGTGTGCAGGGATAGTTACCACGATAATTACTTGCTTTTGGCCTATCTGGTATGCTCGCATACCGCGGTGGCAGTGGGCGTTTGGTATCGCTGTGGTGGTCGCCTTTGGCTATGCATTATTTGCAGGCTTTGATGTCCCAGCAGTGCGTACGGCGTTTATGCTACTTATTGTGGGGCTGCTGCGTTATGTGTTGGCAGCGCCGGCTACCTTAAAAGTGCTGCTGTGGCTAGCAGTGGGCATGGCTTGGGTCGATATTTTTGTATTATGGCAAGCTGGGTTTTGGCTATCTTTTATAGCGGTCGCAGCTTTGGTGGCTTATGGTCAGCGCTGGCAGGTGAGCCCCTCTTCTAGACAGGAGGTGGGTCGTGCTACAAACACCGGCGTCTTGCAGCGTTTAAGGGTGACGCTTAAAGCGCACTTTGTGGCCTTATTTAAACTACAAATGTGGATGTCGGTGGCTTTATTACCGCTGAGTTTATGGCTGTTTGGCAAAGTATCTTTGTGGGGCTTTGTCATTAATTTATTTGCCATTGGTCTATTTGGCTGGGTGATTGTGCCGCTAAATTTGTTAGCAGGTGTGCTGTATGCGGCTTGGCCTAGCAGCTCAGTGTTGCCGGATAAAATCTGGTCCTTTTTATTTTGGCTGCTCGATGGTTTGCATCAGCTGCTTTTTCAGCTACAAACCCGTTTTGAGCAAGTAGGCTGGCTTTATACTGAGCTTGATATCTCACTGCTGTTGTTGCTGTTTATGGTGCTACTGCCATTTTTGTTGCCTAAAGGCGTGCTTAACAGATTGCTTGCGCTAGCGCCATTGAGTCTGATCGCGGCCATGAGTGTTGCTTCAACGACGGCTCAACACCGCTTAGCTGAGTCTCAATCAAGTGCTACAAGCCTTGATACGCAAGCAGTAAACATAAAGGTGCTTAATCTAAATAATTTGCAGTATGCCGCCACCCTTATTTATAGTCATTCAGATGCTTGGCTGTTGTTATCGGGCTACCCTAAAGCCTATCTACAGCCGAGCCCGCAACTAACTGATGAGCAAACCAAGCAGATATCAACCGCTTTGTACGATCAGATACAGCGCCAAGATATAAAGCAGTTGACCGGAGTGGTGGTGCAAACAAATACCCCTGAGCTGGCGGCTGTGGTGTCTAAATTAGATGAGTATATTCCACTGTCGTATTATTGGCAGGCAGGCCTTAACGCTAATAAGACGATGATACAAGCTCAGATGCAGGGCAGTACACTACTGGCACAAAGCTGTGAGGCCAACCAAAGCTGGCAGACGCAGCACCGCTCTGAGGAGGGTGGCGGCTGGTCATTAACTGCTGTTACCGGCTGGCCACAGCTTAATGACAGACAGCTTTTAGATTGCACGCTTAAGCTTAGCGGCACGCAGACATTTTGGCTGCATGACCAACAAGATCTGCGTGCGCTGACAGCCAAGCCTAAAAGGTATGCTCAGCATAAGGCGGGGGCAAGCTTAGCGCCAAGCGCACACAATGCAGTGATTTTTTATAGTAGCCGGCAGGCCAAGCTTGGCAAGTTGTGGCCGCTTATGTGTGAGCAAACAGATCAAGTCTTGGCTCAGCACTGGATTACCCCATCTCAAGCGTATCTGGCTCCGGCTTTAATTGACGTATTTCAGCCCTTAACCTGGCATATTGGTGGTCAAGTATTTAGTAGAACCACTGTGAAGTTAAAAGACAGTCATTTGTACTGGCAGCAGCACTATCTTATGAGTGATGAGTAATATTAAATGACTTAAAATTGGTGAAACAATTGATCATAAATAGTATCAATATCTCATCGCTTAGTGAGAACGTAAGTAAACAATGACTCAATGACAAAAGCAAATGACGTCATCGACTACTTAGGCCTAACAATAAGATTTGAATTAATATTTTACAGAATTACCGCTGACAGACATAGGCGTTGTAAGGTATGGTGGCAACTGCTAAAAAAGCGGTATGGTGTCTTATTTACGCCATTAAGTGACGCAATAAAAATTACTGCTTTATCAGCAAAATAAACACATTAATCTAAAAGTAGGATTCACATTTTATATGTCAAACTGGCCGCCAGATCCAAATAAAGCTCCCGATAACACCCCCACACCCAACAACTCAGACAATCCATCACCGCGAGTAATGCCGGTAAGCTCTGGGGGCCGAGAGTGGCACTTGCTTGAAAAAACCTTATTGGCAAGCATTGAAGAGCAGCGCCGTGCTCGACGCTGGCGCGTGATTTCTAAAGTATTAAGCTTGCTTACCTTACTGCTATTATTTTTTATGCTCAGCCGCAGTTGTAGTACTGCCGAGAGCATTAGCAGCGTTGATGTGACCAAGCCGCATATTGCTGTGGTGGATTTGCAAGGGGTCATTAGTGCTGATAATACCGCTAATGCCTACGATGTTAGCGCTGCTTTATCTGAAGCATTCGAATCAAAAGGCGCCAAGGCTGTCGTGTTGAATATCAACTCGCCCGGTGGCTCTCCGGTGCAGTCAGATGAGATTTGGCAGACCATGATGTCGCTACGTAAAGAGCACCCCAATAAAAAGCTGTACGCGGTGATCGGTGATATGGGCGCTTCAGGGGCATATTACATTGCTTCTGCGGCTGATGAGATTTACGTTAATCCTTCAAGCTTGGTTGGCTCAATTGGTGTTATTATGCCAGGCTATAACCTAAAAGGCTTGATGGATAAGTACGGTGTAAAAGATGCCACACTGACGGCTGGTGAGTACAAAGATATCCTAAGCATGAGCCGTGATTTAACAGACTTTGAAAAGCAGCACATCAAAGGCGTGTTAGACAATACGCATAAGCATTTTATTGATGCTGTGAAAAAAGGTCGCGGCGACAGACTAAAAAATCCAGAAGACAATAAGCTATTTACTGGGCTGTTCTGGACAGGTGAGCAAGCCATTGCTTTGGGTCTGGCCGATAAAAAGGGCAGCTTAATGAGCTTGGAAAAAGAGCTGGATATTGATAATGTAGTAGATTACACCCCAGTTGATCCGATGCAGATGTTCTTAAATAACTTTGCTCTACAATTGGGCTCTGGTATTGGTTCTTCGGTAGAACTAAAGCTATTGCCAGAGGAACAAACTTCAGCTGAGATGAAATAAATGTCAACACTACCTCGTCCTCTTAACTTAGATTTTTCACGCTTACCTGTGTCAAAGCTGACCGGTAAGCCTGTTATTCATTTTGCCCATGCCAATGGTATGCCAAGCCAAGTCTACCAGCCACTCTTTGAGCAGCTACAGGAGCATTTTACGGTGGAGTATATCCCAGTTCTGGGCTTTGATGAGTTGGGCGAGGTCAGTTATCCCATTGATAATCACTGGAAGAGCTTAACAGATCAAGTGATTGATAGTATTCAAAGCGTGGTCAACAAGCACAAGGTGCCGGTGATAGGGCTTGGCCATTCATTAGGGGCTTTGTGTACCCTACAGGCGATGTACCGTAAGCCTAAGCTATTTATGCAATCGGTATTGATGGATCCACCGCTTATTTATGGCCGTGATAACTTGTTGTGGCATGCCGCTAAGCTATTGTCAGCAAAAACCGTGGATAAGATGTCACCTGCCGGTATCTCTAAGCATCGCCGCGATGTGTGGGACAGTCGTGAGCAGGCGCGTCAGCTTTTGCGACCTAAGACTTTTTTTAAAAACTTCGATCCACGCACCTTTGAGGGCTACATTCAGCATGGCTTGCGCAGTCTACCCGATGGTACAGTGACCCTAACCATTCCAAAAGACGCTGAAGTTGCCGTGTTTCGTACGAATCCCTCTTGGTATTGGTTAAAACCCAATAAACCACCCAAAAAGCCGGTGACTCTAATTATTGGTGATGACAGTCAGTTTTATAAACGCAGCTTTCCGCCCAAGATACGTAAGCGGCTGTCTATCCCCTTTAAGCTACATGCTGGCGGACACATGTTCCCGCTAGAGTATCCTGACTCTGTGGTGTCGTTAATTTTGGCAACCATTGCTGAACAAGGCTAAAAATAAACCATGAGCCATCGGCTATACAGATCTACGGATAAAGCTATTTTAGATGCGCCCCCACCCAAGCTATTTTCTAAAGCTGGCGTGGGGGCGTTGTATATTGGCATTGTGGGTCTGTTTTTGGCACTGCAGCTGCTTGGGGTGTATCTGTTCGCCCCTTATGTGTTTAATGAACAGACGCTGACCGCTGCGCAGCGCTTTGGTATGGGCAGTTATAACGGCACAGTGACCAGCTATGCGATGATATTTACTTTGGTGGTATTGCTGTTGGCAATAGCGGCGCTGATTAAAGTACGGCTGCGTCAGGTTACCCTAAACAGTAGCACCTTACCCGGTTTGTCTCATAACCACAGTGTGGCGGATTATTTGGCAATTAAGCCTTTTGCACCGCGCATAGCTCTGGGTATCTTTGGGCTGTGGCTGCTATTTATGTTTGCGACTGAGGCGGTGACTTATTGGCTTGAAAAAGACCCCACCGCTTTTGTCGATGAGCTGTATGCCAGTGCAGACCCAAAATGGTTGTTGATAGCAGTCATGGTGGTGGCTGCGCCTATTTATGAAGAGGTGATGTTCCGCGGCATTTTATGGACGGCAACAAAAGAGCAGTTTGAGGGCGAGACTGGGGTATGGGTGGCAAGTTTGGTGACCAGTATTTTGTTTGCCATTATCCACTTACAATATGCGTTTTATGAGATGAGCGTGATATTTTTGCTGGCTTTACTGCTCAGTTACGCCCGTGCCAAATCTGGGTCTTTGATGCTGCCGATACTTATTCATATGATGAATAATGGGTTGGCAATGTGGATGTATCTTAATACCCAGTAATATTAGTACCCAGTAATACAGACAAAAAAAGCTCAGTGCCATCAGCACTGAGCTTTTTTTGTCTGTATTATTGGGCGCCATCACGAACAGGCATGATAGGGCTTAATTGAGCGAATTATCAAGCAAATCATCAGTAGCCGCACGCTCAATGATGGCTAGGGTCGCATCAGCTGCTCGGCGAATATCATCGACACTCATTTGCTGCTTACCGCTTAAAGCTTGTCGCCATTTGCGGGCACCGGGCAGACCTTGGAACAACCCCAAGAAGTGACGGGCCAAAGAAGGTAGCGGCTCGCCCTTGGCCACTTGCTGCTCTAAGTAGGGGTACAATTTGGTTAATATCTGTGCGCGACTAGGCGCAGCCTCGCCCCAAAGCGACATCGCTTCGGCCAAGATATAGGGATTGTGGTAGGCAGCACGGCCAATCATGACCCCGTCGACTTGCTGAAGATGGGCTTTGATCTGCTCAATGCTATCAATACCGCCATTAATTTCAATATGTAGCTCAGGAAACGCTTGCTTTAAGCGGTAGACATCCTCATAGCGCAGTGGCGGAATCTCACGGTTTTCTTTAGGGCTTAGTCCGTTTAGCCAAGCGATACGGGCATGAACGATAAAACGCTGACAACCGGCTTCAGCACTGGCACTCACGAAGTCTTGCATAAACTCATAACTGTCATGCTCATCTATGCCAATGCGATGCTTGACAGTCACTGGAATATCAACATGCGCTTGCATATTACGCACCAAGGCGGCTACGGTCTCAGGCTCAGCCATCAAGCAGGCACCTATTTTATTGTGCTGGACTCTATCAGAGGGACAGCCCACATTAATATTAACCTCATTAAAGCCGCGCTTTTGTGCTTCAACAGCACACTGGGTCATCTCGCTAATATCGGCACCGCCTAGCTGTAATACCAGTGGATGCTCAAGTGTGTCATAGCGCAGTAAGCGATCGGTTTTGCCTTGTAAAATGGCACTGGTCGAAATCATCTCAGTATATAAGTAAGTGTGCGGATTAAACAGACGCGCAAAAAAACGATAATCTGTCGTAGTCCAGTCGATCATAGGGGCAACTGAGAGTCGCTTATTGTGCATGAGATCGGCAGAATAAGGCGCTGCGGTGACAGCTGAGGCAGTATCAGTCATAACAGGATAAGTACTCTTAGAATAAAAAGGGGAAGACGATAGGGTTTGTAGCAGACAGCTTGAGCAGCAAAAGGCTCAAGTGATCATTATATCATGACCTGCTTGAGCCGATTTTTGGCTTTTGTGTTTATATTAGCTATAGCTTAATAGATGCATCGAGCGACTTAAACTTAGGCAAACGGTAAATATATAGCCCGATAATAAAGGTGACGATACTCACAAAGATAATGTATAACGCCGGCGAGATGCTGACCAAGTTGGTGGCATAGACCAGACCAAAGGGTAGGGATACCCCCACTATCGCATACATAAAGTTATAAGTGAGCGAAACGGCGGCGACTCGAACCTCGGTGGGAAATAACTGCACTAAGATGACGGAGCCTAGGCTAATAATACCCGTACAGAACCCTAAAATGGCGTACATAAATAAGATAAACGCGCCACCGCCGTTTTCTAAGTGGTAATAAAAGGCTAAAGCCTGCAAGGTCAAGGCGATTGAGCCAATCATTAAAGCCTTACCGGTGCTGCTTTTATCTGCGACTAACCCAAAAAATATACAACCAATCATTAAAAACAGTAAGCCCAAATTATTTGAGAAACTGAGCATAGACTCATCAATACTAAACTTCATAGAAATTAGCCGCGGTAATAGCAAGGCCACAACCATTGTCAAGCTACTCATAATAAAGGTCAGTACTAAGGCTAAGAAAATGGCATTAAAGCGCTTAAATGACGGCCCAATCTCAGATATTTTGGGCATAAACTTCTGTTTGCATTTTTGAGCGGTAAAGATAGGCGTCTCAGGTAAAGTGTGCCACAACATCAAAGACACAAAACTGAGCGTAGCGCCCCAAACAAAAGGAATACGCCAACCACTTTCGATAAGCTCAGTGGGCGTATGGGTGTTGGTAATTACTTCAAATAATAAGTTTGAGCCCAGCTCACCAAGCATAAAGCTTGCGGTGACAAAGCTTAAGTAAGTGGCCAGATTACGCTTGTCTACATGCTCAGCAATATACACCCAGCCTAAGGGGGTGTGCGCACCAAAGGCCATGCCCTGAAACATGCGTGCGATAAAGAATAAGATGGGTGCCAAAATGCCTACTTGGGAGTATGTCGGCAGGCAAGCAGTAATAAGTGCCGTCGCAGCAATAAATGAGGTGCTGATCAAAAGCGCAGGTTTGCGGCCTTTGACATCGGCATAACGGCCCAGCAGCAGCGCCCCAATGGGCCGAGTTAAATAACCGGCGATAAATATGGTAAGTGCTTGTAGCTTGGCGAGTAACGGATCATCATTGGCCGGAAAAAAAGTGGCGCTAATGATATCTGCCATAAAAAGATAGATTAGAAAATCAAAATAGGCGACCGCATTACCAAAGCAAATAACCATTAATTGCTTTGGGGACACCGAGCTTTGGGAATCTGATAAGGCAACAAAAGGCATAGTAAAGGTATCGAGTGATTAAAAGTAAAATGAGCATCCTAAGCGTAACGGATAGGACGCGTCTGCTAATCAAATAAGGGGTATAAAACTTACAACAGCCAGTCAATGGGCATCGAGGACATGACATTAATCCATAATGAATCTATTAAGTCTATGTGCGGCTCTTGCTCATAAATAACCAGCTCAGTATTTTCCAAAGTTTGCCACTGCAGTTGACTGGTTGGGGTCAAGATGACCTTGTAAGCTTGCGATAATAACTGGTCACTAATAGCAGCATGCAATTTTTTGGCCAACGCATCATCTTCAATGACCACGCCCATCTCAGTATTAATATTGGCTGATCTGGGGTCGACATTATAGGAGCCGATGAACACATTGTGATCATCGACAGCAAAAGCTTTGGCATGTAGGCTCGTAGATGACTGAGAGCGAGCCCGCCACAGCTTATTTTCTCTATCTTCTTCAGACGCTGTGGCCTTTAATTCATAGATTTCAATACCCGCTCTTAATAGGGCCACACGCCACTGAGCATAACCGGCATGAACTGCCGAAACGTCAGTGGCATTAAAAGAGTTGGTGAGTATTCTAACCTTAACGCCCTGTTTAGCAAGCTCAATTAAAGTATTTACCCCATCTTTGGTGGGCACAAAGTACGAAGAAACGATAGACAGCTGCTTAGTGGGCGTGCCCAGCAGATCTCTAAGCTGTACCACTAAATGGCTTTCAGGATCTGCTTTTTGAACCAGTTTTTCAACATCATCACTCAAAAAAGTCATGGGAGCCCAGCGAAAAGGCATTCTTTTATTTATTAAGTCAGTATCAATGGTAGAGTTGGCCAAGGCACGATTATAAGCATTGAGCGCCTCTTCGGCTGTCTCTGGGTTCTGTGGGTTTATTTTCTCCAAACTGCTGAAAAACTGCTCGGAGCTGGTTTGTTTATCATAGTTTATCGGTTTGTTAGCTTTGCCTTTTACTAAGGTCTCAATATCATAAGACAAACCTGAGTCCCAATACTGATCAAAGCTGTGTGTCACATCGTCGACCACATTGCCTATTAACAGCACATCAAGATCCGCAAACTGAGTATTTTTATCATTACTTAAGTACTCATTGCCCACATTGCGGCCACCAATGATACTGAGTTTGCGATCAAAGGTCATGCTTTTATTGTGCATGCGGTGGTTAATTCGCTTTAGACTGACTAAATAGTTGAGGGTCTGAAACTTACGATGGGTGAGCGGATTGATTAAGCGGACTGCGATATTAGGGTGGCTAGCAAAGCGCAGTAAGTGCTTATCTAGCGCAGCATTGTTATTAAAATCATCTAATAAAAAGCGCACGATGACGCCGCGATCTGCCGCTTGCCATAATTTTTTTAATAATAATTGGCCAGCTTGATCGTTGTGCCAGATATAGTACTGCACATCGATACTTTTGCTGGCTCTATCGGTCAAAATACTGCGGGCAGCAAAGGCGTTGGCACCTGTGATGATGGTGTGGTAACCCGATAAATGCGGATGGGCTTCGCTTTGCTGGTCAATTGCGCGTGACAATTGTGCTTTTTTGTCCAGCTCTATCTCGGCATCGGTCGCGTTACTGGGCAAGGCTGGCTGTAAGTGTGTATTGTAATTAGCCTGTAAGCGCTGGGTTAATTGAATGCTTTGATTTAAATGTGGCTGTTTTGGTAAGGTATTACAAGCGCTGAGCAATACCGCTAATATCGCCACGCACAGCAGCTTAGCTAGCCCATAGATGCTCAAGTTGGGTAGGTGGGTGGTTAACATTCGTGAGTCGGCCAGTAATACGGACTCAAAAGAGTGGATCACAGGCTGGCTGGATGTCTTGGCTAGCGGACGCTGAGTATTCAAATAATCGCTCAAAATAAGGATACCTTTACCTAAAACTGACCTCAAAGCACTCTGCAATAAGAAGCCAAAGCTGACAGCAGATTAAGCGGCATAAAATTAAACTATTTTACACCCAATTAGTAAGGTTTAAAGTATGTTAAATGTTTACTAAAACAAGACAGGAATAAAACAGCAATAGGACGAATGTAACGCCAATCCATCCTATTGAGGACGGTCAACAAAGCGCAGCTTAGTGCATTGCAGAAGATTTTAATGGTTATCTTTTAAAGTAATGCCGCTCATCAGCTGATAAAACTTAGCAAACTCTGAAAAATCAGCAGAGCCGGGCTCATATTGATTGCTGGCGGCACGCACTAGGCTTGCTACTTGCGCCATAACCGGAGTAGGCACTTGTTTTTCGGTTTGTAAATCAATGGCAATACCGCAGTCTTTGGCCATTAAGTCGATGGTAAAGGTCTTAGGATAGGTTTGATTAACAATGCGATCTGGCAAAGTGACGAGAGTGGCAAAACTTTGACCACTGGCTTTATTGATGCAGGCTAAGGCATCACTTGGGTTGACGCCATGTGCCTTTAACACCGATAACCCTTCTACAGCCGCCCAAGCATTAATGGCAAATAAGGTATTATTGACCGCTTTGACCGCAAAACCCGCCCCCGAGTCACCGACATGGACAATCAGACCGGCAAAGCAGTCGATGGCGCTCTTAGCATAAGCCAACGCTTTGGCTGAGCCGCCGACCATCACCGTTAACGTACCGCTGTCAGCCCCTGAGGTTTGGCCAGAGACAGGAGCATCCAAAAACTCACAGCCCGCAGCATTAAGCTTGGCCTGACTGGCCTTGGCGTTCTCAGGTACACCGCTGGTACAGTCTACCCACACACTGCCAGCGTTAAGGTGTGGCAAGGCTTGTTCAATAAGGTCATCGACTACTTGACTGGTGGGCAGGCAGGAGAAAATGACATCGGCGCTCACCGCTTGCTCTAGGCTGACGGCTTGGGTGCCAAACTCTGCGGCGTGCGCAGTGGCCTTGTCAAAATTTCGATTATAGACCATCACTGTATCAAACGAACCGACTAAGTGCTTGGCCATGTGGTGCCCCATAGCACCTAGGCCGATGAAGCTTACTGAGGTAGGGGCAGCACTGCGAGGCGCAAACGTATCAGGGGTAGAGCTCATGTCAAAATCCTTTATATCCAAAATAAGAATAGCGTTACACTACATTAGAACACTAAAGTTACTAAAAAATCATCCATATATTGCTAGAATAGCTTATTTAATAAGCCCTTATTTTAATTAATTTCTTTTAAGTTTACTGGCCAATTTAGCTGATAATACTAGGACTGACAACACCATGACTGATAATACTCTAAGCCTTGATCCCTCAAAAACTGCGCCTACCCCTAGTAAGTCAGGCCCTCAGTTAGATAGTAATTGGAACAACGATGCGCTTGATTTGAGCCAAGACTATGGCATGCAGACCATAGCAGTCAGAGCCGGTCAACATCGTACCGATGAGGGTGAGCACAATGAGCCAATTTTCACCACCAGCTCTTATGTGTATGAGTCAGCGGCTGATGCTGCTGCCCACTTTAATGGTAGCAAAAGCGGTAATGTCTATTCACGCCACACCAATCCTACAGTACGTACCTTTGAGCGTCGATTGGCTGCACTAGAGGGTGGTGAGCGTGCGGTGGCCACAGCCTCTGGTATGGGCGCAATCTTGACCATGTGCCTAGCTTATCTCAAGCAAGGGGATCACATTGTAGCAGCCAAGCAGCTGTTTGGCTCAACGGTCGGTCTGTTTAATAACTTTATGGGTAAGTTTGGTGTCAGCGTCACCTATGTGGACTGCTTTGACAATCAAGCTTGGGCTGATGCCATTGAGCCCAATACCCGCCTGCTATTTTGTGAAACCCCAAGCAATCCTTTGGGTCAAATCGCCGACTTACAGGCCATTAGTGAGATCGCTCACGCTCAAGGCGCACTGTTTGTGGTTGATAACTGTTTTGCGACCCCAGCCATTCAAAAGCCCTTGGATTTTGGTGCCGATGTGGTGATTCATTCAGCCACCAAGTATATCGATGGGCAAGGCCGCGTATTGGGCGGTGCTTTAGTGGGTAGCGATGAGCTAATGCAGCAGGCTTTCGTTGTGGTACGATCAGGCGGGATTAGCATGAGCCCGTTTAATGCTTGGATATTTATCAAAGGTCTTGAAACCTTGAATTTGCGCATGCAGGCACATTGTGACAATGCCAATAAGATTGCCGCCTTCTTGCAGTCGCATCCCCATGTAGAAAAAGTGCATTTTTCAGGATTAACCAGTCATCCTATGCATGAATTAGCGGTCAATCAGCATCACCGCGCCAATTGCTTTGGTGCCATTATGGGCTTTGAGGTGAAGGCGGTAGGGGCACATACCGCTCAATCTGCTGCGTGGCATGTTATTGATAGCACGCGCATGGTGTCTATTACCAACAACTTGGGCGATGCCAAAACCACAGTGACCCATCCGGCCACCACCACCCACTTTAGGATTTCGTCTGAGGCAAGAGCTGAGGCGGGCGTCACTGACTCATTAATTCGACTGTCTGTGGGCCTTGAAGATGTCGATGATATTATCAAAGACTTAGCACGCGGATTGGACAGTCTGAGCTAAGTTTGACGGTGTTTGTCCTATAAAGACATCTGCAGCCTAAAAACAAGGTAAATAAGCCAAGTCACAAGCTTAAAACATAACCCCTTAGACAGTCTGTTCAGTTATCAGTATAATGAGACTAATGGTGACTTAGGGCTGTTAAAAACAATAAAACAGTGACTGATACCTAGCACAAAATTCGATACATTGTGATTACTTATTAGAGGTAAATATGAATATTCAAGCACTTATGCAGCAAGCGCAAGCCATGCAAAAGCAAGTGGAAGCCAACGTAGAAAAAGCAAAAAAAGAGCTGGCAGATAAAGAAGTTCAAGCTGAAGCCGGCAATGGCTTGGTAAAAGTGACCATGACCGGTCGCCATGTGGTAAAACGTCTTTCTATTGATCCAAGCTTATTAGAAGATGAGCCAGATTTAATCGAAGATTTAATCGCTGCTGCCATTAATGCTGCTGTTACCAAAGCTGACGAATTGTCAGAGACGACTTTAGCCAAGGCCACCAGTGGCATGGGGCTACCTCCAGGCATGCAAGGGCTATTTGGTTAATGGCGTTTTAATTGACTGATTAAAAGCTAAAATGGGGTGGTAATGAGTCAATTACCCCCCATTTTTGTTTTAACGCTATTTTTTTAACGCTATTGTTGAGCGACCCTAAAATAGGGTGCTTAATCTAGGGCGCTGAATTTAAGGTGCTTGGCTGATTTTATAGATTCATTGACACAAGTAAAAAAGGTGATTGATTGTTAACCGAAAAATTTGATAATTTGGTTAAGCAGCTGCGTGTGCTGCCAGGTGTGGGTCAAAAGACCGCCCAACGTATGGCGCTGCATCTGCTAAATGGTAGAAGAGGGCAAGGCTCAGCTTTGGCGCAGGCGCTAGATATCGCCATGCACGAAATCATTGAATGTCGTCAATGCCATTCTTTTAGTGATGATGACATCTGTCCTATCTGCGTTGATCCTAGACGTGATGATAGCGTGCTGTGTGTGGTGGAGACCGCCGCTGATGTCATGGCCATCGAGCAAGCAGCAGGCTATAGAGGTCGCTATTTTGTGTTGGGGGGGCATTTATCGCCATTAGACGGTATTAATGCCGATGACCTCAATATAGATCAGCTGGTTAACCGAGTCAAAACCGCACCGGTTGATGAGATTATCCTAGCCACCAGTACCACCGTAGAGGGGCAGACCACCGCGCATTTTATCGCTGAAGCTGTGCGTCGCCATGTGGGCAAGGTCACGCGTATAGCACAAGGTATTCCTATGGGCGGTGAGCTTGAGTATTTAGACAGTATGACCTTATCGCAAGCGCTACAAAACCGCTCTTAGCTTTTATATTTTGTGATTTTATTTGTTTAACTTTTTCGCCAATTTTTAAGAAGACCCCAATGACACAGGTAGCATCCGAGACAACCGCAGCAAAAGCGCAATCCACAGACAAAAAAATTGCCTCTATTTATGACAGCAGCAAGCTACTAGATGTTGAGGCTATTGCACGTGAGCGACAAGCGTCAGCAGATTTGCCTGTGCACTGGGTGGCAGATTTTGATGCCCTAGAGGCCTGTTTAGATGATTTAGAGACCTGCGATCGGGTGGCACTAGATACCGAATTCATTAAGCGCAATACTTACTTTCCTATTCTAGCGCTGGTGCAGATTAATACCGGTAAAGCCATCTATTTGATTGATGCACCGAAGCTTGATTTGACGGAGTTTTGGGTGGTATTAGAAGAGATGCCATTGATGATTTGGCATGCTTGCGGTGAGGATCTGGGTATTTTTTATCTGCTATCAGAAAGCCCTGCGCTCACCAATGTGTTTGATACTCAAATTGCTTTGTCTTATCTAACCGGACAGCTACAGATGGGGTATCAGCAAGCACTGAGCCAAGAGCTTGATGTGCATGTCGAAAAAGCAGAGAGCCAATCAGATTGGCTGGCACGTCCGTTGAGCCATGAGCAAGAAAATTATGCCATTGATGATGTGCGTTATTTGCTCAATTTATACGATATATTGCAGCAGCAACTGAGCAAGCAGGGCTTAACTGATAAAGTGGTTGAGGACTGTCAGTTGTATGCCAAAGAGTTGTATGAATCGGCCAATATCGAAGATGACGCCACTTATCTTGCTATGGCAGATTTTCGCTATACCCCAGAGCAGTTGGCGGTATTACAAGCAGTATCTAGCTGGCGCGAGGCATTGGCTCGAGCGACCAATCAGCCCAAGACTTTTGTGCTAAAAAAACAAGCCGTACGTGATTTGGTGGTAGAGATGCCAACCAGTATTAAGCAGCTGACTCAAAAGACCACCATGCACCGCAGTATCGTACGCTTATATGGTGATGAGCTGATCCAAGTGATTAATCAGGCCAAGGCGCTAAGCCCAGAGGAGCAGCCACCACGGATTTTTCCACCCTACCGCTCTAAAGATAAGAGTGTCTCAAAAGCGGTCGATCAGGTGATTAAGCAATATGAGGAACAGACTGGCGTGCCTGCCAATGTGCTGATGCGCAAAAAATGGCTGTCAAGCTTATATGAAATTGTGGCCTATGACTTACCACTTGAGCAGCTGCCTGAGGGTCTAAAAGGTTGGCGCAATGAATGGGTGATGAGCACCTTAATTCCACTTATCACGTCGCACAAAGAAGCACTAAAAGCGGGTATGAGCATGCAAGAGGATGACTAGCGGCGTTTAAAATAACCATGGTCTAAGAAGTAGGCCGTTTGCTCAGCTACTTTTGGGTTAATGAGCATGCCGGTGTGTGAGACGGGCATAATAATATGATCTGTTGCCTCATTAAGCTGGGTCTCAAACACATAAACGGTGCCATCGTGGGCAGATTGCGGCTGTGATAAGTTAACCTTTTGGTTGTGATAATTTAGCACCAGTTGCCCTAAGCCATAAGGGGCATCGCCGGCTATCACGCCTAAGCTTATGCTTTTAGGCCAAGGGGCGCTTTGGCCATCTAATGCATTTTTAAATGAGTGTCCCACCAAAGGCGCCGCCAATGTACTCATGTATTTGGCGGTGGTACTGCCATTATGTGGTGTGCCTAAGGTAACGCAGCGGCCAATTTTCCAGTGTGGATAACGCGCCACAAAATCTCGAATGACCAAGCCGCCTAAGCTGTGTCCGACCAAATGAATGGCGATGGCAGGATTGTGATGCTCAGTGAGCCACTGATTTAAGCGTTTACTGTGCTGATCAATACGCTCACGCAGGCTGTGATAATTATGCTGATGGGTGGCAAAACCACGGTTTTGTAACTGCTTGGCCAATGGCGTCATAATCCAGTCTTTTTGATGCAGTCCATGGATTAACACCACAAAAGGACGCTCTGAGTCGCCATGGGTCATCAGTTTATGGGATGGTTTATGAGGTTTATCAGGTTTTTTTAGAAGCACAATATTAGGCAGGGGTAGCTTTAACATAAGGTAAGCTCGTTAATATAATCTCATGAGTGAGTCTTATCATAATACACTGCATACAAAAAAACCTTCAAGTCTTGGACCTGAAGGTTTTTTTGTTGTTACTCATTAAGTAATAGCAGCGTGATCAATAGCAGCTTAGCTTATTGAAGGCTTACATGCCCATCTAAGCTGTCTGCTACATCCTACCTACATATAATTTTCGATACTTGGGCAGCTACACATTAGGTTTTTATCGCCATACACATCATCAATACGGCCCACAGATGGCCAGAATTTGTGCTCACGGATATAGTCTAATGGGAAGGCTGCGGTATCACGGCTGTATGGGTGTGACCACTCAGCACCAGTAATCACAAAGGCAGTGTGCGGTGCATTGACCAGAGGGTTGTCCTCTAACGTCCAGCCGTCTGTGCCCGCTTTTACTTTCATGGCTTCTTGCTTGATAGATTTTAGCGCAGCAATAAAGCGGTCAAGCTCATGCTTAGCTTCAGACTCAGTAGGCTCAATCATCAAGGTGCCAGCCACAGGGAAGCTCATGGTAGGCGCATGGAAGCCGTAGTCCATAAGACGCTTGGCAATGTCTGCTTCAGTGATGCCGGTTTCTTCTTTGAGCGGGCGAATATCAATAATACACTCGTGCGCCACACGGCCGTTTTTGCCAGTATATAACACAGGGTAATCGTCTTTTAACTGACTGGCCACGTAGTTGGCGTTAAGCAGCGCAGTCTTAGTGGCTGATAGTAGACCATCACGGCCCATCATGGTGATATACATCCATGAGATAGGTAAGATACTTGCTGAGCCATAAGGGGCTGCAGAGACCGCCGTGGTGTCTTTTGGTGCATTAAACACAGGGGTTACGCTGTGGTTGGCTTTAAAAGGTGCAAGATGCGACTTCATGCCAATAGGACCCATGCCTGGACCGCCGCCGCCATGAGGGATACAGAAGGTTTTGTGTAGGTTCATGTGTAGCACATCCGCGCCCACTTCAGCTGGCTGCATAATGCCCACCTGAGCGTTCATGTTGGCGCCGTCCATATACACTTGACCGCCATGGCTGTGAATTAAACTACAGATATCACGGATACCCGCTTCAAACACCCCATGCGTTGAGGGATAAGTGATCATCAAGGCACCCAAGTTTGCACTGTGCGCCTCACACTTCGCCTTTAGGTCATCCACATCGACGTTACCGTTTTCGTCGGTATCTACTACCACAACTTTCATGCCCATCATTTGAGCAGTCGCAGGGTTGGTGCCATGGGCAGATTTAGGGATTAAACACACATCACGCTCAGTTTGACCCAATGATTCATGGTAACGGCGGATGGCCAATAGACCTGCGTACTCACCAGAGGCGCCTGAGTTTGGCTGCATAGAGATATCATCAAAGCCGGTGATGGCTTTTAACTGCTCTTGCAGGCTTTCAATCATAGCGATGTAACCGGTAACTTGGTCACGAGGGGCGAAAGGATGCACATTGGCAAACTCATTCCAAGTGATGGGCAACATTTCGCTGGTGGCATTGAGCTTCATGGTACAGCTGCCAAGCGAAATCATGCTACGGTTCATGGCCAAGTCTTTGTCTTCAAGCTTTTTCAAGTAGCGTAGCATTTCGTGTTCGGTGTGATGCGAATTAAACACAGGGTGAGTCAAAATAGCATCGGTACGCAATACCGCTGAGTCTAAAGAGACACGAGCATCGCTAGGTAAGGCTTCTGCTTTGTTGGTGAACAGCTGAGTTAAGGTTTCAAAGTCTGCTGCATTACTGGTTTCAGAGAAAGACACCGACAATTTGCTGTCGCCTTCACGCCATAAGTTATAACCTAGGTTTTCAGCGTTCTCATAGATTTGAGTGGCCAGTTTTTCTGAGCCGCAATCGATCAATACCGTATCAAAGATTTGATCATGAACCACTTTTAGCTCATCGCCAGCCGCTTTAATGGCATCACTAAAGGCAGTTGCCATAGCATGGATGCGAGTGGCAATGCGCTTTAGGCCTTCAGGGCCATGGTATACCGCATACATACCAGCCAAGTTGGCCAATAGCACCTGAGAGGTACAGATGTTTGAGTTGGCCTTTTCGCGGCGAATGTGCTGCTCACGAGTTTGTAGCGCCATACGTAGCGCTGTATTGCCTTGGGCGTCTTTTGATACCCCGATAATACGGCCTGGCGCTGATCGTTTGGCTTTATCTGTGAAGGCAAAGTAGGCCGCATGTGGACCACCAAAGCCCATAGGAATACCAAAACGCTGCGTACTACCCAAAGCCACATCGGCGCCCATAGCAGCGGGTGATTTTAGCAGTACCAAGCTCATGATATCGCTGACCACAAGCGCATACGTTTTGTTTTGTTTAACCGCAGCAATAACCTCAGTTAAATCTACCACGTCGCCTTCTTTACCCACATACTGGAATAGGGCACCGAAGAAGTCGCCAGATTTGGCAGTTTCAAAATCACCGACCACAACGTCCCAACCGAAGTACTTAGCACGGGTTTTGATAACATCTAGGGTCTGCGGATATACGCGCTCATCAACGAAGAACTGGTTTGATTTGCTTTTGCTGACTCGCTTGGCCATGGCCATACCTTCAGCGGCGGCTGTTGCTTCATCTAATAAAGAGGCGCCGGCCATCTCAAGACCTGTCAAATCGATACAGACTTGTTGGAAGTTTAGCAGTGCTTCTAGACGACCTTGTGAGATTTCAGCTTGATAAGGGGTGTAAGCTGTGTACCAGCCTGGATTTTCTAGTACGTTGCGCTGAATGACCGCAGGCATACGCACAGGAGAATAGCCTTGGCCGATATAGCTTTTGTTGACGGTGATATCGTCTGCCATAGCACGCAATTTGGCTAAGGCATTGTGCTCGCTCATGGCTTTAGGTAGGTCTAATTCGCGGTTCATACGCACAGCTTCTGGCACGGTATCAGCGATAAAACTGTCCATATCCTCATAACCGACTGCTTTTAGCATTTCGGCTTGGTCGTTGGCGGCTGAACCTAAGTGTCTAGCGACAAAACGGGCTTCATCAAACAGCCCATCAAAAGATAAGCCATTACTGGTAGTGGTTGAATTTGCTGAAGTCATGGTTGTCCTTTGTATCAAGTTGAAGGTCAAAATTGAGCTTGATTAAATCACCAATCCGCTAACGTAGGGAATGATGAGGCGGTAATAAAAGTAGGATAAAAAAATAGGTTAAACTTCTTTGACGAATTGATCGTAATCGAAACGGAACTGACTGTGGTATATACCATTATCAGCACGCTCTCCGGCACCAATCATCATAACCACATGATGGTGATTGCCAAGTTTGAGCAGTTTTTTTAGGGCAGGCTCATCGAAGCCACCCATAGCACAGCTGTCAAAGCCGTGAGCACGTAAGGCTAAAATCAAGTTTTCTGCAGCAAGAGCCGTGTTATACATCGCCCAGTTTTTGATGTCTTCATAGGTATAATAAGGGGATTTAACCGGGCCTTTAAATTGACGAACGGCCTTTGTCATGCCCCACTTGGCAATCGAAATAATGCCAGCTGGTCCACGCAAAAAATCTAATGGAACAATTCTTTCGTAATAATCACGCACCTTTTTTGGCGCAGCGCCATCTGGGAACTTGCGAATATTTTGTTTGGCGTTATCGCGCCAAGTGTCCGTTCTTGCCACCACAGCAATAAGTCGATTTGCGGTTCTGGCACCGTTTTGGTTCATACAAATTTTATTGGCCTTAGCACGCTTCTTTGGCGTGTTAATGACATAAAACTCCCAAGGCTGTAAGTTGCTTGAGTTCGGGGCGAGCATGGCCAATCGCAAGCAATCACGTAGCACGTCATCTGAAATGGGCGTGTCAGTAAATCTTCTTACCGAGCGACGCGACTCCACCACGTTTTTAAAAGCTTCCAGATAAGGGGCTTTTGGGCTGAGCACCTGCTCATTATTCGCCGTCTCAAGGTTAGCAGCATTCGCGTTACTGTCTTGGTGACTGTTGTCGTTGTTCATACCAGCATATCCTTTGCAAATCATAAGGGGGGACAACTGATAAGGTTTTCCCCAGTTTCATCTCTTTAAATTTAGAGAATCAGCTTAAGACTCTATATTTTAAGCACTATAAAATAAGTCTTAAAACTCAGCATTACCTCATGTCAGAGGCAATGCTGATCTAACACACTGATGGACAATAAAGCGTTACTTATAGTTCAGCTTGGTACTCTTCAGCTGATAATAATGACTCAAAGTCATCAGCATTGTCAGGCTTGATACGATACATCCAACCTTCACCGTATGGGTCGGTATTGATAACTTCAGGATCATCTTCAAGCGCTTCGTTAATCGCCACAACTTCACCAGTAAGCGGGGCATAAACGTCAGAGGCGGCTTTTACAGACTCAACGACAGCCACTTCGTCGTCAACGGCCACAGTGTCACCGACGTCTGGTAGTTCAACATAAACGATATCGCCAAGGGCTTCTTGAGCGTGGTCAGTGATACCAACGGTCACGGTACCGTCGTCTTCCAAACGTAGCCACTCATGGCTGGCAACGTACTTTAGCTCTGATGGAACATTACTCATGTTTTTCTCCTGGGGTTAAAAAATCAAACAATAATAAAATATTAAGTAGTTGAATTAAAAGGTTAAATAAATCCGCTACTGGGGCAAATTCGCTCTTACTATAGCAAACAATTGCAGGGTTTATTAGCGCCTATTTTCGATTACCAAAAAAATAAAAATGCGATAGAAATTTGGTCGAAAATAGGCCTTAAATCAGGGCACAGCTTGGCTAGCAGAGCAATAAATGGCTATTAGTCAAATTGCTTAGCGCCATTACGCACAAAAGGCAGCTTTAACACACGGACATCGACAAATTTACCCTTGCCGCGTAAATCGACTTGTACCGTGTCTTCATCGGTGACTGACTCTGGAACACGTGCGATGGCGATAGATTGTTTTAGGGTAGGCGAGAAAGTACCGCTGGTGATAATACCGCTACTTTCTTTATCTGTGCCTTGATTGATGGTAACGCTCATGCCTTCACGCAGTACGCCGCGGGTCTCAAGCAATAAGCCCACCTGCTTCATGGCGCTACCTTCTTCTTGTGACTGCTTGCGCTTGGCAACTAAAGCTTCACGGCCCACAAAATCACGGTCATCTTTTAATGCCAAGGTCCAGCCCATGTTGCACTCATAAGGGCTCACTGTATCGTCCATGTCATGGCCGTATAAGTTCATGCCAGCTTCCATACGCAAGGTATCTCGTGCGCCCAGACCAGCTGGCTTGATTTCATGCTCTAATAATAATTTGTAAAAGTCAGAGGCGTGATCACCATGCAAAATAACCTCAACACCATCTTCACCAGTATAGCCGGTACGCGCCACAAACCAGTCATTGCCTTCGATATCGGTTAAATCTGCACCAACAAAAGGTTTAAGGGCATCTAAAGTATCCGCCCAAGCAGGTTTGGCTCGTTTTAATTTGGCCACAGCTTTTGGACCTTGAACGGCTAATATTGCCAATTCAGGACGTTCTGTTAGGCGCACATCGAAATCTTCGGCCACTTTATTAAACTGAGCCAAGTCTTTATCACGGGTAGCGGCGTTTGAGATAATACGGTATTGGGTTTCTTCTTCGTTGATCAAATAGACAATCAAATCGTCAATAACGCCGCCGTCTGCGTTTAGCATGCCAGAGTACAGCGCTTTGCCGACAGTCTTTAGTTTGGCCACGTCATTTGCCAACAGCTTTTGTAGCCAAGCTTTTGCCTGAGCGCCTTCAACATCAGTAATCACCATATGTGACACATCAAACATACCGGCATCGGTACGGACTGCTTCATGCTCATCAATTTGAGATCCGTAATGGATGGGCAGCTCCCAACCAGAAAAATCAACAATCTTACCGTTATTGTCTAAATGCGACTGATAAAAAGGGGTACGTTGTAAGGTGGTCATGACAAATCCTTATGGTTAGTAATAAAAGCAGTTAATAAAACTTAAGTGAATACCTACTGTATCGTAAATGATGCGGATAGCAAATCATCAAAAAAATCATTAATAAAAATGAAAGCCAAAAATAAAAGGCCTAAAAATGGCATAAAAAAAGGCAAATAAGTCGCCGAGTCATTAGCCTTATCAGCAATCACTGATAAAGTCTCTCGAAATACTTATTTGCCCCATCTGTCCTGTGACCTGAGATTTTCGATAGTGGCCTATCACCGCTATCTTTTCCCCTTCGGTGGGTACTTATGCTTGAAGTACCACTCTCCAGATTTGTCATTGTTGTCTCAAAACGCAGGCTATGGCTGTGCTTTGAAGCCCACCTCATTGTCAGCATTTTATAACTATTGCCGTAATGAGTCGTCTGGCCATAAGCTTAATAGGTCAGCTGTGGCGGTGGGCTAATGAGTCATTCAGTCCGGTTACCTGAGCGATTGGCAGGGTGCTTACGCCTTCGGTGGCAGTCTTATTTATTAATGCGGTTCACTCACATGAAGTTAACTTGCCTTAAAAAGCTTACTGCGCTCTCCTGAAAAACGCCCTTATTATGAAAGGTGTGCGCCAAATTTACAAGTGACAAATTCTCAGCGAATTATACAGCACCTTGGATGAGTAAACATTTAGCGAAAATCTACGCCGCAACTTAATAAAAGCCTTGGTAAAATCTTAAACTGGCTTATGCGCTTAGCAGGCCGTTTCCGCCTATATGAGATGGCAAGGCTATGCTTGTGTTGCGTTTGTTAGCATATTCGTTATTATAGCCACCCAAAAGGCGCACGTGTTGTATTATGGTAGCGTGACAAAATTTTGCTTATGACAATAAGCTTGGTCTGCCAAAGCTAGCTTTTTTGATTGTATGGCGCCCTAAATTTGATTGTATGTCGCCCTAAATGGATCACTCCTTAATTTTTTTAACTGTAAAGGTAGTATGTAATGCATTGTGATATTTATAAATTTCCCAAACGCAGCGAGATGTATGTCTATATTGCACGCCCTGACTATCCCAATGATACCGATGAAATTAAAGATTGGCTGGGCGTGTTACCCAAGGACTTACGTCAAAGCTTGGGCGAGCCAAAATTCTTAATGCATTTGGACTTAGCAGAAACCAAAAAACTGGCCAGAGTCAATAAAGATGACGTGATTGAAAAATTACAATCACAAGGCTATTTTGTACAAACCCCACCCTCAGATGTGCTATTGGCGCAGGCACAGGCGCGTATGAAAGATGGTCAAGATAAGCGTTATGATTGATAAATGGATTTAATTTTTCATTTGGTGTAGAAAACATTTAAAATAGGGGTTTATTGGTCAAAAGACACACTTTTTGGCCAAATTTGCCGCTTAATAACGACTTAAAAATTTATTAATAGCTGCCGATTAGCTATCAGCCATGGATTTATTATTAGTTAACTCATGGTAGAATATGGCAAATGAAAGACAAGATTTGCTTTGGTCCGACTGGCCTTGGCAGTAAGTTTAATTTAACGTTAATTACTTGAAGACTGAGCATTGCATGGAATGGTTACGCAATATTGTTATTAATTTACCGCTGGATGACATCAGCGATGCGGCGAGCCGACTGACGATCTGGTGGAGCCATTTTGTGGCCAATGTGCCGCCTGATATGCTGCCCATGTATGCCTATGTTGGGTTTTCAGTGATGGTGCTGTTGTTGTGGCTTTTGGTGGTTAGAGTGCTGCCCAGTCCCTTTGGTGGTATGAGCTGGCTAGCTGTGTTCGCTATTTTGCTGGCACCTGGATCTGCCGCTGGCGAGACCGGCGATATTGCTCCGGCCAGTATCGGGGTGATTTATGGTATCTTAATGAAAGAACCGGGTGCAGCCATGCGCAGCTTGCTACCTATCTTGGTGGTATTTGCGGTTGGGTTGGTTTTAGGCTTTATTTGGCAAATGATTAAAAATGCCGTTGAGTCCAGTGCTGAACAGGCGCGTCAACAAGCCATCGCTGATGAAAAAGCCAATATGCAATTGGCCTCCGCCAACTATGTTGACTTGGTACAGGGCGATACTGAAGCAAGTCAGGCTGAACTGGTAAAAACCCAAAAGTCTGTGCCTATCGCCAAAGATAGCAATAAAGATAACTGATAATAAGTCATACACGTATTAGGCACACGCTATTAAACCCTTAAAAGTAAAGCCGGCCTTAATAACAACAGACAATGAGCAAGGCGGGTGGGTAAACAAGGTATTGTTTGCCTATTACCGGTCTTAGCCCCTCACAATTTAGATTGCGCTAATCTCGCTTAGCCATGATACATGACAGACACATGACAATTGCCGCAATCTTCCTCTTATTCGCTATGGTTAGTGAGCAACTATTTATCAGCAAAATCAGTCAATAAAACACGCAGCCTAATTGAGCTTAGTTAAACCTCATTAAATCCAATTAAGCTTGGTTAACATTAGCGACTGATATGATGTTTAAAATGTGCATAAACATGCGCTAAGCTCTAAAAATAGTGCTCAAACCTAATGGCTACCCCTTGTTATTTATTACAATATCCACCTTATCTTTAGTGAGAAGAGACTTATTATGACCCAATCTAATCTTAATCAAACAAAAAATACTCAGTTTACCGGTACCCAAAGCTATATCGCCACTGACGACCTACAGTTGGCCGTGAATGCAGCCATTACTTTGCAAAAGCCACTGCTGATTAAAGGCGAGCCGGGCACAGGTAAGACTTTATTGGCAGAAGAGGTGGCCGCAAGCTTGGGCATGCCGCTTATTACTTGGCATATCAAGTCGACCACCAAGGCTGAGCAGGGGCTGTATGAGTACGATGCGGTATCGCGTCTGCGTGATTCGCAATTGGGCGATGATAGAGTGTATGACATCAATAACTACATTAAGCCTGGTAAATTATGGGAAGCCTTTAGCTCAGATGAGCGCAGTGTGTTATTAATCGATGAGATTGACAAGGCCGATATTGAGTTCCCAAACGACTTGCTGCATGAGCTAGATAAGATGTCTTTTTATGTTTATGAGACAGGAGAAACCATCACCGCTGATAAACGCCCTGTTGTGATTATCACCTCAAACAACGAAAAAGAACTGCCAGATGCTTTTTTACGTCGCTGCTTTTTCCATTATATTGACTTCCCAGAAGAGCAAACCATGCGTCAAATCATCGATGTGCATTTTCCCAATATTCAAGAAAAGCTGGTCAATGATGCATTAGATATCTTCTATAAGCTGCGCAATCTTCAAGGTCTTAAAAAGCCGCCCTCAACGTCTGAGCTGGTGGACTGGTTGACCTTGTTATTGGCTGATGACATGGCACAAGAAGAGCTTGAGGAAAACTTACGCGGCGAAAAATCAATTCCACCTCTGTATGGCGCCTTGTTAAAAAATGAAGCGGACATTACCTTATTACAGCGCTTCGCCAATATGATGCGCCGCTAATGATGGAAGATGGCGGCTTATGCATAAGCTTAAAAGTATCGAATCGGTGTCATAAAAAAAGGTTAGGCTGATATGTTTGTAAAACTGTTTTATACCTTGCGCACTTATGGGGTGCCGGTCAGTACCCGTGAGCTGCTTGACTTAAATGCGGCGCTTGATAAGGGATTAATGCGCCAGCCGCATCCTGAACTATCTAAACAGTTTCCTGAGGATAAAGACCTGTGGTACTTTGCTAGTCGTGAGGATATGTACCGGCTTATTAAGCTGTGTATGGTCAAAGATGAGCGTCATTTTGATAAGTTTGACCGTGCCATGGCCGATTATTTCGAGGGCGTTGATAGTCTGGACATCGATGAGCTGATGGCAAAATTGACCGACATTCCTCAAGAGTGGCTTGATCTTAAGCTTGATCCAAAAAACTTGACCGAAGAGCAGCGACGCCTGCTCAAAAAATACGGCTCGCTTGAGGAGCTGATGAAGGCGTTAGAGGAGCGCTTAAAAGAGCAAAAAGAGCGTCATCAAGGGGGCAGCAAATGGGTCGGCACTGGAGGCAGCTCTCCTTTTGGTGCTTATGGCGACCACCCTGAAGGGGTACGGGTTGGCGGTGAGTCTCGTAAGCGTAGCGCTGTTAAAGTATGGGAGCAGCGCAAATACCGCGACCTTGACGATGATAAGCTGCTGGGTACCCGTCAGTTGCAGATGGCGCTGCGCAATCTGCGTCAATTCGCTCGTACCGGCAGTGCCGATGAGCTAGATATCAAAGAGACCATTAAGCGGACGGCCAAAAAAGGAGTACTTGATATCCATATGCAGCCGGAGCGCCGTAATAGGGTCAAAGTGCTGATGCTATTCGATGTGGGGGGTAGCATGGACATACACATTGAAGCGCTTGAGAAGCTGTTCTCAGCGGCCAAAAACGAGTTTAAAACCTTAGAGTTTTTCTACTTCCACAACTGTCTTTATGACTATGTATGGAAAAACAATCAGCGCCGGCATGCAGAGCGCACCCCAACCATGGAGCTGCTGCAAAAATATGGCCGCGAATACCGAGTTATCTTCGTTGGCGATGCCTCTATGTCGCCTTATGAGCTGTTTTCTGTTGGCGGTAGTGTGGAGTATATGAATGCTGAGCCGGGTGCAGTTTGGCTCAAAAGAGTGACCGATCACTTTGATAAGGTGGCGTGGCTCAATCCTGAAGATGCTGCCTATTGGGACTACACCCACACCATAGGCGAAATTAAAAAGCTGATGCAAGGTCATATGTACCCCATGAGCCTACACGGGGTAGAGGAGATGACCGAGTATTTGGCGCGGTAATTTTTTAGTCTGAGCAACTGGCGTTTATAAGCGAGCTATTTATTTTTAAGCTAAATAAACACTAAAACCATTATTCATCTGACAGCGTATGCAGCGGTGTCATTACTTATTGATATTTTAAGGAGATAAATTGATCAAGTTGTCTATAGACCCGCGTAGGCTGTCTATTAAATCTGTTGCGCTGAGTTTAGTGATGATGGCTTTGGCCACAGGATGTACCAAGGCTAAAGACAGTAAACCGGTTGAACACGGTGCTGATGAGATATTCGTAGGGATGTGCTTTAATGATGCTAGCCCTGAGGATACTGAGGTTAATGAGGACGCTGGCTCATCGATTACCAATCTGGCGATTGAGTCATTAGCCTGTGACGCCGCCCATGACAATGAGGTGTATTATATCCATGCTTTGCCCGCCACTGCTCAGGCCCGCTTAGAGACGCCTGAGTTCTTTGAGGAGATGCTAGATATCTGTGAAGATGAGTTTAAGGACTATATCGGTAAAGAGTACCAAAAGTCATTTTATGAGATGTCGGTATTATTTCCCACATCTGAGAGCTGGGAGCAGGGTCACAAACAGGCGATATGCTATGCGTTTCATCCTGAGGCTGATAAATTAGATTATCCGCTAAAAGGCATCAAAAAATAATTAACCGTTTAAGTTTGAATTTGCAAACTTTGACGGCATATAGTCAGCTTAAGTTATTACTGAGGGGCTTCTCCTCATAGGTCTACTTTTTAACTATTTTTACTTTATTTGGGAAAAAATATGCTTAAAACCCCTTACTATCAAATTGATATTGCTGCCTTGAAGCAAAATCTGCAAATTGTACAGCGTCTGTGTGATCTGTCGGGTGCTAAGGCTTTATTGGCTTTAAAATGCTTTGCCACTTGGGGGGTGTTTGATGAGATGACGCCTTATCTGCATGGCACCACCTCATCATCTTTAAATGAGGTGCGCTTGGGCAAAGAAGAGTTTGGTGAGGATAAAGAGACGCATGCTTATAGTGTCGCTTATAGTGCAGATGAGATTGATGAGGTGTTAACCTATGCCGACAAAATCATCTTTAACTCCTTCAATCAGTTGCATGCCTTTAAAGACAAAGCCAAAGCTCAAGGCATTCCTGTGGGTTTGCGTATTAACCCAAAAACCAGCAATTCTTCATTTATTATTGCCGATCCAGCACGTCCTTTTAGCCGTCTGGGTGAGCATGATATCGAAAAAATCAAGCCGGTTATTGACGACATCACTGGGGTTATGATCCATAATAATTGTGAAAATAACAGCTTTGAGGCGTTTAGTGACAGTCTGGCTGATATTGAAGCTAAGTTTGGGGAGCTGTTTTATCAGCTTGAATGGGTCAGTCTAGGCGGTGGTATTCATTTTATTGCCCCAGATTATCCGCTAGAGAAGTTGGCGCAGCGCTTGAAGAGCTTTAGTGAAAAATACGGCGTACAAGTGTATTTAGAGCCAGGCGAGGCCTGTATTCATAATGCTGCTAAATTGGTTACCACCGTGCTAGATACGCTGCATAATGGTAAGCCACTGGCCGTGGTGGATGCGTCTATTGAAGCACATATGCTCGACTTATTGATTTATCGTGAGACTGCGCCTTTGGTACAGATTAACGACGAAGCGTGCCAAATTACCTCGCAGCAAAGCGATGACAGCACCATTATTTATGGTAAATCTTGCTTAGCCGGTGATATCTTTGGTGAATATGCGCTAGATAAGCCGTTAACTATTGGCGATAAGGTATCTTTTGGCAATGCAGCGGGCTACACTATGGTTAAGAAAAACTGGTTTAATGGTGTGGCGATGCCAGCCATTGTTATTTGTGATGAGCAAGGTGAGCTTACAGTCCAAAAAACCTTTGGTTATGAAGACTTTAAAGCCAGTCTATCTTAATCTAACAGCTTATCCATTACCCCAAAACTGCGATGGTCATTTTCGTTAAGACAAGCCTAGTAAGTGAGCTTACTTATTTGTCTATAAATGACGTAAATGACTGTCGCAAATTTAGACATTTGACATTATAATGCTCGGTTTTTAGTATCAGAACTTTTTGGACTGATTATCGCGCTGGGTGTCATTGTAGTAAAGCGTGCTAAGCGCACCAAAAAGTTTGACTAAAGTAATTTCGGGTGCGTGGGTTTTCCCAATTCTTCCTTTTTAATTCACGCACAACACTCACGGCGTCAACACATTAATCATTAAGTTGACCCACTAAGGAGGATTTCCAGATTG
Organism: Psychrobacter sp. YP14; assembly: GCF_003209315.1. Lineage (NCBI taxonomy): Bacteria > Pseudomonadati > Pseudomonadota > Gammaproteobacteria > Moraxellales > Moraxellaceae > Psychrobacter > Psychrobacter sp. YP14. The sequence goes on along the minus strand of NZ_CP029789.1, from coordinate 1,944,319 downwards.
ACTACTAACACTCAAACCCCCAAACGCAACGTTCTAATCATCGGCGCAGGCGGCGTAGCCCAAGTTGTGGCTCACAAATGTGCCATGCATAATGATGTGCTTGGGGAGTTACATATCGCTTCACGCACCAAACAAAAATGTGATGACATCGCAGCCAGCGTGGTAGAAAAGAACAGCTTTAATCAGCCAGCGACACTGCATACACATGCTGTAGATGCCATGGATTCTGAAGCGGTTGCTGAGTTAATTAACCAAACAGGTGCTCAGATTGTGATTAACGTGGGCTCAGCCTTTGTTAACATGACGGTACTTGAAGCTTGTATTAACACCGGTGCAGCTTATATTGACACGGCCATTCATGAAGACCCTCGCAAGATTTGTGAGACCCCGCCATGGTATGGCAACTACGAGTGGAAGCGCAAAGAGCGCTGTGCAGCCAATAACATTACTGCCATCTTAGGGGCAGGCTTCGATCCAGGTGTGGTCAATGCTTATGCCCGTGCCGGCTACGATATGATGGACAAAGGCTCAGTGACTGATATCGATATCATTGATATCAACGCCGGTAGCCATGGCAAATACTTCGCCACCAACTTTGATCCAGAGATTAACTTCCGTGAGTTTACCGGTACGGTGTATTCTTGGCAAAACAGCCAGTGGCAATCAAATAAAATGTTTGAGGTAAAACGCACCGATGACTTGCCTGTGGTGGGTGAGCAAAACAGTTATTTAAGTGGCCATGACGAAATCCACTCTTTATCTGCCAACCTAGATGTGCCAAACATTCGCTTTTGGATGGGCTTTGGTGACCATTACATCAATGTATTCACCGTACTACAAAACCTAGGTTTGTTATCAGAGCAGCCAGTAGTAACGGCTGAGGGTCAAGAAGTGGTGCCACTTAAAGTGGTAAAAGCTGTTCTGCCTGACCCAAGTTCACTGGCACCAAACTATACAGGCAAAACCTGTATTGGTGATAAAGTGAAGGGTAAAATCAATGGTGTAGACACTGAGATCTTTATCTACAACGTCTCTGATCACAAAGAAGCCTACAACGAAGTGGGTAGCCAAGGTATCTCTTACACCGCAGGCGTGCCACCTGTCGCAGCTGCCATGCTAGTGGCCACTGGTGAGTGGGATGTGGGGCACATGGCAAACGTTGAAGAGCTTGATGTTAAACCCTTTATTAATCTATTGAACAATATTGGTCTGCCAACACGCATTCAAGATGATAAAGGCGACCGTGCTTTAGAGTTTGATATTTAAGCTTTAGTCGCTATCTATACCGTGCTATTAACTAAAAACCCGCCTCAACTTGAGGCGGGTTTTTTAGGTTTGTAACGGCATGAGCTGCTCGTCAGTCGTGAGAAATTAGCTTAAAATCAGGCTGTCATCCTCTACCTTTTCGCCCCGAGTTTGCTCAAACATATCTAATAGATCATGCACAGTCATACCTTGTCGTACATCACCGGAGACATCTAATACCACTTGGCCTTGGTGCAGCATCACGGTGCGATCGCCGTGGGTTAAGGCTTGCTGCATGGAGTGGGTGACCATCATGGTGGTCAGATTGTTGTCTGTGACAATCTTATCGGTCAGCTCCAAGACAAAAGCGGCAGTTTTGGGGTCTAAAGCTGCGGTATGTTCATCAAGTAATAAGATTTTTGAGGGCTGTAATGAGGCCATAAGCAGACTGACTGCTTGACGTTGACCCCCTGATAATAACCCCATTCTATCGGTTAAGCGGTTTTCAAGTCCCAGCTTTAGGATAGACAGCTTTTCACGGAACAAATCACGGTTTTTATTATTAAGCGCAAAGCTTAAACCACGTTTACCACCGCGTTTATAGGCTAACGCAAGGTTTTCTTCAATGGTTAGTGCTTCACAAGTACCGGCCATAGGGTCTTGGAATACCCGAGCCACCCAGTGCGCTCTTTGGTGCGCACTTTTTTTGGTGACATCAACACCGTTTAATAAGATTGAGCCGCTATCAACACGGGTGGTGCCGCTTACTGCGTTCAAAAAGGTAGATTTGCCTGCGCCGTTGGTGCCAATTACGGTCACAAACTCGCCTTCAGCGATGTTTAAGCTAATGCCACGCAGCGCAGGGTTTTCTATCGGAGTACCTCGGTTAAAGGTCAGTCGTAGGTCATTGGCTTGCATCATAAGGCGATATCCTTCTTATTTCAGAGGGTCTGAATTAAATGGTTAATAAAGGTTAGCTGCTACGGCGACCGGACAACAGTTTTGACTTAATGGATGGCAGTTGTAGAGCAATGACCACCAATAACGCTGTGATTAAGTTCAAGTCTTGCGAGCCAAAGCCAATACTGCGTAAGGTACTGCTCGATAAAGCCACCTGAATAAATAGCTTATAGATAACCGCACCTAAAATAACCGCAAGGGTAATTAGCCAAATACGCTTAGCGGGGATAATGGTCTCACCAATAATAACCGCAGCCAGACCAATAACAATGGTACCAATACCAATAGAGATATCAGCGCCGCCTTGGGTCTGCACAAATAGTGCGCCGCCCAAAGCAATCAAGGCGTTGGAGATGGCCATACCAATGACCGTCATCCATGAGGTATTAATACCTTGAGCCTGTGCCATACGTAGGTTTGATCCAGTAGCGCGCATCGAAAGACCGGCTTCTGTACTAAAGAACCAGTCTAGAATTAGCTTGGCCACCAATACCACCGCCCCGATAATCAAGCAGCGCATCCAGTATCCATTTTCATTGGTCACCAACGTGCTAAATACCGTTTGCTCACCCAGCAAAGGTAAGTTAGGGGCACCCATAATACGTAGGTTGACTGAGTACAAAGCGACCATGACCAAAATACTGGCCAAAAGCTGCAAAATTCCCAACTTCACGTGTAAAAAAGCAGTGACCACACCAGCGGCTGCACCAGCGAGCATACCCAAACCACAAGCAATCCAGGGGTCTATACCAGACACAATAGAGATACCAGCAATCGCGCCACCCAGCGGGAAGCTACCATCTGCTGTCAAATCTGGGAAATCTAGGGTTCGAAAAGAAAGTAGGACACCTAAAGCCACTAAGGCATAGATGAGGCCACTTTCAAGAGCACCAAAAAAAGCAATGAGAGACATAAGAGATTAAGCCACCGCTTAGTGTTCAGCTTGCTACTATTGATTGTGTGAGCTGGCAACACTTAAATAAAATAATATACCAGCACAGTCAATAGACAGTTAGCCAAAGTGGATTTAACAGATTAAATAATCTGCAATTAGGGTAAACCGATGAGTCTTAGGGCTGCGTAATTCTTGAATTGTCAGCAAAACACTCACCAGTAAGATAAGACCACTACCTAGGCAATAAATAGTCATCTGGCCAAAAAAGATTTATTCTAGCAAATAACGCCAAATTTAAACAATCTAAAAAGCACATGAAGATCATGTGCCTTTTATTTGACTGACTCAATATTTTTGCCCTAAAACGGTCTATTTAACCACTTCTTTGGCCTGGTCCATCACTTCTTTTGACAGCTCAATGCCTTGCTCTTTAGCGTGAGTGGGGCTGACATATAAGTCTAAAGAAGTTGGGGTATACACAGGAATATCACCTGGTTTTTCACCCTTTAAGATACGGCCGACGATTTTACCAGTTTCACGACCTAAGTCATGATAGTTCACGCCTAAAGCGGCAATGGCGCCACGCTCAACCGAGCTGGTATCAGAGGCGATTAATGGTACTTTGCTTTCTTTGGCCACTTGATATAGTGACTCGTAAGCGGACACAACGTTGTTGTCAGTTGAGGTATAGATAACGTCTACTTTGTCAGCAATACTGCGAGCTGCCATAGCGATGTCATTACTTTTTTGTGCTGGTGCTGAGTGCACAGTGATGCCCATAGGCTGTAGCTGTTCTTGTAGATTCTTTAAGATGACCGTAGAGTTGACTTCACCAGGGCTGTATACGTAGCCGACATTTTTTAGGCTAGGAATAATCTGCTTCATCAAGTCAATTTGCGGCGCGTAGGGTAGGGCATCAGAGGCGCCCGTTACGTTGGTGCCAGAGCCATCCATGCTTTTTAATAGCTTGGCTTCTACAGGATCGGTCACCGCTGAGAATACCAAAGGAATGGTATTGGTTGCTGCGGCCACAGACTGGGCAGATGGGGTTGCAATGGCCACGATAACATCGGGGTTGTCGCCGACAAATTGTTTGGCAATCTGACCGGCGGTGGCGGTGTTGCCTTGGGCACTTTGGAAGTTAATCTCAAGATTTTTGCCTTCCACAAATCCTTCTTCGGCAAGCTCCTCAACAACCCCTTGACGCACAGCATCTAGTGCAGGATGCTCAACAATGGCGGTAATGGCCACGTGCTTGACTTCGCTTGAGGTGCCAGCTTTGGTGTCATCGCTGCTTTGCGCGGCGGTATCTGTACTCGGCTGCTGGTTACAACCCGCTAAAATAGCGGTAGCAACACCGCCCCACATAAGGGTCTTAACAAAACGATTGGGGTTGAACATGGGTGTATCTCCTAAAATAAAATGCTCTTATAAAGGTCCATTTATAAGACGTGTTTGCTGGTAAATCTGCTGTTTGCTTCAGCATTGCCTAAATAGTTAAGGGCAATTGTTTATTTATTGGGCTCAGTACTGGGTTTGGTCTCATCCACGTTAACTGCCCCTTTTAAGATAGAGGGATCTAAGCTGACCCCTTGCTGTTGGGCATGTTTTGGGCTGACATACAAAGTTAGCTTGTTCATTACCTCAGGCTTGATATCGGTAATCGCTTCACCGTTTAGCACGCGGTATACCATCTTGCCGGTCACGCGGCCAAAATCATAGTCATTAACACCTAAAGCTGCTGTGGCACCGCGGCGCACACTGAACTCATCTGAGGTAATAACTGGGATTTTCATCTCATTAGCAGCGCCGGCCATGGCTTCAAAAGCACTAATGACATTGTTATCAAGTGAGGTATAAATCACATCGACACGGCCTTGTAAGCTACGGGTTGCCATAGCCACATCATTAGGACGGTTGGCAGTCACCTCTAATATTTTTAGACCCCGAGCCGGTGCGGCAGCTTGTAGCTGCTTTAATACCGTGACTGAGTTGGCCTCCCCAGGGCTGTATACATAACCAATGGTCTTAGCCTGTGGCACAATCTTCTGGATTAAATCCAGCGGTGGCTCGATAGGCAGCTGACTGGATAAACCGGTGACATTCGGCTGGGTCGGTACGTTATTTTCATTAATTAGTTTGGCGGCCAAAGGATCAGAGATGGCGGTATAAATAACCGGAATATTCTTAGTAGAGGCCACCACAGTTTGTGCCGATGGGGTAGAAATGGCCACAATGGCATCTGGCATATCACCGGCGAACTGCTTGGCAATCTGACCGGCGGTGGCGGTATTGCCTTGTGCGCTTTGGAAATTCACCGTTAAGTTTTTACCTTCCACATAATCATTGGCGGCCAACTCTTCAGTAATGCCGCGGCGAATCTCATCAAGTGAGGGATGCTCAACGATTTGAGTAATGGCTATGGTCTTGGCTTCTTTGGCAGGCGCATCAGCGACAGGCTCTTGCTGCGCTTGATCGGCATCCGAGCAGCCACTTAGTGCAGCTAAGCTTAAGCCCATACCCAAAGCCAATAAGCCTTGCCAAACTTTGTTGCTTTTTGGTTGAGCATTAAGAGTGGCAGCAGCGCTGCGATAAGGCAAAGAGGAGGAATAATTTGACTGCATAAGTATTTACGAATCCATTGGGGTTTAACAGTGTAAGGCTATATTACAATAATGTAACATAAGTGGGAAATAAAAAAACTAGCTAAATAAAATATAAATAATATAAAAGCCGATGTTAACAACATCGGCTTTTATGATAAAGAGGCACTTATCTTAAAAAGGCTTAAGCCAATTTATCGCCCACTTTACACTCGTCAGGTAGCGTGATGACCACCAGTCCTGTTTTTGGATCGCCTGATGATAAGATCATACCTTCTGACACCCCAAATTTCATTTTGCGCGGGACAAGATTAGTGACACAAATCACTTTTTTGTTGGCCAGTTGCTCAGGTTCATAGAATTTACGAATGCCACTAAAGACATTAATGGGCTGCTCTTTGCCGATGTCTAATGTGAACTGCAGTAGCTTGTCTGCACCCTCAACATGATTACATTCAAGTACTTGAGCCACCGTCATTTCAACTTTCATAAAGTCATCAAACTCTATGTAGTCGCTGTCTTGCTGATCATTAGTTTCTGACGCTTGAGCTGCTTTAGCTACGTTATCGGCCTGAGCAGTTGGTGTTGCCAACAAGTCTTGTTTGGAGTCTGCCACCATAGCATCAATTTGAGCCTGTTCAATACGCTGCATTAACGGCTTAAACTTATTGATTTTATGACCTAGCAATAACTCATGGCGGCTGGCAAAGCTTAAGTCATCAATATTTAAGAAGGCTTTGGCATTGTCTGTAAGCTCTGGTAACACAGGCGCCAAATACACCATCAATTGACGGAAAATATTGATAGCAACCGTACATACATCCTGAACCTCTTGTTCACGGCCTTCTTCTTTGGCCATTGCCCAAGGCTTTTTGCTGTCGATATATTCGTTAGCCTTGTCTGCGCACTGCATGATCAGGCGCATGGCACGGCTAAACTCACGATTTTCATAAGCCGTAGCAATCTCTTCACCAGCGCGCACAATCTCATTCAATAACTCAGGCTCAGCACAGCTGTCTGAGAGCATGCCATCATATTTTTTGGCAATAAAACCGGCGCTACGGCTGGCAATATTCACCACTTTACCGACCATGTCTGAGTTCACCTTTTGCATAAAATCTGCAAAGTCTAGATTAATGTCTTCAACTTTCTCAGACAGTTTGCTGGCGAAATAATAACGTAGATACTCAGGGTTTAAATGTTTGGCAAAGGTTTCGGCTTGGATAAAGGTGCCGCGAGATTTGCTCATTTTATCGCCATTGACCATTAAGAAGCCGTGAGCGAACACCCCCGTTGGGGTACGGTATTCACTGCCGGCCAGCATGGCGGGCCAAAATAAAGCGTGGAAATAAACAATGTCTTTGCCGATGAAATGATACAGCTCAGTTTTATGCTGATTTTCTTGTAACCAATAATCATCGAAGCTCAATTCTGGTTGTTGTGGATCAGTGGAGCCTTGACGCTGTTTGCATAGGTTTTTAAAACTGGCCATATAGCCCACAGGGGCATCTAGCCACACATAAAAGTATTTATCCGGCTCACCCTCTGGCGTGTCTGGGATTTTGAAGCCGAAATAGGGCGCATCACGTGAGATGTCCCAGCTGGCAAGGCCGGCTTCAAACCACTCCTGAAGCTTGTTAGAAACTGAGGGCTGTAAACGTCCCTCATCTTTGGTCCACTGTTTTAAGAAGCTCTCAAATTCAGGCAGGTTAAAGAAGTAGTGTTTTGAGGTTCTTAATACAGGGGTTGCACCCGATAAGGTCGAATACGGGTTTTTAAGTTCAGTGGCATTGTAAGTGGTGCCGCACACTTCACAGTTATCACCATATTGGTCTTGAGCCCCACATTCTCGGCATTCGCCTTTCACGAAACGGTCGGCTAAAAATAAGCCTTTTTCTGGATCAAATAATTGCTCAACATCTTTGGTTGAGATATGACCTTCACCATTTAGACGGCGATAAATTAACTCAGATAGCTCACGGTTTTCTTCAGAGTGAGTAGAGTGGTAGTTGTCAAAACCAATTAAGAATTTACTAAAATCTGCTTCGTGAGAGGCTTTTACAGTGGCGATTTGCTGCTCTGGCGTGACCCCATTGGCTTCAGCTTTTAGCATAATGGCGGTACCGTGAGCGTCATCAGCACAAACGTAGGTGACTTGATGGCCTTGAGCCTTCATCGCTCGTACCCAAATGTCAGTTTGAATGTATTCCACCAAATGTCCTAAGTGAATAGGGCCATTGGCATAGGGCAGGGCACTGGTTACGAGTATTTGACGCACAAAATCACCTATTTAAGTTTGTTGATTTTAAGAGGATTATCAGAATATAAAATGTGCGCCTATGATACCGCAAATGGCATAAAAATGGGAATTTACCTCGGGATGAATTTTATATTCACTGGTTTTATCACATACGCTGATGCCTCTATAGTGTTTGTGATTCAAGGGCTGGGCAAAAAACAGCCCCAGTTTTAATAAAAATTATTCTCAATATCTAAAATTTGCGCTACCATACGCCGCCTATTTCTCATAACATTAAGTAGGGATGGACCCCACTATAAGTTCTTATCTTTACTTAGCACAAGGAAGTTAGTCATGTTTCAGATACTTACCAATGCCAGCGTTCAGCTGGTTAATCGCTATTTACCCTCTCCTTTTGTTTTCTCAATTGTATTAACCCTGATTGCCTTTTTGGGTGGTGTCTTATTGACCGGACAAGATGTGCTGACCATGGCGGGACACTGGGGCGGTGGTCTGTGGTCGTTACACAGCTTTGCTATGCAGATGGCACTGGTGTTGGTTACCGGTTACGCTTTTGCCAATGCGCCCATCATTCAACGTTTTTTAGACAGTCTGGCCTCAAAGGTTACCTCACCGACCACAGCCATTGTCATCTCAACGTTGGTGGGACTGGCAGGCTCATGGATTAACTGGGGTTTTGGTCTGGTGGTCGGGGCTATTTTTGCCAAGTCTTTGGCCAGAAAGCTGCCTAATGTGGATTATCCCTTATTGGTGGCAGCGGCTTATTCTGGTTTTGTGATTTGGCATGGCGGCTTCTCAGGATCTATTCCCTTAACCTTAAGTACGGGCGGCGATAACTTGCAGACGCTCTCAGGTGGGGTATTAACCGAAGCAATTCCTTTATCACAGACGATTTTTGCTTCATATAATCTTATTATTTTGGCCGCTTTAATTGTGGTATTGCCAATAGTCAACCGCATGATGCACCCAAAAAATCCGACCATAGTAGATCCGGCGCTCATTAAAATAGAGGCTTATGTAGCCCCTGAAACTAATACACCGGCTCAAAAATTAGATGACAGCCGCGTGGTGGCCATCATCTTACTGCTGTTAGCGCTGATGTATTACATCAATTACTTTTCGACCAATGGCTTTAACTTAGGATTAGATATTGTTATCGGTCTGTTTTTATTTATTGGACTGATGGCGCATGGTACCCTTGAGCGTTATTACCGTGCAGTGAAATCAGGTATTGGGGGTATTGCCGGTATCGTTTTGTTGTTCCCATTTTATGGCGGTATTATGGGGATTATGACGGGTGCCAATGCCGATGGGGTGTCTATCAGTAGTGAAGTGACTGAGTTTTTTGTGAATAATGCCACAGCCGATAGCTTTCCTGTCTTTGCCTTTTTAAGTGCAGGCTTGGTAAACATCTTTGTACCCTCAGGCGGCGGTCAGTTTGCGGTACAAGGGCCAGTGATGATGCCAGCAGGCTTGGCGTTGAATGTCAGTCCAAGTGTGACCGCCATGGCGATTGCTTGGGGCGATGCTTGGACCAACATGATTCAGCCCTTTTGGGCACTGCCACTGCTGGGTATCGCAGGATTAGATGCCAGAGCCATTATGGGCTACTGTCTGATTATCCTAGCGGTCTCAGGCGCTATTATTACGGGGGGTTTTTGGTTATTGGTATAAACGGCTTTAGCCATAACTACCCTCACATAACAAAATCCCCACATAGCGACTATGTGGGGATTTTTTGGTTTGATAGTTTTGTTCATTCATTAAGAGGGCTTAAGCAGATTATCTTAAAAAGAGCCAAACAAAGTACCTAATACAATCACCACTGTAGTAGCGATCAAAGGAATGCCCATGGTTACCATAGCGATATTGAGATAAGACTGTTTGTGAGTCAATCCACAGATGGCCAATAGGGTGATTACCGCACCACTGTGTGGCAAGGTGTCTAGACCGCCGGCGGCCATAACTGCAACGCGGTGCATCAGCTCGGGGTCAATGCCTGTGGCCAAAGCCATTTTGTAGTAACTCTCACCCAAGGTTGACAGTGCAATACTTAGACCGCCTGAAGAAGAGCCCGTAATACCTGCAAGGGTCGTCATCGCCACTGCTTCAGAGATAAGTGGATTGTCAGGCGTTAGATTCAAAATACTATCGCGAATGATAATAAAGCCTGCCAAAGAAGCAATCACTGCCCCATAGCCGACTTCCGAGGCGGTATTAAAAATAGGCAGCATCGAGTCATAAGTGCCGCGGTTGATGGATTTTTTTAGGTTGTGCCAATGTCCTATGCGCAGTATCACTAACGCGGTACAAGCCACAAGCAAAGCAATAATAATAGACCACAGTCCTAGAGATCCTTGGATATTTAAATCCGGATACTGAGCTTGTAGGGCGCTAAAATCTAAGCTTGGAAAGACCACATAAGTTAATAACGCATTTAAAGCGATAACCAATATGAGCGGAATAATTGCTGTTGTAAAAGAAATTTGATGATCTAGGCTGGTTTGGCTGTGATCAATATCGCCTTTTTGTTCCAAATCATCATCGTGTGACCCGTACCCTTCACCAGCAAGCTTGGCTTTATTAGCACGCAACTGTAGCCAATACCAACCCGCAAAAAACATAATGGCAGCGCCTATAGTACCTAAGATAGGTGCAGCAAAGACGTTGGTATTGTAGTAGGGAATGGGGATTGCGTTTTGAATGGCAGGGGTACCAGGCAGTGCGGTCATAGTAAAAGTAAATTACCCTAAAGCAATGGCCGCTGGAATCAAGCGCTTAGGAATGTCTGCCGCTTTAAACAAGTTTTTGGCGATGGGATAAATGGCGAAGGCCACCACGAATAAAGAGACGCCCCCATAAGTCAAAATAGCACAGACCATAATGACCGACAAAATGGCTTTGTCGCTACCCATTTTGTTCACCACGGTATTGGCGATGGCAGTAGCAGCGCCAGAGTCTGCAATAAGCCGACCAAATAAAGCGCCTAATAAAAATATTGGGAAAAATTTTAATAAAAATCCACTAAGGGCTGACATAAATACGTCAGTGTAAGCAGGGATACTGCTTAAAAAGTCACCGGATAATAAAACCGCCAAGACGGCCATGATGGGTGCTAAGATTAAAACTGAGTAGCCACGATAGGCAAAAAACATCAGTAATAATAAAGTGACGATAATCGCAAGTGTGCTAAACATAGGTGCCTTCTCCTTGGCTTAAATATGAATAAAAAAACACCAAGCCCATTAAGCTGCTAAATTAAGCAGACTTAATCGGCTGTGCTACTGATAAGTCCCTATATCAAGTAGGTTGCTATATATAAATGGGGCAGTGATGACACATCAAGATGGGTTATCAGTTGTACACTATATACCAAATGCAGTAAACTAACGGGCTTATTAGCGCTTAATGATACAGCGGGCCTTTTGGCAAACAGGCTTGCTATGCAATGGCGCAAATCAGCATCAGTCTACGAGCAAAAAAATATTATATTCGATTTTGCGAATATATACTATTAATGTCTATACTATTAATGTCTATACCATTTATATATGCCACAATGTGTGCAAGCTTCTGTGGGTATTAAAGTCTTTTATAGGCACAAATATAGGTACAAATATAGGTACACATCATCATTTACGTTGATTCAACAGGGAGAGAATAATGAGTCAATCAAAGGTATACGCCAGTGCTGAAGCGGCGTTAGAAGACATCATCCAAGACGGACAAACGTTAGCCATTGGCGGCTTTGGATTGTGCGGTATTCCAGAAAATCTTATTTTGGCATTAAGAGACAGTGGGGCCACAGCGCTCACCTGTATTAGTAATAATGCTGGCGTGGATGACTTTGGGTTGGGCCTGTTATTAAAGACCCGTCAAATCAAAAAAATGATCGCCTCTTATGTGGGTGAAAATAAAGAATTTGAACGTCAGTTCTTAGGCGGTGAGCTCGAAGTTGAATTAACCCCTCAAGGCACTTTGGCTGAAAAGCTACGTGCAGGCGGCGCGGGTATTCCTGCTTTTTATACCGCCACAGGCGTGGGCACACAGGTAGCCGAAGGCAAGGAGTCTCGCGACTTTGATGGTCGCACCTATATTCTAGAGCATTCGCTGACGGCTGATGTGGCACTTATTAAAGCCCAAAAAGCCGACAAAGCAGGCAATCTTATCTTTAATAAAACCGCACGCAACTTTAATCCAGATTGTGCCATGGCGGGCAAAATTACAGTGGCTGAAGTGGAAGAGATCGTTGAAATTGGTGAGCTGGATGCCGATCAAATTCATCTGCCTGGTATTTTTGTACAGCGTCTGGTATTAAATAGTACGCCAGAAAAACGCATCGAAAAAATTACCGTAAAAAAATAGCCACTTAAGTATTAATGAATAATAAGGAGTATCACCATGGCATGGACAAGAGAGCAGATGGCGCAGCGTGCGGCCAAAGAACTACAAGATGGTTTTTATGTTAACTTAGGTATCGGCTTGCCGACTATGGTTGCCAACTATATCCCTGAGGGTATGCATGTTTGGCTACAATCTGAGAACGGCCTACTGGGTATTGGCGAGTTTCCCACACAAGAGAACGTGGATCCTGACTTGATTAATGCCGGCAAGCAAACCGTTACGGCTAAGCCAGGTGCCAGCTTCTTTGGTAGCTCAGAGTCTTTTGCTATGATCCGTGGCGGCCATGTGAACCTAGCTATTTTAGGCGCGATGGAAGTCTCTGAGCAGGGCGATTTGGCCAACTGGATGATTCCAGGAAAAATGGTCAAAGGTATGGGCGGCGCTATGGACTTGGTGGCAGGCGTGCAACGAGTGATTGTGCTTATGGAGCAGATCAATAAGCATGGCGAACCCAAAATCTTAGCTGAGTGTCAGCTGCCACTAACCGGCAAAAAAGTAGTCGATCGTATTATCACAGAGTTGGCAGTACTGGATGTCACTGACACCGGCCTTAAGCTAGTTGAGCTGGCTGATGGGGTAAGTTTCGATGAGCTACAAAAAAATACCCCAGTGAAGATTAGCCAATAACCCACTGTTTTATACACAATTTAATGGCGCCAGCTGATGGTGCTGTTCTAAGCACTCAGGAGTAGACAAGGATGACTCAACTCAATCAGGACTTAACCGGCAAAGTGGCTTTAGTAACCGGTGCCGCCAGTGGTATCGGCCGAGACATCGCCGAAACTTATGCTAAGGCAGGCGCAGCGGTCGGTGTAGCAGATATTAATCTTGAAGCTGCACAAAATGTCGTCAAAGATATTGAGGCTGCCGGCGGTAAGGCATTGGCCCTTGCCATGGATGTCTCGTCTGAATCTGCGGTCAATGATGGGGTGAAGGCGTTGGTGGATCACTTTGGTGGTATCGATATTTTAGTGTCTAATGCCGGCATTCAAATTATTGACCCCATTCATAAGCTAAGCTTTAGTGATTGGAAAAAGATGCAGTCTATTCATTTAGATGGGGCATTTTTGACCACCAAAGCAGCGCTACAATACATGTATAGCAATGATAAAGTAGGAACAGTGATTTATACCGGCTCGGTACACTCACATGAAGCTTCCTTATTTAAAGCCCCTTATGTGACGGCCAAGCATGGGCTGTTAGGATTGTGCCGGGTGTTGGCAAAAGAGGGTGCTCAGTACAATGTGCGCTCGCACGTGATTTGCCCAGGCTTTGTCAAGACGCCTTTGGTTGAAAAACAAATTCCTGAGCAGGCGCGTGAAAAGGGCATTAGCGAAGAAGAAGTGGTCAATGACATTATGCTGGTGAATACCGTGGATAAGGAGTTTACCAGTACGGAAGATATCGCTCAGTTAGCATTGTTCTTGGCTGCATTCCCGACCAATGTATTTACCGGTCAGTCTATTGTGGCAAGCCATGGCTGGTTTATGAATTAAGCGTTTGCTTAACTTAACAGTCAAGGCCTTGCTAATCCTAGCCCAATCGCTTAGCATCACCGGTAACATACTTACCGGTGATGCTAAGCTTTTTTGATTAATACTCATACCGCCGCCGAGCTGATATTCCTATTTTTAGCACAGACCTATACCAGCGCTTGAGTTTTATCCTGCTTATGCTTGAGTAATATTTTTAGTCTGAATCATAAGCCAATATGTTTTATTGGCTTTTTTGCTTATCTAATTTGTCATCCATCTTCTTATTGACGTTGTTATCTATCCTATACCGTTACTTGCGGCATCCAATGAGCTGCAAGGAGTAAAAACCATGACTCATAAAGACATTGCACAGCTGCTGACCACAGCCATTGAACAACAAAAATTCGATACAGCCATTGGCCAAGTGCATGATTTACGCCCCATTGATACGGCTGATATCTTGGCATTAATCCCCCCTAAATTGTCTTGGCAACTGTTAGACCGCCTACCCAATAGGGCGACTGTTTTTTCTTATTTAGAGGCAGAAGACCAAGTGGCTTTGGCCTATCAATTCCCTAGGGCAAATCTGGCCCGACTGGTGGGCGATATGCCCTCTGATGAGCGTACCGACTTATATAAGCGCTTAGATCAAAGCCAGCGTGATGCGTTATTGCCCGCTTTGGCTCAGGCAGAACGTGAGGATATTCGCCTTTTGTCTGCTTATGCTGAGGGCACAGCTGGGGCTTTAATGACCTCTGACTATGCCACGTTAAAAGCGCAGATGACGGTGGCACAAGCTTTAGCCGCACTGCGTTTAGAAGCACCAGATGCTGAGACCATTTATCATGCTTATGTGATTGATTCTGAGCGCCAATTAATTGGGGTCATTTCACTGCGCAGTCTAATTTTGGCCTCACCTGAGCAGAGCATTGGCGATATTATGCTCACCTCAGTGGTGGCTTCAAATGTCAATGAAGACCAAGAAGATGTGGCAAAAAAGGTCGCCCGTTATGATTTAATTGCGCTGCCTATTATTGATGACGGTGGGGCACTGGTTGGTATTGTGACCCATGATGATGCGATGGATGTGGCAAGTGATGAAGCCACCGATGACTTCCACAAGTCAGGGGGCGTCTCAAGCTTAGTAGGCAGCTTTAAAGACACCAGTATTCGTATTTTGTATCGTAAACGGGTATTTTGGTTGGTATTTTTGGTGTTTGGTAACCTAATATCAGGGGTCGGTATTGCTCACTTTGAAGAGGTGATTGCAGCCAATTTAGTGTTGGTATTCTTCTTGCCTTTATTGGTGGACAGTGGCGGTAACGCCGGCTCTCAATCAGCAACACTGATGGTGCGGGCCTTGGCCACAGGAGAAGTGGTGATGCGAGATTGGTTCTCACTGCTTGGGCGTGAAGCTTTAGTGGCCTTATTGCTGGGGATAACTATGGCTGCTGCAATTTCAGTGATTGGCTATGTACGTGGTGATGCAGTGGTGTCCTTAGTGCTGGCGCTAAGTATGGTGTCTGTGGTGATGATTGGTTGTGTGATTGGTATGAGTCTACCTTTTGTGCTTAATAAGCTCGGCTTTGATCCGGCCAGCGCCAGTGCACCATTAATCACCTCGGTGTGTGATGCTTCAGGTGTGGCCATTTATTTGTTTATTGCTTCTAAGTTTTTACCGCTTTAAGTCACCGCGCAAAACAAATGATGTAAGGCCATGTGCCGGACTGTTTGATAAAAATGCGGCGTTGTCAGTGTGGTTTTTTTATCCATCAAAGTCAGCTAAACTAGCTAAAATACTTATAATGTGTGTCATACGTGTCATGCCAAAGCGTGCAATATTAAATTTATAGCCGTAAGGCTTAGGGGCAATCATGTTTAATTTTATAAAAAAATCGATGGCTAAAAACGACAAAAACAGTGAAAAAAGCCTGCAAAGCGAACAGCTGTTTGCGGTAGCCAATCAAGTATTACAAGACCATAGTGCCGGTGGTCAAGATAATAAAGTGACAGCTATTAAACAATACGGCGATTCAGTAACGCTAGATTTGCGCTTAAATGCCGATGCTGATCCTGAAGAGGTACATCGCCAGTTAGGACTTGCCCTACAAAATTATGGTATTAATGAAGTAAACTTAAATGTCAGCTTGCCGGCCAAACCTAAGACAAGCCCATCCTCTCATTCCCATTCATCCTCTACTCAGGCCCCCTCTATGACAAGTGATGATATGCCTGCCTTTGCGTCTACCAAAGGCGGTGCGAAGACGTTACCAAAAACAGTCAACGCGGCTGCGCCCAAGTCTCAGACAGATGAGCCGCCTATTACCAAGCGTGCGCCCTTACAGTCAAGCTTACAGCCGCATCCACGTATCAAGCATATTTTGGTGGTGGCCTCAGGCAAAGGCGGCGTCGGTAAATCAACCACGACGGTCAATATCGCCTTAGCCCTACAAAAGCTTGGCAATAAAGTAGGCATATTGGATGCTGATATTTATGGGCCTTCTATGCCCAGTATGCTAGGCGTGGAAGGCGTGAAGCCGCAGTTAGAAAATGAGCAGTTTGTGCCGGTAGAGGCGCATGGTCTGGCTATGCTCTCCATAGGCAGCTTACTAGATGGTGATAATACCCCTGTGGCTTGGCGTGGTCCAAAAGCGACGGGTGCGTTAATGCAGTTGTTCAATCAGACCAACTGGCCAATGCTGGATTACTTAGTGATTGATATGCCGCCAGGTACCGGTGATATTCAGCTTACCTTGGCGCAGCGTATTCCAGTGACAGGGGCGGTCATTGTCACCACGCCGCAGCACATTGCCTTAATGGATGCCCAAAAAGGTATTGAAATGTTTAACAAAACCAGCATTCCCGTGATTGGGGTGGTGGAGAACATGGCGCTACACACCTGCTCGAACTGTGGTCATACCGAAGCCATCTTTGGTGCCGGCGGTGGTGAAACCATATCTGAAGCGTATCAGGTGCCATTACTAGGACAACTGCCTTTGGCCTCTACTATCCGTGCTCAAGCTGATAAAGGTGAACCGAGTGTGATTGCCAATCAAGGTGACGGCGATGATTACGCACATTTTTATGTGGAAATTGCTCAAAAAATTGAAGCCAATATCGCCAAATTTGCTAAGCAGCGCAATGATGGACGTATCTTTTAGGCTTTAATGAGCCAGTTGCGGCGCACCACTCAAATCACTCAAAAGGATATTGGGGAATATAAGATGGATAGGCAAAACAATACTATTAAAGCCCCGACAAAGACTCGGCTGCCGAAACTGGCACATATTGACCAGCTTATCGTAGACGGTCAGCCTCACTTTGGCGTCTTTGCTGAGGTAGAGCGGATTAATTATCTTGATTACCACAGTCACCTGATTTCCCAAAAGGCAGTATCTCAGCGGCGCAAACAGTTTAAAGCCAATCAGTTTGCCTTTGTTCAGATAGTGCAGCCGCCGTATCGTATTTGTATGGCAATTGCGACCATTAAGCTTGCCAGCACTGTGTTTGCTTATATTTATAATGAACATACTGGCGAGTTTGAGGTGGTTGAAGCCTTGCAGCCTCTCACCCATAACAGCGAGTTTAGTGGTGATCATCGGCAAGGGCGTATGAGCCTTAAGCAAGGCAAACTGTCGCTGGTGCTACAGTTTTCTGAGTCAGGGGTGCAGCTTGACTTGGTCAGTAAGCAGTTTGCAGTATCAGCTCAGTTGGGGCGCAGTGATCAGCCGCTGGCAGTGTGCTCACCTTCAGGCAGAAGGGGCTGGAGCTTCACCCAAAAAGAGCCGCTGACTGTAATAGGGGGTACGCTCACATTTTTTGCCGACTCTAAACATTACCCTAAGCTGGCGGATACCGACTCAGACAATGAGGCAGACAATAAGCTAAGTGGTGACAAAGCACAAACGGGCCTAAGCCATAGCCTGCCACTTAAGCCACATGCTTTGGTTAATTTGGATTGGACGCTTGGGTTTATGCGTCATGAGACCAATTGGTTTTGGAGCTGCATCACCACCGAGTTGCCAGATGGACGGACATTTATGCTGAACCTGTCTATGGGTGTCAATGAGACTGGGATCAGTGAGAATGCATGCTGGATTGATGGGCAGATTTATTATCTGCCGCGGGTATTATTTAGCCGACAGTCAGATTTAACTGGTGGCAAGCAGCCTAAGTGCGGCACAAGTCCAGATGAGCCGCGTGCCTGTGCTTGGCAGGTTAGTCATCTTAATTTAGGCTGGAGTGATGTGGAGATTGAGTTAACCTTTACACCAATAAGTGTCTATAAAAAGATGGATAACTATGGGGTAATAGCCAGCGTGTTTGAGCAGTGGATTGGCACATACTGCGGCCATATAAAACTTAGCGCAGCGCAGGGTGGTCATGTGGTGGCACTTGATAACGTCATGGGTCTTGCAGAAGACCATTTTGCAAAGTGGTAGGGGCGGCGGGCATGTGGCGTGGGCATTGGGTTAATAGCGATTAAAAAGGGCCAAATAATATTTTAGCCTCTTACACTTTGTCACAGCTGTTACCACAAGATGTTGACATAGGGGATGGCGTAAAGCCATTAATAAGCGTAAAATAGCGCCGTTAATGACTCTAATAGAGCAAAAAAAAGCCAATTGGGGCTAAATATTGGGGCGCTTAACTATCGGTTGTATTTAATTATAATCGACCTGCTTTTGAAAAATTTGTGATAAATTAACAGTTTATAATCAAAAAACTGTTTAGAACCAAAAAATAAGGGTGTGAAATGTCAATTAAGTCTGACCGCTGGATTCGTAAAATGGCTGAAGAACATGGCATGATTGAGCCATATGAACCAGGTCAAGTACGGTTTAATGAAGCGGGCGATAAGTTGGTCAGTTATGGCACATCAAGCTATGGTTATGATGTACGCTGTGCTCGTGAATTCAAAGTATTCACTAATGTCCACTCTGCCATAGTAGACCCAAAAAACTTTGATGAAAATAGCTTTATCGATATCGTCGGTGATGAGTGTATTATTCCACCCAACTCGTTTGCCCTAGCGCGCACTGTAGAATACTTTAGAATTCCTCGTGATGTATTGACCATTTGTTTGGGCAAGTCAACTTACGCCCGCTGTGGTATAATTGTCAACGTTACCCCACTTGAGCCTGAGTGGGAAGGTCATGTTACTTTAGAGTTTAGCAACACCACCACGTTGCCTGCGCGTATTTATGCGGGTGAAGGGGTAGCGCAAATGCTATTTTTCCAAAGCGATGCCGATGATATTTGCGAAACCAGCTACAAAGATCGTGGTGGTAAATATCAAGGTCAACGAGGGGTAACACTACCTCGTACTTAGTCTGTACGTACTTCGTCTGTTACTGTATAGACACCAAGCACTTTCAAACACCAAGTGCTTATGTTCAGATATCCAGATTGGCCAACATAGCCAAATGATACAAATCAGTGCTTATCAGTGCTTAATGGGATAAGCTGCTGATTTTAAAGTAAATTAATAGAAGGTGTTGCCTTAAAAAGTAACAAATGTCAAGAAGTAGAGCGCGACAGTTCATACCGAACTATGACCCTCTAATTCAGTATTAAATTGGCATTTAGTGCTTAAAAAAAGTATAGTAGCACCTCAATTTTGCCAGCCGATGTATCCTATTTCACCGCTGATTTATCCTATTTATTGAAAATCAGTGTCATCGGGTACTTGCCAGTGAGGAGATTTATAGATGACTTCCGCCTTTAATTGGTCAGCATTAGCCTTTATTTTGGCTGCCATTGGTTTGGTTATATTCATGCTGGTAGTACCACGTTTATTAGGTGGACGCTCGCAAGGTACAGAAAAAGAGGAAGTATTTGAATCGGGCGTTGTCGGAGCAGGCAATGCCCGAATTCGTTTGTCTGCAAAATTCTATTTAGTGGCCATCTTCTTCGTGATCTTCGATTTAGAAGCCCTGTATTTATATGCCTATTCGGTATCGGTGCGGGAAGTGGGCTGGATCGGCTATGCGACAGCCCTTATTTTTGTGGTTGATTTATTAATTGGCCTCATCTACGCGCTAAGTTTAGGGGCGCTCAACTGGGCACCTGCTGACAAACGCCGCAAAAAAGAGCGTTTGAGCGCCGCCCCAGCTGGCTTCAACTTAGCCAGTATCACCAAATTTAATGGCATCGATGAGCTACACACTGACCCTACAGGTAAAGTACCGGCTCAATCATCAGGCCAAGTAAACGTCTCAAACGATATCGAAGCCAACAAGCGCCATCTTGCCAATATCGATCGTATCAACGTCACTGGTAATGTTACCAGTGTAGACTTCTCTACCCAATCTACTAATTCTTTATCCAATAAATCGTCTTCTTAAGGGTTATATCATGAAATATACGCTAACCCGTGCAAATCCTGACGCCGATACTTATCCTGCGCAGACACGCCAAACCGTTAATAATCCCATTGAGGATGAGGTAAATCGTAATGTATTTATGGGTAAGCTTGAGGATATGGTGCATGCCTCAGCTAACTGGGGACGTAAAAACTCACTTTGGCCATTTAACTTTGGTACCTCTTGCTGCTATGTGGAGTATGCCACCACGCTAACAGCAGTACATGATTTGTCACGCTTCGGGGCAGAGGTTATTCGTGCTTCCCCCCGTCAAGCGGATGTGATGATTGTGGCGGGTACTTGCTTTGTGAAGATGGCCCCGGTTATCCAGCGTCTTTATGAACAAATGCTTGAGCCAAAATGGGTCATCTCTATGGGCTCTTGTGCCAACTCAGGCGGCATGTACGACATCTACTCGGTGGTACAAGGGGTGGACAAAATCATTCCAGTGGATGTTTATGTGCCCGGTTGCCCGCCACGTCCCGAAGCGCTTATTCAAGGCTTGATGCTGTTGCAAGAATCCATTACCAAAGAGCGCCGTCCATTAGGGGCTTATGTTAATGATAAAGGCATCTATCAGCCACAAATGCTGCCTGAGCGTGACCGCAAACAGGCCGATCGTATCGCCGTAAAAAATCTGCGTAGTCCGGACAGCATTTAATAAGCTCAGATATTTTAAGGGCTGAATCGCCTAGCCAGCTTGGCAATAAGCCCAGACAAAACAAAGTATTCATCCTTGCGTATTCGCAACAATTGCAATGACTCTGAGGTAAGCGGTAACCATGGTAACGGATAATAGCAAAGCGACTGACAATAGCGCCAATCCTAATATGACACAGCATGCTGTGCTGCGTGAGCTTGGACATAAGTTTGCAGGTAAATTCACTGAGCAGTTCACCTTTGATGGTATCCCTACCATTTGGGTATCGCGCCAGGATTTACTTGACGTATTGATGTACCTACGCACCCTGCCCAAACCTTATGTAATGTTGCTTGACTTATCAGCAATGGATGAGCGTTTGCGTCAGCACCGTGACGGCTTACCTGCCAGTGATTTTACTGTCTTTTATCACTTGATGTCGCTTGAGCGTAACAGTGATATTCGCGTAAAAGTGGCCTTGTCAGAAGACGATCTAAAGGTTCCAACAGCGACCAAGATTTGGCCAAATGCTAACTGGTACGAGCGTGAAGTGTGGGACATGTTCGGTATCGTCTTTGATGGCCATCCCCATTTAACCCGTATTTTATTACCCAAATACTGGGAGGGTCATCCGCTTCGCAAAGAGTACCATGCGCGCGCTACTGAATTTACCCCGTATTTCCTAAACAATGCCAAGCAGCAGTTTGAGCAAGAAAACCTACGCTTTGTTCCTGAAGAGTGGGGGATGAAGCGCAGTGGCCGAGATGAGGACTTTATGTTCTTAAACTTAGGCCCGAACCACCCCTCAGCGCACGGTGCATTCAGATTGGTACTACAGTTAGACGGTGAAGAAGTCATCGACTGTATCCCAGACATCGGCTACCACCACCGCGGTGCAGAGAAGATGGCTGAGCGTCAAACTTGGCACTCTTATATCCCCTATACCGACCGTATTGACTATCTTGGCGGCGTCATGAATGAGCTGCCTTATGTCATGGCAGTTGAGCAGTTGGCGGGCATCACAGTCCCTGAACGTGCTCAGACCATTCGCGTCATGATGAGTGAGTTCTTCCGTATTACCAATAATTTATTGTATTTCGGTACCTTTATTCAGGATGCTGGGGGTATGACGCCAGTATTTTATATGTTTACTGACCGTCAAAAAGCCTATGATGTGATTGAAGCGGTTACCGGCTACCGCATGCACCCAGCTTGGTTCCGTATCGGCGGTACTGCAGCGGATCTACCACGTGGCTGGCAGCGTTTGGTACGTGAGTTCTTAGACTGGATGCCACAACGTTTAGATGAGTACGTCAAAGCCGCAATGGAGAACTCGGTACTTAAAGGACGTACCCAAAACGTGGCGCAATACGATGCCAAACAAGCTTTAGCATGGGGGGTTACTGGGGCAGGTCTACGTGCCACAGGTGTTGAGTTTGACCTACGTAAAGCGCGTCCTTACATGGGTTATGAGAACTATGACTTTGAAATCCCAGTAGGTTATAACGGTGACGCTTATGACCGCTGTATGGTGAAGATTGAAGAGATTCGTCAGTCACTACGCATCATAAGACAGTGTATGGACAACATGCCATCTGGTCCTTATAAAGCCGATCACCCACTGGCTGTACCGCCACCAAAAAACCGTACATTGAACGATATTGAGACCTTGATTAATCACTTTATCTCCGTATCATGGGGACCGGTGATGCCAGCGGGCGAAGCATCTATGATGGTAGAGGCGACCAAAGGTATTAACAGCTACTACATTACCTCAGATCGCTCGACCATGAGTTATCGTACCCGTATTCGTACCCCAACATTTGCACATTTGCAGCAGATGCCTTCTGTAATTAACGGAAGCTTGGTATCGGATTTGATTATCTATTTAGCCTCAATTGATATTGTGATGGCCGATACGGACAGATAAAGATAGCGGATAGTTTTCAATTTTCTAGGGTATCAAGCCAGCCGGCCAAAACATCGACCTGGCTAGCAGTTAAAGAGAAAATAATACAATGATTAAGATTGTGACCGACAAAGCCCCAACCGTAGATGTTGCCAGTATTTTGACGGCTCAAGAGATTGAGGGGATACACGAGTATATCCATCATTATCCTCACGCGCGTGCGGCGTCTCTTGATGCGTTAAAATTGGTTCAAAAGCGTAACGGCTGGGTAAATGATGCGCAAGTTAATGCCATTGCAAACCTATTGGATGTTCCTGTAACTGATATCGAAGGGGTTGCTACTTTCTTTAACCGTATCTATCGTTCCCCAGTAGGTCGCCACGTAATTTTGGTGTGTGATTCTATTGCTTGTTATTTGACCGGCTACGAAGAGCTTGCCGCTGAATTAAAGACAACCTTGGGTATTGAGTTTGGACAGACCACAGCAGATGGTCGTTTTACCTTATTACCTATCTGTTGTTTAGGTAACTGTGACAAAGGGCCTTCGGTACTAATTGACGAAGACACCTTTGGTCCGGTATCTCCTTCTGAGGTTGCCGAATTGTTGGAGTATTATCCATGAGTCACAACGAAGACGTGCTAACGGCACAATCTGATCAACCCAAAAAACTAAGCATTGCCGAGCAGTTTGCTCGCCGCAAGCAAGGTCAAGCCCCCAGTCAATTAAATAGCCAACGTGTACCTATCTATGGCGATAAAGCCACAGCGACTATTGAGACCAAGCCGTTAACTTGGCGTTTGGCGCACCATGACGCGATTTTGGATTTGGCCACTTATCAGTCGCTGCGCGGCTTTGAGGGCTTAAAGACTGCTTTAGAAAAGGCCCCAAAAGAAGTGGGCGATATGATCAAAGCGGCTAACGTTCGTGGCCGTGGTGGTGCAGGGTTTAACGCCGGTCTGAAATGGACCTTTATGACCCCACCAGATGGCGGGCCTCGTTACTTAATTTGTAACGCTGATGAAATGGAGCCAGGTACTTTCAAAGACCGCTTGCTTATGGAGCGTCTGCCTTTTCAGCTGATTGAAGGTATGTTAATTACCGCGCATGCTATTGGCGCAACGGATGGTTATATCTTTATCCGTGGCGAGTACATTTTAGCAGCAGAGCGCCTAATGGCAGCCATCGATGAGTGTTTGGCCAATAATCTGATGGGCGATAATATTCTAGGCTCAGAGTTTAGTTTTAACTTACACGTGCACACCGGCGCTGGCCGTTATATCTGCGGTGAAGAGACCGCTTTGATTAACTGTTTAGAGGGTCGTCGTGCCAATCCCCGTACTAAGCCACCATTCCCTCAGGTATCAGGGGCTTGGGGCCGACCCACTGTTGTCAACAACGTGGAAACGCTAAGCAACATGCCAGCCATTATGATTAATGGCGTTGAGTGGTACCAGTCTTTACCAAATGAAAAAGGCAACAGTACCACACCAGGTACAAAAATATTTGGTTGCTCAGGTCTGGTCAATGATCCTGGTCTTTGGGAGCTGCCTTTTGGATATACGGCTCGAGAGATCATTGAAGACTTCGCAGGCGGTATGAAAGACGGTAAACGTCTTAAAGCATGGCTACCTGGCGGGGCATCAACTGACTTTTTGACCACAGAGCATTTAGATGTGGCCATGGATTTTGACAGTATTCAAAAAGCGGGCAGCCGTATGGGTACAGGTCTGATTATGGTAGTGGACGAAAGCCAAGATATGGTGCCTTTGCTTAAAAACTTGGAGATTTTCTTCCAGCGTGAATCTTGCGGCTTTTGTACCCCTTGCCGTGACGGCTTGCCTTGGGGCGTGAAGCTGTTAACGGCCATTGATGATGGCCAAGGTCAGCAAGGTGATGTTGAAAAGCTTGAGGGCTTAACCCGCGACTTATGGTTGGGTAAAACTTTTTGTGCGCATGCACCGGGTGCTATGGAGCCGCTTATGAGTGCGCTTAAGTATTTCCGCCATGAGTTTGACAGCAAAATTGTGGTTCCTGCTATTGAGGTAGACGCTGAGACGTCACAGTGGGCGGAGTCAGAAATCAAAAAAGTAATGTCATCTATGGGAAGCGGCAGTCCTGCGGCATCGTCTAATTCAAGCGCAGATACCGGTAGTAACGTTAATTCGGATACAACAGCAGGCGCAGAAGCCGGGCATAAAACCCTAACTTCTAACCCTAGTGATGTGAAGTAGAGGAGTAGAAACAGGCATGGCGGTCATACATATTGACGGTAAGCAGGTCGAGGTAAACGGCGCAGACAACCTATTAGAGGCGTGTTTGTCACTGGGTATCGATGTGCCTTATTTCTGCTATCACCCTGCACTTGGTTCAGTCGGCTCATGTCGTCAGTGCGCGGTAAAGCAGTTTAACAACGCAGAAGACGCAGCAGCAGGTAAAGGTCGATTGGTCATGTCGTGTATGGTAGCACCTACCGATGACATGTACATCTCTGTCGATGATGCTGAGGCCAAAGCATTTCGAAAATCTATTGTTGAATTCTTAATGACCAACCACCCTCACGATTGTCCAACGTGTGAAGAGGGTGGACATTGTCACCTGCAAGACATGACTTATATGTCAGGTCACAATAAGCGTCGTTATCGTTTTACTAAGCGTACTCACCACAACCAAGAGTTAGGGCCTTTTATTGCCCATGAGATGAACCGCTGTATCGCGTGTTATCGCTGTGTGCGTTATTACAAAGATTATGCTGGCGGTGAAGATTTGGGTGTTTATGCCTCAAATAACCGAGTTTATTTTGGCCGTGATAAAGATGGTCAGTTCGAAAGCGAATTCTCAGGTAACCTAACTGAAGTATGCCCAACGGGCGTATTTACAGACAAGACCCACTCAGATCGTTACAACCGTAAATGGGACATGCAGTATGCTCCAAGCATCTGTCACGGTTGTTCAGCGGGCTGTAACATCTCAGCCGGTGAGCGTTATGGCGAGCTACGCCGTATCGAAAACCGTTATAACGGTGAAGTAAACCGCTATTTCTTGTGTGACTTAGGCCGCTTTAGTTATGGCTATGTCAATCGTGAAGATCGTCCGGTACAAGCCATTGAGTATATCAATGATAAGCATGTCAAAATTAATATCGACTATGCTTTAGACGAAACGGTTAAACGCCTAAAAGGCAAAAAGGTCATCGGTATTGGCTCACCTAGAGCCAGCTTAGAGACCAACTTTGCCCTAAAAAAACTAGTGGGCTTTGATAACTTCTCAACCGGTCTTAATAATCATCAGCAAGCCTTAGTCGAAAAATGCATTGAAGTGCTAAATACCCAAGGTATTTATAACCCCACCATGGCCGAAATCGAAGACCATGATGCGGTATTTATCCTAGGCGAAGACATCACTCAGACCAGTGCCCGTGTTGCTTTGGCAGTACGTCAAGCAGCCAAGAATGAACAGCTTAAAATGGCGGCGGCATTAAAAACTGAGTCTTGGCTGGCAGAGCCAGTACAACGTATTGGTCAAAAAGCACTAAGCCCTGTGTATATCGCAGATACCGTTCAGACCAAGCTTGATGACATCAGTAAAGTCAGCTGCGTGGCGACACCAGAAGACATTGCAAGCCTAGGCTTTGCGGTAGCTGATGCCATTAAACAGTTCGGTAACGATTTGCAGCAAATACTGGCAAGTGCACCAAGTGAAGAGAGCGATGAGCAAGCCGATGCCATGCAAGCTTTGGCGAAGCAAATTGCTTTTGACTTGGTCACTGCCAATCAGCCTTTGGTTATCTCAGGTACTGGTCAATTTAGTGTGGCCATCATTGAAGCTTCGGCACAGATTGCACAGAACTTAACTGATAAGCGTGCCGATATTAAAGCTCATGAGCGTGAGCAAGTAGATGCACACAATGCCAAAGTACAGGCTCAGCAAGCACTTAATCAGCCTGCTGAGGACAAAGAGTTAGATGCCAAGCCAGATCAAGCGGGTCAATCTAAACAAGCTGACAACCTAGAACGTGATCCCAATGCGCCTGTTTTAGAATTAAAACAGATCAATAATCACTATCGTCAGCAAGCTGGTTTGTACCTTACTGTACCCAATGCCAACAGCGTGGGTGTATGTTTATTAGGCGGTAAGCCGGTTGAGCAAATTTTAGCGACAGATTTCGATGCGGTGATTGTGGCCGAAAACCAATTAACCGATGCCTTAGATATCGAAAAATTGGCTCAGCTATTAAGCAACAAAACCGTGATTACCTTGGATAATCAAAACTTGCATTGGCATAAATTTGTGGACATTGTATTGCCTGCTGCAAGCTTCGCTGAAGCAGATGGTACCTTGGTATCTGCTGAAGGCCGTGCTCAGCGTTTCTTCCAAGTATATGACCCAAGCTACTATAGCAACAAAAACTGTATTAAAGAGGGCTGGCGCTGGTTGCATGCGGTTGAAACCAGTCTAAATGAGTTGCCATTAGATTGGACTCAGCTCGATGATGTCATCAATGAGCTGATTAAAACGCATCCTAATTTAGCCGGTATCAAACAAGCGGCGCCTGCAGCAGATTTCCGTATTTCAGGACTAAAAATTGCACGTGAGCCAAGACGTTACTCAGGCCGTACTGCGATGCGTGCCAATGTCTCAGTGCATGAGCCGATGCAGCCAAAAGACTTAGACACAGGTTTGACCTTTTCAATGGAAGGCTATAGCGGTACTCAGACCCCAGGCTCTATGATTCCCTTTGCACAAGCGCCTGGCTGGAACTCACCTCAAGCTTGGAATAAGTACCAAGATGAAATCGGCGGTAGCCTAAAACAAGGTGACCCTGGTGTGCGCTTATTTGACTTAGTAGATGCCGATCGCAAATTAGCCAAACGTGAGTACGTGCGTCCTGAGCCCGCTCAGCCTATTAAGACCAGTATTTTCCAAGGTCAAGCCAAGCTGGTACCGGTACACAATATATATGGTAGCTCACCTATGGCTCATCGTAGCCCTGTGGTGGCAGAGCAGATGCAGGCGCCAGCGTTCCAGATCGGTGTAGAGGATGCTGAGCACTGGCAGGTGAAAACCAATGATTGGCTAGCCATCACAGTAGACGGTCAGCGTGTTGAGTTGCCAGTATTGGTAGTGCCTTACTTAGCTGAAGGCTGCATTGGCTATCCGGTCGGTCAAGTGCCTATCTTGCATGGTCATCTGCCAGCATCGGTTGTGAAAATTGATCCCCCAAAATCAGACAAAACTATCGTGACTACCACTAAACCACACCTAGAGGGTCAGGGAGGCTAATATGGAATCTATTCGAATCATCCCTGAGGTGCCCAGCTTTTTAAATCAAGTCTTGTCCGTTGACGCTTGGAATATTTTATTTTTAGTGGGCCAGGCTTTAGTCATCTTCTTAGTGGTCGTGATTGTAGCGGCATTGATGATTATCTATGAGCGCCGTATGTTGGCCTTGTGGCAAGATCGCTACGGTCCAAACCGTGTGGGTCCTTGGGGCTCATTGCAGCTGGTTGCGGATATGCTAAAAATCTTCTTTAAAGAAGATTGGACGCCTAAGTTTGCTGATAAGTTCATGTTTATTCTAGCGCCTGCTGTGGCGATGTTCACGGCTTTGGCGTCATTTGCCATTATTCCAGTCTCGCCCATGCTTGGGGTCGCTGACTGGAACATCGGTATTTTGTTTTTCTTTGCTATGGCGGGTATGGCGGTATATGCCGTTATGTTCGGTGGCTGGGCCTCACAAAACAAATACTCTTTATTGGGTGGCCTACGTTCAGCGGCGCAAACCATTAGCTACGAAGTGTTTTTGGGCTTATCCTTAATGGGTGTGGTCGCCATGACCGGCTCGTTTAATCTTCGTGATATTGTGGTGGCCCAACAAGGCGGCTTTTGGCACTGGAACATCTTTCCACAGTTTTTAGGCTTTTTAACCTTCGTGGTGGCTGGTGTGGCAGTCACTCACCGTCATCCTTTTGATCAGCCAGAAGCTGAGCAAGAATTGGCCGAAGGCTATCATGTCGAATATTCGGGCATGAAATTTGGTATGTTCTTTATTGGCGAATATGTCAACGTGGTACTCATCTCTGCCTTGATGACTTGTTTGTTTTTTGGGGGCTGGGATGCACCGCTGAATTTAGGCTTTACCATTTTGCCACCTGCTTTTTGGTTTATGATTAAAACCTTATTTTTCATGACTATGTTCGTCTTAGCGCGCGGCTCATTAATGCGTCCAAGATATGACCAAGTTATGAACTTTGGCTGGAAAGTATGCTTGCCAGTGACTTTGATTAACTTGATGATTACCGCAGCACTTATCTTAATTTCAGCCGCGTAGTGTGGGCTAAAAGTAGTCCATCAAACTGGCAACAACATAAGCTGACTGCAGGTAAAAAAATTACTGGGTTTTTAAATCTTCTATTTATCGTGAGATATCCAAGCCGCTTTAGATTGTAAAGTTAGCAAGGTCGCTCACCGATAAGCAATAAGAGAAGTTAACATGTTTAAAACGTTGAAAAATACAGTCGTGGGCATGTTTACCATTGTACGCTCCATGTGGATGGTTAACAGTCATGCGTTTAGACCTCGCGATACCATATTGTATCCAGAACAGCCTGTTCCTGTGCCGCCGCGCTTTCGTGGCCGTATTGTGTTGACCCGCGATCCGGACGGTGATGAGCGCTGTGTGGCCTGTAACTTGTGTGCCGTGGCTTGTCCTGTAGCCTGTATCTCATTACAAAAAGCAGAACGTGAAGATGGTCGCTGGTATCCTGAGTTTTTCCGTATTAACTTCTCGCGCTGTATTTTTTGCGGCATGTGTGAAGAGGCTTGTCCCACCACAGCGATTCAGTTGACACCAGACTTTGAGCTTGGTGAATACGTACGTCAAAACTTAGTGTACGAAAAAGAGCACCTATTAATCTCAGGCCCAGGTAAATACCCTGATTATAACTACTACCGTGTTAGTGGTATGGCGATTAAAGACAAACCAAAAGGTGCTGCCCAAAATGAGGCCCAGCCTGTCGATTTAAGGAGTCTATTGCCATGAGTTGGCTACACTGGTTTGATAATACCCCATTGGTAGGATTTTATGCTTTAGGCTTGGTGGCCATTATTGCCAGCCTTCGTGTGATTATGCTGGCAAATCCTGTCCATGCCATTTTGTCGATGATTGTCTCTTTACTTGCTTTGGCAGGTATATTTTTTATCATTGGCGCGCCTTTCGCTGGCGCATTACAAGTTATTGTTTATGCGGGCGCAATTTTAGTATTGTTCGTATTCGTCATTATGATGTTGAACCTGGGCGTCAAAAATGATGCCCGCGAGAGCCTGTGGTTGTCCTCAGATGTGTGGGCCGTGCCGGCAGCATTAAGCTTCGTTATTGCGGTAGTATTGGGCTATATCCTGTCACTAGGCAATGGTGTTCACAATGCTGATGGTACTGTGGCTCAAGCCATGATAGGCGCCCAAACTATTTCTGCTAAGCAAGTAGGTATCGCCTTATTTACCGAGTATCTGTTGTTGGTAGAAGTCGCTGCAATGCTATTGTTGGCTGCTTTGGTTGCCGCTTATCATTTGGGCAAAAAAGCCTTGGATGATGAGAATGAGAGCCATAATAGCCGCATTTCAAGAGAGTATGCTGAGTCGAATGATGCTTATCAATATCAGCAGATTGATGGCGAAAGCTTTAAACAGACTCATGCGCAACAGGGCGTAAGCTCAAAGCTGCACAATAAGGAGGATCGTTAATGGCAACTGCAACCTCTGAATCAGTAACCGCTGTTGATGGCGCTACTGTAGGCACTGCAAACCAAGAGGCATCTGTGCAATCGATGCACCTAAAGCCTGTTGAAACGGTACAAGACACGCCCACATTTACGACAGCAGATCCCACCATATTGGGCCCAATTCCTATGGAACATGGCCTGATACTGGCCGCCATTATTTTTGCTATTGGCCTATGTGGTGTTATGGTGCGCCGTAACTTCTTATTTATGCTGATGAGCTTAGAGATTATGATGAGCGCTGCAGGTTTGGCGTTTATAGTCGCGGGCAGTCATTGGTTAAGTGCAGACGGTCAAATTATGTTTATCTTTATCTTAACATTAGCGGCTGCTGAGGCGTCATTGGGTCTGGCAATCTTATTGCAGTTCTACCATCGCCGCGGTCATTTAGATGTTGATTCGGCCAACGAGATGAGAGGTTAAAACTATGAGCTTACTCCCTTTAACCTTTATCTTTCCAGCGATCAGCTTTTTGATTTTGGCATTTATGCGTGATCATTTGCCTGAAGTCTCAGCCAAATGGTTGGGCGTAGGCAGCATGGGGCTATCTGCCTTATGTGCACTGATTGCCTCATACACCTATTTATCACAAAACGATCCAAGCACAGTCATTAATATTCCGCTATGGACTTGGCTACAGGTGGGTGATTTTGCGCCAAACTTTGGCTTAAGCTTTGATGGCTTAGCCTTAACCATGACTGGCGTCATTACCGGTGTGGGCTTTTTGATTCATCTATTTGCCTCTTGGTACATGAAAGGTGATCAAGGCTTCGCCCGCTTTTTTAGCTACATGAACCTATTCGTTGCCAGCATGCTGTTATTGGTCTTAGCAGATAACTTATTGCTATTGTATCTAGGCTGGGAAGGCGTGGGTATTTGTTCTTACCTATTAATTGGCTTTTATTTTGACAATAGAGCCAATGGCCGTGCCGCAATGAAAGCCTTTACGGTAACTCGTGTGGGTGACGTGTTCTTGGCCTTTGGTCTGTTTTTATTGTTCCGTGAGTTTGGCACTTTAAACATTCAAGACATTATTACTCAAGCGCCGCAAATGTTCGCCGCCAACAACTCAACTTTAGTACTGGCAACCATGATGTTGGTGGGCGGTGCTATGGGTAAATCAGCTCAGATTCCACTACATACGTGGCTTGCTGATGCGATGGCTGGTCCGACGCCAGTTTCTGCACTGATCCACGCAGCGACCATGGTAACAGCAGGGGTTTATCTGATTGCCCGTCTACATCCGCTATTTATCTTAACGCCAGGCGTGCTGCTATATTGGGTAGGCGCTGTGGGCGCAATCACCTTAGTAGTCGCAGGTTTTTGTGCTTTGGCACAGACTGATATCAAGCGTATCTTGGCTTACTCAACCATGAGTCAGATTGGTTATATGTTCTTAGCGTTGGGCGTAGGTGCTTGGCAAGGGGCTATTTTTCACCTGATGACGCACGCTTTTTTCAAAGCCTTATTGTTCTTGTCAGCCGGTGCGGTAATTACTGCCGTTCACCACGAGCAAAATATCTTTAAGATGGGCGGTCTGCGTAAGAAGATTCCACTGGTATTTTGGTGCTTCATTATTGGTGGCGGCGCTTTGGCAGCTATTCCTTGGGTTACGGTGGGCTTTTATTCAAAAGAGGCCATTTTGTGGGAAAGCTATGCCACAGGTAACCAAGTCTTGTTCTACATGGGAGTATTTGGTGCGCTATTAACCTCACTTTATACTTTCCGTATGATTTGGTTCACCTTCTTTGGTGAAGAAAAGACTCATGCGCACAAGCTATCCGGTCTGTCTTATCAGATTCCACTTATTGTATTACTGGTACTGTCGACCGCAGTGGGTGCGTTAATTACGCCGCCGCTACAAGGCGTATTGCCTGAAAGCGTGGGTCATGTGTTAGAGATGAATGGTGACGCGCACGCCAAGCACACGGCAGAGTTTATTGCCATGGCAGCGATGGCATCAGGCCTTATTCTTGCCGTGCTACTTTATGTGGTTAATGGTGGTAAGCTTCTCGCTAAATTCAAAGCTTCAAGCTTAGGCGGCGCTATTTATTACTGGTGCTACCATGGTTTAGGCTTCGATGCTTTATATGACTTAATATTTGTAAAACCATTTTTATTCATCGGTAAATTACTTAAAGCGGATCCTGTTGATAAAACATGGAACATCCTACCAGCAATTGCTTCTGCAGGTAATAAAGTGATGGCCATGACACAGACAGGGTCACTTCGAGGATATGCCGCAAGCTTTGGACTGGGGATGGCAGTGTTATTGATACTAGTCATGACGACGGTGATTTAAGATGACAGAATTTCAATTAGCTTGGATGTTGCCAGCATTGATTGCAACCCCGTTCATTGCGGGTACGCTGTGCTGGTTAGTAGAGAAAATTAATAATCGTCTGCCACGCTGGATTGCTTTGATCGGCATGATCATCACCTTTGGCTTAAGCTTGGTTTTATGGCGTGAAGGCGCCTTTGCCGGTATGAGCCAGCAAGTGTTGGCACCGACTGCTCAATTGCCTTGGTTTGCAGAGTTTAGTGTGCCTTGGATTGAGTCGTTTGGTATCAGCTTCCACTTAGCGCTTGATGGTATGTCACTGCTTATGGTCTCACTGACTGCCTTCCTAGGTATCATGGCCGTGGGCTGTTCATGGGGTGAGATTCAACGCCGCGTGGGCTTTTTTCATCTGAACCTGTTATGGAGCTTAGGCGGGGTAATCGGGGTGTTTTTGGCCATCGACTTATTCTTGTTCTTCTTCTTCTGGGAGATGATGTTAGTTCCTATCTATTTCCTAATTGCCATCTGGGGCCACAATGCCACCAATGGTAAGACCAAAGAATACGCAGCCACCAAGTTCTTTATTTACACCCAAGCTTCTGGTCTCATTATGTTGATTGGTATCTTATTATTGGTACTGATGAACTACCGCAGCTCCGGCGTATTTAGCTTCAACTACAATGACTTGTTAGGGACACCGCTGGGTGGTTGGGAATATCCCATCATGCTGTGCTTCTTTATCGGTTTTGCAGTTAAGCTGCCTGTTATGCCCTTTCATGGCTGGTTGCCCGATGCGCATGCTCAGGCACCGACAGCAGGTTCTGTTGACTTAGCCGGTATCTTAATTAAGACAGCCGCTTATGGTTTGATCCGCTTTGTATTGCCATTATTCCCAGAAGCCTCACAGCAATTTGCACCTATCGCTATGACCTTAGGGGCCATCGGTATCTTCTATGGCGCTTGGCTTGCCTTTATGCAAACTGATATTAAGCGTCTATTGGCTTATACCAGTGTCTCGCACATGGGCTTTGTTATTTTAGCTATTTATGCCGGTACCTTAATCAGCTTACAAGGCTTGATGGTACAGATGTTGGCGCATGGCTTGTCTTCTGCTGCGCTATTTATCATGGCCGGTCAGTTATACGAGCGTTTACATACCCGCGAGCTGCCTTTAATGGGCGGTATGTGGGGACAGTTCCGCTACTACGCGCCGCTGCTGATGTTCTTTTGTGCCTCACTGCTGGGTATTCCAGGTACAGGCAACTTCATCGGTGAGATCCTAATTTTGTTAGGTGCCTTTGAGCAGTATCCTGTATTTGTTGTCTTAGCGACATTTAGTTTGGTATGGGCAGGTTTATATTCACTACTTATCATTTACCGTGCTTTATTTGGTGAAAAAACCGTACCTGAAACCGCTGTAGCAAAAACCGCTCAGTTTGTTGCTGCTAAGGCGCAACTTGCTAAGGCGACTTATGCGACAGCCACGCCTGCAGGCCATAAGATTAACCACAGTTATGAAGAAGAAGTGCCTGTTGACAAATCAGTTAAGCTACATGATTTAAACAAGCGCGAGCTGACTTTGCTGTTGGTACTGGCAATCGGTCTAGTGTGGTTGGGCTTATACCCACAACCTGTTTTGGACACCTCCAGCCATGCCATGCAGTGGATTAATAATGCCTACACTTATCATGAAGTTGTGAATTTTGATGTCATAGATTCAGTCCAATCAGCAGTTGCCACAGGGGAGGTACGTTAATGAATAATCTTGTAGCAGATGCTTGGCCTGTTTTATTGCCCTTTGCCCCTGTGGGTATCGTTGCCACCACCTTATTGGTGGTAATGATCGCCATTGCGGTAAAGCGTTCACACTTTTTGACAGGCACATTAACCGTCCTTGGCCTAAATACAGGTCTGCTGGTGTTAGTGGGCCAAATGATGGGCTGGTTTGGGGTACCTGAGCAAGTTGTGATCAGCGGTATGTTTATGGTTGATCCTTTTGCTCAGTTCAACATGGTGTTTATTTTCCTAGCCTCACTGGCCTGTTGTACCTTGGCTTATCCGTACTTTAGAACCTTTAAAGATCATAAAGAAGAGCTGTACTTATTATTGTTACTATCGACCATCGGTGCCTTGTTGATGGTATCTGCGCATAACTTAGCTTCTTTCTTCATGAGTTTGGAGCTATTATCAGTACCTTTATACGGTATGTTGGCTTATGCCTTCATGCGCAGCCGTTCATTAGAGTCGGGCTTGAAGTATTTGGTCTTATCTGCCACGGCTTCAGCCACGCTCCTTATGGGTATGGCCTTTATTTATGCCTCAACCGGTACTTTAAACTTCAAAGAGATTGCTCACTCATTAACTTATGTATTTGAGTCACCTTTGATGATTTTAGGTGCGGCAATGATGACCTTTGGTATTGCCTTTAAACTATCAGCCGCACCTTTTCATATCTGGACCTCAGATGTGTATCAAGGCGCACCTGCACCGGTAGCCACTTACTTAGCTTCAGTGACCAAAGTGGCTATGATGGCTTTGGCCATTCGCTTCTTACTAGATGGCGCTATCTTAGCATTGCCAACAGTAAATACGCTGCTGATGGTTATCGCTACGTTGTCTATTTTAATTGGTAACTTATTGGCGGTACGCCAGACCAATCTTAAGCGCTTATTGGGTTATTCCTCTATTGCGCATATGGGTTATGTGTTGGTTGTTGCGGTCAGTATTGGTCCAGGGGCTTACTCGATCACCAATATGTATATGGCCATATATGCGTTGACTTCACTGGGTCTATTTGGCGTAATTACCCTAATGTCGAGTACTTATAAGGATGCAGGGGAAGCCTCTGAGCTGTATCATTATCAAGGTCTATTCTGGCGTCGTCCGGTACTGACTGGGGTAATGACCGTTATGCTATTATCTATGGCCGGTATTCCATTGACTGCAGGCTTTATCACTAAGTTCTTCGCGATTGTTTCTGCTGTCGATGGTGATCAGTGGTTCTTAGCGGCT
This sequence comes from Psychrobacter sp. YP14, assembly GCF_003209315.1. NCBI lineage: Bacteria > Pseudomonadati > Pseudomonadota > Gammaproteobacteria > Moraxellales > Moraxellaceae > Psychrobacter > Psychrobacter sp. YP14. Next base: position 1,908,494 of record NZ_CP029789.1, on the reverse strand, counting down.
ATGATTATCTTAGGTAGTGCCATTGGTTTGTTCTACTACTTACGCGTTATGCTTACCTTGTTCAAGCGTCCTAACAAAACTATCGAATTTGATGCGCTGGGCGACTGGGGTATTCAAGTGGGTGGTATTATGGTGATTTTAGTGACCCTAATTGTGTTATATGTGGGTGTTCTACCGAATGACTTTATTGTTTGGGCCACCAAATCTATTATCTGGTAATGGCGCTAGGCTATAATGAAGCAGATAGCCGCTTGCATCAGATGAGTTAATGGCTATGATATGATATGCTTGTAGGGCAAATTTGCTCTACAAGCATTTTTTTGTTCCCATAAAAGGGGTATAACGTCTTAATAATAAGAAGATATTATGAGTGATTCTGATAACATTCAAACCGTAACGGTTCTCTCAAAAACCACTTGGACGCCGACTTTATTTAGCTTCACAGTTACCCGTCCTAACAGCTTTAAATTCACGGCCGGTCAATTTGTACGCTTAGGGGTCAATCCAAGCCGCTTAACCTATCATTTGCAAAATAACAGCAGTGAGAGCGAGGCACCCAATGAAGATATTTACCGTGCCTATTCTATTGTTTCCTCACCTTATGATGAGGTGTTGGAGTTTTTCTCAATTGTCATTCCAGAAGGAGCTTTTACATCGCAGCTTCAGCATTTGCAAGTAGGCGATGAGCTGTTGTTGAACACCACACCTTTTGGTTTTTTAACGTTAGCACGCTATCAAGAACCTTTACCAAAAGACTTATGGCTATTGGCTACCGGTACTGGGTTGGCGCCGTTTTTATCTATGCTACAAGATTTAAAAACGTGGGAAGATTATGAGTATATTATCTTAGCCTACAGTGCCCGTAATGAACAAGAATTGGCATACATTGAGCGCATTAAGCAGCTAGAAGAGGACTTCGGAGGATTGGTCAATAATCCTGCCAAGCTGACCTTTGTGCCAATTGTGACTCGTGAAGAGGTAGCAGGGGCTTTGAGCAAACGCCTGCCTGAGCTGCTATTAAACGGTGAGCTTGAAAGCTTTGTGGGGCATAAGCTTAGCGTGGCGCACTCGCATGTTATGCTATGCGGTAACCCTGAGATGGTGGAGGATACCAAAGAGACCTTAAAGCAGATGGGTCTGGTGATGAACCGCCGCGGGGTGGGTAATATTGCAGTAGAGAATTATTGGTAGCGATATCAGCTTAGCACTCACCTTAATCAGCAAAGCCCCTTAATTAGGGGCTTTGTTTTGTCTTTATGGCGTATCTGGCACTATCACAGCCACAGTAATGCAAGGGTTAAGCTTACTGTTCTTGACTTGGGCTAATGGCATCACTGATAGGGTTGGTGGGGCCTTTGAGCAGCTCAGGCTCATCATCTGGGGTGATAATGTCCTCAGAGCTGGTGTTAGACAATAAGTCGCGGACGTTAACTTTGGTTTTTAGTACTAACTGTTCTTCTTCTACCAGACCGTAATTGACTTGAACCTTGTGCAAGGTGCTGATGATTTTTTTATTGCGTTTTAGCCAGCGGTTAATATCTAGGTAGATGATATTATCTTTTGGGCGAGCAATATTAATCTTACTTAAAATAAAGCCAAGTGGGTCTTTTTTTAGCACACTGTGATAAAACCAAATCACAAACTTAATGCCTGTACGCTTTAAAAATGACTCGCAGTTTAACTTGATCACATCGGTATTGGTCTGCTGGGCGAACACAAAGCGCTGCACATCGCGGTCGATTTGAACATGTACTAAGCCAAAGTTACTGGCAATCTCCGCATACACACCAGCCACATCAATGGTACAAAACAGACGAAACCAATCATCATGCAGCTCCACCCGTAGCTCAAGAATTTGACTCACATTATCGGTGACGAACTTTTTTAGTGCCGCATTGACCTGATCTTGGCTAACCGGCAAGGAGAACTCATCATCGACAGAGTTTGCCGCCTTGCCATACACAGCCTTCACTTTGCCAGTAAAGGATGACCACATATCGGAGATACTAAACTTTAAACTCTCATCATAATCTGAATAAAGCTCATCGGTCGTATCACTAATAGGTTGCTGAGTATGTTGCACGTAAAATCCTCTTTGTGTGGGCATGGGGTAAGCGAAAATCTACTAAACGCTGAGCGTTAAACCTGCTGTCAAGATTGACTATTAAAACTCGTACATCACCCCGACGGTGGTGGTGAAGTTAAAACGGTCATCTACCATAGGGCTATCACGCTGCTCATCTGCCAGATAGTTGATGCTTTGACCGACAAAAATATCCCAGTCTTTATTTAAATCATAAGTACCGTTAATGCTTACATACGGACTAATGCTTGAGTCTGGCTTGTAGGGGTTTAGCCCTGATTTAGCAGACTCTTTTTCGCTAATACCGTAGTAGTATTCATTGTAGTTTTTATCTACCCACTCAAGACCTGCGCTGGGGTAAATGGTCCATTTGCCAGGATTTAGGCGGGCAAGGTACGTTAGACGAGCGACTGTGCCTTCGCTGCGGCCAGTAACGTCTGTTGCAATTTGACCACGAAAACCGCCGACTGGTGTTTTACGCATATAGCTGGCACCTACCATGCCTGACCATTTTCTCTCATCTAATTGTGCCATTGCACCATCAGCATCATCGGGATCAAACTGACTGCCACCTGGCTGAATAAAACCGGCCACCTCATTGACATCATCATTAATCAAATAACCACCCAACTGACTGCCACGGGCATAGACTTGACCATTGTCATAAAATAGGCTGGGTAGCACAGAGGTGGTGTTGTCCATATCATAGGCGCTTTTTTCGGCTCGAAGGTTAATACCCACACTCAAGCCCATTTTTTCGCTGGAAGCTGTGGACGTAGTGGTAGGTGCAGCTTGAGCGGCGGCAGTGGCCAGCAGCATGATACCGGCACTTAGCACAGCAGTATTCAGGGCGGTTTGTGTCATCTTTGTCATAACAAGGCTCTTTATATAAAGGAAAGTCGTCTAGGAGTACAGAGGGCTATTCAAAAAATTGGCGCGATTGCCATAATAAATTAACTATAGCCCTATCTGTAGATGTAAGTCTAGCCATAACTGATAAAAAATAATGGTAATAATAGCAAAAATCAGCCAAGGTAACGCCTTAAATAACGGTTTATCTCCCAGTATCGAGTAGCGATACCCCACCATGATTCCCACTGCTAATACAGCACCAGTGAGTGCGCCACCAATATGTCCTGCGTTATCAATACCAGGTACCGCAAAACCATACATCAGGTTAATGCCCATAATCAGCGCCAGGCTTCTTAGCTGAGGGTTTTTGCCATGGCTTGGGAATTTGAGTAGGCTTTTTTTGAGCAGCTCAACCATTAGCAGTGCCATGCCTATGCCCATAATGCCGCCTGAAGCACCTGCTGATATACCTGGTGCGCCGTTATTGTAAAATATCTGCCACCAAGTAACATAGCTATTAAGTAAGTTACCACCCACGGCCGATAGTAAAAACAGTAATAAAAATTTTATAGAGCCAAAGCTGACTTCTGCAGCTTGGCCAAAGTAGTACATGGCAAAGCAGTTAAATAACAAATGCATCAAGCCGATGTGCAAAAAGGCGCTGCTAATTAACCGCCAAGGTTCATAGCCTACGGTATAGGGTAGGGCATTAGCGCCCCACTTCAGCAAAGACGGTAGGCTTGGCTCATTAATATCGACGCCGGAGGCCACCTGAATGACAAATAAGCCAACGAAGCTTATTAACAATAAGGCAGTGACTGGGGCTCGGCTAAATAAGGTTTTTATAGTCATAATCAAGGCTAGTGGTGCATGGTGCGGCTATTTTAGCATAGGTACATATTCAAGGTAGATATGGTTCAGCGCCGCAGGTGCCACCAAGATTTATGGGCAAAAAAATACCAGTCACTGCATTCGATATGCTCGACGCTTTGACTGGTATGTAATTAATGGCGCTTATTTAACGAAGCTAATGACCGCCGCCATTTAGCCCCAACGAATGGGTGCCACTTGCGGGATAGAGGTCTTAAGATACTCATACGTGCCTTTGACCAAGATGTCATCTGTGACGTCGCTGATGTTGGTTCTACCACAAAATGCCATAGTGATATCGCACTCTTTGTATAAAATCTCTAATGCGCGGCGCACGCCATCTTCACCATAAGCGCCCAAGCCATACAAGAAAGCGCGTCCAACCATGGTGCCCTTAGCGCCTAAAGCAATGGCTTTCAGTACGTCTTGACCTGAGCGGATACCGCTGTCTAGCCACACTTCAATATCGCTTTTCTCAGCTTGTACCGCTTGCACCACTTCAGACAAGCAGGCAATAGAGGAGGGCGCACCATCTAATTGGCGGCCACCGTGGTTTGAGATAACCATAGCATCTGCGCCACTGCGGGCAGCCAAAATGGCATCTTCAGGCTCCATGATGCCCTTGATAATCAGCTTGCCGCCCCACATGTCTTTAATACGGGCAACATCATCCCAGCTTAGGCTAGGATCGAACTGCTCAGCGGTCCAAGAAGACAATGACGACAAGTCGCCCACGCCCTTAGCATGGCCTACGATGTTGCCGAATGTACGGCGCTTGGCGCCCAGCATATTAAAGCACCATTCAGGCTTGGTCATTAGGTTTAAGATATTGGCCAAAGTGGGTTTTGGTGGTGCAGATAGACCATTTTTGATGTCTTTGTGACGCTGACCAAGTACCTGTAAGTCCGCAGTCAAGATTAAGGCTGAACAGTTGGCCTCCTTAGCGCGGCGAATCAGATTGGCCATGAAGTCTTTATCACGCATCACATACAGCTGAAACCAGAAAGGATGGTTGGTGTACTCGGCCACATCTTCAATAGAGTTGATACTCATGGTGGACAGTGAAAAAGGTACCCCAAAGTCTTTGGCGGCTTTAGCGGCATGCATCTCACCATTGGCCCACATCATACCGGTAAAGCCGGTAGGGGCAATGGCAATAGGCATTTTTACGTCTTCACCGATCATCTGAGTTGCTAAGCTGCGGTTGTCCATATCGACCAACACGCGCTGGCGTAATTTGATACGGTCAAAGTCGGTTTCGTTATTACGATAAGTGGTCTGCGTCCATGATCCTGAGTCGACATAATCATAAAACATGCGCGGTACTTTGCGCTCAGCTACTCGGCGCAAGTCTTCAATCTCGGTCATTTTGGTTAAGTCTTTCATATCAGCCCTCTTATTAATGACGGTTTTAAAATACAGTAAATTTTAGTGCTTTTTTATTATTAATGAGGCATTTAGGCCTTTGCACCTTTTGTCGTTAACGACATAATGACCAAGAAGCCTATCGGCCAAGCCACTGCCATCATCCACCACATAACGTTGCCAAAAATTAACGCCATCCCTAAGAAGCCAGCTTGAACCACATAATAAGTCATGGCTACTAAGGTTTTACGGATAACATAGCCCTCTTTATTGACCAAGCCCACGACAGCACAAGCAGCCACCACGTTATGTACCGATACCATGTTGCCTGCTGCGCCCCCAATGGCTTGTAATGCGACGATCTGCGCAGCTAAGTCAGGACCCAGACCAATTTGACTTGCTGTGGACCACTGAAAGTATGAGAACATCATATTACTAATGGTATTAGAGCCGGCAATAAAAGCGCCCATAGCCCCAATCCAAGGTGAGATTAGTGGCCAAGTATCATGGAACGCATCTGCAGCACTTTGTGCCAATAAAATAGGCATGGCAGGCAAGCTGGTGGCCAAGTCTGCTGTGGAACCTGAGTTGATGAATACTTGCACCATAGGCACCGAGAATAAAAGCGCTGGTGCTGCTGCCATCATGGTTTTAGCTGAGCCACTCCAACTGCGCTTAACCGAAGCGCCATCCATTTTATATAGCCACACACACAGTAGTGAGGTGATAATTAATATGCTACCTGGAGAGTAGAGTAGCTGTATTTTACTGGATATTTCGGTACCGAATAAGTTGGAGAAAGTTAAAGTCGCACTGTCTCCCACTAAAAATGCTTTTAACGGGGCAATCACTCGGGTCAAAATTAATAGAGCGATGACGATAATATAAGGAGAAAAAGCACGACCGATAGAAAATCTAGGTGCGACAGTATCATCATACTTCTCTTCAGCCAATGTGCCTACCCAATCTTTATCCCAAGCAGCTCTAGGACCGAAGTCAAAGGTTTCTTTTGGCATCAAAAAGCCACGTTTGGCTGCAGGTACCACAATCATAAGACCAATAAAACCGCCGACCAAAGAGGGGAATTCGGGACCTAGGTATTTGGCGACTAAATAATAAGGGAGCGTAAAACAGATACCGGCGAATAAAGCAAATGGCCAGACTTTTAAGCCTTCAATAAATGATCTTTTTTCACCGAAGAAGCGGGTCAAAAAAGCACTGAGGATAAGAGGAATGAGTACACCGATGAGTGCATGCAATAAGCCTACGTTAGCGGTGATTTGTAATAGGTAGTTTTCAGGGCTCATTGGCGCGATAGACTGAGTTAAGTCTTGCTTACCTTCAATACCTGACCATACACCTACTAATAAAGGCGTGCCTACTGCACCAAAAGAGACGGGTGTGGATTGAATGATAAGCATCACCATGACAGACGCCATAGCAGGGAAGCCCAGTGCCAATAACAAAGGTGCACCTACCGCAGAGGGCGTGCCAAATCCTGAAGAGCCTTCTACCAATGAGCAAAACAACCAACCCACGATGATGGCTTGCACACGGCGGTCGGGTGAAATGTCCATGAAGCCTCTACGAATGGCAATAATAGCGCCACTCTCTTTTAAGGTATTTAGCAGCAAAATTGCGGCAAAAACAATAAATAAAATAGTCAGTGCCACAATCACGCCATTTAAAGAGGCAGCTGCGACTTGGGCACCTGAGGTATGCCAAACCAGTAAGGACAGTAGTGCAGTTATCACAAAAGTGAGACTCATGGCAATTTTAGCTGGAAGCCGTAGCACCACCAACAGTAAGAAAACCGCCAAGATGGGAGTTAAAGCCAAAAAAGTATACATAAAACATCCTTGTATAGTGCGAATGGATTTAGCGGGTATTTTTAAGACATAACCAATAAGTCAATCAATCAGATCATTAATAATAAAGGGAGTTGGCAGCACTATATCAAGGCATCTGCTTTTTAATCTCTGACGCAAGGCATAACAATTAGGGAATAAAGCTCCCAAAGTAGAGCGCAACTGTACTCTCTACTTAGTATTTTTGAATTATAAAATAGGCTGACTTACAGATCTTATTGGCACGTAATGGTTCCCAAAGCCATAAAGGGCGGGCTTTGAGTGATATCATCTATAACACTAATGAATTAAAGGGTAAGGTATTTTAAATTAAAGTTTGTAAATCAACAACAGAAAAAGGATATTTTAATTGGTGAGTGGGTGTAAGGATAACCGGAATAATCGTGGCAAACTCTTGCATCAATGCCTCATCTAAATCTGCAATATCTACCTTTTGAACCTTTACCGGAGACACACTTGAAAATAGCCTAAGTGTCTCTTCTGCAACGTCGCATAAATGACACCCAGATGTACCCAGTAGCCACCAAGCTTGGCCATCTAAAGGCTGCACATCTGGCAGCTTAGCATTTGAGTCCTTAGTGGATAAGGTGACTGTGTGAATTTGCTGTGCAATTTTATGCCGAGTAAGGTTAATCTGAGTCAAAATTGTTATCCTATCGTGGGTCATCTTAGGTGCGCTCATCTTGGGTAACAGTAAAAGACAACTACCCGTAAGCCTTAAGTTAGTTTATCATTGTTTTAATTTTAACCGTTAGCCGAGTCAAAAAACTATGACGGCAGTTTCCACATTTTTTAAGCGTTTGTTTGGGGCCCTGGTATTATTGGCAGTGGCCTTTTATATTTCTGTAGCGGGTCTGCTGATGGTCTGGAAAAGTCAGCCCATTAATAATAGCATGTTTATGATTGCCCACCGCTTAGGGGGTGGCAGCGTGACCCAAACTTGGGTAGAGTATGAAGATATCGCCAAGTCTGCTAAGCGAGCCGCTATTGTCAGTGAAGATTCTCGATTTGCCAGCCACAATGGCTTTGATATGGAAGGTATCGAGGCGGCCATGAAAAAAAATGAAAGCTCAGGCACAGTGGCAGCTGGCGGATCAACCATCACTCAGCAGCTTGCCAAAAACTTATTTTTGACCTCGCACCGCTCATATGTGCGTAAAGGACTTGAGGCAAGTATCACCTTAATGATAGAGGGGATGTGGGACAAACAGCGTATCTTAACCGCTTATTTAAATGTGGCCGAATTTGGCAATGGCATCTATGGCATTGAGGCGGCTGCGCATCACTATTTTAATAAGCCGGCAAGCAAGCTCAATCGAGACGAATCGGCGCTGCTGATTAGCATGCTCACCAATCCCAAGTATTATCAAGGACATATGAGCGATAAGCGTCTGCGCAATAAGCAGCGTATTATCATGCGCCGTATGAACAATGCAGTTTTGCCCTAATTAATTTAAGTATTTGATTTTAATAAACTTGTAAAATGAATCTTATATACTAAGTCTGCGCGATTTTTATTTTGGCGCAGACATAAAGGAGGCATATTTGTCATGACCAGACCCGCTCGTAATCCAAAAAATAGTGCAGCCACTACGTCAGATAATGCATCCAATCATGCGCCAAATAATCAAGACTCCTCCCCAAGCCGGCAAACCAAAGCAGAGCAAACTATGACCGATACCGCCTTAACTTCTCAAGACAATTCTCAAAACAGTCATGTCAATAAAACCAATGACACTACCAAATCTAAGTCATTAACTGAGCTAGATTGGGAACGCTATGAAGATGGCACTTACTCCTCTAATAGTTATATTAACCGTGAGCTGTCTTGGCTACAGTTCCATCTGCGCGTGCTGGCTCAAGCGACGAATCCTCGTCATCCACTGCTTGAGCGTTTGTTCTTTTTGATTATTTTTTCATCCAATTTAGATGAGTTCTTTGAGATTCGTGTGGCAGGCTTAATGCAGCAGCTCAATCATGGCAATATCTCGCATAAGCCTGACAAGATGCGTCCAAGCGAAGTATTACAAGAGATATCTGATGTGGCGCATCAAGCGATTGAAGAGCAGTACCGTATTTTAAATGAAGATATCTTGCCAGCCTTGGCTCAAGAGGACATTCGCTATCTTAAGCGCAATGAGTTAAATGCGGAGCAGGCGCAGTGGATGAAGGAATATTTCATCGAGCAGGTCATGCCAGTACTGACTCCAATCAGTATTGATCCGGCACACCCGTTCCCACGTCTGGTGAACAAGAGCTTAAACTTCATGGTGAGTCTAGAGGGAAAAGATGCCTTTGGCCGAGATATCAATTTGGCTGTGGTACCCGCGCCGCGCAGCCTACCGCGCGTGATTCGTCTGCCCGACGAGCTGACCGACGGCAAAGAGCACCACATCATGCTCTCAGCGGTGATTCATGAGCATGTCGGTAAGCTGTTCCCGGGTATGAGTGTGACAGGCTGCCATCAGTTCCGCTTAACACGCAATGCTGACTTGGAGCTGGCGGATGATGTAGAGGATATCGCTAAAGCTTTAGAGGGTGAGCTTAATAATCGCCGCTTTGGTGACAAGGTGCGCCTAGAGGTGACCACCAATTGTCCTACTCAAGTCAGCGATTATCTGTTGGAAGAGTTTGGGTTGCACGAAAGTCAGCTGTACCGTGTGAATGGTCCGGTGAACCTCACCCGCTTACTTTTTGACTTTGATATCCCAAGCCTGCGATTTCAGCCATTTTCACACATGATGCCAAAAGCCTTTAGACGTGAGTCATTCGATAAAGGCGAGAGCATGTTTACGGCCATTCGCCGAGGCGATGTGTTGGTGCATCACCCGTATGAGTCGTTTAACCCCGTGGTTAATATGATTTGGCAAGCCGCTTTAGACCCTAAGGTATTGGCGATTAAACAAACCTTATACCGCTCAGGCAAAAACTCCGAGATTGTCAAAGCCTTAGCAGCTGCGGCAAGAAATGGTAAAGAAGTGACTGCCATTATTGAGCTGCGTGCCCGTTTTGATGAGGCCTCAAATATTGAGGTGGCCAATTTGCTGCAAGAAGCAGGCGCAGTGGTGGTGTATGGTATCGTCGGTTATAAGACTCATGCCAAGTTGATGCTTATTGTGCGCCGTGAAGATAATAAGATTCGTCGTTACGTACACTTAGGTACTGGTAACTATCATGAGGGCAATGCCAAGGCCTATACTGATTATGGACTGTTTACCTCTGACCCTGATATATCAGAGGATGTGCATAAGATTTTCCAAGAGCTGACCGGTATGGGCAAAGCGGCTAACGTCAACAAGCTACTACATGCGCCCTTTACGCTGCACACACAGCTCATGTCATTTATTGATGATGAGATTGCCAATGCCAAAGCGGGCAAAAAGGCGCATATTATCGTCAAATGTAACGCCTTAACGGAGCGTCATTTAATCGATAAGCTGTATGATGCTTCACAAGCGGGCGTGAAGATTGAACTTATTTTGCGTTCAATGAGCTGTATTCGCCCTCAAGTTAAAGGCTTATCTGAGAACATCACAGTTCGTTCGGTGGTGGGGCGTTTCTTAGAGCATACTCGGGTTTATTATTTTTATAATGGTGGTGATGAGCGTCTGTACTGTGGCAGTGCAGATTGGATGAGTCGCAACTTGTTCCACCGCGTAGAAGTGGCTTTTCCAGTAGAAGATCCTAAGCTGTTCAAACGTGTTTATGAAGATGGCTTAATGAGCTACTTAACTGACAACGTGCAGGCGTGGGAGTTAAAAGGCGATGGCAGCTGGAATCAAGTACAGCCGGCCAAAGGTGAGGCAGTCTTTATTGCACAAGATTACTTACTACAAAAGATTAACAAAGTTTCTGATCTAACCTCCCAAAGCAACTAGGCGTTGTCTCAAAGCTTATCATTATTTAAAAGACATCTACATTTAAAAGACATCTACCTGACTCAATAAAAAAGCAACTTTGACTTACAAAGTTGCTTTTTTTTCAACATATCTAAACACAAAGCTACGAGTTACTAATAGTTTATCGGCCATAGCAGGTTATATGATAAGACATATGACTTAAATTGCTCGCAAATAAAAAATTGCTCGCAAATAAAAAAATACCCAACAAAAAAAAGGATAATGTTATGAGTAATTCAAATCCACAAGCTGATAAAGACTCTGACTTGCAACAAGCAGCCAATCAGGTAAAGCCTGATGAGGTAAAAGAAAACTTAAAGCCTTCAGAGCAAAAAGAGCAGCCAGAGCAGCTGACTGAGCAAGAGCAAACCCCTTTTATTGAAGATGATTTGCGTACAGATAAATAATTTGCGTAAAGATAAATAATAAGAGCTCGGCTACAAACAGCCAATCATAAATGATAACTAATTTAACAATAACTAAAATACGATAAGGGAATATTATGTCAATCAATGAATCAGTAACTGTCAAATTACCTCAAGATGCACAAGTCGAAAATGATGCGATAGAAGCTGCCAATGAGTCTACTGTGTCTACTGAGGATGAACAAGTGGGTGCGGTTGATAAAACCGGAGCAACTTCAGATAAGGGCGCTTTAGAAGTGGGGACGTATGGTGGTAATAAGAACTTACCAGAAATCGATGGCCCACAGCAAGCTTCACAAGAGACCGACGATGTCTATGAAGATACCCGTAAAATGAACTCTGGTCTGCCACCTGCAGGCAAGAATGTGGGCGATTTGAATGCTTTTGATTTAGGACGACATGATAACGACTAGCGTTCTGATAGTTTTCTAATAGTTTTATAGATGACTATATAGTGATGGTAATCAAGTCCAACCACCGACCAGTCTTATGTCTTAAAGCTGCTGAGCATGTTAAACATTTAGATCTAAATTCAAGCAAGACTAAGTTTAAGTCATAACAGGCGTCATAACAGGCATAGGTGGTTAATACACCGGTTCAGTTCGATATATTTATTTCAATAAATTAAGGAAGTATGATGCAAACTCGAGACCCAAATTTAACCAAAACACCAATCGACGCAACCACGACTGACGACGCAGTTAACGATAAATCGGGCCGATATGCAGAGTCTTCTGACACTAACGGGACCCAAACCCTAAACAATGATTATGTTCAAAGTGAGCATGTTAACGATGGGGACAACCCCGCTCGCCAACCTGACAGACGAGATCAGCAAGGCGGTACTGCGTTTGATGATAATATTAATGAGAATACTACCGGTACTGAACAGCCACAAAGTGGTGAAATCACAGATCGTAATCGTTATGCCACTATTGATAATGCCCAAGCTCGTGTCTTAAATGAAGACTTAAAGTAGAGGGTGACACGAATATTAATGCATTAAAAAGGCCTACTTAATTTTAGTAGGCCTTTTTGTACAAGCTGAAAACAACGTTGTCATAAATTCGGTAATAATGGCCTCTTAAGCAGGTGTGCCACTGTGAAAACGTAGCTCTTTATCAGAACTGGTAATTAACTCAGCTTCTATTTGTCTAAAAAAAGCAATACGCTGATCAACATCCATGGTCTGTTGGTCTAAATTTATGCTGCCATTGGTGGCTTGCTGCAATGCCTCAAAGTCAAGCTGAGCTTCTGACTGCTGACGTTTGGGTTCAAGCGAGCGGGCTAGGGTAATATAGTCCTCGTAATGACGACTCTCTGACTTTAGTAGATAGCGATAGTATTTTGCTAAGCGCTCATCATCAATCACTTCGCTTAAGGCTGCAAAGCGTTCACAAGAGCGCGCCTCAATAAAGGCACCAATAATTAAAATATCAATCATAGCTGCCGGCTCATAAGTACGCTTGTGCTTGAGCATGCCTTTAGCATAGCGGCTGGCACTCAAATGTTTCCAGGGCTGGCCACGCTCTCTCATTATCCCCACCACCTGTTCATAGTGCAGCATCTCCTCTCGGATCAGCTGCGCAAGCTTAAGCTGTAAGTCTTGATGGAACTCATAACGAAAAATTAAATTCATCGCTGTGCCAGCGGCTTTTTTTTCGCAATTGGCATGGTCTTGTATCAGCTTGGGAATATCTTGTAAGGCAGCATCTAGCCAAGCCTGCGGTGTGGGCGCACCCAAAAACTGATGAATGTGAGAGATGTCAGTACGGGCAGGCGCGTGAACGGTATTGCTGCTGTCATTAAGAAGATCATCATTCATAGTAGGGCTCATTTATCACTCAGGTGTTACCGCTCACTTGATAGGTATTATCAAGTCATAAAGTAAGGACAAGGTTTTATAAACTAATCTGTTGGGCGCTATTTTAACAAATATAGCCTGATGCGTCTGCTTAAGTGACCGCGTTAGAGTCGCCTCAGCAGTTGCCATAAGCGTTTTGTCCTCTTTTAACATATAGGAAGAGGTCGTAGAGGCGATATGGACTGTGATTAACACAGCTTTACTTAATAATGAATGGTGGGTCGCTTGTTAATTTGCAATCACAAATGACTGATTTTATTGGCTTTAAGGGGTATTATCAATTGATTAAAGACTAAACATTTATTTAATAAATGGCTGTTTCTTGTTTATTTATCTGATTGATAGTAGTATGAATACAGAATGGTTTAAGTGACATTACTTAAGCGACATAAAGCCATAAATAAGCACAATAAACACTAAGGTACTAAAGGCACCGATAACCCCATTCACCAACAAAGGATCATATGGTATGAGTAACTCTGTTAATAACAACCAGAACCGTGTTCAAAAAGGCATTCTTGCCATTGATAGCGAACTTTATAATTTTATTGAAAATGATGTGTTACCCCGCGTTGGTGTGGACTCACAAGCTTATTGGTCAAATTTCGAAAAAATCGTAAAGCAGTTTACCCCGCGTAATAAAGAGCTATTGGCCAAACGTGATGAGCTACAAGCCAAAATTGATCAGTGGCATTTAGACAATCCTGCCAAAGACGGGGAGATTGACTATCCAAAATATAAAGAGTTTTTGACCGACATTGGCTACTTATTGCCAGAAGGCGATGACTTTGAAGTATCTACTGAAAATGTCGATGCCGAAATCGCAACTATTCCTGGTCCACAGCTGGTGGTACCGGTGCGTAATGCTCGTTATGCATTGAATGCGGCCAACGCACGTTGGGGCAGCTTTTATGATGCCTTGTATGGCACAGATGTGATTGATACTGCCGATGGCAAAGACAAAGGTAGCAGCTACAATCCAAAGCGTGGGGCAGAGGTCGTGGCCTATGCCAAAGCCTTCTTAGATGACAACTTTGCCTTATCTGAAGGCAGCTATACCGATGTGACTGGTTTTAGCGTTGAAGATGGCAAGTTAAACATCGCTCAAGGCGACAGCACAACCTCTTTGGCCAACAGCGCTCAGTTCGCAGGCTATGTGGGTGAGGCATCAAGCCCTACCGGCATCTTATTAAAGAACAATAACTTACACGTTGAGATTCAGATTGATGCCAGCCATCCAGTAGGTCAAGATGACCCAGCGCACATAAAAGATGTGTTATTAGAATCGGCAATCACCGCCATTCAAGACTGTGAAGACTCAGTAGCCGCTGTAGATGCGGAAGAAAAAGTAGAAGCTTATCGTAACTGGTTTGGTCTGATGAATGGTGACTTGACTGAGAAGTTTATGAAAGGTGGCAAAGAGCTGACCCGTCAACTCAACCCAGATCGTGAATACACTACACCTGAGGGCGGCAAGCTGGTACTACCTGGACGTGCGGTATTGTTAATCCGTAACGTGGGTCACTTAATGCAAAACCCAGCTATCTTGGTAGACTTAGGTGAGGGTCAAGAAGAAATCTTCGAGGGTATGATGGATGCGCTTATCACGCCACTATTGACCATCAACGATATTAAAGGCAAGAGTACACGCTCAAACTCTCGTGAAGGCTCTATGTATATTGTAAAACCGAAAATGCATGGCCCTGAAGAAGTGAAATTTGCCAATGACCTATTTGCTGCAGTAGAAGATGCCCTTAATCTGCCTCGCAATACCCTAAAAATGGGGGTTATGGATGAAGAGCGCCGCACCACAGTCAACCTAAAAGAAAGTATCCGCCAAGCTAAAGAGCGCGTTATCTTTATTAATACTGGCTTCTTAGACCGTACAGGCGATGAGATTCATACCAGTATGAATGCAGGTCCCTTTGTACGCAAAGGGGATATGAAGTCGCAAGCTTGGCAGCCTGCCTACGAGCAGTGGAACGTGGATATCGGCATTGAGACCGGCTTAATTGGCCGCGCTCAGATTGGTAAAGGCATGTGGGCTAAGCCTGATGAGATGAAAGAGATGGTTGAGACTAAGATGAACCATCCACAAGCTGGTGCCACGACTGCTTGGGTACCTTCGCCCACAGGTGCTACTTTACATAGCATCCATTATCATCAAAACAATGTACAACAGATTCAAGAGGGCTTTAAGGGCCGTGAGCGCGCCAGCTTAGATGATATCTTAACCATTCCATTGGCCAAAGACACCAACTGGACAGATGAAGAGAAGCGTCAAGAGCTTGAGAACAATGCTCAAGGCATCCTAGGTTACGTAGTACGCTGGGTAGATCAAGGCGTGGGCTGTTCAAAAGTGCCAGACATCAATAACGTAGGCCTAATGGAAGACCGTGCTACCTTACGTATCTCAAGTCAGCACATCGCTAACTGGTTACACCATGGTATCGTAACCGAAGAGCAGGTAATGGATGCCATGAAGCGTATGGCAAAAGTGGTCGATGAGCAAAACCTAGGTGATGCAAGCTATATGCCTATGGCGGATAACTTTGATCATTCTATTGCTTTTAAAGCCGCCTGTGATTTGGTGTTCAAAGGACGCGCGCAGCCAAGTGGCTACACTGAGCCATTACTGCATGCGGCGCGCTTAAAGCTAAAAGCTAATGGCTAACAGCTGCTTCCAATGGCTAATAGGTGCTTAAGCTCATAGCCTGTTAGATAGCCCTACCGTTGACTCTGCCAAATCTTGAGTTTGGCAGAGTTTTTTTTGCTAAAAATAGCTGTCAATATAAAAGTAAATATGCCAGTCAGCTACTCATCTTGCCAATAAAGCGTAATCTATTGGGGCGTATCTGACTCAGGGGTCATAAAAAATCATGTAAATGGCTGATTTTTAGATTATTACGGCTTTACTTATATATGTAAATTTATTACATTATTTTCTGTCCAAAATATTGCAGTATGGCTCAGAACACTCGTAATTAGATGACTTATTGGTTAATTTTTTTAAAGTTTCTGGGGTTTGGTATATATAGTACGCAATACACAGCGGTAATAGGTGACCCTAGGCAGATATAATGCTGAGTATGAAGGATAACTAGTAACCTGAGTCAACATACTTAGCCAGTATCATTAGTCTTAATTTATCTAATACAAAAGTAGTCATATTTGTTTTGATCTTTACTATATATCACGACATACTCGGCATAAGCTGGTCATATTTAGAGACATACTTTGTTTATTTATCCTAAAAAATAGTAACCAATAAGTTGTTCAACTCTAAAATAGAACATTTGTAAACCCATATTCTGTACAGCTTTAGGCTTATATGACCTGAATTTTAGTCAAAAACTGACCGATTAGAGGTAAAAATAAACCTATACCTAGCTTATAAATACCTGCTTAACAAATTATTTAGGGTTATTATTGTTTTTTATTTCAACAACTTAATTTAATTAGTAGCTAAATTGTGTCAATAAAATCCACAAATAAATGTTGCAAATTATTTCAAAGTTGATATGCTTATAAATGAGGTATGAGTTTGGTGAGTGATGTAACAGAAGCTTATCCGTTGTTAGCTTCTTGAATAGGGAAGTTGCTTAAATAATTAGGACTTAAGTTACTTACTTTAACAGTTTTGTCACACTTTATTGCCATACTGATATTTAATCCAGTTCTAAACAATGCATTTCCGAATATTGGATACTGTAATTAAGTTAGAAATCTTTGAACATATTGGGCGTTAGCTGACTAGGGCAGCCCATAACTAAAATTGTAAAGTGGAGATCTACCCCATGAAAAAACTACTTTTAGCATCAGCTGTTGCTGCTCTATCTGTATCTGCTGCTAATGCTGCACCAACTGTTTATGGTAAAGCGTTCCTTACAGCTGATTATGTAAATGCTGAAATCGATAGAGATGCACCTAATTCAGATATCGATGAAGACACTGTTCAAATCAACTCTACTGGTTCAAAGCTAGGTCTTAAAGGTTCTGAAGCAGTAACAGCAAACACTGACGTAACGTACCAGTTAGAGTATGGTCTACGTGTAGACGGTGAAGATAGAGAACTAAAAAGCCGTGATACTTACCTTGGTTTGAAAAACAAAGACTTCGGTGAATTCCGTGTAGGTCGTAACTTCTCAGTAATTGACTATGTAAACAACATTTACCGTACCGAAGGTTTCTTCGATAACATCGGTGCAAGCACTCTAAGCGCTGATGTAAGCAGAACAGATAACACTGCTGATGACTTAATCAATGCTCTAACGCTATCTGACGGTACTCGTATCAACAACTCTATCGTGTGGATTGCACCTAAATACAACAACTTACCACTAGAGCTTGCTCTAATGTACGGTGCTGACGAAAGCTTTGAAAGCAGCGACAGTGGTTTTGGCGCATCATTAATGTATGACGCTGGCACTGGTATCACTGCAGGTATTGCATACGATAAAGATATGAGCCAATTGGGTGATCTAACTCGTGGTACTGCAAGCGTTGATTTAGCTAAATTCGGCAGCGTACCTGTAACTTTAGGTGCACTATATCAAGTAGCTGATTTTGACGGCGCTGATAAGAAAGAAAAAGGTATGATCGTAAGCGCTGAGTGGGCTCTAAGCAACTTCGCTCACCCAGCTGTTGCATACATCCAGTATGACAAGACTGACAACCTAGGTGGTATCAATAACTTTGATTCTGATCAAGTTGTGATTGGTGGTAAGTACTCATACCGCAACAACATCATTGCTCACGCATACGCTGGTATTAACTCAGCTGAAACTGATAACCATGATGCTGATGTAATCGCAGTTGGTGGTGGTCTAGAATACTTATTCTAATTTAATTAGAATCTGATTCTTCCAAAAACTCATCCTTTCGGGGGTGAGTTTTTTTGTTGTGTGGTGTTGAGCTTAATGGCCAGAGCTTATCATCAAAGGCGACATCTTATGGGAGATTCAGCGTTATACATAGATAAAGCTGAGCTGTCCCATTGTGCTATAACAATAAGCCCCCATATAGACAGCTGCTTCTATTTGAATAATAAAAAGCTGATGCTGGATAGGGTCAAATCGCTCTAAGCGTAAACTAAATACAAAGTCAACCCTATAAATTCGCCCTCAAATTTAGTAAAATCCCCTTTTACCAACTGCCGACTGATTCTTATGACTAAATTTATATTTGTGACTGGTGGGGTTGTGTCCTCACTAGGTAAAGGTATTACCGCAGCCTCTTTAGCGGCCGTTTTGGAAGCGCGTGGTTTAAAAGTGACCATGACCAAAATGGATCCGTACATCAACGTTGACCCAGGCACCATGAGCCCGTTTCAGCACGGTGAAGTATTCGTTACTGAAGATGGGGCTGAGACTGATTTAGACCTAGGGTATTACGAGCGCTTTTTACGCCACTCAAAAATGAGTAAAACCAATAACTTTACCAGTGGCCGTATCTACCAAACCGTATTAAATAAAGAGCGCCGTGGTGATTACCTAGGCGGTACTGTACAGGTTATTCCGCATATTACTGATGAGATTAAACACCGCATTCATGCCAGTGGTGAAGGCCATGATATTGCCATTATCGAGATTGGCGGTACTGTGGGTGATATTGAGTCGCTACCTTTCATGGAAGCGGTACGTCAGATGCAAGTGGAGTTAGGTCGCAACCGTGCTATGCTTATGCACCTAACGTTAGTGCCTTATATCTCAAGTGCTGGTGAAACCAAGACTAAGCCCACTCAGCATTCAGTAAAAGAGCTGCGTTCAATTGGCTTGCAGCCTGATGTGTTGATTTGCCGCTCTGAACATGCGATTGGTGAAGAGAACCGTCGCAAGATTGCACTATTTACCAATGTAGAAGAGCGCGCGGTCATTACTTGTGAAGATGCCGACACCATTTATCAGATTCCTCGCACCTTATATGAGCAAGATTTAGATGACATCATTTGTGAGCGCTTTGGTATTGATGCGCCAGAAGCTGATTTGTCAGATTGGGATAAGGTAGTAGATGGTCTGCTAAATGCCCAAGGCAAAGTGACGGTTGCCATCGTTGGTAAATATGTTGAATTACCAGATGCTTATAAGTCAATTAACGAAGCTTTATTGCATGCAGGTATCACTCACAAAACCCAAGTTGAGATTGATTATGTAGATGCCGAAGCCTTAGAGACGGATGACAGCCTGTTAGCACGTTTGGAGCAAGCAGATTCTATCTTAGTACCAGGCGGCTTTGGTGAGCGTGGCAAATTGGGTAAAATGCGCGCCATTAAATTTGCTCGTGAGAACAAAGTGCCTTATTTGGGCATCTGTCTGGGTATGCAGTTGGCGGTTATCGAATATGCCACCAATGTGCTTGGTCTAGAGGCGGATTCTACAGAGTTTAATCGTAAAGCGGCTGAGCCTATTATTGGTTTAATCACTGAGTGGTTGGATGAAAAAGGTGAGTTGCAAGTTCGCACTGATGATTCAGACTTAGGGGGTACCATGCGTTTGGGTAGCCAAAAAGCTGAGTTGGTAGAGGGTTCAAAACTACATCAAATCTATGGTGCTAAGTTAATTACTGAGCGTCATCGCCATCGCTATGAGATGAATAATCGTTATATTGAGCCATTAGAGCAGGCAGGTATGAGCATCTCAGGTTATTCTGCCAAGCAGCATTTGGTCGAGTCGGTAGAGATTGCGGATCATCCTTGGTTTATCGGGGTGCAATTCCACCCAGAATTTACCAGCTCGCCACGCGAAGGTCATCCTTTGTTTGCAAGCTTTGTAAAAGCAGCCATTGACCATCAAAATATCTAAGGCAGCGCCAAGCTGTCTATAGCTGACAGTGATGCTCTAAGCGTTATATAAAAAAAGAGGTTTGGTTATCCCGACCTCTTTTTTATTGGCAGGTATTTTATACTTAATTTTATCACCCTTTTTGTATTCAAGGTTTGTATTTGCTACGCTATGGGTAACCTACGCTATGGGGATACCATGCAGCTTGGTAACAACCCTTTATTCGTCCCTTTCATAAAATAAAAAGAGTCCCTTATGACGGCATTAACTCAAGCACAATCGCATCTTCAGTTAAACGACATGACCATTGGCAATGATCAGCCTTTTGTGTTGTTCGGTGGTATGAACGTATTAGAATCCAAGGAGCTGGCCTTTGAAATTGCAGAAGGTTATATCGATATCTGTAATCGTTTGGGTATCGGCTATGTGTTCAAAGCCAGCTTCGATAAGGCCAACCGCTCAAGCTTAAACTCTTACCGTGGACCCGGCTTAGAAAAAGGGGTGGACTGGCTGGGTCAAATCAAAGAAAAATACAATGTGCCCATCATCACAGATGTACATGAGCCGTATCAAGCCGAGCCTGTGGCAGAGGTGGCAGATGTTATTCAATTGCCAGCGTTTTTGAGTCGTCAGACTGATTTGGTACAAGCTATGGCCAAAACAGGGGCAATTATTAATATCAAAAAGGCACAGTTCTTAGCCCCTCACGAAATGCGCCATATCATTAATAAGTGTCTAGAAGCAGGTAACGATAAGATTATCTTATGCGAGCGAGGCACAGCTTTTGGTTACAATAACCTAGTGGTAGATATGCTTGGCTTTGATACTATGAAACAGATGGATGTGCCGGTGTTCTTTGATGTGACACACAGCTTACAACAGCCAGGTGCGCGCAGTGACAGTGCCGGTGGACGCCGCGAGCAGATTACCACGCTGGCACGTGCAGGTATGGCCACTGGGCTTGCAGGGCTATTCTTAGAGGCACATCCTGAGCCTGAAGTGGCCAAATGTGATGGCCCTTGTGCGCTGAGAATGAGCCAATTAGAAGCCTTTTTATCACAGTTAAAACAGATTGATGACTTGGTGAAAGGCTTTAGTGTGTTAGACACTCATTAATCAAACCTATAGCTTTAGGGCGATGTAAAAAAGGATACCGGTTATGGCAAGACAACAGGTGCAGTTTAGTATAAAAAACATCGATGATGACTATGGCATCGACAGTTTGATGACCGCATTAAAAAATATTGATGGGGTAGTGGCCGCTGAGCTATTGCCGGATAGCCAGAGTGGTAGGGTTGAGTTTGAAGATACTAAAACATCCAGTCATGCCATTGAAGCAGCGCTTTCTATGGTAGATTACGTCACTCAGCCTTTCCCCGAAGGGGCGCCGCAAAATCCTGATACCTGATAACAGTTAACTGCTGATAGCCATTAACTAACGATTGGGGTAAAGATAACCATAAAAGGAGTATAAAATGAGTCTAGAGACAACGACTATTCATATCGAGGGCATGACCTGTGGTGGCTGTGTAAAAAGTGTCGAGGGCGCCGTCAGTCAGTTATCGGCTGTGCAAAGCATTGATGTGGATTTGGCAGCCAATCAAGCAGTGGTGAGCTTCGATAATGAGGTCACCTCAATTGAGTCGGTGCTAGAAGCCATCGAAGATGCCGGTTTTGATGCCACAGTGGCTAGATAATCCTTGTCATACTTGCGCCAGATTTTGTTTTGACTGATGCCCGTTACCTAAAAAGTCAGCAGTGATGCTGGCTTTTTTTAATCTCTTATATGATAGTACTGTACGTTATAATCTATATACTAAAGCCATAACTAAGATACTGATACCAAACCTCCTTCAGGCTTTAGATAACTGTTTTTAACCAAAATGTGGTACCCCTTATGTCTACTCCGCACGTCCTCGATACGTCTAAATCTACCTCTTCTGTCAATACCGATACCACCCATAGCCCTATGAATGAGCCGCCAAGGGATGACTTGGCGAAAACACAGTTTCAAATTGAGGGCATGTCATGTCAGGCCTGTGCCACTCGAATTGAAAAGGTGCTAAATAAGAAGCCTGCCATTGAGTCTGCCAGTGTCAGTTTTGCCGGAGAGACTTTAAACGTAGCGTATCACCCCAATCAGGCCAGTATTGATCAAATCACTGAGTGGGTCGGTAAGACCGGATTTACAGCGCGGCCTATGATTGACAATCAGATACCACAGCCCATTGAACAAGCGATGGACTGGCGCTTGCTACTGATTTGGTTGTGCATGATTCCATTTTTGATTGGTATGGCCGGTATGCTAGTAGGTCAAGGCATGCACTGGATGCCGCCTTTGTGGCTGCAATTTGTGCTGGCCACTTTGGTGCAATTTGGGCTGGCAGGGCCGTTTTATCGCAGTGCTTGGGCGTCTATAAAAGGCGGATTGGCCAATATGGATGTGCTGGTGGTGATAGGCACCTTTACCATTTGGGCATATTCGACTTATATCTGGTTTGATAGCTTAGGGGTAAATCTGGCAGATAGCAGCAGCTTTACGCTAAGCTGGGCGGATATTTTGCATTCACATACCGCCCATATTCCCGTGTATTTTGAAGCGGGAGTGATGATTATTGCCTTTGTAAAATTGGGCAAATACTTAGAGCAGCGTACCAAAAAGCACAGCTTAAATAGTATTAATATGCTGCTTGAGCTGACACCGACTACCGTTGAAAGACGGGTTGGATCAAAGTCAACTGACACAGACACCACTTTTGAGCAAGTAAGCTTAGCGCAGGTACACAAAGGGGATGTGCTGCGCGCTAAGCAAGGCGCTCGTGTGGCCACCGATGGCATCGTGGTATCTGGTGAAGGCTGGTGTGATGAGAGCCATTTAACTGGTGAATCGGTACCTGTGAGTAAAAAAGTGGGCGATAAGGTGCTGGCAGGTGCCATGATAGATAATGGTAGCTTAAATTATCAGGTGACTGCTACCGGTAGCGAGACCCAATTGAGCGATATGGTCAAGGCATTAAGTGAGGCGCAAGGCAGTAAAGCGGACTTGGCACGTCTTGCCGATAAAGTGGCTGCGGTATTCGTCCCTGTGGTGGTGATGATTGCGCTGGTGACCTTTGGGCTGACTTGGTGGCTGACTGGGGCAATGGATAAGGCAGTTTTGCACGCAGTCTCTGTGCTTGTGATTGCTTGCCCTTGTGCGTTAGGGCTTGCTACACCAGCAGCGATTATGGCGGGTATGGGCGTTGCCGCGCGCAATGGGGTATGGTTCAAAGATGCGCAAAGCTTGGAGGTGGCCGGTAGTATTGACACCGTCGTCTTTGATAAAACGGGGACTTTAACCAAAGGCAAGCCGCATATTGTCGCCTCTATGATGGTTAACAATCAGATTAATAGTGATGATGTGCTGCAACTGGCGGCCAGTGTCGAGGCCCACGCCAGCCACCCCCTTGCGACCGCCGTGGTCAATGCTGCAGCTGAGAGGGGTATCACGCTTTTGGCGGCCAGCCAAGTCGATGTGGTGGCCGGTATGGGTATTCAGGCCAATGTAGAAGGTTTTGGCTTGGTTAAAGTAGGTACGGCTGAATTTACGGGGCTAAAACTACCTAAGCAGCTGCCCAAAGCATGGGTGATTGCCAGTACCATAGCAGTGAGTGTGGAGGATATGCCGCTGGGTATATTCGCTTTAGCCGATGAGTTAAAACCTGAGAGCTTAGAGGCGGTACAGACGCTAAAAGCTAATGGGCTAGAGGTGGTGCTATTAAGTGGCGATAAGCCTACTGTTGTCAGTCATGTGGCTGAGCAGCTGGGCATTATAGTGGCACATGGCGATCTTAAACCCCGTGATAAGTCTCAGTGGATTGAGAATTACCAACAGCTTGGTCATAAAGTGGCGATGGTCGGAGATGGGGTAAATGATGCGCCTGCTATGGCCACCGCTTATGCCAGCTTCGCCATGCTGGATGGCACAGAGGTGGCCAAACACAGTGCTTCTGCGCGCTTGATGGGCCACTCTATTATGCAGGTGCATTCTGGGGTAGATATTGCCCAAGCCACAGTGCGTAATATCAAGCAAAATCTGTTTTTTGCCTTTATTTATAATTGTCTAGGTATTCCCTTAGCCGCCTTTGGATTGTTAAACCCTATGATAGCGGCTGCAGCCATGGCGCTCAGCTCAATCTCGGTGCTAATGAATGCGTTACGTTTGACCCGATATAAAGTATAATGAGCGCTGGATAGGCTTTGGCATCCAAGAATTTGCCATTTTATGCTATGATGGCGCAACTTATTTGTTGCAAAAATTGACGTTAAAAATATTGGTGTTTTTAACTGTTTTTGAGACTAGGTTTTGATTCTAAGCGCAGGCAAGTTTGAAGCTATGATGGCTTTTTCTTGCTTATAATTGCCCCGTAATCGGCTCAAAACTTATCTTTTATAACTCAATCAAAGAGGCTTGTAGACGCTATGTACGCAGAAAATATTACTAACGCAGTTGAAATTCAAGACATTCGTGCTCGTGAGATTTTGGATTCACGCGGCAACCCAACTATTGAAGCGGATGTTATTTTGGCAGATGGCTCTATGGGCCGTGCTGCAGCGCCCAGTGGTGCCTCTACAGGCTCTCGTGAAGCTTTAGAATTACGTGATGGTGATAAATCACGTTACTTAGGTAAAGGCGTGACCAAAGCTGTTGCTAATGTGAATAGCCAAATCAGAAGCGCATTACTTGAAAGCGATGCCACAGACCAGCAAGGCATTGATAACATATTAATCGAGCTTGATGGCACAGCCAATAAAGATCATCTAGGCGCTAACGCGATGCTGGCAGTTTCTTTAGCGACAGCGAAAGCGGCGGCCATCTCACAAAACCTACCGCTACATCAGTACATCGCAAACCTTCGTGGCCAAACTTCATTGACCATGCCGGTACCTATGATGAATATCTTAAACGGCGGTGAGCACGCAGACAACACTGTAGACATCCAAGAGTTTATGATTGAGCCGACAGGTTTTAGCAGCTTCTCAGAGGCGCTACGTGCAGGTGTTGAGATTTTCCATAGTCTAAAGTCTGTCCTAAAATCACAAGGCCTAAACACAGCTGTGGGTGATGAAGGTGGCTTTGCACCTAACCTACGCACCAATGAAGAGGCCATCACCGTTATCATGCAGGCCATTGAGCAAGCAGGCTACAAAGCGGGCAAAGACATCCACTTAGCGCTTGACTGTGCTGCCAGTGAGTTTTACAAAAATGGTCAGTACATCTTAGCCGGTGAGGGCAACAAAACCTTTGACAGCCAAGGCTTCTCAGATTACTTAGTAAAATTAACTGAGCAATATCCTATCATCTCAATTGAAGATGGCTTAGATGAGTCAGATTGGGAAGGTTGGGCGTATTTAACCAGCAAGCTTGGCAAAAAAGTACAGCTGGTAGGTGATGATTTATTTGTAACCAACCCAGCCATCTTGCAAGAAGGTATCGATAAACAAATCGCCAATGCCATTTTGATTAAATTCAACCAAATCGGTACGTTGTCAGAAACCTTAGATGCCATCTACTTAGCTAAGAAAAATGGTTATGCGACCGTTATTTCACACCGCTCTGGTGAAACTGAAGACAGCACCATTGCTGATTTAGCAGTCGGTACCGCAGCAGGTCAAATCAAAACCGGTTCACTGTGCCGCTCAGACCGCGTCGCTAAATATAACCAGTTACTGCGTATTGAGCAGCAAGTTCGTGCCAGCTATCGTGGCGGTGAAGAGTTCATCGGCCTACGTGGCTAGTTGCTATCTACTCAGATAACTCAACCAGACTGCTTGGCCTGTGATTTAAGGCTGGGCAGTCTGGTTGTTTGGTGTTTTTCAATTATTGCTGGGATGGTTTTTTTTATTAACCTTAGCCCTCTTTTCTTTATTTTTTAGCCAATAGTCGCTATCTTAATGCGTACTATTTTGGAATTAACATAAGTCGTCCTATGAAATATTTTAGCCAATTCATGTTGTTTTTAATTGCAGTGGCCGTATTGCTGGGTTTGCAATATCAATATTGGCTGGGTAAAAGTGGACGCGCTGAATTAGACAAACTGCATGCAGATATACAAGTACAGCAGCAGCTTAATGATCAAAAAGTGGATGAGAACAAGGTACTACTGGCCGATGTAAATGACCTAAAAAATGGTCTTGAAGCCGTAGAAGAGCATGCACGATTAGACTTAGGCCTGATTAAGCCTGGCGAAACCTTCGTGCAGTTATCTACCGCACCAGTGACCCATACCACTCAGCCCACACCGCCTATCAACCCTGATGACGCCATTGAAAGTATTCCTTAGGCAGCTCGATAATGACCGCATCTGACGCTTATCTCGATACCCCCTTAACTGATTCAACCAACGCTTACTGTGGCGCTACACTTAAGAAGCCTAAAGTGTATGGCCTTATTGTGGCTGCGGGAAAGGGGAGCCGGTTTGGCTCTACAATAGCCAAGCAATATACGCCGGTGCATGGCAAGACCATTCTTCAACAAAGCGTATTGGCGCTTAGTCGCAGTGAGCATATAACAGAGGTGTTTTTGGTGATAGCCGCCGATGACACTGTGGCACAAACCCTATCTTTTAGTCTACCCATCACCTTTGCTACAGGGGGCGCTGAGCGCTGGCAATCTGTCCAATCTGGGGTGGAGGCCATTTTTGAAGCAGGCGCTGATTGTGAAGATTTGATCTTAATTCATGATGCAGCTCGCCCTTGTGTCATGGCGCAGCACATAGATGCTGTGATTGCCGCTGCACATAATCACTCTTCTGGCGCTATCTTAGGCGTACCTGTGGCTGATACCATCAAAAAAGTGGGTTTAAATGGTCGTATTGAGGCCACAGTGGACCGCAGTCAGCTATGGCAGGCTCAGACCCCCCAAGTGTTCCGTGCCGGCAAATTACGCGAGGTATTAACGCAGGTGGCCAAACGTGATTTGATGATTACCGATGAAGCCAGTGCTTTTGAGCTGATGGGGCATGCTATCCAGATTGTACAGGGTAACCATCAAAATATAAAACTGACTTATCCTGAAGATTTAAGCTTAATTGAGCGTATATTGGCCAGTCATTAGGCCAATAAAGCGATGAGTCAACCGCTTAAAAACCATTAAAATAACAGCCATAAAAAAAGCCAAACTCTTTCGAGTTTGGCTTTTTGGTGTAAGTATTATCAATCGGATAATGCTTACTAGATATCACAAAATAGTGGTATCCCGTAGGGGATTCGAACCCCTGTTACCGCCGTGAAAGGGCGGGGTCCTAGGCCTCTAGACGAACGGGACACAGACCACTTCGACCGCTTTCACCGTTAATGTCGAAGTGGGGCGTATTTTAATGATATCAACTCCATGTGTCAACATATTTTTTTGAAAATAGCAAAAAAAACCAAAACCAATCACAGGTTATTAAAATGAGCCAACTGGATGGCACAATAACAGCCATAAAAAAAGCCAAACCCTTGCGAGTTTGGCTTTTTGGTGTCAGCATTTATCAACCGGATAATGCTTACTAGATATCACAAAATAGTGGTATCCCGTAGGGGATTCGAACCCCTGTTACCGCCGTGAAAGGGCGGGGTCCTAGGCCTCTAGACGAACGGGACACAGACCACTTCGACCGCTTTCACCGTTAATGTCGAAGTGGAGCGTATTCTAATGATATCGCCTCGATGTGTCAACATGTTTTTTAAAAAAAGTATGATTATTTATCGGGCCTTTCTGAAAGCAGACAAAAAGAGCGCACAATCGGCTTATCGGTTAGTAAGCAATAGGTGCTGCGCATCGGTCTGTCTGTCAATAAGCAGTGTGGAAACACGGTGGGACGTCTTAAATGATATCTTATCCATAAACTGGTGATGAACGATATCGTCACTGCTAAGAGCATGTAGCTGACAATAGTTACCCAGATAATTTGAGTTGATTGCATAGTCATTCCTTAACTGTAATTGCCTTAAAGTAAGACAGTCGTTACAGCCACTGTCTTCACATGACAGTTATAGAATTGAATCAGTCACCCTCATTCTAACCATCATCTTTATTAACCAACTCTACTCCTGATTGCTCATCGGTTGTGTTGTCTTCAGGTAAGCTAATGGGCATCATCGAATAATGGTTTAAGATTTTGCAAAAAAGCTCTGCGGTTTTTTGAGTGTCATACAGTGCTGAGTGAGCTTCAGAGCCATCAAATTCAATACCAGCTGCTCTACAGGCGCGCGCCAATACCGTTTGACCAAAGGCAAGCGCTGATAGAGTCACCGTATCGAGTACAGAGAACTGGTGAAAAGGGTTGTGGTTTTTGCTGTTGGTACGCTCAATGGCGGCGTTTAAAAAGGACAGATCAAAGTGAGCATTATGACCCACC
This sequence comes from Psychrobacter sp. YP14, assembly GCF_003209315.1. Lineage (NCBI taxonomy): Bacteria > Pseudomonadati > Pseudomonadota > Gammaproteobacteria > Moraxellales > Moraxellaceae > Psychrobacter > Psychrobacter sp. YP14. The sequence goes on along the minus strand of NZ_CP029789.1, from coordinate 1,880,105 downwards.
AAAATACATTTTAAACAGTCGTTATCTTTTCGTACCGCTTTTAGCTCTTTAAAAATACGGCGCAGCGCAGGCTGCTCTTCTTCAGCAATGGCTTTACGCATCGGATTATTAGGATCAATACCGGTAAAATCTAATGCCCGCTGCTCTAAGTTTGCACCCTCAAAAGGATTTAGGTGGGCGCTTAGCGGCTCACCTGGGACAAATTTGCCTTCATCATCCATCACAATAGGGATACAGGCAATCTCTAATAACGCATCCGTTGCCGCATTAAAGCCGGCGGTTTCGACATCCACCACCACGGGTAAAAATTTGCGAAAACGCTCCACCATCTTTAATACCGGCTGCTTTGCTAGACCATTGCCATGATCTGAGGTGGCATCCGAGCTGTTTTCATTGGTGGAGGTATTGCTACACGTTCTGGGCTCTGCTTGATTATCGTTCAACCCATTTTGCTCATCATCTGCCAGTACAGTTAAATCAGTCATAAATCAAAAATCACATATTAAGTAAATAAAAAATTAAGCAACTCAAAAATAAGGCCATCTACTCTCTTATCTATTAGCTTTTGATAGACCAAGGTAGGGTCTCACCGGCCATTAAGGGCGTCAGGCTTTGCGTGTCAAGATATGGGTAGCTTTGTGGCACAGTCATGGGCTCATTGACTAAGGTAATGGTGCTGTCATTGAGGGGTAGGCCATAAAACTGGGCACCAAAATGGCTGGCAAATCCCTCTAAACGATCAATTTTGCCAACACTATCAAAGGCGGTCGCATATAAAGGCAGTGCAATAGATGCCGAATAGCAGCCTGCGCAGCCACAAGCATTTTCTTTGGCATTGGTGGCATGCGGCGCTGAGTCTGTACCTAAGAAGAATTTAGGGTTACCACTGGTCGCCACATCAAGCAGTACTTGCTGATGCTGCTGACGCTTTAAGATTGGCAGACAATAAAAATGCGGCTTTACCCCGCCTACCAGCAGATGGTTTCGGTTAAATAACAAATGTTGAGGGGTAATGGTGGCAGCCACCAGTGCACTTTGTGACAGCACAAAGTCTGCTGCATCGCCTGTGGTAATGTGTTCAACCACAATTTTTAATTCAGGAAATTGACGCACCAAGTTGCTCAAAGTGGTATCGACAAACTGCTTTTCACGATCAAAGATGTCGACGTGTGCATCGGTAACCTCACCATGGATTAATAAAGGCAGTTTGTACTTTTGCATCGCTTCAAATACCGCACTGCGGCCGCCTAAGTTGGTGACACCATCGGCTGAGTTAGTCGTAGCACCTGCAGGATATAACTTAACGGCCTGAATCATACCTGACTCTGAGGCCTGCTTGATGTCTTCGGCAGTGGTGCTGTCGGTTAAATATAAGGTCATACGTGGATCAAAAGCGCGTTTGGCAGTGTCATCAATATCCGCGTGGGCCAATGCCTGCATGATACGGCTGCGATAAGCCAAGGCTTGCTCAGTATTTTTTACGGGTGGCACAAGGTTTGGCATACAAATAACTCGGCTAAAATGAGCCGCCGCATGGGCCACTGTGGTACTCAGTGATAGTCCATCACGCAGGTGGATGTGCCAATCATCTGGGCGAGTTAGCGTAATGTGACGGACCTCTTGTGTCGCAGCCGCAGTGTCAGAGGTATCCGCAGTGGTGGGGGCAGTATTATGAGTCATAAGTTATCGCCGTCGTTATTTAATAGGGTAGGTAAGCATGCAGCCTGACTTGGCTTTGTCGCCATCATTGGGTTTTTGATAGGCCTAAGCGAATCAGTAAGGTTTTTATACGCCAGTTTTCAAGCCGCATCTGATAGGCTAATGATAACAGGTTTTGCTGATAAATTCGGCCATCAGCACATTTATCCATGACCAAATATGCGCAATATTGCCCCCAAGCTGTTTGAATTAAGTGGTAAATACGGGCTACTCAGCTTTTGTTGCTCAATTAAATAGTGTAAACTGAAATGTTGAATGGGCGCAGTGGTTTAAGGCAGTTTGCGTTGTAGAGCTGCTGATTTAAAATCGGTCATTTAAACAGATATAAAAGCAATAAGCTGCCAGATTTAAGCCTGACCACGCTTTACGGGCTTAGATGATAAGGGCAAATTTGGCTTATACCAAGGTTGGCGATTAGATTTAGCGTTATAAGTGCTAGAGGCACTTAATATTTAATCAATACTCACTTAAAACGTACTCAATAAAGGATGCATTATGTCGATAGAAAACAAAGACAATATTAATAAAATTGTTTTGGCATACTCAGGCGGTCTAGATACTTCGATCATCGCCAAGTGGTTACAAGATACTTATGATGCAGAAGTAATCACATTTACCGCAGACATTGGCCAGGGTGAAGAGGTAGAGCCTGCTCGTGCTAAGGCTGAAGCCATGGGTATTAAGCACATACATATCGAAGATCTGCGAGCTGAGTTTGCGCGTGACTATGTGTTCCCTATGTTTCGTGCCAATGCCATTTATGAAGGTGAGTATCTGCTAGGTACTTCTATCGCACGTCCTTTAATTGCCAAGCGCTTGGTTGAGATTGCCAAAGAGCACAATGCCGATGCCATCAGCCATGGTGCTACCGGTAAAGGTAATGATCAGGTGAGATTTGAGCTGGGTGCCATTGCACTGGCGCCTGATGTAAAAACGATTGCCCCTTGGCGTGAGTGGGATTTATCCAGCCGTGAAAGCTTAATGGCCTATGCCAAAGAGCATAACATTCCTATCGACTTTGCCGCCAATAAGAAAAAATCTCCTTATTCAATGGATGCCAACTTACTGCACATCTCTTATGAAGGCGATATCTTAGAAGACCCTTATGCGGAAGCTGAAGATGATATGTGGCGCTGGTCAGTAAGCCCAGAGCAAGCACCAGATACACCAGAATATCTAGAGCTTGAGTACGAAAAAGGCGATATCGTGGCCATCAATGGCGAAAAATTAGAGCCTTATGAGGTAATGATTAAGTTAAATGAGCTGGGTGGTAAGCATGGTATTGGCCGCCTAGATATCGTAGAAAACCGTTACGTGGGTATGAAGTCTCGCGGCTGTTATGAGACGCCAGCAGGTACCATTATGCTAAAAGCGCACCGTGGTATGGAATCATTGACCCTAGACCGTGAAGCGGCACATTTAAAAGATGAGCTTATGCCTCGTTATGCAAAAATCATTTATAACGGTTACTGGTTTAGCCCAGAGCGTCAAATGCTACAAGCCTTGATCGATAAGTCGCAAGAATATGTGACCGGTACAGTGCGCGTTAAGCTATATAAAGGTAATGTCAGCGTTGTGGGCCGCAAGTCTCCTTATTCTTTATTCGATGAGAAGATTGCGACTTTTGAAGATGATGCAGGTGCGTATGATCAAAAAGATGCAGAGGGCTTCATCCGCCTAAATGGTCTGCGTCTGTCTATCGAAGCCAGCCGTGGTCGTGACTTGTCTTAATCGATTAGTGACGGTTAACACCAAAAAAGCAGAAGTGATATCACTTCTGCTTTTTTTATGTTTATATCATTAATATAAGTAACCAAACAGCCTATGCTGTGCTATTCAGCCTTTGGCATTAATAGACATTTTTCTAAATAATGAATATTTTGGGCACGTGAGGCAAAATCGGGATCTTTTAAAATCAGATCACGGTGCATAGGAATGTTGGTCTTGATGCCTTCGATGATTAGCTCATCAAGGGCATGAAGCGTCTTAGCAATGGCCTGTTCTCGAGTCTGACCATGGCAGATAAGCTTGCCAATAAGTGAGTCATAGTACGAGGGAATCTCATAATTGGGGTACAAATGAGAGTCAAAGCGGACCCCGGCCCCACTAGGCGTGAAATACTGGGTAATCTTACCAGGTGAGGGGGCAAAGGTTTTGGGGTCCTCGGCATTTATACGGCATTCAATAGCATGACCATGAACGCTGATATCGCTTTGACGATACGATAGGCCATAGCCTGCAGCAATTCTTAGCTGTTCTACCACCACATCCACACCGGTGACCATCTCAGTAATTGGGTGCTCTACCTGAACCCTGGTGTTCATCTCGATAAAGAAGAATTCACCGTCCTCAAACAAGAATTCAAACGTGCCTGCACCGCGATAGCCAATGGTTTCACACGCCTTAACACACGCCTGTAAAATGGGTTCACGAATGTCATCTGGGATATCTGGAGCAGGGGCTTCCTCTAACACTTTTTGATGACGACGCTGCAGTGAGCAGTCACGGTCATATAAGTGAATAGCATTACCATTGCCATCCCCTAAGACTTGAACTTCGATGTGGCGTGGATTTTGCAGATAACGCTCCATATAGACGCTGTCATCACCAAACCACAGTTCTGCCTCTTGCTTGGCAGCTTGTACTTGTTCATTAAGCTGATCGAAGCGCTCAACAATGCGCATGCCTCGACCACCACCACCGGCAGCTGCTTTAATCAACAATGGAAAGCCGATATTTTTCGCCTGCTCTTCAGCGTTATTTAAAGTGACTGTGCCCACTGAACCTGGCACCGTAGGTACCCCAGCCTGTTTCATGGCATTAATGGCGGAGACTTTATTGCCCATTAAGCGGATGTGATCGGGGTGGGGGCCGACAAATATAATGCCCGCATCCTCAATGCTCTCTGCAAATTCAGCATTTTCTGCCAAGAAGCCGTAGCCGGGATGAATGGCATCACTGCCTGTAATCTCTGCGGCAGTAATAATCGCATTGATATTCAAGTAGCTTTGGTTGGCATTGGGTTTTCCAATACAGATGGCCTCATCCACAAACCGTAAGTGCATCAAATCCTCATCGGCAGTAGAATAAACCCCTACCGTTTTAATGCCCAGCTGTTTGCAGGCACGGACGATGCGTAAAGCAATTTCGCCACGGTTGGCGATAAGCAATTTTTTTATCATCAAGGTGCCTATATATTAGTTTCTATAACGGATTACGGGTTGGCCAAACTGAACCACATCACCATTTTCCACCAAGATGGCATCCACGATACCACTTTGAGTGGCCTCAAGTGGGTTCATAATTTTCATTGCTTCAATGATGCCCAAGGTGTCCCCAGCTTGAACTTTTTGACCAGGGGTCACAAAAGGTGGATCATTTGGGCTTGGTGCGGCATAAAACACGCCTACCATAGGTGAGGTTTCAATACTACCTGAATGCACCACCTCAGGCTGCGATTCTGGCATAAAAGTTGGACTGGCCGCCATCATAGAGGGCATTGGAGTATTATAGTGTCGAGTTAAGCTAACACTGTCATCGCCTGTTTTAATCTCAAGATTAACAAGGTCTTTTTCTTCCATTAGCTCGATGAGCGTACGAATTTTCTGAATTTCCATACGGTTCCCTACCGGTTTTCTTATAATGTAAACTATATTGTAACAAATTTTTTCATGCCTGAAGAGTCACAAATCGTTTATTTCTGCAAAAATTAACAAATTGTGACCAATCTTGTGAATTTTCAGACATATTTTTGTCTATAAGTATTTAAATCGGGTTGATACAGCCCTTATATTTAAAGGGCTAGCGCGCAGGTATGCTCAAAACTTGGCGCTGACGATAAATTAGCCTTAATGTCAATAACACCGAAGATAAACTCAGGCCAGTGACCAATGCCATCCAAAATCCTTGTGCACCTGTGTCGGTATAACGAACCAAATAGGTTCCTAATGGTAAAGCCACCAGCCAATAACAAAATAAAGTGATCCACATCGGCACTTGTGTGTCTTGCATACCACGTAAGATACCCGCTATGTTGACCTGCCATCCATCTACCAATTGATAGGCAATGGCAAATAGCAATAAATACATCGCTTGTGCTTTTACGGCCGGATTATCGGTAAAGGCATCGGCTAAGTTCTCACGGAACAACCATACCCCAAGCATACTCACCAACGCGATACCCACGGTCCAAATCAGTCCCGTGCGCTGCACTTGCTGTAAGGCCAGCCAGTTTTTCTCGCCATAGCGATTAGAGACCATAATGGTAAGACCCATCGCCACTGACATCGGAATCATAAACAGCTGCGAGGTCACCGCCAGTGCCACTTGGTGAGAGGCCACAGCCACTGCACCCAAGGGGCTAATTACGATAGAGGCCAGACTAAACAAACTTGCCTCAAAAAATATTGAGATGCCAATGGGGACACCTAAGCGAAACAGCTTACCGATTTGCTGACGATCAGGTTTGGCAAAGTTGTAAAAGAAGCGGGTCTCATCAAAGGTTGTGTGCTTCGAGAAAAACAAATAAATAGATAGTAAGATGACATTAATCCACAGCACACAAGCGGTAGCCAGACCACAGCCTGCGCCACCAAGCTCTGGCATGCCAAATAAACCGTGGATAAAGATGTAGTTAATTGGAATATTAATAAATAAGCCAATTAAGCTGATAATAGTGACCGGCTCAGGTCTACCGAGCGCCTCACAATAGCTGCGCAGTACCGCATAGCAGGCGATAGCAGGAAAGCCCCAGGCTACGAAGCGTAGATATTGCGCTGCCTTAGGCTGAATATCGGCTGGCACGCCCATAGGGCCTAGAATATTAGGCGTAAAGGACACCACTACCAGACCAATGGCCCCAATAAATAATGCTGCCCACAAGGACTGCTGAGTGATATGCGGTACGTGATGGGGCAGTTTTTCCCCCATCTTTTCGCCAATCAGTGGTGTGGTAGCAATCAAAGTCCCTGTGGCTAACAAGAACAAAGGCAGCCAAATACCTGAGCCAATGGACACTGCTGCCAAGTCTAGAGCAGAAACGCCGCCGGCCATCAGCGCATCGACCACGCCTAACGCTGCCTGACAAAACTGAGTAATTAAGATGGGAAGAACTAAGGTACCTAAGCGTAAACTGTGCTGTTTAAACTCAGAAAAAGATAAATTAGACAACATAACATAACTTCTAAATATAAGGGTGACAGCCCAAAGAGTGAGACAAAAAGAAGACGCTTTTATAGCGATAGCAATGCAGCGCCACCTTTTATATAGAGTTTTAACATCAGGCAAATAAATAACCTGCCAAAAGGCAGGTCATCTTGGATAATACTTTGAGTCAGTAAAGTGGCTTGAGTGGGGTACTATTTTACCACTGAGTACTTCATTATCAAGACAGCCACTCAATCACTGTATCATCTGCTCAAGGAGCACGTATAATAAGAGTCTTATGGCTAACTGCCTTTATTGGAAGCTCAGCTGCATTTTATGGCCCAAAGCGTGAGTTATAGAATGAGACTTGTTGACAACAATAAAGGCGTGACTATACCACTATCTGCCTGCGAGTATAAGACCTTATCTTTATGTCCTCTTTAATTCATGTTCCTGATATCCCACTAGCTTTATACATTCATATTCCTTGGTGTGTCAAAAAGTGTCCTTACTGCGACTTTAATTCACATACCCTGCCAAGCGTTGACACCAAAGCTTTAGACCGTCAAGGTAATTCAATAGACAGTGATTTATTTGCGCTTTATGTTGATGCGCTGATCAAGGATATCGATGCACAGCTGCCTTTGCTGCAAAATCGAATCATTCGCTCTATCTTTATTGGGGGCGGGACACCATCTTTGCTGCCCATCACTCAGTATCGGCGCCTATTTGATCACCTTAAGCAGGTGCTGCCTATGAGTGATGATATTGAAGTCACTATGGAGGCCAATCCAGGCACCTTGGAGCATGCTCCCTTTGAGCAGTATTTAGAAGTGGGGATTAATCGGCTGTCTATGGGGGTACAAAGCTTCTCGGATAGTAAGCTTGCGGCTTTAGGACGCATTCACAGTGCCAATCAAGCTCAAAGTGCCACGCAAGCGGCAAAAAAAGCCGGTTTTAAACGCATTAATATCGATCTTATGCATGGTTTACCAGAGCAAACCCTTGAGGAAGCTTTGTACGATATTAAAATGGCGCATCAAGCAGGGGCGACACACATCTCATGGTATCAGTTGACCATTGAGCCTAATACTGTGTTTTATCGAGATACCCCGATATTGCCTGATGATGATAGATTGGCAGATATCGAAGAGCAGGGTAGTGCACTGCTCACTGAGCTTGGCTATCGCAATTATGAGGTGTCGGCTTGGGTCAGTGAGGCGGATAGTGGCTCACGTCATAATATCAATTATTGGCAATTCGGAGATTATTTGGCGATTGGGGCCGGTGCTCATGGCAAAGTGACTGTCGGGCAACAAAGCTTTGATCAGCCGGATATCAAGGAGGATATTGAGGCCTTGGGGATCACGCAGCCAGGCATCTACCGCTTTAGTAAGACTCGGCTGCCCAAAGACTATCTAAGTTATGAGGAATATCCCAAAATGGTAGGCTGTGCCCCTATCGCCGTAGATGAGCTCAGCGGCGAGTTTATGCTCAATGTACTGCGCTTAAGCTTAGGTGTGCCTTTAACGCTGTATACAGCCAGAACAGGCTTGGCCGCTATGGATATTGAGCCGATTATCCGCCAGTTAAAGCAACAAGGCTTACTGGTATCCAAGGCCGATTGGATCGAACCGACGGCTTTGGGGCGCCGTTATCTTAACCAGGTTTTACAAGCGTTTTTGTAGCGGTATGTATGAGATAGTGCCTTTTGCTTTACCATTTATATAAAATGATGAGCAAGACACATGTGTTGCGTCTGGCGGATAACAGTTAGACATCCAGTATTGTACTTAGGAGAGAGCCCATGGCAGGTTACATTTTAGCATTGGATCAAGGTACCACCTCAAGTCGTGCCATTATATATGATGACCAGGCGCGGCCCATTAAGATATCACAAAAGCCGACCACCCTGCTTACCCCAAAGCTTGGGTATGTCGAGCAAGATGCTATGCAAATTTGGCACACTCAGATTAGCTGTGCTCATGATGCCATCAACCAAGCCGGCTTACTGGCGACAGACATCAGCAGTTTGGCGATTACCAATCAGCGCGAAACCATCGTGATCTGGGACAAGCGTACCGGCAATCCATTGGCCCCAGCCATTGTTTGGCAAGACAGGCGCTCTGATGCTTGGTGTCAGCAGATGCAGCAGCAGCGTGTAGCTAAGCAGGATATGACCATGCAGCAGTACGTGCAGTCAATCACCGGCCTGCGTCTCGATCCTTATTTTAGCGCCAGTAAAATTATATGGATGCTTGATAATCACCCCAATCTAAAAGATAGAGCACAGCGCGGTGAAGTGGCTGTTGGCACCATCGACAGTTGGCTTATGTTTAAATTAACGGGTGGTGAGCATGTGATAGATATTACCAACGCTTCTCGCACCTTGATGTACGATATCAATAAGCTTGAGTGGTCCAATGAGCTGCTCTCCAAATTTGGTATTAACAAAAACATCTTACCCAAAGTGCTGCCCTCAGATGGTGACTTTGGCAAGACAAAAAAAGGCCTGTTTGCCAAGCAAATCCCAATTCAAGCTATCTTGGGAGATCAGCAGGCAGCGCTGTTTGGTCAAGGCTGTATCTCAACAGGTATGGCCAAAAATACTTATGGTACCGGCTGCTTTATGCTAATGAATATTGGTAGTGAGGTGCAGCTGAGCCAGCATCAGTTGTTGACCACAGTGGGTTGGCAGCGCCGAGTCGATACTGCCGCGCTGCGTACCAATCAAATGGAGCATCCTTCATTATCTAAGCTGGTTAAGTCCGGTCAGCGTATCTTAACCCCTGCCAAGCGTGAGGTAACTTATGCGCTAGAGGGCGGGGTATTTATGGCTGGTGCCATTGTGCAGTGGCTGCGCGACAACTTAGGTTTATTTAACAAGTCAGAAGATGTTGAGCGGCTGGCAAAAGAGGTTGCGAGCAGTGAAGAGGTGGTCTTAGTGCCTGCTTTTACCGGCCTTGGTGCCCCTTATTGGCGATCAGATATTACCGCCAGTATCTCAGGGATGAGCCGTGGTACTACTAAGGCACATATTGCCCGAGCTGCTTTAGAATCCATTGCTTTTCAAACGTATGACGTGCTTAGTGCCATGCAAAAAGACAGCCCCAGTCCATTGACTGAGTTAAGGGTAGATGGCGGTGCTGCTAATAATAATTTGTTGATGCAGTTTCAGTCAGATATGCTTGGGGTGCCAGTATTACGGCCCAAAGATACTGAGATTACCGCCAAAGGGGTGGCGCTGCTGGCAGGTATTACAGCCGGTCTTTATGATGAGACCACCATTGATGACTCTTGGGACTTAGACCATAGCTTTGAGCCGATGATGTCTGCTGATGAGCGTGAGGCGCATCTGGATAAATGGCATAAAGCAATTACCAAGACTCTACAATAATCTGCAACTTATATTACAGGGCACCACAAGACGGCTTACACCCTGTTATGTTATAAAAGAGGAGGGCCACAACCCATAATAAAGCTCGCTTACGACAAGTGACGCAGTGAAATAATAAAAAAAGGATAAAATAAGTATGGCGCCGCATCAAACCCAAAAAGAAGACAAAAATTTTTATATTGCCACCAGCAATCTGCTTAATTTTGCCCTGCCCAATCGCACTTATTACGCTAATATGGACGCCTATAGTCAGAGTGAATATCAGCGTAAGCTTAATGGATTGCATCAGTTATTACGAAATGCCAAAGCAGATATTTATGCATTTCAAGAAGTGTGGGACGAAAAGGCATTACAAGACTTGGCAGTAAAATTAGGATTTGAGCCGTCACAAGTGCTGGCGCCCATGGCAAGTAATGAGCCCTCGAGCCAATTAACCAAAGGCAAAGGGGCACAGGACACACCTGCACTGGGTATTATTTCCAAATTCAACGTGATTGACTGGCAATTGCTCACCGATTTTGATCCTTTGGCTGTGGTGGATATTCCTGACCAAGGCTTGTATAAAAGCTTCAATCGTCCACCTTTGGTCGTGACTTTAGACGTCTACGGTCAACCGATTACGGTCATTACTGCTCATCTAAAAAGTAAGCGTCCACAGTATATCCGTGATGAAGCGGGCGGGCGAGTTGAGGATTACAATGACCCCTTGCTGCGAGTACGGGCTAAGCTTAGAAGCTTATGCATGCGTGCAGCAGAGGCAGCCGCACTTAGATTATTTATGATTGATAAGCTGCACAATACTCGTCATCCCCTCATCTTGTTGGGTGATATGAATGATGTGACTGATAGTGTGACTACTCAGCTACTGGCTGAGACCAGCGAAGTGATTTATGATAAGAGTATGCGTGATGTGGCTTTGTTTGATGCTGCACGCGTACAGACCAGTTATGGCTGGATGCGGGATGTGGCTTATACACATCTATACCAAGGCATGCCAGAGGTAATCGACCAGCTGTTTGTATCAGAGGAGTTTTTGGTCGATGGTAAGTTTTCACTGGGTGAGGTGGAGCGGGTTGATTACTTTAATGATCATCTCAAGCAAGACTATCAAGACAGGTATTCTGACCACGGTATTGTACGTGCAAAAATAAAACTGCTTTAACCACGATAAATAACTGTAAATAGTTAGTAACAGTGGAATAGATCCTCATGTCGTATTATTAACGTTATGCTTAGTAAGTCATAGTAGGCATTTGTGTGAGTATAAATAGCATAACCCTGTACTTACTGGGGTGTTACAATAAAATACACAATGAGAGACTAGTGGTCTTATTCACCTACCAAGAGACTTAGAGCGTGTTATGACAGAAAGAAGTAGCGACTTGATTAAAGATGTCCTCGTTGACTCTGAATTGGCAAAAAATATCGTGCCAAATAAATTTAAGCACACCAGCAAGCAAGGTCGGGCACGCCGGCAAAAACTGCTAATGGCAGCAAAAAAATTGAGTGAAACACGTGATATTCAGGACATCAGCTTAGCCGATGTTTGTGAAAAAGCCGGCATCCCTCGTGCTTCGGCTTACCACTTTTTTCCGAATGTAGAATCTATCTTTTTGGCCCTAAGATTCTTAAGCTATATAGAAACCTTTAAGGCCTTAGAAAAAATAGAAGTGCATGATTTCAAGCGCTGGGAAGACTATTTGGCTCAAGTTATTAGACAGTCAGGGCAAGTGTTTAATAACGATGTGACTAAGAACAAATTGATGTACGGAGCAAATACCCCTGAGTTTCAGGACCATGATTATGATGAACGAATCGATATCAACATGGTCGGTATGATTGTGGGCAAATTATCAGACTACTATGATATGTCTAGTTTTGAGGATATAGATGACTTGTTCTTAATCGTTTATGGCATTATTCATAGCATATTTGCCTTATCATTTAAGCAATTTGATGAAATCACGGCTGAGATGTGTGAGGAAACGATAAAGGCTTCAGTGGCTTATTTACGCTGTTACTTACCTGAGCATTTGCCCCGCAGATAGCTGTCTTGATTGATATAATTCATAAATGAGTAAAGGCAGCGCATCAATAAAAAACTTTTTTCTTCTTTGACCTCCTCCCCTCGCTAAACCGAGGGGATTGCTACAGCTAGACGGTCAAGCCCGACCGCAAGGATGTTCTTAGCAGCATTGATATCTCTATCATGCCATGTGCCACACTCAGCACACCTCCATCCTCTTATTCCAAGACCTGCTCTACCTTTCGGACTACTGTCACTTATTTGGCGGCAGTACGAGCAGGTCTGGGTAGTGTAACTCTCATTTACGATCTCAAGCTGACAACCTGCATGCTTGCATTTGTATTCCAGTTGTCGTTTAAGTTCAAACCATCCTGCATCGTATGTCGATTTAGCTAGGTTGGTCATCGAATTAGTGAATGAGCGTGATTTAATATCACCAACCAAAATTAAGGCATTATCCTTGACTAATTGGGTGGTGAATTTGTGTATGGCATCTAATCTTGAGTTTTTGATCTTGGCATGGATTGCTTTGACTCGCTGTTTGTTTTTCGCTCTTTGAGCTATTGCAAGCTTTTTAGCCCACTTTTGCGTTTGTTTGGTTGTCAGCTTGTCACCGTTTGAGGTGGTAGCAGACTGCTTTAAGCCTAAGTCAATACCAACGCTGCCTTTGCCACTTGCTTGTCTAGGAAAATCTTTGACGGTAATACAGGCATACCAACGATTACGGCTGTCTTGCACTATCTTAAGCGTATTAATTTGATACAAAGACAAATTGTAGCTATCGAATACGTCTATGATAAGCTTTTGACCTTTACAGAGCGATAGCTGTATGGTTGATTTAAGTGCCTTTTTGCCCGTTTGTCTGCTACGTAGATACTTGATAGCAGACTTTTTAAAGGGTATCCAGCCTAGGCTTTTGCGTTTGGCATCAGGACGATTGGTTCGCCAATTTAGTTTGGCTTTTTTAAATTGTTTACGAGATTTGGCATGAGTTTCGTTGATGGCTTGCAAAGTTTGCGAGTGCAAGCCTAAATACTCACCACTGCCTTTGGTGTATTGGCTTAAATCATAGGCCCAAAAGTACTTACCTGTGCGTCTTAAATGCTCAAAGCTTAACGCATTAATATAGTTCCACGCATAGTTAACACTCCCAGCTAGTTTGTTTAGCTGGTTTACGTGTTTGTCTTTGATGCGTAGCTTGAGTGTTTTCATAGGGTTAGTATGGCGAGGTTAATTTTAACTTGCAATACTTTAAGTACTAACCACGACAGTGTGTGTCGCCTTATATCCACCCCCTGAAGTGGGTGGTTTTACGGCGACCGGTGATAAAAAAACCACCCGCTTAAGCGAGTGGTTTTTTTGATAAAAGGGTAACAATGTGAAAGGGATTATTTCCAGGTGTAGGTTAGTGAGGTAAAGAAGTTGGTGCCGTCATCTGTACTATAGCCAGGATTAGTTACGTATTTCTTATTAAATACGTTATTGAGTCGAGCTGACATAGATAATGCAGGGGTTAACTGATAGTTACCACTTATATTAACTAAGCTATAGTCATTGAGTTTGGTAAAGTTTCCTGCATCCGCATAAAAATTATCAACATATTCATATTCAGCACGGACATCTAAGTCAGATAGTTGGTAACCTAAATAGAACATTCCTTTATTCTTTGGACGGTTAGGCAAATAATTGCCGTCATTAGCATTACCACTATCATTTTCCGCTTTTTGATAATCATAACTTAGACCAAATAGGTAATCATTAATATTCCAGTCAGAGGTTAACGTCACACCTTTGATTTTAGCTTTATAAACATTTTGTGGGATATAGCTAGGTTCTTCTGCTAAGATAAAATCATCGACTTTATTGTAATAACCCGTTAAACGTGTCGATTGTAAAGCGGTATTATAATCTATGAAAGCTTCATAGTTATCACTGGTTTCAGGGTCTAAGTCTGGATTGGCATATCCTGGATAATATAAATCATTGAAGGTTGGGACACGATAGCCTTTGGCATAATTGACGCCAGTACGAAATTCTGGAGTAAAACTATAAGCGATGCCAAGGTTGTACGTGGTTTCATTATCAAAATCTGAATAATCGTCATAACGAATATTAGCTTGGGCATCGATATTATTATGAGACACTAAATAGCCTAGAAATCCACTAGTGACTTTTCTATCTGATGGGCTGTAGTCTACTTTTGTAGGGATATAGTTAGGTGCAGGGTACACATTTAAATAACCATCAAGTTCCTGGTTCAAATGTTCAATACCGTATATTCCGGTACCGACAGGTAGTTTATGTTGACCTGTGATGCTGATTTGATCTTGCTTGGTTTCGTAATTACTCGAATAGGTTGGGTTTTCAGACTCATCGATAGAGTGACCATACGCCAGTTTTACCGTAGAGCCTGGGGCATAACGCCAGTTAGCAAAGGCTTGAGCAGCGCCATTTTTTTGTTTGGCTTTGGTGCGGTCTTTACCGATTGATGGACCACTATCAAACTCAGTTTCTGAATCACTATATAGACCACTGATACCAACATCGACGTCGGCATTGATTTGTTGATTCAGGCGTAAGCTATAGTTGTTACTCTCAAAGCCGTCATCATCGCTGTTATACTGAGAATTAGGATTGGTAGGATCGGGCAACAGAGCACTATAGCCTTTGGTTTCATTACGGCTGGCCGATAGGCTTAAGCTGGTGCCCTGTTCATTACGAAACTGCGCAGTAGCGCCATACATGTAATGATCATGATTACCAGCACCAGCGGTGACAGAGAATTGATTTTGTTCAATATTCTGACCCTTAGTAAAGATTTGAATCACACCGCCAACAGCATCTGCACCATACATACTAGAGCCTGAGGCACCGTACAGTATTTCAATGCGATCGATTTGTTCAGCAGGAAGTAGCTCAAGTGTTGAGCCACCTGCGCTAAGGGTGCTATAACGTACCCCATCGATTAATACTAAGATGCTTTTATTGTCATAACCGCGTAGATAGAAATTGCTGGTCGTTCCCATTCCGCCATTTTGTTTATAACTAAAGCCCGGCTGACGCTTTAAAACATCAAGCACTGTTTGGCCTTTATAAGTACTTAACTCTTGGCTATCAATAACACGAGTTTGGGCAATGGTATTATTCACAGCAGTCGGTGTGCGGGTTGCAGTAACCGTAATCGCTGGAAAATTTATTCTAGGCTGCTCAGCATCCACTTCCCCTCGATTTTGAGCGGCCATAGCAGGCATACAAACTGCAAGAGCAGACACTATAGTCAAAGCTTTTGGGGTCAAGTTAGAAGATGCCAAAGCGGTAACAACACTGCGATACAAAGGGCTGTAAGAGGTTTTCATGTCTGGTTCCAATCGTTTAAATAAAATAACACTTAAGAAATAATGTGGCTATTATCCCGTATCTAATTAAAAAATAAACAACAATTAAGCGATTTTTACTCATGTTTTGATTAGTAATACTCAACTTGTCATTAAAATAGGCGTGTTTACCCGTCATACGGTCTTAATATATTGTCTTTTTTAGTGTTGTTGCCACCTAATTTTATTTAGAAGACACTGACCGTTACTTATCACTGGTGCAGGTCATGTTAAAATTGCCCAAACGATTTTTTATACCTCTATAACTGAGGCCCAAGTATTAGGCTATAAACCATGCTTTTTTTTGAGAAACGTGATATTTCCAGCTCAGCTAACTCAGTCAGCCCGCAGCCTATGAAGCTGCTCAGTGTAACACTGGGGATAATATTGGCACTTATCCTATCCCTACTATCGGTGACTGCGACAGCAGCTGATGAAGCCAGTGATACAGCCCCGAGCGCAGAAGAAGTCGTTGACCCTTTTGGTCGACAGACGCCGCGCAGCACAGTGCAAGGATTCATTAAATCATTAGCCGAAAACAATGCGTCATTAGCCGCTAATTATCTAAGCTTAGATGCTGGAGAGAACTCGGTAGAGGCCGTGCGTCAGGTAAAGCTTGCATTAGACATGGGGGGACGCCTAGACGCTGAGCTGCAGATTAATAACACCCCTTCGGGTAATTTTGCTGATCAGTTGCCACCGACCTTAGAGAAGGTGGGCACCATTACCGCTCAAGATCAAGTGATTGATATTGTACTGGCAAGAAAGACTGCAGAGCATGGCAATCAGTACTGGCAGATCTCTAATGAGACGTTGCAGGCCATAAAAAAATCAGATATTTCAGCCAATCCCTCAATCATTGATAAGTACACGCTCAAGCCGCTGCAAGATAAAATGATTGGTGGTTATAACTTAGCCGATATCTTTGCGGTGTTTTTGTTGGCGTTATTCTGTATAGCCGCCTCATATGTGTTCTTCGCTGTGTTGTATTTTATTTTTAAAGTTTTCTATCCCAAAGTACGTAATAAGCCGCTACCGATAGATATTAAGTTTGTGTTACCACTGGCCTTGGTCATGACCTCGCTGATTTTATATGAGGTTATGGTGTATGCTGGGGTTTCGGTAACAGTGCGAGAGCCGGTGAACCGTATTAAGGATATTGTGGGCTGGTTTGCCTCAACGTGGCTACTGCTCAGAGTGGTCGATGCCATTTTCAATCGTGCAGAGCGTCAAAGTTATAAGCGCAATCAGACTGAACGCGTATCGATTTTAAGCTTACTGCACAAAATTATTAAGACAGTGCTGTTAATATTAGCCTGTATCTTCATTTTTGGTAATTTAGGTTTTGATTTAACCACAGGGATTGCAGCACTGGGGGTCGGTGGTTTGGCCTTGGCCCTAGGTGCGCAAAAGATGATTGAAAACTTGGTCGGTAGTGTGGTGGTGGTAGCAGACCAGCCAGTGCGTGTCGGTGACTATTGTAAGTTTGGTTCGCTAGAAGGCACGGTCGTAGACATCGGTATTCGTTCCACTCGACTGCGCACCTTAAACCGTACCATTGTGACAGTGCCTAACGGCGAGTTTTCCTCTATGTCGATTGAAAACTTTACCTCCCGTGATATGTTTCACTTTTTGCATAATATTTATATTAAACGCGATGTGGCGGCCTCCACGTTGGAGAGGTTTTTAAAAGAGATGGAGGAGTTCTTAGTTAACCATGAAGTCACCAACTCTGAATGGACCCAAGTAAGAATTTCAGAGCTGCGTCAGGACTCTATGGTGATAGAATTCCGTGCCTATATTTATGCCAGCGGCGCTGATGAGTTTTATGACAAACAGACTCAGTTGCTAATTGAAATCTTAAAAGAGATAGAAACGTATCCTGTTGAGCATGCGTTAGCCACGCAAAAAATGATTGTAGAGTCCTCTGATGCTAATACAGATAACGCATCATCTAAAGACAGCCCAACTGCTGCTCTTCAAAGTCATCATGATACAGAAGAGTAGCTGCCAACCACATGGCATAAAAAAAGCCACTATTGTAGATAGTGGCTTTTTTTATGCTTAACATTTGTAGCGTAAAGCGCTAAGGCTGTATGACAAAAAATAGCTTGTTGCTAGAGCTTTAGTCTTGTGATTTATTTTTCTTTAATAACACCAGTACAGCGCCATTGCCACCATCTTTTGGCGGAGCTGAGCAAAAGCCTAGAACTTCGGGTAATTGGCGTAGCCAGCCGTTAACGCAAGTTTTTAGAACCGCATCAGTACCTTTACCATGGACGATTTTTACCACAGATTCATTATTGCTACGTGCCTGCGTAATCAAGGTGGTCATGGCTTCACGCGCCTCATCAATAGTACAGCCGTGCACGTCTACAGCATCATACCAGCGTAATTTGCCTTGTTTTAACTGAGTGAAGACTTTGTTTTGTAGCGTTGGGGTTTTATAAATAAGATAAGAGTCGCCGCTCACAGGGTTTAATAGTGCCTGCATGTCTGACAATCCCGCTTCTAGCTTTTCAGAGTCAGCGCCTTGAGCCGCTGCACGCTTTGATAACGTGGCTGCGTCAGGTTTGGTTGATTTGGGCTTGGCCACATCCGATAAGGTGTTATTGTCTTTGATGGGCTGAACACCTGCCATGGCCTGCATAAACAGTACTTTGTCATCATCAACATGAGCGCTGTCTAATTGCTTAACGGTTTTTTCGACCTGTTTTTTGGTCGGTAGGGTCACAGGATCAGTGGGTTTTTCATTCTCAGGATCGCTAGGAGAGGTAGCACGGCCTTTGCTAAGTTCGCTTTTTAGCTCTTTGAGCTGGTCTTGCATCTCTTTTGAAAATAATGAATTTGCCATAGTAATAGGTACCACTTATATTAAATGAATTTAGAAGGTTATCGCTCTTACAGTGAGCTGAGTAGGGCGGCTAGGGTGTCGCCCGGATGCTCAGTTTTCATAAACTGCTCGCCAATTAAAAAGCAGTTTATGTGATGAGTGAGCATTAGCTGCATATCCTCAGTGCTATGAATGCCACTTTCGGTCACCAACAGCTGAGGTTTGGCTGACTGATTATCAAGGAATTCTTTGAGTTTTATGGAGGTTTGTAGGTCAGTATTAAAGGTGTTTAAATCGCGGTTATTGATGCCATAAATATTGTGCTCAGACGCCGGTAGCTTTAGGGCGCGCTCTAGCTCATGAAGGGTATGCACTTCGATAAGGACATCCATGCTAAGTTTGCAGGCCAAGTCATGTAGATGATGTAATTGCTTGTCATCTAAGCAGGCAACAATTAACAAAATACAGTCAGCGCCCAGTAGGTAGGACTGATAAATCTGATACTCATCAATCATAAAGTCTTTGCGAAGTACGGGTAAGCTACAAGCGGCTTTGGCCTGTTGTAAGTAGCTGTTATGGCCTTGAAAATACTGCTCATCAGTCAGTACAGACAGACAGGCAGCACCAGCTTGCTCATATTGCTTAGCGACTCGGCTAGGATCAAAGTTAGGTGAGATAATCCCCTTTGATGGTGACGCCTTTTTGACCTCAGCAATGATGCCTGGCACGCCAGCGCTTTGTTTGGCCAATAACGCTTGGGCAAAACCGCGGCGAGGGGCCTCTTGAGAGGCAGCAAGCTGCTCAGCCTCAGCTCTAATCGCAGGCAGCGCTTGTTGTGCTTTGGCACTGGCCACTTCAGACTCTTTGGTCAGCACAATTTTTTTTAGGATTGAGGGGATGGCATCATGCGTCATATTGGGCTCGTAGGGTTATCAATAATGAATTTAGCAAAAACTAGCGATCAAAGGTTTGGGTATATTCAGCCAATGCCTGCATTTTTTGCAGGGCTTTACCGCTTTGGAGGATGTTTTGGGCCTGATTTACCCCATTAGGGAAGTTACTGGCCAATCCGGCAACATAGATGGCAGCGCCTGCGTTTAAGGCAATCATGTCACGCGCTTTATTGACCTTGTTTTGAGCAATACCAAAGTCATTGGTCTCTTTACCAGATAGAGCGGCTTGTATCAGTTGCAGGCTTTGTTCAGAGGAGTTGACGTCAAGTCCGACTAAGGTCTGAGAGTCAATACCGGCATCTTCTGGGAAGATATCATACACGGTAACCTCACCGTCTTTTAATTCGGCCACTTTGGTACTGGTTGCCAGGCTGATTTCATCCAGTCTATCTTTTGAGCCGACCACCATCACATGCTTGGCGCCTAAGTTTTTGAATACGTGTGCTAAAGGCTCACACATATTATCAGTAAATACCCCAACCACTAAGTTTTTGACCCCAGCTGGGTTGGTCAGTGGGCCTAGAATATTAAATATGGTTCGTACTTTTAAAGCTCGGCGTACGGGAATGGCATGCTTCATCGCCGTATGGTGATTGGGTGCAAACAAAAAGCCGATGCCTTGAGTCTCAATACATTCGCGCGTTTGCTCTGGGGTGATGTTCAGATTAAGACCTGCCTGCTCCAGTAAATCTGAGCTACCAGATTTTGATGATACCCCGCGGTTACCATGTTTGGCGACAGTCGCACCTGCAGCAGCGGCCACGAATGCTGAGGCAGTAGAGACGTTAAATAAGTTACTGCCATCGCCTCCCGTACCAACAATATCGACCATATTTGTGCGGTTTTTTGGTTCAATTTTTTTGGCAAAATCAAGCATCACACTGGCAGAGGCAGTAATCTCATCAATAGACTCACTCTTCATATTAAGCCCTGTAAGTAGGGCGCCTAGCATGGCATCAGGGCAACGGCCATCCATAATAATGGTCATAATTTGACGCATCTCTTGTTGCGTTAGATCAATACGTCTGAGTATGCGGGCTAAGGCTGTGGTGAGAATGTCATGAACTTGATCATCAGTCAGCTCAGCGGTAGATAAGGCGGTATTTGGCATAAGTTCGAACACTATGTTGGGATAAGGAATAAAGGGATGGGTGTTATTTATTATACACAATCAAGCTTATGATGTTAGCTTGGTAATAAATTGTGCTGCATCAAAAAGTTATTAAACAGCTGCAGTCCGGCTTCACTTAAGATAGACTCAGGGTGAAACTGTACCCCCTCGATGGGCAGCTGCGTATGACGAATGGCCATAATCTCACTGATTGGCTCATTAGGGTGTATGCTTTGTGTCCAAGCGCTGACCTTAAGAGTATCAGGCAAGCTGCTTTTGTCAACAATCAGTGAATGATATCGGGTAAAGACGCTAGGATTATCCAAGCCTTCAAATACCCCTTTTTGATCATGATGTACCTGTGAGATACGGCCATGCATCACTTGTGGCGCGTGTATGACACGGGCACCAAAGGCTTGCGCGATGGCTTGATGTCCTAGGCACACCCCAAGTAGGGGCAGCTTATCGGCGAAGTGTTTGATAGACGGCAGTGTAATACCGGCATCATCTGGTGTGCCAGGGCCAGGTCCAAAGACAATTGCTTGCGGCTGTAAAGCATGAATATCAGCCAAACTTACCTGATCGTTTTTACAAACCCTAACCTTGGCGCCTAATTGCTGTAAATACTGAACAATATTATAAGTAAAGCTATCGTAGTTATCTAAAAGCAAAATCATAAATTATTATCACAAAAGTTATCGCGCCTATGAATAACAGATAGGACTGGCAATGATAAACGGAAAAAAGCAGCTGCTTAAGCTAACTGCCTTATACATAGTGCCCAATTATACCCAAACATCACGCCGTGATAAGGGCTTATGTTGCAAATATAAAAGCAAGCTTTAACGCTGGCGTCAATCGGTAATTAAACCATGAGCTATTGGGTGTGCCCATAAACCTAGATATTGCACCAAAATTATAAAATTTAATATATTATGCACAATATTGGTGCGTTAATATGCCATATTTTGCCCCAATTTGGTTTATGAATGTTTTTAGACGCACATTTTATGGCGTAAATGCGCTAAACTTGCTTTAAATATAGCGGTTTTTGGGGCATTTTGAGCCAGAACAAAAATATTGCGCCACTTTTTAACCTTTTTTTGAAAATCTGGCATGTCAGTTGCAACAGTTAGGTCATGAAAGCAGCAATGCTAAAAATGCCAAAATAAAGTGAACACACCAAAAACCAGTTGATCTTTAAATTTTGGCTATGATTTTAAATTACTGTCACCTATACTGAATTTTGATAAAATGAAAATGATGTGCCGCTTGCCTAACTAACTAAAAAAGCTAAGTACAGCATAATAAGTTCAAATTAAGTGCAGCTAATATCACTACCACAACCGAGTTCTTAGTAACCAATTAATGGAGAGACATATAATGTCAAACAAACTATTCGATCTAATCAAAGAGTCTAATGCCAAGTGGGTAGACTTCCGTTTTACTGATACGATCGGTAAAGAGCAGCACATCAGCTATCCTGCCTCAAGCATCGATGAAGATGTTCTTGAAGATGGTAAAATGTTTGATGGATCATCTGTTGCTGGCTGGAAAGGCATTGAAGCTTCTGACATGATTTTGCGTCCTGATCCAGAGACCGCATTTATCGACCCATTCTTTGATGCGACAACCGTTGTGGTAACTTGTGACATCATTGAGCCTACCACCATGCAAGGCTATGACCGTGACCCTCGTTCAATCGCTCGCCGTGCTGAAGAGTATCTAAAATCAACTGGCATCGGTGATACGGCCTTCTTTGGTCCTGAGCCAGAGTTTTTCGTATTTGATGACGTTAAATGGTCTATTGATATGTCAGGCGCGCGCCACCGTATCACAGCAGAAGAAGCAGCTTGGTCAACGGATAATGAATACGATTGGGGCAACATGGGTCACCGTCCACGTGTAAAAGGCGGTTATTTCCCAGTACCTCCAGTAGATAGCTCACAAGACTTGCGCTCAGTGATGTGTCAACGTTTAGAAGACATTATGGGCCCAGACCGTGTTGAGGTTCATCACCATGAAGTGGCCTCTTGCCAATCAGAAATCGGTGTGTCATTTAACACCATGGTTCGTAAAGCGGACGAAGTACAGCAATTCAAATATGTGGTACATAACGTAGCGCACCAGTTTGGTAAAACAGCGACCTTTATGCCAAAACCAATCGTTGGTGATAACGGCTCAGGTATGCACGTGCATATGTCAATCTCTAAAGATGGCGTAAATACTTTTGCTGGTGATGAGTATGCCGGTCTTTCAGAAACAGCGCTTTATTATATCGGTGGTATCATTAAGCATGCTCGCGCCCTTAACGCGATTGTTAACCCATCGACTAACAGCTATAAGCGTCTAGTACCTCATTACGAAGCGCCAATCATGCTTGCTTACTCAGCGCGTAACCGTTCAGCGTCTATCCGTATCCCATACGTCAGCTCACCAAAAGGTGTGCGTGTAGAAGCTCGCTTCCCTGATCCAACCGCTAACCCATATTTAGCATTTGCTGCTTTATTAATGGCCGGCCTTGATGGTATCCAAAATAAAATCCATCCTGGCGATGCTGCGGATAAAAACTTGTATGATCTACCTCCAGAAGAAGAAGGTTCAATCCCAACTGTGGCCGAAAACTTAGAGGTCGCGCTACAAGCACTAAAAGATGACCATGACTTCTTACTAAAAGGTGATGTGTTCACTAAAGATATGCTAGATGCGTTTATCGAGTTAAAAACTGAAGAAGTACGTCGTCTAAATACCACTGTGCATCCAGTAGAATTTGATATGTACTACAGCCTATAATCCTCAAAGATTTAGGTTAAAATAAAAAATCCCAGCACATGTGCTGGGATTTTTTTTGATAAATAAAGCGTCTTAAATATTTATCTCATAAATGGGATAAGCTCAATGGTACCATTGGCAGTAACAGCCACACGTGAGTTGCCGCCCTCAAAGCTTTGAGCAGGCACGCCCGCTTTAGCAGACGCATCACGCATCATCACCATTGGACGCGGATTATAGCCACTGTTGGTATTAATAGATACGTTAATAACTTGATAGCCACTCATGCCCCACGTTTCTGCCAATGATTTGGCTTGCTCTTTAAATTGTAAAGAAGCTTTTTTGATCAGCTCTTTTTCAAGCTCTTTTTGTTTTTTCTCAGAGACACCAAATTGAAGGTTTTGTACCACTAAGTTTTCTTGTAAGTTGGCCACAAGCTCACTGGTCTTAGCAAAGTCATTGCTCTTTAAATCAACGCTTACAGTGCCTGTCCAGCCAACAATTTTACCGTCATCATTGTACTTTGGATAAGTGTTTTGTTGACCGGTAGTGGCTGTCACTGTGGGGTAGCGCTTAGCAATACTTAGCGCCTGATTGATGGCTGTATTTAGCTGGGTTGCCAATTGCTTAGGGGTGCTTGCTTGAGCCTGTTTATATAAAGTGGCGGTTACTTCATCATTTTCTACTTCTTGATTGGCTTCTACATTAAAGCTAATTTGGTTATAACCTGTCGGCTCTGCTTGTGCGCCTTGAGCAAAAGCTGCAGCACAGCCAATAATTGATAGTAGGCCTACTTTAGATAATGATTTTGATAGTAAATTAGACATGAATTTATCCTTTTAATTGTGTTTATTAGTGTTGTTAATATAATTAAGTCTTGATAGGATTTAACAAAGGCTTAGCGTTTTAAATAAGCTTATAGTAGCTAAGATAACTGGATAATATCATGTTACATGTTTGCAGTAAGTGCAATCGATGTGAAAATTGTTACGCAATACTTTGGGTTTAGATAAGGGTGTAAATGCTTTTTTAGCGTCCTTTCGACCTAGATTTCAAATGACAATCTCTTGGGCGAACAATCTGTATTGACAGCAAAGTTTGCTGCGCATAAATTTGTGAATCTACTTGAAAATATTGAAAGTTTAGGTATAATACGTGCTTGGTGGCTCCATTGGTAGCCTCGCAACTTTGTACTACGAACCCCGCCAGGACCGGAAGGTAGCAACGGTAGTAGATACAGGGTGTGCCGAGGATGTGCTAGTGGGGCCATCTTTTTTTGTTCAAAATTTGATAAAGCTTACCAATATTACTAATTGCTTTATACCATAAGGCCTGACACGGTGACGTGTCAGGCTTTTTTTGTATTTTTTATACCGTTTTAGACAAGTGCTCGGGTTTCTTATGCAGTAAGGTAGACCATAAAAAGCAACCAAGTTTTTCACCCTTACACGTTATAATACCAACAACAGCTTATGGCGCTCCATTCAACTAAAAATTATAAGGGTATCTTTTATGAAAGCAGAAATTATTGCAGTAGGCACAGAGATATTACTTGGCCAAATAGTCAATACCAATGCTCAGTATATGGCTGAAGTACTGGCCGATTTAGGTGTCGATGTATATTTTCAAGGGGTCGTAGGCGATAATATGGCGCGGATCCAAGAGGCGCTAAAAATTGCCAGTCAGCGCTCAGACTTAGTGGTATGCTGCGGTGGTCTAGGTCCCACAGAAGATGATTTAACCAAAGATGCCGTGGCTGAATTTACTGGTGCTAAGCTTGTGATAGATAAAGAGGCTGAAGCAAAAATCATGCAGCTGTTCAAAGACGGCAGTGAGTCGCTCATCACCGCTAATAAAAGACAGGCCAATACCATTGAGGGTAGTCATTTATTAAAAAATGAAGTGGGTCTGGCCGTGGGTTTTGTGCATCAGTACAACGCAACCTATTATGCAGTGATACCAGGGCCACCTCGAGAGATGGCGTATATGTTTGAGCATGAGCTGAAGCCATGGCTCGATCAGCTACTGGGTGAGCGCCGTAAACTGTATTCAAAGTACTTGAAATTTGGCGGTATCGGCGAGTCGGCTGTAGAGGATAGACTCAAGGACTTAATTAGTAGCCAAGGCAAAGTGTCTTTGGCGCCTTATGCGGGCATTGGTGAGATAACCGTGCGTTTGAGTGTGAAGGCTAATAGTGCAGAGGAGGCGGAGCATGACTTTGCGCCTACCGTGCAACGTATAAAACAGCGCTTAGCTGAGCACTTATATAGTGAGCAAAATGAAAGCTTAGAGCAGACCTTAAGCCGTCATAACCTCAAAGATTTTGGTGTTTTGGAGGTGAATACCAATGCTTATCTGAGTCATAGGCTACTTAGCTGCGATGATGAGCATGATAATGTGACACTAAGTGTGACCAAGTTTGCTGCACCGCCGTTAACTGAGCCTATGGTAAATGAGCAGTTCATGCAGTTTATTGAGGATCATCAGCTGGCTAATGCCATCGGTTTATTCCACTGCCATGACTTGCCGGCCACGCAAGTTGCCTCAGGTAGAAGTGCTAAGAGGTTTTATATCGCTTTGTGCATTGATGGCAACATATCTATTATTGAACGTGAGCTTATTGGGGACAGACAAGCGGTACATATTAGAGCCGCGAAAACGGCCATATATCTGTTTTTAAAGCACTGGCTATAAATAACTATTATTAAATTAAAATGGCTTGTTTAAATAGTCAGGCAATACCAACCGTGGGTTTTTATACCAACAATAATACCAACATTTATTTTTGAAATTGGCTTACCTTAAATAGGCTCAAAAAAAAGCTTGTCACAAATTGGTGGCAAGCTTTTTTTTGGGTGCAGATTAATGAGACCACATTTATTGTGATAAGCGGGTTAGCAAGACAGCTTTGTTATTTTAAAGCTTCACAAGCAATGCCATCTTTATCGCGATCCAAGGATTGATAGCCGGGCTTTTTGGCATCAAAATAAGCCTGTGCTTCTCTTTGCGATTTGAAGTCAGAACACTTAACCCGAGCGGCTTGAGCGGGAAGACTGCTGGCAATCAAAACCAGCGAAATAGTGGTCAATAACAATTTTTTCATGATGATCTCCTCATGATAAGAGTAGGTATTTATGTCTATGAGCTCAGTCTATGAGCTCATTTTATCAAAGATAAAAAAATAGGGCATTACTGGTAAGTTATAACCCTATTTCTAAAATGGATATATAAGCTTTAGGCATAAAAAAAAACTTGCCACAATGAATGTGACAAGCTTTTTTAGTGTTTGGTGGAGATGGCGGGAGTTGAACCCGCGTCCGCCAGCACTACGCTCATGAATCTACATGTTTAGGGTCTGTCTTTGGCTTTAACCCGCACCGAACCGACAGTCAGGTTGGATAGGGCGATCCTTTAAGTTTGAACCTAAATGATTAAGGCAATCATTTAAGCGAACCCATATGCGTGCGCTTCAACTCGTCTAACCCACTATGGGTAAAGGGCAGAGGAGTAAGCAGGGTTTAAGCTGCTAGAGCGTAAGTTTCGTCGTTTGCGACTATAACAATATATGTTTGATTAACGAGAGGACATATACTCTCGACATGCATCATTGAGTTTCATCACCAGCGTCGAAGCCAGAACATCCCCAATTGAACGAGTAATTATATAGACATTTTTCATCGAGCACAAGCCAAGTAAGCCGGCTCTTACATTAGGTAACATATTAATATAGATAACTAATTTTACCAAACCCCTTACCTATAAAAAAAGACAGCCTAAGCTGTCTTTTTTTGATCTCTACAACCAAAAGCGGTAGATAACTATCAAAGTAAGAATAGGTGAGGGCGCTTGGCTCTCAGCTATAAATTACTCTGCGTCTTCTTCAGCTTCTTGTTGTGCTGCTTCTACATCACCATCTTCAGAAAGAATAGTAACTAGGATGCTAGCAAAGATATCGTGGTGTAGTTGGATGTCAACGTTGTATTCACCCACTTGACGTAAAGTACCTTCAGGTAGCTTAACTTCAGCGCGATCCACTTCAAGACCAGATTTGGTAAGGGCATCAGCGATATCGCGAGTACCGATAGAACCAAATAGTTTACCATCTTCACCAGATTTAGCGCGCATGATAACGTTAACGTCAGTTAAAGCTTCAGCACGTTTGTTAGCAGCTGCTAACTCTTCAGCTTCAATTGCTTCAAGCTCAGCACGACGTGCTTCGAACTTCTCAACGTTAGCTGGTGTGGCAGGTAGAGCTTTACCTTGTGGGATAAGATAGTTACGGCCGTAACCTGATTTTACATCCACAGTTTCGCCAAGTTTACCAAGGTTGACGATACGCTGTAATAAAATAACTTGCATGAGTCACTCCTAAGTTGGCTTACTGATGATTGTCAGTGTATGGTAGCAATGCTAAGTAACGAGCTTGTTTGATAGCAGTGGCTAATTGACGCTGATATTTGTTAGACGTACCAGTGATACGGCTAGGAACAATTTTACCATTGTCACTGATGTATTGTTTTAGTAGCTCAACATCTTTATAGTCGATGTGAGTAATACCTTCAGCGGTAAAACGGCAAAATTTGCGACGGCGATAAAAACGTGCCATGGATCTTCTCCTTAAATGAGCTTAAATTATTCGTCAGAATCGTCGTTAGACTCATCATCCTGATCGTTGTCAAAGTTTTCGCTACGTGGAGCTTTACGGGCACGCTTCTCATCAGCACTTTTTGCTAATTGTGAAGGTTCAGTAATAGCGTCGTCACGACGAACAACTAAGCTACGGATGATAGCGTCGTTGTAACGGAATAGCTCTTCAAGCTCTTCTAGAGTTGCACCATCACACTCGATGTTGAATAAAACATAGTGTGCTTTATGGATTTTGTTAATTGGGTAAGCCAATTGACGACGGCCCCAATCTTCAAGACGATGAACCATACCATTGTTGTCTTGAACTAATTTGATATATCGCTCAACCATTCCGACTACTTGGTCGCTTTGGTCAGGGTGTACGATAAGCACCACTTCGTAATGTCGCATTTAAGACTCCTTACGGATTAGTAGCCATTGACCCCATGTCAACAGCAAGGAGATTTATAGCAAAGACAGATAATAAAAATAAAAGTAACCATCTACAATAAAATAATTTTTAGGATAAAGGCTGTATAATTAAAGCCCTTTCAAAATTACTTGTTGCTATAAAGCGGCGGATTATAACAGTTATTGGCGATATTAACAAGCTTTGTATCAAATGGTTTCAATCCTCAATAACTGATTGAGCGAAGGGGTAAAAATGTTTAGAGTAGCCTGCTACTATGATTACCTTTGAAAAACTTTATAAAATCAGCAAAAGCTGTGCGCGTTACAAGAAGCGTTATCAAATAGGTACTAAGTTATGAAACGTAAAGCCATAATTATAGGCGCAACTGGACTGGTTGGTAAGCAACTGGTAAACCACCTAAGTTTAATGTATGACAGCTTGATCATCGTGGCCAGAAAGCCACCAAAGCGCATGTCTGCAGAAATGCAGTTTTATCAATTGGGCGATTTTACCAACTTACAAGAAATCATGGCCAGTATCGCCATTGGCTCAGATACAGATGCTTTTACCTGTTTGGGCAGCACCAAAAAACAGGCCGGTGGTGAAGAGGCCTTTAGACGCATTGATTATGAATACAATTTCGAATTTGCCAAAGTGTGCCGCGAAAAAGGAGTGCAGCGCTTCTTTTTATTGTCCGCTCTTGGAGCAGATGTCAAAAGCCGCTTTTTTTATAACCGTGTTAAAGGCGAGCTTGAGCAAGCAGTAAGCGAGCTGGGTTTTAATGAATTGGTCATCTTCCAGCCGTCTTTACTACTTGGCAAACACAAAGGGCGCGTACTTGAAAATACCGCTCAAAGTATTTATAAGGTATTCTCGCCTTTGGTGCCTAAGACCATGAAGGCTCGTCCTATTGAGGCACAAAGAGTCGCCGCTGCTATGGCGGTAACCGCTCAAAATTTATATGAGCGCCATAGATTTATGGATGCCCAGACAGAGTCGCAAGTACATAAAGTAACCATTATAGACAATAAACAACTGCTTGCGATGACCCAATTAAAGTCTTAAGCTAAACACAAGGCTGTTTTTAGCTTAAAATCAAACTGGCTGATGTCTTAAGCCAAAAAGATGTGCAACCATAATACTATTTGAGGGAACAACCATGACTGAGATGACCAAAACCAACTTTGTGACCTGTGATTTGTTAGATGCCAATCCTGAAAGCCAAGTGTGCTTGCCTAATATTGAAGGCAAGTCTTTTTATAGTTTTGGGGGTAAGGACAGATTTTGTGGTGAGATTGTTACGGTTAAATGCTTTGAGGATAACAGCCGTGTTAAAGAGCTGCTAAATACGGATGGCCGAGATGCCAAGGGTGAGGGCAAAGTATTGGTGGTTGATGGCGGTGGCTCAATGCGCTGTGCACTACTTGGTGATATGATTGCCCAATCAGCCATTGATAATGGCTGGGCTGGCGTGATTGTTTATGGCTGCGTGCGTGATGTGGATGACATGGCACAAATGGATATCGGTGTCATGGCGCTTGGCTGTATTCCTCGTAAGTCCAACCGCCGCGGCGAAGGTCAGACGGATATCGAAATTCGTTTTGGTGATTTGACCTTAAATTCAGGCATGATTATCTACGCTGATAATAACGGCATTATTGCCAGTGATAAACCACTGATTGCCTAGTGTGCCTAGCCGCTTATTGTTTTATTTTTATTATCAGCGGTCTGAGCACCGTTTAAGATGTCAGCTATCAAGTATCTACATATAAGACAGACCGGTAAATGATCGCTGAAATTAACCATTCAACTGTCACTATCTAAAGCTTAGAAGCTTGTCACAGATGTCGTTGATAACCTATCACCATATCAAATCAATACGCTTTAGATAGTGCAAGACAATCGTAACCGGTGGTACGCCTGTATCACTGTTAAAGACTATATGGATTGGGTATCAAAAATTGGTTGTTGCCATTTTTGTTCGTATAATAACGGCCTTCCTACTTAGTTTTAGCACACTGGCCTTTGATAAGGATACATACTACACCGTTATGCCT
This sequence comes from Psychrobacter sp. YP14, assembly GCF_003209315.1. NCBI lineage: Bacteria > Pseudomonadati > Pseudomonadota > Gammaproteobacteria > Moraxellales > Moraxellaceae > Psychrobacter > Psychrobacter sp. YP14. The sequence goes on along the minus strand of NZ_CP029789.1, from coordinate 1,849,680 downwards.
AAATTTATTGAGCACCCTTTAACCGATATTTTTACCCCCACCAACGAGCAGTTATTTCCTATCGATAAGGCGCAAAAGCGCTGGCTTTATCCGGCTTATGCAGCAGCAGGCAGCTTATGGCTGGCCAGTTTAAGTGATTGTCCTGTGGCCAATGTCGCCAATAGACTCAAGGTGGTCGTCACCAAAGATCAAAACCAGCTCAACCAAATCGAGACAGAATTGGCATTTTGCGGTGTCGATGCTTATGTGTTTCCTGATTGGGAGACACTAACCTATGATGAGCTGTCACCGCATCAAGATATTGTCAGTGAGCGTATCAATCTATTAACCGATATGCCAAAGCAGGGCATTTTACTGATTAGTATTCAGACGCTGATGCAGCGTATGGCGCCGCCAAGCTGGCTGATTGGTCAGCATTTTGATTTAAGCGTTGGTGATATTTTTGACATCAATCAACAACGAGAGATGCTCGCCGCAGCCGGCTATCGGGCGGTGGATAATGTGTTTGAACCCGGTGAATTTGCGGTGCGCGGTAGTGTGATTGATATCTTCGCCATGGGTCAGCCGTTTCCGCTACGCTTGGATTTGTTTGATAATGAAATTGAGACCATTCGATTTTTTAACCCGCAGACTCAGCGCACACTGTCTACTCAGACCTTGATGGATCTGGTTGCAGGCCGTGCCGATGCCAATAGTGCCAATCAGCATGATTTAACGGTTGAATCCTTATCTCTACTGCATAAGCTGCCTGATGTGTCTAAGCCAATCACTCAGTTTCAGATCTTGCCGGCCAAAGAGTTTCCGCTAGATGAGGGCAAAGAGACCTTCCGTAATAACTTTGCAGCCATGTTCCCCAATGTCAGTAGCCGCAGGTTTGAGCTACACAAAGACGTAATGGCAGGCATTGCCAGTAGTGGTCTGGAGTACTACCAGCCATTGTTTTTTGAAATAGAGGATTGGTCACAAAATGGCCATTTATTCTCCTATTTCTCCAAAGATACCCTGTTTATTATCGATGAAAATACGGCTGAGGCGCAGGCTGACTATTGGTCACAGATTCAGCGCCGTTATGAAGAGCGCCGTCATGATATCGATAAGCCAATTGTAGAACCTACATTGCTTTATTTACCAAGCAATAGCTTAAATGAGATGCTCAATGCGTATCCGCGCGTTATCTTAAGCCAAAGTGACTTAGCAGCTGCCGATAATACCCAAAGCGGTAAGGTAAAACTGCCGGCACTGATGCCGCCTGAGCTGCCGGTCAGTCATCAAAAAGCTGAGCCTTTATTAGAGCTTTTAAATTATGCCAGTGCCGGGTGGGATGACAACACCACTGAGGCGGCTTTAGCGCGCCCAATCCTAGTGGTGGCCGAGACTGCTGGCCGACGTGAGATTTTACTTGAGCTATTTCGCGGCAAGCTTAATGTGCAAACCTTTGATAGCTTACAGCAGTTTTTAGGCAGTGAGTTGTATCAACAATCATTGATTAAAAACACCGCATCCGCTAGCAACACTAAGCCAACGGTGGGTCTGACCATTGCGCCCATTGAGCGCGGCGCAGTGATTGATCAGCATTTATCCATTATCAGTGAAACTCAACTGTTTGGTCGTCAAGTGCTACAAACCCGTCGTCGCCGTCAAAGCGATGTGTCCGAAGAGTTCTTAGTAAAAAGTGTCACCGAATTAACAGAAGGCAGTCCGGTGGTGCACATTGACCAAGGTATTGGTCGTTATCATGGTCTAATCACTCTAGACATCGGTGAAGGTGAGCAAGAATTTATTCATCTAAAATATGCCGATGATGCCAGTATCTATGTGCCCGTGGCCAATCTACAGCTGATTAGTCGTTATAGTGGCGGTGATCCAGCACTTGCGCCTTTGCATAAGATTGGTAGCGGTAAATGGGATAAGGCCAAACAAAAAGCACTGGAGCAAATCCACGATGTGGCGGCTGAGCTGCTTAATATGCAGGCGCGCCGTCAGGCCAAAGAGGGTATCCACTTCAAGGTGGAAACGGCTCAGTATGAGCTGTTCGCCAGCCAGTTTGCCTTTGAAGAAACCCCCGATCAGGCCAATGCCATCGATGCGGTGATGCATGATATGAAGCAGAACAAGCCGATGGATCGCCTGATTTGCGGTGATGTGGGCTTTGGTAAAACAGAGGTGGCCATGCGCGCGGCCTTTATTGCGGTAAATAGTGGCTATCAAGTGGCGGTACTGGTGCCGACTACCTTGCTGGCAGGACAGCATGAAGACAACTTTAAAGACCGCTTTGCTGATTGGCCGATTCGAGTGGAGACGCTTTCTCGCTTTGGGGGCAAAAAATACCAAGATCAAGTGCTAGAGGATCTAGCAGCAGGCAAAGTAGATATTGTTATTGGCACCCATAAGCTGCTACAAAAAGACGTGAAATTTGCCAATTTAGGCTTAATGATTGTTGATGAAGAGCACCGCTTTGGGGTACGCCACAAGGAGCAAATTAAAGCCATTCAAAGCGATGTTGATAGCTTGTCTATGACTGCCACGCCCATTCCGCGTACGCTCAATATGGCATTGACCGGTATGCGTGACATGTCAATTATTGCCACTCCGCCGGCGCGCCGCTTGTCGATTAAAACCTTCGTGATGCAAAAGACAAATCAGCTCATGAAAGAGGCTATTTTGCGTGAACTGCTGCGTGGCGGTCAGGTGTACCTGCTGCATAATGATGTTGCTAGCATCGAGCGTATGGCAGAAAATATCCGAGAGCTTGTACCAGAGGCTCGAGTCGGTGTTGCGCATGGTCAGATGAATGAGCGTGGTCTTGAGCAGGTGATGCAGCAGTTTTATCACAAAAAATTCAACGTGCTGGTGTGTACCACCATTATTGAGACTGGTATTGACGTGCCCAATGCCAATACCATTATCATCGAGCGCGCCGATAAATTTGGTTTAGCACAGCTGCATCAACTACGTGGCCGAGTAGGGCGTAGTCACCATCAGGCTTACTGTTATCTTCTAGTGCCTTCGGTAAAAGGCCTAAAAGGCGATGCCAAAAAACGCTTAACTGCCATTGAGCGTGCCAATACCTTGGGCGCAGGCTTTATGCTGGCCAGTGAGGACTTGGAGATTCGCGGCGCTGGCGAGATACTGGGTAAACAGCAAAGCGGTAACATGCAGGCCATTGGTTTTAGTCTGTACATGGACATGCTAGAGCGGGCAACCAAAGCCATTAAAGCGGGCAAAGAGCCGGATTTAAACACGCCGCTGTCGTTGACCAGTGATATTAATCTTCACAGCTCCGCGCTGATACCTGAAGATTACGTCAATGATGTGCCGCAGCGCTTACTATTTTATAAACGTATCAGTAATGCGGAAGACAAAGAGGTGCTTACTGACATTCGTACCGAAATGATTGATCGCTTTGGTGCGCTGCCTGATCAGACCAAGCAGCTGTTTGCGATTCATCAGTTGCGGGTATTGGCTGAGCCTTTGGCGATTTATAAGATTGATGCGACCAGCAACAGAGTTATCCTAGAGTTTGCCCCAGACACTCCGGTTGAAGCACTAGCAATTATTCAGCTTATTCAGTCTGATGGCAATCGCTACCGTATGAATGGTGCCTCAGGTATCCGCTATACCAACCCGGATAAGCTTGACACGCCAGCCAAGCGGGTAGAGGTAGTGCGTGAGCTGCTCAACCACTTTACCCGTCATGTTAAGGACAAAGCGGCTCAGTAGTCGCTATTTTGCTAAGTGCGCGCTGGTAAACAGTAGCCGTTATCACCGGTTGTGCTTATACAATGGGTGACAAAATAGCGGGGTCATAAAATCGTCATCATTGCTTAATGAGTTTGTCATCTAGGGCGGGTATCTTGTAGTTATTGAACAGATAACAACAAACTAAATGACAAACCACCCAAGCTTAGGAGGACGAGAATGACCTTATTTAATGTTTTATCAAACAATGCATCAAACAATCTGTCAAACGCTGCAACCGTGTGCTTAGCAGCAGATTTAGAAGAGCTTCAGGTACCCGACTGGTTCGATGATGACGTTGAAGATGCTATGGAGATGTAATCGGCTGTAGCGCGGCATAGTAAGCTTACGATAATAACAACGGCACAATAACAATAATAAGATTTTAGGGATGAATGCTTTTTTAGCAGGATGCTGATTATAAAAATAACAGCAAGTAGCGACTTGTGTATCTCGCTCAAGGTCGATGGGTTGGTTGGTTTTGCTGGCTTGAGTCAGTCAGCTGGTAAACAGTAGGTGACCCCATCTTGATGCATAAAACAGTCTTGAGCTCTCAAGGCTTTTTTTTTGGTTAAAGATTAATGGTTATGCACTAAGCATCAAGTGAATCATCAAGTCATGATGCACCGGCATTGGCTAATGAAATCTAAGCAAAGTTGGCAAAAATATTAAACATGGTGTTGCATCTATAATATCGGGGCAATACCTGATAAAATATCGAACTGCAGAATCATTAAAATAAATAAGAGAGCCAATATGTTTCAACTTCATCCAACGCTTGCTAAAGATTCGTTTTTAGTTGGAGATTTCCCGCTATCAACTTGTCGTCTAATTAATGACTGCCAGTTTCCTTGGTTGATTTTGGTACCTAGAGTGGCGGGCGTACAAGAGATTTATGAATTATCTCCAGCCGACCAAGCACAATTTTTGCGTGAGTCCAGCTGGTTATCTAGTCAAATGGCCAAAACCTTTAATGCGGACAAAATGAATGTGGCTGCTTTAGGCAACCAAGTCCCACAGCTGCACTTTCATCACATTGTACGTTATCAAAATGATTTGGCTTGGCCAAACCCAGTTTGGGGGACGCCAGCAGTACCTTATACCCAAGAGGTGTATTTGGCCATGCAGCAGACACTTATGATGGCGCTCAGAGGCCACAATCAGATGCCATTTGATTGGCAAATGCAGTAAGCTTTTATAAATTTATCGTGATAAAAAAAGACACCACATTAATGCGGTGTCTTTTTTTATGGCGATAGTTTTAGATGAAACAGTTCGCTGTAATGGATGGCTTAATGGTTCTCTTTTGCGTGGTTTAGCGTGTATTTTGGAATTTCCACTACCAGGTCGGTATCATCAACCTGTACCTGACAAGACAAGCGAGAGTCAGGCTCTAAGCCCCAAGCTCTATCTAGCAAGTCAGCTTCGATATCATCCATCTCCTCTAAGCTGTTAAAGCCTTTGCGTACAATAACGTGGCAAGTGGTACATGCCTTAGACATCTCACACGCATGCTCAATTTTGAAGCCTTTTTCAAGAAGACCCTTACAAAGGTTCACACCGCTTTCTAATTCAACTTCCGCACCCTCAGGGCAGATTTCGTGATGCGGCAGTAAGGTAATTTTTGGCATAAGATTTTCCAATAGGTATTTTTAATAAAGTCAGATTTGTATCGATTAGAATATGAATCACTGGGCCTAGGGTCTAGCAGCTGTTACCAAGATTCTGTGCTGGTGCCAGCAAGTGATTGCTTAACACTTTGATCCATAATTCGGGCGGCAAAGGTATCACTTAAAGGCTTTAACACGGCCTGTTTTGCCTCCACATCGGCTTTAAGTTGCTGCAGCTGTTCTGGCTCAGCATTCAAGCTAGAGGACACCTGATTTAGAGAGTCACTTAGTGCGCTCATGGCTTGTTGTAAGTCAGTCACCTCAGTGTCAGACAATAAAGCCCCAAACTCTTGTAGAGCAGACTGTAACGCCAACACTTCACGCTCAGCTTCTACTTTGGCTTCAATAAGACTGCGAGATAACTTATCTTGAGCGGCATTTTCAAAGCCTGCACGCAGCAGTTGTTCTTGCTGCTCATCGCTTAAACCATACGATGGGGTGATTTTGATATCGCTCTTAACCCCAGAGGTCGCTTCAAAAGCGCTGACTGATAGTTGTCCGTTGGCATCGATGTCAAAGGTCACTTCAATGCGGGCAAGCCCTGCTTTCATGGGTGGTATACCATATAATTCAAAGCGGCCCAATGAGCGGCAATGCTCAACCGTATCACGCTCGCCTTGTACCACATGCACCACCATGCCAGTTTGGCCATCTTGATAGGTAGTAAAGGTCTGTTTTTTGGCCACAGGAATGGGGGTATTACGTGGAATAACCACCTCTACCAAGCCGCCCATGGTCTCAAGGCCTAAAGACAGTGGGGTGACATCAAGCAGTAATACGTTGTTTGACTTGTCTTTTTTAATCAGCTGATCGGCCACTTGCGCCGCACCCAATGCCACTACTTCATCAGGGTTAAGATGAGATAAAGGGGTTTTGTTAAAAAATTGCTCAACCGCTTGCTGTACTACTGGCATACGCGTCGAGCCACCGACCAAGATAATCTCATCTAGTTGCTCAATGCTTACGCCGGCATCACGCATAACTTGCTCACAAGTGGCCAACGTACGGCGAGTGATGGGCTCGACGATTTGGATCAAGTCTGCAGCGGTTAATGTGCCTGACCACTCGATGTCAGCGATATCAATACTCACATCAACACGATCACGATGCGTAAGTGCTTGTTTAAAGCCTTCTGCCTGACGTGCAATATGGGTGCGCTGCTGAGCGGTTAAGTCTTTTGGGTTTAGATTGGCCTGTTTTAACAGCCAGCCCATAATTTGGCGATCCATATCATCGCCGCCCAAAGCACTGTTACCGCCTGTGGCCAGCACCTCAAACACGCCCTCATTCATCTTAAGCAAAGACACATCAAACGTGCCACCGCCAAGATCATAAATCAAAAACAGTCGCTCTTGTTGAGCCTCATCGCTTGAGCCGGCAGCACGGTCTAAGCCGTAAGCTACGGCAGCAGCGGTAGGCTCATTTAATAATCTAAGCACCTTCAGACCGGCCAATTGAGCAGCATCTTTTGTCGCTTGGCGCTGAGCTTCATCGAAGTAGGCAGGCACGGTAATCACTGCACCTTGAATACTATCGTCTGGTAGAGCACGCTGAGCCCGATCTTTTAGGGTGCGAAGGATGTCGGCCGAAACTTCAACAGGGGACACATTGCCCTGCCCAGTCACAAACGAGGGCATAGCATCTGCGCTAGTCTCGCTTGATTTGAGCTGATACGGATGTGAGAACTTAATGTCTTTAACACTACGGCCCATAAAGCGCTTGGCTGAGATGATGGTGTTAACGGGATCGGTCTCAAAATAAGACAGTGCCTCGCTACCGACGATAGGGGCGTTAGTATCATTAGCAGTACCGTAATAAACCACCGAAGGCAGTAATTTGTCTTTGGTCTTAGCATCAGCGGTTTCAAGAAGTGCTGCCTTACCTGAGCGTACCACAGCGACCATAGAACGCGTTGTGCCTAAGTCGATACCTAGAGCATATTTATGTTCATGCGGCTTTGCGCTTTGGTTGGGTTCAGCAATTTGTAATAAGGACATAACACACTCAATTTATTTATAGCAAATGATAAAAGAATTTAAAATAACACAGTCGGTACGATCATGATCAAAAAATAAGACGCTCAGTAAATACGTAGATGATGTTACAGATATAAGTCATCATCATCTGGCTGACGCTGGCTGTTATCTACCGCTGTGTCCATATCTTTTTTTAGCTTGACCAAAAATTTAAGCTTTTGAGTCGCATCCATCGCCATTGGCCAGTCATGATGGTCATAAGCTTGGATAAAACGCTGAGATTGGGTAGCAATGCGATCATCTGCGGTAACTTTGAGCTGCTCAATACGTAGCAAATCTGTGTTAGCTTCGGCATCATCTAAGGCCATACGCATGTCCATCGCGTCATCTAAAAAATCCAAATCAGCAATAGAATGATCGGTATTAAGCTCTTGACCGGACAGCTCTAATAGATAATTGGCTCGGCTATCAGGGTGTAGCAGGATGTCATAAGCATGGTTGATAACCGCAGAGTTTTGCTCTGATGAGGCTTTATCTAAAGCGCTAAGCTTGTCAGGATGGAACTGGCTTTGTAGTTGCCTTAAGCGTTCACTAAGCTTGTTATTATCGATGTCAAAAGCAACAGGCAGCTCAAATAAAGCGAAGAAGTTGGCAAAAGTAGGGGCAGTATCAGACATAGGATTAGGATGCTTACTGTGGGTTGAGGCGAATTATACTGGTTTAAAAGCTCAAAGCTGACGAGCAAGGTCGTCAGCAAGGGCTCAAACTCAGTCACTAACTATAAGATAAGTGCTGGTACTATAAGACAGTGATTAATCAGTATAAAGTAATCAATCAACAATCAATATAAGCATGAAGACTTAAAGGTATTCATACTAAACGGTAAAGGACTCACCACAGCCACATTCGCCTTTTTGATTAGGGTTGGTGAATTTGAAGCCCTCGTTTAGACCTTCAGTCACATAATCCATTAATAGTCCATCTAGATATACCATGCTCTTTGGATCAACAAAGATATTAACTCCGTTGCTTTCAAACTTCTCATCGCTTGAATCGGGATCATCAACAAATTCTAACACGTAGGCCAGTCCTGAGCATCCAGCGGTGCGAATAGCCACACGAATGCCTTCACCATGACCACGGTTATCTAGATAATCTTTTACGTGTTTGGCAGCACGTTCGGTCAGTTCAATCATTAAGACTTTCCTAATGTTAAAAATTTTATTATTGGTTCTCAACGTTAATGGGGATAATCCATCAAGCTTCAAGCCATCACCTTGTCACAGCATTGTTCCTGACAAGGTGATGAATGATACGCTTTAAGTGGTCGCTAACTTAAGCTTCCACTGTGCCGCTTTTGGCGCGATAATCTTCAATCGCCGCTTTAATAGCGTCTTCTGCCAGTACTGAGCAGTGAACTTTTACTGGGGGTAGGGCAAGCTCTTCTGCGATGTGCTTGTTTTTGATCTCAGAGGCTTGGTCTAACGTTTTACCTTTAAGCCACTCAGTGACTAATGAGCTTGAGGCAATTGCTGAGCCGCAACCATAAGTTTTAAAGCGAGCATCTTCAATGATACCGTCATCACCAACTTGGATTTGTAGACGCATAACGTCACCACAAGCTGGGGCACCAACCATACCAGTACCTACGTTCTTAGCGTCTTTGTCCAAATTACCAACGTTACGCGGATTTTCATAATGGTCAATTACTTGATTACTATAAGCCATGGTGTTTCTCCTGGGGTTTAACCTAGATAAATAAGGGAACAGTATTCAATCAATACTGTCTAAAAGGGTCGTACATAGCACATTTACTGTCCTAAAGCTGACTCAGTAAAATGGCGGTTATGCTTAGTGTTCAGTCCACTCTACAGAGGTTAGATCCACACCGTCTTTATACATATCCCATAAGGGTGATAAATCTCTTAGCTTATCTACGGCTTCATGAATCTGAGCTAGGATGATATCGATGTCTTCTTCGGTGGTGTAGCGGCCGAAGCTAAAGCGAATTGAGCTGTGTGCCAACTCATCAGGACGACCGATAGCTCGTAGTACATAAGAGGGTTCTAACGTCGCTGATGTACAAGCAGATCCTGAAGAGACAGCCATATCTTTTAGGGACATCATTAATGACTCACCTTCAACGAAGTTAAAGCTGATATTGACAATGTTTGGTACGCTGTTATCAGAGTCACCGTTTAAATAAATCTCTTCGATGTCTTGGACGCCTGCCCATAATTTGTCACGCAGCTTTTGTGCATGTGCGCGATCTTGCTCTAAGCGCTCAGCGGCAATAGCAAAGGCTTCACCCATACCAACGATTTGATGCGTCGCCAACGTACCTGAACGCATACCACGCTCATGGCCACCGCCATGCTGCTCAGCACGTAAACGAATGCGTGGCTTACGGCGAACATATAAAGCGCCGATACCTTTAGGACCATAAATTTTGTGACCTGAGAAGCTCATTAAATCGATTTTTAGCGCTTCAAGATCAATTTCAACTTTACCTGCAGCTTGTGCCGCATCCACGTGGAATACTACGCCAGCTTCACGAGTGATCTCACCGATGGCCTTGACATCAGTGACCGTGCCAAGCTCATTATTCACCATCATAAGAGATACTAAAATAGTATCTTCACGAAGCGCATCTTTTACCTGCTCAGGCAAAATAAGACCAGTGCTAGGCTGAGGCTCGATATAAGTAATTTCATAGCCTTCTTGCTCAAGCTGACGGCACGTATCTAGTACCGCTTTGTGTTCAATTTTACTGGTAATGATGTGTTTACCGCGGCCTTCATAGAAATGAGCGGCGCCTTTAATGGCCAAGTTGTCTGATTCAGTAGCCCCTGAGGTGAATACGATTTCACGAGGATCAGCATTAACCAGATCAGCGATTTGCTGACGCGCATTTTCTACAGCTTCCTCTGCTTGCCAACCATAACCATGTGATCGAGAAGCGGGGTTACCGAACATGCCATCAAAGGTCATATACTCGGTCATTTTTTTGGCCACTTGCGGATCTACAGGGGTAGTTGCTGCATAGTCAAGATAGATAGGGCGGTTCAAGTTACTCATGCTGGATTAACCTCACTGGCTGAGAATATCATATTAGGATTTGAATGAGATGTGGTGCTTTCTGTCGCCACATCATAAATAAGTTGTTGACGGTCTGAGACGTCTTTTACATTTTCCATCTGTAGTAATTGTTCTAATGAGATGTTTTTTAGATACTGTTCAATATGCTTAGATAAGGCACACCATAAATCATGGGTGAGACACATAGCGCCGCCCTGACAGTTGCCTTGGCCACCACACTGCATGGCATTCACAGACTCATCTACCGCGGTAATGATGGTCATTACGTCGATATCGGCCAATGGCTTTGCTAGATGATAGCCTCCAGAGGCGCCTCGAGTACTGGTCACTAATCCTGCTTTTCTTAACTTAGAGAATAACTGCTCCAAATAAGAAATGGATATAGATTGGCGCTTTGCTATGTCTGATAAAGAGACAGCATTTGTTGAGTCGCCATCTTGAATAGCCAGATCTAGTAGCGCGGTAACGGCGTATCTACCTCGAGTTGTTAAACGCATTCAATGCCTCCACGATGTCGCTATAAGTTGATATGATGCCTATTATAGTTAATCCCGAGTAAACTAGTCAAGATTAATCGGTGAGTAATTTGTAAGGCAAACTCTCAGCCTTATACACTGAGAGCCACATCCACCATAAAATAGCGTCCTCAAAGCCAAGCCTTATGAAGGTCGAAGCCAAGCATTACCACAGAGCATTGGCCGATAGGGCATGGGTATAGCCTACTGTCACAAAGCGCCTTGATAGCAACAAGCGATTAGCGCAAACAAAAAGTCATGACGACAACATACAGCGTAGTGGCTTCACATACCGACATGGCAAAGCCTTATTAGATACTAGGGGCAAAGCTTATAAAAACAAGGCCATAGCTTTAATAAAAGCGGGCAAAACCGTCATAAAAAATGCGTGCATAGTATAGCAAAGATAGGCCATGAAACGGCTAATAAAATACAGGTATAAAGCAGATGATGACAGAGGCTATAAACTTAGGGAGGTGGCGGCGTAGGCTCTAAACATATCGGTTATATATACACCAAAAAAAACCCTTAAATGAAGACATTTAAAGGTTTTTATATACCAATAAGTGATAATACGGTGACTTGGGTATGAGTCAATTATTGAGTCAGCCAGCCAATGACTGAGGCAACTGCAATTAATGACGCCACAATTAACGCAATTAATGTGGTTTTTTGTTTGCTATGAGCCTCTTTTAAGCTGACTTCAAGTTCGCGGTTGCGCATGCTTAATATATTTAGCTGCTGCTGCTGCTCTTCAATGCGTGCTTTATAATCAGGCTTATTAGCATTGTCCCCATCGTGTTTTTTGCCGCGGCCCTTGTCTTTGCCTTTCACCGTTTTAATAATGCCTTGGAATAAGCTGGCCACACCCAGTTGTAATAGGAAGTGACGTACTTCGGTCACTGTCTCAGTACCGCCGCGCATAGTCAGCTTATTGATTTGAGTGGCATCATTGCTAATGAATGAATTGATCAGTTGGTGAGAGTAGGCATTAATAACCACATCTAGCTCTGAGACAGAGGCGGGTAGGTTACTATCTAACAAAACGCCTTTGGTAGTAAAGGTGGCATAGAATTGGGTGTGGGGTAAATAGCTGCGCACACACACCACAGTGTTTTTTTGAGCCAAAGGATAAACAGCTTTGCGTAGGTTCGGGTCGAATCTTAATACCAGGGTAATGGCGGACTCTGCCAGTACCAGTACGACATTAAGTAAAGAGTTTGATATTGAATTTTGACTCATACTAAACCTATTTAAGTGTTAAAAAGTAAGCGCTTTATCTAAGCTGTTAACCCTAGTGTACTTATTATGGAGAGCCCTCGCTATTAAAATACTTGGAATTTTAATGACTAAAAGGGTTAAATGAAGTAAATAATAGCATAATGCGGCCAATGCGCCATAGGCATCCCTTATTTATGTCATTTAAATCTGTAACTGCTGTGTGGTTTTTGCAAAAGCAAAGTGGTGATATTAGCGCTCTTGGTTTATTTGTGTAAAATAGAGGCGCAAACGGGGCTAAAATATACGATAGCACTTGAAAACACAGTGGTTTGCAGGTATAAAGTCACTAGAAAGTGGTGTCACAAGGTGTATTAAGTGGGTTATTGGCCAATTATATGTAAATTTACTTGCACATTTTTAAACCCCTTGTTATAACTGCATTTAACAACCACCACGTCAAAAAATACTAGCAGTAAAAACGGTGCATTTTTTTGCGCTATGGTGTAGTATTTAAGGGCTTGGTTATTGCTTATTTAGTTTTTAAGCGATAGAATTTACCCCCGAATTTAAATCTATTTTAAAGGAATTCTCTATGAATAAATCAGAATTAGTAGATAGCATTGCTGAGAAAAGCGGTCTTAACAAAACTCAAGCTGCTGACGCTCTAAATGCTATGATGGAAAGTGTTGGTGAAGCGCTAGAAAACAATGACACTATTTCATTGGTTGGTTTTGGTACATTCAGTGTGAAAGACCGCAAAGCACGCACTGGCCGCAATCCTAAGACAGGTGATGAGCTACAAATTCCAGCAAGCCGTGTACCACACTTTAAAGCAGGTAAAGGCCTTAAAGATCGTTTAAACTAAGCCGAATGAGCGCTAAGTTAAGCGAGCACGATGTCTCTTTGTAGACAATAACGCACCTTAGGGTGCGTTTTTTTTGTGTCAGCTGTTATTTTCACGTATGATATTGCGTTAAACTTTTATTAACCTATGACTGATATGTACTATGGAATCGATACGTAATTTTCTCCAAAGTTGGCCCGGAAGAATCTTCTTAATGCTGTGTTTATCACCATTGGTGATATTGGGGCTAGAGAGCTACTTTAGTGGGGCATCGAGTGTCAATGAAGTGGCTAAAGTGGGCGATCAAACCATTAGCCGTGCAGAATACCAAGATGGCCTAAATGGGCGCAGAAATGAGCTATTGCAAGGCGGGGTAGAGGCCAGTGCTATTAATACCCAAGCCTTAAATAGCGAAGTGCTCAAAGGCTTGATTAACCGTGCGCTGTTAAGAAACCAAACCGATCATTTGGGGATGCACGTATCCGATGCTGCGATTAATAATCTGTTATTACAAGATCCGCAGTATTTAGATGAAAATGGCCAGTTCTCAAACGACCGCTTTGCTTTTGCATTGCAGCAGCAGGGCATCACCAAAGATCAGCTGTTTGCCCAGTACCGTCAGCAGTTAAACCTAATGCAGCTTTATGCCAGTGTCGCTCAGACGGCTGTGTATCCTGAGTCGCAAATCCATGATCTACTGGCGCTGCAACTTGAGACGCGCGATGTGTGGGTGTATCGCCTACCTTGGGAGCAGTTCAAAGATAAGGTGAGCATATCTGACAAAGAAATCTCTGATTATTATAATGAGAATAAGAGCAAGCTAAATAGCCGAGCTATGGTAGATTTGGCTTATGTGAGCCTAGATCCGAGCAAGCTGCCTGTCGAAAAAGTCACTCAAGCTGAGCTACAAGCTCAATATGATGATTATAAAGCACGTTTTGTGGGTAACTCCAAGCAAAAGGTAAGCCAGATTCTAGTGACTGGCAGTAAGGCTGAGGCGACCATGCAGCAAATTGAGCAACGTCTGAAAAAAGGCGAAAGCTTTGCAGCTATTGCCAAAGAGCTGTCAGAGGATCCGGTGAGTGCTGCCAAAGGGGGTGATATTGGTACCTTTAATGCAGACGCCTTCGGTGCAGATGGTCAAAAAGTAGCTCAAGCTTTATCAGGTCTAGAAAAAGGTGAGGTATCGGCTCCAGTAAAAACCAGCTTCGGTTATCAGCTGTTTAAAGTGACCGATAAAAGCGGTGATAGCGTACCGAGTTTAGAGAGTATGCGTGACGAGCTGACCGCACAAGCTCAACGTCAAAAGCGCGAGCAATTGATTGCTGATAAAATCACCAGTATTAATGACATGGCCACAGATGGTGTGGGTATTGAAGATATCGCCCAGCAAGAGGGCTTGACTGTCCACAAAATCAAAAACTACACCAAGCTTAATAACAATACTGAGCTTAACCAACCTGTGGTTATTGAAGCGGCCTTTGATGACTTTGCTCTACAAGAAGAGTCGGTCAGCCCAGGTATTAAAGTTAATACTGGCACAGTGTGGGTACAGCCTACCAATTACCGTCCTATTAAGCCGTTAACTTTGGCTCAAGCGAGTGCTCAGATTAAAGATACTTTGGTAAAACAAAAGGCAGCTCAGCAAGCGATGGCACAGGCCAAGCGTCTGAGCGAAACGGTAAATAACAGTGGTATGTCAGCGGCAAAAGTGCCCTTTAAAGCCTTAGGCACTATAAACCGCCAAAACCCACAGCTAAGTATGGATGAAAAAGCCATTGCCTTTAGTAAAAACACGCCTGCTGGCAAACAAGTGGCTGTTGCTGAAAAAACCAGCAGTGGGGCAACTGTACTGGTGATGGGGCCAATCAGTAAAGCCTCTATCAAGGACGTGCCTGCTGCTGAGCTGTCGCAGGCCATGTTCGATATGAGAAGTATCCGTGGTCAAGAACACTTTAGTGATTACTTAGAGTACTTACGCGGCGCCACTAAGATTGAGAAAAATGAGGCGGTGATTAAAGAGATTGGTGGAATTTAACGTCTTATCTGCTCTCACATCACTGCTCAGCTTATACCCAATCTTAAACGACGCATAAAAAAAGACCGCCTCACTGAGGCGGTCTTTTTTTATGGGCGTCTATCAGATACACAAAGCTTGTTGCTTAGTGGCGGAAATGACGCATACCGGTGAAGACCATAGCGATACCATGCTCGTTCGCCGCAGCAATGGTTTCGTCATCACGAATAGAACCACCGGGCTGAATAATGGCTTTAATGCCTACTTCAGCAGCGTTATCGATACCATCACGGAATGGGAAGAAGGCATCTGAGGCCATAACCGCGCCTTGCGTTGCTAGGTTGGCATGCTCAGCTTTGATGGCTGCGATACGTGCTGAGTTCACACGGCTCATTTGGCCGGCACCAATACCGATGGTGCGCTGATCTTTACCATAAACAATGGCATTTGACTTAACATACTTGGCCACAGTCCAAGTGAACAATAAGTCATTTAACTGCTCAGCAGTAGGTTTTAGATCAGTCACCACTTGTAGGTCATCGGCAGTGATAAGACCCAAGTCTTGGTTTTGGATTAATAGACCGCCTGTGACACGTTTATAGTCAAATTGCGCGGCACGTTGATCAGGGCTTGGTAGCTCACCACAGGTTAAGACGCGTACGTTCTTTTTGGCGGCAGTAATGTCAAGCACACCTTGCTCAAGGCTTGGGGCAATGATCACTTCAGCGAACTGCGTATCTACAATCGCTTGCGCCGTTTGCTTAGTTAGGGGACGGTTAAAGGCAATGATACCGCCAAAAGATGACTCAGGATCTGTGCTAAACGCTGTTTTGTATGCTTGAGTCTGGTCAGCATTGATCGCCACACCGCAAGGGTTCGCGTGCTTCACAATCACACAGGCCGACTCGCTAAATGATTTGACACACTCTAAAGCGGCATCAGTATCAGCGATGTTGTTGTATGACAGCTCTTTGCCTTGATGCTGCTGAGCGGTAGAGATGCTGCCTTCACCTGAGCCATTGGCTTCCACATAAAATGCCGCTTTTTGATGTGGGTTTTCACCATAGCGCAAATCTTGAGCTTTTTGTAGTTGTACGTTGAACGTGCGAGCGAAGCTATCTGGCGCTTCAAATGACTCTAGGCGACTGCCTAAGAAGTTGGCAATCATGCCATCATAATGAGCGGTATGCTCAAACGCTTTTACTGCCAAATCAAAACGGGTTTTTTGAGAGATGCTGCCCGTGTCTTTTAGCTCTTGTAGCATCACATCATAGTCTGCAGGATTGGTTACGATGGCTACATGTTCGTGGTTTTTGGCCGCTGAGCGCACCATGGTTGGGCCACCGATATCGATGTTTTCAATCGCATCAGCTTTGGTCACATCAGGCTTTGCCACAGTTTGCGCAAAAGGATAAAGGTTGACCACGACTAAGTCGATAGGGCGAATACCATGTTCGCTCATAACCGCATCGTCTTGACCACGGCGACCGAGAATACCACCATGAATTTTTGGGTGTAAGGTTTTGACGCGGCCATCCATCATTTCGGCGAAGCCGGTATAGTCGGCCACTTCAGTCACAGCAATGCCGTTGTCAGACAGTAGGCGATACGTACCACCGGTAGATAATAGATCGTATCCTGCTTCGATGAGGCCTTTTGCAAAGCTTTCAATTTGTGATTTATCAGAAACAGAAATAAGAGCGTACGGCTTATCAGACATAGTTTTTCCCATAGTGTGGACAGTAAAAAGGGTGATGATATTCTGAGATTATCGTCAGGGTTTAGTAAAACACTTAATCTTTGCAAATTAAGCGAGGAAGTATATTAGAGCAATTTATTCAGTATGACAAAAAATTTGGCCTTAAAAGACAACGTTTGATAGGTTTTTATCACATCAAATCATACTGCTGCATTTTTTTTCTTAATGTGCCTCGATTGAGCCCCAAGATTTTTGCTGTTTTTGACTGATTGCCTTGGGTTTGTTTGAGGACCACTTGCAGTAAAGGTTTTTCTACTTCTTGCAAAATGGTTTGGTACAAGTTGGTCGTAGACTCGCCCTCTAATTCCACAAAATACTGCTCAACGGCTTGCTGAACATGATGACGTAGAGGAGCACGGTCTTGGGGGGCGTGAGAGTCAACGCCTTGTGGCTCAGGTGCTATCGAGCTCTGATTGTAATACTTGGCAGCATGGGCAGCACCACTACCAAAAGCGGGGGATGAGTTACTCATAGTTAAGTCTGTACAATGAAGGTTAAAAAGCGTGAGAGTGGTTAAATTTGCACAGCTGCTTACTTTTGCAGCTGTGCTTTTGATAGCTACTGGGCTGTGTTTTTAGCCTGTAAAGGTGCCTGATAAACGGTGCCAGTGCGAGTCATCATGATCATCACTTTTTTCATAAGAGTGGCGGGTATCTAGATTGAACCAAGGCTCATACGCGCGGACCATATCCTCAAGCTGCTCTGAGATAAGTCCGGCCAGCACGATACCCCCTTTCGGCTTAATTAAAGTGGCTAAATAGGGTGCCAATTCCATTAAAGGCTTGGCTAAGATATTGGCAGTAATAATATCCGCTTTTGGGATATCACCGGCAGCAAAGGCTTTGGCAAAATCCTCTGGCAGATACACCTCAAGAGCATGGGTGACATCATTACGCTCAGCGTTCTGCTTAGTGGCCAGTACCGCTTGTGGATCGATGTCTACGCTGTACACTTGCTTGGCGCCCAGTAATAAGGCGGCAATGCCTAAGATACCTGAGCCGCAGCCATAGTCGATAATGACTTTATCGCTTAAGTCTTGATCAGTGAGCCAATCTAAGCAAAGACGTGTGGTGGCGTGATAGCCAGTACCAAAAGCTAAGCCTGGATCCATCATGATATTTACCGCATCTGGATTGGGCGGGGTCATCCACTTGGGCACAATCCACAAGTTGTTGGTGCACTCAATAGGCACGTAATGCGACATCCATTCACGCTCCCAGTCTGTGTCTGCCAGTGCCGTGGTCCAAACACGTCGAGCGTTGACTTGAGCAGCCAAAGTCTGTGCCATAGACTCAATGTCTTGTGCCGTGTCGGCGGTAAATAGGCCGGTCAAAATAACTTCATCCCACAAAGGCGACTGACCTGGAAGTGGCTCAAATAACGGCTGGTCACCAGCATCTTCTAGGCTAATTGAAAGCGCACCTTCTTCTAATAATAAGCTCTCTGCCAAGTCAACGTCTTGTTTTGCACATTGTAGGTGCAGTTGTTGCCAATCCATAAGTGTCCTTAGATAAATCGGTTTAATAAAACGCTCTATTTTAGCTTGATAGCGTCTGTGTTGATAGGGGTTATCTTGAAAGAGCCGCTTTTGCCTCGTTTATAACCCGAGTATTGCCTTGGGCTTGGCCGGCGCGTAACACCACTTGCCACAAAGCCTGCTTTTGAGAGGCCGTTTTTGCCACGACCAGACCTCGGCGTGCCATCGCTTCTGCCTTTAGCGGTTGGTTTTGCTTAAGAGCAACTTGGCCTAAATAAAAATAAACTGCAGAAGATTGAGGCGCTAAGCGCTGAGCACGGGTGAAGGTGCTTTGGGCAGCAGACACTTGGCCCTGTCGCAATTGGGCCACACCGGTATCCATCAGCCTTTTAAATGCAGGAATGGTACTGCCATCTTGAGTAGAGGTGTTACTGCGCGCTGTATTTTGTGAGTTTTGGCGGGCCTGATCTAGTAATATTTGCTGCGTGGTTCGTGTCTCAGGCGGACGAACAATCACGACCGGCTCTCGCACTTGTACCGGTGTGCGCGGTGCCGGAGTCGGCTCGATGGGCGCCTCCAATACAGGCGCAGTTGTCTGCGCCTCCTGGGTTTCAGCAGTGCTTTGTACAGAAGATGACGGAGTGGTGTCTTCAGCTATGCGCTGATGATCAAAGTTGTTAGAGCCATCAGGATAGTCTGCGCTGTCCTCTGGCTCAAAGTCTTGTTCTTCTATCACCGCATCTATCACCTCATAATCTTCTGCTTGTTGAGCGCTAGATGAGGCCGGATATTTATTTGCTGGATGGTTAATAGTCGATGTACGAATAGTTGAGGTAGTAGGTGGTACACCTTGAGCGCTATCTGTCATTGAAGGCGGCGTCTGACAGCCACTTAGGCCACCTGCTGCCAGACCAAGCCCCATAACAGCTGCCATAAAAAAGTTGTGACGCTTAGCGCAAACGGTTGGGGTAGGAGCGGGCATAAGCATAAAGCACATCCAAATTATGAGATAAAATTTTTAGGCCAATTAAAACCATTGTAACGCTTTATCATACCAAGTATCACGATTATTGGTAGGCTCTGAGGCTTCTTGCTCAGGAGCACTGCCTGCAGCGGTGTTATCATTAGCGCTTGAATCAGTATTGGCGGGCATACCTTCTTGAACACTATCGAGCTGACGGCTTTGATCCAGCAAAGCCTTGCGCTGATCATTGAACCACTGCTGTCTTTGGCGTGCCTGCTCTTGCTCATAGATGGCAAGGGCGCAGTCACTGGCCTCTTCAGGCAAATATCTGCTAAGTACGGGCAAGTAGCGGGCATTATCACAGCTTTCATGCGACAGTTTTCCGGTGCCATTTTCTAGCCATAACCACTCTACACTGTCCGGCTGCACCAGCTCGACAGGGGTCAAGCGCAGACGACCCATAAAGTCCTTCCACACAGGTAATGCACCGCTGCCACCACTTAAACCAATGGGCTTATTGTCATCACGACCCACCCATACTACGCTGACATAGTTGCCACTATAGCCGGCAAACCAAGAGTCGCGGTAGTCGTTGGTGGTGCCTGTTTTCCCGGCCAGATTTAGATCACTGCCTAAGGATTTTAGCGAGCTTGCCGTTCCACTGCGCACCACTTCTTGTAGCGCATAGTTGGTTAAATAGTTGACATCAGGTGGCACGCTGCGCTTGGTATCTAGCCCTGAGCGCTGCAGAATTTGACCTCGGTCATCAACCACAGAGCGGATACTAATAATGGGCGTGCGAAACCCACCTGCAGCCATGACCTGATACATACCAAGCATATCCATAGGACTAAGCTCAACTGAGCCTAAAAACAACGAAGGATAGGTTGGTATCTTCTCCTTAATACCTAAGCGGTGAAGCTGATCGACGAACGGGCCCACACCAAATTCTATACCCGTATTTACCGCAGCTTGGTTATAAGATTTGGCCAGCGCTGTGGTTAAGGGCACGTAACCATGGTCTCGGCCATCGTAGTTTTTTGGGGTCCAAGTGGTGTTGTCTGGTAACGTTAGCGTAACTGGGTTGTCGCTCACAGGGCTGGCCAGATTGTACTTGCCACTTTGTAGCGCTGTCATATAAATAAAGGGTTTTAACAGTGAGCCCACTTGACGTTTGGCATCTATCGCTCGGTTGAAGCCTGTAAATTCGCTACCACTACCCACAGCAGCAATCAGCTCACCTGAAGCTGGATTGGCACTGACCAAGGCCGCTTGTAGCCCCTTGGTTTTGCTGCTGCTTTTTCGTAAGCCTGATAATTGCTTTTGTACCGCTGCATCAGCCGACATCTGAGCGATAGGGTCTAAGGTACTAAAGACGCGTAGGCCTTCATTTTTTAGATCATCGGGATGATAATTATCATGCAGCTCACGCTTTACGATGTCCAAAAAGTCGGGGAATCGGCTTTTGCCTACGCTTGGTTTAGGCACCACATCAAGCTTTTGAGCAATGGCGTCATCATAAGTGGCTTGATCAATTTTGCCCGTTTCAAGCATATTGGCCAGCACTGTATTGCGGCGATTGAGGGCACGCTCTGGATTGCGGCGTGGATTGTAATAGCTTGTGCCTTTGGCTAAGCCCACCAGCATGGCTTGCTGATCAATACGCAGCTCTTTTAACGGTTTATTAAAATAAAACTGCGCAGCCAACCCAAAGCCGTTAATAGAACGGTTGCCATTTTGACCTAGGTTAATCTCATTTAAATAAGTTTGTAAAATTTGGTCTTTGCTGTAGTGCATCTCGAGTAGCAAGGCCATCACCGCCTCATTGGCTTTACGCTTAAAGGTGCGATCTGAGCTTAGATAAAAGTTTTTAATCAGCTGCTGAGTGATGGTCGAGCCACCTTGCATCGAGCCGCCTTTTAAGTTGTTATACAGTGCTCGGCCGATACCCTTGAGCGACACGCCTTTGTGCTCATAAAAGCCGCGGTCTTCGGTGGCGATAAGCGCATCAATCAACGGCTGCGGAATCTCATCAATAGGCAACACGATGCGGTCTTCATTGTTATCTGGATAAATACCACCGATGGTAACCGGCTCAATACGCACGATACCAGTATCATTGGGTTCGGTACTTTGAATGCTGGTGACTTTAGAGTCTTGGATTTTAATCTTAATCACTTGCTCAGGGTCAACATCATTGGCGCTGTACTGAAAGCCACGGGTATGAATGACATACTGGCCGGAGGACTTGTTATAGGTGCCAGTATTGTTGTAATTAGAGCTGGATTTGTAATTGAGCATCTCAAGCCAAGCATCTAAGTTCTTGTTGGTGAGGGCTGCCCCTTGATACAGCTCTAAAGGCTGCGAGTACACCTTGGCTGGCAAGTTCCAGCGTTTGCCCTCAAATTTGGCAGTAATAACGCGGTCTTGCTTGATCAAATACATGGCCAGCATCAACATACCGACAATGATGATAATCAGTAAAAAAAAGCCAATCACTGAGCCGCGTTGCTGCTGCGGGTTGGGAAGTTTGCCTTCGCTAAACGAGGACTTGGAGAATTGTGCAGATGATTGGTCAAAATGAGAAGAAGCGCGAGAGGGTTTGTGATGCACGATAGTTTTACCAACATAAAAAAAGACCCGATTATAATGACTGAAAACCGCCTTTTTTTCAATGTAATTGCCATCTAATAGCCGATATATGCCCATTAAAAGTAGCTTTTCATCGCTTTTTCACGAGTTAGGGCATGCTGCATAAGCGCCTGATTTATTCAAGCGCAAACTTTCAAAAATACACTTCGCCCTCATAATGGTTAAAGCGCTATTGCGAACGGCCACCCTTAATCACCTTTGTGACGCTGTAAGGCATGCAGACCTGATACAATAGGCGCATCTTTTTGTGCGACAATGTGTAGTGACGACAGCTATGACCCATCTTAATGAGCGTTCAAACCCTTCTTCCTCCCCTTTAGCAGCGCCTGAAGCTGCCTCCTCTGAGTACGGCTATTTGTCTGAGGACATCAATGAGCTGATTTTACCGCCTGAAGGTTGCTGCTTTCATTGTGCTGAGCCGGTACCAACACCCCCCTTTACTGCGGTAGTGCTGGGCGAATCACGCCTTATGTGCTGTATGGGCTGTCAATTGGCGGCTGAAAGTATCGTAGAGGCGGGGCTTGAGCAGTATTATTTGGATCGCTCTGAGATTAACCGTACCGCAAGCTTGCCCACTGAGCTTGAGCGTCTGCGAGCTTATGATCATGAAGAGGTTCAAGCGCAATTTGTGTATGCCGCAGAGGGCAAATCGGTGGCAGAGTTGTCGGTGAGTAATTTGCGCTGCGCTGCCTGTACTTGGCTGATTGAAACGCGGTTATATGAGCTTGAAGGCGTAGATAAGTGCCAGGTGAACCTGACCAATCAGCGTATGCGGGTGATTTGGGATGAAACCAAGCTGCCTATCAGTGATATTTTGGTCACCATCAATCAGATTGGTTATGATGCCAAGCCTTATCGACAAGACACCCATGAGGCGATGCTGGCGCGCAATAATAAGCAGATGATGATAAGACTGGGCATTGCGGCATTAGGTGCTATGCAGGCCATGATGTTCGCGGTGGGTATGTACTTTGGCAATTACACCAGTTATAGCGGTATGCTCATAGAACAGCGTGATTTTTTGCGCTGGGTATCGCTGTTTGTTAGCATTCCTGTGTTCTTTTATTGTGCCGTGCCATTTTTTGCCTCTGCGTGGTCGGCCATAAAAGTGCGTCAGGTGAATATGGATGTGCCGGTAAGTATCGCCTTAACCGTTACCTTTTTTGCCAGCTTGTACGCCACCATTTCAGGACATGGTGAGACCTATTATGACTCAGTGAGCATGTTTGTGTTCTTTTTACTCGCTGGGCGTTATATCGAGCACAATGCACGTCTTAAAGCGGCAAACATGGCCAATGACTTGGTGGTGGTTGAACCCACCTTGGTACAAAAAATCGGTCATGAGCCGCAACTGGTCGAGGCCCTCATGCCGAGCATGGAGGCTGAAAAACAAGGCATACAAACCAAGCTGGATGAAGCCAATGCGCCAATTGATTTAACCATTGAACAAAATAAACAATTACAGCAGCTTGGTAACCTCATCCATTTGGCTCAGCGCAATAAGCCGGCACTTGCTGCAGATACGCTCTCAAGTGGCCAACCCCCTGTTGTTGACACCATATCAGCAGACACTGAGATTGACGAGGGACGCTACCTGAGTGACGCTGCTCATAGCGATACTGTGACCGCCCACTCACTTAAAATCGGTGATGTTATCTTGATTGAAGCGGGCAGTGAAGTAGTGGCAGATGGTCTGCTGTGTAGTGAGACGGCGACCGTCTCCCAAAGTCTGCTTACTGGTGAGAGTTTATTGATTGTCAAACATCGAGGTGAAAAGGTCATCGGCGGCTCACAAAACGATAGCCAGCCTTTTATTATGCTGGTCACCGCCTTGCCTGAGAACAGTCAAATTGCCTTAATTGACCGTTTAATGAACCGAGCCCTGAGTGAAAAGCCTAAAGTGGCAGAGCAAGCAGATAAGTGGGCGCGCTGGTTTGTGGCACGGATTTTAGTGTTGTCTGTGTTTGTATTCATCGGCTGGTACTTGGTCGACCCCTCTGAAGCGCTGTGGGCCACCGTGGCCGTCTTGGTTGCCACTTGTCCTTGTGCATTGTCATTGGCCACGCCTATTGCATTAACGGTATCGACCAATAGACTGGCAAGCTATGGGTTCTTAACCACTCGTGGTCATACCATTCAGACCTTAGCTGAAATTACTCATGTGGCCTTCGATAAGACCGGGACACTCACTTATGGTAAGCCTAACTTGCTGTATATCGAGCCTTTGAGTCATGAGCCTCAATTAGATGCTGGTCTACAGACTGATGCCATTCAAGATAAAGATGACTTATTGGCCATCGCAGCAGCGCTAGAGGTGGGCAGTCGTCATCCGATAGCCACCGCTTTATTGGATGCCGCGTATCAGCTACATTTACCGGTGGTCAATCAATTGGTGCATCACACTGCAGGCGGGGTGGAGGCACAGGTAGGTGATATCGGCGGCGGCCATACTTATCGGCTCGGTCATGTGGACTTTGCTTTAAATCGTGATGACAGTAAGGCAGGCAGCAATGTGCCTTATGAGATTGACTTGCAGCGCCATCGTGCCAGCACGGTGGTCATGTTGACCCGCTGTGAGCGTCAAGCTGATGCTGCTGGGGCCTCACCAGATATCTGGCAACCACTGGCGCTATATTACTTCAATGACAGTGTGCGAGATGGTGTGGCACAGATGATCCATCAGCTGCAAGCTCAAAACATTGAAACTGTAATATTAACGGGAGATCCAAGCTCACATGCGCAGACTGTGGCTCAAGAGCTTGGCGTAGATAAGGTCTATTTTGGCTTATCACCTTCAGATAAGGTGGCGCACATTAAGCAGCTGCAAGATGCCGGTCATGTGGTCATGATGGTCGGTGATGGTATTAATGATGCACCAGTTTTGGCGGCAGCCAATATTTCTACCGCTATTGCTGGGGCGGCTGACTTAGCTCAAGTCTCAAGTGATAGTGTGATTTTAAATGGTAAAGTGGCAGCTGTGTCCGATGCCAAGCGCATCGCTGATAAGGCGCAAAATATTATTAAACAAAACCTGCGCTGGGCCTTAACTTATAACTCTGTGGTTCTACTACCGGCCGCCTTTGGCTATGTTCCTCCTTGGCTGGCAGCCATCGGTATGTCACTAAGCTCCTTGGTGGTGGTGCTTAATGCACTGCGTTTGAAACGAGCCTAAATGTGCTTATTGCTTATACCGCTAAGCGTAAAATGGCCTGCATAAAAAAAAGATCGCCTCAAGTGAGGCGACCTTTTTGATTTTATTGATTAAAAAATAGCGTAAGCAGGCTACTTTGTTTACCGCTTAATCTTGGAAGTGGCTTAACAGACGCATAAATTCAAAGTACATCCATACTAGGGTGGCTAATATACCGATACCAAAAATCCATTCGTACTCTTCTGATACGCCCGCTGCCACACCGCGCTCAATGTTATCAAAATCCAGCAGCAAGCTAAATGAGGCCACCACCACCACAAATAAGCTAAAGCCGATAGCCACAAGACCGCCAGTTTGGAACAAGAAAGGCAGGGTTGAGCCAAATAATACAAAGCCCCACTGAACGATGTAGATCAGCATGATGGCAAAAATAGCCGACATCATGATTGAGCGAAATTTTTCATTGACCTTAATCATGCCTGAGCGATACAAGCCCAGCATAACAGCAGCTGTGACAAAGGTAGCGGCCAATGCGTTAGCAGGAATACTTGGATCAATACCCATGAACATGATAGAGACACCGCCTAAAAATAGACCTTGTAAAATGGCGTAAGGGGCGGCCAAAGCTTTGGCTTTTTGGGGTCTAAATGTAATAAACAAGGCTAGACCAAAGGCGGCAAACATACTGCCAAAGGTAATCATTTGTGCCATGCCACCGCTAATACCGCCACGGATGATAAAGAAGAAAAAGCCCAAAGCGGCAATAGCGCTCAGTCCCAATAAAAAGCTGGTTTTTTGTACCACGCCTTGGACGGTCATGGTTTTACCACCCACCGCAAGTTCGGTACGGCTGACAATAGGGTTTGCCATAATCATTGAATCCTTTAATTAATGAGGTTGATTAATAATTTATTTAATAAGATGCTGTAAATTTCAAGTCAGTCTTAGCTGTTTTTTACAGCCAGTTATCGACCATAATAGCTTATTTCGTTAAGGGTGGCAAAAACTGACCGCTGTAGTGTGAAGGCACAATGAGCCTATGGAGAAATCAAAAGGCCAACTGAGTTAAATGATAAGTATCTATTATGATTGTTGGATGAATAACTCAGATTGGATAGCCTGCTAAATGACATAACATAATAGTGGATAAGGGCGGTTAACGACTGTGAATAATTGTGGCAGCTAGTAGAGACGATAAAAGCGGTATGTATACTGTATATGGGGGTAAATCGCGGCGGTTGCAAGATGGCTGTGTGAGTGACAAGAGATGACAATCAGCACAAAACTCACCGGGCGACTAATGCAGTAAAATCGATAATGTGGTACGCTTACGCTTGTTATAATCTTGAACGATAAAGTCCCTTAAATGATGTGAGAGCTGCTGCTTAGGGCTCTTTAATTTAATCTTAATGACCTATTTATTGAAGCTGAAGCCTATGGAACGCTCTGAGCAGTCCGATAAGCTGCCGAACTTATCCGACTCTTCTCTTTTTCATTCTATCAAAAACCCAGCGTTTAGACGCATTGGCTTGATGGGTCGTGCCCGCAAACGTGGGGTCATTACCACCATTCATGAGATTGGGCAAAGAATTAATGAGATGGGATTGAGTCTTTATGTGGACTCTGAGACCGCCACCTTGCCTGATCTTGAGCTTGAAAAATTAAATAAACTGCAAATTGTAAAACGTAGCCTACTGGGCGAGATTTGTGACTTAGTCATTGTGGTGGGTGGTGATGGCTCCATTTTACATGCCGCACAGGCGCTGGCTCGATATCGTGTCCCAGTATTGGGCGTTAACCGAGGTCGCCTTGGCTTTTTGACCGATGTTAATCCTGATGAGGTGGGTGAGAAGCTGCGCCAAGTATTAATGGGCGACTATCAGCTTGATCAGCGCTTTTTATTGACCATGGAAATCCGAGAAGGGCGCAAAATTGTGCATCAGGACATGGCGCTCAATGATGTGGTTTTGCATGCCGGTAAGTCGGTGCATATGATAGACTTTCAGCTTACCATCGATGAGCTAGATGTGTATCGTCAGCACAGTGATGGATTGATTGTGGCTACTCCGACAGGCTCCACCGCCTATGCCTTATCTGGGGGTGGTCCTATTATTCACCCAAGCTTAGATGCTATTTGTCTGGTGCCCATGCATCCGCATACCCTGTCTAGTCGCCCTATTGTGGTCAGTGACAAAAGCGAGATTATCATTCGTATTCACAAAGACAATCGTACTCAGCCCATGGTCAGTGCCGATGGCAAGCCAAGTGTGGCATTAGATCAGCACCAGCGACTATATATTCGCAAGCACCCCGATAAGCTAACCTTATTACACCCACCTGGATTTGATTTTTATGAAGCCTGTCGCACCAAGCTTAATTGGAATGTTCATGCTGAAGAATTTGCTCTAGATGGCGAAGATGACGAGTTATAAAGAGAGGTCATCAATTAACTATTTGTTTGTATTCAATGAGGTAGGATAATGAATAAAGAAGAAATTTTAGCGGTCATGACCCCTGAGTTGGTCGCCTCTTTTCGCCAAGCCATTGAGCTTGGTAAATGGCCTGATGGCAGAAAGCTGAGCCCAGAGCAGCGCGAGACGTGCATGCAAGCGGTTATGGTGTGGGAACATGAGCATTTACCGCCACAAGAGCGTGTGGGCTATATCCACAAGCCAGTAAAAAAAGATGGCACTGTCGTGGGTGAGGAGTGTGATGTTGAGCATGAACATCACTATCCTAACTTGCCCAATCCTAAAGGCGCTATTCAGCCTGTTAAATTCCGCTCATAAGCCTTAATACTGATCACTACTCATAAAAAAAGACCAACTTCAAGTTGGTCTTTTTTATCATTTATCTGATTTTTATCTAAGCTTTAGATGTTTTTTACATCGACGCTCGGACGGGCGGTTAATGGATTGTGTTCCATCAAAAAACCCTGCCAGCCCCAATGAATAAAGTTACGGATATTCGGGTGGTCTGTGCCTTTAGGCGCTGCAACAACAGCATCATAATGCTCTGCAAACAGCTTTAGGGTATCTAATTGATTTAAACCATGGTGCTTGGCAAAGCCAAATACCTTTGCGCTACCTTCGTTTTGACCCACAGCATTGACCAAGTCACCATTACTAAATTTGACTGGGGTATAGCGATAAAAGTCATCAATAAAGTTAAGCACATCATTAAAGGCAATGGCTTTTTTGTCTAGTCCGTTTAGCAATGCAGACACGTCAGAATGTCGGATACTCATAATGGCCTCATTATCAATTAAAAAACGATCTGTTAAAAGCGCAGTATTATACGCAATAAAAACCGTAAGCTTGGGCGCTTTGTCAGCTAAAAAAATAGCTGACAAAGATAATACGCTAAAAGCTATAGGCTATCTATTAAAAAAATCGTCATCATCGAATGAGGTAGGGAAGTTACCTTGTTCTAAATGCTGCATTTGAGACTGCATAGCACGCTCATGTTGAATGCGCTGATAAATCTCTTCACGGTGCACCGCAATATCTTTGGGTGCATTAACCCCAATACGAACTTGATTGCCCTTAACGCCCAATACAGTGACACTTACCTCGTCACCAACCATTAAAGTTTCACCCACACGGCGAGTTAAAATTAACATGCGTCACACTCCTTATGTCGCAGTAAAAAAAATTGGCAAATGCCAAATGATGAAATAGTCATAATGTTGCCCATTCAGTTTGCCCTCAATAGAGGCGACCTGTGTTTGACTGAGATATTTGCCCTAAGCTAAAGCGTGGTACGCTGTTATCTTAAATAATCTCACATAGGCCGTATTCGAACAGAGTATTATAAGGCTTTATGGGCTATATGTCATTAGCAATCCCCCTTTTTAGCGTTTTATCGGCTAACAGGGGCAAGATATTTAGTCTGACAGCTCTAATCTACCGCAGATTAGTCATGATATGCCAGTTATTTCCTGTTGAACTTAAGTCACATATATTCAAAATATAAATGACATCAGATACAAAGCCGGCTTTAACTGTTAAGTTAAAGCCGGCTTTGGTGTATAAAAAACAGCAGTATCACTAGATAGTCAGCAATGACAAGCTAGTCATGACATATTAGCAATTACAGACCCGCAACTTTGCTTTCGCCATCTGCACGATCTAGGCCAAAGGCGGTGTGTAATGATTTAACCGCTTTTTCTAGATGCTGCTCTTTAATCAATACAGAGATCTTGATTTCACTGGTAGAGATCATCTGGATATTGATGTTGTTTTCGGCCAATACTTGGAACATCTTACTGGCCACACCGGCATGAGAGCGCATGCCAACACCCACAAGTGAGACTTTGACCACATCGGTATTGCCATGGATTTCTTTGGCCTCGATGTCCCCTTTGATGCTCTCTAAGATAGTAATGGCCTTATCAAAGTCAGGACGATTGACAGTAAAACTAAAGTCAGTTAAGCCTTGATCAGATAGGTTCTGCAAAATCATATCGATTTCGATATTGGCATTACTAATGGGGGTTAAGATACCAGAGGCAATGCCTGGATGATCTGGCACACCGCGCACCACAATTTTTGCTTCATCTCTGTTAAATGCGATGCCTGAAATGACCGGCTGTTCCATGTCGTCTCCTTCGTCTACTGTAATCAGTGTGCCAACGTTTTGGCGGAATTCTTCATCAAAGCTACCGTCTTGACCTTCATCGAAGCTCGACAGTACTCTTAAAGGTACTTGGTATTTACCAGCAAACTCAACGGCACGAATTTGCAGAACTTTTGAGCCCAGACTGGCCATCTCTAGCATTTCTTCAAACGTAATCTTATCAAGCTTACGTGCTTTTGAGGTGACGCGAGGATCGGTGGTATACACCCCATCTACATCCGTATAAATCTGGCATTCATCAGCGCCTAACGCTGCCGCTAGGGCAACACCTGTGGTGTCTGAGCCGCCACGACCTAAGGTGGTGATATTGCCTTCGGCATCTATGCCCTGAAATCCTGCTACCACGACCACATTGCCGTCATCGAGCTGTGCTTGAATTTTTTCGGCATCAATGGATTCAATGCGTGCTTTATTGTGCTTATTATCAGTTTTAATCGCCACTTGACCGCCGGTAAAGGAGCGTGCACCGATACCCAACTCTTTGATTGCCATAGACAATAAGGAGATGGATACCTGCTCGCCCGTTGAGACCATTTGGTCATACTCACGCGGATCAGGGTACTTACTAATTTGAGTGGCCAGGTCGATTAAACGGTTCGTCTCACCGCTCATGGCTGATACGACAACAATTACTTGATGCCCATGGTCATGCCAGCGTTTAACCCGCTTTGCAACATTCTTGATACGGTCGATACTGCCCATCGACGTACCACCATATTTTTGTACAATCAATGCCATGTGAAACCCTTTGAATTGAAAGTTTGGTTTTGCCCATTATCTCTACTACTATCGCGCCAACTTATATCGACTCTATCTGGCCAAAGTGTACCGCATGCCTTGAGTACATAAGTTATTTTAGAGAGTAATAATAAAAAACGGTCATTGCCTAGTTTATGGAAACCTGCCTTTGACGGTGCTGTGTTGGCTTAAGTGGCTGATCACTGATAGTCACTTATCCCAGCATTCGCCTTAGACAAACGTACTTTATAACACAACCGCACAGTGCCATCAAAGCATGCAACAGACTTTAATGATGGTAAATAGTTATTAATCACTAAACTTATCGCAATAGTTAATAACCGATGGCTTAAAGCAGCGCTGAGGACTGACCTAACTTAAGCCACAGCGCTGCAATTTTTATATAAATCCGTTATATGACCCATTTATATACAGGATTTATGTTGGGTCAATGGTTAGCTCAGTTGACTTGCCACCCAGTTTGGCAGCGCTTGCATCACACCGGTCAGTTTATCGCTACTTGGCGCGCCGCCTTGAGCATAGTCTGGTTTACCACCGCCTTTACCCTCAAGCTCACCAGCTAAATGACGGATAATATCACCGGCTTTGATGTCGCCAGTTAAAGACTTGCTCACGGAGGCTGCAAGTGCCAATTGGCCATCTTTTTCACCGACTAAGATGATAATGGTATCTTGTAGCTTGGATTTGATATCATCAATAAGCCCGCGCATTGCTTTGCCATCGATACCAGCCACTTGTGCAATAAGCACTTTTTTATCAGCGATGGTCTGTACATTATCCACCAAGGTTGCTGCTTGCGCACTGGCGATTTTTTGATTCAAACGCTCAATCTGTTTTTCAAGTTCACGCTGTTTGTCTGCCATGGTCTGTACACGGTCAGCCACTTCAGGGCGTTTGGCTTTTAATTGATTAGCAAGGGCTGTCAACTGGCTGTCTGCTTGCTGTATATAACGCAGAGCGCCCATACCCGTTAAGGCTTCGATACGGCGGATACCGGCAGCGATACCAGACTCTGAGGTGATTTTAAACAGGCCAATATCGCCGGTACGCTTCACATGCAGACCACCACAAAGCTCAATAGAGAAGGGCTTTTGTATGCCATCTTCAATCTCAGTGGTGCCCATGGTCAATACGCGTACTGTCTCACCGTATTTTTCACCGAATAAAGCAGCAGCCCCTTTGGCCATCGCATCATCAATATTCATCAGCTCAATATGGGTCTCAACGTTGGCTTGGATTTGCTCGTTGACCAAGCGCTCAATGGTGGCCAGATCTTTTTGAGAGACCGCATTGTCGTATGAGAAGTCAAAGCGTAACATTTCGCTTGATACCAGTGAGCCTTTTTGCGATACGCTATCTCCCAATACTTTACGCAGTGCTGCGTGCAACAGGTGAGTGGCTGAATGGTTACGGGCACTGGCTGAGCGAATTGCTGAGACAACTTGAGCGTCAGCAGTTTGGCTCTTTTGTAGCGATCCCATATTCACCACACCGTGATGGATAAAGGCTTGGCCAGATTTTTTGGTGTCCTCAACATTGAACACCCCTGATGACGTGCGAATCTCGCCCATTTCACCCACTTGACCACCCCCTTCTGCGTAGAATGGAGTGCGGTCTAAGACAATAACGCCTTCGTCACCTTCGTTTAATAGCTCAACCTCTTTGCCGTCTTGATACAGACCGATGATGTTTACCTCTTTTTCATCAAGCTGCTCGTAGCCTACAAATTCAGTAGGGGTCTCAACTTTAATGGCCGCTGAGTAATCCACATCGAATTTGCCTGCATCACGCGCACGCTGACGCTGAATGTTCATTTGCTCATCAAAGCCGGCCTCGTCGATACCAATGCCGCGCTCACGGGTGATGTCTGCGGTCAAGTCAACAGGGAAGCCATAAGTGTCATACAGTTTAAAAGCCGCCTCGCCTGAGAGCACATCACCTGACTTTAAGCTTTCAAGTTCACTGTCTAATAAGCGCAGACCTTGAGCTAAGGTTTTGGCAAATTGCACTTCTTCTTTTTCGATTGCTTTTTCGATAAAGGCTTGTTTTTCAACCAGCTGTGGATAAGCGTCGCCCATCTCTTTAACTAAAGGCGCTACCATTTTGTAGAAGAAGCTGTCTTCTGCACCCAGTTTGTTGCCATGACGCACAGCGCGGCGGATAATACGGCGCAATACATAACCACGGCCTTCATTACTTGGCAATACGCCATCAGCAATTAAGAAGCTGACCGCACGGATGTGATCGGCCACCACTTTTAACGACGCTTGGTTGTCATTTTTGATACCAATGATGTCTGCAGCGCTGTTGATTAAGTTAACAAATAAGTCGATTTCGTAGTTGCTGTGCACGCCTTGCAAGATAGCACTGATACGCTCAAGACCCATACCGGTATCGACACTAGGTGCAGGCAGTGGCTCCATGGTGCCATCAGGCTGACGGTTGAACTGCATAAATACACAGTTCCAAACCTCAATATAGCGGTCGCCATCTTCTTCAGGCGTTCCAGGTAGGCCGCCTTCTACATGCTCGCCGTGGTCATAGAATACTTCAGAGCAAGGACCACAAGGGCCAGTATCACCCATGGCCCAGAAGTTGTCTGAGGCATATGGGGCGCCCTTGTTATCCCCAATACGAATGATGCGCTCGGCAGCTAAGCCAATGTCTTGGTGCCAGATATCAAAGGCTTCATCATCGCTTTCATAAATGGTCACGTAAAGTTTATCAGCGTCTAGGCCTAACCACTGTTTTGAAGTCAAAAATTCCCAAGCATAAGCGATGGCTGATTTTTTGAAATAATCACCAAATGAGAAATTACCCAACATTTCAAAGAAGGTGTGGTGACGTGCTGTATAACCAACGTTATCTAAGTCATTGTGTTTACCGCCAGCACGCACACATTTTTGTGAGGTGACCGCTCGAGTGTAGTCACGTTTATCGATGCCCAAAAAGCAGTCTTTGAACTGGTTCATACCCGCATTGGTAAATAATAAAGTGGGGTCGTTGTACGGCACAAGGCTTGAGGAGGGCACATGGGTATGCTGCTTGCTAACGAAGAAGTCTATAAACGCTTTACGAACATCGGCTGTGCGTAAGAATTTATCAGAAGGTAGTTGAGTAGGGTTTGAGGGCGCAGAGTGAGTCACATGAACTCCTTAAAGAATGGCTAGTAGGCTAAAGGTTTAGTGAGATTAATATAAAAACTCATTCAAAAGTGGTTATCGCTGCCGGTATTGACGTGCAAATAAGGTCTAAAAATTGGCGACCAGAGCCGTTGACCGGGCAGCTATAAATAATAGCGACAAAGTTTAGCATATTTAACGCCAAAACATGACTATTGGCATAAATTGCTATTAAGGCATATGACTTAAGTGTCTGTATCGGTTATTCATTGGCCAAAATAGCCGCATCGGTCTTATCTAGCTCCTCACCGTGGCCGGGGCTAGAGTCAATGACCACCACTGGCATATAACGCAGCTGGATACGCACAGGAGACTGCTTGGGATAAGCTGGCATGAGGTTGTCATTAATCTGGCGCTCTAATTGCTGAGCATCTCTAGGCGAGGGGCGAGTCTCACCGCGTACCACAGCACGAACCATTTGATAGCCATCTCGATTAACAAACTGGGTAGCTGTTAGCGAGTTGCCTTGGTCGATAAAATAATCATTGATACTTTCTTTGACCTGAGTTTCAAAGTTTTGCTTTTTGGTAATGGCATTAAAGTTATAGGTCAAATACACACCGATACTGGTCAACAGTAATAAAGGCACCGCATTACGACGTAAGAAGGCCAAAGTTGGATTGCTTTTGTAATCGTCTTCCATCAGCCTACGAAATCCAGTAAACCACAATACCAAGGCATTGGTAAATTGGATGGCAATGATGTTGGTCAGGGCCAATAACAGGGCACCTAAGCCAAGCGTACCTTCTCCATGCGCAAACAATATACCACTGGCAGCTAACGGCGGTACCAAAGCGGTTGCCACAGCGACACCGACCACAGCCACAGATAGGTGCGGAGAGATCATGGCGTATGCGCCTGCAGTCCCACCAGCCAAGGCAATCATTAAGTCCATTGACGTGGGCTGAGTACGCGACAAAATCTCATTGGTTAAAGGGGTATCTTGGTGTATAAAACCCACCACAAAGCCGATGACTACCACCATAGCGCCACCAGCAAGTACCGTCAAAAGTGATTTTCGTAAAAAAGGCATACGATAATCAATAATCGCCAAGGCCACACCACTTATCGGGCCTAGCATCATGGCCACCAGCATAGCGCCAATGACCACTGCTGCTGAGTTAATCACCAAGCCGTAGCTGGCAATAATGGCAGACAAAGCATTCATAATAAAATACATGCGACTGGGGAGAGCATTGGCCTCGATATTGACCCGTATGCCTTGATAGTCGATATCTACCTGACTTTGCTGCTCAGCAACGAACTGCTTATAAGACTCAAGCTTGGCTTCTTTATCCTTTTTTAATTGATCCTCTTCACTGATCTCTTCTGACGGCTTATCCTCTTCAGGTAACTCAGGCTCATCAGCTTCAACGGCCGCCATGCTCTGAGTATCAAGATGTTGAGTCTCTGGATTTTGAGTATCCAGAACATCGCTATCAGAATCTGGGGCGTTTAACCCTGCTTCCTCAACATCTTCAGCTTCAGTGATCAGTTGCTTAGCTGCCAACACGGCTTGCTGAGTCTTATTACTCGGATCGGCTTTTTGGTTTGCCAGATAGTCCAAGCGCTCTTTTTCTTTGGCCGCTATTTGCTGCTCTGCTGCTGCCTCTTCTTCCTCCAAGCTTGCCACCGCCACATCCATCATAGGCTCATTTATCCAACTTGCCTCAATGATAATAAGGGGGCAGTGGCAATGAATTTTTTTATTGGGCACCGCTTTATAGCTTACCTTGTCAAAAGCATAGCTTGCCGCATTGGGCACAAATTGAAAATACGGTACCGTAATCATGCCTAGGTTGTCGCTGTCTTTTTTGGGGGTAGAAGACAAGGGTGAGCTCATATAAGCGCCTGTGATTATCAAGTTAGGTGGGTTATATCAAAGCACGCTAAGCTATTTTAAATAAAAATAATGCCGCTTTGACTCAGAACCGTTAATTTAAAGTCAATTGGCTTCAAAATCTATCGGTGTTTGCAAAAATAACACACACGCAATGCTTATTTAGGTCAATAAGTGTCGTGATAACGTAGAACTGGGCCATAAATATCAAAAGAGGTGGGCTGTAAAAAACAGCTGACATGAAGGGAGGATTTAAAAATTATTGATAAAACAAAGCCTTACTGATGCAGTGGTTTTACTGATAACTATTGTTTTTTGATTGGGTGAATTGTCGAACTTAAATCTATGTGTTTTTATGAGCGGTCGTGGATTTTATTATAGCATTTAGTTGGGCTTAGGTCTTTAAAAATAAGAGACCCAGCCGGTTATGAAAATAATCGTAAAAAACCTTAAAAAAAATAAGGATATGGTGTATAACTATACCTATAGACAATAAATCATAAACTAAGGTTATTAATTAAAGGTGAGATTATGAACTGGCAATTATTAAGTATGATCTGGGGAATGGCAGCGACAGTTATTATTGGCGTATTTATGGTGGCCGCTTTGGTAACTGGCTTCGATGACATTCCACATATTATTAGTACCGCTGTGGTGGGTGCTTTAGTGGCCATTCCTATTGCTTTGATAGTGACCAAAAAAATCAACCGTATTGAGTCATAATGACGGTATAAAATAAGACCGAAATAAAAAAGCCAACCTTTATTGTTAAAGGTTGGCTTTTTTATGGGTTTACCACGTCAAAGCAGCGGCTCGCTTAAATCTCTAATGTGTGTGGTTGTGAACGCTTTGTCCGTTTAGATAAGCGCGTCTTCTTGAATACTCAGGGTGCCTTGATATTTTTTTAATTTAAAATATAGCATTATCCCAAATAAGATATTTAAGATACCCGTCACTAAGAACAGCTGCGGCAAAGGCATTTTTAATAGATTTAAAATCACGATAGAAAAGATGGCGGAGCTGACCATAAAAATGGCATTAAAGATATTGTTGGCGCCAATGACTCGCGCTCTGTGACTAATAGGTGAGTAAGCCTGCATCGCCGCATACAAAGGCACAATATAAATACCGCCACTAAAGCCTAAGAAAAATAGATCTGCAAATACCCGAAAGCTACCGCTCACCTCAGACAACTCTGCAATACCTAATAAGCTGCCAGTACTGATAGTAAGTGCAGATAACGAAAAATATAAATCTATGGCAAATAGGCTGAGCCCTGCGATACCAAAGGGCAGTAACTTAAAGCTTACCTGATTTTTGGTCAATGTTTTACATAACAAAGACCCTGAAGCGACCCCCACTGAGAATAAGGTGAGTAAAAAGATAACCACAGATTCATTGCCTTGTAAAATAACCTTACTAAACTCAGGAGTCTGGGTCAAAAAGGTAGCACCATAGAACCAAAACCAGCTGTTACCTAAGATGATAAAAAACAACAATGGCAGCGAATACAGATACTTAATGGTGTCCATACTGGTGCTAAAGATATTCCAGTTCACTTTTAAGTCAGGCTGTACGGCAGGCATTCTTGGAATAAATTTAGCGGCCAACAAGCCCAAAGCGGCAATCAGTAACGCCATGGCACTGACCCAATACAAATGGTTTTCCATTTGGGTAAATAAGCCGGCAAACATCATACCGGTTAGGATCGACAGGGACGTGCCGGTTTGAAACAGGCCATTGGCACCGACCAGCTCATCTTTTTGCATCGCTTGAGGCAAATAAGCGTATTTAATGGGGCCAAAGAAAGTGGACTGGGCACCTAATAAAAATAGCGCCAAAAATAGCAGCCAATAAATTTCAAAAATCAGCCCAAAAGCGGCCAGTAGCATAATGACCACTTCTAACACTTTGATATACCAAGTTAGGCGTGACTTTTCATATTTATCGGCCAATTGTCCTGCTAGGGCAGAAAATAAGAAAAAAGGCAAAATAAACAACATGGCGGCCAAATTGTTCAGTAAACTAACTGAGGCACCTAACTTGGCCGCTGCACTATAGGTTAGAACCAAAAGCAGCGCTTGTTTAAAAAAGTTATCGTTAAAAGCACCCAAAAATTGGGTAAAAAACATCGGCGTAAAGCGGCGACTGCGAAACAGGGTAAATTGTGATGCCATATGCGGCTTCCTAATATAAGTACAAAATAGTGGCTATCTTAAATAGCTCATCGTATTTATCAAGATTTGAGCGATAATTTTTCACTGATAATTATGTTCAGTCAAGGTATCATAGCGACAATTTATCACAACTAAATTAAATTTGTTTTTCGATTTATAAAAATCCGATTTGCATAGACTTGGTTCAGGCGGTAGTCTTTGCGGTAGGAATTTACTATAGAAAGTTATTCTAGATAAGAGATTGGTAATGCGTAATACACACCAGCCCCTGTTCGTGGTAAACCAACGAGCCGATAGCCTTTTTAGCTCTACTATGAGCCCTACAGCGCACAGTCGATTCAAAGTGCTGCTGCCCTTTCGCTATTCTAAAATGGCGTGTGCTCTATCTGCGTGCCTATTGCTGCAAGCTTACACCCCTATATCAGCGTATGCCGCTGCTAGTGGCACAGGTGCCAAAGTAGATCAACCAAGTCGTGCTACTGACTCACAGCTTGAAGAAGCACTGATTGCACTAAAGCTCAAGCAAGCAGTTGAGCAGGGGCTGATTGACCCGAGTGTATTAGAAGACTATCAGCGCGAAACGCTCAGCTCTGCTGGAACGCAGCCATCCAATTCAAATACAGCCAGTACTGTGAGCAGTGCGACAAAAACGGCCAATAATAACGGCGCCGACCCAAATTCTGACCCCATAGCCACCTTTGATCGTGTATTTGCTGACAACAGCTTAACGACTAAGCCTCAAGCAGGCACAGATTTGGCCAATGCGGCCATCATGCAGACCCCGCAGCAAATAGAGCAGGTGCTGGCAAAGATTGGTAGTCAAGTACCCTCTGATTTTACCCAGCCTATCGCCCGTCTAGATGCCACTTCGCCGCCGCTAGGCTTTGACAATAGCTTAGATCAAAGTGCCCAAATCAATCCCAGCAACCAGCAGACGCTTGGTATAGTCGATGACTCAGAGCCAAATGCTGCCACCGAGCCTGTATATCAAGCCACAGATGTGGTGGTCAATCCTGACAGCACAAAAGCCAAAGCGGCCGAAAAGTCGGCGGAGCAAGCGGTAAAAAACACCAGTATTGGTAAAGTAGATGCTCAGATTAAGCAGCAATCAGGTGAGATTACGGATGATGTGGTAGATAACTCGCAGCAAAATGCTGCCGAGGTTGGCATTAATCCAGATGATTATTTGCCGCAGTATGAAGGCGGCCCCACTAAAGCGCCAG
Organism: Psychrobacter sp. YP14; assembly: GCF_003209315.1. NCBI lineage: Bacteria > Pseudomonadati > Pseudomonadota > Gammaproteobacteria > Moraxellales > Moraxellaceae > Psychrobacter > Psychrobacter sp. YP14. The sequence goes on along the minus strand of NZ_CP029789.1, from coordinate 1,810,778 downwards.
TAGGCTCTGTTGTGACTGAGACGGCTGATGAAGATAGCAGCAAAGCAAAGCCTGGCTTTATTAAGGGGTTATATAACCGCTTTTTTAATGATGGCTATGCAGGCTTACCGCGTATTAGTGCCAAGATATATTTGCAGCAGCCTGCAGCCTCAGGCAAAAAAAATGCCCCGCCTCAGCTTGTTAAGGCAGACAAAGACACCCAGCCGGCTGCCAACATCAAAGCGGCTATGGAGAACATCACCGTCGAGTCCATTTCAGACTTCGTGGCGGTGACGCCTAGGCTGCATCAAGAGGCCATCGATGCGGCGCAAGCGGTAGGTTATTATGATATTAAGCTGAGCTTTAAGCGGGTTGCCTCAGATGAGATTGCGGTGATTATTGAGCATCTTGGTGAGCCTGTAAAAGTGAGTAGCCGCATTGTTGATATTCGCGGTGAGGGATCACAGTTGCCAGAGTTTCAACAAATTGCTGAAAAAACAGCACCCTTAGAGGGCGATATCTTTAACCATGGGGTGTATAAAACTGCCAAAAGTCAGATTGAGACCACCAAAGAGCAATTTGGCTTTTTTGATGGGCAGTGGCTGAACAAATCCGTGGATGTGATTTTGCCTGATAATACCGCAGATGTAGATTTAATCTATGACACAGGTCAGCGCTATCATTTTGATGAGGTGATTTTCTTTACCATTGACAAAGACACAGGTGAGCTCACCACAGATCCAGATAAGCTGCCTGTTAAGCCTGAATTGCTGCATCAGCTACATGAATTTAGAGCCGGAGATAATTTTTATGCGCCGGAAGTGACTAAGTTTACCAATGACTTATCTGCCACCCGTTATTTCAACTCAGTCAACGTTGAGACCATACGTCCTAGCCGCAGCACGGGCACTTTAGGTTTTGATAATTCATCTGAGCGAGCTGCTCAAGAGCAAGATACGGCCGAGAACAATACGGATGGCTTATATGATGAGCAAGGCAATCTACTGGCTGATAATAACTCAGATAAAACGGCCGAAAACGGTGCCAATGATGCCTTTAAGCCTCTTGAATATTCTGTGGATCAAGAAACCACTGAGAAGCTACAAGAAATCACCGCCAAAGCACAGCGATTATCCAGACTACCTGATGACCGAGTGCTAGATGAAACCGAAGAGCAGGCCAAAAGCTTATTGGGTAAAATCTCCAATGCCATTAGTGGCACAGTCAAAAAGATATTTCCCGATGAGGAAGACCCTTTGGCCGATACCGACTCATTACCCAGCGACTTGGATAAAACCTTCTTGGCGAATCGCAAAACGCCGCAGCAAGTGGCTGAGACCAAGTCGGTACCTTTGTATGTGTTTGTGACGGCGGATAAACCAAAAGATGTGGATTTAGGTATTGGATATGGTACCGATACCGGCGTGCGCGCAGTGGCACGTCTTGAGAATAACCTTATCAATCGAGATGGCTATCAGGCAGGCATCAGTGTGGGCGCCTCAAAAATTAACAAGTCCATTAATCTGCACGCAAGCCGCCCGTGGAAGCACCCTTTAAATGATACTCTAAGCGCCAATATCAGCTATGAGCAAGAAAACATCAACCAAGGTGATGGTAACTTAGATCTAGAGACCAATACCATTAAAGCTGGTATCGCGCGTAACATTCGTCGTGATGAGGGCTGGAATCGTACGTACTCTTTAAGATATCGCTTGGATGAGCTAGAAAGTGGGGTGACTGGCACTGATCGTGAGAACTTACCGGTGCCCTTTAACCGCGAAGGCGCTCAATTTGACCAAGAGGCGCTGCTGCTGGGTTATCAACTGGATAAAACCAAAACCGACAGTGTCACCAATCCAAGTAAGGGCTGGCGTCAATACTATTCTATAGAAGCTGGGTCAGATAGTGCATTGACCGATACCAATATGGCCATTGCGCGGGCGGGGGTAAGTGGTGTCTATAGTTTTGGTGAGATGAATAAGCATCAGGTCGTGGCCAGCTTAGATGGGGGGTACATCTGGGCGGATGAATTTGAAAACGTGCCTTATAAGCTCAGATTTTTTGCTGGGGGTGACCGCAGTATTCGAGGTTATGACTACAACAGCTTATCGACACTAGAAAAAGGCTATCTGGTGGGCGGGCAAGTCTTGGCGGTGGGTAGTACAGAGTACAACTATGAATTTAAACCGGGTCTGCGTGGCGCGGTATTTGCCGACTTTGGTAATGCTTATGACACCAATTTTGAGACTGAAACCAAGCTTGGGGTTGGCTTTGGTGTCCGCTGGGCTTCACCTGTGGGCATGGTACGCTTAGACTTAGCAGCAGGCGTGTTAGAGGACAGTGTGCCTATTCGATTGCACTTCTTTATTGGGTCGCCTTTGCAGTAGTGGCTATTGAATGTAAAGCAGTTACCAGGCAGCCGTTATGGCGCTTCGCTGTGATCGAAATGATCAGCGTCACTGCAGTGTCATTGCCAAGCACTCGGTGCCTGCTATAAGGTTTTCGTTAAGGCTATCATTAGCCTGCTATGAAGGTTGCTGTGATAGTGAATATCATTTACTATGACAGCATTTTGATTATCTTGTGAAAACAGGCCATTTTAACCGTAAATGGCACAAGCGTGATGGCTGTCAAAGGCGATTATTCGCCGCCTTGGGGCGCCAAAGCTTGTGTTATTTCTAACAAAATTACTTAACTCATGACCACTTCGCAAACCCCGCCACCTAATCAAGAGCAAGATCCTGCCCAGCGTGATGCTGCGCGGCTCAAATACCACTATCCGCTGTCTTTTTTATTAAAGCTATTGGCGCTGTTGTTAGTGCTGTTCTTAATGATGTGCATCATTTTGTATGTCATGGCGGGTACTGAGCGAGGCACTAAGTTTATATTAGAGAAGATTGTCTCAGAAACTGGCGTAAAGCTGCAGTATGCTGAGGGCAACTTGCGCGATGGCATGTTGGTCAAAGACATCAGCATGAAAGCGTCTGAAGATGTTGATGTTCACTTCGTAAATACCTATGTCAAAATTGGCTGGCGCGCCATGTTTGCCAGAGAAGTGCACCTGCGTGATGCCGATATCGAATCTATTGTGATAGAAAACCGCAAGCCGGCCACCGGTGAGCCTTTTGACTATAGAACCTTTGAGCTGCCTGTCGACTTACGCTTTGATAAAGCGCACATCAAGAGCATCATTTACAAGCAAGCTGGCAAAGATCCTATTGAAGTGACTGATATTAGTGCCTCCGACTTAAAGTGGGTAGACACGCATCTTGCCGTGGACAAAGCCGCCTTGCAGTACAGTGATGTGGTGCACATTGCCAATTTAAATGGCTTTGTGGACCTAACGGGCAACTATCCGCTAGATCTGTCCGCTCAAGTGACGGTGAATAGTTTACAAAAAATTTATGTGGATCCGATTTATGTTGATGCCACAGGCAGCTTAAAGCGTACTTATGGCACCTTACGCAGTAAATATAATGACAGCAATGTCAAAGGTAACTTTACGGTTCAAGGTTTAGATGACAATGCCCCCTTCGATGCTAAGCTGACTTGGGATGAGATTACCTTGCCCTATGCTGAAGGCCAAAATATTAAATTACAGGCAGGTTTGGCCATCGCTTCAGGGGTGTTATCAGATATTGAGCTGCGTATTAACAGTCAGTTGTCAGCTAAGGACATCCCAAGTGGTCGCTATCAAGCGCGTGCCAATATCATAGACACCAAACAGATGCATGTCCATCAGCTTACCGCTAAGACGCCAGAAGGTGACTTATTGGCCAAAGGCGTGCTTGACTGGGAAGACAGTTTCACCACCCAAGCTTTAATTTACAGTAGTAATTATAAAGTACGTGCTTTATTACCTAAAGCGGCAGCACCTTACGCACCTGAGCGCTTAGATGGCCGATTGGCTGTGGTATATAATCTAAAAAATAAAGACGGCTTAATGCAAATTAATGCCAGCCTGCGTCAACGTGACGGCGAGATTATAAAAGCCAAAGTCGTACAAGGCGCCACACCTAAGAACCCAAGATTCGCTGCGCCTTGGTATGTGGATGCCAATTGGCAACATTTACGCCGCCGTAATGTGCCTCAAGTGGGCGATATTGACAGTCCTATTGGTAAGGCCAATGTGCAGCTGCGTGATGAGCATCTGTGGGTTGATGCCGATGCCCAGATTAATAAATTAAATGCCGCACCTGCGGGCGATTACAAAGTCAAGCTCGATAAGCTGGGCGATCGCATTAATATCAATGCCTTTGATTATGATGGGGTGATGGGTGATTTGGTGGGTAATGGCAGTATTGTACTGGCCAACCAAAATAATCCGTTAACCTGGGCGATTAATGCCAAAACCCAGCAGCTTAAACCGAAAGTGTTTAATGACAGCTTACCGGTCAGCAATCTTGTGGGTAGCATCAATGCGTCAGGAAAAATGATCGACATACGTCGCCGTGTCAATGGCAAGCTGGTGACCGGTCAGCGCCATGTCTTTACCATCAATTCTAGTGACTTAGACTCACTATTAACCGCACAAGTTACCCGCACTGATCCTGCAACTCAAAAAACCATTACTGAAAATCGCCATGTGGCCATCCAAGGCAAGGGCGATGGGTCAGTAGAGCTGATTGCAGGCGATTTGCAGCAGTTTGATGCGCGCTTTAACGGCCAACTCACCACCCAAGGGCTGCCTCAAGGCAACCTTATCGTTGATGCCAATGGCACACCCACTAATATCAATATTAAATCTTTTAGTCACAAGGGTGAGGCGGGCAGCATCAGTGCTGCCGGAAATGTCAATTTAGCAGATGGTATTAAGTGGGATGTAACAGCCAACACTCAGAACTTTAATTTTGGCTCATTCACACCACAAACCGAGGGCGTCGTCTCAGGCAGTCTGGTAACCTCCGGTCAGTGGCGAGATAACAACACCAAATTCGGGGATTTACGCGCGTTAGATGTCAAGTTTGATGGCTCTATTGATACGCCGCAATTGCCCAAAGGTCGGCTTAAGCTGGATGCTTTTGGTAATGCTAAGGCCATTACCATCAGAAACCTAAGCCATGTGGGTGAAGCAGGCAGTATCAATGCGACAGGTAATGTAGGCCTAAGCGATGGCATTAAGTGGGATATCAAAGCGCATACCGAGAACTTCAATGTTGGCTTTTTTGCGCCGCAAACCGAAGGGATTGTCTCAGGCGATTTGGTCACCTCCGGTCAATGGCGTGATAACCAGACTAAGCTTGGCGACCTGCGTGCTTTTGATGTTAAATTCGGTGGCTTTATCGATACGCCGCAGTTGCCCAAAGGGCGCTTGCAGCTTGATGCCAATGGTAATGCTCAGGTCATTAATATTAAAAACCTAAGCCATGTGGGCGAAGCAGGTAGCTTGATTGCTAAAGGTAGCGTGGATGTCAAAAATGGTGTCGCTTGGAATATCAATGCGGCAATGGAGGACTTCAATTTAGGCTACTTTGTTAAAGATGTGCCCAGCAATATTACCGGACGCATCTCTAGCACTGGGCTTTGGAAAGATACCGTACAGCGTATCAATATCAGCCAGATGGCGCTACGTGGCCAAATTAACGGTGAACCGTTATTGGCGCAAGGCAGCTTAAATAGCACCTTGCATTTGCCCAAAGATATGGCTCAATATTTACAAGTGCTCAAAGCTGCCGATAGCAATACCCAGCTCCAAAAAGTCAAAAGTGTGATTGAGACGCTCAATGCTGATAATCTCATGGTGCAGTGGGGGGATAACCAAGTTGTTGCTAATGGCGATGCACAAAACTTAGATGCCAAAGTCAATATTCGCAACTTAAGTCAAATCAGCAGAGACTTCGCCGGTAGTGTGATTGGTGGATTAACCCTTGTGCAGTCTGCAGGTCAGGCACTGCCTACCATTTATGTGGATTTGAGTGGGGAGAAGCTGGCTTTACCGGGGATCTTGCTACAAAAAGGCGTTATTAAAGGCAAGATTGTCGATTTCGCTAAGAGTCCCAGTAATCTGGTGATCCTTGCCGATGGCCTTCAAGCCTCCGGCAGTCAGTTTGAAAATATCTATGCGGTATTTAATGGTACCGAGCTTGATCATACCTTGACGCTTAAAGCACAGACCAGTCGTGCCAATAATGAGGTAAGCATTGCTGCCACAATAAAAGGTGCCTTTGATCGTAAAAATATGGGCTGGCGCGGTGTGGTCGGTAACGGTGAGGTTTCAACCGAATACGTGACCTTGGCACAAAGCCAGCCGGCACAGCTGATTGCCTCATTTGGCGGTAGTACTCCTAAGATACAACTGGCAGCGCACTGCTGGGCTGCTACCGATGAGTCAGGTAAGGTGTGTCTGCGGGAGAATTTGGTGGCCTCTAGTGAACAAGGTCAGGTCAATTTAGCCATACAGCAAATTGACACCACTTTATTTGCGCCTTTTTTACCCAAAGATTTAAGTTGGAACGCCGCTTTAAATGGTAAAGCAGTGATGGAATGGGGCAAAGGCGTTAAGCCCACCATCAATGCCACGTTGTACTCGGACAATGGCAACATAGGCATGATACAAGATGGCTATAGCGACCCCATTACCTTACCTTATAAGCGCATATCGTTAATTGTTCGCTCCTTTGAGGAAGGCTTAAAGGTACGTACCGATATCGATAGTGGTAATGGTGCTAAAGGTTATGCGGACGTGGTGGTAGACCCGTATAAAGAGGGCAAGCCATTATCGGGTGCCTTGGTATTAAACGAGTTTAATTTAGCGATTTTAAAACCTTTCTTTCCAGGCATGCGTAAGCTTGGCGGCAATATAACGCTGGCAGGTGGTTTGGGTGGCACTTTATCTAGCCCAGTCTTTTATGGTGACGTCAACTTAAAAGATGCCACGGTTGCCATGCTTGATTTGCCGGTGAACCTCACCAATATTAATGCCAAAGCAAAAATACGCGGCCAAAGCGCCACTTTAAATGGCACCTTTATGAGTGGTGAAGGTCAGGGCGACTTAAGCGGTACCATAGATTGGCAGCAAGAGTTACAAGCTAAAATTCGAGTTACCGGTGAGCGGTTGGTGCTTACTCAGCCGCCGTTATTGTTCGCTGAGGTTAATCCTGACTTTAATATCATCATTAAGCCGCAGCAGCAATACGTTAATATTGTGGGTGCAGTCTCAGTACCCACAGCCACCATCAGACCGCCTGAGGCCAACCAAGAAGTAGTGACCAAATCAGAAGATGTGGTGGTGTTAGATCGTCAGCTTATCGGCAATATCGATGAGGTACTGGCCATCTCTAAGCCGTGGTCTATTAATGCTGATATAGGGGTAGACTTAGGCAGTAATGTTAACTTCCGCGGCTTTGGTGCCGTTCTACCGCTGGCAGGCGCAGTACATATCACTCAGCAAGGTCAAGGGGTGATGAATGCGCTGGGTGTGGTACAGGTGAGTCGCCGTAGTACCATTGATGCCTTCGGTCAAAATCTCGAGCTTAACTATGCCCAAATACGCTTTAATGGCGATGTGACCAATCCACGCTTGAGCATCGAGGCGGCCAAAGATATCGAGAGCAGCACTGTGGGTGTGCGTGTCAAGGGACGTGTCTCTGATCCAAACATTGTGGTATTTAACGATGCCGGCTTAACGCAGCAGCAAGCAATGAATGCACTGGTGACTGGCCGTATTTCAAACTCAGGCGCCACTCAGATTAGTGAAGAGGGCTTTAAGTCGGAGGTAACCAATAACTTAGCCGCCGCCGGGTTAAGCTTAGGCTTAAGCGGTACCCGTAGCCTGACCAATACCATAGGCGATGCCTTTGGCTTTGAGCGCTTGACCATCGATGCTTCAGGCACCGATAGCGACACCAACGTTAACGTAACCGGCTATATTACCCCAGACTTATATATCCGATATGGGGTAGGCGTATTTAATGCACAAAGCAGCTTGTCGCTGCGTTATCAGTTGACGCGGCGTATTTATGTAGAGGCGACCTCCGCATTAGAAAATGCAGTGGATGTGGTGTATAGCTTTAGGTTTTAAATAAATCACAGACAAAAAAAGAAGGGACAATTGATTTGTCCCTTCTTTTTTATCACCTGTCTTGTGCCAATATTAGACGATACTCTCATTATGAGCTAAGCCCCTATGCAGGGGCTTAATGGAATAAATTATTTGGTTAAAATCAAGCGATTATTGCGGGTAAGTCGTAAACGGTATTCTTCACCCTCATGTTGAATTCGCACCTCTTTGGTGAGTGCAAATAGATGCTCTGATTGCAGCATAGGCAGCTGGTTGTCACGAAGGCGTAGTGCACGAGAGATAATAGTAGCCATGGGGTCATCCTTTATATTATGGTTAACAAAAATTGCATTTTAAATAACACTTAACAAAATGATACCTAAATTAAGTTTTGAGGTACGGTGTAAAATCATCATCAAAAAATAGATCAAATGTCTATTTGATAATGATTATCATTAACTTCATTATTATTTATTATAAACGTCATTGCAAGCACTTTTTTATTTAAAATTATTGAGTGACAAGTAATGTGTCAACAGCATCCGGAGAGCGCATGAAGTATATCGATGTGGCCGTGGCCGTCATCCATTATCAAGACAAGTATTTGCTGGGCTATCGCAGCAGCCATCAGCACCAAGGGGATCGCTATGAATTTGTGGGGGGTAAAATAGAAGCCAGTGAACAACCTAAGCAAGCACTGATACGTGAGGTGTATGAAGAGATTGGTCTTGATATTACAAGCGATGGCTGTATCAATCCGCTTGGGGTACTGCGTCATGAGTATCTGGATATATCAGATACTGATCGTTCAAAAACGGTATGCCTGCATGTATTTCGAGTACAGCTTAGCCCTGATCAATTCTCTGTCTTTAGGGACAAAACACAAGGCTGTGAGGGACAGCGCTTGCACTGGGTCAATAAACAACGTCTACTGGACAATCAGTATGTGTTACCTGAAGCCAATCAAAGTATCTTGCAGTGGTTACGCCTAGATGATGTGATCTGTATTACCAATCAGTTATCCTTTAATGACACCCAAGGGTTAGATGCAGTCACTGAACAAAGCCTAGTACAGTGGCTTGAGTATCACCATCAAAGCCTACCGCAGTCAGCGACGGTCTATGTGCGTTTGGCGTCCAGCAGCTTAAAGCAGCAGGCACGTGTTGTACTTAAGCTGTGTGCTAGGCGTACAGACTTAAACGTAATCATCCAGCAGCCTTTAGCAGATTATCTATCACAGACCAATAAGCTGCCTGTGCAAGTTATCGCCCAGCACCTAACACAAGCCATGCTAGAGCACCAACTACAGCAACTACAGCATGGCAAAAACACCTCCATATCACAGCTAAGCTTACCCATCACCGTAAGCTGTCACAGTCAGTATCAGATACAGGCAGTCAATACACTGGCGCAATATCAGCTCAATCATAAGCTGGCGCCTGTGATTGGTGCGTATTTATCTCCTGTTCAGCCCACACAGACCCACCCAGAGCAACCCTGTTTGGGCTGGGAGCAGTTTGCAATATTGGCTGAGCACTGTGAAGTACCTGTGATTGCTCTAGGCGGACTGGCGCCCCAAGATTTGGCGACAGTAAGGCGCAATAATGGAGATAAAGTAGCAGGAATACGCCAATTTTTAACGCAAGAACACCAAAAGATTTAAAACAGTATAGGCAGTTTACAAACCGTAGCGTATTACTACATTTTGGGGATAGTAAATCGCAAGGGGCAACCCTAGAATGTTGTTATGGCAAAGAGCGGCACTGTAGATGAAGATGAATAAATCAGCCAAGTTAAAGACAAGTACTGAACTGAAGTAAAAGACAAGTTAAACGTAAAAACAGTGGATGGCTTGCCAAAATAATAGAAGATTATTATGACATTTTTAAGTCAAAAACTCTCATTTTTCAAATTAATAGATAACAGATACCCTTATGAATAAATATCATCATGACGTCTCAGAAAGAGCCTTTATGAAAGCGTTACTCAAGCATACAGGTATAGCTTTGGCATTGTTGGTTCCCTTAGCGGCCTATTCTACGTTTTCACATGCCGAAACAGGCAATATGGTCACGCCAGCGACGGCCGCGAGCACCCCGCACTCTGTGCCCAGTGTTGATTTAAATAAATACGCAGGTCAGTGGTATGAGATTGCACGCCTGCCTATGTATTTTCAACGCAACTGTGCCTCAGATGTGACCGCCACTTATAATCTTAATCAAACAGACGCTGGCAAGATTGAGTCTGTGGATGTGATTAATCAGTGTAAAAAAGCAGATGGCTCAATGATGAGTGCTACGGGAATTGCTAAGCCAGCCAATGAATCCGGTAGCCAGCTCAAGGTGACTTTTTTACCCAGCTGGCTTAGATGGCTGCCGGTGGGTAAAGCGAATTATTGGGTATTAGCACTTGATGAAGATTATAAGAGTGCGTTAGTGGGCACGCCAGATAATAAGTATCTGTGGATCTTGTCACGTACACCCACCTTATCGCAAAGCACTTATGATAAGTATGTAAATACGGCAAAAATCCAAGGCTATGATGTGAGTAAACTTGAAATTACCTCACACAGTGGAGCGGCGCAAACGGTAACACAGTAGTCCTCTTTTTGGCCATTGCTGCTGTCAGTGATGGCCTTGTGCTAAGCTATTGGCTACTCCTCATGTTGTCATCAACACGCTGCTTGTGGCTAAAAGCCCCTGCAAATCTTACTAAGCCGGTATGAATTGACGGTATCTGACTGGCTAAAATCGGCAAGATGATTTAAAATTACCCAGAATAATAAAGCTGCTGCTCATTTTAAGGATATTTGTCGTTAAAACTCAGACAAAGCCATCAAAATCTTATATTTGGTTACTAAGCTCTGAGGCTAAGTCGTAACTTAAAATGGCGAGCAGCACAGATCGATGAGTACCCATTTTCACTTCATTTACCCCTTCACTTCATTTACCCAAAGGATGACTATTGTGAGTAATGCTAATACGCGCCGTGAGTTACACCAAGTTCATTTAGCCACCTACCAACAACAACAAACTCAAGCTTATGAGCTGGCCCAACAATTACATAACCTTTATATTAATAAAGATGTAAAAGTTAATTTATTTGGTGAAACACTTAACGGTTTATCAACAGCGGACTTATTAACTAAAGTTCAACAGACCGCTACCCGCAATGACGGTACTGCGCTTAGTATTGATGACATCGTTACTACTGTAAAAGAAGTGGCAGACAGTCAAGACATTACGACGGCAGTAGTTGATGCTGGTCAATTGGTAAAAAATAAAGTCAGTGTGGCCGATGCCTTTGCAAAAGCGGACAAATCGACCCCTGCTGCCAGTGAAGCTACTGACGTTGTGTTATATGGCTTTGGCCGTATTGGTCGTATCCTAACTCGCTTATTGCTTGAAGAGGCCGCAACTGATAAAGGCTTACAGCTAAAAGCTTTCGTTGTACGTCCTGGTAAAGAGGGTGACTTAGCGAAGCGTGCCTCATTACTTGAGCGCGACTCAGTACATGGCACTTTCGCAGGCTCAGTGGTAGTAGATGAAGCCAACCAAGGCCTTATCGTCAATGGCCGTTTTGTACAGGTTATCTATGCCAATGATCCAAGCGAAATTGATTACACCAGCTATGGTATCAATGACGCTATCGTAATTGACAACACCGGTATCTGGAAAGATGAAGCAGGTCTTGGTAAGCATCTTCAAGCCAAAGGCGTGAAAAAAGTATTGCTAACGGCCCCTTCAAAAGGCGATATCAAAAACGTCGTCTATGGTGTCAACAACAACACGATTGGCGATGACACTATCGTCAGTGCCGCCAGTTGTACCACCAACGCGATTACCCCATCACTAAAAGTACTTAACGATGAGTATGGTATCGTAAATGGTCACGTAGAAACTATCCACGCCTTTACTAACGATCAAAACCTAATTGATAACTACCACAAAGCCGATCGCCGTGGCCGCAGTGCGGTATTAAACATGGTTATCACCAGTACAGGTGCGGCCAAGGCAGTAGGTAAAGCACTACCTGAGTTAAACGGTAAGCTGACAGGTAATGCTATCCGTGTACCAACGCCAAACGTAAGTATGGCTATTTTAAACCTAAACTTAGAAAAAGCACCAGAGAGCGCTGAAGCATTAAATGCTTTCTTCAAGCAAGTTTCTCAAAGCGATGCTTGGCAGTCTCAAATTGCTTATACCGACTCAACTGAAGCCGTGTCTTCAGATTTTGTGGGCACCAAGCAAGTGGGTATTGTTGATGCGCAAGCCACTATCGTGACCGACAACCATGCCACAGTATATATCTGGTATGACAACGAAGTAGGCTACAGCACTCAAGTATTAAGAGTAGCCGCACAGATGGCAGGCGTGCATTACACCAACATCAGCGCTTAATGGCCTAGTATCTGTTAAGTTTGTTGTAAAGCATTGGATGTATAAAAGTCAACTAAACTAGTGACTGGCACGATTTGCAACGGTACCCGATAATCGTTAAGGTTATCGGGTATCTTTTTTATTATTCGTTTTGATTGATAATGCTGTAGAATACGGCGTTATGATTTTTAACTTTATTTTTTAGAAAACCGTTCTATAAGATATTATTATTCTGCTAAGCAGGCCATTGACGTATTTTGACGTGACGTCAAACTAAGTTAAGCGGCCTGTCGTTAGTCCATTAAGATACACCAATTTAAGAGAACTTAAGGGAGCAAGACCAATGCGATTTATTGATGAAGCAATTGTTACTGTCAAAGCAGGGGATGGTGGTAACGGCATTGTGAGCTTTCGCCGGGAGAAATATGTACCCCGCGGCGGGCCAGATGGCGGTGACGGCGGTAAAGGCGGCGACGTATTTGTTGTGGCCGATGACAACACCAATACCTTAGTAGATTATCGTTACACCCGCCGCTATGATGCAGGCCGTGGTGAAAATGGTCACAGCAAAAACTGCTCTGGTAAGGGGGCGGATAATATCTATCTGCGGGTGCCTATTGGTACCACCATTGTGAATAATGAGACCGGTGAGGTGATCGGTGACTTAACAGAAATCGGTCAAGAGCTGCTAATTGCCAAAGGCGGTGATGGCGGTCTGGGTAACACCCATTTTAAAAGCTCAACCAACCAAGCACCTCGTAAGGCCACCTCTGGCTTCGAGGGTGAGCTAAAAGAGCTAAAGTTTGAGTTAAAAGTTGTGGCAGATGTCGGCCTAATTGGCCTACCCAACGCTGGTAAATCTACTTTTATCCGTCAAGTCTCCTCAGCCAAGCCAAAAGTAGCCGATTATCCCTTTACCACCTTAGTACCGAACTTAGGGGTGGTGGATGTGGGTGTGCACCGCTCATTTGTGATGGCGGATATTCCAGGTCTTATTGAGGGTGCCTCAGAAGGGGCCGGCTTAGGAATTCGCTTCTTAAAGCATGTGGCACGTACCCGCCGCTTACTGCACATTTTAGATATCAAGCCCATTGATGGTAGTGACCCGGTTGAGAATGGTAGAGTTATTCTTAATGAGCTTGAGCGCTTCTCACCTGAGCTTGCTAACTTACCGCAAATCTTGATTTTAAATAAGATCGATCAGGTGCCGGACGCAGATGAGTTAAATGAGCTGTGTCTGCATATTGTCGCTGAACTTGGCTGGACAGGCGCGGTATTTAGAACCTCTACCTTAACCGGTGCAGGCGTCGATGATGTCAAATATCACTTAATGAATGAAATTGAGCGTGAGCAAGAGCGTGAAGAAGAAGATCCGATGTTTGCTCAAGCGCAAAAAGAGAGATTTGAGCGTCTAGAAGCGGAAGTTCGCCTCAACACAGAAGAACAAAAAGAGGCTTATCGCGCTGCGCGTCGTGCAGCGCGTGAAGCGGCCTTTAATAATGAGCTAGATGACGATGATGACGATGGCGTGGAAGTGGTATACGCGCCTTAATTAATCCTTTAGTGGTGAGCTAAGCTTTCGCCTATAAAGCCTTGCTTAGTATCGCCAACACCAATGATATCGTATCGACCATCAATCAATGATAGATCACTGTGTTAACCAGCATATAACTATTCTATTCATCAATTTTGGGAAGAATTATGAGTGCTAAGAAGAAACCGAAAAATTTACACACCGTAAAGCCAAGTATCCCTAAGCCCACCGCTTTAGATGACGACCGGTTTGCTACAGAAGATCGATCATTTGATTTGCAGCGGATTATTGTAAAAATTGGCTCTTCACTGCTTACCAATAATGGTAAAGGACTTGACCGCACCGCCATTTATGAGTGGGCCAGTCAAATTGCCAAGCTACACAATCAAGGCAAAGAGGTAATTTTGGTTTCCTCGGGTGCTGTGGCAGAAGGTTTGGTAAGAATGGGTCTTGATGAGCGTCCCAAAAAGCTTGAGGCGCTACAAGCATGTGCTGCTATTGGTCAAATGGGGCTGATTGAAACTTGGTCTTCAGCCTTGATTCAAAGTGGGGTGCGTAGTGCTCAAATTCTATTGACCCATGATGATTTATCCAACCGGCAGCGTTATCTAAATACCGCCAATACTTTAGATAAGCTGCTGTCTTGGCGAGTGATCCCTGTTATTAACGAAAATGACACCATTACTGTCGATGAAATTAAGTTTGGTGATAATGATACCCTAGGCGCTATGGCAGCGGCTATGGTCAGCGCCGATTTGTACATCATCTTAACCGATCAAGATGGGGTGTTTACCGATAATCCACGCGAAAATCCCGATGCCAAAATGATTCGTCAAGAGCGAGCAATGGCAGATTACTTGTTTGACATTGCAGGAGAGGGCGGCAAACTCGGTAGTGGTGGTATGCTCACCAAAATTCGGGCGGGTCGATTGGCTGCGATGGGTGGTTGCCCGACTGTGATTGCCAATGGCAGTATCGATAAAGTCATTACCCGAGTGGTTGAGGGTGAGTCGGTGGGCACTTTATTAAAAACCAATCAGGCCGATAAGATTATTGCCCGTAAGCAGTGGCTCGCTGCGCATTTGCGTATGGCAGGCACGTTGTATATCGATGCCGGTGCGGTACATGCCATTACCGTACAAGGCAAGAGCTTATTACCTGTAGGCGTGGTAGATATCCAAGGCGACTTTGATGAAGGCGACGTGGTGGCTGTGGTGGATGAGACGACCAAAGAGCGTATTGCCGTGGGTCAAGTCAATTTCTCCTCAGAGGATGCGCAGCGTGTGGCGCGTAATAGAACCCATAACTTTGATAAAATATTAGGGGGTTCAGAGGAGCGCGTGGTTATGATTCATCGCGATGACATGGCCATATTAAATAAATAGTGGCCAATGAGCTAAAACACATGGCGTAATAAATAAAAGCGCCTAAAAGGTGCCGAGGGTGGCATAACCTGCTACCATTGTAAGGCAGTACGTCCGTTAACATGGCCATTTTGATTATAATTTAGGACTTTAAAGAGATACTAATGTCTATAATGAATTCTGATTCTGTTGAAAATACTCACAATTTTGCTCCTTTAAAAAACGATCGCTTATTAAAAGCCTTACGCTTTGAGCCCATCGACACCACGCCAGTATGGATGATGCGCCAAGCGGGTCGTTATTTACCTGAGTATAAAGCCACGCGAGCGGAAGCCGGCGACTTCATGAGCTTGTGCAAAGACACAGCGCGTGCCACAGAAGTCACCATGCAGCCTTTAAGACGTTATGAGTTAGATGCCGCCATTTTGTTCAGCGATATCTTGACCATTCCTGATGCTATGGGTCTAGGGTTATATTTTGAAACAGGTGAGGGACCGAAGTTTAAGCGCACGTTACGCACAGAGGCCGACTTTAATCAGTTAGAAGCCTTTAATGCAGCAGACTCACTAAGCTATGTTATGGATGCGGTAACCAGTATTCGTAAAGAGCTTAATGGCAAAGTGCCTTTGTTTGGTTTTTCAGGCAGTGCTTGGACCTTGGCCACTTACATGATTGAAGGCGGCAGCTCTAAAGATTATCGCTATACCAAAGGCTTGCTGTACAGCAAACCTGAATTTTTGCATCAAATTCTAGACCATATCACCACAGCGATTATCGATTATTTAGACGCCCAAATTGTGGCCGGTGCCCAAATTGTTCAGCTATTCGATAGCTGGGGTGGTGCGCTTGCACACCGTCAATTTGCTGAGTTCTCACATAAGTATAATAAGCGTGTGGTGGCCGAGCTAAAACAGCGTCATCCTGAAGTGCCTGTGGTGGTCTTCACCAAGGGCGGCGGCTTATGGCTTGATGTTCAGATGGACAGCGAAGCGGACTGCTTGGGCTTAGATTGGAGTATGCCACTAGATAAAGCCCGTGCTATTTTAGCTACTGGCAAACGCAAGATTGCTGTCCAAGGTAACCTAGATCCGGCCACTTTATACGGTTCACCTGAGTTAATCAGACAGTCAGTCAATGCCATGCTAGATGATGCCTATGCCGGTGGTGAGAAGACAGGCTATATTGCGAACTTAGGCCATGGCATTACTCAGTGGGTAGACCCAAAAAATGCAGGGGTCTTTGTGGATGCCGTGCATGAGTACAAGCTGTAACATCACAGCATTACAGTGATAAATTAAAACATTTACACTATAAAATAGGCTTATTTAGATAAGCCTATTTTACACTCAGTACTCAGTGGCTATGCTAAAACCAACAGGGACAGCCCAGCGTCTAGTTTATAAATATAGATCTCAAAGTGAGATTGATTAAGCATAAGATGGATTTTATTTAATTGACTTTCAAAACAGTAGGATAGGATATGTTACAAATAGCCATAGTGGGAGGTACCGGATATACCGGCGTTGAGCTTATTAGATTGTTATCTTCGCACCCAAAAGTGAACATCAAATGGTTAACTTCACGATCAGAGGCCGGAAAACCTGTGGCAAGCATTTTTCCAAGCTTAAGAGGCATCTCTGAGCTCACCTACAGTGATTTGGGTGAAGATACGTTATCGGCACTGACACAATGTGATGTGGTGTTTTTTGCTACCCCCCATGGTGTGGCTATGCAGCAAGCTGAAGCTCTAGTAGCGGCTGGGGTCAAAGTGATTGACTTGGCAGCTGACTTTAGGTTGCAGTCGTTACAAGACTTCGAGCACTGGTACAAGCATAAGCATGCTTGCCCAGATTTGCTCAAGCAGGCGGCTTATGGTTTGCCTGAAATTAACCGTGACGCGATCAAGTCTGCCAGTGTGATTGGCAACCCTGGCTGTTACCCAACCACAGCTATTTTGGGTCTAAAGCCAGTTATCGAGGCCCAAAACTTAGCGAGTGACGCTTTAATTGAGCCGCGCATTATTATTGATGCCAAGTCGGGGGTATCAGGGGCTGGCCGTCAAGCCAAGCTGTCACTAAATTATGCAGAAACCACAGATAACTTTAGTGCCTATGGCGTAGCAGGGCATCGTCATTTGCCAGAGATTGAGCAGGGCGTGCATGTGTTATTACAAAGCAAGTTCACCCAAAATATTCGATTTGTACCGCATCTGGTGCCTATGATTCGTGGTATGTTTAGTACAATTCATCTGGGATTAACCGAGGCCGGCTGTCAGCTTGATTTGCAAGCAATTTATGAGCAGGCCTATAAAGATGAGCCCTTTATCGATGTGTTGCCGGCGGGTGAATTTCCCGATACCCGTAGCGTAAGAGCCAGTAACCGTCTACGTATCGCCGTACATCAAAACAACAGTAACAAAGAAGCCACAATTTTAGTGGTGCAAGATAACTTGGTCAAAGGTGCAGCAGGGCAAGCAGTTCAGTGTATGAACGTGATGTTTGGCTTCGAGGAGTCGTTAGGACTTAATCATGTGCCCGTCGTGCCTTAGGTGATACTTTATAGGATAAGGGTTGTCTTAAACGTATGTTTTTTAAATAGATATTGCAGCATTCGGTCTGTTACTTAGGGTTTTTTGAGTCAGACCGCTTACGATAATCTCTTGATTAGTCGTCAGTTATGTATAAACTAAACCCATTTGGTACAGATTTGATAGCGATATATTTGCCGAATAGTTTATGCTTTATAACAGATTGATGATAGAAATATGTTATTGAAGCTAATCTGATGTTAGTTATTGCTTTAAGAGTTAGGTATAATACCTTGCCTTAAAATGGCCTTTAACTTTGGCTGCTTAACTAATTGCCGATTCATAAGATACGAGCCTAGAACACATGCCCACCGAAATCAGCAAATCCACTCCAAAAATTGTGAAGCGATCATCCTCTGGTGTGATGAGTCCGCTGATATTGGTCTTATTTGCGAGTGCAGTCTTGTTAACAGGCGTGATTGCCACTGCTTTTGGCCATAAATTTGGTTATTACCGAGGTTATCAGGCTTCGCAAAATGAAGCCAAGCTTAAAGGTGATGCTCAGCAGCTGACCGCTGAGGATATTAAAAAACTTAAGCTGAATGTAGAGTCGTTAACCAAACAGGTCAATACCGCCAAGCAAGAGCGTGACATCAGCCTAAATAACTTAGGTCAGATGCGCCAAGACATCCAAGATTTGGAAGTTAAAAATATGCAGCTTATCCAAGTAAACGATGTCTATGCTCAAAGCTTGGTTCAGCAAGGTGGCTTGCCGCTACAAGTAGTTGGCGCCAAGATGGAGCCGTTACCTGAGAATGCCTTTGAATACCGCTTTGATGTTGCTATGTTGGCCAAAGACGGCCTGCAGCACCGCTTAAAGCCCACTTTAACCTTGTTAGACGAAGACAGCTTGGTGGAAGTACCACTAGAGCCTAGTACCTATGATATTAAAGGCATTTCGCGTATCAGAGGTCGTTTTGTGATGCCAAGTGGCTTTAAACCTAAGCAAGCCAAGTTAAATCTAGAATCCAACGGTCAAAAAGTAGAACAAATCTACAATTGGCAGTTGTCAGCCCCGGTAGAAAAAATGCCTATGTCGTTATCTGAAGTGCCAGAAACCGACCAACGCCCTGTTAATGAAGGCAAAGGCAACACCCAGGCAAGTAAATAGGTTTTATTTGCCGCAAACTCAAAGATTATCAAGCCACTATGAAACAAAATAAGACGTTTATGGTCATAAGTCATAAGGGTGGGTCAGCAGACTGGCATCACCCAGCAACGCTGCCAATTGCTCGTCCTTTGAAGCTTATCGATGAGCATACACAAGAAGAGGGTGAAGTTGAGGTTTTGGTAGCAGAACCTGAGATTACTGAGCCGCCCATGTATGCGGTAGTCATGTATAACGATGACTATACGCCTATGGAATTTGTGGTGTATGTGTTGCAGTCTGAATTTCGCCATAATATGGACAAAGCGGTTGAGATTATGCTCAATATCCACAATCAAGGCCGTGGTATTGCCGGTATTTATCCAAAAGATATTGCAGAGACTAAAGCCAAAAAGGTCAACCAGACCGCTCGAAAAGAAGGCTACCCTTTGTTAACTCAGATTGAACCACATCAAAGCAGCTAATAATTAGCTGCTTTTTTTTGTGCGTGTTCTGGCCTATTTCTATTGTGGCCAACTATGTTGTCTATTTTGCTCCGTTCTCTATTTTGCTCCATGTTTTACAGGTTGTATCTTCTATAGCAGCTGATGTTGAGTAGGGTATTTTCAGCTTCAGCTGTGATGTTAAAGATGTGATGAGCGGTGCTTCTAAAAGCTTGTTACGCCATGACGATCTAATATCTCACCAAATGGCTCAAGTGCTTCTGCTTCAAAATGCTTAATAAATTTATCAAAATCAGCAATCACATCTGGCTCACCAGAGCGGCGATGCGGGAACTGTTCAACAGGCAGTAATCGCTCATTGGTGATTTTTATATCTACCAGTACCGGTTTGCCGCTGCGGGTGACTTGCTGAGCTTGTTGTAACACAGATTCAAGCTCCTCAGCTTTGTGTACGGTAAAGCCAGTCACTTGGAAGCCTTCTGCGACTTTTGCAAAGTCAACATTTTGTAGTTTAATACCCGAATGCGGCTGATGGGTATCATCTTGTTCGGCCTCGATATAACCCAAAGACTCATTGGTAAATACCAAGTTCATAATGGGTAGCTCATGCTCTGCTTGGGTGATTAGATCGGGTACCACCATCGCCAAGCCGCCATCTCCTGATAAGCTCCAGACCTCACGATCAGGGTACTCTAGCGCTGCGGCAATGGCGGCTGGCATACCAAAGCCCATGGTGGCATACAGCGGGGAAGTCACCTGACGACGTCCGCCACCTAAGCTGAGTAGACGAGCAACGGCAATATTAACATTACCCACATCCACACCAAACAGTGCATCTTTCGCCGCCATTTTGTTAATGACTTTGTATACGCTTTCAAAGCCAACAGGATTGGTGTTGCGCTCAGCACGTTTTGCAAGCCATGCATCCCATTGTTTTTTGTCTTCTACTGCCGCGGCGTACCAAGCCTGATAATCACTATCTTGCTGACGGGCTCGGGCAGACGCATAGTTTGCGCCGTCTTCGCCATAACGTTTTTTTGCGGCGTTAAGCAATTGACGCAAAAATGTCGGGACGTCGGCTAAGATACCAAGCTTAGTCTGGTGTCTGGCGCCAATGACAGAAGGGTTGAGGTTGACATCCACAAAGGTTGCCTCTTCTGAGAACATGGGGAATTCAAAATTGGTACCAGTAAAGAGCACAAAGTCTGCAGCACGGGCAACATCAACCCCAGGTTTGGTCGCCACGCGGCCAGTAGAGAGCATATAAAACTCTTCATCGCCCTCTAAAATGCCTTTTGCTAAATAGCTAGATACCATTGGCAGTTTCAATAAAGCAGCAAGCTCACGCAGCTCATCGGCTGCACCTTGGGCGCCGCGGCCAAAATAGACAATAGGGCGACTTGACTGCTCAAGTAAATCCAATACCTTTTCGACATCCTCCTCATTGGCAGGCAGTTGCCACTGCGGTGTGCTGTATTTTTGTGCAGAAGAGACGTAATTGTCCTCAATCTCCACCCAGCCAAAATCTTTAGGGATAACAATCACCGCCGGACCTTTAAGCTCATAAGCTTTGCGAATGGCAGTATCGATGATTTCTGGCAATTGCTCTGAGGTCATTACCGTGCGGTTATAGACAGCAGAACTTGCAAACATAGGATTTTCGGGCATTTCTTGGAAGTAGTCAGTATTCATCTTATCGCTTGGTACCTGACCGACAATGGCCAATACTGGAATATTATCCAGAGCGGCATCATGTAGCGGGTTTAATAAATGGGCAGCACCTGGGCCTGCAGAGCCTAGCATAACTGCAATTTTACCGGTCCACTTTGCCTCAGCCACCGCGGCCAGACCACCGACCTCTTCGTGACGAACACCGATATATTTAATCTTATCTCGCCAGTTATAAATGGCATTCATGGTTGAGTCAAGAGAGCCGCCAGGTAAGCCATATACCCGCTTAACTCCCCAATCGTTCAATACCTTCATCATGGCATCCGCACTTAGTATTTTATTCATGATTATCTCCTTATTTTATGGTTATTGATTATGGTCTTTGGTTATCTTAGGGCTAAAAGTAGCATCTCACTGTTACTAACCATATAGACATACTTTAAAAAATTGTAACCAAGGTGAGGGTTGAGGGCTATCAGAGTTTCTGACATTGCTTTTCGTCATCAATGCTTTAAAAACCGCTGTCTGTGTAGACCATCTGCTTATTTTAGCTTATTGCTGTTTATTGATTATTGTTAAGTAAATATTACATTAAAAAATAAAATAGTCGGTAACGAAAATTACTTTTTCATTACAAAAAATGTCATCCAGTTTTTTACAGATTGTTGTATAGTTTTCATCACTAAGATGCGGTAGTGCCTGTCAACAGCGGTTTTATATTGATTTAGTAAGAAACTGACGCACCTGAAGTGACGCATAAGAGTTTTCAGATCCCACCATTTATTTTTTTAATAAAATCTAAACATAGAGTTAAAATAACTAATAGGATAAATTTATGTCATCTAATCAATTAACAGTTCGAGATGTTGTTATTCAGGTATTACGTGATTTAGGGGTTAAGACGGTATTTGGTAACCCTGGATCAACAGAACTTGCCTTTTTGGGCGATTGGCCAGAAGATTTTGAATATGTGCTGGGTCTGCAAGAAGCGTCCGCCGTTGGTATGGCTGATGGTATGGCACGAGCCACAGGTCGTCCGACATTCGTTAACGTGCATTCAGCCGCAGGTCTTGGTAATAGTTTAGGTAACTTATTTACCGCCTATAAAAACCAAGTGCCTATGGTGGTGATGGCAGGTCAGCAAGGCCGCTCATTATTATCATCAGAGGCGTATCTTGCTGCAGACGATGCAGCAAGCTTCCCTAAGCCTTATGTTAAGTGGTCTGTAGAGCCGGCCACTGCACAAGATGTACCAGCAGCATTGGCACGCTGCTTTGAGATTGCGATGCAGCCTCCCTATGGTCCCACCTTTATCTCTGTACCTAATGATGATTGGGACAAGCCTTGTGACCCTGTTAAAGTCGTCGATGCCATTGGCTTTGGTCCAGCACGTCAACAGGGTCTTCAACGCGTTGCAGAGGCACTCTCTAAAGCAAAACGTCCGGCGTTAGTCGTGGGCACTGAAATCGATATTTTTGATGCGTATGATAATGCAGTGAAGCTTGCAGAGCGCACAGGCGCAACCGCATATGTTGCACCAGTAGTAGCAGCAGCAGCTTTCCCTGAAGATCATCCACAATTTGGTGGCTTCTTACCGGCTATTCCAGAAAATCTATCAAAAATGCTTGAGCGTCACGACTTGGTTGTCGTGGCTGGTGCACCAGTATTTACCTTCCACGTTGAAGGGGGTGCCGCCGTATTAACCAATCCAGATATTAAGGTGATGCAGCTAACCTCAGATCCAAATGCGGCTGCCCGTGCAAAAGCAGATCTAAGCTTGGTGGGTGAGCTTAACGAATCCCTTGAAAAACTGATTGAGCTATTACCAGAAAAACCTGCCGCTGATGTGGCCAAACCTTTCGCCATTGAGCGCAGCACGCCAGAAAAAGGGGACGGTAAACCTTCAGCTGCTTATGTGCTATCTAGACTCAGCGAGCTTATGCCAAAAGATGCGATTTTGGTAGAGGAAGCACCGTCTCACCGTCCTGCACTGCAAAAGAACTTGCCAGTGACTCAAAAAGGCGGTTTTTATACCATGTCAAGTGGCGGTCTGGGTTATGGTTTACCCGCATCAGTGGGTATCGGGCTTGCGCAAGATGAGCGCAAAGTGGTCGCAGTGATTGGTGATGGCTCAATGCAGTACTCAATTCAAGCATTGTGGACCGCAGCTCAGCATGGCTTACCACTGACCGTTGTCGTGCTTAATAACAGTGGTTATGGTGCACTAAAAGCGTTCTCAGACATCATGGGCACTTCTAATACCCCAGGTATGGACTTGCCAGAAATTGATATTACCCAAATTGCTCTCGGTTATGGTTGTAACGCCTCTAAGGTGGACAATGTGGATGAGTTAGATGAGGCGCTAAGCGCAGCATTAAATGACCCACGCCCTCATGTGATTGATGTCATTGTTGATCCTAATCAAGGTAACGTTTACTAAACCTAAAACCGGAGAAGCCACATGTTTAATATCATCGTTGGCGCCTTATTGCCCATCTATGTCGGCTTACTAATTGGTTACGTTGCCGGTAAGCGGGGTATGGTCGACAATCAAAACGTCAAAACCATCAATGTCATGTTAATGACCTTTATGGTACCGTTGACCATGTTCATTGCTATTGCACGAACCCCCCGGGATGTCATCATCCCGAACCTCACACTGATCTTAGTGATTGGGGTGTCGATGCTTATCTTATATTTAGCATCGCTATGGATTCAGCAAAAAGTATTTAAACTAAGCTTAGCTGAAGGGGTTGTGCAGTCGTTAACTATCGCGTTCCCGAACTATGCGTCAATTGGTATCCCGCTAACACTTCCGCTATTTGGTGATCAAGCAGCGTTATTGGTAGCGATAGCTATTGCGGCAGGTTCTATCTTTGTGACCCCCATAGCCTTGGCACAGTTAGCAATGGGCACCTCTGCTCCTGATGAAGAAGTATCGGTCAAAAAAGAATTTATTAAAGGCTTAATCGGAGCGGTGAAAACGCCTGTATTTTTCTTACCGGTTATTGGTTTGATATGGGCAATTATCGGTATTCCTATGCCTAAACTTGCTGCAACAGCCTTCCAGCCCATTACGATGGCGACGGGTGGCGTTGGCTTATTCTTAACAGGCTTATTACTATCTGCTCAAAAAATTAAAATAAATACCAACGTGTCAGTCAGTACCTTATTGAGTAACGTCATTCAGCCCTTATTGACATTTGGTATTGCGGTATTAATTGGTATTAACCATGAAGCAGTGGTACAAGCGGTTATCCTAATGGCCATTCCATCTGCGTTCTTTGGGTTGGTGTTTGGTGCAACCGTTAATGTACGCCCAGCAGTTTCAGGGGCGACGTTATTGGTATCGTCACTGATTGGTATTATCACCATATCAGTATTTTTGGGCTGGCTGGTACCTTAAGGGCTAACACGCTGCTTAAAGCCTTAAAAAAGTAGGCACTAAGCAGACAACTAAAGCTAAAAAAATCTCTTAGTACTCACGTGGGCGCTAAGAGATTTTTTTATTTTTGCTGTCAGTATTATTTTTAATCATAATAAAAAAGCGCCCTATAACTGTCTGAAATGATAGCCAAAAATTACGTATGTTTTGCGTATCTGATAAGTACAAAGTTTGGCGATAGGCTTGATTTTTATACTCAACAACCCTACCTAATGAGTATGTGCGTAAGATCATTGTGTCGCAGTTCATGGTGTGATCCATATTAATGGTCATTAAATAACCCCAACTTGGTGTTAACTTGCTATAGTTAGTTAACTGTCTATCAAACGTATATTTGTAATGATCTTACCTATTAAAAAATAACAATTATCAGGATACCTCTATGTTAAGTCGTCACCTCGAAGTTTCCTTGCGTCTAGCCATGACGCTGGCCCGACAAAAGTCACATGAGTATTTAACCGTTGAACATTTGTTGCTGGCTTTATTAGAAAACAATAATGCAGTTACCACCCTTAAATCTTGCGGCGCTGATATCAGCAGCTTGCGCTCGGATTTAGAAGCCTATATCGACAAACATACGCCAAAGCTTGATGCTGATCTTGAGCAAACACCGCAAGCAACCCAAAGCTTTGATCGTATTTTGCAGCGCGCCATTTTCCATGTGCAATCTATTGGCTCAGGCCGCCTAGTACAAGGCTCGGATATCTTAGTATCTATGTTCTCAGAGCATGATACCTATGCGGTATATTTGCTTAAAAAACAAGGTGTGAGCCGTCTTGAGCTGACTCAATATTTGTCACATGGCAATGAGGGTGATGAGACTCGTGAAGGTCCGTCAGACAATGAAGGCGCAGACCCTAAAGCCGCTCGTGCCAAAAAAGACCCACTGACTGAATTTGCGGTTAACTTAAATAAACGGGCCGCAGAAGGCAAAACGGATCCACTTATTGGCCGCTCAAGTGAAATCGAGCGTACCGCACAGGTACTTTGTCGTCGCCGCAAAAATAACCCGCTGTTAGTCGGTGATCCTGGTGTGGGTAAAACCTCTATTGCAGAGGGTTTGGCTTGGTTAATTATTAACAATAAAGCACCCAAACCTTTACAGGGCTGCGTGATTTATAGCCTAGATATTGGCTCATTAATTGCTGGTACCAAATATCGGGGTGACTTTGAAAAGCGCATGAAAGCTTTGCTTGATGAGCTTAAGAAAAAGCCCAATGCCATTTTGTTTATTGATGAAGTGCACATGATTATTGGTGCTGGCTCATCCATGAGCAGTAATATGGATGTGTCTAACTTAATCAAGCCTGCACTGGCCAATGGTGAGCTTAGATGTATCGGATCAACCACCTTTACAGAGTATCGTCAGGTGTTTGAAAAAGATCATGCGTTATCACGTCGCTTCCAAAAAATCGATGTCAATGAGCCGAGTGTGGATGACAGCATTGAAATCTTGCGTGGCCTAAAATCACGTTATGAAGAGTTTCATAATGTGAAGTACACAGATGCCGCTTTAGTGAGCGCAGTTCAGCTATCAGCCAAACACATTCATGAGCGCTTTTTGCCAGATAAAGCCATTGACGTGATTGATGAGGCAGGTGCTTATAAGCGTTTGGGCGTGACGCCAGATGCCGCTCAGGTTGAAGAGGAAAATCAGTTAATTGATGAGCTCAACAGCACAGATGTCAATGCGGTAGACTTAAGCGATGACGTTTTGGGTAACAAGACCGATTATGATGCCCAAATTGATGCTGATGAGAGCGGTTTAGACGCCGAAGCTGATGGTGATAATGAAGATGACGCTTTAGAGTCGGTAGAGTCTGACTTTGAAGATACGGATGAGGCATTGGATGATGAGACGCAAGCGGCACCTACAGTTATTGATGTAGAGGATATCGAAGCGATTATCTCCAAGCTTGCTCGTATTCCGCCAAAATCAGTGTCTAATGATGACAAGTCGTTGTTACAGCATCTAGAGCGTGATTTAAATCGCTTGGTATTTGGCCAAGATGAAGCCATAAAAACCTTGTCAGATGCGATTAAATTGTCTCGTGCGGGTCTAAAATCTGCAGATAAGCCGATTGGCTCGTTTATGTTTGCTGGCCCTACCGGTGTGGGTAAAACCGAGGTGTCTAAGCAGCTGGCGAATCTGATGGGCATCGAGCTGATACGCTTTGATATGTCTGAGTATATGGAAGCGCATACCGCCTCTCGTTTAATTGGTGCGCCTCCAGGCTATGTGGGCTTTGATCAAGGTGGTTTACTGACTGAAAAAATCAATCAGCATCCGCATTGTGTCTTGCTACTCGATGAGATTGAAAAAGCGCATCCCGATGTGTTCAACTTGCTACTGCAAGTGATGGATCATGGCTCGCTTACGGATAATAATGGCCGCGTTGCAAGCTTTAAGCAAGTCATCTTGATTATGACTACCAACGTGGGCGCCGAGAACATCAGCCGCTCATCGATGGGCTTTACTAAGCAAGATCACAGTAAAGACAACACTGAGGCGATGAATCGTGTGTTTACGCCAGAGTTCCGTAACCGTCTCGATGCCATTATTCAGTTCAACCCTCTAGATCCCTCTATTGTAGTATCGGTAGTAGATAAGTTCTTAGTGGAATTGCAAGCTCAGCTAGATGATAAGCAAGTGATGCTAGAGATTGATGATGAGGTACGTGAATACTTGGCTGAAAAAGGCTATGATCGCTTAATGGGAGCGCGTCCAATGCAGCGCTTGATCCAAAATGAGATTAAAAAGCCACTGGCCAATATGGTACTGTTCGGAGATTTAGCAGAAGGTGGTGCGGTGCATGTGACCTTAAGCGAGGACGTTTTTGACAGTGCTCTAGATGATGGCAGTAAGGCCGCTGCAGAAGGCAGTCGTATCTTACTTACAGTGGTCGAGAAGCATGGTCAGCGCGGCGTTGAATACGAAGAAGGCTAAATTTCAAATAGCCTAAAAGCGTTGTCATTGTTATAAATCGCAAAAAAGGGGCTAACCACTGAGTTAGCCCCTTTTTTATTTATATTTTTATGTGTGTTACTTTGAGCCCAAAAACCTCTCAAGCACACGTTTTTATTTTCAATAGAAAGTGGCTTCGCAGTGTGACAGGCGATGTTATACAATGGGCGCTATGATACATTTGATTGCCCATACCTAAAACAAATTAAAAAAGAGTCTACTATGTCATTAGTGAATGAGCCCAAAGGCCAAAAAAGTGCAGCCGAGAAGCAGGCCATTTTAGCCAAAGTTAAGATGCCAGAGGACTGGAAACAGGCCTTAGCAGATGAGTTGACCTCGGATAATATGGACAATCTGCGTGACTTTTTACGTCAAGAGTATGGCTCTGGCAAAAGTATATATCCCAAAGCCAGCCAAATGTTTAATGCCTTTAATTTAACCCCGCTATCGCAAGTTAAGGTAGTGATATTAGGTCAAGATCCTTACCATGGCCCAGGTCAGGCAATGGGGCTGTCTTTTTCGGTGCCTAAGATGATTCCGATGCCGCCCTCCTTACGTAATATTGTAAAAGAAATGGCCGATGATATTGGTACAGTCCCGCCCAAGCATGGGGATTTAACCTCATGGGCTGAGCAGGGCGTTTTACTACTAAATGCCTCGTTGACCGTAGAAGAGGGCATGGCAGGCAGTCATCAGGGTAAAGGTTGGGAGCAGTTTACCGATGCGGTCATTGATGTGGTCAATCAGCAGACCAATAATACGGTCTTTATCTTGTGGGGCAGCAAAGCCAAACTTAAAGGAAAGTTCGTTGACACTGATAAGCATTTGGTGCTCTCTGCGGTGCACCCTTCACCTTTAGCGGCCAATAGAGGTGGTTTTTTTGGCAGCAAGCCTTTTTCAAAAACCAATGATTATTTGCAGCAGCATGGCAAGACTCCCATTGATTGGCAATTACCGCAATAAGTTTAAAAATAGCCTAAGCATTTAATGGCTAATATAAGGCTCAATGCGCGTGGTTATCTTTGTGCTTTGATTGGTCTAAGTTTTATCTATTGACTATTTATTTTATTTGTAACTTATGACGGTGACTGCTGTGAATTTATTGACGCCTCATAGCGCTTTACTAAGTGAGGCCTACCCTGGTGATCTAACCGCTGCTAACTATTGGCTACTCTCTGATGTGGGCTTTATGCGCCGAGCTTTAGCCTTGGCGCAGCAAGGCGCAAGTCAAGAAGAGGTGCCGGTGGGCGCGGTTTTGGTGTGTGACAATAAGATTATAGGCGAGGGGTTTAATCAGCCCATTACCACAAGCGACCCAACAGCTCATGCAGAGGTGGTGGCTTTGCGCTGTGCCTGTCAGACGCTGCAAAATTATAGATTGCCGCCCAACACCACCTTGTATGTCACCTTAGAGCCATGCACCATGTGCCTTGGAGCACTGATACATGCTCGGCTAGCAAGGCTGGTCTTTGCAACTTTTGAGCCGCGGGCAGGTATGGTAGGCAGTCAACTGAATTTAACCGAAATGGACTTTTACAATCATAAAATGCAGGCGTATTCAGGGCTACTGCAGCAGCAGAGCCAAACCCAGCTGCGCTCATTTTTTCGGGCCAGACGTGGCAAAAAAAAGCCTCAAAAGCAGTCCGATTAAAACCGCAATGATAAAAATTGCAATGATAAAAAGCCTTAGCGCATTAACAGTAGGGATGCATCTGTTAGTTTAAGGTATTGGTCATTGCACATAAATGAACTCAGGCTGCTTGCCTATACTTTACTTATGCTCTGATCCATACTCTTGACCAGACTTTTAACCAAACTCTTGCCCATACTAAGTTAAATGCGCAAAAAATTCTAAAAATTAACTAGTGATGCTTACTATATTTTGTTATAATCTTGCACTATTTGCGTTTGGCTGCTGAATAAAGCGGGTAGATGGCGGCAAATACGCGCAAGAAAAGAGCTTATTTTGCGGACTTGCTTAAAAAATAATTTAAGCCCAAGCCATTCATTTGATAAAATAAAAAGTAGTAGGTGATACCTCATGAGCTTTCCTGTTATTACCATTGATGGCCCAAGCGGCGCAGGAAAGGGCACAGTTTGTCTAAAACTGGCACAAGCTTTAGGGTATCGACTATTAGACTCAGGCGCCCTATACCGTATTGTCGGTCTCAAGGCATTTGAGGCAGGTCTATTAAATGAGTTATCTTTGACTGAGCAAGTGGTGGCCGATATTACTGAGCTTACTCAAAGCTTGGATATTCAGTTTTTGCCACGTGACACAGGTGACGTAGATATTGTGGTTGATGGCGTTAATGTCGCCGGTGAAATCCGCAATGAAACGGTCGGAGGCTATGCCTCAAAAGTTGCCGCTTTGCCTAGCGTGCGAGAAGCGCTACTGGCTTTGCAAAAGAACATGGCCAATGAGTCCGGTTTAATTGCTGACGGTCGTGATATGGGAACTGTGGTGTTTCCTAATGCGGATGCCAAAGTTTATTTGACAGCCAGCGCTGAAGCCCGAGCTGATCGCCGAGTGGCTCAGTTACAACAAGCGGGTGAACGTGCAGATTATGCCGCCATATTAACAAGCATCCAAGAAAGAGATGAGCGCGATGAGAATCGCAGTGTTGCTCCGTCCAAGCCCGCTAAAGATGCTTTGGTATTGGACAGCTCAAGCATGAATGCAGACGATGTGTTTGCCCAGATTAAAAAGTTTTGTCAGCAAAAAGGCATAAGCTTTTAAGATAAAAATTGCTCTATAAGCGATTTTTTGCAGTACAATTGACTTATAAGCAGTCACTTATAGGTTATTTGCAGTACCCATTAGCTTTTAAGGCTTTGGCTTAATACATACCGTGTTTGGCTTAAGGCGCTTAAAATAACATTTTTTTTAAATGAAGATAAAAAGAGCAAAACCAGCGTCAATCTTTTATCCTCATTAACTTGAACCGTACTGTGCTGGACAGGATACGGCTATATTAAGGTAATCATAATGGAATCATTTGCTGAACTATTTGAAGCGAGTCTAGAAGAGCAAGGTCTTGATATTGAGCGTGGCTCAGTAATCAGCGGTGCTGTTGTAGCAATCGATAGCGATTGGATTACAGTTGACACTGGTTTGAAGTCTGAGGGTGTTGTTGCTCGTGAAGAGTTCTTAGACGACAATGGCGAGCTTGAAGTAGCAGTGGGCGATAGCGTTGATGTTGTTGTTGAAGCTGTTGACAACGGTATGGGTCAAACCCTACTGTCACGTGAAAAAGCAAAACGTGTAGAAACTTGGAACGCGCTTGAGAAACTATTTGAAGGCGATGAAATTGTAAAAGGTATCATCTCAAGCAAAGTTAAAGGCGGTTTTACTGTTGATGTAGGTTCAGTACGCGCTTTCTTACCAGGTTCATTAGTTGACGTTCGTCCTATCCGTGACACAACGCACCTTGAAGGCAAAGAGCTAGAATTCAAAATTATTAAACTAGATCAAAAACGTAACAACGTTGTTGTTAGCCGTAAAGCGGTTATGGAAGCTGAAAACTCAGCTGAGCGTGAAGAGCTACTTAATAAGCTTGAAGAAGGTATCGAAGTTGAAGGTATCGTTAAAAACCTAACTGACTACGGTGCATTCGTAGACTTAGGTGGTATCGACGGTCTACTACACATCACTGATATGGCATGGCGCCGCATCAAGCACCCATCAGAAGTGGTTGAAGTGGGTCAAGACCTTAAAGTTAAAGTACTTAAGTTTGACCGTGAGCGCAACCGCGTAAGCCTAGGTCTAAAACAACTAGGTACAGATCCTTGGGATAACGTTGGCGGTACTTACCCAGTAGGTAGCATCGTTAAAGCTCGCGTAACTAACCTAACTGATTATGGTTGTTTCGCTGAGATCTCTGACGGTATCGAAGGTCTGGTACACGTATCAGAAATGGATCACACCAACAAAAACATCCACCCATCTAAAGTCGTTCAGATTGGTGACGAAGTTGACGTTATGATCCTAGATATCGATGAAGAGCGTCGTCGTATCAGCCTAGGTATCAAACAAACTCTACCAAACCCATGGGAAGAGTTTGATAAGAAATATGACCGTGGCGATAAGCTAACGGGTACTATCAAGTCAATCACTGACTTTGGTATCTTCATCGGTCTTGACGGTGGTATCGATGGTCTAGTTCACCTATCTGATATCTCTTGGAACGAAGCTGGCGAAGAAGCTATCCGTAACTACAACAAAGGCGACACTGTTGAAGCGATGGTTCTATCAGTTGACGCTGAAGCCAACCGCATCAGCCTAGGTATCAAGCAGTTAAGCTCTGATCCATTCAACGAGTACCTAGTAGGTAACGACCGTGGTTCAATCGTAACTGGTACCGTTAAAGACGTTGACGCTAAAGGCGCTACAATTACTTTAGCAGACGAAGTTGAAGGTTACTTACGCGCATCAGAAATCCAGCGTGACAAAGTTGAAGATGCAACTAAGCATCTAAACGTAGGCGATAGCGTTGAAGCGAAAATCATCAGCGTTGATCGTAAATCACGTGGCATCAGCTTATCAATCAAAGCGAAAGATGAAGCTGAAGAGCGTCAAGCGATTAAAGAGCTTGGTAGCACTCAAGCTGCTCCTGAAGCACAGCCAAAAACAATTGGTGACTTGATCAAAGAGCAAATGCAAGACTAATATTAGAGTGCTATTTAGCTAAATAGCTTCTAAGGTACACGTTATTGATAACGTAAAAGTCTAAAGAAAAGGAGTGGCCAAAAGGCTGCTCCTTTTTTAATGCAAAAACTTAATAGATTGCCTCAATATTTGGCCTAAATTGTTAAAAAGTCTAATATTAGTTCCACAGCAGCCAAAACTTATGATTTAATATCAATATAGACTATGAAAGTTAGAATATTCATAGTTAAATCATAAGTCTATTTAAGGCATATGATATTTGGTGAGTAAAATAGCCTTTACTGCGCGTAAGGCATTTGCTTAAAATTTGTTAAAGGACTAGCGATTTAAAGCAGTTTAATACAATTGTTTTTCATACTATTATTTATTAAGGTCACATGGATATGACAGAAGTTATAAATAAATCAGATTTAATACAAGATGTTGCCGCTCGATGCGACTATATGGCAGATTCAGATGTAGACAATGCCGTCCGTGAGATATTAGAACTGCTCTCAGAGAAGCTCATCTCAAATAATAGAATAGAAGTGCGCGGCTTTGGTACCTTCTGTTTGCATCACAGAGAGGCGCGTCAAGGTCGTAATCCTAAGACCGGCGAGATGGTCTTGGTTCCCCAAAAAGCCATTCCTCACTTTAAACCCGGTAAGGCGTTACGTGAAGGGGTTAATCATAAATGCATGTAAACTAGTTAAGTTTAGTGATATCCTGTTACTTTTCTTCTTTATGTTTAACGACATTTGGTTCAACTACATTAGGTGTTTGACTTGAAAGCTCGATTTAGAACATCACCACGCTTTACCCGTAACACTGTATTTTTAATCGCTTTTATTACCTCAATACCACTAGTGGCTTATGCTGCTGGTGGTGCCATAGATGCACCCGTGCAGACTTTTGCTTATGGGGTGCATTTGGTGCTACTTATTGCCTTTATGGTATTGTCGGTGTTTGTGTCCTTTATCTGCTCGGTTTCTGAGGCAGCTTTATTGACCATGACACCCTCTTATGTGGCTTCTATTGCAGAAGAAAACCCCACAAAATCAGCGATGTTAAAAGAAGTTAAAGTCGATAAGATTGATCAGTCTATCGCGGCTATTTTGACCTTAAATACAGTGGCACATACGGTCGGTTCTTTGGGAGCAGGGGCTCAGGCCACTATCGTTTTTGGTAGTGAGTGGTTTGGCGTGTTCTCAGCCTTTATGACCTTGCTGATATTGGTCGGTTCTGAGATTATTCCTAAAACCATTGGTACGGTCTATTGGCGTCAACTTTCAGGTCCAGTGGCGTATTTTGTTAAAGCCATTATATTCTTGCTGTATCCGCTTATTTGGTTCTCCGAAAAAATCACCACTTTATTGACCCGTGGCAAAAAGGCCAATACCTTTAGTCGTAATGAGTTTGCTGCGCTTGCTAGTGTGGGTGAACAGTCGGGTCAAATTGATCCATTAGAGTCAAGAATTATCCGTAACCTGTTGGCATTCGGTGCGATTAAGGTTGAGGATATCATGACGCCGCGCTCAGTCATGCATGCGTTTAATCAGTCGATTACGGTTGCTGAACTATTGGCCAATCGTCCTAAGCTGATGTTCTCAAGATTGCCCATTTATGATGAGGACTTAGATAAGGTGACCGGCTTTGTTTTAAAGTCGGATATTTTATTGGCCAAAGCTAACAATCATATGGATAAGCCTTTAGAGAGCTATAAGCGCGAGATTACCTTTGTATTCTCCAAAATGAAGCTGTTTGATTTATTAGATCTAATGCTCAATAGCCGCATTCATATTGCAGTGACTGTGGGCGAGTATGGTGAGGTCAAAGGTTTGGTTACTTTGGAAGATGTGCTTGAGACCTTATTGGGTCTTGAAATCGTCGATGAAGTCGACCGCGTTGAGGACATGCAGGTACTGGCGCGTCAGATGATGCAGCGCCGTTCAGCGAGGTTAGGGATGTTGGTAGAAGATGATGATACGCCGATAGACCCTTAAAGCTAAGTGGCATCTTAGTGCCTATGTTTTATTGACCCAATAAACATTAATCGACGTCATCAAGCAAAGCTGATTTTTGTGACCAAATATTACAAGCCGTTAATATTTACCTAGGATGGGGTTAACTTAAGTATAGTACCATAAGGGTGCATTACAATTTATAGGCATAAAATTCATCCAGATGGATACATAAATATCAGCCAGTTAAGCTCATTTAGCCGAAAAATTGAAGCTATGAACTCACAAAGTTAAGCAGGTTTTTATAACTGTTTACAACAATAAGGAAGTCTCTATGCTAAAGGGTCTATTTAGCTCAAAAAAATCAATGTCAGCCGTGCTTGCACCTGCAGCTATGGTCACCGCGGTCAGTATGGTAGCCACTGCTGCCCAAGCCGCCCCATTAACTGAGGCCGCCGTGCAAAGCTATGCGGCACAGATGAAGCAAGCGGCCAATAGCGAAAACCTAAGCTTGGTCTCAAGTTTAGTGGCAGATGAAGCCTTAATTTCATTGTCTCGCCGTGGTAAGACCACAAGCCTTGATAAAGCGGCCTATTTAAAGCTGTTACAAGACAGTTGGTCAAAATCAAGCAGCTATACCTATGATATTAATATATCTAATGTGGTCATCAGTGGAGATCAAGCAAAAGCCGATGTTAAAACGATAGAAACTTGGGTCAGAGATGGTCAAAAAAGAGTATTGACCACCACCTCAAGAGCGACGCTCAAATCAGGTGCTAATAATGCGGTACTGTTAAGAGCCGTCTCACAAGTGACTATTGAATAGCTGCTCAATTCATACTCGATAGCTATGAAATAGCAGTAATGAAAAAGTTTGTATTTTGTGCAAGCTTTTTCGCATTATATTATATACCTAATTGTCTTAATAAAATTTCACTTCTTACACTGGGTTGTTATTGTCATGAACTTTAGAAAAACCTCCATTCGATTTTGTAAACTGCCGTTAGTAGTGGCGATAGGCTCTGTTATTTTGGCAGGGTGTAATAATACAGCGCCTCTACAAAGTGGTACGGCACAGGGAACTCGTATCCCTGTGGCACAAAACGAAGCGGTGTCTAATGTGCCAGCTACCGATGGCTACAGCACAGCATTATTGGACGATGACAGCTTAGATGAGCTTGAAAACCTATTAGAAGCCACCGATATGAAAATGGTGGAAGATGACAAGTTGGCCATTCAGCAGTATGGTAACTTGTGGGACCGTATGCGTGCCGGTTTCCGTATCGATCAAAGCCAATATGGCTATGGCCAACAGCAGCGTATTGATGCACAAAAGAACTGGTTTATTACCCGTCAAGACTATATCAACCGTTTAACCGCCCGTGCCAGTCGCTACTTATACCACACGGTACGTGAAGCTGAGCGCCGCAATATCCCAACTGAGCTGGCGCTACTTCCGGTCATTGAGAGCTCCTACGATCCAACCGGTACTTCTAACGCGGCGGCTGCAGGCTTGTGGCAGTTTATCCCAAGCACAGGCCGTATCTATGGCCTAACCCAGACGCCTACTTATGACGGCCGACGTGACGTTATTGAATCCACCCGAGCTGCGTATGACTTCTTGACCTCGCTGCATAACCAATTTGGCAGCTGGGAGCTGGCCTTAGCCTCTTATAATGCGGGCCCAGGCCGGGTTCAAAAGGCGATTGATGCCAACCGTGCCCGCGGTCTGCCCACTGACTTTTGGTCGTTGTCACTACCGACTGAGACCATGCATTATGTCCCTCGTTTTATGGCCGTGGCTCAGATCGTGAAAGACACGGGTCAATATAGTATTTATTTGCCTGCCATTGCCAACCGTCAGCATTTTAGAAGTGTGCCGGTCAACTATGGGGTCAGTCTAAATGAAATCTCACAAATCACAGGGGTGAGCTATGATGAGTTAAAAGCTCTTAACCCTTCATTGACCAGCGGCCGTGTAGATACCTCAGGTCCAAACCGAGTGATCATTCCAAACCAAGTGAATATCTTGGTTGACTCAAAAATCAGTAATCTCAATGGGAATGGTGGCACTATTTTAGCCAGTAACAGCGGCAGTAGCAGCTCCCCTTATAGCATTCCAGATTCACAATATCAGGTATTGGCCAAATCGCCTGAAGGCTTGGCTGAGTTCGCCAATAAAGCACGTGCGCCCACCCAAAACAGCAGCTATATTGCGCCAAACCCTACCGTTTCATCAAGCTCAACCTTTAAAGAGCCCCCCATTAGTGAAAGTGAGAAAAAGCGCATTGAGTCAGAGTTTGCTCGTTCAAATACACTGCCCACGACTTCTGCTCAGTTAACCCGTAACGATACCATCGTTCAAGAGCCGCCTTTATCTGCTGAAGAGAAGAAGTTTATCTCGCAGCAAATTCGCCAGCAGTCACCTGATGTGGGCGAGGTGGTAAGCTCAGTGGATGGTAATATTAAGCTTGAAGCCATTCAGACTCAGCAGTCTATTTTAGAGGCACGCGGTGAAGAGAAGAAAATTAGCTTTGATCGTCCAACTGCCTCGCAGCAGCAAGTAACACCACCAAAGCCAACCGGAACACGAACCGTTTATACCGTAAAACGTGGTGATACCTTGGTAAATATCGCCTCACGTGCGGGTCTAAATTGGCGTGATATTGCTGATTGGAACCAAATTAACCCCAACTCTACATTACTTGCGGGCACCAATTTATATTTATACAATGCCAAGCCGATTGCGCCTTTAGATTCTGCCTCTGCCAAGCCGGATACCACGCAAAGTGGCGCGCAGCCTAACACTTATATTGTGCGCCCAGGCGACACTTTAATTGGTACGGCCAACCGTGTGGGCTTAAACGTATCCCGTCTGGCAAGCTATAACGGTCTATCGACCAATGCTCAGCTACGCGCAGGTCAGAAGCTCTGGCTAATCCCTGGCATGGTCAAAACCAATGACACCAGCCCTGCTGCCTCAAGCAGCTCAGATGCCGTTTATAAAGGCAAAACAGAGACGTATACGGTGAAGCGTGGTGAGGGCTTAATTGGTCTTGCTTCTCGCTTTAATATTCCAGTCACAACTTTAGCGGCAATGAATGACTTAAGTCCAACAGAGCAGTTGCTAGTCGGTCAGCGTCTGACAGTCCCTACAGGCACAGCGAGCAGTAGCAGCTCAAGCTCATCGAGCAAGCCGGCCACCTCTAGCTCAAGCAGTAGCTATACGGGTGAGACTACCCGCTACACCGTACAATCTGGTGATAGCTTAATTGGTATCGCGAATAAGCTTGGTGTGGCCCATACTCAAATTGCGGATATAAATAACTTCTCAGCGACCACTCAGCTACAGCGTGGTCAAGTGATTAAGCTGCCTGTGACCAAAGAACAAGTCGCGCGTGGCTTAAATAATCAAAGTATCAAATACAAAGTACAGTCTGGTGATTCGCTCACAGCACTGGCCAATAAATACAATATGTCTATCGCTGATTTGGCCAAAGCCAATAACTTGGGGGTAACCTCAAACCTATTTGTCGGTCAAGTTATTACCATCCCAGGCAGTGGAGCAGGCTCATCGTCATCAAGTAGTGCAAGCTCATCGGCAAGTAGTTCAAGCAGCAGTTCGAGCTCAAGCAGTAGTTCGAGCTCAAGCAGTAGTTCGAGCTCGGGATCAAAGCCTAACTATACCGGTACCTATAAGGTGCAGGCTGGTGATGGCTTAATCAACTTAGCACGTGACTACGGGGTATCGACTGCAGATCTAGCTGCGGCTAATAATATCAGCGCCACCGCAGGTTTATTTGTAGGCCAAACGCTCAAAGTACCTAATACCAAGGCCAACAACTCAAGCGCTGCGTCAAGCTCAAGCCGTGCTTCAAGCGCCAGCAGCTCGGCGACTTCGGCAGCTGCAGTCTCTAGTAAAGGTGGCAATTATACGGTTAAATCAGGTGATTCTTTAATTGGCTTGGCCAACCAAAATGGCTTGAGTGTGAGTCAATTGGCCAGCGCCAATGGCTTAAGTTCAAATGCACAGTTACGTATCGGTCAAAAAATCACCATTCCGGCGACCACCACCACGTATAAAGTGAAGTCAGGAGATAGCTTGATTGGTCTGGCCAAAAAATATGGCATGACCCCAGAAAAATTCGCTGAGCTAAACGGTATCAGTAGCACAGCTATGCTACAGCTGGGCCAGACTCTAAAAGTACCTGTTCAATAAAAAGGCTTGGTGAATAAAAGCAGAATAAAAAAAGAGCTCAATGTGAGCTCTTTTTTTGGTGAACCTTTTAATGTGATGCCGACAAGCAGTTAAGCGGTGCGCATTTTTAGTGACTCTAAGTAGCTGCGAATGTTGGTCACATAGTGCATGCACTGGGTATAGCGTGAGTTGCTTGCGGCATGGTCGGACATATAAGCATACACATTGGTCCAGCTTTTGGGGTCTTGTCCGGCCTTAGCCACTTTGCTTTGGATGCTCTTAACCGCATTGGGACCCATGTTGTAAGAGGCGAGGGCGAACCACAGTCTATCTGGGTTTGGCACATCCCTAAATTCGGCCTTCATTTGTTCTAAGTAGCGTGCACCACCGCCGATGCTTTGATAGGGGTCGATGCGGTCAGAGACGCCCATGGCTTTGGCGGTGTTATTGGTCAGCATCATAAGCCCGCGTACCCCTGTGGGTGAGGTGGCATTAGCATCCAGATGCGACTCTTGATAGCCCATGGCGACAAGCAGCTGCCAATCATGGTCATAAGTGTCGGCTTGCTGCTGGAAGGAGGTCTTATAATGAGGCAAATTGGCAGTGAGCGCTTGCTCAAAGTGCTCGCGATTGTAATCGTCTTTTAATAACGTCTGATCATAAAAATTGGCAATTTTGGCGGTGTTGATTAACTGGCCATTTTCGCACAAAAAATCACTGGCTTTAATGGCAAGCGGGTCGTTGCCACTACGAAAAGCCCAATTGGTCTTAGGATGTAGCCCATTAGTGGCCAAAGTGGTGTCAAAGCCGCAACTGATGTTAATGGCGCTAAGTCCGGTATCTTCGGTTAGCTTTGTACTGGCTGTCGTCAGCGCCATATCTGCTTTGCCTTGACGCACAGCTTGCAGTGCTTGTGCTTCATTGGCGTAGTCTTGCACCTGCAGCGTCACCCCTAATTGATTGGCATAACTGCGCGCAATGTCATAGCCAAAGCCATGCTGAAAGCCATCTGTCGCAAAATAAGTGCTATCACCTTTGACTGAGGCTAAGGTGAGAGTATTTGACGCCATAACCTTATCGTATGCTACAGAATCTGTGCTAAATAAGGAGGTGGTTAAACTTTTGGCCGGCAAAGACAGTAGCGCAATACTGGAGATTTGCACCAGCATCTTGGTCTTTGCAAACTTCTTGCTCGCAAGGGGTTTTTTAGTACCGAAAGCGGTATAAAACAGGGTAGGTACAAAGCGGTTAACGCGTTTGAAGCTTTGAGAGGGTAGGTGTGATACAACTGGATTTGAATGGGATTTGTCTTTGCGTTTTAACCTATCGGCGATGCGTTGCATGGATGTCTCCTTCGTCCAACCATCCATACTGTGTAGAGGTTAATACACCATTGTATTAAGGTCTCGTTAAAGCCACAGCTATGAGCAGCGAGCGTTATAGTGACTCAATAGACATCTGTATGTACCAATATATCCTGCACAATAGCGCTATCTTTGATGTCTATTAAGCGTTTGATTAAGGGTGCAAAAACACAAATAACCACTTAATAAGACATATAACGATTTAACTTCGCTTCGCCCTAAGGGGGCGGTTGTTTGGTGCGATGGCATAAGACCATATTCAAAAAACAACAAAACAAGCTTGGTTAAATAGGCTGCTAGCAAGACGAATTAAAAACAGCAAGAATAAATATCATAGACTGACCAAAACACAAAACCGCCTGTACAATTTACCAAGTACAGGCTTATTATGGCTAGACGATGACAAAGCCGGCTTTAGCCTAAAGCTTACCTAATAAGGGCAGGCGATAGTAAAAACCCACTTGTGGCAAATTACAACTTGTCCCGCATCTGGCATAGTGACTCAATGCCTATCAAGCCGGACTGATTCGGACCTAAAAACTTAACCTTTAGGCCTGATCGTTTTAAGTCGTGTAATTAAGCCACTTATCTCAAGCTGATTTTTAACCGAGTATAATCAAATGGGCAGGACTGAGCGTCAAAGCGCTATAGCTGCCTTGATAGTCAGTCCTTTACTTTTAGAAATATACTGGCCACTGACGAGCGGCACTAAGGAGGCTAATAGCACCCTTAGTGCCACTTATCAAAATCCGCACTTGCGATGATTTGTAAAATTTGGCAGTTCACTGCAGAGCATTCCCCGTCTTTGTGCCGCTGAGCCAAAACCACTAAGATCATATGGCAACGAGGTTTGCTAAATAACTAAAAACAACTACTGTTCTTTGAAAAAAACAGTAAGTGAAACGGATAAGCAGATAGATGGGGGCTATTAGTCATAACTCAATAGGTAATGATATTTGACAGCCACTGTCATGGATTGCTGCCACATATCAGAACCAAAACCACTAAAAACCCAGCTTATGTTGGCTTATTATACTAAAAAATATTTTATTGATGTGAATTATAAAATGAATGGTTAGGTTTAATGATATCAAAGCAGCAATTTAACTAAGAATTTTAAGTGAGTCACTATGCAGGATTAGGATCGTCGATAAAGCGTACTTGTACACCGTGCGTCTGTGCAATAAGCTCGCCTAACGCCTTAATGCCTCCTTGCTCTGTAGCATGATGACCGCAGGCTAGATAATCAATGCCCAGTTCACGGGCAGCATGAGTGGTACGCTCTGATATCTCTCCTGATATATAAAGCTGACAGCCCATCTTCGCAGCTTGTTCAATCATATCTTGAGCACCACCAGTACACAGCCCTACTTTAGTAATCAGCTTATTGCCCGCTGCAATGTGGGTTGGGGTGCGCTGTAACTGGGTGGTGACTCGCGCTATAAAGTCCTCAATAGCGGTAGGCTCACACTGTGCGATATTGCCCACAGGATAGTTATCTTCAGGATACAGTGCACCGGTAATCTCAAGCGATAATAGCTGGGCTAAAGTGGCGTTATTACCGATCACAGGGTGCGCATCTAACGGCAAATGATAGGCAAGTAGTGAGATATTGTTTTGTAGTAAGCTACGAATACGCTTGCCCTTCATGCCCACTAACGGCTGATCTTCACCTTTCCAAAAATAACCATGATGTACCAAGATGGCATCAGCTTGCTCACTAATGGCTGCGTCGATAAGGTTTTGAGTGGCGGTCACTCCGGTGACAATCTTATGGATGGGGGCATCCGCATCGACTTGTAGTCCATTTGGGCAGTAATCTTTAAAGGCATCTGCTTGCAGATAGTCATTACACCACTGCGCCAAAGCTGATGGGGTCATCGTAGCCGTTTGAGGGATATTAGCCGCTGTTTGAGGGTCATAGGATTGAGTCATAGTAAGTCTCCTAAATAAAGATACATAAGCGATAGCAATAAGAGGTGGCCAGTGTATAAGATATGGCCGGCAAGTAACAGGAACTGAACAATATATGTTGCAAAATAGCAGAGAGGTTTCCCAGTAATAGCCTAACAAATGTTAAACTAATAGCTATTTATTGGTATGCAATTAAATAATTAAACTATAGCAACGCCAACATATGCGGTAAACCTACTGAGTTCAGACATTTTTTACTGCTCATCTAAAGTAGGGGGTAGGATAAACAGGTTTGCCGGCTGTGCCAAGTTGAGAGCATCGAGGAGTGACATGTCTGCATCATCACAAACAAATATTATTTGGAAAGTTCTACCCTG
Organism: Psychrobacter sp. YP14; assembly: GCF_003209315.1. Lineage (NCBI taxonomy): Bacteria > Pseudomonadati > Pseudomonadota > Gammaproteobacteria > Moraxellales > Moraxellaceae > Psychrobacter > Psychrobacter sp. YP14. Next base: position 1,768,842 of record NZ_CP029789.1, on the reverse strand, counting down.
GTTATTACTAATAGCAGTTCTAGCGGCTTTTATTTGGGTATATATTGACCAAAAAACCCGCCAACAAAGTGCTTGGGAGCCGCCTCGTGGCGAGACCACCTCTATTCCGCTCAATAATGGCCGCGTGTCAGATAGACCGGAGCCGGTTACCTCTTATCACAATGCTGTGGCCAGAGCCTCTCGCTCTGTGGTGAATATCTATACGACCCAAATTGTACAAAATCCTTATATGAACGACCCCGTATTGCGTCGTTTTTACGAGTTTCATGGCCAAACGCCACAAGCCGGCCAAGAGACCAATCTAGGTTCAGGGGTTATCGTCTCAACCGATGGCTATATTGTCACCAATGCCCACGTGATTGCCCAAGCCGATGAGATTGTGGTGGCATTGAATGACGGCCGCAAAGCGGTGGCCAAGGTTGTGGGCACTGATCCTGATAGTGATTTGGCAGTGATTAAAGTCGACATGAGTGGTCTTGAGCCATTAGCGTTTAGAGAGCTGCCTATTGAAGTGGGCGATGTGGCTTTGGCCATTGGTAACCCCTTTGGTGTGGGTCAGACCGTTACCCAAGGCATTATCTCAGCCACAGGTCGTACCGGTCTTGGCGTCAATACTTATGAAGACTTCATTCAGACGGATGCTGCTATTAACCCAGGTAACTCTGGCGGGGCATTGGTAGATGCTCGAGGCAAATTGGTGGGTATTAACACCCTTATCTTCTCGCGCTCAGGCGGCTCAATGGGGATTGGCTTTGCTATTCCAACGGCTTTGGTTGAGCAGGTGATGAATGCCATTATCAAAGATGGTAAGGTCAGTCGCGGCTGGCTAGGTATAGAAGTATTATCTCAGCTGCGTGATCCTTCACAAATTGATAATACCACAGGGGTGGTGGTGCGTAATATCATTGCCGGTAGCCCTGCCGCCAAAAGTGGCCTAAAAGTTGGGGATGTGATTTTATCTATCGATGGCGTTGAGATGACTGACTCTAATCGCCTTATTCAGCATGTGGCCAGAAAGATGCCGCATGATACCCTTAAGGTACAAGTGCTGCGTAATTCAAAGAATATGAACATCGATATCACCCTCGCGGAGCGTCCAACTCAGACTGAAGTTGTGCCACCTCAGATGCCCATGTCCAATGACGACCCTGAGCTTTATTTAGAGTCACCAGAAGGCAATGCCAATCCTTTAAGTGATGAGCAGCGTGCTCAGCTAAGAGAGGAGCTCATTGAGCTGTTTGAAAATGGCGCAAGACCCAAAGTAGACCCACTGCCTCATCAGTAGTAGCGATATAGCTAATAATAAGTGATAAAAAACCCGCGATGTTTCTCGCGGGTTTTTTGTGCTGACAATCCAAATACTGCTGAATATCCAAAGATGATAGGCGCTGACTTATGGCGTAATTAACTAACGTTTTTGAGACGGATCATGCCTTTAACCTGACAGCAGCAGGCGAGTATCTCTCCTTTTTCTAGCATGGCCAAAGGCGGCTTAGCATAGCTGATAGGAAAAGAGGAAGCGGTTAGCTTAACACGGCAACTGCCACAGTACCCTTCACGGCATTGATAATTAATATCGTGTCCAGTACGTAGTAGACCATCGAGCAACGTCTCATCATCGTGTAGATAAAAGCGTGTCTTTGAGGTAAATACCCAAGTCATAGCAAAAAACCACAGTCAGTAAGTTTAAAACAGTCAGTAAGTTTAAATAAGCCAGTATCTAATAAGTTTATACGCTTATAGTATTACAACTCGAAGTCATCAAAGTCACTGTCTGATAAGTCAGAGTCAATTTGGCCGACAAGGTAGGAGCTGATTTCAGTCTCTTGCGGTGCGACCTGTACGTTATCTGATGACAACCAAGTATTAATCCAAGGAATAGGGTTGCTCTTAGATTCAGGGAAGATACCCGGTAAGCCGACCGCTTCCATACGTAAGTTAGTAATATACTCGACATACTGGCATAGGATGTCTTTGTTTAGGCCAATCATAGAGCCGTCTTTAAACAGATAACCTGCCCATTCTTTTTCTTGTTCAGCCGCTTTTCGGAAAATCTCAATACTCTCGTTATGACATTGTGCAGCAATCTCTGCCATTTCAGGATCATCTTTGCCTGACGCCATGATATTAATCATGTGCTGGGTACTGGTTAAATGCAGCGCTTCATCACGGGCGATAAGCTTAATGATCTTGGCGTTACCTTCCATCAGTTTGCGCTCAGCAAAGGCAAACGAGCAGGCGAATGATACGTAGAAGCGAATGGCCTCTAATACGTTAACGGCCATCAAGCACAGATAAAGCTGTTTTTTTAGTTTGCGTAAGTCGACATACTTTTCTTCACCATTGACGATGTGTGTACCTGGGCCAAATAGACTATATAGCTGTGAATGTTGGTACAAGTCATCATAATAATAAGCAATGTCTGAAGCACGCTGTAGAATGTGCTCGTTTTCCATAATGTCATCGAATACCACAGCAGGGTCGTTGACGATATTACGAATAATATGGGTATAGCTGCGTGAGTGGATGGTCTCGGAGAATGACCATGTTTCAATCCAAGTCTCAAGCTCAGGGATAGATACCAACGGCAATAGCACCACGTTTGGGCTACGACCTTGAATGGAGTCTAGCAAGGTTTGGTATTTTAGGTTACTGATAAAAATATGCTGCTCATGCGTGGACAAGTTGCCGTAGTCGATACGGTCTTTTGATACATCAACCTCTTCTGGACGCCAGAAAAATGACAACTGCTTTTCGATAAGTTGTTCAAAGATGGGGTGCTTTTGTTGGTCATAGCGTGCTACGTTAACGGGCTGACCAAAAAACATCGGCTCTTTAAGCGCGTCATTTTTTGTTTGGCTAAAGATTGAGTACGTCATGATTCTACCTTTTATATTTATGAGAGGTTCTAAGTGTTATGAGTTCTAATAGGCAGTTGCGATAAAGTTGGATAGATTTCATCGCAAAGTAGGGCAACAAAACTTAATGGGTCATGGTGTTTTTATATCCGAAATAACCCCCTTAATTTAAGGGGGCATTCAATACAATAAACCATTTTATGCGACACTGATTCTATAGCATTACAGCTTACAAGCACCGCTGGCACAGCCGTCATCGATATCGGCTTGAGCATCATTAGCACCATCACGAGTGTTGTGATAGTAAAGTGTCTTAACGCCCAGTTTATAAGCAGTTAGCAAGTCTTTTAGCAATACCTTCATAGGTACACGATTGCCCTCGAAGCGGGTTGGATCGTAGTTGGTGTTGGCGGAGATGCTTTGGTCAATGAACTTTTGCATCACGGCCACCAGCTTTAGATAGCCATCATTATTTGGCATTTGCCACAATAGCTCGTATTTGCCTTTTAAGTTTAAGATATCGGGCACCACTTGCTTTAAGATACCATCTTTTGACGCTTTTACTGATACCAGACCACGAGGTGGCTCAATACCGTTGGTGGCGTTAGCAATCTGGCTTGAGGTCTCAGAAGGCATCAAGGCTGACAAAGTAGAGTTGCGTAGGCCATGGGTTTTAATCTCCTGACGTAACGCTTCCCAATCAAGGCGCAATGGCTCATTGCACACCTTATCTAAGTCCGCTTTGTAAGTATCAATCGGCAAAATACCTTGTGAGTAAGTGGTCTCATTAAAGGCGGGGCAAGCGCCTTTTTCTTTGGCCAGTTTGTTCGAGGCTTTTAGTAAATAGTACTGCAATGCCTCAAAAGTCTGGTGCGTCAGACCAAGCGCTGAGCCATCCGAGTAGCGGGTACCATTTTTAGCCAAGTAATAAGCATAGTTAATCACACCCACACCCAACGTACGGCGATTCATGCTGCCATTTTCAGCGGCTTTTACTGGGTAGTCTTGGTAATCAAGTAGCGCATCTAAGGCACGCACGATTAATTCTGCAGGCTCTTCGATATCCTCTAAGCTATCGACTTCGCCAAGGTTCACCGCAGATAGGGTGCACAGTGCAATTTCACCTTCTTCGTCATTAATATTATCCAGCGGCTTAGTTGGTAGCGCAATTTCCATACATAGGTTTGACTGACGGATAGGAGCGACAGTTGGATCAAATGGGCTGTGCGTGTTGCAGTGGTCCACGTTTTGGATGTAGATACGACCAGTACTGGCACGCTCTTGCATCAACAAGCTAAATAGATCGGCTGCAGGCACATGACGTTTGCGGATGTTGTCGTCTTTTTCGTACTTGGTGTATAGCGCTTCAAACTTGTCTTGGTCAGCGAAGAAGGCTTCATATAGACCAGGCACATCTGAGGGTGAGAATAAAGCGATGTCTTCACCTTTAATCAAACGGGTATATAAGGTGCGGTTAATTTGTACGCCATAGTCCATGTGACGCACACGGTTGTCTTCTACGCCGCGGTTATTTTTTAGAACCAATAGCGACTCTACTTCTAAGTGCCACAGTGGGTAGAATAAGGTTGCTGCGCCGCCACGTACGCCACCTTGCGAGCAGCATTTAACTGCGGTTTGGAACAGCTTATAAAAAGGGATACAGCCGGTGTGCTGAGCTTCACCGCCTCGGATAGGGCTGCCTAGCGCACGAATGTTACCGGCATTGATACCAATACCAGCACGCTGCGATACATAGCGTACAATGGCGCTGGTTGTGGCGTTGATTGAGTCTAAGCTATCACCACATTCAATCAGTACGCACGAGCTAAATTGACGTGAAGGGGTGCGCACACCGGACATAATGGGGGTGGGCAATGAGATTTTGAACGTAGAGGCGGCATCATAAAAACGCTTCACATAGTGCATGCGCTCAGACTTATCGTATGAGGCGAACAGACACATGCCCACCAGTACATATAAGAACTGCGGACTTTCGTAAACGGTTTTGGTCACACGGTCTTGTACTAAGTATTTACCGGCCATTTGTTCGGCAGCGGCATAAGCAAGGTTCATATCGCGCCAGTGGTCGATGTAGTCATTTAACTCATCAAACTCTTCACGTGAGTAGTCTTGTAAAATGTGCTGATCGTATTTACCCGCCTCGGTTAATTTGGTTACATGGTCAAATAGGTGAGGTGGCTCAAATTGATTGTAGGCAATTTTACGCAAGTGGAAGATTGCCAAACGTGCCGCAAGATATTGATAATCTGGCGTATCCTCAGAGATTAGGTCAGCAGCAGCCTTAATGATGGTCTCGTGAATGTCACGGGTTTTGATGCCATCATAAAACTGAATGTGCGACTTTAACTCAACCTGAGATACAGAAACATTGTCTAATCCTTCGGCTGCCCAAGTAATGACCTTATGGATTTTATCTAAATCGATGGGCTCTAGACGGCCGTCTCGTTTCATTACTTTAATATTATCCATATGTGTCATTGCTCTCTCCGCTCGTTGTCACCAGATTGCCGGTCAAAAACCTGGCAATCAGAAAAATAATACCCCAATATATAGTGTGTGTCTTAAAATATTAAACACAATATATGGGGTGGTTTTTATGTTGTAGGCACAATATAAAGGAAAAAAAGAATTTTTGCTATCTTGACAAACTACGGCTTAGCAGTTCAAGTAGGTGATTTATGATGAATAATCAGACATCAAAAAAACTTGCAAATTGGCAACCGTTGAAACGCTGCCGGTTAGCGCATGTGTCAAGTAAAAAATACGGCTAAAAACGATTAAAAAAACTTTTTTAATTAAATTGTAAACCACAAAGTCAGGCTCAAAGTTTATTCAGCCAAATCAAATCGGCTAAAATTAAATTCATTGTGTCACTATTGACTTCTGGTAACTTACACTTAAAACATGCCCTTTTTATTACAGCCATTTGCACAAAACAGTTAATACCGCGTTAAATTTCACCCATAAAAAAAAGCAGCTAACACTGCTTTTTTGGGTAAAATAAGGGCGATACAGTGGCCAACTGCTATTTAGATGGCCTGCTTATACGACAGTACGGACAGTTTTGGCCTGATCAAGGGCTGCGTATAAGTCATTGACTTGAGCTGCTTCAGTAAAGTGTAATTTGGCACGTACTGAAGTAAAGCGGCCGGTGCTGGATTGTTTGACGACTAAAGTTTCCATATCGAAGTCCTCAAACTGAGTGCCTAAAATAAGCTTAACTTCATTTAAAAGTGTGTCATGCTCACCTTCATGACCAATAATGCTCATCGGATAATCCATTGGAAATGCCCAAAGACCTGGGTTTTGGATGTCCGTTTTTTTGGCCAGTGGATCGGTATGTAAGGTTAATTCACGGCTTAAATCGATGTTTTTGTTAGACATAATGTCTCCGTTTATATTTTGTTAAATCGCTTTTTGTATGAATACTATATGGAGGTATTGTTCAGTTTTTCAAGGGGTAAAGCAGAGCGCTAAGACCTGCTTTAGCCTGAGGTATTCATAGGCTTTAAACACAAAAAAGCTGAGAGATTCTCAGCTTTTTTGCTACAACAGGTTATGGGCGTTGACTCAACCTTGGCTTAGTCGTTTTCTAAGAACGAACGTAAATGCTCAGAGCGAGAAGGGTGACGCAGTTTACGTAACGCTTTGGCTTCAATCTGACGAATACGCTCACGCGTCACATCGAACTGCTTACCAACCTCTTCTAGGGTGTGATCGGTTGGCATATCAATACCAAAACGCATGCGTAGCACCTTGGCTTCACGTTCTGTTAAGTTGCTCAGCACATCTCGAGTCGCTTCTTGTAGACCTGCTGAGGTGGCATCTTCTACAGGGCTTGAGATGGTCTGGTCCTCAATGAAATCACCTAGGTGTGAATCTTCATCATCACCGATGGGTGTCTCCATAGAGATAGGCTCTTTGGCAATTTTTAATACCTTACGAACCTTAACCTCATCCATCTCTAAACGTTCGCCTAATTCCTCAGGTGTGGGCTCACGACCCATCTCTTGCAACAATTGACGAGACACACGGTTGATTTTGTTGATGGTCTCAATCATATGCACTGGAATACGAATGGTGCGGGCTTGGTCAGCAATAGAGCGGGTAATGGCCTGACGAATCCACCAAGTGGCATAAGTTGAGAACTTATAACCACGGCGATATTCAAATTTATCTACCGCTTTCATCAAGCCAATGTTGCCTTCTTGAATCAAGTCTAAGAACTGTAGGCCACGGTTGGTATATTTCTTAGCAATAGAGATTACCAAACGTAAGTTGGCTTCGACCATCTCTTTTTTGGCACGGCGGGCTTTTGCCTCACCGATGGCCATACGGCGCGCCACTTCTTTCATTTCGGTAATTTGCATGTCCAGCTTGTCTTCATGGTCGCGGATACGGCGCTGTAACACCACCACATCGTCGACCACTTTGGCTAAGCTATCTGCAAATTTAGGGTTGCCTTTTAGGCGATCAGTTAGCCAATCTACGTTGGTCTCGTTACTTGGGAAAGTCTTACGGAACTCGCTACGAGGCATTTTACCGCGGCGAATGACCAAGCGCATGATTTGACGCTCTTGCTTACGCACATCGTCATAAACATCATGCATAATAGCCATAACATTATCCGCCATGCGGTTGTTAAGCTTTAATAGCATAAAGCGTTCGGCCAGCTGAGCATAGGCTTCTTCAGCCTGCGCACTGCCACGACCATACTGCTCTAGGGCTTGTTTTGCCACCGCAAATAATTCACGGATCTCCTCGACACGTTGACGAACCAGCTCAGGATCTAGGCCACCGCTTTCTTCAGCTTCTTCCTCTTCCTCAGCTTCTTCTTCATCATCTTCGTCATCGACATCTTTAGCTTTAGATTTGGTGGTGATAACGGGGATTTTTTCTTCGTCTTCTTCCACAACTGCCGGTTCAATCTCTTCAGGATCTAAAAAACCAGTGATGACGTCAGAGAGTTTTTTCTCGCCCGCTTCTACTAAGTCATATTCATCTAGGATAAACTGCACAGTACCGGGCCAGTAAGCCATGGCATGCTGGACATCACGGATACCCTCTTCGATACGCTTGGCGATAACGATTTCACCTTCACGCGTCAATAAGTCAACCGTACCCATTTCACGCATATACATACGCACAGGGTCGGTGGTGCGACCAGGCTCAGTTTCTACCGCAGCCAATACAGCAGCAGCTTCATCTGTGGCCATGTCGTCATCGTTAGCACCATCGTTCATCAAGATATCATCAGCATCTGGCGCTGATTCAAAGATTTTAATACCAACATCCGTAAGCATTTGAACGATGTCTTCAATTTGGTCGCTTTCGGTGATTGAGGCGGGAAGTTGGTCGTTAACCTCAGCATAAGTCAAATAGCCTTGCTCTTTACCCATCTGGATAAGTGTGGCTAGTTGAGAGGTAGATTGAGAGGCTGCCTTATCGGTCATAATATCTCGCTTGCAATAGAAGATGTGGGTTAAAGGTAGAGTGAGGGGTGCACATGGTTTTTAGATGGCCAGATGGTTGTCTTATTGTTTTAGTTTTTGCCAAAGCTATTTACGTAAATTTGAGCAACTAAATCTGTAGCCAAAAATCAAAAATGAGTCCGATATTATAACATAATATCCAAAACAGCACCGCAAATACAGCGCAAGCTATAAAAACTAACTTGCCAAACCTGAGTCTAAACTTAGGGGGTATTTACTTGGGTACTACCCGGCGATATTAATGATATGGGGGCATAACCCTTTTTTTAAAGCCACGGCTAGTTTTTGGTCTAAAAAGGTTGATAAATGCCAGATTAAAGTACAATTTAAAACCAGTTATCAGTGTAGGGGCGCTGTTAGACCCTCAAGATTGTTAGACCCTCAAGATTGTTAGACCCTCAGGATTATATCTTGGAGGACTGCTCAGCTTGCTGCTTTTTAAGCCAGTTCATTAAGGTCTGACGCTGCCGGTTCAGATGGCTAGTAATCACCAGCCCTGGTGACTGACTCATCTGTTTTGATAAGGCTTGTAGCATCAGCTGAGTTAACAAGTCATCTACCAAATCATCTACGTCAATAATCCCGCGCTGGTTGAGATTGGACCAAAATGGATGCCAGCGGGTGGCAAGATTTTGTTGTAGGCCACTTGGCAAATTGGCCAAAATAAAGTGAGCGGCCGCATTGGTGTCCTCAGGCAAATAAGGGGTAAGACCAATGATAGTCTGAGTCAGCTGGGTAAGACTTGGGCTATTAAAATCCTCCCAGCTTGGCAAAGGTGGGGTCGCTACGGGTGCTTGCTGTGTGCCTATCGATTTTTCAGGTATCTTAATATCTGCCACACCAGATACCTCCCACAGTCGCTTGATGGGGTCTTCTGCCAATAAGTGCGGGGCAAACAGCAAACACAACTCGAGCTGTCGGCTCACCGTCATGTCGCTGTCGAAGTCTAATAAGACATCATGGGCGGAGTTTTTTTGATTTTTGCGCCCGCCAAGCTTTTGATAAATATCGTTATTAAGCAGATACTTAAAGCTTGAACCCTTGGGCAGATTATTGGTCAACTGACGTACTTGTGACATCAGCTTGGCTTTACCTTCGGCTAAGCTTAAGTCATAGCGCTCGCTGAGATAAGCAAAAATGTATTGCGATAACGGCATGGCGCGCTTAATCTGCTCTCGCATCGCCTCCACACCCTGCATGGCAATGTAAGTGTCTGGGTCATGCCCACCTGGTAGGGTTAAAAAGCGCAGCTCTTTGTCATCGCTTAGCACAGGTAAGGCCACCTCAAGCGTACGCCAAGCGGCCTTTTGACCGGCACTGTCACCATCAAAACATAAGGTTAAGGTGGGGTTCATTTGCAATAAGCGGGCGATTTGGGTTTCGTTAATCGAGGTACCCATTGAGGCCACTGCGCCATAGATACCCGCTTGATATAAGGCAATGACATCCATATACCCTTCAACCACCAGCCAATCGTTCGCTCGCTGTTGGCGTGACTCGTAATAGCCGTAGAGTACATGCTGCTTATGAAAGACAGGGGAGTCACTGGAGTTGATGTATTTGGGCTTAACTTCGTTGTCTAATGCCCGACCGGCAAAGCCAATAATCCGACCTTGATTGTCGCGAATAGGAAAAATAACCCGATCACGCAGCAGATCATAGTCGCGACCCTTTTCAGATTGACGCACCAGACCCAAAGCTTTTAGACCTGCAATATCCTGCGGAAAGGCCTCTTCTAAATGCTGCCAGCCGGTGGGTGCATAACCCAGACCAAATTCATTAATGGTGGCATCGGTTAATCCCCGCTCTGTAAAATACGCCATGGCGTGCAGGTTATTACGCAGGTTGTTTTGATAGAATTGACCAATTTGGATCAGTAGCTCATATAAGTTGCCGTCTTGCTCTAGGGTAGCTTGACCACCAAAGTTAGAGGGAGGCATATCTGTAAAGCCGCTGTCATAACCAAGGTTATCACCGGGTGTGTCGCCCATATCCCAATCACTGGGCGGCGCTGAATCTAAATTAAAATAGCTGTCTTCATCGAAATAAGCAGGGGGCGCGTCAGCCACTGATGTCGTATTAGTGGCTAAGCCATTAGTTTGGCCCGAATGTGGTGTCGTCGCCGCAGTGTGCGTGTCATTTAAGCGTTTGCCATTGCCAGTCCACGAGGGCGCAGGGGCCGTGGGCGTGGGTTTGGCGCTGCGTTTATAACGCAAGTCTTTGTTGTCTTCTTTAGGAATCTCTATACCCGTCTGGCGTGACAGCTCTTGTACTGCCTCCATAAAGGTTTGGTTTTCGTATTCCCGCAAAAACTTAATGGCATTACCACTCACACCGCAGCCAAAGCAGTTATAGACATTTTTTTGGGGATTAACATAAAAAGAGGGCGTTTTTTCGCCATGAAAAGGACAATTGCCCTTAAACTCTTTTCCCGCGCGCTTAAGCGTGGTGTGTTTGCCAATAATCCCTACCAAGTCGGCTTGGCTATTGAGCTGATCAAGAATGTGGTTAGGGATGCTCATAACGGCGCTTTATCTGACAAAGTGGGTTGTGAGGAAGATGAGGTCAATCACTTAAATTCACAAGAGACAAGTGACATGATAGAGCATTAAAGCGCAATAACCCCTGGCGCCTAGATAGGGTCAGGGGTCAGGGCCAACTCTACATCGCCGACCTTTTAGTATTTATACTATAATCATTTATAGGTTGATATCTAAAAGGTATCGATGGCTTATTGTGGATCCATTTGTTCAGGGTACATCTGGCTTGGGCTTGTAATGCGAGTTTGTGGCTGCGGGCTTGGAACAGGCTGTGCACTTGCATCATCTGGCAGGCCAAGGCCTAAGTTGACACCGCGGCGATTGCTATTAATGGTTGGTAAGTCAGCTTGCGAAGTTGCCGCATTATCGCTAGGCAATTGCATTTGCGCAGCTTGCTGGATAACCTGCTGCTTAGTAGGACCTGTGTACTCACCTGTAGCTGCAAGGCTATCATTGCCATTATTAGATCGGCCTAATTTACCATAAGTGATTTTGTTTAATAAGCTGGCAGTGCGGTTGCTGTTAATACGCACGCCACCATCACGGGTCAGCCACTCAGGATAGTTAATTTGTAATAGGGTTTTGTACTGATTGGCAAGGTCAGTTAAGCCCAATTGCTCATTACTGTACGCCAAAATAGCGATAGACTCAGGGATTTGTTGGCTTAAAGGATAGTACTGGAATACCCATTTAGCACGGTTGGCTGCAGCGACATAAGCTTCACGCTTGATGTACCAACGTGCAGCGCTCAGCTCACTTTCTGCAAACTGATTGTAGATATATGTCATGCGCTGAGCGGCGTCTGGGGCGTAGCTGCTGTTTGGAAAGCGCGATAAAAGATCTTGGAAGTTGCTAAATGCCAAACGATAATAAGAGGTATCACGGTCCGCTTGTTGCATACGAGCAATGCTCAAGAGGCTGCTGGTACCGGCATGCATGTTGGCCACACCGCGCACATAGTAAGCATAATCAACCTGAGGGTTGCGTGGATAGAGTTTGATAAACTGCTCAGCACTGGTGGCAGCAAGCTCATAATCTTTAGTCTGGAATTGGCTGTACATCAAGTCAAGTAAAGCCTGCTCAGCATAAGCGCCTGTCGGATAGAAGGTGCGAAGTTCAGTGAGCTGTTCAGAGGCATAAATGTAACGGCCTTTGTCCATAGCTTTTACAGCTTCTTGGTAGTACTGTGCATCAGTCTTCTCTGCGGTGGCCACTGTGTCACTGTCTTTACCGGTGATATTCTTTAGTGTCTGACAGCCAGTTAAGCTTAATAGGCCTGCTGTCAGCATGGCAAAAGCCAGTTTATTTTTGGCAGGTGAGTGAGATGGTTTTTGATTTGATGCCGTAAAAAAAGGAGTTGAAGCACGCTGCATGGAAATCTCCGCAGAATATTTTAGTCAAATTTTAGTCGCCCTAGTGTAGCACGCTACAATCATATTTTGGTATAGGATTGTTAGTGATTACAACGATAATGTTTTTGTGGTCATCGGTTGTAAATGATCTAAGCTAAAACTATCTAAGCTAAAGGGGTATTGTGCTTAATTAGGACAATAATAGCACTATATTGCCCCAACAGCTGCGGGTAAAGCGCTAAGATTTGGTCAAATCATGCTACACTTAGCACATTAAATAGCAACTCAAATTGGTCACACTTATTATGTCTTCAGCATCAAATCTGCAAAACAACCCAAATTACCCTAATCACCCACAAGGCCAAGATTGTCACGCCTCCGATGTCCCCAAAACTCAGCAAAACCAGAGGGATGATACGGACCATGATGCCTCACTAGAGCATGAGCCACTTGAGACGCAGACCAGCAGTACTCAAGATGAGGGCCTATATGATGATGCTGAGTATGACGATGAGCTAGATGACGAGGAGGTGTTGGCTTTTGATGATGAAGCCGCCACTGTAGCCCATAGCGGCGCTCAAGGTGATGCGTTAGAGGTGTCTGAGCTGCATACCGTCACTCAAGAGCAAGCAGGACAGCGTATTGATAAGCTGGCCGCTGATATGTTTACTGAGCATTCGCGTGCTCAGTTACAAGACTGGCTAAAATCCGGCAACTTGACAGTCAATGACCATAATGAGAAGGCCAAATATCGGGTCAAAGTCGGAGATATTGTTCGTCTAGAGGCCAAGCTTGAGCAACACGGCAGCGATCAGCCAGAAGATATTAAGCTTGATATCATCTATGAAGATGACAGCGTGATAGTGATTAATAAGCCGGTCGGTATGGTGGTGCATCCAGGTGCGGGCAACTGGAGTGGCACCTTGGTGAATGGTTTGCTGTATCATTACCCCAATCAAGCACATTTGCCCCGAGCTGGTCTGGTACACCGTATTGACAAAAACACCTCTGGCTTATTGGTTATTGGCAAAACCAAAGCGGCGCAGCTAGAGCTGCAAGAGCAGCTAAAAGATAAAAGCGTCTATCGCCACTATCAGTGTGTGGTGGCTGGTGATGCCCCAAGCCTAGCCCGTCAGCGTACCATTGATGCCCCCATTGGCCGTCATCGCACCCAGCGTACAAAAATGACGGTGACCAGTACCGGCAAAACCGCCATTACTCATATTATGAAAATCACGCCGCTGAGTGACACTTATAGCCTGCTCGATGTGCGCCTCGAAACGGGACGTACCCATCAAATTCGGGTACATCTAAGCCACATCGGCCATCCTATTATCGGTGATGATATCTATGGCAATCGTCAACAGCTCAGAGCAGGGCTTACCCCTGAGCAGCGCCAAGCCATTCAAAGCTTCCCGCGCCAAGCGCTGCATGCTTACAAGCTGGGCTTTATTCATCCTGAGACGGGTGAGTCAATAGAGCTAACCGCGCCACTACCACAGGATATTGTTGAGCTGGCACACACCCTAAGTGATGGCAGCTTTACGATATAGCTCTAGGCTTACCGCCTGACACAGTGTGGCCTAAAGACGATAATGGAGTCTAATTAATAGCAGCTTATAATCACTAAAAAGCGGTGTGGTCAGTGACTGGCCAAAGCGTAAGTGCTGGTCTGCGATGGGATAAATATACAAGCAAAAGGGTAATGGGTCATGAGCCTTGAGAATACACCTAAGTGTGAGACGACGCCTGATGTGCAGCTCAGTGATGAGCACAGCCTTGCTGCACCTTATCAGGTATTGGCGCATACCAAAGCGGTTTTGGTATTGCAAACCGATGCCGGTGAGATTTTGACGCCCAATCCAGAGGGAGTAAGCTTTGGTAACTTCAATTTAGGCCTGCATGTGCAAGATGATCCGCGCCAAGTACTACACAACCGGGCGCAGTTGCTACAGTATGTCAATGCCTATTTGCAGCAAAATAGCTTGCAAGAAGATGACGTTGATAAAAGCCTACAGGCAATAAAAAGTATCCATTGGCTCAATCAGATTCACAGCAATAAAGTGTGCCGCATTGGCGATAAGCATGTAGATTCAAGTGCCGCCTCGCTATCATTAGTACCGGCTTCAGCCGATGCCTTGGTAACAGATTTGCCGCAGCAAGCCTTGGCGATTATGACGGCAGACTGCGTGCCCATTGTCTTACATGATCCTACTACAGGGCAGATCGCAGCGATTCATGCCGGCTGGCAGGGTCTGGCCAATGGCGTCATTGCCAAGACCTATGCCGCTTTATCACAACATGCCCTACAGCATAAGGGTGAAGCGACACAGGTTAGTGGAGCAAGTGGTCGCTTAACGATTCAAAAACCGGCCATTGAGGCCTGGATAGGTGCTTGTATTGGTCAGTCTTGTTATGAAGTCTCCTCTGAGGTGGTGGATAAATTGCTTTTAGGCTGTGCTGAGCGCGGTATGGATGCCAAGCAGCTTGAGGTTATCAAAGCACAAATTGTGGCGCCGCATGATGATCCGGACAAAGCTTGGCTGGACTTACCAAAGCTTGCCCAATTGCAATTGGCAGAGTTGGGTATTGCGCTGATCTCTGCCACCAACCAGCAAACTAATTTAGACATTAAGCCTGTCATCGAAGCTGAGCGACATATGTCTAAGGACGAGCAAAGCTATACACCGATTGCTTATGCGTGTAGTTATGCTAATCGTCAGTATTACTCTTATCGGCGCAAGACCCATTTAAATGAGACGCATACTGGGCGTATGGCGCTGGTTATTGTGCGTCTGCATTAGCATGCTAAGATGTTGTAGTTTGTTAGCAATATTTGCAAATTTGGTCTAGGTTAGGTTAAATAGGCCCTTTATAAAATTAGGATAGTTTTAGCTCATGACCGTATCCAATGTCCCTACTGATTCTCATGTTGCGTCCAAGCCGGCGCTAAAGATGGCCATTATCTACCATAGTAACTATGGCCATACTCGCAAAGTTGCTAAGGCTATCGAGGCGGGCGCACAGGCCTATGTGCAGTCGACCGCTAAGCGGCATGTGGAAGTTAGAGCGCTGGATGTGGATGAGATGGATTGGGAGTTTGCTGATGCCGCTCAAATGATGGTGTTTGGTAGTGCGGTTTATATGGGCAGCATTACTGCTGAGTTTAAGACTTTTATGGACAGCACCTCAAAGCGCTGGTTCCATCGTAAATGGCATGGCAAGTGGGCAGCAGGATTTGCCAACTCAGGTGGATTAAGTGGGGATAAGCTGGCCGCATTGCAGCAGATTTGTGGCTTTAGCATGCAGCATGGTATGAACTGGGCCGGCTTTCCGATTATGCCGACAGGCCATACTGAGCAAGACATTAACCGTCTGTCGAGCTTTTTGGGGCTGATGACGCAGTCAGGAGATGCCTCACCTGAGGTGACCCCAGGCGAGGGCGATATCAAGTCAGCTAAGCTGTTCGGCGAGCATCTGGTGCAGACTTTAATCAGTCAGCCGCCTTATTTACCGCAGCTGTCTGAGCCGCAGGCATAGGCGTTTTGGATAGACTAGGCAGCGGATGCGATAAGGGGGATGATGAGCCAGGTCCTGAGGTGACTGGTATCGGGCTTCCTGCCATCTGAATGTGTTGACAAGCGCTAAGTGTCGATAGCATAACCGTGACGCTTGCTACGGTGATAAGTTTTCGGACAAAGAGGATAGGGGTAGATAACATAGCTTCAATCTTCAAGGTAGTAGCGATAACTGATAAGGGCAGCCAGGCGGATAACAGGCCAAATATGCGGTGTTTATATCTTGGTATATTGAACTGAACCCCATAAGTTGGACACAACTTATGGGGTATTTTTATGCTTGTTTTTTGTGGGTTATAGCGTAACGACGCACCCCCATCAGATTACTGGGCGCTGGGTACCCAAACTGGGAATTTGGCGACACCTTCTGTGGGTAGCGTTATGGTCTTACCGCCATCGACGTAGCGAATAACCAGATTGCTGTTTTTGGTACCTTGTGAATATACCACACGCTCACCGGTGGGTGAGAACTTAGGGGCAGCATCGATGCCAGTGGCACCGTAGTTGGCAACATTTGAGCCATTACTGCTCATAATGGCGGCACTACGACCACTTAGATAGCCAATTTTTGTACCGTCCGGGCTTATGCTTGGGTTTGCAGCATATCCACCGCGTGATATTTGTACCGGCGATCCTGAGAAGCTGTAGCGATAAATATTGGGGCGATTGGGGCTGGCATGATCGGAGACGAACACAAAGCTGCCATTTGAAGCGTAGCTTGGACTTAGCTGATCATAAGGCAGACTGATGATTTGTTCTGCTTTACCGCCTTGGCTACTGACTCGGTAGATATCAGAGTCACCATTGACTGTGCTTGAGAATAAAATCTTGCTGCCATCTGGTGAGAAGCTAGGGCTAAGATTACTGCCTTTCATGTCGACCAAGCGGGTTAATTGGCGAGTCTGTAAATCCTGCTTCCACAAGTTGGCACTGTTGTCTTTTAACTGTACTGAGTAAGCCACAAAGCGGCCGTCAGGAGAGATGGCTGGACTATAGATAGCCGCATCGATCACTTGTGCCAATAGGCGTTTGTTACTGCCATCGGCATCACTTAATATCAGCGATGAGGTTTTTGATTTGCCACTGCCTTTTTCTTCAACATAGACCAGTCGAGCGTTTAAGTCGATTTGTTTACCGGTTAGCAGCTCATAGATCCGACCTGCTGCCTTATTGGCAGCCGTTTTTTTATCGACACCCTGAACCATTTGAGTGCCTTTAATAATGCGGCCTTGGGCCACCTCAATGACTTCAAAGGTAATGCTGGTATTGCCGCCTTGTTGCTTGCTGCTGCCAATAACCAGATAAGGAATGCCCAGTTGCTGCCAAGCTGGCAAGGTGACAGCCAGATCATCACGGCTGTGTGGCTGACCGATTAAGCCTTGGCTGGTAATCTTTAAAGGAGTGGCTTGTAAGTTGTTTTCAATCAAGCTTGAGACAGTACTGTCACCAGCAAAGGGGACAAAAGCCACCTGGTTTTGATTGGTCTCCCCCTTTTTGGTAATGGTGGCCTCAAGGTCATACTCTTCTTCAGCTGCCTGAGCACTCACGCTCATCAAAGCAGCACTGGCACCAAGTAAGGATATCAGCAGTGTGGTAGTCATTGCCGCAAAGCTACGGCGAGCGGCGGTATGACCAAAAAGGTTAGGCTGTTGTTGTAAGGGTGTTAAAGTCATGAGTACACAAGTCCTATCTTTGTTATTTTAATGAAATAAAGCATATTAAGACGTGATTGGGATGTAAAGGGCAGCCGTGTAACTAGCGCTGCTTGCTAGGCTATTCAACCACGAAGTTGAGCTTAATTCTACGGGTATTGGTGCCGACCACAGGGGTTAGGGGACTGGCTTGACGGATCGCCGACTCAAGTGATTGTTTTAGCGCCTCATCTGAGGTGTTGGCATTAACGCTCTGAACGCTGCCATTGGCATCGACGGTCACTGATACGGATACCCGAGTACCTACACGTCCTACAGGAGGGTTCCACAAGGGCTTAATCATACCGACTAAAGCCCCACTGATATCGCCACTGCTGGCTTTATTGCTACTGCCTGTGGCCGAACCGCTTGCGGCAGTTGACTTAGTGCTTGAGCCTTCAGCTCCTGAGGCAAAGGTGGCGGCCACTTGACCTGAATCTTGGCTATTGGCTTTTACTTTGGGGGTGTTACTTGTAGGCTGAGAGCTTAGTGGATTTTGCTCGCCAGCAAAGTCGGTTAAATCATCAGGCTGCGTGATATCAGGTGCCTCTAATGGCTCGCTTAGCTCAGGCTCCGAGCTTACGCTGCTTTGAGGCACAGGCTCAGGGAGTGGCTCATTGCGAAAAAATGAAGACATCTTAGAGAAAGTTGACTCATGGCTTAGCTCTGCGGTGTGCGTAGACTCTGGCACTGACTGGGGGCTAAACTCGGGGGTAACCGGCACGCCTGAGGCCATCATGTTGTCACGATTGGCGCGCACTTCTGCTTGCATGGCCGCCAACTCTTCGGGGGTGACAATACTGGTCTCTATGCTAGGTGTCGTCTCTAGCTGAGGAATGCGGTGCAAAAAGATAATAAGGGCCAATATCGAGCCATGCACGATTAGGCTCAAGATGGCCGGCAATAAGATGCCGTTATCTTCAGGCTCTACAGGGATATAAACACTGGGCGCACGATTTAGCACGGATATCATCTCAAATTAAATAAAAATAAAGCGGATAGGGATTATTGGCTCGCAAGCTTAAAACTTATAAAGGCTTTATCTGAGCCTTAAGGTCTAGAGGGCAGCGGCTGAGCGGTTAATAGGCCTACTTTTTCGACCCCCGCTTGTTGCAAATTGGCCATCAGCTGCATGATCATACCGTATTGATTGTTTTGATCGGCATTAATCATTACTTTTACTTGATCGCCGCCCGCTTGAGCTTGCAGACGCACCAAGGTATCAATCAGTTCTTGCTCTGAGACGGGCATATCAATGTCGTTTTCAAAGCTCATAAAAATCTCCCCATTGCTTTTTAGGGAGACGATCACCGGCATTTGAGCGCCAGTCGCGATATTCTCAGTACTGGCTTTTGGCAAGTCCACATCGACGCCGGTGGTGAGCATGGGCGTGGTCACCATAAATATAACCAAAAGCACCAGCATCACATCGATATAAGGCACGACGTTCATGCTGGCATTGAGCTCTTTTTTATGGCGAGAAAAGGGGCTAGCTTTCATAAAATGCTCCTTTTATACCAAAGGGGATTGAATATTTTGAGCCGCTGTGGGTACGTCGTTTGAGCTTGCGACAGGCGCTGCGCCCGTCTCATAGGTTTCACGCTGTAACATACCGGTCATCTCATCACAAAATAAGGCGCGGCTGTCATAGATGCCCGCAGCTTTGGCGGTAAAATGGTTGTAAGCCAATACCGCAGGGATGGCAGCAAATAATCCCATCGCGGTGGCAATGAGGGCCTCAGCGATACCTGGTGCGACAGCCGATAAGCTGACTTGTTCTACCTGAGCCAGACCCAAAAAAGCATTCATGATCCCCCAGACCGTACCAAATAGTCCAATATAAGGGGAGACTGAGCCGATGCTGGCAAGTACCGCAAGGCCTGACTCTAATGATTGCTGCTGACGACCTAAGCCGACACGTAGCTTACGCTCAACACCGTCAATAATGTGGTCTTTAGGCTGACGCTTTTTATTCATACGCAAAAATTCAGAGAAACCCACATAAAAGATATTGGCCAAACCATGTCTGTCTGGTGAATTTTGGATCCCCTGATACAGCTTAGAGAGGTCTTCACCGGACCAAAACCAGTTTTCAAAATGCTGGTCTTGACGCTTAGCAGTCCCCAATCGGGCACTTAAGCGAAAAATTAATACCCAGCAGATAACGGACGCCAACAGCAAAATAGCCATGACGATTTGAACCAGTAAACTGGCCTCGGTAATGAGGGCAATAAGATTGATAGACTCTGGCATGAATGAAATACTCGCTGTAATAAAAAACTCAAGATAAAAGGGGGTTAGCATCGACATAATCCAATATTGCAGATTATGCAGTATAGTGTCGCATACTTAAAGGTATTGTTAATAGATTTTATGGTGCTGGCATAAATTGCAGCTCAAAGCTTGATTGACCATTGACTTCCTCCCCTCCCTAAAGTGAGGGGATTCCTTCTACAAGACGGTCAAGCCCGACCGCAAGGATGTTCTTAGCAGCATTGATATCTCTATCATGCCATGTGCCACACTCAGCACACCTCCATCCTCTTATTCCAAGACCTGCTCTACCGCTCAAGTTACTATCGCTTATTTTAAGACAGTGCGAACAGGTTTGGGTAGTGTAACTCTCATTTACCATCTCAAGCTGACAACCTGCATACTTGCATTTATAGTCCAGTTGTCTTTTGAGTTCAAACCATCCTGCATCGTATGTTGATTTAGCTAGGTTGGTCATCGAATTGGTGAATGAGCGTGATTTAATATCACCAACCACAACTAAGGCGTTGCTCTGCACTAACTGGGTGGTAAATTTATGAATTGCATCTAGTCTTGAATTTTTGATTTTGGCATGGATTGCTTTGACTCGCTGTTTGTTTTTCGCTCTTTGAGCTATTGCAAGCTTTTTAGCCCACTTTTGCGTTTGTTTGGTTGTCAGCTTGTCACCGTTTGAGGTGGTAGCAGACTGCTTTAAGCCTAAGTCAATACCAACGCTGCCTTTGCCACTTGCTTGTCTAGGAAAATCTTTGACGGTAATACAGGCATACCAACGATTACGGCTGTCTTGCACTATCTTAAGCGTATTAATTTGATACAAAGACAAATTGTAGCTATCGAATACGTCTATGATAAGCTTTTGACCTTTACAGAGCGATAGCTGTATGGTTGATTTAAGTGCCTTTTTGCCCGTTTGTCTGCTACGTAGATACTTGATAGCAGACTTTTTAAAGGGTATCCAGCCTAGGCTTTTGCGTTTGGCATCAGGACGATTGGTTCGCCAATTTAGTTTGGCTTTTTTAAATTGTTTACGAGATTTGGCATGAGTTTCGTTGATGGCTTGCAAAGTTTGCGAGTGCAAGCCTAAATACTCACCACTGCCTTTGGTGTATTGGCTTAAATCATAGGCCCAAAAGTACTTACCTGTGCGTCTTAAATGCTCAAAGCTTAACGCATTAATATAGTTCCACGCATAGTTAACACTCCCAGCTAGTTTGTTTAGCTGGTTTACGTGTTTGTCTTTGATGCGTAGCTTGAGTGTTTTCATAGGGTTAGTATGGCGAGGTTAATTTTAACTTGCAATACTTTAAGTACTAACCACGACAGTGTGTGTCGCCTTATATCCACCCCCTGAAGTGGGTGGTTTTACGGCGACCGGTGATAAAGCTTTAAAAATAAAGCGTGATAACAACAACTGATATTAAATATAAAGTAAAAAATATAAGATATAGCTGCTAAAAGTTATAAAAGCATATCCATCGGCTAAAAAAGGTAGACTAATAGACAGACTCATTCAAGGATTAGGCAAACTCAATCGCTGCGCAATTGGGTGCTACTTTAGGTTTATTATACCTGAATCTAACAGTGCCTCCTTATTTTAGTGGCCCATTATGCTCGCTAAAACAGTCAAGATAAACATCATTACAGCCAACACAAGGCCAAGATGACGTCAGTCAAAACAACCTATAAAGCAGTTATGGCTGAACTGAGCTCATTAAAAATAGTGATTATTGACAAATTTGCGTGTATTTTTTTAGCAAAATTAGTAAAGGTGTACTAGTTTTGGCGTGAATCCTTTATAATTCCACCTTTTTTATTTATCTTAATGCTTTATTTCTCTTTGTCTGTTTTCAGTTAAACTGTGAAAAACAGGCGCTATCCTTTGGTTTTTCAACCCAAATAAACTCAGGCTACTATCTGTGCAGGCTATTACTTATGAATGCAATTGAGCGCTATTTTGGCATTGACGGTCAAAACACCACGATAAAAACAGAAATCCTAGCAGGATTGACCACGTTTTTAACGATGGCATACATTATCTTTGTGAACCCCAATATTTTATCCGATGCAGGAATGGATAGAGGGGCTGTGTTTGTGGCAACTTGTTTGGCCGCTGCGGTGGGCTGTTTTATCATGGGTATTTATGCCCGCCTGCCTGTGGCTTTAGCACCGGGCATGGGATTAAACGCCTTTTTTACTTATGGCGTAGTGTTAGGCATGGGATATAGCTGGCAAACGGCGCTAGGTGCTGTGTTTTTATCTGGCTGTATTTTTATCTGTTTAAGCTTATTTAAAATCCGTGAATGGGTGATTGATGCCATCCCTAATAGCTTAAAGCAAGGCATTGTGGCTGGTATCGGTGCGTTCTTAGCGTTTATCGCATTAAAAAGCTCAGGCGTTATTGTGGCCAATGAAGCGACCTTTGTAAGCTTAGGAGATTTACAGCAGTTCTCTCCTGTGATGGCGGCTTTGGGCTTTTTCTTGATTATCGGTCTGGCTTATCGCAATATTCCAGGGGCGGTAACCATTGGTATTTTGGCAGTGACTATCATCGCTTTGCTAAGTGGTCAAGTTGAGTTCCAAGGCATCATGTCTTTGCCACCGGCTATCGCGCCAACCTTTTTACAGTTAGACATCGCTGGTGCCTTTGATATTGGTATGATCAGTGTCATTTTTGCTTTCTTATTTGTCGATTTGTTTGACACCTCAGGCACATTAATTGGGGTAACCAATAAAGCGGGCTTGGTGGACAAAGATGGCAGAATTCCAAACCTTGACAAGGCACTACTGGCTGACTCTACAGCGACAGTGGCGGGCTCATTACTGGGTACGTCATCGACCACAAGCTTCGTGGAGAGTACTGCAGGTGTGGCAGCAGGCGGCCGTACAGGCTTGATGGCTGTGACTGTGGGTGTGCTGTTTTTACTAAGTATCTTCTTTGCTCCTTTAGCCGGTATGATTCCTGCGTACGCCACAGCAGGTGCTATTTTTTACGTTTCTGTATTGATGCTATACACTCTAAAAGATATTGATTGGGAAGATTTGACGGAAGCTGCGCCTGTGGCCGTGGTGTTATTATTAACGCCCCTGACTTATTCTATTGCCGATGGTATTTCGTTAGGTTTTATCACTTACACTGTGGTAAAAGTGTTGACCGGTAAGTTTGAACAAGTTGGCCCTGCGGTGTGGGTATTGACGATTATCTTATTGGCTAAAATCGTCTTTTTATAATCTCTAGCATTGGGCTTGATAGGTATGATAATATTCAGCCATCAAGCTCATAACCTCAATCAACGCCGTAGAGGTTTTTCTTTATCAGGTCATAAGTAGGCATTCTGCGCCTCTTATGGCCTGATTCAATAAAGAAGAAGGCATTAGTGAGTTTGTTTTACCGATACTGCCTATAACTTAGGTGGCTAAAAAGTAATACAGCTTGTGTTCACTAAGCCAAACATTCTTCAACTCATTACTTTGTTAGCCTTACTTTGCCCAAAGTTAACGTCGACTGCCTGTTCGCCAATGGTCTGTTCATAGGTGCGCTAGCGGGTGCTCGTGGTATGGGCTTTATCTTTTAAATTTAGACTTTGATTTTTTTGTGTTTTTATTCTTTTATCCTATTTTTAGACCATTTTAGTGTCACCTGAGTATCAATGGAGTTGATATGAATTTCCCCAATCCGTTTTATCCGCAAAACCCCATTTCTTTTTCGCCAGAACAGGTGCTGGACCCCGCTTTTATTAATAGGCCACCAAGCGAGCTATTTAAGCTAATCTCGCCCTTATATAGTGCCGATGAGGACCAATGGCTTGAGGCTTTATTACCCCTAGCTGAGCCTAGGCTTAAAGAAGGTGTTGACGAGCGTTTGGCCATTAG
Organism: Psychrobacter sp. YP14; assembly: GCF_003209315.1. Classification (NCBI taxonomy): domain Bacteria; kingdom Pseudomonadati; phylum Pseudomonadota; class Gammaproteobacteria; order Moraxellales; family Moraxellaceae; genus Psychrobacter; species Psychrobacter sp. YP14. Next base: position 1,745,166 of record NZ_CP029789.1, on the reverse strand, counting down.
CGATCAGACAAAAAGCTTAGTGGAGCATGTGCGTAGCAATGACAAAGCGGTCAAAATGGTGGACTCGCTGTTATTAGAGTACAGCCTAGATACCCAAGAGGGTATTTTGCTCATGAGCTTGGCCGAAGCTTTGATTCGAGTGCCAGACAATGCCACAGCCGATGCGCTTATCCGTGACAAAATGAGCGTTGCCGATTGGAAAAAACACTTAAAAGATGACAATGGCTTTATCGTTAATGCCTCAACTTGGGGTCTGATGATGACTGGCCGTGTGGTCAGCGTGGATTCTTCAACCACGGCAGCAGGCTTCTTAGATCGCATGACCAAGAAGATGGGTGAGCCTGTGATTCGTAGCGCCATGCAGCGTGCGATGAAGATTATGGGCCATCAGTTTGTGCTGGGTGAGACCATTGAGGATGCCAATCGCAACAGTCAGCCTTATCGTAATAAAGGATATACTTACTCCTTTGATATGCTTGGTGAAGCGGCGGTTACTCATAAAGATGCCGAAAAGTACTTCAGTGATTATCTGCATGCCATTCGCTCAGCGGCGCATGTGCAAGTCAAAGAGGGTATGCCTAAGCCTTCGGTTTCTATTAAGTTATCTGCGCTGCATCCACGTTATGAAGCGACCCAAATTGATCAGGTGCTAGGCTTGCTGCGTCAGCGTTGTATCTTACTGATTGAAGCGGCGCGTGAGGTAGATGTCGATATCAGTATTGATGCAGAAGAGGCCGACCGCTTAGAGGTGTCGTTAAAATTATTTGAGTCTTTATACCGAGACAACATGACTCAAGACTGGGATGGTTTGGGGCTGGTGGTACAAGGCTACTCGAAACGTGCTTTGGCGGTGCTGGCGTGGCTGGCAAGCTTATCAAAAGAGGTGGGCGACCGTATCCCTGTACGCTTGGTAAAAGGCGCATATTGGGATTATGAAATTAAACTGGCTCAGCAAAAAGGCATTACCGGCTATCCGGTCTGGACCCGCAAAGAGGGTACCGACGTGGCATATCTGGCGTGTGCCCGCTTCTTATTAACTGAGCAAATTCGTGGTGTGTTGTGGCCACAGTTCGCCACACATAATGCCCACACTTTATCGTCTGTGATGACCATGAGTGATCATAGAGACTTTGAGTTTCAGCGTCTACACGGTATGGGCGATGCGCTGTATGATCATATTTTGCAAGCGTACAATATTCCGGTGCGTATCTATGCGCCTGTGGGTGCCCACAAAGATTTGCTGCCGTATTTGGTGCGCCGCTTATTAGAAAACGGTGCCAACAGCTCATTTGTGCATCAGCTACTCGATAAGAGTCATCCTGTTGAGAAGCTGACCGTACATCCTTACGATAAATTGACGGCACATGAAACCCTGCATAACCCTCGTATTCCGATGCCGCTTGATATCTATGGTGGCCGCTTGGCAAGCTTTGGGCCTAATATCTTCGTTGAATCGCAGTGGCAACCCTTTAAAGCGGCCGTTGATGCGCACCTAGCGCAGACTTGGCAAGCCAATCCGATTATCAGTGGTCAACAAATCACTCAAGACAGCCATCAACATTTAACGCTTAATAACGTGGTGGCGCCTTGGAACCATCAAGTGGCTGTTGGTGAGGTGGTGTTTGCTGATGCTGAGTTGGCTGCACAGGCCATTGAAGCGGCGCATCAAGGCCAAGATAAGTGGCAGCAAATCTCTGCCAGCGAGCGTGCGGCCATATTGAAGCGTACCGCTGACTTGTATGAAGACAACTATGCTCAGCTTGTGGCCATGTGTCACAAAGAGGCTGGCAAGACCTTACAAGACAGCATTGATGAGGTGCGAGAGGCGGTTGATTTTTGTCGTTATTATGCCGAAGAAGCTGAGCGTTTAGAGCAACAGACTCACAGCTTTACTGATATCAATGGTAAGCAAGTCACCCAAAAAAGAGCGCCTCGCGGCACCATGGTATGTATCAGTCCTTGGAACTTCCCACTGGCCATTTATACCGGTCAGATCATGGGTGCCTTGGCAGCTGGCAATACTGTGGTGGCCAAACCAGCTGAGCAAACCAGCTTAATTGCTTACTTTGCGGCGCAGTTGATGTATCAAGCCGGCGTACCTGAGTATGCGCTACAATTGGTGACCGGTGCCGGTGAAGTGGGCGGTGCCTTGACCTCATCAGCGCACATTGATGGGGTGGTATTTACCGGATCAACTCAGACCGCGCAGCTAATTAACCGTGCGCTACACTCTGAGGAGCGCTTGCAGCAAGTGGCTGAGCTGTTTGGTGATAAAAAACCACTGCCTATTTTGATTGCAGAAACTGGTGGTCAAAATGCCATGATTATCGACTCGACAGCCTTGCCTGAACAGGTGGTAAAAGATGCAGTAATGTCAGCCTTTGGTTCTGCCGGCCAGCGCTGCTCGGCATGCCGTATCTTGTGCTTGCAAGAAGATGTGGCCGATAGTGTTATTGAGCTGCTAAAAGGCAATATGGCTCAGCTTATCGTGGGTAACCCAACCCAAGTATCGACTGATGTGGGCCCAGTTATCGACCAAGACGCTCAAAAAGGTCTGCGTGCCCATATAGAGCAGATGCGTAAAGATGACCGAGCACGCATTATTGCCCAGACACCGATCAGTGCAGACGCCGCTCATAACCTCAGTAACAGCACCTTTGTATTGCCGACAGCCGTTGAAGTGGCCAGCATTGATGTGATTGGTGGTGAGCATTTCGGTCCTATTTTGCATGTGCTACGTTACAAAGCGGGCAAGTTAGATGAGCTGATTGATGAAATTAATGCCACCGGTTATGGCCTAACCTTGGGTATTCACAGCCGTATTGAGACTGTGGCCAATCACATTGAGCGCCGTACCAAAGTGGGTAATACCTACATTAACCGCAACCAGATTGGTGCGGTGGTAGATGAGCAGCCGTTTGGTGGTAGTGGCTTGTCGGGTACCGGTCCCAAAGCCGGTGGCCCTCGCTATGTGGCCAGATTGACCCAGTGGCAGACGCTATAAGCGCCATTATTGCACTCAATCTCACTCAATACAGGGGAGCTTATGCTCCCTCAATAAGGATATCAAGGAACGCTCATGAGTAAAGTATTTAAACAAGATCAAGCCAAGCAGTGTGAAGCTTGGGCACAGCTTGGTGCGGTCAAACGCAGTCAAATTCTGGCCGCTGCCTGTGACAAATTAGCCGCGCTTAGTGAAGATAGTGTTAAGGCCACTTATTTATTTAATCATCTATTAGCGCAAGCGGCGTCGCTCGATACGGTAAATCGCTTAAGCGGTGCTACTGGTGAGTCGAATGATCTGTATTTGGCTCCACGTGGCAAATCTATGGTGCTTGGCACCGAATCAGCCTCAGCCACTGCCGTCTTGGGACAGCTTGTGGCTGTATTGCTGACGGGTAACGAGGTGATTTTACGTTTTCATCAGCAGCAGGTATGCGAGCAAGCAATTGCTGCCTTGCAAGAGGCCGGTGTCTATCCTGGGGTAATGAGTATTGCCAATGACTCAGAGCTGACCACGTTGCTACACATTAGCCGTCTGGCGGTAATTGCTGCTGCAGGGTCGCTACCACAGCTGGCGCAAATTGGCCAAAACCTTGCCGAAACGGATGGCATACTAACCCAGTTGGTGCCGGTCACTGATCTTGAGGGGCTTAGCCAAATGTTTGCGCCAGATTATCTGGAGCGCTTTTGCAGTGAGCGTGTGAAGACAGTAAACACCACCGCCATCGGTGGTAATGCCAGCTTAATTGAGCTCGGTATGGGCTAGTTTGCTGGTGGTGATTTAGCAAGGTTAAGTCAATAAATTATGCGTGAATACGCTGTGATTGAGCTTAACGCTAAGGCCGTGCAATACCTATTTGAGTATTGCACGGCCTTATTTTTTTAAGGCATCGCGTCAGGCATTATCTAATTTGGTCAAGGCAGTCAAACTGAGCCGTAAAGCCAAAAAAGTGTTTGTGTTACTATGGGAAGCTGGCCATAAGCGATGGTGTGTATGTGATGATGAATAAGGATATTTTATGAGTTTGCCGAATATTATTCAGCTAGATGGGCACATTCAAACCTTGTATTTGGCCGTCTATCCGGACAAGTTGCTGCTGTTAGATGGTGGCTGCCGCTGTGATGTGTCTTTGGTATTAAGTTATATAACAAATGAGCTCAAGCGGCCCATTACTGATTTAAAAATGGTGGTGGTTACCCACATGCATGTGGATCATGCAGGTGGGGCAGTAAGCCTTAAGCAAAAGACCGGCTGCGTTATTGTCTCCTCAGACAATAATACGCAGTGGTATCAGGGTATTCATGGGCGTGCGATGCATGTGATTGATATCGGCTTGGCTTATTATGTGGCCAGACGCTTAGGTAAGCCGCTTAAATACTTGTGGTATCCGGCATATTTGACCCCAGACATTCAGGTAAAACAGGGCGATAGGCTACCAGGCTTTGAGGATTGGCAAGTGATGTCTACCCCAGGACATACCGACCGCGACTTATCCCTTTATCATCCTGAGCTTGAAGTGGTATATACCGCAGATTTAATTGTCAAGCTGCGTCATAAATTCGTCGCACCGATGCCCGTTTATTGGCCGAAGCGTTACCGGCAGTCGCTCGAGATGATTAAACAACTTCGACCAAAGCAAGTGATGATGGCCCATGGTGGTGCAAGATATATCGAGCCGGAGCTGTTTGATCAATTAATTGCAAAAGCTCCCAAGCAGCCATTCACTGTCAAGCGCACCATAAAGCATAAGCTATCTTGGTGGTCTAATAAAAAATAGCCTAAGCAAAAATAAATCAAAGCTGCTTGATGCAACATTTACAAAATCATTCAACGAGTACCTTGACCGCTCAATTGACCCCTCAGATATCAATCATCTCAACATCAAAAACGACATTAACTGACGTATAAAAACCAAAGTTAACGATTGTTGCCTTGTTATGCGCTTAAAAATTGCTTAATCTGAAGGCACATATTAAAAAGGATATAACTCAAATATGGAATCACTATCTTTCATACCGTTAACTGTGGCTTCGGTTTTGTCATCATTTACTGGAACCAACGGAACTGTAGAAGAAGCCGTAATTAGTACCCATACCAGTCCTGAGATTGCAGGCTTATGGGAGCTTGATTTGCAAGCTACCCCTGACTTTGCTGACACAAAAGACAGTGCGGTAAAAGCAGGACAAAGTAAAGAGATGCAAGACTTACTTGCTGCCATTAAGGAATCTAGCCGCGCTAGCCAAGCGGCCGATGATGCCTTAGCAAAGGCTCAAAGCCAAGCGGCAGCCGCCGGCGATGTACAAGCCCGTCAGGATTTATTGGCTAAAGACAGCTGCCGAGAGCGCTATAACTTTGGCGCTGATAGTGCCCTAATCACCACCAGTGGGGCTGAGTGGACATATGGCAAGTATGTGTATCAGCATCAAGAAGAGGGGCTACCAATTATTGCCATTACCACCACTTATGACAACAATGAGCCAGACTGCTCTGGCAGACAAGTGGATCAAAAAGGTGAGGCGATTATTGCGTTTGTCGATTATCAGCCTGAGCAAAGCAAGATGCGTTGGTGTATCGACAAAGACGGCGACAACTGCTTTATGACTTTTCACCAATTACGGCCTTAATTGGGCTGTTATTTAGGTCATCAGATGCTATGATAAAAAGCCACACACCCTTGTTGTGGCTTTGTTATATTTAGCCTTTGACTATTTTTTCTTATTTAATTGATACATAAAAGACAGCATACATGAAACAAGCGACCGCACTGGATATTTTAAAAACGGGCAAGAATGTATTTTTGACCGGCTCTGCAGGCTCAGGAAAGACCTATACGCTAAATGAGTATATCCATTATCTACGGGCGCGCCGTGTGCCAGTAGCCACCACAGCCAGTACCGGCATTGCTGCGACCCATATGAACGGTATCACCATCCATAGTTGGTCAGGGATTGGCATCAAAGATGAGCTAACTGAGCGTGATTTGGTGAATTTATCTCGCAAAAAAGTGCTCAAAGACAGGCTGCAAGAAACAGCGGTACTGATTATTGATGAAATCTCTATGCTGCATGCTAAGCAGTTGAACTTGGTCAACCAAGTCCTAAAGCACATGCGCCAAAACGATAAGCCCTTTGGGGGAATTCAGGTGGTGGTGGCCGGTGACTTTTTTCAGCTGCCGCCTGTGGGCAGCCGAGGTGAGAGTAACCGCGATAAGTTTGCATTTATGTCGCAAGCTTGGCTGGATGCCGGCTTTAAGATTTGTTATCTGAGCGAACAGCATCGTCAACAAAGCGGTGAAGGAGAAGATGCTCAAATCACACTGGATAATATTCTCAATCAAATTCGAGGTGAAAACGGGGTATCCGCTGCGGCCATTGCAGCCTTGCAAAACACCTTTTACCAAGATGTCGATGTCAATCGTACTCGGCTATATACTCATAACGTCAACGTTAATAAAATCAATGAGCATGAGCTGGCATTGTTAGAGGGCGAAACCGTCACCTATAATGCCATTGCTCATGGTGATAATAAACTGGTAGAAACCCTAAAGAAATCAGTGCGTACCAGTGATGAGCTGACCCTAAAGACGGGTGCTAAAGTGATGTTCATCAAAAATAATAGCGAGCTTGGGGTGTCAAACGGCACCATGGGCGAATTGATTGGATTTACCACCATCAAACCGCTCAAGTCGAGCATAGCGACCATTGATGATGGCAGCGCAGATGAGGATGGCTCGGCAGAAGCCCTAGATGAGGCTCTAGAAACGTTAGAGGATGCTGAGGCATTGGCGCACAATGAATCTGATAAGCCCTTAGTCTCTACTGATCGCTATCCTATTGTCCGACTTAATAGTGGCCGGCAGGTGATCGCTGAGGGCGAGGAGTGGATAGTTGAAGATGAGAGCGGCGAGATTTTAGCCAGTTATACTCAAATCCCCCTGACGCTGGCTTGGGCCATTACCATTCATAAATCACAAGGCATGACACTAGATGCTGCCGAAATCGATTTATCCAAGACTTTTGAGCTGGGTCAAGGCTATGTGGCCTTATCTCGCTTAAAATCGCTTGAGGGTCTAAAGCTATTGGGTATGAATGATTTAAGTTTACGCTTAGACCCCTTAGCACGTGGGGCGGATTCACGCTTTAAGGATCTGTCTTTAGAGGCGCAGCAAGCCTTTGAAGATATCGAGCGTGAGGTACTACAAGAGTCGCATGAAAGATTTGTGATTGCCTCAGGCGGCACGTTAAATAAGGCCAATATTGCCGCCTTTGAAAAAGAGTATAAAAACCGCAAAAAAAAGCAGGCGCAAAAGCTGGCTCAAAAAGATAAGCTAAGCAATCAATTAAGCGATCACTCTGAGAGTACCTTAATGGCCACTCGTATCTTGCTAGAGGAGAGCTTAAGCATTGCTGAGATTGCTCAAAGTCGAGGGCTGGCTCAGTCGACCATTATGGGGCATGTGGCGCGTCTTCGACGCCAAGATCCAAGCTTAAACTGTGATCATTTGCGCCCAGATGAGGCAATCTTAAATAAAGTCAGTAAAGCGGTGGATGCCATTGTTGCTGCTGGCGATCCTAATGATTTTAATGCGGCTGATGACAGCACTCAAAGCGTGAAGGGCGGGGATGACTTTGATAAACAGCGTATCAAACTGCGTCCTATCTATGAGTATTTAAAACAGCAAATAGATTATAATACCATCCGCTTAGCGCTTGTCTTTATTGATTGATTCATGGAGGGATCAGCGTATTTATTCATCAAGTCCTGTCTGCTCTGATGGGTCTGAGCTTGGCGTGATCCCCTCCTTATTGTGTATTTAATATTAAGTGGTTGTTATGTCTTCTTTTGCCGCACCAAGCTTAGAGCTGTCCGCTTCAAGCGCTTCTTTGTATCCTCTTACCCAGCCATCGCAGGATGATACCGGCGAGTATCGGCCGCTGCGTGTTGCGATTAATGGGTTTGGTCGTATTGGCCGTAATGTACTGCGCGCTTTACTTGAGCGCTTTGAGGTACTGGGCAAATTGGTACACATTGTGGCCATCAATGATGTGGCCGATGTCGATACATTGCTGCATTTATTACAATTTGACAGCACCCATGGCCGATTAAGCCGATTGGGGGTGAGTGCCAGTATCAAATCAATTAATAAAAATATTGATGTAAGCGGTGAGGCGCTGAGCGCTGAGGCCAATCATCACGCCACTAATATCAATAGCGCCCATTTAGCCAATCAGTTGTGTTTATCCAAAAACAACACCACGTATTGTATTGACCTATTAAGTACCGAACAGCCGGAGCACTTGCCGTGGAGCGCACTGAGTGTGGATGTGGTATTAGAGTGTACCGGTCATTTTCGGTCGTATGAAGATGCCAGTCGCCATTTAACTGCTGGCGCCAAGCAGGTCATTGTGGGCGCTGCACCTTTTGATAAGGTCGATGCCAGTATCGTGATGGGCGTCAATGATGCTGAGCTGACGCGTGATTTGCCCATTATCTCCAGTGTCTCTTGCACCACTCAGGCGTTGGTACCGCTAATTTATGTGCTAGATAAAGCCTTTGGTACGCAGTCGGTAATGATGACTGAAATCCATGCGGTCACGGCCGATCAAAACGTATTAGATCAGCCACATCGAGACAAGCGTAGGGCGCGCGCTTCAGGGCACAATATTATTCCTACTACCTCAAGCAGCATTGCTGCCACCGAGCGCACTTTACCGCATATGTTGGGCAAAATTAATGGTCATTCGATACGGGTACCAACCATTGATGTCGCCGCTATTGATGTCAATTTAGTCTTTGATACAAGTGTCAGCTTAGAGGAGGTGAGAGCGGTGCTAAAAGCTGCGTGTGAGCCAGGAAGTAGCCTATATGGCATTATGGGCTACACTGACCTACCCTTGGTCTCCAGCGACTTTATACATCAGGCTGAGTCACTGATCATAGATGGCCAGCAGCTAATGCAAGTGGGGAATCAGGTTAAGGTCTTTGCCTGGTACGACAATGAGTGGGGTTATGCCAATCGCTTGTTAGACATGTGTTTGCATTTGCAGCAAGCACGCTCGTAAACGATAAATGACATAAGCAACAAGAGTAGAGGATACAACACATAAAAAAAGCCCACTTAATTAAGTGGGCTTTTTGGTATCTGGCGGAGTCGGAGAGATTCGAACTCTCGAAGGGCTATGAACCCTTGCCGGTTTTCAAGACCGGTGCATTCAACCGCTCTGCCACGACTCCAGTAGGTCGCCTATTATAATGAATTTTTTTTTGAATGCAAGGGTGTAATGGCAGATTATTGATTTATTGAGCAATTATTTTTGTATGCGGCCTCTATACAGTTTGCTTTCTTATTTTGGGCATCGTATTTTGGGTATAAGTTGTGGCCATAAAAAAAGCCCACTTAATAAGTGGGCTTTTTGGTATCTGGCGGAGTCGGAGAGATTCGAACTCTCGAAGGGCTATGAACCCTTGCCGGTTTTCAAGACCGGTGCATTCAACCGCTCTGCCACGACTCCGTAGGTGCAGTATTATAGAGTGTTTTGGCGGTATTGCAAGCACTATTTTTTAATTTCTACAAAAAAAGTTCAAGACGCTACTGTCTTTAGGTCTCAAAAGGTATCAAGGCTATTTTTTTGGCTCTAATTGCTCTTCGAGTAAGCCTTTGGTCTTGAAGCTGCTGTGAGTGTCAATAATGGCTTTTTCGATGATAGAGGCGCTCACGCCATTAGCGCGTAATTTTTCGATAAATACCTCATCATCAGCCAAGGTATAACCATCATTATCTCTATCTAGGCCTTGACGGATATAGAGTCGAATTAAACCCTGAATACGTTTAAAACCATGCTCTTGAGCCGTCTCAGTTAGCAAGGTAATCATCTCTTCTGAAAGACGAATGCTAATAGGGCGGGTGATCTTTTGCGGATGGTCAGAGAATTTATTGCGAATATGTGGAGGGATCATAGCCATATCAGTTCTTTTTGGTTAAATAAGTCTATTTATTATAGGGGAATTACAAGCTAACACAAACTTATGTGCTAACTTGGCAGTTTTGCCGCTCTATAACTTATCTTAAGCCAAAACTTAAATTATCAAGCTTTAGAAAAGATAGCCTACAAAACAACACCTTAAGGTAATAAATAGCATAAGATGGGCAATATATTAAACAGCTATCCATACGCTTGATAGTCAGAAGCAGGGGTAACCCGTCAGCATCAAGCTGGAATAAATATAAACGCCATAAAAAAAAGTCCTAATCAAAGATTAGGACTTCCTGAAGGCTTTAACATGTGGTGCTATAAAGAGGTAAAGCCTTTTAAAATTTGGCTCCCTAACCTGGGCTCGAACCAGGGACACACGGATTAACAGTCCGATGCTCTACCAACTGAGCTATTAGGGAAGAACTTAATTGATACTTCTTTTTAAGAAGTGGTCTTAACTAAGTGATGCGTATTTTAGACAATGTCGGGGTGGGTGTCAAGCACTAAATCAAAAAAAGTGAATAAATTGATAAATATAGCGCAAATTTATTACTTTGTTTTAAAAAGATGCTTTTTTTTACCCTGACGGTCAACTGGCATCCGGCAGCGAGCATTAAATGACAAAGCCTACTGCAATATATTGAAAACTTAAACAGCAAAATTTACAAGCGTCGTTAGCCAATGCTAATTACCATACCTGCCACTTCGGCTAAAAAAAAGTCCCTATCATCTAAGATAAGGACTTTGGCATATTGCCATAAAGGTATTGCTAGAATTTGGCTCCCTAACCTGGGCTCGAACCAGGGACACACGGATTAACAGTCCGATGCTCTACCAACTGAGCTATTAGGGAATAGCTGGGTTAACGTGCTTATGTGTTAAGCTGTTTGCGTTAAGTGGGGCGTATTCTAGCAGATAAAATTTAGGCGTCAACCCTTTTTGCAAAAAAAAATTCAAATTTTTGTCATTTTTTTATATTTTGGCTGTTTTTTGACACAAATTGACTAAAAAGTAACCGATGAGTGTTAAGTTAAGACCTGTTTTGATGTCAGAATTGACGGTAAGCTAGAGTAGAGAGCTTTGCTTGTTATCATTAACAAAAAAAGGCTGATTTGTTTGTCCATCTATTTTGAAAAAAGGAATCCTATGTCACAAATTAATACCTCAAGTACGGCAGTAAGCGCTCCGCTTAAACATGAATTGTATATGTCGGTGCTAATGACCCCCGATATGGCAAACTTTATTGGTAATGTACATGGTGGCGATTTGCTAAAAATGCTCGATCAGGTGGCTTATGCCTGCGCCAGTCGCTATAGTGGTAGTTATGTGGTGACCTTGTCGGTGGATCAGGTGATGTTCTTAGAGCCAATTTATGTGGGTGAGCTGGTCACTTTTGCTGCCAATATTAATCATGTGGGCAGAACCTCGATGGAGGTTGGAATACGTGTAGAGGCTGAAAACATCCAGCAGCGGACAGTACGCCACACCAACAGTTGTTATTTTACAATGGTGGCAGTGGATGAAAATGGTAAACCCACGCCTGTGCCGCCTTTAGATATTAAGAACCATTTGCAGCAGTGCCGCTTTGATGCTGCGATTGAGCGCAAAAAAATGCGTCTAGAGCAGGCCAATCGTCCTAGCTGCGGCGTAGAGTCTGCGGGCAATTTATCGGGGGCAGCTAAGCCCAGTGATCAATACAATGAGCCAAAATAACTTTAAATGGATAGACTCAACTTATAAAACCAAAGCGTAAAGGGATACTTAATGAAAAAAATATTGGCTCAAAGCTTAGTGTCAGTGACCAGTGTGGTGCTGATGGCAGTGACGCCAGCATATGCTGAATTAACCATCAATAGCTCAACGGGCAAGACGGCGCCAAGCTCAATAAAGACGCTTAGTCATGCTCAACAGGTGCCCTCAGAAGCCTCATTGATTAAGCTGCTTGAAGTGACTCGTATGGCAGATATGATGCAATCTATGTCGAGCACTCAAAGTGAGATGATGTCGCCTATTATTGAGTCTGCATTAAAGCAAAAAGACTTAGCGCAAATGACCGATCAGCAGCGCCAAGAGGTGAGCCGGGTGTTGACCCAGTACTCTCAGCAGCTGCTTGCTGATACCAATCAGGTTTTGCTAGATGTGGCTCAAAAACAGTTTGTTGGTGTGGCAAAAAAGCACTACACGCAAGCAGAGGTTGATGCGCAAATCGCTTTTTATAGTACAGAGGTCGGTCAAAGCATACTCGATAAGCAGCCTAAACTGATGCAAGAGTATATGAAAGTGCTTGTGCCGGAGGTGATGCAGGTGACCAATGCCACGAGTGAAAAATTAATGCCAAAGCTGATAAAAGACTTGGACGCTATCTTAAAATAGCCACCATCTGTGAGCGGTAATGAGCGGTAAGATGCTGTAACGCACTGTCAGTAGTACGCTGGGCAGCCGACACATAAAATGGGGCTTTGATGTTGTAATAATTAGAATTTGTAATAAAAATTAGGTGACTATTTATGTCAATTTTTCATCCTTTTTTAACATCGGCATCTAAGCCGCTACTGAGGGTAGTGCTGGTGTCCGCTATGGCAGCCGCTTCAGTGATACCTGCTCAAGCTGAGCTCATTATTAGTAGTACAGGTAGCAGTGCGGCCAATCAAGGGGTCGCCACTCAGCCCGCTGACTCACAAGCGCCGCATGACGTGCAGCTTCAAAAGGCTCAGAGCAATCAGGTACCCTCTGAGGCTTTAGTTATTAAATTGATGCAAGTGATGCACATTGATGATCAAATCGATGCCATTGTGAATGGTCAGCAAGCTGCGAGAGATATCCTAAATAGCCAAGAAGATAAAGCGGCCAATGACACAGCTGGTCTTAATAAGCGTCAACGGGAATTGGCTGAGGGCTTACAAGGGATATTGGCTCAGTATGGCAAAGTCTTAGGGACACGGATGAGCAGTACAGCCAGTCGTGAAGAGCTGACGGCTGCTTATATCAGTGCTGCACGAGCCCATTACACCCAGCAAGAAGTACAGGCGCAAATTGGCTTTTATGACACCCCAGTGGGTCAAAGCATCTTGGCAAAAAATCCTAAGGTGAGTGCTGATTTTCTGCAAGCTGCCCTACCCAGTGAGGAAGAGATGCAGCAAACGCGCGGTGAGCTAGAGCAGATGCTACCGCAGATCAAACAGATCTTTAAAGATGTCTTTTAACTAAAATTATTGTTTATCAATAAAAGAGCGGCTTGATTAAGTGGCTCTTTTTTTTGGTTCAGCATATCTATTTTATGGGGATAAATAGATTAGGGTAATGTACGTATAGCGGATAATTTGCTGAAGCGCAGGGCTTTAAAACGCACACTTTTGTCCCCATATTAGAGGCAACAAACACCGATATCAAAAAAGACAATTATTATGCGAATGCCTGAACCTAGATCTTCACGTCAATTAAATCAATTGGCCACTCAATTGCAAGACGAAGCTGAGATTACAGGGGTTAATGCCTCCGGTACCTTGATTTCCAGCCGCGCTTTTGAAATGGTAACGGACTTTGAGCCTGCTGGCGATCAACCACAAGCCATCGAAAAGCTGGTAAAAGGGGTTGAGGCTGGCATGGATGCCCAGTTATTGCTTGGGGTGACTGGCTCTGGTAAAACCTATACCATGGCCAAAGTGATTAGTGAAACACAGCGTCCAACCATTATTATGGCGCATAATAAGACATTGGCCGCCCAGTTATATGGAGAATTTAAGTCCTTTTTCCCTAATAATGCCGTAGAGTATTTCGTCAGTTACTATGATTACTATCAGCCTGAGGCGTATGTCGCAGCCAGTGATACTTTCATTGAAAAAGACAGTGCCATTAATGATCACATTGACCAAATGCGACTGTCTGCGACTCGCGCTTTACTAGAGCGCCGTGATGCGATAATTATCTCTTCAGTGTCCTCCATTTATGGTTTGGGTGACCCAGAGAGTTATTTAAAAATGCTGTTGCACATTGTTGTGGGTGATGTGGTAGACCGCAATGCCTTAATTAAGCGATTGGTTGCGCTGCAATATACCCGTAATGAGCTTGATTTTGAGCGGGGTACTTACCGCTTACGTGGCGAGCTTTTGGATATCTATCCTGCAGAATCTGAGCAATTGGCAGTGCGTATTAGTATGTTCGATGATGAGGTTGAAAAAATCAGTTGGTTTGATCCATTAACGGGTAAGACTGTGCGTAGTGTGCCGCGCATCACCATTTATCCAAAATCTCACTATGTGACGCCGCGTGAAAAACTAGAGGCCGCCAGTAAGACCATTCGAGCAGAGCTTGATGACAGATTGGAATATTTTAGAGCCAATGACAAGTTAATTGAAGCTCAGCGGATTAAAGAGCGCACCCAGTACGATCTAGAGATGATACAGCAGCTGGGCTACTGTAACGGCATTGAGAACTACTCGCAGCATCTATCGGGTCGTCCTGCCGGCGAAGCGCCACCTACCTTGTTTGATTATATTCCTCCAGATGCGCTACTTTTCATCGATGAATCACATGTCACCGTGCCCCAAATCGGAGCCATGTATAAAGGTGACCGTTCTCGTAAAGAGAACTTGGTGAATTATGGTTTTCGCTTGCCCAGTGCCATGGACAATCGTCCAATGAAATTTGAAGAGTGGGAAAGAATTAAACCGGCAACAATTTTTGTGTCAGCAACGCCTGCGCAATATGAGCTTGAACACAGTGAACAAATTGTAGAGCAGGTAGTGCGTCCAACCGGTCTTATTGATCCTGAGATTGAGATTCGACCTGTATTAACCCAAGTTGATGATGTGTTATCAGAGATTACTAAGCGTCGTGAAGTCAATGAGCGGGTATTAATTACCACCTTGACCAAGCGTATGTCAGAAGATTTAACCGATTATCTAAAAGAGTATGATGTCAAAGTGGCTTATCTGCATTCTGATATTGATACTGTGGAGCGGATGCAAATTATCCATGAGCTGCGTACCGGTGTGCATGATGTGTTGGTCGGTATTAACCTGCTACGCGAGGGTCTAGATATGCCTGAGGTGTCACTGGTGGCCATATTTGATGCCGATAAAGAGGGTTTTTTGCGCTCAGAGCGCTCGTTGATTCAGACCATTGGCCGGGCAGCTCGTAATTTAAACGGTAAGGCTATTTTATATGCCGATAAAATTACGCCCAGTATGCAAAAGGCGATTGAAGAGACAGATCGTCGACGCGAAAAACAAATTGCCTTTAACAAAGAGCATGGCATTACGCCTAAATCTGCCACCCGTAGTATTACCGATAAGATTGATACTGGTGAAGTAGAGGAGGATGTAAATGACAATCAGCCAATTCCAAGTAGCAGTGGCTTGCCGGATGTGGATATTGAAATCTTACGTAGTCCAGACTTGCTGGCCAAAGAGATTAATCGGTTAGAGAAGCAGATGAAACAATTCTCCCGTGAGCTTAAGTTTGAGGATGCTGCAAAAGTACGTGACAAGGTGCTGGCGCTTCGGGCTTATATTGTTCAGTAAGTCTATTTAAGTTAGGCTCAGTCATAGGGTTTTTATCATAAACGCCCTAAAATAAAAAAGGATAAAAGCTTGTCTTTTATCCTTTTTTGTTAGATTAAATGGTCATGTTTTGGACAAAATTAGGCCGCTATTGCATTTTTTAGACTGACCATAACCTGATCGCCATCAAGGCTGACTTCGTATGAGTCTAATTTTACGGTTTCATCATCTAAGCATTGCCCCGTTGCCAAATCAAATCGTTGCTTATAGATGGGTGAGGCGATATAGATGACCTCGTCTTCTGACACGCTACCATCTTCAAGCTCAGTCTTGACAACAGTGCCTCCAATCAGACCACGAGAGAGGACATTGGCATTACTAAAAGGGTCAAGATTATCAATGGCAAATAATTGATTGTCCTTGGTGCGAAAAATAGCCACTTGTTTGCCCTCTATGAGCGCACAAACGCCGCCTTCAGGGATAATATCGTTCAAAGTACAGATAAGTTGAATGGTCATAATGACGTCCTTTTTTAGTCGGGTGAGCGTAACAGTTGGATAAAATCTGGATAAACGCTGGATAAAAAATAGTGGCTTGGGTGTAATTAGGATGATTAGACCACGGCCTCTACCGCTTCTTTTTCGAGCTCAGTCGCAGGGCGAATTTGTTCACGTTCAGTCACAAATACCACATTGTCATCACCTAGCTCGCTGTTAACAAAATGACGGAAGCGTTTTAACTTCTCTTTGTCAGTAATGGTTTCTTTCCATTCGCAGACATAATTATCAACCAACAACTGCATTTGATCTTCAAGCTCTTGAGCAATATCTAAGCTATCTTCGATAATAACTTGTTGTAAATACTCTAATCCGCCTTCTAAGCTTTCACGCCATTTTGAGGTGCGCTGTAACTTATCCGCGGTTTTGATGTAAAACATCGTGATACGGTCGATATATTTGATTAAGGTCTCAGTGTCTAAATCGGTGGCGAATAGCTCTCCATGACGAGGTACCATGCCACCATTACCGGCCACGTATAAATTCCAGCCATTTTCGGTAGCAATAACCCCAAAGTCTTTCGATTGGGCTTCGGCACACTCTCGGGTACAACCGGAAACACCCATTTTGATTTTATGCGGTGAGCGCACCCCCTTGTATCGGTTCTCTAAAGTTAAGGCTAAGCCGACGCTATCGGCCACACCATAACGACACCAGTTCTCACCAACACATGACTTAACAGTACGCAGTGATTTACCATAAGCATGGCCAGTTTCGAAGCCTGCCTCTACTAAGCGCTCCCAAATATCAGGCAATTGTTCTAACCGTGCCCCAAATAAATCAACCCGTTGACCACCGGTAATTTTGGTATAAAGGTTAAAGTCTTTGGCCACTTGACCCAATACGATAAGTTTATCAGCGGTAATTTCGCCGCCAGCCACACGCGGCACAACAGAGTAGGTGCCATCCTTTTGGATATTGCCTAAGTAGTAATCGTTGGTTTCTTGCAGCGGCGCAAGCTCTGTTTTAAGGACATAGTCATTCCAACAAGACGATAAAATGGAAGCCACTGCAGGTTTGCAAATCTCACAACCACGGCCTGTGCCGTGCTGTGTTAATAAATCATCAAAGGTTTTGATGCCTTTAACACGTACTAAGCCATATAACTCTTGGCGAGAATAAGAAAAATGCTCACACAGATCATTATTGACCTCAAAGCCAAGGTCGGTTAATTGATAAGCCAGCACGTCTTTCACCATAGGGGCACAGCCGCCACAGCCTGTACCTGCTTTGGTGCAGCTTTTGACATCTGCCAGTGAATAAGCCCCGTCTTCAACCGCACCACAAATGGCACCTTTAGATACATTAAAACAAGAGCAAATGGTGGCTGTATCAGGAAGGTTTTCAATGCCCATTGAGGGTTTTTCAACATTGGGTAAAATCAAGCTCTCTGGATGAGCGGGAAGGTCGATGTCATTTAAGAATAACTGCAATAAATTATTGTAGTCTTCGGTATCACCCACCATGACAGCGCCCAGCAGCTTTTTATTATCGCCACTGGTAACCAGCTTTTTATAGATGCCTTCATTGGGATTTTGATAAATGTAGCTTAGGCTGCCCTCAGTTGTGGCATGAGCATCGCCAATACTGCCCACATCAACACCCATTAATTTAAGCTTGGTGCTCATATCTGCGCCAGTAAAGGTTTGCTCAGTGTCACCCGCTATTTGAGCGGCACATATACTGGCCATGGCATAGCCAGGGGCGACCAGACCAAAGATTTTATTGTCCCAAACTGCACATTCACCGATAGCATAGATATCTTCATTATTGGTCTGACAATGATCATTGATTAAGATGCCACCACGGCCTCCTAAAGTGACTCCGCACTCAGGATTACTTCTCATAATGCCATCTTGCGGACGGATGCCGGCACTAAATAAGATTAAATCGGTATCTAGTTCGGTATCATCTGTAAACTTCATGGTTAAGAAAGTATCTTTTTCCAGATGCACCTCATTTTGACTGTCTTTTTGATGGATGTCATGGTGTAAGGAAACACTGCGGTTATGAACAATTTCTTTGGTGTTTTTTCCCGTTAATACGGTGACGCCCAATGCTTCAATCTTCTTCTTTAGGATTTCACCACCAGCAGGGTCTAGCTGAACACCCATCAACTGAGGGGCAAATTCAACCACGTAAGTATCAAGCCCTAAGGTTATCAATGCTTTGGCAGCCTCTAGCCCTAACAACCCGCCACCGACGACCACCCCTTTTTTAGCACTGGGTTTTTGGGCGGTTTCAAGAATATCATCCAAATCAGCAATGGTACGATAGACATGACAATGAGCATGATCACCACCTTCAATAGGGGGCACAAACGGGTATGAGCCAGTTGCTAAAACTAGCTTTTTATACTCAACACTTTCGCCGCCTTCTACGGTCAGGGTATGAGCCTCGCTGTTGATATCTACAATTTTCTTATTTAGATGCAGCTGAATCCCAGTGGCATCATAGTCAGCCATATCCACTAGGTTTAGCTTGGTGGCATCTTTATGTTCAAAATAGCTTGATAAATAGACACGATCATAAGCTGGGCGATCTTCTTCAGCAAAGACATGAATGTCATAGGTGGTGTTTAAGCCAAGTTCAATGGCCTTCTCTACAAAGTGATGTCCCACCATGCCGTTACCGACCACAACAAGGTTAGGTTTGTTTTTTTGTTTACTATTTATATTACTCATATTTGCCTTAATCATGAATGTGTCCTTTAGTGGGTGTCTAGTAGCTATTTTTAATCACTTATTAAAGTGAAAGCCACTTAGTGCCTACCGTAATACATTCAATAATCATGCCAGAGCTGACACTTTATGAATTTAAAATACAAATCGAGTGAACAACATCTATAAGACTGTGGGGAATAAGAGCGGTGTATGCGCACAGATGCACATGCTTTGGGGAATTAAATCAGTACCTGGCACAGAGCTTGCAACCAATTACATTAAGTAACTGTTAATTTGTTTTTTATTTTTATTTTATTTGAATTAATAAATAAATTAATGTAAAGCCGTCTGCAACTAAAGCATTAACTACAGACTATTATTCATACAAGGAAGCAAAGCATGTCGTCCGCAACCCCTGTGCCACCTAGCAAGGAAAAACTCAATGTCTTATCCTTCGCTGGTAAAAATAAAATCCTTCATTTAGGTTGGATGGCATTTTTCCTCACTTTTTTCGTATGGTTTAACCATGCTCCTTTTCTCTCCGCGATTGGAGAGACCTTGGATCTAACCAAACAACAAGTTAAAACCTTACTTATTTTAAACGTGGCTTTAACCATTCCAGCACGAGTCATTATAGGAATGCTTACTGATAAGTTTGGGCCCAGAATCGTTTACACCTGCATTTTAGCGCTTGGTGCGATACCTTGTTTTACTTTCGCATTTGCTCAAGACTATACAACACTTGCCTTATCGCGCTTTATTCTAGGGTTCGTGGGGGCAGGCTTCGTCGTCGGGATTCGTCTCATCAGCGATTGGTTCCCTGCCAATGAGCTAGGTGCTGCAGAAGGTATCTATGGCGGTTGGGGTAACTTTGGTTCTGCCGCAGCAGCCATGTTATTACCGACAATAGCCATCGGTTTTGCTGCTTGGTTTGGCGGTGATGAAGGCTGGCGTTATGCGTGTGCCACATCTGGCGTCGTCATGGCTTTGTATAGCATATTATTTTATAAATTCGTACGCGATACCCCCAAAGGCTCAACCTATTTCAAACCAAAAAAATCTGGTGCCATGGCAGTAACCTCAAAGGGTGACTTCTGGTTAATGATGATTTTTAAATTGCCTATGTATTTGGCTCTAGCACTTCTAGCCTGGAAGCTGTCTCCCGCTGGCGTAAGCTTACTCAGCCAAAGCGCAGTAAACTTTATCTATATCGGTCTGGCTTTACTGTATGTTTATGAGTTTGTGAGTAGCTATCGCTTTAATAAAGAGGTATTCACCACCGAAGTACCAGAGTCACAGCGTTATGATTTTAAACAAGTAGGCGTGTTAAACATTCTTTATTTTGCAACCTTTGGTTCAGAACTGGCAGTGGTGTCCATGCTGCCCCTTTTCTACTTAGAAACCTTTGAGGTATCTGTGGTTGCTGCAGGTCTATTGGCGTCATCATATGCCTTTATGAACTTAATGTCTCGTCCTGGTGGTGGTTGGTTAAGTGATAGATTTGGTCGTAAAAGTACCTTACTTATTTTAACGGCAGGTCTGGCAGTGGGGTATTTCTTAATGGGTATTGTTGACTCAACTTGGCCCATTGCTTTAGCCCTTTTAATTACTATGTTCTGCTCATTCTTTGTGCAAGCGGGTGAAGGCGCTGTATTTGCGGTCATTCCTTTGATCAAACGCAGCATGACAGGGCAGTTTGCGGGTATGACCGGCGCTTATGGTAACGTAGGGTCAGTGGTTTATCTTACTGTACTAAGCCTAGTTTCTTATCAGACCTTCTTTATGGTTATCGCAGTCACCGCCGTGATTGGATTTTTGGCTTTATTCTTATTAAAAGAGCCTTCAGGTGTTATCGTAGAAGAGATGCCAGATGGCACCTTTGCTGAAATTAGTGTGACCTAATGGAGATATCTATTAGATTTTGAGTGGAAAATATCAGCTGATATCAAGTGAGAGCATTGATTTAAAACGTTAAGCTGTATTTGAATGAGATTTAAAATGAGGTATAAAGCCGGCGTATAGGTTTTATACCTCAACTTGCTTCTATAAGCCACTTGCTTCGATAGCTATCAGGTTAAACACGTGAGCGCTAAGCCTTAAATGAATGAGCAATAAATAAAAAACTTAGCAACATAAACACTAAATGCTCAAAACTTAATAAAGGATGACCAGTGGCTACCCTTAAGACAGTATCTGCCAAACCTATCCATAAGATCAAAGCCCAAGCTGCTACCTGCACCGCTGAGGGTAGGCCTAATCAATCCGCAGGATGGTGGTTTGATTTTTATAGCATGGCTGGGCGCAAGTTGGAAAATCAAGACAGTCTACTGATCAGTACGTGTTTATTAAATCATCTAGATGAAATCAAGCTGCAAAATAAAAATCAAGCGCACAAATTAAGCCTCAAGCCAGAGCATTTGCCTGTGCTGTGCGTATTGGCTGATGGGGTTAGTGCCTGTCAATTCCCTAAGCAAGCCAGCCGATTGGCGGTTGAGATCATGACTGACTATGTCATAAAAGGCCTAAATCATATTTACAATCAAGCGTTAGCTGAAAAACAGCAGCTTAATCAACACCTATCCAAACAGATTTTTGATGACGAAAGTGTGGCTGGTATTATTAAGTCAGCCGTCATTAAAGCCAATGATTCAATGTATTTTTCACAGTCCTATCAACGTGTTGCACCATTATTGTCCACATTATCAGGGGTGTTGTGCATTGGTGATAGAGTGCATCTATTCCATACAGGCGATTCACGAATTTATCGTCTCAGTAAAGACAGTATGGTGGTTTTGAGCGAAGATCATCGCATTCATCATGGGCAGGACAAAGGTGCATTATCAGCAGCTCTTGGTGCAGATACCGGCGTAGATTTACAGCAAACGGTGTTTACCATGCACCAAAATGAATATTTGGCGTTGATGACAGATGGGGTTTATGAACATATTGACCCGATAGAGATGCAATTTGAGTTTAGTGCAGCGGCCACTCAATTAGAAAATACACCTAATTGGCATGACTTAAAGAATTGGCATTTAAGCCATCAGCTTTGTCAACATGCGTATGCTGAAGGCAGCAATGATAATCTAAGTATCATTATGCTTGGCATGGGACTCGCATCAGCGATTAAGATTAACAGCAATACACAAGGGATGAATAATGACGGCGAAGTATTCATGGATGCTCGCAACAAAAAAAGTCATATACCCATTCAATATAAGTTACCAACTGGCCTGCGGGTTGGGGACAGTATCGACGGCTTTGAGGTAACCTCTATCATCGCTAGAACCGCCCGCAGTGAAGTGTATCTGGTGGAAGATAGCTTAGGTCATGAGTATGTTTTAAAGTCACCCAGCCTAAGAGCTGTGGATGATGGGGAGTATCTGCGCAGCTTTTTAAAAGAGCGTAAAATTGGGCTGAGTTTATCAAAGCATCGGCGCGCTGGAGAAGCAGCTTACAATCAGACCAATCCCAACCTAATCCAACAAGTCATGCCGCCATTAAAGACGAAAGGTGCGACCACAACTTCTGTTGAAGTGACCACAACAGCCCTAGGTGGCTCAGCTCTTGGGGAGTCAGGATTATTACGTTACTATCCGGTACCTGCCAGCTCCATATATCTATATCATTTGACTGAGTACATAGAAGGGGAGAGCCTACGAGCGTTTATGGAGCGCAATGGTCCTTGTGATGTGTGGCAGACCCATGATTTGTTGACCAAAATTGGTATGGCTGTACGGGTCATGCACCGTAACTATCTATTGCATCAAGATATTAAACCCGAAAATATTTTATTGACCAAGTCAGGCGCGGTGAAGCTGATTGACTTTGGGTCGGTCGCTTCTTCAATTCTTAAAGACAACACTAGACCTCCGGTAGGTGACCTGCATTATGCTGCACCAGAATATTACACAGATGCCCCTAAAGGGGTGCATTCAGATTTGTTTTCAATTGCTGTCATCGGCTTTGAGCTGCTTACTGGTCATCGTCCCTTCACCTCACAAATGCTCATGTCAGCCTCTGCTGTCTTAGTGGTACCTGCCAATTTACTGCGTCAAAAACAAGTCCCAGCCACCAGTCAGCAAGCATTACTGCGTGCTCTTCATCGCAATACCAACGTTCGTCACCAAGCAATTGGTGAATTCTTACAAGATTTTAATCCAGATAACAGCGCCTCATTATCTGATCCTGAACCGCTTATCAAAAGAAACCCTTTATTGGTGTGGCATAGTATTTGCTTGTTACAAGGCATAGTTATCCTTTTTTTACTGATTAAATTCCTGCCTAGTCTCTAGTTCGATGCGTCTACATGAGCCATCTAAGCACTTAGGTTGAGAACATAATGGGTAATAATTATCTCAACTGCCGCTTAAGTGGCTAAGGTCTCTCATGCCAGCTCCCGAAACTGCCAGCCCCACGACACGCTCATCAGCCATAAATGCTCAGGCATCAGCCATAAATGCTCAGGAGCATAACGACTCAGCTAATGGTGTGGTTATTATCGGGGCCGGTATGGCAGGCAGTCGCTTAGCCATTAAATTAGCCACTGTTTGGCAGCAAAATGACAGTAACACGCACAGCAATGGCCATCACAGCAACAACACTCAGGAAAATAAAGCGCCTAAAATCACTTTAATTAGTAAAGAGTCTGAGGTGGGTTATAACCGTATCATGCTATCTCCAGTCTTGGCAGGCGAGACCTCATTTGAAGACACCTATTTGTATGATAAAGGGGACTATGAAAGACTAGGTATTCATGTTCTAGCGGCAGTGGGTGTCGATAAAATTGATACCAACAATCAACAGTTGTCCTTAGACAATGGTGACTGCCTCAGCTATGGCAAGCTGGTCATTGCGACGGGCTCAACTGCTCGGGTTATCCCTTTTCCAAATCACCAAGCCAAAGGCGTTCACGTATTTCGGGACGTGGCAGATGTTGATTTGCTAAGTGAGTATGCCAAACAAGGTAAGACAGGCTTAGTGATTGGCGGCGGCGTGCTGGGCCTAGAGGCAGCTTGTGCCTTATCTTCGCAGGGGGCTGCTATGACGGTGATCCATGTCGATGATTATGTACTAAACCGTCAGTTAGACTTGCCGGCTGCACTGATGCTGCAAGAAGAGCTGGTCAGACGTGGTGTTGGGCTTGAGGTGTCTGCTGCATCGACCACCATTGAGGTAAACGACGCTGATGAAGTCGTGGGTCTAAGTCTAAAAGATGGCCGTACTTTGGCCGCTGATTTTATAGTCATGGCCGTCGGTATTATTCCGAATACTCAGTTGGCAGCTGATAGTGGTATTGAGGTGAATCGAGCCATAGTGGTAGATGAGAACATGCACACCTGTTGTCCGAACATCTATGCCATTGGCGAATGTGTCGAAATTAATGACGAGCTTTTTGGCATGGTATCGTCTGTCAATCAACACGTAGATAGCCTAATTCAAGTGCTAACGCACCCTGCGGTAGAATCAAATTGGTCTCCTTTTGTCAGCGTACCATTGGCATTAAAACTTAAGGTCTCAGGCATTGCTGTATTCTCATCAGGTCAAATTGAATTTGATGACGAAGAGCTGGCTTTCGTAGAGCAGATTGTTTATAGACACATTGAGGATAATCAGTACCACTGCCTATTTGTGAAGGCGGACCATTTAATTGGGGCTGTGTTGTATGGAGAAACTGGCGATGGCACTTTTTATAGTAAGCTGATTAATGAGCAAATTGATATTTCAAGCGTTAAACAGGATTTGATATTTGGGGCAGCTTATTGTCAATCAAAGCTTGAAAATCAAGACAGTGATAATGCTGCCATCAGCCCAGTGAGCACAGGTGAACAGACGGCTGTCGCACAGCAAGAGACTGCCGCATTACAGACAATCGCCTGTGCCTAAAGAGTAGACGTTTTATACAAAAGATATCAAAGCAAAATAGTGAGAATATTATCAAAAACAGTCAAACCAATTTCGTTGAAGTGACCCCCAGTGTGAATAAGATTAAGACCTTATTTCTCGACAATGACGCCCATGTTGCAGCCGCCAGTCATGATTCTATACGCACGGTTCGCACGACTTGTCCTTACTGCGGCGTAGGCTGTGGGGTATTGGCCAGCGTAGATAACTCAACAGCTAAAGTCACAGTTAAAGGTGATCCACAGCATCCGGCCAATTTCGGTAAACTGTGCTCTAAGGGCAGCAATCTGGCTGAAACCTTGGGCGTAGAACGTCGCTTGACCCATCCTTATTATCAAGACAAACTGGCGGCTATGAATGGCTTATCTCCCAGCCCATCCCTAACAACCTTATCGACATTAGTAGATAACGATACGGTAATAAAAGCCGTAGATTGGGAGACGGTGCTTGATGATGTGGCCCATCGTTTAAGCCGTACCATCACAGAACATGGCCCCCAAAGCGTAATGTTTTATGTGTCGGGGCAACTACTAACTGAGGATTATTATGTCGCCAATAAGCTAATGAAAGGCTTTATTGGGAGCAATAATATCGACTCAAATTCTAGATTGTGTATGTCATCGGCGGTGGCCGGGCATAAAAGAGCGTTCGGAGCGGATTTGGTTCCGGGCAGTTATACCGACTTTGAAGATTGTGATTTGTTGGTATTGGTAGGCTCTAACATGGCTTGGTGTCACCCCATATTATTTGGCCGATTTTTAAAAGCCAAACAAGAAAATCCTAATAAAAAGCTGGTGGTGATAGACCCTAGGCGCACAGACTCATGTGAGTTTGCAGATTTACACCTGCCTTTAGCACCGGGGACTGATACCCATTTATATAACGGTTTGCTTAAATACTTAACAGACAATGGCCATAAAGATGCCAGTTACGCCGCAAAGTGCGAAGGCTTAGAGGCAGCATTGGCTGCTGCTGAAGCTTGGACACTACAAGCCGTGGCCAGTGCTACCAAGCTGACGGTCGAGCAAGTTGAACAGTTTTATCAGCTGGTTGCCGCCAACAGCAAGACCGTCTCTGCATTTAGTATGGGGGTGAACCAGTCCAGTAGTGGGACGGATAAGGTGAATGCCATAATCAATAGCCATTTATTAACGGGACGTGTTGGCAAGCCTGGTGCCGGTCCTTTTTCATTAACTGGTCAGCCCAATGCCATGGGCGGGCGTGAAGTAGGCGCCTTAGCTAATCTATTGGCGGGGCATTTAGAGCTGGACAATGCTGAGCATCGCCAAGCGGTTGCTGAGTTTTGGCAGTCGCCTGACTCGATTAAAGCCAATACCGGTATCAAAGCCTGTGATGCTGCCGATGCCATATTATCAGGTAACATAAAAGCCATTTGGATTGTGGCCACCAACCCAGTGGTAAGCTTGCCAGAAGCAGATAAATTTAAAAAAGCCTTGGCCGAGTGCGACCTAGTTATCGTCTCAGAGTGTTCAAAAGACAGTGATACCATACGCTGCGCAGATATAGTTTTGCCCGCGCAAGGATGGAGTGAAAAATCTGGGAGTGTGACCAATTCTGAACGCCGAATCTCTCGTCAACGCAGCCTTATGCCAGCTGTGGGTGAGTCAAAACCGGACTGGTGGATTTTTGCTCAAGTGGCAAAACGCATGGGATTTAAAGGGTTTGAATACAATGATCCTAGTGAAATTTTTTTAGAGCATGCCGCCTTAACCAGCTATCAACAGCATAACTATCCTCGCCAGCTGGATTTATTGGCTGAGATAGCCGCTCATGGCCAGCCTTATGAATCTATGCAGCCGCTACAATGGGGGGGAAAACATATTGATGTTGTTCATGCTAATTTTAAGCATAAAGCACCGAATTTCATCGCCATTACACCGCCCAAACAAGCCGGTGCTGTTAATAAGTTTCTGTCCGCAGATGGTGTGCATATAGTGCCCAGTGATAATACCAGCCTTCCTTTACGATTAATTACAGGCAGACTGCGTGATCAATGGCACACCATGACGCGAACAGCTTTAGCGCCTAAGTTGAACCAGCAGCAATCTGTACCTACGTTAACGCTCCATCCTAAGGCTGCTAAAAATCTAGGCGTCATTGATAATGACTTTGTCTGTATTGGTGCACAGACAGACTTTAAGAGCCAAGTTTCAAAAGTAATGGCACAAGTTGCAGTCAGTGATGAGGTGCGTATGGGGGATGCCTTTATGCCCATGCACTGGAGTGATGCTTTTGCAAACTTGGCCAGAGTAGGGACGGTAATACCCACGAAAGTTGATCCAATATCGTCACAGCCTGAGCTGAAAAACTCGGCAATAATGGTCACACCCGTCAACATAACTGCTTTTGGCCGTATTTTAGTGCATTTAGATTGGCTAGAGGCTTTATTGGTGCAATTACGTCAACTGTCATCTCAACAAGATAAAGCAGGGATGCCAAAACTCATTTGGAGTATCAGTCGTCAACAAGACAGCGTGTTAATTCATTTAGCGACAGGTAGTGAGTCTGTCGGCAGTGAGTGGTTAACCTTAGCGTATTGGCAAGATTTTGTAGCACGGATTGCTAAAAGTACCAAACATAAGCCTATGGCAGCTACAAACTCACTAAACAGCAGTATGATGATGAGTGAGTCTGATAAACAGTTACGCTTTGTAGTTCGTCAAAATGCAGATACAAAAAATCCTACTGTTGACACTGCTAAACAGCATTTAATCATGACGATTTATATTGCCCCTAAGCGAGAGCAACTGCCCAGTATTCATTGGTTAAACAGCTGTTTTGCAGATATGAGCAAAGTGCCTTCGGTTAAATGGTTGCTGGCAGGAAGGCCGGCAAGCGGCTATGTGGATCCAGGCCGTTTAGTCTGTGCGTGTATGGGGGTGGGCGAAAATACCATCATTGATGCCATTACCTCTCATGGGTGTAACGATGCCAGTGACGTTGGCAAATTATGTCAAGCGGGAACCAACTGTGGCTCATGTGTGGGCCAGATCAACGAGTTGATTAAAGCGCACAGCCCCATTAAAAAAGCGGCTTTGGCTTAAGGGGATTATAAGCGCTCTTAGCTTAGCGAGCGTATATCAATGAACCTGGCATGTTAGTTGCAGCATACTTAGTATGAGTCACACTACATTTTAAGATGCCAGGAGCATACACAGCATGACCAAGGCGATACAGCTAGATCCTACCCTGTCACAATCTGCTTTAAAAAATAAGTTAACACACAGGCCTGACGATGTCTCAAAGCCCGCAACAAAAGGTGCCGTATATTTGGTAGGGGCAGGGTCTGGTGATCCTGAATTACTCACTCTAAAAGCTTATCGTGTCATGCAGCAAGCGGATGTCGTTCTTTATGATAGCTTAGTATCACAGGACGTTTTAGACTTGTGTCATCCTAGCGCAACTAAGGTTTTTGTTGGTAAACGCTGTAATAATCATGCGATGCCACAAGCGGATATTAATCAGCTGTTAGTGCGTTATGCTCAAGCTGGTAATTGCGTGGTTCGTTTAAAAGGCGGCGATCCTTTTATCTTTGGCCGAGGCGGTGAAGAGTTGCAGGCTGTGGTTGATAATGGGGTGTATTTTGAGTCGATACCTGGGATTACCGCTGCTAGTGCTGCTGCGAGTAGTACGGGTATTCCCTTAACTCACAGACAATGTGCGCAGTCCGTCAAATTTGTGACGGCTTTTAAAAAAACCAATTGTCCAAATCAAGACTATAGTGAGATGCTAGAACCTTC
This sequence comes from Psychrobacter sp. YP14, assembly GCF_003209315.1. NCBI lineage: Bacteria > Pseudomonadati > Pseudomonadota > Gammaproteobacteria > Moraxellales > Moraxellaceae > Psychrobacter > Psychrobacter sp. YP14. The sequence goes on along the minus strand of NZ_CP029789.1, from coordinate 1,716,802 downwards.
TCAAACAGTCGTGCTGTATATGGGGTTGAATCGTCTGGCCGGACTTACGGAGGGCTTGATACAAGCAGGGCGAGACCAACTGACACCATTTGCTGTAGTCAGTCACGCAAGCTTACCGACGCAGCAAGTGTTAATTGGCACCTTACAAGATATCGCTTCAAAGCAAGCCATGGCCAAGCTACCGACACCGGCCTTACTGATTATGGGTGATGTGGTAAATTTATATCAACAGTTGAGCCACTTTAATTTGGCAGATCAACGAGCTCAAAGCAGGTCTATCACTGAGCAATATAAGGAGCACGGTCGTAAAGGCTTGGAAACGGGCAGTGATGAGACTGCGATTGAAGGCGACTTGGTGGTTTAATATAGGACAGGAATTAAAAACTAACGTTTAAATAAAAAAACAGAGAAAAACAAAAGAGAGGCGTGTTGACGTCTCTCTTTTTTATTTCGGTTATAAGAGCTGTGCTGTATGACGCCTTATTTAGTCAGGTTGGTATAGCAAGTTTGTAAGGATTTGGCGACCACTTTTGTCACCAACTGCGCACGATAGGTAGGGTCTAAAGCGGCATTGGTCATATCAACCACAGTCACTTGCTGCGGGGCTTGCTCACTAACGCAGCCACAGATTTTGGTTTCAGCGGCTTGCTCTTGCTCAGGTGTCATTGCCACGCGGGCCAAGCGCCAAGCGCTTTGTTTTTCAAGCTCGCTACGGCACTGAGCATCTACTGCGGATTTAAAAATATTCATACCCACGTTGGTGGCTGTACCCACGGCATTGCCTGCATTGGTTGTGCTACCTGTACCTGTTGAAGCGCAGCCTGATAGTGCCAAAGTTGCCATCATAGCTGAAGCTGCCAGAATCTTTTTCATAGACCAAGTCCTTGAAGGTTATTAAAGTAAAATAGGCTACTTAAAAAAAGGCAGATTATCAATAGATAATCTGCCTTTTTGTGCCTGTTGTTGCAGAATCGATTTAAGCTTTATTTTTGAGCAGCGGATACACCATGTTTTCAGGTGAGATAATCTCATCAAGTGTGGACTGATCTAACAGTTTTTCTTCTAGTACTATGTTGTACACACTGCCGCCACTTTCTTGCGCCTTTTTGGCAATTCTTGTCGAAACTTCATAGCCCAAATGCGGGTTAAGCGCTGTGACCAGACCAATATTGCTCAGCACTTGCTGACGACAATAATCTTCATTCATCTCAATACCATCGATACAGCGAGTCGCAAAGGTTTCACAGATATTACCCATCATAGATAGGCCGGTGAATAAGTTGAACGCCATCACAGGTTCAAACACGTTCAACTGCAATTGTCCCGCCTCTGATGCCATAGCAATGGTGTGGTCAATACCCATCACATGAAAACACGCTTGGTTGACCACTTCTGGAATGACAGGGTTAACCTTACCAGGCATGATAGAGCTACCAGGCTGCATTTGCGGAATGCGGTATTGTCCTAGGCCGGCGCGCGGTCCAGAAGATTGCAAGCGAATGTCATTGGCAATCTTTGATAACCGGGTAGCGAGTAGGCGCAAGTTACCTGATAGTGCGACATAGACACTGGTATCTTGGGTGGCTTGCACTAAGTCATCTGAGGTGTAATAGGGTTTACCCGTAAGCTGCCTTAGAACCTCAGCACAGGTTTCAGGATAATTAGATGGCGCATTAATGCCGGTACCGATGGCAGTGGCACCCATGTTAATCTCATACAACAGCTCCCGCACTTGCTCAATGCGCTTTTTTTCAGCCTTAATCATGGTGGCAAAGGCATTGAACTCTTGTCCCGCTGTCATTGGCACAGCATCTTGTAAGTGAGTGCGTCCCATCTTTAAGCGGTCGCCTAAGGCTTGCTTTTTATTTAAGAAGCTCTCAAGCAGGATGTCCATCTTAGCAAGTAAGCGTTCACAGTAGTGATCTAGTGCCAGCTTTAAGGCGGTGGGGTAGGAGTCGTTGGTCGATTGTGACAGGTTCACGTGGTTATTCGGATGTAAATACTGATACTCGCCTTTGTTGTGACCCATAATCTCTAACGCACGGTTGGCAATTACCTCATTAACGTTCATGTTGGTTGAGGTACCAGCACCGCCTTGGAACATATCAATAATAAATTGATCGTGGTATTTGTCTGCAATTAAGTCATCACAAGCGGCGCAGATGGCATCTTTGATTTTCTCATCCAATACGCCTACTTTATGGTTGGTAATGGCTGCCGCTTTTTTTACGGTAGCAAAGGCTCTGATAAATGGGGCAAATTGGTGCAAGCGCACACCGCTGATGGGGAAGTTTTCAAAGGCACGTAGGGTTTGAATGCCATAATAAGCATCAGCGGGAATATCACGATTGCCCAGAAGGTCGCTTTCTTGACGAGTAGAGACAGTCATACGTATATCATCCTAAAAAGAGATCTTAAACAAGTTAAGCCTTATACCATAGCACAGTTAAAAAAATAATTAAGCTGAATAAAAGGTTTTGATTACCATGATAGATAAAGGTTATGTATCAATGGCTTATATAGAAAATAGATAACTTATAATTGGCTATGGCGACAGATTGTATGAGGCCAAATAGGAGCCGAATTAGGGACAAATAAACGCTAACAGTTGACCTAAAAAGCTTTGGAATATAGCCAAATATTAGCTTAAAAGGTGTGCAAATAACCGTAGCAGCCCATTGACAGCAGCGATGCCTACTACCATGCTCACCAACAATTGACGACTGATGTGATATACCAGCAGCACCAATATTAATGCACCAATTTGTGCCAAAAGTAGGTGTAGCTCGCCACTGTGCAGCCCAGTTTTGGCTGAAATATCCTGATAAGATAAGCTGGTTAAAATCAGCAATACCATCACCGATAGCGGCAAGCTTTCATTGAGTCTATGCAGCCAAGGTGTGTCCAGCAGCCGTCTAGGAATTAATGCAGGCAGCGCCCGAGTGATAAAGGTCACCCCGGCCATCGCTAACGTGGCAAAAATCAGATAGCTACTGCTCATGGCCATCTCCTTTTTTATGGGTTATTTCGGGGGGGTGCTGCGCTGCCCAAAATCCGCGTACTAAGATAAATAACATACACAGCGTAATGGCCATTAACAGTACCCAGCTGCTGGTAAATTGCGAGGCAATGATTAAAGATAAGATGGCAATGCCAATAGGAAAATAGCGTTTGATGCTTTGAAACTGTTCATAGGCCAAGATGGCAAATAAGCACACCAACGCAAAATCCAAATTGGGGATTAAGTCGCTTAGGGTGCCGCCGAGTATGAAGCCGATGCCACCTGCTACTACCCACCAGCTTTGGTTAAAAAGGCTAATAGGTAGCATTAAAGTTTTGCGCAAGGGTTGAGGCAAGCTGGTCATGACGGAGAAGGTCTCGTCGGTAAGCGCAAACAGACAGTAAGTTTTGGCCAGCTTGTTATCGGGCAAAGATTGTAATAGGGGCATGCCATAAAAGACGTGACGCAAATTAATGGCGGCAATGTTGGTGGCCATACTACCAATGGGCATACCGGCACTGAGCATAGGCAGGCAAGCATATTGAGCGGCACCGGCATAAAGCAGCACACTTAACATGATGGTGGCCCAAAAAGGAAGGCCTGCCACTTGAGCTAATACGCCAAAGGCTATACCGGCAGGTAAGTACCCCATGGCGACAGGTATGCTTTTTTTGAATCCTTGTGCCCAATCATGTTGGGACTGGTGTCCGATAGATGAGGTGTTGGAATGAGAAGTCACAGGGCATCCTAATATTGACTATATTTTAAGCTTATGAAATCCAAGTAGCCTGTCCTTAATGGGCAAATTAACCTGCGCTTTTTGTTATAACAAAGCCGTTAATCGTCAAGCCTATATAAATTTTTTTTCAATTCTTATACACTTAGCTATAATAGTAGCTATATAGAAATATTTAGCAACAATTAACCTATTATTTTTTGTTATGAGTGCCTTGTTTTTTTATAGCCGCTTATTTTTGCCTACGCCATTTAACTATTGTATTTTTGATATTTGAGTGATTTATTACCACGATTACTCTTTTGCCCGTAATGACACATTTGGGCTTACATTTATAAGGAGATTTTATGTCCGATCCGAATATTACGCCCAAAGGGCCCAACGATGCCTTAGATGGGCATCTGCCCCATGATGGCAATGAGTATCTATTTACCGATACCTTTCCTAAAGGCACCGTAAAGGGACTGGTTATCACAGCGATTGCTGCTCTTATTAGCGTGATGCTATTTAATGTATTGCCTTTTGAAGCCAACGTTAATAAGGGTCTGAGCCTATTGGTATTTATTGGTATTTTATGGCTAACCGAAGCGCTGCATGTGACCATCACAGCCATTTTAGTAGTGATCGTTGGGGTCGCCATTGGTATTCCTGAGTTTGATACCAAAACTGCTTTATCAAGCTTTGCTAATCCCACCATTTATCTGTTCTTTGGTGGCTTTGCATTGGCTGCGGCACTGCATGTACAAAAGCTGGATGAAAAAATTGCTTTGGGTTTAATCTCAATGTCCGGTGGGCGTTTAGGCAACGCAGTAGTGCTTATATTCATTGCCACAGCGATGCTATCTATGTGGATTTCAAATACTGCAACTGCGGCGATGATGTTACCGCTGGCCATTGGTATGCTATCCCAAGTGGATCGTCAAAAAGACCGTGGCACCTTCGTGTTTGTCCTGTTAGGTATCGCTTATTCGGCAAGTTTGGGTGGTCTAGGAACCATTGTGGGGTCACCGCCGAACGCCATTGCGGCCAAAGCTTTAGACATCTCTTTTGTAGATTGGATGAAGTTTGGTTTACCCATTACCTTTATTTTGACGCCTCTGTTATTAGGTGCTATGTATCTGGTGTTAAAGCCCAATCTTAATGTGCGTATCAGTAGCGTAGATCAGCCTGATATTCCTTGGACTAAGCCTAGAGTCATTACTATTATTGTATTCTTAGTCACCGCTTTATCATGGATATTTGGTAATAAGTTAGGTGAGATGCTAGATATTAGTGACATGGATTCTATTATTGCCTTGTCGGCAGCGGTGGCTGTGGTCAGCTTAGGGTTGGTATCTTGGAAACAAGTATCCGATAATACCGACTGGGGCGTGCTCATGCTATTTGGGGGCGGTATTGCATTATCTAACGTTTTAAAAACCTCAGGCGCCTCACTAGTCATGGGGGAAACCGTCGCACAGGCACTAATGACCACACCTCTATTCCTAGTGTTGCTGGCGGTTTCTGCCTTTATTATCTTTTTAACGGAGTTTGCTTCGAACACCGCTTCGGCGGCACTACTGGTCCCTGTGTTTGTGGCCATTGCTGAGCAAATGGGTCTGCCAAAAGAAGTGCTCGTCCTTATTATCGGTATTGGTGCCTCGTGTGCCTTTATGTTGCCTGTTGCCACACCGCCAAACGCCATTGTATTTGGTACCGGCCTGATCAAGCAATCTGAGATGGTGCGGGTTGGTCTGGTTTTAAATATCGTTGCCTCTATTGTCGTGGCCTGCTGGGCCTACTTCTTCTTAATGTAAGGCCTGTTAACAAGAAGATTCTTGTCATTAGATAACCAAAATCCCCGCTCAGTGAGCGGGGATTTTGGTGTTAGTAAAACTGGCTTGTCACCAAGTGACACACTAGCTTAGTCTAGACAGTGAGTTAGCCTAAGAAAGCGTTATACATCCAAACCAGTTTTTCTTGCTGCTGTACATACTCATCCACTAAATCAGCGGTACCTTGGTCTTCAGCTTCTTCTGCTACTGCAGATACTTGGCGCTGCTCTTCAATAAGCTCTTGTAAACCACTTACCAGACCTTTAACGCATTCTTTGCCGTTAAAGACGTTTTTGTGCTCTTTGATGCTGCTGTGCTGAGCAAAGTCGCTATAGGCATGTAGTGGCGTGCCGCCTAGAGTTAATACACGTTCAGCGATTTCGTCGATTTGAAGTTGTAAGCTGGTATATAGCTCTTCAAATTTTTGATGTAGTGAGAAGAAGTGCTCGCCTTTTACGTTCCAGTGGTAGCCACGCACATTAATATAAAATACATGGTAGCTTGACAATAGATTGTTTAGTTTATCGATGACAGCTGACATGTCTTTTTTTTCTAGGCCGATTTGATTGGTAGTCATAGTTATTATCCTTTTTTTTGTGAGTGTTAAGTGATTAAATTTTAATTGTTGAAAGACTGCTCTAAGCTATCTTAGCTTTGAGGTGACTTTCTATAAATGACTTGCTATAAACAACGACAGCGAAGTCCAAATGAAAGAGGCTAGAAGCGCTCCTATTCCGTACTGTTAATAGTAGCAAAGTTAAATGTATTAGTTAAATGAAACGTTTTAATAGTGTTGATAGGTTTTATAAAACCATAGCGGTGTGGTGTTATATCCTTAATGGTTATAGTGAATAAACGTTTATAGCATAATCAAAAATCTAGATTAAGTTAAGGGTTTTTTACAAATATAAACTTAGGCATGACCTAAAAAATGAACCAGGCAATGCGCTATAAATGGCTGCTAAAAATGGCAATAAAAAAGGCAGCCAGAAGGCCGCCTTAAGGCATTAATTAGTCCATGACCAATAGAGGCTAATTAAGCTATGATTAACGATAATAGACGTTATCTGCTGTTGCTACTGCTGACCTAAAGCCACAGGATTTAACCCTTTTTGAGGAATGACTTCTAATAGGTGCGTGCGTACAGTGTCAATCGGGAACTTTTGTGCTTGCAGACGTTTTGGGATAATCTGACTGCCTTGCTGCCCCTGCATTTCAAATAACATAAAGATATAATCATCCGTCTCCTCCCAGCTCTTGACAGCACTCCAAGGAATGACAGCTTGCTGAGTGGATGCTGCACGCATTTGCATGCCGCGCATTGCCTTTGACATATTGGGCTGAATACCGGCATTAGGTGCTGGCATTGCCATAACCAGACCGTGTTTTTGCACGCCCAATTTTAACTGCTTCATTTCCTCTGGCATTTCTTGTTCGGCCATTTGTTTTTCAAACTCGCGTTTGACATACCATTTCATACCGACAGTACGCACCAGCAGATATACCACGACCAGCACTAACATCAGGTAGAAGATAAATGTTGAGTAGCCTTTTACAAAAACCAAGCCGGCAACGGCTGCGATGACCACCAGTGCCATCACAATCCACTCTTTGAGTTTGATGCTATTTAGGCCAAATGAGGGATTACTTTTTTCAAACAACTCAAATTGTGCTTGTTGAAATTCATCTTCAGTCAAATTAATGTCAACAGGTTGCAGCGTGTAAGGGTAGAGAGCCATATAATTACTCGAATAGGATGTTAATTGGGCAAAATAATAATAAAAGGAGTATGACTTTTTTTAGACCAAAGCCTAGCTGTCATAGATACCCTGCTATCTTACCGAAAACTGGGGGCAATTGAAACTTTTAACCCAAGCTGTGCTTGTAATTTTTATTCAAAGATGTAAGTACGTAATCGGCGGATTTAAGTACTCAAAAAATAGCCTAAGACGATAAGAGGGATGTTTTAGATTGAAGCGTGGTCAAAATCAGTGGGCGAAAAATAGGCTAGGGTGGGTCAAAAAAACCAAAAAAGCAGATTTTTATCGGTTAATTGGGTGCATAGAGCGCTTTAAACGTGGTCAAAAATGCTCGGTCTTGGTATGATAGTCACCTTACTCTCTTAATCTCCTAAAAAAGGTGTTGCATGATTGATCCTAAGTTATTACGCCAAGATTTAACTGAGCTAAAACAGAAGCTTGCCAAGCGTGGCTATGAGCTGGATGTGGATTTTTGGCAACAGATGGAGTCGCAGCGCAAATCGCTTCAGGTGATCACCGAAGACTTACAGGCCAAGCGTAATGCTGGGGCTAAGCAAGTGGGTGTGCTCAAGAAAAATGGGGAAGATGCCACTGAGCTACTGGCTGAGATGCAAAATATCAGCAGCGAGATGAAACAGGCTGAAGAGTCGCTAAAAGCGCTACAAGACAAGATTAATCAAGCGGCATTACAAATCCCAAATATTCCAGCCGATGACGTGCCAGAGGGCAGCTCTGAAGAGGATAACGTTGAAGTGCGTAAATGGGGCACGCCGCGTCAGTTCGACTTTAAGGTCCAAGAACACAGCGACTTAGGCGAGGCTTTGGGTCAATTAGACTTCGCTGCTGCTGCTAAGCTAACGGGTAGCCGCTTTAGCGTATTAAAGGGTCAATTGGCACAATTACACCGCGCCCTTATCCAGTTTATGCTCAACACGCATACCGTAAAATACGGTTATACCGAGTGTTATGTCCCATATATTGTCAACTCAGATAGCTTAGAGGGTACTGGCCAGCTGCCAAAATTTGAAGAAGATTTATTTAAGCTGACCAACCACACCAACAATGAAGCAATGGGATTTTATCTGATCCCAACCGCTGAAGTGCCTATGACCAACTTGGTACGTGGTGAGCGTCTAGATGCCAGTGAGCTGCCGCTAAAATTTACCGCACATACCCCTTGCTTTAGAAGTGAGGCCGGCTCGCATGGTCGTGACACCCGTGGCCTTATCCGTCAGCATCAGTTTGAAAAGGTGGAAATGGTCAATATCGCTACCGCTGCACAATCTGATGAACTGCTTGAGCAAATGACTGGCCAAGCTGAGTATATCTTGCAGCAATTACAGCTGCCGTATCGGGTGGTTAAGTTGTGTACTGGCGATATGGGGTTTAGCGCCCTGCGTACTTATGACATCGAAGTGTGGGTACCTAGCCAAGATACCTACCGTGAAATCTCAAGCTGTTCAAACTGTGGTGACTTCCAAGCCCGCCGCATGGGTACCCGTGTAAAAGAAGGCAAAAAAACTGAACTTGTGCACACCCTAAATGGCTCTGGGCTTGCTGTGGGCCGCACCTTATTGGCGATTATGGAAAACCATCAAAACGCGGATGGCAGCATCACCATTCCAGAAGTACTGCGTCCTTATATGGGCGGTGCTGAGATTATTTCAGCCTAAGACAACTTTATTGGTATAATTTGAGACATCCTGCCATTCATAGGAGTGACAGGATGCTAAGTCGTTTGTTTTTTTATTGCTTATTTTTAGTCGTTTTTCCTCTCACTATTAACCTTTCGTTTTAATAGACCACCAAAACCTAGGATTTTTTATGTCAACACCTATATCTGAACGCAAACTAGCTAACGCCATTCGTGTGCTTTCTTTTGATGCGGTTCAAAAAGCCAACTCAGGGCATCCGGGCGCACCGATGGGCATGGCAGATATTGCAGAAGTATTGTGGCGTAAATTTTTAAAGCACAACCCAACCGATCCAAATTGGCCAAACCGTGACCGCTTCGTGTTATCAAATGGTCATGGCTCAATGTTGATTTACTCGCTACTGCATTTAACGGGTTATGACGTTAGCATTGATGATTTAAAAAACTTCCGTCAGTTGCATTCAAAAACCCCAGGTCACCCAGAGTTTGGCTATACGCCAGGTGTTGAAACCACGACCGGTCCATTGGGTCAAGGTATTGCCAATGCTGTGGGCTTTGCTATTGCCGAAAAAACATTGGCCGCTCAGTTCAACCGTGACGGTCACAACATCATTGATCACCACACCTATGCATTCTTAGGCGATGGCTGTCTGATGGAAGGCATTAGCCATGAAGTGGCCTCACTTGCTGGCACTTTGGGCTTGGGCAAGTTGGTATTCTTCTATGATGACAACGGCATCTCAATTGATGGTAACGTAGAAGGCTGGTTCACTGACGATACGCAAATGCGCTTTGAGAGCTATGGCTGGCAAGTGATTAAGGTTGATGGCCATGACGCGGATGCTATTACCAAAGCCACGGAACAAGCGATTGCTGAAACCAGTAAACCCAGCTTAATCATCTGTAAAACCATTATTGGTGTGGGTAGCCCCAACAAACAAGGCAAAGCCTCAAGCCATGGCGCGCCACTGGGCGATGATGAAATCGTATTGGCTCGTGGTGAGCTTGCTTGGGCACACGCTCCTTTTGAAATCGATGAAGAAGTGTATCAAGCTTGGGATGCTAAAGCCAAAGGTGAGGCTCAGCAGAAAAACTGGGAAGCGGATTTTGAAGCCTATAAAAAAGCCTACCCAGTGCTTGCTGAGGAGCTACAACGTCGTCTAAGCGGTGACTTGCCAAGCGACTTTGAGCAAAAAGCCAAAGCATACATCCAGCAGTGCCAAGAGCAAGGTGAGAACGTCGCCAGCCGTAAAGCCAGCTTCAATGCTATTAATGCTTTCCAGCCACTACTGCCAGAGATTATGGGGGGGTCAGCAGACTTAGCAGGGTCTAACTTGACTTTGTTCAAAGATGCTAAAGGTATTGAAACTGATGCTGATGGTAACTACATCTATTACGGTGTGCGTGAATTTGGTATGACCGCGATTGCTAACGGTATTGCGTTACACGGCGGCTTTATTCCTTACGTTGCTACTTTCTTAATGTTTATGGAATATGCCCGCAATGCGGTACGTATGGGCGCGTTAATGAAACAGCGTGTTATCCATGTGTATACGCATGACTCAATCGGTCTGGGTGAAGATGGTCCTACGCATCAGCCTGTGGAGCAGTTGACCAGCCTACGCACCACACCAAATCTGCATACATGGCGTCCTTGTGATACCGCAGAGTCGGCCACGGCCTGGGCAGAAGCACTAAAAGCTAAGAACAACCCATCTGCGCTGATCTTTAGCCGCCAAAACTTGCCGCACCAAGCACGCGATAGCGAGCAAGTGGCCAATATTGCTAAAGGGGGTTACGTGCTGGCCAAAGAGCAGTCTGAGCTTCAGGCCATTATCATTGCGACAGGCTCAGAGGTGAGCTTAGCGATGGACGCATACCAGACATTAACGGCAAACGGTGTGGGTGTGCGCGTGGTGTCTATGCCTTGTGCTGAAGTATTTACTGCGCAAGACAGCGACTATCGTGAGGCAGTATTACCATCAAGCATTCGTGCTCGCGTTGCAGTAGAAGCTGCACATGTGGACTATTGGTTTAAGTTTGTGGGTCTTGATGGTAAAGTGATTGGCATGACCACTTATGGTGAGTCAGCCCCTGCAGGCGAGCTGTACAAAGAGTTCGGTATCACTACTGAAGCTGTGGTAGAGGCGGTAAACAGCTTAGTTAAATAAGCTTTTACTGACTGAATAAAAAAGAGTTGTCAGACATGTCTGGCAACTCTTTTTTTATCATCAATAAAATAAAACCCTTTTGTTTACAATGACTCAATCTGTTTGGCCAAAGCCTGTAGGTGCGGCACAATATAACTGATATAGCTGTCGGCCTCCCACAGTGCCCTTGGAACACTGGCATTTAAGGCGTGAGTGTATTTACCCTGAATGCTGTCGTATAGCGGCATTGCCACTGCCAAGATATCGGGTGAATACTCCCCATCGGACAAGCTGTAGCCGTGCTGGTGATAAAAATCAGCTGCCTGATTAAGCCTATTTATTGCCACAAGTTTTTGCTCAGAGTCATCAGCATAGGGCAGAGTATCTATCACTTGCTGCTGCATAGATGGCGTCATCGCAGCATAATAAGCCCGCCCTAAAGCCGTCTTCTCAAGTGGCACCGTTGACCCCACTGACAGATTCACCGCCAATCGTGCTGGACTGCGATAACACGCCACATAACGCATCTCGCCCTCATCTTCGGTCGCAATATTGACCGACACCTGATGAGTGAGTGCAAACTCTCGCAGTAACGGCATCGCCTCTTCAACGATATCTTGCCCTTGCCAGACACTGCTGCTTAATTTGAGCAGGTTTTTGCCAAGCTTATAGCTGTCATTGCTATTGCGCTTGATAAAGTTTAACTGCTGCAACGTATGCAATAGGCGGCTGACAGTGGCTTTAGGCAAAGCGGTCTTATCACACAGCCTCTGATGGGTCAGCTCTTGCTCATCTTCAAAGGCACTTAGCAACAGCAGTCCTCGTCCAAGTGCTGTAATAAAGGCCTTGTCATCCGTTATTTTGGCATGCTCTAAACTGCGGCTGAGGCTGTCAAGTAGACCAATATTTGCTGATGGTTTTAGGGTCGGTAAAGATGCTATGTCTTTATTAGATACTGTTTCTTTATAAAAGCGTGGGTCATGATCGCTGCCAGACTGATCTGAGGCAGTAGCTATATTTAAGCCATTTGGTTGCTTTTTAGGGTGTGTCATAAGGTAGTCATCGCCGCTTATATTTATTTTAAATAGCAGTTAAACCATTGATAATAAAACACATAATTAGTTGTTTAGTCGATGGCTGTCAAAACTGCTTTACTTACTTAATCAATTCTGTTTTAATTAATCCATTAAATGAAACACAGTTTCACTATGCGGAACATATTAAGTTTAGCAGCTTTAAGTAAAGTAATCTAGCTTTTTTATTTCGCACTCTTAATAAGCCCATTTGTATAAATGACAGTTGATAAAAACAAGGAGTTCGTTATGTCAAGTAATGCCCACGCCACCCACAGACCTACTTTTGAATGGTCAGATCCTTTTTTATTACATGACCAACTCACAGAAGAAGAGCAGATGGTGCAAAGATCGGCGCATGATTTCTGTCAAAGCGAGCTTATGCCAGGAATTTTACAGGCCAACCGTCATGAGAATTTTGACCGCAATATCATGCGTCAAATGGGCGAGCTGGGTCTGCTTGGCGTTACCATTGACGGGTATGGTTGTGCCGGCTTATCGAGTGTGGCTTATGGTGTTATTGCCAAGGAAGTAGAGGCAGTTGACTCAGGCTACCGCTCCGCCATGAGTGTGCAGTCAAGCCTAGTGATGCATCCCATCTGGGCATACGGCACAGAGGCACAAAAAGAAAAGTACCTGCCCAAACTGGCAACAGGTGAGTATGTGGGCTGCTTTGGCTTAACCGAACCTGACGCTGGCTCAGATCCTGGCTCAATGAAAACTCGTGCCAAAAAAGTAGATGGTGGCTATCAACTTAAAGGCAGCAAAATGTGGATTACTAACAGTCCGATTGCCGATGTCTTCGTGGTATGGGCCAAAGATGATGAGGGTGAAATCCGCGGCTTTGTATTAGAAAAAGGCATGAAAGGCTTATCAGCACCTAAAATTGAAGGTAAATTCTCGCTGCGCGCCTCTATCACTGGTGAAATCGTGATGGATGATGTGTTTGTCCCTGAAGAAAATGCTTTTCCAGACATTCGTGGTCTAAAAGGGCCGTTTGGTTGCCTAAACAAAGCACGTTATGGCATTGCTTGGGGCTCAATGGGCGCAGCTGAGTTTTGCTGGAAAGCGGCCCGCCAATATACCCTAGATCGCAAACAGTTTAACCGTCCTTTAGCCGCCACTCAATTGGTGCAGCTAAAGCTTGCCGATATGCAAACTGAAATTGCTCTAGGCTTGCAAGCTGCGCTGCGAGTAGGGCGCTTGATGGATGAGCACAATGCGGCGCCTGAGATGATTTCTCTGATTAAGCGCAACAACTGTGGTAAGGCACTCAATATTGCTCGTGTGGCACGTGATATGCACGGCGGTAATGGCATCAGTGATGAATTCCATGTGATTCGCCATGTTATGAACTTAGAGGCCGTGAATACTTATGAAGGCACTCATGACGTACATGCCCTTATTCTAGGCCGTGCTCAGACGGGTATTCAAGCTTTTGGTTAGATAATTTTATAGCAGTAGACATGGAAGGCAATGGCCGCCATAAGCAGGGTTTTGTTTCGGCTGTCATTAGCGGAGCACTCTCCACTTAGGGCGGCTTTTTTTATCGCCAAAACAGAGATAAGGGATGATATGTTACATAATGAATCAACTGAGTCAGGACGCACAGAGCAAAACATACAGGCCTTAAGCGGTATTAAGGTTTTGGATTTATCTCGAGTGCTGGCAGGGCCGTCTAGTACCCAAATGCTTGCAGACTTAGGTGCTGAGGTTATCAAGGTAGAGCGCCCTGTGGTTGGAGATGAAACTCGGCACTGGAATCCGCCAAGCTTCACTGATGAGCAGACAGGGGAGCAGACCGCCGCCTACTTTGCCACTGTCAACCGCAATAAGAAGTCAATCACCGTGGACATCACCACAGCAGAGGGACAGCAGCTGATTAAAGCGCTGGCAAAAGACAGTGATGTGCTGGTAGAGAACTTCAAAGTGGGTGGGTTAAAAAAATACGGGCTAGATTATGAGTCATTAAAAGCGCTCAATCATCGACTGATTTATGCCTCCTTGACCGGCTTTGGGCAGACAGGGCCTGAGGCACATAAACCTGGATATGACTATATCATTCAAGGCTTATCAGGGCTGATGAGCATCACAGGCCCAAGCGGTGGAGAGCCGCACAAAGTGGGCGTGGCTGTGGTGGATTTGTTCGCAGGCTTGCAGCTGACTGTGGGCATTCAAGCAGCGCTTTTGGCGCGTGCCAATACAGGTGAAGGACAGCATGTGGATGTCGCCTTGCTCGATAGTGCCATTGCGATGCTGGCCAATATCGGTATGAATCACTTGGCTTCAGGCAAGACGCCGCCTAGATTGGGAAATGCCCATCCTAATATTACGCCTTATCAAGTATATGCTACCGCTGATGACAGTCACTTTATCTTGGCGTGTGGCAATGACAGCCAATTTGCCAAAGTGTGTGATGTCATTGGAATAGCACTGCATGAAGACCACCGATATAGCACTAACCCTGCTCGAGTGCAAAACCGCGAAAGCTTACAGCAAGTACTCACAGCGGTATTTAAGACCAAAACCCGTGAGCAGTGGCTACAGCTGCTGCAGCAAGCCGGTGTGCCTTGCGGTCCTATTCATAATGTCACTGAGGCACTGGCAATGCCGCAGGTGCAGGCTCGCGATATGATTGTCAGCTTCGAGGGTAGTCCGGTGCGCGCTTTAGGCAGTCCGATAAAGCTCTCTGGGACGCCGGTGAGCTACCATAGTGCTCCGCCGGCGCTAGGCGCAGATACTGAGGCGGTATTACATAGCATGGGACTTAGCGATGAGAAGATACAGCAGCTGCGGGCTCAGAATATCGTGTAGACAAAATATCTGCGTCCATGCCTGTCAACACATAAGCGCTGGCTATTGGCGCAATGAATTAGTGGCTGCTGATGCCAAGGCGCTGGGAGATGTCTTTGGCCAAGGCCAGTAAGGCTTGGCTGACGCCCTCGCGCTGTTTTTCATACTCCTCTTTAACGAAGCTGATGGCCATACCAGCAATCGGCTGTCCTTCCGTATCGACCACACAGGTTCCCAGACAATACATACCCTCTCGCAGCTGACCATCATCAAGTGAGATGCCGGTATCACGCACCTGCTGCAACTCTTTAAGTAGCACATCTAATTGCTGCACACTTCTTGAGGTATATGGCGCCGGCATCTGCTGTTCAAACAGCTGAGTTATGGTGCTATTGTCATAAGTGGATAACATGGCTTTGCCAGTGGCAGAAAAAGGCGCAGGCACTCGCACCCCTGAGCGAAAGGTAAAACCTAGTGGGGCGGGCGACTCATGGCAGGCTAAAAATACCACCTCCTTGCCATCAATCTTCGATAAGGTCACCGTGTGCTGCAATAGCGTGGGGTGATTGACAATGACCTCGTGAAAGACATCAATAATACTGTGCTGCTTTTCATACTTGCCAGCCCAGTACAACAGATAAGACCCCAAATGAAAACGGTTGTCACGGTCTTTAAACACCAAATGCTTGGCCAATAGACTTTGCAAGATATTGTGGGTGCTACTTTTGGGAAGTGACAATTGCGACGCGATTTCAGCTGAGGTAAGCGGGTAATTGGCTTCTGTAATCAGATCCAAAATAAGGCACATTTTATCTATGGCAGGTACGCTAACAGAGGGCTTAGAGGTATTGTCTTTCAAGTCGAATTTTCCTATTTAATACTCAAGTAATCCAAGCTTACTCGGCTCAATGAGCGGGATGACAATATGTCATTGAAAGTATGTAACGATGAGTCGTTATTTAATTTGAAAGGGATACGGATGGCAATAACTCACCAATAAAAATAGGGCTAATTATATGTAATTTTTGGTTGCAATTTAAAGGAAACTAAACCTATAATAAATCATCCTGTATATGAAATACAAATTCAATATACTGAACCAAGAAGAGTAGGGAAATTCTCATACACTGTGTCTTGAAGGCATAGGTATTCACTTGATGAAATAGATATTTAATTAAGTAGCCAGTTTGCCCTCACAAGCATCTAGCTTGGCTACCCAAAGCGACAAGGAAGGTCTTTATGTTAAGTTTAAAAAATCCTGCATTATTAAAATCACATTGTCTACTGGGCGAAGGCTGGGTAGATGCCCAAGATGGTAGCCAAATTGCGGTGACCAATCCCTTTAATAACCAACAGATCGGCACTGTGCCAAGTCTAACTCAAGCTCAAGTTGAGCAAGCTGTCACTGATGCTGAAGCTGCTCAAGTGGCTTGGGCTGCTCTTACCGCAGCTGAGCGGGGCAAGTTATTACATAAATGGGCCGATCTGATTGATGACAATCACGAAGACTTGGCGGTATTAATGACCGCTGAGCAGGGTAAGCCCTTAAAAGAGTCTCGTGGCGAGATTACCTATGCCAACAGCTTTATTCGCTGGTTTGCTGAAGAAGGCAAGCGTGTGTATGGCGATGTCATTCCCTCTACCAAAAGCACTCAGCGTATTACAGTTCTAAAGCAGCCGGTGGGTGTCTGCGCAGCCATCACGCCTTGGAACTTCCCCTCAGCCATGATTACCCGCAAAGCGGCACCTGCCTTAGCGGCCGGCTGTACCATGATTGTAAAGCCTGCCACTGAGACCCCGTTATCTGCACTGGCATTAGGCGAGCTTGCGCTGCAAGCGGGTATTCCAAAAGGTGTGCTACAAATTGTCACTGGCAAGTCCTCTGTCGTGGGCGGGGTATTAACGCAAGACCACCGCGTGCACAAATTGTCTTTTACCGGCTCAACAGAGGTGGGCCGTACCTTAATGGCACAATGTGCGCCCACCATCAAAAAACTGTCTTTGGAGCTGGGCGGTAACGCACCCTTTATCGTCTTTGATGATGCCGATCTTGAAAAAGCGGCCGATGGCTTAATCGCAGCCAAATACCGCAATGCCGGTCAGACCTGTGTCTGTGCCAACCGCATTTATGTACAAGACAGTATCAAAGAGCAGTTTTTGGCCATTTATCTACAAAAAGTCGCCCAATTATCGATAGGTGATGGTCTAAAAGAGGGGGTAGATATCGGTCCTTTAATCAACCAAGGCGCCCTAGATAAGGTCACCGCTTTATTACAAGATGCGTTAGATAAAGGCGCAAGCTTACTGGCTGGGGGTGATGTGAATGATATCTCACCCTTGACCATGAACCCGACAGTAATTAGTGACATCACAGCAGATATGGACATTGCTCACGAAGAGATTTTTGGGCCAATCAGTACCATCTTTACTTTCAGTGATGAAGCAGAAGTTATCAAGCATGCCAATGACACTATTTATGGCTTGGCTGCCTATTTTTATAGCAATGACCTGGCCCGTTCATGGCGCGTCTGTGAAGGGCTAGATTATGGCATGGTGGGTCAAAACACAGGCATCTTATCGACAGAGGTTGCACCCTTTGGTGGCGTTAAGCAATCTGGATTTGGCCGTGAAGGCTCTAAATATGGCATAGATGAATATGTCGTCACTAAATACTGGGCCCAAGAGCTGGGCTAACTATCTTTGATTTAAAAAACGGTCAACTATTGATCATAACAGGGGATACCTCCCCAGCTACAAGTTGGTAACCTAAGTGGGATAATCCACTTAATATTTTCCCAAATGCACAGGCATTAAATTTGATACAAAGGATGTAGATATGAGCAAGCTAACCAATCAGTCATTACTAGAGCGCCGTACCAAAGTATTACCTAAAGGCTTAGGCGTGGCTTTCCCAGTCTTTGCCGAGACGGCCAAAAATTCAGAGGTATGGGATGTTGAAGGCAATCGTTATATCGACTTTATCGGTGGTATATCGGTACTAAACACTGGCCATAATCATCCAAAAATCACTGAGCGTGTGCGTGAGCAGTTGGATAAATTCACTCATACCGCTGCCCAAATCATGAACTATGAAAGCTATGTGAGTCTGGCTGAGAAGTTGTGTGAACTTGCCCCTATCAGCGGTGATAAAAAGGCTGTGTTTTTTACCACGGGCGCTGAAGCGGTTGAAAACACCATGAAAATTGCCCGTGCACACACCGGTCGTCACGGCGTTATCTCCTTTGTCGGTGGCTGGCATGGCCGCACTCATATGTGTATGGGGCTTACCGGTAAGGTGGTACCTTACAAAAACAACTTTGGTCCTATGCCAGCCTCCATTCACCATGCGTTATTTCCAGCACCAGAGCTTGGAGTGACAGAGGCACAAGCGCTTGAAAGTATTGAGATGATTTTCCAAGCTTCTATTCACCCAAGCGATGTGGCAGCCATGATTATAGAGCCGGTTCAAGGCGAAGGCGGCTTCCATCAAGTTACCCCCTCATTTGCTAAGGCGCTACGTAAGATCTGTGATGAGCACGGTATTGTGCTGATCTTTGATGAAGTACAGACCTGTTTTGGTCGTACTGGCACTTTATTTGCAACGGAGCAACTGGGTGTTGAGCCTGACTTAATGACCAGCGCTAAGAGCTTGGCTGGTGGGTATCCTATTTCAGCTGTGATTGGCCGTGCTGACATTATGGATGCACCACAGCCTGGTGGATTGGGTGGTACTTATTCGGGTAACCCATTGGCTTGTGTGGCTGCTTTGGCAGTCATCGAAGTGATTGAAGAAGAGGGTCTGCTTGAGCGCAGTAAAGTGATTGGCGATACCATTGCCAGCTTCTTAGCGGCACTAGATAATCCAAAAATTGCCAATATCCGCCATAAGGGCGCTATGCTGGCCTTTGATATAGTGGATGCTCAAGGTAAGCCAGACGCTGAAGCCACGGCCAAGCTGCGTGCCAATGCCTTTGAAAAAGGTCTTCTATTGGCGTCATGTGGCCGTCATGGTAACGCCATTCGTGTGATGGTGCCTTTGACTGTCTCTGATGACGTGTTGCAAGAGGGTCTTGAGATTATTAAAGCGGCTTTGTAATGGGATAAAAGCACTTACGCTTAATTTTTTATAATAAATAATGACTTCAACGCCCGTCATGTAAAAGTGAGGGGCATTGGGGCACTTAAATAATCAGATAATCAGGGAGTTGATATGTCTGGATTGAAAAAGTCTTTAGGGCGATTTGATATTATTGCTTTGGCCTTCGGTGCCATGGTAGGTTGGGGCTGGGTTGTGTTGGCTGGTGGCTGGGTTATTTCGGCTGGCATCTGGGGTGCAGTGCTGGCCTTTTTAATTGGTGGTCTTGCGGTTATCTTTATTGGCTTTGCTTATGCCGAGCTGGCAGCTTCCATGCCCATCACTGGCGGGGAGCATACTTATACTCATAGGGCGCTTGGGGTGCATGTCTCCTTTATCTGCTCATGGAGTATCTTATTTGGTTATCTGTCGGTAGTGGCCTTTGAAGCGGTTGCCTTGCCAACCGTTATTGAATACCTCATTCCAAATTTTAACCAAGGTTTGTTATGGAATGTGGCCGGCTGGGATGTCTATGCCTCATGGGCAGCTGTGGGTATGTTGGGCTCTATATTGGTAACATGGCTAAATATCCGCGGTATGGAAGTCAGTGCTTGGTTCCAAAAACTTGCCGTAGGCGGCATCTTATTTGTGGGTACTTTATTAATATTAGGTGCCATTTTATATAGTCCTGCTGAATCTACTGCGGTACAGGCACCAGCCTTTATTGGTGGTATAGGTGGTATTATGGCGGTTATTGTCATGGTGCCTTTTATGTTCGTCGGCTTTGACGTTATTCCTCAGGCAGCAGAAGAGATTGATTTGACTCGGCCCAAAATTGGCATATTTTTATTGGTATCTTTGGTAGTTGCCGTGGCTTGGTACGCTGGCGTGGCATGGAGTGTGGGTAAAACATTGCCTTTAATCGAAGCGCAAAACTCAACGCTTGCCACAGCCGATGCCATGACCAATGCTTGGGGCGGAAAATGGGCTGGTGTCTTACTGGTCATGGGCGGTGTATTGGGTATTTTATCCAGTTGGAACGCCTTCTTAGTGGGTGGCAGCCGGTTACTATTTGCCATGGCAAAATCACACATGCTACCAAGCTTTTTAGCCAAGCTGCATCCCAAGTATAATACCCCGGTAAATGCTATCTTACTCATCGGTGGTCTAGCAACCTTTGCCCCTTTATTCGGCCGTAAAATGTTGGTTTGGATCGTGGATGCTGGCGGTTTTGGTATTGTGATTGCCTATACCTGCGTTGCCATCTCCTTCTTAGTATTGCGTTATCGCGAGCCTAATATGGTAAGACCTTTTAGAGTACCTGCGGGCAAATTGGTGGGTCTGATTACTATCGTATTAAGCTTGGGGCTATTATTCTTATACTTACCCGGTATGCCTTCTGCCTTGACTGGTGTTGAATGGGTCATCTTCCTAGGCTGGACGTTATTTGGTATCTTATTGTACTTATACTCGATGTCAAAAAATCCTGGCAAGAGTAAAGCCTATATGGATGCTGAAATCGTTGCTGTAAAAGAGATGAATATTCAGTGGTTAAAAGATAACAAACTCATTTAGCTTCTCGTAAAATCCAATGCTTTTAACACAATACTAAAAAGCTCTGTCAAATTGACAGAGCTTTTTTTATAAAAAATCCGAAGTCAATGGCTGATGGTCTAGCCATAAATCTCCTCTAAACGGATACAAGACACCAAGCGTCCTCTCCATTCACGCAGCTCAGGCTCTACTTGGCTACATTGGGCTGTGGCGTAAGGGCAGCGCTTGTGGAGGGCACAGCCTGAAGGTGGGTTTAGAGGGCTGGGCAGCTCACCTTGTAATTTAAGCTCTTTTTTGGCTTCACCGATACTGGGTGCCGCCGATAATAAAGCAATGGTATAAGGGTGCTGGGGATCATTATAAATGGCTTCTTTGGGGCCGTGCTCGACCACTTTACCTAAATACATCACCATCAAGTCGTCGGCGATATGGCGGACCACAGATAAGTCATGTGAGATAAACACATAGGCGGTCTGATACTCATCTTGCAAATCCATAAACAGGTTTAATACCTGCGCTTGAATAGAGACATCTAGTGCTGAGGTGGGCTCATCGGCCACCACAATCTTTGGATTGAGCATCATCGCCCGTGCCAGAGCAATACGTTGACGCTGGCCACCTGAGAACATATGCGGATAGCGGCCGGCGTGCTCAGGACGCAGCCCCACCAGACGCATCATTTGGTGGACCCGCTCTTTTTTCTCGCTAGCAGACAATTTGGTATGAATATCCAGCGGTTCGGTTAGCTGATAGCCAATGGTATGGCGAGGGTTTAAGCTGCCATAAGGGTTTTGGAACACCATCTGGATTTCGGTACGAAGCTGTTTTAGCTCGCGGCGACTATAACGGGTGGTGCCCTCACCATTGATGTATAGCTCACCTTCAGTGGGCTGCTCAATTAGGGTCAATTGTCGGGCAAGGGTTGATTTGCCGCAGCCAGATTCACCCACCACGGCCAAGGTTTTGCCGGCCTGCAGCTCAAAGGAGATACCATTTAAGGCCTTGACATAACCCTTGGGTTTCCCAATACCTTGCGAGACTGGATAGTGCTTGTGCAGGTTGTCGGCTTTCAGCACTATTTTGGCTTGTGTATTCACGCTTGCCGTAGTAGCGGTGGAAGTTGCATCAGTCATCATAGTGCGCTCCCCATTGATTCAGAAGAGGGGTTTGAAAAACGGGTAGAGGTACGGGCTGGAAAATCCGTCTGTATGCATCTAACCAGACCATTGGGGGTCGGTAGGATAGGCGGCGGCACATCACACTTGTCTTGCTTATAAGGGCAGCGCGGTGAGAGCAAACAGCCTTTGGGACGGTCATATTGACTGGGTACCACACCCGGTAAGCTGTTTAAACGCTCTTGGCCTATGGCAAGCTCAGGAATGGCTTGTAAAAGCGCCTCAGTATAAGGGTGTGAGGGTTGATCAAATATCTCAGGTACCCTGTTGGTCTCTACCATTTGACCGGCATACATAACCGCCACGTCGCGGGCATTTTGTGCCACCAGTCCTAGGTCATGAGTGATTAACACCATAGCCATCTGCTTTTCACGTTGTAGTCGGGCGAGCAGGTCCATGATTTGCGCCTGTACGGTCACATCTAGTGCGGTAGTGGGCTCATCGGCGATCAATAGCTTAGGCTCACAAGCCAGTGCCATAGCAATCATTATGCGCTGACTCATACCGCCTGATAATTGGTGCGGATATACCGATAGTCTGTTTTTGGCATCAGGAATTTCAACCAACTCTAACAGCTCTAAAATACGCTGACGGGCAGCGTCACCTTTGAGGCCTAAATGGGTTTTTAATACTTCTGCCAATTGATATTCAACCGTGAAGCTGGGGTTTAGGCAAGACATGGCATTTTGGAAAATCATGGAGATGTCTTTACCAATAATTTTGCGCCGCTCACGTCCTGATAAGCTCAGCATGTGCTGGCCATCGAAGTCCATTTTGTTGGCAGCCACAGTGGCGCTTGAAGGCAATAAGCCCATTAAAGCCATCATGGTTACTGATTTACCAGAGCCAGATTCACCGACGACGGCCAATACCTCACCTTGTCTTAACTGCAGTGATACATCATCAACGGCACGAAAAGCGCGCGCGCCTTTACCGAAGGTGACAGATAAGTTTTCAATATCCAAAAGCAGCGGTGCAGCGTGTTGGCCAGTGGCCTCATTTTGGGTGTTCACAAGGTGATCAGAGCTAAGCGTTGAGGTGGCAGGATTAGAATTTAAAGTTGTCATTAGCTCACCTGCTTTAGTTTAGGATCAAGAGCATCACGTAGCCCATCTCCGGTTAAGTTAATAGATAAAGCGGCTAAGAAAATAGCCAAACCGGGCCAAATGGCAAGCCACACATTGCTTTGAATGTATTGACGAGCGGTACCCAGCATTGCACCCCATTCTGCGTCTGGCGGCTGTACGCCAAAGCCCAAAAATCCAATTGCGCCAGCTTCTAAAATGGCTGAGGAGAATATCATGGTGGCCTGCACAATAAGCGGCGCCATACAATTAGGCAAAATCGTGATAAATAATAGCCTAAGTACGCCAGCGCCCATCACCTTAGAGGCTGTGAAGTATTCTCGTTGCAATTCGACCATGGCAGTGGCTCGGGTCAAACGAATAAAAGGCGGGGTACACACCAAGGCAATGGTGATGATGGTATTGGTCATGTTTGGACCTAAAATGGCCGCAATGATAATGGCCAATAATAAGCTTGGATACGACATCAAAATATCGTTAACAAGCATCACAGCCTTACCCCAAACTTTGGGCCAAAAGGCGGCGCTAAGGCCTAGGCTGATGCCAGTAATCATGGCCAAAGTTGTGGCACTTAGGCCGATAAATAATGAATAGCGAGCGCCATACATCACCCGAGACAATGTATCACGGCCGGCATCATCGGTGCCTAAAAAGAACATGGCATCGCCGCCACTCATAAACGACGGTGGGAGCTGCTCTTTTCCTGTAAATAGCTCGTAAGGGTCATGTGGTGCAATGCTGGGCGCAAGCAGTGCCACTATGACCATGAGCACTAATACCAGTAGGCCAAGCACGGCGCCTCGGTTGCGACAGAACGTTGCGACAAACAGCCGCCATGAGGAGGGGGGCGCTGCGGCAAGCTCGATATCTTCGGGAAGTACGTTAGTCTTCATTTGGATTTTCCTATTTTTCTAAGGCGATTTGATAATAAATTTTTTTGGTTATATAGGACGAATAAGCTCATAAATAATGGCTGCATAACAGATAGCCTATGAGGTATGTCTGATACGGGGATTGATTAGCCCGTATAAGATATCGACCAATAGACTGACCAAGATCAGAGCCGTCGCGACCAATAAAATGCCATTTTGAACAATAGGGTAGTCCCGCGTGAAAAACCCATCGAGAAGCCAGTTGCCGACACCTGGCCAGCTGAAGATAGTTTCGGTAATGATTGCACCGGCTAATAAGGTGGCCATTTGTAGTCCGACTACAGTAACCACAGTAATGAGTGCGTTGCGCATAACATGAATTAAAATAACCCGCTTAGGTGATAACCCTTTAGCTCGGGCAGTACGCACATAGTCCTCATCCAACACCTCAAGCATGGCAGAACGGGTCATCCGTGCAATCATTGCCAAAGGAATGGTAGATAACGCAATAGAGGGTAAAATAAAGTGCTTCACTACGTTCCAAAAAGCGCCAGGTATCCCTGAAGTTAAGGAGCCGAGTAGCCAAGAGCCATATAAGGGTTTGACGTCCAAAAACTGAGCAACAGAGATGACACCAGACACCGGTAATAGACCCAAATAGTGAGCAAAGATACCGGTTAAAATAGGGCCCAGTAAGTAAATGGGCATAGAGTAGCCGGCTAGGGCGCCGGACATCAGAGTATAATCCAGCCAACTGCCACGCTTTAAGGCGGCTAATATGCCAAGGCTAACGCCGACAATGCTGGCGATAGTAATGGCACAAAGCGCCAGCTCTAACGTGGGCACGAAGTGGGCGAAGAAGTCTTGTAAAACTGGGGTTCGGGTACGAAAAGAAGCCCCAAAGTCACCTTGTAAAATATTGGTTATATAATCCCAATATTGTACAGGCAAGGGCTTATCTAAGCCTAAGCGGGCAAGTGCTTGGGCGTGCATTTGCGGATCGACCATACGCTCCCCCATCATAATCTCTACCGCATCGCCAGGGACGAGTCGAATGAGGGTGAAGGTGGAGAGGGTCAGACCAATATACACAGGGATAAGAATCGAAATTCGACGAAGAATATACAGTAGCATGGGCGCGCTCGATTTTTTAAAACAAAGAGTTTGCTATAACACTAGGATGAAAGGAGATGGCTGAGTCTGAAGTATCAAATAGGGCATCTAATACTAAGTTCAGAGTTGGCTATCCTCAAAATCAAAAAAGGCTGGAACAGAGAGGTTTCTGAACCAGCCGTCTTACCTAAATTATAGAGTTAGGTTGTTTACTGGTATGGAGTAAATCGATTATTCGACATCCACACCATCAAAACGAATTGAGCCTAAAGGACTGATTTTATAATCCTTCACATTCGGTGTGGTTAACACCGTTACTACTGAGTTGGCCACTGTGGTCCAGGGTAGATCTTGCTTGAAAATCTCCTGAGCCTGTTTGTAATTAGCAATGCGCTCTTCTTGGTTGGTGTTAGAGCGGGCATCCATAATCAGCTTATCAAAGTCTTTGTTACACCAGCGAGCATAGTTATTGCCATTGACGGCATCACAAGATAATAAGACGCCCAACCAGTTATCAGGGTCACCATTGTCGCCCGTCCAGCCAGCTAGGATAATGTCGTGTTCCCCTTTGTTGGCACGCTTTAAGTACTCGCCCCATTCAAAGGTTTTTAAATTGGCTTTGACCCCAATTTTTGCCCAGTCAGCTTGAAGCATTTCGGCCATCAGCTTAGCGTTGGGGTTATAAGGACGTTGAACAGGCATATACCACAGATCAATATCAAAGCCTTTAACACCTGCTTCTGCCATTAATGCTTTGGCTTTTTCGGTGTCATAAGGGGCATCTTTTAGCTGATCGTTAAAGCCCCACTGAGTAGGTGGCATCGGATTGGCTGTTTTTACGCCAGCACCTTGATAAACAGCATCGATTAGTGCGTCTTTATTGATTGCCATATCAAGCGCTGCACGTACTTTAGGATCTTTTAGCTCAGGTCGCTCTGTGTTATAGGCAATATAACCTACGTTAAAGCCTGGCTCTTCTAGTACTTTTGCTTTACCTGAGGCTTTAGCAGACTCAACCTCAGAGGGATTGGCATAGGCGGAAACATGACACTCACCCGCTTGTACTTTTTGAGCACGTACGGCTGAATCTTTGGTGATAACGAAAACTAGGTTATCAATGTGAATGTCGTCTTTATTCCAATAATCTGGGTTTTTGGTATAGCGAATTTGTGAGTCTTTTTGGTATGAATTGAAGATAAACGGACCGGTGCCCACAGGTTTGGTATTTAAGTCAGCTGCTTTGCCTGCATCCATTAAAGACTGCGCATATTCAGCAGAGTCAATATAAGCAAACGGCATGGCAAGGTTTTGTAAGAAAGGCGCGTTCACTTCTTTTAAGGTGATTTTTACCGTGTAGTCGTCAATTTTTTCGATATTGGCAATGTTATCAGGAAGGCCCATGTCGACTGAATAAGGAAATTCAGCTGGGTATGCTTTATTAAATTCAAAATTAGGGTCAGTCAGACGCTTTAGGGTAAATACCACATCGTCAGCATTGAAGTCACGGGTAGGGGTGAAGAAGTCAGTCTTACCAAATTTAACCCCTTTACGTAGATGTAGGGTGTAGGTTTTTCCGTCTTCACTGATGTCCCATTTTTCTGCTAGAGCAGGTTGAATCTCTGTTTCACCACGTTTGAATTCAACCAAGCCATTGTAGATAGGATAGGCACTGGCATCAAAATCGGTGCCGGCAGTATATTGAGCAGGGTCGAAGCCTGCAGGGCTACCCTCAGAGCAGTAGATTAAAGTCTTGCCGCCTTCAGCAGCACCGGCAGATGAGGCCGCTTTATCACCACCACCGCCACAAGCGGTGATACCAATGGTTGCTGCGGCTAATAGGCTAAGCTTAAAAATAGGGTATTTCATAAAAACTTCCTGTGTCGCTAGTTGACTGAATCTCGCGGAGGGTTTCTCGAGTCATTCAGCCCAAGCCCGACAGGCTGTCTTTGGGTGCCGCTCAAATCCGTTTATGCAGTCAATTAGTAAGATTGTTGTCTAAAATGGGTCATTAATATAATTACCAACCCTAGTATATTGGCCAGAACGGCCACCCTAAAAAATACGATTTTAACCTACCTGTATGCCCCACTTAACAAATGTATGTTGGGTAAATAAGGTCTCTTAAATATCGAGTATTACGAATATACTATGTAAATACTAAGTTACGCAAGGTATCAAATAGGTAAATATTTTAAACGGTGAGTTCACACTATGGTTTTGAAGCGCTTGAGTGATGGGTTAAGAGCAATAAAAAGGGAGTAATAAGGCTAAATCATTGCATTAATGATAAAAAAATTTAAAAAATACTTGCAAATTAAAAACATATTAATGACAATAATTCCCAAATGATAACGATAATTAACTATCAAAACTAGTTGCAGCCGATTTAGGTAACAAATCTGTTAACTTAAGCACCATTGAGCAAGACTCAAACAGGGCTTGATAAACAATGACCTGAGCGGCTGCTTTTTCGTTACTCATTCAATGATGTGGTTTTCGTTTTATAACCCTTTAAGTGGTTGACGTGATAAGCGCATCATGCCGTTAGCCAAACTTTAAAACTTAGGACTTTAACTTATGCATGATAACCAGTGTGACCGATTAATCATTAATACAAAGACAAAGACAGCCAATAATGCTGTCCTGTGTGCAGCAAAAAAACCTTCTGCAGTTGTCAGTACTCGGAAAAACAGTTTATCTAAATTATTACTTATGGCTTCTGCTGTACCTCTGTCCTCTATGGCTCTAGCAGCTGAGCAATCGAGTACTCAAGCAGACTCACAAACAGAATTGATGAGTGCCGTTAGTCCTAATAATCCTAATTCAGAGCCGCATATCACTTTAGATGCCATCACCGTTAAAGCCTCGCGCCCTGCCGAATTCAAAACCGATAAGTTACAAAACCAAAAGTACACTCGGCCGTTAGTCGAGGTACCACAAACGGTAACTGTACTGGGTGATCGTTTAATTGAAGAACAAAAAGCAGGCAGTTTAATCGATGCGCTGCGTAATACTCCAGGTATTACGATGCAAATGGGCGAAAATGCCAATAGTACTGAGGGTGATGCGATTAGTATGCGCGGTTTTTCAGGCAATAGCTTGTTTTTGGTAGATGGCGTGCGTCAAGTAGGCGCCGTTAATCGCGATACATTTAATGTTGAGTCTATCGAGGTGACCAAGGGGCTGGCAGGTGCTGAAATTGGCCGTGGTGCAACCGGCGGGGCCATTAATATCATAACGAAAAAGCCTAAGTCTTATGAGGATTATAAAACAGAAGTCAGCATAGATACCGAAGGTAAAACACGGGCTGTGGCTGATCTAAACCGCCCCTTAAATGATGATTTTAACGGTCGATTAAACCTGATGTTTGAAAAGGGTGATGCGGTAAAACGTGATGAAGTGGATGTTAAGCAGTATGGTATTGCACCGAGTATTACTTGGAATAATGGCGGAGCAACCCGAGTCACTGCTAGCGCTGAGATGTTAAGATCTCGTAATACGCCAGAGACAGGTATTCCATCCATAGGAATGGACGGTTACTTTTATGGTCGTACTGATTATACGGTGGATGACTTTGATTTTTCTGAATTTGATTATTCACGGGTAAATGCCTCAACGCCTGAAGAGGTCGTGGCTGAGCTGAATGCGGCTAATGCTGCAAGAAATGCAGCACCCAAAGTCAATGACAAAAACTACTACGGAATGAGCAGTGACTTTGAAGATATCGACAGTGATGTCTATAGCGTGTTTGTTGAGCATGACTTTGATGATGACATTCATCTTACCAACACCACGCGATATTCTAAGACGACCATGGATCGTCGATCGTCAGCACCTTATATTCCCTTTAATACGCCGATTAATATCCGTCGCGGCACCAATAAACTTGAAGTCTATGACAAGCTGGTTGATTTAAATGTTGATAAAAATGATCCCAGCACTTGGCGAATTAGTGCGATTAGACAAGGGGTAGATAGAGAAAACACCACTTTAGCGAACATGACTAATATTAATATTTTAGACTTTAAAACAGGAGCATTAAGTCATGACATCAGTACTGGGGTGGAGTTTATTAAAGAAGAACAAAAAAATAATGGATTAACGTATTCTTCATTGGCTAATAACTTCCCAAGTCTATATCAACCAAATCCAAGTGAGCCACAGGAGCCGACTGTTTCAAATGGTGTTAAAACCAATGGTGAAACCAAAACAGTAGCGGCTTATTTATTTGATACTATCGCTTTAAATGAGCAGTGGGATGTGATGCTTGGTGGTCGTGTGGATAAATACAAAACAGACTTTGTTACCCGTAGACCCGATGGCAATTCTAGTAAGCTAAAAGATGACGGTACCTTATACAGTTATAAAAGTGCGCTGGTATTTAAACCCACCAAGCAGTCTAGTATTTATGCCAGCTATGGTCGAACCGAAACCCCACCGGGCAGTGAGAACTTCACCTTTGGTACCACTGGTCGCGATGCGGCTAACCCCAATGCCAACCCAATTTTTGACCCTCAAAAAACCAAAAGCTGGGAGATTGGCTCAAAATGGAATGTGCTTAATGAGCGATTATTGCTTGGTTTAGCCTATTATCATACCACTCATGAAGATGAGCTGGCAGAGCTTGATGAAAACCGAAACTATGTACAGTTTGGTGAACGCCAGATTAAAGGTCTTGAGTTTTCAGCGCAGGGTGAGATTACGCCAGATTGGCGGGTAAACTTAGGTATCCAGACTATGGATACAGATATCAAAAAAGGGAGTGTTAGCGGACCAGGAGCAGTGGGTGCGTCAAGCAGATGGTCACCTGAGCTAACGGGTACCTTGTGGACCAGCTATGATTATAATGACAAGCTCACTTTAGGCGGCGGTGTGCGTTATGTGGATGAGCAAAAACGTGAAGCAGATCCTAATGTCGATTTAAGTCAGGTTTCAATGCCGGTTATTCCAGATTACTGGGCATTTGATTTGTTTGCTTCGTATCGCTTTAATGATGCATTCTCTGCTGACTTAAACATCAACAATGTGTTTGATAAAGACTATTTAGAGTCAGTTAATATCATGGGCTTTAGAGCGAATAAAGGTGAGCCATTAAATGCGATGTTAACGCTGAAGTATCAGTTTTAAGACGCTAAAACCTTTAAGCGAGCTTGTGTAAATCGCAAGCTTAAACTTATAAAGAGCAAGCCACTTTTGATGACCAGCTATTATCAACGATTGCAAATAGCACAAGTGATACGCTGAGATTTAAAAGTGGCTTTTTCGTCTTGAGTAAGTGATATATTCAATAAGTGATTGACACCGCTGTGAATGGGGAGACCACCATGCTACATATTATTGAAAATCTATTAGATACGGCCCAGCTGTCTCAACTCACAAGCATATTGACGCATCAACATGCGCAGTGGCAAGATGGGAAGCTAACCGCTGGTATCAGTGCACAGCAACAAAAAAACAACTGGCAGCTAAGTCGTCAAGATCCAAGCTATCAAGCCATGGCGAACTTATGTCTTGAGGCGTTGCAGCAGCATCCTGTCTTTATGTCTGCAGCTCTTCCAAAAGTGATTATGCCGCCTTTATTTAGTGCCTATCAGCTGGGGCAAGGCTACGGGATGCATGTTGATAACGCACTACAAACACATCCAGATAGTAAGCAGCTAATGCGTACGGATTTATCATTAACTTTGTTTTTGAATAATCCTGCCGATTATGAAGGTGGTGAGCTGGTTATCAGTGATGAATATGGTGAGCACAGCATTAAACTAAGTGCTGGAGATGCGGTGTTATACCCATCGACCAGCTTACACCGGGTTAATACTGTGACTTCAGGTCAGCGCTTGGCCATGGTGACTTGGGTACAAAGCTTGGTGCGCAGCGATGAGCAGCGCCAGATATTACATGATTTAGATGTGAGTCATATTTTGTTAAGGCAGAAGCTGTTGGCCACCAGCGACCAAGCACAAAGCACTCAGGCTCAACGTACTCAGGCTCAACGTGGTCAGCTTAGTGAGCAACATAGTACAGATCAGCAGTTAACCCATCAAGCCATTGAAAAGCTCAATCAAAGTTATCACAATCTGCTAAGGTTATGGGCAGAAAGCTAATCTAACAGCGGCTATAAATTCAACAAAGGCAGTATCTGTCATGAGCGCTTATTTTCAGTCTAGTACGCATCAGCAGCCACATAATCATACATATCAGCAGCAGCAGCGCTGGCAGCCATTATGGTCACATATTCCAAATGAACTGGTGACTTTGGCAGACTATGAGCACGCTGCACGTCAGCATTTACCGGTACAGATGCAGGCGTTACTGTTTGAGAACAACCTTACTAGTGATAGCAATAAAGACGCTTTAGATCGTTATCATTGGTTGCCTAGAGTATTAAACTCAAAACCGATTGATACCAGTTGCCATTTATATAATCCGCATAGCGCTGTGCCAATCGATATGCATCTTACTCATCCGCTGTGGCTGTCACCGGTTGCGCATCAAGGCTTATATCATCCTCAAGCTGAGCTTGAGACAATGCAAGCGGCGCAAGTAATGAACACACCTATCGTATTAAGCAGCTTTGGCAATACACCTTTTAATCAATTATTGCCACAAGCTAATGTCGGTGTGGTGCAGTGGTATTGGCAGGCATTGCCACCCGCACAACAGATAACTGTTCAATCAACTGGCGCACTCACCCAAGCACGGCGTGAATACAACTTACAACTGATTGATGAGCTCATCGAGGGCGGTCTGCAGCTGTTGGTGCTGACCGTCGATGCACCGCATACAGGGGTGCGTGCAGTCAGTCGGCGTTTGGGCGCACAACTGCCTGATTATTGCCAAGCGGTCAATATGCCCAGTTTTTCGCATCATCATTCATCGCTGAATGTCTCGGAAAATAGCTTAACCCATTTATTAGCGCAAGCACCGACGTGGGAGGATATTATTTGGCTGGTTGCTCGCTGCCGAGTACCCGTGATGCTTAAAGGTATCTTGCATCCCAAAGACGCGCAGCTGGCCAAAGACAGTGGTTGTGCCGGTATTATTGCCTCCAATCATGGTAGGCGGGTACTGGCTGATATTATGCCGGTTGCCAGCTGTTTGCCTAAGCTTCGAGAATACGTAGGTGATGATATGATTATCATCGCTGATGGCGGGGTCAGCTCAGGTAGTGATATGGCCAAACTGATAACTCTTGGCGCTGATGCAGTGGGCATAGGACGCGGCTATATTTATGGACTAGCGTTGGCAGGTGCGCTTGGTGTGGCACATGTCAATAAGCTGCTTTTGGAAGAGCTAGAGGTGACCATGGCCATCTTGGGGGTGGGTAGCTTAAGTGAATTAAGACCTGATTTATTATCTTACATCAATTAGCGTATGCATGAGAGTCGTTAATTGACTGTATCTGTATTTACGGTTTTTAAGTGATTAATTCAGACAAATAAAACGAGTTATCAAAGCTGTTTATTAAATCTGTTTATTTAAGCTAGCGGGCACAAAAAAGCCCAGTTATGAAATCAGCCCCATAAGCTGTGTTCAACTTATGGGGTTGAGTGCATGATTCACAGTGCGCTTTGTGATTGGGTGTGTTGATAATGTATTTACTTATTCACAGGACTATTAGGCTGATAGTTGGTATGTGAAGGTTTGGCAAAGGTTAGCTTAACCACCTGTAATGCCACACAGACAGCACCAGTAATAAAGATGACGTCACCAAAGGTGCGGATCCATCTTAGCGTCACTAGGAAATCTTGTTGTAAGAAGCCTTCGCTACGCGCATACCATAGACCTTCGGTGATTGAAGCATGTGCCTGGAAAATACCAATGGGCAGTAAGCTTGTGGCAATCATCAATACCAACCCCAAGTTTAGCAGCCAAAACCCTGTTTTCATCAGCGTATCACTAAAGACATAATCTGGGCGAATATAGCGCATGACTAGTAATACAAAACCGAGTGCTAAGAAGCCATATACCCCAAATAATGCTGCATGTGAGTGAACTGCTGTGGTGTTCAAGCCTTGCAAATAGAATAAAGACACCGGAGGGTTAATCATAAATCCAAAGACACCTGCGCCAAGCATGTTCCAAAAGGCCACTGCCACAAAGCACATAATCGGCCATTTTAGCTTATGCATCCAAGGCGACTTATGCTGCATAGACCAGTGTTCATAGCCTTCATAACCCAGCACGATTAAAGGAACCACTTCTAGCGCACTAAATGAGGCGCCAATGGCCATAATTGGGGTTGTGGTACCTGAAAAATATAAATGATGGAAGGTTCCAGGTACACCGCCTAGTAAGAATAATGCTGCAGAAGCGATAGAGGATGCTGTAGCAATTTTTTTGTTCACTAAGCCTAAATTGTAAAAAATAAAGGCCAATGATACGGTGGCGAATACCTCAAAGAAGCCTTCAACCCATAAGTGAACTACCCACCAGCGCCAGTATTCCATGATGGTCAAGTGAGTGTGCTCGCCGTAAGATAAGCCTGAGCCGTAGAATAGACCCACACACACCACGGAGGCGAAGAAGATGGCCAAAAGGTTGTTATCGCCCTTGTTCTTAAAGGCAGGCAAGATGCCGCGAGACATAAGCACCAACCAGATTAAGATGCCCACCCATTTTAGAATCTGCCAAAAACGACCCAAGTCAATAAATTCATAGCCTTGATGGCCAAACCAGAAGTTATATTTGGCGGGCATGATTTCAGCGATGGAGAAGTATTGACTGATAAAAGAGCCCACACAAACAATGATTAATGCCACCCACAGTACATCAACGCCTAGCTTTTGGAACTTAGGATCTTTACCGCCATTAATGATTGGGGTTAAGAATAAACCGGCCATTAAGAAGGCTGTGGCTATCCAAAATAGGGCGGATTGAATGTGCCAAGTACGCACTAAAGAGTAGGGGAAGTAGTCAGCTACAGGGATGCCATAGAAGTTTTGACCCTCGACCGTATAATGAGCGACGAAGCCACCGATAAATACTTGGAAAATAAACAAAGCCACTACCAAGAAGCCATATTTTGCCAAGGCTTTTTGAGAAGGGGTGAGTTGAATTTTGGTAAGAGGGTCTGATTCTGGAGTAACCAGCTTAGGCTCAATATGGTCCTCTTTACGTAAGAAGGCCCAGCCCCAAATCAGTAAACCCACGCCAGCAATCAAGAACACCACACTGGCAACTGACCACATTAGGTTCTCTGTGGTGGGTTTGTTGCCAATAATAGGCTCATGTGGCCAGTTATTGGTATAAGTAGCGGTAGTGCCAGGGCGCTCAGCGGAGGCGACCCAAGCGGTCCAAAAGAAGAAATTGGTTAACTTTTCTCGCGCTTCAACACTGGTGATGGTGTTGTTTTTCATAGCAAAGTTTTCACGTGTTTTTTGAAACTCTGGATCATCACCATAGACGCTCATATAATACGGTGCAATATGATTGATGGCCTCAATACGGGTCTTAGAAAGCACCACTGTATTGTGCTCATCTACCGCACTGCTGCGATATTCTTTTTTGACCTGAGCATCTAATACGGCTTTTTGATCTTCTGTGGCCGCATCATAGTCTACTGCGTATAGCTCATTAGACTTAATATTGCGCCAAGCTACCAACTCTCTATGCAGCCAGTCTGCGGTCCAGTCTGGTGCCTGATAAGCCCCATGGCCTAATACTGAGCCCAACTGCTGGCCACCCGTACGCTGCCAAGCAGATTGACCGGCCATGATATCGTCTTTGGTTACTATCGTCTGACCTTGATTGTCCACAAATCTTTCTGGAATGGGGGGTGCAGTGCGATAAATCTCTACACCGCCCCAGCCTAAGAATGAAAAAGTGACAATAAGAATGGCGATTAAACCCCACCAATACTTTTTATATTCGCCCATCTCTTACTCCTGAATATACCTAGATAAATATAAGATTCATTTAAAATGAATGTTTATGGGTAGAGCAACGGATCTGTGTTGACCCCATAAAAACATGCGGATAACGGTGACTAATTAAATAACAAAATCTAAATGGTACCTTTGCGTAACAATTTTTCAAATTATAACATTCATTTAAAATGAATGTTATAAGAAAATTCTATTTTCACCCAAAATTTTTAGATTTCAGTCTCCTCTTTATCTGATAAATGCCACTGTCATGACCAGAGTGGCATTAATAATGTCAGGCGTTAACCAATATTACCTAAGTGTGTTTGAGGGGTTAAAACCTAGTAAAAAATTATTAAGCCAATTTTTCTATTGAATTAAAAGTCGTAATTGAGTAGTATCTGCAACCGCAATACATAAATGATAATAGTTATTATTAGTATTATTAATACTGATAACTTAACAATGCTCACTGTTAGCTCTTTTTATTCTTAACCTATTTTGTCTATAGCGAGTTCTTATGCGTACCTCATCTTCTAATCGTTTATCTCCGTTATGTTTAGCAGTTGCTTCAGCGCTTGTTGCTCAAGTAGCTAGCGCTCAGACTGACACGCCACGTATGACGGCTCAAACTATCACAGTAACAGCCAACAGCTCAGCCCGTGATAGAGCTCAGAATGATTCGTTATATACTGAAGAGTACACACCTGCTCAGCAAGCTTCCCATTTAAGTGACTTCTTAGAAGTTGTGCCTGGTGTGAGCGTCGGTGGTACCTCATCTGTTAACCAACGTATTCGTGTGCGTGGCTTGGATGATACCAATCTAAAAGTATCCATTGATGGGGCACGTCAAGAAGGTGCTTTGTTTTACCACATGGGTGATGTGACCATTGACCCAGACCTGTTAAAGCAAACCGAAGTGGCTGTGGGTAATAACTCAGTAACCTTAGGTAATGATGCGTTAGGCGGTGCAGTAGCCTTTAAAACAGTAGATGCTGCTGACTTACTAAAACCAGGCCAAAAAATCGGTGCCAAGCTTCATGCAGGTTATGCCAGCAATAACGATGAGGTATTAACTTCAGCGACTGTCTTTGCTGCTCCAGCTGAAAATGTGGATTTGTTGGCTTACTATGGTAAGCGAGACGTGGAATCTGGTGAAGATGGCGACGGCCGTGAGCTATTTGAGGACAGTAAAGGCGAAAATATTTTATTAAAAGCGGGCGCTACTATCGCTGATGATCATCGTATTGGTGCGAGCTTTAGTCGTACTGAGAAGAAAGGTATTTTTCCATTTCGCCCAGATTTTCCTTCAAGACCTGAAGATCCTATTCCACAGCAAGTTAAGCGTGACACTTACAATGTAGATTATGGCTTTAATCCTGCCAACCCACTTATTGACGTTTCTGCCAATGCTTATCAAACCAAGACCCAGATTTTACGTGATTCAGATGGCAAAGCCGGTTATGAGTTCGATGCGGAAGTAAAAACGACAGGCGCTAAAGTTGAAAATATTAGTATGATTGAGAGCCGTGTTGGCAATCATAAGCTAATCGCTGGTGTGGAGCATTACAAAAAAGAATCAGCAATGAGCCGTGACTTTGCTAAGGCAAGCAATGATGAGGCCAAAAATACTTCCGTATATTTAGAAGATCAATGGCACTTGGACAAACTTACCTTAACGCCTGGTGTTCGTTATGATCGTTATGAGTCACCCAAATTTGTATCAGATGGCAAAACCTATAATAATGTAGTAGGTGCTCTAGCAGCCAGCTATGAAATCGCTCCAAACACACAAGTATTTGCAAGCTATACTCAACTATTTAATGGCCCAGACCTAAGCCAGACTATCTTTAACTCAGATGGCGCAAATACCTTTGTAAATAAAGGTCTTAAGCCAGAAGAAGGGGATAACTCAGAGGTGGGTATCAGCACCGTATTACGCGGTCTAACTTTAGACAATGATGCGCTGCAATTAAGTGCCAAGTACTTTAAGACCAATATCGAAAACTATCTACAGTTCGTACGTACAGGTGGTGGGCGTGAGGGTCTAGACTGTAACACAGGTAGACCAGGCGGCAATTGTCAGGGTTCTGTGAACTCTGATGAAGACTATGAAATCAAAGGGGTAGAGTTAGCAGCTAACTACACCACTAATAATTTTGGTATGGAGTTAAGCTACTCTCGCGCTCGTAGTGAAGGTGATAAAACAGGTAATAGCATTCCTTCTGTCAGTGGCGGCACTGCAGACTCAGGTGACCGTTACATGGTTAACTTGAATTATGATCCCACTAACGAGCTGGGTCTAGGCTGGCGCAGCACCTATGTGGCTTCAATTACGGATAATAACGGCATTACTAAGCCAAGCTACGATGTCCATGATGTCTATATGAGTTATGCACCTCGTCAGTTTAAAGATATAAAAGCCACGCTTGGTGTGTATAATATCTTTGATGAGACCTATGCCAATCACTCTTCACGCTTAAGTGACAGCGATGCAGCAACTGACTTTGAGCCAGGTCGTAATATCAAGGTCTCTTTAACCTACCAGTTCTAACCAATAGACTAGTACTCTTAGATTAGTACCAATAGATTAGTACCTTAGCTAACAATAAAAATCCCGCCATCTTATATGGCGGGATTTTTATTGTTTAGCGCTGGCTGTTTTTAATCACTTATTATAGCTTGGCATCATCTTTTAAGAAGACTTGACCGGTGAAGGTTTTGTATAGCGCACATACCATAATCACCATGCCCAGTAAGCCTAAGGCTGGATATAGCACGTTGATTAAAGTGCTAAAAGGGAATAGGGAAGCCAGTAGCGACAGAGCCACTAAACTTACGGTCAAGGTGCGAAACTGAGTGGGGTTTTTATGAGAGTCATAAAAACGGATTACGCAGCCGTATAAGTTGGTAACCGCTGTGGTAAAGATAGCAATGACCAAAACCACACTAAACAAGATACCAATTAGAGGGCTGATATTGGTGGCAATTTGTAAAAAAGGAATCTGATATTCAATCACATTGCTCAAGTCTGACAGCAAGGCGACGGTGATGAATAACAAACATAGCCCTAGTGAAAACCCGCCTAATATACCAGCGCTGCGTAGGGTTTTTAGATTGGATTCTTTACCGCCCATCGCCGTTAAAGTAGATGTGGCCAAGCTGACGTTATAGGACACATAGACGATGGCCGAGGTCCACCAGACTGGGGTTGCCAAAGTAGGGGTCAGGCTTTTTAGGCTCTCATCAACCGTACCTAGCTGGTCATAGTGAGTGCTTAGGGTCATGATTGAGATGGCTATCACACTAAAGATAATAATGGGCGAGACGATACCGAGTGCGCGCACCGAAGAGGAGAAGCCGAATATTACGGTAGCTAAAGTCATGGCTGCGATAATCAGCTTACCGGTCGTCACAGACAATCCCCAATATTCATGAATGGCCGCCCCGCCGCCTGAGAACATAATGCTGACGCAGCCGAACATAAAAAACAGCAGTACATAGTCCCCTAAAAAGCCAAGCTTATTACCACATAAGTAGTTCAATACATCGCGATGACTGCAGGTCTGCAATCGGTTACCCAGCTCCATAAATACTGAGCCGTACCAAATAAATAACAACGTGGTAATAATGGCACCAATGATACCCACTAAGCCATAACCGGCAAAAAACTGCATCACTTCTTGACCACTGGCATAGCCTGCGCCAATGACTGCCCCGACGTAAACCCCTGCGTAGCTAATGGCCCTGATTACTGAACTACTCATAATATTGATATCCCTATTTGAGCGCCTGCCGCCTTTAAGCAGCTGGCGCATAACCTTTATTAAGTAGGTTGCTGATGAAAAGACAGTTGCTTTGATAGTTTGATAGGCAACAAATTTTGAGAGGTATCTTAACAATAAGTTATAAGAATACAAGGGGGCAGGCGTGAACGAATTTGTATAAACAAACTTTTTTATGAGTCAAACAATCACTTTTTAATCAATAGTTTATTAAGAAAAAATGAATGTGATATTTTTATATGTGGTTTTAAAGTGGCGGTGTGGTTGATAAGACTTAGGAATGATAAAAGTAGGGTTTAGTTTTTGTTAAATAGAGGGTTTAATATTATAAGATATTGATTTTAGATTAATTTGATAGAAATTTAATTAAAAAATAAAGCAAAAAACACAAAAAGAGTTCAAGGCGATAATCCTCAAACTCTTTTTAAATGTTTCAAACGCGGTTTAAGCTCGCAAGGCGGTTTGTAATTTTAGCCATAAAAAACGGCGCTTAAGCAGACTTACTTACCCATTTTTGCATCAGATCAATTTCGGCTTGCTGGGCGCTGATAATGTCTTCAGCCAATTTGCGCATGGCCTCATCTTTACCGTATTTTAGCTGAGTTTTAGCCATCGCTATCGCACCTTTATGATGTGCAAGCATACCTTTGGCAAATGCCATGTCGGCATCTGCCTCAAGTAAGCCTTGCATCATCTCATCATGCACGGCATCCATACCACTGCTATAGGCTTGCTGCATCTCTTGATTATAGTCTTGTTCTGTGCTGTCAGGATGGGCGTTAAGCCACGCTTTTATTTGATCAATTTCGGCTTGTTGGGCGCTCATAACGTCTTGAGCTAATTTACGCATGGTGTCGTCTTTGCCATACTTTAACTGAATCTCTGCCATATCTAGGGCGCCTTCATGATGAGCAAGCATGCCTTTGGCAAAAGTGACATCAGCATCATGGCTTTGTAATGCTTCCATCATATCTTCATGCATGTCATCCATCTTGTCCATGTACTCCTTACCAAACTCAGTAGTGGCGGCAGTACTCATATCATGGCCTTCATGGCTATCTTGCATCTGTAGCTCATGCTCATCACTGTCATGATCAGCATCTGTATGCCCCATTTTTTCATGGTCAGTCATTTCCGTACTTTGAGCGTCATTAGAGTCGGTGTTTTCCTGATTTTTCGGCTGACAAGCCGCCAAGGCCAAAACAGAGGTACACAGGGCAGCTAAAGTCAGTTGCTTGGTTTTTAGCGTTTTTTTATTGAATGGGTGTGTTTTGATCGTCATCATCTTTCCTCTTATAATTTCAGTGTACGTATGTACCGACATAGTATATCAAGCTTAAGATTTTACACTGTTGTGATTCATTTGCATGATGTAAGTATGTACACACGCATAAATGTTGTTGTGAGTTTAAAAGTGCTTGGTAAGTGGTACAGTCTGGTTGTTAATTTGAGCGGATTTGGGTAAGGTGGTCAACTGTTAAGCCAACGCAATAAAAGACACCAAGGTGAACTATGTATCAACAGATTATCGAATTTTGTTTTCATGAGGCGGGACTGCAGAAGTTTTTTGAAAAAAGTGACGCTTTTGATGCCGTGTTAGCCGAGCGTTTTAGCGGTACGTTAATTCAGGCAGCAGCTGGCGAGTTATTTGCATGGCGGGCGCATCCTGAGGGACGTCTGGCTGAGATTATCGTACTTGATCAATTCTCCCGCAACATCTACCGCGACACGCCGCAAGCCTTTGCTCAAGACCCCATGGCTTTGGCATTGGCTCAAGAAGCTGTGGCGGCTGGCGTGTTGCAACAGCTACACAGTGTAGAGGCGCGTCACTTATTATTAATGCCTTATATGCACAGTGAGTCGAAGCTTATCCATACGCACGCAGATAGATTGTTTAAACAGCACACAGACGAGGGTGTCTACGGTTTTGAGGTGCGGCACAAAGTCATTATTGATAGATTTGGCCGGTATCCGCATCGTAATAAGATCTTGGGGCGCCCCTCGACCCAAGAGGAGCTTGAGTTTTTGACACAACCGGGCTCTTCATTCTAGGGGAGAGGTGCTTTAAGGAGGCGCTTATTTGGCAGGCATCAGCTCACCGGTAATGACAATAGGAATAGTGGTGCCAAAGATGCCTGGAAAGGCAGTCACCCCATAGTCATGGCGGTTAATGGTGGCAGTGGCCTTAAATTTTAAGGCGCTAGGTTGGCTCTTAGAAAGCGTATAAACATCTGTTAAGTTCACTTTAACGGTCATCGGCTTGGTCTGGCCTAGCGCATTGAAGCTGCCATTGACGTAACCCTCTCTAGGATTGTTAAGCTTTACACTTGAAGAGGTGAACTTTAAGGTGGGGTATTGCTTGGTATTGAGCAGCTCTTTTCTGCGGATAAAATAATCTCTCGGCTTTAAGTCAGTATCCACACTATCAGTATACACTGTAAAGCGTATGACGGTATTTTGTGGTCGGCTCTCATCATAATTAATCACGCCCTCTATCTTATGAAAAGTGCCTTCAATGATAGACTTTTTTAAATAAGGTACTGAGAAACCCACTTTGGTCTTTTGCGGGTTAATTTGCCACTTTTGTGGCGTCGCAGCGGTAGCCAGCAGCGGCAAACTTAAAAGCGCACAAGCAGTAACAACGCTCAGAACAGGGGTGGTGGTGATAGGCATAATAAAATCCATTCGGTCAGAAAAATCTTAGCTGTTAGCACAGATAACTTGTTGAGCTAAGCAGTCAAAATCAGACATTATACCACGCGGCTTTATTGAGAATAACTTCAAAATTGCAAATATTGTTCGGCGTTAATATGCTATGTTATAATATAACAATACTATGTGTTCATATGGTGCTATCAGTCTAATATTTTACAAAACTGAATGCAAATAGTAATAATTCTTATTTACATTGAAGCGGCTTTGTTATACCATTCTTTTTTGAAATAGCATAGCAACCTACGCAGCATAAGTTTCTGCTTTATAACAATAAAAATAAGCAAACTTATCAAGGTGGCGGTGGTATGTAACATTTTATATAGGATATGACACCCTATAAACAAAGTACAAAACACAATGAAACGTAGCAGCGAAAAAGTTTGTCCATTTTCATTGTCCCATTAGGCACTTGGCATCCACTAATAAATT
The DNA here is from genome assembly GCF_003209315.1 of Psychrobacter sp. YP14. Taxonomy (NCBI): domain Bacteria; kingdom Pseudomonadati; phylum Pseudomonadota; class Gammaproteobacteria; order Moraxellales; family Moraxellaceae; genus Psychrobacter; species Psychrobacter sp. YP14. The sequence continues at coordinate 1,675,152 of NZ_CP029789.1, read as the reverse complement.
TCACTTTACTTCTATGAATAATAAAACCAGCTCTAGCCCAGTTAAAGTTAATACTGCCACGATTATTGCTGTGTTGGCGCTGCATATGGGGGTGGCTGCAGCATTAGTGGCATTAGATATGCCAAAACCCATGCCAAAAAAGCCAGAGATTGAAAAGCCGATTGAAATTGAGTTATTAACCTTAGCTGAGCAGCCAGAGCCAGAGGTAGTGGAGGTTGCACCGCAGCCAGTCGTCACCCCGCCACCGCAGCAGCCTGTCTCAAAATCTGAGCCACCAAAGCCTGCCCCGGTAAAAAAAGTTGAGCCCAAACCTGAGCCAGCCAAAGTTACCAAGCCCGAACCAAAGCCTGAGCCAAAACCTGTCGAAAAGATTAAAACGCAGCCTGAGCCAAAACCTGAGCCAAAAATAGAAAAGACCCCCATCGTTAAGCCTGATCCTAAGCCAGTCCTTGATAACACTGAGCAGCAACGTATTATTGACAAGGCCGCTACTGAAAGAGCTGCCGCTGAAAGAGCTGCCGCTGAAAAGGCCGCTACTGAAAGGGCTGCCGCTGAAAGGGCTGCCGCTGAAAAGGCTGCTGCTGAAAAGGCTGCTGCTGAAAGAGCTGCTGCTGAAAGAGCTGCTGCTGAAAAGGCTGCTGCTGAAAAGGCTGCTGCTGAAAAGGCTGCTGCTGAAAGAGCTGCTGCTGAAAGAGCTGCTGCTGAAAAGGCTGCTGCTGAAAAGGCGGCTGCCGCTGCCAGTAATACTCCGCAGAACTTCTCTGCCAATCAGGCCAGCTGGAGAAGCAAACCAAACTTTTCTATTCCGCCTGCGGTAGTTAGAAGGCTAAATCCAGGAGACAGACTGCGGGTTATGGTCAGATTAACGGTAGATAAGAGCGGCACGGTAACAAGCGCCACCTTAGCCAAGTCTTCAGGCAACACCGCGCTAGATAATTACACCGTCAATACCGCAAAAAAAGGTAAATTTAATCCTTTCACTAAAGGCGGTCAGCCTGTGGTCGGGGTGGTGACACTGCCCATAGATTATCAGGTTAACTAGTCCGGATTTGTGTCCTTAGGGGTACATTCTTAGGGGGACACATTATGGCTATGGCTGTTAGAGCCAATAGTTGACATGAGATTTACCCACTAAAGGCGTTAGAAAGATTGCTATCTTAGTAGGCGGTTTTAAATTAAATAATTTTAGATTTAGTTCTAGATTCAATGAATTGATTGAAAGTTAATTTCTTCCCATTTTGTAAGGACTCCCCATGGATTTTGCAGCATATTGGCAATATACCGACATTGTTACTAAGTTTTTGTTCTTTAGCTTGCTAGGCTTATCAATAGCCTCGTGGATTGCAGGCATTTTGCGCCTTTACCAAAGTAGCCAGCTGAAAAGCACAGTGGCCACAGATTTGACGCAAGCGGTCAGTGCAGAGTCAAAAAACTTGTCAGCACTTGGTAGCTCAGAGCGCAAAACTGTGGTTGAGCAGGTGTTGATGAAAGAGATTGGCCGCTATCGTTATTCGGGGGAAAAGGGTCTGGCCATACTGGGTACCACAGCCGCCATTGCTCCTTTTATTGGGTTGTTCGGGACGGTTTGGGGTATCTTCCATGCTTTACATAGCATTGGTGAGTCAGGTCAAGCCGGTCTTAGTCAAGTGGCAGGTCCTGTAGGTGAGGCGCTCATCATGACAGGTCTGGGTCTGGCTGTGGCCATTCCTGCAGTTATTTTTTATAACATCGCCATTCGTATTAATCGCCACACCTTATTTATTGCCAATGACACCGCTTATGGTCTACTCGGTGACACAGCTAAGCCTATGAATAGCGGCGCCGCTGCTCAGGTAGCGCTAAAGACACAGGCTCAAAGCAGTAAAGATGGCGATTATGCCTCGTTAAATACATCCACTGCCAACACTCACTAGACACGAGCAGTAATCGGTAGGCCAACCAGATAGGAGCGTTATATGGCTTTTCAGTTAGGTGATGACGATATGCAATCTATGAATGAGATTAACCTCATTCCTTTGATTGATATCATGTTGGTATTAATGATTATTTTCTTAGTAACGGCCACCGTTCTAAACCCTACGGTGCCTTTAGACTTGCCAAAGACCAGTGCTAGTGTGCAGCAAACTCCACCAAAAGTGGTGCAAATTAGCATCGATAAAGATGCGGGTGTGTACTGGGACGATCAGCCCATAACTTTGACCCAGCTAGAGAGCCGCTTGGCAAGCGAATCACAACAACAGCCGCAGCCCTCTATCCGCTTAAGCGCCGATAAAGATGCGCGCTATGAGACTGTGGCACAAGTATTGGCTCTGGCAAGTCAAGCTCAAATGGATAAGATCGCTTTTGTCAGTGAATAGTCTCAAGATATAAGAGGTTTAAATAGCGGGTTATCGCTATACAGTAGTGACCCGCAGTAAATAGCAACTTTTGTGTTATCTGACCCTAGTAGGCTTCGGCTTAGTAGGGTTATTTTATGCCTAATTTTTGGCAGTAGGTACTAAAAAACTAACCTTTAAGCGTGTTCAGACAATGACTTTATAGCGCCCATGCACCGGTCTTGGGCATTCATACACCACGGAATCAGATTATTTATGGCAATAAAAATACGTCAAGCTTGTCTTTGGGTTCATCGTTATAGTGGGCTTGTGATGGCCGCTTTCTTATTTATGGCAGGCATTACCGGCGCGTTGCTGGCTTTTCATCAAGAGCTTGATGATGTATTTAATCACAAATTAGCTTATGTGGACGTTGAGCCGCGTCCGCAGCTGCCCATAGCGACTTTGCATGATAAAGTGATTGAGGCTTATCCTGAATATAAGTTCTCTAGTATGCCGGTGATGCTTGAGCCTAATAAGTCAGCAGTGTTCGTGGTAGATAGAGCACGGGGCAAACGCCAGAAAAACAAAAATACGGCGCCCTTTCAAGAGGTCTACGTCAATCCGTATACTGCAGAAATCATCGGCAGTCGTGACAAGGAAGCTTGGGCGTTCAATAACACCATGTGGAAGGTATTTTGGTTACATCGTGAGCTTTTAATGGGCAAGGTGGGCAACTTAATTTTGGGCATAGTGGCATTGCTGTGGACCATTAACTGCTTTATTGGTATTTACTTGACCTTGCCTCGCGCGACTCAATCTAAAGCGAAAGCGAAAGCCAATCTTAGTAAGAGCGCCGTGCGTAGTCATAACAGAGCCTCTTGGTTTAAGCGCTGGTTGCCTGCTTGGAAAATCCGCCGAAAATCTAACTTTTTTAAGTTTAATTATGATGTGCACCAAGCCTTTGGGTTGTGGCTTTGTGTGATGCTGTTCGTCATTGCTTGGTCGAGCGTTGGCTTTAACTTAAGATCCGTCTATCAGCCCGTTATGCAGGCAGTGGTAGGTTTACAGCCTTTTGAAAAAGGGGGGAGACATAAGCCTGATACAAAGTCTGATACAAAGCCTGATAACCAGGCAGTATCTAAAGCTCATGATGTGACGCTTAAAATCACCAAAGCTCAAAGTATCGAGTATCTATCTGCTCAAGCACAGAAGGTCAGTTTAGAGCACGGCTTAAAAGTTGAGAAAATATTGGGTCTGCGCTGGGTAGATGAGGATAAACAGTGGCAGATGCGCTTTAAGACCAATAAAGATATCGGTAATAAAGGCGGGGTGTCTTCATTAAATATAGATGCGGTGACAGGACAGATGGTCAAAATTAACTTAGGTCACCAAAGCCCTACGGGTAATAAAATAAATGAATGGCTCAACAGTCTGCATATGGGCCATATCGGAGGCGACGTGGTACATAGGATTTATCAAGTGTTTTTGGCGCTGATAGGTATAGCGGTATCTGCATTATCGTTTACTGGGGTTTATCTGTGGTGGCGCGGCAACAGAGCGCGCAAAACCAAAGCCATGCGCGGTATGTAACCGATCAGTTAGGAGACAAACAGTCGGCCGTTTGGGGTGTCGTAAGTTTCAATTGGCGTCTGATACACCCCGCTTAGACGCTCTTGCGTCATAACGTGCTCAGGTGAGCCATGAGCCACGACGGCACCTTTATCCATTAATACCACATGATCACTATAACGGTAAGCTAGGGTTAAGTCGTGTAGCACCACAAGCAATGTCTTGTGTGCGATGCTTACGAGCTCTTTAAGATATTGTAATAAGAAGCGTTGATGACGAATGTCTAAATGATTGGTCGGCTCATCGAGCAGCAATATTTGGGTGTCTTGCATTAAAGCGCGTACCACCGCCAAGCGCTGTTTTTCACCACCGGATAAGCCGGACACGCGTCTGTCTTGCAAATGTATGAGCTCAAACTGATGTAGCAGCTCACGAGCCTTTGTGGTTTGTGCCACGTTTGGGGTTTGATACCACGCAAGCTGCGGGGAGACCCCAAGTAAAGCATACTGCAAAACATTTAAGGGCAGTTCAAACTGTTCATGCTGTCCCACCCACGCAATCTTACCTTGACTAATAAGCGAGTGCGGTGTGTTGCGATGGGGGCTGCCATCAGTGTTAGCCATCACGTAATTGATAGTACCTGTGGTCTTGAGTCTGGTGTGCCCAGTACAATTTAATAAGCTATGTAGCAACGTGCTTTTACCGGCGCCATTGGGACCAATAAATGTGGTCAGCTGTTTCGCGTATAGCTGTAGATGCGGTACATCCAGCAGCTTTTTTTGACCGGCACATACTTGTAAGTTATGGATATGACATAGCTCAGTGGCTTGTAAGCTTTTGGGAGTTAAAGGTGAGGACATTGCGGAGCGCTCTAAGCAAGAAGTGGCCAAGTCTGCGGTCATAACATACCTATTATTAAAGAAGATAATGGGTTAAAAGTAGGGGGCTTCAGAGAAAAGAGTGCATAATAACTAAGCACAAAAAAACCAGCTGCCCGCCATAAAAAAGACTAGAGCAGCGCTAGCCAGTACAAAAAAATCACTTGGTCAGTTACGGGTGCTGCGAATAAATAACCAAATAAAAAATGGGCCGCCGATTAAGGCCAAAACGATGCCAATGGGCACATCCACGGGGTAGGCCACATGGCGCGCCAGACTGTCTATGACCAATAAAAACAAGGCCCCAAACCAGCCGGACCAAAACATAATGCGCATTCGACCACCGCCAAACAATAGGCTGAGTAAATTGGGAATCATCATTCCAATAAATCCAATCACCCCAGACATAGATACCGCTGCCCCAGTCAGTAGGGCGCACGCAATGATGACCAGTGCCCGAACCTGACCGACTTTTATACCCAAAGACAGCGCGGTGGTTTCCCCCAGCATTAGTCCATCCAATTGCCGTCCGAATGGTAAAATAATGGCCAATCCCAAAGCAATGCTTATCAAGGCATAGCGCAGTGGTACAAAGCCTGCCTCAGCCATACTACCTGCCAGCCAATTGGTGGCACTGCGCAGCACCATGTCATTGGACAAAAACAAAATTAAACTCACCAAAGCGCCACAAAAGGCGCTGATCACAAAGCCTAAGATAAGCAGCCCCATCTGACCACCACCCAAAAATCGGTGACAACCCAGCACCAACAGACATACCACCAAGCTGCCTATGAAGGCGGCCAGTGGCACCCCAATGCCAGAGATGCCCAGAGCCAGTATCAATACCACCCCTAAGGCTGCGCCACCAGAGGTACCAATTAAGCTCGGATCGGCCAATGGATTTTCGAATAAAGCTTGTAGTGCAGCGCCACTCACTGACAGGGCTAAGCCCACCAATAAGGCGGTGACTACCCGAGGATAGCGCAGCTGCCATAAGGTGGCATCAAGTTGTGAGGGGCTAGACCATTGACCAAATCCCACGCCCAAGCTCAACCAAATCAATAGGGCAGATACCAAGACAGCACCGCCATAGCTGATTACGGTTGTAGACAAGAATCGCTTATGTGGGTGTACAAAATTGGACATAATAGATCTCAGTCAAGTTGCTAATTGGCCAGCTTATGTAGCTTATCGACTACTTGAGGTGAGGCGAGTCCGTAGCGTAAGAACTCATCGGCATCCCAAAAGTAGATGTGGTTGTTTTTGGCCGCGGGGCTATTGGCCACCTCTGGGCGCTGCCGGAAGCTGGCAATGGAGCCAATGACCGGTTTGTTGTGGTCAGCAATGATAATCACATCAGGCTTAGCTGCCATCCAGCCTTCGCGTGATAAGGGTTTAAGTCCTGAGACATTGGCAGCATTTATCCCACCTGCACGTTTGATCAGCTCATCACCCACAGTACCTGCACCAGCCACAATACGTCCATCATAGCTTAGCAAGTAGCGGGTTTTGGTCGCAGGTTTTGGTGCCATTTTTTGGCTCCAATTGGTCGCCAAACGGTTGGCTTGTGTGCTGCGCTCCAAGTAGCTGCCAATTTGTCTAATACTGTTGGTGTAGCTGGTGATATCTTCTTTTGGTGCCACATTGACCGCTTTGACGTTTAAGCGGTTAAGACGCTGATAAATGCTGGTTGGCTGAGCCATATAACTGCCCAATACCAAGTCAGGCTTGAGCGCCATTATTGGCTCAGCTGTGATGTTGCGGTGGTTGCCGACACTGGCTGCTTTGGCCAAGCGCGGGCTGGTATTAAATTGGTCTTTACCCACTACCTTATTGGCACTGCCCAAAGCGACCACAATATCGGCCACATCAGGGGTAAGCACCACAACGCGCTCGTAAGCCTGTGCCGAAAGACAGGTTAGGGGCAATAATGTGCCAAAAGCTAGGGTATTAAAAAAAAGCTTAGGTCGCATAAAAACATCCTATATAAAGGCCTAGCACAGTGTGGCGCTAGGCTATGACTGCTGATATAAAAGGCTATTTGGTAAGCTCAGTGGCGGGTGACTCGATAAGTAGATGCTGCTCAACTAAAGAGGCAGTAAGCTTGCGCCAATAGTCTTTTTCAGGTTCACCCTCTTGACGTTGACCGAAGAAGGTCACGATGGTATTGCCGTAGGCGTCGAAGCCTTCAATGCAGGTGACTGTACCGTCCTTGGTCGGTCTTTTTACGCACCATACTTGTGCCAGCGCCTCATCGTTAAGATGTAAGGTAAAGTCAGTGTGCTTTTTATCTAAGATGTTAATCCAGCTGCCCATGCGTTTTACTTGATGTACCACACCAGTTTGGATTTGGACCACGCCGCTGTTACCCACAAAGGTCATGATGGGCTCAGCTTGCTGCTGTGCTAGGGTGAGCAGGCTCTCTATCGCCTTTGGGTCAAGCTGATAGGTGGTGTTCTCAGGTGCTTGTAGGTAGCTACTGGCACGGTCGATACCGAGTTTTTTTAACAAGATATAAAACTGATGGATGTCGGTTAATCCCAGCCATTTTTGCTGCAATTTGGCTTTATCGTCATCATTTAAGGCGTGGTACTGCCAAGGCTCATTAACCGCTGCAGGCTTCAAGTTAACAATCACATTTTGAGGATTGGCTTCAGCTTGAGCGGTATGCTGTGCGATCAGCTCAAACCACTGCGTGATGGCAGCAGGACTGTAATCTCGCAAGAATACTTTGGCAATGGCCGCACCGCTCTCATCAAAAAACTGGATGCTCAAGGAGCCAGGAGAGTTCTCATCCGCCTTCGAATCATCTGTAAAGGCAAGCATGTGCTGCCACTTATGGACAAAAAATCTTAAGTCCAGCCCGCCCACATCAATAGCAAGCCCTGTGTGGCCACTGAGCTTTAGGTTCTTTAGTTGTCCGGTTTTTTCGTGTACCGCAAGCTCATTTCTTACAATACTCTCAAGCTTTTCAAATCCGGTCAGTGCCTGTAGTACGTCAGTGCACTGGGTGCCCATATATTGGCTATAAGGCGAGGCCAATAACAGCTCAAGCTCACTGACCTTTAACTCTTTTGCCGCTTCTAAAGGGAACCACAGCTTGCGTTGGGCCTTTTGATCTACATAGCGATTCCATAGGGCTGTGTCTTTTTGTACTGAGGTATTGTTAGCAAGTTGGCTATCAAAGGGGGCGGGGGTGTCTGCGCTGGCTAGGGTGCTCATAGTGATCCTTATTGGGTTAGCAGATAAATAACATATTAATGAGCCATAAAAATGGCAAATGGCTATTGATTCAAAACAGTTTTTTGTATAACGGCAACATGACCGTAAGGCCAGTTGTTTTAGGGTGAAGAGTATAACCGTCAATTATTAATATGTAAATGATAATTATTATCAATAGGTATTGATTATCATTTACGATTAATATACAGTACGCTACAAATACAGACAAGAGTGAAAGCTGTTTTTCTTTTTGACACAAACTAACTGATAAGGTTTGCTATGACCCAAACGTTTTACGCCACTCACCCCCTAAAGCAAGCTATTTTATTAGCCTTAACGGGTTTATGCGCTGGATATGCCATTAGTGCTCAAGCACAAAATCATACAATCAATGATACCCAAGCAATTAATGACAACACGGACACTCAAAATGCTGCGCTGCAGCATACAAAGTTTGATCCTATTGTTGTGACTGCCACGCGAAGCAATAAGTATTTAAGTGAGACGCCGATACCAGTACAGGTGCTGGATAAAAATAAATTAAAACAAAACCATGCCCAGACCTTAAAGCAAGCACTAGAGCTGCTGCCCAATGTGTATTTGGCCCAGCTGCGCGGCAAAACTGGCTATGAGGTCAGAATGCAGGGCTTATCAGGCGATCAAGTACTGGTACTTATCGATGGTCTGCCAGTATCGGCCAGCACCAGCTCAAGCTTCAATATCGCTCAATACCTCAATACTCAAGTAGAGCAAATTGAGGTCATTCAAGGGGCTGCTTCTGCACAATATGGTAGCTCAGCGATGGGTGGTGTCATCAATATCATTACTAAGCCCATCAGTGACACCCATGCCTCTATTACCGCAGAGCTTGGTACCAATACCTCACAAAACCCTTCAGACAAAAAATTTGATAACAACTATAGCTTCGTAGAGGGCAGTGTCGAGGGTGCTTTATCAGATGACAAGCGTCTAAAAGCGCGCTTATCGGGGGCTTATCGTGATGATAAGGGGCTTAGCGTAGATAATGAGGCTTGGCCTCGTCTAAAAGATGCCACCGAACAAAAACAGGTGCAGGCCAAAATCAGCTTTACTCCTGATATCAATGAAGTGGATACAGCCAACCCCAATAGCCGATACTGGCTAGAGGCGGGATATTATGAAGAAGAGGACAGCAGTCGCTTCAATTATGTTGCCCGTAATGGCGCGGTACAGGCGCAGCAGCGAGATGAGGATATTAAGCGAAAAAGAGTCAGTGCCGGCGGTGAGACTAAGATTTTTGCAGGCAATGCAGAGGGGTACAAGCTATCAGGCTCAGCACTGTATGAGAACTATGACAGTCAGTCGCACAATACGGCCAGTGGCAAAGTCAGTGATGTGCGTGACTTTGATTTAACGACCAACTTAGCACAGCTACAGCTAGATTTTCCGCTTATTTATAGTGGAGAGAACCAGTGGCATGCGCCGCAATTGGGTTTGAAGTATCAAAAAGATAAGCTCGATCAAAAAATAGATGGCGTGTCAGAGTTTATCACCGATAAAGTCGATCGTGATGTACTTGAGGCTTATGTTCAAGATGATTGGGCATTAAGTGACAATACTGAGCTGGTGGCGGGCGTGCGCTATCAAGATGACAGTGACTTTGGCAGTCATTTTGCGCCAAAACTTGCCTTAAAACACGACTATTATGATGCCAATAATCGCAAGCATGTGTTTCGTGCTAGTGTCGGTCAAGGCTACCGAGTACCCAATTTAAAAGAGCGATACTATCTATTTGACCACAGCAGGTATGGCTATAAAGTCATGGGCAGCCCTGATTTGAAGCCTGAAGAGTCGATAAGTTATCAGCTGGGCTATCAGACTCAGCTAAACGATAAAGTCGGCGTGAGTGTTAACGGCTTTTATAACGATGTCAAAAACCTGATCCAAACCGATAATAACCATCCGGTAATGGACGGTGGCATAAAGGTATTTAGCTATGACAACGTCGATAAGGCCGAGACCTATGGCGGAGATATAGGGGTCGATTGGCAGCTAAATGATAAAGCGATGCTCAATTTGGGTTATGGCTATTTGCACACCAAAAACAAAACCACAGGTGGCGACCTTACCTATAGTCCTGAGCATAAGGTAACCGCCAATGTACAGTATCAAGTGACCGATAAACTGCAATTTATACAACAAGTACGGTATGAGTCCAAACAGTTAACCGATACCGCTGCCAGTAGCTATTCACCTCACTGGTGGGGGCTTGATAGCCGTTTTAACTATACAGCCAGTCCGAATTTAGATCTATATATGGCAATCAACAACTTACTTGATGAGCAGCGCAGTGCCAGTGATGCCAACGATCAACGGCCTATTGATAACCGTCAGTGGTTAGTGGGTGCCAGTTATCACTGGTAGTAGAGTCGCTGCGCACCCGCGGCTTACGGCTTTATCATTTATATACTACACTGAGATTGTATGAGATTAACATTCAATAAAAAGCGCTTAACAATGAGCGTACAGCTACTGTTGATGGCTGGCATCAGTCACTATGCGCAGGCGGCGGCAGTTGAAGCGGTCGCCAGCTCGACAGAACACGCTACTGATTCACAGCCCACCGCGACATTTGACGCCATCAGCGTGTATGCAAATAGCTATCGCACCACGGGTACCAAAACCAATCTGAATCCGCAAGATTCGCCGATGAGTTATGAGCGTATTGACCAACAAGTCTTACAAAGTCGTCAGGCCGATAGCGTCAATGCCGCGTTGCGTTATGATCCCAGCATCACCAGTGAAAGCCGAGGCACCACCACGTTATTTGATGAATACAATATTCGTGGTTTTAAAACCTATTCTAACTTTTATGATGGCATGCGATTGGCTTATGATGGCTTTTGGAACCTGACGCCTCAGGTAGATGTCTATGCAACTGAAGCGGTAGAAGTCGTCAAAGGGCCTGCTTCTTCATTGTATGGGTATGCTTCACCAGGGGGCTTAGTCAATCAAATTGCAAAAACGCCCAGTAGCCAAGAGGCACATGAACTAAAAGTTAGAGTCGGCAATCAAGACCTAAAAGAGGTGGCCACAGACCATACAGGCGCTGTTACAGATACCTTAAATTACCGGCTGGTAGCTTTGGCCAGAAAAAAAGAGGGTCAAATGCAGACCACTAAAGAGGAGAGGATTATGATAAATCCCTCTTTGCAGTGGCAGCCCAATGATAAGGTAAGTGTGATTGCCAATATGTTTTATCAAGATGACCCCCACATGCTACCTTCAACGCCGCTGCACTCAGTAGGCACGTTGTATAATTCTAGCTATGGCAAGCTTGATAGTGATGCGTATGCAGGAGATGTATGGGCTAATTATCGTAAAAAAGTATGGATGCCAAGTCTGACCACCAACTGGGATATCAAGGACAACCTGCAATTTAAGAATGTGATTCGTTATACCGATGCGAAGGGTAAGCAGCGTAATATCTACAATCGGGGGCTGGTAGAGGATACCGATAACCTGCTGATCCGCGCCGCTTATACCACAGATGAGGAGATGACCAATTTTACCACCGACAATCAGTTGGCCTATCAGTTCAATAGCGGTGATGTAAGCCATAATCTACTATTGGGGGCAGAGTACCAAACCACCGATAGTAAGGCTCTGTATAAAGATGCAGGTGCTGCAGGAACACCGCTACTTGATATGAGTCATCCAGACTATCATCTTGTCAATCCCGAGACACTGCCTTTAGATAACTATATTGAAACGGCTGATATCAAGCAAAAGCAGCTGGGTCTTTATTTACAAGATGAGATACAGTGGAAGGATTTGACTGTGGTGGCAGGCCTGCGCCATGATGACTTTGACAGTAACAATCATAAAGTGGCCGATGGTGTGGCATCAACGGTCAACAATAAAGCCAAAAAAACCAGTGGTCGTCTTTCGGCAATTTATAATTTGGACAATGGTTTTTCTCCTTATTTAAGTTACTCCGAATCTTTTGAGCCTGTGGTGGGCAGCAACTTCATTACAGGAGAGGCCTTTGAGCCTACTACCGCGGATCAAATTGAAATAGGTGTTAAATATTTATCTGCCGATTCGAAGACCAAAGCCACCTTGGCCGCCTATGACATTACCAAAAACAATGTGGTAGTCAGCGACTACGTTAATTATCGCAATCAGACCCAAACTGGTGAAATTACATCCAAAGGTTTTGAGGTATCTGGCAGCCGCAAGGTTAATGACTGGATGGATTTATCAGTAGGGTATGGCTTTACCGATGCCGAAATCAGCGAAGATGACATCAATCCTCAATATGTGGGCAATACGCCAGAGCAGGTGGCCAAACATAAAGCCACGTTGTGGTCTACTTTTTATCCTACCGATAAGATAATGCTCAACACCGGCGTACGCTATCAACAAGGCATGCAAGTCGATAGAGAAAACAGTGATGAGTTGCCCAGTGTGACACTGGTGGATATCGGAGGGTCATATCAATTAAATGACAGATGGCGCATAGAGGCAAATATCAGTAACTTATTTGACAAGACCTATGTGGGCAGCTGTTATGATAAGGCAAACTGCTGGATGGGGCCTGAGCGTCAAATGAGCCTAAGTGCTACTGCCAAGTTCTAATACAATCGGTATGGCACCTGATGAGCATCAAAAAAGCTGCGGTTATTCTACATAGCCGCAGCTTTTGTGTTTATCGTCATGAGAAAACAACCTGTATCAAACAGCTGTTATTTGTTTGGTGATTGTTAGTCTTGACGCCAATAGCCTTTGACTATCATAGCTGAGCGATCTAAGTTTAGTGTTGGTTTTAATAAGGCTCTTAATGCCTTGCTAGTAGAGGTCTCTAGGGCACCCCAAACTTTCTGTATATGAATCGGATTGCTCTTTAGATGCTGAGTTAAGGTATGCGCAATCAGCTCAGCTAAAGGCGCGCCTTGAGCCAAATCAGCATTCATTACAGGCAATACAGTCAAGGCATCATCTATTAGCGGATTGGCTTGTCTGTCTTGTAAGTAGGCCTGGTCAGCGGCTTTTTGAGTGATATAAATGATAAGGGGGGCGATAGGGTTCTGCCATAGCTCAAGCAGTCTTGCCACCGTCGGTATCGAGGTCTCATCTGCTATCAATAAGCTTTGCCCTTGCTGTAAATGGGCGATGTTCTCCGGTACTTCTCGCTTGGTTTTGACCGTATCTTTAGGTGTTAATGCAGCTAGCCACTGAGCGCCCAATGTCTCTCCGTGCAAAAACACATCAACCCAAGCTTCCTCATCCCCTGTTGTTGGGTTTGTAGACACCTTGCGCAGGGTGTAGTAACGATGCGTACGCTGGGCGGCGGCGGTATCGCTATTAGAAGCGGTCTGTAATGATAGGTTGTGGCTTAAATCAAATAAATACGCATACCCTGCTTCAGAGGCAGGAAAGCAGCTGTTATCAGAGGCGGCGGCAGGCGCGCTTAGTAGCAAGCGATACATATTATCGGTAACAGCAAAACCTGATTTTACCTGAAACAATTTTTCTGCAAGTATGATGGTCTTTTTTCGAAGCTTTTTATCCGCTTGTTGCTTTAACGTAATGTACTGATACTGTAGCTCATTTAAATGCGTAATGACCTCAGGAAAAGCGATAAAGTAGTGAGTATCGCTTTGGGGGGCATCACTTGCTAAGCTTGGTAGGGCTGAGACTTGAAGGCCAATACCTTGGGCATAAATATCAACTAACCTAACGTCATGTTGCTTAGGGGAGAGGTCGGTCAGCGGCGTGAACGCTTTGATAAATCCAACCAGCTCGCTGAAGTGCTCCTCATTGATATGGTCGATGATACGCTGTTTTTCTTCCCCCTCAAGTGCCGTATATTTTAAATCGTTGGGGGTTAAGTCAGGTTCAGGCATTAAAACAGCAGCCATAAGTCACTCCAATATTTGCTAAACTCACATAAATAATATCTAATGATAATAGTTTTCATTATTATTTGCGAGCAAAATTCAGCTTAATTTTTAGTGCCATTTTTAGTATCAGTACAAGAGCCAGCACCGAGACAAATTTGCCGCTCTTTTACAACATAGAGATGGCATCGCTGCTGGCCTTCTTTCTTTGTTCTGGGTCAAGCTCCACAAGCTTGCCTTGTTTCATAAGTAGTAGGCGGTCGGCATGCTCAAAGTAGCTGTCGTCATGACTGATAATAAATAACGTTTTACCCAAAGCTTTTAGCTCAGGAATTAAGTGTTGATAAAACACTCGGCGAAAGGCTGGGTCTTGATCGGCGGCCCACTCATCGAGTAGCAAAATGTCTTTTTGTTCAGCCACGGTGGTTAGCATGGCCAGACGCTTACGCTGGCCTTGCGACAGCTTATCTGTTGAGAGCTTATCGCCATCGATACTGACTTTGTTTTGTAGTTGCAAGCGGTGCTGCCAGTGCTGTACCAAGTCCATGTCTACGGCGTTGCCGTCTTTGCCAATCAGCTGTTTGAAGATATGCTGATCACTAAAGATGGCTGAAAAAAGCTGGCGATATTGAGCACGGTTGGCCTCGGTGATTAAGCGGCCATCAAGAGTCATCTCGCCACTTGTCGGAGCGAAGATGCCCGTAAGTACTTTGGCCAGTGTGGATTTGCCACTGCCGTTTGAGCCTATCAAAAACACCACATCGCCTTTGTTTAAGGTCAAATTTACCTGCTTTAAAATCAAATCTTGGCTTGAGTACTGATAATTTATATTGCGCAGGGTTAGGGTCTGCCAAGCTTTATTGGCTGTGGGGCTGATAAATTCAGGCTGATATTCAGCCAGTTGTAAAGATTGGATTTTATCGAGCGCCACTTGCGCCGTCTGTAGGGTGGGGTAGGCGCCGACCGCATGCAGAATCGGCGACTGCATAAACAGCAAGGTCAATGCAAAGGTGGTGGCCACCCCAAGCGATAAACCAAGGTAGCTGGCCACAGCGAAGATAACCCCAATGGCTGCAAACATCATGATATTTGACCAATTCACGGCAGATAAATGATAGGTATCGGCCTTGATAATGGTTTTTTTGTAGGCCTTAGCATGGCCAACAAGGTCTTGCGTGTATAACTGCTTGGCGCGCTGCTGGTTGAGCGCCAGCTCCTTGCGCCCTTCAATAACGGACTGATAATCTTGATAAAGCGCGTCATTAATATCGCGAATGTGGGTGAGGTTTTGGTAGACATGTTTTACCAATAAAGTGCTTATCCATATGGTCAAAGCAATCCACAGCATAATAATCAGCAATAAGGGCCAAGACAGACTGCCCAGATATAAAGACACGGCCACTGCCAAAATAATACCCTGTACCAGCTCCGGCATTCTGACAAAGGCTGTGGTTAGGGCTTGGATATCAGTCGATAAGCTGGCCATGAGCCGGGCACTGCCCAAGTTATCTACCTGTGCTACGGGTGTGTCTAGAATTTGCTTAACCAGCTGAGTACGCAACTGATAAACAAACTGATGGCCCAAGCAGGTTAGGGCGTATTGCGACGCAAAAGAGGTCAGCAGTAGCAGCAGTACCATGGCCAAAAATTGAGCGAAGCTTTGCCAAGATAATGCCTCAAAAATCTGACCACTTAAAAAGGTGTGATTGATATAAGCAATAATGCCCACACTGACCGCTGCATTTATAAGATTGAGGATAATGACTTTAACAAAACCCAAGCGATATTGAGTCCAGATAAGCGTATACAGGGAGGAGGTGGGCGGTGGTGAGATAGCAGACATAGTAACTCGATAAGTAACTTGTGGGTAACAGAAGGAGGCATAACGCCTATTTAGGCATGGGCTTTGTGGTAACAACAGCCCTATATAAATCAATACCTATATAATGAATAAAAGGGAGTAGGCGTGACCTAATCCCTTTTATGAAGTGCTCAGTGCGCCGCCTGACACATAAGTCTGGTGCTCATGTGTCTATGGTAGGGCAGCGACCACTAGAAATCAAAAGTCGCTGACACTTTAACTGCGGTAGGCTCGTTAGCGCTAAGATAACCCATTTCACTACCTGCATATTTTCCTACCGACCAGTAATCTTCACCCGTCACATTGCTCACCACACCTTTTAATGTCATATCTTGCTTGCCTAACTTAGTGCGGTAGCGGGCACCTAAGTCTAAGGTGGTGTAGCTATCAACTTTTAGGGTGTTGGCCGCATCGGCATAACGGCTGCCGGTATGAATCACATCACCAGTTAAAGTTAAGCCAGAGATAGAGGCAACATCATATTCTAAATTGAAGTTACTTTGAAGCTTAGGAATACCAATCACGCGTTTACCATCGAATACTTGTGAGCCGGTATCAGTTTGTTTGGCGTCTAAGTAGCTCACCCCCGCGTTAAAGCGCAAGTTCTCAGCTGGGCTACCAAACACAGTAAGCTCAACACCTTGATGGCGGTTTTCACCCGCTTCTACAAAGGTATTGGCATCATTCACGTAAGCACGCGGCTGCGTCGTGTGATAGATCGCAAGGCTACTGCCCACGGTACCGTTGTCATACTTTAAACCAATCTCAGATTGCTTGGACACATAAGGTGATAAGGCTTCACCAGCATTTGTCACTGGTTTATTTGCTGATTCAGCAGGCGCAGTCTCACCTTTACTTAAGCTTTCGATATAGTTGCCATACACCGACCAGTCTTTATTAGGCTGATAGACTAGGCCAACGCTTGGGGTCCATTCACTGTCATCATAATCTGAAGTTTTGACTTGAGTGCTATAGTCATAGCTGCGGGTTTCGATGTTTTGATGGCGCACGCCCAAGGTGGCTTTTAATTTATCATCCATCAAGCTAATGGTGTCTGCTAGCGCCACGCTGGTTAACTGAGTCTCAGAGGCAAGCCTTGGATCACTTAAGTTACCGCCATAGACAGTAGTATCAGTCCAACTATTACCTTTATGAGCGGTCGGACGATACAAGTTGGTGGGCAGTTGATTGCCATAATCAAAGGCATAAGCCCCTTTTTCTTCTTGATCGTATAAGTCGCCAGCTAAAGTCCAGTTGTGCTGAGTGTTGCCAAGTTGTAGTTTGCCACGCAAGCCCAGCTGCGCGCTTTGCACCTTATCTTCACGGGTGTTATCAAAGCGGTAAGTGCTACCAGTGCCGTCGGTATTGGTGACCGTAAGGTTGGCCAAAGAGTTCTCTTCTTCACCTTTTCGGGCGCCATAAGCGGCATAACCAGTTAAGTTATCTTGGAAGTCGTATTCAGCACGGACAGTACCAAATAGGTCTTTTTCGTTAGAGTAGCTCCAAGGCTGGGCCCAGTTTTTGTCGCCTTTTGGTGCTTCAGGAACAGCAGTGACGCCACTTAAGGTTACATTAGGGCGTGTCTCATCAAGCTTATTGTCTTGCCAGCCGAAGTCCGCTGAAATACGGTATTTGTCTGCGCGGTAATCAAGACCAAGAGCTGCCACGCCCAATTTGGCAGATTCATTGTCAACAGCACTGTCACCGTCTTGATAGGCGGCGTTGAAGCGAACCCCTACGGCGTCATCTTGACCAAAACGGTCGCTAACATCGATGCCCACTCGGCCTTGGTCACCGGCACCATAGCCTAAGGTTAACTGGCGCAGTGGCTCATTGCCGGCACGCTTTGGCAGTAAGTTGATACTACCACCAGCATTACCACCACTGGGCGCGGCACCATTAAGCATAGCAGACGCACCGCGCTGTAATTCCACACGCTCGAATAATTCTGTGGCTATGTATTGACGCGGCAAAATACCATACAGGCCATTGAACATAGTGTCATCAGAATTGGTCACAAAGCCGCGCATTAAATAAGCTTCTTGGAAGTTACCAAAGCCTCTTGCCACACGAACAGTCGGATCCTTTTTAAGTAGGTCTCCCACACTGTGCGCTTGTTGATTTTTTATATACTCATTGGTATAAGCGGTGGTCGAAAAAGGGGTGTCCATGATATCTTGGTTGCCCAGTAGCCCAACACGGCTACCGGTGGCCACTTGTCCACCCTCATAGGCGACGGGTAAGCCTTGTGCCGAAGCGTCAGCGCTCGTAGTAACGACAATAGAGTCAAACATAACACTTGGTGGCGTCTCAGTAGCTTCATCAGTTTGCGCTAGGGCCAGTGGACTGCCGCCTAGCAAGAATACAGATGCTGATAGACAGTACAAAGGCTTAAAAGAGCCTGCGGTGTAAGTATGATGAATGTGTAATAATGCTGAGGATAGACGAGACAGTTGCATGAAAGTATCCAGCCTGTTAGTGAAAGTGCTTATTATAATGTGAATGATTTTCATTACAATAAGTTTTACACAGACAAGCTAAAATTTTTTGTCATTAACTAAGCCGTCATTAAAACAGGTTTCACTGACTTAAAAATAACTAAGAGGCCCGTAAAGCGGGGAAGCGCTTAATCATAAATGCTACCAGCAATAAGGCGATTAGACTAATCACCGCGCCAACATAGCCCACACTGGATAACGAGATGTGGGTCACTGCATAACCGCCAAATAAGGCGCCAGTACCAATACCTAAGTTAATAATGCCTGAGAACATAGACATCAACATATCTTGGGCATGCAGATCCACCATAAGTACTTTGGCCTGCATAGAGATGATTAACAGCATTAATGCCGTGCCCCATAACAAGGCATTAAGGCTAAGCGCCCAGATAGAGTTGACCGCCAATAACAAGGTAAGCATAGACACTAGCATGACTATGATAGAGCCCAGCATCAATAAGGTGCTGTGTCTGTCTCCCCAGCGGCTAAATAAGATACTACCGATGATGCCTGCGCCCCCGAATAATAATAATACAAAGGTTGCCAAGTTCTCACTAATTGAGCCAATTTCACGCATAAAAGGTTCGATATATGAATAGGCGGTATAGTGGGCGGTAAATACGGTAAAGATAAGCAAGTACAGACAGACCAAAAGTGGGTTTTTTAGCAGTTCTGGCACTTTTCTAAAAGAGCCTTTAAACATGCTAGGCAATGACGGTAGTAGCTTAGCTTGTAATAAGCAAACCACCAGTGCCACAATACCTATGCCGCCAAAAGTAGTACGCCAGCCATACCACTGTCCGATCACTCGGCCCAAAGGAACACCCAGTACCATAGCCAAGGAAGTGCCGGTTGCCACCACGCTTAAGGCGAAGGCTTTTTTGCCTTCAGGCGCCACTCGAATGGCAATCGCTGCAGTGATTGACCAGAATATAGCATGAGAAAAAGCGATACCCACTCGGCTAATTAATAGAACATTAAAACTCCAAGCAAATACGGATAGCGCATGACTGACGATAAATAATGCAAAAATACCCAGTAATAGCTTTTTGCGTTCAAGCTTACTGGTGAGTAGCATTAATGGCAGCGACATGGCCGCCACAATCCAGGCATATAAGGTGAGCATCCAGCCGGTTTCGGCGGTGGTGATGGAGAAGTCTTTGGCAATATCGCTTAATAAAGCCACAGGCACGAATTCAGTGGTATTCATAACAAAAGCACTGATGCCCATTAATAGGACTTGAATATATTGAGTTCGGCGAGACAGGGTATCTGCCTGAGAGGTATGTGTCATAAAATCAAATACAAAAAGGGGCTAATTACTAATAATTAGCCTAAAGAAGAATAGTTTTAATTAAGAAAAATGCTGCTAAATCTAACAGATAGAGATGAAGGATGACAAGATAACAAGTTAAGCCCCTAAATTAAAGGGGCTTTTTGCTACCATTGCTCACTCTTTAGGTTTATCACCTATTAAAACAGGCGCAAACACCGTCTAAGATGGGGGCTGTAGTGTCTGCTGGCCTGCCTGATAGCGGCTATAATAAAAAATCATCAGGCCAGGTGCATACAATAATAGTGACAGCAATAGGTTATCAATGCTCGCGGCATAAATTAGCCAAACACCATATATAATGGCGCCTAGCCCCACCGCCTTGATATGCCACCGCTCTGACTGGGCAAAAGATAGCTTAACCAAATAGGCTCCGACCAAAAAGTAGGGTATTAAAATCATAGAGGTTGAGATGCGCACCAATAGGTTGTAGCCTTCGCCTGTCAAAAATATCATTAATAGACACAGCTGCACAGTTCAGCGCGCCTTTTGGCCCGCTGTGATAGTACAGTGGCCCCTTCAATACCGGTAAACACCCATAAAGTGATCAGCATGGTGCTTTTGACCTGATCCATAAAAGGCACCTCTAAACTGGTGCCAGCACGATCAGTATTAAAGGTGTCAATATCAAATGCATAGCACGCAAATATGATAAAAGCGATAAGCGGTAGGCTTTTTGCCAAAGTTGCTAGCAAGTTAATAAAAGCCGCTTGTTTGACACCGCGCAGCACCAGATAGTGTACCAGCCACAAGATAAAAGACTCACCCAATAAGGCCCATAAGGTATTGCCCTCCCCAAAGATAACCTGATTGGGGGTATCAACAAAACTGCCTAAAGCGGCAAATGCGACCACCAAATAGCCCACCACGCCAATGGTGGCACACAGCCAGTATCCCCAGGCCGAAAAGAAACCTGCCAAATCGCCAAAGCCGGTTTTGGCATAAGTATAAATACCGCCATCAAGCTCGGGCTTAAGACGTGATAAGTGCAAAAAACAGCCGGCGAGAAATAAGATACCCACACCGGTGATAAGCCAAGCGGTAATAATGGCATTTGCGCCTGCAACCTCGGCCATGTTCTGCGGTAAGCTAAAGATACCGACACCCACAATTGAGCTGAACACAATGGCAGTGAGCATGGCCAACCCGATTTTTTGTCCATTTAGCATCGTGTTATCTCTGTGTCGTGCCCGCCTTGGTGAAGCAGCCGCTTAGCTCATTAATATGCTCAGGGCCAATACCACAGCAGCCGCCAATTAGTGAAACCCCTTGGGCCTGCCATTTTTTTGCCCAGTCTAGATAAGCCGGTGGGGTAAGATCCTCACGGACCTCATCTAGCCCATCATGGCTGTGGTGGAAAGGCATTGGCATAAGCACCAAGCTTAATGTGGGCAGCATCTTTTTGTTGTAGCACACTTTGAGCCACCTCTAGTGCCTGTTCAATCACTTCAGGCTGACAACAGTTAAATAGTATCGCCTCTACATTTAGGCCAGCCAGTGTGGTCACGGCTTCTACCACTGTCTCTCCAGATCGTAAGCGAGGCACATCAAGGTGCTCACTGTCCTCTAAAGTAAAAGATACCCATACCGGCTTGTTGTCTGTATCAAGCTTAGTAAGTAGTTTACGAACGGCCACCGACTCTGCGATTAGGCTTTGAGTTTCTGCCAGCCAAAAATCGACATACGGGCGCAACCCTGTAATTAAGGGCGTGGCAATATATTCTACCTGTTCAGCTTGGAATAAATCTGCTCGGTAGGAGCCAAATAAAGGAGGAATAGAGCCGGCTACTTTGGTGGGTGTATTTTCTAATTCGACAGCAGCGCGGGCCATTTCTCCTGCTGAGGCTGCTAAATCTTGAGCGTGCTTAGCAAAGCGCGCCTCGCCAATATGAAAGGGGACAAGCGCATAGCTATTGGTGGTATAACGCCAGCACCGCTTCGAATAAAGTCACGATGCACATCACGTACAATCTCTGGCGCTTCTATCATAGCCAGTGCTGACCATTAAGGTTGGCGAAATGGTGCGCCGCGTTTGGCAAGCTCTCTGCCCATACCCCCATCAATAATTGTAATTGCCTTAACTGACATCATAAGCTCCTTTTTATTATAAATAGTGGACCCTGCGTAGGCGCGGCACTTGATGGCGCCTTAGTGGTAACATGATACAGGAGGCCTTTAATTGTAATCGACTCAAGAAAAGAAAATATATTAAGCGTCAAGATACTAGGCGTAATAACAGACAGATGCAACCAAAAATTTACAAGCTTGCGCTTGGTATTTGATGGCATCATTTTTTATTTTGGCAGCTAGGGAGTGGGGTTGTCGGGGTAGGGAGTGAGACTTGTCGGTTTGGGCAGGTGTCTAATGCTCAGGCAGACTCTCAATAGTATCAAACCCGTCTTTAGTACCAAAGTATAAAGCTTGGGTTTGGTTGTCTCTATAAAATCTAAGCTCTTTGCCTTTATGATCGGTCATGGTGAATTCTTGTAATAGCTTTTGCCAGTGTGCCATCTTCTCATCGATATTGTGATTTCTGGCGAAAGTAGGCTTTAGAATATAGGTGATGTCCTCAGCTTGTTCTTGAGATAACAAATTTATTATTGTTTTGTGTTCGGTTAGATGACGGCAGATTCTTTCTACGTCTTCTATAGACTCTTTGCTGTCTGTCAATTTAATAATTAACATGGCGGTGTATCCTTATACTTACAGTTTAAAGGCTTGAACTTGTAGATATTATATCATTTGCTCTGAAAAAAGCGTTAAGCGTTACAGGTTAACGCATAAGAAGCTACTAAGGTGCACTTTACTTTAGATTCGACCCGCATCACGGCGGTTATTTCTGAGCTGTGTTTTTTTAAATAACAGTTACAACATTAATCGAGATATATTTGAGCCAAGGGTAGACTGACCCCGGTCGTCAAATCCGCACACCTAAATTTGAGAGGTTTTAATTAAGCAGCTTAACGATAAGGGTGAATTTGGGATCAGTTAGCATAACCAATTTTTAACAACTTTGGTCACAAAATGGTCACCATTTGGTCACTGAGCGATTGGTCACCATAGACCAGCTTAATTAGTAACTAGTAACTAGTAACTAATAATTAGTAATTAGGATTAATTAACAATCATTTCTTAAACCAAATCCAAGCCAGTACTTACTAAATTAAAAGGGGAGAGAGTTTGTCTGAATCTCTAAAACTACGATTAGACTGTATAGATAAAGGGATGAAAAGAGGTAAGTGTAGAACCAATAAACACAAAAAAACCTCAAGTATTTCTACTTGAGGTTGAAACTGTTAAGCTAAATAAAGCTTATTAAGTTTTAAAATATGGCGCAGCGGACGGGACTCGAACCCGCGACCCCCGGCGTGACAGGCCGGTATTCTAACCAACTGAACTACCGCTGCTTAGGTCGATTAGTAAGTTTAAACACTAACTAATATAGTGGTGGGTGATGACGGATTCGAACCGCCGACATTCTGCGTGTAAGGCAGACGCTCTACCAACTGAGCTAATCACCCTGAATGTAGGAGCGTATTATATAGAATATTTCCAAGGTGTCAAATATATTTTTTATAGTGATTTTTGTCAGCTAATTTGACCATAAAAAATGCTCGAACAAAAATTAATTTGTACGAGCATCCATAATACTAGCGTCTTCTTTAGTGGGTTAAATAAACTTAGTGGGTTAAAAAACTCGCAAACATAGGCTAAGTTGTTCGATGATAAAATAATTATTGAGCTTTGATAACATCCCAAGCGCCAAATTTACCATCACCATTTTTATCACCTGGCTTGGTATCATTCGCATAGAAGTACAAAGGCTTACCATTCATTGCCCACTGATATTGACCATCATCACGCTTGATTGTGGTCAATTGACCCTTAGTCATTGAAGCTTTAGGCGCTAAAAAGGCAGGCCATGCAACCAGACATACTTTGCCACAATTAGATTTGTTAAGATCGTCTTTGTCATAAGTATATAGGGTCATATGGTTGGTTGAGTCTACTAATACACCATTCATTTTGGTGACAGGAGATGAGTTGTTTTGCATGCTATGTACGTCATGCGTACCTGTTGTGTCTTCACCGGCGACATTTTTTAGAGTAGTACAGCCTGTAAAAGCCATGCTGCCAGCTACCAAAGCGGTAAGTAATAAAGCTTTCATAATGATATCCTTGAATGAATTAAAATTGTTTTACATCCTATAAATGCCGGCATTAAGAATTTAATAATTCAGTTTTTAACGCTGTATTGGAAAGATACCAAATGGCTTTATTGATTTGATAGTACAGGATAAGCAGTTAAAAAAGCGTTAAGTTTTTGTAGGTTTTTAGGTGTGGTTTAAGAGACGCACAGATCACCACCATATTGCGCCGGCCAACTACGGCTGCTATCTGGTGCGTTTATAGAGCACCCTATCAGTTTCAACAGTGGGTTTTGGTTCAGATGTCGTTATTGACCTGTTATGTGTCCATATAGACACTTGTTAGTTTAGCGCTGTGCTTGTATGATAGAGACTCACACTTAATTTAAAAAAAAGAGAAACGACTATGAACCCATAAGCCCTTATCGTTGTAGATATCCAAAATGAGTATTTTGAGCAAGGTAAACTGCCGCTGGTAGGTATCAATGCTGCTGCAGATAAAGCAGCTTTGGTGATTGAGTCTGCCAGACAAAAAGGTCATACCGTTATCCATGTTCGTCATGAGATGCCCTCGGCCGATGCGCCAATTTTTACACCTGGCACTGAGGGTGTGGCCATTAATGACAAGGTAAAGCCTATAGATGGCGAGACGGTTATTGTGAAGCATTACCCCAACTCTTTTCGTGAGACCTCTCTTAAGACTTTGCTAGATGAAGCGGGTATAACGCAGGTAACGGTGATTGGTGCGATGAGTCATATGTGTATTGACGCCACGGTCCGCGCCGCCGTAGATTTTGGTTATACCACCACCACAATCCATGATGCCTGCGCCACCCTTGATCTTGAGTTTAAGGGTACCAAAGTTCCAGCAGCTCAGGCGCATGCCACCATTATGGCTGCTATTGAATTTTTATATGGTGAAGTGATTGATGCCCAAACCTGGATTGAGCGTTAATTTAACCGGTATGTTAGGGCTGTTTTGGGTTGTCATTTAGGATTATGCACCAAAACAGTGATAGGGTTTGTAACCTAATAAGAATCACTGTATAAAGTAGGGTCTAAAAATAAGAATTGCTTAGACCTTACTGCTGTTTTGATGTGTATCACACAGGCAGTAGGCTAAATAAGCGTTGATGAATATACGTTTTAGGAACAAGGCCATGCTTCGTTTTATTGCGCGTCATAGCACCTTAATTATGCCACTTTGCGCAGTTGTGGGTTTTATTTTCCCAAGTTTATCCAATGCGGTATTGGCCTATTTGCCTGAAGTGTTGTTCTTCTTGATGTTTTTTACGTTGCTGGGTATTGATCAATACGCATTAGTCAAGCGCATTGCAACAAGCTATGTGTGGGGCTTTGCTGTATTTCAAAGTGCGGGCATGAGCCTAATACTGGTGTTCATAAGTTACCTGCTGGGTGTGCGAGGTGATTTGCTGTTGGCCATTGCTGGGCTTGGTGCCACAGCGCCTTTATTTGGCAGTGGCGCACTGGTCAATGCGGTGGGGTTTGATGCTCAGCTGGCTATGGCAAAGACCATTGCCGCTACCTTGGTAATGCCGTGTGCGCTACTGGGTGTGTTGTGGGCGTTAGGGGATAAACATGCTCATTTAGATCTGGCGACTTATGTCAAGCGCTTGGTGGTGTATATAATCATGCCGATGGGTCTGGCTGTGCTGGCACGCCGCTTCATTGCCCCCACCATTTTATCCCGCTATTATCCCAAAATTGGACAGTTCAATATCTTACTGCTCATGCTTTTTCCGCTGGGGCTCATGGCAGGGTTTCGAGGTACCTTTGATCAAGATCCGTGGCAGGCGCTATCTTTATTAGCGCTTAGCTCTGTATTGGCATTATTCTTTTATTTCAGCGCTTACGTTATCTATCGGCGCTTTGGCTATGAGAATGCCATTGTCGCAGCCATAGTATGTGGTGGGCGTAATGTGTTACTGGCTTATACCATTACCGTTCCGTTTATGGGTGCTTTGTTTTTACCATTATTAGGCGCCTTTCAGTTACCGGCGTTTTGCTTACCACTGCTTGGTAAATATATGGTCAAGCATCATAAGCAAAACGCGCATTTGCAAGAAAGTAGATAGAGCGTGGCCTTAACGATAAAGATCTGCTTGTGCTTCATACCAGTCTGAGAAGACTTTCTTTTTAATGACCTTGCCTTGGGTATTAAGGGTATAGCGGGTTACAGAGCCATTGTTGCCGACGTTATACATGTTGATAATGCCATTTTCATAAACCCCGCCATCTACATCCATAGCGTCGCCTTCAGGTTCGATATAGGCATTGTCATAAATAGGTGGCACAATTACCTTGCCTGTTTTATTAATAATGCCCCATTTGCCATTTTCATAATCACCGACTCGAACAGCAGCTAAACCTTGCGAAAAAGGCATCGCAGCATCCCATCTAGCACTGACTACCACCTTGCCGTTAGTATCGATAAAGCCTGACTTTCCTTGACCCCATGGCTCTGTGCTAAACTTTGCCAAACCATCAGAATAGTCCTCTAGATCATTGAATTTGAAGGGGATAACGGTTTTGCCAGATTTATCAATTACCCCGCATTTGTCATTCTTACAGACGACAGCACGACCTTTATTAAAGTCGCCAGCTTTTTGATATTGATAAGGAAGAACCAGTTTTCCAGCTTTATTCATATAGCCATATTTACCATCTTCGCCCATAGGCCCATCTTTATAGACGGCGACAACACCTTCGTGGAAATCTCTAAAGATGATATTTGGATAGAACATCTGGGTATTAAGCTTAACGGGAATGACCAATTTGCCTGACTCATTGATATAGCCGGTATAGTAGGCATCTTTATCAGGGTTGTTCGCAGATTTACCCACGTATGCCATACCGTCTGAGATATCACCACAAAAATCATATTTGGCCGGCACGACCACTTGGCCTTTCTCATTTTTAAAGCCACAAGCATCGTCGTTTGAAAAGGATTTTAATGTGGCAGAAGCTGGGATGGTAAGGCTTAGGCAGGTTAGTGCTAGGGTTAAGGTGGCGGCTTTTTTTATCACAGTATTCATTGGTTATCATCCTTGGACATAATTATGGGAATGTTATTTAAGCTTAGATTTAATATCTATTTAATTATCCATTGTTTTTAGCCGAGATTCAAAAAAAATTTAAGTTTTATCATAAACAATAAAGCTAATGATAATGATTACCATTTGCAATATTACAAAAATGTTGCTAAAGTATGCCTGCTTTATTATCAAACAGTTACCATCTTTTCTGTTCTATACAGTGGGAGGATGGAATGTCTTGAGAAAATTGTGGGTATCAATACGCTATTATTTCAACTGACTTTTACTTATCTTGCTACAGTCTAAGCACAGGGTAAGCGATCGCAATCTAACGGTATTGTTGAAAAGTATTGATAGTATCTAAGTGCTATTAGGATTGTCATTTATGCCAACATTGTCCGCTTTCTTTGAATCAAAAAACCTCTACTTAAAACAACGAGCTCATTTAATTACACCAAAAGCACTGCTTAGCCTGAGTGTTGCCTCTATCCTTAGTACCACATCTTATGCGGCTGAAAGCGATAACCTTACGGTGCAGCAAGCTAACGTTCAACAAACCACTGACGCACAAGACACACCTTCTGCTGAGTTTGACGCTATTGTGGTGAAGGCGGCTCGTGAGGAGCTTGAACAAGCTGCCGGTCTATCCGTTATCAGTGAAGAGGCTATTAAAAAAGCATCAGTCTCTAATGATATCGCAGAAATTGTACGTAAGATGCCGGGCGTTAATCTGTCAGGTTCTTCAACTTCCGGCCAGCGGGGTAACCAGCGCCAGATTGACCTACGCGGTATGGGACCTAACAATACTTTAATTTTGATTGATGGTCGCCCTGTGACTTCTCGCAATGCAGTTCGACCTGGTAGAGCCAGCGAACAAGACACACGCGGTGATTCTCAATGGGTGCCGCCAAGTGCTATCGAACGTATTGAGGTATTACGAGGTCCTGCTGCAGCCAGATATGGGTCTGGTAGTATGGGCGGTGTCGTGAATATCATTACCAAATCTCCCACAAAAAAAGAATTCTCAATCACGGGCCATTACGAGTCTCCAGAGAGTGACTTGGAAGGCAAAGACTGGCGCACCAATATAAATATGGCAGGTCCGTTAACCGATAAGCTGTCCTTCCGTACCACACTTGGCTACCACGATAGCGACGGAGATGATCCTTATATCAATGCCAAGGATGCACAAATTGTGGAGGGGCGTGATGGGCCATCAGCCTCTGTGGCGGCCGGTGTTGAAGGCGTTGAGAATATAGATGTGCGTCAGCTTTTCGAATATGCCGTAGATGCCATGAATACTGTCGGGGTTGAGGTGAGCTATAGTACTCAAGACAACCACTGGGCAGGTGATTCGCAGTTTCAAAACGTTAATGATACTTTAGTGGATTTATTGGCCGGTGACTCTACCAATAAGATGCGCCGCTATGGTGCAGCCTTCACCCATCGCGGCAATTACGATGATGCCCGTAGCAATAGTTATCTAGAGTTCAGTCGTACCGATAATGAGCGCTTGGCTGAAGGTACTGCAGGTGGTGTTGAAGGACAGATTCAAACGCCGCCTGAGGGAGAGGGCTTTAACTGGAAAAAAGCGACCTATGATACGCTAAATGCCAAATCAGAGTGGGATATCTTTTATGACAATCACACCTTAACTACAGGCGCTGAATTTCGGGGCGAAAAGCTAAATAACCCCTGGGTATCTGAGCTGACGTTTGATGATGGCTTTGCTTTTGGCGATGTAGAAACCGACCCTGCTAAGCGCGATCCAAAGTCGGATGCTTATTTGATTGGTGCTTATATAGAGGATAACTATCAACTCACTCCAGATTGGTATGTGACTCCAGGACTACGTTATGACTATCATAGTGAGGCCGGTAGCAACTGGTCACCGAGTCTAAATACTACGTGGCATTTTAGCCCCAATTGGTCTGTAAAAGCAGGGATAAGTCGCGCTTTCAAGGCGCCAGATCTATACCGATTAGACCCCAACTATATTTATTATACAAAGGGTAATGGCTGTCCTTCTTGGGTGCCTACCGATCAACGAGGCTGTCAGGTACTGGGTAACTCAGAGCTTGAGCATGAGACCTCTTGGAACAAAGAGCTGACGTTTACTTATGAAGATGGTACAGGTCTCAATGCCGGCTTAACCTATTATCATAACGCTTACGATAACCGTATTGGCGCTGGTATCAACCGAGTAGCAGTAGACTCAGCCACTAAGCGCTCTGTCTTCCAGTGGGAGAACCAAGGAAAGGCGATTATTGAAGGGCTAGAGGGCTTTGTCAAAGTCCCTGTGACAGATAATATCTTATGGTCAACCAACCTAACTGGTAATATTCGCTCAGAGCGTAAAGACAATGGCGAGCCTCTATCGTTAATTCCTAAATATACGGTGAACTCCAATATAAACTGGGACATTACGCCTCGCTGGAATGCTGATTTTGGTGTCAGCTATTATGGCGCTATTGAAGCCCCTGAAGTCTCTGTCACGACAGGCGATGAGCTAACTACCTTGAAGTTAGACCGCGAGCCTTATGCGTTAGCTAACATCAGCACCCGCTATAATTTAACCGATATGATCACCGTGGGTGCAGGCATCAAAAACCTATTTGACAAGCAAATCATGCGTGAGGGCACAGGAACCAATGCCGGTGCTCGAACCTTTAATGAGCCAGGCCGAGCTTATATATTTGATGTCAGTTTTGATTTTTAGTCGTTAAAAGTCAGCTGTTAATGGAATAAAAAGATCTGGACCACGTGTTCAGATCTTTTTTTTATGATAGCAAGAAGGTGTCAAAAGCGCTGTAAGCTGTCAAGCAGGGAGGTGGTAAATAGCTCTCCATGCGACTCATTATAAAACTGATAGCTCGCGTTATTTTGAAACATGGTACAGATATTATTGGCAAACTCATTTTTATTTAGGCCACTGACAGCGGCTGTGCTCGCTGTGGAGGTATTAGCGACAGGCGCATCTTGCTGCTGTGATTGACTAAAAGTAAGTCGTAACTGCTTGGTTGTTGAGAGGATAGATAGCTGCGTTATAGGCTGGTTTTGAAATGCCTGCCAGTACTGAGTCATCTCACCATCTTGCCACCATAATGAGGGATCTGCACTAAAATACTGCTGGTAAGACTGTGGATGCTCAAATAAGGTATATAACACAAAAAGACCACCATAAGAGTGCCCCCAGATCGCCTCCTGTGTCGGCTTGTTGCCCAGCTGCTCATAGACCCAAGGTTTTATCTCTTGTTCAATAAGCTCATAAAACTGCTCTGCACCGCCATTTAATCGCGCTCTACCTTTTTCCTGAAATGCCTTACTGCTATTAGCGCTGCTTTGTTTTTGCTCATGAGTGTCATCAAATAAAGGCGGCGTGTAGTCATAGGCTCGGGCATCCACATCAAACCGATAGGGCGTCTGATAACCAATAAAGACTAAGGCTGGGGCCATATTGCTTGATTGAGCCTGAGATAAAGCGTGCAGTGTCTCTTGGTCTAAATCATCAATAGCAGCATTGCCATCAAGCATATACAGTACTTTGGTCGCGGTGCTTAAACACTCTTGTGAGGGTGACAAGCTTGGTTGGCAAGGAATAGCCAGCCATACTCGATAATGACGAGGCTTAGCATAAGCTTGTATCGCGGCCAAATTATCTTGCTGTGAGGTCTTAGGGGCTACTGCGCTAAAATCATGATAGACAAATTTATATCCTATATCTTTTGCACTGAGCAGCGTCATATCTGTTGTCTGTGTTAAATCTGGCTTGGCATGGCTGGGCGTCATTGCTGCTCCTAAAACCGCCATCATCATTGCTATCGATCGGCTGGCTTGCGTTGTTGACATGAGTAATCCTTCAAAAGATTTAACCTATCTGGCAACAGCCCAGCTATCTAATAAGGTTAGGTGCGCTGACATCCAATAGAGTCAAAAATAATAAATTTAAGCTGCGTAGAGAGTTGACAATCTGTAACATTATAGTAATAATAAAACAAATGATAATAGTTATCAATATCATTTGTTTTGGGACGTTTTTATGTTATAACCCCTTTTTTTATGAGACTAAAATATGTTAACAACACCACACTCAGGTTATCGCAATACGTTACTGTCTGCTGCGTCACTCTTATCTATCGCTTTCTTATCTCTAGGAGCCGCTGGATGTCAAAGTACGACATCCGTAGTGAGCGATGCGCCTGTCGCAACCTCTACGACTATGACCCATGGGATAATGAGTACGCAAAGCAGTTATAAAGACACGCGTTATTTGACCATTGATGGCAAGGATTATCCTGTTTACGAAAACTCTGCCCGTATCGTGGTTAATAAGGCGAAGAACTCACCAGAATTGGTAGCAGATATTTTTGATGGAAAAGCAGAGTCTGCAGTACCAGGCTATAAAGTTATGTTCATAGTGCGAACCAACTCAGTAGCAGCAGAAGGTAGAAAGCTGGATAATGGGCAGGTTATTGAAAATCGAATGATTCACCGTGGTAGCAAGTCTTTGGTGGGTATTCCTGTGGTAGATGGTCAAGCAAAACTTGATCAAGCTCAGTTGTTAGATTTCGATATTATTTATGATGATGTCAATAAGGACTTAGCAACAGGAGAGGTGGTCAAACCACGCGGCCAAAAACTTACCAAAGCAGATACGCCAGTTACTAATAAACAAGTAACCATACGCTCATTAACTCTACCCAATATCGCCAGTGGTGAAAGTGCAGGAGGCGGGGTGGACTTTGAGGCCAGTGCTACAGTAGCCGGTAAGCAGATAAAAACTGGGGCGAATAGCGCTTTTAATATCTTCTATACCGTTGACAGTGATAACGCTAGAGGATTCTAGTAATTGATTCGCTCATAAAAGGCTCTGACTTGATTGTATTAGGTCAGAGCTCTTTTTTGGTCCAAAGCATGGTTTAGTTTGACCATGCCACTACAAACCTTAATTTAAAGGGCTTCTAAAATTAAAGGCTATATCACAATTAGCTAAAATCAGTACAGTCTATTTATCTTTCACGCTAAATACCTTATTACCCAATTCAATAATAAACTGTCTTACTGAGTCAGGTAAGTGAGATAATGGATTGTCACTAATATCTAGACGCTCTAATTGTTTTAAATTAGTGAGGGTGTCAGGTAAACTTTGTAAGCCATTACTATAAAGTATAAGCTCTTTAAGCTGCTTTAAATTACCGATTGAGTGGGGGATAGCTTTTAATTCTAAGCCACCTGTACGGTGTGAAAGACACACTTAATGGCTCTAGATTTTTTCATAATTTTCTAAGCCACCTGTGCGGTGTGAAAGAGGTGTGCTGTTATCTACTACCAGTGGTGCTAGTTTCTAAGCCACCTGTGCGGTGTGAAAGGAAACTAAAACAATTTATGGCGCTGCAAATGTTTTCTAAGCCACCTGTGCGGTGTGAAAGTCATCATTAACTTTAGCCCAGACCTGCAAACATTTCTAAGCCACCTGTGCGGTGTGAAAGATTATGATTGACCTTAGACAAGGCGATTGCTTTTTCTAAGCCACCTGTGCGGTGTGAAAGTATGCTCAAAAACATCTTGACCCACGGCATTATTTCTAAGCCACCTGTGCGGTGTGAAAGAGAATATGCGTAAGTCACCAAACTTAGCGGATTTTCTAAGCCACCTGTGCGGTGTGAAAGCTTATAGATTAAATAGTTGTTTAAATTGCTCATTTCTAAGCCACCTGTGCGGTGTGAAAGTTCATCGAGTACCGCTTTTTGATTTTTACGAGTTTCTAAGCCACCTGTGCGGTGTGAAAGGAATAGCCGCTTAATCCGTATCGACTCTCACTTTTCTAAGCCACCTGTGCGGTGTGAAAGATTATCCGCGTCTATCCCGGCGAAAACGTCCGTTTCTAAGCCACCTGTGCGGTGTGAAAGTCGTATGCTTGACCCGGCGCAATGTAAAAACGGTTTCTAAGCCACCTGTGCGGTGTGAAAGGTTGATACAACGCAGTCTTATGCCGTAGTGAGTTTCTAAGCCACCTGTGCGGTGTGAAAGGACGCACTCGCTATCTTTACCGGCTGACTAATTTTCTAAGCCACCTGTGCGGTGTGAAAGGCTTCCCAAACTCGTCACGCTCAATAACGGCATTTCTAAGCCACCTGTGCGGTGTGAAAGTACGCTGTACGTTCTTGCGAGCCATGCCTTGATTTCTAAGCCACCTGTGCGGTGTGAAAGAGATTAAAGCAGGTCAAATCTGGAGAGTTATATTTCTAAGCCACCTGTGCGGTGTGAAAGTATTAGTGTAAACCTCGTTACCACTCCTTATATTTCTAAGCCACCTGTGCGGTGTGAAAGGTCAAGTATGATTTGTGCTTTTTCTTCGCTAATTTCTAAGCCACCTGTGCGGTGTGAAAGGAGCGTTTGCGCAAACACAACGAAACCTTACTTTTCTAAGCCACCTGTGCGGTGTGAAAGCCGGTCTGTTGCGTCTGCGCTTAGGTCGCTTATTTCTAAGCCACCTGTGCGGTGTGAAAGAAAATCTCGCTTGAGCCTAGTTTGTAGACTGTTTTTCTAAGCCACCTGTGCGGTGTGAAAGCATGGCGTGCTTGCTTGCATATCTCTTTTTTATTTCTAAGCCACCTGTGCGGTGTGAAAGTAGCGAGCATGAGGCAGTGCAGGATGCCGAGATTTCTAAGCCACCTGTGCGGTGTGAAAGGATGCAGTGGTGGGCGGATATTGTTGAGCAGTTTTCTAAGCCACCTGTGCGGTGTGAAAGTTAAAGTGGCCAAGCCTAAGCCGACCATTGAGTTTCTAAGCCACCTGTGCGGTGTGAAAGGCAGGTCGCTAGACGGCAATTTGTACGAGTATTTTCTAAGCCACCTGTGCGGTGTGAAAGCCCTTGACTCGTCTAGTGGCTCTTTTGCCACATTTCTAAGCCACCTGTGCGGTGTGAAAGATCAATGAGGTGCTGAGTGAGCAAGACAATCATTTCTAAGCCACCTGTGCGGTGTGAAAGGAAAGCGGTAATTCTCTACAACCTACGCTTTTTTTCTAAGCCACCTGTGCGGTGTGAAAGGGCAGCAGCAAGATGACAAGCGGCTGACTCAATTTCTAAGCCACCTGTGCGGTGTGAAAGGAGCGTCTGCTGAAACACAACGAAACCTTACTTTTCTAAGCCACCTGTGCGGTGTGAAAGCGGCTCAGCGCTGTAACTCGTAGTCGATTTAATTTCTAAGCCACCTGTGCGGTGTGAAAGAGCCTTGAGTAATGCCTATAATTAAATCTTCATTTCTAAGCCACCTGTGCGGTGTGAAAGAAAGCTGCCAACCAAGCCAAAGCCAAGGGATATTTCTAAGCCACCTGTGCGGTGTGAAAGACTTAGAGTCGCAGATTATCTTTGCCACCATATTTCTAAGCCACCTGTGCGGTGTGAAAGAAACGCAAGGCTCGGCATATTCTTAACCTCACTTTCTAAGCCACCTGTGCGGTGTGAAAGCAATGCCCACCTCATCACCCTCGTTAATGTAATTTCTAAGCCACCTGTGCGGTGTGAAAGACTGGGCCGCGCCCAGCGCTGCCAACGGTAACTTTCTAAGCCACCTGTGCGGTGTGAAAGTTCAGCCGCAGAACCTACCAAGGCCGTCCTTTTTTCTAAGCCACCTGTGCGGTGTGAAAGGCAAGACAGACAACGCTAACTGGGTGTCATTGTTTCTAAGCCACCTGTGCGGTGTGAAAGCTAAGGACGCTATGACTGAGGTGATGCTCAAGTTTCTAAGCCACCTGTGCGGTGTGAAAGCAGCTAACCCCATTTCACGTTGGCAAGGACTGTTTCTAAGCCACCTGTGCGGTGTGAAAGATCTGAATGTGGCAAGGCGCTCGACACAGTGATTTCTAAGCCACCTGTGCGGTGTGAAAGGGCAATTATGAGCCGGTTGAATGGAAAGTCATTTTCTAAGCCACCTGTGCGGTGTGAAAGGACTGGTAGGTGGGGCGAATGCCAAAGCGCAATTTCTAAGCCACCTGTGCGGTGTGAAAGCCCTACCGCTGTAGCCCTCAAATCCTTGTGCTTTTCTAAGCCACCTGTGCGGTGTGAAAGTGAACTCTGGCATAAACGTCTTGGCAATCTCTTTTCTAAGCCACCTGTGCGGTGTGAAAGAGACCGAGTTTATCAACATTATGAAAGCCAGTTTTCTAAGCCACCTGTGCGGTGTGAAAGGCCGTAGTTAGACTCAAGATTGCCGTCTAATGTTTCTAAGCCACCTGTGCGGTGTGAAAGATTTTGACTAAAATTTGACGCTCAAGGCTAATTTTCTAAGCCACCTGTGCGGTGTGAAAGGGCGATATTGAGAAGCTAGAGCAAGCGTGGCATTTCTAAGCCACCTGTGCGGTGTGAAAGAAGACTCCGCCACTAAACAAGCTAATGGCTATTTTCTAAGCCACCTGTGCGGTGTGAAAGTAAGTGTTAGAGTCCATGACTTTTTGCCGGTTTTTCTAAGCCACCTGTGCGGTGTGAAAGATTGCCCACTTTCCAGTCTTTTTTATCACCAATTTCTAAGCCACCTGTGCGGTGTGAAAGGCAAAAAGGCCCGGTTTATCTAATCCTCTTTTTTTCTAAGCCACCTGTGCGGTGTGAAAGTGATACATCGCCCTTGTTGCGCACAAATTCATTTTCTAAGCCACCTGTGCGGTGTGAAAGCTCTACCTCAGTCATGGTTAAATACTCCTTGATTTCTAAGCCACCTGTGCGGTGTGAAAGTGATTGCTGCTCTGCTGTTGGGTTGCCGCCACTTTCTAAGCCACCTGTGCGGTGTGAAAGCGCAAAAACTGGACTGAGCAAACAGTGCTTGATTTCTAAGCCACCTGTGCGGTGTGAAAGGCTCAAGCTTGGTTTTGATGCGGCTGCCTTTCTTTCTAAGCCACCTGTGCGGTGTGAAAGCTTGTGGCACTCCTACGCCTTTACGTGGGAATTTTCTAAGCCACCTGTGCGGTGTGAAAGAATCCAAGTAGTCATAATCAAGCCCTCACTACTTTCTAAGCCACCTGTGCGGTGTGAAAGAACTGATGCAAGCTCAAGCTTGGTTTTGATGCTTTCTAAGCCACCTGTGCGGTGTGAAAGCACCACCAATTAAGCTCGCCCAGTAATCTGTTTTTCTAAGCCACCTGTGCGGTGTGAAAGGCTGGCATATCGTCAAGTGGTGCGCCTGTGATTTTCTAAGCCACCTGTGCGGTGTGAAAGAAGAAAAAATCACAAAGCCCATGAAACGTGAGTTTCTAAGCCACCTGTGCGGTGTGAAAGCCTGTGGCACTCCTACACCTTTACGCGGGAATTTTCTAAGCCACCTGTGCGGTGTGAAAGTGTGTGATATTACAGTGACAGCAGTAGGCTCTTTTCTAAGCCACCTGTGCGGTGTGAAAGTGGACAAGACGTAACATGCTTATCCATCCGCATTTCTAAGCCACCTGTGCGGTGTGAAAGTTTTGCTTAATCCACTCGCTGTAAGTTATATTTTTCTAAGCCACCTGTGCGGTGTGAAAGAAATTCTGCTAAGGGTGATTGAGGGATTTGACTTTCTAAGCCACCTGTGCGGTGTGAAAGACCCTGAAAAGCCACCGCCAGTATCTAAGTAATTTCTAAGCCACCTGTGCGGTGTGAAAGCTCAACCTTGTGCAGCGTTGTGTACTCGCTGCTTTCTAAGCCACCTGTGCGGTGTGAAAGTGTCAGCTAATCGACTGAGCAAGCCGCTTGATTTTCTAAGCCACCTGTGCGGTGTGAAAGTTGTTGGTGGAATGGCAGTTTGAGGCAGAAATTTTCTAAGCCACCTGTGCGGTGTGAAAGAATGCAAAATGCAATTTGCAGAATTGCGAAATTTTCTAAGCCACCTGTGCGGTGTGAAAGAAGGTGATTGCTCATCCGCTGCAATACAAGGTTTTCTAAGCCACCTGTGCGGTGTGAAAGGCTTGTCAAACACTGAAGCGGCTATTGAAGCTTTTCTAAGCCACCTGTGCGGTGTGAAAGAACGCATCAAGCTAGACAAAGAAGAAGCTCAATTTCTAAGCCACCTGTGCGGTGTGAAAGAAAAAGAGACTGTTTGCAGAAGCTCTTGATAATTTCTAAGCCACCTGTGCGGTGTGAAAGCTATCATCTTGGCTGTCGGCTTCCTCACCGTCTTTCTAAGCCACCTGTGCGGTGTGAAAGAACTGCTTGGTAAGCCGCTGCCATCTTATGATTTTCTAAGCCACCTGTGCGGTGTGAAAGGAGTGAGCAAGTATCAAGACGATTACCTGCATTTTCTAAGCCACCTGTGCGGTGTGAAAGCACATCAGAGTCCGCAGTAACCATTATAAACTTTTCTAAGCCACCTGTGCGGTGTGAAAGGTGGGGTTGTCAAGCATTGGAGCGATATGCAATTTCTAAGCCACCTGTGCGGTGTGAAAGTGACCTAAGATTGCATCGCCTGCATTGTGGATTTTCTAAGCCACCTGTGCGGTGTGAAAGACACCCAAGTCATCAAACTTAGCCATTAGCGATTTCTAAGCCACCTGTGCGGTGTGAAAGTTGATCTGTTTGAGGACTGGAAGCGAATGTTTTTTCTAAGCCACCTGTGCGGTGTGAAAGCACTTACTAAGTTTGTGCAAGACGTTGTCGATTTTCTAAGCCACCTGTGCGGTGTGAAAGTCGTACTGCCTTTATTCGGCAACTTAACATCATTTCTAAGCCACCTGTGCGGTGTGAAAGATTAAATTCATTACTAAGTGCTGATGACGATATTTCTAAGCCACCTGTGCGGTGTGAAAGAGGAATTATACCTCCAAAAAGTAAGTTATGACAAAGCCTAGAGGGCAAAACTCTGTTTTTACCCTCTTTTTTGGCTATATCATAAACCTTTGATTTTATTGCGAGTTTTTAAATAGGTCAAAAAGAGGGTTTTTACATCCTCTTTTTGGGTCATTCATCATGACCAGTTGAATCATGGTTTACCAATGCGGTAGAGTAACTTTATTACGCATGCCATTCATACCATAAGTATTAAATATGCCTGACTTCGGCGTATCCGCAGGTTGTTGTAACACTTTAAGTAAGTAAGGTGATTTATTGGTTTCACTGGTCAACCTAATATAAGGTACAGGCTTTTCAGGCGTGCGTTTCGCCACTGTTGCCAGTGCATCATCTAGGCTAATATCCAGCTTTTCAGCCAATGATTGCGCTTGCACATCGGTCGGTTTAAAGCGATAACGATGTACGCTGACATAACTTTCTATATTAACAGGTACATCTTTAATTGGCTTGATATGTACATAATCTGTTAAGCGGGCTAACCATTTGTTCAAATCAAGTTTCGTTAAATCATCGGCATTGGGTGCAAATACACGTAGTTTATTGCCGAGCTTGGATGACTTGCCGTTTTTACTGTCAAAGTAATAATCAGGAAAGCTCACACCAATTGACTCAATACCATGTGTATTTTTCACATCCGCCAATGCAATATGAAGCTGGTTATATAGCTTACTCCAAATGAAGTAAGCCGTTATCTCAGGGTCGGGTAGGATGGTAATTTCTTGGTAATAATTCATTAGTCACCACCTTTACTAAACACACCGCCTCTAATTAAATTAGCGACCACATACGCCTTTTGTTCATCTTCTAATTCTGTATCATTAACCCATGCTTGCATGAGTGTATAAAGGTCAGTTTTGCTTTTTCTATACGCCTGCCCGCGCTGGGTTACTGCACCAAAAGGTTCTGCTGCAATTGGGAATTGTGCATCGGGGTACCAGTCATCGACTGTCCGTAATGCGTTACCTACTTTCACATTGTGCATCGCTGCTTGGTCATGTATTTTAAATAAGACCTTACGTTTTTCACCCATATTCATTTCTTGCGAAGGAAAAACACGCTGTCCATTGCCAAGCTCAACAAACGCTTCTACAGAGATAAATATAAATGTCTCACTAGCAAGTCCTTCTTTGATGGCGCTGGCTAGCCTATTAATTTTCTCATCTGCATTGTCAAAGTTATTTAAACTATAATCATAAGCGTTAAAGCTCAATACTTCGGCATCCTCACTATCTTGTCTATCAATAGTTACCTTGATGGTAATGTTTTTTGCACCGACACGGTTACGCCACAAAAAGCGACCATTGGCAATATTATAAGCATAACGTTTGGCTAACTCATCTAACATATCCGTTTGCTTAAACTCATCTACTTTTTGTTTAATTGCCGTCTCAAACTCAGGGCTATTACAAGCAAACGGCAAACCTAAATTACCGATTAAACGTAAGGTAAAGCTAACTTTTAAAGTATCATGCTCAAGTGGTAAATTTGCATCATCATTGCTTGATGCAACTGGGTTAGGCTGGTTTTTTTTGTCGTCGCTAATACCGTAAGCGCTTTGAGTAGAACGGTTAAGACGAGGAATAATTTTAATGGCACGCCAACCCTCTTTATCTTGTTCTGCCCAGTTGCCTGAAAACATTAAGGCATCTGAGTTTTCAATTTTGCGTTCAAAAGATAGTAAGCTCGGTAAGTCAATAGTCATGGGATGTACTCCTATATATAATCTTCATCATCATTGTTGTTGATGGTTGGGGGTTGATAGTTTTGTTTACATAAATACCAGTTAGGCTGGTAGTTATAGCACCACAAAGCTTGCTCAAGTTGCACTAATTCTTTAATACGATGGACACTTTGCCACTCACCAACAGTATGTACTGCCTCCACAAAACAGACGTCAGTCGTGGCATCACGGGTATTATCGACTTCATCATTTTTATACACTGGGCTAATGGCTTTATAACCTGTCATAATTGGCACAAGATATCCCGAGGCAGGTTTAGGTTGATATTCCCACTGTGCTGGTGTTTTACTGTCAGGGTTTAGATAGCTTTGCCACTGTTTTAATAGCGCCTTAAAGGATTTATCATTAAGCGTATCAAAGTGCTGAGTGATGGCGTCAGGAATATCTGTGGTTAGATAAGGTGTTGTTAAATACTTTTGCCAAACTGTCCATAATTTATTATCTGTTAATCCGCTAAGATGCTTATCGATTAATTTATGTTCGGGTCGGGCAACTTGCTTTAGTGATACAAAGTCTATCCAAGCGGTGAGCGTATCTATATCTTGTTCATTTGCATGTGAGGCAAGCAGATCATTACGGTCATATAAAACAAAGCCAGGAAGCAATGAGCGTACTAAGCGTTTAATTTGTGTTCCTGCTTTATCACTGCCTGTGATATTCACTAAGCTAATATCTTTAATATCCAAAATGCTACCGCCTGCAATACGAAGCAGACGACAGTGAGTATCTAACCATGCTTCAAGTTGCTTGTTATCTGCAACAAAACCATCATAGGCAATGAGCAAAGATAACGTGACATTCATTTTACCCTCTTCGATAACCGAGGCAGGGCTACTCTTTTTGTCATCTGTTAAGCCATGTAGATAGGGTGCGTTACGAGACTGGGTAAATTTAATCGCACCGTTGTCGTTTTTAAAAGTATGCTGATGATGATCATGAACGATCATTGCTGTGCCCAGTAACTTTATGGGTTCTTGGGAGTAATGCTGATCTATTTTACGTTGGAGTGTATGTGTTGCTCCCATAACTGCGGTAGGACTGACCGAACCTGTTGTAAGACCTGCAACAGCATTGGCATTTTGAACTTTAATACGATTAATACAAATCAGCTTCATACTGTCGTCTCCTTAGGGTTATCAGTATTATCAGCAGTATGACTATCAATAACACTATCTAAATTAACGCTTTGCTCATCATAAGCCATCTTTAGCATATCAATATGTTCACGTAAAATATTGGCAAAAACATCTCGCCAAATACGGTTATGCTCATTAGTAGAAATGAACTTATTATCTTTTCCTGTAAGAGATTTATTAAGCCAAAGTACAAAGCCTTTAACCAGTTTTCCTTGCCAGTCGCTTTGTCGTTTTACATTGTTAAACTCTGCATCCTGTCTATCGAAGTCTAGAAATATTTGTTGCTCTATAGGCAGTTGGCATTCAGGATTGGCACTCCATCCCGCAGGCAAGATAGCTAAGGTTTGTGAGTAGTCAATGACATTATTAGCAATTGCTTTTACCCAGTTACGCACGCCTTTAAGCCTGTTAGGGTCTTTAAAGCTAATCTCCGCCTTTTCAAAAGTAAGCAATAAGTCACGCAGTTGCTTAATATTGTCAAAAGCATAACGATTTAATAGACGGGCATTAAACATAGTTTCTAAGTGTAGAGGTGGTTTTAATTGGTTTTGCCAAACAGGTGGCGCACTGTTAAACAGACGAATATTACCGCCTCGGCTGCCATTATTTACTGATACGTTTTGTGGTTGGCTCATCACTGTGGCTAAGGTCGCTACGTTTGGTAGGCTTTGATATACCTCGGGGCTGTATTTTTCTTTCTCCTTTTGCTTATATATTTTATCTCGTGCTTTTCTGACGTCTTTAAAAAAGTAGGTGGCATAAATAGCTTGAATAAGTGAGGAGGGTTTCAGTACAACTAGCAAATGATAGTCATCTTTAACAGGAAAGTAGACTTGTTTGGCAAGTGAGTCCGCTTTGGGGTGTGGGTTGAGTTTTTGTTTAAACGTTGCTGTCCAATCTGCTAAGTTATCATCAGCCACTATATGTTTAAGGGGCGAGCTATCACCTGCTTTGAGCAACTTGCCTAAAGGGTCGCCATCGACACTTAATAGTAGAAACTTTGCAATTTTTGATAAACTGGCATTAGGATAAGCGCCATCATAAATGACATGGGGCAAGGCGCTGGTCGTCAAATAGCCCGCTTGTACATCATCTATCTCATCCATAATAGATGAGCCACCACTACTAGAGTGGGTAAGCTTCGCCACATGGGTGGCTGGCGTGACATAGTCAATTTGTAGTAGGGCATGATTAATCCATACACTATAATAATCCGACATTTTTTTGATTGCATTGATGGTGTTATCTACAGACGTTATCCATCCATTTTTAACAAACTCTTGATACAACGCTTTAATCTTTGGTAAATTTCGCTCATTTAGCGACAGCTTTTTCAGTTTGTTTAACTGTTTGTGTAAGTCTTTACTTTGGTTATCATCTTCGGTTTTCGCTGTCATCAAGTGGTCAAATAGCTTTGTTGCAAGGATAGCGCCTTTCATTTTTTCTACTTTATCTTGTTCATTTACCTCATCTATATAATCAGTGATAACCGTTTGCCACGTTTTGACATTGTTAGACGACATATTAAATCCTTATATTTGTTTGGTTGTTTGCCTACCTAATAGAAGAATATTAGGTGGCTTAGACAGTAGTAGCTTAATAAATCTTTTTTACCACCGCATAGGTGGCTTAATTTCTAGAATTTTTTATCATTACTCTTAATACAGACCCAACTGATATTGATAAGTTAAAGCAACATTAGCTGTGTGATAGGGCGATGGTTTGATTTCTCCAAACTTTCTACTAATATCCTCTAGGCTATAGTTTTTGTCTTGCTGAGCGAAGTCGTCAATAAGGTTTTGATAAATAGTTAATGGCGTTAAATCCAACCAAAACTGAATGCCAGAACCGAGTAATAATTGACTGTTATCTGTTATCGTAAATTCAGTGCCAAAATTTTTGGCATCATGAAACCGTTTGGTGGGATCAAACTCTTTGGGGTCTGCCCATTTAAATGTCGGTTTATTAAACGTATCAGTTAGCCATAAATGATACGAATCACCTTTGACAGACTTTCTGAATTTTTGCTGACGCTGTACCTCTCCACTCCACTGTACTGAATGCTTCCACCAATTTGATGCTTGTTGATTGTGTGACGTATCTTTAAGAAGCCTTTTATATAAAGCTTTATGTTCTAGCTCATTTAAGTTTTGAACATCGTCACTTTTAGGTGTAAAGTTTTCAGGAAATAAAAGCTTGGGTGTGGCATCTATTGTTTGATAATTCGCTTGCTCTAACACTTCAATTAAATCATGTTGACTTAATTTTAGACCGTCACCTTCAAATCCTGGCTTGGTAAAACAAACCTCATTATTTTTCAACGCTTTGATGTTTTTATTGAGTAAGCTAATGTTCGGCGAGGTAGGGGTGATGTCTCTATGACGTAATATACGCCCTGCCAGTTGCACCATTGAACGGATGGAGCTGGGTTCAACGATTGCCCAATCGTAATCGTGGTCACGCCCGACCTCGGCAACGGGCGAGGCTAATACTACAAAGATATGATGTTTATGTGTTGTTTCTTTAATAATACTGCCAACACCTTGGGTGTCATGCCAAATACGCTCAGGGTCTTTACGGGTCAATATATTGTCTAGCTTATCCTCTATATGTGAGCGAATGACGAGCGGAAAGCGGCTGTGATAAATGCAGTAGTGAATACAGGTATCGTTAGGCGCATCTTTAGCCAATAGATACTTAGCCACTTGAATAAGGGGGTCGATATTAGCCATACGAACTAAGCCAATAGAAACGGCTTTATCCGCTCGACTCAAATGATGGGTTTGATGAAGCGCAATAATTTCATTAAATATCGTATTTGCCATGTTTTCACTGACGCTATTTTCATTGATGCTTAAGTGTTTGGCTTCAATGACAGGCGTAATTTTACCTAAGCGTTTTGGTGGGTGTTTTTTAAGGTGATTGATACGATTAGTCACAAAGTTGTCATGTGTATTTTTAAAGTCTTTAAAGCTATCAAAATTCACTAGCTGTTCAATAGGCTGTTGTGTTTCATCAAACCAAGCACACTGTATTGTCTTGTCCCAGTCGGCTATATTCGCCTTGGCATAAGCACGCCAACCCATTTTGTAAGCCTCAAAGCAGGCATAAACCAAGGCAGGTGGCATAGTGGCTGTCGACAGTAAAACACGACTG
Organism: Psychrobacter sp. YP14; assembly: GCF_003209315.1. Classification (NCBI taxonomy): domain Bacteria; kingdom Pseudomonadati; phylum Pseudomonadota; class Gammaproteobacteria; order Moraxellales; family Moraxellaceae; genus Psychrobacter; species Psychrobacter sp. YP14. The sequence continues at coordinate 1,631,541 of NZ_CP029789.1, read as the reverse complement.
CCAAGCATGGCTGACCAATGAATCAGTCGACATAACGCAGGCAAATCGCTTAATCCAAAGTCATCAGGTTCATCTAGTATCAAGTCACTAGTCAAAAGCCGTAACATGGGTGCGATTTGCTGACCACCTCTAATACCTTCGGTTGCAGGAATTAAATGATCAATGGTGCATACCAATACGGGAGGTAGTAATAATTTATTGACTCGGGGCTTGTCTTTAGTCCATTTTGATAAAGAGTGGTCTTGTATTTTACCTTGATAGTCGAGGTATAACTCAGGGTTGATAAAGTCATCGGCAGATTCACTGCCCATTAGTTCGGCATTATCAGCCTCTTTTTCATCGCTTGCTGTTGTGCTGGTATATTTATTTTGCTGGTTTTCAAACAATGCTTTGACGGCTATACCGCCTACAGCGATGGATAGTTCATCCTCATTAAGCTTCATCACCTTTTGAAACTCACGCCCTGTTTGCAGAGTTAAAGTACGTAGACCCAATGCCACATTAAAGCGTACTTTTCCCGTCTTTTGACCAATGGCATACATAATCTTGGCATTACATAAGGTTTTACCGCTACCAGTAGATGCCATATTGATACCAAAAAACCCACTGTTTTTGGTCTGCTCTCCGATGGCTTCAGCAAGGTTTTGTGCATCATCTTGCCAGCGAAACTTTTTGAATAACTGTTCGGATTTATCTTTACTGAGTTTTTCTTCTTTAAGATTTTGTTTAAGGGTATTCTTTAAAAAGTCATTATTCTCTAATCCATACAGTTTTCTTTTTAATTGCGGTAATTGTGTGCTGATTTTTCTAGCTTCATAACCGACACCGATAAGATGTTGGTCTAACTGTTGTTTATAAACCTTTTTACCCGCTTCATCATAACCTGTATTGGCATATACTTTATAATTGTCATCTCTATACCTACCTAAGTGCTTGGGGTCATTGCTGGTATCAAAACTTAGAGAGGAAACATAATGGTCTGCCATCATCAACGCTAAACGAGATAGGTGGGTACTAAATAGTCTATCATTTATTAGGCTAAGGTTACCTTGAGCATCTTTTTGTAAGCTGCTTAAAAAGGGTAAGAGATCTGCTTTTGCGTCACTGGCAACATCGCAAGCACGAGAACGCCATTGATGGCTATGATAAGGTAGGGCGTCACCACTAAACGACCAGTTGTCTTTTATACGAGAGGCTTGATCCTCATCAAGACAATTTGGTGAGTTCCAAAAGTCTCTAAAGCTTTTAAACCAATGTGATATATCTATAAATGATGGTTCGTTATCAAATCCATCTTTATATTCAGGGTAAGTAGGTAGCTTGTGATGCGTCACAATAAGCCATGCCACCAATTGTGCCAATGGCGGTAGGTTTACTAGGGGATTATTTGATTTTGTTATAGATTTATCGATGCCATCACGAAAAACATCTGTCGTATCTGCAAAATCACCATTGACCAAACGGTTTAACCACGCTGCATCATCGTTATCGCCTACGAATGCTTCAAATAGCCTCACCGATATCCATTCATGACGATATGGTTCAAACGTCTCTGTTTTAATTTCTGGGTTGATTTTATCTTGAAACAGCTTGTTTGCTTTTCCAAAGTCATGAAACAGTCCTGCGATGGCGCTGGCATGTTGAATAAGCGGTAAGCTTTTCCATTCATGGCTGTCTTGATAGATACTCACGTCATCTTCTGTCCAATTCACAGGCACAAAACCCACCTCATTAAATTTACGTTTATTACCCACTATCCATACCAGTTCGGTACGCTGGCGAGTACGTACACGATGGCAACTGACTGCCGTTGAACGGGTGGCAGATTGGCGTAATAACCGTTTAACCGTTATTAGCCCCTCTTCAGTAATGGCAGTTTGCCACACGTTATCGCCAATACGGTTGGCAAAGGCATCTAAAATACGCCGAGTCCGTTTGAGAGCTTTCTTCTCACATTGAGAGACAAAAGTGACGAGCATGATTTATATCTCCCAGTCCGTCTGCAAAGCCAAACCCTTCACTACCTCAAACATCACATCAAGCGCTTTATATTGGGTAAAATAATTTAAGCACTCTTGGCGAAACTCTTGCTCGCTGAGGTTCTCACTGGCGCAAATGAAGGATAGGGGCAGTACCAGTGCATCTTTGACAATGTCGGCGATATCAAACACCAATGCCCCGCGGCGAGTCTTGCCATGCATGACGGCAAAGCCATGCGGAATACCGAGCACCCAAGCGGTGGTTGCGCCCAGACCGTAGGCGAGATAATTACCGTGATTTAGGAAGCTATTGGCTTTATCAAGACCATCGTGGTCACGAGTAAAACCACTATAATTGGTATTTTGCGCAGCAAGTTTATACAGTGCTTTGGTTAATCGGGCTTCTAGCTGTAGTAGGTGCATAACGTTATCTTGCACCACAATTTGGCTTTGATGCGTATCTAGCAAGCTTGCGATATCTGGCTGCTGACTGTCAAAGCCATGTTGTTTAAAGTCTTTGTCTCGTTGCCAAACTGAGCGCAAAAATTCAATGCGGGCCAGCTGCATAATTTGCGCCGCTTGCAAGCGTTTGTCATCATCAAACCACCAGCTCATCCAGCCTTGAATGTATTCGGTGGGGCGGTATTCACTTTGCGGGGTCAGCCACTCGATAAAGATTTCTTTTTCGCTACCCATAAATAGCGGCGTGCCACCACCGCCACAAAACCCAACCAACACGCCGGCTTGAGACAGCAGACGCATGGCAGCATTGGTGATGGATGTACCTGTGCCAAGTAGGATAGAGGTGGTATTGGCGATGGGGATATTAAAATACTGATTGGCTTTGTCGTCTTCGGTCAGGTATAAAACCCGCCCATCTTTTTGCATGACGCGGCAATGGCTAAGGTAATAAATATTGGCACGTTTAGAGTGCAGGATAGTCTTCAGATCAGAGGAGAAAAAGCTGTTATCGGTATAAGCATTTTTATTGGTCATCATATCCCTTCGCATATAAAGCCATTCTTAGTACATGGTTTTATACTACTTAAAAAAAGACAATCAAACAATAGAGCTGACAGCACTAAACGACAGCTAGTGACGTTTAAGATAAGTAATAACTGCTTTTAGCTAATATAGTATTGCTAGGCTGAAAATGATGAACGTGAGGGTTTGTTTTATGAGATAGTGGGGAATAGAAAGCCCGATTTGAGACTATTATTAATATCAAGCAATACGATAAAACACCTGATTTGGGTCGAGAAAGCCACTATTTGGTCAAGCCAGCTTATCTGTTAATAGACTCATATAAATAAAATCAGAGAATAAGATACCTGTAGATCAGTAATATATTTTTAGAATTAAAAATATATAAATCAACAATTTATATGAATATACAGATACAAAAAAACCTCAAGTAAATCAATACTTGAGGTTGAAACTTTTGTGCTTAACTAAAAAAGCTTATTAAGTTTTAAAATATGGCGCAGCGGACGGGACTCGAACCCGCGACCCCCGGCGTGACAGGCCGGTATTCTAACCAACTGAACTACCGCTGCTTAGGTCGATTAGTAAGTTTAAACACTAACTAATATAGTGGTGGGTGATGACGGATTCGAACCGCCGACATTCTGCGTGTAAGGCAGACGCTCTACCAACTGAGCTAATCACCCTCGCTCTGTGGATGTGTATTATATAGATTTTATGACCCTTGTCAAACCTAAAAACCAATTAATCGGCAGAAAAATAGAACATAAGACAGTTTTTAGGGCCATTTGCGACTTTGTTGGACAACAGCCTTAGATTTTACACCAACCCAATCTATATGAATAAGTGCTAAGAGCGGCGGACTAGAACTTGTATTGAAGACCTGTGCCAATAGCAAAATAATCTGAGTCACCTTTGGCATACAGAGGGGTTAATTCACCGTTGGCATCCTCTTGTGTGCCAAGATATCCTTCCACACCTTTTGCCTTGTTATAACCCATATAAGCATGGGCAATGACGTTATCTTTAAAGTTATATTCACCACCGATCGCAATCTGATTAGAGTCTGCGCCAGAGATACCATGTAAATCAGTACTTCTATTGTACTGAGCATATACTGAGGCAGGTCTTGCGAAGTTGCTTAAGCCGAGCTTTGCACTAAGTACCATGCCTTTTTCTTTTTCTGAGTAGCCGTCATAATCAGCCACTTGGTATAAGGCGCCTAACGTAACAGGCACGTTAGTGGATTTGGCTAAATCATAGGTAGCGGTACCGCGCACAAGAGACCCTGAGATTTCTAGGTCCTTGTCATAAGCAACGCTTGCCACCAAGCCATTATTAGGCTTATAGGTGAGATAGCTGCCAAAGCCTTCGCCATTGTGGTATTCATTATCCTCATCCGCCTGATACATCACAAACAGCTCAAATGGCAAATCCTTACGCTCTGGTGACTGCCAGAAGAGGACATTAGATACACGAGGTACGGCATCGGTCATGTTTAGTGCGTTAACAGATTGTGTGGTTTTTGACAATTGAGTCGTGCCGTTATTGTCCCAGATGCCTTTAGCAACAACGACATTGTTAATCAAATCCACAGGGGTCCAGTAGCGACCGGCTCTTATTGTGCCCCATGTATCATTTTTTAAGCCTAAATAGTTACTACGATTGGGCAAATCAACACTTGAGCCATTACTTTCGGTCAAATTCACACCAAATTGAAACTGGTAAACCACGTCTGTGGTCGCACTAATAGGCTCTGAACCTCGAAGACCTATTGTTGATTTATAAGTTTTGATATGAAAGTCATCTTCTCCGTATTTACCACTGCCTTGGTAGGTAGGATACTTATCTGCTAACTGCTTTTTATCTGCATCAAAGTTTGCGTCAGAATAATAGCCTTGTACAAACAAGTTGCCGAATAGCTTGGGCGCTTCTGCATAAGCGGCAGGGCAACAAAAATAAAACAAGGCAAGAGGAGCAACGATCTTTTTCATAAATAAAACTCTTTATTGAAGTAAGAATCAGCAGAGATGACCAAAATTTGGTGACATATGTCAATTAATGTAGAGTTTATATTACAGATATTTATCCATAAGTAAATAGTTTAACCGTTATCTGTGGCTATCTATAACCGCGCCCAGCGCTTCTTTTGATAAAAAAATCGGCCTGCAAGACAGACCGATTTTTAAATATTTAGTGATAAAACTTAGGGATAAGCGCTTGGATCGCCCTATTAAAATATGAATATCATTGGGCTATTTCCAGATTACCGAATGGTCAATACTATTAATGGTGTTGTACCCAGTTAATGTCATTGCCATTTCAAATTCATGTTGTAAGATTTTAAGCGCTTTGGCCACACCCTCTGATCCTGCTGCTCCCAATGCTTGAGCAATCGGTTTGCCTAATAGCACTGCGTCAGCGCCTAAAGCCAAAGCCTTTAAGACGTCCGTACCACGGCGGATACCGCCATCGATGAGCACGGGAACTCTATGGTCGACACGCTCAGCTACTCGCTGTAATGCCTCAATGGTTGGCGGCGCGGTATCTAATTTACGCCCTCCGTGGTTAGAAACAATAATACCAGAGGCGCCAATATCAAGGGCTCGTTGTGCATCTTCAGCATTAACGATGCCTTTAATCAGTACCGGCAAGGAGGTATAAGCAATCAGCATTTCCACTTCTTGCCAAGAGACAGGTGCTGGCCGGCCAATCTTATAAGGCATGTTCAAGTCTTTAGACAGCTCAAAGCCGACCTTGTCTTCTTCATTGCGTACAGCCGCGGCAACAGAATCTAGGGTAATACACACCGCTTTGCAGCCGGCCGCTTCTGCTTGTTTTAGCACTTTTTTGGCAAATTCTAAGTCATCTTGGATATACAACTGAAACCAAATCGGCGTGGTCGCAACTTGCTGGATGTCTTCTAAAGAGGTGGTGGTAAAGGAGCTAATGACACAAGCTGTTTTGGCCTCTCCAGCGCCTTTGACAGTAGCAAGCTCACCGTCAGGATGCATGGTTTTTTGGAAAGCAAAAGGGTCGACTAAAATTGGATAGGCCAACTCATCACCAAATAAGGTCACTTTAGTATCTAGCTTTTTTGCATCATTTAACACTCTAGGGTTTAAGGTGATGTGGTCATAAGCACGGTGGTTATTTTGATGCGTAATTTCATCGCCGGCACCAGTTGAGACGTAGGCAAATGCGCCTTTGCTCATTTTCTTTTTTGCCAATACTTCAAAGTCAAAAAGATTGGTGACTTGCGACAAGTCATTAATCTCATAATCGGCGTTAATGTCTGTGCTGGGGTGAGTCATGTTTATAAAGCTCCTTATATTTATTATTAATAGGTTTTTTAATTGGACAGGTTTAGAGTAATTTCACAGTACGGGGCTTGCCTGTTAATAATATTAAAGCCAATATAGTTTGTTAAATGTAGTGTTGTTGTATTGAAGGTATAAAGAGTCGTAAGGGTGTGGGCATAAAAATACCCCATAAATTGTGGTCAAATTATGGGGCGAATATCGGTAAGATTTAATGGCTGGGCTGATTTGTAACAGCTTAAATATAGGCTGGGTTAAAGTCAGCGTTAAAGTCAGCGTTAAAGTCAGCTAGGCTGGCCTTGATAGTCTGCATGATGCGCCACATCACCCAGTACCTTATTGCCGACCACACCTGCGGTAATCGAGCCGCTAACGTTAACCAAAGTACGCATCATATCGATAAGTGGCTCAATAGAAATCAGCAGGCCAGCCAGCTCTAGTGGCATACCTAATGTGGACAGCACGATAATGGCTGCAAAAGTTGCGCCACCGCCGACACCTGCCACCCCAAATGAGGCAATCATAGAGATGCCCACGACGGAGGCAATAAAACTCATAGACCAAGGGTCAATGCCCATAGTGGGGGCAATCATCATTGCTAACATCGCAGGATACACACCTGCACATCCATTTTGACCAATGGTTGAACCAAAGGATGCTGAAAAGTTAGCAATTGGCTTGGCAATACCCAGCTCATTGACTTGCGCATCGATACTTAGCGGTATGGTTGCCGCAGAGCTACGTGAGGTAAAGGCAAAGGTCAATACCGGAGCGATTTTCTTAAAGTGGCTAATGGGCGAGCGTCCAGTAAGCGTAATAATCAAGGCGTGCACAATCAGCATAATAAATAGGGCAACATAAGAGGCGATTAAGAATTTGGCCAATTGCCAAATAGCGCCGGCATCAGTGGTGACAATGACTTTAATCATGAGCGCTAAGATACCATAAGGCGTTAGGCGGATGATTAAGCGTACCAACGCCATAACCCAGCTTTGAGCGATATCGATACCTTTGATAATCATGGCACCTTTTTCAGGGTCATTTTTATTAACGGTTAAAGCGGCGATACCCAATAAGCTTGCGATGACCACAGCTGAAATCATTGAGGTGCTTTCAAGACCGGCTAAGGTGCCGCCAATGCTGGTCGGTATAAAGCTTAAAATCAGGCCCGGAATGGTCAAATCGGCCACTTGGCTGCTGCTTTCTATGATACTTTGGCTACGAGCTATCTCTTGCTCACCGGCCACAATAGAGCTGGCATCAAGGTGGAATAAATTGGCAATAATCGCCCCGTCAAAGGCTGCGATACCGGTAGTAATGATTAAGGTGCTGATAATCCAAAAGCTCATCGAACCAATCATAGAGGCTTTTTCTAATCGAGCAATGGCTGCCAAGATGGAGATAAATACCAAAGGCATTGCTATCATTTTTAATAAATTCACATAGCCATTACCAACGATATTTACCCAAGGTAAAAAGCTTTCTGTATCCAATCCTAGGCTCGATATTACCAGCCCATAGATCACCCCAAGAAATAGGCCTAAAAACACACTGCGGCTTAACGAATCGCTTTGACGATGATAACGCCATAGACCGTACAGCAGGCCAACAAAGAGGATCAATAAGACAAAAACAAGCATCTCAAACTCCGCAATCAAAACAAACGGACTATTATCCAGACTTGTAGGATAAGGTCTAGCGCTAAATAGAGGAGTTATTATTCCTTTAGGTTATAAGGGATGTATATTTTTGTTTGTAGTTGCGGCGTTGGGTTTACAAGAATTTAGGTCATATTGTGGCTTGACCGGAAGAATAAGTTAATTTAGAATTCGTATCAGTGTACTAGAACACAAAAACACTAAGGCATATAAAGCATAGATAGGTAGATACAAAGCATTATTTAAATATTTTTTATAGCAGGCTAGGGGCAAATATGACACAGATAAAAGACAGCTATGGTTTACACGCATCGACACTACCAGACACCCAAGGTCTATATGGCGAGTTTGGGGGAAAAATTAGTCATCCTGAACTGGCACGAGCGCTAGATGAGCTAGAGACTGGATTTCGTGAAATTATTAAAAATGATGATTTTATCGCCGAGATGAAGCGCCTGCGTGAGACCTATGTAGGCAGACCTAGCCCGATTTATCATGCTAAGCGACTGACAGCGCACTGCGGCGGTGCGCAAATTTATCTAAAGCGTGAGGACTTAAACCATACCGGCGCCCACAAAATCAACCACTGCTTAGGTGAGGTGCTACTGGCCAAAAAACTGGGAAAAACCAAGGTAATCGCTGAGACCGGTGCAGGCCAGCATGGGGTAGCATTGGCGACGGCGGCAGCACTTATGGGCGTGGCCTGCGAGATTCATATGGGGGTGGTCGATATCAAAAAAGAGCATCCTAATGTCAGCCGTATGAAAATATTGGGCGCCAATCTGGTGCCCGTATCACAAGGAGCTGGTACCTTAAAAGAGGCGGTTGATAGTGCTTTTGAGGCGTATTTGGGCGATATTAAAAACAGTATGTTTGCCATTGGCTCAGTGGTTGGTCCCGCGCCTTATCCTGAGATGGTCGGGTACTTTCAATCGGTTATTGGCCATGAAGCGCGCGAGCAGTTCTTACAGGCGACTGGTAGTTTACCTAATAAAGTCGTGGCTTGTGTCGGTGGCGGCTCCAACGCCATGGGTCTATTCAGCGGCTTTATGGAAGATGATGTCGTTGAGAAGATTGGTGTTGAGCCGGCAGGTGAGGGGTTAGATACGCCGAATCATGCGGCCACCATGACTAAAGGTGTCAAAGGTGAGATACAAGGCTTTAAGTGCTATGTGCTACTTAATGACAAAGGCGAGCCGGCACAAGTGCATTCTATCGCTTCAGGGCTAGACTATCCGGGCGTTGGTCCTCAGCACTCTTATTTGCGCGATGCCAATTTGGCCACTTATGAAGCAATCACAGATAAAGAATGTTTAGAGGCGTTCATGGCCCTGTCTCGCCTGGAGGGTATTATCCCAGCACTGGAGTCCTCACATGCGGTGGCTTATGCAATGAAGATTGCCAAAGACATGCCGGCTGATCAGAGCATCTTGGTCAACTTGTCCGGTCGAGGTGATAAAGACATTGACTTTGTATTACAGAAAATTAAGGTATAGTCGCAGCTTATCCAAAAGCTGTCTTATCATAAACCAGCGTCAAGCCACTGGGTAACTTGCTGTACCCGTGCTTGACGTGTCCCACCAATGCGTAAAAATGGCTTATTGTGCTCAGTTAAGGCATCGATAAACGCTTGGGTAATCTGCTCTCGCTGCTGGGGCGCGTCACGTAAGTCATCAGCCACCCAAGGCACATCCACCTGCGTTAGCAAGATCAAGTCGTAATGATGGCTCAGTGCTGCAGCCTTAAGCGCGGCTGGACACTCATTATAATACCAATACGCATACACCATAATCTCAAATAAAGCGGTATCACAAAACAGATAGCGATTGGCCACCGCTGCCTGCTGATTTTCGCTCGCAACTTGCCCATAGGCGATCGGCATTAAATCCTGCCATTCACAAACGCTTTGAGTGGTGTCCCATTTGTGCTGCAAATAGGGGCGCATGTACTCAATTACCCACTGAGTCTGATAATGCTGAGCCAAATCTTGGCATAGGGTCGTTTTGCCAGTACTTTCGGCACCAAGGATAAGCACCTTTTTAATACCGGCTGGCGTGTGCTGCTGTAACTCGGCTTCTATATGAGCTTGTGATACCTTAATAGGCATTTTAAAATAACCTTTTTATATTAATAAACGCTTGTACACTGAACAATAGCAATTTATAGTTATCAATTGCGCCATAAATAAGCTGAGATAGAAAAAGATAAAGAATTTATCACACTCAGTATTAGGAATAATGACACAAAACAGGCATAATATTAGGCTTGTGCTTAAAATGCCAACCGAGGGTCAAATACTGCAACTCAGTTTTTCAGTCACTTGACACCGCAATAAAAAAAACAGCTTCACCTCTTTGAGCGTGATAACTTTTAGTATGACACATAATTAATTTGCTAAGAATAATAGGAAGCAATATGAAAACATATATTACAGGGACAGGTCTATATATTCCGCCATATAGCATCAGTAATGAAGAGCTTGTTGACTCATTCAACCAGTATGTCGCTAATTATAATACTCAATACGCCAGCGAAATTGAAGCAGGGACCCGTGACGCACTAGAGCCTTCATCGGCTGAGTTCATTGAAAAAGTATCGGGTATTAAGTCGCGATATGTTATGGACAAAAAAGGCATCTTAGACCCTGAAATTATGGCACCTGTATTGCCGGCTCGTAAGCTGGGTGAAGAGCTGTCTTTAATGGCTGAGATGGGGGTGGATGCCCTACAACAAGCTTTAGCAGAAGCCGGCCTTGAGGCCACTGAGCTTGACGGAATTATTGTGGCCTGTTCAAACTTACCCCGCGCTTATCCTGCATTGGCCATTGAGATTCAACATGCCATCGGTATGGTGGGCGGCTTCGCTTATGACATGAACGTGGCTTGTAGCGCCGCAACCTTTGGTATCGCTCAAGCAGTGGGTACGATTAAAGGCGGCTTAGGCACTAAAATTGCTGTGGTAAACGTTGAGATTACTACCTCGCACCTAAACTTCCGTAACCGTGATAGCCACTTTATCTTTGGTGATGTGGCGACGGCCTCTATTATTGAGCAGCTAGATACACCAAAAGGCTATGAGATTTTAGACAGCAAACTGTTTACTCAGTTTTCAATCAATATCAAAAATGAATACAGCTTCTTAGACAGATGCGAGTATTTAGCAGCAGGTACTGAGCTGTATCATGATCTAAAAGAACCGGTAACGGATAAGCTGTTTTTACAAAATGGCCGTAAGGTGTTTCGCGAAGTATGTCCTAAAGTCTCTGAGATGATCAGTGAGCATTTGCAAGAGAACAACTTTAAGCCTGAAGAAGTAAAAATGATGTGGCTACACCAAGCCAACTTAAACATGATCAATCTAATTTTACGCAGTGTGGTCGGTAAAGATGCTGACCCTGCGCTTGCGCCCACTGTGATTGATGAATTTGGTAACACCAGTTCAGCCAGCCCTGTGATTGTGTTCCATCGCTTTAAAGATCAGCTGCAATCAGGCGATTTGGGCGTCATGTGCTCCTTTGGTGCCGGTTACTCAATCGGCTCAGTGCTGGTGCGCAAAGTTTAACTCATTGGTTATAAAGTGCATTTTATCTAAGATTAAGCAGGTCATTGGGCCTGCTTAATTCGTTAGGCCATGAATTTAACATCGTGAGTATCGGTATTTTCGCCAAAATTTGTTATAATTAGCCACTTTGTGTAAGTCGCTACATTTTTATAGCGCAAAGCCTATACAAAGCTTCCTCGTATAATTACCGAAATAATTATCAAAAATCAGTAAACTAATGACCCTAATAAGCTTTCAACCTTAAGCTTAACTATCGATAGTTACTGAAGTATGACCCTATATCTCGTTACTAACTTCACTGAAGAAAAGATTACTTATGAAAGACTCGTTAAGAGAACGCTTAGATCAAATGGTAGACCGCTTTGAAGAAGTGACTGCCTTGTTGTCTGATCCTGATACCATCAGCGATAATAATAAATTTCGCGAGTTATCTATGGAGCACAGCGAGCTGTCAGAGATTACCGCTTTGTGGCAGCGCTATCGTCAGGCTGAAATTGATAAAAAAGATGCACAAGAGATGATCAACGACGCATCAGATCCTGATATGAAAGAGATGATGCAAGAGGAGATTGACTCAGCCAGCCGTGATATTGAGGCGATGGAAGAAGAGCTGAACGTCATGATGCTGCCAAAAGATCCTAATGATAAAGTACCTGCCTTCTTAGAAATCCGTGCCGGTACCGGTGGTGATGAAGCGGCTATTTTCTCAGGCGATCTGTTTCGTATGTATGAGCGTTATGCCTCTTCACAAGGCTGGACTATCGAAGTGCTGTCAGCCAACGAAGGCGAGCACGGCGGATATAAAGAGATTATCAGCCGAGTATCAGGTAATGATGTGTATGGCCGCTTAAAGTTTGAATCAGGCGCACACCGAGTACAACGTGTTCCTGAAACAGAAAGCCAAGGCCGTGTTCACACATCAGCGTGTACGGTTGCGGTGATGCCCGAGGTGGAGATTGATGATACGGTAGAGCTAAACCCAGCCGATATTCGTATGGATACCTTCCGCTCAAGCGGCGCCGGTGGCCAGCACGTAAACACCACCGACTCGGCGGTACGTTTGACTCACATTCCAACGGGTGTGGTCGCTGAGTGTCAACAAGAGCGCAGTCAGCATAAAAACCGTGCCAAAGCCATGCAAATGCTAATCGCCCGTATTCAGCAAGCCAAAGTGCAAGAGCAGGTCGATACTGCAGATGCCCTACGCCGAAACTTAGTGGGTAGTGGCGATCGCAGTGAGCGCATTCGTACTTACAACTTCCCACAAGGTCGTATGACCGACCATCGTATCAACTTAACCCTATATAAGTTAGATGCTATTATGGAAGGCGATTTAACAGAGCTACTTGATGCGTTAAATCGTGAACACCAGGCCGATTTAATGGCCAGTATCGGGGGTGGAGACGATTAATTCACCGCTTTGTTATGATGGTGCTTCAGGCTGATTACGTATTTAACGCTTGAAGCACAGCAGCTAAGCGTGTCAAATTAGTCATTTATCCTTATTACCATTTACCTTTTTGAATAACTTTGGAAACTGTAATGTCTAACCAATCAACGAACGATCAAGATCAAATCCCATCAGCAGAAGATACCAATGACCTGATTGCTCAGCGCCAAGCCAAACTTGACGAGATCAGCGCTGCTGGCAAAATCGCTTATCCGAATCAGTTCAAGCGCACTGATTATGCTGAGGATTTACAAAAACAGTTCGAAGGCATTACAAAGCAAGAAATCGAAGAAAATGCCGCCAATGGCGACAAAACTCAGGTGAGCATTGCCGGTCGTGTGATGCTAAACCGCGGCGCGTTTATTGTTATTCAAGACATGACAGGACGTATTCAGCTGTATGTGGCGCGCAAAGAGCTCGATGAAGACAGCCTAGCGTTAATCAAATCCCTAGATTTGGGTGATATTATTGGTGTGAGCGGCTATATTGGCCGTTCGGGTAAAGGTGATTTATACGTTCATATCGAACAAATTACTTTATTAACCAAGTCTTTACGTCCTATGCCAAATAAGTTCCATGGCCTAGCAGACACAGAAGCACGCTATCGCAACCGTCATTTAGACTTAATGACCAACGAATCTAGCCGCAATACGTTTATGATTCGTAGCCAAGTGATTAGTGGCATCCGTAAATTCATGCTCAATGAACGCTTTATGGAAGTTGAGACCCCAATGATGCATCCCATTCCAGGGGGTGCTGTGGCGCGTCCATTTATTACCCATCACAATGCGTTAGATATGCCATTATATTTACGTATTGCCCCTGAGCTGTATCTAAAGCGTTTGGTCGTGGGCGGCTTTGAGCGGGTATTTGAGATTAACCGTAGCTTCCGTAATGAAGGGGTATCTACCCGCCACAATCCTGAATTCACCATGATTGAGTTTTATCAAGCCTATGCCGATTATAAGGACTTGATGGATTTAACTGAGCGTCTATTTAACCAACTGGCGATGGATATTTTAGGGACGACTGAGCTGACCTATCAAGAAGAAACCATCAGTCTCAAAGCACCTTTTGCTCGTTTAAGCATGACAGATGCCATTGCTCAGTATGCCGAAGGCTTCGATATGTCTAAAGTAGCGGACAGAGATTACCTAGCTGACTATGCTCAAAATGTATTAAAGCAGCAAGTCAAAGAAGGCTTCGGTATTGGTAAACTGCAAACCATTATCTTTGAAGAGACTGCTGAGCATAAGCTGCGTCAGCCGACCTTCATTACCCAGTACCCTGCTGAGACCTCACCGCTTGCACGCCGCAACGATGAAAATCCTGAGATTACTGACCGCTTTGAGTTGTTCATTGGCGGTCGTGAGATTGCCAATGGCTTTAGTGAGTTAAATGATCCCGCTGACCAAGCTGAACGCTTCCATAACCAAGTGGCCGAAAAAGACGCAGGTGATGATGAAGCGATGCATTTTGATGCAGACTATGTCGAAGCCTTAGCTTATGGTCTGCCACCGACAGCGGGTGAAGGTATTGGTATCGACCGTTTGGTCATGCTATTTACAGATGCAGCCAGCATCCGTGATGTGATTTTATTCCCGCACATGCGCATCAAGCACTAAAAGATAAGCGGTAAGTTTGACACTTACCTGCTCAGTGAGTTACTTATCAGACTGACTGAGCACAACCATACAGTGTTTAGTTTAATTAATAGGACTGCTTACTTGGGCAGTCCTATGTTTTTTTAGTAAATAGGTGTCACAAATAGCGAAAACCCTTATCTTCAATGAGATACAGAGCTTACAGTGGCGCTTATACTTGAGTAAAAAATAGCCCAAAATTGCCATAAATCCATTAACACATGTGCAACAGGAATAAAAAAGCGGTATAGTAATAATCGTTGTCTCTTGATTATATATTCACAGTTTAGGTTAAATGGATGTTATGGCAAATTACTCAGCCCAAAGAATAAAAAGTGTGGCGTTAAATAATGATAAAAGACGCTATGCGAAACAGGATTCAGAAGACGCCCCTGAGCCGATTCAGGCAGTACCCACAGTACCCACGACCCCTCGCAATATGAGCAATAAAAGGCCGTTAATTAATCCATTGTCTGAAGGCGGTGCGCCTAAAGTATCCAAGCCGCAGCCTGAGATGGATATACAATCACTTGCTGTGGCAAGCTTTAATTGGTTACAGATGTTTCACCGTACCTTTTTATCGGTTTACTTAATTGCAGACGATGCTTTAGTCGGTGCAGGAAAATTCGACTTTGCTTTTCAAATTGGCAATCAGCGCTTATATGTGCTCACCCACGAAGAAGTAGAGAAGGTTGAAAGTACCAGTGTGTCCAAATCGTTTATGGCGCAGCTAACTCAGCAAGCCGCCACTTATATTAATAAGCGCTATCAACAAATCAGCAGCCGCTTTGAGCTGCCGGTATCGGGTGATGACGGTTTGGCAAATGTGCACTATGTGGGTCTGACTGCCATTACCCTAAACCATGAAGGTAGGGACTATCAAATAGAGCACGAGTTTGGCAGCACTTTTTTTCAAGAAGACTGCGTGCTAGATTTAGATGATGAAAGCCGAGTGATGCAGCTGTTTAGTTTAAATGGCTTTTATCAGATGATAAAGCTGCTGCAGACGCCGAGTGATTTATTAAGCTTCTTTGATTATCACTTAGAACAGTTGGTGAACTTTCATGATTTTTCGGGTGAATACGCCTTAGCACAGCACTTTTTGGCAAGTCCTGCTTTTTTTAAGCGCGCCGTGGCAGTACAGCAACAACTGGTAGAAATTGGTCTACTATCAAAGGTTGAGACCCGCTTGAGTGATATGGTGGCACAGCCTGATAATGCCCAGATCCCAGCTGAGCTTGAAAAAAAGCATGCCGAATTGTCTCAAAAGCTGCAAAGCTATTCTAGCATCTTTCAAAAGCTGTTAAATGGTACGACTAAGCGCCGTCATGACGCTCAAGATACGCTACCTTTACCACAAGTTAAATTGTTGGTCGCTGAGTCTATGTATACTCGCATGAGTATCATCGAAGAGATGATGGCTTATGAGACCCGGTCACAACAAGAGTGTTTAAACGGCTACTTGTGTCATCAACACTCTTATAATGACTTTGGTCATCATTACGTCATTGTGGTTTATGGGCTTGATGCCAATGCTGAGTATTCTCGTCAGTATATTGAACAAAATCATCAAAACTTACTCATGGATATCAATGCTCAGTTACAAGATCCGGCAATGAAAGAGTATTTTATCCTAGGCTTTGACATGTCAAATCATGATGGCAAAGGTAATGTCACGGTACAGATGGATGTGTTTCATCAGTCAGGCTCAGTGATGTCTGATATTGAAAAAAGATATTATCAGCAGGCCCATGCTTAATTAGTATCAGCGGCTGTATACTAGTAGTCTGCTTTTAAGGTAATGTATTAAATCAGTGGCAAGTCACCTAGGTGGGCTTGCCACTTTTAATCCACAATTTTTTTAATCGTTATAGGTTTGGTTGTCTATTATGTCGCAGCAATATCAAGTTTTAGCACGTAAGTATCGTCCAAAGAACTTCCACGAGTTGGTTGGACAGTCACATGTGTCTAAAGCCTTAATTAATGCCATTGATCATAATCGGCTACACCATGCCTACTTATTTACTGGGACTCGCGGAGTGGGTAAGACCACCATCGCCCGTATTTTGTCCAAGTGCCTAAACTGTGAAACTGGGGTAACCAGTACGCCTTGTGGGGTTTGTAGCAGCTGCGTTGCTATTGATCAAGGCCGCTTTATTGACTTAATTGAGATCGACGCCGCCTCTCGCACCAAGGTAGAGGATACGCGTGAGCTTATTGATAATGTGCCTTATGCGCCTACTCAAGGTCGATACAAAGTTTATCTAATCGACGAAGTGCACATGCTCTCAACCCACAGCTTTAATGCTCTATTAAAGACATTAGAAGAGCCGCCAGCGCATGTTAAGTTTTTATTGGCCACCACAGACCCCCAAAAGCTGCCAATCACCATTATCAGTCGCTGCCTACAATTTGTACTGCGACCGTTACCGCAGCAAGCGCTTAGTGACCATATTGCTAATTTGTTGACTCAAGAAAACATTGATTTTACGCAGCCGGCGTTATGGCAGTTGGCCAATGCTGCCAAAGGCTCGGTGCGTGATGCCTTATCTTTAACCGATCAAGCCATTGCGTTTGGTCAAGGTCGATTGACCGATGAGACGGTTAATGACATGTTGGGGCTTATTGATAGTGCAGACTTAATTAGCCTATTACTGGATATCTATCAAGGTAATGCGCCTGCGCTCTCAGCACACATTGAGCAGATGCGGGCGCAGTTGGTCGATGCAGGCAGTATGTTTGATGGACTGGCTGATTTATTGCATCAAATTGCTATGGTGCAGCTGCTGCCTAATGTCTCACTCAACGTCAATGACCTGCAAGCTCAGCAGATTACAGCATTGGCGGCGCAGATTGGTCCGGATGTCTTGCAGCTATATTATCAGATTGTCATTCAAGGCCGTGAGCAGATTAAGCTTGCCAATACACCCTTGCAAGCGCTTGAGATGTGCTTATTAAGATTGCTGGCCTTTAGACCGCTGGCGCTAAATGAAGTGGCGGTGGCGAGCTCAAACACACCTGCGCATAAAGCATCCTCTGACCAGCTGGCGAGTATCGAGATGCAGGCACCACATACTAACGCTGACCAGGCTGAAGATTACTTAACTGAGCAGGCCTTATCCGCCACAAGCACTGAGTCTATGGCGGATACAAATATTGAGCCACAATCGCCTAATGTTAATGATGCTGATATTAATAATACAGCAAATATCGATGTTAAAACCCATCAAGACGATTATCAACTGAGCAGTACATCTGGTGCTGATATCAATCCTGCGTCATTGAATGAAACAGATTTTGCTACCCCATTAGCCTCTGAGCCAACGGCTCAAGATACTAGGCCGCAATTAGAGGAGCAAGCTGTTGATATTAAGGAAGATTCTGATTTTGATGGTGACTATCAAAATAATAGTAATTATTTATCAACTAATACTTCCCTTGAGAGAAAAAGTGATTTAGAATTACGCCTTTCCAAATCGGCGCTCGACTCAGAGCCGCTAATCTCTGTAGACCAGGAAGATCAAGTCAAGACGAAGGACAGTTCATCAGTTACATCATTATCGTCAGCCCAGCCCACTGAAAACTCACATCCGGAAGCCGAACACGCGGCGCCGGTTGATTCAGTGATTTCAAATACTGTTGAACATCAAGATCCGCAGATCACGTTATCTGCTGAGGATCCGCGTAGTCTATTAAAATGCCCGGAGCAAACTTTAGAGGGCGAGTGGACCCCAGATAAATGGGACTATTGGTTACAAACCGCTCGTGAATCAGGTGCCTTGGCGCAGGATCAGCTGGCAATGGCCCGACAAGGGGTTATGACTGGTGAAATTAGTGGTCGTAGCGAGTTTAAAGTTGCCTTTGATACCAAAAACATGCAGAGCATTTTTCAGCATTTGGCCAATCATTTGACGCAGCAATTTGGGGCACAAGTATCGATTGCCATCGATACCTCATTAAGCTCGGAGCAAGCTGAGCTTTTGCCACAAAGCAGACAAAAAAATCGTGAAATTCAGGCCAAAAATTATGCTCAAGAGCTCATCACTAACAGTCCTGTGATGCAGCGTCTTATCCATGACGCACAAGGGAAAATAACCAGTTTGAAGCTTTTTGAGGTCGAAAAAAACCCACAAAAAAATTGTTAATTTGTTCTGAATGCATTCTGTAATAGTCTTACACAAAAAGTAAACCTAAAAAACTAAAAAAGTAGGCATTTGTCTGTAATTTCTCAACAATTGTCTACTTAAATGAAGTATACTGTCTTGCTTAAATTACATAGTTAGGTGTTAAGAATGATGTTAGAC
The DNA here is from genome assembly GCF_003209315.1 of Psychrobacter sp. YP14. Classification (NCBI taxonomy): domain Bacteria; kingdom Pseudomonadati; phylum Pseudomonadota; class Gammaproteobacteria; order Moraxellales; family Moraxellaceae; genus Psychrobacter; species Psychrobacter sp. YP14. The sequence continues at coordinate 1,612,642 of NZ_CP029789.1, read as the reverse complement.
AATTTACGAGGAATGGCGGTTTTCGCCAGTGTTGTCGGCCATGGTTCATTTAGTGGAGCCGCTCGACAATTAGGTATCACTACCAGTGCAGTGAGCCAACAAATTCGCTCTCTTGAAAAAGATTTGGGCGTAGTACTGTTACACAGATCGACTCGTAAGCTTAGCTTGACTGAAGCTGGTGCAAGCTTTTATGAGTCAGCCAAAGATGTGGTAACTGCTGCAGACCAAGGGCGTATCAAAGTCAACCAATTGCGTGATGAGCTAGCAGGCAGTCTGCGTATTGCAACGACGCCAGAGTTGGGTGTTAACCACATCCTTCCCGCTCTATCGACTTGGATGTCAGCTCATGATGACTTAAGTATCTACTTCCTAGCAGATAACCATTATATCGATATGATTGATGAGCGCGCGGATATTGCTATTCGTATGAGCCCACAAATCAAAGATAGCTCGGTAGCTACTTATCCATTGGCTGAAGTTAAGCAGATGCTTGTGGCTTCTCCGCACTATCTAAGACAGCACGAAAAAATCACTAAACCAAAAGATCTGGCCAACCATCAGTTAATTAGCATTGACTTGATGAAAGATCCTAATACGCTAGATTTTAGCAGCATCGAAACCGGTAAGAAAAACCGCGTTAAGATCACCTCTAGAATTCAAACCAATAATGTGTTTTTAGCAACAACCTTGGCAAAAGAAGGCCATGGCTTAGTACGTGTGATGTCTTTAGATGTGCAAAAAGAATTGGCTTCTGGTGAGCTAGTAGAAGTCATTCCAGAATATTCACTACCTCATTTCGTTTTATATGCAGTTACTTTAGATCGCGAGCAACAACCGGCAAAAATTACCCGTTGTCTTGAGGTTTTAAAGAAGCATTTTCATGCTGCTGCCTAGTCAATAGACACAGTCAAGCTTAAAAGATAAATCTATATTATATAAAAGGTTCTTTCTTTTTAAGTCTTACGCTATAGTAATGACTTGCGATTATTTATTGTATATCGTAAGTTGTTACTAGAGCGTAATTTTTTTGTCTGTGTGTTTTGTTTTTAGAATATGCGCTTTCGAGTATGTTGAACGATCCTAAGACGCCAGTTTTATGAAACTTATTCACTTACGTTTTAACCCTCAGTGAGGGATGATGTAACGCTCCTTTTAAGCAGGCTTAGCTTGCTCTCTTTTTTGCAAAATTGAATGTAAATATCTTATGGAAAATAGACTTATAAATCCTGTAGAGCGGGTGGATGATAGCGTAGATAATAATATTCGCCCCAGTACATTGGCAGAATATATTGGTCAGCCGGTGGTGCGTGAGCAGATGGAGGTTTTCATTGAAGCGGCTCGTAGAAGGAATGAGGCGTTAGACCATACGTTAATTTTCGGGCCTCCGGGTCTGGGTAAGACCACTTTGGCCAATATTATTGCGCGTGAAATGGGCGGAAATCTTCGCTCCACTTCAGGTCCGGTACTTGAGCGTGCCGGTGATTTAGCAGCTATGCTCACTAATTTGGAAGAAGGCGATGTGCTTTTTATTGATGAAATCCATCGTTTAAGCCCGGTGATTGAAGAGATCTTGTATCCTGCCATGGAAGACTTCCAGCTTGATATCATGATAGGTGAGGGGCCAGCAGCCCGTTCTATCAAGCTTGATTTGCCCCCCTTTACTTTGGTAGCTGCCACCACACGTGCCGGCCTATTGACCTCGCCGTTAAGAGATCGCTTCGGTATTGTACAGCGCTTAGAGTTTTATAATATTGAAGACTTGACGACTATTGTTAGCCGTTCAGCGCGTCTGATGAATGTGGTGATGACGCCTGAAGGGGCGGTGGAGGTGGCACGTCGTTCACGAGGCACACCGCGTATTGCCAACCGTTTGCTGCGCCGGGTACGTGACTATGCTCAGGTGAAATCAAATGGTGAGGTAACTGGTGATATTGCAGACAGTGCACTCGATATGCTGGCAGTGGACAGACGCGGTTTAGATCATCTTGATCGCCGCTATATTGAAATGGTACATGCCCGCTTTGATAACGGTCCAGCAGGTGTAGAGGCCATTGCTGCGGCGATGGCTGAAGATAGAGGCACTCTAGAGGATGTGATTGAGCCTTATCTTATCCAACAAGGCTATGTTCTACGTACTGCTCGTGGCCGAGTACTGACTCAAATGGCCATTGATCAGCTCTAAGCGGCAGTCATATCCAGATATAATAAGGACAAGCTGATTAGACTTGTCCTTTTTTATGCCAGGTTACGCAGTGCGTACCGCTATTGAACAACAGTAGAATAAATAGTAGGGGTGCTAATCAGCTGTAGTATCACGTACTTGTATCTGAGTAGAGGGGCTCGGGGTTTGCATCATTTTAGATTTTTTATACTGATATTTTCCCACAGCCATAAGTCCTAAGCCGCCAATTACAATCACCAATAAGATAATCACAGGGTTTTTCCAAAAAGCGGTAGAGGATGTAGGCTCAGTAGAGTTAGAGGCAGAAGCGAAAGCCTTTTCTTCTTTTTCTTTGTCCATAAAAATAAAGTTGACAAAGGGGCGAGAGGGAGGCTGGATCGGTTCAGGCGCAATTTTTAAGCGATTGCGGCTAAGGTAAATTTCTGAGATTTTAGCCAACTGTAGCATCCAGCGCTGATAAGGCAGGGCGATATTATCCATTGCACAAAAGGTGAGAATATCACTTTTATTAGCAGTATCCACAATAAGCGGCTCATTACTAGGCACAGCAGATGGCTGGGTTGTGCGTCCAATGACTTTGGCATAATGTGGCATCTGATCTAAGCTTAAGGTGGGGGTGGCAGCGGGTAGCTTATAACCGGTGATTGAATGCCAGTCAGGGTCAAAATCTGGTATTTGATAGGCGTAGGTGTCACAGATATGTTGTGCAGAGGCTAGGGCAGCCTGGTCACGCTTTAACCACAAAAACTGCGGCTGCTGCTTAAACCACTGATCAAGATCTGCGGCATCTAGATGAGCAAAATCTGCCAATATGGCAATTTCACGTAGACACAAGACGCTCAGCGCCGACAGTAAAGGTCGAGCTTGACCGGGCTTAAGTTGAGCCTGCTCGGCTAATTTGTGACACACAGCGCGCTGGATATCACTTGAGGAAAACAAGGCTTCGCTGACATTTTGGCCGTGTTGCAAAGCGCTTTGCATCGTACGGAAATTAAAAGCATTATACTTGCGCAGCTCTTTGATTTGACTGCGGTTTAACAGTTTTTTTAGAACCGCATCCGCACCTTGTAGTTGGTTATAGGCCAATAAGGCGCTAATCACTGCTTGAATGCCTTGCTCGATAATAATTCGGGCTTGTGGCAAAGAGATCGTGCCCAAATCTGCGAATATCGCATCTATAGGCAAGGTGTCTTTAATAAGAAAGTCATAAAGTGATACACGGGTTGGGACAAGTGCTGTCATGAGACCTACAAGTTTGCATAATTTGCAGTTATCATAAGGGGGATTATACTCAGTTACAAGTCCTTATATAAGATGTCAGCTTATCACAATTTTAGTTTTGTAAAGTTTTTATTCTAATAATCAGGTGACCTGTTATGCCTACTTTAAAGATGGTCGAAAAATCTACCTCAAGAATCACGGTCAACATCGCTACGCAGACTTTGGCTTTTTATAACCCAAGCTTTGATGCGGTACGTCCGCAGCGCATATTCTCTGTATCTACTGCCAAAAACGGCATCGGCAGCTTAGAGGGCACAGGATGTACCCCACTTGGTAAGCATTATGTTGCCAGCAAAATTGGCGATCAAATGCCAATCAATAGCGTGTTTGTGGGCCGCTTGCCAACTGGTGAAATTTATCATGAGCAATTGGCACAGCAGCACCCAGATAGAGACTGGATACTGAGCCGCATATTGTGGCTTAGTGGCTGTGAACAAGGGATAAATAAGGGCGACAATGAGCAAGGCTGCTGTGATACCTATCGTCGCTACATTTATATTCATGGGACGCCAGATACTGAGCCAATGGGCGTACCTATGTCCCATGGCTGTGTACGCATGCGCAATGAGGATGTGATTTGGTTATTCGATCAGGTGCAAGAGGGTATGCCGGTAGATATTATTGCTAAATAATAATGGGTTTTGTCAGCTTATAAAAAATGCTCTTATTGCTGCTAAAGCCTAATAAGAGCATTTGTGGTTTATGCTTATGTTTATGTTTATGTTTATGTTTATGTTTATGTTGAGTGAACTAAGCTAAGCTAGCTTCGCCAACTAGGGTTTTACAGACTACCAAAACTTAGGCGCGTCTTTGATGCTTTTAAGGCTTTGAGCGCATTGATTAGCGGCGTGTACCTCTTGCGCACTAAAGTAGCCCACAGCGAACCAAGCATTGGGGTCTTGCTGTGCCTTTTGACCATAAAAGTATTGTCCCACGATATCATCGTTATACTCTCCCAATATCTCTTGTGCAGGCTCTAGATACTTTAAAAATGCCTTGGACTTTTTGTCCTTATAAAGCGCAGCGGTAAATTCACTGACATAACGCAGGCTTTTTAAGCGCTTTCTGACGTCATGCTGAGCGTCAGTAGATAAACTGGCAAACTGATCGCTTGCTTGGCTAATCTTGGTATATAAGGCCTCTAATAGCTCAGAGGTGGCTTGCTGAGTGCTTAATTTTGCTGGGTTCTTTTTTGCGCCCTTAGTCTTACTGCCCGTCCCACTGTGCTTTATTAGGGGGCGATCTTTTTTGGCAGGACTCATGGTATATTCAATCAGTTCTAGCAAGGTAATCTGAAAGTCATTAGCACGTACCGCATCGATGGGTTTAATGCGGATGGCAGCCCGTTCCTCAGACCAATCTACTGCCGGACCGCCTAGTTTTTCAAGCATAGGCTGAGTGCGGGTTTGTAGCAACTCGCGATCTCGATAATCACCCAATAAGCTAAAGGTTTGCTTAAGGATAGGTGCCCACTCAGGGTTAATTTGAGAGGAGAAGTCCTTAAAGAATCTCAAAGCGGTACGCAATCGACGGATACCCACTCTTAACTGGTGTACATGCGCGCCATCGGTACTGCCATCAGCAATAGCACTGGCATTAGGCAGAATTTGGATCATACAGTTATGCACCACAGCACGCAGAAACTGTGGCTGACTCATTTTTTTATGCACAGCCAATTGTCGTAAATCAGCTTTTGTTGCTTCAGCATGCTGCTTGCCGGCCAGCAGCAGTCCACCACGTTCAGCTTTGGTTACCGTTGATAAGCACAGGTTGTAGCGTCGGCACCACGTCTTAGCCGTTTCAAATAAAAAATGCACATCGCCTTCAATCAGCTCAAATTCAATTTCATGGATAGGCTGGCTGATTTGAGAGTCTTCTCCGTGTATCACTCTGCCTTCATCGTAAGCAAGCTCAATGGTGCTGTCGTCTTTTTTGATTAAGCGGGTCGTGCGCTGTACCTCTGTGATGTATTGGCAGGCTAGGGCATCAGTGGTGGGCCGGGTATCGGGGGAGGCTACGAGCTGAGTAATATCTAAGGTATCGTAAAGTGATAAATCAGGAGAGAGGCTATCTGTTGCCAAAGCTTCAGCGACCATTTGACTGTCTAAGACGTTATTTTGCTCACCGCGTGAGGCCATACCATCGCCATTAGACTTTAGAGTCTGCACCCAGCGATCGCCTTCTTTGCGTATTCTTAATGCCATACCATTGGCAGCCAAAACTTGATCTGGCGTGTCAAAATAATGGGCGGCGAGTAAGGAGGTGAGAGAGGATTTAACTTTGGTCTGACGCATTAGGCCGTCTAATCGATATTCTGGCACTAAAAACTTAAGCTCAATTTCTTGCATGATGTGTCCTCGAGTCTAAACTCATAGAAGCAGTTATAAAAATAGTTATATAAGTAATTATTGTGGTTAATAATTTTTGTAAGGGTAGGGCTATAAAAAAGAAGCTATTTATTCAATATCCTAGGATATGTTAGACACAATAACAAGCGGATTAACGTGACAGATTGATGACAATGTCTGTAAGCATCATCATAGCTCAAAAGAGCATAAGAATTTAGACAATGAGGGCAGTTTGTATGTACTTTAAGCGCCTAGGTTCATAAAAAAAGTCGCTCCAACCGAGGTTAGAGCGACTTTGTTAATGATGAACGAAGCGTCTTTTATAAAGAGCTTTGGTCTAAAGAGTTCTTAGAACTGGTTCATTGTGTTTTTCTCGCCGCCAGCTTTAAGTGCGTTGTCACCAGAGAAAATCTCTTTGTGATCATCACCTAAGTCTGAACCAGCCATTGCTTGGTGCTTAACGCAAGAGATGCCTTCACGGATTTCTTTACGTTGTACGCCAGCTGCATAAGCAAGCATACCGTCTTCACCGAAGTAGCCTTTAGCAAGCTCATGAACGCTAAGAGCTGTGGTGTGGTAAGTTGGTAGCGTGATTAGGTGATGGAATACACCCGCTTCACGTGACGCATCTTTCTGGAAGTTCTTCGCAGCTTGGTCAGCAGCAGCGTCAAGCTCAGTACCATCATAATCAGCACTCATCAAGTTGTTCTTGTCGTATGCTGAGATGTCTTTGCCTTCTTCTTCCCACTGAGCAATCACTTGCTTACGGAAGTTTAGCGTCCAGTTGAATGATGGGCTGTTGTTGTATACAAGCTTCGCTTTAGGCTGCTGCTCTTTAATACGGTCAACCATCATTTTGATGTGTGCAACGTCTGGCGTTGGTGTTTCGATCCATAGAAGGTCAGCACCATTTTCAAGAGCGGTTACACAGTCAAGTACAACGCGGTCGATGTTGGTATCTTCACGGAACTGATATAAACCGTTTGCTAGACGAACTGGGCGAACTAATTTACCGTCACGCTTTAATAGTACGTCGTTTTCTTTGGCATCAGCGATGTCGATTTCTTCAACGTCGATGAAGTCGATGTATTTAGAAGCAAGGTCGCCTGGCTCTTCAGATACTGGGATCTTTTGAGTAAGTGAGGCACCTTCAGAGTCGGTACGGGCAACGATAACACCATCATCAACGCCTAGCTCTAAGAATGCATAACGGATAGCGTTAAGCTTAGAGATGAAGTCTTCATGTGGTACAGTGACTTTACCGGCTTGGTGACCACATTGTTTGGCATCAGATACTTGGTTTTCGATCTGGATAGCACAAGCACCCGCTTCGATCATGGCTTTAGTTAGTAAGTAAGTTGCTTCTTCGTTACCGAAACCTGCGTCGATGTCAGCGATGATTGGCACTACGTGTGAATCAAAGTTATTGATTTTTTCTTCGATTTCAGAAGTATCTTGACCGGCTTCTTTAGCAGCGTTAAGCTCACGGAAATAATCGTTTAATACTTTCGCGTCTGCTTGGCGTAAGAAGGTGTAGATTTCTTCGATTAGCGCAGGCACCGTTGTTTTTTCGTGCATTGATTGGTCAGGTAAAGGGCCAAGCTCTGAGCGTAGAGCCGCTACCATCCAGCCTGATAGATAGATGTAGGTTTTAGCAGTCGTACCGAAGTATTTTTTCTTAGCATACATAGTTTGTTGTGCAACAAAACCATGCCATGCGCCTAGAGACTGAGTGTACTTAGATGTATCTGCATCATACTCTGCCATATCTTTACGCATGATAGTAGCCGTGTATTTAGCGATATCAAGACCGGTTTTGAAGCGGTTTTGAACCATCATACGAGCAGCATCAGATTCGCTGATATTCTGCCAGTTGCCATGCTTTGCTTTAATTTCACGGATATGGTCAATAGCTGATTTATAAGTTGACATCAATTGTCTCCTTGATTGAGGATGGGTTAGGCGAAATAAATACTTCTTACTACTAGATGTTGAACGGTTAGATAAAGAAGTTTTATTTAACTCTCTTTAAAATATGAGGTTAAGGCTAAGAAGTTAGCAGTAAACCTCGATATGCGGTTATAAAACTTGTAAATGTTTGTTTCTAAAGAAAATCTTTTTATCGTTCTTGAACGTTATTACAGATTATCTGAAGTTATAGTGGTTAATCACTATGCCCTTAACACTTGATAATCACTATAACCACATTAGGGTAATTTATCTAGTTTATGAAGGTTATCTTGGGTATTTATTTAAATTATAGTACAATGGTAGAAACGGTTTACAGCCGATTTTGAGCTATAATAAGAGGCATTAATAAATGATTGTGCCGCTATTTTTTTATCAATTAACTTCAAAAACCTAAGTTTTGGGCCTGATTATTGCAACCTGTGCCAGTTGACCGTATTGACGTTAAAAAGTTTAAAATTTTCGCCAAAAAGCCTAAAAATCGGCAACCCAAAAGCCAAAACCATACCAATTACAGAGAGTGTTATGAACCTACAAAGAGTCGATTTAAATTTATTGGTAAATTTAGATGTGTTATTGCGTGAAAAGAATGTGACTCGCGCCGCTGAACAACTGGGCATCACGCAGCCTGCCATGAGTAATATCCTACGCCGCTTGCGCAAGCTGTTTAATGATCCACTTTTGGTACGCTCCTCTGAGGGAATGACACCGACTGAACGAGCCTTAGAATTACAGCCCAGAGTGCGTGAAATCTTGGCTGAATTGACCCAGCTTCTTGAGCCGCGTACAGAGTTTAGACCCTATAGTACCTCTCGTGTGTTTCGGATTATGACCTCAGATTATGCTGAGGCGACTTTGGTCCCTCGTCTGGTAAAAGCGCTGCGCTCAGAGGCGCCCAATGTGATTTTGGACTTTTTGACGCCCTCTGATGTCTCTTATCGTGATATGGAGCAAGGCCGTGTGGATCTGGCGATCAACCGTTTTAATGAGATACCGCAAAGCTTCCATCAGGTACTGGTTTGGCGAGATACTTTTAGCTGCCTATTGTCGGCAGAGAGTCCTTATGCGCACCGCTTTAACTTAAAGAATTATTTAAAAGCGCAGCATGTTTGGGTATCCAAAACAGGTATGGGCGTAGGCTTTGGTGTGAATCCAGATAAGTCAGGTGGTCTTGGTTCAATTGATCAGGCTCTACAGCGCTTGGGTCAAAAACGTCAAATCAGTGTGTTTACCCGTCACTACCAGATGCCGGCAATGCTTGCTGCCAATAAAGACTTGATAGCGACCTTACCAACACGAGTGGCACGCATGCAAGCGACCAATGACAGCATTGTGTTAAAAGAGCCGCCCTTTTTTATACCTGAATTTGAACTGACCATGGCTTGGTCACCTTTATTGCAGCATCATCCTGCGCATCGCTGGTTACGCCAACTTATTATGCATGTGGCGCGTCAAGTAGTGGCCGATGAAGAGGCCAAAGAAGATGACATTCCGATGATTAGTCATTTGTTCTAAATTAGATTTATGTTTCGGTTAGTTTGATTAACATATCCCACACAGTTATTAACATCCTCATAATGCTGTAAGTCATTGACCCTGTTATGCTATTCAATGCAGTCGGTAAGCGAGAAGCAATCGACGAGCGAAAAGTACATCAGCTGATAATGACAATCGCATAAATATAAAAAGGATAAATAACATGTCAGATATTACAACTATAAACCCAGCCACAGGCGAAGAGATTACCTCATATGACTATATGAATGAGTCGCAAGTTAATGACATTATTGATGCGTCACACGAAGCTTTTTTGAAATGGCGAGAAGTGTCTACACAAGAGCGCGCTAAGGTCATCAACTCCATTGGTGAAAAGCTCAACGAGTATAAAGAAGAGCTAGCAAAGTTAATGACACAGGAGCGAGGTAAGACCTATAAGCACAGCTTACAAGAAATTGATCTGTGTAAGAGTATTTGTGACTTTACATCTGCCCAAGGCGTAGCGGCACTGGCGGATGATGAGCGTGAGCTTGAAGGACTCAAAAAAGGTATCGTTACTTATCAGCCCATTGGTATCATCTATGGTATCCAGCCTTGGAACTATCCTGCTTATCAAGTGTTCCGCTATACCATTGCAAATTTAATGGCAGGTAATAGCATTTTATTAAAACATGCTTCGAATGTCACAGGTTCTGGATTGCTTATTGAAAAAATTATACATGAATCTGATTTGCCTAAAGACTTATTTAGAACCTTGTTAATTAGCCATGATCAATCTGGCAAAATTATTGAAAATAAAAAAGTTCGTGGTGTCACCCTGACCGGTAGTGACAAAGCAGGTGCTGTCGTGGCTCAGCAAGCTGCAAAAGTGCTTAAGAAAACAGTGATGGAGCTCGGCTCAAACGATGCGTTTATCGTCTTAGATGATGCAGATTTAGATTTAGCAGCCACCACCTGTGCTTATGCAAGACTGTATAACAATGGTGAGACCTGTGTGGCAGCTAAGCGCTTCGTGGTAGTGGATGCTGTGTATGATAAGTTCCGTGAGCTATTGATTGAGAAGTTTAAGGGTTATAGCGTAGGTGATCCTATGCAGGATTCTACCGATGTCGGTCCAATGTCAAGCTCAAGTCAGCGTGACACACTGCAAAAGCAGATGCAAGAGAGTATCGATAAGGGTGCAAAAGTGGCTTATAGCAGCGAGCTTGATGAGAGCCTGCCCAAAGAAGGTGCTTATCATCCGCTGGTAATTTTGGAGAATATCTCTGAAGATCAGCCTGCTTATAAAGATGAATTATTTGGTCCTGTGGCCTCGTTAATTCGTGCCAAAGATGAAAAAGATGCTTTTCGTATTGCCAACGACAGCCGTTATGGTCTAGGTGGCGGTGTATTCTCAAAAGATGAAGATAAAGCCATCCGTCTGGCCAGCCAATATTTTGATACAGGTATGGTCTATATCAATGGTTATAGCCTAGTACATCCAGGTCTGCCTTTTGGCGGTGTGAAAGATTCAGGCTTTGGTCGTGAGCACGGCGGCTTTGGTATGAAAGAGTTTGTTAATATCAAAGCGTTACATGTGGTGGGCAAAGCTCCCGCTTAAGTCTAAATAGACCGTCTTTTATTTTTAATGTGTCATCAGGTCCTTGGTAACTGTATTACCAAGGACTTTTTTATGGATTAAGTATTTTTATATTTAAACTTAAAAGCCAATGGCTTAGTCTGATACTATGAATTATTAATGCATCTTACAGCAATTATTTTGCTAGAATTCTAATCGCAATGACATGCCATTTTTTTGCCTTGATTTTAAGCAAGTTTTTCTTGAGAACCCAGATAATGACACTCAACCAAAAAATATTACTAGTGGGCAAGCAAGCATTGACTCTTATCAAAAGCCACGTGTTAGTGATTTTGATATTGTTGGTGTGGCAACTGTGCGTACAGTTTGAGGTTATTCCAGATTATCTGCTGCCCTCACCCTTACAAATTGTTCAAGCCTTTATTGAGGATTTTGGGTTATTGATGGAACATGCTAAATATACGTTGGCCACAGCCATTATTGGTACCACCATTGGTCTGATTGTAAGTTTTGTACTCTCTATCTGCATGGATTTATCAAAAACCATCAGGGATTTGGTCTATCCGGTGATTTTGCTCAATCAGACCATTCCCACTATTGCCATTGCGCCTTTGCTTATTATTTGGCTTGGCTACGGCATTACCCCTAAAGTGGTGTTGGTCATTTTAGCGGTATTTTTTCCCATAACCATTGCTTTAATTGACGGCTATCAATCGGTGAGCCGTGAGCACTTAAATTTGTTTAAATCGATGAAAGCGTCAACGTATCAGCTATATCGTCATTTAAAAATTCCTTCTGCCATGGGCTCTTTTTTTACCGGCCTAAAAGTGGCGTTATCTTATGCCCTCATCTCAGCGGTGATTGCAGAATGGCTGGGTGGCTATCATGGGCTGGGTGTTTATATGACCCGAGTGCGTAAGTCTTATGATTTAGATAGCATGTTTGCGGTTATTTTTTTGATTAGTTTTCTAACCATTTTATTGATTGCACTGGTTAAGTGGTTAGAAAGACGGGTTCTAAGACACAATTATTTATAATGTTTTTTAATAAAAATGACTTTTAAAAACAATTCAAAGCTTACTGGTCAAGCTACTTAAAGAGGATTTATAGTGTCTATTTTAAGCATAAACGGTTATAAGCACAGTCGAAGTTACTCAGTGATAGGGCTGATGTTAATGGCAATTATGGCGCTAAGTTTAATGGCCTGCCAGCCAAAAGAGACATCTACAAAGGCAGCTTCAGACACAACAGATGCGCTAACTCAAGTGGTTATCTCATTAGACTGGGTGCCCAATACCAACCATACGGGTCTGTATGTGGCACAAGACAAGGGGTATTTTAAAGAACAAGGTCTTGAGGTCCAAATCGTACAGCCGAGCGAAGACAGTGCTTCAACTTTGGTGGCCAATGACAGAGCTGATTTTGGGATTTATTTTCAGCCCAATATGGTCAGTCGTTTGGAAAAAGGTGTACCCATTACCGCAGTAGCGGCAATACTACAGCATAACCCAGCAGGTTTATTGTCTTTGAAGTCGTTGGGTGCCAAGTCTCCAAAGGACTTAAATGGTAAACGCTATTCTACTTGGGAAGACCCGATTGATGATGCCACCGTGTCGCATATTGTGGGTAACGATTTGGTAAAAATTCCTGGTGAAGCAACCGATGCCACTGTGGCACTTCGTATGAATCAGTTTGACTATATCTTGGCTTATTATGGCTGGGATGGGGTTCATGCCAAGTTAAAAGGTGTGGACACTAACTTTTTCTTCTTAAGAGATTATGAGCCTATCTTTGATTATTATGCGCCTGTGGTAATTACCAATAATAAGCTACTTAACAGCAATCCACAACTGGTTAAAAAGACGCTAGCGGCCATGAAAAAAGGCTATATTTATGCGGCTAAAAATCCAGAAGAGAGCGCGAATATCTTAATAAAATATGCGCCTGAGACTAATAAAGAGCTTGCGCTTGCCAGTCAAAAATACATCTCAAAACAGTATCTAGATGACGAGGGCGACTGGGGTAAGTTTGATTATGATCGCTGGGATAGGTTCTATGACTGGGTGTATAAACAAGGTCTTATTGATAAGCCTCTGCCACCACAGGCAGGTGTCAGTAACGACTATTTATAACTTTGGGTTTGTATGGCTTAGCGCTTAAGCTGCTGTGAGTGACGTATTATGGATAAAGTCTTGGTATTAGAAGGTATTAGCCACAGCTTTGGCGATAAGCCCATTTTTGACAATTTAACGATGTCAGTGGCTAAGAATGATGTGGTGAGTATTGTCGGTGCCAGCGGTGTGGGTAAGACCACTTTGTTTAACATCGCAGCTGGCCTATTGACCCCAAGCTTGGGCAAGGTGTTTATTAATGGGGTGGATACCACAGGGCAGGCGGGTACAGTCGGCTATATGCTACAAAAAGATTTGCTGCTGCCGTTTAAGACGGTGTTTGATAACATTGCTTTGCCTTTGACCTTGAGGGGCTATAGCAAAGACAAGATAAAGCAGATTGTGACACCGCAGTTGGCACGTTTTGGCTTAGAAGGTTTGGGAGATCAGTATCCACAGACCTTATCGGGTGGTCAGCGTCAGCGTGCAGCACTCTTGCGCACTTATTTAAGTGATAACCCAATTATGCTACTCGATGAGCCATTTTCAGCCTTAGATTTTGTGACCAAAGATGAGATGTATCACTGGTTTAGTCAGCTACAAAAACGCTTAGCGTTAACCTGTCTCATCATTACCCATGATATTGATGAGGCGATCTATTTGTCTGATCATCTGTATGTGTTAAAAGGCACGCCGGCTCAGTTAACCGAGCAATTTGCTATTCCTAAGCATGACGGGTTTTTGGACAGCGAAGAGTATTTGATGTTAAAAAAGCAGATTTTAACGGCCATTCAAACCCTCTAAGTTTTGGCGCATGACTTCAAGGTAAACACTGCTTGAGCTCATGCTCTAGGCTCACGGATGCCCCGTACTTTGTGATACTAAGCTAAAAGGATGTAATAATGTTTGGGATTGAGAATTATTGGGGGTTTTTGGCGGCAGGCTTACTGCTTAACTTGACGCCAGGTGCGGACAGTTTATACATCATCATGCGCAGTATTTCACAGGGGTCTAAGGCCGGCGTCTTTTCAGCCTTGGGTATTACCTCAGGTATCTTGGTACATACCTTATTGGCAGCTTTGGGACTGTCTGTGCTGCTGTCACGCCACCCAATGGCATTTAATATGGTCAAATATATCGGTGCTTTATACTTGTGTTATCTGGGTATCCGATTATTATGGCCCAAAAAGCGTGCACAAGTCGCTGAGCAGTTAGCAGAGGATATACCTAGCCGAAGTAGGGACAGTGTCAATGGTTGGCAAATCTACAAGCAGGGCGTGCTCACCAATGTGTTTAATCCCAAGGTGGCGCTGTTCTTTTTGGCTTTTTTTCCGCAGTTTATCGATGCCAACTATGGGTCTGCTATGTTGTCTTTTTCACTATTGGGGCTAAGCTTTGCTGCCACAAGTTTAGCTTGGTGTATCAGCTTAGCACTGTTGGCTGCAAGATTTAGTGAGCAGTTGCGCCAAAACCCCCGTATCGAAACCGTACTCAATAAGATAAGTGGGGTGGTTTTTATTGGTTTGGGTATCCGACTGATGGGCGCCAAACTTTAAACGCACTGCTTTAACATACCAAGTTTTAGATAGATAGACATAACAAAGCCCAAATCTATAGATTTGGGCTTTGTTGTTATATTGAAGTGGCAAGTTAGCTGTCTAGCCAAAGCTTTAAGGGCAGTTCAGGCAAATAAGCGGTTGCTGCTGTTTGCTCATTGATGGCCTTAATGTCTAACACCCCATGGGCAATCAGTAATATGGTCCAAGGCAAGACTTGATGCTCAAGCTTTTGTACGCGGGCTTGTAGCGCTTGAGCTGACTCACTGTGATCCACAGCCAGCATGGCTTGAGTCAATACTTGACCCGCATCTAATTCAGCCGTTACCACATGAACGCTGCATCCATGATGGACATCGCTTGATTGTAAGACCCGCTGATGGGTATCTAAACCCTTATACTTAGGTAGTAAAGAGGGGTGTAGATTAATCATAGGAGCAGGCGAGCTACTAATGAAGTCATCGCTTAACACACGCATAAAGCCTGCCAGTACCACTAAGTCTGGTTGCCAATCGTTAAGCTGGGCGCTGGCATGACGCTCAAAAGTTTTAATACCCATGCGCTTGCCGGCATTCTCACCTTCAGTAATGTGTGAGAATACCGCTGTAGCGATCCCCGCTTGCTGTGCACGGGTCACCGCATAAGCGTCTTTGACATTACTAATGACACCGACAATCTCGATGGGCAAACTACCGGCCTGCATGGCATCAATCAGGACTTGCAGATTGCTGCCACTGCCTGAGACTAAGACGGCAACTTTTAAGGGGTTGGTAGATACAGTAGATACCGACATATTAGGCGTAAACCACAGCATCATCTGTACGCTCGATGATGTCACCAAAGATAAAGGCTTTCTCGCCAGCGTCATTTAAAATATCAACGGCTTGATTGGCCACATCTGCAGGTACGACGACCACGAAGCCTACGCCGCAGTTAAAGGTGCGGTACATCTCAGATTGCTCGATATTGCCATGTTGTTGTAACCAGTTAAATAGCTCAGGCATCTGCCAGCTTTGAGTATCGATTTTTGCGGCTAATGCCTCTGGCAGTACGCGAGGCAAGTTCTCTGTAAAGCCGCCACCAGTGATATGTGACATCGCATGTAGTTTACTATTACCCAGTGCTTTTTGTAGTGCTTGGATAGATTTTACATAGATTTTGGTAGGTGCCATCAGAGCGTCAGCCAGTGGCTTACCGTCTAAAGTCTCATCGGTGTTTTCGATATCCACACCGCTGACTTCAATGACTTTACGAATGAGTGAGTAGCCATTTGAGTGCGCACCGCTTGAAGCAATACCAATCATCACATCGCCCGCTGCTACGTTATCTCCTGTGATTACCTCAGACTCTTCTACCACGCCAACACAAAAACCGGCCAAGTCGTAATCTTCGTCTTGATACATGCCTGGCATTTCAGCCGTCTCGCCACCGATGAGTGCACAGTTTGACTGTTTGCAGCCTTCACCAATACCGCCTACCACAGACGCGGCAGTGTCCACGTCAAGCTTACCTGTGGCATAGTAGTCTAAGAAGAATAAAGGCTCAGCACCGCATACCAATAGGTCATTAACACACATGGCCACCAAGTCGATACCTATGGTGTCATGACGATTTAATTGCAGGGCAAGCTTAAGCTTGGTGCCCACACCATCTGTGCCTGACACCAATAAAGGTGACTTATAGCCTGTAGGGATACGGCACAGTGCGCCAAAACCACCCAAACCGCCGACAACTTCTGGGCGAGTGGTTGACTTGGCAACAGATTTAATGCGTTGTACAAGGGCATCACCTGCATCAATATCTACACCAGCGTCTTTGTAGCTCAGTGAAGTGGGCTTATCTTGAGTGGATGAGTTAGCAGATGCATTAGAATTTGGATGGCTCATGGTAGCAGCAGACCTTAATAAGCGAATGTATGAATAAAAAAATATGAAGGTAGGATAACCAGTTTAACCAATCTGCTCAGCGCATTTTGACAAATACCAATTACCTGGTGGCATTATACGCAAAAACGCAAGGCTGGCAAAATTTAACAGCCCCTAATTGTGATTAAAAACAAAAAATGACCAAAATCTAGTTAATCATTACTCGCTTTAAGATTAATATACAGTTAATTTAACATTGTATCTGGGCCATAGAGTCAAGTTTATCGTGAATAGTTGCGGCAGGTAGGGGGTGATTATACTTTTGCACGTGTTATGCTTTAACCAGTTGGTTATCCCTAGGCTGCCCCTTGATTAAGAGAAGAAAAATTATGCAGGTTGCAAGAGTAGATCCGTTTTTTAGGCGATTATTTATAGTCGTGGCAATGGTTATTGGTTTGGGGTTATTGTATTTGCTCATTCCGGTAATTGTGCCGTTTTTATGTGCGTTTATTCTTGCTTATTTGTTTAACCCTGTCGTGACACGTATGGCGCGCTTTATGCCACGCTGGCTGGCGATTATTTTCGTGTATACAGCGATTATTGTGGGATTTGGTGCGTTGTTATGGTGGTTGCTGCCGACTTTGTGGGAACAGCTTCAGTCTGCTTGGGAGTATTTACCACGTGTTGTGGAGTGGTATAACAATGATATTCGAGTGTGGGTGAATAACAACAGTCAATTTCATTTGCCGCCGTTAGAGAGTCATATTGTCTCTGAGACGGCGCTTGATTACCTAAATAAGAACTATAATGTAGCGGATGCGCAGTCCTTTTTTATGCAGGTATTAAATTCAAGTCTGGCAGTGATTAATAGCACCGGTTTGGTGGTCTTAGTGCCTATTTTGACCTTTTATTTCTTATTTAACTGGAATCAGCGCTTACAGACTTGGAAAAAAGCCTTACCAAAAGCCAGTGCCCCTAAAATTATTGAAATCGTGCATGATTGTGATAATGCGTTAATGGCCTTTATTAAGGGTCAACTGCTGGTTATGATTTTGCTGGGTGTGGTCTATGCTGTACAGCTGCAGCTGATAGGACTGGATTTGGGTCTGATTATCGGTATGGTGGCTGGTATCGCAAGCTTTGTGCCTTATTTAGGTTTTGGGCTTGGCTTTATCGCCGCTATCATCGCCGGCTTATTCCAGTTTGGGATGGATTGGGTGCATCTTGGCCTAATTGCGGGCGCCTTTATGGTGGGGCAAGCGGTAGAGGGTTATGTATTACAGCCGCTGCTGTTAGGTGATAAAATTGGCCTGTCACCGCTTTGGGTGATTTTTGCGGTATTGGCAGGTGCAAGTTTAATGGGCTTTGTGGGTATGCTGATTGCATTGCCAGTCTCTGCCATCTTAAATGTGTTATTCCATCATGGTTATGAGGCGTATAAACAGACTGATTTTTACAAAGGTCGTAAACAGTATAAGCTGTTTAAATAAGTCCATTTAGAGCACTCAAGCTCACTTAACAAGCTGTTTTTTATCCCAAGCCGCTGCGTGTATCAGCGGTTTGTTACGCTTCACTGGCTTATTGGCAACTAATGCCATATTATTGTTAAGAAAATTGTGGTATAAATAAGCGTTATAAAGTGATATCGAGCCGAGATACTAGCCTGATGACAAATCAATTAAGTTTAAATCTAGAAGTAAAAAAAGATGCTAGCCTAAGTGATTTTGCTGGCCCGGGTTGGTCGACTTTAATAGATGCTGTGCGTCAGATGCATGTGGGTTTGATCGGGCAGATGTATATCTTTGGCAGTGCTGCTACTGGTAAAACCCATTTATTGTCGGCCATTTGTGAGTCTTATATGGAGATGGATAAGTCGGCAATCTGTCTGTCTTTAAAAGAGCTGCTACATACTGATGTGGCGGTATTAGCTTCATTAGAGAGCTTTGATTTGGTTGCCATTGATGATTTGGAGGCAATTAAAGACAGCCGTGAGTGGCAAGAGGCCATCTTTCACTTGATTAATCGTAGTCGAGAGGGACGTGGTCAGCTTATTTTTGCGGCCAAAACCCCCGCGACCGAGCTGCCTTTTGAGTTGCCTGATTTATTGACCCGTCTCATTCAGTCTCCGGCCTTTAGAGTGCCTGAAGGTCACGATATAGCAGATAGGAAGGCCATGCTTGAGTCAATTATGCGCAGGCGGGGCTGGCAGTTTGATTCACGTATTACAGAGCATTTATTAGAAGAGGGACCACACCGTATCGGTGGTATGCTCGATGTGCTCAACGTAATTCAACCGCTATTTTCTAATCTAAACCGTGCTTATGTCTCAAAATCTGTGATTAGCCAAGCGATTACTATGATTGATGAGCATACCTTAATGGCTGAGCTTGAGGATATTCATCAAGAAGCACAAGAAGACTTTTTATCTAAGTCTGAAGAAAACAGCGCTTACCGCGACAATATGACTTTTAATTTTTAAGCCTAGACTGGTTATTGACAGCTTAGTACAATAAAAGCTTTCATAATGGCTAAGCTGCCGTTAAAATCATCCATTAAAGCCAAGGCGTAACATTGCCCCGTATCCGTCTTGACTCTCTTATTGCCTCTATTATTAAATTATAAACTTTAAGGCCTTTTTATGAATGACTGTCGAAGTAATGCTTTTGTTAAACCGCTAGTTGCACTGGCCGCTTTAGGTATAGGGTCAATGACATTGGCTCATGCTGATGTGACTTTAAAAGTGGACGATAATATTAAGGTAGCCGTATTAAACGGTCAGCAGTACAATACGAGCATATTTCAGCCACTACAGCAGACCTTTGTGTTACAGCCAGGTAAGCATGTCATTACTGCCAAATACGAACGTCTGTATGACAACTTGCGCGGTGATGATCATGATTACTTACGCTCGGCTAATATAACAGTAACCGCTGATTTGCAAGACAATCAGACCTATCGTTTGGCCATGCCAGGTCAGCCAGAAGAATATGAAGAGGCCAAAAAATACGCTAAAGCGCCTACATTAGCGGTTATGAAAGGCTCAACTGTCTTGGCTGAATCGAAAGCTCAAGTACAACAAAATGGACTGTTTTCAGGTTTAAGCAGTATTTTTGGTGGTGGTGATTCAGCGCAGGTTGAAAACCAAAAAGCCATTGCTGCTGTTAACAGCTCATCTACCACTCAAGCCAGTTCAAACTCGGCAGCTATCGCGCCTATAAGCACGCCCGTTAGCAGCAGTCAGCAAAATACTGATACGCTAGATAACTTTATGCAGCTATGGTTACAAGCGACACCAAGTGAGCGTGAAAAAATCCGTCAGTGGATTGAAAAATAATCAAATCACTAAGTAGAGGCAGTATTGAGCAAGGAGAGCCTGGCTTAATAAACAGCTAAAAATTGGTTTGATTACGGATTAAGATTACCCGTCAGTGCGCTGGCGGGTTTTTTTTATCGTCTAGCTGTCGCAATCTCCTCGGTTTAGCGAGGGGAGGAGGTCAAGACTAAAGATTAGCAGAAGCGGCTTATTGCAATTATGGGATATCGATATCGATATTGGCTTTACAATCTAGCATAGTCTTAGCGGGTTTGTTTTGCTACTATAAACACAGTAGTCCAGTGGCACAGCCCGCTGCGGCGCAGAAGCAAACCAACCAACAATAAATAAGGATTTAGATTATGGCACATTTACGTCTAGGCGATGATGCACCAAATTTCAATGCACCCACTACTGATGGTGATATTAACTTTTATGATTGGGCAGGTGATAACTGGGTGGTTTTCTTCTCCCATCCTGCTGACTTTACGCCAGTATGCACCACTGAATTAGGCCGTGCTGCTGCGTTAAATGGTGAGTTTCAAAAGCGTGGTGTTAAGCCTATCTGTATCTCTGTAGACAATGTAGAAGATCATAAAGCGTGGGCCAACGACATCGGTGAGACTCAAGGCACCGCATTGAACTTCCCAATTATTGGCGATGAAGATAAAAAAGTTGCTGAGCTATACGACATGATTCATCCAAATGCAGCAACCACTCACACAGTACGTAGTGTGTTTATTATTGATCCCAAAAAGAAAGTACGTCTTGTATTAACTTATCCTGCCAGTGTGGGCCGTAACTTTGATGAGATTTTACGTGCCATTGACGCGCTACAGTTAACCGATGCTTATAATGTGGCCACGCCTGTAGACTGGAAAGATGGCGATGACGTTATCATCCCACCAAGCATTAAAACCCAAGATATCTCAGAAAAAGACTATCCAAAAGGCTTTACTGAAATTAAGCCTTACTTACGTACGACGCCGCAGCCAAACAAATAAAGCGGTTCGTCTATGGTGCTAAAAATAGCCTCTGAGCGTGAATAGAAGCACTTAAACGTCGATACAAGTATGTAACAAGTTTTGTAGCCCTCATGACGTTAAGCCGTGGGGGCTTTTTTTGAGCCAAACTTTTAGTAAATAAATTCAGCAGCATAATAAATATGGTGATGGTGTTTTGGCTATAATTTGGTATGATTAACAAAGATTTAGTCACCTTGGCTAAGCAGTAACCCCACTCAAAAGGAGTTTGAGATGAAAAAATTATATTTAACCCGTAAAGCGCCAAATCCACGCAAAGTGGTACTTTTATTACAAGCCAAAGGCATTGATATCGATGACATTGATGATATCGAAGTAATTGATATTGATATGGCCAAAGGCGAGCATCTGACTGAAGAGTTTGCCAAGATAAACCCGCTTAAACTGCTACCGGTACTGGTACTAGAAGATGGCACTGTGCTAAATGATTCGCAGGCCATTTGTGAGTATATGGATAGGGTATACGGTGAGCGTTCAGTGATGGGTAATGACGTGGTGCAGCGGGCGCAAGTATGTTCAATTCGCCGAGCTGCTGAATTTGAAGTGCTATATAACTTCATGTTGGCTTTTCAGCATAGTCATCCCTCAAAAGCACATCGAGTCGATCAAGTTCCTGAGTTCGCTGCTAAGTCTATTGCGCGCGCAGAAAAAAGCTTACCTTATTTTGACAATATCTTAACCGAGCATGATTACCTGGTGGGCAACCAGCTAAGTTATGCAGATATTGTGTTATATATAGGATTAGACTTTGGCCGATTGTTAAAGTTCGATCCCACCGCTCATGGTGATGGCATTGCCCGTTTTTACAAAAATATGAATGAGCGCTTTGGGCTAAAAAAATAATTGGTTCAAGGGTCGCGATATCCAAGGGATAGACTATGTTAAAAACATCAGCGCTAAGCTTGGGGTTACTGAGCAGTACGTTACTTTTAACCAGCTGTCAAGGCACGCTTCTGGCTGGTCAAGATAGCAAGGACACAGCAGTTGTGATGCCAGATACCACAGCAGTCGCTACCCTCAAGCACACCGATCTGTCTTATTATCATTGGCAGCTAATTAGTGTGAATGATGGCAGCGGTCATCCTGTTACTGTGCTTGATGATATTAAACAACAGGTCGCCTTGGACTTTGGTCAGTCACCAGGCGAGAGCTGGGTTAGTTTTGGCGTTGGTTGTAACCGTATGGGCGGCAGCTACTCACTCAATAGCAATGTGCTGGTGGTCACAACGGTTGCAAGCACTGAGATGATGTGTGAGCCCAAGATTAATGATGCTGAGCGGTTACTGGCACAGCTCATGCAAGGCAGCAGTCAGTTGATTTATAAAAAAGATGCTGCGCCATTATTGACTCAGACCACAGCCAATGGCCACAGCTTAGTATGGCAAGGTGCTCAAACGGCAGAAGCGCGCTATAAACAACACCCTGATATTGTATTTTGGCGTGTGGATCACCATAAGCCGCCCTGTCCTGATGGCAGCACCAAAACTTGCTTAAAAGTACGTCCAGTTATCTACGATGATAAAGGTATCAAGACTGGGGAGGGGCCATGGTCGCTATTTGTGGGTGATATCGAGGGCTATACCCATGATAGCACCGTAAACACAGTGCTGCGTCTCAAGCGCTTTGTGGTGGATCCTGTCGATGTTAAGGGCAAGCAGTTTGTTTATGTGTTAGATGCCGTGGTGGAGAGCGCCATTGCTGATACGCCTTACGGCATTGCTGATACGCCTTAAATGTGCTATTTCAAGCTTGCTAAATCCTCTTCAGTTAAACGCCAGCGGCCCTTCTTCTTAGAGGTGCCGCGGCCACGTAGTGTACTGTTCATCAGTAGCTTATTCATAGAGTGGCTTGAGTGAGCATGACAAATCGCACAAGCAAGACCATCTGCTGCATCTTGTTGAGGGGTCACATCAAGTTTTAGTATACGGCACACCATCTCCTGTACTTGTACCTTATCAGCGGCGCCATAGCCACATACCGACTGCTTAATCTGACGTGCGGTGTATTCTGATACCTCCAAATCCAAGGCGACCAAGGCGGCAATAGCGGCGCCACGTGCTTGGCCAAGTTTTAGGGCAGAGTCGGGGTTTTCGGCCATAAATACCTGTTCAACTGCGGCGTGGATGGGCTCATCTGAGTATTTTAAATGGTACTGAGTGATGCGGGTCAGGCCTTGGAATATTCGCTTTAAGCGCTCTGGCATCTCCTTAGTATCGGTGCGAATGGTGCCTGCATCAAGATAGCGTAGGGTATCGCCTTTTTGATGGATAATGCCATATCCGGTCATTCTTGAGCCGGGGTCAATACCTATGATTATCGCCATATTATTATTTTTAATCCTCAAAAAATAAAAATTATTCTTCGCTCATCTTGTTGACTTTATTTGAGATTTTTTGTGCTAAAGCGCAACAAAACAAGCTTTATATTTGATAGTATAGCAAGCCATCCCCATATACTTAACCACTATACAAAATTTATATTTTGATTGTTTTCGCCATTTAAAATTTTTATTACTTAGATTATTAGCAACTTAAAAAGGACGACACATTATGGGTCAGTTAGTTGGCTTAGCCATCGTATGGTTTATCATTGAAATGCTACTGTGGTATCTGGTTGCCCAGTTCATTAGCGGCTGGTGGGTGTTTATCTGGTTTATCATCGCTGCTGTGATTGGCATAAGCCTAATTCGTCGAGGTATGACGACCCTTAATCCTATGGCGCAGCAAATGAAGGCAGGTGGCATGATGAACCCTGCAATGCGTCCACCAGAGAATACCATTATTAAGACGGTAGCCATGGCTGTCGGCGGTATTTTATTGCTGATACCTGGGTTGTTATCTGACTTACTGGCATTATTGGTGATACTACCACCAGTCCAGAAGAAACTAAAAGACATGGCCAATAACTATGTGATGAATAACCAACAAAAAATGATGGAAATGATGGCCAAACAAATGGGTGGACAAAATCCATTTGGCGGTATGGGCGGTGCTGGTGGCAATCCATTTGGCGGTCCAAACCCTTTCGGTGGTCAATCAGGTCCTAAAGGCGCCAATCCTTTTGGTAATGTCTACAAAAGAAATACCACAGTCGATGGCTCAGCTAAGCCTGTGATAAAAGATGTTAAAAAGCTAAACAAGCCTGCCAATGACGACTAGAATTGCTGGCTAAGTCCTCCAC
Organism: Psychrobacter sp. YP14; assembly: GCF_003209315.1. Taxonomy (NCBI): domain Bacteria; kingdom Pseudomonadati; phylum Pseudomonadota; class Gammaproteobacteria; order Moraxellales; family Moraxellaceae; genus Psychrobacter; species Psychrobacter sp. YP14. Next base: position 1,588,719 of record NZ_CP029789.1, on the reverse strand, counting down.
CTCTAGTCACGAAAAAGCCCTTTATGCACTGAGCATAAAGGGCTTTTTTTTAATGAGGACCGAAGTGCCGCTGTAAGATGGGGACCCATGAACCGTGAAGTTCAGGGCGGATGCGTCATTGCCTCTTAAGGTTTCCTGAGTCACTGCAAGCAGTGCAGGCATACACAATAAGACAATAGATAGCACATCCATTTAGTGCATTATCGGCTCAGGGAATAACATCCACTGGCGAACACTTCAGAGTCTAAAGATTCTAACCAAAAAAGATACGAGTTGCAAATAAAAACGGGGGTAACTTTGTTAACAAAGGTAATAGCTTAAAGACAATTAACCTTAAAGTTAACCCAAAATTTATAAAAAATTTTAGCAGCACCTAGCTTAAGCTAAATGATCATAAGTGAGCCTCAAGCCTTTAAATAATAAGCGTTCACAATCTTGCATTATAGTTAATGCCGCTTATGTGGTAGAATATGGGCGTTCAAGTTTGATCAAAATTTTGTCAATTTTATAGACTGGCAGGATCAGGTTAGACATAACCTGCCGATAGTCCTTGCCAATAGTTATTTAAAAATAACTGTAATATAACTGGAGAAAAACTAAATGGTAGCAGCAGATAACAATAAAAAAATTCCACACGTTCTGATGATTTTAGATGGCTTTGGGTATCGTGAGGATGAGCAGGACAATGCAGTCGCTGCTGCCAATACACCAAACTTAGACCGTATCAATAAAGCTTATCCGCATGGATTAGTCTCAGGCTCAGGTGAAGATGTTGGCCTACCAGAGGGTCAATTTGGTAACTCGGAAGTGGGTCATATGAATCTGGGTGCTGGCCGTGTGCTATACCAAGATTCTACTCGCATTTCGCGCGATATCAAAAACCGTGACTTCTATAAGAACCCCGCTTTAGTAGATGCGGTAAAAGCGGCGACAGACGCTGGCGGCAATGTACATATCATGGGTCTATTGTCAGATGGCGGTGTGCATGCGCATCAAGATCATATTGAAGCCATGTGTCATGCCGCTGTGGTTCACGGCGCAAAAGGGGTGTATGTACACTGCTTCTTAGATGGCCGTGATACACCACCAAAATCTGCTGATAAATACATCAAGCGCCTAAAAGAATTCTTAGCCAATTTAAACGGGTATTATGAAAGCAATGTACAAATTGCCAGTATCATCGGCCGCTACTTTGCCATGGATCGTGATAATCGCTGGGATAGAGTACAAAAGGCTTATGACTTATTAACGCTGGGTGTGTCTGAGCGTATGGCGACACGGGCTGATGGTGCGGTACAGGCCGCTTACAAATCAAGAGAAACGGACGAGTTTGTTAGCCCCACCAATGTGATTGAGCATGGCGAGACACCAATAACTATCGATGATAATGATGCGGTTATCTTTATGAACTTCCGTGCTGATAGAGCACGTGAGCTGACACAAGCCTTTGTATTACCTGATCATGAGTTTGCAGGCTTTGCGCGACAAAAACAGCCGAACTTATCAGCATTTGTGATGATGACGCATTACTCTGATGAGCTGGCCGCCAATCCTAAGACTTCTGTGGCTTATGCGCCCACTACGCTACACAATACCTTGGGTGAGTATCTACAAGACAACAATAAAACTCAGCTTAGAATTGCAGAAACTGAGAAGTTTGCACACGTCACTTTCTTCTTTAGTGGCGGCCGAGAAGATGAGTACACCGGTGAGTCGCGTATTTTGATCCCATCACCTGATGTAGAAACCTATGACTTAAAGCCTGAAATGAGCGCGCCTGAAGTGACCAAAAACTTAGTAGAAGCCATCGAATCGGGTAAATATGATGTGCTGGTGGTTAACTATGCCAATGGCGATATGGTCGGCCATACGGGTAATTTTGAGGCAGCAGTTAAAGCCGTCGAAGCGCTCGATGTGGCTGTAGGCGAAGTAGCCGAAGCGACCATTAAGGCGGGGGGACATCTACTCATTACAGCCGATCATGGCAACTGTGAACAGATGCAAGATTATGAAAGCGGGCAGGTACACACCCAGCATACCACCGAGCATGTGCCTTTAATCTATGTGGGTGACAAAAAGGTAAGCGTACGTGAAGGCGGCAAATTGAGTGACATTGCGCCAACCCTTTTAGGTCTAATGGGACTAAGCGTGCCGACTGAAATGACTGGTATTAACTTGTTAGAAGCCAAATAAGCTTTTATTTTAACCAACCGTAGAGTATATGATGAGCGTTGAGCCTTCTGAGTGTCGAGCCCGGACCCCACATCAGGGTGTATTAGCGATAAAAGCTGTAATTTATAGCTCAGTGTTGGCCACAGCACTGGCTTTGAGCGGCTGTGCTACTGTCGATGTAGGCTCTGACAATGATATTGCCACATCAAGTAACCGCTCATCATTATCAACGCCTGCCAAATCAGGTACAGAAGCGGCGGTTAAATTAGGTAATTTGGCTCAAAGCGCACAGCAAACTCAAGCGCTTTGTGGGCAAGAGTGCGATGACATAGATGCTGTCGCCCATCCAGAGGACATCAGTGATGGTGTCAGTGATGATGATATCGATGCGCAGCCCGTACTTGATGACGTCGAATTTGATGAAGAAATGGATGACAACGAGCAACATCGCTTGGGGGTAGAGCATGTGCCTTTAAATGCCATTTCGCCACAAGTTATTCAAACCTTTGTAGAAGTTATCGATGTTATCCGCCACGATTATGTGCGTCCGGTGAATGACGAAACCTTATTTCAACAAGCCATCAGCGGCATGCTAGAGCGACTTGATAAGCATGCTGAGTACCTCACGCCTGAGAACTATGAGCATTTGCGCAGCTTTACGGATGGTGAAATTGGTCAGGTGGGATTGTCAGTTAAATACGATGCGGCCATAAAAAACTGGGTAATCACTAAAGTTGAGGCGCAGTCGTCTGCCAAAGAAGCTGGTATTGCTATCGGCGATAAGCTTTTACGCATAAAAAACGCAGATCTTACCTCAGATATGAGTGAACAAGACATTCAGCAGCTGCTATCAGGCATTGCCGGCTCGCAAGTGCAGATAACGGTGTCCGGACAGCAGGGGCCAAGACGCAATATGTTATTGCAGCGCAATTTGGCCTCAGACAATGAGCTTGGGGTCACCGTGCAAGACAGTATTGCCGTTATTCGCCTGCCTGTGTTTCAAAATGGCTCAAAAGATCAGTTGATTAAAGCCTTAAAGCAGACGGGTGTACCGATAACGGGCGTTGTACTTGATGTGCGTAATAATCCAGGTGGCGTACTGTCATCAGCCATTGACATTGTGAGCTTATTTATGAGCGACGCTGGGCTGATTCAGGTACGCAATAGAACCAATCACAGTCAATTGATTAAGTCTAATGGTACCCCTTATTTGGCGGACCTGCCGGTGGTGGTATTACAAAATCGCTATTCTGCGTCTGCAGCTGAAGTATTGGCAAGCAGCTTTAAAAGCAATAAACGCGCTAAGATAGTCGGTGAGCAAAGCTTTGGTAAGGGCACGGTACAAGAGGTGGTGCCTTTAGAGGCCGGCGGGGCGTTAAAGCTGACTGTGGCCGAGTATCGCAGTGCCAAAGGTGAGCTTATCGATGGTGTTGGGGTCAAACCTGATGTGGTGTTGCCTCATGATGGTCAAGACTGGCAGCAGCAAGCGGTTAATTTATTGCTGTCGCAAGACAGACCACTTGGTATTAAGTTTGATGATAAATTAAATGGTATCTCCATCACCAATGATTATTAAGCCGCTTACTAGCTTAGATAACCACCAGAAATTATAAAAAAAGCCGCTAATAGATTAGCGGCTTTTGATTATATTGAGGTTTTTATAGATTTTTAGCCAAAATAGCCACATGGCAGCGTTAAGGGGTAATCAGTCCATGACGCATTGCTAAATGAGTGAGTTTTACATCACTGTCGACACCGACTTTTTCAAAAATTCGGTAGCGATAAGTGTTAACAGTTTTTACGCTCACAAAAAGCTGATCGGCTATTTGCTGCGGGCTTTGACAGTTGACTACCATCATTGCCACTTGTTTTTCGCGCTCGCTTAATCTATCAAAAGGGGATTCTTCATTGTCTGTCAGTAGCATATCGGCCAACTGCTCAGCGACATCACTGCTAAAGTACTTGCTGCCTTGATACACTTTTTTAATGGCTTTAATCATCTCATCAAGTGGTGTACCTTTGGTAATGTAGCCATTAACCCCCGCCTTTAATAACATAGAGGGGTAGGGCTGTGAGGAGACACTACTGACTGCTAATATTTTTACCTTTTCATCAAATTGACGCAAGCGTTTTGTGGTTTCTACACCGCCAATATTAGGCATGTTTACATCTAAGAGTACCACATCTGGGGATAGCGCTTTAACCATTCTAATCGCAGCTTCGCCACTATCAGCCTCACCTATTACTTCAATCTCGGGGTCGTCAGCGAGCATTCTACTAATCCCCATTCTTACGAGGTCATGATCATCAACCACCAAAACTTTAATCATATATACATCCTAAAAAAACTTATAAAGCTATGATACCAGTATTTTTATGTTACTGTAGCGTAAAAGGAATGTTTTGAATTGACAACATACCTTAATCCCAGGCCTAACTTGGGAATTAGTGCTTAACGACATTAACCAATGATGTTAAGATAATTAACACACAGGCTATATTTAGTATTAGTATGGTGTTTAAATTTATGAAATGATATTCAAGTTTGTAAATATCGTTAAGTTTAAAACATAATATGGCTAATTTTGTATAAAAATTTGTGGTACTGGTTGTGATATTAGAAGTTCAATCTTGTTAGGTTGAGTATCATTTTGTACTGATTTTTATTAAAGGTGCTGGCTGAACCAGTGGCGCCTCATACTAATCTGCGTTAATACCTAGCTAAAGCTTTTACACTATAATTTTACGACTCAAGTGGGATGACTTATGAGCATAAATAAATCTTTCAACAAATCTTTTATCTTTGTCTGCATCGCATTGGGTCTGGGTACTTTAAGCTCAGCATCAAATGCTGCACTGACAATAGTTGAGCCAGGTAAGACAGGCAATGCGCAAGTTCAGTGGGGTAACGCAGGCGGCCTCTCTGAAGCCCGCAATATCATGTACTCAAACCCGAATACCTCCTCATACAACAGTACCACCAGTCCTTCTTACTCAAGCAATAACTTTGCCACCAACAGCACAAGCTACTACGATTCACTGCCTATTTCGACCGGCTCGCGCGGTGTTATCGTGCTCGATGTAGAAACAGGCAAGCCTCTTTATCAAAAAAATGCCGATGTGGCACGTCCCATCGCCTCTATCACCAAAATCATGACGGCTATGGTGGTGTTAGATGCCGGCCTTGATATGCGTGAAGAGATTAAACTTGATCCAGAAGATTTTGTGGGCCCTAAGCGTGCCAGCTCACGCTTAAAATCAGGCGACCGCATGAACCGTGCTGAGCTTTTGTTAATGGCCTTGATGAAATCAGAAAACCCAGCAGCAAAATCTTTGGCACGTAACTATCCAGGTGGCTATGATGCCTTTATGCGTGCTATGAATGCCAAAGCCCGCTCACTTGGCATGACCAGTGCTTTTTTTGGTGACCCCACTGGACTAGACAAGCGTAATGTTGCCTCTCCGGTAGACTTAGCGAAAATGGTTCAAGCTGCTGGTCAATATGAAGTGATTCGCCGCTTCTCCACCACCAAAAACTATGACTTCTATGTGGCCAACTACTCAGCGGGTAACCGTACGTACCCTGCTAACAACACCAGTAAGTTAGTACGTAGCGGCACCTATCCTATTGGCATCTCAAAGACCGGTTTTATTAATGAAGCGGGTCAGTGTGTGGTGATGGAAACTCGAGTGAATAACAAGCCGGCCATTATCGTAATATTAGGGGCAGATAACTCAAATACCCGCTGGAATGATGCCGAAACCATCTTAACCAACTTAGCCTCACGTCGTACTATTTAATACAGTGATATCTATAAAGCCAATTAGCCGCGGTGGTTGATGATGATCACTGGCTGCTTTACAAAAAAAGATTGCTCTACTTAGTAGGGCAATCTTTTTTTGTATTACTTGGTTTATTATGGAAACCGGCTAAGCCTAAGAGGCGTGTTGCATACAAAGCGTAGCGTAGGGCACAGCCTCAAGTCTTTTGTCCTCGATATCTTCGCCACAAACCGTACATTCACCATAAGTGCCATTGTCGATACGGCTTAGGGCGTTATTGACGTAAGTTAAGCTTTGCTGAGCCTCTACCAATAAGGTTTTGCGCATTTCGTTTTCACGCATAGAGATGGCTTGATCATCCCAGTGGCTGTTTAAGTCATCTTGCGGATTGTGAATGTGGTCTTCAATCTTATCGATGCGGTTTTGATATTCTTGTTGCAGCTCTAATAAGCGCTCTTTTGCCTTAGTAAAGTCTCTACTCATGGGTGCTCTCCTTAAATTAGGGTAGATTTATGATTTATTATTTATACTTATTATAGTAGCACTTATTGTCTAATAAGTCTTTAAAAGCGCCTGTTTCAAGCGTTGAGATTGCAGCATACGCCTTGTAATAATCAGACAATAGATTTTGCTGCAACTTGGGCCAAAATTTATAACAAAATATGCTAAAATTGCCACAAATTTATATCAACCTAATCTTTTAAAGCTGTGTAAGCGCACAGCTTTTTCTTTATATTGACACAGGGTAATGACATGAACTTCGCTAGAATGGAAAACCAAGATTTATCAGGCAAAACCGTATTGATCCGTGAAGATTTAAACGTGCCAGTTCAAAATGGCAAAATCTCCAATGATGCCCGTCTACAATCTAGTCTTCCAACCATCAAACTGGCGCTTGAAAAAGGGGCTGCTGTACTGGTTTGCTCGCATCTAGGCCGTCCAACTGAAGGTGACTATGAAGAAAAATACTCATTGCAGCCAGTCGCCGATTATTTAAGCGAGCATCTAAATCAACCTGTGCGTTTGGATAAGACCTATACTGAGCAAGAGGTGACTGTGGCACCAGGTGACGTGGTGTTATTAGAGAATGTCCGCTTTAATGTGGGCGAGAAGAAGAACAGTGACTCTTTGTCACAGCATTATGCCGATCTGTGTGATGTGTTTGTCATGGACGCTTTTGGTACTGCGCATAGAGCACAAGCGTCTACAGAAGGTGTGATTCAGGCCGCTGCTAAAGCAGGTAAAGTGGTGTGTGCCGGTCCATTATTGGCCGCTGAATTAGATGCGTTAGACAAAGCTTTGCACAAACCTAAAAAGCCGCTAGTGGCCATCGTTGGTGGCTCGAAGGTCTCTACCAAACTAGATGTGCTTATCAGCCTTGCCAAAATCTGTGATCAAATTATTGTTGGCGGCGGTATTGCCAATACCTTTATTGCTGCCCAAGGCCACTCAGTAGGTGCGTCATTATATGAAGCTGAAATGATAGATACCGCCAAACAAATTATGCAGCAAACTGACATTTTATTGCCAAAAAATGTTGTAGTGGCTGACAAAAATCAAATTAACTTTGATGACTTCTTAAATTCGTTAGAATCAGCAACCCCTATTCACAGAAGTATTGAGCAAGTGGGCGAAGATGAGATGATTTTAGACATCGCCTCAGAAGGTGCTGAGCATATTTTTGAAGCGGTAAAAAATGCGGCTACTATCTTGTGGAATGGCCCTGTGGGCGTATTTGAAGTAGAAGCGTTCAGTGAAGGTACTCGCTTGTTGTCAGAGGCGGTTAAAGACAGTGCTGGATTTTCTATTGCAGGTGGCGGTGATACATTAGCAGCCATCCATAAATTTAATGTAGAAGATGGTGTGAGCTATATGTCAACCGGCGGTGGTGCATTTTTAGAATTTGTTGAAGGTAAAACCTTGCCAGCAGTGGCTGCGCTAGAAGCCAACCACAGTAAATAGGTTTACAAATTACCTAAATAGCCTCTAATACCCTATTATCAAGGCTAGGCTTAGGCTTACAATAATAGGGTATAACGGCGTGCATTTGGGGCTTGAAATAAACTTCAGTAGACAGCATATCATATAATTGATAAGGTGGTTTTAGGGCTGCCTTATATTTGATTGGTCACTATAATGCCCAATCCATGCTGAATAATTAATGAATTAAGCTCAAGTTATGGCTCTGCTAATCCTAAGCCAATTTAGTTTATCTTAATTCAAGTTTTCGAATTACTACTTGTATTTTGTGGTCATTGTCATTAGAATGCTGCAAAATATCTAATATCACATTTGTGAGGAGTTCACATGTTATACCGTAACCTTTTAGTGGCAACATTAGTAGCTGGCGCATTTACAATCACAGGTTGTAGCAAAAAGACAGAAGAAGCTGCAGATGCTGGCGCTGTTGAGACTGCTGCTGAAAGCGCAGGCGATGATGCTGTTGACAACGCTAAGACTGCTGGCGCGGTAGCCACAGGCGCTGCTGTGAATGCAGGTGAAGCGATAGCAGAAGGTGCTAACGCGGCCACTGAAGCGACTGCCACTGCTGTTGCTGACGGTGCCACTGCTGTTGCTGAAGGCGCAGACAATATTGCTAACAAAACTACTGATCAAGTAGACCTTCAAGCAGATCCAAACGTAGCTGAAGCCGTTGCTGAAGATCAACAGTACTAATAAGTAAGCCACTAATCAGTGAGTTAACTTTTAAATCATAAAAAATAACTGTCAAAAAAAGCTCTGATATTCTCAGGGCTTTTTTTATGCATCCAAATTTGGCTCAAGGCTCGGTTAACTTTGTTATAATGGCGGTTATCTTAAATTTTATAATAATATAGAGTGCTATGATTGGACTAATTGAAGGACGTGTGTGTCATTTATCTGCTCCTGTGGCTTGCTTAATGACCGCTTCAGGGGTGGGCTATGAGGTCGAGCTGCCTTTACCTGATTTTTGTCAATTGCAACTGGAGGCCATGGCATCGTTATGGACCCATTTGCATGTGCGAGAAGATGCACAGTTGCTGTATGGATTTTTGCATCCTACTGAGCGCGATGTGTTTCGTCAGCTCATTCGCGTTAATGGGGTAGGTGCGAAGATGGCGCTGGCCATGATGTCGACTTTTTCGGCCACTGAGCTTAAGCACTGTATAGATACCGAAAATGATGCAGCGTTAACCCGAGTGCCTGGCATCGGTAAAAAAACGGCGCAGCGCTTGCTGATTGAATTAAAAGGCAAGTTCGATCATATCCAAAGCGACATGAGTTTGTTAACTGAAGTGGAGCAGCAGATTGGCATCGCGGCCAATAGTGAAGGGGTGATACTCGCTGAGGTAGAGTCAGCACTTATAAGCCTGGGTTACCGTGATAAAGAGGCTCAACAAGCGATTAAAGCGGCACGTGAGACGGATGCCGGCCAGCAGCTTGTTGATACCCAAAGCCTGTTAAAGCTTACCCTTAAACAGTTATCTAATTTTTAAGCAGTGACAACAATGGCGCTGTGCTATAAAAAGCACAGCGCCATTTTTTATTACCAAAACTCATGTGTTCAAAATAGCCTAAGCATTTATGTGACAGTTAAGCCAGCTTGTTTTTAATCAAGCGTGATAATCGTTCAATAAGCTGGTCACTTTCACTACGGGCTAAATTTAAAGGCGGAAGTAAGCGCACAACGTGGCTGCCAGTAACATTGATAATCAGCTGCTCAGTACGGCGTGCCTCATCGACCAAGGTGCTGCAGTCGGTCGCTTCAGGCAGTACCACACCTATCATCATCCCATAGCCGCGGGTACTGACGCCCAATGACTTGAGCTCATCGGTCAAATTATTTTGAATATAATCGCCTTCGATAGCTGCGTTTTGCATGATGTCAGTTTGGCTTAATAGCGTATAAACAGTATGTACCACACGGCTGCCTAAAGGCGTGCCGCCATAGGTTGAGCCATGACTGCCAACTTGGAACAAATCACGCGCTCGGCCACGTACCATACAGGCGCCAATAGGAAAGCCATTGCCCAGACCTTTGGCCGTAGTTAATACATCAGGTTTGGCACTGCTGTGCTGATGCGCAAAGTATTGCCCAGTACGGCCATTACCAGTCTGTACTTCATCTAGCATAAACAGCCACTCGTTTTGATCACACACCGCCTGTACTTGTTCTAGGTAGCTAAAGCCATCTTTGGCAGTATTAAGGCCGCCCTCACCTTGGATGGGCTCGAGTAATACTGCGGTGATTTGTTGATGCTCTGTAGCGGCCTTTTTGATGGCCTCAATGTCTCCAAAAGGTACCCGGATAAAGTCATCATCTAAGGTAAAGAAACCTTCACGGGCTTTTGGATTGGCTGTGGCCGAAACGCTAAGTAAAGTACGGCCATGGAATGAGCGCTCCATGACAATGACTTTTGGGTGAGGATAGCCTTTGTTATGGCCATACAGACGTGCCATCTTTAGGGCAGCTTCATTGGCCTCAGCACCACTGTTGGCGAAGAACACGCTGTCCATGCCTGCTGCGGTACATAAGGCTTCGGCGGCTTTTTCTTGCCACTCAATCTGGAATAAATTGCTGGTATGCACCAAAGTGGCGGCTTGCTGCTGGATGGCTTCGGTTACTTGAGGGTGGCAGTGACCTAGGCCACAAACAGCAATACCGGTTAACGCATCTAAATAAGGGGTGTTGTCAGCGGTATATAGCCAGCTGCCTTCTCCTCGGCTAAAGCTGATGGGCTGAGGGCTATAAGTGGGCATGATATAAGAGTGGGCGGCAGACACTGACATAATAAATCCTTAAAATAAACCTAAGGCAAAGCCTGAGGCAATGAACTGAGTGAAAGTAAGGGGCTATACATAATGGTGCAGCAAGTCTTGAGCTGACTTAACCATGATAATACAAAATTTATTCTAAATCTTGAGAGAAGGGCGAATCTTGTGCGGGTAATTTATAATCCTCATTGGCCCAAGCGCCCAGATCAATGAGCTTGCAGCGGTCGCTACAAAAGGGCTTATAAGGGTTGTCTTGCCAAACGGTCAACTTCTGACACTGAGGGCAAGGGTAGCTTTTTGGGCGAGAGACCGCTTGAGCGGTTGGGGCAGGCTTACTCATAAGTAACGTCTTATCCTAATAAAGGCAGGTGGTACAGTGTTATAATAGCCAGTGGGTTTCAACTGCTTGATGAGGAAATTATAGCACGAGATGCCAAGGCCTTATATTAAGCCGACTTAAATGTCCTTATTTTTATTATTCACTTAAGTGTTTACCAAAATTATGCCAAGCTCTAATTTATCCGATTCGGTTATACCAAGCCCAGCACCCGATCACCTTGCACTGCAAAGTGAGCCAACTGTTAGTCACCATAAAGCGCGCCAGTTTAAGCCCGAAAAGCTTAAGGCACCTAGAGACTTTGAGGTGCCCATCTTTGTCACACAGCGCTTAAATGCATGCCATAACCTCAATGAAAAAGAGCACCAAGCACTATTAGCGCGCCCTTTGGTGGTGGAGATTGGGGCAGGTAAAGGGATGCATGCCTGCTTATATGCCAAGCAGCACGGTGATCATGATCTCATTGCCATTGAGCGCACTCAAAATAAATTTAGTGCCTTTAAGACGCTGGCAAGCTCAGTGAGTAAAGAGGTGGCACTGCTTGATAACTTACTGCCAGTGCATGCCGATGCCATTCCGTATTGTGTGTCTGCGCTACCCGCCCAGAGTGTATCGGTTATTTATCTGCTTTATCCCAATCCAGAGCCTAAAAACCCGAATCAGCAGTGGTTGAACATGCCATTTTTTGAGTTTTTGTTGTCTAGATTGGTGCCTCAAGGTCAGATCATCTTAGCGAGTAATATACCCGAATATATTGATAACGCTTACCAGCAGTCGCTACAAACTTGGCAGCTGCCTACTGAGCGCACGCTGGTGCCTGTGGACAGTAGACGTACTCACTTTGAAATTAAGTATTTGGCTCGTGGTGAGACTTGCTGGGAGCTACAAATGACAAAACCTAAAGCCTATGTGACCCGCTTTGATAATTGGAACAGTGAGTGGCTTAAATGATAGTTTGCTTTTGATAAAGCAGATAAAAACTGACAAAAAAGCGGCCAAATCTTGTGATCTGGCCGCTTTTTGAATGAGCGATTTAAACTCATATAAGACGACTAAGCGTTAGGGGTACCACTGGCAATCATGTTAATTGGCACAAACTTACTCAAGGTATCATAAGTATTGGTGCGTGCATCTAATACCGTTAAAAAGGTGTAAGCACCGATAAATTTGCGACTAATAAACATAAACTCTTTGGGAGGTAAGCTAAATTCACGAGACTGCATGGCATTGCCTGAGCTTTCCATTAACCGCTTATGTAAGTTGCTTTTGGCCCAATGATAATAGCCTTGGGCATCAACGAGTGAGGGAATGGTCGTCTGCTGCAGGTTAGGCGCTCTAAAAGGCTCGGTGGCCAATAAGAATACATCAGCCATATTGGCTTTAACCTCAGCACTCATACCATCAAAGAACTCATAGCCCTGCATGGCCTGCATCATTTGCGATTTATCATAATTAAAGCCTGCCAGCATTAAGTTACGGGCAATCTTAAGCAGATGCTCATCGAACTGACGCATGGCGCCGAAGTCCAATAAAATCAGCTTGTCTTTGCCATCAGGCTTATCAGCAGGCTCTGAGCGAATCAGATAATTGCCAAAGTTTGGGTCGGTTTGCATCTCGCCCCAAACAAAGATTTCATTGAGCATAATGTCAATGGCAGCTTTGCCTAGCGCGTCACGGCGGGCTTGCGGCAGAGCTTTTAAATTAGCATTGGTGACCGGCACCCCCTCCTCAAAACTTAAGCACAATACGCGGGCAGTAGAATAGGCCTCAATCACCTCTGGCACCACATAGCGCTCATCTTGCTTTAAGCGTGTGTAGAAGCGGATGGTGGTCTGGGCTTCAGCCAGATAGTCCACCTCAACTTTTAGTAGGTCACTGATTTCATTAAACCACTCATCTAATGCTTTAGTCTGTGGCACAGCATTGGTAACTTTTAGCAAATGCTTAAATAAGCTTAAGTCTGAATCAATGGCATCGGCCACACCTGGGTACTGGACTTTGAGCACCACCTGTTTGCCAGTGGCCTTGATAGTGGCACGGTGTACTTGTGCCAATGAGGCGGTACCAATAGGGGTGCGGCTAATGTCGAGCTCATTAAGACGCTGCTGACCCAGCTGCTCGATTAATGCACGCTCCACCACCGGCCAAGACAAGCTTGCTGTACTGTCATTGAGACGATGTAGGGCTTCGGTAATCTCAGGATGCAAAAAATGCTCTCCATATAAGGCAAGCATTTGGCCAATCTTCACCACAGAGCCTTTAAGCTTGCCAAGCTCATCTGCCAGATAAGCGGCTTGCTCTTTCATAAAGGCTTGGTTGCGCGAGGCTTTTTCTTCTTTACTTAAAAACAGCCCACTAAAGCTATTACCCGCCCAGCGTCTGCCTAGATTTAACGAGGTTTTGGCCATAGATAGACGACGGTCTAAGCGAGAGGTTTTAAGCTCACTTAGCTCATTTTGGGTAGTGGCTTGTAACTCAGGCTGTGGTGGTATCGAGGATGATGAATTTGCCATGTTTTAACCATATTGGAAACTAAAGCCATCTCGTGGCATGTGCCAATGAGAGGGCAATATAAGTAATTAGGATGGGAGGTTCTAGTAAGACCATGAATGGGCAGTATTTATTATCATGGGTGTTTTAAGCACCAAATACAATCCACGGTCTCTTTGACATAGAGTAACATTGTTAACTTATTGGCGCACTGACCTTTCAGTTTTGGTTACAATTACAATCCTAAAGTCAGTGGCCTTAAGTGTTATCTGAGTCACAGCGTTAGCCTATTTGTGACTACTTTTTATCTAAGATTGATTAGCGGTTAATGGCTCTATATCCGATATCGCGGCGATAATGCGCCCCTTCAAATTCGATAGTCGCTATGGTCGCTAAAGCGGCTTGTTGCGCCTCGCTAATAGTATCGCCTAGCGCCGTCACACATAGTACACGCCCTCCATTGGTCACCACATGTTCGCCGTTTTGCTTGGTGCCGGCGTGGAAGACTTTAACGCTGTTATCTTCGTTCAAAGCAGGCAGACCCGTAATCACATCATCTTTTGATGAGGATTCAGGATAACCTTTTGAGGCCAGTACAATGCCTAAAGCGGCGCGGCTGTCCCATTCAGCAGTCGCAGGTAGCTTACCCTCAATGCCTTGCTGAACCAGTTTGACTAATGAGCTTTTTAGGCGCATTAAGATGGGCTGAGTTTCTGGGTCACCAAAGCGGCAGTTAAATTCAATCACGTAAGGGTCATTGTTGTCATCAATCATAAGACCAGCGTACAAAAACCCAGTGTAAGGATGACCGGCAGCTTTCATAGCGTGCACCACAGGCTCGATCACTTGGCTTATGACCTTTTTATGCACCTCATCTGTGACCACAGGAGCAGGTGAGTACGCACCCATACCGCCGGTGTTCGGGCCCGTATCACCTTCACCCACACGTTTGTGGTCTTGACTGGTGGCCATAGGTAGGATATTTTCGCCATCAATCATACAAATAAAGCTGGCTTCTTCGCCTTGCAAGAACTGCTCGATAACCACGCGGCTACCGGCATCACCAAACTTGTTATCACCCAGCATGTCTTCAATGGCGTCATGAGCTTGTTCAATGGTTTCAGCGACAATTACCCCTTTACCGGCGGCAAGACCATCGGCTTTGACCACGATAGGTGCGCCATTGTCGATAACATAAGCTTTGGCGGCTTCAATGTCTGTAAACGCCGCATATTTGGCCGTAGGGATGTTATGCGCTTGCATAAACTCTTTGGCAAAAGTTTTTGAGCCCTCAAGCTGGGCACAGTATTGAGTAGGTCCCCAAGTGGCAATGCCTGCGTTACGGCAGTCATCTACTAGGCCGGCGACCAAAGGCGCTTCTGGGCCGACAATAATAAGCTCAATGCTATGTTGACCACAAAAAGAAATCACCGCTTGATGGTCTGTGGTGTCAAGGTCAATATTTTCACATTTTGATTCAAGGGCTGTACCAGCATTGCCATTGGCCACATAGACTGTGGTGACATCGGCATCTTTTGCACATTGCCAGGCCAGTGCATGCTCACGACCACCAGAACCAATAATTAAAATATTCATAAAAAACCCTTGTTTGCTTTATATTGTGTATGTTGATCATTATGGATGCTGATCAATCAGTGTGTTATGGGAGGTTGTTGAAGGCTAAGGCTGCAACAAGCGCAGTCATTTTATCAAAATCTAACAGGTTGGGGCAGGTTTGTTGCGCTTAATTACCAATAAGGGCTAAAACCACGGTCTTTTTAGCAGTGAGTCGGTGGTTTTTTATATCAATCATACGGCATTTACTCAGATACTCAGAGTATTGAGACCTAAGAGACTCAATAATTTAGTAATTATCATGATAAAGTCATGTCAGCAGTATTTAACACAGTATCTAACATATTATTATTTATCATCAACATGAGGTATGGTGAGATGGGCAAAGTATTTATGACGATAGGGTTAATAATAGTCATCATTGGTATCGTATTGACCTTATTTCCGAACGCCTTATCTTGGTTTGGCAAGTTACCTGGCGATATTCGCTATGAGTCGGGCAATACCCGTATTTACTTTCCAATTGTGACTATGATTGTGGTGAGTGTTGTGCTCAGCTTATTACTGTCTATTTTTCGGCGCTAATTTGCAAACTAGAGATTTTAAGCAACGGATATCATTTGACAAGGTGCTTATTCAATAAAAGTAGGCGATATAGAATTACCATATTCCGCTACTGCATGAGTTTATTTTGCATAATTGGATGCCATAAATAGCTCAATATGCTATATTACTGCGCTTTGTAATTTTTCATAACAGTGCGTCTCATACTGTATATTTCACTCAACTCCAGTGTGACTTCTTTAGCTGTAAACTCGTAATTCAAGATGACTGCCATGAGCGATATGATTGTTCTAAATCAAGTGTATAAAAAATTCCAGACACAAAAAGATGGCCAAACTCAGTGGTTTACTGCTGTCGAGCCCATATCTTTAACTGTAAAGCAGGGAGAGATATTTGGGTTGATGGGGTATTCCGGGGCAGGTAAATCCACCTTATTACGCTTAATGAACTTGCTGGAGCGGCCTGATGGTGGCACGGTAACTATCGATGGTGATGTACTGACGGATATGAATCCAAAGCAGCTGCGAGTAGCCCGTCATAATGTGGGTATGATTTTTCAGCAGTTTAATCTGATGTCTAACCGAACTGTTTTTGAAAACGTCGCTTTTAATCTTAAAGTATCCGGCTACGCCAAAAATAATATCTATCAGCGGGTGATGGAGTGTCTTGAGATTGTCAATCTAACCGATAGAGCCAATCACTATCCTGCCCAGCTGTCCGGTGGTCAAAAGCAGCGTGTGGGTATTGCCCGTGCTATTGCCCCAAACCCTAAAGTATTATTGGCAGATGAGCCAACCAGTGCGTTAGATCCTTCCACCACTCGTGCATTATTGGCCACTTTACAAGAGGTCAATGAGAAGCTTGGGGTGACCATTGTGATTGTGACCCATGAGATGAGCGTGATTCGCCGTATATGTAATCGAGCCGCTTTGTTGCATGAGGGCCACTTATTGGAAGTGGCGGATATTATCGATGGTCAAATTATCGCCAACACTGAAGTGGGCCGCGGATTGGTTCAGGAGGACTAGACAATGCTAGCAATGACGTTCAATGATGCCACCGCCCGACTATGGGAGTTACGTAGCGAGATTGGGCAAGCTGCGATAGATACCTTAGTCATGATGGGTATCTCTACCACAGCGGCTATTATTATCGGTGGTCTGTTTGGGGTGTTTTTATTCTTAACCAGTGATAAACAGCTGCTGCAAAATAAAAGCCTCTATGCACTACTGGGCGGTATTACCAACTTTATGCGCGCCTTTCCTTTCGTGATCTTAATGATTGCGATGAGTCCGTTTACTAAGTCATTAATTGGTACCAGTATCGGTCCTGTGGCCGCCTCGCTGGTATTGGCGCTGGCAGGCTCGTTTTATTTTGCCCGTTTGGTAGAGCAAAACTTGCGTGAAGTACCCCGTGGTATTGTAGAGGCGACTGACTCAATGGGCGCCAGTCCCATGACCATCATCAAGGTATTATTGACTGAGGCCCGCTCAGGCTTGGTATTATCTGTGACCATTTTATGTATCAGTTTACTGTCCTATTCAGCCGCTGCTGGTATGATTGGTGGTGGCGGTCTAGGTGACTTGGCGATTCGCTATGGTTATTACCGCTATCAAACTGAGGTTATGATCTTTATCGTGATTGTACTGTCACTTATGGTGGTAGGTATTCAAGGTATCGGTAACTGGTTGGCCGCTAAGCTTGATAAGCGCTAATCAAAGTAGCAATAAAATGCGGATTACTAAATGGCGTACCAGTTGAATAAAAAAAGTTTGCTTAATGAATTTATCTCATAAGTACTGACAAAACTTTCATGAAGCCAAACCAATTAATCAGGTACAATGGCGCTATAACCTGCAGTAACATTTATGCAAACTGTAGTAACATATTTTACTAAGCTGATTTTTCGCCTATTTTATTTTAAATAGTAATTTTTCAATGTTAATAAGGGACGCTCAATGACATTAGTTGATATTCGCAAAAAAATTGTGGCCGCCGCTACCGTCGCTGGTATTTCAGGACTGGTATTGGTGGGCTGTAGCAACAACGCCAATGAAGAAACAGCAAAAGCTGGAGAGGCACCTGCTGCTGAAGACAAAAAGACCATCGTTATCGGTACCACCGAAGGTGACTTCGCTGATATGGTTCGTGATCAAGTAAAAGGTGAATTAGAAGCCAAAGGTTATACCGTTAAGCTGACGACTTTTACTGACTATGTGCGTCCTAACTTGGCTTTGGCTGAAGGCGACTTAGATATCAATATCTTCCAGCATAAGCCTTACTTAGATACCTTTAAAGCTGAAAATAACTTGGATTTAACCGAAGTATTCCAAGTACCTACCGCACCTTTAGGTATCTACAGCGGTAAAAAAACCTCACTTGACCAAGCCTATGATGGCATGAAGGTTTCTGCGCCAAACGATCCGAGTAACTTCGCTCGTGCGTTGGTAATGATGAATGATTTGGGCTGGATTACACTAAAAGACAATGTAGATCCACTAACTGCTTCAAAATCTGATATCGCCACCAACCCAATGAATATTGATATCATTGAGCTTGAAGCCGCTCAGTTGCCACGTGCACGTGATGAAGTTGATTTTGCTGTGATTAACGGCAACTATGCAACCGATTCGGGCATCAAATTAACTGAGGCCTTATATCAAGAAAAAAGCTTTGCTTATATTAACTGGTCAGCCGTTAAGACAGCAGATAAAGACGCAAAATGGGTGCAAGATGTAACCGACGCTTATAACTCAGACAGCTTCAAAGCTTATGCACATAAATCTTTCCCAGGCTACAAATATCCAAAAATCTGGGGTGAAGAGCAGGGAGCGGAAGCAGACACTGCTGCTAAGTAATTGTTTGGCTTAGTTTATTTAAACTAAATGCTATAATAAGTGCTATAAATAACCTGATATCCAATTGTATGACGCAAAAGCGTATATGTGATTGGGTATCGGGTTTTTGTTTGTCTGTTGATTTGGCTTTGCCCTCTAAGATTTTAAGTGAGCGGTTTATTAAGCGGCTAAAATAACATCGAGATGTCCCCCGATTTTTGTTAAACTGCTAAATCATAAATAAGTACCCCTTTTTTTTAGCGATTACCTCAAGATTTTGAAATGCTATGACTTTTGCGCCAACCGCTTCCTCTCAAACATCCTCTCATCCTGCTTTAAATGCTATGGCTGGGATAAGAGCGCCTGCACCGGTGTCGCCAATAATGGCACAGCAAAGGCAGATTCTGGGTCTTATGGGCCTAGATATTTGGGTGCAGCGTGACCGTGCTACACTAAGTGTCGACTATGAGGCGCTGAGTCATGCGCTAGATGAACAACCATTACTGGGCACTACTCAGCAACAGGCTGCGGATCAGCAGCAACGCAGTGAAGCATCAAAAAATAGCGCTCAGCAACAAAGCGACGCTCAAAGCTATAGCCGTTCTCAGCCCCAGTCCTTACAACCAAAACATAGCTTAGATACTGCCGATCAGAGCGACGCAACCTCTACGGCGCCTGTATCTGATAATGATGCCTCTGTAGAGAGGACATCGCCGAAACATTCTTTGATAAAAGGTCGCTCGATAAAGGATCCTATTCAAGCACTCAAGGAGAAGCTTGACGTACATCAAGCGCCGCCAACGGTAGCCAAAGCGGCTTTGACAGATGCTCTGCAACAGGTAGCGCCTTTTGAGATTATGGGGGCTTATTATCGAGATTGGGTACTGCTCGTTGACACTGCTGCTTTTGAAAATGAGTCGGTACGTCAGCTGTGGCAAAGCTTGCTGATCGCATTATCGTTAACTTCGCAAGGGCTAAAGTTCCCAATTTGTACGGGTATCAGTGATAAGGAGTCGGCCAATGCTAGTGTGGCAGGCTTTGTATTTTGCTTGGCCAAAAACAATCATGCTAAAGTTGGGTGTCTGACACGCATGCCTGACGCCATTACCCATCCTTGCTCAGTTGACGTGCCCTCATTGTCACAAATGCTGGCTGATAGTGATAAAAAAAGACAGCTGTGGCAATTGCTTAACCAAAGAGATGACGCCTCTTAAATATAATCAGCCAGTTAACTGTGTTTTTAGCACTGATAATTGTATTATACTTACAAGCTTAGTCTTATAAGCGTTTTATCACCCCTCACATCTTTGTTTTTAGTAGGAATATTATGAACCAGACAACCTCTGCCCAAGTAGATGCAGCCCATACTTTACATCGTTTACATAACTTTTGTGCCGGTCCTGCTTCATTGCCGACCGAAGTGCTACAAAAAGCCCAAGCTGAGATGCTAGATTGGCAGGGCAAAGGTGTGTCTATTATGGAGATGAGTCACAGAAGTGGCGACTATATTAAGGTGGCAGAAGCTGCTGAGCAGAGCTTGCGCCGCTTGATGAATATTCCTGACAATTACAAAGTGCTGTTTTTGCAGGGTGGGGCAACGCTGCAGTTTTCCGCCATTCCGCTAAACTTATTGTCTGATGGCGATAAGCCAGGCAACGCTGATTATCTCACCACAGGCGCTTGGTCTGGTAAAGCCATTAAAGAGGCCAAGCGTTATGCAGAGCTTGGTCTGGGCGAGATCAATGAAGTGGCTTCTAGTAAAGATTCAAACTTTGCCACTGTGCCAGATCGTAGTGATTGGCAGTTAACTGAAGGTGCTCAGTATTTTCATTACTGTGCCAATGAGACCATCCATGGCGTACAAATTTTTGAGACGCCAGAGGTAGAGGCGCCTATTATTGCCGATATGTCTTCTTGCATCTTGTCTGAACCTATTGATGTTTCTAAATTTGGTATGATTTATGCCGGTGCTCAAAAAAACATCGGTCCTGCCGGTCTGGTTATTGTCATCATCCGTGACGACTTAATTGGCAAAGCCAGCGCTTGGTGTCCCGCTTTGTTAGATTACGCCAGCCAAGCGGATAAAGACTCTATGCTCAACACGCCAGCGACGTATTCTTGGTATTTGGCTGGATTAGTATTTGAGTGGTTAGAGGCGCAGGGCGGCTTAGAGGCCATTGCAAAAATCAACCGCCAAAAAGCGCAGCTGTTATATAAAACCATTGATGACAGCCGCTTTTATCATAATCCAGTAGAGCCTAAGTATCGCTCAATTATGAATGTGCCTTTTACCCTAAAAGACAGCAGCTTAGATGCCAAATTTTTGGCCGAAGCGGAGCAAGCTGGGCTGTTAAATTTAAAAGGTCACCGTGATGTGGGCGGTATGCGTGCCAGCATCTATAATGCAGTGAGCCTTGAGTCAGTACAAGCGCTGTGTGACTTTATGGTGGCTTTTGCCAACAAGCACGCTTAGATTAGCAGCTTGCACCAACCTTATGCGGAGAGGGTGATGACACAGTTCTCTGAGCATCCAAAGCGTAAATCATGGCAAGTTGTGGCGGTATTAACTGCCGCACTCAGCTTGGGCCTACCTCATGCTTTAGAGGCTAAGCCCATCACCGTCACCGCCATAGGGCACAATAGCGAGGCACGTTATAGCAAAGCCCCGGCCATGCCCTATGCCAATCCAAGTGCACCTAAGGGAGGGACGCTATCACAAGCTGCAATAGGCACTTTTAATAGTGCCAACCCTTGGATGACCACTGGCATCGCTATGGCCGGTACCGATTATATGTATGATACTTTACTCACCGGCTCCTTAAATGAGGCGTTTGTCATGTATCCGCAGCTGGCGGACAAAATTACTTACGATCCTTATGACACCAGCTGGGTAATTTATCACATCAATCCCAAATCTCGATTCTGGGATGGTACGCCCGTGACCTCAAAAGATGTGCAAGCTACCTTCGATGCCCTATTAACTAAGGGCTTAATGCAGGTGCGCAGTTATTTATCTGGGGTAGATAAAGTGGAAGCGCTCGATACACATCGAGTAAAGTTTTATTTTAAGTCTGCCGATAATAAAGAGATTTTATTGACAGTTGGTCAGTTTCCTATCTTTCAAAAGGCTGCCGTTGATAAGCATTTTGAGCAGTTAAGCTTAACGCCATTAATGGGTAGTGGGCCTTATAAGCTTGCTAAGGTAGAGCAAGGACGCAGTGTCACTTATCAGCGAGACCCCAATTATTGGGGACAGCAAGTGATGGCCAATAAAGGCCGCTATAACTTTGAGTTTATCAAGTACGTGTATTACGGCAGTGATGAAGTGGCGCTTGAGGGCTTTAAAGTGGGTCAATATCATTTCCGTCAAGAAAGCTCAGCCAGAAAATGGGCCACAGCCTATACCTTCCCCGCCGTCAAAGCAGGCATGATCAAAAAAGAATCTATCGCCAGTAAAAATCCAGTGATGATGCAGGCTTTAGTGATGAACCTGCGTCATAAACTATTTCAAGACATTAGGGTGCGGCAGGCGCTTACGGACGCCTTTGACTTTGAGCTGATGAATAACACTTTATTTTATAATCAGTATGAGCGTCTAGACAGCTACTTTTATGGTTCAGAACTTGCGGCCACTGGCGTACCGACTGAGCAAGAAAAAGCAGTGCTGACGCCTTTATTAGCAAAACTTGAGCCCATTCAGCGGAACGAGGTACTCAAAGAGTGGCAGCTGCCTAAGTCAGATGGCAAAGGCTATAACCGCCAAGCCTTATTAAGTGCGCGCCAAAAGCTGCTACAGGCAGGTTTTTATTATCAAGATATGAAACTCTATCAGCCGGATGGGCAGCCAGCCAAGCTTGAGATACTCATTGCTGATGATAAGATTAGCCGAGTATTGTTGCCTTATGTGCGCAATTTAAAAAAGCTGGGTATTGATGCCTCAATCCGTCAAGTGGATGCGCCACAGTATCTTGAGCGTCTGCGCCGTTTTGATTACGATATGATTATCGCCGGCTACCCACAAAGCCTGTCTCCGGGGGCAGAACAAAGTTATATGTGGGGCAGTGAGGCAGCTGATCAACAGGGCAATCAGAACTATAGTGGTATAAAAAATGAGGCCATTGATGATCTTATCTCTAAAATAATCCTAGCCGATAATAGAGAGCAGATTGTGCTCTACACTAAGGTGCTAGATAGGGTGCTTCGGGCAGGCTATTATATGGTGCCTATGTATGGCTCGACCCAAACCCGTGTCGTGTACTGGGATAAGTATCGTCACCATAAACAGTTGCCTGACAATGCGGTGGGGGTTGATTATTGGTGGGTTGATAAATCCGCCGATGCGACCATTGCTAAGTACTTAAAACGCTGATGCCACGTCTTTATAACGCTAAAAAAACGCTGATAAAATCCATTTAATAATAGACCAATAGGAAGCCACATGAGCTTAATTATCACGCCAATTCCAGCCTTTACCGATAATTACATATGGGCACTGGTAAACGACACTAATAAACAAGCCATTGTGATTGATCCCGGTCAAGCTCAGCCGGTAGCGGATTATTTAGAGCAGTATGGCCTTGAGCTGACTGCAATTTGGATCACTCATCATCATCATGACCACGTGGGCGGGGTCGCTGAATTGCGTGAGCTATATCCAATGACGCATGTGGTGGCAAGCGCTGAGCATGGGGTTAAGCCGGATCAAGTCGTCAAAGAGGGCAGCTCGGTCAGCGCATGGGGTTATACCGCACAAGTGTGGGCAGTACCAGGCCATACGGAGTCGCATTTGGCGTATGTGCTGGATAAAGAGGGTCATAAGCAAGTATTTTGTGGCGATACTTTGTTTAGCGCCGGCTGTGGCCGAGTCTTCACCGGTACTATTGAGCAGCTGCATGACAGCTTTAAGCGCTTTAACAAGCTGCCTGATAACACTTTGTTTTATCCGGCGCACGAATACACGGCTGCCAACTTAAAATTTGGCCTAAGCATCGAACCTGATAACGCGGCTATGCAGCAGTGTTTGACTGAAGTTGAGAGCATGACGGCCCTAGGTCAGTCATCACTACCTGTCACATTAGCGCATGAAAAGCAGGTCAATGTGTTTTTGCGTACCCAAGAGCTATCGGTCATTGATGGTGTACAAAATCAGGTCACTTTGGCAGATACCAAGCCGCTTACGGTATTTGCTGCGCTAAGAGCGCTTAAGGATGAATTCTAAGTCGCTTATTCAGTTCATTGACTGTCATATTTGGTCAACTTGCCCCCGCAAAAACTAAGGATTGGCATTATGGGTCGTTATATATTAAAACGTATATTGCTTATTATCCCCACTTTGTTTTTGATTTTGTTGACCAACTTTGTGTTGGTTCAAGCGGCGCCAGGGGGACCGGTTGAGCAGCAAATTGCTCAAATTGAACAGTCAAAAATCCACGCTGAAGCGCCAGGGGCGGCTATGGGCGGCGCAGTTATGTCGGACAACAGCTACCGCGGCTCTCGAGGGCTGTCGCAGGAGATGGTTGAGGCAATAAAAGCTCAATATGGCTTTGATAAACCAGCGACTGAGCGCTTTTGGCTGATGCTAAAAAGCTATGCCCAGCTTGACTTTGGCGAGTCGTTTTTTAAAGGTAAGCCGGTCACAGAGCTGATCATTGAAAAGCTGCCAGTGTCGATATCTTTAGGGCTGTGGAGTACCTTGCTCATTTATCTTATCGCCATTCCTTTGGGTATCTATAAAGCCATGCACAATGGGTCAGGGCTCGATAAGCTGACCGCCCTTATGCTGGCAGTGGGGCATGCTATTCCGGTATTTGTATTCGGGGTTATTCTACTGGTGTTATTTGCAGGCGGTAGCTATTGGCAACTATTTCCTCTGCAAGGCTTGGTATCAGAGAATTTCGATCAATTAAGTGCCCTTGGCAAAATCAAAGACTATTTTTGGCATTTGGCATTACCTTTAGCGGCCAGCACAGTCGGTGGATTTGCCGGCTTAACTTACTTGACCAAGTTTAGCTTTATGGAAGAGCTCTCCAAGCAGTATGTATTAACCGCAAGGGCCAAAGGTTTAACCGGCCATCAAGTGCTCTACGGGCACGTGTTTCGTAATGCCATGCTTATTATCATTGCTGGTATTCCGGCTGCGATTGTTGGCATTTTTTTTACCGGCAACTTCCTAATAGAGATTATCTTTAAACTCGATGGTCTGGGCTTGCTTGGCTTTGAAGCCATTGTGCAGCGTGATTATCCGGTAATCTTTGGTACCTTGTTTATCTTTACTTTAGTGGGATTGGTGTTACAGCTCATCAGTGATATCAGCTACCATCTGATTGACCCTCGCATTGACTTTGAGGGACGTTAAAATGGCACAGACTGCTTCAAAAAACCGGCTAAACCCTATTTGGCAAGCACGCCTTAACCGCTTCAAAAAAAATAGACTCGGCGTCTTGGCGCTGGCCCTGTTTTGCATGCTGTTTGCTGTGTGTATGGGGGCAAATGTCGTGGCCAATGATAAACCTTTGCTGGTCAAATACGGCGGCGAGTTGTATGTGCCTATTGTTAAAGCTTATCCTGAAACTACTTTTGGCGGAGTATTTGAAACCGAGGCAGATTATAAAGATCCTGCGGTTAAGCACATGATTGAGCAAAACGGTTTTATGATTATGCCGCCTATTGAATTTGCCGATCAGACGCCAAGCGTGGAGATTGCCATGCCGTATCCGGCACCGCCCAATACCAGTAATTGGCTTGGCACTGATGACACCGGCCGAGACGTATTGGCGCGTATCTTGTACGGCATGCGCATTTCGTTATTATTTGGGTTGGCATTAACCTTGGCCGGATCTGTGATCGGTATCGTGGTGGGCGCCATCCAAGGCTATTTTGGGGGCTGGCCAGATTTGATAGGTCAGCGCTTTATGGAAGTATGGGCAGGCTTGCCGCAGCTGTTTATGATTATTATTTTGGTAAGCTTATTTAGCCCCAGTGTCTGGGTACTGTTTGGGCTTATGCTACTGTTTGGCTGGATGAGCTTGGTGGGACTGGTACGGGCAGAGTTTTTGCGGGCGCGTAATTTTGATTATGTGCGTGCAGCGCATAATTTAGGGGTATCAGATTGGCAAATTATGCGGCGCCATATCCTGCCCAATGCACTGGCTTCAAGCTTATCGCAGTTGCCCTTTATTTTGACTGCTAATATCGTGGCCTTAACCTCACTGGATTTCTTAGGTTATGGTCTACCGCCAGGCTCACCGTCATTGGGGGAGCTGATGAACCAAGGTAAAAATAACTTAGATGCGCCTTGGCTAGCATTGTCGGCGTTTTTTAGCCTGACTGTGGTGCTGTCTTTATTGATCTTTATTGGTGAAGCATTGCGAGATGCCTTTGACCCCAGACGTTAATGGCGAGCTGATGTTAGCTATGTAGCCATCAGCCCACCAGTTTGAGTGACACCGATCTACGCTACTGACAACGGAAGCTAATGTTATACTCAAAATCATCACTGCGTGATAAGTTGGGTTTGCCTGTTCCGAGTACCACACCGGCAATTGAGCCGACTTGGTCAATCATGCGGCCTGTTTTTTCATCAAAAACACCGTTGTACTTTAATTCATCTTTTACGATGATGGCTTGGCGCATGCCACAGGTTTTTTTGGCGCTGGCTAAGGCATTTTCCTGCGCTTGTACTTTAGTGCTGCCCACACCTGTCGTCTCAAAGGTTGAGTCAGCGCGTTGAATGACCGGCGCTGTCGGGGTGGACTGACAGGCACTAAGGCCTATGGCAGCTGAGGCGAGTACACCTAAGGTGGTTAATTTGGTTATTTTCTTCCAAGCCAATGTTGTCATAAAAACCTCAAATATTTAGCGAAAAAACTATAAATGCTAGAAAGTGAATAGGGGATATTGATTAATTTTTAATCTATCAGCCATTTTCAATGAATTAAAGCCACACCACTTTTTGAATGAGCAGGGCCCTGACGATAGTATAAGACATCACACTTGCCTAATTACATAGCTATGCATCAAATATGTAGAGCTTGTTGCCTGAGTATTGCAAGTGGGCGTAAAACTTGGGCTATAGATGATAACTAAGAGGCTCACAAGCGGCCCATAAGCCTTAAATAAGCCGGCCATTAACACAGCCTTACCCACTTTGAAGCCAATTTTTGCTAATATAGAGGCTTTGATTTTAGTAGGTTGTAGCGTGGCTGAAGCGACATTTATGCTGAAGCGCTATATTGGCTACGGCAAGGATCTACACTAATATTATGAAAAAATATCACACTTTGATAATGACAAGATAAAATTATGAAGACAAAATCACAAAAATTATTGATTGATGGCCCAGTTGGTGTGCTTGAAGTAGAAGCACTATGGCAACATGAGAACCCAGAAGATGCTAACACCAAGGGTGTGGCGTTATTATGTCATCCCAACCCTTTATTCGGTGGTACCATGACCAATAAGGTGGTGACCACTATGTTCAACTTTGCTCGCGATGCTGGCATGCATGTGGTCCGTTTTAACTTTCGCGGCGCCGGTAAGTCCACTGGTGAGCACGATTATGCCAAAGGTGAGATTGAAGATGCCATGGCAGTGCTACAGTGGATTAGCCTACAAACCCCTGCGCGCAAGCTATGGCTTGGTGGTTTTTCTTTTGGGGGCTATATTACCGCCCGCGTCGCTGAGCAGCTGATGGTCACTCCACATATTTGGGGCCTAAGCGATATGGAGCTGGTGAAAGTGGTATTAATGGCGCCCTCTGTAGAGAATAACGACGCCTCTGATGTGCTGTTGCCGACTCAAAAGACCCTCGAGATTTACGGAGATGCTGATAACGTCATCAAGCCACATCTGATGCAGCAGTTCGCCGATGATAAGCAAATTGCCAGCTATGTGGTAGAAGGGGCAGGTCACTTCTTCCATGGTCGACTGACTGAAATTAGATCTTTACTAGAGCAGCACGCGCTATAACTGACGATAACACGTCGCCTAATTGACAACCCTTTAACACAACTGGTTATGACACTATGAATAAAACCCCCTTACAAAGGTATGAGGCAGCCATTGCCACGGATGAGTTTAACCACGACCCTATTCAGCAAGAGGCCATGACCTATCTTGATGGGGTTTATCATCAGTTATTAGAAAATTCACAAGAAAAAAAGGGGCTGTTTGGCTTTTTTAAATCACAGCCTGTGCCGCCTAAAGGCTTGTATATGTGGGGTGGGGTTGGCCGAGGTAAGACTTGGATGATGGATATGTTCTTCGAGTCCGTACCCATTGAGCGTAAAATGCGCATGCATTTTCATCACTTCATGCTACGAGTACACAAAGAGCTTAATAAGCTACAAGGCCGCAGTGATCCCCTCGAAAAAGTGGCTGATATTATCCATAGTGAAGCGGTACTGATTTGTTTTGATGAGTTTTTTGTGTCAAACGTATCAGATGCTATGATACTTGGCGACTTATTCACCATGCTATTTAAGCGCGGTATCACGCTGGTGGCAACCTCAAATATTGAGCCAACGGGCCTTTATAAAGATGGTCTGCACCGTGACCGCTTTATGCCGGCCGTTGCTGAGCTTGAAAAACACACCACAGTAATGAATATCGACTCAGGCATTGATTATCGTTTGCGCTTACTACAGCAAGCTGAGCTTTATAAGTACCCATTGACCAAAGAAAACAGTCACTGGCTGGCTAACCGCTTTACCTCTTTGGCCAACAATCAAAAAATATCTAAAGAGCCTATTGAGATTAATGGTCGTCAGATTAAAATCAATGCCCGTACCAAAACCGTCTTGTATTGCGACTTTAGACAGCTGTGTATGGAGCCTAGATCGGCCAATGATTTTATTGAAATTGCCAATCACTTTACCACAGTCTTGGTCGATGACGTGCCCGCCTTAAACGACGTGCTGCGTGATTCAACCCGCCGTTTTATCTACTTGGTAGATGAGTTTTATGATCGCCGTGTTAAGTTATTGATTCGAGCTGAACAAAGTATCTTAGAGTTATATCAAGGTGAGAAGCTGGCTTTTGAAATTGAAAGAACACGCTCACGCTTGCTTGAGATGCAATCTGAGGATTACTTAAAGCTTGAGCATCGCCTAGATGTTGATCCTGCAGCGCTACAAGAAGCCTAACTGTAAAATCTAGCCACAAAAAAGGCAGATAACCCATAGCGGCTATCTGCCTTTTTTTGCAGCGTTGAAGGCGCTTTAATGCACGATGGTATTAAAGGCCACATTGACCGCTTTGCGTGGCGGAATGTATTTGATATCCCAGCGCAAAGACTTATATTCTGACTTAGGAACCTCTACCAATTGACCGTCAACCATGCGCATTAGGGGTAAATCTCGATAGTTGTAATAATCAACTGAGGCCTGAGCGCTGGGTGGATATACCTCTCCGGTAAACTCGGTATTGGTGGGGATAGGCAGGGTGACTGTGGTGTTTTGGATCGCTGTGTGTAGCGTATTGCTAAAGGTGGCTTTGTATTGAATGACAGTGCCAACTTTGGCTGTATTTACCTGAATATAATGGGCTTTACCTTGTTTGTCCACCACAACCTTGCTTGCAGTCAGGCTCATTTTCAAGGGATCTCTAGGGCTTGCTTGAGCGGGAGTCATCACCAAAAAGCACAAGCTGCTTGATAGCATAAACTTTATAAAGCGCTTATAAGATACATAATATGATGAATAATCTAGCGGATGAAAAGCGGCAGGGCGGGCAAAGAATGAAACTGTTCTTGAATTAACTGGGGTCAAGATGAACTCCTTTATGATACTTGCTAAATTGTTTAACTAACAAGCGTCTGTACTTGAAGCTGGTCTGCTAGGACCAAGGCTACAGACTAAAAATCAACTAATCCAATCAGCTTATAAATAACCTCTGCGCTGTAAAAATGACGCTGTAGGTTATCCATAACGTGCTAGCTGGCGTGATAGTGGCACCAACTTATTTTTAGGTCACTTTTTTATATGCTCACGACATTGACTATTTTGCTTTTCAGCAAGGGATAGATACGGGTCTCAAGTACCCTTGCTATAATTTTATTACAATCATTGTATTAAAGCGAGAAATGTTAACGAATAAAGTATTTTTACTTATTTTATTTACATATATAATTTAATTGTACTGCAATTGTATTAATTTTCGTATTGTGAACATTTAGTATCTAAATACTATTGCCAAAGCCATTTCTTATAAGGGATAGGTAACAGCCATCAATAGCGTTATACTTAGGGGTGCTACAAGTGTTTACTCATAAGAACACGATAATTGCTATTATTTAACGAAGTGTAGTCAAGTGAATGAGCTATGCTTTCAAATTAAAAACCAGGGACAATAGTCATGAATTATTATAACGATGCTGACCACACCGAAACCCAAGAGTGGCTTGATGCATTTGAGTCAGTTATTAAGCACAGTGATAAAGAGCGGGCACGCTTTTTATTAAAAGCGCTATACAATATGGCGGTGCAAGAAGGCCTACCATTTAACCGCCTAGATACCGCTTATGTGAACACCATTCCGGTAGAAGATGAGCCAACTTACCCAGGTGATTTGGGTATTGAGCGCAAAATCCGCGCTTTAATTCGTTATAACGCCCTAGCGATGGTCATGCGTGCCAACCAAAACGATGATGATTTGGGTGGGCACTTAGCCACTTTTGCGTCTAGTGCGACTTTGTATGAAACTGGCTTTAACCATTTCTTCCGTGCCGCCAGCGATCACTTCGGCGGTGATATGATCTATTATCAAGGTCACTCAGCACCAGGTATCTATGCCCGCTCTTTCTTAGAAGGTCGTTTGACTGAAGAGCAGTTGGAGAACTTCCGACGTGAAGTGGGGGGTAAAGGCCTCTCAAGCTATCCACATCCATACTTAATGCCTGACTACTGGCAGTTCCCAACGGTTTCTATGGGTCTAGGCCCTATCATGTCTATTTATCATGCCCACGTGCACAACTACATGATGAACCGTGGCTTGTTAGAAAAAGAAGACCGTAAAATCTGGGCATTCTTGGGCGATGGCGAGACGGATGAGCCAGAAAGCTTAGGCGCTATCTCGCTTGCAGGTCGTGAAAAGCTAGACAACCTAATTTGGGTGGTTAACTGTAACTTACAGCGTCTAGATGGCCCAGTTCGTGGTAACGGTAAGATTATCCAAGAGCTTGAGTCTGTATTCCGTGGTGCCGGCTGGCGTGTGATTAAAGTTATCTGGGGTGGCCGCTGGGACAGCTTGTTGGATAAAGACCACACTGGCGTACTTAAAAAACGTATGGAAGAAGCGGTTGATGGTGAGTATCAGCTGTATGAAGCCCGTGATGGCGCCTTTACTCGCAAAGAGTTCTTTGGTAAGTACCCAGAGCTTGCAGAGATGGCTGATCAATTAACTGATGACGACATCCGCCATCTAAACCGTGGTGGCCATGATCCTATCAAAGTCTACGCCGCGTTTAGTGAAGCAATGAAGACCAAAGGTCAGCCTACGGTAGTCTTGGTTAAGACCGTTAAAGGATATGGTCTATCTACCCAAGCCCAAGCGGTCAACAAGGCGCACCAAATCAAAAAACTTGATAAAGAAGCCCTAAAATACTTCCGTGACCGCTTTGATCTGCCTTTTAAAGATGAAGATTTAGAGCATCTGCCGTTTTATCGTCCTGATGAAAACTCACCTGAAATGAAGTACCTAAAAGGTCGCCGTGAGTCATTAGGTGGTCATTTGCCTAACCGCCGCAGTGGTCATATTCCGTTAGATATTCCTGATTTATCTATCTTTGATAGAGTGCTAAAAGGCAGTAATGGTAAAGAGCAGTCGACCACTATGGTGTTCGTACGTCTGTTATCAGCAATGCTAAAAGACAAAAACATTCAAGATCGTGTGGTACCTATTGTGCCTGATGAGGCTCGTACCTTTGGCCTAGAGGGGATGTTCCGTCAATTAGGTATTTACTCTTCAGCCGGTCAGACTTATACCCCAGAGGACAGCGAAGCGTTAATGGGTTATAAAGAAGCCAAAGATGGCCACATGCTAGAAGAAGGTATTAACGAAGCAGGCGCTATGAGTGCTTGGATTGCTTTGGCCACCAGCTACTCGGTCAACGCCTTGCCGATGATTCCGTTATACATTTACTACTCAATGTTTGGCTTCCAGCGCGTGGGCGACTTAGCTTGGGCAGCAGGGGATTGTCAGGCACAAGGCTTCTTATTGGGCGGTACTGCAGGCCGTACTACGCTAAATGGTGAAGGTCTACAACACCAAGATGGTCACTCGCACATCCTATTTAGCACCGTACCTAACTGTGTCAGCTATGATCCATGCTACGGTTATGAGCTGGCGGTCATTATGCATGATGGTCTACGCCGCATGTATGGTGAAGGTGAGCGTGTGTACTACTACATTACCTTAATGAATGAAAACTACGATCAACCTGCGATGCCAGAGGGCGCAGAAGAAGGCATCAAACGTGGTATGTATCTGTTAGAAGATAACAGCCAGCTACATGCCAGCGCGCATGTCCAATTACTTGGCTCAGGTACTATCTTACGTGAAGTACAAAAAGCGGCACGTATCTTATATGAAGAGTTCAATGTAAGCGCTAACGTATGGAGCGTGACCAGCTTTAACGAGTTGGCCCGTGAAGGTATGGCATGTGACGATTACAACCGCTTGCATCCTATGGAAGAAGAGAAGGTGCCTTGGGTTACAGAACAATTGGCCCAGCATGAAGGTGTGGTGGTTGCCGCAACTGATTACATGCGTAACTACTCTGAGCAGATCCGTGCTTGGTTACCAGACAACCGTCCTTATGCTACATTAGGTACCGATGGTTATGGCCGCTCTGATAGCCGTGCCCAGTTACGTAACTTCTTCCATGTCAATGCTGAGCACATTGTTGTGGCTACCTTGAAGCGTTTGGCTGATGAAGGGGAAGTTGAGATGCGCTTGGTAAAAGACGCCATTACCAGCTTAGGTATTGACGCCGATCAAGCACCTGCTTGGCAGCCACAGCCACAGTTTGACCACTTCCCAGATGCTCCAGCGCCAGACAACGTAAATCCAAATCCAGTACCAGATTTGGTAGAAGAAGACGATGATGAGATTCGAGATGAAGGGCGTGCAGAGGATCAAGCCGATGCTGCTTTGTTAAATGACGATGATGTCAAAGAGTAGCAAGCCTTAGTTTCTCGTTAAGCCTCATTGGATAAAGCCAAAGCAAACTGGCTTGATATGATCAGTCATCGCTTGAGCTTATCCAATGAGCGCTCATTGTCTAATTATATAAATGCTGGAGAACAGATATGGAAATTAAAGCCCCCGATCTAGGTGTGGATAGTGCCGAAGTAAGCGAGATTATGGTCTCGGTCGGCGATGTCATTACAGAAAATGATAATATTGTCTTATTAGAGTCAGACAAAGCTGCGGTAGAAGTGCCCAGCTCAGCCAGTGGTACTGTGACTAAGATTGTGGTGTCACTTGGTGATACGGTTAGCGAAGGCTCAGTACTTATTGAGATTGAAGCAGACGCTGCACAGACAGACTCACAGCCTAAAGCTGAGCCAGAAGCTGAAGCTGAACCTGAGCAAGCACCACAAGAAGCGTCACAGCCTGAAGCTCAAACTCAAACACAAGCAGCAGATAAGCCGGCTGCTGCCACTTCTCAGACCTATCCGCTACCAGACTTGGGTGTGGATGAAGCTGAGATTGCTGAGATTATGGTCAGCGTCGGTGATAGCGTAGAAGCTGAGCAGTCTTTATTATTGGTAGAATCAGACAAAGCCTCTGTTGAAGTACCATCGCCAGTATCCGGCGTTGTCGAGAAGATTTTGGTGGCCGCTGGTGATAAAGTAGCCAACGGTCAAGATTTTATTGTCATTAAGGCAGCAGGTGCGCCAGAAGCTGCTGCAAGCGCCGCGCCGGCTAAGTCAGAAAGCGAGTCGAATAAAGCGCTGCCTCAAGCACAAGATAAGCCTGAGAGCGCCAAGCAAGCCGCACCAAAACCAACAGCGCAAAATCAAAGTCAGGCACCAGCGAAGCTTAGTGAGCAGCAAGTCAATGCCAAGCTTACCGATGTCTATGCAGGACCTGCGGTGCGTAAGCTTGCGCGTCAGCTAGGCGTAGATATCACTCAAGTAGAGGGCACAGCGCTTAATGCACGCATCTTAAAAGAAGATGTGTTTGATTACGTAAAAGCCCATATGCAAACGGGCTCTGCCGCTGCATCTACTGGTGCTGTAGTCAGCTCAGGTCTGCCAAGTTTACCAGACATGAGTAAGACAGATATCTGGGGTGAGATTGAGACCCAAGACTTAAGTCGCCTGCAAAAAGTGTCTATTCCGCAGCTAAATTACAACACTTATTTGCCGCAGGTGACTCAGTTTGACTTATCTGATATTACTGAGACTGAGAAACTGCGTGGTGAGTTAAAAGGTGAATTTAAGGCGCAAGGCATTGGCTTAACAATCCTAGCTTTCATCGTCAAAGCCACCGCCTACGCATTGATGCAGCATCCTAAGTTCAACAGTCACCTAAGTGATGATAATACTCAAATTCATATTAGAAAAACGGTGAATATGGGTATTGCAGTTGCGACAGATGATGGTTTGATTGTGCCGGTCATTAAAGACGCTCAAGACAAAGGCATTAAACAGATCGCCATCGAAATTGGTGAGCTGGCTGCCAAAGCGCGTGATAAGAAGTTGGGTGCCAAAGACTTACAAGGCGCAAGCTTTACCATCTCAAGTCAAGGTAACCTAGGCGGTACTTACTTTACGCCGCTGGTCAACTGGCCACAAGTGGGCATCTTAGGGGTTTCTGAAGCGACCATGCAGCCTCGCTGGAATGAGAAAACACAAAACTTTGAGCCACGCTTAATGCTGCCGCTGTCTTTGTCGTATGATCACCGCGTTATTAATGGTGCAGATGCCGCTGTATTTACCCGCTACATTGCTAAGCTGTTGGCAGACCCAAGACGTATTTTGCTATAGTCACAGCGTATTGCTAAACAATAAGTCACAACAATTGCCTTTGATGGGCGTCCCATCAAAGGCTTTTTTTTGACTTTGGTAAAGGGTGTTAGTATATCGACAGGCGCTCCTTTATAATATCGGCTGAAGAACACATTTTTTGTCTTGCTTTTGACCCTCACTCACTGAAGTTTGCTATGTTTACCAATCCGCTATACCTGCAGTTTAGAGAACGAGTTTATAACATTATTGAAAATGAATCCTATCAGACGTCATTGAGCCGTTTCTTTGATCGGTTCTTAATAGTGCTGATTTTACTTAACGTCTCAGCCGTTATCGCTGAGTCAGTTGATGCGTGGTATTTTCCCAATCAAGCTTTGTTTACTGCCTTTGAAAACTTTTCTTTGGTCATTTTCAGTGTAGAGTATTTAATGCGGCTTTGGGCCATTGTCGAGCGCGATAAAGATGCTGATCCTACGCTGTCTCATTGGCGCCGCCGCTGGAACTGGATAAAGAGCCCGGGCGCAATTATTGATTTTGTGTCTATTGCGCCAGCATTTTTAAATTACTTTGTCACCGTAGATTTGCGCTTCTTACGGGTATTAAGACTGTTTAGATTGCTTAAATTGACCCGTTACTTTGCGGCTATGCGCATCTTATTGATTGTGCTACACAAAGAAAAAGAGTCGTTTAAAGCGGTTGTTTTTATTTTGCTGATTATGATTGTCACGGCAGCTAGTGGTATTTATGTCGTCGAAAACCAAGCACAGCCTGAAGTATTTGAGTCTATTCCCAAGTCTATGTGGTGGGCGGTAGTGACCTTAACGACAGTGGGTTATGGTGATGTTATTCCGGTGACCACAGTGGGTAAGTTTTTGGGGGCAGTGATTACCATCTTAGGGGTGGGTTTGGCCGCCTTGCCCGCGGGTATTTTAGCCTCAGGCTTGGCCAGTGAGCTTGAGCAGCGACGCGATCAATTGGAACAAAGATTTCGTGAGCTGTTGTTAGAAGATGAGAGCATGAACCTAATAAAAGATAGGTTTAAAATAGACCAGACCAGGCGTGAGCTAGGACTGAGTAAAGATCAGGCGGAAGAGGTGATATTACAGCTACTGCGTGAAAAAGAATACGAGCACAAAATGGCAGAGCTTGATAAGAAAAACTACTGCCCGCATTGCGGTGAGCATTTGTAATATATCAAGACTTAGCGTCTAACCAGTATCGCAGCGACCAAAAAAAGCAGGCCTAGACATCATATCTAGGCCTGCTTTTTTGAGGGTTAATTTAACCGTAAATACGCGCTAACTCACGGCGCACTTGCTCAGTCATTTTTGGCATGGCGCACTCAGTTAGCGGTAGCTCTTGCTGGGTGTAGCGCCATTCACCCAGCTCTCGGCTCAACACTGCCACACACAAAGCAGCACTGTCACCACTAAGTAAGGTTAGGTCAGTGGTATATATCTCATTGCCCTCATCGTCACTGATGTAGATATTGCCACGCTCCACTTGATTGAGTGGATAGCCATAATAAGAAGACAACAACAGCGCCACGTGATGCACCTCATCAGGCAGGCGAGGCAGTCTTAATTCTATAGTTTCCATATCGACATTGCGGTCAAGCTCAGCAGCTGAGCCTCTGTCCTTACCGTTTAGGCTATCACCTTGGTGACGTATGGCGCTGGAGTTATCGCGCAGCTGTTTGAACCAGACGGTATCGACCAAGTGCAGCCGCTCATCGAACAATAGACAAGACAAATCCAAATCTAAGGTTTGTTTATTGCCCTTAATGCGGTTGATAAACCCTTTTTTGACCACCTGAGTGTATTTAAAGTTAAGTCCAAACAGCAAGGTTGAGCCCTTTATTGGCAGCTCACTTAGCAGGTGTGAGGGAGTGCGGCTATTGGTATCTAATGCGGCAGCTGAGCTTGAAGTACTAAAGGCCAAGTGAAACTCCTGATTGAATTAAGGCAATTAAAAAAAATTAGACCATTTAAAGGCAGTGTCATAAATAAGATTATCGCACTTTGTTGGTTTTTGCTAGCTTTTGAGTCTATCCGCTATTGAGCAGCTTCATCTTGATAAACCGCTTGAGCCAATATCTGAGGTTCAATAGCAATCAGTCGTTTGCCAAAGCCGCGCAGCCACCATACCAGCTGAGAGGTCAAGTTCACAGTGGCCGTGATGGTTTGCGTATTGCTTTGCTCATCATCGACCACTCTTTGATCTTCACTGAGGCGACTTTCAGTCAGGCTGGTGCCGGCTTTGCCATTGAAGACCAGTTTTATCTGAGTGTTTTTACCGTGATTGGGCAGCTCTCTAAATAAGTAGTGCGCAAAGCCCATACCGCCTGAGTCAAGATAGGTGGTTAGGTCAAAGTTGGCAGGAATGACGGCTTGAGTATCTTCTACCTTAACTTCAGTAAAGCGGTGTAGAGCAAAGGTGCGTATCACCTCATCAGGGTCATCGACCTTAGTGGCAAGCAGATAAATCACCACACCGCGCTGCACAATGGCAATGGGGTTGAGATGATATTCACCGGCGGTATCTTTATCACGGCGGGTATAGTGCGCGCTGATTTGACGCTCATAAAAAATGGCTTGATAAATAGAGTCTTTGGATTCGCGGCAAATCTCAGGGGCAATGAGGGGCTGAGTGGCGGGCTCAATGCGGACTCTATCTAGCCAATTGTGGGTAATCTTGCTGTCTTTAAGCTGACGGCGCGCCAAGTCAAACCAAGGGAAAAGCTCATCTAATATGGCCGGTGGTAACAGCTGGGCTAAATTGGCTTCAACCATATTGAACGCCACAGCCTGCGATAAGTTCATGTGCGGTAAGCTTTGTACAGGCGCATCTTCCTTCCAGCGCCAGCCTTGGGGGTTGGCGTTGTTTTTTTCGATAGGAAAGCGTTTGGATAACGCGTTAAGATCACGCTGTACAGTGCGTAGACTGACATCGAAATTGGCCAAGCGCAGCTGCTCATGTAAATGATGGGTGCCCCGCCAGCTCCCACGTTCTAATAGGTTCAGTAACTCCCATTGTCGGGCTGTGGTAGCGGTACTGTTATTGGCAGGCTTGGCTTCTGTCGCACCGCTTTTATCATTGGAGGTGTCCTTACTTAGGCTCATATCTTATGCTCACAAAGGTCATCATCAATTATAGATTGGTTAATAAAACACATACCACCTATCAAAAAATAGCACATTTTAGCAGCAGGTAGTAGGGCTTATACTGGTTACTGGGTTTTATTGGGCTTGGTTGGTTTTTGTTCTCCAGAATTTGACTCATCTTCCATCTCCTCAGGCGGATTGAGCTGCTCTTCCCATTTTTTTAAGTTTTTAATGATTTTGCCAAATAAGCTTGATTTGTGATAACGGCCCTTTTTATTTAAAGTATCCACCGGCATGTCGGCTAAGATGGTCAGTGCGTCACTCAAGCTTTTTACCCCATAGATATGAAATTTTTTGGCGTTTACGGCAGCAATGATATCATCACGTAGCATCAGCTGAGAGATATTGGCATGCGGTAGAATAACGCCTTGATTGCCGGTTAAACCTTGGTGCAGGCAGGCATCGAAGAAGCCGGCAACCTTAGCATTGATACCACCGACCGCTTGTACTCGGCCTAATTGGTTCATTGAGCCGGTGATGCCTAAAGCCTGAGAGATGGGGATGTCTGCCAGCGCAGACAGTAGTGCACAGGCTTCAGCCAAAGTGGCGCTGTCTCCATCAATATGAGCATAGCTTTGCTCAAAGGCCAGTGAAGCGGTGAAATTTAGTGGGTGATAAGGGCTAAATAGCGCGCGCAAATAGCTGTTCATAATCAGCATGCCCTTAGCATGAAGACTGCCGCCAAGCTCCACATCACGCTCAATGTCTAAAATATCGCCGGATGAGCCGACACTGTGTTGCACCACAGCAGTTAGCAGTGCAGGCATACCAAATTCGCTGTCGGCATAGTCAATAATGGTCAGCGCATTGATTTGTCCCACAGCCGTGCCTGAGGTATTAATGAGCTGCTGGCCATCGGTAATTTCTTGCAAATACAGCTCTTTTAGATAACTTGAGCGATAGCTGATGTCTTGTAGCGCCTGCTTGACCTGAGCGGCACCCACCAAAGCTAATTGAGCAAGTTCGGCATGACGATTGGCTTCTAGCAATACTTGAATTAAGCTATCGGTGTGTAAGCTTAGCTTGTTTTGATCCTCACATTGCAAACTTAAATACTCAAGTACGACAGCTTGCGCCTTATTGTCAAAATGCTTGAGCTGATATTTGGTAACAATATCAGCCATTTTGCCACTCATGGCGTGCTCATTGTCGGCGGTGCGTCTGATTTCTTCATGAAAGTCCGCGCGCACCTTAAATAGTGCATTAAACTCAGTATCTTGCTCAGCATACTGATCATATAACTCTGAATCGCCCAACAAAATAACTTTGACATTCAAGGCTATGGGGTCGGGGATAAGCGACCACCCACCAATATGATCGCTTTGACGGTAATGGGCCAAATCTAAGCGGTCAGTTTGTAACGCAAGCTTAAGGGCCTGCCAGGCCTCTGGATGATTGGCCAGATTTGCCGCCTCAATAAGCAGATAGCCCCCATTTGCTCTGTGCAGCGCGCCTGGCTGAATCAAGCGATGGCTGCTCACATCGCTGCCATGATGGCGGGCTTGATCTATATATCCAAGCAAATTCGATAACTTGGGATAAGGCTCAAATACAATTGGTGCCCCATCCGGTGTGTGCTGCACTAAAGGCTTGGTCAGCGATGGCGTCGATGCTAAGCTTGGGCTGACCATAATCGTCAGGCTGTAGCGCTCCGGTAAGCGCTGTAATGGCCCTACATAAAAGCGACTGTCATGGCTGTGGGCTTGGTTGGCAATTTGACTGCAAGCGATGGCCACCGCATTTTGGATCATATCTTGCTTAACCTGAGCCAGATAGCGCATAAAAGGCTCGGCAAGCGCTGTGTCATCAGCATACTGATCTAGCAGCGCATCAACGTGTTGTGTGAATAAAGAGGTTAATAGCTTATCTGCGCTTTGTTGCAGCGACGCGGCTAAGACACTACAATGAGCGCTTTGGGCGTTGTGTTGCGCTTGTTGCCACTGATCGGCAAGCGCTTGGCTAAGTGTCTGCCAAATGGTGAATAACGCTTGCTCGACGACGCGTGCATGCCCAGCTTTTAGCGCCAAGGCACAAGGCTTAGTAGGCTCGATAAAGTTATAAGTATAAATCCAGTCTAAAGGGTCTGTATATTTTTGACAGTTATGACCTTGGTTTATGAGATACTGAGTAATAAAGGTACGTTTACCCAGGCCATTTTCACCCACCGCAAACACATGGTAGCCATTGGCACAGATATCAAAGGCAGTCTGTAGGGCATGAACTGCCCGCGCTTGACCGAAGCCTAGCTCAAGCTTATTTGCTACTTGGGTAGATGTCGGTAGCTGTGAGGGGTCAGTGTGCTTTTTGAGTTTGTTAGCGGCCACTTTGCAGTGATGCTTAATCTGCGCTACTGTTCGCTCAGTTGGCTTAGATTTGTTGGTACGATTGCCTGATTTATCAAAGCGAGCAGCGCCGGAATGACAGTTTAAGCTTGATGGGCTATTTTTTTTATCAGACATTTTTTTGGTAGTAGCACT
Source organism: Psychrobacter sp. YP14 (assembly GCF_003209315.1). Classification (NCBI taxonomy): domain Bacteria; kingdom Pseudomonadati; phylum Pseudomonadota; class Gammaproteobacteria; order Moraxellales; family Moraxellaceae; genus Psychrobacter; species Psychrobacter sp. YP14. The sequence goes on along the minus strand of NZ_CP029789.1, from coordinate 1,548,591 downwards.
CGGCGACTTAGGGGTAGACATAATTGGCTCAAATCAAATAGTAAAACAAAAAGTGAAATATTGCTGAGTATCTCGTAGGATAAATTGGGGATAACATCTAAAAAAATCATGAACGTGTTATAATGCCCCGCTAGGCTGTTTGGCTTTAATTAAACCCAGGGTTTGCCTGTATTATAATACAGTATGGTACTGATAAGATGATGAACACCGCTGAATTTAAAGTGATATTTAATCAATACGATGAGCTTGATACGCTGTTATTAGAGGCGATTACTCAATTAAAAATAGACATTAGCGCTGAACAACGCCGCAAATTATTGCTATATTTAGACAAGCTATTATTTTGGAATAAAGCGTATAATTTGACCGCAATCAAGCAGCCAAAAGAGGCATTGATTAAGCATGTCATTGACTGCTTAGCCATTTTACCGCATCTAAAGCCAGGTAAGCTGTTAGATATTGGTACCGGTGCCGGCTTGCCGGGCGTTATCGTGGCCATTTGTGAGCCTGAGCGACCCATTACTGTACTTGATAGCAATCAAAAAAAGATTCGCTTCATCCGTCAGTCGATAAGCGAGCTGCAAGTGACGAATGTCACACCTGTGGCCAGCCGCATTGAGAACTTTAATCCTGATGAAGGGGATAAATTTGCTGTGGTGACCTCTCGAGCCTTTGCCAGTTCGACAGATTTTGTAGAAGCGGCGGCGCCAAGATTAGCACAAGGCGGTTGGCTACAAGCCATGAAGGGCTTGATACCTGAGCCACAAGAGCTTCAGGTGCTTCAAGATCAATGGCAAATAGATAATATCGCTTTGAGTGTGCCTTATTTGCATGAGACACGGCATTTAACTGAGTTACATAAAATTGTGATCTAAGTATTGGCACCTGTATTTATAGCGCTTGCTTGCAACATCTTAAGTAAAATTTTTAATCTATCGTTTTTATCCTAACATTTAAACCAACCTGCTTTTATTGAGGTAACACGAGTAACCCTATGGAAATTCTGGCAATTGCAAACCAAAAAGGCGGGGTGGGAAAGACCACCACAGCCGTAAACCTAGCGTCAAGCTTGGCAGGCCGCCGCAAAAAAGTATTGCTTATTGATTTAGATCCGCAAGGCAATGCCACATCAGGTACTGGTCTTGAGAAGCGGGCGCTTGAGTTGACCATTGCCGATGTGCTGCTTGATGGGGTTGAGTTAACTGAGGCGGTATACCCAAGCCCTGCCGGCTTTGATGTGGTTGGCTCAAATCGTGATCTGTCAGGTATTGATATCACTTTGATGGGCAAAAGCGACAGTCACTTACTGCTCAGTCAAGCCATGACATCGCTACGAGGCTATGATTATGTGATTATTGACTGTGCGCCAAGTTTAAACTTGCTCACCATTAATGCCATGGTAGCCACTCAAGGGGTCATCATTCCTATGCAGTGTGAGTACTATGCACTAGAGGGCTTGGCTGACTTGTCACAGACCATTGATAGACTCAAAGAGCTTAATCCGCAGCTGCATATCCGTGGCGTGTTGAGAACCTTATTTGATTCACGTAATACCTTGGCCAATGATGTATCGGCTGAGCTTGAAGCACATTTTGGCGATTTAATGTTCAAAACCATTATTCCAAGAAACGTACGTTTGGCCGAAGCGCCGGCTCATGGTATGCCAGTACTAGATTATGAAAAAAGCTCAAAAGGGGCACAGGCTTATCGCAAGCTTGCCACAGAAGTTATTAAGCAATCGCGTCAATTGCAAATAACGCCTGAGTAGTTTTTATACGCCAGTATTTGGTACAGATGGGTAAAATAAATGGGGCAAACACGGCAATAAGTGAGGATTGCCCTTGCAAGCTGCGTACAATTCATTAAAATGAACCCCCCTTAAGTGACGGGGTTTAATATCATTAATCATCTCAGATTTTTGGTTATTTGTGATAAAACGGCTTAAATGATACAGCAGCCAACAAATAACTTCATAGATCAGGTAAGCAGGTAGTAGAGGATAACCAACATGGCAAAAAAGCGTGGATTAGCTGCAAACCGAGGGTTAGATGCTCTACTCGGGTCTATTAAAAAAGAAAAAGCAATCACAGCTGCCGCCTTACGTGACGATAGACAAGTTGAGCGCGAGGCCAAAGAAGCCTTAGCTCAGACAACCCCTTCTGCTGAAAAATCAGTGGCAAGCTTAGGGGCTGATGGTGCCAAAAAAGCGGCACCAAAAAAGAAAATAGCGGGGCCAAAAGCTGCGGCGGTTAGCCCGAAATCTGAGGTGCTGCCCAGTGATGCCGAAGAAGAGATGACTTTGGTGCAGATGGCGGTGGAGCGTCTACAGGCTGGTAAATATCAGCCCAGACGTGATATGAGTGAGACAGCGCTTAGCGAGCTGGCATCTTCTATCAAACAGCATGGCGTGATGCAGCCAATCGTCATTCGCCCGCTTTTGGCCACAGAAGAGAAGGTCTCAGACAGTATCACCCATGAGATCATCGCTGGTGAGCGCCGCTGGCGGGCCGCAAAAATGGCAGGACAGCCGACCATCCCTGCTATTGAACGCGCCTTGTCTGATGAGCTGGCCATTGCGCTGGCGCTTATCGAAAATATTCAACGTGAAGACTTGTCTGTGATAGAGCAGGCTGCTGCTTTACAGCGCTTTCATACCGAGTTTGGTATGAGCCATGCCATGATTGCTGACGTGGTTGGAAAGGCGAGAACCACGGTATCAAACTTGCTGCGTCTTAATCACTTGCATGAAGAGGTCAAAACGCATTTAAGCGAAGGCCACTTAGATATGGGACATGCGCGCGCACTTTTATCACTGTCCTCTGAGCAGCAGCCGATCATCGCTGAGAGGATCATAGAGTCTTCTATGACTGTCCGTGATGCAGAAAAACTTGTAAAGTCTATTTTAAACCCTGAAAAAAGCAGTAAGCCTGCCACACTTGAAGCAGATGCAGAAGTGGAAAAGCTCAGTCAGCAGTTATCAGATTATCTGGGGGCTACCGTAAAATTAAAGCAGAAAAAAGGTGGCAAGGGCAGTATGGAGATATTCTTCCAAAGTCACGAAGAGCTTGAGTCACTGCTACAGCACTTTAAGACATAGTCCAAAAGCTTGAAGGACAGCTTTACTGTTATTATTCAAGCCAGTCAAAGGCGAGCCATATAATATAGTTAGCTTAAAGCTGTCAGCAGTTTTGCTAGCGCTTTAAATTATAATTGATAATAAGGCATATGATGACTAATCCATCGGCTAATCAGGCGTCGTCAACTTCTTCTGGCCAGAGTCACCCGCCAAAGCCTGTCTCTGGCAACCCAGAAACAAAAACCCGTACTCAAACTTATTTGCGTTTAATGCAATATATCAAGCCTTATTGGTGGGCGATTGCCTTAACCATAGTAGGCTTTGCAATCAACTCCGCCACTGAGGTGGGTATTGCTAAGTTAATTCAGTACATCACAGATGCCATTAACCACGGCAATCAGTCGCAGCGCAACTTGTTTCCCTTTTTGATTGTGTTGCTATTTTTTGTGCGGGGATTAGGCTCTTTTTTGGGCAACTATTTCTCAGCTTTAATCTCACGAAACCTCGTCTATAAACTGCGTGTTGAAGTGTTCGATAAGCTGCTGCGGCTACCAAACGCCTTCTTTTTAGCCAATCCCTCAGGCACCATCTCCTCCAAGCTTATCTTTGATGTCGAGCAGGTGACATCTGCCAGTACCGACTCGTTAAAGACCATGCTGCGTGATGGCTTAACGGTGGTCTCTTTATTGGGTTATTTGTTGTACTCCAACTGGCGATTAAGCTTAATCTTATTTGTGGTGCTACCACCGATTTTGTTATTGGTACAAAAGGCGTCTAAGCGCTATCTTAAGCTGTCAAAAGGTATTCAGCAGACCATGGGGGATGTCAGCCACATTACCAATGAGGTTATCACAGGCTATCAGGTGGTCAAAAACTATGGCGGTCAAAGCTACGAGCAAGGCCGCTTTGAAAGAGCCTCGCTAAAAAACCTAAAGCAGGGCATGAAAATTGTGGTGACCAATAGCATTAATACCCCTGCAGTACAGCTGTTAATGGCCTCTGCTTTGGCCGTTGTGATTTGGCTGGCGCTGCGTCCTGATGTGATCTCCAATACCACGGCAGGTGAGTTTATTGCCTATTTGACCGCCGCCGGTCTACTTAGTAAGCCAGTACGTAATCTGACAGATGTCAATGAAAAACTACAGCGTGGTATTGCCGCTGGTGAATCTATCTTTGCGCTTTTAGATGAGCCTGAAGAGCAGGATACAGGAGAGCATTTAGATAAGGCCAAAGGTGAGATTCGCTTTGAGCATGTCTCTATGCAGTATCCTGATGGTACCCAGGCTTTAAAAGACTTTAATCTGACAGTTAACGCTGGTGAGACAGTCGCCTTCGTCGGCAAAAGTGGCGCCGGTAAAACCACCTTGGTCAACTTATTAACACGTACTTTAGACCCCACTGAAGGCACCATCTATTTAGACGGTCTACCTCTAAATCAGATTTCACTAACGGCGCTACGGGCTCAGGTGGGTATGGTCAATCAACAAGTGGTCCTATTTAATGATACAGTGCGCCATAACATTGCTTATGGCGACTTATCTACCAAGACTGATGAGCAAGTGGTGACGGCAGCCAAAGCTGCTTTTGCGCATGACTTTATCATGGCATTGCCGCAAGGCTATGACAGTAATATTGGTGCCGAAGGCCTACAGCTATCTGGCGGTCAGCGTCAGCGTTTATCGATTGCACGCGCCTTGCTAAAAGATGCACCGGTACTGATATTAGATGAGGCCACCAGTGCTTTGGACAACGAGTCTGAGTACTATATTCAGCAGGCATTGGATAACGTGATGCAAGACAGAACCACCTTGGTTATTGCGCACCGTTTAACCACCATTGAGTCCGCTGACAAAATTGTAGTGATGGAAGGTGGGCGCATTATTGAATCAGGCACACATGAGTCTTTGATGGCCTTGTCGGGGCACTATGCGCACATGTATGATAGAGATTTTGCAGAGAGTGAGTTTAATAAAAACCACTGAGGTTATAAATACAGTGATAACCTAACATATGGATTAACATCTAAAATAGCCTAAGCAGTAAAATACACACTTCGTAAGCTACCCTGTTTAAAATGGGCCGTGTTACGAAGCGTATGTCTTGTTAATACTCGCTTAGGCATCTTCTCTTTTCTACTTTTGTAGCCTTCATTATGACCACACTGCCATCAAAAAATAATGCCAACCAAACGACGCATGCAGCTAAGGCGCAAGCTGAGAGTCGCGCAGAGAACAGCGCCTCAAATCTTGAGCTTGGGCTGGTTAATGCATGGCAAAAGCAGGCTTGGTGGCTGTGGTTATTATGGCCGATCAGTGGTCTATATGGGGCAGTAACTTATCTTAGACGTAAGCTGTATCAAACAGGGGTATTGTCCTCTTATAAAGCGCCTGTCCCAGTGTTGGTGGTGGGAAACATCACAGTGGGCGGTAGTGGTAAAACGCCATTGATCATCGCACTGGTCAATTATCTACAACAGCAAGGTATCATTGTTGCAGTGATAAGCCGTGGCTATGGTGGAGATGAGTCAGCGATGCCGCAGGTCGTCACCGTAGACAGTAAGCCTAGTGAGGTGGGCGATGAGCCCTGCTTAATTGTACGTGAGACTCAAGCAGTGGTTGCGGTATGCCCCAATCGTCAGCAGGCCATTGCCAGTATCATGCAATATCAGCCTGCCACCGAGATTATCATCGCTGATGATGGCTTACAGCACTATAAGCTGCAGCGTGATCTTGAGTGGATTGTGGTAGATTGCGCACGTGGCTTTGGTAATAAACAGCTGTTGCCCACTGGGTTTTTGCGTGAGCCGATTCGCCGACTCAGGCAAGGTACGGTGATTCATCATCAGTCGCCCACTAAGTTTAACGCCGATAGCGCGCCCTCAGCGGAGCCCAAGCTCACCATGCATTTGCAGCCGGGTAAGCTTACCCCATTATTAGCCCATCAAGCGGCTATCAATCCTGCTACTGTTAATCAAGTATATGCTGTGAGCGGGATTGGTTATCCACAGCGGTTTTTTAATACCCTAAGCGCACTAGGCTATGAGGTGATTGAAAAACCCATGCCCGACCATCATCAGTTTACTGCTCAAGATTTGGCCAGTTTGACTGAGTATCCGGTAGTTATTACTTCAAAAGATGCGGTAAAAATTGCGCCTTTGGTGGCCTCTAGCCCTGAGTTGCAGCAGTTGTCTATCTGGGTGTTACCGGTACAAGCGGTCTTATCCCAGCCTTGTTATCGCACTTTAATGAGTCAGCTGGCCTCGCTGGGTATTAACAGGTAGACTGCGGGCCTAAGTATATTCAGCTGATATGATTTTATGGATAATTGAAGCCAATAATGTGCAGTGCGGTATGTTTAGCGGTCACTGCTTGCACTAAATAATCTGCTTGCATTAAATAATAAAGAGAGCGTTTATGACCTTAGTATCTGACTTAGCCCTCCCAAAGCCAAAAGTACATATTGTAATTCCAGCCCGCTTTAAGAGCACCCGTTTGCCCGGTAAGCCGCTATTAGAGATTCATGGTAAACCTATGATTCTTTGGGTGGCACAAAAAGCCAGTCAAGCTACCTTTGCGGATGACTTGTGTATTGCCACTGATGATGAGCGCATTGCAGTAGTATGCCAGCAAGCTGGTTATGAGGTAGTGATGACCGATGCCCATCATGCCTCAGGTACCGATAGACTCAGTGAGGTGGCACAAAAAAAAGGCTGGGACGCAGAGGATATCGTGGTCAATATGCAAGGTGATGAGCCTTTGGTGCCGCCACAGCTATTAGAGCAGGTCAAAGACTTGTTAGTAAATAAACCCGATTGCGTGATGGCCACCTTATATGAGCTTATCTTAGATTACCAAGAATTCATGCGTCCTTCGGTCGTCAAAGTGGTGACTGATAACTTAAAGCATGCCCTATACTTTAGTCGTGCACCTATCCCTTGTGATAGAGATCATGCGATGGCGATGGTGCAGCAGCCTGAGGGATCGCATCAGCCACCGCTGACAGTGCCTAAGCAGGCTTACCGTCATCTAGGTATCTATGCGTATCGTGTAAAACTACTGCAAGACTTTGTGCGCTGGTCGCCGGGCATCTTGGAGAATTTAGAGAGCTTAGAGCAACTGCGGGTGCTTGAAAATGGAGGCAAAATTGCCATCGAAGCTGCCTCGGTTCAGCTGCCGCCAGGAGTAGATCTGCAAGAGGATTTAGACCGTCTTAACGCATTGCCGATTAGCGAGCTACAGTAAGCAGAGGGTTAGATAGGTTTGAGTCTATATTTATCACCGGTCGCCGTAAAACCACCCACTTCAGGGGGTGGATATAAGGCGACACACACTGTCGTGATTAGTACTTAAAGTATTGCAAGTTAAAATTAACCTCGCCATACTAACCCTATGAAAACACTCAAGCTACGCATCAAAGACAAACACGTAAACCAGCTAAACAAACTAGCTGGGAGTGTTAACTATGCGTGGAACTATGTTAATGCGTTAAGCTTTGAGCATTTAAGACGCACAGGTAAGTACTTTTGGGCCTATGATTTAAGCCAATACACCAAAGGCAGTGGTGAGTATTTAGGATTGCACTCGCAAACTTTGCAAGCCATCAACGAAACTCATGCCAAATCTCGTAAGCAGTTTAAAAAAGCCAAACTTAATTGGCGCACCAACCGACCCGATGCCAAACGCAAATCGCTTGGCTGGATACCTTTTAAAAAGTCTGCTATCAAGTATCTACATACAAGACAGACAGGCAAAAAGGCACTGAAATCAACCATACAGCTATCGCTCTGTAAAGGTCAAAAGGTAATCATAGACGTATTTGATAGCTATAATCTAAGCCTATATCAAATCAATACGCTTGAGATAGTGCAAGACAGCCGTAATCGTTGGTATGCCTGTATTACCGTCAAAGATTTTCCTAGACAAGCAAGTGGCAAAGGCAGCGTTGGTATTGACTTAGGCTTAAAGCAGTCTGCTACCACATCAACGGGCGATAAACTACAGATTAAGCAGACTCAAAAATGGGCTAATAAATTAGCAGTCGCCCAGCGTGCAAACAATAAAAGCCGGGTAAAGGCAATCCATGCCAAGATCAAAAACTCAAGATTAGATGCCATACACAAATTCACCACCCAATTAGTTAAGGATAATGCCTTAATTGTGGTTGGTGATGTTAAATCACGCTCATTCACCAATTCGATGACCAACCTAGCTAAATTGACATACGATGCAGGATGGTTTGAACTCAAAAGACAACTGGAATATAAATGCAAGCATGCAGGTTGTCAGTTTGAGATGGTAAATGAGAGTTACACTACCCAGACCTGCTCGTGCTGTCTTAAAATAAGTGACAGTAGTCCAAAAGGTAGAGCAGATCTTGGAATAAGAGGATGGAGGTGTGCTGAGTGTGGCACATGGCATGATAGAGATATCAATGCTGCTAAGAACATCCTTGCGGTCGGGCTTGACCGTCTAGCTGTAGGAATCCCCTCGGTTTAGCGAGGGGAGGAAGTCAACATCTTCCACCCATTCTTTATTAGGAAATCTATAAATCATGAGCACTGAGCAGCCGGTCTATTTTGCCCCAGTATTACCTTGGCAGCAAACTGCTTGGGACAACTTGATAGCACGCTATGAGCGTCTACCGCATGGCTTGTTATTTGCTGGGATGCAGGGGATTGGTAAACGTGCTTTTGTATGGCGCTTTGTGGCTTGGCTACTTTGTGATAATCGTGAGCAGCCAAGCTCTCAGCAAGGCGCATGTGGTCAGTGTCAAAGCTGTCAATGGCTCGCCTCTGGGACGCATCCTGATTTGCAGGTGTTGCCCATCAGCAGTTTGCCAAGTTTAGAGGTGGAGGCCGCAACTGCAACCAAAGGCGGTAAATCCAATACCAAAAAAGCGTCTGAGAATGGGGCGGCTAAAGCTTCTGTAAAGCCGTCTATAAAGATTGATGACATTCGAGAGCTGCAGCCTTTTATTAGCCAGGGCAGTAGTGGACGCCGGGTTTGCGTTATTGATTATGCCGATAAGATGACAGTGGCTGCAGCCAATGCGCTGCTTAAAACCTTAGAGGAGCCGCGTGAGGGCATTCATTTGCTGCTGATTAGCGATATGCCTACCAAATTATTGCCCACCATCAGAAGCCGGGTGCAGCAAGTGGCGATGGATCCTATGGCGTATGAACAGGTTTTTGCTTATTTAGAGAATCATGTCTCACAACACACTCAAAACCCCGCTCAATCGGATAATGCGGCACCTTTATCTGAGCAAGTGGCCCAAGCATTGAAGCTGTCTAATGGCGCGCCGCTGGCTGCCTTAGAGATGCTAAGCAGTGCTTGGTACCAGCAGCGTGGTACTTGGGTTAAGGTTTGGCTGGCACTCAGAGCCGGCAAGCGCAGCGCCATAGCGGCCAGTGATTATTGGCAAAAGCAGCTGTCTTTGGATGACTTTATTAAACTATCAGAATTTATGCTGATGGATTTTAGCCGTCAATGCTTAGGGATGCCCACCTTGCAGCAAGATTTGGCATTGGCGCAATATCAATCTATTACTGAGCTTCAGCTTGAGTCCATCCAAGCGTTAATGACTGTGATTGAGGATGTGAAAATAGCGTGTCAGCAAAACGTCAACGATAAAATGGCTTATGATCAATTATTGGCAGCGTTAGCCTTGTTATAACCGTATAAAAAAAGAGCCTCGATTCATTACCGAGGCTCTTTTTTTTAGCTGTGCTTAACTTATTTTATCTTTATAAAAATAGCTAAGGGCTTATTTTTCTAAAATACAAGTGACACCTTGACCACCTGCTGCACAGATTGAAATCAGTGCACGGCCTGATCCTTTTTGATCCAGTAGCTTAGCAGCAGTGGCTAGGATACGACCACCGGTTGCTGCAAATGGATGGCCTGCAGCCAGTGATGAGCCATTAACGTTTAGTTTACTGCGGTCAATAGACCCTAGTGGGGCATCAAGACCCAAACGCTCCTTACAGAAAGTCTCATCTTCCCAGGCGGCTAGAGTCGACAGTACTTGTGAGGCGAAGGCTTCATGGATTTCATAGAAGTCAAAGTCTTGTAAAGTTAGGCCGGCGCGTGCAAGCATACGAGGTACAGCGTAAGCAGGTGCCATTAACAGACCTTCTTTAGGGCCATTTTTGCCAATAAAATCAACAGCAGCAGTTTCTTGATGGACAATATAAGCCAGTGGTTTTAGGCCATGAGCTTCAGCCCACTCATCTGTACCCAGTAGGACACAAGAAGCACCATCGGTTAGAGGGGTAGAGTTGGCTGCTGTCATGGTTGGGTTAGCGTTACGTTTACCAAATACAGGTTTTAGCGTTGCTAATTTTTCTAGTGAAGAGTCTGGACGTAAGTTGTTATCACGGGTTAAGCCCTTGTATGGGGTAATTAGGTCATCAAAGAAGCCCTCTTCATAGGCACGGGCTAGGTTTTGATGGCTTTTTACTGCCAACTCATCTTGTGCTTCACGGCCGATGTTCCATTCTAAAGCGGTAATGGCCTGGTGATCGCCCATAGATAGACCGGTACGTGGCTCACCATTTTGCGGCGCATCGATAAGCTCTTTTGGATTGATGCTGGTTAGGGCGCTTAGGCGCTGTTTGTTATTGCGAGCGGCGCCCAGTTTGATTAAGGCTTTGCGTAGACCATCACCCACAGCAATAGGGGCATCTGAAGTGGTGTCCACACCACCAGTAATGGCCGAATCGATAATGCCTAGAGCAATTTTATTGCTGGCAGCAAAAGTGGCTTGTAAACCAGTGCCACAGGCTTGAGAGACATCATAGGCAGGCGTTTGTGGGTCAAGAGCGGTATTAAGCGCTGACTCACGGGTTAGGTTTAAGTCACGGCTTAGTTTTAATACCGCACCGGCCACGACTTCACCAACACGCTCACCTTGTAATTCATAACGCTCAACCAGACCGTTTAAAGCGGCGCTTAACATGTCAATGTTGCTGGCGTCAGCATAGGGACCATTAGAGCGTGCAAATGGAATACGGTTACCGCCTAAAATAGCGACGCGGCGAGGAAGATTCGAGGTTTTTGAATTGTCTGACATTGAGCTTTCCTTGTTGGTTTTTGACTTATCAGCAGGTGATTGGTTAGCGGGCTTATCACCAGACTGTTTTTGGGTTTGATTGGTGTTGTCTGAAGCTTCTTGCTTGGGCGCTTCAGCAGTAGATTTGGTGGCTTGTTTTTGCGCTTGTTTAGATTCAGTTTGATTAGACTCTTTTTGAGTTTGAGCGTCGTCAGCTTTATTGTCTTTAACTTGTGTGGCTTCTTGCGCAGGCTCATCGATTTGAGACAGATTGTCTTCTTGTTGTGCTTGTGCTTTGGCTTCGGCAATAATCTTTTGTTTGGCAGCGCGATCTTCGCTGATGACGGTATCTGCCTCAGTTTTTGAGGTGGAGACGACTTCTTGCTGTAATTTTGAGAAGTTTGATGTGGTGTTTGAGTCTTTGGTCGGGGCGGCATTGTTAGTATCGTTTAGTAATGACTCACCCGCTTTGTTCACCACAGTGGAGGTCACCGCAGAGGATTTGTCAGCAGATTTATTTGATTGATTAGAATTACTCATTTAACGTCCTTATATTCCAAAAGTTTTATTTACCAAAAGTTTTATTTAAAAGCCACCCAATGAGAGTCAAAGACGGTCATTTGCAGGGCCTGTTTGCTTTAGGTGCTTGCTATAATCGTATATAATCCCAGTTCATTGTTATTCAAATTGTTGTTTAGATTACAGCAATATACTTGTTAGGTAAGTAGAGATAATTTTAACATTGTTACTAAAGCATTGTATGGCGTGTTGGTCTATAATAATATAATGTTATCGTTGTTAAGTGCACTCATAACATTAGGTTTTATTTTATCACATCATTAATAATAGGCAATCTTATATCGTTTCTGTTAGTGGGCAACTCGTTACCAGTGTGAAGCGAATGTTGCTAAGATAAAACTTAGATACCCTGCATTTACATGAGGGCCGTATCTCTTTGAGATTAAGGGTTGCACTGATAATCAGCGGTAGTAGTTAGTAAGTTTTAAGGCGTCGTGAGGTGGGTGAGCTGTGCACGATTTGGTAGTAAATATGAACTGATCAGTCGCAGTTTTCTGAGTAATAACCCTTATTAAATCTGAAAATATCACTCATCATCATGACCCTGAATTGCTAAAGCATTCTATTGTTTCATCCATCATATTATAAATTAGGAGATATTATGTCAGATCGCTATGGAGAGTTTGTACAGTCACCGCTAGGAAAAAAAGTGGCTAAAAATTTAGGACTGCCTTTACCGACTAAACTAGATCGTTTTGAGCCGGGTGAAAAAGTCGTCCGTGGTAGCGTATTATTTGGCTCAGCCTCAGGAGACGATAGCCGTCTAAGTGATGCCATCGCCCAAGTGTTAAATTCACTACATGCTGACGTGTACGTTGCTGGCGATGATGCACACAAAGACGTTTTGTCAGGCGCAGGTGTAGAAGCCAAAGACAGCGAAGGGCACACTGAAAAATATAAAGTATTGGTTTTTGATGCCAGTAACATTGCTCATGCCCCTGACTTAAAAGAGATGTATGACTTTTTCCATCCTGTGGCACGTCAAGTTGAAAAATCAGGCCGTGTGATCATTATTGGTCGTCCACCAGAAGAGTGCGACCGTATTGGCAAAACATTATCACAGCGCGCCCTAGAAGGCTTTGTAAAGTCTGTCGGTAAAGAGTTCAAAAACGGTATTACCGCGCAGCTTATTTATGTGAGTGAAGGTGAAGAGGCGAATTTGGACTCAACGCTACGCTTCTTTATGTCGGCACGCTCTGCTTATGTTTCAGGTCAAGTGGTTCGTGTGGGTGCAGGCAGTGTGGTTGATGTAGATTGGTCTAAGCCACTGGCTGGCAAGACGGTACTTGTGACCGGCGCAAGCCGTGGTATTGGTGAGTCTATGTCACGCGTATTGGCGCGTGATGGCGCACATGTTATTTGTTTAGATGTGCCGCAGCAGCAAGCCGATTTACAAAAAGTGGCTGGCGAAATTGGTGGCTCAACCCTCGCTCTAGATATCACAGCTGATGATGCTGGCGAGAAGATTGCAGAAGCTGCAGCCAAACGTAATGGTCTAGATGCCATTATTCATAACGCAGGGATAACCCGTGATAAGACACTGGCTAAGATGGATGACAAGCAGTGGGATATGGTTATCAACATCAATTTGCAAAGTATCGCCATGATTAACGATTACCTATTTGATAATGATGTATTGAATGAAAATGCACGTATCGTCTGTGTATCATCAATCTCAGGTATCGCCGGTAACCTAGGTCAAACTAACTATGCCACCTCGAAAGCGGGCGTAATCGGCTTGGTTCAAGCCACCGCTAAGAAGCTAAAAGCTGAAGGTAGAGGCATCACTATTAATGCAGTCGCACCTGGCTTTATCGAAACCCAAATGACAGCCGCCATTCCCTTGACTATCCGTGAAGCGGGCCGTCGTATGAACTCTATGAGTCAAGGTGGTCTACCCATTGATGTGGCAGAAACCACTGCTTGGTTGGCAGCACCTGCTTCAGGCGGCGTAAATGGCAACATCGTACGTGTCTGTGGTCAAAGTCTATTGGGCGCTTAATTGCCTATAAATTTTATTGCTATTTGACATGAACCCAGTCATGCTAGGTTCTAAGCCGTAACTAAATAGCAGTAATTTACCCAAACCTGCCGCTGTATTGTAAAATAGCCATCGAAGTGATGGCTATTTTACAAAGTTGAGATGACATTTTAACAAGGATTTTATATGACAGCCCGTGAATTCAAGAGCTTGCCTGAAGCCAGTAAAACCTATACCAAAATACTAAAATCATTATTACCGGTCATAGGAAAGAGCCATAAGGAAGAACAACAAGCTCTACCAGAAGCCAGCTACAAGGTCGGTGAGTTAATCATTGATCAGTCAAATCTACAAGATTACCGCCGCATTTGTGGCTTTGCCGACAATGGTCAAGTACCGCCCACTTACTTTGCGGTTTTATCTCAAACCTTGCAGATGAACATGATGGTTGATGAAGCCTTCCCATTTGCTATGCTAGGGCTAGTACATGTCACCAACTCAGTGACTCAATATCGCCGCATTGCTGATACCGAAGTGGTCACTATGGAAGTGAGCTTTGCCAATTTACGTGATCATGACAAAGGCAAGCAGTTTGACTTTGTTACCCAAGTTCACAGCGCAGATGAGCTGGTTTGGGAAGGCACCTCTACTTATCTATCCCGCCAAAAGACCAAGGGCGGTAGTCCGACCAAAAAACCAAAAATCGTGAGCGAAACGCTTGAGGCTCAGCAAAACGATATTCACAGTATCTTTGCCGTGCCAGAAGATATCGGTCGCCGTTATGCTATGGTTTCAGGGGATTTTAACTTAATTCATTTGCATGCTGTGACCGCGAAAGCTTTTGGCTTTCCGAAAGCCATTGCACATGGGATGTGGTCAAAAGCTAAATGCTTAAGCTTTATGGATCTGCCAGAAGCTTATAGTGTGGATGTTACCTTTAAGCTGCCTATCTTCTTGCCATCAGAAGTTGAGCTTATTGGCGACAATGCAGACAACCTAAAAGACTCAGAGCAGGTTGTATTTAATCTATACAATGCTAAAAATAAAAGACCCCATTTAACCGGTGTTATCAAGAAACTGTAAGATGACAGGTACGCTGATGTTTATACCAGACGTTTTATTGGTAATAAAGGCACAGCGGCTGGTATAAAAGAAGCTGTTTAGTCAGCTAGGGAGGGACTCCTTAGCTGAATTTGTTGTGTTTTTAAGGATTTAATATGTCAAAAGATGAGGCAACGTCCGAAAATTTATCTGCTGATACTAAGGATGAAGGTGTCAGTGAGTCTGCTGAGATATCACTTGAAGCTGCTTTAGCCCCAGTATTAGAAAATGCCAAATTCCCCAATGCTCAGACTGTGGTATCAGGCAAGCTGTCTGCTGAACAGGTAGTAAAAGCGGCTGAAGCGGGTATTGAGCATATCATAAACCTGCAACCTGAGTCTGAGCTAAGCTTTGATGAGCGAGCGGCGGTAGAGGCTCAGGGCATCAACTATACTCACTTGCCCATTGCTGGCGCAGAGGACTTAAAACAAGTCAATTTATTAGAATTCGATAAAGCCCTGCGCACCCATCATGGCAAAAAAACCTTAATACACTGCGGCTCAGGCAATCGTGTCGGGGCTTGTATGGCGCTGCGAGCGGGCTGGTTAAGAGGTCGCAAGATGGACACTGCCATGCAGCAAGGCAAAGAACATGGGCTAACGGGGCTAGAAGAAGAGGTGCGTATGCGCTTATTGGTACCTCGCTGATTGATTAAGAGCGCTAATAAGCTTAATGCTTTTACCTTTACCACGTTATTTGCCGATACATTGAGTGACTTTATGGATAACTTGCAAAACCAACTGACCCAAATCATGACCCAGCTACAGCTTGAAGATGCCCCTGTTGGCGGCGCTGTGGTGGTCTATCATAAAGGGCAGCTTGTGGCCCAGGCTTCTGTGGGGCAAGCGACCCCGCGTTTAAGCTGGAACAAAGACAGATTGGGGCTGAATTTTTCGACTGGGAAAGGCGTATTGGTAACTTTAGTCCATATCTTAGTCTCTAATAAGATTTTGGCTTATGATCAGCCCATTAGCCAGTACTGGCCTGAATTTGCCGCCAATGGCAAGCAACAAATTACCTTGAGACAAGTACTGACTCACCGCTCAGGACTGTTTAATATTCAAGCCATCACTGACTTTGCCCCAGAGCTGACAGATTGGCAACTGATGCTGCAGCGTGTTGAGCAGATGCCGCCCCAAGCCACCTTTAATGAGCAGGCCGAAAGTGCCTATAGTGCTTTAGTCTCGGGATGGGTGATAGGGGGCTTAATCGAGAAAGCCACTAACTTGTCTCTAAATGAAGCCTTACAGCAGTATTTGACTGAGCCCTTAGGTATCAGTGACAGTATGTATTTTGGGGTGCCGGCCGATAAGATTGGTGAGGTGGGCACGGTGGTTAGCAACTTTGACGACTTTGATACGGTGATGGGCTTAGTAGAAGCTGACGCTATCAATGAAGATGAGGCTGACAAAGCTGTCAAAAAAAGAAGTGCTAAACCCAAGCTGCGCTCTGATTCAGAGGCTACCTTGGCCGCTTATCAAAGCTTGCCAAGCTACAGCTGCTGGCAGCAGCTACTGGGTCAAAAGCAGTCTGATGCACCGCTTAAAACCTTGCAGATTGCCAATTTATACTTTGATATGAGTGGCGTTAAGATGCAAGACTTCAAGTATGCGTTGGTGCCTGCCGGCCGCTCTGAATTTAATTATCATACCCCTGAATCTTTGATGGCAAAAATACCGGCGGCCAATAATGTGGCTTCAGCCGACGCCTTGGCCAAGATGTACGCCATGCTTGCCAATAAAGGGATTTGGCAAGGCAAACGGTTGATTGATGAGTCGGTGTTTGATGAGTTATCGAGTGTTCATGTGGCAGGCAGTGATGCGATTATGCCGGCCACTCATCCTCAAAGCATGCATTGGCGCCTAGGGTATCACCGTATATTTAGCCGCTGTCAGCCTGCTGAGAATCTGCAGTATGCTTTCGGTCATATGGGTTACAACGGGTCTATGGCTTGGTGTGATACCCAAAAACAGCTGGCGGTGGCCTATGTGCACAATTATGACGTTACTATGACCACTGACATTCGTCAGTTCGCTTTAATTGAGGCTATTTTGGCGCACTTTAGCAAGTCAATTGATTAAGCGTAGATTCGTAAATTAAACCTGAAAATAAAACCAGTCAGGTTTAATTTACTTGGCGATTTTACAAGATCTGCTAGAGGTGGGCCGCTTGGCGAGATGCCTTTGCCGTTAAGCAGGTTTATTAGTGCTGCTAGGTTTAGCGTCATCAATAAGTCTGGGTGCCACTATACCGTGCAAAAATATAGAGACAATAATGACGATGCTACAGATAATCCATAAGTCTGTGGCATCATCGAGTGCAAAGACGTCTTGATTTAGAGCATAGGCTAAGTAATAAAAAGATCCGATACCGCGGATGCCTAAGCTTGAGATGACAAAACGCTCCTTATTGGGCAAATTAAGCCC
Source organism: Psychrobacter sp. YP14 (assembly GCF_003209315.1). Classification (NCBI taxonomy): domain Bacteria; kingdom Pseudomonadati; phylum Pseudomonadota; class Gammaproteobacteria; order Moraxellales; family Moraxellaceae; genus Psychrobacter; species Psychrobacter sp. YP14. The sequence continues at coordinate 1,531,376 of NZ_CP029789.1, read as the reverse complement.
TGCTAGTCCTATCCACCCAGCAGCCGGTCTTACCACGAACAAGAACAGTAAGCTTGTGGCATATACTTGCCAGCTTAAGCTTACATCTGAGCTTAAACCTTGACCCAACGCCATCCCAAATACCACCAATACCAAGGACATAAGCAGCCCCTCTGATTGCTCAGAGAAGTCATGTAATGCGGTATGATAATCATGAGTGTGCTCGCTGTGACGGAAGGTGAAAGCGGCAATAAACACAGAGATAAAGCCGTAGGCATGCACAAATTCTGCCACACCATAAGCCAATAACGTCATCGCAATGACCACATAGCCTTGCGACATAACGGTGTCTTTATTGCTTTTTGAGAAAACCAGCTTGCTAAGCAGCTTACCAACCAAGACACCAACGGCGACACCAGCACCGACTTTCCAGAGCACATCTACACTAAGCCAGTCGACTAAAAGAGACAAGGACAGCTCATTTGCCTTACCGTAATACTCCGCAATTTTTATTGCCAGATAGACAAAAGGAAAGGCCAGACCATCATTGAGTCCTGCCTCAGAGGTAAGGGTAAAGCGCGGGGTGTCCTCATTACCAGAGTTAGGCGGGCCTACTTGAATGCTAGAGGCCAATACCGGGTCTGTCGGCGCCAAAATAGCACCCAGTAAGATAGCTGCCGCCAAGCTCAAGCCAAAAATATAATAGCCAAGCGCTGCCATTGCCGCGATACATAAAGGCATGGTGATGAGCAATAGCCGAAAGGTGGGCCGCCAATGCTTATAGCTAAGCGGGGTATCAATCTTTATACCGGCACCAACTAAGGATACCAGTACCACAAGCTCACATACCTTTTCGACCACCTCACCATTGGCGATAGGATTTAAAAAGGGGAGCGCAGACCAAAAATAACCCATGAGTAAGCCAAAGCTTACCTGTAGCATCGGCAAAGATAAGGGCAGACGTTTTAAAAAAACAGGGGATAGGGCACCAAACAAAAAGGCGATGCCACACACTAGAAGAAACTGATTGTAGTTTTCAAGCATCAGAGTATCGATAATTTGAGTTAAGAAGAAAAAACACTGTCAATAGTAGGGCTTAGTATTGGTCAGTAACAGAGATTAATAATGGCGTATCTGCCCGGCATTAAACATTGTTTTTAGGTAATATTTATCGAAAGAAGCCGACTGTCAGTGACGGGTAGTGAGCTTTAAATAGTGACTTATGCTAAGTGACAAGTGCGGGGCATAAGAGGTAAAAAAACGTCTGCCCACAACGCATAGTCTGCCACTGCAGTATATTTTCAACCCCCTGCTGTGGAGATAAGGGGTCTGTCACTCGCCCAGTCGGCCTCAAAAGTATTGTAACAAATAAAGCGGATAAAATAGCAGTTATTATGCGTTACTCTTGTACTAAGTCGATTTGCCAATTGCTGGCTTGAATGATTAGATTTAAGTTACGCAGCTTCATTGCTAAGTCATCTGCTTGTTTTTGAAGTGCGGATACTGAAATCATAACCCGCCATTTGATTTCGCGCGGGCTATAGCGGTCCACCTCATTACTGGCGGCTGCTATGGCCTCGACAAGCAACTTGTGACGCATCTGCAGCATATCGCGCTGTGCCAATAGGCTTAGCATGGACTGACCTTGTTCCGTGGTGGCAATGGCATTAGTGCGATGAATGCGCTCTATTAAATTGGAAAGCTCGCTTATGACTTGATTGGCCTCGACAAGCAACTCTTCAGGTGCTTCATTGGGAGTGTCTCCTTCTTGTACTTTGACATTATTGGCAATTCTGGCGTTAAGCTGAGCCAGTTTTTTTTGTAAGTCACTGCGAATAAGTAAGGCTTCGGCAAGTTTCATAATATCTCCAACTTCTCTTTATTTATAGGATTGTAAGATAACCTCTGCCGGTGTTATTGTCTATAAGGATTATGAGAGTCGATAGTGGCATTAAGCATAAACCAACGTAGTTTTATTATTTTTTATACTAAAAAAAGGGTAATGTGATGGAAAATTATGATGCACAAGCACTACAGAAAAAATATGAGCATTGGCATGATTTGCATCAGCAGATACATGAAGCTCAGGAGAAATGGCGAGAAGCCAGTGCCTTATTGTCTGAATTGCAAACGTATTACCAAAGTGAGCAGTGGCGAAGAGATTATGAAAACAACGTCGCTGTTGAGTGTGCAGATAATGTGCACTCTATCCTCAGCGAAGATGCGCTATGGAGTGCATTAACTGACCATCAAGAGCAGGCCATTCGTTGGATGCGGCTGGGATTAGATGCTATAGACCATTAGCGTCTGGCCTAAAATAAGCTGTGGCCTAACACTGTACAAAAAAAGCCAGCATCGGCTGGCTTTTTTTTGAGTTTTTATTCATTTTACAGCGTATTAACGTTCAACTTGACTCACATCACGTACCGCACCGGTATCCGCACTGGTGGTCATGGCGGCGTAGGCACGTAGGGCTTGACTGACATGGCGCTCGCGACTTTCAGGTTTCCAAGCTTTGCTACCACGTGCTTCCATCTCTTCACGGCGGCGGGCAAGCTCACTGTCAGAGACCTCCAGGTTAATGCTGCGATTTGGAATGTCGATGTGGATGGTATCACCCTCATTTACTAGACCAATAGCGCCACCTTCGGCAGCTTCCGGGCTGGCATGGCCGATTGATAGACCCGAGGTGCCCCCTGAGAAGCGGCCATCGGTTAATAGCGCACACTCTTTACCCAAGCCTTTTGATTTTAAGTAAGAAGTCGGGTAGAGCATCTCTTGCATGCCTGGGCCACCTTTCGGGCCTTCATAACGGATAATGACAATATCACCGGCCACGACTTTGTCCGCCAAGATGGCCTCTACGGCGTCATCTTGTGACTCAAACACACGGGCACGGCCAGTAAAGGTTAGGATGCTGTCATCAACGCCAGCAGTTTTTACCACGCAGCCACGCTCAGCAATGTTACCGAACAATACGGCCAGACCGCCGTCTTTAGAATAAGCATGCTCGGCAGAGCGGATACAGCCAGACTCACGGTTTAGATCCAGATTGGACCAGGCTTTATTTTGTGAGAAAGCTTGGGTGGTACGTACGCCGCCTGGTGCTGCGATATACAAATCACGTGCCGCTTCATGATTGGGATGATCAGTATTCATCACATCCCACATCTCAAGCGCTTCTTGCAAGGTCTTGGCGTGAACGGTTGGCAAGTTTGTGTGCAATAGACCGGCACGATTTAGCTCAGCCAAAATGGCGAGTACACCACCGGCACGGTGCACATCTTCCATATGGTATTTTTGGGTAGCAGGCGCCACTTTTGATAAGCAAGGCACGCGGCGACTTAACTGATCGATATCGGCCATTTTAAAGTCAACTTCCGCTTCATGCGCAGCGGCCAATAAATGCAAGATGGTATTGGTTGAGCCGCCCATTGCGATATCAAGGCTCATGGCATTTTCAAAGGCTTCTTTGGTGGCAATAGAGCGTGGCAGGGTTGACTCATCGTCCTGCTCATAGCGGCGTTTTGCTAAATCAACAATACGGCGACCGGCTTCTAAGAACAGGGCTTCACGCTTGGCATGAGTGGCTAGCAATGAACCGTTACCGGGCAAAGATAGACCTAAGGCTTCGGTTAAGCAGTTCATTGAGTTGGCAGTGAACATGCCTGAGCATGAGCCGCACGTTGGGCAAGCGGAGCGCTCAATCTCTAACACGTCAGCATCGCTTACGTTGTCATCAGCGGCGTCAATCATGGCATCAACAAGGTCAAGCTTACGGATTTTTTTGCCGTCTTCATTGACGGGGGAATCAAGATTATGACTGGGCGCTAAATCTTCAGCCAATACCTTGCCGGCCTCCATAGGGCCACCCGAGACAAAGATAACTGGGATGTTTAGGCGCATGGCTGCCATTAACATACCTGGGGTGATTTTGTCACAGTTGGAGATACACACTAGCGCATCTGCGCAGTGGGCATTGACCATATACTCTACAGAATCTGCGATTAAGTCACGGCTTGGCAAGGAGTACAGCATACCGCTGTGACCCATGGCAATGCCATCATCGACCGCGATGGTGTTAAATTCTTTGGCAACCCCGCCCACACGCTCAATCTCACGGGCAACCAGTTGGCCCATGTCTTTTAGATGGACGTGACCTGGAACAAACTGGGTGAAGGAGTTGGCAATGGCGATAATTGGCTTATCAAAGTCACCATCAGTCATACCTGTGGCACGCCATAATGCACGGGCACCAGCCATATTGCGGCCTGAAGTTGAGGTCTTAGAGCGGTATTGCATATAACATCCTTTTTATCTTAGGTATTGAATTACTCAATAGGTATTGTAACCTATAAACACAGATTTGGTTAAAGCAAAAAATATTGATTAAGTATAAATTAAAATTATGATTTAACTCAAAAAATATTAGACCAAGCGGAGCTCAATGGCCTCTTGTAATTGGGTAAGTTGTGGTTTTTGATCCTCAAGTAATGCCAATATTGTCAGCGCATATTGAGCCGGTAGTGCCTGATAGCCCTCTAAGCGCTCAAGCGCCATCCACTCATCCTCTGCTGTGACTACTAAAGGCTGAGTGCTTTTATTAAGTACAAACACATCGCCATAAAAGTGCCAATCTTGCATAGAGGCTTGTAGGGCCTCGGCTTTATGTTGGGTATAAATAGGATCACGATCTTTAGCCGTGTTGGTGAATTTTAGGCGCAGTGCAATTTGCAACCGATCACAAAACATCACTAAGGTGCCGGTGACTTTTACTTGCCAAGGGGTTTTTACCAAGTCCTCACTGATGCCTATAAGTTTGGCCGCGTCTGCGGCAAACATAGGGGTTTGAAACTGTTTTAATAGCTCAGCATTTAGGGGATGAGCGGACTTAATATCATCGCTTAGCGCATCATAATGATATAAAAATGGCAACTTCTCATCTTGACTGATGCTTTTGTCAATAATTTTGCAATTGTGAATCTGCCACGGCGTATCATTGGTGAGTAAGTCATTGAGTATCAAGGTGTTAGGATCGGCGGTGAGCTTTGGTGCATCCGTTAGGCTCAGATGGGATGCTTGTAAATTAGGGGCGGGGAAATCTGTATTCATAACAGGCTCTCAAAAGTAGCGTAGAATTAAGGAGCAGCGCTGCGCAAAGAAATGGCACCCATATCACGCTGGATAATATTCGTCAGCAGCAGCTTGGTCACCTCAAGCTCAGTGACGGCGTCTGGCAGCACCTCAAAGCCATGATATGGGGAAGTGTCAATGCTATTTAACGCCACAAAATCAGCCAATCTAAGCATTTGCATGCCGGCATAACCACAAGGGTTAATGGCATTAAAGGCACCCAGATCACAAGTGAGGTTTAGGGCAATGCCGTGGTAGCTAAAGCCGTGCTTAATCTTAAAGCCCAATGAGGCAATCTTACCGAGCATCAGCTCATCTTTGTTATAAATATAAACACCGGGCGCATCTTTACGGGCTTTGGCATAAAACTCTGTAGCGGCTGGCTGACGGCTTAATACCGCATTTAACACATCTTCAATGCTTTGCTCTGCATGTGATACCAAGTCTCGCACCGACCAGCCGGCATTATTTAAGTCAATTAGCCAATAAATGACCAATTGCCCTTTGCCATGCCAGGTGACTTGGCCACCACGATCGGTATGGATAATGGGTGTATCACCGCGCTGTAATATGTGCTCTTCTTTGCCGGCTTGACCGAGGGTATAGACATCCTTATGCTCGACAATCCACAGCTCATCGGGGGTGATAATGCCTTGGCGTTTTTGTTCGATACGCTTTAAAGTATGGCTCAGCATAGCAGCGTGCGTCTGCTCATAATCGGCATCAATTAAGGTACGTAACTTAAAAGCGCTTGGCGCTTTGGCGTCGCCTATAGCGTCGCTTTGGGTTTGGTTGTGAGTAGAAATCATAATCAGCTATTGTTTTATTTGGAGGTTATAGCATATCATGGGGTCATCGAGCTCGCCATAGCTGAACACTGCTATATTGATTGCTTTTTTTAAGTGTCGCATAAGCGACCAAAACTTTCATGTTATGACCTTTGTTTGACTTTGCTCTGTATTATTTGTAAACCTGTTGTCTTCCTAATTCTTCTACTTTGTTGTATCGATTCCATGCAGTCGATGCCTTAAAAGGACTTTGTTCAATGAAAAAATCTGCCTTACGTAAAGCTGTAAAAAACAAAAACATCGTAATCACTGGGGGCTCTAGTGGTATTGGCGAGAGCACCGCTTACTTGCTAGCAGAGGCGGGCGCGCATGTGATTTTAATTGCCCGATCTGTCGATAAGCTTGAAGCAGTACAGGCCAAAATTACAGCCTTTGCCGGTAAGGCCAGTATCTATAGCTGTGACTTAACGGACATGGACGCCATTGTAGAGACAGCCCAACAGATTTTAAAAGAGCAAAAGCATGTAGATATCTTAGTCAATAATGCAGGCCGCTCAATCCGCCGCTCTGTTAATGAGTCAATCGATCGCTTTCATGACTTTGAGCGGACCATGAGCATCAACTATTTTGGTGCCGTTAAGTTGGTGTTAGAGTTTATTCCAGGTATGATAAAGCGCAAAAAGGGTCAGATTATTAATATCTCATCGATTGGGGTACTGGCCAATACGCCTCGTTTTTCGGCCTATGTGGCATCAAAAGCTGCCCTTGATGCGTTCAGCCGCTGTGTGGCTGCTGAAGTAAAAGGCAAAAAAATCCATCTGACTTCTATTTATATGCCTCTGGTGCGTACGCCTATGATTGCACCGACCAAGATGTACAACTACATGCCCGCGCTAAGCCCGCAAGAAGCGGCAAACTTGGTGGCCAAGGCCATTATCGAAAAGCCGGTCAGCATCTCAAGCAACATGGGCCGTTTTGCATCAGCCACCTATTCTTTAGTGCCCAAATTTAACTTAGGTATTCAGTCTTTGGGCTATCGCATTTTCCCAGACTTTAAGGCCGCTAAGCAGGAAAATGCGAAGCCCAATGTGCTTCAAAGAGCCTTTGCTCGGATTTTGCCTGGTGAGCCACATTAATAATTTATTACGTTATATGAATGATTTAAAGCAGAATACGACTCTTATTTATGCTATCTTTTTTAGTCATTAGTTTAAGTTAACCTATGTTTAGCTAAAGCTTGGTGTTATTGGCCGGATCATAACGGGTTGTTCACTCTTGGATTATCGCGTTATGCTGCATAAATTTACTCACAACCATCAAAAGGATATTTGAATGAGTCAAAGTATAGTTAAGACCACTGAGCAATTGAACGCTCAATTTGAGCATATGCGTGAGCTGACTCGAAAAAAGCCCATTAACGACTGGTCAGATAGAGAGGCTTTATTAAATAGTTTGTCGGCGATGCTTACCGAAAACAAAAAGCGTTTTGCCGAAGTGATTAGCCAAGATTTTGGCAATCGTAGCCAAGATGAAACTCAGTTTGCAGAAATTTTTCCAAGCTTACAAGGCATCGCGCATGCCAAAAAACATGGCAAGTCTTGGATGAAGACCCGCCGCGTGTCTATTTCTACCTTTTACCGCCCTGCCCATAATGAGCTTCAGCCGCAGCCTTTAGGGTTGGTGGGTATTATGGTGCCTTGGAATTATCCGCTGTTTTTAGCTGTCGGCCCAATGATTGATGCGCTGACTGCAGGCAACCGTATTATGATAAAAATGAGTGAATCGGCGCCGTTATTTGCCGAAACCTTTGCCGAAGCGGTGGCTGAATATTTTCCGTCTGATGTGGTGTCTGTGGCAGTCGGTGAGTTAGATTTGGCAGTGGCCTTTAGTGGCTTGCCATTTGATCATCTGCTCTATACTGGATCGACCAATGTGGGTAAGCAGGTTATGGCGGCAGCAGCGCCGAATTTAACCCCAGTAACTTTAGAGCTTGGCGGCAAATCTCCAGTTGTGGTACTAGAAGATGCCAATTTAGAGACAGTGGTTAATCGTATTATGATGGGTAAGACGCTTAATGCTGGCCAAACCTGTATTGCGCCGGATTATGTGCTTATTCATTCCAATCTGCACAGCAAGTTTGTGAAGCTTGCTAAAGAGTGGATGATTAACCATTATCCAGATATTGCCAACAATGCTGACTATACACGTATTATTAATGCCAGTCAGTTTAAGCGGGTGCAAGGCTATCTTGAGAAATTGCCACATGAGCAACTGGTCCCGTTAACCGACATCGCGGCCAATGCAGATACCCAGTTTATGCCGCCGGTAGCGGTACTTAATCCAGCCCCTGACAGTGAGGTTATGCAAAATGAGCTGTTTGCACCGATTATTCCGCTAGTGCATGTCAATGGGGTGCGTGATGCGGTAGAGTTTATCAATAGCCGTCCCAGACCTTTGGCATTATATATCTTTGGCGAGGACAATTCAGATATTGAGTATGTGCGTAATTATACCGTATCGGGCGGTGTGGCCATTAATGAAGTGATTATGCACGTGGCTCAGCATGAGCTGCCCTTTGGTGGTGTGGGTCATTCAGGCATGGGTGCTTATCATGGTCAAGCAGGTTTTGAGCGTCTAAGTCACATGAAGCCGGTGTTTGTGCAATCAAAATTCAATGCGCTAAACATCATGTTGCCGCCTTATAGCGACTTATTTAGAAAAGGGTTGGACTTTTTGTCTAAGTAAAGGTTGTGAATTAACCTAAGAGACTCAAGACAATAACCACACCCAATTTACCAAGTCTATATTAGTCTCATAAAAGGCCCTTCTATCATAGAGGGGCCTTTGTTTTTGATAGCTATGATCAACACCAAAACCTAACTAAAACAAAGAGATAAAAGGAAATTATGATTGTTATCAATAAACATATTCATTTAACCGACAAAGAGGTCGAGCTTCACCCAATGCGGGCGCAAGGCGCGGGTGGCCAAAATGTGAATAAGGTGTCCTCTGCCATTCATCTGCGCTTTGATATTGTTGCCTCAAGTCTGAGTGATGCTGTCAAGCAGCGGTTGCTTGATAGCAAAGACAGCCGCATTAGCAAAGAGGGCGTGCTTATTATAAAAGCGCAGCAGCACCGCACCCAAGAGCGCAATAAACTTGATGCTATTGAGCGCTTAAAAGACTTTATAAAAAAGGGTACTGAGGTTAGCAAAACTCGAACACCGACCAAGCCTAGCCGCAGTGCCAAACGCAAACGTACCGACAGTAAAGTGCAGCGCGGCAGAACCAAGGCGCTACGTGGTAAGGTCGATTTTGAGTAGGACACAATGCTGGCTTGAGGGGCAGGCTGTGGGGCAGGCGTTGTTTAGTGATCATCAAGTGTAACGCTACACTCTGTATTGGTAATTTTTAACAGATTACGGTATAAACAATATAGATATTTTTCACAATGATATAAAAAAATTTTGATTCCCATAATAAAATAGGTACTCCCTTGCGCCCACTTAAATTGCATTACCCTCGCTCTATCAAACATTATTCCCTGATGGGCTTGCTGCTACTGTGTCTGTCTATGTGGTCTGCGCCGGTTATGGCCGCTTGTGGTGCAGGCGATGGCAAGCCGGTGAAGTTTGGCTCCTTAACTTGGGAGAGTGGCCAATTTATCTCCTCTGTGCTACAAATCATCGCAGAAGATGGCTATGGTTGTGATACCGATCTGGTGCCGGGTGCAGGCCCTGCGTTAGAGACGGCATTGGCACAAGATGACATACAAGTGATTGGCGAGCAGTGGGTGGGGCGCTCGCCTATCATGGAGGAGGCGATTGCCGCAAATAAGGCTGCCGTCATTGGGGATACGTTACAGGGCGGTGCTACTCAAGGTTGGTATGTGCCCAAATACGTCCTTGATGACAATCCTGGGCTAAAAAGCTATCAAGATTTACCTAAATATGCCCATCTATTCACCGATCCTGAAGACCCTACCAATGCGCGATTTTTAAATTGTCCCACGGGGTGGACTTGTGAGATATTTAATACGCATTTGCTAAAAAACACCGGCTTGACCACACCCAATAGTGAGGGCATAAAATTTAATAACGTCCATCCAGGCACCGGTGCGGCGCTAGATGCTGCGATAGCTTCAGCCTTTGAGCAGCGCAGGCCTTTGTTGTTTTATTACTGGCAGCCAACCGGTCTTATGGCCAAATATGACTTTGCTGAACTTACTTTTGCCAAACACGATGAGCTGTGTTGGGATAAGCTGCTTGATGCAGAGAGTCAGACCGACTGTGTGTCAGGTTTTCCGGTATCCAATCTAGGGATTGCGGTCTCCACCCCTTTTATAAATACCTATCCACAGCTGGCCACTGCCTTTAAAAAAGTACAGTTCGCCCCTGATACCCTAAACGGCGCTATTTTGCAGATGAGTGAGAATAAGCGCAGTGGGGAGGCGCAAGCCCGTCTGTTTTTACAACAGAACCCTAAGCTATGGCAGCAATGGGTGACACCTGAAGCAGCACAAAAGTTAGCCACAGCGCTTAACGTATCTTTAGATGGCTCTACAGCTGACAAGGGTACTAATATGGGTGCTAACCCTATCAATACTAGTGCGGCAGCTTTGAGCGGGTTTCCTGAGTGGTCATTTGAAAATCAATTAAATAACTCACTTAGCTATGTGGTACAAAACTTTGGCACTGTATTTCGGTCAATTAGCCACGGCACCTTGACCTATTTGTTACTGCCGATAGAAAAGCTTATGCATCTGACACCGCCGTGGCTGATTATTGGCTTAGTGGCGCTGTTGGGCTGGCTGGCAACCCGAAAGATTTGGTTTGCGGTGAGTTGTGCGCTTGGTTTGTTCTTAATTGGTGCGTTTGGACTGTGGCCTGCTTTGGTGCAGACCATGGCGCTGCTGATTGTGTCGGTAATTGTGACTATGGTCGTGGGTATTCCCATGGGTATCTTAATGGCCGGCAGTAGCAGCTTAAGAAAAGTAGTCACTCCGGTGCTCGATGTGATGCAGACCATGCCAAGCTTTGTGTATTTAATTCCAGTGCTCATGCTATTTGGTATTGGTAAAGTACCTGCCTTATTTGCCACCATTATTTATGCCTTACCGCCACTGATTCGTCTGACCATGCTGGGTATTAAGCAAGTGCCACATGAGATGATAGAGGCCGGCCGCTCTTTTGGTAGCAATCACAAACAGCTGCTAATTTGGATCAAATTGCCACAAGCACTACCCAGTATTATGGCCGGCATCAATCAGGCGGTCATGATGTCGCTGTCGATGGTGGTACTGGCCTCTATGATTGGGGCGCCAGGGCTTGGGGAGGATGTGCTGCAATCGATTCAGACGCTAAATATCGGTCAAGGTTTGCAGGCAGGCACCGCCATTGTGATTATGGCGATTATTATTGATCGTATCACTCAAGCCTTTGGGCAAGGACGGCGCGCACGTGATGAGCTTCGGCACTCAAACCACAGTCATAAGCTGTCGCCTTAACCCACTTTATTCGCCCTATTTAGTTTTTATTCATTTAGCAAAAGATGACCGCCATGAGCCACATTCAATTACAAAACGTCAGTAAAGTTTTTGATGCCACGCCAAATGAGGCTAAGCAAGTGCTTAGCCTGTTACAGCAGGGCATGAGCAGCAGTGAAGTGCGTGAGCAGACCGGATATTCGGTAGGCTTATATGATATTAATTTGAGTATAGAGGCGGGCGAGCTGCACTGTATTATGGGGCTATCAGGCTCCGGTAAGTCCACTTTAATTCGTCATATTAATCGGCTTATTGACCCAACTGACGGCAAAATCTGGATAGACACTCAGCACAGTGTGGGGAGCGCTGATTATTTAGACGGTGCTGAGCATATCTCTGATCAGCCGAAAGTGATTAATGTGATAAGCCTAAGCGATAAGCCATTACAGCAGTTTCGTCAGAACAATGTCAGCATGGTGTTTCAGCATTTTGGCTTAGTGCCGCACATGACTGTGATTCAAAATGTGGCGTATGGACTGCGGGTACGAAAAATGACCAAGTCCAAGCGTCATGAGATAGCACGTCATTGGTTGCATGAGGTGGGATTAGAGGGCATAGAGACGAGCTATCCTGATGAGCTATCAGGCGGTATGCAGCAGCGAGTGGGCTTGGCGCGCGCCCTAGCGGTAGATACGCCCATTATCTTAATGGATGAGGCCTTCTCAGCACTTGACCCGTTAATTCGTGGTCAATTGCAAGACCAATTGCTTGAGCTGCAGCATAAGCTTAATAAAACTATCGTATTTATCACCCATGACATTGATGAGGCGATTAGGCTGGGTAGTCGTATCAGTATCTTAAATGGGGGACGTTTGGTACAAACAGGCACACCGCAGCAATTAAAGGCGCATCCTGCCGATGCGTATGTGGAACGCTTTATGGTGGCCAGAGGCTGACCTCTTATGTGGTAGTTATATTGCAGGCTTGTATTTTGCACAAATCAGCCTTTGCAATCTACATCAACAGCCGCCATTATAATGACATAGCCTACAGGTTATCACTATAAATAGCTTAGGTAAAATAGCCTAAGCAAATAAAAAGGCCCTATGCCCATGTCACACTCAGCCACTCAAACACCCGCTGACAAGCGCCCGCAATTAAAGCGCCTTGTCATTCTAACCGGCTTTATAGTCGCCAGTGGCACCTTATTGCCTGCCTGCGGCAAAGTATCTCAAGATAACACGCCCAAACCCACAGCAGAATCTTCGAACACAGGGGTTACTGACAGCCGTGATATGCTGCCAAGCGACGTGCTTAACCAACTAAAGGCTTTGCCACAGCTAACCCAAGGCCTTGGGCGTAATGGGGCTGAGGTCTTGGATCCTAATAAGCCAACTTTGGTGAAGTTTTGGGCAAGTTGGTGTCCGCTTTGTTTAGGGACGCTTGAGGAGACCGAAAGCTGGCGTAAAGATAACGCCTTTGACGGACTCAATGTGGTCACGGTGGCAAGCCCTGGCCATCTGAATGAAAAACAAGCGGCAGACTTTACTCAGTGGTATGCAGGCGTGCAGGCAGATTATCCTAAGTTGCCGGTATTAGCGGACAGCTCGGGCAGCTTAATTAAACAGCTGGGCGTGCAAGTGTATCCAAGCTGGGCTATTTTGGATAAGCGCGGTAATCTGGTGCGCCTGATTAAAGGTAACTTGAGCAAAGAGCAGGCGTATGCGTTAGCTGAAAACGCAGACAATGATTTTGCAGCGCTTAAAAATAGCAAAGCCAAGCCCACTCAAACGGGCGCTGATAGTACAGCAAGCGCTAAGTCTGGTAGTCCTAATAATAAAAACGGGGTGTATTACAATTCAGCTGGCACGCCGATTAATACCAAGACCATTTATTTGGCAGGAGGCTGTTTTTGGGGGCTAGAGGCCTATATGGAGCGAGTTGATGGGGTCGTAGATGCCATCTCTGGCTATGCCAATGGCAACCCAAAAGTGACTGACCCAAGCTACGAGCAAGTGATCGCTGGGTCTGGTCATGCTGAGACGGTCAAAGTAGTCTATGACGCTGATAAAATCGATTTGGAAACGGTTTTAAAGTACTATCTAAGGGTAATTGACCCGACCAGTCTGAACAAACAAGGCAACGACCGTGGTGTGCAATATCGTACCGGTATTTATTATACTGATGCGTCCGATAAAGCAGCAGTTGACAAGGCGTTAGCTTCTATTAAATCTAAATATACTAAGCCAATTGTGGTTGAGCACCAGCCCTTACAAAACTTCTCATTGGCCGAAGAGTATCATCAAGATTACTTGGCTAAAAACCCCAATGGCTATTGTCATATTGATTTAAGTCTAGCGGACGATAAGCTACAGTCAACCAATAAAACAGTCAAGTTGGCGGCGGCCAATACAGTTGCTGAAGCACTTAACCCCAAGCGTTATGCAAATTTTGATAAAGATGCGTTAAAAAACACCCTAACTAAGGCGCAGTATGACATTACCCAAAAGGCAGGTACTGAGCGCGCTTTTAGTCATGAATACGATCATTTATTTGCGCCAGGTATCTATGTGGATGTGGTGAGCGGTGAGCCCTTGTTCTTATCCACTCATAAGTATGACTCAGGCTGTGGGTGGCCAAGCTTTTGGCAGCCGATTGCCCCTGAAGTAGTTACTGAACATAAGGACATGGCCTTTAATATGGTGCGCACTGAAGTACGTTCGCGCGTGGCTGACTCACATCTGGGTCATGTCTTTAATGATGGCCCAAAAGATAAAACAGGTCTGCGCTACTGTATCAATGGCGGCGCGCTACAGTTTATTCCAGTCGATAAAATGCCGCAGTCAGGCTACGGCGTTTTTGTCGATCAAGTGGCGGTTAAGTAAATACTCGTTTAATTAGTGGCTGATTAGTAGCCCACTACTGCAGCATCTACCTGTCTTGGATCAGTGGCCCCATATTTGCCTTTTGGGGTTACCATGATGGATTGAGTAGAGCCCATGGTCTCTTTTGGAGATATCTTATGGCCCATGGATTCAAGCTTGCGGATGGTGTCCACATTAAGCGCTTTTTCAATACGAATTTCATCCGGCATCCACTGATCATGGATACGCGGAGCATGAGTGGCGTCCGCAATGTTCATGTCATGGTCAATGACGTTGGAGATTATCTGAGTCACTGTGGTGATAATACGGCTACCACCTGGACTGCCAGTTACTATGTAAGGCTGATTGTCTTTAAAGACTATTGTCGGGCTCATAGAGGACAGCGGGCGCTTGCTGGCAGCAACAGCATTGGCGTCATTACCCAATAAGCCATAAGCATTTGCGGTGCCAGGTTTGGCCGAGAAGTCATCCATTTCGTTATTTAATAAGATCCCTGTGCCTTCAGCGACTAGGCCGGTGCCATAAGAGAAGTTTAGGGTATAGGTATTGGCCACCGCATTGCCATATTTATCGACAATAGAGAAGTGCGTGGTCTCATCGCTTTCGTAAGGGACAGGGTTGTCTGGCTTAACTTGGCTAGCAGGGGTGGCTTTATTGGGATTAATCTTTGCTCGAAGCTTCTGAGCATAAGTCTTAGAAGTAATACCAGATAGGGGAACATCGATAAAGTCTGAATCACCCAAATACTCTGCACGATCTGCATAGGCCAATTGCATCGCCTCAGACATTAAATGAATGGTCTGGGCACTGTTTTGCCCATAGTCCTTAAGCGGATAACCCTCCAAGATATTAAGAATCTGCACAATGTGGGCACCCCCCGATGATGGTGGCGGCATAGAGGCAATCTCATAGCCGCGGTAGGTACCACGTACAGGCTCACGCATCACCGCTTTGTAATTAGCAAAGTCTTGTAGGCTCATGATACCGCCTGCTTCATTAACTGCTTTGACGATTTGCTGTGCTGTTTTGCTTTTATAAAATCCATCGGCACCTTGTTTGGCAATGAGCTTAAGCGAGGCGGCAAGCTGTGGCTGATACAAACGCTCGCCGACGTCATAAGCACTGCCGTCGGGCTTAAAGAATATCTTAGCCGTACTGGGCCATTTTTTTAGTCTGTCCTCTAAGGCGTTCAATGAATCAGCCAGGCCAGGTGTCACCTCAATGCCATTCTCAGCTAAGTCAATGGCGGGTGCCATGACTTTACTTAGCGGCATACTGCCAAATTGCTCAAGTGCTGTGACCAGGCCTGCCACGGTACCTGGTACGCCAACAGCCAAACCATGATAGCGAGACAGCTCAGCGTCTGCTTCTCCATCTGCGCCCAGATACATGTCCTTGTATGCCTTAATCGGCGCCTTTTCACGATAATCCAGAGCCACAGTTTTACCGGTTTTGGCATCATAAATCATCATAAAGCCACCACCACCGATATTGCCTGCGCGCGGTAAGGTGACTGCCAATGCAAAGCCGACAGCCACGGCGGCATCTACTGCATTGCCGCCATCTTTGAGGATTTGCAAGCCAATCTCTGAAGCCAGTGCTTCTTGAGATGCCACCATGCCATTTTTTGCCCATAGCGGGTGGTGAATGGCATCGGGTGAAAATATAGCAGTGTCATCTAAGCTTGCCGTGGTGCTCGTGGGTTTAAGAGCAGTTGTCTGGCTAGAGGGGGGAAGGGCTTTTAAGGTTTTGGTTTCAAAGATCTGTAGCGCTTGGGTGTCAGCCGCCGCAGTTGAGCCAAATCCGAAACTTAATAAGCTGGATAACGCTAAAGCGGTAACCAGCTTGTGATAAGACGGTAATGGGTGTTTTTTCATCGAACAATCCTCTCTTCCATGAGTGGCTTGATGCGGTCATGCTGGCGCGATATGACACAATGGCAAAGTTGATTAAAAGCTCATTAAACTCTCATTAAAGTTAACCAAACTATAGGTTGAGCTGTTGGCCAATTTTTAAAGTAACCGCTAACTGATAAGCGGTATGTGCCACATTAGAATACGCTTCAGCCATGACTTTATCTAAGCTGTCTAGTTTTTGAATACTGGGCACAACCACATCAAAAGGTGACATGGCAAATGCTTTGGCATTAGAGTCAGCACAAACGCTGGCACTCGGCTTTGAGTGTAACGAATAATGACGATCCACACTACCACAAATTGCCATTACCGGTACATTATGTGCTCGAGCTTGTCTGGCCACGCCACTGGCCACCTTACCCATAGCAGTCTGTGGGTCAAGCTTACCCTCACCGGTAATGGCTAAGCTTGCTGTGGTCAAGTGCTTGTCTAGGGCCACCGCATCAGCAATGGTATCAAAGCCGGATTTTAATTCAGCGGCACAAAAAGCCATTAGCCCAAAGCCAAGTCCACCTGCTGCACCTGCGCCTGCAGAGACACGGCAGCTATCGGCGCAGATGCTCTGGGTTTGACACACATCAGCAAAATGCGATAAAGCTTGATCTAAGCTTAGCACTTGCTCAGGGGTAGCACCTTTTTGTGGTGCAAAGACATGACTGGCACCCGTAGAGCCACATAGCGGGCTGGTCACATCGCAGGCGACAGTGATCTTGATATCAGACAATACATGTAGCGCGGTACGGTCAATACTGTGAGTATGAATAAGGCTGGCACCCCCTGGCGGCAACAGCTTGCCAGACGCATCTAAGATCTTAACGCCCAAAGCCTGTAGCATACCTGTGCCAGCATCATTGGTCGCACTGCCGCCAAGTCCAATTAAGATCTGCTTTGCCCCTTGGTTAATGGCATCGAGGATCATTTCTCCCACGCCATAACTGCTGGCGATGAGTGGATTTCGCTCATGATCTGCCAATAAATGCAGTCCGCAAGCTTCAGCGATCTCGATAACGGCAGTGGCATCAGCGGTGAGCAAGTATTTGGCGGTAATGGCGCGCATTAACGGATCATGCACGTCAATCTCTCGCCACTGTCCATCGAGTACATAAGACAATACTTCAGAGGTGCCTTCGCCGCCATCGGCTAAAGGCAATAGGGTGTAATTGGCTTCAGGATAAACTTGGCTAAACCCTTCTTGAATAGCACGGCACACACCAATGGCGTCTAAGCTTTCTTTGAATGAGTCAGGGGCAATTAAAATATTCATGGGCAGTGGGGTACTCAAAAGACAAATAGATAATAAAACTTGGTCATGTCGATGACGCTTTTATGGATTACCAGACTATAAAATAATTATAAAAACACCAAAGTCAGTAGCCAAATAAAGATAATACTGGTTACCCCTTGGATACCTGTCGCTACAGAATGTGCTTTATAAGCTTGTGACACACTCATGCGGCTAAATTGACTGACAATCCAAAAGAAGCTGTCATTGGCGTGAGAGATGGTCATAGCGCCAGCACCGATGGCCATTACGGTGAATACTCGGCCAAGCTCACTGTCTAGACCAATTTGCCCCAATAGTGGGGCTACCATGGCTGAGGTAGTAACTAGGGCTACAGTAGTTGAGCCTTGTGCTGTCTTTAAGGCGGCTGACACAATAAAGGGCATGAAGATACCAAGACCCAGCGCCGACAAAGTAGTGCCTAGATAATCCCCAATAGGAGTGGCTTTCAACATAGCACCGAACGCGCCACCAGCACCTGTGATTAATAAAATTGGTGCAGCAATGACCAAGCCTTCTGAGATAGATTGGCTCACTTGTTGTGTTTTATCATTACCTTTAATTAATAAGAAAGATAGAAATAAACCAATTAATAACGCCGTTAATGGATTGCCTACGAAGATAAGCAGGTCAATAAATAAGCCACTACCTAAAGGTGCAGTTGGGAAGTTAGCTACTGATGACAAGCAAATTAAGATAATCGGTACGATGATTGGTAAGAAAGCCATGGTAGCTGAGGGCATGTGTGGATAATCAGCACGGGTTTTTTGGTTTTCAGGCTGAATAGCCTCTAATGTCTCGATAGCTTCTATATTATCTGGTTCAACATTTAAAAAGCGGTTGGACCACCACCAGCCAGCCATTACTGCCACAAAAGTAACCACAACACCGACCATAATGACCAAACCTAAGTTTGATTCAAGACCCAAATTGCCTGCAGCGGCAATGGGTCCGGGCGTTGGTGGTACGAAAGTATGGGTAGCATATAGGCCAGTTGCCAAGGCCACACTCATTGCTACGCTTGATACCTTCATGCTTTTGGCTAACGACTCTTTTAGTGAGTTTAAAATAACGAAGCCTGAATCACAAAATACAGGAATAGACACCACAGCACCGACCACAGACATGGTCAAGGTAGGAAAACGTTTACCAATGAGCTTGATAACAGCCTCGGCCATAACAATTGCTGCACCAGATTTTTCTAGGATTAAACCAATGATGGTACCAAATACGATGACCAGACCTATATAGCCTAAAATTCCCCCAAAGCCTTCGGAGATAATTTTGGCGACATCGGCAATGGGTACTTGATAAAACATCGCAACCAAAAACGCAGATAAAATTAAGACCAAAAACGGATGCCATTTTAGCTTAGCAGTGGTAAAAATAATAAAAACGATGGTCATCAATAACCAAAATACAATCATAAAGAATCCTGAGCAATCTAATGCTATTTTTGTTGATTTAGAAAGTAACAGCACTCAATCAATAGGCTGCAATAAATAAGTGATGGCAGATTAATCCACGTTAAAACAATAAAAACTGAGGCAAAACAAATGTAAGGGTTAAAGCACCACTTATCGTTGCCCCTTATTCAGCATCCTCCTCAGAAACTTGAGTCTGTATCTCTTGAGCTGAGTTTGTCTTTGCATCCGGCTTTAAAGCAGGGTCTGCATTTTTTTGCAAATCAGCGGTTGTCCCATCTTCATCAAAGGCTGCATCAAGTGCTTGCTGTACCGCTTCAATGCGTGCTTGGCATACTTTATAAGCGGCGATAGATTGCTCTACGGTATTCATCAGATTATCAATATCGGGCTCATTTGAGTTTTGCAGCTCTTCGGCATTAATCTTTAGAATTTGATAGGCTTCTTTAAATGTTTTTGGCGTGGTTTTTTTGCGGGTACGTGTGGCCATAATAAAGTCCTTATAGGGGTTGATAGATTTACAATATATTAAGCATTAAGATAAGAGCAAAAGAGTCAATAAGCATCAATTAGCTTTGGTCAGATTCAACATTTGGAAGTGTGGTAACCTTATAGACCACCGCTTTGAGCTCACCGTCACTCATAGCAATCTTCAAAAAGTCACCTTTTTCAACAGTAGCTACCGAGCTTAGGTATTTATTATCCAAGTTTTGGACAAACGCATAGCCTTGGTCAAGTAAGCGGGCTGGGTTCTGAATTAAGACCACTTGTTGGTAATAACGTACTTGCCTTTCAGCATCATCGAGTCGTTTATAACTGCTATTTTTTAGGGCTTGATACAGGCTGTCCATTGACGCATTGGCACGAGATAAATGGCTATAGCTTAGCTGCTGGATACGCTGCATATTGGTTTTGGCCGTCATACTTGCTTCACGAAGCTCAAACTTGGCATGCTGCTTGATACTATTAAAATGTGAGTCGCTTAAGTGTTGCCAGCGCTGCAGGTTATAGCTGCTTGAATTTTGAATGGTGCTAAACTGACGTTCGGTGGCCATTGCCGCTTGATTAAGCTGCTGCTGGCTGATGTGTTGAATGGCATCGGCATAGTCTTGGGTGCGCTGCATTAGGCTGGCAAGGTGATTGGTGATACCGGCAATGACTTTAGACGGGGTATCAAAGCTGGTGTGCGCTACCTCATCCAAGATGACATTGTCACGCTCGTGACCGATACCGACCCAGACGGGAATGGGCTGCTCAGCAACCAAAGCGGCCAATTCATAATCATTAAGGTAGGATAAGTCACCAACGGCGCCACCACCACGGATAATGACCATGACATCGGGCAGTCGCTCGTACTGTTTTTTGGAGACAAGCATGCCTTTGGTAATGGCATGGCGGATCTCTTTGGGGGCATGATTGCCTTGGAAAGTGGCGTGATGATAGTGAAAGTGACAGGCACCTGTGTCCTCAAGCCTATTGGCATCAGCTTGAAAATCACCCAGACCGGCGGCCTTTTCAGGGGCGATAACCAGCACATGCTCGATATCAAATGGCGGCGGGACTTGCTTATTTAAATTCAAGAGTCCTTCAGCGCTTAACTGCTCAAGCATGGCGGCATATTGACGCGCCAAATCGCCTAAAGTGTAGCTGGGATCTATATCATTAATGGCTAGCGAAAAGCCATATAAAGGATGGAAGGTGGCGCTCACATTGAGTAAAACAGTGACATCTCTGTCAAGCTTCATGCCGGTGGCGCGCTCGAACTTGGTCAATACTCTGGCCGCTTTAAAGCGCCATAAGTTACCGCGGCAACTGGCAATAACTTTGCCCTCGTCATCTTTTTCAGCCAACTCAAAGTAATAATGTCCACCTTTGCTGGATAAATTACGAATCTCAGCTTTGACCCAAACGCTGTGGCGAAACGTTTCTTTAACCACCAGCTCAACGGCTGCTAAATAATCACTGAGCCTAAGCACGGTATTTTCTAATTCATCGTCAATCGGATCGATGAGCATCTCGCTTTTTATGTCTTGGGTATCAAAGTCGCTATTGTCCGCGTCTGGTATATCAAGGCGAGATAAGTCTGGCTTAGGCATAATATCAGTCTATATCAAAAAAGAGGTTAAGGTTCAAAACTGTGAAGGCGATACTTGTGAGAAAAACACAGAGGGTATTATAGCCTGATAAATAAGGTATGCCCTAAAGATTTGAACCCAGACTGTTAAAACTGTTAATATATAACCGCAGTAATTCGACAACAAAAACACAAAACCTAAATTGGAGATAAGAATGATTACCCATGTACCTGATGTAACCTTCAAAACTCGTGTCCGTGACGAATCTATCGGTGGAGAAAATCCATTTAAATGGTATGACTTAACCACAGATGAGTTATTTGCCAATAAAAAAGTAGTTGTGTTCTCCTTGCCGGGTGCTTTTACACCAACCTGTTCGACCAGTCACTTACCGCGCTACGAAGAGCTTTACAATGAGTTCAAAGCGTTAGGTGTAGATGAGGTTGTTTGTGTATCAGTAAACGATGCGTTTGTTATGTACCAGTGGGGCTTGAAGCAAGGCCGTGAAAATGTTTTCTTGCTGCCTGATGGTAACGGTGAGTTCACTCGTAAAATGGGTATGTTGGTTGATAAGAGCAACCTAGGCTTTGGTATGCGTTCATGGCGTTATTCGATGTATGTCGATAATAAAGAAATCAAACAAGTATTTATGGAGCCAGGTTTCGATGACAACTGCCCAACTGATCCATTTGAAGTATCAGATGCCGATACTATGTTAGAGTACTTAAAAAGCCAGAAATAAATCACGCTGATTTTTAAGTGACAAAACGCCAAGTGTTATGAAACTGCGTTGTCTTTATTAAGGCAACGCAGTTTTTTTATATTAAACGAATTATAAGCGTTGCAGTACGAGAATATATTAATTAGTAGACGAAGATGTTGTATTGAGAATGGGGTATTTACACTTTCTAGCATCTTGTAAGGTAAGGAGAGGGTATTTGCCCAAGGTTAGGGTTTGTTGCTTGCCTTGCCAACGGTAAGCACTAATCCATACCTTGTTTCCAGTATGTCTTACCCATAATTGTAGTCCGTCGCCGTCACTATATTTGTCAGGTCGATTAGGCGTGCACTTCTCAGTTGGGGTAAATTTATTAATAGTCGTATGGGTTAAGGACATGTTGGTATATTCCTGCGTTGGTATAATCTATACCAACATTCTATACGTACCATTGTAGTTCTATGATTTCAGAAACCTTCTCAAAACTACATAAAAAAAGGCCTACCGAATGTTACGGTAAGCCTTGAATCAAAATATGGTGGGCCCAGTATCAACCATATTCTATTACTAATACTTTGATTTAAAAGGTTTTTAGTATTGATAAATTTCTTTATACCAACAAATATACCAACATTTATTTAAATGGTTAAATTATTTTATCTAATATTTACACTCCAGGTTTAGCTAACTTGATTAATAAGATTTTAGCCTAGACAGAGATGGATAATCTTTAACATGTATAGTTTTTAATGAAATAGTTTGTATTTAACAATTTGTGCTAATAGTGATAAATAAGATTTGATAAGCATAGATAGTGTCAAGTAACTTGACACCTTAGAATAACTTCAGTGTTCAGTCTTTAAATCTCTACCAAGCTATAAATTTTCTTTAGATCGCCGTCATGATTATAGTTGCGTTTATCTAAGATAGTTAATTTACCCAGCAAATAAAAATTACTCTCTGGAACGCTTTTTAATAATTTCCACACATCTTCAGGGATTGTTAGGTAAGTGCCCATTGAAGGACCAATTCCACCGTAGAGTGCTGGATACCACTGATGTTGCCAAAATTTATATTGAGCATGCAACTGATTTCCATAGTAATAATTAGTAGAATTGATGGTTGTTCTAATAGATGGTGGGGGGGACCCTATATTGTAATTGGGAGCTTCTATACCTCTTAGAGCGTTATTAATCTCAAGTCTGCCAAGATTGAGTTTTAAAGGATTCATACGTATTGACAGAGGATATATATTCTTTATATCGAGATTGTCCTGTTCAATATTATTAAATATATCCTCTACAGTTAGCGTTAATTCACCGTTTACCTTTAATAGCCTAACATCTAAGTCAATACATACACCATTTGACACTCGAATAACTGGTCCCGAAGCAAATAAAGTCTTTTCTTTTTTACTGACTAAATTCTTTAAATAATCACTCAAGTCACTTTCATCTGGCAAAGGTGTATTTTCTTCGATTTCAATAAGTTTAGGCCAGCCTTCTGGCGGTATAGAAGGCTGTAACTTCGTGTAATATGAACCAAATGGTTTAACCAACTCCGCTAAGTCATTTAATACCTCTAATGGTAGTCTAAGATGTTGGTGGGCAAATGCTAGTGTTCTTAAATAGGCAGATAACAAAACTGCTTCTGCTTGAGTAGATAAGTTAAATAAAAGCTTATCACTAGGAAAGAATTGGTCACGACTAAATCCATGATAGTCGAAGTAAATTAATTCTTGCCTTTTTTTAATAGATTGCCACTCATATTCACAGTGAGATAATAGAGGGTAACCTATATCTTTACTTAAGTGTTCTAAAAAACTTAAATACATGGGAGCTAAACCATTTTGAGCTCTCTCAAAATCGTCTGAATGAGAATAGTCTTCAACCTGATTTTTAGTAGTATAGAAGCTTTCGTCGATATTCTTACTTTCATAGCCAAGCTGACTCAAAATTTTATTAGATAAAATGGATGGATATAATATAGCTGATTCAATTTCTTTTTGACTATATATAATGTTATCCATTAATAAGAGTATTGAAAGATAGTCGACTGTATCAACCTCATACTTTAATTTTCTCATATGCTGTAGAAAGAATGATCTAAATGATGTGTCGCTTTCTAAAATCCTAGATATTTGATGTGCTGTTCTTAATCTAGCTACCCTATCTGGCCATTTGTAATAGCTTAATAATATATGGCCTGCCACTTGTTCTTTAGTTAGATTTGTCGATGACCAATACAGTGGTGTTAATGATAGATGAGAGGTTTCATTTTCTAAGCATTTAACCATTGATTCAGTCGTTGAAACAGCTAAATCGTATTCTTCTACGACTAAAAAAAATTTCACAAGTTCATAAGTGGGTATATGAAACCATTCTAAATCTCCAGTATCGGAAAACTGAGATGATAAAGTATCGTCCAAAAACTGTTGCCAATTTTTTTTGTATTTTCTAGCGTAAATGAGGATGGCATCTTTTCCACTCCAAAATCGACTCCATAGCTTATTTAAACGAATGCTATGCAATGCCATCGAATAGGATTTTTTTGTGCCTCTAAGCTTACAACTCAGTAAAAACACTGCATCAAGACTTCTCCTTAGGTTATCAGGAAAATTATCTTCATCTTCTAATAATTTTTCATAAGATTCGATAATATTGAGAGCTTGATTTTGTTCTACCCAATAATCAATCCAACTATTAACAAAATCGTCAGTAGAATATAAACCTAGAGATTTAAGTTCATTCGATAATACATGTAATTTTATTGGCGGATATAGGGAGACATCAATATCAATAGGCTGACTAAAATCAGAAGATGAGCTATTATCTCTAGGCGCTGGCGGGAAGCCACCCAAGAAGTCTAATTGTTCATCAAGGATGGTTTTTAGAGTGGGGCTTTTATTAGCCCTTAATTCCAATTGTTTTAGAGACTCATAAGTAGTTTGTGATAATAGTAGTGCTTTTTCTGCCGCAGAGTTAAGAGGGAAGTTGATTATAAATTGGTCAAGAACATCTTGACATAATGACCAGTTATGTTCTCTCATGTGATATGCAAATTCATCTGCTAGACGCTCCGGTAAATATTGAGCTATTAACTGGATTCTCCAGCTAGGTATATGTCTATTTTCTCTCTCAGAGTATTCAAATATATCAGTAGTAAAAGGAGTTAGTCGTATTATCCAGTCTTCAATATTACCAACATTATTTTTAGCGCAAGCATCAATAGCTTCATAAACATCATTTAAAGTTATGTCTTTACGCCAACCATAACCATACATATGTTGCGCCGTGTTTTTCAAACCGATTGCTGCTTCATTATTTAAGTCATATCGAAAGGCGAGCTGGGTAACTTCTAAATTATTACTTACTAAATAGTTGGTAAGGTCTTTTTTTATTGATAGCTCTGCAAACGAACTATGTATCGTTTTTTCAACAACTTTTCTAGGAACAGCCATTGTAATACCATGTTCAGAAGCAGATTGTAGCCAGTTTTGTGCGAGCCATAAGCTATTAGTCGCTAAATAGTCAAAGTCAGACACACTAAGTGGTACTGTTCGATTAGCACCACTGAATAATCTGTATAGAATAATAGATATTTGAGTCAATGCTTTTGATACAGTGTGCCATATTTGAGCTTTGTCATTATCACAATCTGTTCGGTTGGGAAAGCTAAATACCTCTATTTCTCTATAAATACTAAAGATGTTTATTTTATTCGAGCTTAAAAGATCATCAGCTATATTTGAAGCTATATGTTCAAAAAACGTATTAGCATACTGTGGAAAAGTAGTAATAGTTAAATCGGTAAAGTCTGGTAGTTTATAAGTTACTTTGGGATACGATAGAGATTGAGCTAAATAATAGAAAAACAGCTTCACATATTCATCATAAGGCATTGGTTTAAAATATATTATTGGCTCAGGTTTAGTAAAGTGAGTCCAATCTATTTGAAAATTACTATCTTCCAATATTGCGATTATTGAGCCGTAAATACTTGTAAGAGCAAGTTCTCTTTCAGGTCTGTCTATAAAAGATATATCATGATCACAACAAGCCAGCACAAAACTATTCCAATACATAGATATTGAATCTTCGGGAATAGAGTCTTTCGGGAAGTCTAATATAACATCAGAGTTACCTGATGATACTAACTTCTCAAGAGTTTTATCAAACCAAATATCCTTTTCATTAAGCTTATTAAGAAGCCAAAAAGCCTTTGTTATATCTATATTTTTGGGATTAAGAAGACAGTCAAAAGCCGAATCTATCAAAGTATCTATAGCATTTCCTCGATCGTCACCGCTTATGGTATAGAACTCAATACGCTTAATTAGCTCTTCAAAACAACGCATTAATATATAAGGGCTACTCTTAGAATAAGATACAACCACAGATATGTCTTGATTAGATAAAGTGTGTAGATTATCTATTCGCCTTAGCATTGCATAATCAGCTGTTGAATTCTCTACAGCAATTTTTAAAAATTCAGAAAAATCTTGGGCTTGAAATTCAGGTCCATCCAGATGGCGCATTTTTATTAACCTAAATTTTATAAGATCAGGATACTTTTTGTTCTCAAAAGCTGTTTTTTCAGCGAAATATAGTATTCGTTCAATGTGCGAGTTAGGGTATCCTTTGCATACAGAGTCAATTAACCAGTCACGGCTAACACCTTCCATAAGAGGTAGTGGATTACCCAAATAGCTCTCGATAATCCATTGCCAGCCCCATCTCCAATATTCAGGTGCGTAAGTATCAAGCCAGTCTTTCGCTCTTTTTACTAAAGTTTTAGATTGCTGTGTGAACTCAACTTTACTTTTTAAGTAGACAATAATACTACTATGAAAAGGGGTGATACCACTTAGACGAATGTCAAATAAGTGTCGAATTTCATCAAAAGCATTAGCAAAGCTCAGGGTATCTTCAAAGCAAGTAGCTAAGCTATCTCTGTCTGGCCATGAAAATTCTACGCATGATATTTGAAGAAGAACCTCACGTGCTTGAGCAGTCAAATTTGACCACAACACATCATAATATTTAAGAATATCGCCGTCTGGGCACGAAGGTAAGCGTTCAACATCAAGAGCGATTATATAGTTCTTATTTATCGCCAGTTTTCTTATCGAATAAATAAGATAGAGAGGATAACCACTTGATACTTTATGAAATGCAGTAGTGATAGCACTTAGTTCAGAATTTCTATATTGATCATCACCTGCTATTTTAATTTGATTACTTGCAACTAAACTGTCTAACCAACTTCTGATGGCATACATATCCATGGATGGTAGTTCAAACCAATGAGTATCTCTAGGTGTATCTACTTCCATAATTGCAGGAAGTTTTGTATTGCTTATTGGTTGTGTGCCATAAATTATGCATATTCTGTCTTTAAGTTTATTTACTATATTGATTAGGTGATTGAGCTGACTAATATCGCCAGACCGTTCTCTACCAACATGATCTAATCCATCAATAATCAGTACTAGTTGCTTATTATTTGCTTCTGCTTTATCACAAGCACTATTCAGTGAAATAGGAAGATCATTATAATTTAAATCTGAAATATCAATCAAATCAGGGAAAAATTGTTTAATTTGAAGTAGTATTGACCTCGCTACGTTGGTATAACTGACTCTGTCTACTTCCTCTTGCGATAGAATAGAATAGTGATGGCGTAACACGGGTACACCTTTTTCAACTAATACATTAGTTAAATGCGATAGGTATGTGCTTTTACCCATACCAGGACGGCCATAGACAACCCATGCACCCGACTGTTTAGTTTTAGCTAAAATCATCTGATGAAAATCTTTTGAAGGAGGTAAATAGCCGTTTGGGACTTCAAAAAATTGCGACAAGGGTTGTGAAATAGCTACACTGAATAAGTCTTTTAAATGAGATAGCATAATGTGGCCATTAGGTGCTGGCTGGTTTTTTGTAGTCGCCCATCTTTCTACAGCTTTTATAAAGCGATACCAACCTTCCTCTGTAGTGTGGTCTGGCACAAGGCTATTACGAAGTGAGGTTTCAAGGTTATTGTTTGTTGGCTGACTATGTTGAAATTTAAAGTGGCTAAAAAAGTTCTCTGCTTCATTCTGTCCATCCAGTTGTTCATAAATTTGGCTAAGGTACTCATCTGGGATCTTTTTGAGATCTATGATTTCGTTATTAAGAGCATTGTCGACTATATCATCGGGTACTCTATTAGTGATTAGGACTGCTTTAGCCAGTAAACCATCCTCATTATACTTTTTGAAGTCAGTGTTCCATTTTTGTATTAGAGAGGTGCCTTCGTTTTTTTTCTTTAATAACCAATCAAGACTTAAGCTTAGGTCTTTACGTTCCGAATCAATAGTGAATTTAACTTGATATAGCTCATACTTTCCATATGAATTTAGAGCTACAACGTCATCTAGACCTTTGAATTTATGCGGTCCTGATTCTGAATCCTCTATCGTCATCCATTGGTATAATTCAGGTTGATGAAACCAATCTATCAATAGCTTTATACACCATAGGTCCTGGTAGGAGTATCCAACTCTAGTTAATTGTGTATGTTTGATTTCATTTGACATAGTTTTATAGCCAATATTTTTTGAAAGAGTGTTGGAAATACAGAACTAGATTTATTATCTAGATGAATACTCAGTTTTAATTATATACTACCTTATAAAAGCCAAATGAGTATTAAATATGTTGATTAACAGGAAGTTATATGGGAAGAGCTAAACAACAGCAAATTGAAGATTGGGAGCGTGGATTTAGTTGCGATGATGATTTGACAGTCTGTATAGACTGTTTTGAAGAAGAGGGAATAGTTCAATTCATTACAGATCACCATAATTCTACCGTATGTAGCTTCTGTCAGACAGATAGTCAAAGCACGATTGCTTGTTCATTAGGTTCCGTAATTGAACATATTTTAATAAGTATTTCATACGAATGGAGTGATCCAAACAGCGAAGGTTTGTCATACATAACAAAAGAAGGAGGCTGGCAGGGTACAACATATGATAGTTGGGAATTATTTGAAATGATTGAAGTTGGTATTCCAAATTCTAAACTTCAAGACTATATAATAAACTCTATAGACAACTTACTATGGTGTGAGAGAAATCCTTATTCTTTGAAGAAAGATGAAACGTTTATGTATGGTTGGAGCCATTTTTGTGATTTCGTCAAATCAAAAGCTAGATACTTGTTTTTGGATGCCAAAAATCCAGATTATGATGAAAGACAACATGATGAAATGAACCCAGTTAAGATATTGGATGTATTGAAGCATATTATAAATAAATATAATTTGATTGAGGTACTTAATACAGATACTGATATAAAAAGAGTAAGAATATCTGAAATAAGTGAAAGCTTTGTTACAGCAAAGGAATTGGGTTCTCCACCTATTGAATATGCAACTATGCCTAATAGAATGAGTCCGGCTGGTATCCCTATGTTCTATGGAGCATTTGAGATTGAAACAGCAATCAGTGAAACTTATCAGAAGTGTGAAGTAGATAAAAAAGCTACCTGTGGTATTTTTAGACCGCTTAGAGACTTAGTATTAATTAAACTACCTGAACAATCTATTATTCCTAGTCTTTTTGATGAGTATAATCGAGAAACAAGGAGTGATCTGCGATTCTTAAATGGTTTCGTTCGAGATTTTATTAAGCCAATTGACAGAGACGATAAAGCACATATTGATTATGTACCTACCCAGATAGTTACCGAGCACTTCAGGTATATTTTTAAAACTGATAATGGATTGCAAGTAGACGGTGTGATGTATCCTAGTTCTAAAAATAATAGACATAAGGCGGTAGTCATATTTGCGACTTCTGAACAATGTATAGAGGCTGATGAAAAACTTCAAGATGATTCTCTACTTAGGTTGGTTGGAATAGAAACTGAGGTAATCAAAGGGACTACATAGGTTACTAAAATAATAGTAATCCAATTAATTGAGCACAGTACTACTATGACTGGATCAAGCGTGATATCAGTGCTCAGCAAATACATCGTAATCACTGTGAACTGCTTGTAAAGGCTGCACACAGTGAAACCAAAGAGCGATATGGCTATGAGCGTCTGCATGCTTATTTAAACCAACAAGGGCATGAAATTAGCAGGTATATGGTACGTAGTATCAAGGAAGAACATGACATCAAATGTAGACGTCATAAACGCTTTAAAGCGACAACGGACTCAGACCATAACAAGCGAGTCTATCCTAATTTGCTTAAACAGAAGTTTGGCGTTAATCGTCCTAATTGTGCTTGGGTCAGTGATATAACCTATATTTGGACAGATGAGGGCTGGCTTTATTTAGCAGGCGTCAAAGACTTATATACCAAAGAATTGGTTGGCTACGCTATCGATAAACGCATGAAAGCAGATTTAGTCTGTAGAGCCTTAAATAAAGCAATCAAGGATAAACGACCTAGCCAAGGGCTTATTGTACATTCAGATAGAGGCAGCCAGTATTGCAGCGACGATTATCGCAAAATCATCAGTAAATACGGTTTTAAAGGATCTATGAGTGCTAAAGGAAATTGTTATGACAAGGCGCCAATAGAGAGCTTCTGGGGCGTTTTAAAGAATGAGCTGATATATCATCATAATTATAGAACTCGATTTGAGGCTATCAACAGTATCATCAAATATATTGAGTTAGATTACAATCAAGTCAGGATCCAGCAGGGTCTAGGTATGAGATCGCCAAGACAAGTTTGGATGGATTTCTACCGTCAGGCTGCATAATTAAAATCTCCCAAGTTTAGGTGTACGGATTTGACGGCAGGGGTCATTTAAAAGACTGGGCTGATGAACAAGGGATTATCATTGAGTACATCGAGCCTGGCAATCCTCAGCAAAACGCCTATGTTGAACGCTTTAATAAGACAGTACGTTATGACTGGCTTAATCAAGAACTGTTTGATAGTTTAGATCAAGTGAGACAGCAGGCTGACGATTGGCTGTATCACTATAATAACGAGAGACCCAATATGGGCGATGGTGGCTTTACGCCAATTCAGAAACTTAATATGGCAGCTTAGTTCTACTTATTTGGTGTTTTAAATTTGGGGGTATTTCCTAATACTGCTAACTATGCTAATTAAAAATAAAACTAACTTACTTCGAAAAGGGTCATAATGAAATATCTATTTGATAAACAATTACAGATAGTTAACGACTGGTGTATGGTAAAAAATGTGCAACGGTTTAATAATTTAAGTCAAATTATTCATATTGATAAGAGCGTCGGTGACGGCTATTTTGAATGTTATGATTTTGGTAGTATCGGTTTATCAAGAGTTGACTGCTACTTTCATAGTAATCATCAGTTTATAAATCCGAATTGTCAGACGAGTTATGTCTTATATATCGTTTTGCAAGGTAATTATCATTATCTAATAGATGACAAAGTTTCGATAACAGGGCCGATAAAACAAAAGAAACAAAAACACTTTACACAGGTGACGATAAATGCCCCTGTAGTATGGTTAATAAAAGGAGGATTAGGAAAATTAGGATCTATTATTAGAGCGAAGGAGGAAATCAAAGCGCTGTATATTGAGTTAGATGAGCGCTTTGTCGTCAATCTAGCTAAACAAGTAGAACATCAAGTAGACGCGCAGAATCTGATTATATCAAAGTTAGTTAGTATGCCAGATGCGACTATTTTACCGCTCAATCTCACTGCCAAAGCTGAAGACTTTATCGTGAAAGGATGGGAGGTTTATAACACACCTATTCCTACTGATGATATAAAATTTATGGCATTACAAGGTCAAAGTCTAACGTTTACCAGCTTGCTGCTCAAGCAGTATATATCTGAAATAACCGATGCCGAAGAACCTATTTTTAATCATGCTTATCAAGCAAAGTTACTTATTGATGAGTTTTATGATAAAAACTGGACGATACGAGAATTGGCTCAGAAAACCGGCACAAATGAATGCTACTTAAAGTCTGACTTTAAAAAGTTAACCGCCCAAACCATTGGCGATTATCGCACCCACAAACGCATGCAGTTAGCCATAAAGTTTTTACAAGAAGGGCTAAGCATCGCTACGATTGCTAATAAGCTTGGGTTTAATAGTACGCAATATTTCAATCGAGTATTCTGTAAGTGCTATGGTTTTACGCCTGATAAATATAATAATAAGTCGTTTTAAATCAAAGACTTTCCTTATTTTATAAAATTATTCCGCATAATCTAAAAAAGAGAGTTAACATTGATAATGATATTGATTATCATTATCGGGTTATTCCACAATGCTCACTTTGGATTTATGTATGTTATTTAGAAAATCTTCTTCTGCTCACTACTCTCTTAGTTGTCATAACTTACATGCAATAAGTCACTGTAAAAAGTTCAATGGCTTACGAGATATACCTCCTTTATATTATTTAGTTCCCTTTCTCAGTTTATCTTTCTCTCCGGCAGCTTTAGCCGCTCAAATAAATGATAATCAATCAGTACACATCCAAATCAGTGACGATGGTCAGAATAATAGTGTGACGAATGAACGTGCAACCGTAACTCTTGATGTGGTTACTGTTAATGCTCGTGGTATCACAGAGGATGCTTTAGATACCCCCTTTGTGGTAGATACCGTAACTGCGCAAGAGATTGAAGATAGGCAGTATGTTACCTTAAAAGAGGTCATGCGTGATGAGCCTAGTATCGATGCGCATGACGGTGGCAGTGGCAACCCATCTTACGCCATGTTATGGATGCGTGGCATCGGCTCATTAAGTAACACAAGTCTTGATGACAACTCAGTTGATATTCGTGTGGATGGGGTCAGTAATGGCAAAATGGGGTTGGCACGCAACCTAATAGATGTCGAAAAAGTGGAGGTTTCAAAAGGACCACAAGGAACGATTTTAGGGTCTAGCGCTGAGGCGGGTAGTGTGAGCGTCAAAACCTATGACCCAGTCGAGTATGTAGAAGCCAAAGCCACAGTCGGTCTAGGTAGTGATGACCAGCGCTATGGTGAGGCCATGCTAAACCTGCCCATTAACGATAATTTTGCTTTTCGTATTGCAGGGATGAGCGAGAAGCGAGATAACATCTTAGAGCGACGAGAAGATGGCAAACCGCTAAATGAGCAAAAGAAGCAAGGGGTACAAGCGAAGCTTGGCTGGCATGATGATGACTATCTAAACAGTGCAATATTGACGGCCTATTTTGACGAACAAACCAATAATGTACCTGTGTTGCAGCAAGATTTTGATACCTATAAAGTCGCAACGTCTGGGCTACCACATGACAGTAAAAACACCACTAAAGGTGCCAGTTTATCTATAACCAGTGAGATGTTTGACTTTGCTGATATAGAGTCAGAAACAGGCTACTATCATTATGATAACAATATTCTAAGACCCTATATACCGCCAGAGATGCTACCACTACAGTTTCGTGGATTCCAAGTTCCAGAAGAGCAGCAGCCTATATTTAGAGAGGTTCTTGCCAATCCTGATAGCAACCTTCAATACTTGGATGAATCAGTCAAACAGGTATCACAAGAGCTCAGATTGGTCTCGAAGCCAGAAAGCGACATACAGTGGGTCGCAGGATTGTACTATGCGAAAAAAGACAGAGAGTGGAAAAACGATGCTCGTATGGATTTAAGTGACTTGCCAGATAGTATGCTGAAAAATAGTACGGTTGGTGGCGCTAATAATGCGGTTAGAGATAGAACGTTTGACACTACGACCAAAGCCATATTTGGTGAAGTTACCTATCCTGCTATGGATAATTTAGATGTGATTGCGGGTATTCGAGTGGCTAACGAAAAACAAAAAAATGACACCGTTTGGTACGGTAACAGTAATAACCCATTAGCCAGTGATACCCCCATCAAATTTGGCGGTAAAACGCTTGATGAAACCAAAACCGCAGGGCGGCTTGGATTAAGCTATGCGTTAACCCCAGATTGGCGTGTATACGCCCTGCAATCACGTGGGCATAAATTTGGCGGCTTTCCAGACTACGATACCAATGTGGCTTATGGGTTTCCTGTAGATTATTACAAACCCACAAAAATTGATGCCTCAGAGATTGGCACAAAATACCGCAGTGCCGACAACCGTTTAAGTCTAGATTTAGCACTGTTTTACAACAAAATGAAAGATGAGCGTGTGACCGTATTGGCGACGCCGCCTGAATATCGCAGTGAGACTGCAAATGTTGATACACGTAGCCAAGGTGCGGAGGTTAGTGCAAATTGGCGGATGACAGACAACTGGCAACTAAAAACCCAGCTTGCTTATACCGATACGGAAGTAACTGATGCCAGCGACGTGCCAGATCCTGCAAGACCAGGCATGTTACCGCTCACGGCAGAAGGCAATCAAATGCCACAAGTACCAAAATGGAGTGGTAGTTTAGGCGTTAGATACAGTGATGAGGTGCCTTTTTTGATGCCTATATTTAATAGTTCAACTGCTAACAAATCGAAGTGGTTTGTGGATGCCAGTTATCGCTATGTGGGGGATCGCTATGCGGAAGCTAATAATGGTATTGAGCTTGACAGTTATGGTTTGGTTGACGCCAGTGTTGGCATCATAAGCGACAATCACGAGCTTAGCATTTGGGGTAAAAACTTAACCGATGAGAAATATGAATACTTCAAAATATATCCTATGCAAGTCGGCACATTAGCACCTGATAGAAGCTATGGCATTAAATACAGTTATTACTATTAAGCTTTTACGCTTATAACTGCTATTAAAGTCATATCAACTATTCAGGTAACAACAAATGAGCACAACCACCAATCGTAAACCTTGGGTTTTGCTTGCCAGTATTTATGTCACCCAGTATATCGGTCTGGCGTTTATTTTTGCCTCTTCCATTGCCATCATGCGTGACATGCAGATGCCACTGGACAAAATTGCTTTATTAAACATCATTGCCTTACCGTTATTACTAAAAATACTGTACGCACCATTTATAGACCTTATGCGACCCTCATTTATGCGCAGACAGCTACAAGGGCGTTATCGCAGTTGGCTGCTGACTGCGCAGTTTTTAATGATGGTTTTATTAGTCATTATTGGCATGCTAGATATCGCAGCGCAGTTTTGTTTAATGATTGCGCTGATGCTGGTTTATGCGTTAGCCGTGAGCGTGCAAGATGTGGCGATAGACGGGCTTGCCAACAAAATCTTTGTTAAAGAGGAGCGCCAGCGTGCCAATAGTGTGCAATTTTCGGGCAATCTTGTCGGTAATATTATTGGCGGCGGATTGATACTGATGGCGTACTCTTGGCTTGGCTGGCAAGGGTCATTACTAGTATTGGCGCTGCTAACAGGTATCGCATGGTTGCAACTGCTACGTTATACCGAGCCAAGCCTTGCCTCTATAAAAGAGGTATCAGCAATTAAGGAACAAATAGACGTTAAGCCTGTTTCTAGCCAAGAGTTAGAAAAATCGTCGTCGCTATTGTCATCTTTAATTAATTTGTTGAAAAATATGTGGCAATTTATCAAACAAAACAAAGCATGGTTTGTTTTATTGATTGTCTATCCCATTGGGTTTAGTGCAGGGTTTGCGTTATTAAACCCCATATTGGTGGATGCCAAATGGAGCTTTGCAGATATTGGTTTTGTGACTAAAGTGTTTGGCTCAGTCGTTGGTGTGATCTCTGCACTAAGTGCCAGTATTCTGATTGATAAAATGGGACGTGTTAGAACCTTGTTGTTTCTCACGGCGGCGCAGGCTTTGGTACTGGCTTTGTTTTTACCCCTGAGCTACGGTTATACCAATAAATTGATGGTATATGGTGCCGTGACCGCTTACTTTTTGGTTAACCCTGCGCTTATGGCTACTGTTGCCACTATTGCTATGGATAAAGCCAGCATCAAGACCGCCAAAGCGACGTTTTTCACCTTGCAATTAGGGACGTTCTCTTTTATGGGCTTTGTCTGCGCAGCTGTGGCAATGACAGCGGCCAATACGTTTGGCTACAGCAAAGTGCTGATGGCAAGTACGGTACTCACTTTTATCATTGTTTTGTTTATGCGTAGCAAGCAAGCCATGTTTAATAGCTAAGAGGTTTAGCCGTTAAATTGTTTAGTCGCTTAATTGTTATAAGCCACATCTCGCATCTTTATTTTAAGTATTATCTTCCAAAAATCCGACTATGAGAGCGCTAATGTCTATTCACGATGGAATAGATATTAGCTTTTATTCACTAGCAAAGCACAGGTCATCCTATGTCAGCCAAATCATCCTACACACCTTTACAAGATATCAATGCTAAATTAGACATTATTGAGCATCTCAACCAAGACCATACGGAAGAGGTTCAGTCAATCGCTGAGTATTATTATCCTGATTTAAACATTAAAAACCCCGTCATTGTCGATATTTACGAAGAGGGCATGCTGATATCAGCTCAGACAAAACAAGCAACTGAGACACTTGATGAGTTATTTATCGAATTTAAACTCAAGGGAGATTTAGAAGAGCAAGTGTTATATCTTGCCTATGTCGCAATGACGGAGCAGGGGCGTGATTTAACGGGTAATAAAAAACATTATTTTGAGGTCATTGGTAAACAAAGACTCACCACGAATATGACACGTTTGACGCTCAAGAGTGAAACACCGCTGCCTGAGGATTATGCAGGGTATGCTTATGGCATGATTCTAAAAACATTGAATAAAACAACTTTAGAAGAACCATCGCTGTTTGCAAAATTAACAGATAGCGTAGCAGGCAATTTGTCAGGCAGGCTGGCGGAGAATGAAAATGTAAAAAGGCTGAAAGAGAACCTAGAAAAACGCCTGAAAAAACAAGTTAATAAAGCATTTTTATGGGTACTAAAAAAAGTATCGAGTGAAAAGCGTGAAAAAATTGTAAAGAGTATCAATAAAGATATTCGCCTATATACCTTACGCTCAGCATGGAGCAGCCGTCACTCCAGCTTTAATGACGAAGGGTATATGGATATATATACGCATGATGGCAGTGCGGGTAGTGTGTGGACAGATGACTTAAACGTCGGCGATATTGTGTTTAGTCGTAACGAAACCGATGATAAACACAAGCATTTAGATAATGGGCAGACCGTATTGATTGCGGATGAAACCGCTTATCCTGCGCTGGCGGGTATCTTGGACTTTTGGCAAAATGTCATACCGCCTCATATCATTATTTTGAGTCAACAAGCGTCAGAACAAGATTATTTTGACGATACTGACTTCCCTGAAGGGGCAATTGTTCATCGTATTACAAGCCCTTATGAGGAACAAGGCATCAAGACCGTTGAGATATTAAAAGACATTGAGACTATTGATGGGGTTTGGGGGGCGTTCGAGAATAAATCTTGTAAAGTGGTGCGTCATTATTTGCGTAATGAGCGCGGTTTATCAGGTAAAAACAACCATATTAAAGCGTATTGGCGGGCAGGTAGTTGATTATATTAGATTGATTCAAATCTTTTACTAGATGTCATCTTATTAATAATGGTATGAGTGAGGGCCATAGCTAATACTCCTAGTGTTGGTATTGTTGGTACTGCATAATCTCAATACCAACGATAATACCAATGTTTTATACCTTACGCTATACCCCTATATCTTCACTAAACCTCTCAAACGCCCATAAAAAAAGGCCTACCGAATGTTACGGTAAGCCTTGAATCAAAATATGGTGGGCCCAGTAGGACTTGAACCTACGACCAAAGGATTATGAGTCCTCTGCTCTAACCAACTGAGCTATGAGCCCTAATAACAAGCCGTTTAATCAACTTTATTAGACGCATTATATTACCTGAAAATTATAAATTTGCAAGGGTAAGACGCTAATTTTGGGTGACTTTTTTATAAAATCTGAGCAATAGCATTTATTCGAGCGGCACTCAATGCCGTACCAATAGCGCTGCCTTGTAAATCTGGGTCGATATCCGCCATGCTGATCTGAGTATAAGCCTTAATAAAATCAGTCATCTCAATCTGCTGCCACGCCATTTCAATAACCTTGTGTAATTGTATTAGCTCATGGAGCTCAGAGGGGTCTTTATCCGCTTTAGTGAGCACGATGAGCTTGGTCAACGAATTGGCATCAGAGTCGCTGTGTTGCCCTAGGTATGGATAGGTTGCTAAATACCCTGAGCAATTGGCATAAGATGCAGCAAACTGAGTGGTTTTTTTGGGTACCTTCAAGTTATGGCTCACCTGTTTAAGCTTGCTTGCCCAGGCGCTGAATAAGGCCTCATCGATTTGATGCGGATGATGATTTGAGTGATGGCGTGGATTAAGCACATCTATCACCTCTTGTGCGAAGCTTAACATGATTATCGCCCAGCGCTGCTGCAAGCTTAAGTTCAGTTGGCCTGCTAATTGTAGGGCTTGAAACACCAATGCTTTTATCTTGTCATCGCCTAACGCAGTGGCAATACTGGGAAAAATATGGGGTAGGGCGCCTACGGTTAGTAAACAGTCAAAATAAGCGTGTGGTGTGTCTTGCATCAATGCACGACTGGTTTCTTGCCATACACGCTCAGCAGTCAGGCATGCAAGTTCATCACTGTCATTGATGGTGGCGATTAACGCTAAGGTATCTGGTGCAATGCTGAAGTTATGATCAGCTTTTGGATCATAAAATCGTCCATAAAACCGAGCAATGCGTAATACCCGCAGAGGGTCTTCACTAAAAGCTTCAGACACGTGCCTTAGTGTTTTAGTTTTAATGTCCTCACGGCCACCATAAGGATCAATGACTTCACCTGTGAGAATGGTGTCGTCCATCAGGCTTTTGACTTCTATGGCCATGGCATTAATGGTCAAATCGCGGCGTAAAAGATCTTGTTCTATGGTCACCTCGGGTGAGGCATACACCTCAAAGCCTTTATACCCTTTACCAGATTTACGCTCAGTACGTGCTAAGGCATACTCTTCTTTGGTTTTAGGGTGCAAAAATACAGGAAAATCTGCGCCTACCTGGATAAAGCCGGCTTCAATCATTTGCTCGGGTGTGGCACCTACCACAACGAAGTCTTTATCGGTATAGGGTCTGTTGAGTAGCTCGTCTCTGACTGCACCACCCACAATATAAACTTGCATAGTCATCCTTATGTTTTAATTTTATTATTAAGAGCGTATAAATTAAAGTATCAGTATCAATAATGTTTTTGATATAATCAACCGCTTTATTCTCAAGGCTCCAAGAGACTAAGCGATTAAAATCTATAAGGAGTATAACGCATTATTTGGGATGCTATTCATCCTATAGATGATACTTAAGCGATAGTGGAGTTGATGTAAATGATGATCTCAAATGCTAACCAGCTAGATAAAGCCCTTGAAAATGTTAAAGATGGTGAGCTTATTAGGCTGGTTTATGTGAGCATAATTAGTAAGGAAAGCAGCTCAGACCCGCAGTTGTTCGAACACATCAGAGTACATGCTGAAGATTATAATCTTAAAAACTCTATTAAAGGGGTGCTCTGTAATGATCATCGTCATTTTTTACAGTGTTTAGAGGGTCAAAAAAAGGTACTTGTACCACTTATGGCTCGAATATTTGTCGACAAGCGTCATAAAAAGGTGCAAGTTATTTTGTTAAAGCACATTAATAAATACAGCTTCCACAAGTGGCAGATGAGCAGTTTAAGCTTTGATAAAACAGCATGGACGGCTGATTCGATGCAAGCACATACTCCTGAGTTAAATCAGTTTTTACCCTTCAAGCCGTTAACCTGGTCGCCTTGGTTCGTTGAGCATTTTATTTGTGTGATGCAAAAACTTGAAGCCAATACCGTTAATGACCCACAGTATCAAGAAGTTTATAACATCATCAGAGATCCTAAAAATGATGTGGTCAGCATTATGGACTCAGGATTATTGCATTGGCTACTGTTTGGGCTCGTGGTTATTACGTTGGGCGTACTGCTAAAATACGGCTCAATTTTTTAATCTAGGTTTATCAATAAAAAAGCCAGCGATTGCTGGCTTTTTTATTGACTTAAGGCTTATAAGCTAAGATTAGTTTTTTGCGTTGGCTTCGATATCTTGAGCTTCTGTAACCGCTAGGGCAGTCATGTTGACAATACGACGAGCAGTAGCAGAAGGCGTTAAGATATGTACAGGCTTGCTGGCACCTAATAGGATTGGACCAATGGTGGCACTACCTGTAGCTGTCTTTAACAAATTAAAGGCAATGTTAGCGGCATCAAGGGTTGGCATAATCAACAAGTTAGCTGGGCCTTTTAACACACTGTGTGGGAAGTCTTGATTACGGATACGGTCATCTAGTGCTGAATCACCATGCATTTCGCCATCAAACTCAAAGTCCACATTCATTTCATTTAGCAGCTCATACACTTTGCGCATTTTAATGGCGCTATCACGGTTAGAGGTACCGAAGTTTGAGTGTGAAAGCAGAGCAACACGTGGAGTAATGCCAAAGCGGCGCATTTGATCTACAGCCAGTACTGTCATTTCTGCCAACTGCTCAGCGGTTGGGTCTTCATGAATATAGGTATCGGCAATAAACAGGTTGCGGTTTTGCATCAATACGGCATTCATTGAGTAGAAGTTTTTAACACCCTCAAGCTTGCCAATGACTCTTTCTACGTAGTTTAAGTGTAAGTTGTAGTGACTGAAAGTACCACAGATCATACCATCAGCATCACCTTTTTCGACCAACAAAGAGCCGATTAGAGTGGTCTTACGGCGCACATCACGGCGAGCAAGTTCAATACTGACGCCCTTGCGTTTATTTTGCTCGTAATAAGTCTGCCAGTAGTCTTTATAGCGTGGATCATCATCTTGGTTTACAATTTCAATGTTTTCACCTGCTTTTAGACGCAGGCTCAAGGCATTGATTTGTGATTGAATAATTGCAGGGCGACCCACTAAGATTGGCTGAGCTAAGCCTTCATCAACCACTACCTGAACTGCACGCAGTACGTCAGGATCTTCACCTTCACAGAAGACAATACGTTTTGGATCTTCTTTGGCACGCGCAAACAAAGGCTTCATTACAAAGGCTGAGTTATACACAAAGGCTGAAAGTTTTTGACGATAAGCACTAAAGTCATCAATCGGTAGTGTGGCTACGCCCGAATCCATGGCCGCTTTTGCTACCGCAGAGGCAATCTCAACGATTAAGTTTGGCTCAAGTGGGCCAGGAATCAGATACTCGCGGCCAAAGATCTTAGAGCTATCCACATATTTTTGGCCTTGCAGTGGCGTGGCTTCTACATGAGCCATGGCTGCAATAGCGTGCACACAAGCAATCTTCATTTCTTCGTTTACTGTGGTTGCGCCCACATCTAGTGCACCACGGAAGATATAAGGGAAGCACAAGGCATTGTTTACTTGGTTAGGATAGTCTGAGCGACCGGTTGCCATGATAACGTCATCACGAACAGCATGCGCAACCTCAGGCATAATTTCAGGAGTAGGGTTAGCCAGTGCAAAGATAATAGGGTCACGAGCCATACGCTTAATCATGTCAGGGGTTAAGATACCTGGCATAGATAAGCCTAGGAACATATCCACATCGTCCATCACATCATTAAGGCTTGTGGCTTCTGTGTCACGAGCAAAGCGCTGCTTGCTTTCATCTAAGTTGTCACGTTTGGTAGAGATGATACCGCGTGAGTCTGATACAAAGATGTTAGAGCGTTGAACGCCTAACGCACAAATTAAGTCTAAGCATGAGATGGCGGCTGCACCGGCACCAGAACACACCACTTTGATATCTTCAATTTTTTTGTCGATCAGTTTTAAAGCGTTAATTAAAGCGGCGCCCACAATGATTGACGTACCATGTTGGTCATCATGGAATACAGGAATGTTCATGCGCTTACGTAGTTCGCGCTCAATTTTGAAACATTCAGGCGCCTTGATGTCCTCAAGGTTGATACCACCAAAGGTAGGCTCTAAAGAGGCCACAGCTTCAATGAATTTGTCAGGGTCATTTTGATCAATTTCGATATCAAATACATCGATACCTGCAAAGCGTTTAAATAATACGCCCTTACCTTCCATAACCGGTTTTGATGCCAAAGGACCGATGTTACCTAGACCCAGTACGGCCGTACCATTGGTAATAACACCAACTAGATTATTGCGTGCGGTATATTTTGCCGCAAGCTTTGGATCTCGTTGAATTTCTAAGCAAGGAACAGCTACCCCTGGAGAGTAGGCCAAGGCTAAGTCATGTTGGTTAGCAATCTGCTTAGTTGGGGTAACTGAGATCTTACCAGGTGTTGGGTGCTCATGATAATGCAAAGCGGATTGTTCAAACTGCTCTTTGTTCATTGCATTAATGGAATTAGGATCTGAAGGAATAGAATTTGAAGTATTATCGCTCATGTTTAAGACCAATTATCTCTTGAGAAAGGAAATCCGTAACCGGAGATTCAATGTTATTGTGCGCCTCATATTTTAGCATTTTTCTAGCTATTATACTAACCAAAGAGGCGACACTCATTTTATAAGTATTATCGTATTACTAACCAAGCTAGGTAAGCCACAGCTTGCTCGCTAAGTCACTAATAGCACAATTATACAGGTTTACATCTCATATAGGGTGCTTAAGCAGCTATAGAAGGTGTTTTTTACATGAAAAATATTTAATGGCGCCCAAAATATTTATGATGAGCAGCTAATTACCAGCGGCTTATCTTCTCTGGCCGGCGGTGTATAGTCTGTTAGCTTCGCCATGTCATTGACGTTATAAGGGGTGCTTAGCAGCTTAAATAAGCGATCCACCTCAGATAAGTC
Organism: Psychrobacter sp. YP14; assembly: GCF_003209315.1. Taxonomy (NCBI): domain Bacteria; kingdom Pseudomonadati; phylum Pseudomonadota; class Gammaproteobacteria; order Moraxellales; family Moraxellaceae; genus Psychrobacter; species Psychrobacter sp. YP14. The sequence continues at coordinate 1,488,929 of NZ_CP029789.1, read as the reverse complement.
GCCCGCCTGCGCCTGTTCAATAGCGCGCTGTGCCATGCCATTACGCAGCACATAGACAGGGTTGGCTTGGGCGAGTTGCTCGACCACTTGTGTGGCCGAAAAACGGTGGTCATTTATCGCAATTTGCTCATTGATATGAGCGCGATATTTATGTTGCCAATTTTGCCACAATGTTTGCTGCTCAGCACTGAGCTCCTGAGATATATTGGCAAGTAGCTGATCTTCATGGGAGTGACTACCTGGCTCAAGCACAGCCATAAGAGCGCGAAAACTGTTGGTATAGTCAAGTTTATTGTGCTCAATAATCTCAAGCAGTTCAAAGGCCAGCTTTAACGTGGTATTGATGCTTTCGGTGCTACGCTGATACTGATGCTGACTATTTTGTAAATCACCAAGCCCTTCCCAAGGCAGTCCTAATTTACGACAAATACCGTGTTGATAGTGGCGCATAAAGTGAGTTTCATACTCAGATAAGGCGGTGGCCAAAGTTTGTCGGTCTAAGCGCTCTTTGCACGTGCCGAATAAGACCTTATCCGACAGCTGCATAAAATGCATCATCCACACGTTTAGGTTCCAATGGCCGATGGCGGGCTGATTTTGATAAGTATAACGGCCAGAGTAATCAGAGTGGTTGTTAATCCAAGCAGGATCAAAGCGCTCTAAAAAACCAAATGGTCCATAATCTAAGGTAGTACCGGTAATAGATAGGTTGTCTGTATTCATAACACCATGAGCGAAGCCAACGAGCTGCCAGTCAGCGATCATGGTAGCGGTATTGGCCACTACAGCAGCAATGAAGTCCGCGACGGGCGTCTTGGAGGTAGTCAGCTCAGGATAGTAAGTCTCAATCATATACTGAGTAAAGCTTGGCAATAAGTCTGGGGCAAAGGTTGCAATCCATTCGACATGACCTAAGCGAATGTGGGTATCGGCTACGCGCATTAAAGCGGCGCCAGTCTCTACGGTCTCGCGGCGTACGGGAGTCTGTGAGGTAACAAAGCCCAGTGAGCTTGAAGAGCGGACACCCAATGCGCTCATGGCATGACCACACAAATACTCTCTTATGGTGCTACGCAAAACGGCTCTACCATCGCCCATGCGAGAGTAGGGTGTCAAGCCGGCACCTTTAAGATGCAAATCGGTCAGCTCTGAGTTTTTGTCAATGACCTGTGCCATTAATAGCCCGCGGCCATCACCTAATTGACCGGCCCATTGACCAAACTGATGGCCGGCATAAGCCATAGCCAGTGGCTCGAAGTCTTCAGGAACCTTATTGCCTGATAAAATATCTACCCAGTTGTCCATAAGCTCAGAAGATTGATCCCAACCAATTTGAGCGGCAACTATTGGGTTAAAGTGTCCAGCTTTTGGGTTATCCAAAGCTGTGGGCATTTGTTGGTTGTACAAGCGAGGATCAAGTTTGGCGTAGCTATTATGGTATTGCATAAGTATCGACTTTTTAAGAATTTAAAGATGGGTGATAAAAAGATGGATGATAAGTTGTCTGATAGAAGTCTAACAAACAGAAGTTTAACAAACCTGATGGCCGCTTATTGTGGTCTGACTGTTATGGTTGGTTGCACAGTTTAAGCAAAAAAAACCCTTCACCAGAGGTAAAGGGGTGGAGAAAGCATACGCTTGTTATTATTATTGTTTTAATATTGAGCTTTATTTTTATTGTATTTTATTTTTATTGGGTCGGTGGTGTAGAGCAGTACTTCTACAGCAAGCTGCTCTACCAGGCTAAGCTTAGTTAACGAGGCTAACTGGGCTTATAATTCAATTGTTTAAACGCCTGCTTTAAGTTACGATTGTGAGCGAATATGCGCTGCTCCAAGATTTTGTATTGGTCTCTTAACACCTCATCTACCTCATGCAGACGCTCAGAGAATTCCGCCTTCTTCATTTGAATGGCTTTGGCTTTTAGGGCCTGCCATTCTTTGACTGTCTCATTAAACTGTTGGTACTCAAAGTTGATTCTATCGCTAAACTTCTGTAAGTTGCTTGGCAAGTTACTGTCTAACACTTGTCCTTGCTCATTGGTAATCTTAGCCAACTTATTTTGAGCACGTTTAAACTGCATTTGTACTTCTGCATGCTTAATAGTCATATCATCAACGGTACGAAGCTCAGAAGCTAAGCCTAATTTTGCCAATGCTGCGATTAACCATTTCGTGGGGTCGTACTGCCACCATTTGACGCCATTACGATAATCGTATTGGAAGAAGTGGTGATAGTTATGATAGCCCTCACCCCAAGTAGGAATGGCAAGTATGAAGTTATCACGCGCAGTATTGGTGTCTGTATAAGGGCGTGTACCATACATATGGCATAAAGAGTTAATAAAGAAAGTAAAGTGGTGGTTGATGACCAAGCGCACCAGACCTGCAAGCAATAAAGTGCCCCAGACATCACCGATAAGCCAGCCAATAGCACCAATCAGTCCCACGTTGGTAGCCACTACCCACAGACCATAGTATTTATGCTGAATTTGCAGCACCTTATCCTTGGTTAAGTCAGGGATGTTTTTATAGTCAAAATTACCGCTTGGGTAGTTTCTTAACATCCAACCGATATGGCTGAACCAAAAACCACGCTTGGCTGAGTAAGGGTCATCCATAGGGTCATCAACATGGCGGTGATGAGTACGGTGGCCCGAGCACCAATCAAAAGCAGAGCCTTGTACTGCTAATGTGGCACCCAATAAGAAAAAGTTGCGTACAGCAGGATGTGCCTTGTAAGCACGATGCGACATGAGGCGATGATAGCCTGCGGTAATACTCATCCCGGTCCAAACCGCCACGGCACCGAAAGTGAGCCAAACAGGGGCACTGACCTTATGGGTAGCAAGATACCAAGGTGTAATCAAAGCTGCGGCAATGGGCGTGGCTACTAAGACAGCGGCAGGAATCCAGTTAATGGGGGCGCGCTTAAACTCAAGCTCTTTGGCCATCAATTCACTGTTTATCTCGTTGGTTTCAAGATGGGCGTAAGCGTCAGCACCTTTTGCCGATAGTGTAACCCCAGGCTGATAGCTCAAACGCTGACCCTCATTGACTGGCTTGTTTTTATTTAGCACAGACAAAGGGATTTTGGCCAAAGCATTGGCTATTTTTTTGCCGGTAAATACCGCACGACTGGCACTTAGCTTGGACAGCTGAGCACTTGAGCGCAAAATACTTAAAAGGCTTGTTTTGTTTGTAGGCATTCTTGGGGCGTTCCTTGCATTACATATACATAGTTTTGACTTGATAGAAGTAGGATACCTCAAATCAGCGATAAAGTGAACACTTATACACTAAGAATTTGAAGAAATAAGGCGCAAATAAGGGGTTAGTTACCTATATTAAACACTCAATTAATAGCAGGGTAACAAAAGCAACTACCCCTTATACACCAGGATATTGACAGCTATTGCTGTAAAAATAAAGTGGGATAATCGGTAATGACATAATTCACCCCAAGCTCAATGAGGTTGATCGCTTGCTGCGGTTGATTTACTGTCCAAGCTGTGGTCGACAATCCATAATATTGGCACCTTTGGATAACTGAGGCATTAAACAAAGGATAATAAAGACCGAGGCTGCTACAGCCTAAGCGTGCGGCAAGCGATGGGGTGTCATACAGCATCTGATGAGTGCTAAGCGGTAGCGTGTTTAAACGATCAGCAGATGAGGACTCAGTTAGGGTCCCACTGGGCGAAAAAACAGACGGTAGCTCAGATATTGACCAAGATAGCGGCTCGACCAAAAGCCCTCGGGGTAGGTGGCTTAAAAATGAATCAATTTGCAAATAATAATGAAGGTGTAAGTCAAAGCTTGTTAAGGTAATTGGCAAGCTGTCAAAGTCTGGGTGCGCTAAGCATCGTCTTAGAGCCTTGATCAGCGCTTGATAGTTAGTGCGGCTGTGGGTTTTGATCTCAAGCTCGATGTGCTGATAAGTGCTCAGCCATTTAGGCATCTCATCAAGAGTGACAATGGCCGGCTGACTGGCCGCGCTATTTTTTTTATTTAAACGCTTAATCTCAGCGGTACTCAACTGATCTATACGCGATTGTCTACCATATAGCCTAAGCAAAGATTCATCATGAAATACCACAAGATGGCCATCGAGTGTCAGCTGTACATCGAACTCTATGCCGACTAAGTGATTTGGAAAGCTTTGCTGTAACCGCTGGGTGTGCTGAAAGCCAGCTTGTGTGTTTTCAAAGTATTCGCCCCGTGCCCCTCGGTGTCCGAGCAGGTGGCTGTTATGAGTATCAAGGGCGCAGGTTACGCAGGAACGGCTCATAGATAAGCACTCGCATAAATTAATGGCTAAAGTGGATAAAAGTTTGAACATATCTTGAAGGTAGGACAATCATTTTACAAACTGTAGATATAAATTGACACACACCGGCATTACAATACGCTTACAGTAATACTAATTAACAAATGCTAAATGTTTGGCGTATAATACCAAGCGACATGGCTTATCAGCTTGTCTTTTTTAAAAAAGACTTATGTATCAGTCTGGTAGCAGCTTTTTACGGACACTTTCAAAAATGGATTTGTTAAGTAAATAGCAAGTATTATATTAGTAAGACTCCTTAGTTCGTAGTTTGACGAGCATAAATACATTATTAAATATACGACTTACCTTGCAAAAGCTAATGTGGGTCATCTAAGAGGTTACAATGAAGTTAAGTTTTGATCGCGTTTCTCGTCCTGCCAGCTTAGTTGGTGTTGTGATACTGTGTGGCCTAACCGCAGTAGGGTGTAGTAAAAAAGAGGAGTCTACCGCTGACAAAGCAGAAGAGGCCAAAGTTGAAGTGGCGCCAGCGCCTGTCGTGGCATGTAATGATCAAGTGGCCTTAGCTCAGTTGACTAATATGGTGCAATCAACGCTGACCGGTCAATCGCAAAAGCTATTTAGCGCTTATGCTGAAAGTGCAGGCGAAAGCTTGAGCTTAAACAATGTCAATACCGCTGTGGGCTCTGTGTTGGTGGATATTGCCAATCCTACTATTTTGCAAGAAGCCAATGCTCAAGGTATGGTGACCTGTAACGCAAGCTTAAGCTTAACCTTACCCAATCAAGATGTAGCGCGTGCTACCCGGGTCTATGCCTCTTTAGAAGACCGTAACTTAGCCGACTTATTGCAATCAGAGAACATTACCTTAAACAACAATATGTTGGTGAGCAATAACTTCAATTATGTGGTTGGTATGCAAGGAGGGCAAGTAACAGCGCGTTTAGTCGGTCAGCCTGCTATATTGACCGCCGCTTCAGATATCATTGCAAAATCTCAATTCCAAGCGGTATTAGAAGCCAATCGCGCTGCCCCGCAGACCAATAAGCCAAGACCGGCACCAGCCTTACCTGCTGAGCCTAAGCAGCCCGCCCAGCCTCGTGTGCGTCCAGAGCCTGAGCAAAAGCAAAAAGCACCTGCTCGTGAAACGCAGCCTGCCCGTAGCGCTGAGCCAAAAGCTGCCACCAAGCCAACAGAGCCTTCTGTGTCTACTGACAACACTAAGCCCAGTGTCGAAAAACCTGCAGCCACTACCGCACCTGCTCAGTCTGCTGAAAAACCTAAATTGGTTGTGCCAAAAGATGACAACATAGAAATGGTGATTATTGAAGAAGATGGTACCTACTAAGACGCAGCTTCTCGCCATCCATGATGAGCATTGAAGCGTTGCTGGTATTATTTGCCTAGCATAAAACAGCCCTCAATTTGAGGGCTGTTTTATGCTTAATTTTTATTTTTTTAGCCATTGAATTTATCTAAGATGTTTTTGTCCCATAAGACTTCTTGGGACTGCTCAAGTTTGGCACAATATCTTGAGAGTACAAACAACCAATCAGACAAGCGGTTTAATAACTTAAGAGAGGGGCTAGATAAAGCGTCAGAGCTGTGATTGACTAGGTGTACCGCTTGGCGCTCAGCACGGCGACAAACGGTACGAGCGATGTGTATTTGGCTGACCAAGATAGACCCTGCTGGTAATATAAAGTCCTTGAGCGCTGGCAAGTGCTGATTGAGCGCATCAATCTGATCTTCAAGCCAAGTGATGTGTTGATCGGATATGCCTTTATATTCAGGCATGGCCAGCTCACCACCGACATTAAATAATAAATGCTGCACAGTGCTTAAGCTGTTTTGTAATTGGGCATGCGTGGGCTGATTATCTAATGGCTTAGGCAAGCGTGTTAGGTTATTGAGATGGGCGCTAATCATACCCACATGAGCATTTAGCTCATCCACATCCCCCATAACGACAAATATAAGATCAGATTTGCTGACGCGATTGCCATTGGCTAGGCCAGTGGTGCCATCATCACCTGTGCGGGTATATATCTTGGTTAATCGGTTACCCATAACAAGGAACTCCGTTAGTAATAAAAAGGGGCCAAATAGGCTAGGCGCATCATAACCCATGGCCATGAAATATAGCAATTTTTGTCAAGCTTAGGTAAGATGGCCGTCATTAAAACAATAATCAGTTGTTGGCTTTTTATACTCATTTGAACTTTAAGGTTTTTTTATTATGTCCTCACCTGCCAAAATCGCACAAACTCCTGAATTTTTATCAAAACAGCTACTGCAACAGCAGGCGGCATTGAAGATCTATGATTCGATGACCACCAACAAGCGCAGCTTTGAGCCATTACAAGCGGGTAAAATTGGCATGTATGTGTGCGGTATGACAGTTTATGATTATTGTCATATTGGTCATGCGCGCGTTATGGTCGCCTTTGATGTGGTGTCTCGCTGGTTGCGTCATCTGGGTTATGAGGTCAATTATGTGCGCAACATTACAGATATTGATGACAAGATTATTGCGCGTGCCAATGAAAATGGTGAGCCGATTGGTGAGTTGACCCATCGTTTTATTAAAGCGATGCATGAAGATGCGGCGGCTTTGGGCTGTGAAAACCCCGATGCTGAGCCACGCGCCACCGAGCACATTGATGAGATGCTTGATATGATTGGCACGCTTGAGCAAAAACAGCATGCTTATGCCGCCTCTAATGGTGATGTCTATTATGCCGTTGATACCTTTGAAGGATATGGCAAGCTGTCTAAGCGCAAACTAGAGGACTTGCAAGCTGGCTCACGTGTGGATGTGGACACCGATAAGAAAAACCCATTTGACTTTGTGCTATGGAAGGCGGCCAAAGCCGGTGAGCCTCAGTGGGCATCAAGCTGGGGTGGTGGCCGACCTGGGTGGCACATTGAGTGCTCGGCCATGTCGACTAAGTGCTTGGGTAATAGCTTTGATATCCATGGCGGCGGTCACGACTTACAGTTCCCGCATCATGAAAATGAGATTGCCCAATCCGAAGCGGCTACGGGCTGCACGTATGCTCATAACTGGATGCATGTGGGCTTTATTAACGTTGATGGCGAAAAAATGTCCAAATCATTGGGCAACTTCTTCACCATTCGTGAAGTGATGCAGAAGTTTCATCCTGAGACCATCCGCTTCTTTATTTTATCAAGCCATTATCGCAGTCAGGTGAACTTCTCTGATGCGGCGTTAAAAGAAGCACATTCTGGTTTGACCCGTATCTATCAAGCCCTAAAGGCAGCCGATGCCGTACTAAATACTTCAGTGAGTGCTGCTGAGTCTATTGAGTCTATCAATGCTGAGCACGCCGGTACCCACAGTGCTGACTTTATCGCCGCGATGAACGATGACTTCAATACCCCCCAGGCCATTAGTGTGTTATTTAGCTTGGCAAAAGAGGTCAATAAACTGGCCCGTGACGCGGATGATGCTGACACACAGGCTCAATTACAACTGCAAGCTGTTCAACTAAGAGCGCTGGCAGGCATCTTAAATATTGGTCAGTTAAATCCTGCCGAGTTCTTACAGGCACAAATTGGTGAGGTGGCAGAGGGCCAAATGAGTGATGAGCAAATTGAAGCGTTAATTCAAGAGCGCCTCGACTCTAAGGCCAATAAAAACTTTGCACGTGCTGATGAGATTCGTGATTTATTGCAAAATAGCGGTATTGAGCTTGAAGATGGTAAGCTTGGTACCACGTGGCGCCGCACCTAATCTGTTAGGCTGCTTGAAGATTAAGTGGCCCCAAATAAATTGGCGGTAGCGTCAAACCCAAAAATGGCCACTATTAGCAAACTTACGTACCATAAAATACGTACCCTAAAATACGCACCATAAAAGTGTCATTAGAAATCAGATAAAGGTAGAGCGCTATGACATCGCAGACAGACCAATATCCTTCTAACGGCACTTTTTTGCGCCTGCTGATACCGCTTTGGGCGGTGTGCATCGCCGTTGTATTGATGGCTAGTCCCCTAAGCGCCTATGCTGCTGAGTCTAGTGTTATCGAGCAGCCCGTTAGCTTAGTGGCCTATGTCAAGCAGCAGATGCAGAAGCCCCAAGCTGACACGCTGACACCCACCCGCAGTTTGTTGGCCCAAAATGAGCTGACTGGCGAATTTAATGATGCTTATTTTGCGGTTAATAAGCTCAATGCAGGGCTACCTAAGCTTGATCCTCCGCCAAATTTAGAGACACCACTGGCTACGCTGGATTTTTTTAACAGTGCCAGTCTAAAAAGTGACTTTGCGCTGGCAAGTTATGCACTCAACCTCAACTCTATAGAAGATGACCTACAGGTTAGTCATGCTTCAGATTTGGCACAGAAGCTGGATTACTTGCTAAGTGAGCAAGGCCTGTATGTCTTCGATGAGTTGCCTGATCGCTCAGATGGCTTGATTGAACCAGCATTGGGCGGCTCTAATCCCATACAAGGTATCGCTAGGCGCTCCATTAAGCTTGGCAGTATCAATTACAAAAATCGCAGCGTACCGCTTTATTTAGAGCGGGTGCGTGTCGAGGGTGAAGCACCAGTTTGGGTTTTTTCTTCACAAACTGTCGCCAATATTGAGGCGCTATATAGCATCCATAAGCCTGCCGGCTTTGAGCGCTATCTGCCAGAGGTATTAACGGCCAAAGTTCTTGGTATCAGTGTCTGGGAGATACTGGTGCTCATCGTATTTATGTTCACCACTATGGGACTTGGCTTTGCGCTTAGTAAAGGGGTAGCAAAACTTAGTGATTGGTATGTCACTCATGCCAAAAAGCGCGGCAATACTGAGGAGTTGTCTTTACACAGTAAGGGTATTACTGACTTTTTTTACAAAATTACCGTGCCGCTTACGGTCACTATTAGCTTGTCTTTAATGTTTGCCCTTGTTTCAGGGAGCCTGCCTAAGGTTGAGGCCATAGGTACCTCAACACGTCCCATTATCTGGATTTGTTTGATCATAAGCGGGTTGTGGCTGGGCATACGTGGTATTAATTTTTTTGCCAATCGTTATCAAGATTATCAAATCGATGCGCTCGATGAAGAGCAGTTTAGTATTCAGCGTGAGCGTATGACTTATGTGTCTATCTTTAGACGCATTTTTATCTTTGTCATGGTCATGGGCGGGCTGTGGATCAGTCTGGCTGAGTTTACTGACTTAGAGGGGCTAGGTACCACGCTGCTGACCTCAGCAGGTATTGCCGGTGTGGTGATAGGTATTGCGGCACAGCCCACGCTTGGTAATATCATCGCTGGTTTTCAGGTGGCAGTGACGCAGCCGGTGAGAATCGGTGATACCATTATGGTCGATGACATTTGGTGTGAGGTTGAGGATTTACGCTATACCTATGCGGTGCTCAAAACTTGGGATGACAGACGCCTGATTGTGCCCATGAAGTACTTTGTGACCGAGGTGTTGGAAAACTGGTCGCACACCAATACCCAACAATCAAGCGCCATCTATTTGTATGTCGATTATGGGGCCGACATTGATGCCATATCCGATAAATTCTTTGAGTTGGTAAGAGCACATGAGCTTTATAATGTAGAGGTTGAGCCAGATTTTAGAGTCATAGACGCCACTAAAGATGGCATCACCTTACGCGGAAAAGTCAGCTCTGATGGACCTTTAAATGCTTGGAATTTAGAGTGTGATATCCGTCAGCAGATGCTGGCGTATTTAAATCAGCAGCACCACATGCATCTACCCACTGACCGCATTACTTTAACCCCTAGACCGCTAAGACACGGCTCTGACAACCGCTAAACCCTAACTTTTTACTTCGAGCGGTTTATTTTTAAAAAACACGCCCCATTAAAGGCTTACAGTGAATGACACGCTGCTAAGTGTGACTATTGTAATAATGAAGTGAACACTGACGGATTAAAATGGCAATGTCGCAGATAGCTTTGTATTTATCTGTTTAAGTCTTTATCTGTTTATGTCTTTATGCCAACTTATAGTGACGGAATGCGGTGATCATCCTCACTGGCATGGCTTTTATTTATTAGTAGTTATCTTTTAAGTATTTAGACCGCTTACCAAGTGAAATTCACCTGCTCAAAAAACAATTATTTTGCTATAATAGATTGCTTATTTTTCCCAGCCAAGAGGTTTGTATGTTGCGAATCGTAGATGATGCCCTAACTTTTGATGATGTATTACTTTTACCAGCATATTCTAATGTGCTTCCTAAATCAGCTTCATTGACGACGCGATTAACCGAAGATATCTCATTGAATCTTCCAATCATTTCTGCAGCAATGGACACAGTGACTGAGTCAGAGATGGCCATCACCATGGCACAGCTTGGTGGTATGGGAATCGTGCATAAGAACATGGATATCGATCGCCAAGCGATGCAAGTGCGCCGTGTCAAAAAGTTTGAAGCCGGTACCGTGGTTGACCCCATCACAGTGACGCCAGACATTAGCGTGGGTGAGTTACTACGCATTACTCACGAAAATAATATCTCAGGGGTACCGGTAGTAGAAGCCGGTAGTGGCCAAGTCGTGGGTATTGTTACTCACCGTGATGTGCGCTTTGAGACCAATCACAACCAGCCTGTAAGTAACGTGATGACCCCGCAAGACAAGCTGGTGACTGTCAAAGAAGGCGAAAGCAACGAAAATATCAAGAAGCTACTCCATGAGCACCGTATCGAAAAAGTGTTGGTAGTAGATGATAACTTCAGCCTAAAAGGTATGATCACCGTTAATGACTTTAACAAAGCGGAGAACAACCCTAACGCTTGTAAAGATTCTCAAGGTCGCTTACGTGTAGGTGCCGCAGTTGGTACAGGTGCAGACACTGAAGCACGTGTAGAAGCGTTAGCAGAAGCTGAAGTGGATGTGATTGTGGTCGATACAGCCCACGGTCACTCACAAGGCGTTATTGATAAAGTACGCTGGGTGAAAAAGCACTTCCCGCACATCCAAGTTATTGGTGGTAACATTGCAACAGGCGATGCGGCATTGGCTTTACGTGATGCCGGTGCCAACGCTGTAAAAGTGGGTATTGGCCCAGGTTCAATCTGTACTACTCGTATCATTGCTGGTGTGGGTGTGCCTCAGATCTCAGCGATTGATAACGTAGCATCAGCGCTAAAAGACAGTATTCCATTAATCGCTGATGGCGGTATTCGTTACTCAGGTGATATGGCCAAAGCCATTGTTGCTGGCGCGTCATGCATCATGGTAGGCTCATTATTAGCCGGTACTGAAGAAGCGCCAGGTGAGGTTGAGCTGTTCCAAGGTCGTTATTACAAGGCTTATCGCGGTATGGGTAGCTTGGGTGCGATGTCAGGCTCTAACGGCTCATCAGATCGTTACTTCCAAGATGCCAAAGACGGTGTTGAAAAACTGGTACCAGAAGGTATCGAAGGCCGTGTTCCTTATAAAGGCCCCGTAAGCGGTATTGTTAACCAAATGGTGGGCGGCCTACGCTCTTCAATGGGTTACACCGGCTGTGCTACCATCGATGAGATGCGTACTAAGCCTGAGTTTATCAAAGTTACTTCTGCAGGTATGAAAGAGTCGCATGTTCACGATGTGCAAATCACCAAAGAAGCACCAAACTACCGTATTAGCTAATCTAAGGTAGGGCTTAGTATAAAGTTGCTAAGGCTGGGCTAATATACAATACATTGGCCTGGCTGTTTGACCTTGATAATAAAAGCTTTACTCTGCTTGATAAGCTTTGAAAAAGACCAAAAGAGAATATCTTTTGGTCTTTTTTTTGTAGTATATTAAGGCATAATAAAGTGTTGACTGATTTTTAATTATTTGAGGTATTTATGAGCTATTTCGGTACAGATGGTATTCGTGGTCTTTTTGGCAAATTTCCTATTACCCCAGATTTTGTCTTAAAGCTGGGTTATGTCACCGGTCAGGTATTGGTGGAACAAAACCCCAACCCTAAGAAAAAGCCGAGCGTGGTGATAGGCAAAGATACCCGTTTATCCGGTTATGTTATCGAAGCAGCCCTACAGGCAGGATTCAACTCGGCTGGGGTAGATGTGCACATGATTGGTCCGTTGCCAACTCCGGCTATTGCGCACTTAACCCGCAGCTTCCATGCAGATGCTGGGGTGGTGATTTCAGCCTCACACAACCCTTATTATGACAATGGTATTAAGTTCTTTGCTGCGGACGGCCGCAAGCTTAGCGATGAGATGCAAAATGCCATCAATGATAAGCTAAAAACAGTGGTTGAAGGCCATGCCGATTATACGCAAGATGATCCTGCTCAGCTTGGCAAGCATTTTCGTATTAATGATGCCAAAGGCCGTTACATCGAGTTTTGTAAAGGCAGCTTTCCCTATCAGTATGACTTATCTAATTTGACCGTGGTTATCGACTGCGCTAATGGTGCTGGTTACAGTGTGGGGCCTCGAGTACTGCGTGAGCTGGGTGCCAACGTTATTGCCATTCACAACAAGCCTAATGGCATTAATATTAATGATAATTGCGGCTCAACCCATCCAGAAACCCTACAAAAGGCGGTGCTTGAGCACAAGGCTGATGTGGGTATTGCCTTAGATGGAGATGGTGACCGTATTATTATGGTCGATGAAAAAGGGGTGGTGGTCGATGGCGATGGTATCTTATATATCCTGGCCACTAAATCAGAGGCCAAGGCTGAAGGTGTGGTAGGTACTCAGATGAGCAATATGGGGCTGCAATTGGCATTAGAGGCAGCCGGTATAGCTTTAGAGCGAGCCAAAGTGGGAGACCGCTATGTGATGCAAGGCCTAGAGGCCAAAGGCTGGATTTTGGGCGGTGAGCCATCAGGTCATATCTTGTGCTTAGATAAAAGTCGCACTGGAGATGCGATTATTGCCGGCCTTCAAGTACTGGCGGTCATGGCGCAAACTCAAAAGAGCTTAAGCCAGCTGACAGAAGGCTTTAAGCTGTTGCCTCAATGCCTAGTCAACGTACGTTTAGAGCAAATGCAAGATCCTTATGACTTCCCTGAGTTGGTGGCAGCCTTTGAGGCGGCCTCAAAACAGATTGAAGGGCGTGGCCGTATCTTAATTCGCAAGTCAGGTACTGAGCCGCTCATTCGAGTGATGGTTGAGCTGGATAATGCAGAAGAGTGCGACAAATTAGCACATGAATTAGCAGATAAAGTCAAACAGGTGATGGCTTAATCAGTCAGTGCTGTTGGGAGTCTCCAACGGCTCTTGATATTCGATGGCTTGTTCGATGGCTTATTCGATGAGCTGTCTGACTACCTCTAAGCGAATACTCACATATTAAGGATGCATGATGGATTTTAGCGATAAAAGACTGTCTTATGAAAAAGGCGCTTTGCACGAAGAGATCTTACCACAAGAGCCTTTTGCTATGTTAAAACAGTGGCTTAATGAGGCCATAGAACAAAACGTACCCGAGCCTTATGCCATTAGTTTGGCGACTTGTGGCTCGGATAATATGCCAGCGGTCAGAACCGTATTGGTACGTGAAGTTACTGAGCTTGGCGTTGTATTTTATACCAATTACTTAAGCCATAAGGGTCAAGATATCGAGCAAAACCCGCATGCTGAAGCTTTGTTTTTTTGGCATGACATGCAGCGTCAAGTGCGTGTGCGCGGCGTCATTACTAAAGTCGATCGCGCCAAGACTGAGGCTTATTTTCAAAAGCGCCCTTATGAAAGTCAGGTGGGCGCTTGGGTGAGTCAGCCTCAAAGCGGGGAGGTCGCCAGCCGTGAGGCCATGGATGAGATCTTTGCCAACTTAAAGCAAAAATTCCCAGAAGGTGATACAGTACCCACCCCTGAGTTTTGGGGAGGGTATGAGATTGCTGCTACTGAAATTGAGTTTTGGCAAGGACGAGCCAATAGGTTGCACGACCGTTTGTTATACTCAAGAGCATCGACCCAAGACACGTGGCAGATTACCCGTTTATTGCCCTAGTCGATGATTGCTAGCGCAGTAAACGCCTTGGTAATTACCAAGTGATAAATCTAGTAGATATTAAATTCGATGGTTTAGGATGTATTAATGACCCGTTTTGTCAGTTTTAACATTAATGGTATTAGAGCCCGTCAACATCAATTAGAAGCGGTAAGAGATATTATCGACCCTGATGTGATGGGACTGCAAGAAACCAAGGTTCATGATGAGCAGTTCCCTTTAGAACTGGTAGAGTCACTGGGATATCATGTGGAGTTTTTTGGTCAAAAAGCTCATTATGGGGTGGCTTTGGTGTCTAAAGTAAAACCCATATTCGTCCAAAAAGGCTTTCCTGATGAGCCAGAAGATGCCCAAAAACGTTTCATTCATGCCCGCTATGTGTTTAACGGGCAAGAGGTGGATGTGTTAAATGGCTATTTTCCCCAAGGTGAAAGCCGCAATCATGAAACCAAGTTTCCTATGAAGCGCGCTTACTATGCTGATTTAAACCAGTATATTGATGCCCTAAAGGCAGAAGGTCGCACTCTTATCATTATGGGTGATATGAACATTGCGCCGGAAGATAATGACATTGGCATTGGTGAAAAAAATGCCAAGCGGTGGTTAAGCCAAGGCAAAACCTCGTTTTTACCTGAGGAGCGTGAGTGGTACAGTGCGCTTATGAGCCGTGAGTTATCAGACACTTACCGTATTCATTATCCAGACGCCAATGACACCTTTAGCTGGTTTGACTACCGTAGTCGCGGCTTTGATGATGACCCTAAGCGTGGCCTAAGGATTGATCATATTTTGTGTACTCATGATATTGAGGACAAATGTATTGATGCTGGTATCAGCTATGAGCTGCGTGCTATGGAGAAGCCCTCGGATCATGCGCCAATTTGGGCTTCATTTAAGTTCTAATATAATAGAGCTGTATGTTATCTAAGAAAAATCATTAATCAGTTATAAAAAGGACCACTATGCCAGTAGGAAATATTGCCCCACCTAGCACCATTCATGCCATCAAAGGCGTTAAAATCGGTATTACTGCCGCTGGCGTACGTTATAAAAATCGAGATGATTTGGTGGTGTTTGAGCTAAGCCCGACCGCCGCGGTAGCCTGTGTGACAACCAGCAATCAGTGCTGCGCAGCGCCGGTATTATTGGTGCGTGAGCATTTGGCTCAGTTAGCCGCCAATAACAGCTCGCCACGTTATCTGCTGATTAACACCGGTAATGCCAATGCTGCGACAGGTGATGAAGGCCATAAACGTGCCTTACAAACTTGTCAGGCGCTGGCAGATAAAGGCGCTGTAGAGAGCACACAGGTGCTGCCTTTTTCAACGGGTGTGATTGGCGAGACTATTAATAGTGAGGCCATTATTACCGGCCTAGATAAATGTCTGGCTGCATTAGGAGCAGATAATTGGCTGGCTGCCGCCAATGCCATTCGTACTACAGATACCATTCCTAAGCTTGACAGTCAACAAGTACAAGTGGCAGATGGCATCACTTATCATATTACTGGTATTTCAAAAGGCGCGGGCATGATTCGCCCGAATATGGCGACCATGCTTGGCTTTGTGGCAACAGATGCGCCTATTGCTCAGCCTTTATTACAGCAGATATTGGTGGAATTGACCAATCAATCGTTCAACCGTATCACCATTGATGGTGACACCTCAACCAATGACTGCTGTGTGCTGATTGCGACGGGTGAAGACAGCAGTCATGTGATTGATTCAGAGCAGCATCCGCATTATGCTGCTATTTATGAGGCGTTAAAGCAAGTATTTTTGCGTTTGGCAACCTTGATTGTCAGAGATGGCGAGGGGGCGACCAAGTTTATTACCGTTAAGGTTACGGGCGGTAAGACCACAGAGGACTGCTGTGACGTGGCTTATGCGGTGGCTCATTCGCCACTGGTTAAAACAGCCTTTTTTGCCAGTGATCCAAACTGGGGCCGCATTGTAGCAGCCGTTGGTTACTCTGGGGCAAAAAACTTAGATGCCAACTTAGTGAGCGTTAAGCTAGATGATGTGGCAATCTGTACTCGTGGCCAGTTGGATAACAGTTATAGTGAAGCACAAGGCCAAGCAGTAATGAGTCGACCTGAGATTACCATTCACATTGATTTGGGTATGGGATCAGCCACAGATACGGTCTACACCTGTGATTTATCACACGAATACGTCTCTATTAATGCCGACTACCGCAGCTAATTCATTAAAATGTTATCAATGGGTAATTAGTTTAGTGAATTACCCATATCCATTGACATTATTAACCTAATATTACAAATAGTGAGTGGATAGCAACACAGTATTGCCCTTATAATTGGTTCATAATTAGAGGGCATCGCTTGCCTCTAAAAGAACAAAAGAACGATTTTAATTTATTTAACTTTTCACTCATTTGAGTTGACTATACTTAGAGGTATTTATGAAACTATTACTATCTTCAGTTTTATTGGCTACGGTTGCTTTAGCAGGCTGTACTACCACTCAACTTAACGACGAACGCGCTATGGTTGTGGACGGTGAGGCTCAAGTTGTTAAGGTTATTAATATTCCTAGCATCAAGATTGAAGTTGATCCAAAAAAAGCGGTGTGTGACATTCCTGCCGCTAACGGTACTATGGTTCAGGGCGAGTGCTTACAATATCGTCAACCTTTCCAAAAGAACTTCAATACGCTATCAGGTGATATCCAAGGCTTTACCTTTGAGCCAGGTTACCGCTACTTACTAGACATTCGTCAAGAAGCTGTGGCTGATGAAGTCTCTGGTGTGGTAAGACCCGTTTGGATTTTAAACGAAGTATTATCAAAAAAATCTGAGCAGCTATAATTTATTGATAGCATAATCAGCTACTAATGATTTGCTAAGCTTATATCTGCTTAAAAAGCGCCCTTTATATCTTTAAAGGGCGCTTTTTTTTGAAAATAACGGTCGAAAACAGCTCACTGTCTAATTAGGTGACATCTGAATCAGGGGTATAAAAGTGCTCACTGAATAGGTCGGCAAGGTAGCGGGCTAAAGGGTAGGGGATATCATGGCCAAGTCCGGGTATCAGTTTAAAATTAGCATGAGCGATGGTTTTGGCTAAACTGTGACCATGTGCCGGTGGCAGGAGTCGATCGCAAGCACCATGTACAATAAGAGTAGGCTGCTTTATAAGCTTGTCTATCTTGGTCAAAGAACCTGTGGCCAAAATAGCCAGCAGCTGACGTGATACTCCTTTGGGGTAAAACCGGCGCTTATACAGCAGCTTAGTGCGACTTAAAGCAAGATTTTCATCAAAAAAGTCCGGTGAGCCAATCGTTCTTTGTAGGTGCAAATGGTTATTGATGATTTGCTGCGGATCTTTGTCTTCGGGTATAGGCTGAGTCAAGGCTCTTAGCGCATCCCATTTGGGCGGCGGCAATAACGGCTTATTATTACTGGTAGCAAGTAAGCCGAGTTTATCTATTCGGTGCGGATAGTGAGCGGCCAAAATCTGTGCAATCATACCCCCCATAGACATACCTAGCACATGACATCGCTCAATTTGTAGCGCATTAAGCAGTTGGTTGATATCCTCACTCATATCATACAAAGTATAAGGAATGCTTTGATCATCAAGCTTTAGGGGTAGGCCGAGTTTGAATTTAGCAAGCAGCTTCAGCTTTTTACGGCGCGCCTTGTAGACTTGATTGAGTGGATTTTTGTGTTTGAGCTTGCTGGATTTTCCAATGTCTCTGTTGTCAAAGCGAATAACTTGAAAGCCATTGTCTATTAAGCGCTTACAAAATACATTTGACCATACCAAAGACTGGGCACCAAGCCCCATAACCAGCAATATAATAGGATCCTCTGTATCGCCGCCACGCTCCAGATAAAACTTATATTTTGGGGTTTTTATTTTGTACGCTTGCATAAAATCAGCGTATTTGGAGGGCTTGGTCTTGATTTGATAGGGAGTGTGAGAGCATGGCATAAACAAAGCACCTAAAGTGGTGTGGACAGGCTTAAGTACGCCGGGTGTTATACGACCGGCAGCTTATCTCTACCATAAAGCAGGGCTATTTCAGTTTTATGACGCCGCTGTGAGGCGTCTTAATTTGCAACCTGTACCAAGCACAGCAGGTATTGCGCTATATTTGTAGCATGTGGCGCTTTAGTTGACTGACGATAAACGGCTGGAAATACTCAGGCAAATCATGAGACATGCCTTTTATAAGCTTGAATTTGGCATTGGGGATATCACTGGCCACAGCTTTGCCATGTGAGGGAGGTAATAAGCCATCATTACTGCCATGCATCACCAAGGTAGGGGCTTTGACCTCTTTACTGTAAGGCTGAATTGAGCCGGTCATTAAGATAGCCGTCAGCTGCTGTAACGTGCCGGCTGGATAAAAACAGCGCTGATAGCGTAGGCGGGCAATATCAGCCACTGCTTGCTCATTAATATGGCCTTTGGAGCCCACCGTTTTTATAAACCATTTGCCATGATTGACAATGTCCTCTTCAGCATGACTATCAGGGCGCTTAATTAAGGTATACAACTGCTTTGGACGTGGCGGGGCCAATAATGGTTTGTTATTAGTTGAGAAGATAAGCGCCAAGCGATTGATTAAATGAGGATACTTTGCCGATAAAATCTGAGCAATGATACCGCCCATAGATGCCCCTAGAACATGCACTTGAGACAGACCCAGAGCTTGAATTAAATGGGCGGCATCATCTGCCATATCAGTTAAGCGATAGGGCACCGGCGTCTGCGAGTTATCGAGTCCAAACTGCAGCTTAAACATGGCTGACAAGGTATTGACCCGAGGCAGATCATCGCGCTTAATCTTAGTTGATAAGCCAATGTCACGATTGTCATAGCGAATAATGTAGAAGCCGGCATCGATAAGGCGCTTTAATAGCGAATCGGGCCAAAAAATCAGCTGCGAGCCCAGTCCCATGATCAGTAATAGGGGCGGATTGTTCGGGTTGCCCCCCACCTCAACACACAATTCAATCTCATCAGAGACCGGAATGATGGCCTGCTGCATAAAGTCAGAGACGGGTGAGGGGTACCACTGATAGTCTGTTGAGCGCTTGCGCATAAGGGGAATCCTTTTGGTACATCCTAGAGGTATGGCAGCTGAGCTGAGCCTTTAGATTTCTGACATCTCAAAATCTAGTTTGCCTACGCCGCATTCAGGGCACGTCCAGTCATCGGGGATATCTTCCCATTTGGTTCCTGGCGCAATCCCTTCCTCTGGACAGCCTAACGCCTCATCATATACCCAGCCACAAATGATACATTCCCATTTTTTCATAAAAGCACTCTTTAATAAACAAAGTAACCATCCTGCTTGAGCTAGAAACTCTCATCTGAATCAAGATTCTAGTAAACAAGGATAAACTCAAATTTCACAGACTGATTATAGCAAACCAAATCTTGCAGTGTAACTGTTAGTGAGCTTACATTGCCCACAATTACACTTTAACCGCTCACCAGTAACTGCCGCTGCGGCCGCACGCGCAACTCAAGATATGTTAAAATATAGTATGACCTAATAGACCAATGAGTATTGGAAATCATTTATGAGTAATCAAACCCCTAATTCTTCTAGTCCTTCTAATCAGGCCAGCGTAGAGCAGTCGACGCGCTGCCAGCATCCGCTTTGGCAAGCCATTCGTACTGTGCCTGATTTTCCAAAGCCTGGTATTGATTTTTATGATATTACCCCTTTACTGCTTAATCATGTCAATGAAGTCATTGATGCCATGTTGGATGCTTTGCCAGAGGGTATGTTAGAGGAGATTGATTGCTTTGTGGCCATCGAAGCGCGCGGCTTTATATTTGCCAGCTTATTGGCAGGCCGCTTGGGTAAAGGCATGATGCTGCTACGTAAGCCTGGTAAATTACCACCTCCGGTAGCCAATAAGTCTTACGCCCTTGAGTACGGCAGTGATACGTTAGAGATTCAAGACGGCCTACATGCCTGTAATGTGCTATTGGTTGATGATATTTTAGCCACTGGCGGCACCTTAAAAACAGCTTATCATTTGTGCATCGAAGCAGGTCATAGCGTGGCGGGAGTGTTGGTATTGCTAGACTTGGTAGATTTGCATGATACCTTCCCAGTACCCGTCTATACTGTGCTTGAAGGCTAAAATCTCTTTGATACAAAAAAAACTCTACTGCTTAGGCAGTAGAGTTTTTTTTTGGATTTTTATAAGCCTAAAGCTTATCGATTCATTACTTTACCAATTGCTGTAAGGCTTTGGCCAGCTCATCACGAGCAGCGATAAAGCCATCGATACCTTTGGGCAATAAGTGCTGAGTGATGCTATCTTGTTCGTAAGCGGCATTAAACTGCGCTTCAGTTAGGCTGACTTTTGGCATGATGTCACTTGCCATTTTAGGTGATAATACTTGCTCAACTGGGGTATCTAAAGCCGCTAGTTCATCAAGTAAGTCAGGTGAAATGGTCAATAAATCGCAACCGGCCAAGGCAAGTATTTGCTCTACACTTCTAAAGCTTGCACCCATTACTTGTGTGTTGTAGCCGTGCTGTTTGTAATACTGATACGTACGCTTCACAGATTGCACGCCCATATCATCGCTAATTGGGATGATTTGACGGTTTTGCTCGCGCTTTTGCCAATCTAGAATACGGCCCACAAAAGGTGAAATCAAAGTCACGCCAGACTCAGCACAGGCAACGGCTTGATGCTGACCAAAAATCAACGTCAGGTTACAATGAATGCCTTCTTTTTCAAGCTGTTCAGCCGCTTTAATACCCTGCCAAGTGGCGGCAATCTTAATTAAGATGCGCTCTTTATCCACGCCGGCACGCGCATACGCTTCCATAAATTCATGCGCTTTGGCAATGGTGGCCTCAGTATCATAAGATAAGCGGGCATCAACTTCAGTAGACACACGACCATCGATAAGTTTTAGGATGTCTAAGCCCACTTGGATGGTCAAGTCATCGATTACTTTATCAATCATATCCTCGCCATGATTTGAGTAGCGATTTAGGGTGTCAGATAACATGGCCTGCTTGTCAGGGTGAGTGAGTGCTTTGGTAATGAGGCTAGGGTTGGTCGTTGCATCAACTGGTTTTAAGCGTGCAATGGCGCTTAAATCACCGGTATCAGCAACAATGGTGGTCATGGTCTGTAATTGAGATAAGGCACTCATCATGTATTCCTAATTTGTTTCTATGAGATTAAAAAATATCAAGGGTATCTTGGCCTGATTTTGTGCTAACTTGAGCAATCAGGCAGGACACCCTAGCGTTAATTTCGCCTGCATATTAAACTAGCTATGTGCTTAATACCATTAAAAATATGCTAAACATTCCAAAAACCGTACGGTACAATGGAAGCTCAGTGAAGTTGGTATTTAAACGGCGCTATCTTAACAGGGCGTAAGTTTGTTATAGTTACTTTATTAGGACTTTTTTTTATAAAGTCGCTTGGATGAAACGTCATTTTTATGACGTGTAACTTATCCAATTATCATAACATGACCTATAGGCTTTTTTATGACTTCGTCAACAAATAACGATAATAATGCGGCTCAAGCAGCCTCGACAAATGTATTAGGTGAGCTTCGCCAAAAAATTGATCACGTAGACGGCGAGATTTTACAACTTATTAGCAACCGTGCCAAATTGGCTCAAGAAGTGGCCATCTTTAAAAAAGAGCACGCCGATGAGGTAGAGTCTAATCCTATCTTTTATCGCCCAGAGCGAGAAGCACAGGTGCTAAAAAACATCATGAAGCGCAATCAAGCGTCAGACAGTCCCATTAGTGATGAAAAAATGGCGCGCTTATTTCGTGAGATTATGTCGGTTTGTTTGGACTTAGAAGCCCCGCAAAAAATTGCCTTTTTGGGCCCAGTCGGTACCTTTACTCACGCTGCTGCGCTGAAACACTTTGGCAAAGCGTCAACCACCGTGCCGTTAACCACCATTACCGATGTATTTCGTGAGGTGGAGTCGGGTTCTGCTATGTATGGGGTTGTGCCTGTTGAGAACTCCTCTGAAGGCGTTGTTAACCACACACTCGATGGGTTTTTAGGCTCTACTCTAAAGATTATTGGTGAGGTGGAGCTGCCCATTCATCAAAACTTCTTAGTGGCTGAGCATACCAAGGTGGATAGTCTAAGCCGTATTTATTCACATCAGCAGTCGTTGGCACAGTGCCGTCATTGGCTAGATGTGAATTATCCTAATGTTGAGCGTGTTCAAGTGTCAAGCAATGGGGAGGCGGCGCGCCGTCTTAAGAACGAATGGCACTCAGCGGCGATTGCCGGTGATGTGGCTGTCGCAGAATACGGATTACATAAGCTGCATGAAAATATTGAAGATAATCCAGGTAACACCACTCGATTTTTGATCATAGGTCATGAAGATATTGCGCCTTCAGGCCAAGACAAAACCTCTATTTTGGTCTCAGCGCATAATAAAGCGGGCGCCTTAATTGAGATTTTAAAGCCATTATCTAAGCACGGCGTATCTATGACCAGCATCGAGACCCGTCCTGAGCGCCCTAATAAATGGTCTTATGTGTTCTTTATTGATATGGAAGGTCATATTGAGGATGAAAATGTGCGCGCGGCCATTGAAGAGATTCGTCCTTTAGTTCGAGATGTTCGTGTCTTAGGCTCTTATCCGCAAGCTGTGATTTAAGCGCTAGCCATTAACCTAAAAAACCTAAAAGCTAAACGTTCAATAGCCCTATAAAGGCCCACTTATAAAGGTAGTATCATGAGTCAAAAGACATTTGCAACCCCAGCTTACGCCAGCATAGCCACCCTAAGCGCTTATCAATCGAGTAGGTCTGTGGAGGAGCTCAAACGTGAGTATGAGGTAAATGATGTCTTAAAGCTTGCCAGCAACGAGAACCCGCTAGGGTGCTCGCCTTACGTAACCTTGGCCATCACTGAGCAGCTGGGGCAATTGGCTCGCTACCCAGATGGCAAAGGGCATGACCTTAAACAAGCGTTAGCGTATTTTAATGAGGTGCACAGTAAGCAGGTCACTTTAGGTAATGGCTCTAACGATTTGCTCGACTTGATAGCCCGTACCTTTGTGGGCCATGAAGATGCCATTATTTATAGCGAATATGCTTTTATTGTGTACGCTATGCTGGCTAAGATACTAGGGGCTAAGGGTGTTGAAGTACCCGCTAAGCGCTATGGTCATGATTTACCGGCTATGCTTGATGCGGTTCAACATACCCCCAATGCGCGCTTGGTATTTATTGCCAATCCTAACAACCCGACCGGCACCTTGTTAAGCAGTGAAGAGATACGTGATTTTGTCGCTCAAGTGCCCTCACATGTGTTGGTGGTGCTAGATGAAGCCTATGTCGAGTATAGCCCTGAGAGTAATAATCGCGCTTTACTTGAGGATTTTGATAATGTGATTATTGTGCGCACTTTCTCTAAAGCTTATGGGCTGGCAGGTCTACGCGTGGGTTATGCGTTGAGCCATCCTGAAGTGGCAACTATGCTTGATAGAGTGCGTCAGCCTTTTAATGTGAGTCTGGTGGCGCAATCAGCTGCTGTGGCGGCCTTGGGCGATCAAGACTTTATTGCCAAAGTGCATAAAATCAATGATGGTCAGATGCGCTGGATATGCAAGCAATTTGATGCACTGGGTTTGGGTTTCGTCAAATCCTATGCCAACTTTGTGATGGTCAACGTGGGGGATGCTCAAAGTATTAATCAGGCCTTATTGGAGCAAGGAGTGATTGTGTATCCACTGACTGCGTATGGTCTGCCCGAGTGGCTGCGTATCACTGTGGGAACGCCTGAGGACAATACAAGATTGATAGATACCCTGCGTGATACGTTGCAGTCCCTGTAGTCGGTTATACTGACGTGGTTTTATTGATTATTCACATAACAAGATAAGATAGGTTTGGCGCATATGTTGTTTGAACAGGTTTGTATTGTTGGTCTGGGCCTTATTGGCGCAAGCCTTGCTCAAGCAATTAGGGACAGACAGTTGGCTGCAAAGCTTGTGGCCGTAGACAGACATGCTCCTAGTATTAAGTCAGCGATAGAGGCAGGCGTTATTGATAAAGGGAGCGACTCACTGTTTGAGGTGGTCGCAGGCAGTGATTGTATTATCCTAGCGGTACCGGTCAAGGCAGTGGGTGCTGTATTTGCTGATATTAACAGCGCTATGCAGCAAGGTCTGATTACGACAGCGTGTTTAATTAGCGATGTCAGTAGTACCAAACAGAACGTGGTAGATGCCGCACAAAAGGCTTTTGGTCAGCTGCCCACAGGGTTTGTGCCTGCACACCCAATAGCCGGTGCCGAGCAGTCTGGGTTTCATGCCCGCCGCAGTGATTTGTTTGTCAATCACAGCCTGATTGTGTGTGAGTTAAAAAGCACCACACCTAAGGCCATTGCTCAAATCAGCCAGTTGTGGCAGAGTGTGGGCGCGACAGTCATGAAAATGGATGTGGCACATCACGATGCAGTATTGGCTTACACCAGTCACTTGCCGCATTTGTTGGCTTTTAATCTGGTTGAGCAGTTGGCGGATCATGATGATAATATGGATATTTTTCGTTATGCTGCTGGCGGGTTTCGCGATTTTACCCGCATTGCCGCAAGCGATCCGGTAATGTGGCATGATATTTTTATTGCCAACAAACCTGCTTTGTTAAATGCATTAGATGAATACAGTCAATATCTAGCTAAGCTGCGCCGCCTTATTCAAGATGAGGATTCAACTCAGCTACTGGGGCTTTTGGGCCGCGCTCAGTCTGCCAGAAAGCACTTTGGGCATATGCTAACCGGTACCCCCTATACTAAAAATCTCACGGAAATATCTAACACAAAAACCAATACGGAAAACTCTATGGCAACCTCAACCCATGCCTCTAGTGCATACATTATTACTCCAAGCTCAACCATTAATGGCACTATCGCTGTGCCGGGTGATAAGTCAATATCACATCGTAGCATCATGTTTGGTAGCCTTGCTGAAGGCGTGACTCGGGTAAGTGGCTTTTTAGAAGGCGAGGATGCCCTAGCGACACTGCAAGCCTTTAGAGACATGGGCGTGACTATTGAGGGGCCAGAAAATGGTAATGTGGTCATTCATGGGGTAGGTATCAATGGTCTAAAGCCTAGTCGCACCCCTTTATATATGGGGAACTCAGGCACTACCATGCGTCTATTATCGGGTATTTTGGCCGCCCAAAGCTTCGATAGCGTATTAACCGGCGATGCAAGCTTATCTAAGCGCCCGATGGAGCGTGTGGCCAAGCCGCTGCGTGAAATGGGTGCCACCTTACAGACCACAGGAGAGCGAGGCACGGCGCCTATTAGCATCACGGGCAGCGACAAGCGTGGCAGTAAGCTGCATGGCATCACTTATGACATGCCGGTGGCATCAGCTCAGGTAAAATCTTGCTTGATCTTGGCCGGTCTATGGGCTGAGGGGAAGACCACCGTAATTCAGCCAGAGATTAGCCGTGATCACACCGAGCGTATGTTAAGCGCGTTTGGTTATGATGTGGAAGTCGAGGGCAATACCATCAGCGTTGAGGGCGGCGGTAAGCTGACTGCTTGTGATATTGCTGTACCTGCTGATATCTCCTCAGCAGCATTTTTTATGGTGGCGGCCTCTATTGCCAAAGACAGCCAAATTACCATCACTCAAGTGGGTATGAATCCGACACGTACTGGTATCATTGATATCTTAAAGCTTATGGGTGCAGACATTAGCCTAAGTAATGAGACTTTTGTGGGCGGTGAGCCTGTGGCAGATATCACTATCAAGTCGGCTCAGTTAAAAGGCATTACCATTCCAGAGGCGCTAGTGCCCTTGGCGATTGATGAGTTTCCAGTGCTATTCGTTGCCGCCAGCTGTGCCCAAGGTCAAACCGTGTTAACGGGAGCCAAAGAGCTTCGTGTAAAAGAATCAGATCGTATCGCAGTAATGGCAGATGGTCTGACCCAATTGGGTGTGGACTGTACAGTAACTGCAGATGGCATTATTATCGAGGGTAAAGGCGATGGTCAGTCTCATCAAGCGGTGTTTGGCGGCGGTGAAATCTACTCTCACCACGATCACCGTATCGCGATGAGCTTCTCTGTGGCAAGCTTGCGTGCTACTGACACCATTACCATTCAAGGGGTAGAAACCGTGAATACCAGCTTCCCAGGCTTTGCGGAGTTGGCAAATAAAATTGGTATGAACCTAGCCACTCGTCAAGGCTAAAAAGCTAAGTTATCTGCTGTTAGCTGCACAGTGTAAGTCAAAGCCATCTGTTATGAGATGGCTTTGCTGTTTAGAACAGCCAAAACGTTTGTTATGATTTAACTGTGCATTTATCACCGGTCGCCGTAAAACCACCCACTTCAGGGGGTGGATATAAGGCGACACACACTGTCGTGATTAGTACTTAAAGTATTGCAAGTTAAAATTAACCTCGCCATACTAACCCTATGAAAACACTCAAGCTACGCATCAAAGACAAACATGCAAACCAGCTAAACAAACTAGCTGGGAGTGTTAACTATGCGTGGAACTATGTTAATGCGTTAAGCTTTGAGCATTTAAGACGCACAGGTAAGTACTTTTCGGCCTATGATTTAAGCCAATACACCAAAGGCAGTGGAGAGTATTTAGGCTTGCACTCGCAAACTTTGCAAGCCATCAACGAAACTCATGCCAAATCTCGTAAACAGTTTAAAAAAGCCAAACTCAATTGGCGAACCAACCGACCCGATGCCAAACGCAAAAGCCTAGGCTGGATACCCTTTAAAAAGTCTGCTATCAAGTATCTACGTAGCAGACAAACAGGAAAGAAAGCACTTAAATCAACCATACAGCTATCGCTCTGTAAAGGTCAAAAGCTTATCATAGACGTATTTGATAGCTATAATCTAAGCCTATATCAAATAAACACGCTTGAGATAGTGCAAGACAGCCGTAACCGTTGGTATGCCTGTATTACCGTCAAAGACTATCCTAGACAAGCAATTGGCAAAGGCAGCGTTGGTATTGACTTAGGCTTAAAGCAGTCTGCTACCACATCAAACGGTGACAAGCTGACAACCAAACAAACTCAAAAATGGGCGAATAAATTAGCAGTCGCCCAGCGTGCAAACAATAAAAGCCGGGTAAAGGCAATCCATGCCAAAATTAAAAACTCAAGATTAGATGCCATACACAAATTCACCACCCAATTAGTTAAGGATAATGCCTTAATTGTGGTTGGTGATGTTAAATCACGCTCATTCACCAATTCGATGACCAACCTAGCTAAATTGACATACGATGCAGGATGGTTTGAACTCAAAAGACAACTGGAATATAAATGCAAGCATGCAGGTTGTCAGTTTGAGATGGTAAATGAGAGTTACACTACCCAGACCTGCTCGTGCTGTCTTAAAATAAGTGACAGTAGTCCAAAAGGTAGAGCAGGTCTTGGAATAAGAGGATGGAGGTGTGCTGAGTGTGGCACATGGCATGATAGAGATATCAATGCCGCTAAGAACATCCTTGCGGTCGGGCTTGACCGTCTAGCTGTAGGAATCCCCTCGGTTTAGCGAGGGGAGGAAGTCAAAAGCAGTTGATACAACGCTGAGCGGTTTCTCGAGTTATAATTTCAATATTTTTTGTATCTCTGCTGCTTATCATAGTCTTTATTAACACTGCCTATATCTTAATATAGCTGACTGCATTTAGCCCTTTGGATGTCTTATGTCATTAGCCACTCCCACCAATAGCACACCCAGTAAGCCCAAGCCTGCGGTGGTTCATACCACCAGTAAGGGCATCATCACCGCTTTAATTGCTTTTTCAATATGGGGGAGTTTTCCTTTTTATTTCAAGCGTTTGGGTGAGTATAATGCCGTAGAGATTATCGGCCACCGTATTATTTGGACCTTTGTGTGCCTAAGTTTGGTGCTGATAGTAAGCAAGCGCTGGCAGTGGATTGCTACTTTAAAGGCGCAGCCGCGGCTGATTTGGATTACCTTTTTATCAAGCCTTATCATTGCCACTAACTGGCTCACTTATGTTTGGGCGGTCAATGCCAATCAGATTTTAGAGGCCAGTTTGGGCTATTTTATTAGCCCGTTAATTGGTATTTTATTGTCTTTGGTATTCTTGCAAGAGCGTTTGCGGCCGCTGCAATGGATAGCGGTCGGCTTTGCTATCTCCTCGGTACTTATCCAAGTAATTATGCTGGGTAATTTGCCGTGGGTGTCTTTAATATTGGCGTGCTCCTTTAGTGTGTATGGGGTTATGCAAAGACGGACGCCACTGCCTGCGCTTGACTCGCTGTTTTTGGAAACGGCGCTACTTGTGCCGCTATGTATTTGGTGGTTTATGACATCCAATGTGGCCAGCTCAAGTTTGTCATTTTGGTGGAGCGATAATATTTGGTTTTTGATGTTGGCAGGTCCAATCACCCTAATACCGCTGCTGCTGTTTAACCAATCGACCAAGATGGTGGCCTATAGTATTTTAAGCTTTATGAACTATTTGACCCCAACGATTATTTTCTTATTGGCAATATTTTATTACCATGAGCCTTTTGATACACATCGGCTAATGATATTTGGTCTTATCTGGTTTGGGCTTTTGTTGTTTAGTATAGATTTATGGCAAAATCGCCCCAGCAAACAGCTCAATAAGCGTGCTAATTAACTTGTTAATAATTGAATTTGCGAATAATTTAACTTCCTAATAATTGATAAAAGTAGACTGTAATGAGTAAAAAAGACAACCCCACTGATTTTGTCAAAGTTAACGGCTTAAAAGTTGAGGCAGTAATCGGGGTATTTGATTGGGAGCGGGTAATTACTCAGCCCTTGGTGATTGATGTGACGATGGCAACGGATATCAGGGAGGCGGCAAGTAGTGATGATATTGACCATGCCATTAATTACAAAGCCGTGTGTGATGACATCACCCAGTGGTGTCAGCAGGCCAAAGCCATGCTGATTGAGACACTGGCTGAATTAATTGCTCAAAATATCTTACAAAAATATGCCACCACTCAAGTGACGGTTACGGTAGCCAAACCCACGGCCATTAAAGAGGCGGATTACGTTGCGGTACAAATTACGCGTACTGCCAAAACAGCAGAGTAAGCGCCTAGATGGACATAGGAGTGGTGTGTCATGAGCCGTATAGTGCCTTATAAAAATAGCATAAGCGAAAAAAGCAAATCTGCACCTGCCGATGATTCTGATACCTCTTTGGTAAAGGTGTTGAGTGCCATTGAGCCTTTAGCGCAGATTTGCCAGACCCAACCAATAGGATATGTGGTTGAGCTGGGTAGCAATGAGGCGGCTGATAAACATCTGGCGCAGGCTCGGCAGTGCTTATCTCAGCTTGCCAAAAACAGCGTGTGGTCAACTGAGTTTGTCAATCCAGACTATACTGCCACCGAAGATAATCCCAAACCCGATTATACCAATCAGTGTGGCTATCTGATTATGGGTGTAAACACCGTCTTGGATAACCCAAGCTTGGGGGAGCTGATAAAAACCACGAAGATTATTGAAAAACAGATACAAAATGAGTTTTTTGAAGCCCAAAAACTCAGTCAGCTTGATGTGCATTCTGTGATTCATAATATGAGTGAGCCTAAGAATCGCAGGGTGATTATAGATATAGATGTACTGGCTATTAAAACAGCCGATAATGAGCTGATTGGTATCGCAGAGCGCTATCCCTTTAAGCATCATGAGTGGGTAGGATTACAAGAGCTGCATCAAAAAGGCCACTTAGAGTAAGTGGCCTTTTTTACGTTGCGGCTTTTTAGCGATGGGTTTGCGGCCGCATCTGACTAATTATTAATAACATCAATCTCATCGGCTGAAATCTTATGACAGTCTTTGGGCTTAAAATTGGGGTCCAAGCGGCACAGCGCCTCTTGCATCTCGCTAATACGTGTCTCAGACTGCTGAATATGGCTGAGCATCTTGCTAAAGGCTTCTGCTACTGGGTCCTCAGAGTTTGGATTGAGGCCATAAGCATTAAAGTCTACCCGCTCTGACAGACGTTTTTTATGCGCCTTTTGCGGTTTAGCAATAATCTCATCAGGGCAGCTGATTTCATTGTTAGCTGTCGGCTTTTGTTTGGTCGCCTCTAACGCGGCCGAAGTGTTGTTCGCTTCATCCTCAGCACTACTTGTAATCATACGCGCCGCATTGCCCACCATGGTGGCTTCGGCAGGCACTTCTTTGACAACCACTGCATTAGAGCCAATCTTAGCATTTTTACCTACTGTGAAGGGGCCCAATACTTTTGCACCCGCACCAACGATCACGCCATCTTCTAAAGTAGGGTGGCGTTTGCCTTGACCTAAGGAGACGCCGCCTAAGGTAACTCCATGATATAAAGTCACATCATCGCCAATCTTGGCGGTCTCACCGATAACCACACCCATGCCATGATCAATAAAAAAACGGCGACCAATTTGAGCAGCTGGGTGGATCTCAATACCAGTGACCATGCGTGAACCATATGAGATGGCGCGAGCACAGAACTTGTAGTCTTTATTCCATAAATAATGGGCACCGCGGTGTAATATTAAGGCATGAATACCGGGATAGGTCAGCAGTACCTCGGTACTGTTACGGGCTGCAGGGTCACGATTGAATACAGCGGCAATGTCTTCTTGTAATGAGGCCTTGGCTTTTTTAATGGCTTTAATGAGTCTCATGGCGATGTCTTATTTTGTTGTTTAAAATGAAATAGGTAAGTAATCTTATTTAGATTATACAACTTAAGAGTGCTTATACGTACGTAAAAGTGCTAAATCCCTTGAAGTAATAAAACAAGGTAAACGCTCATTTTAGAGTCTGCGCTGTACTTTAGCAATGATGGCACTTAACAGCTCATACTCTTTTTGGTCAAGCTGTAGTCGAGATAGCAGCCGTGATAGTCGGCTGGGCAACTCTCTTAGCTTATCATGCTCTGTACTCTCTACCAATTCTAGGCTATGCATCAGCTCTATTATACGAGACTGTAAGATTTGCTTTTGTTGTTGATTGACAGCCGGTGCATCCCATTTTTGGCGTATCATTACCTCAATATCAGTACCGTCTTTATCAGCAGTTTCATTGGTTTGATTTAGCTTGCTATGGCTGTGCTGCAAGAAACGGCTGTAAAAAAAGCTGGCAATTACTTGAACTGCTGAGGCCACATTAAGCACTGGGTAGTCTGGATTGGCATCAATTTGAATATGATAGTCTGCCAGTGCCAGCTCTTCATTGGTAAGCCCTCGGTCCTCTCTGCCAAACAAAATGGCAACTTTGGTCTCACCGATGGGTCTATCTAAAACTAATTGAGCTGCTTCATCTGGGGTGACCACAGGACGCGGAATGTGACGTTGGCGACTACTGGCGGCAAATACCAGCTGGCAGTCGCTCAAAGCCTCATCTAAGGTATCCACTACTGCACAGTTATCTAACACTGATTTAGCGCCTGCAGCATGAGCGATACTGTCCTCGTCAATCGGGTGTTTAGGGTTGACTACAACCAAGTCTGTTAGCCCCATGGTGAGCATGGCACGAGCTGCAGAGCCTATATTAGCAGGCAGGGTGGTATTGACCATAACGATACGAACGCTATTTAAACGTTGACGTAAATCAGGACTGTGGCGGTCTACATCCATGTGTATAGGTGCAGACTTTGAAGCAAAAGGAGCAGTCATAGGGTATCTTTAGGTTGTTTATTGCTAAGTTAAGCGGTTAAGTTTAATGAAAACTGGGCTGAAAATCTATGGGGCTTTCCTTATAAGTGCTGTCTTTATAAGTAAGCTGGGCCATTAACTCAATGAGTCTACACTCAATTTAAGCTTTTTATATAACTGGAGCAAAGCTGAGTAAAGAGCTGTACTTGCGGTGGTAATGTTCTGCCAGCAATGCTAAACATGCCTATCTGACGTTTTACAATAGGGTCAATAAGCGGTATCCATACCAAATGGTTATCGTACTCTGGAAAGGCAAGCTTGGGTAAGGTCGTCACACCGAGCTCATTTCTTAACAATGAGAATAAGGAGGTAATATTGCCCACTTCATATCTAGGCTTGATATTTATCTCATAAGCAGGGGTATGGCTGAGTAACTGACAGGTACCATTATAAATAAAAGGTTCGCCTAACAGCTCTTGCCAGACAACGCCCTCTTTAAACTGAGCAAGTCGATGGTTTTTGGTACAGACCACGCCAATAGGGTCAGCAAGTAACGGCATAAAAGTCACCTCTTGCTCATGGGTGGTGTCTAAATTACCTAGCGCAATATCGACCTCGCCAGCAAGCAAACGGTTGCAAACACCTACCGAGTTGTCATCAACCAAGCTTATCTCTACATCAGGATAACGTCTGGAGTATTCTGCTAAGACGTCAGGCAGCAGTTTGGTGGCTATAGAGGGAACAGTGGCTATTCTTATCTTACCGTATTTTCCTAAAGCAGTAGACTGTAGGTCGGTTTCAAGGCGATGATAAAGCTGCATAAACTGATCGATTTTGGGTGCGCACTCTTTGCCAAAGGGTGTTAAGATCGAGTTGTTACCAGGTTCAAATAAGGCTCGTCCTAATTCACTTTCTAAGGCTTTTATAGAAGAGGACAACGTAGCTTGGGAGCGATTGGCACGAGAAGCGGCTGCCCGAAAGCCACCCTCTTCTACCACATACAAAAAATGACGCAGCTGTTGTAACTTGATATTCATAACGACAACCTCCTTGTTGCTTATATTTGATTGCTATTTTTAGCGATAGATTAAATCTATCATATATAAGATATTATTTGTTAGATTTATCACTTGAATTTGCCTAATATAGCAGCTAACCAAATAAGGCAATCAAAATATAGCTCTAGGATGGGCTGATTCGATTGCCAACTTCTTACTGATTTTGGAGGGAGCCATGTCACAATCTATCAAAAAAACCGCGGTGAAAACCGATCTTTATGCCTCAAAAGCCCCGTTAGAGTGGGCAGTGGTCAGCAATGGCACCTTATATACCGCTCAAATCCCTATTGATGAAAATGGCGTGGTAGTAGAAGGTGGTATTGAGGCTCAAGCCCGTCAAACAATGGAAAACTTAAAGCATACACTTTCCTGTGCTGGTGAAGATATGGATTCAGTGGTACAGGCTTTGATCTATGTGACAGATCGAGCGTATCTTGCGACGGTTAATAAGATTTATGCAGAGTACTTTACTGCGCCTTATCCCAATAGAGCCGCAGTGGTTGTGGCTGGGCTGGCACGTGAAGAGATGCTAGTAGAGCTGGTGGTTTATGCAAATGTTGGACAGTAAACAGCTGATCAATACACCATATAACATCGCATGATATTACAGACATGCGTGCAAGAAATCATGACTCATATAAATTATTTTAAATACTAACTTATTTCATTTTATTGAATGTTTTGCAAAGGATGCAACTATGACTAATCTACCAACTAATAATGCACTTTATATCAACGGTGAATGGCGTACAGGTACGCACACTATTGCCAATATTAATCCATCAGATATCAGTGAAACCATTGGTGAGTATGCTCAAGCAGATGAATCTCATGTAGAAGAAGCCATTGCTGCTGCTCGCCGTGCTCAGCCTGAGTGGGCGCGTGTGCCAATGGAGCGTAAGCAAGCTATTTTACAATCTATTGGTGATGAGCTAATCGCTCGCTGTGATGAGTTAGGTCGTCTGCTTTCTCGTGAAGAAGGTAAGCCATTTGCTGAAGGGCGTGGCGAGATTTATCGCTCAGGTCAGTTCTTTCATTATTTTGCGGCAGAAGTGCTGCGTCAAATGGGTGATCTAGCTGATTCGGTACGCCCTGGCGTTAAGATTGAAGTAACACGCGAAGCGGTGGGTGTGGTTGCTATTATCTCACCATGGAACTTTCCAACAGCGACTGCGGTTTGGAAAATTGCACCTGCTTTGGCTTTTGGCAACAGTGTGATTTGGAAGCCGGCTAACTTAACGCCTGCCAGTGCTGTGGCATTAACAGAAATTATCCATCGTCATGGCCTGCCAGCAGGGACCTTTAACCTTGTGTTAGGTAGTGGCGGTAGCGTCGGTGATGCCCTTATTAACTCACCAGATATTGATGCGGTGAGCTTTACAGGCTCTGTACCAACAGGTCGTAAAGTAGCGGCAGCAACTGCACCAAACTTTGTACGCTGTCAGTTAGAGATGGGCAGTAAAAACGCCTTAGTGATTGCCAATGATGCCGATTTAGATATTGCTATTGAAGCGACTATTGGCGGTTCATTCTCAGGTGCGGGGCAAAAATGTACCGCCTCTTCACGTTTGCTAGTGATGGACAGTGTTTATGATGAATATGTTGAGAGATTAGCTCAGCGTATGAAGACGCTTAAGATTGGTCATGCACTAGAAGAAGGTATCTTTATGGGTCCTGTTGTGGACGATAAGCAGCTGGCCTCTAACCTTAACTGGGTTGAAAAAGCCAAAAAACAAGGCGCTGAAATCGCTTTAGGTGGCGAGCGTTTAGACATGCCACATGAAGGCTACTATATGGCACCTACCTTATTGCTCGGCACACAAAACGACTGGGAAATTAACCAAGAAGAGGTTTTCGCACCATTAGCATCCGTCATTCGTATTAGTGATGATATTGAAGAGGCGATAGCGATTACTAACGAGACACGCTTTGGTTTAACAGGCGGCATTATTACTCAAAGCTTACGCAACAGTGCCTTGTTTAAAGAGCGAGTTGAAGCAGGCTGTGTCATGGTGAACTTAGCCACAGCGGGTACCGACTATCACGTACCTTTTGGTGGTCGTAAATCATCAAGCTTTGGTCCACGTGAGCAAGGTCAATACGCCAAAGAGTTTTATACCATTGTTAAAACTGCTTATCAGCGCGCTTACTGATGGTTTTAAGTGCCAAATAATGTTCAAGCGCTTAGTCATAAAGGCGAAAGGGATATTTATTAAAGTCGGATACAAGGAAGTACCATGTTTGAAAATCAGATAGTTATAGATGGGCTGCAATACAGCAATTGGGACAGAGATTATTTTTTGATGCTAAAAGCCAGCGGTATTCATGCGGTACATGCAACCTTGGTTTACCATGAAGATGCCCGAGCAACACTAACACGTTTTGCCGAGTGGGATCAGCGCTTTGAGCAAAACTCTGATGTCATCATGCCGGTATACAGTGCTCAAGATATTCAAAAAGCAAAAGGGCTGGGTAAGGTAGGTATTTTATTTGGGGCACAAAACTGCTCTCCAATTGAAGATGAGATTGGCCTTGTTAGTGTGATGCGCCAGCAAGGCCTACTTATCATGCAGCTGACGTATAACAACCAAAGTCTATTGGCAACGGGCTGTTATGAAGCCAATGACTCGGGTATTACACGTTATGGTAAGCAAGTCATCGAGGAGATGAACCGTGTTGGTATGATTATCGATATGTCGCACAGTGCAGAGCGCTCAACGCTTGAGGCCATTGATTTGTCTGAGCGTCCTATCTGTATCAGCCATGCTAATCCAACCTTTGCTCATGATGCGCTACGTAATAAGTCAGATACAGTCATTAAAGCGTTAGCCTCGCGCGGTGGTCTATTAGGCTTTAGCTTATATCCTTTTCATTTGCCCAATGGCAGTGATTGCCGTTTAGAGGACTTCTGTGCGATGGTCGCCAAGACAGCAGACATGGTGGGTGTGGATCACTTAGGTATTGGTAGTGATTTGTGCCTAAATCAGCCGCAATCTGTGCTGGAATGGATGCGTAATGGGCGCTGGTCTAAGCAGATGGATTATGGCGAAGGCTCTGCCAATAATTCTGGTTGGCCAGACTCTCTGCCGTGGTTTGCTGGCAGGGATGGTATGCGTAATATCTATGAGGGTCTACTCAAAACTGGCTTTAGCGAGAATGAGGCAGGGCAAATTATTGGCGGTAATTGGTATCAATTCTTAGAGCGCTCTCTTGTACCTATGCCAGAGCTTAACAGCAGTTACCAAAAAGACCGTCAACGTTCTGAAGTAATCGCTTAATAGATACTTCATGCTGGCATTCTAGCTTTTCACATCACTTATTTTGTAGTCAGTTTTATTCAAAACTTGCGTTTGATTGGCCGCAGTAGTTTATACCTTAGGGAATAAACTACCGGTTAGGTGATGCTATTTTAAATTATTAAATGACAATTGAATCTTGATTGATATCACACCGTTATAGATCTTAACTGGGCTCGGATGCCCTAGGTGAGTGGCTATTAAAGAATGCATATCTGACAAACAATACCAATCTAGTATAAGGAAATACGATTATGACTGATATAGAGATAACACCTGCCACTGAGCCAAATATGAGCTCAAACGTACACAAAACACCGCAGCCTCATTTAGAGTCGAAAGATGCGCTGGGCCTGAAAAACCCAGCCCTATGGTATAGCGGTGGTTTTATTATTATATTCGTATTGATGGCTATTTTTAGTCAGCAGTATTTAGCTCAAGCAGTTGAAATAGGCTTTAATTGGTCAGTGAAGTTTTTTGGTCCTTTTTGGCAGATACTGTTGCTAGCTACTTTCTTAATTGCTTTAGCCGTGGGTGCGGGCCGCACTGGCAGAGTTATCTTAGGAAACTTAGCACAGCCTGAAATGGATAGCTTTAAATGGATGGCTATCTTATTTTGTACATTGCTGGCAGGTGGCGGTGTTTTCTGGGCAGCAGCTGAGCCTATGGCACATTTTGTCACGCCGCCGCCAATATTTGCAGAGACGGCTGATATCCAGCAAAGAGCTTTCAATGCATTATCACAATCTTTTATGCATTGGGGGTTTTTAGCGTGGGCGATTGTGGGTAGCTTATCTGCTATTGTCATTATGCACTTGCATTACGACAAAGGATTACCATTAAAGCCGCGTACTTTTCTGTATCCAGTATTGGGAGAGCGTGTTTTAACCGGTCATACAGGTGCCATTATCGATGCCTGCTGTATTATTGCTGTAGCAGCAGGAACAATTGGTCCCATTGGCTTTTTAGGGTTACAAATCAGTTATGCCCTAAACACACTGTTTGGTATTCCAGATACCTTCATCACCCAGCTTATCATTATTTTGTTCGCCATTGCTTTATATACCTTATCAGCCATCAGTGGCCTTGCTCGAGGTATGCAGCTGCTTAGCCGTTTTAACGTTATCTTAGCATTTGCATTGATGCTTTTTATCTTAGTATTTGGTCCAAGTAATTTTATTGTCAATGGTTATATTCAAAGTATGGGTAGTATGGTTAATAACTTTCTGCCTATGGCGACCTTCCGAGGTGATGAGGGATGGTTGAGCTGGTGGACCGTATTTTTCTGGGGCTGGTTCTTAGGTTATGGTCCTATGATGGCCATCTTTATCGCTCGTATTTCACGTGGTCGCACCATTCGCCAGCTAATCACGACAGTTTGTATTGTAGCGCCTTTAGTGACCTGCTTTTGGTTTACTATTGTTGGCGGAACAGGGCTTGCGTTTGAAATTGCGAACCCAGGTAGCGTGAGCGCAGCATTTGAAGGGTTTAACTTGCCGGGGGCTTTATTAGCCATTACTC
The DNA here is from genome assembly GCF_003209315.1 of Psychrobacter sp. YP14. Classification (NCBI taxonomy): domain Bacteria; kingdom Pseudomonadati; phylum Pseudomonadota; class Gammaproteobacteria; order Moraxellales; family Moraxellaceae; genus Psychrobacter; species Psychrobacter sp. YP14. The sequence continues at coordinate 1,451,159 of NZ_CP029789.1, read as the reverse complement.
AGCAGTTACCGTTTCCTATGGTTACCTCGATCTTATTCTTAATTTTAACGACCATTTTCATTGTGACGACAGGTGACTCTATGACTTATACCATCAGTGTGGTGATTAGTGGTGAGCGAGAGCCAAATGCCATTATCCGCACGTTTTGGGGGGTCATGATGGGGGTCACTGCAATTGCACTCATTTCTATCGGCGCAGGCGGCGTCACAGCACTACAATCATTTATTGTGATTACTGCCGTACCTGTCTCTTTTATTATGCTGCCAGCACTATGGAATGGCCCTCAAATAGCGAAGCAAATGGCAAAAGATCAAGACTTGTATCGCCCCAATCGTTTATTAACTGGGCAGCCTATAGTTCAAGCTGCTGTTAAATCGGATGTGATAGCTAAAAGATGAGGGCCCAAGATTATCGTAAAGGAAATACAGTAGCTTTTAATCGGTAGTATTAAGGATGATAAGGATATGAATGTGACGATTAGTAATAGTGATAAACCAAGTGATTTGATATGTGACATCAAGCCACTGAATCTGAGAGATCCAAGTGATGTTATGCATCCAGATAGACTTGGTGCCATGCATCAAACCAGAATTAGCTTTGTTCGAACGCTGCTCAGAAAAATAAGTCGAGAAAACTGGCAGCTTAGTACACAAAGTTGGTGTTTATCAAGTGATGGGTATGGACATGCCATCTATCGCTTAACCACTGACAATGGTGTCTATCACTTAGTAGTCTTCTGTGATCAGATTGCAGATGAAGAGAGAAATGATCGTGTGATTGCAGAGCGGTGGGATGTGACTTTTTGCCTCGTCCTAGGTGAGGTGCCTGATGAGCTACTTGAGCAGCTGCGTGCAAATGTGCCGCTGCAAGAGGCGGGACGTAACTCAAATAAAGTAATTGTTCTGGCACGGGCGAATAAGAGTATGCGCGTGTTTGAGCACATTGTTGACAGCTTAGCGAGTGGCAATCAGCCAAAGCCTGAAGTGCTAGCACAAGTGGGGTATATTCTAAGAACGACTGCTGTCTATGGCAATGGCAAATTTGGAATCCATGATTTTAAACCATTAGAAAAAACCATCGACTTTGGTCAGTCATTTAGTGCTCAGATGTGTGCCGTCTATTTATTACGCCAGTTCAGCCTAGATTTGGTGGATTTCTTAGCGAAGAATAGAGGCGGGGAGACCGCAGTTGGTTTGCATCCTAAACTACAACGTTATCTAGGTGTGGGCAATGCAACGGGTTTGGGTATGGCGCCTTACCTCATTAACCACCCTTGTATTGTTGATCAGTGGCTAAGTAGCAGAGAGCAGGCATTAGCCACTGTATTAGAGGGCAAGATTGAAACGAACAAGTTTGCCACATTAAAACAATACCTTGAGCGAGCTGTAAAACACCTACAGCAAGTTGTTACTATCAATGAGCGACAGCAACAAAAGAATCAAACGGCAGTATCAGAACTTGAAGAGCTGCTTAAGTCTGTTGAGTTGACTGCATCAACTTTATGCACTTGGCGAGAGCTGCTCAAACATTATCAATATATGAGCTATGAGGCGCAGGAGGTCTTAATCGCCTGCTTAATGGAGCTGTATCCTGAAAAAGTAGATGCGTTTGAGTCACTTATGAATGCTGATGAAACCATGGAGGTGCCTTTAGGTAAAAAGGTGAGCGACATTATCCGTATCTTGGAAGCTCGTTATCAGTGGGCAATTCATACCGACTTCACTGATTCTAATAATGCTTACTGGTTTTGGTATCGCTCTGAAGATAAAGAAGAGCCAAGGCTTGGTGTTAGAGGTGTAGAGGAAGGTGTTGAAAAAGAATTGCCTTTAGATATTGGTAGGCAAGCACGCAATCTTTATTTGGCGATGAAACAGGCTGATGAGTCGCAAAAGCTGTCAGAGTTTGTCTTAAAGCATCCAAAGTATCGCGGTATTATTCGCCGTGTGTGGAATATGGGTAACAAGCCAATGGGTGATATTCAAATGAATGTGCTACATAAGGATGCACTACCTATGAATTTACTGCGCTGTAAATTATCTATATTTGGAGCGACTAAATTTGATCCGCGTTCAGATCGGTGGGTACGCATTACTTTATTCCAAGGCGCGCCTTTATTTGAAGAGGCTCATGAAGCAGAGTGGTTATTTCCTTTGTTGCCGACAGAAGCAGAAATACAGCAAGGAGATGCAATATGATAGTCTCGCATAATGAAATTATAAGCTTGGTGCAAAAGGCTTTTTTGGGCACGCGTAATGAATATGGCGAGGCCGATCTCATTGCCAACATGGTGGCAGAGCTACAGATGGCTGGGCTTGAAGGTATTCGCCAATTTAACAATGCCAGTGATTTTCTGTTCAATGAGCAAGAAGTCGAATTAGATATTATCAATAATCAGATTGTTGATGAAGTGGTATTAGATGAAAATGATGAGAAGTCTAAGTCTTCATTAACTTTGACGTTTGATTTTCATGGTAATAGTATCGCTTATCACCTACCGGCAGTTTTAGACTATGCATTAGAGCATTTTGCAGATGATAAGCACCATCATATTAAGATTGAGCTAAAAAACTGCCATAATCGCTGGCTGGCTTACGGGGAGTTAGTCAGGCTTGCTGTAAAAGGTATTGCTTGTATGGCACGCTGGGATAATGGAGCAGAACCCAGACATACTTTGTTCATATTAAACTTAGGTAATATTTATCCTGAACTTTACTTCTTTGATGAACAGGTCGATGAGATAGATGGGCCTCAAGACATGATTATTGAGCTTGCTGATAATGATTTTGTCTTAGAGCGCTATGGAAAAAACCACGTGGACTATCTAAGCTCAGAGGAGATCTTAAAGCGCCATCAATTATCTTGGGATACTGGAATTAAAGTTAACTCCGTAGAGTGGGATATTTTGAAAGAAACCGCTAAGCATATGTTAGTAAAGAACAGTGAGCAGTCAATGAGAGGTGCTGGTGGCGTATAATGTGAATACTCTGCTATTATTACTCTATACTCATCAAGTTATAATTCAAAATACAAAAAAGCCCGCTAATCAGCGGGCTTCTCGTTATTAAAAACCAAACTAGGCGTTTATTAAAAGTGCTTAAACAGCCCAGCAAGAGCAACCAAAGGCACCGAAGAAGTCTTTCATGTTAGAGACAGGTGCATTCGATTTCCAAGCCTTGGCATGATTATGGCCATGCAAGTTACAGGCGCTTGAGCAGCCACAAGAGGCGGCCATGGCAGCACTGTTTGGCGCTAAAGAGTTCTTGCCAGCCCCTTCAGGATCACCCCAAGCAGCGTAGCCGCCATACTGATTGACAGGTGACCAATCTGGCATAGCAGGGGGGATTGGTGAGTCGAAGTCTGAGAATTCACCCGCACCATATACCGTCTTACCGCCCACGACTGTTAAATCTGAGGTAAGATAAGGAATTTCATTTTCTGGAATGGCGAAAAAGTCTTTGTTTGGTACGATGAAGTCTGCTAAATGACCTTCTTCAATGCGACCACGTTTGCCTTCTTCATTGGTAAACCAAGCGACTTTTTCAGTCCACATACGTAGCGCTGTTTCACGGTCTAATAGGTTGTCTTGATCATAAAGCTGCATACCGCCAACGGTTTGACCACTGATCAACCAAGATAGCGATACCCAGGGGTTATAAGAGGCAACACGTGTCGCATCAGTACCGGCAGAAACTTTAACACCACTGTCTAGCATTTGCTTAATAGGTGGGGTGTTAGAAGCGGCTGCTGTGCCATAGCGCTCAGCGAAGTACTCACCTTGATAAGCCATACGGTGCTGTACGGCAATACCACCACCTAGAGCGGCAATACGGTCAATGTTTCTTTGAGAGATGGTTTCAGCATGGTCAAAGAACCAGTTTAGACCTTCAAAAGGAATCTCTTCGTTCACCTTTTCATAAACATTAAGGGCACGCTCAATGGTCTCATCGTAAGTAGCATGTAAGCGCCATGGCCATTTGTTTTGAGCCAAAATACGAATCACTTCTTCAAGGTCATGCTCCATATCAGCTGGCATTTCAGGACGTGGCTGACGGAAATCTTCAAAGTCAGCAGCTGAGTACACCAGCATTTCACCTGCGCCATTATGGCGGAAGTAGTCATCACCTTGCTTATAAGTGACCGATGACGTCCAGTTTAAGAAGTCTTCTTTTTCTTCTTTTGGCTTTTGAGTAAATAGGTTGTAGGCCATACGAACAGTCAGCTGACCTTCATCATGAAGCTTTTGAACCACTTCATAATCATCAGGATAGTTCTGCGAGCCACCACCAGCATCAATAATACCAGTCACACCTAAGCGGTTCAGCTCACGCATAAAATGACGCGTAGAATTTAATTGGTATTCAAAGGGTAGCTTTGGACCTTTGGCCAAAGTAGCATAAAGAATTGAAGCATTTGGCTTGGCTAACAGTAGGCCTGTTGGATTGCCATTGGCATCACGTTGAATCTCGCCACCAGGTGGTTCTGGCGTCTCTTTTGTATAACCTACTGCACGTAAAGCAGCCGCATTCAGTAAAGCGCGATCATATAGGTGTAAGATAAATACGGGCGTATCTGGAGCAACGGCGTTGATTTCATCAATGGTAGGAAGGCGCTTTTCAGCAAACTGATTTTCAGTAAAGCCACCAACCACACGTACCCACTGAGGAGAAGGGGTATTTGCCACTTGCTGCTTCAACATCGCCATAGCATCTGCAAGCGTGCGTACACCATCCCAGCGTAGTTCCATGTTGTAATTGAGGCCACCGCGGATGACGTGAGTATGATTATCAAATAAGCCTGGTAGTACACTACGTCCTTTTAGGTTAATCGACTTAGTATTGCTGCCTGCCATTGAAAGAATTTCTGAATCACTACCTACGGCCACAAACTTACCATCTTTAATAGCGACCGCTTCTGCCGTAGGCTGTGAGCGATTTAAAGTGGTTATTTTCCCGTTATGATAGATAATGTCTGGAGTTGTCATATTATTATCCTAATTATAATGAAGTAAAACATTATTCAACAAGGTATGATTGATTACAGTGCAATTTCACAGACTTGTCGACTTCCATGGATGATTACTTATTAGATCTTATCGTCATCGCTTTATTATCGTATATAAGATATCAGTGAGTCGCAACTATTAAGTATTTATTCAATACACAACAACACTAAAGCCATACAATATTTTTTTCGTAATCTACAAAACGACTCGCTACATCTTATATCGCTTAATGTGAGCACAGTCATAGATTACCTATGTGACATTTCATGCACTAAAGGTTAATCCCTATGATTTGCAATTTAGACAACCCAAATAGTTTAGATAATCTATAATAATGCTTGGTTAAACTCACAAATACAAATAAGAAAATAAAAGTTATTGAGCCATAGAGACTAGGCTTTATTTACTTGTCTGTATGCTATGAATAGCAAGCAGAGATTACTGCATATTATTTTGAGAGCTATCTTGTTGTACTACTTGCTCAGCAGACGGTGGCGTGTGAAATACGTGCTGCTTAACAAAAGGAATGAGCTGCTCCCCAATCAGCATTCCCAACAGCCCGACCAATGCCCAAGTAGGCGGTGCAGGAGAGCGAACATTGACAACACTATAGATAACACCAACAACAATACCGACAATTAAAGAAGCTAAATAGATTTTCATGAGGGATATACTCGGGTGGGTGAATGCAAAAAAGGACTAACTGAGCTCGATATAACTAGGATTAAGTTAGTTCACAAGCTAAGTTCGCCCTTTTTTATTTAAAAATAAAGATAACGTTTAATCGTTAATTATTTTTTTGGAGCAGGGTTAGGACCGATGCTACCTTTAGCTGCAACACGCGCAGGCGCTTTATGAACCATAGTGTAGGCATAGTCAACACCCATACCATACGCACCAGAGTGCTCACGTACGATGTCCATTACAGCATCATAAGTTGCTTTGTTAGCCCAGTCACGTTGCCACTCAAGAAGCACTTGCTGCCAAGTTACAGGAACAACGCCTACTTGAAGCATACGCTCCATAGCCCACTGATGTGCTTCTACAGTAGTACCACCAGAAGCGTCAGCTACCATATAGATTTCATAATCAGTATCTTGTAAGCAAGAAAGAGCGAAAGATAGGTTACATACTTCAGTCCATAGGCCTGACACAACAATCTTCTTACGGCCATTTTTAGCATTTTCGGCTAAAGCATCACGAACATTTTGGTCATCCCAAGAGTTCATTGAGCTACGCTCAAGAAGATCGTTATCTGAGAACACTTCTAATAGTTCTGGTAAGGTGTTACCAGAGAAGCTGGCTGTCTCAACAGTAGTAATAGTAGTAGGAATATTGAAAACTTTAGCAGCTTTGGCTAAACCAACAACATTGTTTTTAAGAGTTTGACGGTCGATAGACTGTACGCCAAATGCCATTTGTGGTTGTTGGTCAATAAAGATTACTTGGCAATTTTCTGGCGTTAAAAGTTCTAATAATGCTTTAGATGAAGTAGACATAGTTTTTATTCCTATTTATATGATTAATTAGAATTTAAATGAGTTAATTACAGAGCTGCTAGATAAATGCTTTAGCAATTAACGTGGCTGGGCATCCTGGGTTAGGCTAGTATTCTATTTAATAATATAGCTTAACTAAAAGCAGGTCTTATAACGGATTTATACAATCAGTATTTCTCTGCGTGCTAAGTGCCGTCGAGGGTCATTATATTAGTAGAATTAAATACTGACAAGTCCCGTGTTACAGTTGTTATACACTGTTATAAAAGGGTTTGCAGGCTATTTTTTTTGATTTAATTACCGAAGATGTTTAGGGGTTTTTTGTGATTTTTAGGCTATTTTTTTGGGTATTGGTTGTCATTTAGATTAAAATATGCCCCAATATTTTATTTAGTTTTAATAAATAATTTTCTTTTAAAACATCGAAGTTTTAATGGCTTTAAATAAAAATTGGTTTTATTTGTGAGTACATAGTGATCTTGTATTATTTAGATTTTAAATTTAGTTTGTTTATAATTTAATGAACCAATATTAGACTAAATTAAGTAAAAATGAGGTATAAAATAATTAATTTTCGAGATTTTATGCGGTAAATAGAGCTCGAATTTATTTATTAAGAAGCCAATTTGGATAACAAATCTAGGTCTAAATTGACTGATCTGCCAATAAAATCCCAAAATATAATCAGCAAATTACGAAGAAGTGGCACGATTAATCTCGATCAGCTCATTTGAGTCGTCTTTATGATAGGTTATTTTGCAACCTTTTTAGAGCTGATTGGTGATAACTTGAGAGAGTCTTACTTAATAGGAACAAGAGGTGCTTAAATTTGTTCGACACACAAAAAAATACTTAAGCTTTCAAACAAAGCTTAAGCATCTTTCGATTAAAACGCCAAATATTAGGCGTGTTAGAGGTTACTGGTTTAAAGGCTACTGGTAATGGAAATACAAGTTGTCCTGGGGTACTAAGGTGCCCAGCTGTATTAAATTGTCATCTGTGGGGTACAGACGCCAGTTGTCATTTAAACTGACATTGGCAATGGCAAAGTCGGTATAAATGTTTAGAGCGATAGGAATACAGCCATCGTTTTGTGCTACCGGAGCCGCTGTCATATCCGAGTTGCCGTTATAGTAAGCTTCCATTGAATTGCCGTCATCACTGTCTTCATCGAAGGCGGGGCTTTGATGATTTGGAATGAGATGACTCTGAGCAGGCTTTAGTAAGGGTTGTAGTGAGTCAAGCAACAAGGTGTTTTGGCTGTGAATCTTGATACTTATCTTTTTTACCCAACGTTGACGGCATTCAAGCAGGGTATAAGCATTGTCTAAACGGGCGAATAACCGGCCATCACGGTCTCGAATACCGCCTTTGATAACAATTACCTCATCGACCTTGAGCTTGTCTTTAATGCGGTTAAAACGCTCAGCATAGCAGCTAACCTCAAGACGGGCTGTGCCATCATCAAGTGTAATGACGCAGCGGTTACCAAAGTTTGCGATGTCCATAATCAAACCGGCAAAAAAAGTACTGCCGTTATAGCCAGTATCTGCCAAGCTATCTAAACGGGCATTTGAGGTATAAACAGCCACCTCTTTGCGGTATTGATCTAGGGGATGACCGGTTAAATAAAGCCCTAGGGTGTCTTTTTCAGCTTTGAGACGGTGCTTGTCTCCCCAAATCAGACCGCTATCTGTAGGCAGTGGCGGTGCGGTGGTGGCATTATCGACTTCACTGAATAAGTCCATCATGCCCATTTCGTTATTTTGACGCTCTTGTTCCGCCGCTTGTACTGCACTTGGCAGCTGTGCCATTAACGCACCGCGAATCTGATGGCGCTCATCTGCTGCTAAATCTGGGCGCTGGGTAATGGCAAAGTCATCAAAGCAGCCAGATTTAATTAACGCCTCTAAGGTGCGCTTGTTTACCTTTTTGATATCTACTCGGCGGCAAAAATCATAAAGATCTGTAAACTTGCCCCCTTGACGACGTGCTTGCACGATAGAATCTACCGCACCTTCACCGACGCCTTTAATGGCACCTAAACCATAGATGATGTTGGTGGGAGTATCGGCCACAAAGTGCCATTCACTTCGATTTACTGAGGGGTTATCGACGCTAAGATCGAAGTTTTCACGGCAATCGTTAATGAAGAACACCACGTTATCGGTGTTGTTCATATCTGAGGTAAGGACTGCTGCCATAAACTCAGCTGGGTAATAATATTTGAGATAAGCCGTTTGATAGGCAAGTACCCCGTAAGCGGCTGAGTGCGACTTGTTAAAGCCGTAACCGGCGAATTTTTCCATCAAATCAAACACACCGCCAGAGATGACAGGGTCAATACCTTGTGCTGTGGCACCGGTCACAAAAATGTCACGCTGTTTGGCCATCTCTTCAGGTTTCTTTTTACCCATGGCACGGCGCAGCATGTCAGCGCCGCCTAAGCTATAGCCAGCCATGACCTGTGAGATTTGCATTACCTGCTCTTGGTAGACAATAACCCCATTGGTGTTTTCTAAAATGGGTTCAAGGTTTGGGTGATCATACACCACCTCTTCACGCCCATGTTTGCGGTCAATATACATCTCTACCATGCCAGCGTCTAATGGGCCGGGGCGATACAACGCACACATGGCGATAACGTCTTCGATGTTGGTCGGTTGCAGCTTAGCCAGGTATTTTTTCATCCCCGAGCTCTCTAGCTGGAATACCGCTGTGGTTTTGGCGTCTTGTAGCAGCTTATAGGCATTTGTATCATCAAGCGGTAAGTCTTCAAGCTCTAAAGCGGGTTTGTTTTCGCGGGCACGGCGCTCGTTGATGTTTTTGACAGCGGCATTGATAACCGTTAGGTTGCGTAGACCTAAGAAGTCGAACTTAACCAGACCAACGGCCTCAACATCATCTTTATCGTACTGGCTGACACGGTGACCCTCTTCATCACAATAAATCGCACTAAAGTCGGTGATTTTGTTCGGGGCGATTAGTACCCCACCGGCATGCTTACCGACGTTACGAGTGATGCCCTCAAGCTTAATAGCCATCTCCCAGATTTCATTGGCATCTTCATAGTCCATGTTGTCCGGATTAGACAGCAAATCCTTAAGCTGAGGCTCCTCGAGTAGGGCGTCTTTTAAAGAGATACCGGGCGTCTTTGGAATAAGCTTGGAGATTTTATCAGCCAAGCCATAAGATTTACTTTGGACACGAGCCACATCTCGCACCACAGCTTTAGCCGCCATGGTACCAAAGGTGATAATCTGCGATACCGCTTCACGGCCATACTGACTGGCCACGTATTCAATGACGCGGTCACGCCCTTCAATACAAAAGTCGATATCGAAGTCAGGCATGGACACACGCTCGGGGTTTAAGAAGCGCTCAAACAGCAGATCATAATGCAGCGGATCAAGGTCGGTGATGTTCAAGGCGTAGGCCACTAACGAGCCGGCGCCCGAACCACGCCCTGGGCCGACAGGTACGCCATTGGCTTTGGCCCAGCGAATAAAGTCCATAACGATTAAGAAGTAGCCCGGAAATCCCATCTCCAAGATAATATTAAGCTCATGGTTTAAGCGCTCATCATAGGGTCTGCGAATCTCAGGCCACGTCTCATCACGCTCGCTTACTGGATATAACTTATCCAAACGTGCCTCCAGCCCGCGCTGCGACTCAGCTCTGAAGAAAGACTCAATGGTCTCACCTTCTGGTACTGGAAATTCAGGCAATACGTTTATGCCCAGTGTCAAAGTAACGTTACAGCGCTGCGCTAGAATGACCGTGTTTTGAACCACCTGAGGGATATCGGAAAATAGCTCAGTCATCTGGGCTTGAGTCTTTAGATACTGTTCACTTGAGTAGTCGTGTGGCCTATTGGGATCAGCCAATACATGGGAGGAGGCAATACACACTCGAGCTTCGTGAGCATCAAAGTCCTCTTCTTCCAAAAAGCGCACGTCATTATGGGCCACTGTGGCAATACCATGACGCTGACCTGCCAATATGGCCTGTTCAATAAAAGTATCTTCCAAAGCCCGTTTGGTGCGCTTTATCGCAAAATACAGGCGATCACCAAATACTGCTTGATACTCGCTAATTAATTGATGTCCACGCTCTGGGTTTGCGCCTAATAATGCTTGACCCACATCAGACTTTTCGGTGAATAGTACAATAACCCCTGCGCTGTTATCTAGCAAATGCGCTTTATTGACAATAGGTGTTCCTCGGTTATCAGGATTCATGCGGCCATCAGTGAAGCCTAGCGAGACAATACGGGTAATGCTTTGATAACCCTCGTTATTCATGGCAAGCAGGGTTAAACGAGTATGTTCATCATCAAGAATAATCTCAGCACCAATAATGGGCTTTATCGCCGCATCTAGGCAGGCACGATAGAATTTAACAGTGGCATACAAATTCGATAAATCTGTCAATGCCAGTGCCATCTGTCCATCAGCAGCGGCCGCCTTGACCATAGGTTTGATACGGATAATAGAGTCCGTAATAGAAAATTCGCTGTGAATACCAAGATGTACAAACGCCATAAATGACCTGATTAACTGATTAAAATAGAGAGGATGTGGCGAAGCTACGCTATATAGCGTATAGCGCTCAAAAGAAGTGGCTTGTTTATACCAAGTAAACCAATAAACAAGAGGATAACTATAGCATTTTTAAGCATATTGAGCCATAGCTAGGCGCAGTGTTACACTCTTATATTACTAACAGATTTTGCTGTTTTTATGATGACCATTTATTGTATACCCTCCAATCAAGGACCCTATTATGCATATTTCTGCCAATTTCGATGCCGGTAATATTGAGGTTTTAAATGCCGACAATCCTAAAAATATTGAACTGGCTATTCGTCCAGATGTTGGTGATGAGTTTTTTCAGTGGTTTAATTTTCGTCTGACCGGTGACATCGGTGAGCAGTATGTGCTCAATATTGTCAATGCTGGCGAGTCCTCGTATGTCGAAGGTTGGGAGGGTTATCAAGCCGTCGCCTCTTATGACCGTCAATATTGGTTCCGCTTACCGACGTCTTATAAAGAGGGCAAACTGACCATTGATGTTGAGCTTGAGTGTGAAAGTATCCAAATTGCCTATTTTGCCCCCTATAGCTATGAGCGTCATCAAGACTTATTGGCAGCGGTTCAGACTCATCCATTGGTCACTCTAGAGCATCTGGGTGAAACCCTTGATAAACGGGAGTTAACTTTGGTCAAAGTCAGTAGTGATGAGGATGGCTCAGAAGAGAAGCGTAACATATGGATTATCGCTCGCCAGCATCCGGGTGAGACCATGGCTGAGTGGCTGATGGAAGGTCTGCTTTATAGCTTGTTAGACAGTGACAATACCACTGGCAGACGTTTGCTCGAAAAGGCTAATTTCTATATCGTGCCAAATATGAACCCAGATGGTAGTGTGCGTGGACACTTGCGTACCAATGCAGTAGGCACAAATTTAAACCGTGAGTGGGAGAGCCCAAGTCTGGAGAAGAGCCCTGAGGTGTACCATGTACTCAACAGAATGGATAAGACAGGTGTCGACCTGTTTTATGATGTGCATGGCGATGAAGCATTGCCTTACGTCTTCTTAGCAGGCTCGCAAGGGACGCCAAGCTACAGTGAGCGATTGGCAAATCTGCGTGATAAATTCTCTGAGGTATTGACCCTTGCCAGTGCTGACTTCCAAACTGAATATGGTTATGAGATTGATGCACCAGGTGAAGCCAATATGACGGTAGCGACCAATGCAGTCGCTGAGCGTTTTGATTGCTTAGCGAATACGCTTGAGATGCCGTTTAAAGACAATGCCAACTCCCCAGATGAGTTGGTCGGCTGGTCGCCTGAGCGTTCTATCAAACTGGGTGAAGCATCATTAGTTGCTATGCTTGCTGTGGTAGATGAGCTGCGTTAGTTGAGTGCTTTAAACAGTTAGACCGTTAGACCATATTACTAAAGCCTCCCAAACTTATTATATGGGTTTGGGAGGTTTTTTTATATTCTCATGGCTTATGACTGTATTCATCTGGCTAACTGTGAGATAGTCACTGTAATGTACAAAGGTATAAAAATCTAAGGTATAAAGGGATTTAATGATGACAATTAATAATAAAGACAGCTCAAGCATCGAAATATATCAATTAGATAACGGGCAAGCGCATATCAAAGTACAGTTTGAAGATGACAGTGTTTGGCTTAATCGGCAACAAATGGCTGAGCTTTTTGATAGAGATGTAAAAACAGTCGGTAAGCATATTAATAATGTGTTTAAAGAAGGTGAATTGGATAAAGATGCAGTTGTCGCAAAATTTGCGACAACTGCTGATGATGGTAAAACATATCAAGTTGAATACTATAGTCTCGATGTGATTATTTCGGTTGGGTATCGGGTTAAGTCAAAGCGTGGCACACAGTTTCGTATCTGGGCAACCAATCGATTAAAAGAGTATTTGCAACAAGGCTACGTTATAGATAAACAGCGCTTTGAAAAGAATGCTGAAGAGCTACAACACGCTTTAGAATTAATCAAAAAAACCGCTCAAAGCCCTGATTTGCAGACAGATGAGGGTAGAGGGTTGGTTGAAATCATTAGCCGCTATACACAAACTTTTTTGTGGTTGCAGCGCTACGATGAGGGTTTGCTTGATGAACCAGACGTTGAGGAGGGTGGTGTGTTACCCACGCCTACCGAAGCGATGGCACTACTCAATGAGCTAAAAGCACAATTGATAGCAAAAGGTGAAGCGACTGAGCTGTTTGCTAGCCCTCGTGGCGATGGGCTGGCAAGTCTACTAGGTAACTTAGAGCAAACGGTGTTTGGTGAGCCTGCTTATCCGTCTATAGAGGCTAAAGCGGCGCATTTGCTATATTTTATGGTAAAAAACCACCCATTTACCGATGGTAATAAGAGAAGTGGCGCATTTATGTTTGTCGACTTTTTGCACCGTAATCAGCGCTTGTTGAATAGCCGAGGCGAAATGGTCATTAATGATACGGGGCTTGCTGCACTGACCTTGCTGGTTGCAGAGTCTGATCCTGAACAAAAGGAGACGCTCATTAAGCTGATTATGAATATGTTGTCGCTAGAAAATACGGTATAGTACTCTATACTATTTAGCACCATTCAACCCTCGTATTTAACCCAATACGAGGGTTTTTGCATTTGATGACTTATATAACGGCAAAATAAGCCCGATATAACAGCAAAATAAGCCCGAACTTACTGTCGAATATAGACAAACCAGAGCGTTGCACCTAAACTAACCACATTGATTTTTGTCAATTGCTGCAAAGGCATTTACCGCCTTATTTGCATAGCCCATTTGTATACCTCCATAACCAAACGTTTGTTTTACTAAAATAAGAACTTTATGAGCATATTTAACTCTGATACTAAGCAATCACAAACCTCCAACAACCTAGCTGCCTTTATCTGGTCAGTGGCTGATCTACTACGAGGGGACTTCAAACAATCACAGTACGGCCGTATTATTCTGCCATTTACGCTATTGCGCCGTTTGGAGTGTGTGTTAGAAGCGTCAAAAGATGCGGTGGTTGAAGAGGCTCAAAAAATCAGTGCTATGAGTCTTAATGAAGAAGCAGAAGCCAAGTTCTTATTGCGTAAAACAAATGGCCTAGCATTTTATAACACCTCGCCAATGACGCTTGCTAAGATGGGTCAAAGCGATATCGAGGCCAACCTAAGCCACTATATCCAGTAATTCTCAAAAGACGCTCGTGAGATATTTGAACACTTTAGATTTGAAGAGTTTGTGGGCTACTTAAATGACGCTAACCTGCTGTATAAAGTAGTCCAAAAATTCCAAAACGTAGACTTGAGTCCTGATAACGTGTCTAACTACGAAATGGGTCTGGTGTTTGAAGAGTTAATCCGCCGCTTTGCTGAAAGCTCGAATGAGACAGCAGGGGAGCACTTTACCCCACGTGATATCGTGCGTCTAACGACCTCACTGGTATTCATGGAAGATGATGAGGCGCTGAGTAAAGACGGTATTATCCGTACCATTTATGACCCAACGACAGGTACAGGCGGGTTTTTATCGTCAGGTATGGAGTATGTGCTAGAGCTAAACCCCAATGCGGTTATGCGTGCCTTTGGTCAAGAGCTTAATCCTGAGTCTTATGCTATCTGTAAAGCGGATATGCTGATCAAAGGTCAGGAAGTCAGCCGTATTAAGCTGGGCAATACCTTATCAGATGACCAACTGCCTGCTGATAAGTTTGACTACATGCTATCTAACCCACCATTTGGTGTGGACTGGAAGAAGATTGCTGGCGAGATTAAAGATGAGCATGAGCAAAAAGGCTTTGATGGTCGCTTTGGTCCAGGTACGCCACGTGTCTCTGACGGCTCATTGTTATTCCTACTGCATCTAATCAGTAAGGTGCGCCCTGTGCAGTCGCACACCCATTCTCAAGGGGCGGTCTCAGCAGAGTCGCCAAGCAATGATACTGCCATTACTGGCAGCCGTATCGGTATTATTCTAAATGGCTCGCCACTATTCACAGGTGGTGCAGGCAGTGGTGAGAGTGAAATCCGTCGTTATATCTTAGAGTCGGACTTACTTGAGGCGATTATTGCGCTACCCACAGATATGTTTTACAACACGGGTATTGCCACCTACGTGTGGGTATTAACCAATCACAAAGCGCCTGAACGCAAGGGTAAGGTGCAGCTAATTGATGGAACCAACCTATATAGCAAGATGCGTAAGTCACTTGGCTCTAAGCGTAACGAGATGAGCGAAGAGGATATCAAGATTATCACGCGCACCTTTGGCGACTTTGAGGTAGTGGATGCTCGTACGCTTGACAAGCCAGCCGATGTTAAATCAAATCGTGGTCGTCAATCAGCGACGCCTAAAGCGGAAACGGCTAAGACTTTTGCCAGTAAAATCTTTGCCACTCACGAGTTTGGCTATCGCCGTGTGACCATTGAGCGCCCTCTACGCTTATCAGCACAATTGAGTGATGCGGCGATTGAGTCACTGCGTTATGCGGAGCGTACCTATGATTTGGTCATGCCTGCCTTATATGAGAAGTTTGGTGAGCAGTGGACTGAGGAAACTTATGGCGAGTTTGGTGACCTCACTAGCGACACTCAAGTCGAAGCCCGTGCCATGATAAAAGCTGACTTTAGTGAGCTAAAAGAGAAGCAAATTAAAGAGGTGCTAAACCCTAAGCTATGGCGTGAGCAGTTAGCGATTATGAACGCTGCTAAGGCATTACAAGATGAGATTGGTACCGAGCAGTTTGATGATTATAACCAGTTTGATGTCATCTTTAAGCAAGCGATAAAAGACACTGGGCTTGAGCTGAGCGCCAAAGACAAAAAGCAAATCCTAAATGCGGTAACGTGGAAGAACCCTGACGCTGAGCGTGTGGTTAAGAAGTCAGCCAAAGAGGCCAATCCGTTATACGGTGCATTTGAGGTTGTTGACAAAAGTAAGGGCGACAGCAAAGGCAAAACCAAAATCGTTGAGTTTGAGACCGATAGCGACTTACGAGATTATGAGAACATTCCGCTTGACCCAAGTGTGAGTACCAATGAGCTGATTGAAAGCTACTTTAAACGTGAAGTACAGCCGCATGTGGCGGATGCGTGGATTGATGCTGGCAAGCGTGATGCGATCGATGAAGAGATTGGTATTGTCGGCTATGAGATACCGTTTAACCGTCACTTCTATGTGTATGAGCCACCAAGACCGCTTAGCGAGATTGATGCCGACCTTGATGCGGTAAGTACAGAAATTATGGCACTGCTTAGCGAGGTGCATTCGTAATGGCGGATAAAAGATATCAAGAATACACCAGCTCTAAATTAATTTGGGTTAAGGATTATCCCGCACACTGGAATTTAACTAGAGTCAAATATGAAGCATATGTTAAGGCTAGAGTAGGGTGGCATGGTTTAACTTCTAATGACTTCACAGATGTAGGACCTTATTTAGTTACAGGAAGTGATTTTAAGGGCTCTACTATTAAATGGGAAGACTGCTATCACTGTGACTTAAAAAGATATGAGCAAGACCCTTATATTCAGCTAAAAAATGGTGATTTGCTTTTAACTAAAGACGGTACTATTGGAAAGGTCGCACTTGTAGATGGTTTAAAGGATGATGATAAGGCTACTTTGAATAGCGGTGTATTCGTTGTTAGACCTTTAAGTAATAACTTTACTACACGCTTTTATTATTGGTTATTAGAGTCACGAGTCTTTAAAGATTTCGTAGACTACTATGCTTCTGGAAGTACAATTATTCATTTGTATCAAGCAACATTTGTAAACTTCTCATATGCTTCGCCGCCTATATATGAACAAGAGAGAATAGCCAGTTTCCTAGACTATGAGACTGCCAAAATAGACACGCTTATCGAAAAGCAGCAACGTCTTATCGAATTATTAACCGAAAAGCGTCAAGCGGTGATTAGTCATGCGGTGACCAAAGGCTTAAACCCTGATGTGCCGATGAAAGATTCAGGAGTTGAGTGGTTGGGTGAGGTGCCTGCGCATTGGGAAATGAAAAAATTAAAACATATAGGTGAAGCTAAAAATGGATTAACTTACTCTCCTAATGATGTAACTGACGCTGATTCAGGAACATTGGTTCTTAGGTCATCAAACATCCAAAATGCAAAGCTATCATTCAATGATAATGTTTTCGTCAATGTGAAAATTCCAAAGCGCATGAGAACTATTAAAGATGATATTCTAATTTGCTCTAGGAATGGGAGTAGAAGACTAATTGGTAAAAATGCTCTAATCACTGAGGAAGCAGTTGGACAGACATTTGGAGCATTTATGATAGTTTTTCGTAGTGATATTAATGCATATCTTTACTGGGTTCTAAACTCTCCTTTATTTGAGTATCAGTCTGGATCATTTCTAACCTCAACAATTAACCAGTTAACAATGGGAAATCTTCATAATATGGAAGTACCTCTCCCTCCTAGAAATGAGCAAATAGAGATTATAGGTTTTTTGACAAAAAAAATGAAAGGCTTTGATGATTTGCTTATCAAAGCTCAAGAGGCCATCCAGCTCATGCAAGAACGCCGAACGGCTTTAATTTCTGCTGCGGTAACAGGCAAGATTGATGTTCGGGATTGGGTGAGGCCCTCATAAAAAACTTAGTAATCGGATAAAAAAATGAAAAGATGGCTTTTAATACTGAGTGTTGTAATAAGTACAATTGTGCCTTATCAGCAGCTATATGCTAAAGAATCACAAAGTCAAGAAGAAGCCATAGCCAATACACCGCTATTTTCAGAATTACCTGTGGAGATTCAAGCTCTTATTTTAAATTTACTAAGCCTTTGGATTTGAAGAAAATTGAGATTGAGGATTAGACAGGACATCGTTCTAGTGTGAAATTAAATATTATATAAAAAGGGAGGTGATATAAGTTTGATAGCTAGGCTAAAAATAAGTTAGCTTGATGTATTCATTAAGCACTTAGATCATAAGTTGGCATATTAAGACTATAGATCAAACGAACATCTACATTATTAAGCAGTATATATTTAATATTAAAAGGAAAAGTATGTTTGTTTTAAAAAAGATAACTATAGTTCTCGCATTAGGATGGTGTTCATCAGCATTAGCTGCTGAAAATCTTAATAATTTGATAGCACTAAATAAGAAGGGAGATCCCCAAGCGAGTATTACGTATCATCCCACTGATAAGAAAGATTTCAATTCTATGATGTCTACTCTGCTATTAGAAGCTAAAAACGGAAAATCAGAATCTCAAGTTGGTTTAGGAATGATTTACTCTACAGGGTATGGAGTACCACAAGATATTGAAGCTGCAGAGTATTGGTTAAATAAAGCCTTAGCTCAAGGTGATCAAGATGCTGTAATGTGGCTTGATACCCTTTATGAGCTTGAAGATGTGTTAATAGAGGGGTTAAGAAAGTAGTAGGTTGTGTTTTTGTTTATTCTAAGATTAGGTAAAACCTGATAGGTTTTACTTTTAAATGATGTACTTGATTGCATCAACATACCAGACTGAATGCTAAATAAGGACGTTTATGATGAAAAAAGTTTTAACGACAGCATTAGTGGCTTCCATGTTAGTCATCACTAGTGCGCAAGCACAAACTTACTCGTGGGAAGCAGATTATTGCAGTTATAAAGGTGATTTTGATAATAAAAAATATACCCTTAATCAGATCAAGAACTCACATTATGTAATGCAACAATTAGGCACTTTAAATCTTGAAGTTCAGCATGGTCCGCAAAGTCCTGCAGAAATGAAACAGTTGTCTAATAAGAACTTGAGTGCCTTGGATAATGAATATGCTCAAGTTAAGACTAAGGTTGAAAAGCTTAACGTTGTTCCGCAAGCTAAAAAGTACAAACAAGATTTGCTTAAGTCTATTAATAATGAATATACAACTAATAAACTAGTACTTTTAGCTTATACCAACCCAGCCGAAGCAATTAAACAAAGCCCAGCCATGTGTAAAAGCTATATTGAGCCTTTATTACAAAATGAGACTGCTATACAAAATAGATGGCTGAAGGCAGTTGAGGAAAGCATTAAAGAACAAGCGAAAGACTATGCTGATGATCGAGAGTTTATGCGCTCACAACGAGAATTAGCAATGCAACGTTATCAAGAAGAGAAAGCCACTAATGCATCGTTCTATGCTCGCAAGGACTTAATCTCTTATCACTTCAATAACTGCTTAGTGCACCAGTTCTACAATCCAGAAATAGAAAACGTATATACCAATACTCAAAAGTTAAATAAGTCAATATTTGGTAAGAGCTTTAAAGAAGTCTGTGAAGCACCATAGGATATTGACTGCTCAATATTAAAATAATTATACGGATAAACCATGACAGACATAACTCGTGAATCAACCTTTCAAAACGACATCATCAATGAGATGGTGGCTAATGGCTGGGTACAAGGTACTGCTACTGGCTACCATCGTGACACCGCCTTGTATGAGCGTGATGCGCTAGATTACGTACAGCGTACACAGTCTGATGAATGGGAGAAGTTTTGCCGTCTGTTTCCGCAAGACCCAGAGCGTGAGTTCATTAAGCAACTGGTGAAGCAGTTAAGTAAAGCCAGTGAGCAAGCGACGGATAGAGCGTCACGGACTTATGGCACCTTGGGTGTGCTGCGTCATGGTTTAAAGATTCGTAATACTCGATTTAGCCTTTGTCAGTTCAAGCCAGAGCACAGCTTGAACCCTGAGGTGTTGGCACGTTATGAAGGTAATATCTGCCGTGTTGTACCTGAAGTGGTTTACAGCGCTCATTTAAGCTCTAAAGAGCTTAATGAGGCGACAGGTAATGCTAAGAAGTCAGCCAAACGGCATCGCATTGACTTGGTGCTGTTTGTAAACGGTCTGCCTGTGGTGACAATGGAGCTTAAGTCTGAGTTTAAGCAAGCCGTTGAAAATGCCAAGCTACAATACAAACGTGACAGACTGCCTGTTGACCCTGCCAGCCGTAAGCCTGAGCCACTACTCAGCTTTAAGCGTGGTGCTTTGGTACATTTTGCTGTCAGTCAGTATGATGTGTTTATGACCACCAAGCTGGCAGGTGATGATACGTTCTTCCTACCATTCAACAAAGGTACTCGTGATGGCGGGGCAGGTAATGACATACCGCAAGACCATAACCGCTACGCCACCGACTACCTATGGAATGACGTATTAACTACCGACAACCTGCTGAATATCTTAGGCCGCTTTATGCACCTACAGATAGAAGAGAAGGAAGATGCACTAGGACGCAGAACCAAAAAAGAAACCATGATTTTCCCACGTTATCACCAGTGGGACGTGGTGACTAACTTGATTAATGATGCCGTTAATCAGGATCAGGTCAGACAAGCAAAACAAGACAATCCGAACTCAAACAAGAAGGTCCAAAATCGCTACCTAATTCAGCACAGTGCTGGCTCGGGTAAATCTAACTCGATTGCTTGGACAGCGCATCAATTATCCACGCTATATAACGACTCAGGCACTAAATTGTTTGACTCAGTTATCGTGGTGACAGATAGAACGGTACTCGATGACCAACTACAAGATACCATTTATCAGTTTGAACATGCTGATGGGGTAGTTGGGCGTATTAACCGCAAAGAAGGTGAGGGATCTAAATCTGAGAAGCTTGCCGAAGCTTTGATGAACTCTCAGCCGATTATCATCGTTACTATCCAAACCTTCCCTCATGTGCTAAAAGCCATTGAGGACTCAAGCGTATTAAAAGAGCGACGCTATGCAATTATTGCTGATGAGGCACACTCGTCACAGTCAGGCACTACTGCTCGTAAGCTAAAAGAAATACTTATCGCCAGTCCAGCAGCCAGTGATGAGCTTAGAGACGCTTTTGGAGAAAATGGGTTTGAAGAGCAAGTTGACAGAGGGTTATCTGCCGAAGATATGCTGGATGCAACCATTACCGCACGTCGTGGCAGTGACAATTTAAGCTATTATGCGTTCACCGCTACCCCTAAGTCTAAGACCCTAGAGCTCTTTGGACGTCTGCCTAATCCAAACTTGCCAGCCTCAAAAGATAACAAGCCTGAAGCGTATCATGTGTATTCTATGCGCCAAGCGATTGAAGAAGGCTTTATCTTAGATGTGCTCAAAAACTATACCAGCTACAAAGTGGTTTATCAGCTCAATCAGAAATTGGCTAAAGACCAAGAAGTTGATGCTAAGCGTGCCAAGATTAAGCTTAATAACTGGGTACGCTTGCATGACTACAATATCTCGCAAAAGGTGAAGGTCATTATCGAACACTTTAATGAGAACATTAAAGGACTGCTGGGCGGACAAGCTAAAGCCATGGTGGTTACCGGCTCTCGTAAAGAAGCGGTACGCTATAAACTTGCTTTTGATAAATACGTTGCTGAGCATGGCTATAAAGGTATCAACGCTATGGCAGCCTTCTCAGGTGAAGTGGAGTTTAACGAGTCTGATCCTGACAGCAGTGGTTTATTAGGTGAAAGTTTTACTGAGTCTAATATGAACCCAGATTTAAAGGGCCGTGATATGCGTAAAGCCTTTGATAGTGATGACTATCAAGTGATGCTAGTGGCTAATAAGTTTCAAACAGGCTTTGACCAGCCTAAGCTGTGTGCTATGTACGTTGATAAGAAGTTAGCGGGTGTTGACTGCGTACAAACCTTATCACGCCTGAATCGTATCTATCCTGGCAAAAAAGAGACCGGTACCTTTGTACTCGACTTCTTTAATGACCCAGAAGATATCTTAGCTGCCTTCCAGCCATATTATGAGACAGCCGAGCTTGCTGATGTGACCGACCCTGATAAGGTGTTTGATTTGGCTGAAAAGCTTCGTGCTAATGATATTATTCGATGGAATGAAGTCAATAATCTGGCAGATGCTTTTTATAGTAAGAATAAAAGTAATGCTGCTATCAGTAATATCTGTAAGCCTGCGGTTGAGCGCTGGCGATATCAGTATCAGAGGGCCAGTGAGGACGTAAAGCGTACCAAAGGTATATTAGAGCGTACTAAGGCGACCAATGATGCAGTACTGATTGGTAATGCAGATAATGACTATAAAGAATGTAAAAAAGCGAAAGATGAGTTGGTATTGTTTAAGAAGGACTTAGGCAGCTTTGCTCGCTTCTATGAGTTCATGTCGCAGATCGTAGACTATGATGACCGTGATTTAGAGAAGCTAAGTCTGTATGCTCGTCACTTGCTACCACTATTACGTGAGGACTTTAATCCAGAGGATGAGATTGATCTGAGTAATATCGAGATGACGCATTACCGTGTGTCTAAGCTTAAACAGCAGGACTTAAAGCTACAAGAATACTCTGAGGACTATCAACTCGATCCTGCCAGCGGACTGGGTACAGCGGCGCCGAAAGATAAAAAGGAGGATTATCTGTCAGAGATTATCCGTCAGCTTAATGATATCTTTGCAGGCGAGGGGTTTACGGACAGTGATATTGTCAACTATGCCGAGACCATCAGAGATAAGATGGCAGAAAGCGAGATTGTTATGACTCAAGTTCGTAATAATACCAAAGATCAGGCGATGCTAGGTGACTTCCCGATAGCCATTGATGACGCTTTGATTGACAGTAAAGAGGCGCACGAGAAGATGATGATGCACCTGTTTTCAGATAAGCAGGCACACAGTAAGTTTTCAAACATCATTTACGATATGTTGGTGGATTTAAGCAAACGTATGTAGTAGCTAAAAAAAAATGGGTTCAATGAGCGGCGCATCATTTGTGGCTGCTCAGAGCATGAGTCACAGTACCGCCTTACAATACCGCCAAATCTTCATCTTTTGGATCACAAATAAACATATAACCTGGTGCATGGGTGATCATCAGCTCAGGCTTTGATGTCATTGCAATGTTTTGTGGAGTGACACCACACGCCCAAAACACAGGCACTTCGCCTTGCTTGATACGTGAAGCGTCACCAAAGTCAGGGCTGTTAATATCATCAATACCGATTAAGCTTGGATCACCAATATGTACTGGCGCACCATGCACTTGCGGGAAGCGTGACGTCGCTTGCACCGCACGAGTGACTTGATGGTAGGGAATCGGCCGCATACTGACCACCATCTTGCCACTAAAGCTGCCAGCAGGTACGGTATCTATATTGGTAATGTACATCGGCACATTGTGATTGTCTTCAATATGACGGATTGGGATAGATGCATTGATTAAGGCGGATTCAAATGAGAAGCTACAGCCTAACAAAAAGCCGACCAAATCATCCTGCCAATAATCTTCTAAATTTGACACCTCATCGACCATCTTGCCATTTTTGTAAATACGATATCTTGCTAAGTCGTAGCGAAGATCGGCACCTGTTGCCATAAACTTAGGCTCTGGGCTGCCGATATCGGTTACATCTAAGATGGGGCAGGGTTTTGGGTTGCGCTGAGCAAATAATAAGAAGTCATAGGCAAGGGCTTTAGGGACGATAACCAGATTGGCCTGAACATGACCTTTACACAACCCAGATGTGGGCTGATTGAGCTTGCCTGCTCTAATGAGAATTCGAGCGCTTTGAGGCGTAAGGTTGGCAAGGTCTGTCATGATATATTTCCCTGTTGCCTGAGTGACTTAACTTTGGTGTGTTTAACTCTAAATGAAATAAACCATAATAGCCAATAAAGCAGCTACTCGTCTATAGCCTATTTAGAAAGATACCATAAGTCATATCGCTCCCAATGTTATAAACTTTTTAAAAGCGTTTTGGCCTCAATGGGTTTGGTCAGTTCAATAAATTTAATATGCTGGTGTTCAGGTTTGTTTATTAATTGACGAACCTTTTTACGATTTTTATGATGCGTTGTGATCGTCCACCAAATAATAGATTTTTTGGAAAACAGTCTTGTTAAGTTCTCTACATTATTAGTACCCCACAGCTTCTTTCTACTAATAGTCCTAAATATGGCACGCCTAAAAGCACGAAACAACACTAATGGGAACGAATAGTTCAGCCAAATGACGGTGTCGATATCTTTCCATTTGATAGGTATTGTCCGACTATAATTACCATCTAATACAAATGCTGGCTTATCTAGCGCTTTTTCAATATTTTTGATAAAGGTTTGATCATCAACATGCTGCCAATTATCGAGCCAAAATAATCCGTCCATTTCAACGTATGAACAGTCAAGCTTATCTGCTAGAGCTTTGGCAAACGTAGATTTCCCTGAACCCGATGTCCCTAACACGTTGAGTTTTTTCATAGTTATACTGCCTCAAACACTTATGAATATTTCGGTAATATTCAAAAAAAGGCATGTAGCATACCTTAGAGAAACCACCTAAAATCAGTCCATAAAATCTAAAATAGACCATTATAATCAGCTACTTATAATAGTCTATCTTTTAGTCTAAGTCTGTCGATACAGCAGGTATGCCATAACGACAGACGATCATAAACCGGTTATACGAGCTGACCCATTTTACCGCTGTGATAATCCTCATAAGCTTGTACGATACGCTCTTCGGTATCCATAACAAATGGACCATCAAAAATAATGTTATCTTTGATGGTATCGCCACCTAGTAGCACCAACTCGACATCGGCATCACTGGCTATCAATGTAACACTATTGCCCGTAGATAAAACGGCAATAGATTCTGAACCAAGTTTGCGTCCGTCAGCTAAAACCAATTGACCAATCACCACATAAATCCCAAGCTCTTCGGCACTTTTTTCATCCACATCCAAAGTAACACTTTGATTGGCAGGCAGGCGAACATGCGCTAATAGGTTGGTGGTTTGGGTCTGAATGGGGCCGTTATGACCTTCAAGATGGCCTGCAATAACGCGGATGGTGGCTTGATCTTTATTAAACTCAGGGATTTTGTCGCTATGATATTCTTGATAGCTGGGTTCCATCAGCTTTTTGTCAGCGGGTAGGCTTGTCCATAACTGTAGTCCGTGACGACCACTGGTTGGCTGTTCGGCATGGATCATACCGCGTCCTGCATTAATATATTGGGCATCAAGTGCGTTCAACTCGCCTTTTAGGCCTTTGCTGTCACGGTGGGCAACGCCGCCTTCAAAAAGGTAGCTAATCACTTCAATCCCAGCGTGTGGGTGCGGTTTATCCCCAATACCACGCATGCTTTGGTGTTTGTAATGATCAACGAATACATAGGGCCCAATAGAAAATCGGTCACGCTGAGGCAGGGCACGCCATAACAGCATGTCCCCGTCATCGATGGCTTTGTGTGCTGATAAAACCTCGGTAATTGTTCTTGTTTTGTTTGGCATAATTTAATTCTCTCTTGTTGTGTTTTTATCACATAGGTTTATGGTTATATAGGTATTTATTAGAAATTATCAAGTATTGACAGAGGGTAACAGCACTTAAGATGGTGTACCCAGGAGGAGTCTATTAAGAGAGTGAATTCGTTATAGTATAAGCGATTCTATTGTATGACACAGAGTCTAGGATGGGCTCAAATAACGATTTTTCTTTAATATAAATATTTCTAACAAATAAATCATGCTTTAAATGAAAACAATTATCATTTGTGTTATTGTTAGTTAATATTTAGTATCATAATCAATACATTATAGTAACTAAATAATAATGAATAGCATTTTAGACAATTATCAGTCTTATTTTATGGAGAAATTTATCAAGTTATTTAAGCAGGCCAGCAGTGCAATCAATGTCATGGAGTACAACAGGTTGAGTAACGTTATACACGTAATGAGTCAAATTGCACGTCCCATAACATTGACATCACCCCGTTTCTTATCCGTTTGTGTGGGGGCAGCGATGCTAGGTACACTGCCATCAATAGCCAGTGCAGTAGAAATAAATAATGCAGAAGCAGACAATACAGTAGAAAATGCTACGACAACACCAACACCTAAAACGCAGGCAAATGAACGAATAGATCGGGCGGCCGCACCCACTGTCACGCTAGATACTATAAAAGTGGTAGTCTCTAACAACGATATTAGTGAAGACAGTGATAGTTACGTTTTTGAGAATGCATCAACTGCAACGGGTTTGGCTTTGTCTGCACAGCACACACCGCAATCGGTCACGACCATTACCCATCAGCAGATTGAAGATCAAGACCTAGAAGATGTTGCCGATGTATTACGGCACACGCCAGGGGTTAGCCTGCTGACCTTTGACGGTGGGCGTACCATGTCGTCTGCACGTGGTTTTGATATCACTCAATATCAAATTGACGGTCAAGATGTTGATTTTAATGGTATTTGGACAAAGGGCGAAGACTTTACCAGTACTGCTATTTTTGACCGTGTCGAAGTGGTGCGCGGCGCAACAGGATTAACCAGTGGCTCAGGTGAGCCTTCAGCGTCTATTAATCTGATTCGTAAACGTGCCAATAGCCGTAACCCTGAAGCCATGATTCGTGTTGAAGGTGATCATCATGGTCAATATGGCGCAATGCTCGATGCCAGTACGCCATTAATAAAAGGGGGCGACATAAGAGGGCGTTTTATCGCGCAATATAAAGATGGTGATACTTTTATTGATCGTGAAGAAAAACAGCTTGGCTTATTATATGGTGTGGTCGATGCTGATATAGGCGACAAAGCCACACTTAGTATAGGGGCATCGCAACAAGATACCAAGATAGATTCGGGCATGTGGGGCGGATTGCCTGCATACTACTCAGATGGCGGAAAAACGTCTTGGGATGTAGACCGAAATAGCAGTGTGGACTGGGTAGAATGGGACAATAAAAATCGCACGTATTTTGGTACATTAAATTACGATATTACCCCTGATTGGCAGTTTATGTTGCAAGGCAGTCGTAGTGAAAATGAAGCAGATGACAAACTGCTTTATTTACTAAGCAATACGATCGACAGAGAAACAGGCATGGGTGCAGCTACTTACAATAGTTACTCTGGTGGCGACCGTAATCAAGACAACTGGAAAGCCACTGTAAATGGTGTTTTTGATGCCTTTGGTCAAACCCATACAGTGCAATTTGGCGGCAGCTATAACAAAAATGAGCTAAAGAGTTACGCGCACACGGCTACGCCTAATTATGAGCCGATAAACTTTTATACTTGGAATGGCGATTATCCAGAGCCCATTTGGAGTGATAAAAGAACTACCGCTGATGTTGATACTAAAGAAAAGAGTCTATTTGTCTCGGGTCGTTTCCAGCTCACAGACCCGTTAGCGTTGGTGCTGGGTACACGAGTAACCGATTATGACAGTGAAGGTTTTGATTCAGGCGTGGATATTGATGTGTCACACGATGATAAATGGGTGCCCTATGTAGGCGCCACCTATGACATCAATGATAACCACACCGTATTTGCCAGTTATACCAGCATTTTTGATCCACAAATAGAGCGGGATGTTAATAACAATTTGCTTGACCCCGTTGATGGCGACAACTATGAATTGGGTATTAAAAGCAGTAACGTGACGGGCACGCTACAAGGTCAATTTAGTGTGTTTCGTATTAAGCAAGATAATTTAGCACAGCCAGTGGCGGGCACAACCATTATTAATACAGATCCGCCGCAGCAAGCTTATATACAAGCAGATGGCGCAACCAGCAAGGGGGTAGACATCGAGGTGACGGGGCGTATTAATCCTGATTGGCAAACCAGTATTGGTTTTACCCAGTTTATCGCAAAAGATGATAATGACGATAGAGTTAATCCGCAGTTTCCAGACAGAGTATTCAAACTGTTCACCACTTATGACATGTCTTCATGGATACCCGGCTTAACGGTAGGCGGTGGTATTAATTGGTCAGATGAACGCCACACCTTACTGACCAATCCAGCAACGCAGACGCTGGAGAAGTATGAGCAGAATAACGTGACTTTAGTAGATATTATGGCGCGTTACAACATTACAGACAGTTTGGCGGCGCAACTCAATGTAGAAAACCTATTTGATGAAGAATACCTGAGTAATACGGGGTTCGGTTTTGGTCAAATCAATTATGGTAAGCCGCTGACACTATCTGGAAAACTAAGCTATACGTTTTAATACTTATCGTGATTCAGAGAGCATGATTCATAGAACATGGTTAAGAGAGCATAATACAATGTTTGGTGTGCCCAGTATCAACCATACTGATGACGTAAATCATTAATATATAAAGGATTAGTTTTAATTTTATTTCTTTATACCAACAAATATACCAACATTAATTTAAATCTTGATTATAAAAAACTGAGCTTTGTTTACAGATTGTTATATCAAAAAGTTGATTTAGAGGCTCTTACTGAAGAATACAACATTCATATTAAGATAATTAGATGAAAATGTTTTATTAAACCCTAGTTTTTTTAGAAGATTATGAGCAGGATAATTTAGATCTTCGGAAAAAGCTATTATATTCTGAAAACCCCTATTTTTCATATCTTCTATTAATTTAGAAGCCGCTTCAATGACATATCCTTTACGTCGTTCGCTTTTGATCAATCTAAACCCTAATTCTGCTTCATTTCTTCCATCTAATAAACATGTCTCAAAACCGCAGTAGCCAATAATCTTACTCGTATTTTTAGGTATGATGGCTAATTTTCCAAAGCCATATTTTTCATAATGTTCTAAAATTTCATAAAAACGGTCTGTAGCGTCTTTAATATTTAAGGCTCCATTAGGTGAAAATACCATAAAATCCCTATCACGAAACAGCGAAATAGCTTCATCTAAATCTTCTTCAGTAAATGCTCTTAAAAATAAATTTTCAGTTTCAAATATAATCATTCTTTAATCTACCTAGAATTAGTATGGTATGAATGTGTAAATACCCCATTCTTAACACAACATCATCGTAGAATAATTAAGCCACCTGTCTGTACTCGGCAGGTGTCATATCATTAAGTGAATCATGGGGTCTTTCAGTGTTATAAACCTTGATCCAGTCCTCAGTCAGCTTATTAACCTCGTTTAAATTATTAAAAAGATAACAGTCTAAAACCTCATTGCGGTAACTGCGATTAAACCGTTCAATATAAGCATTCTGATAAGGACAGCCAGGCTCGATATAATCAATATAAATACCATGAGCTGATGCCCAATCAGTGAATGTGCTAGATGTAAACTCACTGCCGTTATCCACACGAATTTGCTTAGGATAACCATGCCACTCGGCTAACTGGTCGAGGTAGCAAATCACTCGGAGTGATGGAATGCTGGTACCAATATCAATGCCTAATACTTCACGGTTGTAATCATCAATCACATTAAAGGTTCGAAAGCGAATATTGTTGTGCAGCTTATCGCTCATAAAGTCCATAGACCAAGTATGCCCCAATGCGTTTGGCACACTTAGCGGCTGGGGATTACGTGTTGGTAGCCGTCTTTTAGACTTACGGCGTAGGTTTAAGTTTAACGCTGTATAAACACGGTGTACTCGCTTATGATTCCATGAATAGCCAAGCTTGCGTATACGCTTAAAACACTTTGGGAAACCCCAACAATGGTGCTTGTCAGTAAGCTCATTTAAAACATCAATAATCTCACTATCATCAGATAGCTTAGGCTTATAGTAGTAAGCGGTTCGACTCATGCAGACAACCTGACAACTTACCGCAATACTGACACCATACTGCGCCTGCAGTTCTTGTGCCCAGACTTTGCGCTCAAGGGCAGGCGCTATAGCTTTTTTATGATATCTTCGGGCATCTGCGCTTTGAGGCTTAAATCAGCATACATCTGTTTTAGCCTACGGTTTTCTTCTTCAAGCTCTTTTAGTCGCTTAACATCAGAGGTTTCCATACCGCCGTACTTGGATCTAACTTCGCTATCGCTCCGTCTTGCGTCACTAAAACAGTCTCCCAGACTGTTTCTTGACGTTCCTCATTATAAAGGTCGAGCTAGCAATCCCGTATTTACGGCACAGCTCTTTAGCAGGTACCCCAGCTTCTGCTTCTTTTAATATCGATACGATTTGGGTCTCAGTCATTCGTTTGCTCATATCAAAACTCCTTATGGGTATTTTATAAGAAATTCTACGTTTGAGCTGTGTTATTTTAGGGGATAGTTACATTTGAATAGCTAACCCTGTCTGAATTACATCTTGAGCTGTAATAGCACTGATTGGGTAGTCACCGATATGATTAAGAATATGATTATTCAAATAGCCTTTAAGCCTTTGGACATTTTTTGGGGTGGTATCTTGTTTCTCTGAGATATAGGCATTTGCTATAACTCTGAATAGGTCTTTTTGCTCAAAGCAGTTTTTTTCTTTTTCTCTATGCTCTTTTGGATCAATACCATTAGCTAATAACTCTTTAGCTTTGTCGCGTTCTATCCTAGCTTGCTTCAGAGATATTTCAGGTGTGAATTTACCATCAATAGTCTGATTGGCAGTTTTATATGAGCCAATGTGTAATGTCTTTTGTTTAGGTTTTATATCTTTATCAGATTGATAGCGATATGCCATAACCCAGTAGAGTGATCCCTTAGGGTCATGAATTAGATACAGACTGTCACCATCTGAGTGCCTCATACGTTTGGCTGGTGGTGACTGTTTAGCGAGTGATTTGATGCCATTGTCTGATAACAGATAATTTTTTCGCTTATTCATCACTACACCAATTAAAAATATAGTTTGCGGTCGTGTACAACAGTATGTACAACATTTTATAGGTGTTAATAGGTAATGACAAGTTATACCAAAAGACTAAAGTGTTTGGTATCAAGGGGCTTGAGGTAATGCGAGGTAAGTTTGAAATACAATGTTTGGTGTGCCCACGAGGACTCGAACCTCGATCGGTCGCTTAGGAGGCAACTGCTCTATCCTGTTGAGCTATAGGCACATAAATAAAGCTATTTTATCATAACAAACCCAGCGTTTTACCCATTTTTTTTGGCATTGATAGATAAACATAAACCGCAGGCCTCAGTGTATCTTACTGGTTAAAAACCATCAGATTATTTTGTAAATAAAATAACAACGATCTACCCGTTGGACTAAAAACCAAAGTCACTAGTGCTATAATGCCGCGATAATCGATAGTTATGGAGGATGTACATTATGGCTCGTACGGCAAGCGCATTACATATCTTAGTAAAAGACAAAGAGCTGGCTGAAGAGATTATTGCCAAGCTTAATAAGGGCGCACATTTTGATGTGCTGGCTAAGAAGCATTCAACCTGTCCATCAGGTAAAAAGGGCGGCGACTTAGGTGAATTCAGAAAAGGTCAAATGGTACCAGCATTTGATAAAGTCTGCTTCAATGGCGAGCTGTTGACACCGCATTTGGTAAAAACAAAATTTGGTTGGCATGTGGTTAAAGTGCTTTACAGAAACTAAGCACTATAATCTGAGCCTGAACAGTAAAGGCTATGCAAACACAGTTGAGATGAGGATAGGACTTAAAGGTGACCTATCTAAAATTAAGGCCTAAAAAAGACGGATAAAGATGGATATTGAAAGCGGCACCGATAACCAAATTGACAATAAAATAGATATTATCTATGAAGATGAGCATCTGGTCGCAATTAATAAAGAAGCGGGTCTATTGGTGCATCGCAGTTGGCTTGATAAGGGTGAGACACGATTTGCAATGCAACTAACCCGTGATGCCGTAGGTTGCCATGTCTTTCCAGTACATAGGCTAGACAGGCCAACATCGGGCGTATTGTTGTTTGCTAAGAGCGCTGCTGTGGCACGCAGCTTGACCGAAGCTTTCACTGAGCGCAAGGTTACTAAACGCTATTTAGCGGTGGTGCGCGGCTTTATGACAGAGCAGGGCAGCGTTGATTATGCGTTAAGCTTTAAGCCCGATGCCATCGCTGATAAGTTTGCCAACTTAGACAAGCCTGCTCAAGAAGCGGTCACTCACTGGCAGAGCTTAGCCCAGACTGAGCTGCCATTTGCAGTATCAAAAAAGCACGATACTAGCCGCTATAGTCTCATGCGTTTAATACCTGAGACGGGGCGAAAACATCAGCTACGCCGTCACATGAGACATTTGTTCCATCACATCATAGGTGACACCAGCTACGGTGACGGACGCCACAATAAATTTTTTCGTACTCAATATGATTGCACGCGCATGCTGTTACATGCTCAGACTTTATCGCTCACTCATCCTGTTACTGGTGAGCCGTTGATGCTCGAAGCAGGTTTTGACGATCAATGGACTCGAATTTTGGAAGCGTTTTCTTGGATAGATAGTGCAAACCCTTAGCATGTGATAATTGAGTTAATCAAACCTCCTCTCATCGACACATCGTCGGAGTTAACCTTGTATTTATCACCGGTCGCCGTAAAACCACCCACTTTAGGGGGTGGATATAAGGCGACACACACTGTCGTTATCAGTATTTAAAGTATTGCAAGTTAAAATTAACCTCGCCATACTGACCCTATGAAAACCCTCAAACTACGCATTAAAGACAAGCACATAAAAGAACTGAATCGGATAAGCGGTTCGGTAAACTTCGTGTGGAACTATGTTAATGCGCTGTGCTTTGAGCATCTAAAACGTACTGGTAAGTTTTTTAGTGCTTATGATCTAAGTGAGTACACCAAAGGAAGCGGTGAGTATTTAGGATTACACAGTCAGACTTTACAAGCTATCAATGAGACTCACGCCAAATCTCGTAAGCAATTTAAAAAAGCCAAACTTAACTGGCGCAGCAATCGTCCTGATGCCAAGCGTAAATCCCTTGGGTGGATACCTTTTAAGAAATCGGCTATTAAATACCTAAGCACAAGACAAACAGGCAAAAAGGCACTTAAATCAACTCTTCAATTATCACTATCCAAAGGTCAAAAGCTTATTATAGATGTATTCGATAGCTACAACCTCAGTCTATATCAAATAAACACGCTTGAGATAGTACAAGACAGCCGTAATCGTTGGTATGCGTGTATCACTGTTAAAGACTACCCCAAACAAGCAAGTGGTAAAGGTAGCGTTGGTATTGATTTGGGCTTAACAGAGTCTGCCACTACATCAAACGGTGACAAGCTGACTATTAAGCAAACGCAAAAATGGGCGAATAAATTAGCAGTCGCCCAGCGTGCTAAGAATAAAAAGCATGTCAAAGCAATGCATGCCAAAATTAAAAATACAAGATTAGACTTAATTCATAAATTCACCACCAAGCTAGTGCAGAGTAATGCCTTAATTGTGGTCGGTGATGTTAAATCACGCTCATTTACAACTAAAAAGACCAAAATGGCTAAATCGACATACGATGCAGGATGGTTTGAACTTAAACGACAACTGGAATATAAATGCAAGCATGCAGGTTGTCAGTTTGAGATGGTAAATGAGAGTTACACTACCCAAACCTGCTCGTGCTGCCTTAAAATAAGTGATAGTAGTCCAAAAGGTAGAGCAGGTCTTGGAATAAGAGGATGGAGGTGTGCTGAGTGTGGCACATGGCATGATAGAGATATCAATGCTGCTAAGAACATCCTTGCGGTCGGGCTTGACCGTCTAGTTGTAGGAATCCCCTCGGTTTAGCGAGGGGAGGAAGTCAAAGGTAGCAATGCTGTGTAATTCTGACGATATTCAGAACATAAATCACAATCATAATAACAATAAAAATGGTGTCAACTCTTTGCGACAGTAGTTGACGTTATAGTGGTGTTTGATGGTTTTCTTTTTGTCATAATGGGTTATGCTTATATGAGCGTTGTATCTTTGCTATGACTGTATTTATTTGAACTTCCATTAACAAAAGATTGCCTCCTTATGTTCAAGATTATCCAATCACATCGCACCGAAAACTTAGTCGATGAACTGCTGGTCGAATACCAATCAGTGCAGCAGTCTATTTTTGATCCCTTTGTGGTGATTGTGCCGTCAATGGTCTTAGGTGATTGGCTTGATAAAACCATTGCCAGCCGTGCTGGTATCAGTACGCTTGTGATGACTAAGTTCTGGGGTCAATACCAGTGGACACTGATGCAAGATGTACTCAGTCAGCATAATGCTTATCTGCTGCAATCTGATCCTGATGCGGCGGTGCTTAACGTGCCTGAGGTGGCTGTGCTGTCACCCACGGTCATGCAGTGGCGTCTGTTTGGCTATCTGACCTATTATCAGCACACTATCATTGAGGATGATAAGCATCCGGTATATCCATTGTTGTCCTCATTGATGGATGCGCCACAAGAAGGTGTTGAGCCAGACCAAGCACAGCAAGATGCGCGTATCTGGCAGCTGGCAAGTGATTTGGCACGGGTGTTTAACCGCTATTTAACCCACCGTGAGGACTGGTTAAGCCTGTGGTCGGCTAATAAGCCACTTGATGTGGATGCGTTGATTGCAGAAAAAGATACGTTGTCTTTGCGCTTTGATCAATATGCACGCGGTACTCCAGAATGGCTGGTGGCGCATTATGTAGAATTGGAAGCGGCTCAGCGTTATCTGTGGTCGCAATTGTTCGCTGATGTGCATCAGTACCGTGCCCAGTTAGAAAAAACCTTTTGGCACGCATTACAGAGCAATAAGGCGGGCGAGCAAGATCAGTTGCCCAAAGTACTGCGTATTTTTACCATTCAGCAGCTACCGCAGACTGAGCTTGATTTTTTGCAGCGTTTGTCACGTTACATGGACATCACCTTACTGCACTACAACCCCTCTAAGCTATTTTGGGCAGATATCGTAGATAAGTCGTGGCTACAGCGCCAGCAGATTATTAACCCTGAGAGTGTGTTTTTACGTGATTATGGGCACAGTTTGCTGTCACGTCTGGGTAAACAGTCTCGTGATACTTTTGCCATGCTTGCTAATTTATCCGGTAACGAGCTGCATGGTGATGCCGTTGTGGATTGGCAAGATAATTTTGAAGATGGCGAGTTTGGGGACTTGAGCGATGAGTTTGGTGCTAAGGCAGATATTGATAGCGATGATAACGCACATGACGCCCCCTCTTATCAACCTCACAACAGCCCCAGCTTATTAAGACGGCTACAAAATGATGTGCTGATGCTTGATGAGCGCTCTACCCAGCAAGCCACAGCAGTTAAAGTGTCACAGGCTATTAGCGAGCAAATCGAGTTAAGCTTCGATGATGCCAATGCTGCTGCCTGGTATGAGGATGAGGTACTTGAGAACAAACGCTTTGAAAAAGAGCGTCTGTGGTCAATATCCTCACAAGATAATAGCCTCAGTATTCATTCGTGCCACAGCTTGCAGCGTCAGCTCGAGGTGCTGCGTATTATGATTGGACGCTGGCTTAATGAGCCACTGCCGCCGGGTACAAAAAAGCGTCATATCTCTGACATCGTGGTGCTGCTGCCCGATGTGGAGCGCCATCATGCACTGATTAGCTCAATCTTTGTCAATGGTAGGGGTCAAGATGGGCTGACCTTGCCGGCCAAAGTCACCGGTGTGGTTGACGCCTCCATTCGCCAATTATGGGAGGCGATTATTGGGTTTTATAAACTGCTTGGCAGTGACAGTGCCCGCTTTGAAGCCGCGGAGGTGCTAGATTGGCTGATGCTACCGCCGCTATATGAAAGCTTTGGTTTGACCCATGATCAGATGAGCCGTGGCTGTGATTTATTGGTAGAGGCAGGCTTCATTAGAGGCTTTGATGAGCAGCATCTTAAGCAAACCTTAGACGGCAATGACTTTGATTACCGCTTTAGTTTCGCCCAAGCGCTAGATAGGTTAACGTTGGGGCTGATTATGCCAGAGGCACAAATGAGCGATTGCTTGTATCCGCTTGATGCCCAGCAATGGCCAAGCACAGCCATTGCTGAGATGAGCTTGCCATTGCCTGAAGTGAGCCTCAATGATGCCCCGATTATTGAGGCCCTATGCCGCATTTATAGCGGGCTACTGGCAAGACGTAATGATCACAAACAAAAGCTAAAGGCAGAGGATTGGCTGAATCAAATTGAGCGACAAGTGATTCACCGTTATTTTGGCGATGTGGATCAAACCCGCAGTATGCGCGCCATTTATAATGCCATGAACGGCTTTAAATCGAGCCTGCGCGCCAACCGTCATTATCGACACTATGCCAGTAGTGACAATACCAATAACCAAGAGGTTGAGCAAAGGCTGGCAAGGGTTGAGCAGCTACCTTTGAAGCTCAGCTTTATGCTAGATAGTATCGAGGCGGAGCTTGAGAGTCAGCAGGTGAGTGCCGAGCCGACAGGGGTGATTACCTTCGGCCGTTTTGGGGCATTAAGAAATGTGCCCTTTGATTTGGTGGTCATGCTCAATATGAATCTCTCTGAGTTTCCCGCACGTGACCGTGACAATCGCTATGACTTGATGAAGGCGACCCTATCACGCCGTGGCGATAGAGTGAGTGAAGACGATGACAATGGTGCATTTTTAGATGCGTTATTATGCGCGCGCAGTGCCTGCTGGATATTTTATAACGGTCAAAGTTTAACCGATACTCATGAGCATTTACCGGCCAACCCTGTCAGCGAGCTGCTGCAATTCTTGCAAGGCGAGGTGCAGTGGCAAGTCAATTCACTCGACAGTTTGTCAGAGGTGGTAGACCCCACTACCGAGAGCCTAAAGCGTCATTTACCAAAGCTTGTCAAACAGTGGCTGGTGACCGAGCATCCCGCACTGCCCTTTGATAAGCGCTTATTTGAGCAACCGCTAGAAAATGGTAGGGCAGTTGAAGACAGTGTTGCATTACAAAAAAATAGCCTAAGCAATAAAAATGACACCCAGCAGGTAGCAGTACAGGATTCCGCTAAAAAGGATTTAACTCAGAAGAATTCAGCTGACTTAAATGGTGCCAATGATGAGCCGTCTGAGTTTGACGCTTTAGAGGGCCTATTAAATAAAGCGATGCAAAAAACCAAACTGGCGCAGCAGCGTCAGTTCCCACCAGCCCCTCTATGGCAAGCGGTATTTCATACCTTAAAATCTCGAGACTCTAAGGCACATCCGCAGCTGGTCAGCTTACCTAATAAAGCGCATTATGAAGCAATCGCTCAGTTATTGGGATCTGGCTTGGGACAATTGGGGGGTATCGACAATCAAAATTTGCCTGCCTTAACTGATCTGTTGTCAATTGATGCTGATTTAAATGGTAATGAGCAGAATAAAGCCTTAGCCCAACGGCTGTTTGATATTGGTGAGATTGACGTTGAAGGGGCGCTTGCCTATCAAGTACGCCATCCTGCCAAGGCCTTTTTACGGGCACAAGAGGTGCATGTGGTTCAAGGTGAGGAGGCGATGGCACATCAAGAGCCGCTGTTTTTGAATAGCCTCAGCACCTACCAGATCAAAGATTATTTGATTCATCAATTGGCAAATGCTTCGCCAGCGATGGGTTCAGACAACGCCCAAAGTATAGAGACATCAGCGGCTCAAGCCACACCAATTTTAATGTATCAAAAAATCATGCCAGCTGGGGTAGCACGCCATACCACTTTACCCAATCAACAACAAAAGCTGCAGCAGCAATGCCAAGCTTTTCAAGAGCAGTTGCTCGCTAACGGCATTGAAGTTCACGAGGCGGATGTGGGCTTGCCGATTATCAGCCCCACTATCGAGCATCCTGTACAAGTAGATTTGGCACGTGTGTTGCCACAAAAACAGAGCGCATCTTTACTAGCCCTTTTACCCCAAACAATTAAGATCAAAGGTGTGGTACCCATACAGGTTAATGATAAAGGCGCGCAGCTACAAGCAGGCATCTCTTATGCCGAGCAGTCGCCTAAGCACTGGTTTAATATCCTGCCCAATTCTGCCAGTCCCAGACATCTGCTTAAGTTTTGGTTATCGCACCTGTATTGGCAGGTTGCCAGACGCACCACAGCTGAGCAGGCGGCATTAAATGATGGTATGAGCATTTGGCGCTTTAATAAGTCAGGCACTAAGGCCAAAAAGCTTGAGAAAGCCACAGCATTTAAGTTTGGCCCCATCGTTTATGAGGATGCTGTCATTGAGCTGGTTAAGTGGGCCATTTTTGCCAATCTATCTGGTCAAATACCGCTCACCTTATTACCAGAGTATGCGCTTGGCTATTTGGATAACTGCCTAAAAGCGCAAGAAGATGAGGGCGCTGAATATTGGCCAAAACGAGGCGATTTCTTAGAGTGGCTGTTCCCTAACTACACGTCAGATTCGGTCTATGACACTTGCTCGCAGCATGCTATTTGGCAATATATTCTGCGCGATCAAGATGCCTTTAGCGCACTAGCCACTGCTTTGATGGCTTTGGCACAGCCTTTGTATTCGCCTATGTTTGACACGCTTAATGGGCTAGAGGGATAAGATCAGCCAGTTAGACCGGCACATTGAGTAATTAAGCTACGATATTGATCCTATAGACAATAATTAAAAAAGTATATCTACCTATGACAGACATCACTGATAACACGACCTTAGATACCCAAGCACAAGGGCTAGCGGATGATTTAGCCTCGTATGCGCATGCTGACAGCGATGTGCCCAATGAGTCGCATCAGGAGCATAACAAGGAGGTGATACCGGCTGTTGATGTGGCGTTAAGCGGTCGACATCTTATCGAGGCGTCAGCGGGCACAGGTAAGACTTGGACCTTAACTGGTATTGTACTGCGGTTACTTATCGAGGCGCGGCGTGCGCCTGAGCAAATTATAGCGACCACTTTTACCCGAGCGGCAGCGGCTGAGATGCGTCAGCGTATTCATGATCGCTTGGTGGATTTTTATCAACTGCTGCAATGGGTCAATAACCTAAGTGCAGATTTGGCCAATAAAGAGCACTTATATCCAGATATCCTGCAGGTCACCCCTGAGGCCAGTAAGGATCAACGACAGGCAGATAAACAGGCAGACAAAGCGGCTAATGCTAGTCTTGCTGACGATGAGCTTAACCAAGACTTAGCGCATGACAAACAGCGAGAAGCAGCGCACAAAGCCACTGCCAAGAAAATTCGTGCCAAGTGGTTGGTAGAGCAGGCAAAAAATGCCCGTTTAGATGACATCATGCAAGACCCGATTAACCTGCACTTGGTGGGTTACTTGCTGGATCATATACACAGTTATCCGATGACAGATGCCATTCGCCGCACCGCACTGGTATTAACCACACTTGATAAACTGTTTGTGGGCACGCTTGATAGTCTGGCACAAAAATGGCTGGCAGAATATAGCAGTGAGACAGGTCATCAGCAAGGTATGGCCATTATTGAAGACAGTCAGATTGAGCAGGTGACCGACAGTATTATTCATGATGAGCTGCGACAGTTTCAAAGCCGTTTGTATTACGAGCAGCCTAAGCTATATGCACTCATGGAGCAGCAAGGCAAGCTGACCGATGTCAGTGATCATAAGTCCTATGTGAGCCGCTCGCTTAACTTTATTTCTGCACCTATTGATGAGGTGGCGCTAAATGAGGCTTTTGACTTCGCTGATTTGGAGCAGCTGCTAGAGGGTTTTGCTAGGCTTGATTTGACAGATATTCAGCCGTACTTAAATCCTGATTATCGAAAGTCACAAGGATTTAATGGTCGATCTAGTCTACAGACTCGGTTTGAATTTATTACTGAGATTCATGAGGTAATCGCTGACAAAGGCGTGAGCTTTGAGAGTTACCTAAGTGAAGATGCTAAAAAACTATTGGGGTCATTAAGAGATGCTCAGTTCCCCAATGATGACGGAAAAATAAAGAACTTTAATAAGAATAAAGAAAAACAGCATCAAGCCTTGTTCGAGCTAGAAACCATCTGCCAGTTAATGTCCATTATGGATAAGATGGATCGTTTAAATCAGCATATTTTGCTATTGTTGGCCACGCTTAATCGTCATATTGTACTGGCTGTCCGTGACAGGTTACCGATCATTTTAGAAGAGCGTGGCGAGACGACGTTTAGCCTGCAAATGGTACGTCTGAATCAGGCATTGACCGGCCGTCAGGGAGAGAAGCTGGCACGTTATATCCGCCACCATTATCCGGTTGCGCTTATTGATGAATCACAAGACATCAATGGCGAGCAAGCCATTATGATTGAAAGTATTTATCTGCCGAGCCATAAACGTCAGCACTCAGGCAGTCAGACAGGCGATGAGGATAAGCAGTCGACTAATACCAAGTCTAATCAAGAGTTTTTGTTGTTGGTTGGCGACCCAAAGCAAGCCATTTATGGCTTCCGCGGCGGCGATGTTGCCAACTATAATTATATGAAAGCCCAGTTTGATAAAAGTAGTCTATGGACACTAGATATCAACCGCCGTTCTAACAAAGGGGTCATTGACGCCTTAAACTGCTGGTTTGGTATGCCGACGCCCACGACAAGCGAGAACAAATTTGCTGAGCTCGGCAGTCACATTTATTATCAGCACATTACTGCAGCCAAGCTTGAGAAGCAGTTGTCCTGGTTTAATGACTTAGACAGTCATCAAGCCGCTACATCAAGCAGCGCTGCAACAACAGATGTTGATTTAGTTACTGACGTGCTATCTGCTAAGCCTGTCAGCGTCTTGCATCTGCCTTATGACAAAGAGCTTGAATACGATGAGCATGAAGTGACAGCACGCCATATTGCTGCTTTATTAAACAGCGGCCAGACCTTAAAAGGTAAACCTATTCAGCCTAGTGACATTGGGGTGCTGGCACGTGCCAAAAAAGACTTAAAGCGGGTAGAGGATGAGCTGGTTAAGTTAAATGTAGCGACTTTGACCACCAGTGACGTGAGTATCTTTGAGACCATCATGGCTGAAGACGTGGCTGCTTTACTGAGCGCCATGCTCTATCCATACCGTCACGACATGATTAATCGCGTACTGACCAGCCATCTGTATGGGCTGAGCATCAAAGAGGTCAAAGCGATGATGACCGACCATGAATCAGGTGTCGCTCAAAGCGATGAGGCAGCCGTCAAAGTAGCTGCTCATACCAATAGTGTCACTAACGGTAGTATCCAAGGGGATACTGGCAAAAAAAGCTATCAAGATGTCATCAGCTATCTTAAAGAAGCGGCTCAGCGTTGGCAGAATTTCGGCATCTTATCAGCGATGCACTATTTGCTAGATAAAAGCAGTGTTCAGCCGCAAGGTGTTTGGCAAGCTTTAGCGGCTCATCCTGAAGGCGATCGACATATCATGGATTTGCGCCATGTGATGGATATCTTGGCGCAGTATGGTATGGGTATGGGTGAACATGAGCTGCTGGCGTGGTTTAGACAAAACATAGACGCTGCACCCAACAGTGACTGGGCCAAGCAGTACCCACTGCCGACAGAATCTGGCGTACAGCTAATGACCATTCACAAATCTAAAGGGCTTGAGTTCCCAATTGTCTATGTGCTTGGCATGGGCAGTGCCAGCCGCAAGTCGGGCAATAAAGAAGACTATGGGCTGTATTTGTATAATGCTCAGCAAGCGCCTAATGCCTTGGTACAGAGGGCGCAGAGGGTACAGGGCTCTTCTGGTAATCAGCGCCGTTTTTCA
Source organism: Psychrobacter sp. YP14 (assembly GCF_003209315.1). Lineage (NCBI taxonomy): Bacteria > Pseudomonadati > Pseudomonadota > Gammaproteobacteria > Moraxellales > Moraxellaceae > Psychrobacter > Psychrobacter sp. YP14. Next base: position 1,409,783 of record NZ_CP029789.1, on the reverse strand, counting down.
GCGGTAAAAGACTCAGCGACCACACCAGGCTATTATACAGATATCGAGACCCAAGAAGATTTTGAGGAGTTTCGTCGCCTCGGGTATGTGGCCTTTACCCGTGCCAGTGAGCTGCTTTATGTGGTGCTGCGAGACCCAAAAGATAAGACTGGGTTTGATCTAAAGCCGGTGTTTTATTGGTTTGATTCATCAGAGCCGAAGTTTGAGCTACCTGATAGACTCAAAGGATCAATAGGCATGGTACGCGGACAAAAAGTGCATGAGTTTTATCAAGACAATGATACTAAGGCCAAAACTCATCACTTAACGGACAGTACTCAGGCTACCCTTACTCAGCCGCGTTTAGAGCCGATCAAATACGATAAATTTTCTGATGTGATGCGAGACAATTACTTTTATGGCTGGGCCAAGACCAGCTTCACCGCGCTTGCCCGTCAATTGGATGAATCCACACAAGCGATGGCTGTGGTCGATGAGCGTATCGATGATGCCACATATATTGATATTAGCGAGGCAGATGGCGCTTTAAATGCCCAGATACAGGAGCACGGACTAGCCATTAAAGCTGTAGATGACATTCGCTTTAGCTTTGTTAAAGGCGCTAATGCGGGTACGTTTTTGCATGAAATCTTTGAGAAGATACATTTTACCAATCCTGAGCAATGGCCTGCGGTGATAGACAGAGCGGTCAGTGGCTATCAGCTACCCCTGGCCTACGCCAGTGTGGCGCATCAAAAGCGCATTTTAGAAGCCAGCAGACAAGGGGCGAATAACAAGACTTATCATATCGATGAGCGGGGGCTTCAGCATCAGGCATTAATGAGCTGGATTAATGAGGTTTTGCACACGCCATTATTGGCTTCAGGTCAGAGGTTGGTGGACATCTCACCCAAGCAGCGCTTTGCAGAGATGGGCTTTAATATGGGATTATCTGAAACCTTTAAGGCGCAGCAAATTAACACCTTATTTGAGCGTTATTTGCCCCATGAGCCTGACAAACACATCCGCTTAACAGCTCAAAGTAGCAGCCAGTTATATCGTTATCTGCGCGGTGAGATTGACTTGGTTTATGAGCATGCAGGCAAATTTTATGTGGTTGATTATAAAAGTAACTTTTTAGGAAATAGCCTAAGCAATTACGATGAAACCACCCTAAAATTAGCGATGAGTAAAGCAGGCTATTGGCTACAAGCCGCGATTTATCAAGTGGCGCTGCATCGCTTTTTATCGATGCGTATCGCCGATTATACAGGTAATGAGGCTAAGTATTTGGGCCCTGTTGAATATGTATTTTTGCGGGGGACTTATGCGCCAGCAATGACAGAGCGCGCTGAGGACTACCCCCCACGTTATGGACTGGTTGCTTGGGATATTCCCATTGAGTTTGTAAAAGCGTTAGATAAGCTATTTGGTAAGCCTCAGTAGCATCGCTGACAGTTGATTATCCATTTTTAGCCTTTGAGCCATTACCCTTAAACCTTTCATCCAATAATAGGTCTGATAACTTAATGAAATCCAATAACAATACGGCAACTATGCGCGTTGAAGAGAGCTGGGCTGATACCATTAGTGACTATATTTTACAGCGCCGAGCTCAGACGTATGCGGCATATGTACAGCCAAGTGACACCAACACGTCAACAAATTTTGTAGAGACTGACCGTTATTTGTTCAAATCGCTGTTTATGGTGTTGGCTAAGCAGTTGGAGGAGGGGCATACTGTATTAACTCTGCGCCAAAATAGTACTGAGCTGGCATTACAGGGCAGGGTAGCGGGCAAGGTAGCTAAGCTTTATGCGTGGCAGCGCGATATTCTACAAAGTTTGGCAGGGCCTTTGTTTGATCTGATTGACAGTGATGCGGCTTTGGCTGCTATCGCACAGTCGCAAGAGGATACTCAAGGCGAGCTTGCGCACTCTGAGGACAGTGATCCTATCTTTAACCTACTTAATATTTTGATGACCCGTGGTAATGAGCTGTGGTTACAGTTAAGCCTTCCTAATAGCAGTAAAGCTCAGCTGGTTGAGCGTTTTAAGTTGGTTCAGCAGCTATACGAGTTAATGCAAAATGATAATAAGGCAGATGAGTTGAGTGAAAAAGGGTTGATAAATAGCCTAAGCAAATTTATGCAACATGTAGATCAGCACCCTTTATTTACCCAGATGTCATCGGCACTGCTAGCCAAAGAAAATAGCCTAAGCAAAAATATCTCAACTTCAAAACAAACACCCATCATTTACCACAGCAATCAGCCGCACAACAATCATTTAGACAAGCACTTAAATACAGACAAAAAAATAACTTTCTGGCTGCATCGTACTTGGCAAGCTGAGTTTAACCTCGCTAAAACCATACAAAATATCTTAAACCAGCCAATAAAACCCTTAGATATCCATATTCCTGACAATCTCAATGCTCAGCAGGTACAAGCAGTTAAAGTCGCTAATGAGAACGCTTTTAGCATCATCACGGGCGGGCCTGGTACGGGAAAAACCTATACCGTGGCACAGCTTGTGATTGCCTTACAGCAGGCTCAGGCAAATAGCGATGCACAGCAAGCATTAGGGGAGGGCGCTACGATTAGATTTAGCACAGACAGCGCAGGGCTTGCTCTGTCGGCACCAACGGGTAAAGCGGCACAGCGTATGCAAGAATCACTACAAGCGGCTTTAGACAACGCTCAAGTAGAGGTGCAGCTGCAAGAAGCAAAGACCATTCACCGTCTGCTGGGGATCGGTAGAGATGGCAGACCACGCTATCATGCAGGTAATCCTTTGGGGGAGGACATCATTATTGTCGATGAAGCCTCAATGCTCGGCGTAGAGTTGGCCAATTACTTAGTGAGCGCCATTAAGCCAGGGGCAAGGCTAATCTTATTAGGTGATGCCAATCAGCTGGCCGCAGTGGATGCTGGAGCAGTGCTCGCGGACTTATGCCGTATTGATGTATTGCAGCCCATTCATGCACAGCTGACAGAGAGCCGCCGCTTCCATGCCGACTCGGGTATTGGTAAATTGGCCACGCAGATTAATACAACACCAACGGACATGCAGCAGGTGTGGCAGCTATTAACCCATGACGAGGCGTTACAGTTCCAAAGCGTTAACATTCAACTGGGCAGTGATGCTATTGATAGGGAGACTGACGATGTAGAGGCGGCTGTTTTTAATCATCAATTAATAAATAGCCTAAGCAATAAAAAAATTATTTCAAAACTGTCCCAAAACTACCTTCCATATTTAAATAAAATCCGTCAACTAATAAAGCATCCCATAGCAAAATCCGTGCCAGAAGCAGTAAGCCTTACTGTTTCTGAGCTTATGAGTGAGTTTAACCGATTTCGGATCTTAACTGCCGGACACAATGGGGAGTGGGGAGATCATAATATCAATGACTATCTGACCCACTGGCATATGACGCAGCTTAAGCTGCCTTTGGGCAAAAGTCCTTGGTTTCATGGCAGACCGGTTATGGTGTTACAGAATAATTATGAGCTGGGTCTATTTAACGGAGATATTGGTATTTGTTTGCAGACACAGCAAAAAGGTGAGGGTGGCCGTTTAGAGGTGTTTTTTGAGAATAAGACCCAAGGTATTGCGGTCAATTTGCTTAATGATGAGCTGATTGCTACCGCGTATGCCATGACTATTCACAAGTCGCAAGGCTCTGAATTTGATCATGTTGCAGTTACCTTTGATAATAGCAACAGCCGACTGCTTAGCAAAGAGCTGATTTATACTGCAGTGACCCGCGCTAAGAAAAAGGTAAGTATTTTTAGTACCAAACGTGCGTTACAAAAAGCGGTGCAGACGCCGACGCAGCGCTATACAGGTCTTGCTTTACAATTTGAGCAAAAGGCGGCTGTTGATTAAATATTAAAGCGACTAAGTTTTCGGCACAAAAAAGCACCTATATAGGTGCTTTTGAGTTAAAAGACTGGTTAATTGATAGGGTGTTTCAATTAAGGCAGTTTGTCTTCTTTGATGGCATAGATGCCAGGAAGATGACGTAAATAACCATGAAAATCCATACCACAGCCGTAAACATAGCGGTCGTCAACATCCAAACCAACGAAATCTACGTTGAAGCCTTCTACTTTGCGATCATGCTTCTTATTTAGTAGCACACAGCAATCTACTGACGCTGGGTTTTCTTTTTTCAGCTCTTGTACGATAGCCTTTAACGTGATGCCTTCATCAAAAATATCATCAATTAAAAGCACATGCTCGCCTTCAATGTTAACGTCTGGCTTAAAAGCCCACATTAATTCATTGGTACCTTGGTTGTCACGATAGCGAGTTGCGTGGATGTAATGCATACGATGGTAGAAGGTTAGGTGGGTCAGAAGTTGACCGGCTGGAATCAAGCCACCATTCATAACGACCATAACAATTGGGTTCAGGCCTGCATAATGTAGGTTTAATTGAGCAGCCAGGCGCTCATAAGCAGCAGCCACTTCAATGCTACTGATTAAGCATTCTGAATTGCGTAGTGTTTTCTCGATTTCTTGATTGCTGATTTGGCTCATAGTAAGGACACGCAGTTATTTTGTTGAAAGGATCTATTTTAACAGGATTAGCCAATTTGAGCCAACCCTGTTAACGCTATCCATCAATATTTACTGCTTTTCAATGATAAAAGGTCTATAAAACGCCACCAAACGATTTAAAGACTCTAAGGGTAATTGCGGAAACAGCTTATTAATAGCCACCTCTAGTGCCTTATTAATGCCTGCCTTGGCAACTGGGATAGACTTACGCTTGAACATACCAAGTGGTAAAGTCTCAGAGAAGCGAGTAATAAAATGGTCTACCACGGCGTGGTTCATTGCCATGAGGGCTGCTTGCAGCTTTTCTTTATCTACTGACGTTTCGGTAACTGAATCAAAACCTTCGTTGATGGTTTTTGCTGTCGCCTCATCAAGTTTAAAGCCGACACGCATGATACCATTGGGGTCTTCAAAATAAGTTTCGTTCTTTAGATAATCAAAGTTTGGTAGCACCTCTTTATTGCTGTCTTTACCCAATAAGATGTTGAGCATGGTATCAGTTGCGCTCTCAATCTTATTGACGATGCCTTTCATTTTCGCTTTGCGTTCTTCATCAGGAATCACGCTAATTAAATTAACCAGCAAGTTATCAATAATCTCAAGACCAATTTGATGTGAGATGCTGTTACGAAGCGGATAATAAGCCTCATCACTATTGGAAGAGATTTTTAATTCTGCCTCTTCGATCATATTTGATAATTTATTGGTGGGTTCAAATCCGAAATAATGGGTCATTTTAAGTCCTTTTATAACCTATAGATAATAAATGACGATCGTCAATACGCTTAATAATCGTCATAAGTAGTTCTAATATAACTCAATTAATTCCCAATCACCTAAAGTGTTTCAAAACTATAGGGTCACAAATCGCTATTAATTAATAATTAACACACCTTTAATGTGCCTATCATTTAGAGCGGCAATTGCGAATAAAACCCATTGTCAGCTGTCTTACCGAGCCTTTTATTCGGTATAATAAATCCTTAGCGTAATAATTGAGCAAGAAAGCTGTTGCAAATCTTTAAAGTATAAGATTGAATTCAGCCTTCTTAAAAAGTAATTTCCTTTATTTTATTAGCCTGTTAAAAGTAAGCTAATCCAAGTGCCACAAGCTATGGTGCTTGTTAAGTGGCTATCCTAACGTTCGGCTTTTCAAGGAGTGATAAATGAACAGTGCAGTGGTTTTACTGTTTGGTGTCTTAGCCATGCTTGGTGGCTATTTATTTTATTCTAAATTCTTTGCAAAACACATTTTAGGTCTAGATAACTCAATTCCCACGCCTGCCCATACTATGAAAGATGGCATCGATTATGTGCCGACCAACAAGTATGTGCTATGGGGACACCACTTTACATCAGTTGCAGGAGCCGCACCTATTATTGGTCCAGCTATTGCTGTGATTTGGGGCTGGGTGCCAGCTGTATTATGGGTAGTATTTGGTACTATCTTTATGGCCGGTATTCATGATATGTCGGCGGTTTGGGCCAGTATGCGTAACAAAGGCCAGTCCATTGGCTCTATTGCTGGATCGGTTATGGGTGGCCGTGTGCGCACCTTGATGATGGTTGTGATTTTCTTATTGTTATTGATGGTAAACGCCGTATTTGGTGTGGTTATCGCCAATATGATGATCAAAACGCCCACAGCGGTTATCCCAGTATGGGGCGCCTTGGTAGTGGCCTTTATTATTGGCCAGTGTATCTACCGCTTTAAAATGAATTTGGTGATCGTCTCAACCTTGGGTGTTATTGCGTTATATGGCCTCATTTATATTGGAACCTTGGTACCTGTAGTATTGCCTGAGACTATGTTTGGTCTACCTGACAATGCGGTTTGGATTTTATTCTTATTCTTCTATGCCGCTGTGGCCTCTTTATTGCCAGTTTGGATGCTATTGCAGCCACGCGACTACATCAATGGTCTACAGCTATTTGTGGGTCTAATTTTATTATTTGGTGCTATTTTGATTGCCACACCAGATATTGTCGCACCTGCCATTAACCATAACTTGCCAGTTAGCACGCCCTCTATCATGCCACTATTATTCGTGACGGTGGCTTGTGGTGCAATCTCTGGTTTCCATGGTCTAGTTTCAACCGGTACCACCTCTAAACAGATCGATAAAGAAGAAGACACCCGCTTCGTGGGCTACTTCGGTGCAGTCGGTGAAGGTTTGCTGGCATTAGGGGCTATCTTAGCGACAACAGCCGGTTTTGCAAGCCTAGCGGAATGGGAAGGCATCTACCAAAAATTTGGTGACGGCTCTATCGGTGCCTTTATCGATGGTGGTGCGACTATTTTAAATAATGGTATGGGCATTGAGATTGTATTATCGCAGACCATCTTGACCGTTATGGCTGCACTATTCGCCGGTACCACTATGGACACTGGTGTGCGCCTACAGCGCTATATTTTCCAAGAGTTCGGTGAGGTGTATAACTTGCCAGCATTGAAAAAAGGCGTGGTAGCGACTTTGCTTGCAGTAGGTACCTGTTTGTTAATCGCCTTTGGTGCCGGTGGTATCGATGGCTCAGGTGGTATGATCATTTGGCCTCTATTTGGTACCACTAACCAGTTGATGGCGGCCTTAACTTTAATGATTGTCACGGTTATCTTGTTACGTAAAGGCAAGACGGTTTGGTATACTTTAGCGCCGCTGTCTTTCTTGCTAATTATGGCCGTATTTGCGCTTATTTTACAGCTAAAAACTTTCTATACAGATGGTAACTGGCTGTTAATCGTGATGGATATCATCATTTTAATTGCAACAATTATGGTCACCTTTGAGAGCTTCTCAGTTTTACGCCGCGAGTGGAAACAGAACAAAGCTTAATAAGAATGGTATAAGTATAAAAACATAAAAGTGCTGGCTTAGGCCGGCATTTTTATTAACCAATTTTTGATAGGCGACTATGGTGGATGTCAAATACGTCTGTATAATTAAAATAAGACTGAAGCAAGCTAAGGAGATAAACCCATGAGTATAGAGCCTACGCTATGGCAGCGTTTTGTAGAAGGATTGACTGAGTTTTATCACGCCCCTTATCGGCAGACCTTGGCCCGCGCAGCTCGCGAGGAAGAGGACTTATTTATGTTGCTACTGTTCTGTGAAAGTCTGGGTATTGATAATCCTGCAAGCTTTTATACGTTGGAGTTACAGCCTATATTTTTAGAAAAGTTCCATGAGTGGCATCAGCGTATGGGCATGCCGCGCTGTCCACTGCAACATGGGGGCTGCTGCTAAGTTCACTCAGACCCATCATCTGTTAATTTAAGAAGAAAAACATGCAAAAACTCATACAATTGGTCGATCAGCTACAGCATCTCCCCATTATATTTGTGGGCGGTAAAGGCGGGGTGGGCAAGACCACTACCGCAGCAGCTTTAGCCAGCCAGCTCTCAGCACGCGGTCAAAAAACCTTGGTCATCTCAACCGATCCAGCGCACAGCTTAGGTGATGTGTTAAATAAAAAATTAAGCAATACCATCAGCAGCTTAGCGGCTAATTTGGATGCTTTAGAATTAAATCCTGATTTAATTATTGAGGAACACTTTGCTAGAGTAGAGCAGACGATTAGCAGTTATGCTCATCCAGATATGTTGCCGAAGATTAAGCAGCATCTGCAGTTATCCAAAAGTGCGCCTGGAGCACAGGAGGCGGCGATGCTTGAGGCCATTTGTCGATATCTAGTAGACACCGTACAAACAGGTGAGTATCAGCACGTTATTTTTGATACGGCGCCTACAGGTCATACACTGCGCCTGCTTATGCTGCCTGAAATGATGGCAGCTTGGACCGACGGGTTATTAACTCAGCAGCGCCGTCAAGCTAAGCTAAAAGGCGCTGCTGATAACTTACGCCCACATAAGCCTAAGTCAGCTCTGACCAATCCTTTTGCCGATGCCAAGCCGGTAGACAAATGGCAGCAGGCGGTTGAGGTACTTAACAAACGCCAAACGCTATTTAAGCAAGCTGGTGCGCTATTGCATGATAGACGTAGCACAGCTGTGGTGCTGGTATTAACTGCCGATAATTTACCTATAGAGGAGACGCGGCGAGCCGCCGAGCAGTTAAGGCATGCGAATATGGCACCAGCAGCTTTAGTGGTGAACCAATTAATTGCTGAAACACAAAGTGATCCCTTCTGGCAAACCCGTGCCGCGCGCCAGCAAACACTGCTCGCACACATTGAGCAAGATTTTGCGCAATACCCTTTGTATGGGGTATACCTACAGCCTTCGGATATTCGTGGTGTTGAAGCGCTGCAGCAGTTGATTTAAGCTAGCACCAACCCAAGCTGCAGTGCCAACCAATCAAGGCTTATTCTTTATCTTCCAGGCGAGAGCGCTTGAGCTTAGAGGATAATGACCAAGCAGCATCTGCTCTAAGCTCAGCGGCCAAGTCGCTTTTGCCACTCGATAGGCTGCTCCACTGAGGTTTGCCACGTGCTTTTTTAAGCTCGCTTGGTAGCTTATTGGGATTCCAAGGTGGCGTATTGGCCTCTTGTAACTCAGTGATGGGCGTGTCGGCATTGGCGGCATGACCACGGTGGCGCAGCGAGGCCAATAGATCCAGTGAGCGAGTGGCCAGTAAGGTTAAGGTGGCTGGATCAATATACAGACGTTTTACGCCATTAATCTTATCGGCGATACTGCCAGTATTAGACAATATCCCGCCTGCTAATCCGCCAATGGCCGCACCTAGTCCAAAGGTAGTGCCTAAAGCAGCTGCATCTATACCCAGACCAAGTAAGGCGCCTGCAGCTGCTCCTGAGGTGGTGCGTAGACCATAACTTTTGAGCAGCTCAGGGTCAAAGGGGTCTTGCTGATATTCGCTTAGCTCAAGTGGGGTGACCACAGCACTGTTATCATAAAACTTATATAAATTAAGTAATTTGCCTTGCATGGCCCGCTCTGTTTGACGGACTGCCTCTTGCATCTCATTGAGTACAGGTAGCGGATCATCGTCCTCATCAATCTCGCGCACATAAGCGGCCACATCCAATAAGAAGTGGGCGATAATGATGCCTGCCTGCTCGTATAGCTGTATCCAGTCTTCACGGCGACGGGTAATTAGCTGATTTAAGGTCTCCGGATGGGTCAGCATGGTGGCCAAATTCTGCCAAAGCCTCATCTCATCTTCAAACTCAAAGGCCACGGAGTCGAAGCGAGTTGAGATGTGCAGATTACGCCTTGCCAGCATCGTCTGCCACTCAGTGATATTGGTTTCTTGGCTATCAGTAAAGTTAAACACAGGCATAACCGGAATAGCGGACCAGGACAAAATCGCCAACTCATCTTTGTATTTGCCTAGCACCGGCTCTCTGGCATCAATCACATAGATGGCCATGTCACTGGCCAATAACTGGCGTATTACCTTCGCCTCTTGGGAGTAATCATTTAAAGCAGCGACCGCCTCACCGCCTTGAGCACTATCACTGGCCAAAAACTGCTGTAGGCGCTCAATGCCATCACGGCGACTGGCTGTATGATCTTCAAGCCAGTCCATCAAACCTGAAGCATCCTCTAACCCTGGTGTATCAAACAAGGCCACTAGCGGCTCATCAGTCTGGCTGTCACTGATTATGGCTCGCTCCACGTGACGGGTAGTGGCTGCTTCGTTTTTTACTTCTCCAAAGTACATATCCCGCAATAAGGTACGTAAAATTGAGGTCTTTCCGGTATTGGTATGTCCCACTACCGCAAGCTTTAGGGCCTCTCCTGTGGCTAAGGTCGCCTTTTTTGACTGTGAGCTGGCATGGGGGTCCGTCAATACGGCATCACCATGCAAGTCATCACTGGTATTTTGCGTATCTTTGAGCAAGTCTACATTCGATTTAGCCGGCGCTATCGAATTTTTTTGCTGTGGGGTATCATCTTGCATGGTCATAAAGGACTCAAATATTGATCAAATTAATAGTATAAATCACAGTAAACATCAAAGCGAAAAATACGGTTACTAAGTTAACGTTTACCAAGTTAGCAGTGTCTCTTGTTTTGTTATTTTATCTCACTGGGGGGATGAATAAAGGCCTTTAGTTTTTGTTTTAGCCCTTGAGCGCTTAAGGCTTTGTGCCACATGCGACCAAAAAAAGAAAATATCAGCCCAAAGAGGTTGTCATTGCTTTTCTCACCATAAGCGCCAAATCGTACAGGATTATTGAGGGGGTCTTCTTCAACATAAGTACCAAATAAGCGGTCAAAAATAATCAGTACGCCGCCATAGTTTTTATCGATATAAGCGGCATTGGTGCCATGATGGGCTCTATGGTTAGAGGGGGTATCAAAGACATATTCCACCCATTTAGGGAGCTTGCCGACAGTTTCGGTATGAATGAAGAATTGATAAATTAAATCAAGCGCGTAGAAGAAGAACACCCAGACCGGATGCACACCTAGCAGCATCAGCGGGGTAAAAAACAGCCACCAACCGGTAACCGAATACAGTAAGCTTTGGCGCATGGCAGTCGATAAATTCATACGATCATCAGTGTGATGCACTATGTGTGCCGACCAAAACCAGCTGATCCGGTGCGAGGCGCGGTGGAACCAGTAATAACAAAACTCAACGGCAATAAAGATAGGCAGGGCACTAAGCCAAGTGACATCAATGGTAAATAATCGAAACTGATACAACCACAAGCAAATTGGCAGCACTATCAACGCCTGAATAATCAGCTCAAAAGTGATGTAGGTGCCGCCTAAGCTAAAGTTAGTCAGGGCTCTTTTGGCTGAAAATTGTTCAGCTTGCCCGCGGCGGCTTTGATAAAACCACTCAAGTAGAAATATCAAAACAAAGGGCCCACCCATTAAAGGCAATAACCACTCCTGCCAGTGTTGGGGCAATATACTCACCAAAGTAGGGTGTATGGCTTCAGGAGCGATAGTTAAAACACCATCATTTAATGTGTCTTTTAGAGCATTTAACTGCTCCGTGATTCCATTCATAGTTACCTCACTACCTTGTTAAATATGACGTCGCTGTTAAAGATAACGGCGTTAAGCACAAGTATCTCTCTGAGTTTAGCAGTTATCAGGGAGGCAACCCATTAAAAAGTTTTTACTATCAAGTAATTTTTCTAAATTAAGTATAAATAATGGCTATGAGACCAGACCAATATTGCGCTCAGCCAGTGCCGCCTGCCACTGTTGTCTGCGCACGCTGTCTTGCTTCTCCATACTAGAGGTGTCCTCTAGCAGCTGTACAATAACCCCTTGTTTGGCATGAGTGACAATCTTATCTAACTTACGCATGGTGCCACGATCAGGCAAGGCTTTGGCATGAATACCCACCAAAACTTGAACCTCATGCTGCTCAAGATACTGCAGGATTTTATCCATATCCTCCCTATCATCTAGCACCCCAAATTCAACAGGTGCAGGATGAATAAAGGCCTGGCCTGCGGTATGATACCAATGAGGATCACTGTGTTTATACTCAAGCAATACCACCAGTTTATTGCCCGTACTTATTTTTGCGACAGGGGCGACAGCCTGTATTTTTTCGACAAAGTCATCTGCATCCACCACTTTTCTTTGCCAAAAATTGAGGATTTTTTGATAGTAAGGTAGATTTAAGTCAATCTTCATTTTTTGGCGATTAAACATCAGCGCGCACAATGCCCAAGCGATGGCCCTTGGGACAATGCCATACATGAGCAAGCTGCCAATAAGCAAGCTCGCCCATTGCCGGGCAATAGATAAGGGCATTGCCTCTGTGGCCAGACGACTTTGGATAATCGCCTCAGTATCAGGAACGTGAAAACCCACCAAACTTGGTAGCCACCCAAGCCAATGTGTCAAGCTCATTAACGCTTGATCAGAGAGTAGGGTAGACTCCCAGCTAAAGCTGTATTGACGCACAATTAACAAAAAGATGATAGCAAACAGCATACCGGTTAAAGTGGCCAGCCACAGCTGATGGCTAAACTTACTCAGATACCAGCGCATGCCAGTGTGGTGCAATTGCTCGTCATATAGCTCTACCGCCGCTTGGGTCACATCATCTTTGCCGCGAATTAAAGCCTTGGGGCTGATAAAGCTGGTAATCAGGCTGGGTGATTGACTGCCGCGATTAATGACCGTGAAGATCAGCCACCCAAGCAGCATCACAGTATGAAAACCAAGCAAACACACCAGTACATAAAAGAAGTTGACCACATTGGCCTGTAGCAGCGCAAACAACCCCAAAAATCCTGAGATGCACCACAGCACACTCATGATTAGGATAATGCCTTTAATACGGCCATCGATTTTATTTAACGTACCAGCCAAGGCGCCATTGCTATCAATGCGTTCAGCACGGCGACGTATTTTTTGAAGGGGTGTGGCAGCCTCATCCTGCAAGCGCTCTGTGATCAGCAGCGGATCGGTGGAGAACACATGATTTTTCGACTCAAGCTTACGTACCAGCTCAGTCAATTGGTCTTGTTTGGATAACATGATATTCCTTGTCGATGGCAGCCGATCACGCTACGCGATACCAAATAAATCAAATAAAAAGTGATTAAGGGCGTCATTGCCCAGCAAAAGAGGCACACATAGCAAACCGGCCCGCCATCCTTTAGATTAACAGATACAACACCCCTATAATGGCCACCGCGATAATAAACAGTACTAAATTCATCAGCACACTTTTGGCGCTGACGCCTTCTGCAATGGCAGGAACAGAAGCCGCTTTGATTTTGCGCTTATTTTGCTGTAGCACCATATCAATATGACTTAAGCCATCTTCTTCATACGGCTCACCAATGGCCTCGAAACCTAAAGATTGATAAAACTCGGTCAAATAAGTTTGTGCCGCTATTCTAATTGGTTTTTTGCCATACTTGCTACGGCAATACTTAATGGCATGCATCATGATATCGCGCGCCAGCCCATTGCGGCGGTACTCAGGTAGCACCAACACTCTACCGATGCGGGGATTTGGATTGGAGGCCACACCACCGACATTGGGCGGAATAATACGGCAATAACCGACCAAGGTTTTGTCCATATGAGCCACCAAGTGTAGGCATTCAAAGTCAATGTCATCAACATCTTGATAAGGACAGTGCTGCTCGACTACAAATACCTGAGAGCGGGCTTGTAAAATGTAATACACATCGACGGCAGTGAGCTCATCGAAGTTTTTTATAGTGAATTTAACGGTCATTGAAAAACATCTTATCGGTTATTTATCAGCCAAAAATTATAAACTAAAAAGCCGCTATAAATTAGACATCGCTTTTGAGAGTGTGGCTTATTTTATCTAAATTTAAGCTGTCTGACATGGCGTTAAAGATATCATAATACGCGCCATGCTGGGCATACAGCTCTTCATGGGTACCGGTTTCGACCACGCGGCCATTATCAATCACAATCAAATCATCAGCATCGATAATTTGGGAAATATTGTGTGAGACAATAATTACCGTACGGTCTTTTTTGATTAAGTCCAAGCTGTGTTTGATCTGCTGGGTCGCAATGGCATCAAGGCTTGCTGTAGGCTCATCTAAGAACACAATAGGCGGGTTCTTTAGGAACATTCGTGCCAGCGCAATCCGCTGCTGCTGTCCTCCTGAAAGCATTTTTGCTTCGCTATCATAGCCCTCAGGCATCCCCATAATCTGCTCATGAATAGACGCCTGCTTGGCCGCCTCCATAATCTCATCATCGGTGGCCTGCATATTACCATAACGAATATTATCAGCAATGGTACCCGAAAAAATATGGTTCTTTTGCAGTACCAATCCAATTTGTTCGCGCAAATTATGCGTATTGTAGTTATCTAGGCTTTGACCATCTAGACAAATAGTACCGCTGCTGGGGTCATAAAACTTCACCAGTAGATTAATAATGGTGCTTTTACCAGCGCCACTTAAGCCGACCAATGCGGTGATGCGATTGGGATGAATCTCAAAGCTGACATCTTTTAACGCCTGCTTGCCATTAGGATAGGAGAAATTGACATCTTTAAGCTCAATATGGCCTTTTAAATCCGTACACTCAATTTCACCAGCACGTTCAATGGCGTCATCATCATCTAAAATATCAAAGAAGCCTTCAGCGTAGGTTAGGGCGTTGTTGATTTGGTCATAAATACGGTGTAATTCGCGAATAGGTGCAGCGACGTTTTGAAACAGCAAAATATGAAACATAATCGCACCAATGGTCATCTGGCCATTAAGCACAAAATATGAAGTCAAGACGATAATAACCACCACCCCGATTTGCTCGATAAAGCTCTTGCCGGCATTATACATAAACGCAATACTGCGGATGCGTAGCTGATTGGTGGTCATGTCTTTTTGAATTTCCCAGTGCTTATCCGACTCAATCGGCTCACGCACAAAGGACTTAATCACGGTGATAGAGTCAATAATTGAGATCACCAGGCCGCTTTTGGTCTCTCGATATTGGCGCATTTGCTTACGAAACCCTTGTAAGCGGTTGGCCTGCTGTTGACTAACAAAGAAATAAATCGGCACAATAATTAGGCCGACCATGCCCACCCAAAAGTTGGCATTAAACATAATCACCAAGGACACAATGGCACTGGCGAATAGAGGCAGCATGTCGATAAAGAAGTTTTGTACCAGCTGCGTCAAACTGCTAACGCCCAAGTCAATACGGGTCTGCAGCTTACCGCTGGCATTCTCATCACTGGTATAAAACGACATTTTGTAGGACAAAATACGATCGACGACTTTTTGTGATAAATCGCGCGATAAGTTAATACGAATACGCTCACCAAAATAGCGCTGACCGAAGGTGATAAAAACGTTGAGCACCTCTTTAGCCAATAAAATACTACTAATTAAGGTTAATAGCTTCAGGCCTTTAATCCACGGGTCAGGTAAACCCACGATACCCGTTAAAGTATCAATGGTGTACTGCAGCACGAATGCGTTAACCTGAGCGGTAAACGACCCCAATACCGTCAAAATTAAGGTTAGGATAAACAGGCCACGATAAGGGCGAGCAAACTCACCCAGTCGTTTTAATATCGACCACAGCAATGCCCCCCGTTCGGTTTTTTTGGTGGGCGGTTTGATATCTAGGGGGACACGTTTTGGAGGTGAGGCCATATTATCTCTAGCTCATTAATTATAAATAAGATTAAATATAAAGCGGATGATTATGAAGTTTACCATTCGCGCTCTTGGCTTGGGTAATTATACCTTCATAATCATAAACGCTTACTATGGCGCCATTGTAATATTTTTGAAAGCAAAGCCCTATGGTGACTCTTTATATCCGCTCACCAAGGTCATTATAGAGGCCAATTGTCATCCCAAAAACTCTAAAAGCAGTCACCAGGCACAAACACTTGCCCGACCATAATTCGGCGAGCAGAACGGCTCATAGACACTTTTTTGGCTTGCCAGCGGCCATCTACCAGCTCAGTTTTACCGCCCACAAGCAGTGTACCAGAGGGATGACCAAAGCGTACTTCAGACAGCTGTGTTGCTGAGCCATTGCCAGCTGATTGGTTAACCAATGTACCTTGCGTGGTGGCAGCAGCGGCAATGGCCACCGCCGCTGTACCCATCATCGCATGGTGCAGCTGTCCCATACTCATGGCACGTACCACCAAGTCAATGTCGTCTTTATCGACCACCTTACCACTTGAGGCAGTGTAAGACTGAGCAGGTGCCACCCAAGCAATCTTAGGGATATGCTGGCTTTTTTGTGCGTCACTTACATCCTGAAATAAGCCCATAGCCACACCGCCTTTGGCGCGGATAGTCTCAAGCTTATCAAGCAGCTCTTGATTGCCATTAATATCAGACTGAAGCTCAGTGCCATTAAAGCCTAAGTCCTCAGCTTTCATAAATATGGTGGGGATGCCGGCATTGATAAAGGTGGCTTGAACACAGTCTTTATCCAGTCCGCACCCGGAGACATCAAAGTCGTCAACCAGATGGCCTGTTGGGAACATAGCGCTTGACGCGTCAACCGGATCAATAAATTCAATTTTTACCTCTGCGGCAGGGAAGGTAACCCCATCTAATTCAAAATCGCCGGTTTCTTGTACCTGCACTTGTCCTTGCTCATCAGTGTAGACCGGCACATGGGCAATGATAGTTTTGCTAATATTCTGCTGCCAAATACGCACTTCACAAATACCGCTCTTGGCACTAGCAGCTACTTTATCAGCATTGACCAGACCCATATTGATGGCACAAGCACCCACTGCAGCGGTTAAATTACCACAATTACCCCCCCAATCAATCATGGGCTTGGCAATATTCACTTGCCCAAACAGGTAATTCACATCGTGGCTATCTTTTTCAGACTTGGCTTGATCAGGTTTAGAGAGAATAACCGTCTTTGAGGTACTAGATGACCCATTACCCAAGCCATCGATTTGCTTGCCATAAGGATCGGGGCTACCAATGACGCGCATTAAAAAGTTATCGCGATCCTCGCCAGGTTGTTGGCAACGCTCAGGCAAATCACTTAATTTAAAAAACGTGCCTTTGGAGGTGCCGCCACGCATATAGGTGGCAGGTACTGAAATTTGGGGGGCAAAGGGTGTATTAGATTGGGTCATGACAAATCCTTATGAGGGGGGTATTATTTTTTATTAAAAAAGCGCACAAGCACAATAAAAGGTGGCTTATGCGCTTAATTAAGACGCGATTTATCAGCGAATTAGCTTCAATAAACTAAGCCACATTGCCTGCCAAGAACTCTTTAGCAAAGCGCTGTAACATACCACCTGATTGATACATTTTAACTTCATCAGCGGTATCTAGACGACACTTAACTGGCGCTTTATCTACGCTACCATCTTTGCGGTGAATCACGAGTGTCATTGTGCCACCTGCAGACACTTCACCTTCGATATCAAACACTTCTGTACCGTCGATGTTTAGGGTTTTGCGGGTCGTGCCAGCTTCAAACTGAACCGGTAGCGCACCCATACCCACTAAGTTTTGACGGTGAATACGCTCAAAGTCTTCAGCGACCACACACTCAACCCCAGCTAAACGAACCCCTTTAGCAGCCCAGTCACGGCTAGAGCCTTGACCATAGCCATCACCTGCAATGATGATGAGCGGCTGATTGCGTTTCATGTACGTTTCAATGGCTTCCCACATGCGCATGGTTTCGCCTTCTGGCTCAACACGGGCCAGAGAGCCTTGAATGACTTGGCCGTTTTCGTCACGAACCATTTCGTTTAACAGTTTTGGATTGGCAAAAGTTGCACGCTGAGCGGTTAAATGATCACCACGGTGAGTGGCATAGGAGTTGTAGTCCTCAGCAGGCAAGCCCATGGTGTCCAAATACTCGCCAGCAGCACTATCTGGCATAATGGCATTAGAGGGTGATAAGTGGTCAGTTGTGATGTTATCTCCTAATACTGCCAGTGGTCGCATACCTTTTAACTGGTTGGCCTCAGCCATATTACCCTCCCAGTAAGGCGGACGGCGAATATAGGTGCTCATCTCTCGCCAGTTGTATTGAGGGTCAGTGACAGCATCGTGACGCTCAGCATCTACTTTTCCTTCATCGAACATGGGGATATACACCTTGCTGTATTGCTCAGGCTTCACCGCAGAGGCCACAATGGCATCAACTTCCGCATCATCAAACCAGATGTCTTTTAGATAGACATCATTGCCATCTTGATCTTGACCCAGTGGGTCTTTTTCGATATCAAAGCGAATAGAACCTGCAATTGCATAGGCGACAACCAGAGGCGGCGAGGCTAAGAATGCTTGCTTGGCGTAGGGGTGAATACGGCCATCGAAGTTACGGTTACCTGAGAGCACTGCTGTGGCAAATAAGTCGCGGTCGATGATTTCTTGCTGAATTTCAGGTTCAAGCGCACCGCTCATACCATTACAAGTCGTACAAGCAAAGGCCACCACATCAAAACCAAGGGCTTGCAAATCAGGCAATAAGTCGGCTTCTTCTAAATACAGTTTTACCGCTTTTGAGCCCGGTGCTAACGATGATTTGACCCAAGGTTTACGCACCAGACCTTTTTTGAGGGCATTACGGGCCACAATCCCCGCAGCAACCATATTGCGTGGGTTTGAGGTATTGGTGCAGCTGGTGATGGCGGCGATAATCACAGCGCCATCAGGCATTGAGCCATCTGCGGGTGCGGTGGGGTCATAGTGCTCTTGAGCGATGCCTTTGTTAACTAAATCTGTGGTAGATACACGAGCATGCGGCTTAGAGGGGCCTGCGATATTACGCACCACTTTTGATAAATCAAATCTTAATACACGCTCGTATTTGGCTTGTTGCATGCCATCTGCCCAAAGCCCCGTGTGCTTAGCATAGGCCTCAACGACGTTAATTTGCTTTTCTGTACGGCCGGTCAAACGTAGATAATCAATGGTTTGCTCATCAATATAGAACATAACAGCGGTTGCGCCATATTCAGGTGTCATGTTTGATATTGAAGCACGATCGCCTACAGATAAGCTACGAGCCCCGTCCCCAAAGCATTCGACATAGGCGGAGACCACACCTTCATCACGCAAAAATTCAGTCATAGCCAGTACCAAATCTGTACCGGTAATGCCAGGTTGTAATTTGCCGGTTAATTCTAGACCGATGATATCAGGCAGGCGCATATATGAGGGATTGCCCAGCATCACGCTTTCAGCTTCTAGCCCGCCCACACCAATGGAGATAACGCCTAAGGCATCGACCATGGGCGTGTGGCTGTCAGTACCGACCAAGGTATCTGGATAGGCCACAGGTGTGCCGTCGTTTTTATCGGTAATGACCTGGACCACAGGTGACATTTTCTCAAGGTTAATTTGGTGCATGATGCCATTGCCAGGCGGCACCACGTTAACGTTATCAAAGGCATATTCACACCAGTTGATAAAATGGAAACGGTCCTCATTGCGGCGCTCTTCAATGGCCCGGTTTTTCTCAAAAGCATTCTCTTCATAGCCGGCGTGTTCAACCGCCAATGAGTGATCGACAATCAATTGGGTCGGCACAATGGGGTTAACTTTCGCCGGGTCACCGCCTTCAGCAGCGATGGCATCACGAAGGCCAGCTAAGTCGACAAAGGCGGTTTGGCCCAAGATGTCATGACACACCACACGCGCCGGATACCAAGGAAAATCAATGTCTTGTTTGCGGTAGATATGCTGTGATAGCGCCTCGGTCAAATCTTCTGGTGGGCAGCGGCGTACTAAGTTTTCACAAAGAACTTTTGAGCTAAAAGGCAGCTTGGCATAAGCGCCTGGTTCAATAGCATTAACTGCTTGTTCAACGTCAAAATAATACAGACCACTGTCCTCACCATTTGGCAAAGGTAGTGGTTTTTTAAATTCTGTATTCATTGGCTGGGGATGTTTGTGGGTCAGCTCTGGCTGGTTTGTTTCAATACTCTGATTTGACATGACTGGCTGTCCTTAAATTAAATTTAACACTTAGCAGTAAGTAGCCCTAATTGCTAAAATCGCTAAATTTTGAAATCAATAAAATATTAATGCGCTAACGGTCATTAAATGCAATCATCTAACAAAATAATCATCTAACAAATAAGGCCCTATCTTCAATAAAAAAGATAGAGCCCTAAACAATCTGACTCTACTTTATAAACTAACCGCGCTCAGCGATAGGCGTTACCTCACGTGGCGCTTCGCCCACATATTCGGCACTTGGACGGATAATACGGTTATCAGCGCGTTGCTCAAATACGTGTGCAGCCCAGCCGGTTAGGCGAGAGCAGACAAAGATTGGCGTGAATAGCTTGGTTGGAATACCCATAAAGTTATAGGTCGAGGCATGGAAGAAGTCTGCGTTACAGAACAGTTTTTTCTCACGCCACATCACCTCTTCACAGCGCACAGATACTGGGTATAACACCTCATCGCCGACATCGGCGGCTAGTTTTTCAGCCCACTGCTTGATGATGACGTTACGTGGATCTGATTCGCTATAAATGGCGTGACCAAAGCCCATAATCTTGTCTTTGTTATCTAGCATACGCAGCAAGCCAGCTTCTGCGTCTTCTGGCGATTCAAAGCCTTCGATTAGCTCCATCGCTGCTTCATTGGCACCGCCATGTAACGGACCACGTAACGAGCCGATGGCACCTGTGATACAAGAGAAGATATCTGACAGGGTGGAGGCACAGACACGCGCGGTAAAGGTCGAGGCGTTAAACTCATGCTCAGCGTACAAGATAAGCGACACATTCATCACACGCTCGTGTAGCTCACTTGGCTTGTCACCTTTTAATAATTGCAAAAAGTGACCACCAATGGTTTCGGCATCGGTCACGCAGTCAATCTTGACGCCTTCGTGGCTAAAGCGGTACCAGTAGTTAATAATCGCTGGGAAGGCTGATAGCATGCGGTTGGTTTTGTCCAGCTGCTCATCAAAGCTGTCTTCTGGCTCTAAGTTACCTAGCATCGAGCAGCCCGTACGCAGCACATCCATTGGGTGCGCATCTTGTGGAATACGCTCTAATACGTCTTTTAGAGGCTGCGGTAGATCACGCAATTGTTTTAGCGTGGCTTTGTAGTCATCAAGCTGGGCTTGGGTAGGCAAATTACCGTATAACAATAAATAGGCGACTTCTTCAAAGATGCAATTTTCGGCTAAGTCTTTGACATCATAACCACGGTAAGTTAAGCCCGAGCCTGATTTACCGACGGTTGATAATGCCGTTTTACCTGCTACTTGACCACGTAAGCCTGCGCCTGATAGTTGTTTACCTGCTGCCATAGTAAAAATCCTTTTTTTGTTTGGTGGCTGAAATAGTTTGTATGTTGCAGCGTCACTGTGTTGGTTTCCTTAGATGTACGATTTGTACAATCTGCAGTCAACCGCCTTGTGACGCTACAAACCTTCAAACTATTATTAAATTAAAATATTTGGTTTACTCGAAAATACCTTCTTAAAACTTTTCACATTTAAGATGTTTACTTCTTTTGAGCAAACAGCTCATCTAGCTTTTGTTCAAACTGGTGATAATTTAAGAAGTCATATAGCTCCATACGCGTCTGCATGGTATCGACCACAGCTTCTTGAGTACCATCATTTAATAGATGCTGATACACGTTTAGCGCCGCTTTGTTCATCGCACGAAAGGCCGATAGTGGGTATAACACCATATCGACGCCCACATTAAATAGCTGCTCTGTGGTGTATAAGTCAGTCTGGCCAAACTCAGTCATGTTGGCGAGTACCGGAATGTTTAATACATCGGTGAATTTACGATACATCTCGATATCGGTTAATGCTTCAGCGAAAATCATATCGGCGCCAGCTTCTTCAAAAGCCACGGCACGTTCAACAGCTGCTTCTAAGCCTTCGACCGATAGGGCATCAGTACGTGCCATCACCACAAAGTCTGGATCGACTTTGGCATCAAGCGCCGCTTTAAGACGGTCAACCATCTCGGCGGTTGACACGATTTCTTTGTTTGGACGGTGACCACAGCGCTTTTGCGCCACTTGGTCTTCGATATGCACTGCTGCAACACCTGCTTTTTCCATCTTTTTGATGGTTTGCGAGATATTAAATGCACCGCCCCAACCGGTATCGATATCGACCAATAGTGGTGTATCCACCGCATTGGTAATACGGCTGGCGTCCTCTAATACGTTATCAAGACTGGTCATACCCAAATCTGGTAGACCGTATGAGGCGTTTGCCACGCCAGCACCTGATAAGTAAATGGCTTTGTGACCAACTTGTTTGGCCATCATGGCGGTATAGGCGTTGATGGTACCGACAATTTGTAGCGGCTGGTTATTTGATTTTTGTGCTAAGAGGGCTTCGCGAAAGCGCTTGCCGGCAGAATAAGTGCTCATAATCAGTCCTTTGAATAGAAGGGGGAGGGATAACTTATTTTTATGCAGATTGTATTTTCAATAAGAATAGCCCTAAATTGGCCAATAAGGAAGAGGGGTATAAAGCGATATTAATTACAAATACTAAATATTAGATGTATTTTTACTAATACTATTCATAAAATGAGTATGGTTATTTGAATTTTGATGATTTATCTTAAGCCGTATTTAAAATATGCAAAATAGAGCAATCAAAAACCAGATGCTTTTTTACAAAAAATTACAATTTGTGTAGAAAATACAGCTGATAAAGAATTAGATCACTCGGCGATAGGTGATACCACGCTCTTCATAAATGGCATAAATCACCTCAAGTAAGGTAGTAAAGGCTGGGTGCGTGGGGGTAGTAAGGCTACAGATGTAAATCGGTGAGGTGGCATCTTCATGAATTAAGGTGCGGTAACTGATTTGCTCAGAGCGTACTGATTTTAGGCTATCAGGCACTAACGTTATGCCTTCACCGGCGGCTACCAAGCCTAATGCCAACTGAATGTCACTAACCGAGGTGGTGTGATGCGGTAAGGCTGAGCGCTTGGCAAAAAGATGCAGCAGCGGCTCGCTAATAAGACTAGGGTCTGTGTTTTGAGCCTCAGTTGTTGAAGCGCTGGCAAGTTGAGGGACAGGAAGATGGGTTTGGTGGTATAAGATAACTCGGCTATTTTGCAGCTGTGATAAGTGAATATCATGGCTGCCAGCCAGTTCATGAGTATTGGGAAGGGCGGCGACGTAGCGTTCATGACGTAGTAACAGCTGATAAATATGCTCATCGTTATGGGCAAATCGGCCAAAACCCACGTCAATCTCGCCGGCCTTGAGCGCACCGATCTGTTTGAAGGAACTGATGTCTTTTAAATGCACCTCCAAATTCGGCAAGCGCTGCTTTAACCTTGAAATAACCGTCGGTAATAAGCCATAAAGCACTGAGGGCACAAAGCCAATGTTTAGGGTATCTGGCGGATGCGCGATTTTTTGGGTCAGACTGATGGTGCTATCGAGCTCTTTTAAGATGATATCAATTTTTTCATAAAAAAATCTGCCCGCCTCAGTCAGCTGTAACGGACGATGATAGCGGTCAATGAGGATAACGCCCAGATCATCCTCTAACTGCTTGATTAAGCGGCTTAAAGTCGGCTGTGACAGCTGGGTTTGTGATACTGCCTCACTAAAGCTTTTTAAGCGTGCTACGCTATGAAAGGCGGTCAATCTTTTTAACTGCATCACTCACTCACCATACGTTAAAACACATAAATTGCACCAAATAGTGCTTACTTAAACACAATCTCGCGACCATCTTCTAATACCATAGCGCCATTGGTTATCTCAATTTCAATATTTTGTGGATTTTGAATGGCTTTCATCACATTGATGTCAGTTATGCTCACATCCGCCTCCATTTTCCGAGACTGTTTGGGCGACATGGGCGGATCAAATAGGGTAAAAGGAATGACCACCGGCTTGGGTTTTTTGAATGCCGGATAACGCAGCATTAAGGTACCTTTAAAGCTTTTTACAGCTGTTTGCCCTTCATTTGACAGCACAAAAGACAATTTAACATTATTCAAACTGTCGTTTTCACTGGTTTTGGCCGGCAGTAGGGTTATCGGATAGTTATCAGGCTGCACAGCTGTGGTTACTGGGCTTTTTTTACCTGTGGGATTATCCGGATGCAGTGCTTCGTACTTTCGCTGCTGCTCTAATGCCCGGCCAATGGTAATTCTAGGGACAGCGCCTTTTTCATAAGCGTCACTTAAACGCATCCGTAGCATATAACGGCTTAGAAGCTGGCGATCTTCTTCTGAAAGCTGCTCTAAGGTGTCACCCAATTTGTCTTGCCACTTCTCGGCATCGGTAGGAATGGTCTGCATCATTGGGTTTTGGGTGCGCGTATCACAGCCTGCCAAAGCAGTGAGGGTGGCCAGTACAACTGCGCTCACAAAAGGACGTACGGGAATTAAGGTCATGGCACTTACTCCAGTTATCTATCTAAGGGGCCAAAAGAAAATCACCAAAAAACGTGCCAAAAAAGGCGTATTGTCGCTATTAAGATAGCATACAACGAAACCTTTGGATTGTAATTACAATTCTAACCCTAATCCAACCCTGCGCTTAAGCCAGCTAAATATGAGGGGGTATAAAAGGGGGTATAAAAAAAGACCTTACGGCTATTGTAAGGTCTTTTAAAGAGGCTAAACAGAGAGGTTTTTTTAGATTAGGCCAAATAATTGCGCCATAAACAACAAAGCAATACCGCCTAAGAAGATCAAGCCGGCAATACTGTACAGCTTCATGCCAGCTGATAGGTGCTGCTGATCTTTGGCTAGTGAGTAATTTAACCAACCAAAAATTGGGGCTGAAACAAAAGCTGTAATCATAGCAAACTTTAGCATAGCGCCCAGCTGCCCAGTAAAGAAGGTGATAATAATATAGCCGCCCACAATACAGTAGGTGGTCCACAGGATGATTTGCTGTTGTGAAATATTGGCATCGTCTTTGATTAATCGTAAGCTTTCGGCATTGATACGGCCATAACCATCAGCACAGGTAATGGTGGTACCAAACATCACCATAAAGGCCACAAAGGCTACCAAGAAACGTGACCACTCACCAATGGTGGCCGTGTACATACTAATCAGCTGCCCCACATAAGCACCGCCTTGGGTCTGGATTTCAACGCCTGAGCCATACTGTACAAACACACCCAATGCCAAAAATACCAGTGCCAATAAAGAGGTGGCGATAAAACCGACATTAAAGTCAATTAAGCCCTGACGGTGCGTGGTGTGGTCCGATTTTACTTTGGCCGAAATCCACATAGAATTAATCGCTGAGAACTCAAGTGGTGCTGGCATCCAGCCCATTAAGGCCACAATAAAGCCCAAGGTGGCCAAATTCCAAGGTGAGGCGGCCACAAAATCTGGTGCCATAATGGTAGGCTTGCCTGCCGCAATAATCACCGCAGCTAACGTGGTCACAGTCAGCGCCACCATAATCCATTTGGTAAGCTTATCAAGCATCTTGTAGTGACCGAGAATCAAAAATAGCCAAGACACGCCCATGACGATAATCGACAAAACACCATTAGATAGCCCCCAGCTTTCAGGCAACATAAACCCTAGAATAACTGCCGCCAATAGCGCCACTGCACCGGTGCTAATGATCGAAGCTGCCAAAGATAAGATAAAAAATGCCCACAGATATAGGCGTGATTTTTTGGCATATCCGGCAACCAACGACTCTCCGGTTTCATAAACATAGTCGGTACCGAATTTAAAAAAGGGATATTTAAAAAAGTTGGCGAGGATAATCATAATCGCCAATTGCCAACCATATAACGCGCCAGCTTGTGTCGATGAGATAAGATGTGAGCCCCCAATGGCCGCTGAGGCCAGTAAGATACCGGGACCAAAAGCTTGCCAATTAATGCCTTTGTCTTTGGGCGAGGCGTGAGTCGAAGATGTGCTCATAGCAGGTTAACCTTAATTTGTGCTTATTTTAAAGGGCTTGGTTTATAAGATTACTCATAGGTGCAGTAGGTGTGTTTTTTAAATTTATTTAAGTTTTTACTAGCAAAGCGCTAGGCAAGAATCCCTGTCAGCTGTGCCATAAACAATAAAGCGATACCCGCTAAAAAGATAAGGCCTGAGATACTATAAAAGGTCATAAGCGGTGACAGTCGTTGCTGACTTTTAATCAATGAATAGTTGAGCCAGCCATACACAGGGGCTAACACAAAGGCTGAAATCATCGCAAACTTAAGCATGATATCAAGCTGACCTTTGAAAAAGGTGATAAGAACAAAGCCGCCTAAGGCTGAAAAGGTGGTCCACCAAAAAATCTGGGTTTGCGAGGCCTCGTTTGGATTGTTATTAATCAAACGCATCCCTTCAGCAATAGAGCGGCCATAACCATCGGCACAGGCAATGGTGGTGCCAAACATTACCATAAAGGCCACAAACGCCACCAATAACTTGGACCAATCGCCAATGGTGGCGGTGTACATATTCATTAATTGAGTAATGTAAGCGCCGCCTTGGGTTTGAATCTCGGTCCCTGTGCCATATTGTACAAAGACCCCAAGCGCTAAGAAAAACAGCGCCAAAATGGCACTTGAGATGTAGCCGGCATTGAAGTCAATTAAACCTTGGCGGTGGGTAGTGTGATCGGCTTTTACCTTTTCTTTGGTCCACATCGAGGTCATGGCCGCAAATTCAAGCGGTGCTGGCATCCAACCCATTAAGGCCACGATAAAGCCCAGCGAAGCCATATTCCAAGGCGAAGCGGCTATGAAATCTGGTGCCATAACCGTCGGCTTACCCGCTGCAATCATAACAGCAGCAATGGTTGAGACAATTAAAGCGGCCATAATCCACTTATTGAACTTATCGAGCAGCTTGTAGTGGCCCAACACCAAAAACAGCCAAGAGACGCCCATAACGATAAATGACAGTACCGTCATCGAGGGACTGATGCTTGAGGGCAACATAAAGCCCAAAATAACCGTGGTTAACAAGGCCACAGCACCCACGCTAATAAGCGCTGACGCTAACAAAAGCAAGGTATATAACCAAAGATATACCCGCGATTTTTTGGCGTAACCGGCAATTAGTGACTCCCCTGTGTCATACACATAGTCGGTGCTGAATTTAAAAAAGGGGTATTTAAAAAAGTTGGCGAGAATAATCATAATCGCCAATTGCCAGCCATATAACGCGCCAGCTTGTGTCGATGAAATAAGATGTGAGCCACCAACAGCGCCAGTAGCTAGCAAGATGCCAGGGCCGAAGATACGCCAGTTAAATTTATCCGAGTTTTGATCTAAATTAGGGGATGCTGCGCTCATAAATACCTCGAATGAGTCAGAAAGCTTAGATCAGCGCAACTGGCAGTGGTGGCAGTAATCATAAGCGCTAAGCTCAGCTTTCAAAAAACTCAATATACTATCACGTATAGTATTGCAACTAATTGAATATGGTTATGACCGACCACTCCTTTAGTTATAAAACCCACAGCAGAAGCAGAACGTATCATTAAAAATACACTTAAGTTAACCCTAAGTTTGCTGATAGCATATTTTATAACTATATTTTATCTATTAAGCAAGCACCGCATAAAATAAGTAACTTCCCTTCTAACTAATTAGGGATTAGGATAAGCAAGCACGCAAAGGAGAATTGCGGCTTATAAGAACCGGCCTTAACGCTTATTTATTCAAAAATAACAAAAGGTTAAGGCTTAATAATAATCACAAGGAGCGTCACATGCTTTACCAAACCCCAAATACTGACAATAGCTTGGTTAAATTCCGCGAAAAATACGATAATTTTATTGGCGGAGAGTGGGTTGCTCCCATTGATGGTGAGTATTTTGATAACACCAGTCCTATCGACGGCAAACTCATTTGCCAAGTTGCCCGTTCAAAAGCTGCCGACATCGAAAAAGCCCTAGATGCTGCACATGCGGCCAAAGAAGCTTGGGGCAAAACCAGTGTCACAGAGCGCTCAAATATCCTGCTAAAAATCGCTGACAAGATGGAAGAAAATCTTGAAAAAATCGCGGTGGCCGAATGTTATGAAAACGGCAAACCAGTTAGAGAAACCCTAGCAGCAGATATCCCTTTATCTATCGATCATTTGCGTTATTTTGCCGGCGCCATCCGTGCTCAAGAAGGCGGCATCAGTCAAATTGATGAAGATACCGTAGCCTATCATTTCCATGAGCCCTTAGGTGTGGTCGGTCAGATTATCCCTTGGAACTTCCCTCTACTTATGGCGATTTGGAAAATTGCTCCGGCATTGGCTGCAGGTAACTGTATCGTACTTAAGCCGGCTGAGCAGACGCCTGCCTCAATCTTGTATTTAATTGAAACCATTGGGCTGGCAGACATCTTGCCAAAAGGCGTATTAAACGTGGTCAATGGCTTTGGGGTAGAGGCAGGCAAGCCACTTGCGTCAAACCCTCGTATTAGCAAAATCGCTTTCACAGGTGAAACCACCACCGGTCGCCTAATCATGCAATACGCCAGTGAAAACATTATTCCTGTTACGCTAGAGCTTGGTGGTAAGAGTCCTAATATCTTCTTTGCAGACATCATGGATGAAGACGATGATTTCTTAGACAAGGCGGTAGAGGGTCTGGTGATGTTTGCGCTCAACCAAGGTGAAGTCTGTACGTGTCCTTCACGTGCACTGGTGCATGAGAGCATTTATGATGAATTTATCAAACGCTGTATTGAGCGCGTTAAAGCCATTAAACTTGGCAACCCGCTAGATACCGAAACCATGGTTGGTGCCCAAGCCAGCTCAGATCAGTTAGAAAAAATCTTATCTTATCTAGATATTGGTAAAAAAGAAGGTGCTAAAGTGCTGGTCGGCGGTGAGCAGGCCAAGCATGAAGGCGATCTTGCCAGCGGCTATTATGTGCAGCCTACTATCTTTGAGGGCACCAACGACATGCGCATTTTCCAAGAAGAAATCTTTGGACCTGTGCTGGCGGTAACTACCTTTAAGGATGATGAGGAAGCATTACGCTTGGCTAACGATACCTTGTATGGCTTAGGCGCAGGTATCTGGACCCGCAACGTGCATAAAGCTTATCGCTTTGGCCGTGGCATCCAAGCAGGCCGTGTATGGACCAACTGCTACCACCTATATCCGTCACACGCAGCCTTCGGTGGCTACAAGCAGTCAGGTATTGGTCGTGAAAACCATCTAATGATGCTAGATCATTATCAGCAAACCAAAAATATGCTGGTCTCTTATAGCACCAAGGCGATGGGCTTCTTTTAAAACCTAAATTCAACTCTGTATCAACTTACCAAAGCAATCTATCGTCAGGTGGATTGCTTTTTTTAATTTTAAGGTGCTCATTACCAAACCATAATGACAAGGCTGAATATTTTAGGAGTACAAATTATGAAAGTTGATGCCACGCCAGCCTGCATTGAGCTCATTGAGTTATTAAAATCTAAGCATGGCGAGCTGATGTTCCACCAATCTGGCGGCTGCTGTGATGGCAGCTCACCTATGTGTTATCCGCTTGGTGAGTTTAAGACAGGAGGGCAGGATGTGCTGGTAGGCGAGATTGGCGGCTGTCCTTTTTATATGGGCAAGGCTCAGTTTGAACTATGGCAGCATACTGACTTAACGATAGATGTTGTGGCCGGACGCGGTGCTAGCTTCTCGCTTGAGATACCTGAGGGCAAGCGCTTTATTGTGCGCTCTGAGATTTGTCAGATTTAAAGTTAAGCCCGCTCTAAGTACTAAAAAAAGTTAATTTATTTGTAGTAAATCATCTAAAAAACCGAGTCTAAACCGCTCGGTTTTTTCCATTTATATGGTCCTATGCTCTGCATTGACTCCGGCCGACACATAGACTGAGCAATTACAACTTATAACGCTTAAGATACTAACTATCAATATAAGACAGCTATCATAGTCATATATTTGTAATGAAATATTTCAAGCCCTGATTTAGCTAAAGAGTACTGGGTAAATTGATTTTATAAGGATAAATCCGCATGATAAAACTTAAAACATTGGCCACAGGATTTACTGCTATATTTTTGAGTGCAGCTGTTGTGGGCTGTGCATCGACACCTCTGGATACTCGAGGGATGCACTATCCTAATGGTACCTATGATAAAAAAGGGCATAATACCTATAAGCAGAACAAAAAGCATCAAAACAAAAAATATAACAAGAGCGAGTACAACCAAGGTAATGCCGAACGACTGGCCACACGTAAGCTAAATGCAATGGGTTACCAAGTACAGAAAGTCGACTATAAACAAAAGCAAGGCATTGTCAAAACCACCGCTTATCGAGGTGGCAAAAAATACAAGATTGACTTAGCTTATCCCAGCATGAATGTGGTAAAAATGAAAAAAGACTAGTAGCGAAAGACTAGTAGAGCAGGCCACTTGGTATTAACGGCTGCGCAGACTATCAATATAGTCAGCCCAGTGCTGCATCATTTGAGTACGTGTGCTTATTTCATCCAATCGGTTGTACGCTCCGCCATGGGTATCCTTGATCCTGTGGCCGAGCTGTAGCTCAGTGACAATGTCTGAATAGCGAAGCTCGGGCTGCTCCATAAGCAGTGTCTTGGCGGCGGCTCGAAATCCATGCGTACAATGTTTTCCCTTGTAACCCAGCCGGTGAAATGCCTGAACCAAAGTGGCCTTACTCATATAAGCATTGCTTGAGCT
Organism: Psychrobacter sp. YP14; assembly: GCF_003209315.1. NCBI lineage: Bacteria > Pseudomonadati > Pseudomonadota > Gammaproteobacteria > Moraxellales > Moraxellaceae > Psychrobacter > Psychrobacter sp. YP14. The sequence continues at coordinate 1,379,199 of NZ_CP029789.1, read as the reverse complement.
GCGTATCGAGGCGAACACATAAGGCTTATCACCGGTTATTTTTTGGATGTCACGCAGGCGAGTCATCACCTGATCTGCTAAAGGCACCACCAAGCTTGAGACCATATCTTCACGCCCTTCGCCTTTGGTTGGTGAAAAAACCCAGAGCTTATGCGCCCAATCAATCTCATCCCAGCGCATAGAGCGTAAATCAATACTGCGCACAAAGACATAAGGCAATAAGTTCATTGCCATTAACGTCAGCTCACTTGCTGCAGTAAACGTCGCCATGTCCTTCAATAAAGCGGCAAACTCATCGGGTTTGGTCAGTGCTGGCAAGTGTTTTCCTGAGCCCGCTGGTGCCAGCTCTCCACGGGTATAAATGGCGACATTGGTGTCACATAACCCACGAGCCACGGCGAATGAAAACACCTTTTCGGTATATAAACGGGTACTGGCACCCACGAAGGCAGCTTCATTATCGTTCTTTTGAATAGACTCACAAACATTCAAGATGGTTTCACTGGTGATGTCATTCATCCTCAAGTTACCAATCTCGGCGCACATATAACCCAGACACAAATCCCAAAACTTTAAGGTTGACTCGCTAAAGGTGCGCTTGCCGGTCTTACGTTGGCGGCGGCTATTGATTTTATTATCACGCCAAGCTGCAGCAATCTCAGCAAACGTGGCGTTTTTTAGATGCGCATATTTATTCACCTGCTTTTGCTGACGTATGGCTTTAGGGTCGGTGCCATTTCGCACCATATCCAATATAGACTCAGCTTTGGTTTTTGCCTCATGCAGGCTGATATCTTCCACAGAACCCAACCTCATACGCGGACGTTTATTGGGCTGATGTGGATGGGGGTAACGCAGATAATATTCTTTTTTTCCATTGGGATAGATACGTACACTAAGTCCGGGTACGCCAGCGACTGCGACCAAATAATCTTTGTCACGGCACTCAAGTCTATTAATATCCCGTCTATTATGAATAACCATACTACTCACTTTGTTGTTTTGTCATATAAATAGGAGCACACATTTTTGTACAATCTTCGCTTTTATTGTGCTAAAGTATTGTTAGTAATCTTCATCACGCCTAACGCCTAGCATTAAAGGCATACAGTTTAATAATCACCGTCTTTTATCTGTAGTCTTGCCTCTAAAATCCAGTACTAAATATCCTATTATTTGGACACCAAACTGGACACCAAAATCATCTTTATAAAAATAAAACCCTTATATATAAAAGCTTTTATGCACAATCATCCCCAAGTGTACCTTGGGGATAATTTAGTTTATTATAGAGCAAATAACACATAAATGCTGGCAAGTGACAGTTTACTAGATAGAAAAACAAATTTTCATACGAATAATAGGTACCTGTATTTGCATAGAATTATAAAAGCAAGGTGTTAGGTTAGTGCTGTTCTGTGCAAATCTGAGAGCCTATTTTTGGCCTAGAATCGGGTTAAAGGGATTTATTTAACAAGTTATTGGGTTTCAAGAATCTTGGGCTAATACTCAAATTGAGCTATGTTGAAGAAACCGTACAAATAAACTTGGTAAACTAAGCGTATTAATCGGAGTTTATCCTTGTCAAGAAAATTAGAACCTACAGTGCAGAATTCAAAGCAGAAGCCGTCAAGAAGATAGCGGACAACAATGGAAATATTTCAGCGACTGCGAAGCAGCTTGGTATCGCCATGCAAGCCTTATCGAACTGGAACAACAAAGCCAATCAAGGCAAGCTTATCGGCACAGAACAATATGATCCTGATCTTATGAGTGCTCTTCAAGAAATAAAGCAGCTCAAGCGACAAATGCTTTAAAGTCACTACGGACTCAAATCACAATAAGCTGGTCTATTCGAACGTGATTGACCAGCAATTTGATGCTAAGCGTCCTCATGAGTCTTGGGTCAGTGACATCACCTATATCTGGATAAATGAGAGTTGGTTGTACTTGGCAGGCGTTAAAGACTTATACGCCAAAGAACTTGTCCGCTATACTGATAATGCAGTTTTGGACCTAAGCGGTAACGTGGTGAGCGGTAGTGCGCAAATTTAGGATCAAAGCCGCTTAATAGTGCTCGATTTTATAACTGATAAGTCTTTAACCTGTCATCGATTAGAGGAGGACTCACAGGTTTTTGCCAACAGTTCAAATTTCCATGTTTATCGACAAATTGATGATGACCTGTCTGATTTTGCCAATAAAGCCGTCGTATATCCAAACAATAAGAGTCAAGGCACCGACGATCATACCCGCCAGCATCAAAAAATAGCCGCTTATAGCCGCTGTTTTTAGTTTAGGGCGATACTACACTAAACCGAGCTAACAACGCTCATAGAGGCGATTAACATGCTTAACAAATCATTTTGGCTGGCATGCTGGATTGTCTCAAAATCGTTTTTCGGTAATTCATAGCGTTAATTCGGATTTAAAGACTTCTAAATACTTTAATAAAATCTTTAGCTATATCCCAACCTTGAACATAAATACCTATCTCATGATAAACCTCTACAAGGTTATCAGGGGCACTTGCAGACAGCCAATTTAAGCTAGTAATCAGCAAGTCATTATTATCCCAAGCTAATACCTTGGCATGACTATTGGAATGATGTGCACCCAATTGAGATAAAGAGTCGGCAGACTTCAGATCATCATGCATCTCAACAATTTCTGAATGATCGATATAGCTTGATTTCTTAGAGTAATAATAATATTTTTTAGCTTCTGACTCTTTTAAAGCATCAAATATAGGCCTTATAGGTGAGGTGTTTATAAAGTCACTTATAATATATATCCTGTCTTTTGCTTGAGCAGCTAAGTCAATATAACTATGATGCTGGTGCTTTAGCACTAATCGCAGCTCCAGCTTTTCATTGTTAGGAATATCAACGTCATTTGGTGTATCGGCTATATTGCTTGAAAACCCCCGAAACTCCTTACGCACTTTGCTGTCAAAAGTGCTTTTTCCACAGCAAATATTAGCGGCGATCTCTAAAAAATATTTAGTAAATTGATCATTGCAAACAATAACTGACGCCTCAAATCTTTCAAATTTTGCATATAAGAAGTTGCATGAGCTGACCATAGTACACAACCCCCTGTCTGTGTGATTGGTTATAACGAACTTTGCATGCGAGTCGGTACGTCTGAAGTCATTATAATTTACAACATTTAGTATGCCTTCCTGGTGGCAGCTTTCATTAAAATCTCTTAATTTGCTTTCAACAGCCTTATCTTCACTATCTGATTTTTCAAAGTTTTCATCTGTTTCTTCGGCATTACTTTTGCCCCATAATATATAAACTTGAACGCCTCGTTTCAAAACCTCTTTAATTTCTAGAAAAAAATGAGTATAGCCATCGTCATTGACAATGCACCATTTACCTATGAAGGTAGAGTGAATGACTAAAAAGTCAGTAGAGGACTGGATTAGCTCAATGAGCTTGGCTTTAGTGTTGTGACCGCCGTAAACAAAATCTACATCACATTTCTTGGCAACGACCTTGATTTCATAGTTATTTTCATCTTTAGTCAAAGGTGTTTTAAGCAAAGAATTATCGTCTTTGATTATAGTTGGAAGTGTATTTTTGATTTGTCTAATAAGCTTGTTATTCAGCTTTTTTACTTTATTGTCATCGATTATCCTTCCTTCCTTACGACCCTCTATATACAACATATCTACCAGTAAATACTTCTTAGTAGTTAACGCATACACAGCCTCGTCATGTACGTTGTCTATTTTTTCATGCTCTCTGGCCATAACGCTATACATTTTTGTGTACTTAGGATAAGAATTGCTAGCATCTATAGGCAAGGTAACTATATTCTTGTTTTTATTAATCTCACTCATATATCTTGCATGAGTAAGCAAAGGGGAGTCAAAACTATAAAAGCTGTAATAGTTATCAAAATAATCTACAAAAACTTCTCTTCTTTTTTGATATTTATCGACCTTACAAATTAGCTCATGTTCTTTAACGCTTAAAGAATAAGCTATCTCACCCATTTCCGTTATTCTAAAAATAAAACTGTCTCTAGAAGTAACAATATCAATCCACCCGACATTGCACATGGGTAGTAAAATCTGAATGACAACTTGAGTTTCTAGATTGGAGAAGTCGCTAAGACTCTTAACAGTCATCTCTCTTTGACTTAATTCTTTTAAGAAAAGGTAATCGATAATTGACCAATTGGTTTTTCTACTAATGCTAAATGTATATTCATTAGTGAGGAATGGGATAGCAATCGTATATTTTATAGTGTTTTCTTTATTCATTAGAGGCCCAAAAATGATTTTGATTGAACAAAGTTGATGTTATTAAACACCTTATTTTCAGTATCAATTGAATGATCGTTCATTAATTCAAAATCATTAACAAACATTTCAACAAAGAGATTCAAAAATTCCCTATCTATATCGTCCAAATAACCCCTATTGTTAGTATAAGCTTTATTTTCAAGCAGCTGCCAATATCTGAATAAACCGAAACAGCCAACAATAATCATTTTATGTTTAGCTCTACTCAGCAGTACGTTCATTCTGCGCATATCTGATAAAAAACCCAAAGCAGAAGTAATAGGCTGATAACTATTATGCCTTACTAGGCTAATGATAATAACGTCGGCCTGATCACCCTGATAAGAGTCTACTGTTTTTGCTATGTCTTGATCGTTATGTGTGCTCGAAAAACAGCTATTTATCTCACTCTTTTCAACCAGGTTATTGATCATATTCACTTGATTTACATAAGGGCTGAGTATTTTGATTGAATAATCTTTATCACTATTAGTATGTATTTTGGATAATAATTCTTTAATAATACGGATTTCGTGTTTATTGACGTTCTTATTTTCAAGACTACGCATCCTAACATCACTATTTTTATCAGGTAAATCGATCCATATTACTGCATTATCTTTATTCAATCCTTCTAATTTAGAGTCCTTAAAGATAAATGGGGACGCGCTATTATAGAAATCTGCGGTTTGAGGATAATCTTTTAATTTACCCTCATATACAGCGTTAGAAACAATCCGAGAAATCTGAGGGTGCATTCTATGCTGTGTATCGATCATGCTACCAAAACTTTCTTTTCCTCGAATCCTAATACTTTCTGCACTTTGACACAGACTTTTGAATAAAGAGAAATATTTAGAAAGGTTGCTAAAATGCTCAGCTTTAGAGGCTTTGTTTATATCAGCATCGTTAAAATCAAGATCAAAAATGACGCCTTTTCTAAACCCTATATTTGACAGCTGCTCTACAACCAAGTTCATATCGAAATTACCAGGGTTTCTAATAATCTTTTTGACATGCTGTTCTGAAAATGCTGGAAGTTGCTTGTAATCACCAATAAGAACTCTTTTTCTCGATACTATCATTGGTGACACCAATTCGATACCTGATGTCTTGCCGCACTCTTCCATAACAGACACATCAAAATTGATATTATTCTCTATTAATTCTTCCATTAATTTAGAGTTAGAGGTTGTAAACACTAGATTGGCAGCACGTAAAACTTGATTGAAAAATTTAGCGTCTGATTTACTAATAAATTTATCGAGCTTCTGCTTAATAAGCGGTTCTTTGGAATATTTATTAAACATTTCACTTTTTTTGAATTTATCAATATAAGGGTTTGTCGCGTTTTGAATGAATGTTTCTACATGACTACCATCGTCATTTTTTTCAGCCTTAAAGTTTGGAATGATAATTAGGCTATCAAAAGACTCATGCTTTTTTAGTTTTTCAGTGATTTCATCATAAAGCATATTGACAGTGGCATGACTCTGAGCAGACAAAAGAACTTTTGAACTATTTTCTTCGTGGAAAAGATAATCAACATAGCTGGTTATAAGGTGTGTTTTACCCACACCTGGAGGGCCTTCAATGAAGTAATTTGGTTGGGTTTTCACCAAAGAAGAAAACACTTCTTTTTTGGATTCATCTAATGAAATAAGAGAAGCCGCAAGATCAAATTTGCGAGAGGTAACAAAGAATTTTTTGGACGGGTCTGCGATACTTGATATTAAAGAGCTTTGATTGAGTAAAAAATAAAATATTCTCTGCCGCCTTTCAAGTTGAGCGATTGTTCCATCATGGTCCTTAGGGTAAATTCTAACCAATTCTTCTGATAAATTATTTATGCTCCGCTCTAACGGTTGTTTTGTGGAGAATATATAGTCTAGATTGGGTGATTGCCCTACATACTGCGCATCTAACTTATCTTTTCTTTCCATGCTTCTACTAGACTTGGTGTTAGTCTCAATAACCCATTTGTTAGTAAGTTTAGATGGATCGCTAAAGTGTTGTTTAAATCTATCAAAAGGCTGTCTTAGGCTTAGTGAGTCTGATAGCTTGCTGTTAATATCATTATTTTCTTTTTTGTACTCTAACGTATAATAAAAGAGCCCATCATCTAGGATTAACCCTTTTCCCTCTTTTAGTTGGTCATTTTCAATGCGATCTAGGCTAATTAGGTACTTTTCCGTTTCCGAGCGCGCTACGTCAATCGCAAAAGATAACAATAACCCCTGAAGGCATTCTAGCTCAGAATCTGTATACTTCTGCTCTTTTTTGAACTGTATTAACTTTAGCTTCCATGAGTTTTCATCCGAGAACTCGTTCTTTTGCATAAGCCTAAATGCATTAGGTGTAAAAACCAAGCTCCCCTTAATTTCGATGGATTCTCTATAGTTGAGCCAGTCAGGGACGCTATCATATATTGCCGTCATATTAGAAACATACCAATCACCAAAGTTATCGTGCTTGAACTCTTTAAATCTATATAGGAAATTCCTCCCTTTTAAGATAAATTCATTGCCATATCTATCGTTAAATACAGTGAAAGGGTCTAATTTAAGATCCTCTTTGATAATGTCGACGACATCAGTATTTGTTAAATTATGAGCATCATAATTTTGACTTTGATTATCGATTAGATAATTTTTTATAGTGTTCCTGATACCACTAAAGTGAACAGAATTAAAGCCTGTTATTGCGATGTGAAATACCGGCGAGAATGAATTATCAACTTCTGACAAGTCTGTAACGGCTTGCTCTACCAATAACTTTAGCTGAGTCTTATCCACTAATTTAGTATGGCCAGTTGAATGACCCTCTAGTAGAAGTCTTACCGCCAATGCTTCGTTGCGCAGTAGTTTTTCTTGAAAACTGTTGGACTCAATTCCCAATAATTCTAATATTAAAACACCTAAGTCGCTCCAGTCTTGGTGAGTCGTGCAAATAACATCCTTGTGCTCACCCATAAATATAGGTTTATTAATCTTGTTAAAATCTAATGATTTTTCAAAACCACTCAGCACAAATCTTTCGGTGTCGTCAATTTCTTCACTTTCTTTATAAATCACGCTATTAGTATTGATGTTTCTGTGAATGATATCCTGGCCATGCAATATCTCAATGCCCTCTATCAGCCTTAATACATTTTTCCATAAAAGCATTCTACTGATAGTAGACATTATCTTGTTTTTGCTTAACCAATGACTTTTGCTCTTAGAAAACAAACCTATCCTTGTGGGCTTGGCTTCTATTTCTATTAGCTTAGTATCCAGTGCTTTAGAGTCTTGATCAGTGGGGTAGATTAGGCAGTAATTACCACTGTCATCAATGAAGCTGTCATGTATTACTTCAAGATATTTTTCTGCATTAGTAACAGACTTTAGCTTATTTAATTGCCGAGTTTCATTTAACCAAATCTCTTTGGCCAACTCTTCATTAAGTGAGTTTTTTGCATACCAAAATTTCAGTTTAAACACTGTGTCATTATCTAAATACTTCCACACTTCTAGTAAATCAGTCTGCGATTCTTCTTTAATTTTAAGCTTGAATTCATCATCTATTGAGTCTATAAATGCCATTGTTATAAATTCCAGGGTTTTATTGTGTGAAAAAATTTAGCTGATATTCAAGGGAGAGGGGAGGTGAGGTGAGGCCGCCACCAGTAAAGGTAATCAATTTAAAGAGGTATGATAAATTTTACATCCTATCATCTTTTGTTGGGATGGTATATTAGTCAATAATACCCAACGCAGCGGTTTTAAGGCAACTGAACCGTCCTGGTTTTATCGGAGACAGGTTTACTTGAGTCAGGCAGCATAACCTGACGGAATCAATGAACAATAGTAGATATTTTCCGCATCAATAGGCGATACATATCCATTGGTAGAATGCAATCGTTCATGATTGTACCAGCGTACCCAATCGAGGGTTGCTAGAGCAACATCATTTACGCGATCCCATTCTTCTTTTAAGTAATTAATCACCTCCGCTTTATATAGCCCATTGACGCTTTCAGCCGAGGCGTTGTCATAAGAATCACCTGTTTGTTGTACCTACCGAGGCAGCAAGCCCAGATTGCTTCAGCCGTTCGCCGTATTTAATCGATAGATACTGGCTACCTCTATCGGAATGATGAATCCCCCGGCTTGGTCTGCCACGAGCATCTAACGCTTGATTTAACGCATCGAGTACAAGCTGAGTGTCCATACGGGTAGATACTTTCCAACCGACGATAACACGTTTAAACACGTCAATGACAAAGGCAGTATAGACCTAGCCTGTTTTGGTCTTGATGTAGGTAAAATCAGCCACCCATAGCTTGTTTGGGGCATCTGCGGTAAAGTTGCGTTTGACAAGGTCATTTGGCTTGTCTTGGTCATCTCGCTGTTTGGTGGTGATTTTTCCTTTACCCCGCCATACGCCTTGTATACCAAGTTTCTTGATCAGACGTTCGACCGTGCAACGAGCCAATGTAGGTAAGCCGTCTTGTTTGAGCTTGTGCCAGATTTTACGAATGCCATAGCGACAGCCACGGTATTGCCAAATCTGTTTGATTTGCTCCATAAGGTGTTTGTAGCTTTGTTTGCGTCGGCTTTGCTTCTCTGGGTTCGCTTGCTCGTCTTTGATGCGGTAGTAGGTGGATGGGGCGATTGGCAGGATTCTGCAAATCGACTCGACCCCATACTTTTTCTTTTCATCATCGATGAATTTGACCATTACTTGCGTGGGCGGTCGAGTTCCGCCTGGGCGAAAAAAGCGGCTACCTTGCGAATAATTTTGTTCGCTTGTTCGAGTTCTCGGTTTTCTCGCTCAAGCTCGGAGATACGAGCAGCTTGGCTTTGAGCAGTAACGATAACAGGATTTTGCTAGTCTAGGTGATTTTTATGCCATGAGCGTAGGGTTTCGGGTGTGCAGCCAAATTTAGGTGCTATGGCTTGGATGGCCGCCCACAGTGAGGGATAATCTTTTTGTGATTCAATCAATAATTCGATGGCTCGTGTCTTAACTTCTGTTGAGTATTGTGTGTTTTTCATAAGGGTATTGTCTCAGAGTTTTGGGTCTCCGACAATCCCGGGACGGCTCAAGACTCTTTTGGTGACTCTAAATGAAAACGTATTACAACGTAGTTAGCTATGATAATAGCAGCTATAAGGTGTATATAGACTTGGACTTACTGAGATGCCAAGTAGGAGCATTATCAGAGCTTGTATACGTTCTTATCGATGATATAGAGTAATAGGCATCCAGAAGGGTTATTGCTTTTACTTTGAGCTGATTGTCACTTGGTGGCGAATACTTCTGTACCTAACATAGTTCAATCACATTCGCATTAATCAGGAAGTCGGCTAAGCTACCAACAATCGATTGATGGGTGATTTGTTTATTAGGTGATGATTAGGAGTGACAGATTATTCAGAGGGCTCATTGTGCAGTATGAAGGTAGTAAACTTAGCAATGATGAGTAGAACAAGTTTATCAAACAGGTTAACTAGCGACATGGTTTAATACGTTAAGCTCGATTACAAATACAATAGGATTAATGATAGCTTTGCACATTAACTCCTTAAGACAGCTCAGCTAGTAACTTTATTAGTGGTGATTAAGATGTCTTTATGAGTAGGTAGTACGTATGAGAATTAATCAATCATCAACCAATCTTTATAAGGATTTATCACATAATTATAATCCCATGAAGTTATTGTCTGGTATCCTTAGTTTAACATAATATACATTATGCGAAAACAAACCAACCGCTTTTATAAGATTCAAGATGACTGTCATGACTCACTTTTGGAACAATTATTGTTATGCAGAATCTATCTCTTAATATGATTCTAAATAATGCTAACATGTTGCGGCTATTTTTTATTTCGCTTTGAGATTTTTAATCATAAGTTTGCCAACGTTATGCACAATAATAATTTTAATCTATTTAATCAGCACTTCGATAACTTTGACCAGCGCCATCTGTGGCATCCATACGCAAGTCTGCCGCCATCATATCCTAATGTGGTCATAGATAAAGCTGACGGCGTTTATCTGTATACCAAATCTGGTGAGCAGCTTATCGATGGAATGTCATCTTGGTGGGCAGCCACGCACGGATACAATCATCCGAAATTAAACGCAGCGCTTACAGCTCAGTTGTCTAATATGGCCCACATCATGTTTGGCGGCTTAACCCATCAACCGGCCATTGATTTGGGCAAAAAATTGCTTTCCATTACACCTCATGGCCTAGATGCCATTTTTTATGCTGACAGCGGCAGCATTGCTGTCGAAGTTGCCTTAAAGATGGCGCTACAATATCAATTGTCTCAGAATAAGCCTGAGCGCAATCAGATAGCAACCACTCGATCCGGCTATTATGGCGATACCTGGCATGCCATGAGCATCTGTGACCCTATAAATGGAATGCACAGTATCTATGGGAAACAGCTGCCGATACAGCTGTTCACGGACAAGCCAGAAGCCGGTTACGACACGGCATTAACACCCTGTATAAAAGAAAGCTTGTGTACATTTTTTGAACAAAATCAGCATAAAATGGCCGCTTTTATCATTGAGCCTGTGGTACAAGGTGCCGGTGGTATGCGGGTTTACAGCCCTGAATATCTCCAAATTTTGCGTAAACTGTGTGATGAGTATCAGGTGTTATTAATTGCCGATGAGATAGCAACAGGCTTTGGCCGTACTGGCAAGATGTTCGCCTGCCAGCATGCCAATATATCACCTGATATTATGACTGTGGGCAAAGCATTAACTGGCGGTTATATGACCTTTGCGGCGACCTTATGCCAACGTTTTGTAGCAGACAGTATTGCCAATAGTGAGTATTCGGCGTTAATGCACGGGCCGACTTTCATGGGTAATCCCCTCGCCTGCTCTGTATCATTGGCTTCTTTAGAGCTGATTATTGAAGGTGATTATGCCAAACGTGCCCGCCACATTGAGCAGCTGTTACGGCAATATCTAAAACCGTTGGCCACCAATCATGAGGTCGCTGATGTACGCATATTAGGTGCGATTGGCGTTATAGATCTGTATGACACCGTTGATATGCCGCGGTTTCAAGCACTGCTTATCAAGCACAAAGTCTGGATTAGACCTTTTGGTAAGCTTGTGTATATTATGCCGCCGATAATTATGACCGATGAAGAATTGGCTCTATTATGTGAGCGGCTAACCCAAGTCTTGGCGGAGTATTGGTCATGAGTGTATTTTTTATCAGCGGAATCGATACCGATATTGGTAAGACCTATGCGACAGGCGCTTTAGCGCAAGCACTATTGCGGCAAATGGCGTCTAATCAACGCCTAAAGTCGGTTATCACCCAAAAGCTGGTACAAACTGGCTGCCTAGGCATTAGCGAGGATATTATTAGCCATCGAAAAATGATGGACATACCGCTACAACCGGCAGATCATGACGGCTTAACCTGCCCTTATGTATTTACAAAACCTGCCTCACCGCATCTAGCGGCCTACCTAGAAGATACTTTTATTGACCCCGCTGTGATTACCAAAGCCACTCAGGCGTTAGCGACAAGCTATGATATCGTATTACTAGAAGGTGCTGGCGGACTGATGGTGCCGCTGAGTCAGTCCTTGCTTACCCTAGATTATGTGGCAGCTATGGGCTACCCCGTTATTTTGGTGACCTCAGGACGTCTTGGCAGCATCAGCCATACGTTATTAAGTATTGAAGCATTGTCTCAGCGCCAGATACCGCTACATGCAGTGATCTATAATCAGTGGCAGCCTAATACGTATCTTGCGTCAGCGTATACGCCTGACAATGCTATTAAACAAAACACCCAGATTTACTTACAGCGCTATTTAGAACGCCACCATCCACAGACTTATTGGGTAAATCTACCCCACATAACAGACACAGATTCGGTAGATACTTCCCAAAACACATCACAGTCGATGGCTAAGTATGCTAGCGAATTACTCGATGCACTACCGACTGTTTGATAATGATCATAAAAATTAGATAACACATTTAAAATATGGTTAACCCAGACATCAAGGATAAAACGCTATGACTCAGCTGCTAAACCCCAATAGACATGCTAAGCGTGTCAAGATTAGTGCTAAGCTAGGGATGATATTGACCAGCTGCTTACTTGCCAGCGCCTGTACAGCAGCCTCTATCCCTGCCGATAGCCCGGAGCATGAGGCAAATCACTCTGATGTTAGCAATAACGATGCAGTCGCACAAAACAAAGAGACACAGGTCTTGCAGCAGGCCAAGCAGATTAAAGATGACTTAGCTGCGGGTAACTATGAGGCGCTAACCCCTTATATCCATCCTGTTAAAGGTGTGCGCTTTAGTATGTATGCTTATATACATAAAGATGCTGACAAGGTGTTTCGCCGTGAGCAATTCACCACTTACTTACAGCAGTCTCGGGTGAAATTTACTTGGGGCGCCAAAGACGGTACAGGCGACTTATACATCACCACCCTACCTAACTTTTTAGATCACTGGGTGGCCGCACAACAATATGACTTTAAAGACGCCACATTTAATCAGTTTCAAGGCTCAGGCAATAGCTTGAATAACCTTAAAGAGGTGTATCCCAATGCCGACTTTGTTGAATTTTATCACTCCGGAAAAAACCCTGAGTATCAAGGGATGGACTGGCGTGCTATGCGCCTAGTGTTTGAAGATTACCAAGGTAAATCCTATCTGGTCGCCATCGTTAACGATCAGTGGACGGTTTAACAAGTATTAAACGGTCTAATAAGTATTAAGAAGTATCATGACCTTGAACTGTGATACCGCACCAAAAAAAGAGAACCCTATGCCATTAGATATACACATAATAGATGCTTTTACAGACACGGTTTTTAAAGGCAATTCAGCAGCAGTTATAATCCTAAACCAGTGGTTAGAAGACTCGGTCATGCAGTCTATAGCCAGTCAGAACAACCTATCAGAAACGGCTTTTTTGGTAAAAAATGAGACCGATTTAGAAGATAAGGCGACGCTTGATTACCATATTCGCTGGTTCTCGCCGCTTAAAGAGATGGACTTTTGTGGTCATGCGACCTTAGCGTCTGCATTTTTATTGTTTGAACAGCATAGTACCGCCACAAGCATTCATTTTTATGCCGAAGCCGTGGGAAGCTTAATCATTCAAAAGACGCCTGAGGGTAAAATTCGTATGAATTTTCCAAATACCCTGCCGTCGCTGATTTACTCTGCCACTCATGAGCTTGCAGCAGATGTAGATCCCGCCATAAATACAGTGTTAGCGCACTTACCTAACGCACCTTATAAAATCTATAAAAACCATCAGGCTTATTTTATTATGTTTGATAATGAAGCGGCGGTTTTAGGGTTTGAACCAGACACCCTGTTGATGACACAATTGGCGCCGCTAGGTCTGGTTTTAACTGCCCAAGCGCAATCAAATAAATACAGCAAGTATGATTTTATTTCGCGGTACTTCTCTCAGGCTTTAGGCGGTGCTGAGGACCCGGTAACCGGATCTGTACATACGGCACTGGCACCATTATGGGGCAAACAACTTAGTAAAGATCAGCTGCTCGCCTACCAAGCATCAAGCCGTGGCGGCGAACTGCAATGCGAGCTACAAGGCGATAGAGTGCTGATATCAGGGCATGCTGTACGTTACTTAAGTGGAGTCATTGAGATTTAATAATAAAATAAAGCGAGGTTAAAGCCTTATGGTCAGCTTTATGGTGTGGGCTATTTAACCTACGATACCATGTTAAAGATGAGTTTTTAAGTAAGCTGTTCGGATATAATAACCAAGTACTAAAATATATAACAGAAGCAAAAATCATGAGCGTATTTTTTATTACTGGCGCCGGTCCTCATATTGGCAAAACTTATGCAACCGGCTATCTTGGCAAACAGCTTATGGAACAAGGCGTCAATGTCATCACTCAAAAACTGGTACAAACTGGCTGTGATCGCGACATCGCTACTGACATCATGATTCATCGAAAAATAATGCAAATGCCGTTGCAAATGGTTGATAAAGCATCTGAAAGCTGCCCTTTTGTATTCCCCTTCTCTGCGTCACCGTCTCTGGCCTCACAGTTACAAAATGTCAGTATTCATCCCAGACGACTTGCCGTCGCAACCAAACAACTACAGCTGAAGCACGAATTAGTCTTATTAGAAATTGAGGGCGGCATTATGTCGCCTTTAAATGAATCCGTACTGACCATAGATTATATGGCCTCGCAGGGCTATCCGGTAATAGTCATCACCTCTGGGCAAGCACAAAGTATTGATTACACCTTGTTGGTGCTTGAGACTTTAGCACGACGTGGTTTGTCGCTACACGCTCTGGTTTATAATCAATGGCACGATGTGGATGTTGAGTTCACTGAGCAGACACTACTTGATGAAAATCAATATCAGCAAGCCTTTGATGAGCACGATACGGGCACCAAGATTGCAAAACACACACGCAGCGTTTTGTGGCATTATTTAACCCAGCATCACCCTGATGCATACTGGGTAGAGATGCCTCAAGTATGCGATTATGGACTTGACCCTATTTACAAACAATGGGGTGAGTTTGAGATAACCTCACAGTCTGATTTGAATGTCACGGTAAACACCCATGCGCTGGTGCAGGCAGGCTCAAGCGTCAGTATAGAAAGCTACGCGAAGGCGATTGCTGATACACTGCTGTATAATGGCCGTGCTTACCGAGAATAGCTATTTATCAATTTATCAAGGATAACGACTGGATAAAACGATATCGACTGGATAAAACACAACAACCAAAATAGCCCGTCACTAATTAGTGTTATATAGCCACTAAAACATGCCCAAAATGAGCGTTGATTACAGTTGATTACAACGGCTGTTGCCGAAAAAACGCAACCATTAACTGATAAATATCCGGATAAGCTGCCATCAGATCATTGGGTCTTTCAAAAAACACCTCGCTTAATACCGCAAAAAACTCAGCTGGATTGGTCGCCCCATAATCATCAATGCCAGCCTTAGGGCTGTATTGAAAATCAGCAAACCCCTGCTCCATAACTTTGGTCCATTCAGTAGCATCCATATCTGACTGTATTGGCGGAAAGCCGTTGGCACGACCATTTAGCATATCAAGCTTATGCACAAATTCATGAATAACCACATTGTGCCCATCACGCCGGCCCGCATCCTTAACATCTTCCCATGATAGAATCACCGGACCACGTAGCCATGCCTCACCGCTGCGATGCTGATGTCCTTCATGTACAATCCCCATCTCATCGGTCGTGGTGCTCTTAGTACGATAACTACTCGGATAGACGATAACCGATGACCAGCCTTTATACCACTCAAGCCCCAAATTGAGTATGGGCAGGCAGGCTTGTAGTGCAATGGACTGGCGCATCTCATCTGTCACCTCAAAGCCATTTGCCCCTTGAATATGCTTTTCATGCAAAAACAAAGTGGCCAAATCAAACAGTTTTAATCGCTGAGCCTCAGATAGGCTATCTAAGACAGCAATCTTGCCCGCCACTTGGCGCCAATCATCCTCACTAAAGCGACTATCCTCTAATATACGCTGTTCTCGCCAGTCTTTTATCAGGTTGAACATGAATAACCTCCTATGGCAGGGCGGACACCAATTGCCCTAGATATATCCTATCTTACTGTCTTATTGTCCTACTATCGCTCTACCCCACAACCAAACGCATAAGCTGTGTACTAACATAACCGCCAATAGTACCCACCGCATAGCCCAATATTCCCAAGAAGACCCCCACAGGCGCAAGTGATGGATGAAAGGCCGTGGCCACAATAGGGGCTGAAGAGGCGCCGCCAGTATTGGCATTCGAGCCCACGGCTAAGAAGAAGAAAGGCGCCCGGATAAGCCTTGCCACGATAAAGACAATCACCACATGGATACACATCCATAATAGACCAATAAGTAGCAGGCGCCACTGAGAGACGAGGCCATTTAGGTTGATTTGCATGCCAATGGCAGCAATCAGAATAAAGATAAACACTGTGCCCATTTTTGAGGCGCCAATATGGTCTAAGCGGCGCACCTTCGTAAAGGAGAAACCCACACCAATTAAGGTAATGATAACCACCATCCAAAAGAACGAGCTGGCAAAGCTGTATTGCACCGCCCAAGTATACGGCGAGAAGAAGCCAGCAATCTCTGCGCCCAAGAAGTGCGCCAAACCCACCATAGCAAAGCACAGACCAAACATTACCATCAAGTCATTTAAGCTGCCGGGGCGCGCATTATCGCGCTCATAGCTCTCAACCGCTGCCACCACTTTTTCAATACTGCCGGTATCTGCACGCAAAAACTTATCAATTTTCTCGCTGTGTTTGGCCATCACCAAGATAGCCAATAGCCATAAAGAGGCATTGGTGGTATCAACCAATATCATCATGCCAAACAAGTCATCACTGACCCCAAACAGCTCCTTCATGGCCGCTTGGTTGGCCGCACCACCAATCCAGCTGCCGGCCACTGCCGAAAACCCCCGCCATAAAGTGTCATCCATAAACATCTCAGGAGAGATCCATTTGGCAATGCCTAAGCTTATCGGCCCACTGATGATAATGGCAAAGCTTGCTGCAAAGAACATGGCAATGGCTTTCCAGCCCAATCCCAAAATCTTAGGCACATCCATCGACAGTGTCATCAGCAGTAAGCTGGCAGGCAATAAATAAGTGGCGGTAAAGTTATATATTTGCGAGCCAATACCTTCTGCAAACACCCCTAAGCTATTTAAAGTAGCAGGAATAAAGCAGCACAGTACGATGCCGGGTAATACCGCATAAAACCTGCGCCAGAATTTGCCCGGTAGGCCTTGGGTATAAAAAACCAAGCCAATAATGGCCATGATGATGCCAAAAGCTAATGGCAAGCTTTCAATGGCCGTGACTGAGGCAAGTAGATGAGATAAATCAGGCATTGGCTAACTCCGGTCAGGATAGCAAAATAAAATGGACTGCTAAAAAGCAACGTTTATTGCAAAAAAATCACGTCAGTATAAAGAAGCCCTATTTTTGCTGCAACACAATCGTAATAAAGCTTAATATGGCCTGCCAGCACAATACCGCCTGCCGCTATAAGCATAATAAAGCCCGCCGTCAACCTAAACGAATGGCGCACAGGTTATCAAAGGCAAACACAAAGCAATGAATGAGTCAGATAATTAGCGTAAAATGACGGACAAATTTGCTAAATGAAAGCATCTTGGGAATAATACGCACCCTTGCTGCTTAATAGTAGCCTATCTTAGATATCAGCATACCCGCTTATAAAGAATTAAGGAAAGTATAATGAAAATAGCCGTCAGCGATGGCATCGAATACGCGCTCAATTGTAACTACCGTTTGACGGAAGTTGAAGCCACTGATTTTACCAATATTGCCGTCATTGTGGTGACTATGGAAGATTTGCCCAAGGCGCATGCTGAAATTGAAGATTTGGGCTTTAGCATTCCTATCTTTGTGGCCATCAAGTATGGCGATAGCGTTCCTGATGAATGGCTGCCTCACGTATACGGCGTGCTAGAGCTGGCTGATGATCAAAAATACTATAACGGCCAGTTGGTCAATGCCGCAGCAGCGCACTATATAGACACCCTAGATCCTCCGTTTTTCCAAGCGCTACGTGAGTATACCGATTATGGCAATGCCGCCTTTGATTGCCCGGGTCATCAAGGTGGTCAGTTTTTTCGCCGCCATCCCTCAGGTCGCCGCTTCTTTTTATACTTCGGTGAGACCCTATTTCGTGCTGACTCCTGTAATGCGGATGTGGGCTTAGGCGATTTATTGATTCATGAAGGCCCTGCTTTTCAAGCGCAGGCCCATGCCGCCAAAGTGTTTAACGCCGACAAAACCTATTTTGTATTAAACGGTACGTCTTCTTCGAACAAAATCGCCATTGGTGCCCTTGTGGCGCATGATGATCTGGTACTCTTTGATCGCAATAACCACAAGTCTGTGTATCAAAGTGCACTGTCTATGAGTGGCGGTACGGCGGTATACCTTGAGACTGACCGTAATGCATACGGCCTTATAGGAGGCATTGCCTCACACTGCTTTGATGAGGCGGAGATTCGTGAGCGCATTCGTGAGGTATCTCCAGAACGTGCTGATGCAAAGCGCCCTTTTCGTCTGGCCGTGATCCAGCTGGGTACCTATGACGGTACCATTTATAATGCTCGCCAAGTGGTGGATAAGATTGGTCATTTATGTGACTACATCTTGTTCGATAGCGCTTGGGTTGGCTATGAGCAGTTTATCCCTATGATGCAAGATTGCTCACCGCTATTATTAGAGCTGACGCCAGATGACCCAGGTATTATTGTGACTCAGTCAGTGCACAAGCAGCAAGCCGGCTTCTCACAAGCCTCACAAATCCACAAAAAAGACAATCACATCAGTGGGCAGGCGCGTTATGTCAACCACAAGCGTTTTAACAATGCGTTTATGATGCATGTGTCGACCAGCCCTTTTTATCCGCTGTTTGCCTCTTTGGATGTTAACGCTAAGATGCACGAGGGCAAAGCGGGTCAGCGTATGTGGCATGAGTGTGTCATTGGGGGGATTGAAGCGCGCAAAATGCTGCTCGATACCTGCACTTTAATTAAGCCGTTTGTGCCGCCAACCATTGATGGCAAGCTGTGGCAAGATTACGATACTGAGCAAATTGCCAATGACATTCGCTTCTTTGAATTTAAAGAAGGTGAGCGCTGGCATGACTTCGAGCAATATGCCGACAAGCAGTACTTTATTGACCCTTGTAAGCTGCTATTGACCACCCCTGGCATCAATATGGATACAGGTGAATATGAAGCAACTGGTGTGCCCGCCCCGCTGCTGGCGCATTATCTGCGTGAAAGCTCGGTCATTCCAGAAAAAGCGGATTTAAACTCCATTCTTTTTTTGCTAACCCCTGCCGAGACGCTGGCCAAGTTCCAGCATCTGGTGGCGCGTATTGTACGCTTTGAGGCGCACATTAAGTCTAACAGTCCGGTGAGCGAGGTGCTGCCCTCACTGGCCAAAGCTTACCCACAATATCGAAGCTTAGGTATCAATGAGCTGTGTCAGCGTCTGCATGATTTTTATGCCAAGCACAAGCTGAACCAGTTACAGCAGCAAATGTTTAAGCGTGAGCACCGTCCTAAGTTTGCGATGCGTGCTTTTGATGCGCACAATGCCTTTATTCGTAATGACATTGAGCTGGTGCCTTTGGCGCATATTGAAGGCCGTATTGCGATGGAAGGTGCCCTGCCTTATC
Source organism: Psychrobacter sp. YP14 (assembly GCF_003209315.1). Lineage (NCBI taxonomy): Bacteria > Pseudomonadati > Pseudomonadota > Gammaproteobacteria > Moraxellales > Moraxellaceae > Psychrobacter > Psychrobacter sp. YP14. The sequence continues at coordinate 1,359,628 of NZ_CP029789.1, read as the reverse complement.
CGCCTGGCGTCTATTGTATCGTGCCTGGTGAAGTTTGGGGCGGCGCAGTGCTGGATTATTTCTTAGCATTAGAAGAAGGGGTTAATTCCTTGCCAGGCTTTGAGCCGGAGGTTCAAGGCGTGTACTGGGAGTATAATGAAGAAGGCCGCAAGCAGGCATGGGCTTATGTGCTAAAAGATGACTCTATCCCTGCCGAGCCACTACCTTACAAAGCGTCTAGCGAGATTGAGCCTTATCACGACTCAGCCTCTTTTGAAGACAGACAAGAGGCGTTGACGCCTTTTGGTCATATTTAGTCTAAATGCGTTGTCTTAAAATGTGTTGTTTTAAATAGCATCAATTGACCTTTGGCTTGTGGCATTAGGCGATACCTGTTATAAACTCACTAACAAAGGTCATATTTTATCTTTTTCGTCACTGAGACTTATCCATGAATCGTTCCAAAGTTTTGCAGTATGTTAGCTACTCCGCCCTACTTTTAGCCCTAAGTGGCTGTGCTTCTACCCCAGACACAGCCGCTAAACGTCCGGTGATCAGCACACCGAGCTCAAGCAAACCTGTGGTAAAAAATGATGCCCCCATCCCTTTTACTGCTAATGAGATCAAAGACATCAGCGCCGCGTTTCATCCCGGCAGCTGTGACTTGAGCAAGCTTAAGCAGCAAAGTGAAAAATATTACCTAGATGATACCTGGGTGAATTTGTATGAGCGCACACCGCAGCCTTTATCCGCTTTAGATGATCAGACCAGCTGTTTTTTGGCGCAAAGCAATGAGCTGTACGCGTATAGCGACGATTTTTATGATGAATCTCCAGAGAGCTTAAATCAAAGCTGGTTTAAGGGAAACATCCCCAATGATGCCAAAATAACCACCATGCGCTACCTAACCCCAAAAGCGCTGTTGGCTCAGTGTGACCCAGATTTGGGCCGCCCTGTGATTATTGATTATGAAAAAGATGCCAAAGGTCATATCAGCCGCACCATCTTAATCAATGAAGATTTTGATCCCAGTTGCCTAAACAAATAAGGCTAAGCGTTAAGAAGACTCAACGTAAAGTTACTGCGGTAGACTGCGTTAGTTCACCACAAAAAAAGCAGCCTGTGTCAGGCTGCTTTTTTTGTGACATAAAATTGAGGGTTTACATTGATGTACTACTGTACTAGAATACTGAAACATAGTTTTAACGGACAGTATTATGACCACCCCAAACCCCGCTTATAAAAGCCTACTTGGCCATTTGGCACATCTGACCTGCGACAAAGAGATTGATGCAGTATTGTCAGCGCTTTTAACTGATAAAGAGCAGCAAGATATTGCCAATCGTGTGCGTATCTTTGATTTGTTACAGCAAGGGGTGACCCAGCGCGTTATCTCTCAGCAACTGGGCGTGGGGATCGCCACAGTATCGCGCGGTGCCAGAGCGCTACAGCAACAAGATGCGACAGCCATTGATAAGCTTTTGGCCACTCATCGTCAGCAAGAGGCGGCCAATAGTAAGATAGAATAAATCTATCTTATTGTCTTTATACCAAATTGTCTTCATATCAAGTTATCTTAACACACATGACCTTTTATCCTCATTTTTACTGCATATTTACTGATTACACCCTTGTCTTTTTTGGAATTTATTTATGAGTACAGCCACCGTAAAGCAGCCTGATCCCATTGCCATACCCAGCAAGCCGGTTCGTATTAAACTGACCCAAGACATTGATTTTTTTGAGTTATTTAAGCGCATTGAAGCGCAGTTTGATACCTGCTATCTGCTTGAGTCATTGGGCGCAGAAGGTCATATGTCTCGTCATCATGCCATTGGCTTCTCGCCAGCCATGACAATCGCCGCACCCGATCGCCAAACCTTACGCATTACTGACAATCACAGCGGTGAGGTAACCGACTATCCCACCGACAATCCTTACCAGCTGCTGCGCAGCATCACCCCTCAGCATGTGATTGCTCGTGATCAAACCGGTGGACTGGTGGGGTATCTTGGGTATGACAGCGTCAATTTTTTTGAGCCTAGCCTCAATGCCAAAGCCAGCGAGCATTTCGAAGCCTTCAAATTTGGCGTCTACCTAGATGGCCTAACCCTCGATAAAATGACCGGTGAAATCTTCTATTTTTATTACCCCACTCATCAGCAGCAAAACCGCATCGATACCGTAAAACAGCTTCTAAGCTCACCTGTACCCAGCTATAGCACACCTACCGTTGAATTCTTAGGTGATGGCATGAGTCGTGAGCAGCATGCCCAAGCGGTAATGCAGGTCAAAGAGGACATCATCTCAGGGCGTATTTTTCAGTGTGAGGTCGGCTTTAAGTCCAAATATAAGATTAGCGGTGATCACATTCCTATTTATGAAAAGCTGCGTGAGGTAAACCCCTCACCGCACATGTACTTTATGAAATTCGGTACCCAGCGCATTATTGGTGCTTCACCTGAGCTGTTGTTCCGCCTGCGTCAAGGTGAGATGGAGACTTATCCGCTGGCAGGTACAGCCAGACGCGGCAAAGATGAGGTTGAAGACCGTCAATTGGCGCGCGCCTTGCTAAACGATGCCAAAGAGATTGCTGAGCACAATATGCTCGTTGACTTGCACCGTAATGATATTGGCCGAGTCGCCCGCTTTGGTACGGTCAAAGTACGCAGCCTAATGGACATTAAGCGCTACTCTCACGTGCAGCACATCTCATCAGAGATTGTCGGCGTATTACACCCTGATGAGGACATGTTCAGCGCACTTGCCAGCAACTTCCCAGCCGGCACCTTATCTGGCGCCCCAAAAATTGAAGCCATTAAGATTATTAATGAGCTAGAGCCCGATGGCCGCGGTGCTTATGGCGGAGCGCTGGGTTCATTTAACTTCAATGGCGACTGTATTTTTGCCATTCCCATTCGCAGTCTGTTTATCAATGGTGAGTCCGCTTATGCACAAACTTGTGGCGGCAATGTCTATGATTCAAACCCACAAGATGAGTATCTAGAGATTCAGCGCAAATTATCAGCGATGAAGGTGGTGCTAGACAGTTTTATTCATAGCTAAAGCTGTCTTTGGCATAGATCTGTCTTTAGCATAGGCAGACGCCTTATCGAGCCTATACTTATATCAAAAAAATAGCTAAAAACTATCCTCAAGGATTACCGATGAATGTATTAATCATAGACAACTACGACTCATTTACTTTTAATTTGTATCAATATGTGGGCGAGATACTACACACGCAGCCAGACCAAGCGGCGGCTCCTCAAGTGACTGTTAAGCGCAATAATGAGATCAGCTTAGCCGATATTAAGGCGGCCAATTATGACCGCATCATCATCTCTCCTGGTCCTGGCTCACCGGATGATCCGGCGTACTTTGGGGTATGTGCTGAGGTTATCCGCGAGCTTGGGCCGACGATACCGCTATTGGGAGTGTGTTTAGGGATGCAAGGCATCGCACACGTGTTCGGCGGTGATGTGGTGCGCGCTGGCGTGCCGATGCATGGTAAGACCTCACCCATTCGCCATGATGAGCAAGGGGTGTATCAAGGGCTGCCACAAGACATTGAGATTATGCGTTATCACTCATTGATGGTCAAAGCAGATACCTTGCCTGAGTGCTTAACGGTCACCTCTGTGGTATCCAATGAAGCCTATGCCGGTCAAGACTTAATGAGCCATGTCAAAAATGGTGAGGAGATTATGGGCATTCGCCACAAAACATATCCCATCCAAGGGGTGCAGTTTCATCCTGAGTCGTTTGCCACTGAGGGCGCCAAGCGCTTGCTGTCAAACTTTTTGTTGCAGGTATAAGCCTCTTTTATGTAAACTTATTTTAGGACGGGACATCGGTCATAAAAGAGCCCAGCTGCATGCAGCTGGGCTCCTTTATTATTGGGCATGTAATCATTAAATTAAGACGCAATACGCTGTAAAAAGGCACGCGTCCGCGGATGCTGGGAGTGTTCGAACAATTGCTCTGGTGGACCGACCTCGACCACATAACCATCTTCCATTAGCATCACCACATCGGCCACATGACGCGCAAAGTTAATCTCGTGCGTGACCACCACCATGGTCCAGCCCTCAGAGGCCAGTTGCTGCATGGTTTTTAGTACCTCTTGTACCAGCTCTGGGTCAAGTGCTGAGGTGGGCTCATCGAACAATAACAAATCAGGCTCAATGGCCAGCGCTCGAGCAATACCTACCCGCTGCTGTTGGCCCCCTGATAGCTGAAATGGGTATAAATCCACCTTGTCTGATAGCCCCACTTTTTCAAGCAGTTGTAAAGCTTTGGCTCGAGTTTCTGCCTTATTTTTGCCTTGCGCCACCACAGGGCCAAGCATCAGGTTTTCTATGGCCGTCTTATGCGGAAATAAATTATAAGACTGAAACACCATGCCGGACTTTTGTTGTAACTTGCGCATCACAGCCTTTGAGGGCTTAGCGCCAAAGTCGACCTTTAAGCTGCCATCATCAAATTCAATAACCCCCTGCTCAGGCACTTCAAGGGCATTGAGACAACGTAAAAAAGTGGTTTTACCTGAGCCCGACGGCCCCAGTATCACCACCACGCTGCCCTTTTTGATATCCAAATCAATGCCCTTGAGCACCTCATTGTCGCCAAAGGCTTTTTGAATATTAGTTATTTTTATCATAGCGGTTTCCTAATGAGTGCTGCTGGCCATATCCTGACCAAACTATTTGGCCACGTAGCGATCCAAACGGGTCTCGAGTCGACCTTGCACGGCGCTCAAAGCCAGACAGATGACCCAATATATTAAAGCCGCCTCAGTATAGACCAGCATAAATTCATAGTTTCGCGCAGTAATAATTTGAGCCTGCTTAAACATCTCAGTGACTAAGATAAGTGAGGCAAGAGAGGTGTCTTTTACAAGGCTAATAAAGGTGTTCGACAAGGGTGGTACAGACACTCGCAGTGCTTGCGGCAAGATGACATGACGAAAGCTTTGCAAATAAGTCAGACCCACGGTAGCGCCCGCTTCCCACTGCCCCTTAGGAATAGATAAGATAGAGGCACGTACAGTCTCTGATGCATAAGCACCAATATTGAGCGAGAAGGCAATAATTGCTGCGGGGAAAGGCTCAAGCATGACCCCAACGCTTGGCAGACCATAAAATATAATAAAAAGCTGCACCAGCATTGGCGTACCACGTATGGCCGACACATAAATACGTGCCAGCCTATACGCAATCTTATGCCAAAGTGCCTGACGTGGCACCACTCGAATCAGCGCCACCACCAAGGCGATGGCCATACCAATAATAAATGAGGCAATGGCCAACGGAATGGAATAGTAAATGGCGCCTTTTAGCATCGGCCAAAACGACTGGATAACGATATCAGCCCGCGCTGGTGACATAAATGGCAGCATGGCGAGCAGACTTTGTAGTGCGTTTAGCAGCGAAGAGATCATTTTTTGCTGATATCCTCACCGAAAAACTGCTCGCTTAATCGGGTTAATGTGCCATCTTTATGTAGCTCATCCATCGCTTCGTTGATTTTTGCCAGTGCCGCATCATCTCCTTTTAGCATCACCAAGCCTGAGCCAGTCATTTCCTCAGCAGGGGCTTTTAGCTTAATTTCAAGTGAGCTGTCTGGGAATTTTTTTAGATAATCAAGCACGGCTAGATTGTCATTTAAAGTAAAATCAGCACGGCCTTGTTTGACCAACTCCACCGCTTGGGCCATACCATCTACAGGCACCACTTCAGCTTCATATTTTTTGGCCAACTCGCCATAGTTGCTGCTTAGTGACTGCGCTGATTTTAAGCCTTTTAAAGACTCCCAAGAGTTAAAGCGGCTGTCTGATTTTGGGGCAAGTACCACAGCGCCTGACCAGCTATAAGCTTCTGCTTTGTCATACTTGGCTTGACGCTCAGGGGTGGTAAGACTCACTTGGTTGGCCACCATGTCAAAGCGTTTGGCATCTAGGCCGGCAAGCATCGCATCCCACTGGGTCTCTTTAAACTCAACTTTTACACCAAGCTTATCTGCCACAGCACGGGTGACTTCCACATCATAGCCGGTCAGTTTGTTTTGCTCATCATGATAGGTATATGGAGGGTATGTGCCCTCAGTCCCTACGTTGATGGTGCCACCACTGTTGATGCGGCTTAATAAGTCAGAGTCTGTGCCTGTAGATTGTGTCGCCTCTGCCTCTTTGGCGCTATCGGTTGAGGGGGTTTGGTTACAAGCGGCCAATAAGATGGCGCCGGTTGCCATTACGGTTAGATTTCTTAATCCACGATAAGACATAGCAATTCCTTGAATAAATAAAATAAAAAAACATCAGTAAAAAATATAATCTGGATTGAACCCGTTGCAAGATGTCCAAACCAAGCAAGGTATTCCATCCAAAATAAGTGACCACTTTAACCATCTTGCAGGAGTAGCCCTTGATGGGTACAGCTATAAATTATTCAATGATAACCCTAATTCCGATTTTGCATTTATATATTACTTTTTATGCTAGCGCTTTTTATGATAGACGATGCATATAAATCAGATGCATACAGAGCAAAGGGCACTGACCTGCCATTCTAACAAAATTATCTGCCAAAACTGCACTCTCCTTACTATTGGCACACCAAATTGTTTGTAAATGCCACGCTTATCTCAAAGTCGCCTCCCAAAAATACTCACAAGTTCACTGACAACTTGCCTGCCTGTGCTCTAAAATAGCCACTTTTGAGAAAACTGCATATTATTTATAGCCAATTGGTTATAATAGGTCTAACTATTTGTATAGATAATTTTATACTTAATGTTTTAGATAATTTTTTAAATAAAAGAACAATGGACTACTTATAAATGATCAGCTTATTTGATATGTTTAAAATTGGGATTGGCCCCTCAAGCTCCCATACCATGGGACCTATGGTCGCAGCTGGCATGTTTATCGATGAATTAAAACAGCAATTTAGATTGCAAGACATCGTGCGCCTACAAGTGGATCTCTATGGCTCACTGGCTTCGACCGGTAAGGGACACGCCACAGATACTGCCTGTATCTTAGGCCTGCTGGGGTTTAAGGCCAACAAAATCGACACCACCAAAGTGAGCGAGTATTTAGCGCCCGTATTACAGCAGCACACGCTGAATCTAAATGGTGAGCACACCCTAAGCTTTGATTACGATCATGACATCATTTGGCATCCGCGCAACAGCTTGCCGCATCATCCCAATGGCCTGAGCTTTACTGCGTATCATAACAGCGGTGAGCAGCTGTCTAAGACTTACTACTCTATCGGGGGCGGCTTTGTGGCCACCGAAGAGGAGTTTGATACTCCCGCTAAGGCGCAGGCAGGTGAGACGGAAGCTGAAGCTGCCCATGCCGCTGACAACGTGGCCATTACCAGTGATCGCACAGTACCCTATCCTTTTGGCAATGGCAATGAGCTACTAGAGCAGTGTGCTAAGCACAATCTTAGTATCAGTCAGGTCATGATGGCCAATGAGCTGTCTATCCGTGATAAAGACACCATCTATGCTTACTTAGATGAGGTCTGGGAAGTCATGCAGCAGTGCGTCAGAAACGGCTGTAAAGGAGAGGGTATCTTGCCGGGCGGGTTAAAAGTAAAGCGCCGAGCCAAAGACATGTACCGTCAGCTGTTAAATGAGCTTGAAAGTCCCAAAAAAGCCAGTGATAAGCTCATGGCCATGGACTGGGTAGATCTTTTTGCTCTCGCGGTCAATGAAGAAAATGCCAATGGCGGGCGTGTGGTCACTGCCCCCACCAATGGTGCAGCTGGTATTATCCCTGCTGTATTACATTATTACCGCGACTTTTTACCCAGCTACAGCCAGCAAGGGGTGCGTGAGTTTTTGTTGACGGCCGCCGCTATCGGTACCATTATCAAGCAAAACGCCTCAATCTCCGGTGCCGAGGTGGGCTGTCAAGGTGAAGTAGGCTCAGCCTGCTCTATGGCGGCAGCCGGTCTGGCCCATGTGATGAATCTATCCCCTGAGCAGTGCACCAACGCCGCTGAGATTGGCATTGAGCATAATTTAGGCCTGACTTGCGACCCTATTGGCGGGCTGGTGCAAGTGCCTTGTATTGAACGCAATGCGATGGGTGCGGTTAAGGCCATTAACGCGGCAAGATTGGCCAGCCGCGGTGACGGCAAGCATCATGTGTCGCTAGATAAGGCCATTGCTACCATGAAAGCTACTGGCGCTGATATGATGGATAAATATAAAGAGACGGCCATGGGCGGGCTTGCTGTCCATGCGTATAACCCTCAAGATGGTAGCGTTGATGGTTCACGCATTGAGATGGTTGAGGTCGGTGTGGGTTATCCGCAGTGCTAGGTCATTAGTACTGGCTTATTATTTTAGCTAAAAAAGACCCGCCTTATTAATAAGGCGGGTCTTTTTATGAGTCGTTATTCATTGTTTACTCATCGGTTATCTGACAGCCATCAATACCGCAGCTTGTAGTATCAGCTTGGCTGTCCGCTAACTGCTCTTGATGAATCTGTCTGAGCGCCTGCTCAAAGTCTGCTTGTGCCATCGCGCCTGGAATCGCATATTTATCATTAATCACAAAATACGGCACACCGCGTACCCCTAATTGCATTGCCTGTTGTTGGTCAATAGCGACTTCATCTTTATACTCATCGCTATCAAGCAGTGCATTCACATCAATATCTAAACCAATATCACTGGCAATTGAGGCTAATACCTGACGATTGGCCAACTCTTTCTTATCAATAAAATAAGCTTTATAGACCGCCTTTTTAAAGCGGTCCGCCAATTCAGGTTTGTTTTGTTGCACATATTTGGTCAGTCTGTGCGCATCCATCGTATTGGTAAATAAGGTATCGGTGTAATCGAAGTCTAACCCCTCTTCTCTTGCAGTCTGAGAGATATTTGCAATCTGCTGGCGAGCTTGCTCATCGCTGATACCATATTTGTGCGCCAAGCGTTCTAAAGTTGAAGCAGTCGCCTTTAGTGGTGCATTGGGATCTAATTGAAATGCTTTGAGTTCTATATCTACATTGGTAGTGATCTCATTTTGCGTCTGTAACTGAGCGATGGCTTTATCCAGTCGTACTTCACCAATGTAGCAATATGGGCATGCATAGTCCGACCAATAACTAATTTTCATAATAAATTCCTGTGTATAAAATCTTAACGTCTTATATAAGGGTAATGAGCCGCCATTTAAACAGCAGCTGCTATGAATAACATTCAGGCATAAAAAAAGACCAACTCGTTAAAGTTGGTCTTTTTTATTAGCAGTTAATGAGAGTGAACCCATTAACTAGCCATTTAATCAGCTATTTAATTAGCCATTGCTGCTACGGCGGGCTGGACGGCCTTCACCTGAGCGAGCTGGTCCACTGCGGCGTTGGCCACCTGGTTTGCCAGCGCTTGCACCGGTAGGTTTACCACCAAAGCGGCGACCGGCAGGTTTGCCACTAGGACGACCAGCGCCTGCGCCACGTTTCTCACCGCTGGCATTGTCAGCAGACTTACCACGGTAGCCGCCGCCACCGTTACCACCACGACGGTTACCCGCGCCTGGGCCACCACGACGATTGCCACCACGGCCACGTTTGGCTGCTGTGCCGACGTGCATGTCTTTGGTGTTTTTCTTAGGCTCCATACCCTCGATTTCTTCAACCGACATGGTACGTTTTAGATAACGGTTGATGGCATCAAGCTGTGCACGGTCATCAATGCTACAGATGTTGATAGCGATACCGGTACGGCCGGCACGACCACTACGACCGATGCGATGCACGTAGTCTTCTGTTTGACGTGGTAAGTCGTAGTTGAATACGTGCGTAATACCACTAACATCGATACCACGGGCAGCGACATCAGTTGCCACTAGGATAGTAATTTTACCTGCTTTTACATCATTAATGATGCGGCTACGTTTGGCCTGTGGTAAGTCGCCATGTAGGAAGCTGGCTTTATGGCCTTGCTCTTTTAAGCTCTTAGCCAATGTCTCACAGCTGCGCTTGGTGGCAGCAAAGATGATCGCTTGGTTCACATCTTTTTGAGTTAATAGGTTATCTAAGATACGGTTTTTATGATTAAAATCATCAGCGTAATATACCGACTCATCAATGTGCTTGGTCTCAGCTTTGATATCGATACGTTCAGGGTTGTTGGTGAAGCTGGCGGCAATTTTGCCTACCGGGCCATCCCAAGTGGCTGAACACATAATGGTTTGACGATTTTTTGGTGCCGCTTTCATGACTTTTTCGATGTCTTCAGCAAAACCCATGTCAAGCATGCGATCGGCTTCATCAAGAATTAGAATATCTAATTCAGATAAATCGATACGGCCTGAATTCATGTGATCGATAAAGCGTCCTGGTGTGGCGATAATCACTTGAACGCCTTTATTTAGCGCACGAATCTGACCACCGTAAGGGGCGCCGCCCACAAGAGGCACACTGAAGATATTGCGGGTTTTTGAGCTGTATTGACGTACGCTATCACTCACCTGGTTAGCAAGCTCACGTGTTGGGGTCAAAATTACGGTATGTACCACTTTATTGGTGGCTTTATCACGAATGATTTTATCCAGCATAGGTAGTACGAAAGCGGCTGTCTTACCACTACCGGTTTGGGCAGATAGCAATAAATCACGGCCGGCCAGTGCTGGCGGGATAGATAGGGCTTGAATAGGTGTTGGGTGCTTGTAACCGCTTGAAGTTAATGCTTCAAGTAGCTCTGGCGCCAATTCTAGGTCAACAAAGGTCACTTTATCTTCAGTGTCTACTTCGCTGTTAGGATGGGTCTTATCGTTTAAATCTTGAGTGGTGGTGATACCGTCTACTTCGTTTGCGGCATTGTCTAAAAGAGTGTCTAAGTTTGACATAAATGTGTGTCCATTTAAATACTGCCACTGAGTATCCTGCCAATGCTGAGGGCAAGTAGTGAAACAGTTAAAGTTATAAGGCACAACACAGATAAGCGTTAGTTAAGCTGTACATCCTATGTACAAGTTAGCAACGTATTTTGGTGGTTGTTACCGTGAGGTCGTTAGCAGCAAGAGACATAATTATCTTTTGTTAGGCTAACAGCAAAATCATCGGCAACAATTTTAAAAGGTGTCTTCTCCAGACGACAATTGCGGGCGATGTTATCAATCAGCAAGCGCAGAGTATAACACAACTAATTTAAATAGGTGGACTAATTTAAAATTATATTTAAAAACATCCACCTAGCTCACTCAGTATCGCATACCCTGCCCTTTGTCCGACGCTATTTGCTATCTTAAAATTTACTGTCTTAAAGCGAGATATTTTAAAGCTTACTATTTTAAAGATAGTTACTTTAAAGACGGTTATTTAATCGGCTTTAGCTCAAGGTTGACCGCACGCTGTACCGCAGGACGTGTAGAGATTTGCTTCGCCCAGCGCCGTAGATGGGTGTAGCTGTCCACTTGCAAAAATTCTCCAGCGCGCTCATACGACTCATCCAACGCCAAGCGGCCATACCAAGGCCAGATGAGCATATCAGCCACGCTATAGTTGTCCTCGCCATCGCCAATCATATATTCATGGTGGGCTAAGTGCTTATCTAGCAAATCTAATTGTCGTTTGGTCTCCATCGTAAATCTGTCAATGGGATACTGCATCGGATATGGCGCATAGCTAAAGAAATGACCAAAACCACCGCCCAAATAAGGCGCGCTGCCCATTTGCCACATCACCCAGCTTAGATAGGTGGCGTATTTTTGGGTTTGTGTGTTTTGTGGCTTAAATTTATTAAATTTTTCTGCCAAATACATCAAGATGGCGCCCGATTCAAACAATTTGACAGGATTGTTGGCATCAGAGTAATCGATAAGCGCAGGAATTTTAGAGTTTGGATTAATCTCCACGAAGTCTGAGCCGAATTGATCATTCTCCATAATGTCAATTTTATAGGCATCATACTTAGCCGACTCTATGCCAAGCTCAGCGAGCTCCTCTAACAATATATTTACCTTAATGCCATTGGGCGTGTTCAGCGAATACAGCTGTAGGGGATTGTCGCCTTTGGGTAGAGTTTGCTGATGACGGGCGCCTGCTGTGGGCTTGTTGGTATTGGCAAACTTGCCGCCATTGCCCTCTACTGGCTGCCACACTTTAGGGGGTACATAATCTGTATTGGTATCATTTAAGGTGTTATTTAAGGTGTTATTTAAGGTGTTGTTTAAGGTGTTGTTTGAGCTCATGATAAGTCCTTTTTTATTAACGTGTTATTGAGGTTTTATTGGCTTTATATATTTTGATTTAGCCTATCATAAACAATTTTTTGGTTAAGTTCAGTTACAGATTAATTGACAGCCCATTACTAACATTAACACTAAATAGTTCGTGCGGCGGCCGTGGTACTATAGACAACTTTATTTTCTTAGTTAAACCTAATTTTTTAGGTCGTCTTATGCCCAATAATTCTAATAATCAAGAAATCACTAACACCACCGCCACTTCATTGGCATCAGATTTACAGCCCAAATTCACTTTATCTGCGGTTCAAGCCAAGTTTTTGCCTTATGTTCTTGCTGTCGCTTTGTTTATGCAGATTTTGGATGCGACTATCTTAAACACGGCCCTGCCTGAAATGGCGCTGGCGTTAGGTGAGTCGCCGCTCAAGATGCAGTGGGCTGTGATCAGCTATGCATTAACTTTAGCCATCTTTATCCCAATAAGCGGGTTTATGGCCGACAAGTATGGGACTCGCAAAGTATTCTTAACTGCGATTGTACTGTTTAGCATTGGCTCAATTTTCTGTGCCATGTCCCCTAATCTGGATATCTTGGTCGCCTCTCGCATACTACAAGGTGTGGGCGGAGCAATGATGACACCCGTGGCCCGCTTGATATTGGTCAAGTCCTATCCGCGCAACCAGCTACTGACGGTGATGAACTTTGCCGTTATCCCAGCTTTGATAGCGCCCCTTGTCGGCCCGCTGGTTGGCGGTTATCTGGTGCAATATGCCAGCTGGCACTGGATTTTTTTGATTAATATTCCGATGGGGATACTGGGCTTTATCCTTGGTTTTAAATTGGTACCTGATATCAAAGAAGCCGCTGGCAAGTTGGACTGGTTTGGTTTTGGTCTATTTGCGCTCGCCGCTGGATTATTGACGCTGGCAGTTGAGCTGTTATCCAAGCCAGGAGAGGCCATCCCAGGCTTTGTTCTTATCGCGGCAGCACTTGGCTTATTACTCATGTACGTGCGCCATGCCCGAAAGGCAGGCAACCCTATTTTTCCACTGTCGTTATTTGATGTTCGAACCTTTAGAATTGGTATCACCGGCAACTTATTTACCCGACTTGGTATCAGTGCTGTGCCCTATTTATTACCACTATTGTTACAGGTGGCATTTAAATATACGCCATCGCAGGCAGGCTGGTTGTTAACTCCTATTGCTGTCGGCGCCATGGGCATCAAGCCTTGGGTAAGTAAAATCATTCAGCGCTTTAGCTACCGCAAAGTATTAGTCACCAATACCACCATCCTTGGTATTTTGATTATTTTATTGGCGCAGCTAAATGCCTCGATACCTTGGTACTATATTGCACCGCTTTTGGTGATTATGGGGGCATGTAACTCCATGCAGTTTAGCGCCATGAACACCATTACTATCGGTGATCTAGAAGGCAGTCAAACCAGTAGTGGTAATAGCTTGATGGCTGTTAATCAGCAGTTGGCCATTAGTTTTGGTATTGCTTTTGGCGCCACCATATTGAGCGTCTTTAGCGATAGGCTTAACTTTGAGATTGTCAGTGCCTTTCATGCCACCTACTATGTGCTGGGTATTATCACCATCATCTCTGGGCTGTCATTTTTAAGATTAAAACCTGAAGATGGCCGCGGCTTATACTAAGTGATTGCCCATAACGAGTTGTCGATAAAATGATGAAAAACCTTGTCTGTTTAGATCATAAATTTACTTTAAAATCATACTTTTAATAACTTATTCCTAAGGCACTTATAGAATTTAGTAATGAGTGGTTAAAAAGATATAAAAAAATGTTGAATTTACACTGAAATTAGAGTAATTTTTTAATGTAACAATACTGTAATGTTAATTTAATCTGATAAGGACAGGGCCCTATGAGCATGCAAGACGTCATTAAACGTATTGAAGAACGCTACCCACACCAACCGGAGTTTATTCAAGCAGTAAAAGAGGTAGCGAGCACTATTGACGTTGTATATGATCGTGATCCGAACTTCGCGAAATATAAAATTTTTGAGCGTCTGACTGAGCCTGATCGTATTATTAGCTTCCGTGTTAACTGGGAAGATGATGAAGGTAACATTCAAATCAACCGCGGCTGGCGTGTCCAGTTTAGTAATGCTCTAGGTCCCTACAAAGGCGGTATCCGCTTCCATCCCACCGTTAACGAGTCTATCTTAAAATTCTTAGGCTTTGAACAAATCTTCAAAAACGCCCTAACCGGTCTGCCTATGGGCGGTGCAAAGGGTGGCTCAGACTTTGACCCACATGGTAAATCAGACAGCGAAATCCGCCGTTTTTGTTATGCCTTTATGCGTGAGCTGTATCGCTATATTGGTAAAGACATGGACGTACCGGCCGGTGATATCGGGGTTGGTGGCAGAGAAGTCAGCTATATGTTTGCGATGTACAAGAACCTTACCAATGAATACACTGGGGTATTGACCGGTAAAGGCGTCGGCTTTGGGGGCAGCTTATGTCGCTCAGAAGCTACTGGCTATGGGGCCGTTTACTTCCTACAAAACATGCTAAGCGCTCACAACGACAGCATGGAAGGCAAAACGGTACTGGTTTCAGGTGCTGGTAATGTGGCCGTCCATGCCGCCGAAAAAGCCATTGCTTTGGGTGCCAAAGTCATTACTTTATCAGACTCAAAAGGCACGTTGTACGACGAATTTGGTTTTGATCAAGAAAAACTCGATTGGGTAAAACAACAAAAAGCCAATCGTCAGCCTTTATTTGAGTACCATAGAAGATTCTCAGGCAGCGGCGTATGGCTACCTGGTGAGAAGCCTTGGAAGTTCGATGGCGATATCGCTATCCCTTGCGCCACTCAAAATGAAGTGACCGCGGCTGATGCCGAAGCCATGTACGAGCATGGTGTTCGTTATGTGGTTGAAGGGGCTAATATGCCTCTTGATGCCGAAGCCATTGACGTCGTTCGTGACAAAAAAATGCGTTATGCGCCAGGCAAAGCGGCCAATGCTGGCGGTGTGGCAGTATCTGGTCTTGAGATGTCACAAAACTCCGTACGTCAGTATCGTACGTTTGAAGATGTGGATCAGCAGCTTCAAATCATCATGAAAAATATCCATGATGATGCCGCTCGGGCGTCTGAAGAGTATGGCTATAACTCTGATGACTGTATTGACTACATGTCAGGGGCGAATATTGCCGGCTACATCCGTGTGGCCAATGCCTTAATGGCGTATGGATTACTCAACTAAGCGATTTTCAGTGCTTATTTAAGTGTTTATTTGAGTGTTTAATGATGCACTAAAAAAAGGAGAGCCAAGCGGCTCTCCCTTTTTTTATGACGCTATCTTTTTTAAGACCTTATTTAAAAATAGAGATAATCTCCAGCGGCAGCGCTAGAGTCTCTAATAAGACTTTTAGTGGAACCACCCCAAGCTCAGCTTGTGTCTTAAAACGTTTACTACCCGTAGGATGTATCAGCGCTTTTACCCCCTCACCGAGTTTAAACCCCATTGAGCTGTGATTATCTAGTGCTGCATACATACCGCCTTGTAAGGATAAGTTGCAGCTATAGTGTGCCGCATCAGTGAGTTTACAGCTGCTGTTAAGCGGTGCAGGTAGGCTGTTTTTGGTGCTATGGGCGCTCTGGATCTCAAAGGCAAGCTGGATTTGAACGCTGTTATCGGGGTATTTATTGATAATTATCGGCTCATGGATGTCTAATTGCTGTCCATTCAGCCTATTTAACCCGTTCAACCTATTCCCCCCATTCAGTTGAGTCACTTGATCAAGTGCCTGAGTGCCACTGGATATCAGATAGCTGTATTGGCTACCGATGAGCACTATACCAGGCTGGCGTGCCCCGTCATATACTGGATAGGCCATACCTAAAATGGTCTCTT
This sequence comes from Psychrobacter sp. YP14, assembly GCF_003209315.1. NCBI lineage: Bacteria > Pseudomonadati > Pseudomonadota > Gammaproteobacteria > Moraxellales > Moraxellaceae > Psychrobacter > Psychrobacter sp. YP14. Next base: position 1,343,543 of record NZ_CP029789.1, on the reverse strand, counting down.
CTTGGTCCAGGGAGGCAGCACTCATAGCGTTTGCAGCTCGGCCTGAGTATTGTTGGCTAAATGGGGCTGAACTACAGCCTGCCATCATAGCGCTGCTCATTATCATCACACTGATCAGTTTTAACATTTAAGGTAGCCTGTTGTCCTTTACTTTAAAGGGTTCGGAGAACTGCAAGATAACGAAGCCCACAACAGATAAAATGATGGCAATTTCGTATCGGCCCGTGGCCACAGAGATGCCAATAGCGGCCGTGTTCCATAAACTTGCCGCGGTTGCCGTGCCCCTCGCCCCATCTTCTGTCTTAAATATTGCACCACCACCGATAAACCCCATGCCCGTGATAATCGCATACATAATACGCGCCTCGGCATCGCCTTTATAAATGTCCATGCCTACTAGCATAAAGGCACATGAGGCAATACTGACTAGCGGAAACGTCCTAAGCCCTGCGCCACTGTCCTTCATCTCGCGATTCAAAGCAATAGGCAATGACAATAAAAAAGCAATAAACAGCTTTAATAAATGGTAGCCCATCAACCCGAAGTTAATATCTAAATCCAGCATAAATTACTTCCTTTGTAAATTATCCTAATTCATATTGTCATCTTTTAATACTCAAAGATTGTTTTGATTGACACGCTGCATCAGCGCTTCTGCACTCTCTACTCGCTCTGAATATCGATCCACCAAATAAGGTGCATGATCGCGTGTCAATAACGTAAATCGTACCAACTCTTCCATCACATCCACAATGCGTAAGTAATATCCAGATGGCTTTATACGCTTGCTAATACTACCATCGGTGTTTTCAACGTCTTCAAATTCCAAAAAGGCTTTGGGCAGCGAAGATTGGTTGGGTATGGTAATCATCCGCATCCAGCGCCCTAAGATACGTAACTGGTTGACCGTATTGAATGATTGAGAGCCACCATTGACCTGCATCACAGCAAGGGTCTTACCCTGTGTTGGCCGAACTGCGCCCAGCGACAACGGAATCCAATCGATTTGCGCTTTCATTATGCCAGTCATCGCACCGTGACGCTCAGGTGAGCACCACACCATCCCCTCACTCCACTGTACCAACTCACGCAGCTCGCTAACTTTCGGATGAGTGACCTCCTCGCTATCAGGCAAAGGCAGGCCAGTTGGGTCAAATATCTTAACCTCTGCCCCCATCGCTTGCAGAATACGAGCACACTCCTCTACCACCAGACGGCTATAAGACACCTCTCGTAATGAGCCATATAACAATACAAACTTTGGCTTATGACTCGACAGCTCTAGCTTGAAGTCATTGGTGTGCGGTATATGAAACTGTTCAGGGTCAATGTTTGGTAAATCGTCAAATTCTCGGATTTTGCTCATAAGTGGTGTCCTGTGTGATGGTTGTTTTGTTAATGGCGCTGGATTGGGGGGGTTTTACTTTTTTTGCTTAGGCTATTTTTTAATATAAAGCCATGTCTGTGGGTCATCCGCTCTAATCCAGAGTGGCTCACATTCTTTCATTCTTTGATCAGTCAGCCGTGGTGATTAAACGTGATGTACCAAATCAAGCAGCGCCTGTTTGCGCGCCTCAGCTGACAGCTCAGCGCTGGCAATCTGATGTAACTTGGCGACTCTTTGCTCAATGATAGCAATGGTCTTAGCGAAGTTTTGAGCAGTTTTTGTTGCATCTTGCGTATCTTTTGAAGGATCAGACAACCCCCAATGTAGCTTGACCAGATTAGGGATATTACCTAGCCACAGCGGACACTGCTCGCCTGCCGCATTGTCACACACAGTGATTAACACATCCGGCTCAAAGCCTTGCATATACTCCTTATCATCCCAACCATTGCTGGTTAGCCCCTCTACGCTATAGCCTGCCTGCGTTAGATACTCTAAAGTTAAAGGATGTACCTGCCCCACCGGCGCACTTCCTGCACTCTTAGCCACTAATAACTTCTGGTCTTTCTTGCTCTGTGCGTCTTGTTGAGGCTGATATTGATTGGTAATGGCCTCTGATAAGGCACTACGGCAGCGGTTGTGGGTGCATATATATAATATTTTTAGGGGCGTCATATCGCTCTCTTAGTCCATTGGTAATGAGTGTTGGTAAAGTAGGGCTTGCGTATTGATTGTGTGTTGTTGAATAGGCAATGGGTGAATGGCTATGAGTAAATAGTGTTAACAGTGAGTATAAATAGGTGTTTTTTGCTTAGGCTATTTTATTAGGCCGTTTGGCTAAGGCCATATTACAGCGCTTGTTTAGTGCGCTCTATTCTATTATTTACTAGCTGCGCCCTATTCTCTACTTACTTGCTACTAGCCAACTACTAGCCAACTACTAACTGACCATAGGTAGCCAAAGCGCCAGTGCCATTAAAGTTGCCAGCAGTACCGGCACCGTTAGGATAACGCCCACCTTAAAGTAATAACCCCAAGTAATGACCACCTCCTTACTTGCCAGCACATGTAGCCACAACAAGGTTGCCAGTGAGCCGATGGGCGTAATCTTTGGCCCTAAGTCTGAGCCAATCACATTGGCATAGACCATCGCTTGATGTATCTGCTCAGGCTCACTAAAGGTCGATGTATTTACATCAGCAATGGCCAGCGACTGCATCAATACAGTGGGCATGTTATTCATAATCGAGGACAGACCCGCCGACATAAAGCCGGTGCCAATTGTGGCTGCCCACAGCCCCTGCCCGCCCAGAGCATTTAGAGCTTGGGTAAGATAACCGGTTAACCCTTCGTTTTTTAGGCCATAAACCACCAGATACATGCCCAGTGAGAACACCACCACTTGCCAAGGTGCCCCTTTTAATACACTAGATACTGACAGTTTTTTATTGGCCAATGCCGTCAAGATTAACACCAACGCCCCTATGGCTGCGATTAGGCTAATGGGCACGCCTCTAGGCTCTAGTACAAAGAACCCCACCAATAAGGCAGCCAATACCGCCCAGCCAGTAACAAAGGTCGCCTTATCCTTAATGACACTATGCGGACTTGGTAAATTAGCCACCTCATATGTGGCGGGAATGTCTTTTTGATAAAAAAAGTACAGTACCGCAAGTGAGCTTAGTACCGACACCATATTCACCGGCAGCATCACCTGAGCATAACGATCAAAGCTTAAGTTAAAAAAATCTGCCGATACAATATTAACCAGGTTGGATACCACCAGCGGCAAGCTTGCCGTATCCGCAATAAAACCTGCTGCCATGATAAAAGCCAAGGTAGTGGCGGCAGACACCCGCATTTTAAGCAGCATAGCTATCACAATAGGGGTCAAAATTAGCGCTGCGCCATCATTAGCAAACAACGCCGATACCACAGCCCCAAGTAGCACAATAAGCACAAATAACCGCTTGGCATTACCCCCGCCCAGTCGTGCCACATGCAGCGCTATCCATTCAAAAAACCCGGCCTGATCCAGAAGCAGACTGATAATAATAATGGCAATAAACGCAAAGGTAGCATTCCACACGATGTCCCAGACCACAGGGATATCCGCTAAGGAGATTACCCCCATTAATAACGCCGCCAGTGCGCCTAGGCTGGCGCTTACCCCGATACCAAGCCCTTTGGGCTGCCAGATAACCAGCACCAATGTAACCACAAAAATAAGCGCCGCAAGTACCATAACCACTCTCTATTGTGTAGTGAATTAAATAACTATATTTAAACTATATATATTCAAAAATATCGCATAAGCCTGTGCTACTATTTATCAATCAGGGAATCCGTACTAAGAAAGTTCGTACTATTGATAAAGCGATTGATGGCATAACAGCAGGGCATAAAAGCTATAAAATCTAGCGCTAAAATACGCCAACAATGACCACAGATGGCTTGCTTTAATAGATTATCTTTATAGTATAAAACCGAGTATACTATATTCGGTTATGCGGATATAACCCCTGATGTGATAAAACTGCTTAAAGTCTGCATAAAACAGAGGGTCGACTATGGTGTCATCGGTTACATTTTTTAAAGCATTATCAGATCCCACACGCCTAAAGCTCATGTTACAGCTGCGTGAGCAAGACATGCTGTGTGTGTGTCACTTAACTGAACACTTACAGCAGCCGCAGCCGACCATCTCTCGTCATCTAAGTCACCTAAAAAAAGCGGGGCTTGTGACGTGCGAGCGCCGTGGCACTTGGATGTGGTATGCCATTAACCCTGACTTGCCGCAGTGGTGCCAAGACATCATTTATCGCATGCCTCAGATATAAACATCGGTTATAAGCGTCAGATATAAACATCGGTTAATTACGGCTCACAACGGATTAGTCATTGATAATTAAAAAACGTCAAACTATAGTGTTTATAGACCCGTTATAAAAAAAAGGATTTTGCCATGACACGCTTTGCGACAGACTCTGCCTTGGATTTGGCGGTGGATACGGCCATCACACCCGAGCCTGATACAAGCTCTACACCAGCCCCTCATAAGCCTGCCATATTGGCCTGTATCGATGGCTCGAGCGTGACAGAGTCGGTCTGTGACTACGCCGCCTGGTATGCCCAAGAGCTTAAGCTGCCTATTAGCCTGCTGCATGTGATTGATGTTCCCAAAAGCTATCGTCATGATTTAAGCGGCTCTATTGGCATGGATAGCCGCAATACCTTGCTACAACAGCTTACCCTCCTTGATGAACAAAGCGCGCGCGTGGCCAACCAGCACGGTGAGGCGCTACTACAAGATGCCAAAGCCCATATCTTAATCAATCTCCCCCAAGCCAATGTCTACCGCTATCTGCGCCGTAGTAAGCTGCTTGCCGCCATTCAACACTTCATTGATGACAGCAAAATGATCATCTTAGGACGCCGTGGGCGCGATCATCAAGGCGATCACATGACCATAGGCAGCCAGATTGAGAGTGTGGTACGCGCCGTGGACTGCCCGATATTGATCTGCTCAGATGGCTTTATTACCCCCGACTCTTATATGATAGCTTTCGATGGCAGCGAAACGGCAAAAAAAGCCGTACAAAAAGTATGCGACAATAAAATTGCCAAAAATCTTACCGGCCACATTGTCATGGTCGATAATAAGAACAGCGTGCACGAAAGCGCGTTGTATAAAGCACAAAAACAGCTTAGCGATGCCGGCTTCGAGGTCACAGCCCATTTAATCAGCAGTGAAAAATATGGTGAGGGTAATGTGGTCTCAGCCCTCACAGCCTTTCGTAACCAGCACAACATCAGCATGTTCGTTATCGGTGCCTATGGCCATGCCAAATGGCGGCGCTTCTTCGTCGGTAGCACCACCACCAAGCTTTTGACGAAGACCACAGCGCCTGTGATGTTGCTGCGTTAATATAGCGATGCGGTAACCTCATAAGCGGCGGCGCTACGCTGCTACACATACCCCATAAAAAAGACCCAGCAATAGCGCTGGGTCTTTTTTTATTGTCATGGGACAGAATCATGGTACAAAGTCATGCTATAGATTCACCGATACCGGATACCAGTACTCGCTCTATTCACGCTATTCGCTCTCATAAGCCGTTTAGACCAAATCTAGAAAGTCAGCCACAAACGCGTTGGCAGGCTTGGCGATAAGTGCCTCTGGGGTGCCAATCTGCTCTACCGAGCCATGATTCATTACCACAATCTCATCCGACACATCACGCGCCTCTTCTTGATCGTGGGTCACCATGATACTGGTCACGCCCAGCTCATGATGAATGGTCTTAAGCCAAGTGCGCAGCTCCTTACGCACTTTGGCATCTAACGCCCCAAATGGCTCATCTAACAATAACAGCTTAGGCTCAACGGCTAAGGCACGTGCCAAGGCAATACGCTGACGCTGACCGCCGGATAACTGGTGCGGATACGCATTGGCCAAAGTCGGCAACTGTACCAGCTCAAGCAAGTGCTCTACCCGCTTTTTAATATCGCTGCTGCTTGGGCGCTGATCTTTGGGTAATAGCTTGAGGCCAAAGGCAATATTCTCCGCAATGGTCTTATGACGAAACAGCGCATAGTGCTGAAACATAAAGCCAATATGACGCTTTTGTACTGGCGTATCCGTCACATCCACCCCGTCAAATAAGATACGGCCACTGTCTGAGTATTCAAGACCGGCAATAATACGTAATAAGGTGGTCTTACCGCAGCCTGAGGGGCCCAATAATGTGGTCAGCTTACCGGTTGGTACGCTTAGCGAGATGTTTTCTAGGGCAACAAAATTGCCAAAGCTTTTATGGACGTTTTGAATATCAATGCTCATCTTTACCCTCATTTTTTTAATGTGTATATAGCGGTGCGGCAAGCCTTAGCGTAATAGTGAACGGTCTATTATGGCTTGGCTTATGACTTAACTTGTGGCCTAAATGATAACTACGCTGGCTTAGTTTTTGGCATCAGTCGCTTTGGCCGGTTCAGTGGCCGGAATCACCAAAGCGGGCGCGGTAATCGCTTCTCGGTCATTGCCTTTGGCGTATTTGCGTGTCTGCAATTTTGACATAATCTGCTGCACAATAAGCGTCAGCAGTGCCAAGGCTGCAAGTAGGCTCGATAAGGCAAACGCTGCCGTAAAGTTATATTCGTTATAAGCAATCTCAACCAACAACGGCATGGTATTGGTCTCACCGCGGATGTGGCCTGATACTACGCTCACCGCACCAAACTCACCCATCGCGCGAGCATTGGTTAAGATAATGCCGTACAGCAGCGCCCATTTAATATTGGGTAAGGTAATGTGCCAGAACACCTGCCAGCCTGACGCACCTAAGGTTAATGCCGCCTGCTCTTCACTGTCGCCCTGTGACTGCATCAAAGGAATCAGCTCACGGGCAATAAAGGGAAAGGTCACAAACAAGGTCGCCAACACAATGCCAGGTACCGCAAAGATCACCTGAATGCCCATCGACTCAAGCCAGCCGCCCATGGTCGAGTTCAGACCAAACAGCATCACGAACATCAGACCCGCCACAACCGGCGATACCGAAAACGGTAAGTCTAATAAAGTGGTGACCAGCTGCTTACCCTTAAACTTATAACGGGTCACCAGCCAAGCAATGGCCACACCCATCACGATATTCACCGGCAGCACGATGGCCGCAGTCAGTAAGGTCAGCTTAATGGCAGAGACCGCTTCAGGCTCTACAAGCGCAGCCACATACAAGTCCCAGCCGCCTTTAAACGCCTCATAAAACACGGCCAACAACGGGATAACCAGCATCACAATCATAAATATCGAGGCGATACCGATAAATAGCGCCCGCACCCAAGGGGCATCGCGGGTGGCGGCATTGTCTTGATAGTTATACCCATTTGAGATTTGCATATGCTGTCCTAATTATCCGAATGTACTGTATAAAGCAGGCTGAACTTGACTCACAACGTAACCCATAACTTGGCCTAACCTGGCCTATAAATTGGCCTAGAGTGGCTTATTTAGCCCCGACACGGCGAGACAAACGCCACTGTAGTAGGTTGATGGCCAATAAGATGACAAAGGAGATCATGAGCATAAATAACGCCACCGCGGATGCCCCTTGGATATCGAATTGCTCAAGCTTACTGATAATAATCAGCGGTAAAATCTCAGACTGCATCGGGATATTACCAGCAATAAAGATAACCGAGCCATACTCTCCGGTGGCGCGTGCAAACATCATGCCTGCACCCATCAATAAGGCAGGAAACAGCTCTGGCAGTATCACCGTACGAAAGGTGGTCAAGCGATTGGCCCCAAGTACCGCAGCCGCTTCCTCATACTCAACTGACAGCTCCTCTAATACCGGCTGTACAGCACGTACGATAAATGGAAAGCTTACCACCACCAAGGCCAGCCAAATACCAATGGGAGTAAAGGCAACTTGAATACCCACCTTGTCAAAGAACTGACCGATTAAGCCATTGGGCGCATACAAGGTGGCCAGTGAAATACCAGTCACTGCCGTGGGCAAAGCAAAAGGCAGATCCACCAAGGCATTAATCAGCGACTTACCTATGAAGTCATAACGCACCAATACCCACGCCACCAAGGTACCGAACACCATATTGGTCAACATGGCATAAAACGACATCTTCAGTGACAAAATAATCGCAGCCTTCACCTGAGGCTGACTGATGGCCTCAATAAAACCACTTAGCCCCATTTGGGTGGTGGTATAAGCCATCATCGCAAAGGGTAGAATAACCAATAACGATAAGCTCAATACGGTGATACCCATAGACAAGCCAAAACCGGGTAACACGTTGCGCTGACGCAATCGGGTAAGCCAAGAGCGCTTGCGGATAGGAGCTGTCGATGGGGCTGACTGGTTCATGAAGGTCTCACTGCATTGATGAAAATGGGTCATGCTTTTATATGGTGCTGCTCATGCTAACAGGGCAAAGTTATTAAGTTTAATGATGAATAAGGCTATCGTAGTGAATAAAAGGAATATACTGGGCGGCTACGCTCACCTTAACTGCCGCCCTGAGCTGACTGTTATTAGCACGATAGGCGCCGTTGTTTTGCGGCCGCTAAGTCGGTGCTACAGGTGAGGCAGATGGTGCAGTCGCTTATTGCGGCTTATTTTGGCTACTGGCCAACTGATCAAACACCCCGCCCTCAGCGAAGAACTTACTCATAATCTCATCCCAGCTGCCAAATACGTCATTGGCGCGGAAGGTATCCATGGCAGGTAGCTTATCGCTATTGGCTTCAAGAACAGATGCTACGCTTGGGCGTAGATACAGATCGGCGGCCAACTGCTGCGCAGGCGTGCTCCACAGATACTCAAGGTACTCGGCAGCCGGCGCTGTGGTGCCTTTTTTATCAGTGACTGAGGTGACAACGGCCACAGGGTTTTCGGACTGTACTGAGTAGCTTGGATAGACAATCTCCACCTGACCTTTGCCAAACTTATTGGCGGCCAAATTGGCTTCGTTTTCGAAGGTGATAAGCACATCACCGATGTTGCGCTGCACAAAGGTGGTGGTGGCCGCACGCCCGCCATTTTCATAGACTTTGACATTACCCAAAAGCGATTTAACAAATGCCTTGGTCTTGTCCTCATCGTTATTAAAGGCATGTAAGCCGTAGCCATAAGCGCCCAAGAAGCTATAACGGCCACTGCCTGACGCCTTGGGATTGGCGATAATCAGCTCAAGACCAGGCTGGGTTAAGTCATTCCAATCCTTAATCTGCTTTGGGTTGCCCTTACGTACCAAAAACACCGTGGTACTGGTAAAGGGCACCGAATGATTGTCAAAGGCTTCTGCCCAGTTATTGGCCACTAAGCCTTTTTTCTCAAGCAGCGCCACATCTGAGCCTTGGTTCATGGTGACCACATCGGCTTGTAGGCCATTGGCCACTGATAAAGCCTGCTTACTTGAGCCGCCATGCGACTGGCTAATACTGATGTTGCTATCAGGATGCGCCGCCTTATACTGCGCCACAAATAGCGGGTTGTACGCTTTATAAAAGTCACGTGAGATGTCATAAGAGACGTTTAATAACTGCACATTGTGACTGTCCACTGTGCTGACGCTGCCATCGGCATTGGTCTGTTTTTGGCTGCCACAGGCAATGAGTCCAAAGGCAAGCGTCGTCATTAGCGCAGCGCTGGCCCATTTTTTTGTGGCAGAAGGTGTAATCTGGGCGCTTAATGCAGCTGTCGTCACAGCAGCAGATCGGCGATAAATATTAAAAGTTGCCATGAAGCGTGTGTCCTTAAAAAAGTGAGTCTGCTTTATAATTAAATAGTGTATTTACAGACAGTTATAAAACCATAAGGTTATGCTATCAGGGCTTCGTTATTATATTTAGTGATAAATATATCTATCTTAATGAATAATAGGAATATAAAACGAGTGATTTTTGGGCACAAAAAAGCCCTTTCAAGTTAGGCAATCTTAGATAGATGGCTGGCTTGAAAGGGCTTATAAATAGCGGCTTTTAGAGCGATGTGCTTATTTTGGGGCGTTCACTGCCAATTGATCAAACACACCACCATCACTGAAATAGGTGTCCATAATCTCATCCCAAGTACCGAATACATCGTTTGGACGGAAGGTTTCGATCGGAGGTAGCTTATCGCTGTTGGCATCAAGAACAGACTGTACGCTAGGACGTAGGTATAAGTCTGCGGCTAACTGCTGCGCCGGCTCGCTCCATAGATAGTTTAGGTATTCAGTGGCCGCTTCAGTCGTGCCTTTTTTGTCAGTCACTGTGTTGACTACAGCCACAGGGCTTTCTGACTTAATAGAGTATTTAGGATACACGATCTGTACTTGGCCTTTACCAAACTTAGTCGCGGCTAGGTTTGACTCGTTTTCAAAAGTGATAAGCACATCACCGATGTTGCGCTGCATAAAGGTGGTGGTTGCCGCACGGCCGCCATTTTCATAAACTTTGACGTTTTTTAGCACATCTTTAACAAAAGATTTGGTTTTGTCCTCATCTTTATTAAAGGCATGTAGACCATAGCCATAGGCACCTAAGAATGCATAACGGCCGTTACCCGTCACTTTTGGGTTGGCCATAACAATCTCAACACCCGGCTTGGTTAAGTCCTCCCAAGTGGTGATGTTTTTTGGATTGTCTTTACGTACCAAAAATACAATGGTACTGGTAAAAGGTACGGCGTGATCTGGGAAAGCGTCTTCCCAAGTGTCTGCCACAAGGCCTTTTTTCTGTAGTAGCTCAATGTCTGAGCCTTGGTTCATGGTTGCCACATCGGCTTGTAGACCATTGGCCACAGATAAGGCCTGCTTGCTTGAGCCGCCATGCGACTGCTTGATATTGATATTCACCCCAGGATGCTCAGACTTGTAGTGCTCAATGAACATGGGGTTGTAGTCTTTATAGAAGTCGCGCGCCACGTCATAAGAGACGTTTAGCAGCTCGATGTCTTGAGCATCTGTGCTGGCAGCGGCGGTATCACCTGCTTTATCAGTGCCTTCAGTCTCGGTGTTTTTTTGATTGCCACAGGCAGCCAGACCTAAAGCTAGGGTCGCCACTGTGGTAATAGAGGCAAGCTTGGCAGCTTGGGTAAGAGGGGCTTGGCTAAGCTTAAAACTGATCGCCATGGTCTGTGTCCTTTATTAGCAAACTTATAGGATAAAACTTAAGAGCTATCTATTTAGTAATGAGTAACCATAGTAGTCATGAGTAGTAGTCATGAGTCACCATACTTTTAGATACAAAAGTAATTTTAGGGTGCCATGGTAACAAGACGCTGTGATCATGTTTAATGATGATTTTGGCTATCTTAGTGAACAAATAGAATATACATACAAAAAATGACTCACCATATCGTAATTAGCCACAATAAATGGGAATAATTTTTGATTCTATGGCATAATCTAATTTATTTATATTGTTAATTATTGTAGTTTTTTGTCACGCTAATTGTTGAGTGAATATCTTGCTTAATTCATCATGTCGATGGCTAGGAGCAATCATATAGCGATCACGTTATATAGCAGCCAAGCTTCTGTGCCATGCGGCGTCATTCTTTAGTAGCAAGGATGCTGCTTGTCGCAATTAAGCGCTATATCAGGTAAGGCGGTATGTCTATGAGTTCGATTGTGACCCGTATCAACGGTTTAAAATTCTTGTTATTAGCCACTGTCTGCGCCACATCCTTATCGGGCTGTTATGTGCAGCCTCACTCTCAGTCTGGTCTGGCTGGGCAGACGCACGCCACCCAAATGCAACATAGCGACGAACACCCGCAGATCTCAGGCCGCTACCGCCTACTGCACTCTGGGGCGCATCCTGCCAATCTAACCGTAACTGTCAAAAAAGTCGGGCTATTTACCCCAGCCAAAGACATCAAAATCGACATAACCACTGACTCTGCTACCCCACCAGCACTCAGCGCCAGCACTACTGACGCGGCCTCAAGCTGTACTTACCACGGCTCAGCCAAGCTGATGGGCCAAGACGCCCTGCATGGTGTTATCTATACCGCCCCAGTGAGCAGCTTAATCCATAGCGGCACCAGCTCTGCCTTATTAGATGCCGATCACAGCAATGGGCTGCTGTTTTTCCGCTTTAAAGACAATGTGCTAAGCATTGATAGCAACAATCCGCAAGCGTTGGGGCTGTTATGTCAGGGCAATATGGTATTAAAAGGGGACTATGTCCAAATAGACTAAGATGGCAGCGCTCAACGGTGGCCGTCGCCTCAAGCCGTCTTTTTAAATTAACACATTAAGGTCTAAATACAGCTGGGAGTGTGGCATGGGATTTAGATTTAGAAAAAGCATTAAGATTGCACCTGGTGTGCGCCTAAATATCGGCAAAAAAGGCATCTCCAGTGTCTCTGTCGGTGGCCGAGGTGCCCGTATCAATATCGGTAAGCGTGGCACCACTGCCAGCACTGGGCTGCCCGGCACCGGCTTATCTTATACTCAAAAGTTAAGCGGCCCGGCCAAGTCTCGCAGCGCCAAATCTCGCAGCGTCAAATCTCGCAGCGCCAAGTCTCGCAGTGCCAAAGCTGACACTGCGCATCCTGCACCGCCGCCTGTACCGCCCTCTTCTCTATATTCGCCCGATCTACATTCGCCCGATGCGCTGTCATCGACAGCCACCTCTCGCCCGCCTGCTCCTCGTGCAACTGATACGCAGGGTACTTACCCTGATCACGAGTACCGCAAAGTCTCCTTTGGCCTGCTACTGGGTATCTTATTTATTCCCTATATCTTTAGCTGGCTAGTACTGCGTGAGGGCTATAGCACCACAGCTCGGGTACTGAGCATGGGCTGGCTTATGATAGTCGTCATCTCTTGGCTGCGTTAGGCTTTGGCTTAACATCTCACATTATTTGAGCACAAAAAAAGCCTAAATCCCAGAGAGCTTATGGATTTAGGCAAAATCAAAATAGCGCTTTATGGTGGCTATTTTTAGACAGCTTATGTGCGTTAGACGACTTGTATCTTGGTGTGCTTGGGCGCTTAGCCTTTATTTAGTGCGTTAAAGCAGGTGTTGTAGTACTGCGAGATAAATTTATCAATTTGGGCTTCTTGATCGGCTTTGTTCTCATAGCGCTTAACGGTGAATGCCTTATCGATGATACCGGCTGCCAAGGCTTGTGAGGTTTCATCGGCCTTTTGCGCAACTTTATTTAATTGTGCTTTGGTAGCGCCCTCTTGGCGGGCCTGCATTACCTTGCCCGCCATAGCAGCGATATCGACACACAGCTCATCGGGCGCATCGTCTTGGGTATCGGCTGCATACGCGCCTAGGCTACCGAACATTACGGCAGCGGCCATAAAGCTGGCTTTGAGAGTCGGTGTGATTGTCTTTGATGAAATAGATTTGATCATAATAATTACTCCTAGTTGCCCTCAGTATATAAATATTTGGCCAAAACAACCATGGCTGTTATCAATAACTCTGCCTAGCAGTAGGACTTTAGCAAGGTTATTGATTTTGTGTGTGAAAAATTGGGTTATTTGCTATGATTATAAGTATGTTAACTGCTTGTAAATGATAAGCAAAGCCGGTGTGTACTGTCGTTCTGGCAAATGGATGGTGCGGCGTGATTGGCAGGTTGGCTTTGTTACTGAGTTTTTATTGAAAACTCAGGTCGTCCTGTATTATGGCGATTGTCCAAAGCCGCGCATGATGCATTGCCTTTAATGTAGATGGCTCTTTGACGACATATATTGTCGTATAACGTGCTATTGCGATAGACTAATTTTGGATGCTCACCTATTATATTCATATCGTCCAAAACCTAACAACCATGCGCATAGAGTGAGTATAATGATGAAAAAAGGCTTTCTATTTTTACTTAGCTTAGTTCTTTCTCATTCTGCTTTGGCAGAGTCTGACGTGGATTTGGCGTTAAAAGCTATCGGCGTAATCGATGAAGATTACAAATATACAGATGATGATCTGGCTGCGGCATTTTTTCGATTAACGACTACTCAATATGCTCAATCCTTACCTAGTGATATCAATAGCTTCACTCGCATTCAAAGCGCCATGTTTACCCCCTACTTTGCCGATGTGCAAGCAATGTACACCATACATTTCACGGAGGATGAGAGACGCGAAGTGATTAATAACTTCTCTTCTAAACAATTACTGCAAGAGCTCTGCATAGACTATTTTATACCTAATGATTTCATGCTGGCGAATAATTACACGTTGATATATTCATTCCATGATCAAGATTACCGAAGGCTTGCAGATGTACAAATAAACAGCCGCACATGCCTTGATGCACTCACCAATTAACCGTACCGATAATAATTAAAAATCATTTTATTTAAGGAAAGACCCTTATATGACTTCCGCCACCTCATCCATGAGCACCCCCATCAGTCAATCTGAGATTAACAAAGCCGTCTGGAATGCGTGTGACACCTTCCGCGGTGTGATTAGCGCCGATACTTACAAAGACTTTATCTTAACCATGCTGTTTTTGAAGTATTTGTCCGATGTGTATAAAGATGAGCACGACACGCTTATGGCTGAGTATGGCGATGCAGAGCTGGTAAAAGAGCTGATGAGCAATCAGCGCTTTGTGCTACCCGATGGTGCCAGCTTCTGGGACTTATACGAGCAGCGTCATCAGCCAGGCAATGGTCAGCGTATCGATGAAGCATTACACGCGATAGAGGAAGCCAATGGCAATAAGCTAAAAAACGTATTCCAAGACATCAGCTTTAACACCGACCGCTTGGGCAATGAGAAGAAGAAAAACGAGCTATTACGTCACCTGCTAGAGGACTTCGGTAAGCCAATGCTCAACCTAAGCCCGTCACGTGTGGGTAGCCTTGATGTGATTGGTAATGCGTATGAGTTCTTGATTAAGCACTTCGCTGCTGACTCTGGCGCCAGTGCTGGCGAGTTCTATACGCCGCCTGAGGTATCAAGCTTGCTGGCGACTATTCTAAATCCTGTCGCTGGTGATGCGATATGCGACCCAGCATGCGGTTCTGGCTCTTTGCTGATCAAATGCGGCGCCATGGCGCGCCAAAACTCAGGCAGCAAGAACTATGAGCTGTTTGGGCAAGAGGCGATTGGCTCGACGTGGGCATTGGCAAAAATGAATATGTTTTTGCATGGTGAGGACAACCACCGTATCGAATGGGGCGACACCTTGCGTCATCCGCTACTGCTTGATGATAAAGGCAGCTTATTACAATTCGATGTCGTAACTGCCAACCCACCGTTTTCATTGACTAAATGGGGTTATGATGATGCCGCCGATGATGAGTATGGCCGCTTCCATCGTGGTCTGCCGCCTAAGACCAAGGGCGATTATGCGTTTATCACTCATATGATTGAAACGCTGAAAAACGATACCGGTCGTATGGGCGTGGTTGTGCCGCATGGGGTGTTGTTCCGTGGCTCAAGTGAGGGCAAAATCCGTCAGCAACTGATTGAAGAAAACCTGCTTGATACGGTGATTGGCTTACCGGAAAAGCTGTTCTTTGGTACGGGGATTCCTGCGGCGATATTGGTGTTTAAGAAGAACAAAACGGATCCTGTTAGCGGTAAAGTTGATGACTCTGTACTGTTTATTGATGCCAGTCGTGAATTTGAATCTGGCTCAAATCAAAACAAGCTGACTGAGGACAATTTAGCAAAAATCATTGAGACTTATAACAACCGCGCCTTTGTCGATAAATATGCGTATGTTGCCAGCTTTGATGAGATTAAAGAGAACGACTTTAACTTAAATATTCCGCGTTATGTCGATACCTTTGAGCCTGAGGCAGAGGTTGATCTGGAAGCCGTTCGCAAAGAGCGTTTGGCACTCAAAGCTGAGCTTGCCAGCTTAGAGACTGAGATGGAACACTATCTTAAGGAGCTTGGTTATGATGCCTAATGGATGGAAGATCAAAACATTAACTGAACTTACTAATGAGAAACTATCATATGGAGCTAATGCACCTTCATGTAAATATAGAGAAAACGCTTTAAGGTATATAAGAATTACTGACATCAATGACTTTGGAAATCTAAACGAAGACTGTGTTGGTATCGAAGAGAGTGTAGGTATAAATTATAGCCTCAAGCACCATGACTTTTTATTTGCAAGAAGTGGAAATACTGTTGGTAAAACTTTTTTATTTGATGAAAATATTCACCCAAAATCTGCTTACGCAGGATATTTAATTCGATATAGACCGAATCAAAAGCTTCTCTTAGCTGAATACTTAAAGCAATATTGCTTTAGTGAGTATTATCATAAATGGGTTCAGTCCCAGCTAAGAGCAGGAGCTCAACCTAATATTAATGCTAAAGAGTACGGAAGCATGGAGATTCCTCTTCCGCCCCTACCCGAACAACAAAAAATCGCCACAATCCTAACCACTTGGGATAAAGCGATTGATACTACTGAGCGTTTGATTGATAACAGCAAACAGCAGAAAAAAGCATTAATGCAGCAGCTATTGACTGGTAAAAAGCGTTTGCTTGATGAGGACGGTAAGCGGTTTGAGGGTGAATGGGAGGAAGTTAAGTTAGGAGATTTATTTGAATTTTCTACCTCATCCTCCAAATCAAAGTTTATCGATCAAACTGGAACAAACTACATACTTGATATGGGTTCTGTAACAAGAGATGGTAAACTCAAGCCCACTAAGAAAACATTAATTAATAAAGACTTCTTATCGAAGGGTCAGTTAATAATGCCAAAAGATGATATCGGTGGTGGTCAAATCATTGGTAGAGTTGGGTATGTCGACAAAGACTTTAAGTATATTCTATCTGACCACGTATATTGTCTAACATCAAGAAGTGGATGTTCATTATTTCTAAGTTATTTAATAAACTCGTTCCCAGTTAATAAACAACTTAGAAGACATGCTAATGGTACAGCTCAATTAGGCTTAGGTAAGAAAGATGTTGAAAGACAACTTATCAAAATCCCTTCAACCCTCAAAGAACAACAAAAAATCGCTGCGGTATTAACTAATGCCGATAAAGAAATCGACTTGCTGGAACAACAGCTTGCCGATTTACAGCAAGAGAAAAAGGCGTTGATGCAGGTGTTGTTGACAGGGAAGGTTCGGGTTGGGGTGGCGTGATGAAAATTAGCATTCAGCATGTTGAAAAAGCATACTTGTATTTAAAAAGTCTAGCTTATCATGAAAACTTAAATTTATTTCTGAAACAAAGAATTGCTAAATTCGAAGAAGATAATATAAAGCTAAGCCAGCTAATGGAGTGTGAAGAAGAAAGTAAAAATGGACTTGACGATGTATTTGAAAAAATAGCTTTAATTATTAATAGCGATGTATACAGTGATAGCAAACAATTCAGCAGATGGTTAGATAGAATAAGCTATCACCTATTACCTAAAGCCGTTGAACGAGAAGAAGACTCTAGACATAGAGAACATAAAGAGAACCAAGGCCTATTCATCAGTAATGTAAGAGAATCAGATAAGTATTTTGTTTCAAAGCTAAATTATTTTATAAGTGCTCCTGTAGAACTCCATATTATTGAAACTATATGGTGTCTGTTTGTTGGTTCAGTTTTAGAAACTAAAATGAACAAGTGTAGCTACGGAAACCGCATGCATCCATTCGTACTAAAAAATGCTATGAATAAGAACAGCTCCAACGGCACTGAACTTTTTAAACGTTACATCAACCAATACAACAAATGGAGAGATCAAGCAATTGATGTTGCAAACAATATCTCTAAAAATGGGGAAGACGTCGCTGTATTATCTCTAGATATAAAATCGTTTTACTATAATGTGGATGTAGACTTTAAAGAAATAAAACAAATTATTGAGGATCATTATAAAGAAGATACTGATAAATGTCAGTTAGCGCTAAGGCTCAATTATTTGCTTGAACAAATTTTTGTTAAATACCAAAAATCTATAAGTAGTAGCTTCAAACAAACTCATACTGACTGTGAAGATAACCTATTGTTGCCAATTGGTCTATCTTCATCCTCTATTATTGCAAACTGGTATTTGTCTGAATTTGATGATTTGATAGAGAGTGATATTAGACCAGATTATTATGGTAGATATGTAGACGATATAATCATGGTTTTCAAACAACCAGAAAACGTTGATTTTAGAAGTAATGGTTCACCGATTGAATCATTCATAGAGCATTATCTTGGTATTACATTGACTATCAATGAAAATAAAAAATCAAATTATACAATCAACGTACACAACCAATCATTTGAAATTCAAAAAGATAAGCTTATTTTACATTTCCTTGATAAAAACCATAGTCGAGCAAGTCTCGAAGTCTTTAAAAAAAAGCTGGATGAACAAAGCAGTGCTTTTAAGTTCTTACCAAGCGACCATATAAATAAAGAGTTAGAAGAATTTGCGTACGATATTATTTATAATGGTTCAACTAATAAATTACGTAATATGGTAGGGCTTGTAGAAAATGAAACAGAATTAGCAAAGTATCTTTCAAGTCACATAATTGCCCATAGACTTTGTAGAACAAATGAAAGCGATACTGTTTTATCACAAGTTAAACACTTCTTTAAAGGACAGAATGCTCTCCAATACTTTCGCTTATGGGAAAAAATATACCAGTATGCAGTGATTACTAGAAGTAATAAGTTCGTAATATTCTTCTATAATTATATTAATAGTGAAATCAATAAGATTACGTATTTAAAATCTAAAAGAAAATATAAACTCAAAGGTGTTACTGAATATTTGCAAGAAGACTTAAAATTATTTAACAACCTTTCTTTAGCAATGACTATGGGCTTGTTAGATAATACTGCTAATGAAAGGATATTGAGAAAAATAAACTCGTTTGAAGTGCAGATAGAGGAACTAAAGAAACATTCTAGGAGCTTTAGAAGTTCAAACTTAATAAGGCATAACTTAGTCGCTTGGCCACTAGCTAACTATTCAAAAAGCGGCAATGAGAGTAACCATGACCTAACTATAGAAACCTCTTTTATAAGTAATAAAGATATTGAACTCGACAATAATAAACTTAGATATTCTCCAAGATTTATTCATCTCGATGAATGGCAATTATTTAATCTAAATAAGCTTCTTAGCGCTGGTAAAAACTTAAATGATTTATTAGAGGATGTATTGATTGAATACAAAGATAAATTCCAACAAAGTATCGAACCTATTGAATTTACTAGTGCTGTTAACGAAGAGTCAAAAATAGTTAAGTCTCATTTAGAGGTTGAAGGCAACGAATCTAAACAAAAATTAATTTTAGCTATAGCAAACATAAAGCTAAATGCAGCTAATATTCAAGATGCAATTCGTAAAGATCGAGGACCCAATATTAGCTTTGAAAGACAGGAAACATTATATAGAGTTTTAAACTCTGCGATAAGTGAGAACGCAGACATGGTCGTACTCCCAGAGGTAGCTATTCCTGTCAGTTGGCTCCCTTTTATGATTACTTTCTCAAGAAGAAATCAAATTGGACTTATTTTTGGTTTAGAGCATTGGATAGTAGATAATACAGCTTTCAACCTTATTATCGAGGTACTACCTTTTCGAACTTCAGATAAATACAAATCGTGTGTGATGACGGCACGAATTAAAAATCATTATGCGCCTGCTGAATTAGAGATGCTGCAGACCTTCCGGCTCCAACCTGCAAACAAGTATTTAAAACCTAAATCTTATTACCATAAGATATCTTGGCGGGGTACCTGTTTTACTACTTATAATTGTTTTGAACTTTCAGACATAACACATCGCTCATTATTCAAATCGGAAATTGACTTATTAGTAGCCTGTGTATGGAATAAAGATACTAACTATTATGGTCATATCTTAGAGTCAGTCGTTAGAGATATTCACTGCTACACTCTTCAGGTTAATACATCACAATACGGTGGGTCTTGCATATTACAACCTACTAAAACAGTTAATTCGAACATTATTTATGTTAAGGGTGGAGAAAACTCATGCATATTAACAACAACATTAAATATAAAAAAACTTAGAGACTTTCAATTCAAGTCAAAGCCAGGTAAATCAGACTACTTCAAACACTTGCCACCAGGCTATAATCATGACTCAGTTTTAGATCGTTAATGGCTTTCGATTTGCGTCTTACGCACCAATTAACACGACAATATTAATAAACTTTGGATTAAAGCTATCCACCTCGCCTTAGGTGCGGTTTAGCCCCGATTGTAGCGAATATACTGGCGTAGCTCATGGCGATGCGCTTTGTTGTGCGTATAAATTAGAATAGAATAAAGCAATACCATGCCAGCGTAGCGCTAAATGCTGGCGGCTTATGATGATTGAATCGGGATTTGATATTACTATGCACACCAGCCCAAGTATAAACTTCAAAGAAGAATTTAGTGCCAAGATACCTGCCCTCACCTTGTTAATGAACTTGGGTTATCACTATCTATCGCCAGCACAGTGCTTCAAGCTGCGCAGCCCCAAGAATAATACCATTAGCCACTCAGCGACCCATAGCAGCAACCAAGTGATGCTATTGCCAGTGCTGCGTGAGTTCTTAGCCAGTCAAACCTTTCCCTTTGAAGGCAAACAGCATCACTTATCTGATGCCAGCATCGATAAGATTGTGCATCAGCTCACCCCAGCCTTAAATCAAGGGCTTAGTAAAGCCAATGAAATCATTTATGACGCCCTACTATATGGCGTTGGGGTTACTGAATTCGTTAATGGTAAAAAAGCATCGCCAACCATTAAGCTTATTGACTGGGATAATATCCATAACAACCGCTACCATATGACAGAGGAGATGGTGGTTCAAAACAGCGATGCCACAGGCAATGTCATCCCTGATATCGTCTGCTTCGTGAACGGTCTGCCACTGGTGGTCATCGAGGCCAAGCGCCCAGACTCTAATAATCCGCACAAATCCACCAATAGCCAGGCCATATCGCAGCATCTGCGTAACCAAGGCCAAAAGTACATTCCGCATCTGTTTGCTTATAGCCAATTGCTACTGGCGATTAATGGCTACGAGGGGCTATATGCGACCTGCAATACCCCAGAGAAATTCTGGGCTAAATGGATTGAAGAAGAGCTTGAAGAGGCAGAATTTAAACAATTAAAAAATCAGCCGGTACACCCAGATCAATTAGCGGCTTTGTTCGCTCATCGCAAACCTAGAGATAAGCAAGAATACCTACCGCTTGTCCAGTCAGGGGAGCTGACAGTGACTGACCAAGACCGCTTGATTATCAGCTTACTGCGCCCCGATAGGCTACTGGATATGACCCGCTTTTATACCTTATTTGACAGTCGTGCCGGCAAGATTGTCGCCCGCTATCAGCAGGTATTCGGTATTAAGGCACTGATTAAGCGGGTCAGTCAGCTTGATGACAAAGGCAGTCGCGCGGGCGGCGTGATTTGGCATACCACAGGCAGTGGTAAGTCATTTACCATGGTGTTTTTGTCCAAAGCCTTGATTTGGCTTGAGGATCTGGCCAAATGCCGGGTGTTTGTAGTCACTGACCGCATTGATTTAGAAAACCAAATTGCGCGCACCTTTATCTCAGCTGGCGCCCTTAGCGATAAAGACAAAGCGATGGCCAAGGCCTTATCGGGTCGAGACTTGGCAAAAAAGGTGGGGCAAGGTAATGAGCGTATTATCTTCTCTATTATTAACAAATTTGGCGCCGCCGCGCAGTACCCCGAATTTTATAACCCCAGCGAAAACATTATCGTCTTGGTCGATGAGGGTCACCGCAGCCAAAATGGTGCCAATAATATCCTTATGCAAAAGGCGCTGCCCAATGCCGCCTTTATTGCCTTTACCGGTACGCCGCTACTCAAAGACGATAAGACCGAAAATAAATTTGGTAAAATCATCCACTCTTATACCATGCAGCAAGCGGTAGCCGATAAGACCGTTACCCCCTTGTTATATGAAGAGCGCATACCTGAGCTCAACACCAATGATGTCGCCATTGATAAATGGTTTGATCGCATCACTCAGAAGCTGACCACTGAACAAAAAGCCGACCTTAAGCGTAAATTTGCCAAAAAAGGACAGGTGTATCAAGTCGAGGGGCGTATTGAGCTTATCGCCCATGACATCTCAGACCATTTTCAAAACTTCAAACAGCAAGGGTTAAAAGGTCAACTGGCCTGCGACTCTAAAGCTTCAGCCATTCGCTATAAGCAGGCACTAGACAATATTGGCAAAGTCACCTCAGTGGTGGCGATGTCACCGCCTGATACCAGAGAGGGCCATACTGAGGTCGATGTAGAGAGTAAAGATATCGTTCAAAACTGGTGGATGCAGCATGTCGCGCCCAACTATGGTATGGATGATGTGCAATATACCAAGGACATTATCGATGCCTTTAGCCAAGACGATGGGCCCGATATTATGATCGTGGTCGATAAGCTATTGACCGGCTTTGATGAGCCCAAAAACACCGTACTGTATATCGACAAGCCGCTTAAAAGCCATAACCTGATTCAGGCCATCGCCCGAGTGAACCGCTTACACAGTCATAAGCAATTTGGGTATCTTATTGATTATCGAGGTATTTTAAAAGAGCTTGATACCACCATCGAAGATTATCAGAATTTGGCTGAGCGGACTCAAGGCGGGTTTGATATTGATGACTTAGCTGGCCTGTATAGCTCGATGCAGAGTGAGTATAAGAAGCTGCCCATGCTGCATAGCAAGGTCTGGGCCATCTTCGCTGATGTGGCTAATAAGCAAGATGGGCACGCACTACGTCAGGCGTTATCGCCCAAGATGCAACAGCGTGATGGCATGGTCGTCGATACCAACCTTAAAAAACGCGATGACTTTTATGCCGCCTTGACTGAATTTGCCAATACCATGAAAGTGGCGCTGCAATCGGCGTCTTACTTCGACGATACTTTTTTTGACAAAAAGCGCAATTTGTATAAAAAAGACTTAAAGGCCTTTATCGAGCTGCGTAAGCAAGTGCGTGAAGATGCCAATGAGACCATCGACTTTGATGAGTATGAAGACGACATTCGAAACCTACTCAATAAGCACATCGCCGGTCTTGAGGTCAAAGAGCCTGAGGGTGCTTATCTGGTGGGTAATATGGGGAAAGAGGTCAAGCCTGAACAGCTGAACGATGATGAGGCACGTAACCAGACCGATAAGATTACTAGCCGAGTGACCAAAATGATTGAAGTAGACTTGGCCGATGACCCTTATGCTCAAGAGCATTTTTCTAAATTATTAAAGCAGGCCATTGAAGATGCCAAGGCCATGTTCGATGCCCCAGTGAAGCAATATATGATGTTTGCCGACTTCGAGCAGGATGTCAAAGCCCGTAACATGCCCGATGTGCCCAATGCCTTTGTTGATCCATCAGGTGTGCATAACAAGCATGCTCAAGCTTACTTTGGTCTGTTTAAGCATTTATTTCCCAAAAGTTTGCTCATCGACAATCAGCTTAGCGAGCAGGACTTGATCAATTATGCATTTGAGATTGATAAACTCGTCAATACTGCGGTTAGCGAGAACTCGTTAAATCCTGCCCAAATGGAGAAGTCAATTAACTTTGAAATGATGCGCTTATTGTACAAGGCAATCGGTATAGACAATACCAAGCGTATGGCTCAAGAAGTGATTAATATCGCACGCTTGGGTCTCTCACGGGGCAAGCGATGACAGACCGCGCTACAGCCAAAAACAGCCACCGCTTATATTATGGCGAAAAACTCATTGATTATGAAGTAGTGCGCAAGGCCAATAGTCGTAAATTACGCATCAAGGTTCACCCCGACCAGCGGGTAGTGGTCACAGCGCCTATGGACACCACACAAGCCTTTATACAAAGCTCAGTAAATAAAAAGGCGGGCTGGATATGGCAGCACGTACAAGATTTTGCCAAGCAAAAAAGCGATGTACTGCCCAAGCGCTATATCAGCGGCGAGACCCAGTTTTATTTGGGGCGAAGATATGTGCTCAAAGTCACAGCTGATGATCAGCGGCCAGAAGCGGTAAAACTGTATCGAGGTAAGCTTAATGTCAACCTAAGCCATGAGCAGCTTGAGACTCAAGAAAGAGCCGCCAAAGTCAAAAGCTTGCTGGATAACTGGTATCAGCAAAAAGCCAAAGCGGTGTTCTATGAGCGCTTATTGGCCATGCTGCCTAAGACCGATTGGGTTAAGGGCATGCCTGCCTTTCGACTACTGTCGATGAAAAAACAATGGGGCAGCTGCTCTACCCAAGGTAATCTGGTGCTCAATCCGCATTTGGTCAAAGCGCCCAAAGAGTGCATTGATTATGTGATACTCCATGAGCTGTGTCATATTGCTGAGTACAACCATAGTGAGCAATTTTGGCGGCTGCTAACCCAAGTCATGCCGCAGTGGAAAGCACTAAAAACTCAGCTTGATAGCATGGCCGAGCTGTATCTAAATGAGTAATGTAAGCGCTGCTCCCTACGCTTAATCGCCAGACGCCTCGACCACAGGCTGACGCTTGCCCGCCTCTAATATCGGCAAATTGGCCTCAGTCGGTACATAAATAATCTGATTAATCTTACCCTCACGCAGCGCTTCACCAAAGGCACCGATGAACTCTTGCTCACGGTATTCTGGGTACTCCTTGGCCGTTTGGCCGATAATCTTGATAGCCTCCGCTCTGAGCTGTGCGGACTCTAACTCTGCACGGGCTTGCTCAATCTGGATCATTTTTGACTGAGTGGCCTCAGCCAATGCTGCCTTACCGCGCATCTCTTGCGACCAAACCTTATAAAATGGGTAGCCGGCCATTACGATAAGCACCAGTACCACGGCTGTTATTAAGCTTACAATGATGAGCTTCACGGCAGATTCTGATTTCATTACTTCATCCTTTTCTTAATCCGTCATTTAAGGTGTCGTCACCTGCTTATTAAGCTAACACAGATTGTATACACACTCAGTAAAGGCCGGTTTACCCTTGGTAACGGTGTTTGTCTAGAGCAGCGGCCCCATGGTGGAGACAATATTAATCCAGATGCGGTAATAAATCGGCCAGTCACGCACCTCTTGACGCATCACCTCATCTGAGTCAGCGATATACGCATACTGACGCTCCACAATCTGTGCCGTGAGCGCTTCATCATAAAATAACGCATTGTTCTCATAGTTTAAGTCGAAGCTGCGCAAGTCTAAATTGGTCGAGCCAATCAGACTGATCTTACCATCCACCGTTAGAGTCTTGGCATGCAGTAAGCCAGGCTTATACTCATACACCTTCACGCCGGCTTCAAGCAGCTGCCAATAGTAGCTGTGACTGGTGGCGGCCACAATAAAGGAGTCGTTGTTTTTTGGAAAGATAATGCTCACCGCCACACCGCGGTAAGCGGTGGCACACAGCATATTAATCAAGGTGTAATCTGGGACAAAATAGGGAGTGGAGATGATAAGGGTGTGACGTGCCTGACTCATCAGCGTACTCAAAAACTGCGGCGTGGTGCCTTGACGCTGAGTAGGACCATCGGCGAAGACTTGCGCGGCAATGCCCTCAGGATGCGGCTCGGTGACATAAGGGAAGCTGTTAAAATCGGTATCGGGGTTTTCCATCAGCCAGTCATTGGCAAAGAGCATCTGATTTTGGGCAACCAGCGGGCCTTGTACCCGCAGCATGATATCGACCCAGGGCGCATATTTTGGCTTAATCCGAAACTCAGGATCAGCACTGTTGCGGCTGCCGACATAACCAATCTTGCCATCAATCACAGTAATCTTACGGTGATTGCGTAGGTCAATACGACTAAATAGCAGCACTTTTAGCAAGTTATTGATCGGTAGCGCCACACTCACCTCAACCCCAGCGTCTTGCATCCGCTTCCACAATAAGGAGCGTAACAGCTTGCGTGACCCTAAGCCATCGACCATGGCACGGCAGCGCACCCCGCGTTTGGCAGCACGCATTAATGCCTCACCCACGGCGGTCCCCATGTCATCATCTAGCCAAATATAATACATCACGTGAATATGATCTGTGGCGGCATCGAAGTCGGCAATCATACGCTGCTGCGTTGCCTTGGCATCGGCCATAAGCTCCGCACGGTTGCCCAACGTAGTGTGAAAGCCGGTGACACTCGCCGCATATCCGGCTGCTTGATATTCACGCTCTACCACCTGTGCCATCGTGTCTTTATCGCCCAGCACTTGAGGATAGCTTTCGGCCAGATTCTGAGTGATGCGATCATAGCGGTGGGTGAAGTTAATACCTAAATGCACCTCACCAAACATCCAATACACCACCACGCCTACGTATGGCAAGATAAACAGCACCACCAGCCAAGCCAGACGAGCCGGAGCGGACAGATCATGGCGGGCCAATACCCGCAGCGAGATGGTAAGCCATATCAAAAAATGTAGGCCGAGTAAAAAATCCAAAAACATGCCGTCACTCTCTAAGTATAAAAAATACAAGGGTGCTTCTTATTATAGTGGTTGATAGTAAAGCCCTACTCTAGAAGCTAAGCGGTGATCACTTGTCATTTATTATAGCTCAGCTTGTGATGCCATTGGGTTGCTAACTGTAGCAGGCACACGCATTGACTTCCTCCCCTCGCTAAACCGAGGGGATTCCTACAGCTAGACGGTCAAGCCCGACCGCAAGGATGTTCTTAGCAGCATTGATATCTCTATCATGCCATGTGCCACACTCAGCACACCTCCATCCTCTTATTCCAAGACCTGCTCTACCTTTTGGACTACTATCACTTATTTTAAGGCAGTGCGAACAGGTTTGGGTAGTGTAACTCTCATTCACTATCTCAAGCTGACAACCTGCATACTTGCATTTATATTCCAGTTGTCTTTTGAGTTCAAACCATCCTGCATCGTATGTCGATTTAGCTAGGTTGGTCATCGAATTGGTGAATGAGCGTGATTTAACATCACCAACCACAATTAAGGCATTATCCTTAACTAATTGGGTGGTGAATTTGTGTATTGCATCTAATCTTGTGTTTTTAATTTTGGCGTGTATTGCCTTTACCCGGCTTTTATTGTTTGCACGCTGGGCGACTGCTAATTTATTCGCCCATTTTTGAGTCTGCTTAATCTGTAGTTTATCGCCCGTTGAGGTGGTAGCAGACTGCTTTAAGCCTAAGTCAATACCAACGCTGCCTTTGCCACTTGCTTGTTTGGGAAAGTCTTTAACAGTAACACAGGCATACCAGCGATTACGGCTGTCTTGCACTATCTCAAGCGTATTGATTTGATACAAAGACAAATTGTAGCTATCGAATACGTCTATGATAAGCTTTTGACCTTTACAGAGCGATAGCTGTATGGTTGATTTAAGTGCCTTTTTGCCTGTCTGTCTTGTATGTAGATACTTGATAGCAGACTTTTTAAAGGGTATCCAGCCTAGGCTTTTGCGTTTGGCATCAGGACGATTGGTTCGCCAATTTAGTTTGGCTTTTTTAAATTGTTTGCGAGATTTGGCGTGAGTTTCGTTGATGGCTTGTAAGGTTTGCGAGTGCAAGCCTAAATACTCACCACTGCCTTTGGTGTATTGGCTTAAATCATAGGCCGAAAAGTACTTACCTGTGCGTCTTAAATGCTCAAAGCTTAACGCATTAACATAGTTCCACGCATAGTTAACACTCCCAGCTAGTTTGTTTAGTTGGTTTGCATGTTTGTCTTTGATGCGTAGCTTGAGGGTTTTCATAGGGTTAGTATGGCGAGGTTAATTTTAACTTGCAATACTTTAAGTACTGATCACGACAGTGTGTGTCGCCTTATATCCACCCCCTGAAGTGGGTGGTTTTACGGCGACCGGTGATAAAAAAACCAGCCTAAGCTGGTCTAATTGCCTCATCCGTTATGTTAAGCGGCAGGCAGCTGGCGTATTTGAATCAGGACAAAAGATACAGGCATAAGCTTAAAGCGGCTTTGGCCAGCGTATTATCTATTGGGCAGACGCAAAAATTGCGGATTGGTCACATTAATCTGTAAGTAGCTTTGGGTGGAGGTGATATTGCCAAGCACACACATCTTTTTACCCACATAACTGTCCATACGGCCGTAGCGCTTCTCAAACCATACATAGTCTTTGTTCCACACCAAGGCGGTGAGGCTTTGATTGGGACTTTTTTTGTCAAAATTAATGTAGTGCCTATTGGGCATATGAGTAATCTCTGCCACTGTACCACATGCCATGACCGACTTGCCGATATATAGCGGGGCTTTTTCAGAGTCGATCTGGAGTTCTGCTGCGATGGCTGTAACTGCTGCTGTGAGCAGAAAGCCGCCCGTCATAAGTGCTAATTTGTTACCCATAACGCTGACTATACCTCTTAATAAGCAGACCATGTGCCTAGCTTAGTTTGTACCAATGCGACCATAACTGTTATTGACACTGATTGACACCTTGCCCCTCAACATCAAACAAACCCACCTCAAGCGTATGCATCAAGGTGATAATGGTTTGTCACCCTACTCCCATTAAATCAAAAAATTCTACAATACCAATACCTTAACCAATACCTTATCGCCAAAGCCTAATTTGGCAAAAAGTTAAGCCCTAAGCAAACTCTCTAATAGAGATATTTACCATTTTTATAGCAGCTTGTGTGTTGGGTTTTTTTTAATTATTTTTTAGGAGAGTCTTTATAGATTCAAATAGTATAACATTTGTTGACTATCTAGGTTTAGATTCACGTAGTGTTAATGTTTACTTTTTATGATATTTACCGATTGCTGGGCACAAAAAAAGCCAGCCGAAGCTGACTTTTTATCTTAAATACTTTTTATCTTAAATATAGCCAATACTAAATGATGCCGTTAGCTGTACATAGCAGCTTGTAATGCAGATCGACTATTGAGCAGAAGCGCCGACCAGCTTAACCTCAGCACGGTCTTCTTTGGCAATGCTTTCATAATAATTACGTAAGATTTGTAGCACTTCAGGACGGCTGAAGTTCTCAGGCACTTCTTGATCTTCAGATAAAGCCTTGCGCAGCTTGGTACCTGATACCTTCACATGATGTTCAGCGTCATGCGGGCAGGTCTTAGTCGAAGCCATGGCCTGACAAGCATTACACCAGAAGGTCCAGTCAATCTTCAAGGGCTGAGTCAACATAGCATCTTTGTCAATCTCATCAAAAATAGCCTGCGCATCAAAAGGACCATAATAGTCGCCCACACCAGCGTGGTCACGGCCGACAATCAGATGGCTACAGCCATAGTTCTGACGGAACAGCGCATGTAACAATGCCTCACGAGGACCGGCGTAGCGCATGTCTAATGGGTAGCCGGCTTGAATGACGGTGTCTTTTTTGAAGTAATTATCAATCAAGGTCTTGATGGCTTCTTGGCGCACTTCAGCAGGGATATCACCTGGCTTTAAAGCGCCTAATAACGAGTGAATCATCACCCCATCACAGATCTCAATGGCAATTTTGGCCAAGTATTCATGCGAGCGGTGCATTGGGTTGCGGGTCTGGAAGGCGGCGATGGTCTGCCAGTTCTTCTCTTCAAACAATTTGCGGGTCTCAGCAGGCGTCTTATAAATCTCAGGATATAAGGTTGGGAATTCGCCTTGGCTAAACACCTTGACCGCACCGGCCACGTTCACCTCACCTTGCTCCATCACCTGTTTTACCCCAGGGTGCTCTTCTTCTGTGGTGGTAAACACTTGCTGGCACTCATGCGCCTTATCAATGGTGTAAGTCTCCTCAACAGTGATGACCCCCATAATCTCGCCATCTTCTGCCACTAAAGCCACCTCATCGCCTGGGGCTAGGCTATCCGCTTGCTCTTTGCTGGTAGATAAGGTGATGGGAATGGGCCAAAACAGGCCTTTATGGGCGCCGGCTTTTAGGGTCATCTCATCCACAACCCCCTGCCAGTCAGCTTGATTCATAAATCCATCTAATGGGGTAAATCCACCAATACCCAGCATAATTAAGTCGCCACGCTCACGTGAGCTTAGGGTAATCTTGGGTAGGTTTTTGGCATTGTGTAAGGCTTGGCTTAGCGCCTCACCCTCTAGTAATAAAGGCTTTAGCTCATCGCTACCATGCGGCGGTACAATGCTGGTTTTGCCAAGGCGTTTTACTATTTTTTGTGAAGTCATAACATCATCCAGTAAGGTTAACAGAGAGTCTAAGTAAGACTAATATGGCGGTAAATGGCCCTTATCGCACCCCATATCAGCAAAGCATACAGTAGGCTTAAATGATTAAGCTCAAATAATTAGGCTTAAATTATCTACTTAGGCTATTTATAAAAATCGATTGCATTAGACTAACCAAATTTACTTATTCTTATCTATGCTCTCTTTGGATATAGATATGTCAGATATGAATTTATAAAACACTATAAGCATAGGTAGTATAGCTGCATGATTTTTTGTTATCCAAGGGCATATGAACTATGTATAAGTACACTCATGCGGACCAAGCCATGGTTGATGAGCGGGTTGAGCAGTTTCGCGATCAGACCCGTCGCTTCCTAGCCGGGGAGTTACCCGAAGAGCAATATTTGCCACTACGCCTACAAAATGGCCTATACATACAGCGTCATGCGCCTATGCTGCGTATCGCCGTTCCTTATGGGCTGATGGCAAGTTATCAAGTACGCAAGTTGGCTGAGATTACACGCAAGTATGACCGTGGTTACGGACACTTCACCACACGTACCAACTTGCAGCTAAACTGGCCAAAACTAGAAGAAGTGCCTGATATCTTAGCCGAATTGGCTTCGGTACAGATGCATGCGATTCAAACCTCAGGTAACTGTATCCGTAATACCACAACTGACCCCTATGCTGGTATTAATGCCAATGAGGTTGAAGACCCTCGCCCCTATTGCGAGATTATCCGTCAGTGGTCAACTTTCCACCCTGAGTTTGCTTTCTTACCACGTAAATTTAAAATTGCGGTTATCGGTACCGCCGAAGACCGTGCGGCAACTCAAGTACACGATATTGGTCTACACGTTGTCAAAAACGAAGAAGGCGAAGTTGGATTTGAGGTTATTGTCGGTGGCGGCTTAGGCCGGATACCTGTGATTGGTAAAACCATACGTGAGTTTTTGCCTCGCAAGCACCTGCTAAGCTATCTTGATGCCATTTTGCGTGTTTATAATCTTCATGGTCGCCGTGACAGCAAGTCAAAGTACAAATCTCGCATTAAGATTCTGGTTGAAAACATGGGCGCCAGAGAGTTTACCAAACTGGTCGAAAAAGAATGGGAGACTTTCACCAAAGATGGTGAATTGACGTTAACAGATGCCAATATTGAGACTGCCAAAAGCTATTTCCCTGAGTTTGATTATGAGCATATCGATACGCTGGCAAGCCAATCTGAGCTTAACAAGCACTTAGAGAATAAGGCGTTTGCGGACTGGTACTCTCGTAATACCGTTGCGCATAAAGTGGCCGGTTACCGTGCGGTCGTGGTGTCTTTAAAGGCCGGACTTGTCAATGGCAAATATGTGCCGGCAGGTGACGTGACCCATGAGCAATTAGATCGCCTTGCTGACCTAGCTGATGAGTATAGCTTTGGTGAGATTCGCGGAACCCATCAACAAAACTTAGTTTTTGCCGATGTGAAGCAAACGGATTTATATGCATTATGGGAAGCGTTGACTGAAATTGACTTAGCACGTCCGAATATTGGCACATTAACCGATATGATTGTGTGCCCAGGCTTTGACTTATGTGCGCTTGCTAATGCCACTACCTTTAACATTGCTGAGCAAATCGAAAAGCACTTTGATGACCTAGATTACCTATATGACCTAGGTGATATTCAACTGAATATGTCTGGTTGTGTGAATGCCTGTGCCCACCATCACGTTGCGGACATTGGCATCTTAGGGGTCGATAAAAAAGGCGAGCATTGGTATCAGTTTAGCTTAGGCGGAAGCTCAAAATCAGATACCCGTCTGGGCAATATCTTAGGCCGCTCAGTGGCCACAGAAGAGGTAGCACCAACGCTACAAAAAGTGTTGGACGTCTATACTCAGCAGCGTCATGTTGAAGGCGATAATCCAGAACCGTTTTCTGAATTTGTACAACGTGTAGGCATCACGCCATTTAAGGAGGCTGTATATGGGTAATCACCGTATTTTAGATGCGCAGGCCAAAGACATTACCGCTGAGGACACCTGGTATGCGCTCTTTACTTCAGAGTTGCCAGATGGCGTGGCCGCTAAGACCACTCAGCTAAGTGAGCTGTTAAATAAGTCTGAACGCCTAGATGTTATCTTACCGCTGTCTGATATTTTAGCGCCGCAAGGACTGTTAACCGAAGTATTGGCGATGATTGCCAATCACAGCAGCCGTGTGGGCTTATGGGCCGACACCAGCATCTCAACCGATCAGCTCGATCAGCTGTTGGCAGCTTGTAAAGACAGCGAGCGCCCGTTGTTAAATGCTTTAGACCTTGTGGTCTTATATCAGCCAGGCTTCAGTGATGGTCGCAGCTTTAGCCAAGCGCGTCATTTACGCCAGCAAGGTTTTGAGGGCGAGATCCGTATCGCAGGTGACTTTGGCCGTGATCAAATTGTGTATTTGCAGCGTGCCGGCGTGGACAGCTTTATTATCCGAGCTGAGAATGTGACCGATGACATTCAAGCGGCTTTCTCAGTGCTGCCCTCCTCTTATGATGGCAGCGTGGCCAGTCAGTTGCCAATGTTTAGAAAGCAAGCTTAGCGCTTTTAAAGAATTGGCGTTTTACGGTATAAACTTAGAGCCCGCTTTGGCTCATACTCTCAAAAAAAACTTTATCACTCTTATAAAATAAGGACACTCCTATGACCATCGAAATCAATATCGACCAAGCCAACCAAGAGCTTCAAGGCAAAACCCCTGAGCAAATCGTTGAGTGGGCGCTTGCCAAAGCCGAAAACCCAATCATCACCACCAACTTCCGTCCTTATGAGTCAGCCATCTTACATTTAGTGGCCAAGCAAAAGCCGGATATCACTGTACTTTGGGTAGACTCAGGCTACAACACACGTGCCACTTATGACTTCGCTAACAAGCTGATTAAAGATCTAAACCTAAACGTAGTGACTTATATTCCTAAGCAAACCAGCGCCCATCGTGACGCCACCATGAACGGTATTCCAAGCGTAAATAACCCACTACATGACGAATTCACTGAGCAGGTAAAACTTGAGCCATTTAAACGTGCTTTGGCTGAGTTAAAGCCTGATGTGTGGTTCAATGCCATCCGCAAAGACCAAACCGAATTCCGTCAAGGTCTTGATGTGCTTAGCCAGTCAAAAGACGGCGTATTAAAAGTCGCGCCTTTGTTCTACAAAAACGATAAAGACTTAGACGCTTACTTAGCAGAGCATGACCTGCCTAATGAGTTTGATTATTTTGATCCGACCAAAGTTGAAGAAAACCGTGAGTGTGGTCTACACACTCAGCTGTAATCCTCTGGATGGCCAGTAAGCATTAAGGCCAGTTAGAGACACAGACACCGCTTAATGGCTCATTAGGCGGTGTCTTTTTGTATCATTAATTCTGAAAATCGGTTAATTAACATAGCCTTATGACAATTACGCATTAAGTAATATCAAATACTTCCATGCTTGTTGTCATCGAATACGCCATAATGGGCATATCTTATAATAAATAGCCTACCGATTATGAACACCTTTCCCCTATTTTTTAAATTAACCAATCAACCTGTGCTCATCGTGGGGGGTGGCGAAGTCGCCCAGCGTAAAGCCGACCTGCTATCGCGTGCAGGTGCGTGTATCACCATATTAGCCCCACAGATTAGCCAAGAGATACATCAGCTTTTAAGCGATGAAAGACATACGCTTATCACAGCGCACTATGATAAAAAACACATCGACGGCAAGCGTATTGTCATCGCCGGCACAGATGATGAGGCGTTAAACCATCAAGTCCATGCCGACTGTAAAGCGTTAAATATCCCCGTGAATGTGGTGGATACGCCGCCCTTATGCGACTTTATATTTCCGGCCATCGTTGATCGAAACCCCATCGTTATTGGCATCTCCTCCAATGGCAAAGCGCCTGTGCTTGCCCGCCTGACTCGTGCCCGCTTGGAGACCTTAATTCCTCAAGGCTATGGCAAATTGGCTAAGCTGGCAGGCGACATGCGTGATGAGGTCAAGTCAAAAATACCCACACTGACCGGCCGCCGTCAGTTTTGGGAGAAGGCCTTTGAGGGCAAAGTGAGTGAGCTGATGTTTGCTGGGCGTAGCGTGGAGGCCGAGCAGGCGCTAAAACAACAACTTGAGCAGACCCATCAGCAGTTAAGCAGCAATAGTGATGTTAAGCAAGCTGACCCTAAGTCTGTGGGAGAGGTATATATCGTTGGTGCAGGCCCTGGTGATCCAGAGCTACTTACCTTCAAAGCCCTGCGCTTAATGCAGCAGGCCGATATTGTCTATTATGATGCATTGGTATCAAGCGAGGTGCTAGATTTGTGCCGCCGTGATGCCGATAAGGTGTTTGTCGGCAAAAAACGCAGCAATCATGCCGTGGCACAGCAAGGCATTAATCAGCTCATGATAGATGCGGCCAGCTCAGGCAAACGTGTGGTGCGTCTTAAAGGCGGTGATCCCTTCGTGTTCGGCCGAGGCGGTGAAGAGATACAAGCGCTACGGGCAGCAGGTATTGCGTATCAAGTGGTACCTGGCATTACTGCTGCGGGCGCCGCCTCTTGCTATACCGGTATCCCGTTGACTCACCGTGATTATGCACAGTCGGTAAGGTTTGTTACCGGATTTTTAAAGTCTGGCGAGCCCAATACCGGCTTTGCTGCCTTAACCAATCCGAATGAGACCGTCATATTTTATATGGGGCTACACTCGCTTGAGCGCTTAACCAAGGGCTTAATGGATGCCGGTCGTAGCCCACAGACGCCTATTGCGATTATCTCTCAGGCCAGTATGCCCACTCAGCAAGTCATGACCGCCACCTTACAAGATATCGTTGCCAAGCATGAGGCCAATCCTCTGCCTACCCCAGCGCTACTGATCGTCGGTGAGGTGGCTAAGCTGCATGATGAGCTTGCTTGGTATGGGGAGCATATAGTAAATACCGATCAGCAGGCGCATGCTTTAAATATGCTCTAAAAACAGGCAAACATTCTGCCATAACAATAAAGACCATAACAATAAGGGCAACGACTCAGTAAGTCATTGCCCTTATTGCTATGGCTGGTAATGCCTGGTTATGACGGGCTATTAGCAGACCCTTACAGGCTCTTAGCAGTGAGTGCCGGCACAGCGTCTGCTAAAGTTTCGTAAGCCTTGATAGACTTAATAATCAATGGTATAGCTGATACCATAGGTAGTGCCTTGTGATGGCAGGCGGTTCATATCGCCATAGGTGGCTTGGTGATACACATTCATATGCTCTTTATTGAGTAGATTATAAATCCCATAATCAATTCTGCCTTTGCCTTGACCCAACTGCATTTGACCTAACAAATCAAACGTGGCGTAACCTGAGATAGCATTGGCATTGGTCTTAGTATCATTGTCTTTTTGTTGATCTTTATAGGCTCTGTCCGTGCCATCGATTGCTAGAACTTGCAGGCGAATATTACTGCCCTTATCGAAGTTATATTGCGCATAAGCTGTGCCCTTGATCGGGGTCAGACGATCTGCACCAAGCTCTAGCCAGTCGCCTTGGCTCTTGTATTGGCCTCGGGTATACGCCAAGCTGCCGCCCAGTTGCCAATTATCATCAAGCTTTTGACTAATAGACGCTTCTGCCCCATAAACACGCTCATCTGTGTCGACAACTTCAACCGTATAATCATCATTGAAGCGTACCGTCTTATCCGACTCGTTATAGAAGCCACTTAATTTGGCTCGAGTGTTACCGTGAATGCCCGACCAGCCTAGCTCATAGTTATCCACTTCGATGGGCTGCACATTATCAGAGTTGACCACAAAGCCTGACGGAACATCGCGTAGCGCGCGCTGGATATCAGCTGTGGTAAAGCCTTGAGAGAAATTGGCAAATAATTGGTCTTCAGGGGTAATCTGATAGCTGGTGCCTATATTAAATAAGGTCTTACTGTGATTGGTCTTGCCGGGTGCAACCTTGCCTGCTGGCTGATTAAAATACTCTTGCAATACCTGCTCAGCAAGCGGTGTAAAGCTATCGGTATCTGATTTGAGCTTTTGATAACGTATACCTGCGCTGGTATGCCACTTATCGCTTAAGTCAATGTCTGCATTGACAAAGGCACCGATTTTATCGGTAGTGGTGTCAGGCCCGCCAGCATAGGTATGCCCATTTGACTCAGCGATTAGACCATTACTGGCAATAAACTTATCTAAATCTTGACCGTAATAGGTCTGCTCACTTTTTTCACGCTCGTAATCTGCACCATAACTTATAAGCGTTGGCATGTCTTTGATATCAAACTCAGTTTGCATGGCGGCGCGGACACCAGCCACCTCAATATCTGCCTCTGACTGAGCGACTATTACCGCCTTACCTACCTGCTTACCAGAAGGATAAAAACGTCCTTTTTCATCGCGGTAATACCCGGTAATGCTCAGGTTAGATTTGGCAAAATCACTGTTATTATAGTTTAGATTGACCGAGGTTTTGCGTGTCATCGGCTCTTGATCCAAATGCGCCCCTTTTACGGCACGCAGTGAAGGCGTCTTCCCCTTC
The DNA here is from genome assembly GCF_003209315.1 of Psychrobacter sp. YP14. Taxonomy (NCBI): domain Bacteria; kingdom Pseudomonadati; phylum Pseudomonadota; class Gammaproteobacteria; order Moraxellales; family Moraxellaceae; genus Psychrobacter; species Psychrobacter sp. YP14. Next base: position 1,307,032 of record NZ_CP029789.1, on the reverse strand, counting down.
AATAACACCCCTAGATTGTTGCCATAATCTGGGCCATAGTCCGTCTCTTGCTCATCATTATAATAGGTCACTGCCAAATCGACACTTTGTGACTGTCCAATATTTGCGCCAATATTGGCATTGACACTCAGTGATTTGGTATCTTGCTGGTCGGTTTGGTTGACATCAGGGCTGATACGATGACCGTGACTGTCAAACTCTCCACCTTTTTCTTCATAATCAACATCCAAGCGGCCCCACATCTGCTCACCGCCATAAGCGAGGCTTTGGCCCACGCTGTAGCCCAATGAATCAGAGTCAAAATCTCGAGCACTGCTTAGACCTAAACGGGTTTGGTGCTGTAAGCCGACTCCTTGCGTAGATTTGGTAACTAGGTTAATTAAGCCGCCGGCAGCGCCTGCCCCATAAATACTGGTCGCCCCTGATAATACCTCCACTCTCTCAAGTTGTGCCGGATCAATGCTGTTGAGCTCTCGAGATAAGTTACGTGAACCGGTTAACGGCACCCCGTTTAATAAAAACTGTACCGGACGGCCATGCATAGTCGTGGCGTAGTTACTGGTCGAGCCGCTACTGGTGCCTAAGCTTGGAATAAGCTGCGCCAATATGTCGCCTGTGGTACGACTGCCCACCGCTTGAGCTTGGATATCTTTTTCGGGAATGATTTGGGTTACAGCGGGCATTTCACTAATTTTCTGTGCTAAGGCTGTCCCTGTTTTTGCTTTACTCTTAACCACGATCGCCTCAAATTCTGCTTGAGGGGCTGCTTGCTGCTGCGTTTGTATCGACTCAGAGATATCTACACTTGGATTATTATTTGCAGCAGCGCCTGCCTCGGTTTGGGCATAAAGCTGCTGGCTCACACATAAGCTTAGAACAGATAATGCAAGATGATGGTTTTTCATATAGGTAGGGTCTCTTTTTTGGACTAGATTTAGGCGTGCTGAGGCTCAAAATCGATTCTACCTTTAGGTCATAAATTAAGTGCCAATCAATGTTTATCTAATCCATCAATATCTACTAAATCCAAGGTAGAAAACAATACCAGATAAAGCACAGTAACAATCAATACCCTCATAATACTGAAGGTATCAATCTTGTAAATATGAATGATATTGTAAATGATAATTATTAGCATTTCTACATTTGATTACAAAAAAATGGCTCCCAAAAGTTAAATAAACATAATTATTTCAATCATTAATTGCTATTTTAGGCCGCTATCTTAGCTTATAATTTTTATCACTCATGCTTATCTATCCCTATTTACTCTCAATTATCTGATAACCCAGATGGCAGCTGTCTGGCAGAAATAAGCGTCATCAACAATAGCATTGCTAGTCCCACAAACACCTCTTGCATCGGTGCTACTAGCGCGTGAGCTTCTGATAAGCTTGGCATGAGCTTTATGAATATCCCCAGTCCTTCACTATTGATATATAAGGTTGCGAGCTCAATAAACAGGGTAGAGACAATACGGCGACTGATATTATTTAAGGCGGCGCCCTCGGTCACCATAGGCTTATCCAGACTACTCAACCCAACGGTTGTGGTGGGTAAATAGGCCAATCCTGTTCCCACTCCCTGGACGCCCATGACCAGCATCATTAGCCAGATATTAGGCGTCACTAAGCCCCAAGCTAGCATCAGCATAGAGATCGCACTGATAACCACCCCTGCACTGCCAATATCCCTAGCGCCATATTTATCGACAATACCGCCAGCAATATGAGTGGTCACACTGGCAATCAAGGTGGCAAACATTAACACCAAGCCTGTCCACATCGCGCTTTTGTGCATTATTTGCTGAATGATAATAGGCAAAAATAGCAGGCCCATCATTAGACCAATTGTCTGGGTGATACTTAATATTGTGCTGTGCAAGTAAGTTTTATTGGCAAACAAATTGACATTGAGTAGCGGGTTTGACTGTCGTTGCTCATAGCGCCACCAGATGACAGCCGTGACCACAAAGCCGGCCAGTAGCACCAATTGAATCAAGCCATTGCTTTGCATCGCAGAGTCTGACTTTAAGGTATTGAGCCATAAGCTTAGTGCCAGTAGCCAAAGCAGCAATCCCATAAAGCCCTTTTTATCAAACGGCTTGTGGCGGGTTTTTGGTGCTTGGTGCTCAGGTAGCCAGGGCAGCCACTTCATTGCCATGGCCACCACCAAGGCGCTAAGCGGTAAGGTTATGGCAAATAAAGTCCACCAAGCAAAATGTGCCACTAAAAAAGCCCCAACTAAGGGGCCAAAAGCCAAAGACATCATAATGACTATCCCCCACAACGCCATCGCTCGGCCTTGCTGAGCGCTGGGATACACCTGATATAACAGGCCGATGGATAAGGGGATAATTAAGCCGCCTGCCAGTCCTTGAATGACTCTTGCTATAATAATCAATGACAAGCTGGTAGCTGACATACCCAGCACTGAGCCCATCATAAATCCAGTAATGGCGCAGATATATACCTGCTTAAAATAAAAGGCCTTGCTCAAATAGCCACTGAGCATCAGACCCACACTCATTGCCAGTACATAGCCATTTAACAGCCAGCTTCCTGTCACAATATCTACTGAAAATATGGACATAAAAACAGGGATGGCCGGGTTTAACGCACTGTTGCTAAAGCTGACCACTGTGCCACCCAATAGCAAGGTCCACAGCACTCGGCGTACTTGGCGGCTATCTGGATCCCGGTAGGCTTGTTGTGATAACGAGCCAGGCGGCGGTGATAAGTGTGTCATCAGATAATGCTAATCTTAGCTTACTGATGAACCGAACTGCGCCGAATGAGCCATATAAAGTACAGTCCCCCAATGATAGCGGCTATGGTGCCTGCCGGCAGCTCATAAGGGAAGATGATATAGCGGCCAATCCAATCCGCTAAGACCATCACCCCCGCGCCCAGAAGTGCTGCTAATGGCAGCTGCTTCTCAAGCTGCACTGCCCCTAAAGAAGTGGCCAAATGCGGCACCATCAGCCCAATAAAGCTGAGCGGACCCACCGCTAATGTGCTGACTGTACTCAGCGCTGCCACCACGATCAGTAGCGCCAATTGATAAAACCTCACCTTAACGCCCAAGCTTTTGGCCACCGACTCACCTAATCCCAGCACTCTTAGCGGCTTAATCAATAACATACTAAGCGCCACCAGTCCCGCTGCTGCTATCATCAGGTACCAGACCGTCTCAGGGCTGGCGCTATACGTGGTGCCCGATAGCCAGCTCAGCATGGCCTCAAGTCTTGGGTCACCTGACAGCTTGACCATACTCATGATGCCATCCATCATAGCGGCAATCCCGATACCGACCAGCAGTAAGTAAGCTGGCGTGACTTTACGCGCCAACCAAATAATCAGTAATAGCACCAAAAACGCCCCTGCCAGCCCTGAGCCAACCAAGCTTAGGGCACCAGCTTTTATCCCAAAAGCGGGCAACAATAAAAAGCCGCCAATGACCCCCAATGCAGCCCCAGAGCTGATGCCCAGTACTTCCGGGCTGGCCATGGGGTTGCGAGTCAAGGTCTGTAGCAACACCCCGGCGGTAGCCAGCATAACACCGGTAGCAGCAGCACTTAGCGTGCGCGGCAATCGGTATTGCTGGGTTAGCGCCCAATCTGTACTAAAGGCAATGCCTGAGAGGTCTTTGACCCATACGCTAACTAAAGCAATAAGTAGCAGTACGCCCACACTCCACCGCCACCAGTTGATGGCTTTACGCTGGGGCGTGAACATCGGCGTAATAGGCGTCACGCCTTGGCGTCTTTGACGTAAAATCAGCCAAATAATCAGCGGGGCACCCAACACGCCAGTGATAGAGCCTGCCGGTATCGGCGTCCCCATCACCGGCTCTAATAGCAGCGCCACATTACTGGTCAACCACAGCAATAAAGCGCCAAAGCCAAAGGCCGCTACCAATCTGCGCCCGATAGAGCCAATACCCAAGGCATTCACCAAACTTGCTGCCGCCAAGCCGATAAACCCAATCAAGCCCACCTCACTGACCACCAGCGCCGATACGATAGCCACGATAGCAATGACCGCTAAACGTAAGGCATTGATAGGTACACCCAGCCGTTTGGCTTGCATATCATCTAGGCTCATTAGGGTTAACGGCTTTAATAAGGGAATACTTATCGCCGCCAGTGCTATGGCCGTTACGGCAAGCTTAACCGTGGTATGCCAATTATTTTGCGTTAAAAACCCAGCCGCCCATGACAAAATACCGACGCTATGCTCAGTAAAAAACAATACCAAAGTGCTGGCAAATGAAGCCAGTAAAATATTTACCACCAGTCCGGCTAACACTAAGATTAGGGGATTAAAACGGCTGGGCGCTGATAAGCTAAATACCAATACCAAACTAAACAGCGCCCCGACAAAGGCAATCCATACCCCACCATAAATCGCTAAACTTGGCACAAATAAGGTCGCAATAAGCAGCGCCAATTGAGCGCCAGTGCCAATGGCCAAGGTGGTATCAGAGGCCAAAGGGTTTTTGACCAGTTGTTGTAATAACACACTGACCACCCCCAGTAACCCTCCAGCCAATAAGGCCACCACGCTGGTAGCGACCAGCTTTAACTGCACCGCCATATCCGCCACATCAAGTGTAAAGCTTGACTTAAACAGCTGGCTAACTGGCAGCTCCCAAAGCCTGTCAATCAATACCGAACTGCTGATGGCAATAGCCGCTAACAGTATCAGTATCAAGGCCCATGCCCGCCAGTGTTTGACCTCTACTGCCGAAGCCAAGGAGGAGACTGCAACTGGCCTGTCTGTAGCCGCTTGCGTTGAGCGTTTAGTGAGATGGCTATTGCTATTGTCTTTGTTCTGATTACTATTAGGCATAGAGTGACGATTATTTGATGTCATGAGCACGGCCTCCAACTAAGGTAGCTGAGGCAAGATTGTCTGCCAAACTGGTGAGTGATGCCATACCGCCATAAATCCATACCGGTGGCAAAATGGTCATACAACGGCTGGTGTCTGAGGTACTTGGATCGGCGCCATAGCCCAGTCTTTGCCACACCAAGCTGTCTTGGATTTGCTGCTGGGTGATAGGATTTAGGGGCTTGATAATCAATAGACACACATCTGGCTCAAGCTGAGTCAAGTCTCCCATTTGAATGGGCACAAACCCCCACTCATTGCCCTCACCCAATGCAACCAACTGCTTATCCATCTTAGTCAGCACAGTATTAAACAAGCTGTTATTGGCATACATACGCATGTTATTGGCATCAACGAACTGCACCACGGCAAATTTTTTGATGGCAGGATACCGCTGTTGTAGCTTTGCACCGGCCTGATTAATGCGCTGTTGACTTTGATTGATATACTGCTCTGCTTGCGCAGGATAGCCTATAATCTTCCCAAGCTTACGCGTAGGCGCGGTATAATCTGACCATTTAGCCGTCTTACCTTGAGCGGCAAACATGACCGTCTGCGCCGGTACGTCACCATATACCCCGCGTGAGTGCTCATAAAAAAAGTTATCTATAATTAAATCAACCGGCAACTGTGCAGCAAGCTCCGCATTGGGTAGATAGCGTATGCCTAAGTCATGGACGGAGGATGGCAGTTTGGGCTGGGCCACCCATTGATCCCACACTCTCATATCCCCGGTAGCAATGGGAGGATGCCCCATGGCAGTAAGCGTGGCCGACACCCCCCAATCAGGTGACACCACATTCAGGGACTTCTTAGAAGGGTTAGCCGAAGCGCTGTCTGGCTGATCAAGCGCCTCTATCTGAGAGGGGGCTGATGAGTCATTAAGTGCAGGCTTATCTTGTGTGGAATCAGCCGCACCATCGACGTTGTCACAGCCTGTGAGCACAAGGCTTGCCACACTAAGCACTTGTATCACCTTAAACGCTGCAGATTTAAACAAGCAATGTCTGGTTAAAGCGGTCTGATTGGATGGGAAGGTGGTGGGGCTGATGGGTGGTTTTTTTAGAGGAGGCAGTCTCACTTTCATATTACACCACTGCCACAGGTTGGCCATTAACTGGATGAGTTAGCAGCTGCATATCGACATTAAAAATATCTTTTAACACGTCTGGCTGCATGATATTAGCCACCGTATCATCATGGCAGATTTTCCCAGCTTTTAGCGCAACAATACGGTCTGCATATTGAGCGGCAAGATTAATATCATGTACAATCATAGCCACTCCCAAGCCCTGTGTATCTACCATCTGTCTAATCAGTGCCATCACCTCTAGCTGATAGCGGACATCTAGTGCTGCCAATGGCTCATCAAGTAGCAGATATTGGGTATCTTGAGCCAAGCACATCGCCAGCCAAACCCGTGCTCGCTCACCGCCCGACAAGGTAGACACAATGCGATCAGCAAAAGGTGCCACTTGAGTCAAATGCATTGCCTCAGTGACTTTATCACGGTCTATTTGACTGGGTTTTTGTAGCCATTTTTGATGCGGATAGCGGCCGAGCATCACAAGCTCACTGACGCTAAAAGAGGCGGCATCGGGTAACTGCTGCGGCAAATAGGCCAGTTTTTTGGCCAAATCTTTACTGCCATAATCGCTAAGCGGTCTATCTTCAAGCACAAGCGACCCTGAGCTTGGTAACATCTCGCCTGCCAAGGTTTTTATTAAAGTGGATTTTCCGGAGCCATTGTGGCCAACCAGAGCAACCAATTGATTGGTCGCAATCTGACAGTTTATGTCTTGTAATAATAGGGTGTTTTGACGGCTAATAGAAAGGTGCTGGGCTTGTAACATAGAATCGCCGTAGATTAGGTGAAAAATTAATAAGCAATTGAATATGCTTTGAATTTAGAGTCACATTATACTTACGAACGATAATAAAAACAATTATCATTCACTTAAAAAATCTAGCGTATGCTTACAGTACAGGCTTGGTATGGCAAGCTTAGGCGCATATTACTAATAGCCATCAATAGGCACCTAAGCTGAATACGCCTAAGGCTTTGCCGTCACAAGTCCACTGCGTTAACCTAATACAAACACCACAGCGAAGTCACCTCAGCACGGCGCGCTTCAAATAATGGATCGCTTTTATCTTGGCTTTTGCCATGGGTTGGCTCAGTATCTAAGCGATATTTGACCTTTAAGCCGGCCTCCTCTATCCAGCCAAGTAACTCTTCACGGCTACGTAGCTGTAAATGTTCGGCTAAATCTGACAATATCAACCAGACTTCACCGTTGTCGGCCAAATGCGACTTTGCGCCCATAAAAAAACCACGCAACATCGCACTATTGGCATCATATACTGCATACTCTAACGGTGAGCTGGGTTTGGCGGGCAGCCAAGGCGGGTTACAGACAATCAAATTAGCCAGCGGCGCTTGCTTGGGATACAGATCTATTTGCTGCAGCTGTACCTGTTCAATTTGCAGGCGTTCGAAGTTATCATCGGCACAGTCTAATGCGCGGGGATTTAAATCAGTGGCAATCACTTCTTTTACACCACGCTGCGCCAGAACAATGGATAATAGACCCGTACCGGTACCAATGTCATAGGCGATATCGCAAGGCTTTGGCATAGGTGCATCAAGTAGCAGCTGCACATATTCTTGGCGGGTTGGTGCGAACACACCGTAATGAGGGTGAATTGATACGCCTAGAGCCTCAACGGGAACGCCTTTTTTGCGCCACTGCGCGGCACCCAATGCGCCCTGCAAGTCACGAAAGGACAACACGCATGCCTCATCCATCTTACCAAAGGCAGCTGTACAAGCCTCCCTGACTTCAGGGGCGCGGCCTAGATTGAGTTGATAATTGGCATCGAAATGTAATAGTAGGCGGCTTAATATTCGAGAGCGCTGAGTTTGCGCCAAACGGTTTTTATGAAATAGATTCGGCAGGTGTTGTGACGCGCTCACCGGCTTTGAGTCACCCCTCATTGAATCAGTCACTGCTTGAGCGGCTTTTTTTGCGGTTTTTTCAGCCTTGCGCAGCTCAGCACGATCAATACGGCGCTGCAGGGCTTGAATTAATTGCTTGGCATTATGAAAGTCGCCTCGCCACAGCATAGAAGTGCCGGCATTGGCTAAGCGGTAGGCGGTATCTGCCGTGGTGGTGTCATCGATGATAACGATGCGGGTAGGCGGACCATGATTGCTCTGTGAGAGCCATTGTGCACGGTGTAGACTGCCATTTTCTTGCCATTGAACATACTGTCTTGTTGCTACTAACACGAAATTTACCTTCTTTCATTTATCAATACTAAAAAAACCACTATCATACACTAAACAATAATAAACTTCGCGACAGCCTGGTTATCCTGCTCAGCTTTTGCGGTATTTGTGCTATGATAATTTATCCTCTTTGCTATTGATTAAGTCGCTCTTTTAACGACAATTTAACGACAAGTCGCCCTCTTAACTATTTAACCTGCTCTGCTATCCTTTATGTCAAATCCTACTTCGTTATCCCATCCCCCAAAACCACTCACCATTTTACATACCTCAGACTGGCATCTGGGACGCCGTTTGTATGGCCAATTACGCTACCATGAATTTGAGGCTTTTTTGGCATGGCTGACTCAGACCTTGCAGCAATATGAGGTCGATGTGCTGATCGTCGCTGGTGATGTATTTGACACCATGACGCCCAGTAATAAGGCTCAAGCGCTGTACTATGAATTCTTGGGTGTGGTCTCTAAGTCGCACTGCGATCACGTGGTGGTGGTGGCTGGCAATCATGACTCCCCTACCCTCTTGGACGCGCCAGCCAATGTGCTCAAAGCGTTAAACGTGCATGTGATTGGCACCGCTTGCGAAGATGTGGCCGATGAAGTATTGGTGCTCACAGACAGCCAAGATCAAGCGCAATGCATCATTGCGGCGGTGCCTTATCTTCGTGACCGTGATGTGCGTAGTGCTCAAGCAGGCGAGTCAGGCGCAGATAAAGATGCCAATCTGTTGGCTGGTATCCATGAGCACTATGCGAAGGTGGCGCAGGTTGCCAAAGCCAAACAGGCCAAGCTGATCGCTCAGCAGCAGCGCCATATCCCTCTTATTGCCACTGGTCATTTGTTTGCCGCAGGGGGTGCGACCACAGCTGATGATGGGGTACGTGAGCTGTATGTCGGCAGTCTGGGTAAGATTTCAGCCGATATGTTTGATGAGTGCTTTGATTATGTGGCACTTGGGCACCTGCATGTGCCGCAAAAGGTGGGCGGCCGTGAGCACATTCGTTATAGTGGCTCCCCTATTGCGATGGGCTTTGGAGAGGCCAATCAGACCAAACAGGTATTGTTGGTACAGTTTGGCCAAAACTTAGCCTCTGATAGCCTTAAAGAGCGCGTTCAAGAGCACATTAAAGAGCGCATTGAGGAGGCTTCTACTGCACCTCAAATATCTGCTAAGCCCAGCCATACCTTAACGACACCGGCAGCAGGCGTAGCTGCCAATTTATCTCAAGCGGATTTGTTTTGTGGAGATTTATTTGACGATTGGCTTGAGCCGACAGCAAATCAGCCATCTCAGCTGCAAACCCATGCAGATTCAGCAGCAGACTCTATAAGCCAATTAGACAAGCAGCATAAGCCAGATGAGGCACTGGCGGCCAAAACCTTGCACATCACCGCCGATAATACCATGCAAATTATCGCGATTACTGTGCCTTGCTTTCAGCAGCTCTTGCCCATTTCAGGTGATATCAATCATATTCTACAAAGCCTGCAACAACTCCCACACACCAAGCCCATTTGGATAGAGGTGGCTTATACCGGCGATGAAATCGTCAGCGATTTGCGCGAGCAGATCCATGCTGCCGTGGCTGGCACACCTTTTGAGGTATTAAAAATCAAGAACCATCAGGTTCGTAACAAGGTGCTCAAAGCACAGAGCACGCATGAGACGCTGCAAGACTTGGATGAAATGCAGGTCTTTGAGCGCTGCTTAGTGGCGAATAAAGTGGCAGAATCTCAGCGTCCCAGCTTGCGCGAGGCCTATGCACAAATCGTGTATCAAATCCATCATGATGACTCGATGGCCGAGTAGATCTATTGCTGGTGCACGTGCTGCTTATGCTCATGTTGCTATTACTATTGCCCTTGTGCTGCTATTTACTATGTTTTAATTATTTCAACGTTATTTATTTAAACGGCTTGTTATCCCATGCGACTGATTGAATTACGACTCAAAAACCTAAATTCTTTAAAGGGCGAATGGCGCATCGACTTTAGCGATGAAGCCTATATCAACGAAGGTATTTTTGCCATTATTGGGCACACAGGCGCAGGCAAGACCACCATTTTGGATGCCATTTGCTTAGCGCTATATGGAGAAACACCGCGGATCAGTAACATTAGTAAATCGACCAATGAGGTGATGACTCGCCAAACTGGGGAGTGTCTGGCCGAAGTGGTGATTGATATAAATGGCACACATTACCGCTGTCATTGGTATCAGCGCCGTGCCCATGGTAAGCCTGACGGTAACTTGCAAGACGCCACCCATGAGCTGTCCCTTGCCAGCGATCATGAGGGACAAAAAGCCGGTACGGTTCTTGAAGAAAAATCATCGCTGACCAAAAAGCGAATTGTTGAACTTACCCGTATGGACTTTCAGCAATTCACCCGCTCCATCTTATTGGCTCAGGGCAGCTTTGCGGCATTTTTAAGCGCCAAAGCCGATGAGCGTGCCGACATCTTGGAGAAGATAACCGGCACCGATATTTATGCCACCATCTCTGAGCGAGTGCACGAAAAAAAACGACAAGAAGAAGCCCTTCTTAATACCTTGCAGGCCAAGCTTCAGGGGCTAGAGTTGCTCGATGTAGAGGCCGAGACCCAACTCAAGCAACAGCTCGAGGCCAATACCAAACAACTGACAGATAACCGCGCCATCGTTAGCCAATTAGAGGATCAATTAACATGGATCACTGAGGTTGAACAGCTTACAGAGCAAGTGGTGACGCTTAACGCCGATGTGGCGGTATCCATACAAGCAAAAACAGCCTTTGAAGAGGATGCAAAACGTCTAGAGCGTGCCAATAAGGCGTTAGAGATTGAAAGTCACTATACACAAGTGCGTAATCTGCGCGCCTCAAAACATCAGCTGGATCAAGAGCTGTCTAATAAACAGCAGCAAATCCCTGTCTTACAGCAGCAGCTTGATGAGCAGCAAACACAAATGACTCAGGCACAAAAGCGTGAAGCATCAGCTAACCAAGTCTTGAATGACACGCTCCCTGTGATTGAACAAACGCGCCAGCTAGATAATCAAATTGAACAAAAGCAGCTTACCCTAAAGCAGCAGCAACAATTACAGCACACCCATCAGCAAAGCTTGGCCGAATTCAAGGCAACAATAACACGCCTTATATCAGATAAAAGCCAAACCCAGCAGCAGCTGGCTGAGGTTGACAGCTACCTACAGCAGTACCAGCACCACAGCCAGCTAAATGTGGATATAAGTGGCTTAAATACCCTCGGCTTAACTCTTAAAGCTGAGCTTGAAAATAACTATAAGCTGTATCAGCAGCAGCACTTAAAAGAGCAAGAAAATAAGGATCTGACCCAACAATTAAACGCCCTAAAGCAAGAACAGGCCACGAACCAGGCCCTTTATGAAACAAAACAAGCCAAGTTGACTGAGTTATATCACGCGCAGCAAGCACTGTTACAGGGTCAGCCTTTGGCGGCACTTCGTCAGCAGCAAGAGCACAATGATGCCTTGAGCACGCAGCTGTCCATACTACAGCAGCACCTTGATAATAAAGCTGAATTGGCCACTCAAATCAGCGCTGAAAAGGCAGTCACCACTCAGTTTGACTCAGATATGGCTGACCTACAAAGCGCCATTGAACAGGCTGAGCAAGATCTTGAGATGCTAAACCGTCATCAGCAGGACAAACAATCTCAAGTAGAACAACAACAAAAAATCATTGAGCTGGAGGCCAAGCTTGAGGATTATATCGAGCTGTTAGCCCATAATCAGCCCTGTCCACTGTGTGGCTCTACCGAACACCCTAGTGTTGCTAACAAAAAATCTAATTCATCTGAGGCTCATACCAAGCTCCATCAATTAAAAGATGAGCTGTCTCAAATAGTCGCTAAAATTAATCGTGCCAAGCAAAATTTGGACGACGCCAAGCTGGCTTATAAAAACACTGAGTATAAGCAGCAACAAAGCCACGCTCAGCTGACAAACCAGCTACAGCGACTTAATACAACACTAAGCCAGATACTAAACCATACTAATACGTTATCTGAGCAATTAAGTGCTGCCCCCACCGTGCTGCAACAGCAGTTACTAAATAGCAGCGCTCACCTTCATGAAACTGATCCTCAAAGCAGCGATCCAAAAAATCATCAGAACGACCAGCAGCCAGCGGCGCCTAAGCCGGCTCTATTGTTAAAGCTATCGCAGCTAACAGCAGATTTTGACAGTCAGCCAAACCAGCAGCAGCTTGAGGCTTTACTAGCCACGGGCAAGCAAATTACAGCGTGTATTTATGACGCACAGCAGCGATTACACCATCAAAAACAGCAGATTAAGCAGTCTTTAGAGGAACAAGATGCGCTGACCCAGCAGATAACAGATATCGAGAAGCGGCATAAAGCGATAGAGGCTGATAACCAAAGGCTAATGATGCACATCAAGGACATTGAAGCCAAGCAGCAGCTTAACCAGCATAGTATCACTCAAGCTACAGCCTTTATAGATCAAGGTTTTAGTAAGCTTGGTGAGAGCGTTCAACAGCTGCAAGGTTTGCTAGATAAGTATAAAGACAGTGCGGCGATTAATGACGCCTCACAGACCCTTACTGATTGCGAGCAGTCACTGGCTCAGCTTAGACACTGTATGAATAACCAGCAACACTTAGATGACAAGCAGTGCTATGACTCATTACAGCCGCTACGCAATCTTAGTCAATGGATGGGCGCGCTCAATAACAGCTATGCAGCCAAGCTGGCCTCCAAGCAGCAGCTCTTCACTGAGATCCAAACATTAGACACACAGCTTAAAAGCAATCAGGCTCAGGCAGACAAAGAGCACAGCCAGCTTGCGCTATTGAGTGACACCATCCGTCAGCTGTCACATGAGATGACTCAGCTGCAAAGCCGCCGCCGTGATTTATTTGGTGATAAGCAAGTCAATAGCGAAGACAGCAGATTGCGTGCCGCGCTTGATAGTGCCAAAGACCAGCTTAATCAAATAATTAAAGAGCACAGCCATACGCAGCATCAATTAAGCACGCTTCAAGCAGAAAGCCTACGCCTTGAGACTCAGCTGTCTGAATTACAAAGTCAACTTGCTCAGCAAGAGCACGCGCTAGGCACACAGCTTCTTGCCCATGATTTTGATTCTGAGGCCGATTATTTGGCCGCTCGCCTGCCCAAAGAACAGCGTGATGCGCTCAATCAACGACAGCAAGAGATTGTTAATGCCCTAAATTATGCCCAAAATGCTTTAAAAACGGTTGAACATCAGCTACAGCATAAAACGGCTAATCCGCAAACCACAGACACCAAAGAAAATCTACAGGCTCAGCGGCAACAGCAACAAGACTTAGTCGATGAGCTTATCGAACAGGTGGGCGGCATCAATCAGCAGCTACAAACCAATGAGGCGCGAAAAACAGATCAGCGCTCCCAACTTGAGAAGATAGCTGAGCAAAAACAAAAGCTTAAAGTCTGGCAAGAGCTCTATGGCTTAATTGGCTCTGCCGATGGTAAAAAATACCGCACCTTCGCTCAAGGGCTCACCTTTGAGATTATGGTCAGCAACGCCAATACTCAGCTGCGCAAAATGAGTGACCGATACATACTGGTACGTGACGAGAACAGTCCACTTGAGCTTAACGTTATTGATGACTATCAAGGCGGATTGATACGCAGCACCAAAAACTTATCGGGCGGCGAAGGCTTCTTAATCAGTCTGGCTTTGGCACTGGGGTTATCGAGTATGGCCAGCCAAAACATTCGGGTCGACTCGCTGTTCTTGGATGAAGGCTTTGGTACACTTGATGAGGACTCGCTGGATGTGGCGCTCAACACGCTGACCAACTTGCAGCAAGAAGGCAAGCTGATTGGGATTATCTCGCATGTGCAAGCGCTTAAAGATAGAATTCACACCCAAATTAGAGTGGATAAACTCTCAGGCGGATATAGTAAACTCAGCGGTCCTGGCTGTTCGGCGGTTAAGGATTAATGCCCTCTATTCTCTAACATGTCTCGTTATAAGCGCTAAGCTCAGTCATCATCATACTAAAGGCAGAATACAGGTAAATAAAAAGACCTCTTTATCGATAAAGAGGTCTTTTTATTAGAGACACATAACGCTCATTATCAAGCGCTCGCTACTTACTCAGAAATCAGCTTGTTAATCTCGCTAATCATAACCGAGAGCGCTGATAAGCCCACCTCAGTACCGTTCAGTTTAGACATTTGACCCGCCATATCTTCAATGGCTTGTCTGTGAGCCTGTTGCCACTGCTCAAGAGTGGCCGCTGCATTGTCCTGAGACAAAAGTTTGTTCATCATCTGACGCAGACTACGGGTCAGCTCATTAAGCAGTGCATAGCGCGCACGTCTGTCCCAGTGGTCTTGCTGCGGTAGATGCTCAACTTGTAGCATTAGCCAGTCGATATGCAGGTTTTGATAAACCTCAAAGTACAGCTGTGCAATCTCATCCACCGGGCGCTGATACTGCTCAGCCAGTAGCGCTGTGTCTAAGGCATCAATAGCATAGGGTAAGATGGCAAAGCTTTGAGCCTGATCTTGATTGAGTCCTAAGTCGGTCAACTCAGACACATCTTCTTCTAGATGTGTTTCGAACTGATGGGCAATAATGCCTTGTGACTGAGTTAATTCAGACACCCCATTTTTGAAGCGCTCAATGGTTGGTGCGACTTGCAAATCATTGCCAAAAGCATTAACCAGCCACACAATACCCTGCTCTAACACCGAGCGCACTCTGACCTCTAACTGCAGCAAGGTTACGGCGTCTACTTGGTTATCCAAGGCCTCAAGCGTCTGCCAGCTGTCAGTGACTGCAAAGATATCACGGGCAATGGCATAAGCACGGATTAGGGTCGCTACGCTTTGATTAGTCTCTTCAAACAAGCGGAAGATGGCCTCAATACCCAAGCGGTTTACCACACTGTTGGTCAGATACGTACTGATGATCTCGCGATGCAGACGGTGACGGGTCATCTCATCAAAGAAACGGCTTGCCAGCTCATCTGGGAAGTATTTACGCAGCTCATTAACGAAATAAGGATCATCAGGAAGATCTGACTCTAATAGCTGCTCATACACCCACATTTTGCCATAGGCCAATATCACAGCAAGCTCAGGGCGGGTCATACCAACGCCTGACTTCATGCGCTGCTCAATCACCTCATCACTTGGTAAGAATTCAATGGCTCTATCTAAACGGCCCTGTGCTTCTAGATAATCAATAATACGCTTATGATCGGTTAGGTTATCTGCCCCATCTAAATGACTGAGCTCTAAGGCTTGCGGCTGCAGATAGTTTTGACGCAGTACCAACTGAGCCACTTCATCGGTCATGCTCTTTAATAAGTCATTGCGCTGCTTGGTGGTCATATCACCTTGCTCAACCACTTTGCCCAATAAGATTTTAATATTGACCTCATGATCTGAGCAGTTAACACCGGCTGAGTTATCAATGGCATCGGTATATAAATGACCGCCTTCATGTTGTGGGCCACCATATAAGGCATACTCAATACGGCCTTGTTGGGTGCAGCCTAAGTTACCCCCTTCACCAAAGACTTTGGCACGGATATCCTCACCATTAACGCGAACCGCGTCATTAGCTCGGTCACCCACATCAGCATGGCTCTCCTCGCGGCTCTTGACGTACGTACCGATACCGCCGTTCCAAATTAAGTCCACCGGCGCTTTTAATAAGCGACCAATCAACTCATTGGGGGTTAAGCTGTCCTCAGAGATATCAAAGGCCGCTTTCATTTCATCAGTTATGACAATCGATTTATCTGAGCGTGAGAACACGCCGCCGCCTTGGCTAATAAGCGATTTTTCATAATCATCCCACGTTGAGCGCGGTAGATTAAATAAGCGCTCACGTTCGGCGTAAGATGCCTCCGTATCTGGATTAGGATCGATAAAGATATGCATATGGTTAAAGGCAGCTTGCAGCTTGATATGCTTAGACAGCAGCATACCATTACCGAACACGTCGCCGCTCATATCACCAATACCCACGACGGTGAAGTCGTCTTTGTTTTGGATGTCTAGACCCAACATTCTAAAGTGACGTTTGACCGATTCCCAAGCGCCGCGAGCAGTAATCCCCATAGCCTTGTGGTCATAACCGACTGAGCCACCTGAGGCGAAGGCATCATCGAGCCAAAACCCATATTCAGCAGCCACGCCATTGGCGATGTCTGAGAAGCTGGCGGTACCTTTATCAGCTGCCACAACCAGATATGGATCATCCTCATCGTGACGCACTGTATTGTCCGGATGCACCACATTGCCATCGACTAAGTTGTCAGTCACATCTAGCATACCGCGTAAGAAGGTCTGATAACACTCAATACCTTCTTTTTGGAACGCTTCTCGGCCATCAGCGGGGCTTTTTTGCTTCACGATAAAGCCGCCTTTTGAGCCTACTGGCACAATCACTGCGTTCTTGACCATTTGTGCTTTAACCAAGCCTAACACTTCGGTACGGAAATCCTCCATACGGTCTGACCAGCGAAGACCACCACGCGCCACTTTTCCGCCGCGTAAGTGAATGGCTTCCACACGTGGGGAATACACAAAGATCTCAAACATCGGTTTGGGCTTAGGCAGATTGGGGATATCACTGGCCGCAAATTTAAAGGACAAGCGGTCTTTACGGTTACCCTCGCTATCACGCTGATAGAAGTTGGTGCGTAGCATGGCATTGATTAAGTCCAAGTACCAACGCAAGATTCTATCTTCATCTAGGCTATCTACTTTAGCCAGCGCCGCTTTTAGCTGCTCTTGGCACGCTTGAGTTTTGCTGACTCGTACCTCCTCGCTATAGTCCGGATTCATACGCGCATCGAACAAGTCGGCAATCATCACTGCGATATCGCCATTTTTTACTAAGGTTTGCTGAATATACTGACTTGAGAATGGCGCTTTGGCTTGTAGGATATAGCGCATTAATGCCCGCAGTACCACGACTTCAAATGTACCCAAGCGGGTGGCCAACACCAGCTCATTTAGTGAGTCACTCTCAACACGGCCCGCCCAAATTTGCGCTAGGCTGTCCTCGAACTGCTCACGCACCACTGCCAAATCAATGGTCTTAGCATTACGTATGGTCAGCTCGTACTCTTGCAGCCACATTGACTGCTCAGGCAAATCAAACTCGTAGGTCTGTGCTGAGACCACCAGCACCCCAAAGTTTTCTAAAATCGGTAAGATGTTGGATAAAATGGTGGGCTGATTTAAGCCATAGAGCTTTAGATGCAGCTGATTGCTTTCATCACCAGTAGATTGATACAGCTTCCATATCATAGGATTGCTGTCGCTTAGGCTGGCCAGACGCTTGGTATCAGTCACGCCGGTACGGACATCAAAGCGCTCTTTGTAAGCGGCAGGAATGGTATTTAAATAGCGCTTTAACAGGCTATTGGCTTTTTGCTCACCCAAAGCGGCGACCATAACTTGCTGATACTGATCGCTCCAGTCCTCCATCAGGCCATTGAGCTCATCTTCTAGCTGCTGTAAATCGACCGTATTGATTTGACCAGGCTCGGTACGCACATGCACATGGACGCGGGCATGATATGACTCATCGAACTCAGTGGTAAAGCCAGAGGAAATGCCATTAAAGGCATCTACTAACGCCTGCTGCATCTTAAGACGTAAGCTGGTATTAAACTTATCACGAGGGATATAGACCAGGCACGACACGAAGCGTTGATAGTGATCGACACGGGTAAATAGGCGCAGACGCTTTTTGTCTTTTAGCTGAGCAATACCAGAGACGATGGGATACAGCTCATCAATATTGGCTTGGAACAAGTCATCGCGTGGCAAGCTGTTGATGATGTGCATGTATTTATGATAGTTGTAGCCATTTTTTGGAAAGTCGGCTTGCTCCATAATTTTATTGGCTTTTTCGCGCAGTAGCGGAATTTGCTGCACGCTTAGCTGATATGCCTGAGAGGTCAATAAGCCAATAAAGCGGTACTCGCCAATTAGGCGACCTTGCGCATCATATTTATGAATGCCCAAAAAGTCCATATATACGGGACGATGAATGGGTGACAATTGACTTGATTTTGACAGTAACACCACGCGCGGCATGGTCATTAGCACTTTTAGACTGTCTGGTAGCTGCGCAAAACTTCTGGACGGTGTGTCTTCAGAAACCCCGTTTAATAAGCCAAGGCCACTGTTGCCTACAGAAATAAGGTTAATGGTCTTGCCTGCGTCTAAATGCTCCGCATCTAAGTCGGCGTCATTGGCTAGCTCAAGGCTGTCGGCATTGCCCTCTAAGCGATACTCTCTAAAGCCTAAGAAGATAAAGTTATCATCAGCAATCCACTGCAAAAAAGCTTTAATTTCATCTGCGCTGCTATACACCTCAGGCACAGGCGTATTATCAAGCTCTTGCTTAATTTCGCTAAGCTTATTGCGCATGGCCTGCCAATCGCCAACCACCGTATCTAAAGTGGCGATTTTGTTTAAGATGCGCTCACTTAATAACTGCATGGTCTTGCTGTCTGTACGCTCGATTTCGCAATGAATCAATGACAAGTAGCGGGTATCACTGTCTTGCACACCCTCTACCGCAATAATCTCGTCTGCCTCATTGCGTTTGGCATCAATAATGGTGTTGTGGATGCGGTGTACATCTAGACCTTGTGCCTCAATACACATGGTCAAGGTATCGACCAAAAATGGGCGGTTATACGCGACCAATTGCAACACGGTATGACCGCTATGAAAATGTTGCTCTTCGATACTTGGATTGAATAGGCGTAGGGCGGGCTGATTGTTTTTATAAGACTTTAATAGCACAAAGTGATGCAGCGCCATACCGGCTAAGTCAGCATCTGACTCTTTATCAGCGGTACGCGCCGCTAAGCTGCGGTAATAGACCGAAATGAAGTTGTCTACCAAAGCCTTATCTTTATTGACATAGCTTGTGGCAATATTACTTATGTTTTCAAGACGTTCAGCGCTTAAAGCAAGCGTGTTTTTCATTATAAATCCCTTTGAGAGCTTATTTAATTATTGGTTTATTATCGAAATTTAAAACTAGATTTTTGTCTGTTTTAAAGCTAGATTTTACTCCTCCTAGGCTTGAGACTAAAGGGTTTAACAATGTTTCATCATTACCTGTTCATTCATAATTATTAGTAGGCTTTTATTAAATAAACTGCTCTTGTAATCTGATTTTTATTGCTATACATATCCGTAATTGAGGCCAATATAAGGTAAATATGTGCTAAAATGGTAACTTTCTAGACGACTGGTCTATATTCTTGTATCAGCTTTGTAGTTTCGTCTTGAATTCAATCTGGATTATCCTAACAAATCCTATATAAGCTTTCGGCGACTTTTACTTCGACTATATAAATACTCATACTGACGAGCTATTACTAACAAACCATATAAACACCAAATAAACACCAAATAAACACCAAATAAATACCATATAAATACCAACGATTTTTATACTCAGCCGACTTTAATCTACTACTTAGCATTTGTCGCAATCTACCAAAACAGGGTGATGCGGCTGTATAACGGATACCTAATTATGAGCTCTTCTACCCCTGATACCGTCGCAGTCCGCCATAAGACTGAGGCAGCGACACTACCTACTATTGAAGCGGATTTTGTGAAAGCCGCTAAAGGCGATACTAAGTCGCATTTGTTGGCCACTGGATATCAACTGCTGGCTCATAAAGGCTTTACTGCGGTCGGTATCAAGCTTATCTTAGATACTGCTGGCGTGCCCAAAGGCTCTTTTTATCATTATTTTGCCTCCAAAGAAGCGTTTGGTGAAGCCATTATTAAAGGCTACTTTGAGCATTATAAAAGCCGTCTTGAGGCCATTTCTAACCAAGATATTAGTGCACAACAAAAACTGTATAACTACTTTCAGTTTTGGTATGACACTCAGCAAAATGGCTGCGATCACGAAAAATGCTTGGTGGTTAAATTAAGTGGTGAGGTGGCCGATATCTCAGACCCTATGCGTGAAGCCTTAGCGGGCGGTTATATGCAGACCATTGGCTGGATTAGCGATCAGATTAAGGCTGGCTGGGAAGATGGCTCTGTGCCTAAGACCGAAAATGTGGCAGCAGAGAGTCTGGCCAAGCGCTGGTACTATGCTTGGTTGGGGGCCAGCTTAATTGCCAAGACCAGTCAGTCTAATATTCCATTATCTGAGGTATGGCAGATGACCACCTCAGAGCTTGGGCGCTAAGCTTGCTGAGATGTCGCTTGGCTTATTTTAGTTTTTAGCTTGGTACATTTGTTAGCAGGATATATTTTTTAGCTTGGTACGTTTTTTAGTTTGGTACGTTTTTTAGTTTGGTACGTTTTTTAGCTTATTATATTTGTTAGTGCGGTGCATTGTTTTTAGCGCAGTGTACTGTGGACACAGCGGCTGTGATAGCCGGCTCTAGCGTTAGCAGATCGGCTATCATTTTTGGCGCTATCGCTTTGGATATGGGATGCCCCCAACTTTTATCTAGCACAAATGATGCAGCATTGTGTTTTAAATGATGTTGTTAACCGTTAACTTATCTGTTTAACGCCCCTCTTTGATTCCCTTGTTTAGTCCTAATGTAATCCCCTCCTCTCACTCGGTTATAAAAACCGTCCACAAAAGTTAGGTAGTTTTGTAATTTAACTAGACGACCGGTCTAATTAGAGCGTATTATAGCCACAGATAACAAACCTAGTCTTTACCCCTACCTTTACTTTAAGGATTTTTATGAACAACTTTCAATACTTTAACCCTGTGCGTATCGTCTTTGGTGACGGTCAAATTAAAGAGCTGTCCAATCTAGTACCTAACCACGCCCGTGTATTAATTACTTATGGCGGCGGTTCAGCACAGCGTACTGGCACACTTGATGAAGTAAAAGATGCCCTAAATACAGCAGACAGCACTCGTGAAGTTTTTGAATTTGGTGGTATTGAGCCAAACCCTGAGTTCACCACCTTGATGAAAGCCGCTGATATGGTGAATGAGCACCATATCGACTTTATTCTAGCGGTGGGTGGTGGTTCCGTCATTGATGGCAGTAAATTTGTGGCACTGGTCTCACACCTAACACAAGATGATGGTACCGTGTCGCGCGACCAAGCTTGGGAAGCACTCACCAGCTATACCAGAAACATTGATTCAGCGGTTGACTTAGGTGCTGTATTGACTATTCCAGCAACAGGTTCTGAGATGAATTCAGGTGGCGTGATTAATTACAGTGAACGTAAAGCCAAGCTACCCTTTGGTAACCCATTGGCCTATCCAAAGTTCTCAATTTTAGATCCTACTAAGACCTTAACCTTGCCTGAACGTCAAGTAATGAATGGCGTGGCAGATGCCTTTGTCCATGTCATGGAGCAGTATTTAACTTATCCAGTAAATGCTAAAGTCCAAGATGCTTTTGCAGAAAGCTTGCTAAAAATCTTAATCAGTGAAGGTCAAGCCGTTAAAGCCAATCCAGAGGATCTGGAAGTACGCAAAAACATCATGTGGACAGCAACCATGGCCTTAAATGGTCTAATTGGTACCGGCGTACCTCAAGACTGGACCACACATATGATTGGTCACGAATTAACCTCTCTACACAGCATCGATCATGCCCGCACGTTAACCATAGTGTTGCCCTCAGTGATGCGTGAGTTAAAAGACAGCAAAAAAGACAAGCTTTTACAATATGCCCGCAATGTCTGGCATATCAGCAGCGACACTACCAAAGACGATGACGCCATCATTGAAGAGGCCATTGTGCACACTGAGCGCTTCTTTAAGGATTTAGGCTTACCGGTAAACCTTGCTGATGCCAACCTAGATGAAAGCGCCATTGAGCCTATTGTTCAGCAGTTACAAGCACATGGTATGACTAAGCTTGGTGAGCATAAGACCAATGATTTAGAAGTTTCACGCCGTATTTTACAGCGTGCAGCCCAAGCTTAATTGCCACTTAAAGCCACTTAGCTTAAGTCATAAATTAGGTACAAAAGCACCACATAGGCACAGCCGCCCTACTCTATAATAAAATAGGTGGCTGCGCCCCCACCTCTAAAGATTTTCAAATAATAAAAATAGCAGTCCATTGATTTGGCTTAAATATAATCTGGTTTCAACAACCGCTGCTGCCTACCTCCCTTAATAACAATAAACTGCATAAATACACCAAGGATTTCCACTTATGAGCTTTGATAATACACCATTTAATACAGCCCAATCAGATACCCTAAACCGTCAAATCAAACTGGCCAGCCGTCCTCATGGCAAGCCAATTGACGATAATTTTGAATTAACGACAACTGACGTACCCCGTGCAGCCGATAATGAGATGTTATTACGCACCCTTTATTTATCGCTTGATCCTTATATGCGTGGTCGTATGAGTGATGCCAAAAGCTATGCCGACCCGCTAGAAATGGGTGATGTGATGCTTGGTGCTACCGTATCGCAAGTGGTTAGCTCAAACGTTGAGGGCTTTAGCGAAGGCGATATTGTGGTTGCTTATGGCGGCTGGCAAGACTATAGCGTCAGTACTGGTGAGGGTGTATATAAATTAACCCAAGAGATGAGCAACCCTTCTTACGGCTTAGGTGTGCTGGGTATGCCAGGCTTCACCGGCTATATGGGATTAACTGATATTGGTAAGCCAAAAGCAGGTGAGACCTTAGTAGTAGGCGCAGCAACCGGTCCAG
Organism: Psychrobacter sp. YP14; assembly: GCF_003209315.1. Taxonomy (NCBI): domain Bacteria; kingdom Pseudomonadati; phylum Pseudomonadota; class Gammaproteobacteria; order Moraxellales; family Moraxellaceae; genus Psychrobacter; species Psychrobacter sp. YP14. The sequence goes on along the minus strand of NZ_CP029789.1, from coordinate 1,284,149 downwards.
TCGGTGCGACCGTCGGTCAAGTGGGCAAACTACATAACCTAAAAGTAGTGGGCGTCGCAGGTGGTGCAGATAAATGTAAATACGCCGTTGAAGAGCTCGGCTTTGATGTGTGTCTTGATCACCGCAGCGATGACTTCGAGGCGCAGCTAGCCGCCGCATGTCCTAACGGCATTGATATTTATTATGAAAACGTGGGTGGCCGTGTATTTGATGCGGTACTGCCTCTACTGAATGCGCACGCTCGTATCCCTGTGTGTGGTCTTGCTGCTCATTACAATGAGACCGAGCTGCCTGAAGGCAAAGATCGCTTAAGCCAGCTCATGAGCCTCATCTTAAGACAGCGTCTAACCGTTAAAGGCTTTATTATCTTCGAAGAATATGGCGATCACTTCCCTGAGTTTTTACAAACCATGGGCAAATGGGTCTCTGAGGGCAAGGTAAAAACCAAAGAGCATATCGTTGATGGCCTACAAAATGCGCCAAAAGGTTTCGTGGATATGTTAGAGGGCAATAACTTTGGCAAAACCGTGGTTAAAGTCGCTGACCCCAAATAACTGAATTTATAAATAAATGACCGAATTTTAAAAATAGATCTTTGCTATAGGATAACTGATGAAAATATTAATGGTACTTACCTCACATGATAAATTGGCAGAAACGGGTAAAAAAACCGGTTTTTGGTTAGAAGAGTTTGCCGCGCCTTATTACGCCTTTAAAGATGCGGGCGCTGAGATTACTTTGGCCTCACCTGCCGGCGGTCAACCGCCGCTTGACCCAAGCAGTGATACCCCTGACGCTCAAACTAAATACACCGATCGCTTTAAGCAAGATAGCGCAGCCCAAGCGCATTTAGCGACCACTCATAAGCTTGCTGATATCAATGCTGCTGATTATGACGCCGTCTTCTACCCAGGCGGTCATGGCCCCATGTGGGACTTAGCGGTTGATCTCACCTCAATCGCTCTTATCGAAGAATTTGTTAAGTTAGATAAGCCAGTTGCCTTCGTTTGCCACGCACCTGCTGCCTTAAAGAATGTAAAAGTCGATGGCGAATACTTGGTAAAAGACAAAAAAGTCACCGGCTTTAGCAACACCGAAGAAGCAGCGGTTGGCCTAACTGATGTGGTGCCGTTCTTACTAGAAGATGCGCTACAAGCAAATGGTGCTCATTACCAAAAAGATGCGGATTGGCAATCTTACGTGGTCGAAGATGGCCTACTTATCACCGGTCAAAACCCCGCTTCATCTGAAGATGCGGCCAAGCGTCTTATTCAACGTCTACAAGCTTAAGACTCATTATTACTAAGGCTAATATCATGATTAAATTACATCACCTCAATCAATCTCGCTCACTGCGCATATTGTGGCTATTAGAAGAGTTGGGTCAACCCTATGAAGTGGTCAGCTATCAACGTGACGCGACCACGCATCTTGCGCCACAAAGCCTAAAGCAGGTGCATCCCTTGGGTAAATCACCTGTCATCGAGCTTGATGGCCAAGTGCTTGCAGAGTCTGTGGCGATTACGGAGCTATTAATTAAACGCTTTGCTGCTGATACGTTGCGTCCTGCGCCGCAAAGTGCTGAATATGGCAAATATCTACAGTGGATGAACTTTGCTGAAAGCTCAATCATGGTGCCTTTATTGCTTGAATTATTTGTTAATAAAGCAGGCATCACTGACAATGAGTTTTTGTCAGGCTATATCGCCAAAGAAAAGCATAATTTATTAAGCTATCTAAATGATGAGCTTGAAGGTAAATCTTTTATCGTATCTGATAAGCTAACCGGTGCCGACTTTATGCTGTCATTTGACTTAATTATGTTGGCACAGCGCGGCTTATTGAATGACTACCCCCATATCAAAGCTTATGCAGATAGCCTATCTAACATTGACAGCTATCAGCGTGCTTTGCAGTTAGAAGCGCAGTATGATGCGTCAAAATAAGCTTTAGTTAAACCATAACGCTTATAAAGACACCGGCCATAAAAAAACAGCTCCTTATGACTAAGGGGCTGTTTTTTTATGCGGTAAACCCAAATCTTTACAAATCAGTGAGTTTTATACCCAAGCTAACATTACTAACAAGAAACATACTTACCTTCGGTATCAATACACATCTGTGCGCCATTGGCTGTATTGCCGACCCAGGCTTTTCCACCCGTGAACATAAAGGGTTGGACACCTTTATAATTAGCACCGCGAATACGCTGAACTGTAGACTCGGTATAGTTAAAAGGAATAACCAACTCACCCGCCAAGTTTACAAATCCCCACTTATCTCCCATACGTACGCCCGCTAACCCTTCAGAAAACGGGGTGACCTGATTAAATGAGAAGGTAATCATCGGCACACCGCTATAGTTAACGAAGCCCCATTTACCATCGCGCTGTTCAGGCTGCCAAATCTCCGGACCCGATGATGCATTCGATGACATTGGAGCAACTACAGGGCCTGAGTTGATGGCCTCTGGACGCTGAAGCGCATTTAGTGCCTCTATCGCTGACTGGCTGGTAGCCACAGTTGTGCGCGGCGCCGTAGTGCTAGGTAGTGGCGCTTTAATATTGGTGGTGGTTTTGACCACAGGTGTTGACGGATTACGAGCCGTTATACTCTGAGTCGCAGCAGATGCAGGCGCTGCAATGGCTTTACCATATGCATCAATCCACTGCGTACCGGCACGGGTCGTAATCTTGGCTCGGTTGCCAGAGAAGTCACTAATACTGACATAATTGGGCGAAAACGGTAACACCACTGTATTGCGAATATCAATTACCCCAAACATACCCCCTTTTTTGACCACAATGCGGTTGCCATTAGCAGCACGGGCCCAGCCTCTGGTTTGACTGTCACCTCGGATGACATCATAGACCGCGGGGATGATTTCTCGGCCCGCTAAGTTAACATAACCAAGCTTACCCATACGCTGCACAGGTATAAGGCCCTCACTAATTTTGCTGACATCGACACCGGTGTAGCGAGACAAGTCAGCAACTCGCCTACCCCTATTGTCTAGTAGTGCTACGGGCTGGCCTGAGTCTTTGAGTGCCAAGAAGTGATTGCTGCTTGAGGTACAAAACACATTGGAGTAGTAGCTTTTAGGCACCTGACAAGCGGCGTAAGCTGGCACACTCATAGCGCCTAATGTGGCAGTCAGTGCAGCGGCTTTAAGCCAAGGGCTGCTCAGTTTTAGCCAGTTATGGGTTTTTGTGGCACTGATAGCTGTAGTATTGGCTTGCGCCGTTTGAGAAGAAAAATGGTTTTTTACACCGTTAACAATTTTTATCATAGCTTTAGATGATGCATGAGGTTGTGAGTTTAGAGGATTAAGAAAATAGCAGATATGTGGCGTAGATACCATGTAAATAATAATTTGTTGCAAACAAGTAGTAATAAAGCAAGCCTATTTCGCCTACTTTTTATTATCAATATTTTTAATATTAATCATGGCTTGATACCAACCATAGCTCTATTTGTTTGAACTGATGTGTTATTCCATGCCAAAAAACTTCTGCTCAAGCCAGCGGTTCATAAACACATTATCTGGATCATATACCTGCCTGATTTGCAAAAAACGCTTCATTTGCGGGTATAATACTTGCAGCTCATCACTGCTTAATTTATTTATCTTGCCCCAATGCGGACGGCCCTGCCATTTTTTCATATAGTCATAGAGCCAATTAAATAACGGCTCGCTGTCCATGCCTTTATAGACGTGAAAAGACAATACCGCACAGTCCTCACCCTGAGTTGGGCTTAGCATCCCTATCTCTGCTTTATGAGTGCGTACTTCGATAGGAAAGTGTGAGCGCTTATCATCTTGTAATAAGATGTCGTTAATCTCAGTAATGCATTGATCAAAGTCTGACAGCTTAATAAAATATTCCGACTCATTGAACCTGACCCCACGCGGTGTCGGAAACACTTCATAGCTATAACCTTGCCGGTGGGTATTGGGTATAGAGTTTGCTGATATTTCACTGACCTTTTTGGTCAGCTTAGGGTTCATTCTTGCCAACTCAGAGAGCAAGTAGAAAGCACCATTGAGTATGACGATACTTTCAAAATGATCTTTGAGCTTTTGTGCTCGGCGCATGGGCTGTGGTGCCACAACAGATAAGGTCTTCTGCTGTATCTTATTGGTGCCTGGGAATAAAAACCATTCCATATGTCTATGAGCACGTGCTGTATCATGAAACCCTGCCAATCCTTGTTCAAAGTCTATTGGCTCATTGCTCTCTTTTAGACCATATAAATCGACCACTTTTAGGGTAAGCTTGGTAAAGACGCCAAGCATGCCCAAGCTGACATGTAACGCATTGCCCAGCTCATCGGTATCCGGGTCGCCTCGATGATGCGTATGCCGCTGACCTTGACCATCTACCCACTCCCACGCCACCACTTGACTGGACAATGAGCCAAGCCCAATACCTGTACCGTGAGTACCCGTACTGACCGCACCTGCGATAGTTTGTGCTTGCACATCACCCATATTCTCAAGTGCCAAGCCATGCTTTGCCAAAGCCGGACCAATCTCATGCAGGTAAGTGCCGGCGTGCAAGGTGACCTGTTTGTTGGGTTTGTCTACTGAGATTATGCCACGCATATTATGCAGGCTAACCGCAATCTCCTCAGGTTTGGCGCAGCCGCTAAAAGAATGTGCAGCGCCGGTAACCCGCACCCGCTTTTTATGTATACGTGCCTGTTTGATGATCTCTTGCAGCGCTTCTACTGAGCTTGGCGAGAGCTTTTGTTCTGGCGTAGCGGTGACATAGCCGGACCAATTCTCCCACTGACGGCTTGCCTGCCAGTGTCTTAATGAAAACACAGTCCCTCTCCTCGATAAGTTGTCATAACTTGAGCAGCGCCTTCTACAATTAGCGGCTTATTGCCACGGTAGCACACCAACTCATTAAAATGCTCAGCCAGCTCGCCCGCTTTGGCATGGCGACACCAGACGGCCTCTCCGATTGTTGGCATATTGCCTTGTTTGATTACTGCCTCATCTACCGCAAATGGGGTTTGAACCTCTCCAAACCCTTCATCGGGCAGTAAGCTTAAGCCTGGAGGATAATGCACCACAGGCACCTTATCGGTACCGATAGCACCTGAGGCAATAAAGCCGCCCCCTTGACAAGTAATGACCCGTTTTTCAGGCTGACGAGTGACTGGCAACACAAAGCCTGCCGCCGGCTTAAATTGCTGCATACTGTCCATATAATCAAAATAGGCCGGCTTATAATACGCAGAACCCACCGTAATCTCAGTCACTTCAGGCTGGCTTGAGGTAAAGTCCATACTGCCACTGCCGCCACCATTGACCAATTTAAGCGGATACCCCTGTTTATTAATCCAGTGCACCATACTTGCTCGGCGGCGACTGACTTGTCTTTTTGAGCTATTTTTTAACAGCTTAATTGCCGGCGTAATCAGTGACTTACCCGGCAGATGCTCTGCCAGTCCAGCAATTTGAGCCTCATAACCCATCATTGCAGTGATTGTTATATGCGATAAAGAACCTGCTTGTTCTATAAGCGTTTTGACATCGCTTTTGCGCATCAAGGCGGAGCGCTTAGTACCAAAATATAGCTTAGGCAGTGGCATAGACATATTGATATCTAAGCAAACCTCAACGGATTGCTCCTGCTGTTTGCCTATCTCATTTAGCAGATGCAAATGCTCAATACGATCAGCCATCCAAATCATAGTCGCCCCTTGCTGATTATATTTCAGGGCTTCTGTCACGCTTGCTCTGTCTAAAGTTGGATAAGCACATAGGATATTATCAAAGCCATTTTGCAGCAGGTACACAGACTCAGCAGCGCTGTAAGACATAAGGCCAATAAAGTGAGGGGTGTGTTTTTGGATATAACGCAAAACATCCATAGAGCGAATTGACTTAGTCGCAATGCGTAGCTTAACCGCTTGGGTCTTTTGATTGACCAATTTAATATTATGATCGAGTGCATCCATATCTAGCCAAGCACTCACCTTTGGCGGTGCTGGTAGTTGGGCAAAGTCCATTTTTGCTCTCCTGTATAATAACTTCATCACAATCACAGTTCGGCTTATCGCCTACCACCGAATATTATCATTTTATACTAACAGATTATGTTAGCCAAAGCGTTAAAACATAAAAAAAGCAAGGCAGCGCTGAAGCCTGCCTTGCTCATATCTTGTCTCGTATAAAATTTTTATAGGCGTAAATGACACATCATGTCGTGTCACGCTGAAAAACCTAGGATAGCGCTTGAAAGTGTTGTTGAATGTAGGCTTGACCTTCAACATCTAAACACTGAGCTAGGCTGCGACTCCACTGCGGCTTGCGGTCTTTGTCTATCAGTAAAGCACGTACCCCTTCACTAAAGTCAGGATAATTGACGCAGTGCAGCGCCACATTGGTTTCAAGTGTCATAATTTCGGTTAATGACAAGTTGTGGGCGCGCTGATACATCTCATAAGTAATGGCTTTGGTCACCGGACAACCATAGCGATAATTCCCCACGGCCGCCTGAAACCACGCACTGCTGGCAAACTCTGGATAAAACTGCTCAATGCCCGAGTCCGACTGCAAAATAGCATCAATTTTATCCAGACCGCCACAGCTCATTAAGCGCTGTATCGGCACCATAAACTTAGCAATATTGCTTGGTGCAAATTCGACGCTTTTAACAGATTGCTTGCTAAACTCGCTGAGGGTTTTGGACGTGATTTGATGCAGTTTGCTGCTTAGGCTATTTAAAGTCGGTTGACCCAGTGCCTCGCTCCAGTCTGCATCACACAAGCTTTGTAGCATGGCGTCAAAGTCTTGACTGCTCATCTTAAAATCAGCTAAGTTACATAGCAAGGCATCATTGGCATTGGCGTCTGCACCGGTTAGACCCATAAACAGTCCAGTCTTGGCTGGGAATCGTTGTAAGAACCAACTGCCTGTCGCATCTGGGAATAGCCCAATATTTACTTCTGGCATTGCTGCACGTGTGGTCTCAGTCACGATACGGTGGCTACTGCTGCTTAGTATCCCCATACCGCCGCCCATCACAATACCGCTGCCCCAGATAATAATCGGTTTATGATACTCGTGCATTTGGGTATCTAAATGATATTCACTGGCAAAGAAGTCTATCGCTTCAGGTGGTGCAATACCCTCGCCGTCCCACTGCTGCCTCGCTTGATACAACTGACGGATATCACCACCAGCACACAAAGCACGCTCACCTGCCCCACGAATGACGACTGCCACGAGGTTATCGACTTTTTCCCACTCTGTGAGCTTATCACTCATCATCTGACACATAGTGGTGCTTAACGCATTGAGTGATTTTTCACGATTTAATGTAATCAAGCCGATTTGTAAATCTTGTTTGATTTGGATTTGTTCAAATAACACTTCTGCGGTATCAGCAGCCTCTGCACCCTTGGCTGCCAAACTTTTGTTATTGGTTTGCATGTGAATGTTTGCCCCAGTTTAAATAGCTCTATAAGTTCTAAAAACAAACGTGATGATGACCCTCTGAATAAATAAACACCCACATAATCAGGTCATTTAATTTTCATATCATCACGGGGTATGATAACTGCCCATTATCAAACCCATATTTAACAGGGGGCTATACTAGCATATTGGTATTTAGACAAAAAGCCGCAGCATCACTGCCACGGCTTTTAAATATTACTCTAGGGTTCAAATATTAACTTAATAAAACCATCTTAATATAAAGACCGCTTAAATAGTGGTTTGACCAGCGTACATCTCACGCATCAACTTTTTATCATGTTTGCCTACTGACGTCTTCGGCAAGTCATCCACAATTTTATACTGCTCAGGCACGCCATACTTAGGAATCATACCCTTTTCAGCAGCTTTCTCCGCAATGGCTTTGATATCCTCAGCAGTCACATCCTGACAATTAGGCTTTAATACAATTGCCGCCAGTGGACGCTCGCCCCACTTCTCATCACGTACCCCAATCACCGCCACATCAGCGACCGCAGGATGCAACGATAAAATGGTCTCAATCTCTAAGGATGATATCCACTCACCACCAGATTTAATCACATCTTTTAGACGGTCGGTAATTTTTAATGTGCCATCTTCGGTCATAAATGCAATGTCTTCGGTGTGCATATAGCTGCCAACCCATAACTCATCACCAGCATCGGCATTTTTGAAATAGCTCTGGGTTAACCAAGGCGCGCGCAGTACCAGCTCCCCGGTTTGCTTACCATCGTGCGGTAGCGCATTGCCATCACCATCCCAAATTTTGGCCTCCACCATTATGACCGGCTTGCCGGTTAGGCTACGTCGCTTCGCCTCTTCCTCTAGACTCATCTCAGGATCATCTGATCTAAATTCCGTCAAGCTAATCAGCGGCGCCGTCTCTGACATACCATAACCAGTATAGACCTCAATACCTGCTGATAATGCGGTTTGCGCTAACCCTTCAGATAAGCGTGAGCCACCAATAATCATCTTCAGACCATTAAAGCGCTTGCCTTCTGCATCGGCCTGCTTAAGTAGCATCTGCAAAATAGTTGGTACGCAGTGGGTGATACTCACCTTTTCAGTCTCAATGAGCTTCAACATCACATCAGGTGCATAACGACCCGGATACACCTGCTTCATACCAAGCATGGTAGCGGTATAAGGAAAGCCCCACGCCAGCACATGGAACATCGGCGTCATTGGCATATACACATCACCCAACACTAGGCCTTGCTTTTGTGGCAACACGCCCAGCGTCGCTGCTTCCGCTAACGCATGCAGTACCAACTGACGGTGACTAAAGAAAACCCCTTTAGGATTGCCCGTGGTGCCTGAGGTATAAAAGGTGGTGGCAATGGTGTTTTCATCAAAGTCTTGAAACTCAAACTCATCACTGGCCTCGGCAAGCAGCGCTTCATACTCACCTAACAACCGTGCTTGGTTATTACCAAACACGCCCTCACTACTAACCCCATTGTCATCGAGCCAAATAATATGCTCAATCGACGAGTTCTCAAACTGATAGTCTTTTACCATAGGCGCAAACTCAGAGTTTAGCAGCAGCACTCTGGGCTTGGCATGGTTGATGGTGTACAGCACCTTCTCTGGAGACAAGCGGATATTGACGGTCTGCAGCACATACTGCGACATGGGAATGGCAAAGTAAGACTCCAAAAAGCGGTGGCTGTCCCAGTCCATCACCGCCACCACATCCCCTTTATCTAAATTAAGACTGTCTAGGACATTGGCAAGCTTACCGATACGTGAGAACAGCTCCGTATAGGTCATGCGTTTTTTATCCGCATAGACAATTTCTTCATTTTGCGAAGTGACTTTTGAGCGGTTTAATAACTGCTTGATGGTCAGTGGAAATTGGTAAGCATGGGCAGCGGCGTTGTAATGATTCATCATTCTAATTCCTTTTAAGTGTATTTCGTTAATGCCCCTACTGTAATACATTCAGTGTTCGATTTCTATAAATGTCTAAAAAACAAGTCAATAATTTAGCGTATCGTTGTATTCAACTGGCGTTTGTTGTCCAAGAGCGCCGCCTATGGATCAGACATTTTTAGCCGCTATTTACAAACAGCAAGAACAATTGCGCTTGGTTTTTGACATTTTTCCAATGCCAGGGTTAAAGCTATTGGTGGGATCTAAGCGCTGATAGAAGTTTTGCAAATCAGGCTCTGCTTCATATAAGTGACCCACATTATGCTCAGCAGGATATTTGGCCCCTCTGGTGTTTAAAAGCTCAAGCATGAGGTGTTTGACCTGCTGAGCATCGCTGCCTTTTTTTAAGATATAGTCTTGATGGAACACGTAACAAAAGAAATGTCCGTAATACAGCTTCTTCTCCAAATGCTGATTAATCTCTTCTGGTAGCGCTTCAAACCAAGCTAACTCATTACGAGGAATGGCGATGTCTAGTGCCAATATATCGCCGACCTCCTCTTGATGTATCACCTCATATCTTAAAGCGGCGCCAGCAGCGGCAAAACGATGTAAAAACGCACTTTCTGACTCCTCATCGCTGCACTCAAAATAATCTCCGGTTGTCGAGTCAGCAAAAAACTTCTCCAAGAATACCTGAGCCTCTATTATGCCTGCATCGCTCATTTTTAGGATAAGATGATGCTCGTACTTATTGCGATATTGCGTCATTCGCTTGGGCAAATGGTTGGGGAAAATATTGGCAATAAACTGCATCATTTTATCGGTGAAATGTTTTGGCATCCAAGACCATTTGTTCAGCTTTGCATCAATAGCGCCTTTGATGGAGAACAATCTGGGCAAGGTATCAGTGCCTAAATGCTTAATACTTAAAAAAGTATCTTTGCCGTATTTGGTTGAGACATCGAAGATATCACGGTGCATATACTCGCCAACTTCAGGAATATGGGTAAAGCCTGAGAGTATCTGTCGTCTTAACTGTGCAAGCTCACCAATACTATTGCTGCCGATATAAAACGTTTTTTCTTGGGCAGCTATTGGATAAGTGTCTAGGCGCACTGCAAAAACTGCCAGCTTGCCGGCGCAGCCACTGGCCTCATAAAGTCTTCTTTTGTCTGCATTAAAGCGGCTTGGCGTATCTGCATCGACATCTTTGACACGGGCCACATACTCTTTGTCCGAAGCCATTTTGCCATTATCTGACAGCTTGGTTTTATCAAAATTACCGGTTTGTAGATTGGTTAGGATTTGCTCTGGCGACGTCCCAAGATCGATATTTAAGTGATTGACCAATATCAGCTCACCTTGTTCATTGATTTGAGCAAATAACGCCAGCTCAGTGTAAGCCGGTCCTCTTTTTACCAAAGCGCCACCTGAATTATTCGACACGCCGCCCACGATAGTCGCGCCCAAAGTCGATGATCCTATCACTGAGTGCGGCGCTCTATTGACCGCCTTGAGCTGCTTTTGTAACTGATGCAATGTGGCGCCTGGCAAGCTGATGACCTGCTGGTTATTATTGACCAAATACAGCTGATTTAAGGCCAGTGTATTAATAACAATAACCGGTCGATCATAATCCTCGCCGTTGGGTGCTGAGCCTTCTGTCAGACCTGTTTTGGCCGCTTGCATGATGATAATGCAGTCGCCTGCCACACAGACCTCTAAGCTTTGCCAAATCTGCAGCAAAGTCTGCGGAAACAATACCGCCAAAGCACTGCCGCCACCAGAGCGCCACCCCATTCGGTAGTATTCGTTTTTTGTGGGATCTGCTTGTATATTAGCCGCACCCAACAGTTGGGTGAGCTGTTGCAGCACTTGATCGGGCGTCAGTGTACCCAAAGTCACCCGCTTTGAGGGGAAAATATGATCCGTACTGCCTGCTGATTGAATATCGCTCATAACATCAATGCCCTTGATAATTAAGAATATAAAGTACTGCCCTCACAATGACACCGGTGCATATCGTGTCTCTGAATGTCGCAGCTGACGAGAGTAAAATGCTCTATAGCATTCTACTGGCTACTTAGGGAGTGATATATTGCCAAAACGGACAAGGTTATTTTCCTTTTTTGCTATAATCACCAGTCTATTACACCCATTGGAGAACAAATATGGTCAAAGCTGATGATATGGTGTTATTCGTCCAAGTGGTCGATGACGGCTCATTTTCTAAAGCCGCTGACAAACTGGGGTTAACCAACTCGGTGGTGAGCAAACGTATTGCTCGACTTGAGGAGAGTTTAAATACGCAGCTCTTGTACAGAACCACCAGAAAGCTGAGCTTGACTGATGCCGGACGGACGCTGTATCACAAAGCAAAAATTGCTCAGTCAGCTTTTCAAGAAGCGCAAAATGCGGTGACCCGTTACGGTGAAGATATGAAGGGGCTAATACGTATTACCATGCCTGTGGTCTCCGCCAATTTATTATTGAGCGATGCTATTGCTGATTTTTGCAAAAAGTATCCTGACATCTCAGTGGAGCTTAATATCACCAATCGGCTGGTAGATCTCATAGAAGAAGGATTTGATTTGGCAATCAGAACCGCCAAACTTGAGGACTCATCCTTGATTGCCAGACGCCTTATAGACAGCCAATGGATAATCTGTGCCGCCCCAGAGTACTTAAAGCAGCATGGTACCCCTAAGACACCTGATGATCTGATACACCATGAGTGCTTGATGTATAAATTTAATAATGGTTATAGCAGCGCATTGCCTTTGTATATCGAGGGCACGGAGCAATTACTGACTATAAATGGCCGCTTTCTTAGCAATCACTTAAGCGCTATCAAACAAGCGGCACTTGCTAACCTAGGCATCGCCTTTTTACCTCAAGCCCTAGTATACGATGAACTAAAGCAACAGACACTGGTTCAAATTTTAAGCCGCTTTACCCGCAAAAAAATGGGCATGTACGCCGTTTATCCCAAAGCTCGGCAGCCAGATCAAAAGCTAAAACGGTTGGTTGATCATTTGGGTGAAGCCTTGCGGCAAAAACAGGCTTATTATTGTTAATGCCAGCCGTAAGCACCTCACAAACTTGGTATAAAAAGACACAAATTATCTTATTTTGTGCATTTTTATACCCATAATCGACAGCTATACTTCTACCTTGTCTACGCCTTAAAACCCATGACACCATTTTTTGTCTAAACGATAAGCTTCACACAGTAAGGCTGTATCTAACTTAGCCTCTCAAAGTTTAGCCTCTCAAAGTTTAGTGTCTCTAAGGATTAACCCATTATGCTATACAGTGCTCTGCTTATCCTAAAATGGTTATTTATCCTGATGTTAGCCATCGTTGTTTTAATAGGCTTATTTTTGCAATTTGCCCCGACATTTGGCGGTAAACCAAGCAGTGATACAGCCAAGCGAATCGCCAACTCACCCAACTTTAATGGCAAGACCTTTGTTAACTTGCCGGTATCAAGCGCCGTTATCGCTGGCAAGCTTAATGATATCGCACCTTATATCGCTCAAAAACAGACACAAAACGCTCAATCTGGTGGCTTATTGTGGCAGTTTTTATTTCCTCCTAAGGGTAAAAATCCAAGCTATCCCATAGAGACGGTGCCTCTAAATTTAAAGCAAAAAACAACCAAAGCGACAACCAAAGCGATAACCAATCCTCACGTAGACACTACATTAAAGGACGGCGAGTTTGTCTGGCTTGGGCACTCAACTGTGTTGTTTCGCATCTTAGGTAAGCTGCTGATGACCGACCCAGTTTTTCATCGTGCCTCTCCGTTGCCCATTGGCGGCAAGCCCTTTAAGATGACACACCCGCCGCAGGCAAAGGATCTGCCCTTTATCGATGGCTTGCTTATCTCTCATGACCACTATGATCACTTAGACCATAAAGCCATTAAACAACTGGCGCATAAAGTGGGGCATTTTTATGTGCCGCTTGGCGTAAAAGCGCATCTGATACGCTGGGGGGTGGCGGCGGACAATATCAGCGAATATGATTGGTATGAGAGTGCCAGCATCACTGGCGGCGCCTCTTTATCTAAGGATGAGATTACGCTCACCTTTGCGCCCACTAGGCATTTTAGCGGACGCCGATTAACCGGACAAAACACCTCGCTATGGGGGAGCTGGGCGGTACAGTCTCAGCAGCTGAGCGTCTACTTTAGTGGCGATGGCGGCTACTCAGAAGAATTTGCCAGAATCGGTGAGCGCTTTGGCGGCTTTGATGTGGCCTTTATCGAAGATGGCGCTTATAACCAGAGCTGGCGCAACGTTCATATGATGCCAGAAGAGTCGGCGCAAGCTGGCATCGATGTTCAGGCAAAAGTCGTGCTGCCAATCCATTGGGGCAAGTTTGATTTGTCCGTGCATCATTGGCGTGAACCGGTTCGACGACTCAAACTTGCCTTCGATAATTACAACAGCACTCAGCCTGACAAACACAGAATCAAAGTGGCCACCCCCCGTATCGGCCAAGTCTTCACCCTCGACACACTACCCACCGCGCCTTGGTGGGAGCACAAAGCCTCATAGTAGAGGTTATCTTTTTAACGACAATATCCGCTGTGTTTTATCACCAAAGCGGCTCAATACAAAAGTGGAAACTGAGACAAATTGGCGTAAATGACTGCGCCAATGAGTACGCAGGCGGCGCCAAACCATAGCAAATGACGCTGTGGCTGCGACCAAGCAACCGCCCAGTTGATTTTGTTTTTTGCGCTTATCCATTCCATCACGCTAATGGCGACAGTCAGCCACAATGTACCTACCAAATAGCCACCCATCACATCACTTAAATAATGCTCGTTTAACACAATTCGGCTTAGGCCAATTAAGAGACATAAAAATATGGTGACGGCGCCAATGCGTATTTGTCTCATAAAATCTGTGCTAAAACGGATGCTCAAATAGGCAATAAACCCATATAACGCCACACAAATTGTGGCATGGCCACTGGGAAATGAGTAGGTTGCTTCATGGAGCAAAATATCTATTGGCCGCTCACGCTGGAACAGCATTTTGCTTAAAAAAGTAAATCCAGTGCTGCCCAAGGTGGCAATAAGCAGCCCTATAATTAAATAGCGCTGCCCTACTAGCCAGCACAATAGCGTGGTCAGCACCATGACCAAGGCGGTAATCGGCGTGGAGGCCAAGCTGGTGATTAGAATAAAAAAATCAATTACCCCTGAATCACTCATGACGCTCATCTGCTGCGAGACAAAATGATCCATCGCCACGATAGACTCTGAGGTGACAACATCCTCGACCAGACCCACAAATAGTGATAACACATAGCCCATTACCAAGACCAATGCGGTCAAAGGCAAGCCATAAAAATGCTCGATATGTAGTCTCTGCCAAAAAAAATGGTACAGCTTAGGATAACTGATCTTTAGCTGAGCTAGGCGCTGCTTGATACCAAATCTTCTTTCCAAAGCGCGGCCATAGTCCAATAACTGTGTCCGCACTCTATTGCCATACTCAATCACTGAGTGCTGCAGCGTCCATAAAAATATCATGACAAATACAATCAAGCCAATTAAAAAGGACAGCTGCTGATTGTCTTGAATGAGACTGAGCATAGATGATGGCGACCTTTGTGAGTACTTTTAGGGAGTTTACCATGTATATTTTAGCCACCCTAGTTTATGCCAGATTTAGGCACTATTAAACTTATGCCTAGATAAACTTATGCTTAGATAAACTTACGCCGAGATAGATACCTGTTACGACTTAACCTTGCTCCATCACTCGCTTTGTAATGGCGGACCAACTAAGTCTGGTTGCAAAATTTGACTTAATAACAATCTACCTATCACAGTCCCTTCACCACTGCGATAACGCTCAGTTAACGCGTCACTATATTGTCTTAGATCAACGCTATTATTGGCATTAGGCTTTTGCATATTGGCCGGCAAGTTAACAAAGTCCAGCGGTGTTTTTGAAAGTGGCAAATAACGCTGAAACACATCGACGCTCAGGCTATCAATGTCTGGCTGGCTGGTTATATTATGCAGATACTGCCACTGTATTTGACCGTTATTAGCTAGGCCATAAAGCTGCTCTACGCTTTGATTAAGCGTTTGATCGTCAGACAGCTGACCTTCACCGCTATACACCCCATATATCAGCTGATCAGACTCAGTGTCTATCATAGTTCTCATGGACGTGAGCATTTTTTGTATCAAGGATTTACTGCTAAATGTATTGCCAGTGGCCTCGTTTAGCCTTACCGACTCAGCAGTGCTATTGTCCTTGCTATCAGTATTGGCAGCATTGGAAACATTGACAGCATCAGTCTCGGCCACAAGCTGCGGATACTTGGCACTAAGAATAGAATACAACGTACGGATATAGTCATGATAAGACTGATAATAATCTTGCATTGTTTGGGTGCGGCGAATCACCTGTGGGCTGGCCAACATAAGGCTAAGCTGCTGCTCAGTTAACGCTCCAGAGAGTCTATTTAACTGACGGGGTGCCACTGGTTCAAACTCGTTAACCGGCGCAGATTCATACAGTCTGTCTAAAGCTTGGAAGTGCGCTTTGATTAGCGACTGGGCAAAACCTTGAGGCAACGTACCATCATTTAAAGTTAGCTTTAGCCATTTATTGTGCCAAGTGGTGCCAAGCTTAGTATCTAGATACTCTGAGGTTAACATCGCAAAATTATCGGCCCATAAATAAATACTGCCGGTCTTGGCATCTACATAAATCGGCTGATTGATAGAGATTTTATTATTATGGGCAAAATACTGAGCGCTCATTAGGATCGTAAACTTACCAGCAGCGGGCTGATAGCTGCCTTGAGCATGGATAGACGATGGCTTTAATAGATAAGCCTGTAGCAGTTTGGCTTTTTTGACATCGAGCTTAGTGGGCTTGTGCTGATAATTATCAAACAGGTTTTGGTAATACTCAGAGACCGGTTTGATAGCGTGCTCATCAAGCGCTACACTCTCATCAGCTGTCTGCTCACTTTGTTCATAGTCGATTTGGTTCTCAGTATCATACTCATCAGGCTGATTATATTGCCACGCTTGATAAGCCTTGCTACAAGCGATATAAGCCTGTTTAATGGCTTGTCTTTGTGCGTCAAACTGGGCTGATTGCACAGGTTTTTGCGCACCATCTGCCTGCTCAAGTAAACCCATATACGCCTGATCATGCGTATTTTCGCAGTAAGTATCTAAAGAGTCAGTGACGCCTAAGTCCTCAGCGTTAACCGTGTCAGGTGACATGGCCGGACTGATTTTAATCTGGCTATGATAGCTATAAGCGCTCGTACGCTGCTTCTGTAGTGCCTGCTTAAGCGCTGCTTTTGCCTCGATAGGCGATGCATCATTATGTGATTGCAGCGCTGTGGTTTGACAGCCGGCAAGTAACAGGCTGCCTGCCAGCAAGGTCAGTGATAGCGGCAGTTTTTCGAGTCGTGGCAGTTTTTTGAGTCGTGGCAGCTGTCTAGCCAGTGCGGTGTTCGCTTGCTCTGATCGCTGTGCTGCCGGCTTTGATGCTGTATTTATATGAGTATTGCACGTCATGAGAAGTCCTTGATAGCCTAGTTCTGATAAGGGTGATAATTGAGGTAGATTGTAAAGGGTTCGCATAAAGCGCTTTAAAGGCCTTTACTCAAAACGGCTTATTGTGGCCCATAACTGTGCTCATCGTAGCTATCCTTGCGGCAGTCATTATGAGCCTCATCTTCATGATAGTCGTCATCATCAGTGCCCTCATATTGGGTGACACATGTGGCATCGATATAAAAGTACTCTTCTCGTGCTGCTTGCGCCAAACTCTGCTTTTGTTTGCTTAGCTTGATCTGTTGCAACCAAGCATTGCCATCGATAGACTTCGGCGCCTTGCTACCAAAGGACTGCTCAAGTAGTGGGGTTAAAGCATGCTGGCTAAAGCTATTGTGGTCGTAGCGTATCTGATTGAGCATTGCCGATTGCATCCCAATAAGGTCACTGCCCAGATTGATACGCTGCTGTTTACCCAATAAGTGACCGGCTTGATCTAGGTAATAATAATTAACCTGATTAAAAGAGATCGGCACTACCGCTTCAATCAGTTGCAGTAGGGAGCCGATATCCCCACTTTGATAACCTTTGTTATAAAGCTGTACTTTTTTTATGGCATTTTTTAGGCCATGGTTGTCAGGGTAGGCCTCAGGATGCGCATCCACATAGCGCTCTAATGCCGTACTGATGTGTTTAAATATTTTGCCAATAAGCTCACCACTTTGCTTACTGCCAAAATACACTTTAATACCTTGGGCTGCCCCAATCTGCTTGGCAAAGTCATCGTTTTGGATGTCGATTAAGCTAAACAGCTCAGGGTCAAGCTCTGCGATACTGTCTTGCATGGCGGCAATGCTGGCATCATAGATGATTGCAGGCGGAATCTGTGAGGTGATGCTGGCAGGCAACCCCAAATCGACTGTCTTCGATATCATTTGATCGGGCAAAGGGGTGTTTTCAGGATCTACCAGTGCCATCAGAGGCATTAAGGCAGAGGGGTCAACAGACACACGGCTGTTATTAAAGTCTATCGCAAAGGGCAATTGTATGGTGCCACTTACTGTCGGCGCTGCATAGTCATAGCTGTAAACGCTGTTATACCGGCGCTCTGCTGGCTTGTACTGGCTGACACTATTGAGAGTAAGGTATTGGTACTGATAGGCATTAGCAGCAGCGACCTGCTCAGGTGTCTTTTTACTCATGCTCAGCAAAGCCGTTAAGCTCCCCATGCCCCCGATGCCTGCTTCTGATTTGGCATTATCTTGCTTAGCCGCCTGCATCTCTTCGTAAGTGGCCAACATACGTTTTGGATTATTACGGGTTAAAAAACTGCCTTCTTCATAGCCTGCATAATCTGCCGCCCCATCGTCCGCATCGCTGTCATACCCCTCCTCATCACTGTCAGCAGCAGCAACAGCCGCAGCTGCCTCTTCTATAACAGTCACTTCGCCTGCGTCATCTATATAATAATAAGCATTTGTTTCCTCATCATAATAGACATCATCACCAGTCACCTCCTCCTCACTATAAGCCTCATCTTCAGCGTGACTGTTTTGATAGTCAACAATGTCTAATACCGTGTTAAATAAACTGTCGGCACCAGCATCAATACTGCCCTCAGCAATAAAAGGGGTGAGGTGATAACGGGCTTTTGCTACAGCCACATGCTCGGTAGCCAGATGTTGGCGCAACGCGCTAATAAGCTTATTTTTGGCTTGAGTGTCGCTATCAGGAAAGGCGCTTTGATCAAACAGCTGTTGATATGCCGCTTGATTGCGCTGTAGGGTGTGTTGAAAGGCTTTGCTCTGAGCCTGAGTAAGGGCCGGATCGCTGACTGAGAAGTCTATTAAGTTCGCCGGTGCCGATGCGCTTAAAACGGCTGTAGACTGGCACCCCATAAGTGATAAGCAAATGCCGCCAATAAGCGTCGCATGCCGTGTGCTTGACGACCACTTATAGCACAGAACCGCTTTCATATCGGCTCTTAAAGAGCGTTGAGGTAAGGGCTGTCCTTTGCGATGGGCCATAACTTCCTACTTCCTATTTAAAAAATACTGAACACCAAAATTTGTAAATATTTATCTGACACCCTTTTCATATCCTTGATAGTACGCTAATTTTACTCAATACAAAAGATTACAAAGTACAAAAACCACAATAACAAAAACTCTCTGACTGCTTATTGCTTATTTTATAATCTTTGTTAAAATTAGAGCGCTGATCAAGCGTATATGTGTATGTTGCTATCAGCCGCTGTTAACTATCTCTGGTTATCTTTTTTAAGGTTTGGCCGGTAATGTAACGCGTTATAGTTAAAAAACGCTTTATCATTAGCTTTATCATTAAAAAATACTTCGTTTTAAGTTGTTGCTCCATCTCATTTAATAAACCAATTAACTGACTAAGACAGCCCCTCCTTGCTTTTAGGAGCGCTTTGGCTGGCCTTGTTTGACGCTAAAAAATGACATTTTTGCTATTTTGGCCCGTCTATTTACGCTTACCTTGCGGTCTGGTGTTAATTGGTTCTTAACCCATCTAAAAGTTAATAAGTGAGATGACGATGAGAGTACATGACTATGAATATGACGAAAAACTAGTTATTGAAGATTTTTTCAATAACACCCTTCCTAAATTCCCCTTTGAGGTTTTGGCGTCACCTTATCATCAAATTGATAAGCATAACTTGAGCAACATTAAGGATCTGTGCCGCCATATTATCGACCCCTACTCTTATGCAGGCGAAATTCCTGCTGCGGTGGACCGGTTTTTGAATAATTTGGCCACCAACTGGCCGCCCTACTTCTCCACTTTTGAATATACCATCATCCAAAGCCAAGGGTACATCGCTTTGATGTATATCTATGATGTCTCGTGCGCCAATTTTGAGTCCACTATAGTGCTCTATACCCGTCAGTACTTGAGCCTAAAAGGTTATATGGATAATCCTGAGGGTGACGACTTTTTTTGTATTCTACCGGTGATTATCACACCGCCCAGTGTGATCAACAATGAGGATGAGAGCCTCAATAGATCTTATCGCTTTATAGAGCTGATTAAAAATGCCAACTTGCATAAGGTGGTGATAGTGGCGCTCAATGGGGCACACTTGGTACTGGGCTTATCTGAGATACTCACTTTGAGCTATCAAGGCTTTGAGATTAACCCGCCGCCTAATGATCCCAGCCGAAGACGCTCTTTGTCACATATGGAGCCTGAAGAGTATATGAATGCCATTGAATGTTGGGGATTAGATAGGGTGATTTTGCCACCGGCTATCTTTGAGGTGCCTGATACCTATAAGAGTTAGCAGCCGCGTGCTGCAATTGAGCCTATTATCGCCAGCTCAATTTTAATGACCCAAAAAAGGCAAGATAAAAGGCAGAAGAGACTTAATCCATTAGGTCTAATCTGCCTTTTTATATGCCCCCTATAACTGATTTGCTACGTTGATAAGAGCGGGTGAAAGTAGACTATGAGCGCGCTTCAAAGGCATCTTCAAAGATACCCACGATTTGTTCATGAGTGGCTTGAATTGGGTTGGTGAGGCCGCACACATCTTTTAAGGCATTAGTGGCCAGCTCATCGAAATCTTCACGTTTTACGCCAAGCTCTTTTAAAGACTTAGGAATATTAACAATATCTGCCAGTTTTTTAATCGCATCAATGGTATCTAGACCAGCAAGATTGGCGTTATTATCACCCAATACTTTACCAATCACATCTAGCCTGTCTTTGGCCGCTGATTGGTTAAAAGCTTCCACATGTGGCAATAGCAGTGCATTACACACCCCATGCGGTAAGTCATACATACCACCTAACTGGTGCGCCATAGCGTGCACGTAGCCCAAAGAGGCGTTGTTAAATGCCATCCCTGCTAAGAACTGAGCGTAGGCCATGTCTTCACGAGCCTGCATGTTTTTAGGCTCAACTACTGCCGTAGGTAATGCCTGAGCGATTAGCTCAATGGCCTTTAGAGCGCAAGCATCCGTAATGGGACTGGCCGCGGTAGATACATAGGCCTCAACAGCGTGAGTTAACGCATCCATACCGGTTGCTGCAGTCAATCCTGCTGGCATGTTAGACATAATGCCTGAGTCGTTAATAGACAGCATGGGCGTTAAATTGCTGTCAACAATGGCCATCTTAATGTGGGTTGACTCATCGGTGATGATACAGAATCGAGTCATCTCAGTGGCAGTACCTGCGGTGGTGTTGATGGCCACCAAAGGCAGTGTCGGCTTGCTAGACTTATCTAATCCTTCATAGTCTTGAATCTTGCCACCATTGGTAGCCACGACAGCTATCGCTTTAGCGCAGTCATGCACTGATCCGCCACCAAGAGAAATCATTAAGTCTGCCTCGAATGTTTTTAGCTCAGTCAGACCTGCTTCGACGTTTGCCACAGTGGGGTTGGGCTGAACCTCGGTGAACAGCTTAATCTCGATGCCCTTTGATTCTAGCGGCCCCGTAATCTGCTTTACGACCCCAATTTCTTCCAGAATCTTATCGGTTACAACAAATACTTTTTTGCAATTAAATCTTGCCAACTGCTCAAGACCTTTTTCTAATGCGCCTTCCCCAATTAAGTTATTAGAAGGCTTGACTTCCTCCCCTCGCTAAACCGAGGGGATTGCTACAACTAGACGGTCAAGCCCGACCGCAAGGATGTTCTTAGCAGCATTGATATCTCTATCATGCCATGTGCCACACTCAGCACACCTCCATCCCCTTATTCCAAGACCTGCTCTACCTTTTGGACTACTATCACTTATTTTAAGACAGTGCGAACAGGTTTGGGTAGTGTAACTCTCATTCACTATTTCAAGCTGACAACCTGCATACTTGCATTTATATTCCAGTTGTCTTTTGAGTTCAAACCATCCTGCATCGTATGTTGATTTAGCTAGGTTGGTCATCGAATTGGTAAATGAGCGTGATTTAACATCACCAACCACAATTAAGGCATTATCCTTAACTAATTGGGTGGTGAATTTGTGTATTGCATCTAATCTTGAGTTTTTAATTTTGGCATGGATTGCTTTGACTCGCTGTTTGTTTTTCGCTCTTTGAGCTATTGCAAGCTTTTTAGCCCACTTTTGCGTTTGTTTGGTTGTCAGCTTGTCACCGTTTGAGGTGGTAGCAGACTGCTTTAAGCCTAAGTCAATACCAACGCTGCCTTTGCCACTTGCTTGTCTAGGAAAATCTTTGACGGTAATACAGGCATACCAACGATTACGGCTGTCTTGCACTATCTCAAGCGTATTGATTTGATACAAAGACAAATTGTAGCTATCGAATACGTCTATGATAAGCTTTTGACCTTTACAGAGCGATAGCTGTATGGTTGATTTCAGTGCTTTCTTCCCCGTTTGTCTGGTATGTAGATACTTGATAGCAGACTTTTTAAAAGGTATCCAACCAAGCGATTTGCGTTTGGCATCGGGTCGGTTGGTTCGCCAATTAAGTTTGGCTTTTTTAAACTGCTTACGAGATTTGGCATGAGTTTCGTTAATGGCTTGCAAAGTTTGCGAGTGCAAGCCTAAATACTCTCCACTGCCTTTGGTGTATTGGCTTAAATCATAGGCCGAAAAGTACTTACCTGTGCGTCTTAAATGCTCAAAGCTTAACACATTAACATAGTTCCACGCATAGTTAACACTCCCAGCTAGTTTGTTTAGCTGGTTTGCATGTTTGTCTTTGATGCGTAGCTTGAGTGTTTTCATAGGGTTAGTATGGCGAGGTTAATTTTAACTTGCAATACTTTAAGTACTAATCACGACAGTGTGTGTCGCCTTATATCCGCCCCCTGAAGTGGGTGGTTTTACGGCGATCGGTGATAAAAAATTGTGATAAAGCCATGATAACTTCCCTATTAGTTTGTTTTTTGTTTTTAGTAACACTCAATACAGAGTACAGGCATCTGTACGCATACCTCATACTGAAGCTGCGCTGGATAATATAACAGATGTACACTGAGATTTGGAAGGGGGTATGGCTTATAATTTAAAATATATTTTTAAAATTACTTATATCCACATTTTTATAATTAGAATCAGAGTAGTTGCTATTAAGCGGGTTGCTTGATTATGCTGACTGTTTAATGATTAAGGCAGGTAACCATTCTCAGGCAGCAGTTCAGGGGGAAGATTATCCTCGCCCAGTGCTTCAAGCAAATTTCGCTCAATGGTGCGTGATAAAGTGGTTAAAGGCAGTTGATTGGCCGCTTCGCCAAAGGGGTCTGTTATTTCTTCATTGAGCGCATCTAAACCAAAAAAGGTATAGGCAATCACACCACAGACAAAGGGCGTCACCCAGCCTAGCGAGGTGGCCAGCCCGAAAGGCAACATGAAGCAGTACAGATACGTGGTTCGATGCACCAGTAACGTATAGGCAAGTGGCAGCGGCGTCTTATCAATACGCTCACAGGCTGATAGCACCACAGTTAATGAGGTCAGTCTATCATCCATGTTTTGGATCATAAGATCTGAGGTAAGGTTGTCTCGCCGGCAAGCGCCCAGCTGTTGGCCCAGTAATCTCAATAAATACTCAGGTAAATTGCCAGCTTCACGCATACCAGCGTGATACTCAGGTGCCACAAACCTCTCAACATCCGCCCAAGGTGAGCTCTTACGCAGCCTATGACGCAGCGCATGTGTGAAAGCTATGGTCAGATTCACCATCGTATGCTGCGCCTGTTGAGCGCCTGGTTGTGTGTCATCGATAAAAGACATCACTTGACGGGTAAAGCTGCGCGACTCATATACCAGCTGGCCCCACAAGGTTCGAGCCTCCCACCAACGCTGATAACTGGCATTGTTGCGAAATCCCAAAAACAAGGACAAAGCTATCCCCATAAGGGTAAAAGGCGCGGCACTATAAGAAGAAAACGAGCTTGGAATCCAGTGTTGAACTGCGGAGATTATGGTACTGATTAAAATGATAAACAGTACTTGGGGATAAATATGAGGAATAATGGAGCCACGTAGCGTAAACAGTATCTTAAATGCATTGGGTTTTTGCAAAACGAGCATAATAACGTTCCTGTTGCGCTAGGATAAATGGACGCGGCGCTTAGCTTACAGATAATTTTTTAGATGTCTATTTTAGCATTAAAATTTTTGTCATTTAAAAGATGAGATAATATCCCATATATTTAAAGACCAACCTATGAGCCGAAGCTCACAGTTAAATCACTTAGTAAAAGGCGTGCCCTGATACATAAAAAACTTAAACTCATCACCCCGCTTTTTCCAAATACAGAGGGCGCGGTTTTTCAAAGAGATAGGCTGGCCATCAACTAAGACCTGCGCATAAAAGTCACCGGTAACCATAACATAATCCTGCATATCGATGACCTGATTGATCTCATAATCAAGCTGTTGATACTCATAGAACCCAGACTTAAGTTTTTGTAAATACGAAGACAAGTCATCCATCGCACCACTGCTGTGCACATAGCGTAAATCGGCATCACACAGTGCAGCAAACTCATCATACTGTTTATTTAGTAAATAGTTAAAACGCTGTTGTTCAAGCTCGCTAATTTGTTGTTCCATAACTTCCTCTTTAACCTAATTTTCTTTAATGTCAATTTAGCTTTCAATATGGCGAATTTTAAGCTTATTTTATTATAAAAAACTTTCCCATTACGCACTGTTGCAGATTTTATATTGGTAATATTTTAGTTTGGCCTGCTTATTTTTTATTTGATTTAAGCCAGCTATTGCAGTTGGCCAAAAGTCAGATAAACTGTCATAAACGACATAAACAACCAGGATGGGCTATAGTGGTAAAACTGATATTATTGGGGCTTTTAGCAGGGGCATTTTTTAGCTCAACCTTTGTCATCAATGAGCTGATGAGTAGTGTTGGTGGACACTGGTTTTGGTCTGCCAGTTTACGCTATGTGTTTATGCTGCTGCTAGTCTCGGCCATTATTATCGCTCAGCACGGCATGGGACGCCTTAAACAGCTGACTGAGCTGTTTCTGAGAAACCCTATGTTTTGGTGCATCACAGGTGGTATTGGCTTTGGTATATTTTATGCCGGCATCTGTTATGCCGCTGATCACGTCAGTGGTTGGGTGGTCGCAGCCACCTTTATGTTTACTGTGGTGAGCAGTTTATTTATCTTAATGGCATTTGGTCAGCGCTTTGAGAAAAAGATATTTGTGTACGCTTTTTTAATCTTTTTAGGGGTGGTGTTAGTTAATTTAAGCGAAGGCCTAAATGCCGATACTCAAAACCAAGCGCCCTTGTTTGACATCTTAGTGTATGGTGCCCTGCCAGCACTCATCGCCGCGTTTAGCTACCCGCTTGGTAATCAGCTGGTATGGCAAGCTTCCTCCAATGCTAAGCTGTTCTCTGCTTTTTATGCAGATATGGCAGCAGAGGAGCTATTAGTAGCTACTGGCACTGATACTGGCACTGATACTGGCACTGATACTGGTACTGGTACTGGTACTGGTGCTCATAATAATGCGAAGACGCACCCTGTTACGGATAGCCGGGTCACTCGTTATCTTACTGCTAAAATCCCCTCATTTGATACCTTACTGCTGCAAAGCTCATTTAATAAAATATGGCTAATGACGCTCGGTAGCCTACCCTTTTGGTTGATTCTGGCAGTGATCATACAGCCCCCTTTACCTGCCGCTTCTCAGGTTTTTAATACTTTTTTGGTGGCATTATTGGCAGGTGTGGTAGCCACAGGACTATTTTTGTATGCCCGTGAAGAGGCCAAAACATCCAGTGAAGTGGCCGGCGTGGATGCCACTCAAGCCAGCGAGGTTATCTTTGCTTTAATTGGCGGTATGTTTTTATTAAACAATGCTCTACCTTCTGCGCTTGGCTTAGTGGGCGTGGCGATCATTATCTTAGGCCTGGTGTTATTTGCCAAAAACAACTGAACTAGGCAAGGCTATTTTAGTATAAATTGTATAAACCAGCGGTTAGAGTAACCGTTGATCTTGTCTTTGAGAGCACTGCTCGTGGCAACAAATTGATAAAGATGTCATCACCTTAGCTTGATTTGTCATTATAATGTAGTAAATCAAACTTAGGCCTATTTATTATGACCACTTATATTTTAGACACCGAAACCACAGGGCTGGTAGATCCACATATGACGGAAGCGGCCTATAGCATTATTGCCATTAATAATGCAAAAATCGAGGTTATCCAAGCCCCCCGATCCAAGCGCTTCAATCCACTAAAACCGATAAGCTTGGGCTCTATGGCGACCTCACACATTTGTGATGAGGATGTGGCTCATGAACCGCCACACACAGAGTTTCGTTTGCCAAACAGCGTCGAATACCTAGTCGGCCATAACATAGACTATGATATGGCGGTACTAAAAAATGCCGGCGTCACCCACACGCCCAAGCTCATTTGTACCAAAGCAATGTCAAGCTATCTACTGCCGACTCTTGAGAGTCATAAACTGGTATCACTGCTGTATCACTTTCACCGTCAAGTGGCACGCGAGCAAGCCAAGCACGCGCACGCTGCTATTTATGACATCTATTTTACCCAGCTAGTACTTGGCAGCTTAATTGAGCTTGCCAATAGCCAAGGTCATAACATTACAGATGTTGAAAGCTTGTATCAATTTAGCGAAATGGCGCGCATCCCTACTCACTTAAGCTTTGGTAAATATAAAGGCCAAGCCATTACTGAGTTAGCCGCAAGCTCTGATGGCGCAGGTTATCTAAAATGGCTTATGGGTCAAGACAGCATAGACCCTTATTTGGCTGAGGCTTGCCAGCAGGCACTCAACTCTTAAGCCACTAGCGGCGCTTTTGGCATCGATAAACTAAACACAATAATATCAGCTAGATGAATAACAGCACCGGCCATATCACCCATCGATCTTATCCCATCGGCCTTATAAATAGGCGGCAATGATATTAATCAGTAACGCAATAATACTAAGGTTAAAAGCAAAGGCAATAATTGAGTGTAATATGGCCAATTTGCGGCCTTTAAGGGAAGTAAACGTAACATCTGCCGTTTGCCCAGAGGTGCCTATTGCCACAGCACAGTAAAAAAAATCGACATATTTAGGTGGCTCGCTGGTACTGGGTGTACTTTTATCTATATCCAAGCTCATTTCAGGAAAGGCCAGCGGCAAGCGTTGGCCTTTTTGTTGTTCAGAAAAATACAAATAAGCATACTGCAGCGCAAATACCACTTGAATCATCAACCAGGCAATAAAAATAGTGGCTATGGTCAAAATCAGGCTCAGTACTAATGTGATATCTTTATAAGTCTCAGCCAACTGAGTTTGCCGAGCGATGGCATAGACACAGATGAAGCTTGAGACTGTGATTAAAGATAAAATAAAAAAGGTGCTTTGCCGAGTACTGCTTAAATGCTTATGCAGGGTATCATGTCTCATCATCACAATAATGCTGGCAATAAATGATAGCACGGTGATATCCCAACCGATAATCAGTGCCGCACTCAATGAGACGTGCCACGTTAGGTGGACCACGCCACCCATCAGGGCACCTATTAGTAAGCTGACTAATAAGCGCCAATGGTGATTAAGCAGATGGGATAAAGCGCTCATTATGCCGGCCTACATATCGACCTTGAGTCGGTCCCAATATTTTTGATACAAGGCCATTGTGGTATCGCCAACATCTTCTCGGAACAAAGCGTGACCAAGTAAGTCATCGGGAGGATAGATAATTTGGTTATTGGCAATATCTGCAGGCATCAGCTTCTTGGCGCTTTCATTAGGTGAGCCGTAACCGATCTCTTCACTAATAATGGCGGCATTGTCTGGGCGCAGTAGATAGTCGATAAAGGCGTAGGCATTTTCGCGGTTTTTGGCATTTTTGGGAATGGACATGTTATCCATCCACATAATCACCCCTTCTTTGGGATACACAAAATCAAGCTCAGGCATGCCCTGATCTTGCGCCATAATCACCTCACCATTCCAGGCAAGCCCCAGATACGTCTCCCCTTCCATAAACGGCATACGCGGTGCATCTGAGTTAAAGGTGCGCACGTTGGGCATAAGCTTTGACAGCTTTTGGTATGCCGCTTCAATGTGCTTAGGGTCATGAGTGGTGGCGGGATAACCTAAGGTTAATAGCCCCATGGTAAACACATCACGCAAATCATTCATTAGCATCACCCGGCCCTCAAATTCAGGACGCCATAAGTCATTCCAAGAGGTGATACTGTTAATATCAATACGGGATTTATTGACTGCAATCCCAGATGAGCCCCACAGATAGGGCACACTAAATTTGTTTTGTGGGTCAAACGAGGCATCTAAGAAGGTAGGACTTAAATTACCAAAATTACTGAGCTTATTATGATCTATGACCTCAAGCATACTCTCTTTGCGCATCTTATCGACAAAGTCTGTACCTGGAAATATCACATCATAATCGCCGCTGCCATTCATCAATTTTAGCTTAGCATACATGGCCTCATTGGAGTCAAAGGTACTATAAATGACCTCGATGCCCGTCTCTTGGGTAAAGCCTTTTAGCACACTGTCTGAAATGTACTCGGTCCAGTTATAGACCTTGACCACGTTACCACGCGCGGTATTGGCCAAATCGGCGGTATCAGTGTCGATATTAGAGCGCTGACAGCCGGCTAGACCCAGTCCCGATAAGCCAACCAAACCTGCACCTGTCATTCCCAAAAAACGTCGGCGTGAGAATAAGTTGTTATTAGCCATCATAAATCCTTAACGTTTTTTAAGAAGTAGTAATTGAGAGATGACCAAGCCCACCAGTGAAATGGCCAATAATAAGGTACCCACCGCATTGACCTCAGGCTTCACCCCGACCCGCACCATAGAATAAATTTGTAGCGGTAAAATCTCAAAGTTGGCACCGGTATTGAAAGTAGACACCACCACATCATCCAGCGATAAAGTAAAGGCCAATACCCAGCCGGCCAATACCGCAGGCAGGATAATGGGCAACAGTACCGTACGAATCATGGTAAATTCACTGGCACCCAAGTCACGGGCGGCTTCCAATACACTATTGTCCATACTCGATAATCGGGCTGATACGGTAATCACCACAAAAGGCAGACAAAAGGTAATGTGCGCTAATAACAAGGTTATAAAGCCCAGCTCAATACCTATGATTAAAAACAGTGCCAATAGCGAGATGGCCAGCACAATCTCAGGCGACATCATCAGCACAAACAATAAGCTTTGCAGTACGCTTTTACCCTTAAAGTCATAGCGCTGAAAAGACAATGCGGTAAGCCCGCCAATCACTGTGGTAACCGTCGCCGCAACCACTGCCAACAACACTGAATTAATGGCCGCTTGAATCATAGCCTCATTGCTAAACAACTCATGATACCAATGTAAACTAAAGCCGCCCCAGTGATAACCAATCTTGGAGGCGTTAAATGAGAACACCACCATGACCATAATTGGCGCAAACATAATCAAATACATTAGGGTTAAATAGAGGCGAGACAGCCACTTCATTGAACTACTCATACAACTCCCCTATGCCACTTCATTATGATCAGTTTTGCCAATGCGTTTGCTGCTGGCGTAATAAGCGGCAATCAATATTGCCATCGTTAAGGTCAACAGCACACTCGCTGCAGCGCCAAACGGCCAGTCGCGTGCATCCAAAAACTGCGACTTAATAATATTACCCACCAACAAGTTACGTGAACCGCCTAAGATATCAGCCACATAGAACATCCCCATCGCCGGCAGTAATACCAGCAGCACCCCTGAGATAATACCGGGCGTGGTCAATGGCAATATAACGTGCCAAAAGGTTTGAAACTTATTGGCGCCCAAGTCCTTTGAAGCCAGTACAATGTCGTCTCGCAAATCGGTAAATACTGCATACAGCGGCAATACCATAAATGGAAATAACAGATACACCAGTCCGCCGATGACCGCCTTTTGGGTATATAAAATCTGTAGTGGCTCGTTAATCAGCCCAGCTCCAATCAGTGCTGAGCTTAACAGCCCGTTGGCCGCCAAAATCAGCTTTACAGCATACAAGCGCACCAGTGAGTTGGTCCAAAATGGAATAATTAACAATAGCATTAAAAACGACTGCCATTTTTTTGATACTCGGCTAATCAGCCATGCAAAAGGATAGCCTAACAGCAGACAAATCAAGGTGGTAATGGCCGCCATACTTAACGAATGCAAAAAAACTTTGACGTACAATGGGTCGATGAAGCGTAAGTAGTTCTCAACCGTTAATGGCATTGCCAAGAACTTATCTTCATCGCGGGTTAAAAAGCTTGCTAGTACCACCAATATATTGGGCAATAATGCAAAAATAACCAGCCAGGCCCAAATTACAAATAAGGTGACCCGCTGAAATAGGCGGCCATTATTTTTGCTGTGACTAATGGCATTAGATAATGTTGATTTATTCATCAGGTAAAATCCACTCCCAGCCATCAACCCAGTCTACACGCACCTCTTGGCCCAATTTATAGTTAAAATTGGGATCATCTTCGTTGAAATACTCAGAAGCCTTAACCACATTGCCATTTTGCAGACGAATCACAGAGTCTAAGGTACTGCCTTTATAAGCACTATCGATCACGTGCCCGACCAAACCTTCATGACCTTCATTGAGGTAATAAACGCGAATATCCTCTGGGCGTAGCAATAGGTTAATGCTTTGTCCCACTTGCACCGCAAATTTTGGACGCGGCAACTCACGTATCGGATGAAAGCCCTCTTTTTGCTCAGTGACCTCTACTTTTATGTGTTTATCAGCCACCTCTAGCACACGAGCTTTAAATAAGTTGGTCTCACCGATAAAGTTGGCAGTAAATAAGTTAGCTGGGGTTTCATAAATACGAATGGGTGAATCAATCTGTTGAAACTCGCCAGCTTTCATTACCGCAATACGATCAGACATCGATAAGGCTTCTTCTTGGTCGTGAGTTACGAATACGAAGGTAATACCAAGCTCTCGCTGCAAGCGCTTAAGCTCAGATTGCATCTGCACCCGCATCTTAGCATCAAGCGCAGACAAAGGCTCATCAAGCAGTAGCATTTTAGGACGGTTAACCACCGCACGCGCAATTGCAATACGCTGCTGCTGCCCCCCTGATAAGTCTTGTGGGCGACGATTTATGGTATGCTCAAGCTGTACCATTTTTAGCGCCTCTTTTACCCGAGTATCAATCTCAGCTTTGGGCACTTTTTTAAGCTTCAAACCATACGCGATATTGTCATACACATTCATATGCGGAAATAGTGCATACTGCTGAAACACGGTATTAATTGGGCGTTTTTCAGCGGGTAGATGGGTGATATCGACCCCATCTAACTGCATAGAGCCCGTATCCGGCATTTCAAAGCCGCCTATGAGGCGCAGTAGTGTGGTCTTACCACAGCCTGAAGGCCCCAGCAAAGTTAAAAACTCGCCATCATAAATATCTAAGTCGATACTTTTTAGAATCTGAGTATCATCATAGGCTTTGTTTAGCCCACGAATCTGTAGCAGCGACTTTTTTTCGGTGGCGTTGGCTGAAGCCAGTGCCGAAGTTTCATTAAGCGACATAGGAGCGATCTCATATCAGGGTATAGGTTCGTAAGGCGTTATCGTACATGAGCGACACTAAAAATCCAACATATAGCGAAGATTAATTGCAATATCAAAACAGCACACGTGTTGACTCGACAAAATCTTGATGCCTTTCACATACGCTTACTATACCTAATTATGAGCGCCTAGGTTTGATGTCTTCATCTACAAACTTTGTACGCAGCTGATTTTAAAAAATGATTCGTCGATGAGTACAGAGAAAGTATCTAAAAAACTAACAAAAAAGACATGTCACTCACAACTGTTCTATAAATAAGAACAATATATTGCCATAACGCCTGTTTATTGCTTATAAAAAATCATCTACTATAAAAGTTAGCACTTCAAGAGAAGAAATTAATTTTAATAACATTTGATAGGCATAAAGATATGGGATTATTAGTAGAAGGTAAATGGCAAAATCAATGGTATGACACCGAAGCAACAGGCGGCCGCTTCCAAAGAGACATTTCAAGATTTAGAAGCTGGGTAACCGTAGACGGCAGTGCCGGACCAAGTGGTATTGAGGGCTTTAAGGCTGAGCCTAATCGTTATCATTTGTATGTCTCACTGGCTTGCCCTTGGGCGCATCGCACTCTAATTTATCGTAAGCTAAAAGGCTTAGAGGACATGATTTCAGTCTCTGCGGTGCATCCTTTAATGCATGAGCACGGCTGGACCTTCAATGAGGGTGAAGGCGTTATCCCAGACCCAATCTTTAATGCAGATTACATGCATCAAATCTATACCAAAGCCAAATCAGATTATACAGGCCGCGTGACCGTACCTGTGCTTTGGGATAAAAAGAACAACACCATTGTGAGCAACGAATCCTCTGAAATCATTCGCATGTTTAACTCAGCCTTTGATGAAGTGGGCGCAAACAAAGACGTGAACTTCTTACCAGAGGCGCTGCGTAGCGAGATTGATGAGTTAAACGACTACATCTATCCAAACATCAATAATGGTGTTTATAAATCAGGCTTTGCTACCACTCAAGAGGCCTATGAAGAAGCGGTTGTTGATTTATTTAAGGCCTTAGATACCATTGAGGCTCGACTTGAAAAAAATCGTTATCTGACTGGTGACACCATCACAGAAGCTGATTGGCGCTTATTCACAACCTTAGTGCGCTTTGACCCTGTGTATGTCGGTCACTTTAAATGCAACATCAAACGTATCGTAGATTATCCAAACCTTTGGGGCTACTTACGTGACCTGTATCAAGTGCCTGGCGTTGCCGACACTGTGAACATGGACCATATCAAGACCCACTATTATGGTAGCCATGACACCATTAACCCAACCTTAATCGTACCGGTTGGCCCAGAGATTGACTTTATGACGCCGCATGGCCGTGAAAGTTTATCTAAATAAGACTAAGGATAGCTTGAAGCAATTGGCTTAATCCACTTAAAAACACCGCTGATTGTTACTTATTACAATACAAAATAATATTATAACAACAACTAGAACTATAAAACTCTTTCCTTCGCCCAGTCGCTGCTCTCCAGACAGTGCTACTGGGCTTTTTTTGGTCAAAATTTCGGTGTATTTACCCCACACTATTCCCCTATGTGACGATAGTTTTAACCCCTAAAACAATGTAAAGGGAGCGACAAGGAATGGAGATGTCAAGATACAGTTAAGAGAGAAAACAAATCATATTAAGCAAACTATCGCCACCGATGAACAAGAGCGTAGCAGAAGTTGCAAGAAGTGAAGGCATAGGATTACAGACCCTATATAATTGGCGTAATAAAGCCCGCGAACAAGGACAGCCCATGCCTGGAAATAAGAACACCCCTGACAATTGGTCAAGTCAAGCGAAGCCAAGCTTGCCACCATCATAGAGACCAGCAGACTATCAGAGACTGAGCTTAGCGCATACTACCGTAGCAAAGGGCTATACGTTGCAGAAATGTAAGCATCCAACAACCCCATCTTTTTCTCCGTTAAAAAATGCGAGATAGTGTCTACGATAAAATTAATCCGACCCTCAAAAGCTATATCCAACTTTTGGGGGTCAGTTCACCTTAGTCTCTGGTTTTTTACTAACTTAATAAACAGGATAGTTAGATAATATAATTATTAATTAAGTCATCTACAGTACCCGTAAAACCATTTAACTGAATATTAAGATCTGTTTGAGCAGCGGTATATGTACCACCTATATATCCTCCATTTGAGCTAACATGAAGAACATTGCCCTCCAAGTTAACATATTTTGCCATGCTCACTACATCATCAAGGGTTTCACCTTGTAATAAATCACTCAGTTGAATCTTATCACCAGGAGCAAGATCAGTAATGATATCAAAATCAGGTGTGCCTATGCTCCCTTTATCTGCAGCTAACCAAACAAAGGTATCATTACCATCACCGCCAGTTAAAATGTCATTGCCAGACTTACCTCGAATAATATCGTCACCAGCACCACCTTTAAGAACATCGGGAGCAGCTGCACGACCTATTAAAATATCGGAATTAGCAGTTCCTGTTAAGTTGACACCATCTCCTTTTAGATATATATCCAAAATTTGATTTGACGATACATAATCACCATCATTATCTTTAACTGTAAACTCTATTGACTCTTGATAAAATTTTGATGCAGCTGCTTGGTAAGTATACTCTCCGCTTAACACATCTAGAACCATAACCCCACCTTGAGCCGTTTTGATAGTGAGGTCAAATGTAGCTGGGTTATAAACATTATATGCAACAGCGACATTATCTACAAACACCTTATTACTACCCTCATTATATCGATAAGTTTTATTATCTATAGTAATCTCATAGATAATGCCACCGTCAGCACCATAACCTGCATGTACTGGGCTTAAGTCACCTCTTATCAAGTTTTTAGATACTGAGGCCGGAAGCGTGCCAAGTAAAATATCATCAAGTTGGTTTAAGTTAGTAATTGCCTTTGCAAGCTCTGCATCATTAGTATTACCACCCCCATCTGGAGTACCATCATAGGCTATAGGTTTTAGATTAGTAGTATCACTCACGCCCGTTCCCATTGAAAACGCATAAGACTTAATATCCTGACTCTCTAGGAATGCGATCCAAGCTGCCTCCTCACCTGTTCCAATACCCGCATCCCTAAAGTCACTTGAGTTTCCTGGCCCGGTACGTACGCTACCTCCTAAGGTAGTATCTTGTACCCCTACCTTAGTATCATAATATCCACCCGTCCATACTTTGTTAGCATCACTGGTTTGTCCATAGGTAGGATTGCCATCCGTCAAAAAGTAAGAATAGTTTGTTGCATTTGCAAGCTTGCCTGTCTCTTCAAAAGCTTGAGTAGCAGCATATAATGCAGCATCATAGTTGGTACCTCCGCTTGCACCAAGACCGCTGACAATAGCTTTAGCCTCAGACACTGTCATCCATCTATTCACAATATTACCAGGATTGCCGTTAGCGGATGTACTAAATGTCACCAACTGTACTCTGACATCACCCAGTTCGTCATAACCCTCAAGCAATTTATTAATTGCTTGTTTAGCAACCTCAAGACGAGTATATTCTCCACCACCTGGTTTTGATACACCTGATGAATAATTCATACTTGCTGAGATATCTAAAGTAATCATCACGTTAGAATTCACTGGCTCAACTGGTATGCTGATAGAACCTAGTCCCAGTGTTGGTGAATCATCTTCAACGATTACTGATAGTACAGCCGACTGAGAGCTGCCTCTACCATCATTAACAACAACTCCAAAATCGATAGCTAATTCATCTTCGATGCTGGTCACTGAAGCATTTGGATTATTTGGTGCATGATCTATAGCATGTAACAAAGTTGTCTTATAGTCGGCACTAAAGCCTGTACCAGTAGATTTAATTGAGCCAACTTCAATAGTCATCACCTTGACCGAAGAACCGTCTAAAGTAACTGTACCCGTTAATGTATTTGTACCAGCATTCCATGTCCAAATAACTTCGTTACCTTGAACTTTAATACCAGCTGGACCATTTAATGTAACACTAAAGTCTCCTAGATTAGTGTTATCTACATCAGTAAATGAGATGGTTCCACTAGCTGTTATCTCATTAGTAGTATCACTAGTACCAATATTGTCTTTAATTCCACCAACAAGCCCTTCTTCTGACACTCGAACCGGAGCTATAGTATTAATGACAGGAATATCATTGGTACCATTGATGGTAATTTTTAGTACCGCAATATCACTTAAAGTTCCATCGCTCATAGTGTAGTTAAAGCTTTCTATTAACGGTGCACTATTTTCATTCAATGCTTGAACAATAGCATTAGAATTATCAACAATATAGGTGTATCCACCATCTGAATTTAGCGTCAAGGTACCATAGGTTCCAACTAACGCTGTACCGACAGTTCCAGAAGCTCCAGAACCCTCAATAGCTCCAGTGCGAATTTCAGTTACAATAGCATTGGTTTGAGTTGGATCGTCATTACTTAACACATTGCCTGTTGGATTAATGCCTCCTGCAATATTGTTTACCCCACCACCCTCTTTTGCATTTGCAGTATCATCTACAGCAGTAATGTCGTCATTAATAATAGTACCAATACCGGTCCCCTTTGCAATGGTGCTATTAGTAGCATTCGATAAGATTACACTAAAGACTTCGGTTTGCTCCCATGTATTATCATTTGTAATTGGTACAGTGATGGTTTGGGATACAGTACCAGGTGGGAATGTTAAAGTTCCAGACGTAGCAGTATAGTCAGATAATGAGTTTGCTGTACCATTATTTGTAGCATAATCAACAGTCACAGATTCTGTAGTTTCACCAGTTAATGTAACTGTAAATGTCATAGTGCCATCTGCTTCATTAACCGTAACATCGTTTATCGATATCGTTGGTCGAACATCATTATCAAGAATACTACCTGTAGCGCTAACACCGCCAACTGTCACCGTCGTGGTCTCAGTATTTTCAAAAATAACATCATCAATCGTTGGGTAAGTCACCGTAAAGCTGGTCACACCCGCTGGTACCGTGATGGTGCCTGTAGCAGCATCATAGATAACGCCATTACTAAATGTCGGAGGAAC
The DNA here is from genome assembly GCF_003209315.1 of Psychrobacter sp. YP14. Lineage (NCBI taxonomy): Bacteria > Pseudomonadati > Pseudomonadota > Gammaproteobacteria > Moraxellales > Moraxellaceae > Psychrobacter > Psychrobacter sp. YP14. The sequence continues at coordinate 1,247,589 of NZ_CP029789.1, read as the reverse complement.
CGTGTAGTCAGCACCTTCTGTAGCAGTGTTACCCACTAAGCTAAAGCTATAAGTGACGTCTGCTTGGGTTGCTGGACCTTGTAAGGTCACCTCATGAACAAGATCACCACCTTCTGTGACTTCTGCATCAGTGACCGTAAGCGCAGGAGCTAAATCATTATCAAGAATACTACCAGTAGCGCTAACACCGCCAACTGTCACCGTCGTGGTCTCAGTATTTTCAAAAATAACATCATCAATCGTTGGGTAAGTCACCGTAAAGCTGGTCACACCCGCTGGTACCGTGATGGTGCCTGTAGCAGCATCATAGATAACGCCATTACTAAATGTCGGAGGAACCGTGTAGTCAGCACCTTCTGTAGCAGTGTTACCCACTAAGCTAAAGCTATAAGTGACGTCTGCTTGGGTTGCTGGACCTTGTAAGGTCACCTCATGAACAAGATCACCACCTTCTGTGACTTCTGCATCAGTGACCGTAAGCGCAGGAGCTAAATCATTATCAAGAATACTACCTGTAGCGCTAACACCGCCAACTGTCACCGTCGTGGTCTCAGTATTTTCAAAAATAACATCATCAATCGTTGGGTAAGTCACCGTAAAGCTGGTCACACCCGCTGGTACCGTGATGGTGCCTGTAGCAGCATCATAGATAACGCCATTACTAAATGTCGGAGGAACCGTGTAGTCAGCACCTTCTGTAGCAGTGTTACCCACTAAGCTAAAGCTATAAGTGACGTCTGCTTGGGTTGCTGGACCTTGTAAGGTCACCTCATGAACAAGATCACCACCTTCTGTGACTTCTGCATCAGTGACCGTAAGCGCAGGAGCTAAATCATTATCAAGAATACTACCAGTAGCGCTAACACCGCCAACTGTCACCGTCGTGGTCTCAGTATTTTCAAAAATAACATCATCAATCGTTGGGTAAGTCACCGTAAAGCTGGTCACACCCGCTGGTACCGTGATGGTGCCTGTAGCAGCATCATAGATAACGCCATTACTAAATGTCGGAGGAACCGTGTAGTCAGCACCTTCTGTAGCAGTGTTACCCACTAAGCTAAAGCTATAAGTGACGTCTGCTTGGGTTGCTGGACCTTGTAAGGTCACCTCATGAACAAGATCACCACCTTCTGTGACTTCTGCATCAGTGACCGTAAGCGCAGGAGCTAAATCATTATCAAGAATACTACCAGTAGCGCTAACACCGCCAACTGTCACCGTCGTGGTCTCAGTATTTTCAAAAATAACATCATCAATCGTTGGGTAAGTCACCGTAAAGCTGGTCACACCCGCTGGTACCGTGATGGTGCCTGTAGCAGCATCATAGATAACGCCATTACTAAATGTCGGAGGAACCGTGTAGTCAGCACCTTCTGTAGCAGTGTTACCCACTAAGCTAAAGCTATAAGTGACGTCTGCTTGGGTTGCTGGACCTTGTAAGGTCACCTCATGAACAAGATCACCACCTTCTGTGACTTCTGCATCAGTGACCGTAAGCGCAGGAGCTAAATCATTATCAAGAATACTACCTGTAGCGCTAACACCGCCAACTGTCACCGTCGTGGTCTCAGTATTTTCAAAAATAACATCATCAATCGTTGGGTAAGTCACCGTAAAGCTGGTCACACCCGCTGGTACCGTGATGGTGCCTGTAGCAGCATCATAGATAACGCCATTACTAAATGTCGGAGGAACCGTGTAGTCAGCACCTTCTGTAGCAGTGTTACCCACTAAGCTAAAGCTATAAGTGACGTCTGCTTGGGTTGCTGGACCTTGTAAGGTCACCTCATGAACAAGATCACCACCTTCTGTGACTTCTGCATCAGTGACCGTAAGCGCAGGAGCTAAATCATTATCAAGAATACTACCTGTAGCGCTAACACCGCCAACTGTCACCGTCGTGGTCTCAGTATTTTCAAAAATAACATCATCAATCGTTGGGTAAGTCACCGTAAAGCTGGTCACACCCGCTGGTACCGTAATGGTGCCTGTAGCAGCATCATAGATAACGCCATTACTAAATGTCGGAGGAACCGTGTAGTCAGCACCTTCTGTAGCAGTGTTACCCACTAAGCTAAAGCTATAAGTGACGTCTGCTTGGGTTGCTGGACCTTGTAAGGTCACCTCATGAACAAGATCACCACCTTCTGTGACTTCTGCATCAGTGACCGTAAGCGCAGGAGCTAAATCATTATCAAGAATACTACCAGTAGCGCTAACACCGCCAACTGTCACCGTCGTGGTCTCAGTATTTTCAAAAATAACATCATCAATCGTTGGGTAAGTCACCGTAAAGCTGGTCACACCCGCTGGTACCGTGATGGTGCCTGTAGCAGCATCATAGATAACGCCATTACTAAATGTCGGAGGAACCGTGTAGTCAGCACCTTCTGTAGCAGTGTTACCCACTAAGCTAAAGCTATAAGTGACGTCTGCTTGGGTTGCTGGACCTTGTAAGGTCACCTCATGAACAAGATCACCACCTTCTGTGACTTCTGCATCAGTGACCGTAAGCGCAGGAGCTAAATCATTATCAAGAATACTACCTGTAGCGCTAACACCGCCAACTGTCACCGTCGTGGTCTCAGTATTTTCAAAAATAACATCATCAATCGTTGGGTAAGTCACCGTAAAGCTGGTCACACCCGCTGGTACCGTGATGGTGCCTGTAGCAGCATCATAGATAACGCCATTACTAAATGTCGGAGGAACCGTGTAGTCAGCACCTTCTGTAGCAGTGTTACCCACTAAGCTAAAGCTATAAGTGACGTCTGCTTGGGTTGCTGGACCTTGTAAGGTCACCTCATGAACAAGATCACCACCTTCTGTGACTTCTGCATCAGTGACCGTAAGCGCAGGAGCTAAATCATTATCAAGAATACTACCAGTAGCGCTAACACCGCCAACTGTCACCGTCGTGGTCTCAGTATTTTCAAAAATAACATCATCAATCGTTGGGTAAGTCACCGTAAAGCTGGTCACACCCGCTGGTACCGTGATGGTGCCTGTAGCAGCATCATAGATAACGCCATTACTAAATGTCGGAGGAACCGTGTAGTCAGCACCTTCTGTAGCAGTGTTACCCACTAAGCTAAAGCTATAAGTGACGTCTGCTTGGGTTGCTGGACCTTGTAAGGTCACCTCATGAACAAGATCACCACCTTCTGTGACTTCTGCATCAGTGACCGTAAGCGCAGGAGCTAAATCATTATCAAGAATACTACCAGTAGCGCTAACACCGCCAACTGTCACCGTCGTGGTCTCAGTATTTTCAAAAATAACATCATCAATCGTTGGGTAAGTCACCGTAAAGCTGGTCACACCCGCTGGTACCGTGATGGTGCCTGTAGCAGCATCATAGATAACGCCATTACTAAATGTCGGAGGAACCGTGTAGTCAGCACCTTCTGTAGCAGTGTTACCCACTAAGCTAAAGCTATAAGTGACGTCTGCTTGGGTTGCTGGACCTTGTAAGGTCACCTCATGAACAAGATCACCACCTTCTGTGACTTCTGCATCAGTGACCGTAAGCGCAGGAGCTAAATCATTATCAAGAATACTACCAGTAGCGCTAACACCGCCAACTGTCACCGTCGTGGTCTCAGTATTTTCAAAAATAACATCATCAATCGTTGGGTAAGTCACCGTAAAGCTGGTCACACCCGCTGGTACCGTGATGGTGCCTGTAGCAGCATCATAGATAACGCCATTACTAAATGTCGGAGGAACCGTGTAGTCAGCACCTTCTGTAGCAGTGTTACCCACTAAGCTAAAGCTATAAGTGACGTCTGCTTGGGTTGCTGGACCTTGTAAGGTCACCTCATGAACAAGATCACCACCTTCTGTGACTTCTGCATCAGTGACCGTAAGCGCAGGAGCTAAATCATTATCAAGAATACTACCAGTAGCGCTAACACCGCCAACTGTCACCGTCGTGGTCTCAGTATTTTCAAAAATAACATCATCAATCGTTGGGTAAGTCACCGTAAAGCTGGTCACACCCGCTGGTACCGTGATGGTGCCTGTAGCAGCATCATAGATAACGCCATTACTAAATGTCGGAGGAACCGTGTAGTCAGCACCTTCTGTAGCAGTGTTACCCACTAAGCTAAAGCTATAAGTGACGTCTGCTTGGGTTGCTGGACCTTGTAAGGTCACCTCATGAACAAGATCACCACCTTCTGTGACTTCTGCATCAGTGACCGTAAGCGCAGGAGCTAAATCATTATCAAGAATACTACCAGTAGCGCTAACACCGCCAACTGTCACCGTCGTGGTCTCAGTATTTTCAAAAATAACATCATCAATCGTTGGGTAAGTCACCGTAAAGCTGGTCACACCCGCTGGTACCGTGATGGTGCCTGTAGCAGCATCATAGATAACGCCATTACTAAATGTCGGAGGAACCGTGTAGTCAGCACCTTCTGTAGCAGTGTTACCCACTAAGCTAAAGCTATAAGTGACGTCTGCTTGGGTTGCTGGACCTTGTAAGGTCACCTCATGAACAAGATCACCACCTTCTGTGACTTCTGCATCAGTGACCGTAAGCGCAGGAGCTAAATCATTATCAAGAATACTACCTGTAGCGCTAACACCGCCAACTGTCACCGTCGTGGTCTCAGTATTTTCAAAAATAACATCATCAATCGTTGGGTAAGTCACCGTAAAGCTGGTCACACCCGCTGGTACCGTAATGGTGCCTGTAGCAGCATCATAGATAACGCCATTACTAAATGTCGGAGGAACCGTGTAGTCAGCACCTTCTGTAGCAGTGTTACCCACTAAGCTAAAGCTATAAGTGACGTCTGCTTGGGTTGCTGGACCTTGTAAGGTCACCTCATGAACAAGATCACCACCTTCTGTGACTTCTGCATCAGTGACCGTAAGCGCAGGAGCTAAATCATTATCAAGAATACTACCAGTAGCGCTAACACCGCCAACTGTCACCGTCGTGGTCTCAGTATTTTCAAAAATAACATCATCAATCGTTGGGTAAGTCACCGTAAAGCTGGTCACACCCGCTGGTACCGTGATGGTGCCTGTAGCAGCATCATAGATAACGCCATTACTAAATGTCGGAGGAACCGTGTAGTCAGCACCTTCTGTAGCAGTGTTACCCACTAAGCTAAAGCTATAAGTGACGTCTGCTTGGGTTGCTGGACCTTGTAAGGTCACCTCATGAACAAGATCACCACCTTCTGTGACTTCTGCATCAGTGACCGTAAGCGCAGGAGCTAAATCATTATCAAGAATACTACCAGTAGCGCTAACACCGCCAACTGTCACCGTCGTGGTCTCAGTATTTTCAAAAATAACATCATCAATCGTTGGGTAAGTCACCGTAAAGCTGGTCACACCCGCTGGTACCGTAATGGTGCCTGTAGCAGCATCATAGATAACGCCATTACTAAATGTCGGAGGAACCGTGTAGTCAGCACCTTCTGTAGCAGTGTTACCCACTAAGCTAAAGCTATAAGTGACGTCTGCTTGGGTTGCTGGACCTTGTAAGGTCACCTCATGAACAAGATCACCACCTTCTGTGACTTCTGCATCAGTGACCGTAAGCGCAGGAGCTAAATCATTATCAAGAATACTACCTGTAGCGCTAACACCGCCAACTGTCACCGTCGTGGTCTCAGTATTTTCAAAAATAACATCATCAATCGTTGGGTAAGTCACCGTAAAGCTGGTCACACCCGCTGGTACCGTGATGGTGCCTGTAGCAGCATCATAGATAACGCCATTACTAAATGTCGGAGGAACCGTGTAGTCAGCACCTTCTGTAGCAGTGTTACCCACTAAGCTAAAGCTATAAGTGACGTCTGCTTGGGTTGCTGGACCTTGTAAGGTCACCTCATGAACAAGATCACCACCTTCTGTGACTTCTGCATCAGTGACCGTAAGCGCAGGAGCTAAATCATTATCAAGAATACTACCAGTAGCGCTAACACCGCCAACTGTCACCGTCGTGGTCTCAGTATTTTCAAAAATAACATCATCAATCGTTGGGTAAGTCACCGTAAAGCTGGTCACACCCGCTGGTACCGTGATGGTGCCTGTAGCAGCATCATAGATAACGCCATTACTAAATGTCGGAGGAACCGTGTAGTCAGCACCTTCTGTAGCAGTGTTACCCACTAAGCTAAAGCTATAAGTGACGTCTGCTTGGGTTGCTGGACCTTGTAAGGTCACCTCATGAACAAGATCACCACCTTCTGTGACTTCTGCATCAGTGACCGTAAGCGCAGGAGCTAAATCATTATCAAGAATACTACCAGTAGCGCTAACACCGCCAACTGTCACCGTCGTGGTCTCAGTATTTTCAAAAATAACATCATCAATCGTTGGGTAAGTCACCGTAAAGCTGGTCACACCCGCTGGTACCGTGATGGTGCCTGTAGCAGCATCATAGATAACGCCATTACTAAATGTCGGAGGAACCGTGTAGTCAGCACCTTCTGTAGCAGTGTTACCCACTAAGCTAAAGCTATAAGTGACGTCTGCTTGGGTTGCTGGACCTTGTAAGGTCACCTCATGAACAAGATCACCACCTTCTGTGACTTCTGCATCAGTGACCGTAAGCGCAGGAGCTAAATCATTATCAAGAATACTACCAGTAGCGCTAACACCGCCAACTGTCACCGTCGTGGTCTCAGTATTTTCAAAAATAACATCATCAATCGTTGGGTAAGTCACCGTAAAGCTGGTCACACCCGCTGGTACCGTGATGGTGCCTGTAGCAGCATCATAGATAACGCCATTACTAAATGTCGGAGGAACCGTGTAGTCAGCACCTTCTGTAGCAGTGTTACCCACTAAGCTAAAGCTATAAGTGACGTCTGCTTGGGTTGCTGGACCTTGTAAGGTCACCTCATGAACAAGATCACCACCTTCTGTGACTTCTGCATCAGTGACCGTAAGCGCAGGAGCTAAATCATTATCAAGAATACTACCAGTAGCGCTAACACCGCCAACTGTCACCGTCGTGGTCTCAGTATTTTCAAAAATAACATCATCAATCGTTGGGTAAGTCACCGTAAAGCTGGTCACACCCGCTGGTACCGTGATGGTGCCTGTAGCAGCATCATAGATAACGCCATTACTAAATGTCGGAGGAACCGTGTAGTCAGCACCTTCTGTAGCAGTGTTACCCACTAAGCTAAAGCTATAAGTGACGTCTGCTTGGGTTGCTGGACCTTGTAAGGTCACCTCATGAACAAGATCACCACCTTCTGTGACTTCTGCATCAGTGACCGTAAGCGCAGGAGCTAAATCATTATCAAGAATACTACCTGTAGCGCTAACACCGCCAACTGTCACCGTCGTGGTCTCAGTATTTTCAAAAATAACATCATCAATCGTTGGGTAAGTCACCGTAAAGCTGGTCACACCCGCTGGTACCGTGATGGTGCCTGTAGCAGCATCATAGATAACGCCATTACTAAATGTCGGAGGAACCGTGTAGTCAGCACCTTCTGTAGCAGTGTTACCCACTAAGCTAAAGCTATAAGTGACGTCTGCTTGGGTTGCTGGACCTTGTAAGGTCACCTCATGAACAAGATCACCACCTTCTGTGACTTCTGCATCAGTGACCGTAAGCGCAGGAGCTAAATCATTATCAAGAATACTACCAGTAGCGCTAACACCGCCAACTGTCACCGTCGTGGTCTCAGTATTTTCAAAAATAACATCATCAATCGTTGGGTAAGTCACCGTAAAGCTGGTCACACCCGCTGGTACCGTGATGGTGCCTGTAGCAGCATCATAGATAACGCCATTACTAAATGTCGGAGGAACCGTGTAGTCAGCACCTTCTGTAGCAGTGTTACCCACTAAGCTAAAGCTATAAGTGACGTCTGCTTGGGTTGCTGGACCTTGTAAGGTCACCTCATGAACAAGATCACCACCTTCTGTGACTTCTGCATCAGTGACCGTAAGCGCAGGAGCTAAATCATTATCAAGAATACTACCTGTAGCGCTAACACCGCCAACTGTCACCGTCGTGGTCTCAGTATTTTCAAAAATAACATCATCAATCGTTGGGTAAGTCACCGTAAAGCTGGTCACACCCGCTGGTACCGTGATGGTGCCTGTAGCAGCATCATAGATAACGCCATTACTAAATGTCGGAGGAACCGTGTAGTCAGCACCTTCTGTAGCAGTGTTACCCACTAAGCTAAAGCTATAAGTGACGTCTGCTTGGGTTGCTGGACCTTGTAAGGTCACCTCATGAACAAGATCACCACCTTCTGTGACTTCTGCATCAGTGACCGTAAGCGCAGGAGCTAAATCATTATCAAGAATACTACCAGTAGCGCTAACACCGCCAACTGTCACCGTCGTGGTCTCAGTATTTTCAAAAATAACATCATCAATCGTTGGGTAAGTCACCGTAAAGCTGGTCACACCCGCTGGTACCGTAATGGTGCCTGTAGCAGCATCATAGATAACGCCATTACTAAATGTCGGAGGAACCGTGTAGTCAGCACCTTCTGTAGCAGTGTTACCCACTAAGCTAAAGCTATAAGTGACGTCTGCTTGGGTTGCTGGACCTTGTAAGGTCACCTCATGAACAAGATCACCACCTTCTGTGACTTCTGCATCAGTGACCGTAAGCGCAGGAGCTAAATCATTATCAAGAATACTACCTGTAGCGCTAACACCGCCAACTGTCACCGTCGTGGTCTCAGTATTTTCAAAAATAACATCATCAATCGTTGGGTAAGTCACCGTAAAGCTGGTCACACCCGCTGGTACCGTGATGGTGCCTGTAGCAGCATCATAGATAACGCCATTACTAAATGTCGGAGGAACCGTGTAGTCAGCACCTTCTGTAGCAGTGTTACCCACTAAGCTAAAGCTATAAGTGACGTCTGCTTGGGTTGCTGGACCTTGTAAGGTCACCTCATGAACAAGATCACCACCTTCTGTGACTTCTGCATCAGTGACCGTAAGCGCAGGAGCTAAATCATTATCAAGAATACTACCTGTAGCGCTAACACCGCCAACTGTCACCGTCGTGGTCTCAGTATTTTCAAAAATAACATCATCAATCGTTGGGTAAGTCACCGTAAAGCTGGTCACACCCGCTGGTACCGTGATGGTGCCTGTAGCAGCATCATAGATAACGCCATTACTAAATGTCGGAGGAACCGTGTAGTCAGCACCTTCTGTAGCAGTGTTACCCACTAAGCTAAAGCTATAAGTGACGTCTGCTTGGGTTGCTGGACCTTGTAAGGTCACCTCATGAACAAGATCACCACCTTCTGTGACTTCTGCATCAGTGACCGTAAGCGCAGGAGCTAAATCATTATCAAGAATACTACCAGTAGCGCTAACACCGCCAACTGTCACCGTCGTGGTCTCAGTATTTTCAAAAATAACATCATCAATCGTTGGGTAAGTCACCGTAAAGCTGGTCACACCCGCTGGTACCGTGATGGTGCCTGTAGCAGCATCATAGATAACGCCATTACTAAATGTCGGAGGAACCGTGTAGTCAGCACCTTCTGTAGCAGTGTTACCCACTAAGCTAAAGCTATAAGTGACGTCTGCTTGGGTTGCTGGACCTTGTAAGGTCACCTCATGAACAAGATCACCACCTTCTGTGACTTCTGCATCAGTGACCGTAAGCGCAGGAGCTAAATCATTATCAAGAATACTACCAGTAGCGCTAACACCGCCAACTGTCACCGTCGTGGTCTCAGTATTTTCAAAAATAACATCATCAATCGTTGGGTAAGTCACCGTAAAGCTGGTCACACCCGCTGGTACCGTGATGGTGCCTGTAGCAGCATCATAGATAACGCCATTACTAAATGTCGGAGGAACCGTGTAGTCAGCACCTTCTGTAGCAGTGTTACCCACTAAGCTAAAGCTATAAGTGACGTCTGCTTGGGTTGCTGGACCTTGTAAGGTCACCTCATGAACAAGATCACCACCTTCTGTGACTTCTGCATCAGTGACCGTAAGCGCAGGAGCTAAATCATTATCAAGAATACTACCAGTAGCGCTAACACCGCCAACTGTCACCGTCGTGGTCTCAGTATTTTCAAAAATAACATCATCAATCGTTGGGTAAGTCACCGTAAAGCTGGTCACACCCGCTGGTACCGTGATGGTGCCTGTAGCAGCATCATAGATAACGCCATTACTAAATGTCGGAGGAACCGTGTAGTCAGCACCTTCTGTAGCAGTGTTACCCACTAAGCTAAAGCTATAAGTGACGTCTGCTTGGGTTGCTGGACCTTGTAAGGTCACCTCATGAACAAGATCACCACCTTCTGTGACTTCTGCATCAGTGACCGTAAGCGCAGGAGCTAAATCATTATCAAGAATACTACCTGTAGCGCTAACACCGCCAACTGTCACCGTCGTGGTCTCAGTATTTTCAAAAATAACATCATCAATCGTTGGGTAAGTCACCGTAAAGCTGGTCACACCCGCTGGTACCGTAATGGTGCCTGTAGCAGCATCATAGATAACGCCATTACTAAATGTCGGAGGAACCGTGTAGTCAGCACCTTCTGTAGCAGTGTTACCCACTAAGCTAAAGCTATAAGTGACGTCTGCTTGGGTTGCTGGACCTTGTAAGGTCACCTCATGAACAAGATCACCACCTTCTGTGACTTCTGCATCAGTGACCGTAAGCGCAGGAGCTAAATCATTATCAAGAATACTACCTGTAGCGCTAACACCGCCAACTGTCACCGTCGTGGTCTCAGTATTTTCAAAAATAACATCATCAATCGTTGGGTAAGTCACCGTAAAGCTGGTCACACCCGCTGGTACCGTGATGGTGCCTGTAGCAGCATCATAGATAACGCCATTACTAAATGTCGGAGGAACCGTGTAGTCAGCACCTTCTGTAGCAGTGTTACCCACTAAGCTAAAGCTATAAGTGACGTCTGCTTGGGTTGCTGGACCTTGTAAGGTCACCTCATGAACAAGATCACCACCTTCTGTGACTTCTGCATCAGTGACCGTAAGCGCAGGAGCTAAATCATTATCAAGAATACTACCAGTAGCGCTAACACCGCCAACTGTCACCGTCGTGGTCTCAGTATTTTCAAGAATAACATCATCAATCGTTGGGTAAGTCACCGTAAAGCTGGTCACACCCGCTGGTACCGTGATGGTGCCTGTAGCAGCATCATAGATAACGCCATTACTAAATGTCGGAGGAACCGTGTAGTCAGCACCTTCTGTAGCAGTGTTACCCACTAAGCTAAAGCTATAAGTGACGTCTGCTTGGGTTGCTGGACCTTGTAAGGTCACCTCATGAACAAGATCACCACCTTCTGTGACTTCTGCATCAGTGACCGTAAGCGCAGGTGCTGAATCATTATCTAACACCACACCGGTGGCACTAGCGGTACCTAAGGTGGCGTTAACTGGACTGCTAATCTCAAGCACCATCTCTTCTGATTGCTCATAGATCGCATCATCAACAACAGTTACCGTAATTGCAGGAGCCGCTGTCTGACCCGCTTTAATGGTGATGGTCGCCCCATTGGTTAGGAAGTCTGCAATGTCTGCTTGAGTGCTAAGCGTCACCACTGTACCAGCGGCATTGGTGTAGCTGATACTAGCAATATCTGCCGCTTCAATTGAGTTGTCAGAGGCACCAAGCTTCACATTAACTGTAGTATCAAAGTTACTGACCTTGTCTTGTGACACAGTAAACACTAACGGATCATCAGCACCGCCTTCAACCGCTTTATCATCAGTGGCTGCAATGCTAACCGTTGGCTTATCACCATCGTTAGGCTCTTCTGTACCGGTATTGTCATTATCTAACACCACACCGGTAGCACTAGCGCTACCTAAGGTGGCGTTAACTGGACTGCTAATCTCAAGCACCATCTCTTCTGATTGCTCATAGATCGCATCATCAACAACAGTTACCGTAATTGCAGGAGCCGCTGTCTGACCCGCTTTAATGGTGATGGTCGCCCCATTGGTTAGGAAGTCTGCAATGTCTGCTTGAGTGCTAAGCGTCACCACTGTACCAGCGGCATTGGTGTAGCTGATACTAGCAATATCTGCCGCTTCAATTGAGTTGTCAGAGGCACCAAGCTTCACATTAACTGTGGTATCAAAGTTACTGACCTTGTCTTGTGACACAGTAAACACTAACGGATCATCAGCACCGCCTTCAACCGCTTTATCATCAGTGGCTGCAATGCTAACCGTTGGCTTATCACCATCGTTAGGCTCTTCTGTACCGGTATTGTCATTATCTAACACCACACCGGTAGCACTAGCGCTACCTAAGGTGGCGTTAACTGGACTGCTAATCTCAAGCACCATCTCTTCTGATTGCTCATAGATCGCATCATCAACAACAGTTACCGTAATTGCAGGAGCCGCTGTCTGACCCGCTTTAATGGTGATGGTCGCCCCATTGGTTAGGAAGTCTGCAATGTCTGCTTGAGTGCTAAGCGTCACCACTGTACCAGCGGCATTGGTGTAGCTGATACTAGCAATATCTGCCGCTTCAATTGAGTTGTCAGAGGCACCAAGCTTCACATTAACTGTAGTATCAAAGTTACTGACCTTGTCTTGTGACACAGTAAAAACTAACGGATCATCAGCACCGCCTTCAACCGCTTTATCATCAGTGGCTGCAATGCTAACCGTTGGCTTATCACCATCGTTAGGCTCTTCTGTACCGGTATTGTCATTATCTAACACCACACCGGTAGCACTAGCGCTACCTAAGGTGGCGTTAACTGGACTGCTAATCTCAAGCACCATCTCTTCTGATTGCTCATAGATCGCATCATCAACAACAGTTACCGTAATTGCAGGAGCCGCTGTCTGACCCGCTTTAATGGTGATGGTCGCCCCATTGGTTAGGAAGTCTGCAATGTCTGCTTGAGTGCTAAGCGTCACCACTGTACCAGCGGCATTGGTGTAGCTGATACTAGCAATATCTGCCGCTTCAATTGAGTTGTCAGAGGCACCAAGCTTCACATTAACTGTAGTATCAAAGTTACTGACCTTGTCTTGTGACACAGTAAACACTAACGGATCATCAGCACCGCCTTCAACCGCTTTATCATCAGTGGCTGCAATGCTAACCGTTGGCTTATCACCATCGTTAGGCTCTTCTGTACCGGTATTGTCATTATCTAACACCACACCGGTAGCACTAGCGCTACCTAAGGTGGCGTTAACTGGACTGCTAATCTCAAGCACCATCTCTTCTGATTGCTCATAGATCGCATCATCAACAACAGTTACCGTAATTGCAGGAGCCGCTGTCTGACCCGCTTTAATGGTGATGGTCGCCCCATTGGTTAGGAAGTCTGCAATGTCTGCTTGAGTGCTAAGCGTCACCACTGTACCAGCGGCATTGGTGTAGCTGATACTAGCAATATCTGCCGCTTCAATTGAGTTGTCAGAGGCACCAAGCTTCACATTAACTGTAGTATCAAAGTTACTGACCTTGTCTTGTGACACAGTAAACACTAACGGATCATCAGCACCGCCTTCAACCGCTTTATCATCAGTGGCTGCAATGCTAACCGTTGGCTTATCACCATCGTTAGGCTCTTCTGTACCGGTATTGTCATTATCTAACACCACACCGGTAGCACTAGCGCTACCTAAGGTGGCGTTAACTGGACTGCTAATCTCAAGCACCATCTCTTCTGATTGCTCATAGATCGCATCATCAACAACAGTTACCGTAATTGCAGGAGCCGCTGTCTGACCCGCTTTAATGGTGATGGTCGCCCCATTGGTTAGGAAGTCTGCAATGTCTGCTTGAGTGCTAAGCGTCACCACTGTACCAGCGGCATTGGTGTAGCTGATACTAGCAATATCTGCCGCTTCAATTGAGTTGTCAGAGGCACCAAGCTTCACATTAACTGTGGTATCAAAGTTACTGACCTTGTCTTGTGACACAGTAAACACTAACGGATCATCAGCACCGCCTTCAACCGCTTTATCATCAGTGGCTGCAATGCTAACCGTTGGCTTATCACCATCGTTAGGCTCTTCTGTACCGGTATTGTCATTATCTAACACCACACCGGTAGCACTAGCGCTACCTAAGGTGGCGTTAACTGGACTGCTAATCTCAAGCACCATCTCTTCTGATTGCTCATAGATCGCATCATCAACAACAGTTACCGTAATTGCAGGAGCCGCTGTCTGACCCGCTTTAATGGTGATGGTCGCCCCATTGGTTAGGAAGTCTGCAATGTCTGCTTGAGTGCTAAGCGTCACCACTGTACCAGCGGCATTGGTGTAGCTGATACTAGCAATATCTGCCGCTTCAATTGAGTTGTCAGAGGCACCAAGCTTCACATTAACTGTGGTATCAAAGTTACTGACCTTGTCTTGTGACACAGTAAACACTAACGGATCATCAGCACCGCCTTCAACCGCTTTATCATCAGTGGCTGCAATGCTAACCGTTGGCTTATCACCATCGTTAGGCTCTTCTGTACCGGTATTGTCATTATCTAACACCACACCGGTAGCACTAGCGCTACCTAAGGTGGCGTTAACTGGACTGCTAATCTCAAGCACCATCTCTTCTGATTGCTCATAGATCGCATCATCAACAACAGTTACCGTAATTGCAGGAGCCGCTGTCTGACCCGCTTTAATGGTGATGGTCGCCCCATTGGTTAGGAAGTCTGCAATGTCTGCTTGAGTGCTAAGCGTCACCACTGTACCAGCGGCATTGGTGTAGCTGATACTAGCAATATCTGCCGCTTCAATTGAGTTGTCAGAGGCACCAAGCTTCACATTAACTGTAGTATCAAAGTTACTGACCTTGTCTTGTGACACAGTAAACACTAACGGATCATCAGCACCGCCTTCAACCGCTTTATCATCAGTGGCTGCAATGCTAACCGTTGGCGGATAGACAATAGTAATCGTTGCCTCGTTTGATTGTAGACCAGTGGTGTCAGACACTACATATTTTATTGGTGTTTGATCACCAGTAAAGCCTAGATCTGGTTGAAAGGTTACGTCACCCGTTATCGTATCAACCTTCCATACCCCTTCACCAGCCACTATAACTTCCGTGGTTTGATTACCCGTATCTGGATCAATAAGCTTAACCGTCGTTGGGTCAAGGTTATTATTAGCATCCGTATCATTATTAATGACATCTATTATCACAGGCTTATTGGTTTCACCTAGTACGGTGTCATCATTTGCCACAGGAGGGTTTTTTACAGGCCCTTTATCATTATTATCTTTACCTATAGCTACAATAGGAATCAGACCTAAACCTAACCACCAAGGAAATCCTACAGGCGCAGTAACCCACCATGGTGCAAGCATTTCATCACCACCTAACGCTTGACCTTCTATCGCGCCAACTTCTAGCTGCGTGACATAGTCATATACTTGACCTGTATCTGGTATATAGTAGTAATAGTTTCCATCTTCAGCCATACCAATTAGTGCTTGATCATTACTTGCTTCTTCATCGATATGGTTGGCTTCATTTTGTTTTTTAGTAGACTTATAAAAGCCCTCAATAATCAAATCAGTTTCTTTACCTTCACGCTCAAATGAAACGTGTAGATTATTATCTATCCGCTTGGTAATAACGTGGTTTGGTGCACGTCCAATTGACTCGTCAAAAAATTCATAGTTGACGTTCTTAACAGCTTTGATGATATTGGGTTGGCCATCTTTAGTAACAGCTTGAATTTCTTGTATGGTCTGTTTGCTGTTGTGAACTTTTACGATAACAGTTTTCATGATTTTTACTCTAGCTTATAATATTAATTTTCAAATAAATTTGTTTAGGGCTTTTACTTTAATATTTGGTTGCCTTCTTGATCCACTCGTACTCGCTCCTTGATAACAGCGATGGTACGGCGGTTTAGTTGACGACCTTCTGCGGTTTTATTAGTCGCTCTCGGACGCTGCTCACCATAGCCTATAGCTGATAGTCGGTCAGGTGAAATATTAAATTTACTAATTAGGATCAGTTTAATAGCGTTGGCGCGTCTCTCTGATAGCTTTTGGTTATAGTCATCACTAGCGTTGCTATCTGTATGACCTTCTATTATTGCTGAGGTATTGCTGTATTTCTGCATAAATTCTGCCAGTTCTTGAACTTCATTAAAGTACTCCTGCTTAACGATAGCCTTATCGTTGTCAAACAATACTTCAAGCTCTATGCTGACTTCTTTTTCAAGTACCGGTGCTGGTACGGGTGATGTTATAACTGGCGCACTAGGCTTTATAACTGGACAGTTCGGAACGACTCGTGTAACTTGGTGCGCTTGATAACGTTTACCTTCTAGGTAGTCGAGTGCTTTGTCACTTTCTATTGGCTGGATAGTTGAGTTGCCTTGGCTATCTACATCTACATAGAAAAAATAGTGGTTGTTTGGGGCTAGATTGAAATCGATACTATTCGCTAACAGGTCATTTGTTTTTTGTCCAGTCACCTCAGTACTTAAACGGTTAACCCCTACACATGAGTAAACCTGAGTAAAGCTACCCGGCTGAAGACTTACTTGATAGCGGTCATTAATGGCAATATTGGCACTCGTCTGTTCGGGATCATTATCTGATGGTCTAACAAAAAAGATACTGACATTATCTTTAGGTATTGGTTTTTTAATTAAATCTTCAGGTTTAGTATCTGATTGTAGATGCCATCTTACATTACCTACTGCTTTAGAGTTGCTTTCATTCAAAATATTCACTGCACGTGATTCTATAGCTAATAAACTTGACGTTAACAAAGCTAGTGTAGTAAATAATTTTTTCGTTTTCATACTTTAGAATCCTGATTTGAGCAAATGAATGAAAGTTATAAAAAAGTAATAACAGCTAGCAAAATATTATATTTAATTACTTTATACGACTTACAATTAACTACATGTAATCTTTTTAATATTATAATACTTATTAAGGAATATTAAAATATTATTATCGATTATAATAAAAATATTTTTTACCAATTTATTAATTATCCTATCAAGTCGCTGTTGATGTATGCTGAAAAAACCGTAGAGTGAACCGCCCCGACTATATCGGAGAGTGAATTACTTGAGTCAAGCAGCTTGGTCTGGTCTGACTCAGTAAGACTATCATAGTATCGTCTCTCAAACTCAAAAGGCGACACATAACCAATCGTACTATGCAAACGTGTTTTGTTAAACCAATCGACCCATTCAAGGGTTGCTAATTCAACATCGCTTACACCTTGCCACTGCTGTTTTAAATATTCAATCACCTCTACTTTATAAAGCCCGTTAACCGTTTCAGCCAACGCATTATCATATGAATCACCTGTGGTACCAACAGATGCAATGACGCCAGAATCAACCATCTTATCAGTATAGCGAATGGATAAGTACTGAACGCCGCGATCACTATGATGAATGACATCTTTAGGATGGTTTCTGTCTGCAATGGCTTGATTTAACGCTGCCATCACCATATCAGTGTTCATACGATCTGATACTTTCCAACCAACGATAGCGCGAGCAAACACATCAATGATAAAGGCGGCATAGACCCAACCACTCAATGTTTTAACGTAAGTAAAGTCATCAGCAACCCATAGCTGGTTAGGGCGATGGGCAGTAAAGTTACGACTAACTAAATCATCAGCACGCTTTTGATCATCACGAGACTTAGTGGTTATCTTACCCTTACCTCGCCAAATACCCTGCATGCTATGCTGACGCATTAACCGCTCTACAGTGCAACGTGCAGGATGTATACCTTCGGACTTCAGCTGTTTCCAGACTTTACGAGCACCATAACGGCATTTGCTGTCCTTCCAAATACGTTTAATCTCATTAAGATAGAAGTCATCATGCTGACTACGCTGTGAACGTTTTTCAGGATTTTCTTCTAGCTCTTTAGCACGATAGTATGTGGATGGAGCAATCGGTAATACTCTACAGATTGGCTCGACTCCATATTGTTGTTTGTGGTCATCTATGAAATCAACCATTACTTGGGTTTGCGGTCGAGCTCCGCCTGGGCGAAAAAAGCAGCTGCTTTCTTTATAATTTCATTGGCTTGCTTTAACTCTCTGTTCTCCCGTTCAAGTTCTTTGATACGCTCGGCTTGGCTTTGAGCTTGAATATTTGCAGGAATGGTTTTATCAATGTGCTTTTTATGCCATGATCGTAGGGTATCAGGTGTGCAACCTATCTTTGGCGCTATAGCTTTGATGGCTGACCAGGTGGATGGGTAATCGTCTTTAGCTTCAATTAGCATACGGACGGCTCGCTCTTTCATTTCAGGGGTATAGTTTCGTGTTTTCATTTTCGTATTCTCTCAGAAAATTGAGTCTCCGACAATCCCGGGGCGGTTCAGTTTTATTCTACTGCTTCTTCAGCATACCTCACAAACAAAGATGCATACTTTAAACTTTACTTAAACATCAATAGTGACAACCCCTAAGACTCTTACTACCAAATGCAGGTCAGTTAATCTTGGTGACAATAAAAAAATTTTTAGTAATCATTACTCATACTCTCATCGTTAATTCTTATAGCTTAACTCTTATACGCTTACTCTTTTTTGACACACTCTTTGTATCGAGGGTCTTAACGCTATCTTAACGACCCGATCATTACCATACAGGCATGTTTTTTCCTACAAGAAGCCTGCATATGGTGAATCAAACCTCTTCCTCAGTCGATACTGCTCCCTTATCACAGCCCACGAACTTTGCCTCAAGCCAGCAAGGCAGTGTAGACAAGCGCTCGTATTTGAAGTTGTTTTCTCAAAGGCCTATGAATGCCAATATATTGGTATTCATAGTGGCACTTTATTTGACACTGACGGCAAACTTTAGTTTCTTTAATCAGCTTACTGCTATTTATCCGGTGGCTCATAGCTGGGCCTTTGTAATGTCAGTGGGTGGATTACTGTTTTGTGTAATTTGGTTGGTACTGCAATTAGTAAGTCACAAATACCTGCACAAACCTATGCTGATATTGGCGTTAATGATTGGTGCAATTTGTGCGTATTTCACTGACAGTTACGGGACTATCTTTGATACTCACATGCTTATAAATGGGCTTGAGACCGATCAAGCAGAAGCTATGGATTTATTCGCGCCAGCATTCTTAATGCGGGTAGTAGTACTTGGTGTTATCCCCGCCTTACTTGTCTCACAGCTGCGCATTAAAACGGTGCCGTTAAAGTTTGCAGCCTTACAAAAAATAGGGGCGATTATCGCCACTTTAGCTTTGATGGCCGCTTGTCTATTGCCCTTTGGTGACCAGTACGCCAGCTTTTTTCGTCAGCATAAACAGGTGCGTTTTTATGCCAACCCCGTGATGCCTATTTATTCTTCTATTAAACTGGGCACAGATAAATTTGATGAAATGCGCCGTCCAAAGACCCTTACTGCCCACGCGACTGATGCCAAGCACATTGCCCCAGCCTCTACCAAGCCTAAGCTTATGGTACTGGTAGTGGGAGAAACCGTGCGTGCCGATCATATTGGTCTAAATGGATATGCACGTAATACTATGCCGCTGCTGTCAAACACCAAAGACATCTATAGCTTCAAAGACGTCAGCTCTTGTGGCACCTCTACTGCTTATTCTGTGCCTTGTATGTTCAGCTATCTGGGTCGAGATAAGTTCGATGTGGATATGGCAAGCTATAATGAAAATGTGCTAGACACCTTGCATAAACAAGGGGTAAATGTGATATGGCGTGACAATAATTCAAGCTCTAAAGGGGTGGCCGATCGCGTCACTTTTGAGGATTACAAAACTCAGGCAACCAATCTGGAATGTGATGTTGAATGCCGAGACATTGGCATGTTAAAAGATTTTGATAAATTGGTAATGGGCTCAAAAAACAGCCCACCAAAAGACACCTTAGTGGTACTCCATCAAATGGGCAACCACGGTCCGGCTTATTACAAACGCTATCCTAAAGCGTTTGAGGTATTTAAACCGACCTGTTTAAGCAATGAGCTCTCAAAATGTGACACTCAGTCAGTGATTAATGCCTATGACAATGCCATTGTGTATACTGATTATTTTTTGCACAATATTATTGACACCTTAAGGCCTTATGAACAAGCGTATGATGTGGTTATGGTGTATCTTAGCGATCATGGCGAAAGCTTAGGCGAGAACAATATATACTTACATGGCCTGCCTTATAAAATAGCGCCAAAAGCACAAAAGCAAGTACCCGTTATTGTGTGGTCACCGGCCTCAAACCATATGGATAGTCAAGCCATTGCTTCGCAGCTAACTGCTCCGGCCTCACAAGATTATTTAGCACCTAGCTTATTGCAGTACTTTAATATCAGCACCCAAGAGGCAGACCATAAACCTACTTTTTTTCAGGCTCAGCGCTAAACACTTAGCTTCCTTTAGCTTCTTATTGTTAGCTTTATAAGCTGAAACTTAGTGCCATGCGCTGGCCTTCCAGCATTGATACAAGTGAATTAAAACACATGCACAAAATACTCATCATCGAAGATAATCCAGATATTGTGGCCAACGTCTATGCCTTTTTTGAGCCCAAGGGTTATCAGCTCGATAACGCTCATAATGGTCCAAGCGGCTTAACGCTGGCCGCTGAAAACACTTATGATGTTATCTTGCTCGATGTGATGCTGCCAGGCATGGATGGCACACAGCTGTGTAAAGCACTAAGAGAAAAACTGCACAATAAAACCCCCGTGTTGATGCTCACAGCGCGCGATACCTTATCAGATAAAGTGGCCGGATTTGACAGTGGTGCCGATGATTATCTGGTCAAGCCCTTCTCTTTGGTAGAGCTTGAGGTCAGAGTCAGAGCGCTTATCCGCCGTCATCAAGATGAGTTTTTTGAGCAAGACATTAAACTGGGTCCTTTGACTCTAAATATTGAAAAGCACACCGCTTATCGAGACGATATCCCACTTAAACTGACCCCGACTGGCTTTAAAATCCTACAAACCTTAATGCTGTCTTATCCCAATATAGTGAGTAAGTCGGAGCTTGAAGAAAAGGTCTGGGGTGAAGATCTGCCCAATAGTGATGCGTTACGTACCCATTTGCATAGCGTGCGTACTCAAGTCGACAAACCCTTTGATCACGCCATGCTGATCACCGTGCCTGGTGTGGGTTATCAAATAATTAGTCCTGAAGATAAGCGCGCCTTATAAGCGTCCTGTAACACTATACTTTATGTTTTTACTGGCAGATGCTTTATGTTTAATACCGATACAATCGCCAATAAGTTTCGCTTATCCTACCTACTCTTCACCATCTTGCTGTGTGCCACTTTTATTGCCATATTTGAGGTTGCAGAAGATAAGATTGAAGCGCTGTTGGTACAAAGCTATCTGTTACAGCAGCTACAGTTGACCACCGAGGTGGCTGAAGCCAGCTTACAATCCACCCCAGTCACTCCAGGTCTTGGGGTAAGTATCTATCCGTTAAGCTCAGCACCACAAGCCCTTAAAGCTCAAGCTACTTCCGACATACAAAAAAAAAGTGTGGTCACGAAAAAGGGGCAAGAAGCAGATTTGTATTTTTTTAACTATCATTATGAGGGACATGATTATCTTTTAAGCTACCTAGATACAGGGGCTACGCCTCAGCAGTTGCCTGCCCGCTACGGTGATAGTGATCAATATCCAGTACTGGCACTTTTTGAAGAGCTAGAAGCCATATTTTTGCGAGCCTTGGTTGGGGTGATTTTACTGAGTATTCTGATGGCTTTTATCTTCTCTTATCTGTCATCTAAAGCCATTATCAAACCACTTCTTGACCTAAAAGATGCGGTAGAAGCCGATCAGCATAACTTTGATGAGCTCACTGACCTGCCTTCAGAGGTTGGGGTATTGGCACGTGCCATTGATGACAAAAATAACAAACTTGAGCAGTATCTCAAGCGTGAGCAGCTATTTACCGGCGACGTCAGTCACGAATTAAGAACCCCCTTAACCATAATTATGGGGGCATCAGAGGTATTACAGGCGCAGTTATCAGATCACCCTAAAGCCTTAGAATTCACTCAGCGTATTAACACTACAGCCAAAGAGACGTCAGAGATAATCAGCGCTTTATTGCTTTTGTCACGTGCCCCTGAGAAGCTTGACGCACCTAAGATCTGCATCAATCACATTGCCCAAAGTGAGGTGACACGCTTAAGTTATCTACTTCAATACAAGCGCGTGACTTGCCGTATAGAAGCGGCTGAAGACTACCACACCTTTGTGCGGCCAGAGCTGCTTAAAATGGCTTTGGGTAACTTAATCAAAAATGCGTTTCAATACACAGACTCAGGCGAGGTGGTTATTGTCATTGATGAGCAGAGCATCTCAGTGTCAGATACCGGACTGGGCATTCCGGATCATATGATGCCGCTGTTATATAAGCGCTTCGAGCGAATTGAGCCCAAAGAACTTAAAGTTGAAGGCTCAGGTCTTGGACTTAGTATTGTACAGCGTATTATGAGTCACCTAGGTTGGCGCTTAACACATAGTAGCAATAAGGCAGGCGGTAGTACTTTTACCATACATTATGGCCAAGCACGCTAAGCCTTTGATTTTTAATATAAATCAGGATGTAATTTTAAAACCACTTACGCTCGAGGTTATCTTAACGTTTTCTTAACCCTCTCCTACTTATAATGTAGTCATGATAAAAGATGGCCGCTTTGGTTATTTTTTGCCAGGTTTAGCCGATTTTTTTTAATTTATCACTAAGATTTTATTATGACCGATTACCCACACCCTGCTAAGTCTGTATATCCCATGGCCAAGCCAAAGGGGGCAGACATAAAGCCAAACTTAGACAATGACGCTCAGGCGCCTCTATTAACAACACCAATAACAACACCAAGTTTTGCGTATCAATTAAAGGGTAAAAAAGGATGGTCCCGAGTGCTGAAAGCCGGCGGTTATTCTTTAGACGGATTTAGGGCAGCCTATCGTACTGAGGCGGCATTTCGTCAGCTGTTTTGGTTGAATCTGATATTGGTTGTGGCAGTGATTGCCCTACCCTTTGCGTTGACCATCAAGATGATTTTGGTGTTTGCCTCATTTTTATCACTTATCGTTGAGCTGATTAATACCGGTCTTGAAGCCAGTGTTGACCACACCTCTACGGCTCAGCACCCGCTGGCTAAGATTGCCAAGGATGTGGGTTCGGCGGCGCAATTTTTGGTGCTGCTATTGCTTTTTTGCTTATGGATGATAGCACTGTCTAGCCTATCGCTACTTTAACGATCTTCTATCTTAAAGGAGGTGGCAAGTGCACCCTCATAGTCATATTAACTCAAGCTTTATTACTCATCCCCCTCAGCGCCAAAGCCTATCTCGTTGGCTGCTATTAATGGTGTCGGCCATCGCCTCTGCTTTAATCTTTGAACACAGCTGGCTTGATGTCACTATCAGCAAGCTTTTCTATGGCCACAACCAGTGGCTTATTGCCAAAGATGCCCAGCCCTTTAGATTTATTTTTTATGACGCTCCAAAGACAGTGCTTATCTTAATGGCTGTGTACTTAGTGCTCAATTTACTGATAATCTCTGTCACAAAACCGCCTCTAGGCATTAGTCAATCTGCTATAGCCGCATCAAGTCGTTATGGCCGCTGGGTGCTGCCCTTGAGTAAACATGAGCTTGGGTACCTAATAATAGCGGTATTGATGGTACCGGCCACTATCGGCAGCCTAAAAGCGCTCACCCATGTCAGCTGCCCAAGCCACTTACTGCTCTTTGATGGCGACTTGCCTTATTTAACCATTTGGCAGGACATGCTGGCCAAAACCCCAGCCAAATGCTTCCCTGCAGCTCATGCCAGCGCCGGATTTGCCCTGTATGCTTTTGCTTATTTACCAAGATATTATCGCTTAAAAATGAGGATGTTAATCATGGTGACTTTGCTGGGCTGGATTATGGGGCTATATAAAATGATGATCGGCGATCACTTCTTTAGCCACACTCTGGTGTCCATGTGGCTATCTTGGGGGATTTGTTATGGCATCGCCATGCTGTTTTTTCATACACAGCGCCGTCAGTTTCAATTCAAGACGCCTGCGGCTACCCATAACTCTGCTCATTTAGGCAACTGTCATACAGAGCCTTAACATCCAAAGCTTACATTTAGACACAGCACATTATAAGCACAGCAAAAAGGGCTTAGCACTTAAATAACTTAAGCGCTAAGCCCTTTTTTAGGCCGCCTTGCTAAGCTTTAGCTTGGGGTTACCACCGGCTGAGTAGTTGTATTGGTTTTGGTGATGGTAATGCCGCTAAAGCCAAAGATGATGGTCAAGAAAAAAGACAAATAACAGAAGAAGGCATAGGGCAAATACTCAATGACAGAGACGCCTAAAGCTTGGCTAATAAACACCCCGCACACACTCCAAGGCACCAAAGGATTAATCACTGTACCGGCATCTTCAATGGTACGTGATAGGTTTTTTGGGTGTAAATTTAATCTTTCAAACACAGGTCGAAACGCTGTGCCTGACAACAGTAAGCTTAAATACTGCTCACCGATAAGTACGTTGATACTCAAGGCAGACATCGCTGCTGCTGCAATGGCTCGGCCTGAGGTGGTCAAGCTGTCTTTAATGCCCGTTAATAAGGCAGGTAAGATACCCAGTGCAGTTAATAGACCCCCTAAGCTTAATGCTAAAATCACAATAGTCTGAGTAAAGAACATGCTGTTTACCCCGCCACGCGATAACATGCCGCCCACCTCACCAAGATCTAAAGATTCTGCTGGATGATAGCCACTAAAGAAATACCCTCCCAAATCTGACAAGCTCGGTGAGCTGTGCACATAGGTTATGATTAGTGCGACAACGATGGTGCAGATAATGGTATAAATGGCATTGATACGGCACAACGCCATTACCACCAGTACCACAAAGGGCAATACCGAATAGCCATGGACTAAGCCGCTGTCTACCAACTGTGTTTGAAGCGCTCGTACCTGACTTAAGTCTGATGTGGTGGTGTCTCCTGATAACAGCCAAAATAGTCCAAAGGTGAGTATCCAAGCTGGCACTGTGGTGTACGTCATATTGCGAATATGTTCAAACAAATCTATGCCCACAATGGATGAGGCAATAGTACAGGTATCGGATAAGGGCGACATTTTATCGCCAAAAAACGCGCCTGATACCACAGCACCAGCGGCGATTGCCACGTTCGCATCAAAGGCATGACTCATACCAATAAACGCTACCCCCAGCGTGGCTACTGTGGTTAAGCTACTGCCCAAGGCCACGCCAATAATGGAGGTCAGCACAAAGGCTGAAATATAATAAAACTGCGGAGAAATCAGCTCAAAACCAAAGTACATTAAGGTAGGTATCGCCCCTGACATCATTAAAGCCGATACCATCAGACCAATAAAGAAAAACAAATAAATAGCGCCAATACCGCGCAGCACGCCTACCGCCATTTGTGACTGCATCTCATCAAAACTCAGCCCTTTAATCAGGCCTATTGCCAACAACACACAGATGGCAAGTATCAAAGACAAATGTGGCACCCAGCCAAAGCCAATCATGGTCACGCCCATGATGGCAATGATGATGGTTGAGAGCACGAAGGCAAGTTTGGGGGAGATTTGAGTAAGTATTTGTGGAGGCATTAACATATCCTTATGTTGCCATGAAGGTGATAAATTTCATTGTTGATTTTAAATTGACTCAGTAAAAGACGACCAAGTTAAGGCTGATACAGCACATCGGTTTTGGCAGCCATCACAAAATCATTATGATGCAGACCTTTGATACTATGTGACCACCAGCTCACAGTGACCTTGCCCCACTCGACAAATAACCCTGGGTGATGACCTTCTGCCTCACTGATGTCCGCCACTTGATTGGCAAACGCCATGGCTTTGACAAAGTTTTTAAATTTGTACACTCGGTGTAGCTGTTTGATGCCCTCAATTTCGACTATTGACCACTCAGGGACTTGAGTTAACAGCTCTTTGGCCTCGAGGTCGGTTACTGTGGGCGCGCCGATACGGCAAACTTCACAGCTGGCTTGAGATAATTGGGTCATGGTTACATCCTTGTTTTATTCAGATTCATATACACATATTAAGTAAAAATAGGTCGGCGACGTTAAAGCGCATAGCAAGGCTCAAACAAACCCAACTGCTGGGCCTGATGCACCGCCCCCATCACATCACTATCCGCGATTTCAAATAAAGTTTCTAAATCATCAAGCACATAATAAATGGGCTGGATATGATCAATTCTATAGGGAGTGCGCAGCACATCAATGAGATTAAATTCGCGGTAATCGGGCTCGCCGCTTAGCGCATATAGCGTCTCAGAAGGTGAGCTTAAGATCCCGCCGCCATAAATACGTCGATCTACTGGGTTATGTCCCACCAAGCCAAACTCAATGGTAAACCAGTACATACGTGCCAAAAACACCCGCTCTTGAGCAGTGGCTTCAAGGCCTAACTTGCCATAGGTTTCATTAAAAGCTGCAAAGGCTGGGTGAGTTAACAAAGGACAATGGCCGACAATTTCATGAAAAATATCCGGCTCTTGGATGTAATCCATGTCCTGTTTACGGCGAATAAAAGTCGCTACCGGAAACTGCTTATTGGCAAGCAGTTTAAAAAACTTACCAAAGCTTATTAGCGCTGGTACCATAGCGGTGCGCCACCCTGTGGCCTCTAGCAGTACCGCATCAATATCCGGCAGCTGCGGAATGTGAGTGTGCGGCAAGGCCAATTTATCCAGACCTTGTAAATACTCAGGGCAAGCCCGCCCTGGTAGCTGAGTTAACTGACGCTCAAGCAGCGCCTGCCACATTTGATTTTCACAGTCGCTATAAATAATGTGGCCCTGTTCATCTGGCGTGTGCGAGACGTAGGGCTGTTTTGTCGATAACGCAGTGCGTTCCATGCCAGTTATCCTTAATCAAAGGGCGGCTAAAATCACTGTTAACCGCCAACATCTATGTCGTAGCATCCTTGCTGTATATATACCGCTTAAACTGCAGTGGCCGTATCTTTGTCTGATGCCCCATCAGCATCAATGGTACCGCGGCGCAGCTGGTCACGCTCAATAGACTCAAACAACGCCTTGAAGTTACCCTCGCCGAAGCCTTCTTCATAATCGCCTTTGCGCTGGATAAACTCAAAGAACACCGGGCTGCCTAAAATGGTCTCAGAGAAAATTTGTAACAGCAGTCTTGGCGTGCCGCCCTCTGTGGTGCCATCGAGTAAGATGCCTCGAGTCTGCAGCTCTGAGACTGTTTCGCCATGCCCAGGTAGACGCTCATCAAGCATTTTGTAATAGGTATCATTGGGCGCTGTCATTAGCGGAATGCCGGCCGCTTTTAGCTTATCGATACTGGCCAATAAGTCATCACTTAGTAGCGCAATGTGCTGAATACCCTCGCCATTAAACTGCATGAGATACTCTTCAATCTGGCCGCCACCTTGACGTGCTTCTTCATTGAGCGGAATGCGGATTTTACCATCAGGCGCCGTCATGGCCTTGCTGGTTAGGCCGGTGTATTCGCCTTTGATATCAAAGTAGCGAATTTCACGAAAATTAAAGATACGCTCATAGAAGTCGGCCCAATACGCCATACGACCACGATAGACGTTATGAGTTAAGTGGTCGATAACCTTAAAGCCAAAGCCTTTAGGATGCTTGTCCACACCCGGTAAAAACTCAAAATCTACATCATAAATAGAGCTACCTTCCTCAAAGCGGTCAATCAGATAGATAAGCGAGCCGCCAATGCCTTTGATGGCTGGCAACTTAAGCTCCATAACCCCAGTGGGTATCTCAACAGGCTGTGCACCTTGCTCAATGGCACGCTTATAAGCTTGTCGAGAGTCAGCCACTCGAAAGCCCATGCTACAAGCACCTGGACCATGCTCTTCAACGAAGTAGCTGGCTTGACTTCTCGGCTCTCGGTTTAAAATAAGGTTGATATCGCCTTGACGATACAAGGCCACGTCTTTGGATCTGTGGTTGGCCACATGGGTAAAGCCTAATTTTTCAAAAAGCTCTGCCACCAATGCAGGCTCAGGAGAGGCAAACTCTACGAAGTCAAAACCACGAAGACCCATAGGGTTGTCAAATAAATCTGCCATGCTAAATCATCCTTAATTCATGAAAACTCATATTATTTTGGCCATTACTGGCAAAACTTAATTCATCAATAAAAGTTATTGACGCTGTAATCATATTAGAATAGGTTTATTTATAAGACTAATCGTTTTTTATGATTTATTTATCAGGATTTGTTATGAATATAACTTTGCGTCAATTAAATGCATTTATCCATGTGGCGGAAACTGGCAGTTTTACGCGCGCCAGCGATAAAATGCACCTCACCCAATCTGCAGTCAGTGGGCTGATTAAAGAGCTGGAGAATACCTTAAATGTGGTGCTGTTTGACCGTACTACTCGCCAGCTGTCGCTTTCTGTGGTTGGCCACCATTTATTACCGCAAGCTCGGCGGGTACTCAATGAGCTGACCTTATTCGAAAATGAAGCCTCAAGCTTAACCAGCTTGGCTCAGGGCACAGTGCGTCTGGCGGTCTCACAATTTGCCGCCTCATCGATGCCAGCGGTCATTGCTCAATTTGCCAAGCTGTATCCGGAGATTAAGGTGAGTCT
The DNA here is from genome assembly GCF_003209315.1 of Psychrobacter sp. YP14. NCBI lineage: Bacteria > Pseudomonadati > Pseudomonadota > Gammaproteobacteria > Moraxellales > Moraxellaceae > Psychrobacter > Psychrobacter sp. YP14. Next base: position 1,218,988 of record NZ_CP029789.1, on the reverse strand, counting down.
GCTTGACTGCTCAGCTGAGGATGTGCTGCAACATATTGAAAACATCGAGGTGGATTTGGGCGTGGGGGTTGAGCTAAACACCGATCAAAACGATGAAAACCTGAGCGCTGATCTACTATATGAGCTACCGTTTTGTATTGTGTTGCCACAAGCGCATCCGCTGGCCTGTGAGCCTGTGGTGAAATGGGATGATTTATTGGGTCTGCCCCTAATCACGCTCAACGGACCGTTTATTGATCATGTCACCTTAGAGCTCAGCGAGCCTATGGCGCTACAAATCAAGAATGCTGCCTACAAAGTTAACTTTATGTCCACTGCGCTTGAGATGACCCGCCAAGGATTTGGCGTTACGCTATGCCTACCTTATATGCCTGAGGTCATCGACTGGATAAGTGCCAACAACCTAGTGCTCAAGTGCTTGGCTGAGCCGGTTAAATTACGCAAGTTTTATATCTATCAGCGCTCATCACGAGCGCTATCGCCAGCGAGCAAAACTTTCAAATGCTTCTTACAGCATTACTTTGAGGATTACTTCACCAGTCTTGCCAACATAGGTTTTTTATCTCACACACCGACTCAAGACAGCCAATAGAGGGTGTAGCTTCGATGCCATTGATAAAAAAAATTGCACGAAGCATCTTGCAAACTTAATCAATATAAATTACATTATTAGAAACTGATTACTTATATCATAATATATAGCGTAATTTTTACACCTCATGCCTATTAATCTACATGCCCATTAATTTATAAGAAAAAGGATTTTCTATGTCTCTTATCGATACTCAGCTTCGCTCTTTTTTGACCATTGCCCCTGATAGCGACTTCTCCATTCACAACCTGCCTTACGGCATCTTTAGTGAGACCAAAGACGGCGTACGCCGCGCCGGTGTGGCCATAGGTGATAAGGTTTTGGATCTGGCAGCCTTAGAAGAGGCCAAGCTTTTGACCCTAACCGGTGGTCCTTATTTTAACAAACCCACTTTAAACGACTTTATTGAGTCGGGCCGAGACAATTGGACCGCCGCGCGTAGCCAAGTTCAAAGCCTATTGTCTGCTGAGACTGCTACTTTACGAGACGATGAGCAACTACAGGCTAAAGTATTGTTTGACCAAAGCAGCGTTTGCCTACATTTGCCGCTTCATGTGCCTGGATATACCGACTTTTATTCCTCAAAAGAGCATGCGACCAATGTCGGCACCATGTTCCGTGATCCAAAAAATGCCTTACTGCCCAACTGGACTGAGCTGCCTGTCGGCTATAACGGCCGCGCCAGCACTATCATCGTCAGTGGTCAAGACGTGGTACGCCCCTCAGGTCAGATCAAACCTAATGCCGATGAACGTCCTATTTTCTCAGCTTGTCGTCGTCTAGATTTTGAGCTTGAAACTGCGTTTGTGGTCGGCAAACCCAATCATATCGGCCAGCCCATCTCTATCGATGACGCTTGGGAGCATATCTTTGGTATGGTACTGCTTAACGACTGGTCAGCTCGTGATATCCAGAAGTGGGAATACGTGCCTTTAGGCCCATTTAATGCCAAGACCTTTGCCTCTTCTATCTCACCGTGGATTGTTACTTTAGATGCCTTAGCACCATTTAAGACCGACCTTCCCGTGCAAGAACCGAAACCATTGGCTTACTTACGCGAGCACAATTCAGACACCACCTATGATATCAATCTATCGGTAGAAATTTTGGCAGAAAAAGCCGATGAGCCTACTGTGGTCTGTAACACCAACTTCAAACATATGTATTGGTCGATGGCGCAGCAATTAACCCATCACACCATTTCAGGCTGCTCAGTACAAGTGGGCGATTTGATGGGCTCAGGAACCATCTCAGGCCCTACCTCAGACTCATATGGCTCAATGCTTGAGATTGCATGGAATGCGACCAAACCGGTTACCTTAAGCAATGGCGAGACCCGCACCTTCATAGAAGATGGTGATACGGTCATCATGAAAGGCTATAGTGAAAAAGACGGCATCCGAGTCGGTTTTGGCGAGGTGCGCGGCACATTACTGCCCGCTTTAGATTTTAAATTTATGAACTAAATACCCAAGAGGTATGCCATCAAAAGGACTTTGATATGAGCTTTGAAATTGAAAAAATTCACCACGTCGCTTATCGCTGTAAGGATGCCAAACAGACCGTTGAGTGGTATGAAAAAAACCTAAATATGAAGTTTGTGCTGGCCTTTGCCGAGGATTATGTGCCCTCCACAAAGGCCTATGACCCATATATGCACATCTTCTTGGATGCAGGTAACGGCAATGTTTTGGCCTTTTTTGAGCTGCCAAACCAGCCTGAGATGGGTGCTGATCCCAATACCCCATTATGGGTTCAGCATTTAGCGCTAAAGGTAAAAGACAGAGCTGCCTTATTGGCCGCCAAGCAGCAGTTAGAGGATAATGGTATTGACGTGCTTGGGGTCACCAATCATGGCATCTTCCACTCCATCTATTTCTTTGATCCCAATGGTCATCGTATTGAGCTGACCTATGATGATGAGACGTCGCCTGAAAAAATAGCCTTGATTACTGAGGAGATGAAAAAGGACATGCTTGAGGAGTGGACGCGTACCAAACGTGCCCCGAACCATACCCATTTTTTACACGCACAAGAGCTTGCGGCGGTAAAAGACAGCATTCCGGCTGGGGAATAAGTTGATTGATTGATTGATTGATTGGTTAGCTAATTTAACTAACCCACCTAATAGCCACTTCTGTCAAAACAAGCGGTATTTTGACCGCTTGTTTTGACAGCGCTACTGCCCAAAACGATTACAATAAAAACTTGATAAAACCGAGGATTGGTACATACTCTGCACATAAGAAGAATTGCCTAACAGCAGGAAGATGATATGACCACCCCTACCCCAGAACTCGATCAGCATAAAAAACAACGCCTAATACAGCAGTATCTGCAAAAACTTATAAAAACCGATCCCACGTTGTATTATTCATCCACAGCAGATATTGCCCATGCTCTATACCCTTTAATAAAAGAACACACCAATCGCATGCCAGTTGATGAGCAAGCTTTATTTAGAAACATCAGTGTGCGTGATATTGAGATGCTGCTCAGCTTTCACTAGTGAGTGTTAACCTCAGCCAATAAAGCATAGCTTAAATGAAGCAGGCGGATATATTCTTAGCCTGCTTTTTTAGGCTTTGGTTTTGAGCTTTGGTTTTGAGCTTCGGCGTCTTTGTTGTCGTTTTGATGTGGTGAACAAAAGTGACATTGCCGCCCAAATATGCTCACGCTCGGGCCGGCGTGCCTAGTTGTCGCATTAGCACGCCCTTCGATTGAGCGATAGAAAACGCCCATATCATCTTACATTGCCAAGCGCTGTCATGCTGTCTTACAATACTGGGTTTTTAAACATTTATTTTTTTACCTATGCCGGCCAGCCAGATCTGCCGGCCTGATTTAGGATCTCTACGATGTCAAATAACCCCTTCTCAAGCCTTACCCCCGCCTTAGTGTGGCACTACTTTTATGCCTTAACCCAAATTCCGCGCCCCTCTTACGAAGAAGAGGCCGTGCAGCAGTTTGTACTCGATGAAGCGGCCAAACTGGGGTTGTGGGCTGAGCGTGACGCAGCCGGTAACGTGCTGGTGCGTAAGCCTGCCACAGCAGGTATGGAGAATGCGCCTGGGGTTATTTTGCAAAACCATCTGGACATGGTCGCCCAAAAAAATGCCGACAGCAGCCACAACTTTAGCACCGATCCTATTGACGCTTATATCGATCCAGAGCTTAATAATGAATGGGTCACCGCCAAGGGCACAACGTTAGGCGCTGACAATGGTATTGGGGCGGCCTCAGCGCTTGCGGTACTGGCCTCCAAGGATATCGAGCATGGTCCGTTAGAAGCTTTATTTACCGCAACCGAAGAAACCGGCATGGACGGGGCCAAAGGCTTGCAAGGCGGCTGGCTACAAGGCAGCTTACTGCTGAATCTTGATACTGAAGAGCTGGGCGACATCTGTATTGGCTGTGCAGGCGGCGTTGATGCCACTTTTACCCTGCCGATTACTTGGCAAACCCCAAAAGCCGCTCAAGCGTATCGCTTATCCGTGAAAGGCTTAAAAGGCGGGCATTCAGGGGTGGACATTCATAAACAGCGGGGTAATGCTGCCTTGATTATCTCGCGCTTATTAGACAGCGTAAGCGAACACATCGAAGTGGCGGCGATTAACGCCGGCAATTTACGCAATGCCATTCCTCGTGAAGCTGACGCCGTATTTGTCAGTGACCTTGATGAGTCTGAATTAAATCCGCTTTTAACCACTGAAGTTGACATTATTCGTCGGGGTCTGCCGCTAGAAGATCGCAATATGAGTGTGTCTCTTGAGCGTACCGATATGCCTAAGCAGACTTGGCACAGCGACTCACAGCACACCTTACTTACCGCCATTCGCTTATGCCCCAACGGTGTAGATAGAATGAGCATGAATACCCCCGGCGTGGTAGAAACTTCGGTCAACTTGGCCAAAATTGACACCCAAGACAATCAGTTAGAGCTACAAAGCTTGCTGCGTTCGCTAGATGATGCGGCGCGTGATGATTTAGCTAATAGAATGAAGCGCTTGTTTGAAAGCTTCGGCGCCAAGGTACAATTGGCCGGTGAATACCCAGGCTGGAAACCTGAGCCTGGCGCAGCCGTGATTGATACCGTCATTGAGCAAGGCCGCAAGTTATTGGGTCAAGAGCCGAATGTGACGGTCATTCATGCCGGCTTAGAGTGCGGTTTACTCGGTCAAAACTACCCACAGTGGCAAATGGTATCGTTTGGCCCTACCATTGAAATGCCGCACTCACCCGATGAGCGGGTTAACATTGCTAGTGTGGCTACATTCTGGGACTGGTTAGTATTGGTACTATCGGCTTTAAAATAGCCCCAATCATAACCACCCACATAACATAAAATCAGAAAAAATGCGACCAGGTGGACGAAAACTGGCCTAAATTTTGGATGGTGCGCCTAGCATGTTATGATAACTTATCCAAAAAAAGGGGCCTAAGACTGTGCCCCTTTTTTGTTTAACCTGACTTTTTAAAGCCAACTTCGCTATAGAGAGACCCCACATGCAGTTTTTAGGATTTACACTTGATATTGCCACCTTGACCAGCAGTACTGTGCACTTACTGACTCAGGTTGCGCTTGCCATTATTATTTTAGTTATTGGTCGTTGGCTGGCAAGCAAGATTGTTAGGGTGGCGCATGGGATTATGACCCGCAGCCACCTAGATGATACCGTCTCAAGCTTTTTAAGCCGTTTATTACACGGTTTGTTACTGGTGGTGGTGGTGTTAGCCGCCTTAAGTAAGGTTGGGGTACAGACCACTTCTGTTGTGGCTATATTAGGCGGCGCTGCACTGGCTGTGGGTCTGGCGTTAAAAGATCAATTATCTAATTTTGCCGCGGGCATTTTAATTGTGATTTTTCGCCCCTTTGTGCGCGGAGATTATGTCCAAATTAGCAGCTATACCGGCACAGTCACCGACATTACGTTGATTAATACTCATATTACAACCACCAACAATCATGACGTGGTGATTCCAAACAATGACATCAGTACATCAGCGATTATTAATTATACGTCACTACCAAACCGCCGGGTCGATATCACCGTAGGCATCGGCTATGAGGCCAATATCAAGGTTGCCAAAGATATTTTGTTAACCACAGCCAAAGCCAACCCCCTAGCCTTTCAAGACCCTGAGCCTGTGGTACGGGTGACCAATTTGGGCGATAACTCAGTGGACTTGACCTTAAACGTGTGGACCTCAAATGAAAACTGGTGGGCCATGCAGTGCCAGCTGTTAGAAGAATTCAAAGAAGCGCTCGATGCCAATCAAATTGACATCCCCTTCCCGCAGCGTAAAATTCATGTGAGCGGCTTAGACAGCCTGGTTAACAAAGCGTCAGCGGCCAATAGCAAGCCCAACTAACCCGCTTATTTGCCTCCAGATTGTACATTTAAATGCTGCTGCAAATACTGTAGCAGCAATTGCATCTTGGTAGATAGGTGCCGGTTTTGTGGATACACCGCCCATATTCCCTCCTCAGGCTCCCGAAAGTCATCGAGTACACTGATAAGTTTCCCTGAATCAAGATATTTTTGGACATAATAATCTGGCAACTGAACCATACCAATACCCTTTAAGGCAGCATCAACCAAACTATAACCACTGTTATATCGGACGCTGCCACTGACTCGGATGTTGCGCTCACTCTGCGCTTGCTTAAAGTGCCAATAATCCAAACTGCCTAGCAAACAGTTGTGACTAGCCAGCTCAGCTAAAGTTTGCGGCGTACCATAGCGGTCTAAATAATCCGGCGCGGCGCACACAAAATTGGTACGGTGACCGAGCTTTTTTGCCATTAACGTCGAGTCGCTTAGTTTGCCAATACGCACCGCCAGATCATAGCCGCCCTCGACCAAATCTAGCTTTTGATTGCTTAAAAAGGCCGTGACCTTAATATCCGGATACTGTACGATAAAATCATTAATCAAAGGCAACAATTGCTGCTCACCATAGGTCACCGGTGCGGTCAATTTAATCTTACCTTGCGGCTTTGACTGCAAGCTACTAATTGCTTGCTCGGCGGCATCAAGCCCATCAAGTACCCCTCGGCAGTGCTTATAAAACACCTGCCCCTCTTCGGTCAATGAAATCTTGCGGGTGGTGCGATACAACAGCTTAATGTTTAGCCGTTTTTCTAAGGCACTTACCTGCCGACTGACCTGAGCGATAGAAATACCCAGCTCTTTGGCCGCTCGGGTAAAGCTCTCATACTCTGCTACGTACACAAACTCGCTAATACCTTCCCACTTCATCATTATTACCATTATGTAAAAGATATTTGTCAAACCATCATATTATCATCTAATATGAGATAATCTATAATGATTCACATCATTATTCCAACCCCGTTTTTTTACAACGAATAATAAAGAGAGCACAACTATGTCTGATAAATTTATTAAATCAAAAGCAGCCGTCGCTTGGGGCCCAAATGAGCCTTTAAAAATTGAAGAAGTGGATGTCATGCTGCCTCGCAAAGGTGAAGTATTGATTAAAGTACTTGCCAGCGGCGTGTGTCATACCGATGCTTATACCCTATCAGGTGCCGATCCTGAAGGCGTTTTTCCCGCCATTTTGGGCCATGAAGGTGGCGGTATCGTTGAGCAAGTCGGCGAAGGGGTGACCAGCGTTCAAGTGGGTGACCATGTGATTCCTTTATACACCGCAGAGTGTGGCGTGTGTAAAATGTGTACTTCTGGCAAAACCAACCTTTGCTCAGCCGTACGTGAGACGCAAGGTAAAGGCTTAATGCCTGATGGTACCACCCGCTTTTATAAAGATGGTGAGCCCATTTATCATTATATGGGCTGCTCTACTTTCTCTGAATACACGGTATTGCCTGAGATTTCACTGGCCAAGGTCAATAAAGATGCGCCGCTTGAAGAAGTGTGCTTACTTGGCTGCGGTGTGACCACTGGTATGGGCGCTGTGATGAATACTGCAAAAGTTGAGAAAGGCTCAACTGTGGCGATTTTTGGTCTGGGCGGTATTGGCTTGGCTGCAGTGATTGGCGCGGTGATGGCAGGCGCTAGCCGCATCATTGGTATCGATGTCAATGAGAGCAAGTTTGAATTGGCCAAAAAACTAGGTGCTACCGATTTAATCAATCCAAAAGACTACGATCACCCTATTCAAGACATCATCATCGAATTAACCGATGGCGGCGTAGATTATTCATTTGAATGTATTGGTAACGTTGATGTGATGCGCTCAGCACTTGAGTGTTGTCATAAAGGCTGGGGCGAGTCGGTTATTATCGGTGTGGCCGGTGCAGGTCAAGAGATCTCTACCCGTCCGTTCCAGTTAGTCACCGGTCGTGTATGGAAAGGCTCTGCCTTTGGCGGCGTCAAAGGCCGTACTGAATTACCCGGCTATGTTGAACGTTACCTGGCAGGTGAAATCCCATTACAAGACTTCATTACGCACACCATGCCCTTAGAGGACATCAATGAAGCATTCGACTTAATGCATGAGGGTAAAAGTATTCGCAGTGTTATTCACTTTGATGCATTAAAACAGTCTGCCGCTAACAGCTAGCTTTGATTTAGCCGTTACATGAATCAAAAAAAGCAACCGGGGTCATCTACTTTTGGTAGGTGGCCCCTGTTTATTTAAATACCTAAGCCATTGAGTCTTTAATCAATTCCATGTAATTGAGCACAGCCTTTATCCTGCACCAAGCTTGACACAAACTGCTGCCATATCTCACTTTTATGGCGTTGCTTGTGCCAAATCATCCACCATACTCGTTGCAAATCAATATCTTTAATCTCAATCTCAATCAGATTGCCCTGTGCCAAGTCCGCCTCAATCACGTGCTGTGATAGACAGCCAAAGCCTATATCGGCTTTGACCATATTCTTGATGGCTTCTGACTGCTGAATGGCCAATACCCGCTCCGTTTGCGGCATATATTGCAGCAACTGCTCATCAATAACCTGCCTTGTCCCTGACCCCGACTCACGTACCAATAGTGGAATTTTGGCCAATTGTTGGGTAGTGAGCTGATAACTGGCCACTTTGTTATCACTGCTATTATTCTCTCGCTTATCTTCACGGCCTGCCAACCACTGACTGTCCTTTTTAGCAAACACCATTAACTTATCATGGCGCCAGGCTTGTTGTTCAATCAGCTTGCTGTCAGTGGGTCTTGGCCTACCCTCTACCAATGCAATGTCCACTTTTAATTGTTCAACCTCGGCCACCACATCTCGCGTATTACCAATAAAAAACTCTACCTTGGCCTCAGGGCTATTCCCATAAATTTGCTGGATTAAAGCGGGCAGCACATAGTTGCCTATCGTCGTACTGGCACCGATATGAATACGCCCCGCTTGATATTGATGATACTGCTCTAACGTTAAGCATTGGCTCATTATGGCTTGAGCCTGAATGTATATGGCCTCGGCATTGTCACTGCGATGCAAACGCCGCCCTATGCGCTCAAACAATGGCATTTTCAGCCGATCCTCAAGTTCCATGAGCGCACTACTCACCGCTGACTGTGACAAATGTAGCTGCTCACTGGCCGCACTGGTACTGCCTGTCTGGTAAATACTAATAAAGACCGACAACTGTTTTAAAGTGATTTTGGGCAATAAAGCGTGGCCAACTGTTAATGAAATGGCAGTTGTCGACGCATTAGACGTTGAGGCGGGCATGTTTAACACCTTACAAGGTTTCTAGACTAAAAATACGGCATCTGTATACACTAACCTATTTTATCGATAAAAACTATCTAATCAATCTGTTTTATTAATATACAAAAAAGGAATATAGTAATTCTTAAATAGCTTATCTTTCATAGCCATAAGCTTCAGTGCGTCTTTTTTAAACTAAGCGAGCCATCTTATGAGAGCCCATCCTACTACCCCAATTAAAATCCATCCCACTCAGTACAGTCGAGACAATAAAGGCTTATATCGACTGTGTGTGTCTGCTTTATTGAATAAATTGAATCAGATGCTAGGCGATTATCTGCCAAATAGAAAAAACATATTGGGGCTGCTGATGGTGTTATCTGGCAGCTTAATCAGTATTTGGTTAAATGAGCGCATTCAAGATTGGACTGAGCATAGCGTGCTGGGCTTATCGGCATTAACCTTAGCCATTTTGATAGGTATGGTTCTGGGCAATACCCTCTATCCAAGATTTGCCAACTCTTTGACAGAAGGCGTCACTTTCTGTAAAGCTCAAATACTGCGCTTGGCCATTGTGCTATACGGCTTTAAGATTACCCTGGCGCAAGTGGTGAGTGTCGGCGGCGGCGCCATCGCCACTGATGCTTTGGTATTAAGCTCTACCTTTATGATAACCTACTTACTGGGTACCAAAGTCTTAAAAATGGATCGAACCACCACCATGCTGATTGGTTCAGGCGCGAGTATTTGCGGGGCAGCAGCAGTCATTGCAGCAGAACCGGTACTCAAAGCAGAGTCGCATAAAGTGACCATCGCTGTGGCTACTGTAGTGGTGTTTGGCACTTTATCTATGCTGCTGTATCCACTGCTGTACCAGATGGGCTGGCTTGCAGGTATTATTGATCCTCAGCACTATGGCGTCTATATCGGCTCCACCATTCACGAAGTGGCGCAGGTGGTGGTTGCCGGTAATGCCATCAGCCCTGAAGTCGGCAATACAGCAGTGGTTACTAAAATGATTCGGGTAATGATGCTGGCCCCATTTTTACTGCTGCTATCTGTATTTGTCACCTCAGTAGATACGGCCGCTCAAAACACAGCAATATCCTCTACACATCAGCCCAGCAAGATACAGCTTATATTACAGCGTTTCAAAAGTATTCAGGTGCCTTGGTTTGCCTTTGTATTTTTGGCCATGGTTGGCATCAACTCTTTGCTCAGCTTATTACCAGGCTCTGCTGCTCCTGTGGTACAAAGCGCTACTCAAGCTATGATACATCTGGATAATCTGCTACTCACTATGGCTATGTTTGCACTGGGCCTGACCACTCATTTTAGCGCCATTAAAAAAGCGGGCATTAAGCCTTTAGTCTTAGCAGCAGTTATGTTTATTTGGCTTATCTTAGGTGGCGCGGCTATTAATATAGTGATGACTCAGATTAGTTAAAGTTAAGCGATCTAACCTGTGGTTTATTGTTCATTTAGATAGAGGAAGTCAGACTACCAAGTTTAAATGCACAGATTTGACAGCAGGGGTTACAAAAGAGTTTATGCTATAAATCGCCAAGACAGGTATGGTTTGATTATGATCGTCAAGCTGGGCAATTAAAATCTCTCAAGTTTAGTTCTACAGATTTGATGGCAGGGCCTCTAACCTTTAAAACATTTAATGATAGGCTCATATAGCTTATAATACGCCCTACTCTTTAGCACATAGCCTGCTTTTATCCTCTATTAATACGTATATTAAAGCCACAATTGGCCAATAATTGTGGCTGTCTCAAGTATAGGTAATCACATGACTCAATCAAATCAAATCGCTCCTGCTCCTCGCGCCCCAGAGCTACTTTGCCCTGCGGGTACATTCAAAAATATGCAGTATGCTTTTGCTTACGGTGCCGATGCGGTTTATGCCGGGCAGGCACGTTATAGTCTGCGCGTGCGTAACAATGATTTTGATGAAGACAATTTGCGCCGTGGTATTGAGTATGCACACAGCTTGGGCAAGAAGTTTTATGTGGTGGTCAATATCCAAGCCCATAATGCTAAGCTTAAGACCTTTATCGAGGACATCCGTCCTGTGATTGAGATGAAACCTGATGCACTGATTATGTCGGATGCCGGCATGATTATGATGGTGCGTGAACATTTCCCTGATATAGAAATCCACTTATCCGTACAGGCCAATGCGGTCAACTGGGCTACTGTTAAGTTCTGGAAGCAAATGGGGGTAAGCCGCGTTATCGTCTCACGCGAGCTATCATTAAAGGAGATTAAGCAAATCATCGATGAAGTGCCAGGCATGGAGATTGAAGTTTTTGTCCATGGCGCATTATGCATGGCCTACTCTGGTCGCTGTCTGCTATCCGGCTATATCAACAAACGTGATGCCAACCAAGGCACCTGCACCAATGCTTGCCGCTGGAGCTACAATACTTATAAAGCTCAAGAAAATGAAACGGGCGATATTGTACCAGTACAAACCTTCAACCCAGCTCAGCAAATCGACACTGTTAATTTAAATGGTGACGTGGTTATGGGCGATGACTATGTCCAAGCGCCAAGCGATGAGGTCGTGTTGCTAGAAGAGCAAAACCGTCCAGGGGAGTTAATGGCCATGTACGAAGATGAGCATGGTACCTATATCATGAATTCTAAAGACTTACGAGCGGTAGAGTTGGTGCCTGAGCTGACTCAAATGGGCGTACATTCTTTAAAAATTGAGGGTCGAACCAAGTCGCATTATTATGTGGCTCGCACCGCTCAGGTATACCGTCAAGCCATTGATGATGAGGTGGCGGGTAAGCCTTTTGATGAGTCATTGATTGGTGCTTTAGATGGGTTAGCCAACCGTGGTTACACCGAAGGCTTCTTACGTCGTCATGTCCACAGCGATTATCAAAACTACGAATACGGTGCTTCAAAAACAGATCAACAGCAGTTTGTGGCCGAAGTCATCGACATCAGTGCCGAGCGTCTAACGCTTGAGATTAAAAATAAGCTTGAGGTCGGCGACACCATCGAGATTATGACCCCACAAGGCAATGTTACCTATACGCTTGAGCAGATGTGGGACAAAAAAGGCAATTCGATTGAGGCGGCTTTAGGGTCAGGTTGGGTGGCCCAGATTAGTAACCCCTTTAAAGAGATGGACAAGGACACTTTGCAATTTGCATTGGTCATGAAAAACGTAAAGCAGGCCATTTTCAGCTAATATCTATTCGCTGTTAGTCTATGGTTGCCGTTATCTTAGTCGCTACCAATGAGTCGTTACTGATTTAGATATGATTAATTAGTAGACGCTACTGATTTAGATACGACTAATATCGCCCGTCCGCTTACGCTAAAACCTGTCAAAAAGACAAATGTTTTATCGGTTTTAGCGTAAGCTTTTAGATAGTATACTAACGCACCACTTATTTCACACTTAAACCCACCTTTGACGCCAACCAATAGACCCTTGATAATGCCTATCCCCCAGTCGTATTACCTCAAAGCTTTCAATATCCTACTGTTTATCACCGGGCTTATTTTAGTAATAGACTGTGCCATTTTAATTGCCGCTGACAAAATTAACTTTGGCACCCTAGTCCCTTTTGTGCTGGGTCTGATATTTATCATTCATGCCGTATTTTGGCATAAGATAAAAGCCAAGCTACAGGTAAGTAAACACTGGCGTATGGTTTGGAAGCTGCTGTGGGCAATATTTGTCCTGTGGCTGATAAGCTTTATTGTATTTGCCTTTTCATTACACAAAAATATTAAGCAAGTTGACCAACCGTATGAGACAGTGGCGGCCATTATCGTACTTGGGGGCGGTATTCAAGATGGTTTGCCCACCCCTACTTTGGCCAGTCGCTTAGACGCCGCTGCTCCCTTAATAAAGGAACAACCACAGGCGGTGGTCATCACCAGCGGCGGCATCGGCATGGGTGAGATACGCAGTGAAGGTGAGGCCATGGCCCGCTATCTGTACGCGCTTTATGGCATCCCACTTGAGCACATTCAGCAAGAAAAAAACAGCACCAGTACTGAGGAGAATTTCTTGTTTAGTCAGCAGATTTTGACCGAGCAAGGCATCTCTTTAAATGACCCAATTGCTGTGGTGACCAGTGACTTCCACATCCCGCGCTCGCTGGCCATCGCTGAGCATCAAGGCTACACCAATCTGGTGGCACTTGCCAGCACGACCCCGCTCTCGATACGTTACAACTCTTGGTTTCGAGAGTATTTTGCCTACATCAGTGGTTGGCTGTTGGGCGAATATTAAACTTAAGCCGGTTTGGTTGATAAAAAAGGAGACGTCCTATGGCTTTAAAAATCACCTCTGAGTGTATCAACTGTGATATCTGTGAGCCTGAATGCCCCAATGAAGCCATCAGTTATGATCAAAAGGGGCAAAAGACCTATGTCATTGACCCCAGTCTGTGTACCGAATGCGTGGGCTTTTATGACGAGCCGACCTGCGATAAGGTATGCCCCATTGACTGTATCATCCCTGACCCTGATCGTATTGAAAATAAAGAGCAGCTGCTGCAAAAACATCAAAACATTTGGGCACAATAATAATTTGGGCACAATAATAAAAGATACCCCTTTATCCACAAATAAAAAGCTCATCAATAAAAAAGGCGTCTATAAGACGCCTTTTTTATTGAAAACTAAAATAGGTTTTTAGGGTAAGCGGTTAATGACACCCCTTAACCTTAAAAAGCTTGCGATAAGGCAGATAATGCACCGCGCAACATGGCAGATACTGTACTGGTGTGGGTGCCAATACCTGAGTAAATCTCGCCATCCACGTTGAGCTGAATATAAGCTGCCGCTGTGGCATTGGTCTTATCACTGGTGGTATCCTCATCCTCATTCATATTGGCCACAGGCTGAGTCATGGCATGCTCTGAGTAATTAATAATATGCAGCTTCTTGCCTGTGTGACGTGCAACCCCATCGATAAATGACGACAACGGACCATTACCTTTGCCGGAGATTTCAACGGTTTCGCCATTGATAATCACTTGCCCGCTAAACTCAACGTCACCGCCTTTGTTATTCACGCTATGATCTAATAGCTCAAAGCCTGAATTATGTAGATAAGTGGACTCAAAGGCTTCTAAGATTTCCTCATTTTTGAGCTCACGCGCTGCCTCTTCCGCTTTTTGCTGTACTACGCGGCTAAAGTCAATTTGCATCCAGCGCGGCAAGTTAAAGCCATAGTTGCGCTGTAGAATATAAGCCACGCCCCCTTTACCAGACTGACTGTTAATGCGCACCACATCTTGATAACTGCGGCCAATATGAGCGGGATCAATCGGTAAGTAGGCCACATCCCAGATATTTTGAGTGGCATCGCTGTTTTTCTCATTGTAATCAAGTGACTTTTTAATCGCATCTTGGTGCGAGCCACTAAAGGCGGTAAACACCAACTCGCCCACATAAGGATGGCGTGGATGCACCGGCAAGTTATTGCACTCACTGACCACTTGCACAATGCGGCTCATGTCACTTAGATCAAGTTCAGGATCAACGCCTTGACTATATAAGTTCATGGCCATAATCATAATGTCCATGTTACCGGTACGCTCGCCGTTACCAAGTAGTGTGCCCTCGATGCGATCGGCGCCGGCCAATACCCCAAGCTCAGCGGCGGCCACTGCACTACCACGGTCATTGTGGGTGTGCAAGCTGATGATCACATGCTCGCGGTTTTTTATATTACGGCAAAAATACTCGACTTGATCGGCATAGACGTTTGGCATGGATGACTCAACCGTAGCTGGCAAGTTGATGATCACCGCTTGGCCCTCTTCAGGCTTCCACACCTCGTTAACCGCATCCACCACTTGCACCGCATAATCGGGTTCAGTTTGGCTAAAGCTTTCTGGTGAATACTCAAACACCCATTCTGTTTCAGGATGCTTGGCGGCATGGTCTTGCAGCATTTTTGCGCCTTCTATCGCAATTTGCTTAATCTGATCAAGGTCTTTGGCATAAACCTTATCACGTTGCACGCGGCTGGTAGAGTTGTACACATGGACCACAGCGCGGCGTACGCCTTTTAACGCCTCAAAGGTGCGTTCAATTAAATGCTCACGTGCCTGCACCAATACCTGAATGGTCACATCCTCTGGAATATGTCCTTCCTCGATAAGCTTACGCGCAAAGTCAAATTCCACTTGCGCAGCTGATGGAAACCCGATTTCAATTTCTTTAAAGCCCACTTCGACCAGCAGTTTAAAGAACTGCATCTTTTGTTCGATGGTCATAGGATCAATCAGAGCTTGGTTACCATCACGTAAATCCACACTGGCCCAAATCGGCGCTTTTTCAATGGTCTTATTTGGCCATGTGCGATCAGATAAGTTGGGTGCGAAAGCAAAAGGTTGGTATTTACGAAAATCAAACGCGTCAAACTTAGGCTTTACCTTAGGTTCCACTGGGGTTGATTGGCTAGTAACTTGGCTCATGGGGTGCCCTCTTTGGTCGATTGTTTTTTATCACATTGGTTTTGGTTAATGTTAATGGGTTTATATCCATACCCTTAAAATTGATTTGGCATAACAAGCTGACTTTGCACAAACCATCTACTTTTTAGACGCGCTTATCAGCGTCTTAAGTCTATGCTACTTCTTTAAGTCTATCAAGAACATAGATACTTTCGCCAGCTGCTTATTGATACTATTTATTTATCGATACGGTTTATTTAACTATGACGCCATACTGACTATCATATCAAAGCGGGGTGAAAATAATCCCACAAAATTAACCCGATTTTTAATCAAAATTAGCGTATTATGTTTTTTATTTATCATAAATTAGTGAAAATCACTAATAAGCATCCTATTACTCCGGATAAACCGCTATGCGCTCATTCTCAAATATTTCCCCAGCCATCGATATTGACGCCATTGACCGGCAGATTTTAACCCTACTACAACAAGATGCCCGCATGAGCATTACCGATATTGCTGAAGCGGTGCATTTATCGGCTACCCCTTGCGCCAGAAGGATTAAGCGTTTAGAGGAAGCGGGTGTTATCACCGGTTACCACACTTTGGTTGATCCGCAGAAGCTTGGTTATAGCCTGGCTATTTTTATTGCGGTGAGTATGGACCGACATACTGCTGAGCGCTTTGCTGAGTTTGAAGCTAAAATCCAAAGCTTCGATGAGGTGGTCAGCTGCAGCATTGTCACCGGCCGCACTGAAGATTATTTATTAAAGGTGGTGGTGCGTGATATGGCGCATTATGAGGAGTTTTTATTGCACCGCTTAAACCGCCTAGAGGGCGTCAGTCAAGTGCATACCAGCTTTGAGCTGCGTGAGGTATTTAATCGCGGCATCATTAGATAGCTCGGTTAATAATAACGCAAAAAACGCGGCTTGATTTAAACTATAAAGGCTTACGCAGCGGCCAAAAAATTCACTATAATAGTGCGTTTACAATATAGGCCAAAGGAGCCTTTATGTTTGGGATAACAGATCTTACCGCCTATATCATTGGCACTATTGCGATTATTTTACTACCCGGCCCCAACAGTCTATATTGTCTGGCGGTCGCGGCTGCCCATGGCGTGCGTAAAGGCTATCAAGCCATAGCTGGTATTTTTGTGGGTGATGGGATACTTATCTTAGTTACCATCTTTGGCGCAGGCGGACTACTTAAGCTGTACCCCTCTTTGTTTAATGGCATAAAGCTGATCGGCGGCCTGTATCTTATGTATCTTGGTATCAAGCTGTTAGTCGGTGCTTATCATACCTTTAAGCAGCGTGCGCTTTTGGCGGATGCCAAGCCCAAGCTTGCGGTCCCAAACCCCAATCAAAATTTCTTTTATCGCGCCATGTTGCTAAGCCTCACCAACCCCAAAGCCATTTTATTTTTCTTATCGTTTTTTGTGCAGTTCGTAGACCCTGCTTATCCGCATCCACTGCTGTCTTTTTTGGTATTGGCCATCATCTTACAGTGCATCAGCTTCACTTATTTAACTGTTTTGGCATTTTCTGGTCAAAAACTGGCTAAAAAATTCAGCCAACATCCTTGGCTGATTGTCTCTAGCATGAGCGCTGTGGGTCTGTTATTTATCGGCTTTGCT
Organism: Psychrobacter sp. YP14; assembly: GCF_003209315.1. Taxonomy (NCBI): domain Bacteria; kingdom Pseudomonadati; phylum Pseudomonadota; class Gammaproteobacteria; order Moraxellales; family Moraxellaceae; genus Psychrobacter; species Psychrobacter sp. YP14. The sequence continues at coordinate 1,201,654 of NZ_CP029789.1, read as the reverse complement.
ATTAAGCTGTGGCAGGCGCAATTGATGTAAAGCGCGAAGCTAAAAAATTAGTCAATAAAAAACCGCTCAAATGGCTTTGAGCGGTTTTTTATTGACTAAGCTTTGGGTCTAATTGAGTTATGTTTCGCGCTTTTCAGGCAGACGACTTGAGGCCACTTGATAGAAGACGGCTGCCATAAACACAATGCCAACCGGAATAAGCATGGCGCTATAGCCCAATTTAAAAAACCCATAAGCCCCTACCACACCGCCGCCACAGAAGCTGTACCAGATGATGGCCTGGAAGCCCAAGGTTAGCTTGCTAATCGGTCGACCTGCCAACCAGTTACCAATAGCGGCCCCCATGTCTGAGGTCAGACCGGTCAAATGCGTGGTGCGAATAACCGCCCCACTGTAGGTGGCTACCATGGCATTCTGTAGCCCGCAAGCCATAGCCGCCAGCAGCTGACCGAAATAATCATGGTGAAAAAACAATAAAAAGCTGCAAAACAATAAGCCAGCTTCGGTGAATAAGGCAATGCCATAACGGCGGCCAAGCTTTAACGAGTGCTGGCCAATCAGGTAGCCGCTTAAAATCGAGCCTGACAAGAATGACAGCAGCGATGCCCCCACGAACAGCACCCGCGAAAAATTCATCTGCGCCAACGCTGCCGAAAAATAACTGACGTTGCCGGTCACATGCGACACCGATAAATTGGTAAAGCCGCTAAGCGCAATAATATTGATGCAGCCGGCACTAAAAGCCAGCACTGCCCCACCAATCAAAATCCAAAGAGGTAACCTAGTTATCATAAGCACTACTTACAGTTAAGTGTGTACCAAATCAAAAACGTATATTACTAATCAAAAGATTATCCATCGGGCGCGTATACAGTCCTCTACTTATTTGCCCTACCCTAACGCGGCGCCCTTTTTCACTATTTATCTGCCCATTATCTACCCAGCAAGCTGACGCGGGCATCATTAAACATATCCATGTCGGGTGCAAGCGTACGCATAAAGCGGTCAAAATACAGCATTTGCTTGGTCAGCAGCGCAAAGTCGCGCGGGAAATGAATACCGTGGCGTTTGCCGACTTCAACAATCTCTAGCATCATTTTGTTTAGCTCATCGGCCTGTTCTTTGGTATTAAAAGGCTTGCCGCTGGTATAGGTTTTATCCTCTGCCATAATGCGGGTAATCATTTTTGCCAAATCACCGGCCAGCTGTGCCTGATCGACTTGCTCACGATCATGAGTCATGCCCATATCAATCATACAACCGGCCATGGTCACATAATCATTGTCCTGTAGCGCTTGCATCATACCCATACACGCTTGCCAGCTTTCAGGCTTTAGCTTACCGACAATACCAAAATCAATAAAGCCAATACGCCCATCTTTAAGCAGCATTAAGTTGCCAGCGTGCAGGTCAGCGTGGAAGCTGTTGCACATCATTAGGCTTGCAAACCAAGTGTTGAGCGTATCGGCCATCACTTGCGCAGGATCTGCGCTATATTGGCGCATCGCCACCTCATCAACCATAGAGATACCATGCAAGCGGCTCATGGTCAGCACTTTTTTGGTGGTCAGCTCATCCACCACTTCAGGCGCCACCACCTTTTGATTGCCCGTCATCTGTAAAAACTGCTGAAAATCACGGATATTAGACGCCTCAGCGATAAAGTCGGTCTCAGCCAACATACGGGTGCGAATCTCATCGATAATCGGCGAGATACTGGCAAAACGCATTTGCGGCATTAAGCGCTCCATAATCTTGGTCACCCCGTGCAGCACCCCAAGATCGGTCTGCATGATCACATCGACATCCGGCTTTTGGACTTTTAGCACCACATCACGGCCATCACGCAGCGTTGCCGCGTGCACTTGGGCGATACTAGCAGACGCTAGCGGCGTCTCATCGATATGCAAAAACAACTCATCCAAGCTGTGATGGTCTGTTAACAGCTCTTGCTTTAATACCCCTTCAATATACTGATACGGCAGCGGCGTGGTCTGGTCTAAGCAGCCTTGAAAGGCAATCACATAGTCACGCGGAAACAAGGAGGGCGTGCTGGCGATAAACTGACCAATTTTTATATAAGTGGTGCCAAGCTGCTCGAACGTCTCACGCAGCATGACCGCATCTGGACGCTCACCTTTGGCCACACGCAATGCAGATAAGCCGGCCACACTGGCAGTGTGACGGACACGATTGACAACATTGAAGGATTTTTTCAATAAATTTGACATAGGATTTTGAGTCTATTAACAAAAGAAGGTCAGGCATTAGGTCGTAAAATTTATAACTTAATGCGTCTGTAACATGAGCAAAGTGCCGCTATATTATAGATAAAATCGGCACTTATAAGGCAAAACTAGATGTGCAGGTCATGACCACAGCGGTCACAAAACTGAGCACCGGCGGCGTGACCAAACTTACCACAGTTAGGGCAAGTGACTGGATGTAGCTGCGGGCGCATGCTCTTAGCAAGCTCAGAGGTAAAGATACCGGTCGGCACCGCAATAATGGAGTAACCGGTCATCATCACCATGGTTGCAATAAACTGACCTAAAGGGGTCTTAGGTGACATATCGCCATAGCCCACCGTGGTCAAAGTTACCGTCGCCCAGTAGATAGATACCGGAATACTGGTAAAGCCATTTTCTGGCCCCTCGACCACATAGATGACCGAGCCGAAAATCATAACCAACAGCACCAAGGACAAGAAGAACACGGTGATTTTTTGTTGACTGGTGCGTAGGGCTGCGGCCAAAAACCCCGCTTGCTGCATATAAGATTTGAGCTTTAACACTCGGAACACACGTAGAATACGTAGGATGCGCACCACAATTAAGTACTGAACACCACCAAATATTAAGCTTAAATAACTGGGCAATACAGACAATAAGTCCACCACCCCAAAGAAGCTAAATACATAGCGTACCCGGTTGGGTGCCGAAAACAGGCGCAGCAAATATTCTATGGTGAATAAAATGGTAAAAAACCATTCTGCATAAAAGAATACTGTACCAAATTGCAGGCGCAAATACAGCACACTGTCTAACATCACCACGGCCACACTAGCGGCAATGGCTATCAATAATACGATATCAAACAGCTTACCTAAAGGCGTATCTGTGCCTTCAATGATAATATGAATGCGATCGCGTAGATGATTTAGCGTATTTGAGGAGAGTTTTTTCATAAATACGGGTAACTGATCTATAAGAGTGGCCCATTATACGTTATTACATCGGCAATGTTACCTATTAGACAAACTTTGTTTTTAGCACATCCTTTTTTATATGGCTTAACACCCTAAACTCAATGAAAACCGCTTTAGCACCAAAAAATAAGCTATCCTGCCAAACCCAAATTTCTGCTATAATCTAGCTCTTTTAGAGGCTTGTTAGACTCAAAGTACAAGGCCATTTCCCTAACTGCTCAGGTCATCAAGCCCCTCTTATTTATCGCCGTGTTGCTATCGGCGCAATCAGTAAAAAATTCAAGTCAACACTCATACTTTCATGGCCACATAGTGCGTCCGCAGCTGGCCTATTATTACAGCTGCCGAGGGTGCTAGGTCTTTTTTATACACTCCAAGCGGATAATACCCTTGATTTGTTTAACGTAATTGATAAGGATAACCATATTATGGCAGGTCATTCTAAATGGGCAAATATTAAGCACAAAAAGGCCAAAGAGGATGCCAAGCGCGGCAAAATCTTCACCAAAATCATTCGTGAGCTGGTTTCAGCGACCAAACAAGGTGACCCTGACCCAGAATCTAACCCTCGCCTACGTGCTGCAGTCGAAAAAGCTCTATCGGCCAACATGACCAAAGACACCATCAAGCGTGCCATCGAGCGCGGTGCCGGTAACTCTGACGGCGGCGAAATGGACGAGCTGACCTACGAAGGCTATGGTGTGGGCGGTGTGGCTGTCTTGGTTGAGACCATGACTGACAACGTAAACCGTACCGTCAGTGAAGTGCGTCACGCCTTTACCAAGTTTAGCGGCAACCTAGGCACCGCAGGCTCGGTGGCTTATCTGTTCACCAAACGCGGCGAAATCATTTTTGATGATGTCTCACTTGAAGATGAGATTATGTTAGTGGCGTTAGATGCCGGCGCTGTCGATATCGAAAATGATGGCGAAAGCTTACTTGTCATCACTGAGCCTGACACTTTTGGTGCGGTAAAAGATGCGTTAGATGCAGCCGGCTATGAGTCGAGCAATGCTGAGGTTACCATGTCGCCTTCGACCACCGCGCTTATCGATAATATCGATGATGCCGAAAAAGTGATGAAAATGATCGATATGCTAGAAGATTTAGACGATGTACAAGATGTGCATACCAACGTCGACTTCACTGATGACGTATTAGCGCAGTTAGGCTAGGTGGTTAGTCGCTTTAAATATTATCACTACTAACAACCATAGCATAAAAAAAGCAGCCACTATGTCAATAGGGGCTGCTTTTTTAGTCTTACGATGTAAAGTATAGCCAAAATAGATAACAATATTAACTTAAAACAACAGGCACACGACTATACCCACCTAACGGAGGCAGCTGCCGCTCAAATAACTCATTCGGTGCTGGCGTGATCGCCTCGACATGCGCAAGCAGTGCTCGGATAAGGATTCTAAGCTGCCAAGTAGCCAATAATCGCCCAGGACACACATGACGGCCAATACCATAGACCAGATTATCCGCTGCATGTCTGACTGGATCAAAGATATCTTTACCAAATACGGCCTCATCGCGGTTTGCTGAAATCCAGTCTAAATGTACCTTAGCCCCTTCAGGCAATTGATGCTCGCCTAAAGTCACCGGACACTTGGTTATCCTACGGTTTGAGGGGAAAGGATTATCAAGACGCAGTATCTCATCAATAATGGCTTCAAGCTCTGCATCAGAGGCATTGGCACAGTGCTGTAGCTGCTTAGGATGATGGGCAAGATAAGCCACCACTACGCCCACACATAATGCCATAGACCCCAAATCACCCCCAGTCCAATTGCGCAAAATAGACACGATTTCCGCCTCGCTAAGTGGGCGTCCCTTTATTTGCTCACGGCATAGCTGAGCTGTTACGCTGTCTTGATTTGCTTTGTTATGGCTAGCAGCAGCAGAGTCTGTATCCCGAAATGGGGCGATAACTGAGCGAATAATTTCATTAAAATCCTGTGCTACTGTTGCAAGCTTAGCAGTGTCTTTTAAGCGGCTGGCTTGGTGATTGTCATTGACCCATTGTACTAAGATAGGCTCAACCTCTGCAGGCCAGCCTAGCCATTGACACTGAGCACGCACTGCAAAGACCGTCCCTATATCCGTAACGGCATTAATGACCTCCCGTTTAGGTAGCCCCGATACAAGCTCTGTCGCCACTTGTTGAAATAGTGGCATATAAGGGGTAATGGCCTCTTGACTAAGATAGCGGTTAATCAGTGCTCTATACTGGTCATGCTCTGCGCCGTCTAAGCCATTCGGAATTTGTAAAAACCGCGAGACATGACTAGAAAAAGCAGCATCATCAAGCGCCGCCGCCTTCACATCTGCATGGCGTAACAGCACCCACTCACCGGCCTCATTTTTTATAATATCCTGCTGCTGCCGCCGCATATCTGTCAGGCTTCGCTGGTCATCTTCTGAATATAACGCTTTAATTTTAGAATCGCCAAACATGATACCTCCCAGACAATCAACTTATACATCACATCATAAAGTATAAAACAAGGCTTGAGTCACTTTTATATTCTGTCTAACCGCAACCACAAGACCTTGTGTCTTTAATCTCTAGTATACGTTGTCCACCTACGTTGTCAGTAATACGAAAGGCTTACGCTTCATGCTTTGCTGTTATTTACTGTTATGAGACAGACTGCTGACCGCGTATTCATCACACACGATTGTTATACCAAATCTAAAAATCAACCAAGCTAGGTTGTTTTTTAGAAGTTGTTTTTTAGAAAAGGTATTAGCTATATTAACGGTCTAGCCAGCCTTGTTGCTGCGCAAAGCTTAACTGCTCAGGTGTGTCTATATCCAAGCTAAGTTTTATATTATCAATCACATGAAGCTGTTTATCATCCAAGCTTCTAATTAAATTACGCAGCCCTTTGTCACCTGTGAGTGTGGGCTGCCACTGGGTTAACAGCTCATAATCAATGGCAATAGGCAGACCCATAATATTCGTATTTGTATTAGGATTGACTGCCTTGTTGGGTAATAATTCAGTTAAGTCTTTATAAGAGCGGCCATAGCCGCTAGCGACAACCTTGTTGTCCGCTAAATTTTCCGCTAAATTATTGTTAATCGCTGGACTGTTGTTATCAGCCGCATTATCGCCATTAGCTTGAATATCTTTAACGGATTGCTCGCTACTGAGTAGCAGCTGATGCAAATGCGGCGTATCCAGTAATATTTGATCCACCCCCATGATAACCACTCTTTTTATGCTCAGCCCCTGCGCTACTTTTTTATTAAGCGCATCAATGCCCAAATTTAAGCTATAAGCCATGCCCTGCTCTGGATATGAGTTAAATACTGGGGTGAGCACATCATGCTGGGCGGCCAATGTTTCGGCCAAGGGGTGGATAATGCTATGAGACTCAGGCACGACCAGCATAACCGCTTTAGGCGACGTATCCAGTGCACGCTGGGTCATCACCTCAAGCAGTGGCTGAGTATCTATGGTAAGTAGCTGCTTTGGCTGTCCCAAGCGCTTGCTTAAACCACTGGCCAGCAGGATAACGGCATGCTCAGGTGGCGCTTGCAGTGATATAGAAACAGTAGATGATTTAGATAGTTTGGAAAAGCTAGAAACAATCATTTAATTAAAACCATCCTTATCACTGAGCGGCCCATCTATCTTTATACCGTCTATCTGACGCTATCTTCGGCTGAGACGGATAGTCTACCTCTCTTGCATTTTTAGACGCACTGAGCGTCTTTTCTTTGCCATGCATGACTGCACTGATTTGCGCCATAACTCCTAGCGCCAACGCCTCAGGCCCATCCCCGCCTAGCTTGTAACCGATGGGATAATACAGCTGACTGATACCTTGCTCTAAGCCATTAACATCGCCTTGATACGCTTGCTTAATCTCATCGATTAGGCGCTCAGTACGGTATTTGGGGCCCAGCTGTCCTAAATATAAAGGCGGATTGGCAAGCAGCACTTGCAGCCGTGCTCTATCTTGAGTAAGGCTGTGCGACATCACTGCCACCGCTGCATTTTGGCTCAGTGCCAATAAGGTCTGGGTATCCTCAAGCGGCACACACTGGACTTGGTCAGCTTCCATAAAGCGTGAACGAGTAGCATAGTGAGAGCGACTGTCAATCACAGTGACGTGCCAATCCTGCATTTTGGCTAAACGTACCAGCGGATGCACATCATTGCCTGCGCCGCAGATAAGCAGCCGCTTTTGTGGTTGCAGCTGCTGAACCAGCCACTGGGTCTGTACCGGCTGAGTGATATCTTGCTGAGCCACACTGGTGATGGTGGCAAAATCGGTTGGTTTTTGTGTTAGGCCAGACGCTGTATGTTTGGCTGACACATACTTGGCCGACAAGCTTTGAATGGCTTGATTAATCAGCTCATCACAATCAGCGGTAATGCTGTTAGCAGAAGCGACTTGTACTGCTTTAAAATCTGACGTTAACTGAACGTGTAAGCCCACTGGGTGGCTCGCCTCTTGTGAGCGGATTAACGTCGCCATTGTCACCGGCTGCTGGGTCTGCCTAACCTGTTTAATCATCTTAAGATACGCTTTGGCAGTATCTAGGCGCTCAAACAGCACATGCACCCGCCCATTACAGCCCAAACCAAAATTAAGCTCTGTTTGAATACTAAACTCAATATCATCGACAGCCTGCGTCTTTGCAGCACCCTCCTCAGTCAAATCCTCACCCGTTTGATAGACCTGTACCACTGGCCCATTTCGGGTCAGCCATAACGCCTTTTTTATGATATGCGGCTCTAAGCAGCCGCCACTTATCATACCCACCGACTGACCATCAGCGCAGATAAGCATCATGGCGCCAGGCTTACGGTAAGCGGAGCCTTCAATGTGTACGACTGTTGCAAGCACCGCCTCTATATCAGTGGCGATGGCTTGATCAGCCAATTGCAGGATATCAGATATCTGATTGCTCATAAGGGTACCTTTTGTTTGTTGTTAGTCAGGTAAGTGATCAATCAGCTTATCTAGCGTAATCGGAAAGTCATAAATACGTACCCCAACCGCGTTATAGACCGCATTGGCAATGGCCGCAGCTGCCCCAGAGATGGCCGTCTCACCTATGCCTTTGATGTGCATCGGATTGGTATACGGGTCATCCTCTTCAACTAAAATAACCTCAAGCTGTGGCACATCGGCATTGACTGGCAGATGATATTCTGCCAAATCATGATTGCATAAGCGGCCATCATGCTTGTCGTGGATGACCTCCTCCATCAGTGCCGAACCAATGCCAAACACCATACCCCCATAGCACTGTGAGGTCGCCAGCTTGTGGTTTAAGATACGTCCGGCTGTAAAGGCACCGGTCATATTCTTCACTCGAATCTCACCAGTATAGCGGTGTACAGCGACTTCAGCGAAGTTAGCGCCAAAACAGGCTTGACGGTGGGTTTTACCGTTTTTGCCTGGGGCAATCTGACCTTTGGCACTAAGTTTTTGATCCTCATAGCTTGCGATAATATCTGCCAACGCATGGCTGCTGCTATCGCTAAAATAGTCAGTAGAATTGTTTTTATCACTGCCCAAATCGCTATCTAAACCCGCTTTTTGTGCCGCCGTATCGACGGACTTAAGCACCGCATCCGCTGCACTTTGCAACACCGCTTTTCCGGTTTCAACGCCCGACTCTAGTAAACTTGCTTGATGTTCACCCTGCTGTTGTACCTGACCTTGCGTAAGCTGTATGGTATCGGCGTGTAGTCCGACCTTTTCAGCGATTTGCTCCCGCAGCTTGGCACAGGCTAAATAAATACTACTTCCTGCACTGGCCGCCCCAAAGCTACCACCTGAGCCAGATGATGCGGGCAAAGCACTGTCGCCCAATGTCATCTCAATATGATCGATGGGCAGTCCTAACAAATCAGCGGCCACTTGGGAGAATACCGTATACGAGCCGGTTCCAATATCTGTCATATCTGATTCAATCACTGCTTTGACCCCAAATGTCTTGGTCGGGTCAAGCTGTAAGGTGGCCCGTGCTTCGGCGGGTAATAATTGATTACCACGAGAAGCAACGGCCATCCCTGTACCAATCCACCAATCCCCTTCTTGACGACTGGCCGGCTCGGAATTGTGTTTGTCCGCCCAGCCAAAGGCCTTAGCCCCTTGCTCCATACATGCCAGTAACTGACGGGTGGAAAAAGGAATGTCTTGTGACGGGTCTTTTTCAGGCTCATTACGGCGGCGCAGCTCAATAGGATCTATGTTAAGCTGACACGCCAGCTCATCCATCGCACACTCTAGTGCAATCTGACCCACAGCCTCCCCTGGCGCACGCATAGAGCCTGCTAGCGTCCAGTTCATGTCTGTCTTTTTGTAATGGACTCTGCGATTTTCACCGCGATATAAAAAATGAGTCGATAATCCGGCTGGCTCAAAGAAGCCCTCACCGGGCAAGTTACTTGAAATCGTATCGTGAATCAGCGTATCAATCACTCCGTTCTCATCACAGCCGATTGCAATACGCTGCTGCGTGTTCGAGCGGCGTACCGTCGCCTCCATCACTTGCGGGCGGGTCATCATAACAAGCACAGGGCGCTCTACTTGCTTGGCTGCCACGGCAGCAGCAATAATCTCAGGAGAGATGCCAAGCTTGCTACCAAAGCCGCCACCCACAAAGCGTGAAATCAGATGCACTTGATCGTCTTTTAAATCCAGAGCGTCTGCGATTTGTTTTTTACTAAAGGCCACCATCTGATTAGAGGCATAAAGGGTTAACTTATCTTCTTCCCAATAAGCCAAAGTAGAATGCGGCTCCATCGGCGAGTTGCTTTGGCTGGGCGTGGTATAAGTACGATCTAATGTCACCGCAGCCGACTTTAGCCCCTGCTCAGGATTACCCTGCTCGGCATTATTATCTGAGCCTGCATCTTCATCGACTTCATGCGCGTCTGCTAAAGCTTTATCAAAATCTAATGCTGCATTATCCGTCTCATCCTCATAACGAATACGCAGTGCCTTAGCCCCCTCCGTTGCTGCCTCAAAGGTCTCACCAACCACGACAGCAATGGGCTGACCATGATAAGCAACCTCTACTGCACCTTGTGTTGGCGCCTCTAACTCACCGCCCTGCTGTGAATTGCGCAAAAAATGCTGAGCATCGGTCACCACTTTAATCACACCAGGAATATCAGCGACGGACTCTGCATCGATTTTTTTTACTTTACCTTTGGCAATGGTCGCCCCCACTAAGACCCCATAGGCTTGACCGTCACGGTGGTATTCAGCAGCATATGCTGCCTGCCCGCTTACCTTTAAGGCGCCATCCACCCGAGTGATAGGCTTACCTACCAGCTGGCTTGAGGTCTTATCAAATAACGTATCGACCGGATCATTCATTACCATCTTTTTGGTCGCGTTTGAATTAAATAAAGCCATGATTATGCGTCCTTAGCGGCAAGCGCGCGCTGAATGATTTGTTTTAATAAGCGGCGAGTCAAAGTGATCTTAAAATCATTTTGCCCCGATCCTTGAGCCTGCTCTAATAATATATTAGCCGCATGGACAATGTCTGGGATACCGCCCTTAGTGCCGACTAAAGCGTCCTCAACCGCTTCATTGCGCCAAGGCTGAGTACCAATACCGCCGAAAGCTAAGCGTACGGTAGTCAAAGTACCTGTCTCATCAACGTCTATAACAGCCGCGCACGATACCAAAGCAAAGGCATAAGAGGCTCTGTCACGTATCTTATCGTAGGTGTGCATCCCTGCTGTCGGCGGCGGCAGAATAATATGAGTAATCATCTCTCCTGCCTCTAGCACGGTTTCGATATGCGGCGTGTCTTTGGGCAACTTATAAAAATCTTTAATCGCTATCTGACGTGTGCTGCCATCTGCCTTTTGGGTTTCTAAAGTTGCATCAAGCAGCCGCATCGCTACCGCCATATCAGAGGGGTGCTGGGCGATACAGTGCTCACTGGTACCCAAAATAGCAAGAGAGCGATTCTCCCCGTCAATGGCAGGGCAACCACTGCCTGGATTGCGCTTATTGCACGGACTATCAGGCTGATAGAAGTAATAGCAGCGGGTACGCTGTAAGAAATTACCGCCTGTGGTTGCTTTATTACGTAATTGCCCCGTTGCACCAGCCAATATCGCCCGTGACAGCACTGGATAATTTTCAATAACGCTGGGATGCGCTGCCAAATCACTATTGGTCACCAGCGCACCAATGCGTAATCCGCCCGCTTCGGTCGGCTCTACTTGCTTTAATTCAAGCTGAGTGATGTCCACCAGCTTAATCGGGGTTTCAATTTCAAATTTCATTAAATCCAGCAAATTGGTGCCACCGCCGATGAAGGCTGCGCCCTCTACACTGGCTGCTTTGCAGGCAGGGGTTAACTCACTGGCTCGGACATAATCAAAACGTTTCATGAGTTTTCTCCTGCAGCTTGAGACTGATTGTTGGTGCTTTTATTGGCATTGTCTTTATGGACTTGAGACTGGCTTGGTGGTGGCGACCATATGCCGCTCACTGCTGCCGAGACTGCTGGCTTATTGCTTGGGTTGCCTGAACTGTCTAATGAGCTATCTAGGTTATCTGAGGTCGATGGATGCGCCACTGATTTGCTCTGATTGACCTGTTTTTGTAGGACTTCAGAGATGGCATTAATGATATTAGGATACGCTGAGCAGCGACAAATATTACCACTCATACGCTCTGCAACTTCTTGGATTAAGGCGCCATCCGGATTTTTTAGATCTTCAGTGACATAGCTTGGCCAGTTTTGTTTGACTTCCTCAATCAGCGCTGTGGCCGAGCAGATTTGACCGGGCGTACAATAGCCGCACTGAAAGGCATCGTGTTCTTTAAAAGCTTGCTGTAAATCAGAGAGGGTCTCTGGCAGACCAATACCTTCAATGGTGGTAATCTCATCGCCTTCGTGCATCACCGCCAAAGTTAAGCAGCTGTTAATGCGCTGGCCATTAATGAGTATGGTGCAAGCACCGCATTGCCCATGGTCACAGCCTTTTTTGGGTCCGGTGATTTGTAGTTGATGACGACATAAGTCAAGTAAGGTGGTGCGAGGGTCAAGGTCCTCGAAGTGATATAGGTTATTATTAATCGTAAGCGATAAAGTAGTCATGCTGGCGTCCGCTGGCAAGTAAGTTTGGGAAAGTCTCGGTTAAACTGAGCTCTTATCTATCCTAATGAAAATCCACATTTTATTTAATGATAAAATGTTGTGAGACTGTGCATTTAAGTAAACACGAAAATAAACACTAGACTTTTTAATAAAAAAACCCTCATGGGCATCTCATGAGGGTTACAAACAGCGGGGCCTTAAATAGGCTTAAGCGAGCAGTCCACCATCGACGTTGATACAAGCGCCTGTGGTATAACTTGACGCATCAGAGACCAAATATAGCACCGTGCCAGCCATTTCCTCTGGCTGTGCCACACGCTTAAGCGGAATCATAGCCAGCGCCATATTAAGCACCTTATCATTGCTGGTCAGTGCTGAGGCAAACTTGGTATCAGTCAAGCCCGGCAGCAAAGCATTCACTCGAATATTGAGCGGCCCACATTCTTTAGCAAAGGCTTTGGTCATGCTTATGACCGCCGCTTTGGTAATAGAGTAAATGCCTTGTTTATCCCCTGGAGTAACGCCGTTTACTGAAGCGGTATTTAAGATTACCCCGCCCCCTTGCTCGCGCATCATCTTGCCAGCTGCCGTCGACATAAAGAAGTAGCCTTGGATATTTACCTCTACGGTTTTATTAAAGGCCAACAAGTCAGTATCTAGAATATGACCATAATAAGGATTGGCTGCAGCATTGTTGACCAAAATATCTATGCGACCAAACGTGTCTTTAATATACTCAAATATCGCATCAATCTGAGACATATCTCCCACGTGACACGCATAAGCGCTGGCCTTGCCGCCGTCCTTAACGATACTATCCGCGACTGCTTGGCAGGCTTCAAGCTTACGGCTCGATACAATTACCTGGGCACCATAATTTGCCAATAAGCGAGCAATGGCCTCTCCTATCCCGCGGCTGGCTCCGGTGACCAGTGCTACTTTTCCAGTTAAATCAAATAAGTCTTTCATAAAAAATTCCTTTTTAGTAGATAAATACAGGTCACAGGCAATATGCGGCTTTATTATGCCAACATACCCCCATCTAAAGTTAAGCTGTGACCATTCATAAAGCTGCTTTCATCACTGGCCAGCCAAGCAATCGCACTGGCAACTTCTTCCACTTTGCCCAGTCGGCGCATCGGACTGGCGTTGAGTAAAGCGTGCTGCTGCTTTTCACTCATATTAAGCATGCTGTTGCGCACCATAGGGGTATCAATAAAGCTTGGGCAGACGGCATTAAACCTTATATTGGCACGGGCATACTCAATAGCAGCAGACTTAGTCAGTCCAATCACTGCATGCTTTGAGGCGCTATAAGCTGACAGCATGGGGGCTGAGCGTAGACCAGCAATAGAGGCCACATTAATCACGTGACCACCGCCATGAGGACTCAAGCAAGCAATGGCCGCGCGCATACAGTGCCAAACCCCTTTGACATTCACCGTCATACAACGATCAAAGTCATCTTCCGTTAACTGGTGTAGCGGCGCTGGTGGGTGATCGACCCCAGCATTATTGATCACCACATCAAGGCCTCCCAGCTGCTCTACGGCATAAGCAAATAATGCGTTAACCTCAGCAGCTTGAGTGACATCTACTTTCATAAAGCTTATCGTTTGATCTGACGCCCAAGCTTGCTGTGCTAAAGCATGGCCTAAGTCTTCAGCCAAATCAGCAATGATTATCTTAGCGCCGCGACTGGCCAATAGCTTTGCACTGGCCGCGCCAATACCGGAAGCGCCGCCTGTGATTAAGATGCGTTTGTTGAGGACGTTGGCGACAGTTTTGTTGGGTTCAAATTCCATTTTGATACTCAGCTTAGTTAGGTTTTTATGTTAAATTAGATCCGTTAGAACCACTCAGGCTGCATGCTGTGGCACACCGCATTGTCCGTGGTCAGCAGCTCAATATCACGCTGGATGAGCGGCAGCTCCCAATCGATGAAGTATTTTGCTGCTTGAATTTTGCCACGATAAAAATTTTGCTTAGCGCCATTTTCAGTAAGTGCTAATAGCTGCTCGGCCTTGCTGGCTTGGCGAATCCAAATCCAGCTCATAACAATAGTGGCAAATACCGTCATTAAAGCTTGTGCATTGGCACTCAAGGTGGCAGCTTTTGGTGTGCTTAGGGTTTGACCCACATGCTGTAGCAGCGGCTGCAGCTGTTCGATATAAATCTGCAATTTGTTAGCAAGCTTCGCGGTTTGCGACGTCGAAATGGCAATCAAGTCTCGAGCGATTTCTTGCTGCAATACCTGTAATCCAAGCCCTTGATTTTGCCATAATTTGCGGAAAGTTAAGTCCAAGGCTTGTATGCCATTGGTGCCCTCGTGAATGGGGTTTAAACGATTGTCACGCCAAAACTGCTCTGCTTGATACTCTCGGGTGTAGCCTGCGCCGCCCAATACCTGAATACCTAAATCATTGGCTTTGGGGCCATATTCTGAAGGCCAAGCTTTTAAGACAGGGGTTAATAAATCCAGCAGTTCAGACAAGGCTTGTTTTTGTGTGTCATCATCGCAAGTATTGATACGATCAATGAGATTTGAGCCATACAGACACAAAGCCATGCCGCCTTCGCTATAGGCCTTTTGTGCCAATAGCATACGCTTGACATCGCCATGCTCGATGATGGCCGCCGCAGGATCATCAGGCTTAAGATGTGGGGCCACTCGTCCTTGCAAACGGTCTTTGGCATAGGCCAGCGAATACTGATAGCCACGATAGCCAATCATAGCTGCGCCAAAGCCTACTGCAATGCGTGCCTCATTCATCATCTTAAACATATAGCGTAGGCCAAAATGCACCTCGCCAATCAGATAGCCAACACAGTCATTGGCATCGCCAAAGCTAAGCGCCGTTGACGTGGTGCCGCGGTAGCCCAGCTTATGAATTAGACCGGCCAAATGTACATCGTTACGCTCAGCGGGTTTGCCATTAGCATCCAAGCGGTATTTTGGTACCGCAAATAGCGATATGCCCTTCACGCCAGCAGGACCGCCTGGCACTTTAGCCAACACCAAATGCACAATGTTTTCAGCTAACTCATGATCTCCGCCTGAGATATAAATCTTACTACCACGGATACGATAAGTGCCGTCATCATGGGGTGTGGCGGTGGTTCTGATATCGGCAAGAGAAGAGCCGGCATGCGGTTCAGTCAAAGCCATAGTGCCGGTAAAATCACCGCTGAGCATGCGTGGTACAAAGGCTTGTTTTACCTCATCATTGGCAAAGTGCATCAACACATTAATCGCTGCAGTGGTCAAAAATGGATAAGCAGTGGTCGATGGATTGGCTGCCATAAAGTAACCGGCCACCGCCGTCATCACCGTCTCAGGTAACTGCATACCACCTTGATCAAAATCATAGCGGCCGGCGATAAAGCCAGAATGGCGATAAGCATCAAAGGCTACTTTTACGTCATTGAGCATCGTTACCTTTTTGCCATCGAACTGTGGCTCGTTTTTATCAGCGACTGTGTTATGCGGTAAGAAGAGATCGGTGGCTATTTTTTTGGCGGTATCGATGGTGGCATCGAAGGTATCACGTGAATGTTCAGCGAATTTAGGGTGCTGACATAATTGCTCGGTATTTAGTACATCGTAAAGCTGAAAGGGTAACTCAAACTCATTAATTAAGCTCTGTGCGTCCATGCTGTTCTCTCTTAACAATCATCAGTGGTTCAATATTAGTGCATTTTTGTGCCTTACCACATTGTCATTTATGACATAATTAAGGTGGTAACTGACATCTATTAGGGTTAACCTGCCCAATTGATTACCGTATTACGCCGCAAACTAAGGAGTCTTCATGAGTGACAGGGCACCATTTAAAGTCGTTATCGTAGGATTTGATGGGGTGCTGGGCAGCGCCCTGACGGGTGCTCTAGATTTGTTCTCTTTTACCGGTGTCAGTTGGCAGCGTTTTTTGGATCAAGACATACAGCCTAAATTTAACGTACAGATTGCCAGTTTACAAAAGGCCGATATTCGCTGTAGTAATCGTTTAATTATCCAAGCGCACTGTGATATCAAAGACATTAAACACTGTGATTTGCTGCTTATTCCCACTATTGGCGACTCTATCGATAAGGTATTGGCACACAGCACTGAGCTGCTAACTGAGCTGCAGCGCCTTGCCAACACTGGTACCGATATAGCCAGCAACTGTAGTGGCGCCTTTTTATTGGCAAAAGCTGGGCTATTGGAGGGAAGAGCGGCGACTACTCACTGGGGCTATGCCAATAAATTTAAGCAAGATTTTCCCAATGTGAACCTGCAACAACAGCACTTCGTCACTCAGTCAGATAATATATTTTGCGCTGCAGGCGGCAGTGCGTTTTATGATTTAGCGCTATTGTTAATAGAGCGCTATTGTGGGCGTGAAATCTCAGCGCAAGTGGCCAAGACTCAAGTAATTGACAAAAAAACCGGTCATCAGGACAGTTATACCAATGTCACCTTGCATACGCCACACTCAGACCCAGTGGTGAGCCAAGTTCAAGCGTATATCGAACAAAATTTTGCCGAGCCGCTGCAAGTCAGTGACTTAGCCAAGCGGGTCAATATCACACCGCGCACCTTAAACCGCCGCTTCCAATCCTGCCTGTCTATGCGGCCGATAGAGTATATTCAAGCGGTACGTATTGAGCAGGCAAAACGCCTATTAGAGTCGGCCGATGTGAGCATCAAGTCACTCGCCTATCAAGTGGGCTATCATGATTTATCCTCATTTAGCCGTTTGTTTAAGCGTGCCACGCACCTAACCCCAAAAGCGTATCAAAATAAATTTGCTCGCACTGTTAGCTGAGCGTTTCTAGTTGTAGTAACAGGCGTTTTTTATCAAGACCACCAGTATATCCGCCCAAGCCACCATCACTGGCCACTACTCTGTGACAGGGAATGATAATACTAAAGGGATTTTTGCCATTGGCATTGGCCACCGCTCGGTAGGCGGTGGGTTTGTTTATATTTTGCGCCAATTGTGCATAGCTTATAGTGTCTCCATAAGCAATTTGTTGTAACGCCCGCCAGACATTTTGCTGAAATGGCGTACCCAACGACCAGTCTAGTGCAATATCAAACTGTTGGCGCTCACCTTTTAGATACTGCTGTAATTGGGTGATGGTGGTTATGAGCAGTGACTCAATTGGGTTATCTTTGCTTAGGCTATTTTCGTCAATAAACTGAAAATCATCATCCATTAGTTGATGACGCTTTTTTAGCGGTGCCAGTGACTTTGAGTCAGACCACTGTTGACCCTTGGCTAGCCAATCTAAGCTGACCAATTTGGGCTCTGCAGAGGGTATATCTGAAGCAATAAGCAGTAAGCTATGCTGGGCAAAAGAGGTGGTAGTTACAATCATAATCACAGGTCTCAAACAAAAAAATGGCACCTTATGATGCCATTTTTTTAAGAGTAAAGGTTACTTTTTGAGATAGACACAAGCCTATTATTCATCGGTTTCAAACAATGCAGCCACAAACTGCTTCGGACTAAAGGCACGTAAGTCATCAATAGACTCACCCACCCCGATATAGCGAATCGGAATGTCTGTGGTATTGGCAATGTTAAATACCACACCACCTTTGGCTGTGCCGTCAAGTTTGGTGATGGTAATGCCGGTTAGGGGCACCGCATCGTTAAAGATTTTGACCTGATTGATGGCGTTTTGGCCAGTACCAGCATCTAATACAATCATGCCCTCGTGCGGCGCCGTGGGATCAGATTTGCGCATGATGCGGACTACTTTTTCAAGCTCAGCCATCAGGTGAGTTTTGTTTTGCAGGCGGCCAGCTGTATCGGCGATTAATACATCGATATTTTTGGCTTTGGCAGATTGCATGGCATCGAAGACCACTGACGCACTGTCTGCGCCATGACCTTGCGCCACAACCGGAATATTATTACGCTCACCCCAAACCTGTAACTGCTCGGTGGCAGCGGCTCTAAAGGTATCACCGGCAGCTAACATGACCGACTTGCCCTCGCCTTGCAATCGCTTGGCCAATTTACCAATGGTGGTGGTCTTGCCTACCCCATTGACGCCTACTACTAAGATAACAAAAGGTTTTTTACTGGTATCAATGATCAGCGGGGCCACTTTTGGCTCAAGAATCTCAACCAGCTCTTTTTGTAAGGCTTTATATAAAGAATGCGAATAAATCAAATCACCGCGGGCGGTCTGCTCGGTTAAACTTTTGATAATCTTATCAGTCGCTTCTACCCCAATATCTGCCACCAACAGCTGATCTTCTACTTCCTCAAGTAGCTCATCATCAATCTCTTTACCACCGATTAAGATATTGGCCACACCCTCTGCCAAATTCTTACGCGATTTAGATAAGCCTGATTTCATGCGTGAGAACCAACCGCCACGCTTTTTGTCCTCTTTTTGCTGCTCACTTTGTGTCAGCGTCTGAGCGACTGGCTCTGGCGTTGAGGTTACTGAGCTGGCAGTGGTAGATGTCGAGGAGACTGGGTTAGGTTTTGTGTCTGCGGCGGCCTGCACCACACGAGGGGTCTCGATAATAGGTATGTCTTGCGGCTCAGCCAAATCCGGCAACGTGATGTCATCATCGTCCAATTCATCTAAGCTACCATCGAGGTCAATGACCACGCGGGTCGGATTATTTGCATTATTCATGGGCGTCTCTTATTTTATTTACAGTTATGGTTTTGCATGTGTCATCATGAGATGCAGTATTTAATTACCGCGTAGTTTACCATATCTGCCCCAAACCAGGATAAATCCCCTTATTTAGCCCACTAAAATCAAAATTTTGAATTTTCTCCACTTTTTTGCAGAAAAAATTTGACACATATTGATATATGTATATAATACGCTCCTACATTCAGGGTGATTAGCTCAGTTGGTAGAGCGTCTGCCTTACACGCAGAATGTCGGCGGTTCGAATCCGTCATCACCCACCACTCTTTATAGAGTACCACTTTTTTAGAAAGTGGCTAAACATTCTAAAGCGACCTAAGCAGCGGTAGTTCAGTTGGTTAGAATACCGGCCTGTCACGCCGGGGGTCGCGGGTTCGAGTCCCGTCCGCTGCGCCATATTTTAAAACTTAGTGTTTAAAACAAAGTTTCAACCTCAAGTATTTATACTTGAGGTTTTTTTGTGTTTATTGGTTCTACACTTACCTCTTTTCATCCCTTTATCTATACAGTCTCATCGTAGTTTTAGAGATTCAGACAAACTCTCTCCCATTTTAATTTAGTAAGTACTGGCTTGGATTTGATTTAAGAAATGGTTGTTAATTAATCTTAGTTACTAATTAAGCTAGTCTACGATGACCAATCGCTCAGTGACCAAATGGTGACCATTTTGTGACCAAAGTAGAAATAATATGGGGGTGGATTGCACTCCCGATTTTTTCTATTGAAGTTAGTACTATCAGATTATTTTATCTTGAAAAAGCACTACAAAATATTGATACTTTTTTAATGGTTTTCAACCGATGGATGATTCAGACATCGTTATATCCATAATTTAAAAATGTGGATATTTACTTTTTCTCTTGGTTGTGCAAGATGAAACAATGTAATTGATCATATTTTATCTTATATATATGTAAACAATGTAGCTATAATCTCAAGGCAGTTAAAAATTTATAAAGCTTTATTAAACTTAGACTTTAAGCAATAGCAAGATTCAAAGGAAATCCTCTAGGTCATTTCCTAATTACAGACTGAAATATTGACAAACGTTTAAGACGTTCTAAGCACTGGCATGGCAATCGGTACTTTATAAAACTTAGTAAACTGCTCAATAGGTGTTTCTGTTAGCGTCTCAGGAAGTTCTTTCTTACCGCTTTGGTCGGTATAAATAATGACGCATCCTACCACATTGTTTTCTCGCTCAGCTTGAGTTGCAAAGCCTAATCTATTCAAAATCTTATGATCTCTTGCATAGCCACTAATCTGCCTAATATCATCCGAGTTGTAATCATGATTTTGATATAAAGGCTTATATTTAGCATCCATGATTAGTGGTGTGTTGTCCTCCAATAAGAGAAAGTCAGGTTCTCCATAATTGCCTTTTGCTTGAAAAACTATCTTATTGCCATATTTGTCTTTTAATAAACTTAAAACATATAGCTCGAAAAGCTTAGACATGTCTATCCAAAATGGAGGGACTGAGACCCTACTCGAATTAGTACTTTCAACCTCGCTAATATGATAGCCAAAACGCTTGAAGATAATTTTCGATAAATCCAGAGCTTGCTTATACTCTTTATAAAACGAATTATATTTTGTCTGCTTAAGCGCTTTCAAATCGACTTTATCTGCTACATTTTCAAAAGCAGGCGTACAAAAATCAATGAGTGATTTAGTAAGTTTATTGTAGGCAGGATATTTTGCAAAATAACGTCTCACAAAGCTTAAAGTGTGGTTTAACACTCTATTCTCTATACTATCAAGACCAAATTCATCATGCTGACAATAGGTATTGATTGGCTTATTCTGAACTAAGTTCTTCTTAATATTTTTAGAGGTCAACACCCTGCCTTTAATTTTACTGGCAAGATTATGCTCAACTTTATAGTAGGACTTTTTAAGACCTTTTATGACGATGTGTTTTAACGTATGCAAAAACTGTAGCATTATTAACGGTGTAATTAAGTCCATCTGCTGATCAACTTCAATAAAAGGCTGATTGAGCTTTATCTCATATAGCTCCTTTGCATGACTTAGAGCATCTACATGAGATAAACTGGCGTGCAGCATACCCAAATAGTCAACCTGTTGACCTAGACTATTTACTTTAGGAGCAACATAAATAGCCTGCTCATTTTCAATAAGCCAGTCCGTGCCAATATAGTAAGACATGCTCAGCGTCGTATTTTCTACATCACGTCTTACTTGAACACAGGGTTTCTTATCGTTGTTTTGAAAGAAGATTGTCTTAACTGATGAGCCATTTAGTGAGTTAAAGGTGACAACATGATGTTCACGAATAATGCCATCACTTTCGATCGAAAGAATCAATTCAGACATTTAATCCCTCGACAACGTCTCTAGCTGAGTCCAATAACACGCCATCTTTAATGTACTCAAACAAAATAGGTTTAATTTCATAGTCGAGCTTATTTTTTAACTCGATGTAGAATTCTTGCTCTGGCATATCTTTTTTAGAAGGAAGAAAGTAACTATGCCCTAGTTGAACATCACTGGCATTAAAATCAGAAGATAAATGCCCACCACTATCTGTCTTAAATAATGCTTGTACTTGCTTGAATAACGCTTTTGCTTTAGCAAAGTTAATAACTTCAACTGAAGGAGGAACATCATAAAATGCAAACCGTCTACGAATCGCATAATCGATATGACCAATTGATCTGTCAGCGGTGTTCATTGTGCCGATAATGTATAGGTTCTTCGGTAGAGTAATATTTCTTTCTGAACTATGTGACTGCCTATCCTCATCGTCTTTATCTAAAAGCTCATACATGGATTCGACAGTCTCACCACGGTATTCGAGTGCGTATATTAGCTCGCCTAACACTGATGGTAAGTTAGCTCGATTGATTTCATCAATAATAAGGACATAGTTGCTGTTTGGATTTTCATAAGCCTTTTTAGCGAATTGAGCGAGAACTTTATTTTCGACCTTGTAGTGTATGTTGCCATCTTCGTTTGTTTTAGCCACAACTCCTCGAACGAAGTCTTCGTAGGTATATGCTGGATGGAATTGAATGACTTTATATTCTCCCTGAGTCATAACTTCGTCTGATTCTGACAGACGCTCACCGTCTTTTAAGTTAAAATTATTCCATATAAGACCTGCAAACTCATTGACCGTTATATCTTTGTTAAACTCCTCTTTTTTGTCATGATAAATTGCGTATAGCTTTTTATTTTTTTCGATTAAGTTCATTTTACGGTCATAAGCACCAAATAACTTCAAAGCATGATTTAATGAGTTTTCACTGTTTATAGGAAAATATTTATCTGGATAGTAGCTATTGAGCACTTTTAGCGTAAAACTTTTGCCCAACAATGCTATTGATGCCTCTAAGTCAGTTTCTTGAACTAACTTATCTAGCTGACGGGCAATTACTTGCATGGCGGTTTCTGCATCTATATTGTCACCAATCTTTTTATTGATAACATACCCTTCTTTATCTTTACTCCAATATATTGGATAGTTGTTGGAGCTCCCTGGAGAAAACTTCCCTAAATCTTCAAGTCCCCTTTCAATCCACCAACAAAAAGAGTCGTTCTTTCCGTTACCAATTGGAAAATCGTCTAATGTCATGCTTCCTAATGATTCGACAGGAAAAGCATTTTGAAACTCTGTAAGTAGTTTTTTAAACTTAGTACGATTTGATTGCACTGTATCAGTTGAAGAGTCAAAGCTTTGCACCAAATTATCCAAAATATCTTGTGGTTTACCTTTTTGCTCTATATGTGTTAAATCTTCTGCGACCAATTTAGCTAATCTGGTCTTACCTGTGCCAGGTGGCCCTTGAAGGATAACTTGGTGTTTGTATTTTAATAGCTTAGCAACTTCATTTATTTGAATCTTATCCATAGCCATCCCATACCATTTTCTTATTGATTTATTAGTTTTGGCACTACTATTCATATCGCACTTAGTGAGCGTTTTTCTACCTGCTACGTATAGCTTGTATTCAGAATGATACCAATCAAGTATTTCAACTTTACGTCGCCTTTCAAACCAATCAAAGTCTTTGTTAGGATTTTCTCTATATTCATACGCTCCTATAACTTTTACTAATGCTATTGGAGTTTCTCCTCTCTTAATAGCTACAATATCTCCAATATGCATCTCATTTTGAAAACTAAGTTGCTGTGCTTTTCGCTTTTCTTTCCAGTCACCTAGACCAATATATTTTGTTTTTTCTAAAACTTCCCGCTCTAACCCCCAACTATCATTATCAGGATGTAACTGCATATGCCAAAAATTCATCTACCGTCCTTATTTGTTATCACTTATATTTTAATTGGGCAACTTACATTTATCTTAGCATTAATACTATATCCAATGCGCAAGCAATCGTCGCCTTATTAGTTTGGCATTACGATCAGTTTTCCGCTATATTTAAGTATTAAAATAACTCTTAAAATCAGTAACCTTATGGCTAACCAACGTCCCGAAGACATCGCTCGTGATAATATTGACCGTCAGCTTAAGCAAGCAGGATGGGTCGTACAAAAGTTAAAAGACTACAACTCTAATGCAGCTTTAGGGGTAGCAGTGCGTGAGTATCCAACAGATACTGGTCCCGCCGATTATGTGCTATTTATAGATAGAGAGCCTGTCGGTATTATTGAAGCAAAAGAAGAAAATTACGGTCAAAAAATAACGACTGTTGAAGAACAAAGCGAGCGCTATGCCACCAGCGAGCTCAAGCATATTGATGACGCTGACATTGCCTTTCTGTATGAGTCTACTGGGATAATCACACGGTTTACCAATCGTAATGATCCTTATCCTCGTGCACGTGAAGTCTTTAATTTTCATCGGCCAGAAACCTTGCAAACATGGTACGACGAAGGTAAAAACACGCTACGCAAAAAACTTCGTGACATGCCACCACTTAATCCAAACAGCCTGCCAGCATCAGAGCTTGGTTTACGAGAGTGCCAAGAGCGAGCCATTACCAATTTAGAGCGTTCTTTTTCAGAAGCACATTTGCGAGCGCTCATCCAAATGGCAACGGGCGCTGGCAAGACCTATACCGCCATTAGTGTTATGTACCGTTTGCTCAAATATACAGGCAAACGGCGTATTTTATTTTTGGTAGATACCATCAACTTAGGCGAGCAAGCCGAACAGGAGATGATTGTATTCTCTCCGCAAGACGACAACCGCAAGTTTACTGAATTATATAATGCTCAAGTCATCACCTCGCCACACATTCCGTCAGGGGTTCAGGTATATGTGTGTACCATTCAGCGCATGTACTCCATGCTAAAGGGTGAGCCATTTGATGACTCGTTAGAAAAAGAAAGCTTAGAGGTGTTTGAGAAACACATCAAAGAGCCACTACCTGTGGTTTATAACCCAGATATTCCTCCCGAGTTTTTTGATTTTATCTTTATTGATGAGTGTCATCGCTCTATTTATAACTTATGGCGACAAGTACTCGATTATTTCGACGCATTTTTGATTGGTCTGACGGCAACACCTGATAATCGCACCTTTGGATTCTTTAATCAAAATGTGGTGAGTGAATATACCCATGAAGAGGCCGTTGCCGATGGCGTTAATGTGGGCAATGAGGTGTATTTAATCGAGACAAAGATTACCAAAGAAGGTGCAAAACTAACCGCACATGAGCTAATAGAGCATAGAGAAAAG
Organism: Psychrobacter sp. YP14; assembly: GCF_003209315.1. NCBI lineage: Bacteria > Pseudomonadati > Pseudomonadota > Gammaproteobacteria > Moraxellales > Moraxellaceae > Psychrobacter > Psychrobacter sp. YP14. The sequence continues at coordinate 1,176,995 of NZ_CP029789.1, read as the reverse complement.
CTAACTCGCCGTAAGCGCTGGGAGCTACAGGACGAAGATGAGGAATACAACGCAAAACAACTCGATAAAGGCATCGTCAACCCTAGCCAAATACGCACCATTATCAGGGCCTTTAAGGACAGCTTACCCGTTATCTTCCCTGCTCGTGACGAAGTACCTAAAACTCTTATCTTTGCCAAAAGTGACAGCCATGCCGATGACATTATCAATATAGTACGTGAAGAATTTGGTAAGGGTAACGAGTTTTGCAAAAAGATTACATATAAAACAAAACAAGACCGAGTAGATGACAATGGTAATGTGACCGAAGAAGGCGAAGCCGCCAAAACCGTGCTAGCGAATTTTAGAAACAGCTACAACCCCCGTATTGCCGTAACGGTGACCATGATCGCCACAGGTACAGATGTGCGTCCACTTGAGTGCTTATTGTTTATGCGTGATGTGAAAAGTCGCAACTTTTTTGAACAGATGAAAGGTCGTGGTACACGCACACTGGATAAAGAAGGTCTACAGAAAGTGTCGCCCAGTGCTAAAACGGCTAAGACACATTATGTTATCGTTGATGCCGTTGGTGTGACCAAATCGCTAAAGACCAGCAGTAGCCAATTAGACACCAAAAAATCAGTCAGCTTTCGAGATTTGGCGATGGGTGTGGTCATGGGTCAATCGGATACGGATACGGTCAGCTCACTTGCCAGCAGGCTAAAACGGCTTGATATTGCCTTAGAGCCTGAGCAACATAAAGCTTTAGAGATGTTTACCAATGGCATTCCATTAAGCCATCTAATTAAAGAGCTATTTACAGCGATTGATGCCGACTTAGTACATGAAGCTGCCTGTGAGCTTGAAGGGATAAGCAATGATGGAACGCCTAGTGATAAAGCGGTTAAAAAAGCGCAGAAAAAACGGGTGAAAGAAGCCAGTCGCTGGTTAACGGGCGAGCTAATTACCCAGCTTGAAGAAATACGCCGTGAAAACGAGCAAAAGATTGATCATTTAAACCTCGATGAGGTGACAAACCTTGGTTGGGATACCGACCAAACAGAACAAGCTGAGCATATCGTCACACGGTTTAAAGATTATATAGAAGCCAATAAAGACAGCATCACCGCTTTGCAGATATTATATAACCAGCCTTATCGGCGTCAGGCATTAAGCTTTAAGATGATTAAAGAGCTGTATGACGCTATTCAAGCCAGTAAGCCGCCATTGGCTATATTCAAGGTGTGGCAAGCGTACTCTATGCTTGATGGTGTGACTTCTAAAAGAGTGGATGACGAGCTGATTGCTTTGGTCAGTTTGGTACGCCGTGTGATTGGGATTGATGATAAACTAATGCCCTTTGATAATACTGTCCGTAAGAACTTCCAAGATTGGGTGTTTGCGCACAATGCCAGAAGTAAAACGCCCTTTACTGAGGAACAAATGCAATGGCTACGGATGATACGTGACCATGTAACGACCTCGTTTGCGATAATGCCTGATGACTTTGAGCTAAGTCCATTTAATCAATATGGTGGCTTAGGGCAAGCGTATGATGTATTAAGCGAAAATTCCGATTTTGATAATTTACTAGACGAAATAAATATTGAGTTGATTGCATGATAAATGAAGAAACTTTAGGTGAAAGTCGCAACTGGGTAGAAATACAGTTGCATGAAATTGGAGAAGTTGTTACTGGAAATACTCCACCTACTAAACATTCTGAAAATTATGGTTCAGACATACCCTTCATAAAACCGCCTCACCTTCAGAATAATATCATAAATAAAAGCGATACCTATTTATCAAAAATAGGATTAACTTCTGCCCGATTACTGCCTGAGAACTCTATTCTAGTCTCCTGTATTGGTAATTTAGGTAAAACCGCTTTGAACAATGTACCTGTTGCCACTAATCAACAAATTAACTCTATTGTGCCAAGTCAATATTTGAATTCAAAATTTATTTTCTATCAAGTTCAATCTAGTAAATTTATAAACCAGTTAGAAGCAAATGCTTCAGCCACTACTATTCCGATAGTTAATAAGAGTAAGTTTGAAAAGCTAAATATATCTTTATGTTCTCTTAACGAACAAAACAGAATTGTAGATAAAATTGAAACCCTATTTTCAGAAGTAGATGCAGGTATTGCAAACTTGACCTTAGCGAAACGGCAACTGGAACAATACCGCCAATCACTACTACAACATGCTTTCGAAGGTAAGCTCACGGCAGAGTGGCGTAAAAATTATGCTAAGCATACTGGTAAGTCGTTACCCACAGCTGACGAATTATTAGAGCAAATTCAAATGGCACGACAAGCCCATTACGACCAGCAAATTAAAGAATGGGAAAAGTCGGTTGAAGCGTGGGAGAAAGAAGGTAAGAATGGCAGAAAACCTAGTAAGCCGAAGCAAATAACTAATATAGCCAATGTTGATAAAACAGAATTAAATGATATTTTACCTGATTGCTGGTCTGAACATTTCTTAGAAAGTTTATCAACCATCTCAGGAGGACTTACCAAAAACTCCTCCAGAAAAACTCTTGAAGAACAAGTTCCTTATCTCAGAGTAGCGAATGTATATGCCAATGAACTTCGGTTGGATGATATAACTTATATAGGTATCAAAGAATCTGAAAAGCCTAGAGTGCTTTTACAGAAGGGCGACCTTCTTATTGTGGAAGGTAACGGTAGCATTGAACATATTGGCAGGGTTGCTCTTTGGAATGGAGAGATAGACCCTTGCTATCACCAAAATCATCTTATCAAAGCAAGAACTTTAAATAATGTAGACCCTCATTATATCCTGTACTTTCTAATGTCACCAATTGGCAGAAAAAGAATTGTTAAGGTAGCCAGTTCTACAACTGGACTTCATACATTGAGCTTATCAAAAGTATCAAATCTTATTATCCCTTTCACTAGTCTAGATGAGCAAAAAGAAATTGTTAAACAGCTTGAAGAAAAATTATCAGATACAGACAGGTTAATTATTGATATTGATAACCAGTTAATCAAAGCCAATCTCCTAAAAACCTCAATTCTCCACAAAGCTTTTCAAGGTAAGCTTGTACCACAAGATCCTAATGATCCACCTGCCAGCGAATTGTTAGCGCAAATCAAAGCTGAACGGGAAGCTCAAGCCTTGGCAGAACAGCAAGCCAAAGACGCTAAGAAAAAGAATAAAGCAACCTCTAAACGCACCCCTAAAAAGAAAGCTAAAGTTAAAACCAAGGCAACAGACGCTCAAGGTAAATCAGCCAAAATAGACACGGATGACGCAACGACAGAGCAAGGGCAAATTAAGCTACCGTTATAAGTGAGCTCGACATAGACTATGCCCGCTGTTCCTTATACCTTTATATTAAACGACATATTGTTAAATGAGATAACCACCCATGAGCAAACCTTCTACTACTCCCAATACGTCTACTGTTACAACTAATCAGCACGACCAAACCAGCTCTATCGTCTCTAAAGTTTGGAATTTTTGTAACACCCTTCGTGATGACGGGGTCAGCTATGGCGATTACCTAGAACAAATCACCTATCTTATCTTTTTAAAAATGGCTTATGAATACAGCCTACCACCTTACTACCGTGATACAGGTATCCCCGATGGCTTTGACTGGACGAGCTTAACCAACCGTACAGGCGCTGAGCTTGAAAGCCACTATTTAAAGTTGCTACGTGAGCTTGGCAAACAAAAGGGGCTACTGGGGCAGATATTTACCAAAGCGTTAAACAAAATCCAAGACCCTGCCAAGCTTGCTCGCCTAATTGACATGATTGACAGCACTAAATGGACAAGGCTAGGCACAGACGTAAAAGGCGACATTTATGAGGGCATCTTAGAAAAAAATGCGGAAGATACTAAGTCTGGCGCTGGGCAATACTTTACCCCACGCCCGCTAATTCAAGCCATTGTCGAATGTATGCAGCCTGGTCCAAATATCACTATTGCTGACCCTGCGGCGGGTACGGGCGGATTTTTATTAGCAGCCTACGATTACATTGAGCAAAATCATAATCTTGACAAAGAAGAAAAAGAAAACCTTAAAAAGAATACATTCTCAGGTAATGAAATTGTCGCAAACACTCGCCGCCTTTGCTTAATGAATCTATTTTTACATGGTATCGGTGAGATCGATGGTACAAGCCCTATTAGCTCTGATGATGCCCTTATTGGGACAAATGGCAATAGTGTGGACATGGTGCTTGCTAACCCACCATTTGGTAAAAAAAGCAGTATTACAGTCACCAATGAAGATGGCGAACAAGAAAAAGAAGACTTTGTCTATAACCGTCAAGACTTTTGGGCGACTACCTCTAACAAACAGGTGAACTTTTTACAGCATATTTATACAATGCTAAAAGCCAATGGTAAGGCGGCTGTTGTGCTGCCTGATAACGTAGTGTTTGAAGGAGGCGCTGGCGAGACAGTACGTAAGAAGCTGCTAGAAGTAACCAATTTACACACTATATTACGCCTGCCAACAGGTATCTTTTATGCAAATGGTGTTAAGGCGAACGTTTTATTTTTCGATAATCATCCTGCGCAAGAAGAGGCTGTCACTAAAGAAGTATGGATTTACGACTACCGTACCAATGTGCATCATACGCTTAAGCGTAAACCGATGACGCTAGAGCATTTGCAAGACTTTATTACTTGCTACAATGCAGATAATATTAACGAGCGCACCGAGACTTATGACGCTGAGACCAACCCAAATGGACGCTGGCGTAAATATAGTATTGAGGATATCAAGAAACGTGATAAAACAAGTTTAGATATTTTTTGGCTAAAGGATGATTCATTAACTGACTTAGAGAACCTGCCTGATCCTGAAGATTTAGCCAGCGATATTATTGATAACATTGAGGCTGGGCTGGCAAGTTTTCGAGCAGTCTTGGATGAGCTTGAGGGTTAAGACGATTATTACTTTTAGCGTGTATTTTAGTATTAAGAGTAAGGATCTTTAATGGAGCTGTTAGGCTGGTGTTGGCGGACTTGAAAGACAAGAAATTAAAGCTATTGATTAGATTATAGAGACATTCAAATCTACAGGCTTATTGGATGTGAACATGTGAACCGCCCCGGAATTATCAAACGCCACAACGTGATGTGTTTGGGCGATACCATCCATAATGCGAGGATCCCAATTGTCTAAAACCGCTGCCAAATGGTTTAAAAATATGATGGGTGTGCCACCACTTTGCTGACCATAATCACGATAGGCAAAGCCAATGTCATCTGCACTGATAAATTCAGTAGGTACTGTTGCCCATTGATAGAGCGATGTGTGTACTGACATTAAGTGTCTCCTATGGCGTGTAAATCAAATCTTAAAATACAAGTCACTAATAACAGAAAAGCCACTACTAAAAAAGCTGCTACTAAAAGAATAGTGAATATAGTACAAAAATTTTCAATAGTCACTATCTTTTTAGTAGTAACCAATCCCATTTTATATTACTATCTTATTACTCATTGACTTCCTCCCCTCGCTAAACCTAGGGGATTCCTACAGCTAGACGGTTAAGCCCGACCGCAAATCTTAGAGGTGGCTACCGCCTTGCAATTCACACCTTGCATCTAAGATTCTTATTTCAAACTAACCCTACCGTTAAGATTGTCTGTTGACACGAGCTAGTTTGAGGGTGTGTGTGGAATACCATCGACCAGTCAAGACACTGCGTACTCGCAATTTATACTTGTCTTAGCTGTTTTTTGTAGATGGTTTAACTTTATAGCTGATTGATTGTAGCAACCTTGTCGCCTTATATCCACCCCTTGAAGTCGGTGGTTTTACGGCGACTGATGATAAAAAAAGGCCTCAGCTTATCTTATATAGATAAAAGCTGAGGCCTTATTAGATACAAACTAAAATTAGATAAGCGGCCAAAACGGTAAACGTTTTTACGTATCAATACATATAACGCTTTAAACCGGGCCTGTTTATCTGTGGCTCTTTTAGACTCAATAGGATCTGGTTTAAATAATGCTGTAGCGCCGCCTGGCTGCTGAAGAAAGCCGATATGGCCGTTAAATACAGCAGGCAACATAAGGCAAGTCTCTTGGTTTTTTAACATTTACCGCCGAGCATTGACCTGTTCCCACATTTTATTAAGCCGCTTTTGTGACACCGACTGACGGGTTTTCATCGGCTGCGCAAACAGCTGAATACGAAACTCCTCAACCAGCCAGCGGTAGTCACTAATGGTCTCGTCATCTGCACGCCCCGCCAAACGCTCCATATGGACATCAAGCTCATACACCGCGTCCAGATCGCCATCAAGATTATGCTCTAAGCGCTCAATGCGTATCTCTAATGCTTCAAGATAACGCGGATATTGCTGCCAATCCTCATACGCCATACGATACACAAAGTCTGACAAATGCAAATCATCAAGCTGATCCTCGATATCATCTATCGATTCACCAAACACGTCACGATCAAGCATCAGTAGGCTGCGGCGGATACGCTGCCATCGCGCATAGACATCTCGCAGCAGTCTTAGCACTTTTTGGCCTTCTAATAAGAAATTGGCCAATACCTTTTCAGATGTTTTTTCAAACTCTGTGTCATCTAGCGGCAACTGATTGGCCAATTTCTCAGCAACTTTATCAGCATTATCAGGCAGCGCTTCGTCATGATCTTCAAAGCTTGGTGCGTACGCTTCTAAGGTGGCGTCAAGCGTGGCGTCTACCACGATGGTCTTTAATTTCTCCATATCGCCTAAAGGCGCAAAGGCCAGCTTAAAGGTCTTATCAATCTGACTGGTGAGCTGCTTTTGCTTGGCACCGAGTTTGCTGCGGATAAGGGTCAATACCCCTTTGCGATGCGCTTTTAGCGCTGCTGTCACATCGGTAAATTGATGAATGGTCACCGCCTCGCCAGCCTCATCAGCCACCAGTGCAGAAAACTCTTTCATCACAATACCGGCACTATGACGGTTTTTGCTAAATCTAAAGTGCTCAGGGAAGCTGGTATGTACCCCTTGCGTATCTTGGCTGCTGCTTAACGCTTGACTGGTCTTGCTGGCATGACGTTGCTGCAATGCTTTAAGATCACGCCCTTTTTCAATGACCCGCTTTTTGTCATCAACCACACAGATTTGTGGCTGCAGGTAACGGTCGATAGCGCTTGGATTAAAGTCCTCTGGTTTTACCCCAAGCACACCGCGGCGCTGCAAGGCCTGGCACAGCTGGTTTAATAAACCTTGCTGGTGATTTTTTTCAAGCTCGTCATATAAGCTGTCTGCGGTATTGGGAATGGGCACAATCTTGCGGCGAATCTCTTTGGGCAAGGATTTGAGCAATTGCAGCACCAGCTCATAACGCCAGCCTGGTACCCCCCATAACAATTCAATGGCATCTAGCTGCGGTAAGGCAGCAAGCGGTACTCTAATGGTCACCCCATCATCTTCAGAGGCCGGATCGAACACGTATTTAAGAGGCAGCTTTAAATCACCCAATTGCCAAACCTCTGGGAACTCGCCTGTGGTCGGTGCCGTCTCTTTCAGCACATCCTCATCGGTAAAGAACAAGAATTTTGGGTCTTCTTTTTCAATATCAGCACGCCAGTCTTCAAAGGCTTTACGGCTGGCAATGTGTTCTGGGATTTTGCGCTCGTAGAATTGATATAAGTCCTCTTCATCCACTAACAAATCACGGCGACGCAGCTTTTCTTCTATACGCTCAACATCTGCAATTTTGTCCATATTGTGCTGCAAGAAAGGTGCTTGACGGCCCAGATTACCAGTCACAAGACCATCGCGAATGAATATTTCTCGTGACTCCTCTAGGTTAATCTGTTCATAATTTGTCAATTGCTTAGCGACCACAATCAGACCAAATAAGCTGATCTGAGCATAAGCACGCACGCGACCGGTTTTCTTCGACCAATGCGGCTCGAAGTAATGGTATTTAAGCAGATTGCCCCCGGCAGAGATAATCCATTCTGGCTCAATTTTTGCCACGGTGCGCATAAATACTTGTGAGGTCTCAACTATTTCAAACGCCATTACCCAAGCAGGTACTTGCTTAAACACGGTACTGGCTGGGAATATTTTGGCTTTTTGTTGACGTGCAGCCAGATACTCACCACGCTGATCTGTCTTATGCGCAATAACAGACAGTAAGCCGGTTAGTAACGCACGATGCAGGTTGGCATATTTCACCGCACGCTGCGCTTCATTGACCTTGTTATCACTGGCATTATCAACAATTAGGTCCGTGGCCACGCTTTTGGCCACGGTTACTGCCTGATTGGCATGACGCTGGCCCTTAGCAGCGTCATTTTGCGTGTGGGGCTTGTCTTTATGCTCTGTGCCAGAGTCTGTGAGCAGCTTTAGGTCAGTCACCATTTGCTCAAGCTGGCGGTAGGTCTTCTCCCATTCACGCAGACGCGGGAAGCTTAGATAATGCTTTTTGGCAAAGGATTTGCGCTGACTGCTGCTTAGCTTATTACTACCGCCGCCATATAGAGCGTTCCATAGGCTTAGATAAAATAGAAAGTCAGAGTCTTCTTGACGAAAAATAGCATGTTTTTGATCAGCCTGAGCCCGCTTCTCGGCTGGACGCTCTCTGGGATCTTGCACCGCAAGTGCAGCCACAATGATAAGCATCTCAAGCATACAATCAAAGTCACTACCAGCGACCAGCATACGGGCAAGCCTTGGGTCAATCGGCATGCGTGCCATTTTTTGACCAATACGGGTCAGCTTGACATCATTGAGTGTTTGCTTAGCCACAGGTTTTTTACTGTCGCTATTTTTTGGCGTCAGTGCACCGAGCTCATCGAGCAGCTTTCGGCCATCTTTGACCAAGCGGCTATCAGGTGGTTCGATAAAATCAAAGCTCTCTACTGTGCCCAGACGCAAGCTTGCCATCTGTAAAATCACCGATGCTAAGTTGGTACGCAGAATCTCAGGCTCAGTAAACTCAGGGCGACTGGCGAAGTCTTCTTCTGAATATAGGCGGATACATACCCCAGGCGCCACACGACCACAGCGCCCTTTACGCTGGTTGGCCGCCGCTTGTGAGATGGCCTCAATAGGCAGTCTTTGTACCCGTGAGCGATACGAATACCGCGAGATACGCGCAAAACCTAAGTCAATAACATAGCGGATACCCGGGACAGTCAGCGCGGTCTCTGCCACGTTGGTGGCAATAACAATGCGTCTGCCGCGACCTGAGGGCTGAAAGATACGCTGCTGCTCAGCGTAAGTCTGGCGCGCAAATAATGGCAGCACTTCAGTATGGCGCGGCCCATGTTGCACCAGCACCTGTTGCATCTCACGAATCTCTGCTTCGGTTGCGGCAAATATCAGAATATCGGCATGCTCAGGATGCCCTTTAGCAATCGCATCTTCAAAGCACTCCTCTACCGCCGCCACCACCGCACGCGGCAGATTATCCTCAAAGTCATCATAACTGTCGTCATCTGAGCTGCTCACTGGGGTATCTGTCAGCGGACGATAGCGCACTTCAACTGGATAACCTCGGCCCTCGACATCAATAACAGGCGCCGGCACCATACGCTTTTTAACAGGGTCATACTGAGCAAAATACTCACTAAAACGGCCGGTATCCAAGGTGGCTGAGGTAATAATCACCTTCAAATCTGGACGCTTGGGCAGCAGCTGTTTTAAATAGCCCATAATAAAATCGATATTTAGGCTGCGTTCATGCGCCTCATCGATAATAATTGTGTCATAACGGGTTAAAAAACGATCATGACCCAGCTCGGCCAGCAAGATACCATCGGTCATTAATTTGACCACGGATTGGGCGCTGCCTTGCTCATTAAACCGAATCTTAAAGCTAACGGTTTCCCCAAGTGGCTCACCCAGCTCTTCAGCAATTCGGTTGGCCACACTGCGCGCCGCCAGTCGTCTGGGCTGAGTATGGCCAATCTGACCCGTAATACCTCGGCCTGCCAGCATCGCAAGCTTCGGCAGCTGAGTGGTCTTACCTGAGCCGGTCTCACCGGCCACAATAATCACTTGATGGTCGGTGATGGCCTGAATAATATCGATGCTGCGCTTACTGACTGGCAGCTCATCATTAAGCAGCTGCGGCAAATTATGAGGAATGCTATCAATACGCTGTTGTACCACGTGCTGTGAGCGCTGCTTTATTTGCTCAAACTTAGCTTGCTTGTCTGCCAATACTTTAGGGTCTGCGTTTTTTGGCAGACGTGATAATTCACGCTGCAAGCGGCTTAGAAAATGACGGTCTTTGGCCAGTACCGGCAGCTCCTTCATCGATTCAAAAACAGCCAATTTAGAGCTTATCTTATCGTTTGAGCCATCCTCTACCACAGACGCATTATGTTGATGCGCCTGCGTTAACGAGGGCTCTTGAGGGTTAGAGGAGGCAGTGCTATTCGTGTCTTTAGTCATAAGTTTTTTTTGGCTTTATCGGCTTGAATTTTGGGGTCAGCAAAGCATTGCAGTGACACAACTATCTATAGTATAAAAAGGTAGAACAGTACGGGGTAAAATAAACAGACGTGGGCGCAGGTATGGCCGCTTGAACCCCTACTTTATACGCTAAGACGTTTTATATTTCTCATGCCATTACTTCAAAGGGCATGGGGGTTTTATGAGGGGTAATGGCCGCACAATCAAGGGTTTATTATAACACTGCTGAGCGGTTATTTTTGAGTTGCCCTTGATTACGAGAAATTAACTTATAATGCCAAACTCACAACGCCAAACTTTTAAGCGTCTTGAGACTGAGGTAGCCGACATAATTTTTATCCTCTACAGCTTCATCAAAGTCAATAGAACCAACAGGTATAGGCGTGATAGCCAGTCGACCAACACTTAGCAGACCATTAACATCATAGATATCATCGACATCCACCTGATGTTTATTATCAATGTGTGAGGCGGCATTGAAGGGAACATCGTCGTCATTATAGCTGTAATTTTTATAAAACTCGGTCGTAGCGGCCGCTTTCATTGCTGTAGCTTGAGTGGGTGCAACCACCAGCATTTTGTAATGAAACTCTTCGATACTGCCCTCTTGATAGCCACCCAAATTAATAAAAAACAGTTTTAAGTCGGAAGCGTTATCTGTGCTCTGGTTACTCTTAATTGACGAGTTTATATTATCTTTTTCTGCAGTATTATCGTCCTGCCACTCAATATGATAAGCACTGCCATCAGGGTTAATAACCGTAGTGACGCTACGATAAGAGTCGATATGCCATTTGTTCTTGACCGCAGGCCAGTGGGCATTTATCGCATCTATCAAATCGCCTACCTTATCTGCTACCCCAAAGAACATGTCGTGCTGTTCAATCAGCCGACCCTTTGGTGTGGCGCCGAGCTGCACCATAAACAGTGTCGTCATACTCTGCCCCTTTGACTCAATACTGGATGATTTATTTAGTTAAACGACTTAGTATAATCAGATTTGGTGTCTCGCAAGAACTGCTTCACCACAGCCACTGTGGCTTTCGGGTCTTCCTCTTGCGGCACATGACCTAGGTGATCAAATACCACCAATTGGCTATTGGGTATGGCAGCCTTAAATTTATAAGCGCTTTCAATAGGAATTAATTCATCTTGTGCGCCCCAGATAATCAGTGTGGGCTGCGTAATCTCACCCAGGCGCTTGACTTCATCTTGATATAACCCCTCGCGCATGCGTCTGGTCAAGGCTTTACGATTGCCTGCACGGCGGCTGAGCTCATAATAACGGTTCACCAAGTCATCGCTTACCTTGGATTTATCTGCATAAACACTCTGCACACTACTGCGCACCATGCTTTTGGGGAGTACATGCTCAGTAAGACCATCTAATACGGGAGACTGTGCCAGTTTAAAGCCAATGGGCATGCGTTTGGGGGTAAATTTAAAGCCTGATGCATCAACCAATATCAAGCGGTCAATCCGCTCAGGGTGCATTAAAGCAGTTAGCCAAGCAATGCCGCCGCCAAGCGAATTACCGGCAATGGTCGCTCGCTTGATATCAAGCTTATCCATCACTTTAATGACAGTATCAACATAATTATCTAAGCTATAGGGCTTGGTATCATCAGCATAAGGGCCTGTTAACCCAAAGGCTGGCAAGTCTAAGCGTACCACGCAATATTGTTCTTTAAGCGCCTCAGTCCAGCCATCCCAAGTATGCAAGCTGGCTGACGTGCCATGGATTAGTAACAAAGTTTCAGCGCCGCTTTGCGCTTCACAGTTATTAGTAGCCGCTAAGTTATCAGATGTCTCAGACTTGGCCACATGCACCTGTAATCCTTCTACATCGACATAAAAGCTGGTCGGCAGCTCCCAATGCTTAAGCTTAGAGGCCTGCAAATCTGGCTTCCAGATGCGGCCGATGACAAGTGCTGCCGCAGAGGTTGCCAGCACACCCGCCAAACCCATCTTGACTAAAAGTGTCTTATTAAACGTCAAATGCTTATCCATTGAACACCTATCCTTGGTTAATTTATCTTTGATTACTGGTCTTAACGATTGGTTTTTGCTGATTAAACTCAATCCTTATCATTCAGGTTATTACAAGATAAATCCATCAAAAAAAGCGACCTTAAGGTCGCTTTTTCTTCACATCAAGTGGCTGATAGTTTATCCAACCATTAAAACTTTAAACGCTTGTCTTGCTCAATCTTGCTCATAACCTCAGGCAATTTATTACCCAGCACAGTCAACGCTGACTTGGTTGCGGTGCTTACCAAGCCTGATACCGCCGAATGAGCGGCGTTAGCAAAACCCAACTTCTCAGCCAAAGTGGGTTTTTGGCGTGATAAAATGGCATACACTTGATGCTCATCCATTTGCTTTAGCAAATATGCATCCGAGGTCGTCAGCTCATCGACCAGGTTTAAATGCAGCGCATCCTCACCATACCAATGATCGCCATTGGCCACTTTGGTTAAGTCCAGCTGCGGGCGATAGGTGGTCACAAAGTGCTTAAATAGCTTATGTGTTTGCTCTAGCTCCTCAGTGTATTTGGCACGATCGTCATCATCATTCTCACCAAAAACAGTCACCGTACGCTTGTACTCACCTGCGGTAAACATTTCATAATCGATATCGTGTTTTTTTAGCCATTTATTAAAGTTTGGCATTTGTGAGACCACACCAATTGAGCCGATAACGGCAAACGGGGCTGCTAAAATTTTATCTGCCACACAGGCCATCATGTAACCCCCACTGGCAGCGATTTTATCCACGGCAATGGTGAGCGTTAAGCCGGCGTCTTTGAGGCGCACCAATTGAGCTGCAGCCAAGCCATAGCTATGTACCATGCCCCCGCCTGACTCTAGACGAATGACCACCTCATCACCCTTATTGGCGCCGCTGATGATGGTGCTGATCTCCTCGCGCAAGTGCTTAACGGCACTGGCTTTAATATCACCATCAAAATCAAGCACAAATACACGCTTTTGCTTGGCTTTCGCTTTAGACTTGTCTTTTAGTTTTTGCTTGGCTTTTTTGGCCAGTGCTTTTTGGAATTGTTTTACCGCATTTTTGTCCCCTGTCGCTTCAATAAGATGCTTGCGACGCTCGTTTTGACTTTTATTTAAATGAACTACTTTTAACTCAACTGGGTTTTTGGCCGGATAAAACAACATAAATATTCCTTTAAGGGTATAAAACATATCGAAAACTAGATGGGATATAATAACGCTCTAGCACAAATAATTTTTTATCATATTGTTATTAATATGCGTTTGCATTTCAATAATTTCAAGGGTGTTTGGTTGTATCAACACGCAAGATTAGGCATAATGTGCGTTTGATAAAAATTCTTTGACAGAACCTTCTTGAATTTATAAGAATTCTTTTTTGATAACTGATAGGTAGTGGACAATTTATGATGCGTACCGAGTATTGTGGGGCCGTAACCGAAGCGTTACTAGAGCAAACCATCACTATAACAGGCTGGATTCATCGTCGCCGTGACCATGGTGGGGTTATCTTTTTAGATATGCGTGATCGCGCGGGTATCTTGCAGGTTGTCGTTGACCCCGATACGCCAGAAGCTTTTGCAACCGCTGATGCTGCACGTTCTGAGTATGTATTAAAGATTACAGGTCGTGTGCGCAAGCGCTATGAAGGTACCGAAAACGCGAATATGACCAGTGGTAATGTTGAGCTGTTGGCCAAAGAAATTGTCGTATTGGCCAAATCTGAAACACCGCCATTTCCATTAAATGACGAGAATATCTCTGTATCAGAAGATTTGCGCCTAAAATACCGCTATTTAGACATGCGTCGTCCAGAGATGCAAGAGCGTATGGTATTTCGTGCCAAAGCCACCTCTACCATCCGTCGTTATTTAGATGACCAAGGTTTCTTAGACGTTGAAACCCCAATTTTGACGCGTGCCACACCAGAGGGTGCACGTGACTATCTTGTGCCATCACGTACCCGTCCAGGTAACTTCTTTGCTTTGCCTCAGTCGCCACAGCTGTTCAAACAGTTATTAATGGTGGCAGGCTTTGATCGTTATTATCAAATCGCCAAGTGTTTCCGTGATGAAGACTTACGTGCCGACCGTCAGCCAGAATTCACTCAGGTGGATATCGAGACGTCTTTCTTGTCTGAAGAAGACATCATGGACATCAACGAAGGCTTGATCCAAAACCTATTTAAGACCATGCTAGATGTGGACTTAGGTAAGTTCCCACGTATGACCTACGCTGAAGCAATGCGTGACTATGCCTCTGATAAGCCTGATTTACGTATCCCATTAAAACTAATCGACGTCGCAGACTTGATGCAGTCGGTTGATTTTAAAGTGTTTGCAGGCCCTGCTAACGATCCTAAAGGTCGTGTGGCCGCCTTACGTGTGCCAAATGGTGGCTCACTAACCCGTAAGCAAATCGATGAATACACCAAATACGTCGGCATCTATGGGGCGCGTGGTCTGGCATATATCAAAGTTAACGATGCCAGCAACATCAACAATGGTGTCGACAAAGAGTCTGGCCTACAATCGCCTATCATCAAAAACATGAGCGATGAGGTGTTGGTAAGCTTAATTGAGCGCACAGGCGCACAAGATGGCGACATCATTTTCTTTGGTGCAGATAAAGCCAAGATTGTGAATGATGCTATGGGTGCGCTACGTGTCAAAATCGGTCTAGATATGAACATGGAAACTTGTGAGTGGGCTCCGCTATGGGTCGTCGACTTCCCAATGTTCGAGGAGACCGATGATGGTAAGTGGACCTCAATGCACCACCCCTTCACCATGCCAAAAGGCTCAGTTGAAGAGCTAAAAAACAACCCAGAAACAGCCCTATCTATCGCCTATGATATGGTACTAAACGGTACTGAGATTGGCGGTGGTAGCTTACGTATTAACACAGTTGAGATGCAGCGTGCAGTATTTGATGCCTTAGGTATCTCAGAAGAAGAAGCCAACGAGAAGTTTAGCTTCTTATTAGACGCTTTAAAATTCGGTGCGCCTCCGCATGGCGGCTTAGCCTTCGGTTTGGACCGTCTGATTATGCTTATGGTGGGCGCAAGCTCTATTCGTGACGTGATTGCATTCCCGAAAACCAAAACTGCAGACTGCCCATTAACTCAGGCCCCTGCAGAAGTCGACAGCCGTCAGCTGCGTGAGCTGGGCATTCGTGTGCGCGAAAAAGCGCAAGCTGAAAACAAAGAGTAATTTAGCTAACCGCTTGTGGGGCTAGCCCCCACCAGCAGCACACTTAGCTGGCAAAGCGGTGGTTATTCAATAGCTTAGATAATTACCCCTTATTGCGAGTTAAGTCTATGAACCCATTAAATGCCGTCAAATTTGTGCCATTGTCCGCTATGCGGGCAGTGGCACTTTTCGTCACTCCCATCGTGAATAATATTCCTAACACCTCGATCAAACGCAGCATTGATATCAATCTGCAATTGGCAACACCTGAGCTTGACCATGAAGCTCGTGAGCAACTTTCAGAACAAATTATTCGCAATCAACTCTTAAGCACGGTTGAATCAGTGAAAAGCTGGGCGATGCCGCCTGCTTGGAGCATCAACCAAGTCAATAAAGTATATAATCTGCAGATACTTGAGGCTGCCTTAAAAGATCCTAAGGGCATGCTTGCCATTGTCCCGCATTTGGGTACGTGGGAGATTATGAATGCCTGGCTGAATCAATTTGGCTCACCTACTATCTTATATAAACCGGTCAAAAACCGACTTCAAAATGACTTTATTCTGCAAGGCCGCCAACGCCTTAACTCACAGATGGTCCCCACTGACGCCTCGGGTATAAAGGCCATTTTTAAGACCTTAAAATCTGGCGGCTTTAGTATCATCCTACCCGACCATGTGCCTCAGCCCTCAGGCGGTGTTCAAGCACCATTTTTTGGTATTGAAACATTAACCAGTACGCTTGCACCCAAGCTTGCCAGCAAGACCAAGTGCTCATTGGTAGGACTGGTCTGTGTACGCAGTGACAATGACTCACCCTTAAAAAGCGGCTTTGATGTCCACTGCTTCGCCTTAGATGACCCTAAGCTATTTGATAAGGACATTGTAGTTGCTACCAGCGCTTTAAACAAAGCGATGGAGGACATGATCAAGCGCTTCCCTGATCACTATATGTGGAGCTATCGACGCTTCAAACAAATTCCCTTAATCAACAATCCTTACAAAGCCAGTACGGATCAGCTAAAGCAGTTTATTGGCGCTTATGTTAAACCTAAGTTATTGACCCAAAATGCTCGGCAAAATGAAGCATTAGAGGATTCACCCGATCGCACATTAGAGCGCTCATTAGACAAGTAAGCATTTTACTGACTCCTAAACCCACCTATTTGGCCCGAGTAACTCATGACAACTACCCAATCTGACTCACGCCTTACGCCTTCTTCAAATAGTGAGGCCCGCTATGTGATCTGTATGAAATGGGGCACCAAATATGGCCCTGAGTATGTCAACCGTCTATACAATATGGTCAAGCGTCATCTGACATTAGATTTTCAGATGGTATGCCTTACCGATGATGAGACGGGTATTGACCCCAATGTGCGCTGCTACCCTATTCCTGAGCTCAATCTACCTGAGGGCTTGCCTGAACGTGGCTGGAAGAAGCTAACCACCTTTAAGCCTGAATTATATGACTTAAAAGGTACTGCGCTATTTTTGGATATTGATATTGTTATTGTTGATAATATCGATGCTTTTTTTGAATACGAAGCCAAGTTTGATGACAGCGTGGTCATCATCCGTGACTGGAAAAAGCCTTGGCGCATGGTGGGCAACAGCTCAGTGTACCGCTTTAAAATTGGTCAAAACACCTATCCCAACCTGCTCAGTCACTTCGAGCAAAACTTTGCCAAGATAAGCAAAGAGGTACGTCATGAGCAGGCTTATTTATCTAATTATTTGCGTAAGCATCACCACTTAGAGTACTGGGATAAAACTTGGTGCGTAAGCTTTAAATACCAATGTATGCCCTCTCCTGCTATGAGTTTTATTAAAGCGCCAAGCTTACCTGATAACGCTAAAATTATTATCTTTCATGGTGAGATTAATCCGCCTGATGCGATTAAAGGTGGTGGCGGTAAATGGTATCGCCATGTGAAGCCAAGCCCTTGGCTTAAGGATTACTGGAAATAAAAACATCGACTCGGTAGCAGATAACTAAAGAGCTATCTACCCAGATACTTATATTACCATGACATAGTGAGAGCCCTTGTGAGCCTACAATCCCCATCTGAAATAGACTTAGTTATCGCCTGGGTGGACGGTGATGACCCGAAGCTCAAGCAAAAGCGCCAGTCGTATCAAAAAACCACTCAAGTGGCCTCTGATGCGATTAGTGCCACTCGCTTTGCCAGTAACAATGAAATCTATTTTAACGTGGCCTCTATTTTAAAATACGTGCCCTTTTGTCGCTATATCTATATCGTCTCTGATGAGCAGCAGCCTAAATTTATCGAAGAGTTTGCGGCACAAGGTATCTGTACCCAAGACAAAATTCGCATTATTGACCACAAGCAAATCTTCGCAGGCTACGAGCAGTATCTGCCAACCTTTAATACCCGCTCGATTGAGACCATGCTGTGCAATATACCAGGTCTGTCTGATTATTTTATCTACTTAAATGATGACTTCTTTTTTAATCAACCAGCCCAGATTGAAGATTTTTTGACTGATAATAAGATGGTAGTGTATGGCCACTGGCGTAGCAGCCTGCCACTGAAGGCTAAGCTTGATTACCGCAAGACATTACAAAAGCTAGTGGGTAAGCCGGTGCAGCCTAAGCATACTATTGCTCAAATGCTGGGGGCACAACTGGCGGGGATGAGCAAGTTCTTTGAAATACATCATTATCCGCATATTGTTGATAAAAATATTTTGCGAAATTTCTTATTAAGCAAGCCTACGCTACTGGCTAAACAAATCGAGTATAAATTTCGTGATGTGGAGCAGTTTAATCCCATATCATTGATGAATCACTTGAAAATCAAGCAAAATCAGGTCATCTTAAAGCCTGATATTGACATCAATTATCTAAAAGATGAGCGCAGTGTGCAGCAGTTTATTAAAGGTTTGCAAGATTCTAATATCAAATATGGCTGCATACAAAGTATGGATCAACTGCCCGCTAAAGAATTTGCTCAAGTTACTGAGGCCATGTTTACCAAGCTTCAGTCCTACCTGCCGCAGTCACTATTGACTGCGCAAGGCTGACTATCACACACTAAGGACAAGATACCTCTTATGAAAGTATTAACTTACTTAATCAACTTAGATGGCAGTGACAAACGACTCGAGCGCTCTACCGAGCAGCTACAGCAGCAGAACTGGGACTTTGAAAGAATATCGGCGTATGATGGGCGTGGTAAAGCATTATCTGAGTTTGTCGATTATGATGACGAACAAACGCGTAGTAACTTAGGCCGCAGCCTTTTAAACTCAGAAATCGGCTGTTATCTGAGTCACTATCAGTGCGCCCAGAAGTTTCTTGAGACCGATGCGGATATGCTGATAGTTTTAGAAGATGATATGAAGATGTCCAGTGCATTTGCGCCGGTAGTCAAAGAGGCCGTATCGTATTTATATGCGCATCCAGAGCTTGACTGGTATTTGGTCAATATTGCTGCCAAAAAAAAGAAACTGGCCAAAGATATCACAACCATCAATGAACATACGCTTTGGCACGCCTATTATTTTCCTATTAGGGGTCTTGGGCTGATTTGGTCACGTAAAGGCGCCGAAGAATTTATTAAGCATGGCAAGCCCATTACGATGCCAGTCGATATTTTCTTTCAAAGATGGCTCAGTCAAAATGGCAAAGGTCTAGGTGTTTGGCCCGCCGTGATTAGCCCTATGGGGATCGATAGTGATATTTTAGGCACTCAGTCCAGTCAAAATATTCAGCGTAAAGATAAAGAAGGCCGAGATGGCAGCTATAATCTCAAAAAACAAAAAAGAATGCTACAAGACAAAGCGGCGGCTGTTAAGCATCTTTATTTGAATAAATAACTGTATTAAAAACTACTCAAAATCTGGTTTAGCCCAAATACCAGTGCTTTATATGGATAAAACAGTTATGAAGAATATTATTATTAGCTTAGATTCTGCCAATAAAAGACGTCAACACATCGAAAATGAATTTGGGAAACATCACCTTAGCTATGAGTTTTTTGACGCTCTAAGACCTGAGCAAGCAGCTCAATACGCTAAGAGTCTAAACTTAGAGGATACCTCAGATTTAACCCCTACTGAGCTGGCATGTATGATGAGCCATGTTGCAGTATGGGAGAAAATCATTGCAGAGCAGCTTGATTATGTCGCCATCTTCGAAGACGATGTTTTTTTGGGAGAAGATGCCACAGAGTTACTGACCCAGACCAATTGGATACAACCGGATTGGAATATTATTAAAATAGAGGCATTTTCAAAAAAGGCTTATTTATCCTCTAAGACTTATGAGGTAATACCTAATAAGCGTAAGCTTGCTATTCTTGAAGGTAAAAACCTAGGTGCCGCTGGATATATCTTATCTTTGCAGGGTGCTAAGCTTTTTTTAGACTTCATTTTAAAACAGCCTGCTAAACCTGTCGATAAAATGATTTTTGATGAGTTTATTGCCACTCAAATAGAGCCTGTCTATCAAATGCTACCGGCCCTGTGTGAGCAAGAGAAGATTTTAAAGAAGAAACAAGATAATAACAGCGAGGTAACCTTACCCAGTGCATTATCTTCTGAACGTAAGCTGCGTCGTAAACAAGAGAAGAAAAAGGGCTTTAGTAAATTACAATTAGAGGCCAGTAGACTTATTAGAAACACCAAAAAGCATTTGCTTGCCAAAAAAATAGTATTTAAATAAACCTTATTACCATCTCTACTTTTAACTTATAAGGCTTAGCTTTTATGATTAAAATTGATCAGTTACAACTGTTAGGACAAGGGACTCAAAAGTTAGTTTATCAGCATCCAGATGAGGCTAATAAGGTCATAAAATTAATGAAGCCTGAAAATGCGACAGCTGAGGGTGGCCGAGCGACTCAAAGCCGATTACGCGCTAATCGTCATCAAGGTATCTATCGCCAGTTTCGCCGTGAATTATTGCAGTATTTACAGCTGTGTAAAACCCATTACAGCCAAAAACTATTTACCTTCCCTATAGAAACAGTACACGGCTTTATTGACACAGATCAAGGACTCGGACTGGTTACTGAAAAGATTATTGCTCCCTCTGGAGAGCCTAAAACCTTAGAGGATTTGGTCAACCAGCAACAATTTGGCGAAGCTCAGAAAAAGGCACTCGATCAATTCTTTGACGACTGCTGTGATTACCACGTGGTATTTGGTGAGGTTAACATTGGCGGTATCATGTATACCGAATCGCGCCAAGGTCGCCCTGAATTTGTACTGGTAGATGGCATTGGTGAGAAATTAGTCATTCCATTTAGAGCAATGAGTAAGACCATCAATGATAAAAATATTAGAAAGGTGGAAGCTAAGATTAAGGCTAAAATAGGGATATAAACTTTTTTAGTTCTCTGTAGCAATCGGTATGTTGGGGCTTGTTTTCGTTATTGGTAATATCAAGCCCCATTACCTTATCGCCTACTATTTATTTTTGACTTTTTTAATCATTTGTTTAAACACTAGATTCGTCGCTTTCAATGGTTTTTGCTTAAATAGCCCTGAGAACTTCTCAAGCTTTTCTAGTCCCTTTTTACTCTCAAACTCTCTACGTGCATTAGACCACAAAACCTTCTCCATTGCCGGCTCATAATATTCAGAGTCTTTAAAGCAATTGAGAACCTCTATTCGACCTTGCATCATTTTTTCAATATTGCCAGAAAAATTACTGTCATGCTGCCGGTAGAGACCTAGCACCTCATTGAGATAGTAAATATCGCCAATTTGGCTAAGTTTTAACCACATATACCAATCTTCTAAAGCAATTTTTGGATTGTATCCTCCAACCTGTTTAACCGCCTCTAACCTAAGTAACTGTGTGGCAGCAGGAAAGTCATGTTTATTCATAATGATACTCTCAAAGCTATAAACCCCAGGCTTTCTTAAAGAAACAGACAGCTCCTTATGACGACTATCGATCAGCTTAACGCCAGCAAATACTGAATTTACCTCTGGGTGTTGCTCTAAAAAACTTACCTGTGCATCAGTTTTATGAGGCAATATTAAATCATCAGAAGCCAATACAGCAAAATACTTACCCTGACACCACTCAAGTGCCTCATTTAAAGTAGCACTGAGTCCTTTATTGGGTCTATTCCTAAATTCAAATCGGGCAAATCTTTGCTCACAGGCCAGAATCATTTCCTCGATTTTCTGGACTGAATTATCTTTAGAGCCATCGTCTATAATTATTAATTCTATATTTTTATAGCTTTGATCAATGACACTTTGAATGGAGTCTTGCACAAAACTTTGATGATTATAACAAGGAATCACCACCGAAACTAAGGGACCAGAAGTACTCATATTGCTACCTAAATGTGATAAAAACTGTGATTTATAATGGTTTTAGCCACTATTAAACCAACTACTGAATTTGTTGATACAAGTCTATTAATTGCTGAAGGTCTAAACGATAAGAGCCATGCACCTTACCGCATTTCACCTGATACTGTAAATAATGCATATCCACACCCAGTATATTTGCTAAGGAACAATATGTATCAAAGTATTTTAATTGTTCAGGAAGCCAACTGATCGCCTTTGTACCCTCTTGTGCAAATAATAAGTTAGACCAAGCTGCACCAGATGGCCCCACAATAAAGCTTGCCTCTTGAAACATAGTGATCTGCTCAATGAGGCTAAGCTTATCAGGATAAACCCCGACGAAGCCTTCTTTTTCAAAAAAAGAAAATACCTCATCTTGGTTATAACTTCTTTTGTTATAACTGCTTACGGCATCTTCATTACGCAAAATAAATATTTTTTTATGAGAAGTGCTATCTAGCCGTTGTTCAGGAGAGTGCAAAGTGGCATTAGATAAACGATGACGTAAGTCAATGACAACCTCCTTATTGAAGATAGTACTGGTACGATAATCGTCTAAGAAATTATGGTAGTTATAGATGGTTTGGTTAAAGGTATTTACAAAGTATAGATGCTCAACAAAGAGCACCTCTTTAGGCTGAGCATAAACAATTTCAATATCGTGCAGATGTTTTAGACACTGCTGTAATATCCACTGATAATTATCGTTTTTTTGGACACACTCACTGACTATGATGGTGTTGACCGCTCTTTGTGTTAGCGCTTCATCTGTTAATACTAATAACTTCGGGGCAATCTCTATCATCCAATGATAAAAATTAAATGAACCATTGCCACCTAAGAATAGCGCCCTTTTAAAAGCTCTAACACTATTTTTTCTTATGTTTTTTATATACGCACTCTTTGTATCATGACGTACTAAAAACCCTGATTTATAATTAGCGTCTTGACAAGAGATGTAAGGAAACTCTTCTATATAAACACTTTTAATATCACCGCTAACAAAGCTTGAGCATTCTATATTGCAATAAACATCACTTAACTCGTAAAGTTTAATATCAACCGGCTGATAGCTGCATTCATAATGACATTGATTATTATATTTAGGGCTATTTGAGATACTGTTTGTTTCTGCTTTTTTTAACAAAACATACGTTTTGATGTCTTCAACAGACCGCTTCTCAAGTCGCTTATGCTTTAACCTAAACTCAAGCTCTTTTAGATGTTGGGATACACCACTTCTACCACCGGCTAAGCTCTGTTTCACTATCTGCACCTCTCCTCCCAGTTTCATAAGTGCACCGCACAAATTCGTCAACTATGGTTTTGTGAACTATGAACGATACGCATTACAAAGCTCAACGACTTTTTGAGCATCATCCATAGACAGAACTGGACTCATCGGTAAGCTAAGTACTTGCTGGTGAATCGCTTCACTTATTGGGTAACTGATATGATTCCACTGCTGATAGGCCTGCTGCTTGTGCGGTGCAATTGGATAATGGATCAACGTCTGCACCCCGTTATCTGCCAGATATCTTTGCAAGTTATCTCTATCGTCACAGCGAATTACGAACACATGCCACACATGAGACTCACTATAATAGGCGGGCAAGGTTATCGCTGGATTATGAATGCCATCTAAGTAGACTTTGGCTACTGCACGTCTATGCGCTATCTCACTATCTAGATAACCAAGCTTGACGCTTAGCATAGCCGCTTGGATGTCATCTAAACGACTATTGACACCCTGAAATAGATTTTTATATTTTTCATGTGAGCCATAATTACGTAGAGCTCTTAAAGTCTGTGCCAGCTCATCATCATTTGTGGTTATTGCCCCAGCATCCCCTAAGGCACCTAAATTCTTGCCAGGATAAAAACTAAACCCTGCTGCATTGCCAAAATTTCCAGCCTTGGTACCATTTAAGCTGGCACCGTGTGCTTGTGCAGCATCCTCTAGTACCAATAAATTGTGTTGCTTAGCAAGTGCCATAATATTAGGCATATCTGCTAATTGTCCGTATAGATGCACCGGCAAAATAGCCTTAGTTTTATCAGTGATGGCTGCCTGTACCTTTTCAGGGCTTAAGTTACACGTTACAACATCAGGCTCCACCAGCACAGGTGTCAAGTGATTTGCACTTATAGCCAATATGCTAGCGATATAGGTATTGGTGGGTACGATGACCTCATCCCCTTCTTGCAGCTTGCCCATAAGCATCCAAGCTTTAAGGGTCAAAATTAGTGCATCTAAGCCATTTGCCACACCAATGCAGTGTTTGGTCCCGCAGTAGGTGGCAAAGCTATCTTCAAAGCGGCTTAATTCATTACCACCAATATACCAACCTGAATCAATCACTCGCGTAGCTGCCGCAACCAGCTCATCTCTGTATTGCTGATTTACTGCTTTAAGATCTAAAAAAGGAATCATTTTAAATACCTTATAATTTTTGCTGGATTACCTACCACAACAGCATTAGCGGGAACATCTTTGGTTACAACCGCACCGGCACCCACCATCGCCTTTTCACCTATAGTTATACCAGGGAGTATTGTGGCATTTGCACCTATGCTCGCCCCTTTTTTCAAAGTAATTCCTGAAAATTCATCAGGGTATTGCTTAGATCGAGGCATAAGATCATTAGTTAATGTCGCATTTGGGCCCAAAAAAACATCGTCTTCTATTCGGGTTCCAGACCAGACATACACACCCGATTTTACAGTGACGTTATCTCCAATAATCACATCATCTTCAATCAACGTATGCGCACAAATATTACAGTTTCTGCCAATGATTGCACCTTTTAAAATGACCACAAACTGCCAGACTCTGGTGTTCTCACCGATATCGACTGAAGCCACATCCGCTTTTTCATGAATGAAGAAACTCATTGCTTGACCACCTTCAAAAACTCATCATAATCACGAATATAGTCTGACTCATCATAATGCTCACTGGCCAATACCAGTAACACACAATCATCACTAAAATCATGCATCTCACGCCAGATCATATCGCCTATTAACAGTCCCTTATCAGGAGAGTCAAGCCACGCCTCTTCTTTGGTTTGCCCATCATCAAGTACCATACGGCATTTACCAGACACACACACCGCAAGCTGCTGCAATTGATGATGCGCATGAAAACCACGCGCAACACCTGACTTGGTATTAAAAATATAGTACACCCGCTGAACTTCGAACGGGATGGTATCTGAGGCTTCAATGGCTACCAATGAGCCTCTATCATCACCTAATACTGGCAAATCTATCCAATGAACCAAACTCATAATCTGCCTTCTGCCAGCGCTAATAAATACTGTCCATAACTGTTTTTACTTAACTTCGCGCCTTGCTCTTGTACCTGCTGCGCTGACAACCACCCATTATTAAAGGCAATCTCCTCTAAGCAAGCTACTTTATAACCTTGGCGCTTCTCGATCGTCTCAACAAACATACCCGCTTCCAGTAAGCTTTCGTGAGTACCGGTATCTAGCCAGGCAAAACCTCGCCCTAGTAACTCCACATTCAAGTCACCACGCTGTAAGTACATTTGATTGATACTGGTAATCTCAAGCTCACCTCGCTCTGAGGGCTGTACTTGTTTGGCCATCTCAACCACATCATTGTCATAAAAATATAACCCAGTGACGGCAAAATTGGATTTTGGCTGAGCCGGCTTTTCTTCTAATGAGATGGCTCGCTGATTATCATCAAACTCAACCACACCAAAGCGCTCAGGATCTTTCACTTGATAACCAAAAACAGTCGCGCCGGTTGGACGCTCTACTGCTTTTTTTAACATTGGCGTAAAGCCTTGACCATAAAAGATATTATCACCCAAAACCAAGCAGACATTACTATCACCAATAAAGTCTTCACCAATCAAAAACGCCTGTGCCAATCCATCAGGACTTGGCTGAACCGCGTAGTCAATATCAATACCCAACTGACTGCCATCACCCAGCAGACGCTTAAAGCCATCGATATCTTCTGGGGTGCTAATGACTAAAATATCTTGGATACCTGCCAGCATAAGCACAGATAAAGGATAATAAATCATCGGTTTATCATAGATGGGCAGTAGCTGTTTAGACACGCCTTTAGTAATCGGATACAAGCGAGTGCCTGAGCCACCTGCAAGAATAATACCCTTAGTATTCATATTTTTACTCATTCTGGCTGTACTCCCAGTCTTTCACGTTGATAACTACCGTCTTGTACACGTCGACACCAGTCTAGATTTGCCAAATACCATTGTACTGTCTTACGTATGCCAGACTCAAAGCTCTCCTCGGGCTGCCAACCAAGTTTATTGTATATTTTACGAGCATCAATGGCGTAACGGAGATCATGGCCTGGGCGGTCTTTAACAAAAGTAATAAGAGACTCATAAGACTGACCATTCGCCTGTGGTTGTAGCTCATCTAATATCTGACAAATGGTCTTAACCACGTCAATATTTTGCTTCTCATTATGACCACCAATATTGTAAGTCTCACCTGTCAAACCCTCTGTAATCACTTTATATAAAGCACGCGCATGGTCTTCTACATAAAGCCAGTCACGGATTTGATTGCCTTTACCATATACAGGCAACGCCTTACCCTCAAGTGCATTTAATATAACTAGCGGTATTAGCTTTTCAGGAAAGTGATAGGGGCCATAATTATTAGAGCAATTGGTAATAACAACTGGTAGACCATAAGTACGATGCCACGCTCTCACCAAATGATCTGAGCTGGCCTTAGAGGCTGAATAAGGCGAGCTTGGAGCATAAGCTGTGGTTTCGGTAAATAAATCAGAAGTATTTTCTAAGTCACCATAGACCTCATCTGTTGAGACATGATGAAACCGAAAGCTCTGCTTATTGTGCTCATTAAGAGATTGCCAATACTGACGAGCAACCTCCAATAACGTATAAGTACCAATAATGTTGGTATGAATAAATTCTGCAGGTCCATCAATAGAGCGGTCGACATGAGATTCTGCGGCTAAATGCATGACAGCATCTGGCTGAAAACTTTCAAATACCTGCTCAACAGCGGCTCTATCACAGATATCTATTCGTTTAAATTGATATCTAGCGCTATCCTCAACAGACGTTAATGACTCTAGGTTTCCTGCATAAGTCAGCTTATCAATATTTAACACTTCATCTTCGGTGCAGCTTATAATATGACGGACAACCGCAGAACCAATGAAGCCTGCACCGCCAGTAATCAGTATTTTCATAGACTCAATGTATGCCTTAAATAGAAGTAATAGGTATTGTAACAACTTAGCAAAGTTAATTAAATTTTATAGTACTAATAACTTTTGATTTATTGAAAATTCTAAGCAAGTAATAATAACAATAAAGCTGGTAAGGTTATATAGTTAAGATGCTGAATTTATGCGTAATTTATAAATACTTTTCTCAGATATCATCGCTATGACAGAAGTTATAGAAATTGTAAGTCGCATCATATGCTTAAAGCAGGTTATTTGTTATTATCCTCACCCACAAGCTATGCTATAGATTTTAAAAGTTCGACCTAGTGCTCTTAAAAAATACACTTAAAAGTACTAAATTCATTGTAAGTTAATTTATTAAGCTCGAAGAAACCTACGGATATAAGTGCATGAAAATACTAGTAACAGGCGCAGCAGGATTTATTGGTTTTCATGTGTGCCAAAAACTATTGGCACGCGGCGATCAGATTATTGGCGTGGACAACCTAAACGATTATTATGATGTCTCGTTAAAAATGGCCAGATTAAGCGAGCTGGGGGTGACTTTAGACGCTGAAACGATGACCGCTGATCATTCAAGCCGTGATAGCACCTCTTCTGCTAATTTTGAATTTATTAAGCTAGATATTGCAGATCGTGCAGCGATGGAGAGCTTGTTTGCCGAACATCAGTTCGATGCGGTGTGTCACTTAGCCGCACAAGCGGGTGTTCGCTACTCTATCGAGAACCCACATGTGTACGTTGAAACCAATGTGGTTGGGTTTTTGAATATATTAGAAGGTTGCCGCCAGCATAACGTAGATAACTTATGCTTTGCTTCAAGCTCCTCGGTTTATGGTCTAAACCAATCACAACCATTTAAGACCTCAGATCACACTGATCATCCTGTTTCTTTATACGCTGCCACCAAAAAGTCGAATGAGATGATGGCACACACTTATGCGCATCTGTTTGGTATTCGTTGTACTGGTTTAAGATTTTTCACCGTTTATGGTCCTTGGGGACGCCCTGATATGGCGCCGATGTTGTTCGCTGATGCCATCTCTAATAACCGCCCTATCAAAGTATTCAACCATGGTGATATGAGCCGCGACTTTACCTATGTTGGTGATATTGCCGAGGGTATTTTGGCGATTTTAGATACTCCGGCCGGTAGCAAAGATGTGGGTGCACCAACCTTTGACCCCCGACATCCGAGTCCAGAAACCTCTTCTGCCCCTTATCGCCTCTATAATATTGGCAATAACTCACCGGTAAACTTGATGGCGTTTATTCGTACATTAGAGGCAGAATTTGGCACAGAAGCACAGAAGATTATGATGGATATGCAGCCTGGTGATGTGGCTTCGACTTACGCCGACTCCAGCTCATTAACCCAATTAACCGGCTTTACCCCCAATACAGAGTTGGCTGAGGGTATCAAACACTTCGCTAATTGGTATCGTGGTTATTTTAAAAAATAACTACGGACACTTCACATAAAAAAATCCGAACATCATGTCCGGATTTTTTTATATTTAAGGCATCCCTAAAATAAGGGCTTAGAGCATAACAGCTATACCGCTTAATTAATCAACAAAGCTCAGCCAATCCATGTACTGCTCATTGCGGCCATGTACCACATCAAAATATAAGCTCTGCAGCTTTTGTGTGATGTCACCGCGTCCGCCATTACCAATGGTGCGATCATCGTATTCACGGATGGGCGTCACTTCAGCGGCAGTACCGGTCATAAACACCTCATCGGCTAAATAAAACTCATCGCGAGTAATACGGCGTTCGACCACTTTAATGCCTAAATCCTCAGCGAACTGAATCATCGTACGGCGGGTAATCCCATCTAATGCCCCACCTGCCAAATCTGGCGTATGTAGCTCGCCATTTTTTACCATAAATAAGTTTTCGCCTGAACCTTGGCACACATAGCCTTGAGAGTCCATCAAGATGGCTTCGTCATAGCCGTTGCGAGTCACCTCTTGGTTGGCCATAATAGACACTGGATAGTTGCTCGCTGCTTTGGCCTTACACATGGTGACGTTGGTCATATGGTGGGTGTAGGATGAGGTTTTAACCCGGATTCCTTTTTGGATGCCCTCCTCACCCAAATAAGCGCCCCATTTCCAAGCGGCAACCATGGCATTGATACTATTATCTCGTGAGGAGAGTCCTAGTTTTTCAGCGCCCACCCAGATAAGCGGACGAATATAGGCCGACTCAAAGCCATTTTGTTTAACGACCTCTTTTTGGGCTTGATTCAAAGTGGCTTTATCAAAGGGGACATTTAATTGAAAGATTTTGGCAGAGCCCATTAGGCGATCGGTGTGATCTTCTAATCTAAAGATTGCAGTACGACCATCTTCTGTTTGATAAGCACGCACCCCTTCAAATACTGCCATACCATAATGCAAACTGTGCGTTAACACATGCACTTTGGCATCAGGCTGATTGACCATTTCACCGTTTAGCCAAAGCTTGCCTTCCGTTGTTGCCATACTCATAATATTGTTCCCTTTACGCCAATAATCGTCAATCGAGCCTGCATGATCTCCCCTTATAATAAACAGCATATTTAGGAGAGGTCAATCATTTTAGTATATCACTGCGGCCTAAATTGACTATCAATTTTTAGTTTTGTAGCGCATTTGATTTGGTTATATTGAGTCCTAGGCTACACCACTATCTCATTCCATTTAGAGATGACATACTCGCGTGTCTCATTCCAGACCGCTGCATCTACCACCACCGATTCGTTAGCAAGCGCCAGCTGATGCATCGCGGCGCGCAGTAGAAGATAGGCTTTAGTAAGTCCCTCACAGGTCTCAGCATCCCACACTCCAGCGGCCGCTAAGCTTTCAAAAATTCTGACATTATCGCTCCACTGCGCCAGCTCTGGGTGGTCATGGGCATGGGCCAATACGCCATATTGCGCCATAAACTCAATATCGACAATACCGCCTGCATCTTGTTTTAAATGAAACTCACCTTGCTGCTGAGCTAAGGGGTTGCTGCCCAAATGGTCTTTCATTTTGCCGCGCATTTCAATCACGTGCTGTTTTAAGTCGGCAATATCACATTTGCGCGTGAGCACCTGTTTGCGAGTATGATTAAAGGCCTGTATCACCCGACTGTCACCACAAATGGCGCGCGCCCGTACTAAGGCTTGATGCTCCCAGACCCAAGCTTTTTCTAATTGATAGCGCTCAAAGGAGCGGCTTGAGACTACCATCATGCCAGCATTACCCGAAGGTCGCAGTCGCATGTCAATCTCATAAGCACGCCCATCTCGGGTTTGGGTATTGAGATAGGTCATCAGCTTCTGGGCCAAACGCGCGGTAAACTTCATGCCGCTAACCGGTTTAAGCCCTGTGGTCATTGCTTGCTCATTAATCTGGTGAATAAATACCAAATCAAGATCTGAGGTATACGACATCTCTATCCCACCAAGCTTGCCATAACCAATAATCGCAAAGCCGTTGTGCGCTTCGGTTACTGACTCGCCTTGCATATTGATCGGATAGCCATGACGCTTGACCAGCTCTGAGAAGGCACGCTCTAAGGTGAATTCAAGCACCACCTCAGCAATATAAGTCAAGGAGTCAGACACCTTCATAATCGGGCGTTCGGCCAGCACATCACTGGCGGCTACAGCCAGCACCTGATTGTTTTTGAACAATCTAAGCACGTTTAGTAGCATCTCCTCATCATTAGGCTCAACGCGCAAAAGGCGCTGACGCAGGATATTGGCAAGCTCCTCTTTGTCCGGCAGGTGGCGGTAGCGCTGCTGCAAGAATGAATCAAGCAAGACCGGATAGCGGGTCAACTCGCCAGCAATCCAAGGGCTTGCCGAGAGCATGGGAATCAGATTAACTGTGGCATCTGGGTTTTCAGCGAGCATCACTAGATATATAGAGCGGCGACAGATGGCCTCTAATAAGTCGATAAGTCTGGGTAATGCCACATTGGCTAAGCCCTGCTTGGCTTCATGAATTAGTAACGCATGCACCAATACAGGATAAGCGGCATCTAATCGCTGTTTGGCCTCCTCAGATAGATTGGCCACCATTTTGCTTGACCAAAACTGCTCAAGCTTGGCCTTGTTATCCTCGTTAAGCACCTCATCTAAGCTTTGCAGCTCATCACTGGAGGCAACAGCGGTATTGGTAGGCGTCTGGCGCTCAGTCACCATACGATCAAAGGGGAGATGCACATTGCGGCGATGCTCATTTAGACGCTGTAAAAAAGCATCCCAATTATCAAAGCCTAAGGTGAGCGCCAAATTGTGCTGGCATTCTGGATTGTGCGGCAGCTTTTGAGTTTGCTGGTCATGAATGGCCTGAATACCATGCTCAACGCGGCGAAAAAAACGATAAGCGGCCTCTAGATTGTGGTAAGTATCATCATCGATGAAATCAAATTCGTTTAAAGCCTGCATCGCTTTGAGGCAGGACTTGACCTCAAGCTGACTGTGACGACCGCCATATATTAATTGGAAAGCCTGTACCACAAACTCTATGTCTCGAATGCCGCCGGCACCGAGCTTAACATTGTCTAAGTCCTCTCGCTGCGCCACTTGATTTTGAATTAAAGACTTCATTTCACGCAGTGCAGCAAAGGCACTGTAATCGACATAATAGCGAAACACAAACGGCTTAATGATGCTCTCTAATTGACTATTAAACCTATCGTCAACCTCATTAATCACCCGCGCTTTTAGCCACGCAAACCGCTCCCATGCGCGGCCATGAGCAGCAAAGTACTTCTCTAAAGCCGATAAGTGAATGGCCAAGTCACTGCCCTCACCCCAAGGGCGTAGGCGCATATCGACTCGGAACACGAAGCCTTCTGCCGTGCAAGTATCTAAGATCTTAATAATGCTTTGACCCAAGCGAATCATAAAGCGCTTATTATCTATACTTTTGGTGCCTTTGGATTTATCACCATCGGTTTCACCGCGGGCACGGTGTACGAAGATTAAGTCGATATCACTAGATAGATTCAGCTCTTGCGCCCCAAGCTTACCCATGGCAAAGATGGCCATGTCATCGAACTGACGCTGCCCTTTTTCATCAATATATGTGGGCCGGCCATAGCGCGCAACCAATTGCTCCCAAACATACTCTTTAACGAATATCAGACAATTATCCGCAAAATCTGATAGCTCACCGGTCAGCTGTTCAAGCGCAATGAGACCCAAAGCGTCCTGCCAAATCCAGCGCAGCATCAATAGCTCACGCAAGCGGCGCAGACCTTTCATGACGCCGGCTTCATCGGCCCGCTTAAGCTCGCCCTCTAACCCATCGTCTAAGGTGTAATCATCAATCAAATCACAGATTTGCTGGCGAGTCAGCAGCTCACCTAAAGGATAACTGGTCAAAAAGTTTTGGCAAATAGCCGGCTTGTTTTTCCAGATTTGATAAGCAAAAGGACTGGCCATCTTAAGTGCTTGAATGTGCTCTTGGGTTATGTGCTGGGCGCTTAGTGAAAGGACGTTTTGAGTTAATTGGTCAATGAGGCTACGGTCAGAGGGCATGATAGGGCACGGCTCCTTAAAAGTGCTAGTGTGCTATTAGCCTACCACATAAAAAGCGGTTAGAAGATAACTGTTCGTGTTAAATTTTTATATCCTTATAGCAAAAATTCTCATATCTAATAGCCTCATTTCAGCGTAAGATAAAAGGTTACTTACAGCAAAGGTTACTTACAGCAAAGGTTACTTACAGCAGTAGCAGGCTGTGCTCCACCATCTTTTGCATATCAGGTGCCCATAAAGATAAGCTATAGCCTATGGCACCGCCAATCAGCACATCGGTAGGATAATGCAGGCCAAGCACCATACGCGATAAGGCCACCAATAATGCAAAAAGCATCATGACAGGCAGCAGCTGAGGAAAATAACTGCCTAAAGTTGCGCTAAACAGCACCGCTTGTAAGGTGTGTCCTGAGGGAAAGCTAAACACATCTAATGGCCGCTCACCGAGCACTATCACCTGATGTACTTGATAGGGTCTGGGGCGTACCGTTTTTATTTTTAATACTTTATATACCGCAAGCCCAATCAGGCTAATGAGTAAAGTGGTTATAATCGGCAAAAAAGCCTGTTGACCATAAACAACCAAAGCCGCCAGCATCATCGCATACCAAAACCACCCATCTCCTAATCTGCTAATAGATTTAAAGACGATGGCCACAGCATAATTGGTAGAATAGCGGTTGATATGGATACACACTGTGGTGTCCCATGATATAAGCTGATTGACATAAACGGCCAGTGCTGGACTGCGTGAACATAAGGTGAACACAGGACTCGGCGCAATGTTTGGCGGCAGTTGGCGCACCAAAGAAGGCTTTGCTTGGTTAGATTTCACCGCTTATCCCCTTATTAGGTTATGGCGCATTAAAAAAGTATAAAAACTAATTATCATATTTTAAGTCATTGAGTTTACTTTATTTTGTAAAAAATACTCATCTATTTCATCACTCTGTGTGTACATCTCGTTTTACCAGCCATAAGCGCCTATAGTCTAGTCTAACTGTTTTAGTCTAACTATTTATAGTAGCCTTCGGTACCAAGGCTTGATAAAACATGGTCAGCATTTTCTCAGAGGGGCGCTGCCAAGAGCACTGAGCCACACTCTTTCGCGCATGACTTCCCTGCTCTTTTAAACACTGCATTTTTGGCAGCTGCGAGATGGCAGTAATAAACCCTACTTTATCACCTAACGTCACAAGCCGGCCACTATCGGGGGTGACCAGCATACCAGCGGCTGCATCATTAAAGGCATACACCGGCAGGCCACTGGCCATCGCCTCTACCACCACATTACCAAAGGTTTCAACTTGGCTTGCAAACACAAAGGCATCGGCGCTGGCATAATGCTCAGCCAAAGCCTGCCCAGTCTGCGTGCCCGCAAAGATAATATCCTCTTTGTTGTTGGCCGCCATTGCCTGTAGTCGATCTCTATCTGGCCCATCTCCCACTATTATCAACTTAACCGCTCGATGTAGCTGTTGCTGCTGTAGCGCCTTAAACGCATCTATTACCCAGTCTATCTGCTTTTCAGGCGACAAACGGCTCACCATAATCAGTACCGTGTGATGAGTGTGCGCCCCCCACTGTGCTCTAAGTGCGTCACTGCGATGCCTGGGGTTAAACCACTTTAAATCTACGCCGCGACCTACTTCCACCAGCCGCTTAAATCCTAGATTTTGTAAGTCATGCAGCGTCTTTTTACTCGGCACACAAGTGGCTTTTGAGGCATTATGAAACCATTTAAAGTAGGCCATGATGGGCCCTGCCAGTAGGCCAAGTCCAAAGTGCCGGCTAAAGTCATGAAACTGAGTATGATAGCCGGTGGTAACAGGAATATTAAGCGACTTTGCAGCCATGAGCGCCGCCCATCCTAGAGGCCCTTCGGTGGCAATATGTACCACATCAGGAGCAATGCGTTTGAGCTGTTTTTTTATGGTGAAATATACCGGCAACCCAAATTGCAAATTAGCATATTTAGGTATCGCCATGCCTTTTACCTGCACATCATGGCTAAGCACCAAACTACGGCTTTGTTCCCCTAGGTTTTGGGTGCCAAGACCTTGAATGGGCATATCGACAGAACTTGATTTGGGTTTGGGCCGGATGAGGCTCACCTGATGACCTTGTAGAGAGATTTGCTGCATTAAACGTCCCAAACTCATCGCCACACCATTGATATCTGGTGTCCAAGTCTCGGTCACCAGTAAGATGTGTAGTGGCTTTGAATAAGCAGTGACGTCCGTCAAAGTATATTGCTTATCAAAAGTTAACGCTAAATTGGCCAATAAGCTATCAAAGCCATAGTCAGCGACAAGGGGTGCTGCTCGGGTGTCCATGTTATGATTTAGCATGTGGCCTCCTGCTAGATTGCTAATTTGGGACTATAGCCTTACTGTAAAACAAATAGTTGACACTTTTATGGCGGTAAAATCACAGTTTAATGACAGACTAGGTTTTAGCTTAACCTAGTTATGCAGCTTATTTGTTGGCTTTGCGTCCTTATAACATGCTCAAATCATGTATAATTAACGCCAAATGCGCCCTTTTTTATTGTACAAGCTGATACTTTTATGACGACAACGACGTTATTACTGATTACCGCCGACCCAAGCCAGCCGCTTGCGTGGCATGCTTATCGTTATGCCAAAGCCTTTATGCAGCATACTCAAGAAGCGGATACTGTGTCGCCTGCTAAGTTGGCCATTTTCTTTTATGCAGATGCAGCCAATACGGCCAATGCGCTACGTTGGCAGAGTGCAGATAGAGCCGATTTAACCCAGCTTTGGAGCCAGTTTAGCGCCGCGTACCAGCAAAGATTACCCGTGTGTGTGAGTACCGCCTTAACCCGCGGCGTAACCGATGAGGACAATGCTGCGCGTCACAGACTACAGACCAATAACTTAGCAGCTGGGTTTGAGCTGGTGGGACTTGGGGAGCTGGCTGAGCAAATGGCCTTAGCCACCAAGGTCATTCGTTTTTAAAGATAGATTAAAAAAGGAAGTTCTGTGTCATTACTTATTCGTTTAACCACCGCCACCGAAACCGCTACTTATGAAGGGTGCGCCCTAGCCCTAACTCTAGCAAGCTTCGGACAAGACGTACAATTGATGCTAAGCAGCTCTGTGTTTGGCTTATTAATGCAGCCTGAGAGCCGCTTACATGGCATGATTAAATCACTAGATTTGTATGATATTGCGCCCGCTTGGCTACCTGACGATGTGTTTAGCAGTTGGATCTTTGGCATGTTGCCTGGTGATGTTGCGCAGCAAGTCGACTTCATTCCAGAAGATTTTGACGCCAATAATTTTCAGCAGATTCTATCTTTTTAACCTGTATCCGCATCAGTGTTTTCCCAAATTATAAGAGCCAAACCATGTCCACTTTGTTTCAATTACAGGCCCCAATGAATACCCTTAAAGCCACCGTCAAAGAGCTGGCTCCCTTATGGCACGGCGGTGACAGTCTATTATTATTGGCTGAAACTTCAGGTTATCTGCCTTGGCTGCAAGTGTATATCAATGAGCTAAACGGTGATGATGAGTCTGAATATCGTATTGAAAACATCCATGCGCTCTATGTTCTGGCCGATGATTTGGCTCATCTTAATGAGACCGCACGGGTCAATTTGGATGTGAGTAAAGTACACGTCATTAGTGATGCGCAGTGGGTGGCATTAACCCAAGAAGTAGATCGCGTGGTAACGTTAAATTCACTCAGTTAGTGGGATGCGATGATCTATTCTATCCCGTAAGACGATTTATTCTATCTCATAAGACAATCTATCCCATAATGTGTATTCCCTTAAGCCGTTAAATTATGAGTCAAGCCATGAATTCATCTTCTACCAGCCCCGCTTCACAGACTGCTGCTGTCACCTCAGAGGACCTAGCCTATCTGGGTCTTGATGAAGAGGGGCATTTGCTTGACCATACCCAGTGGACCCCTCAGATTGCGCAGCAGCTAGCAGATACGCTATCCGTAAAATTGACCGAGCAGCATTATCAGATTTTGCAGCAGGTGCGAGACTTTCACACTCAGTTTAACCACCCGCCGACCACCCGCCCCTTAATTAAGTATCTGATGAAAACCTTGCCTGAGCACAATATCAGCAATCAATTACTGCAGCAGTTATTTAATACCGGTTTGGTTGCCCGCCATGTCAATCGCATCGCAGGGCTACCCAAGCCGCCCAATTGCTTATAATGCTTGCCGGTTATTTAGGATCATAAGGGGTCAGCTCGGTGTATCCGGTGCTTCGCCCTTCATCGCCATAAAAGCCTTTTTGACGCCATACTTCATATAAGCAGATGCTGATACTATTGGCCAGATTTAGGCTGCGAGAGTCTGGTAACATGGGCAAACGCAGCCAGTTGCTCTCCCCAATGTCTGCTCGGATGTCATCAGCTAAGCCTGCCGTCTCTGAACCAAATACCAAAGCAATACTCTCATGCTCAGCCGCATTGCTATCGCCAAAATCATACTCATAAAACGGATGACTCAGCTTAGTGGTCAATGCTACCATCTTATGACAGCCTGCTGCTTGTAGCGCCTCTTTCGCCACTTGCCAGTTTTTGTGCACTTGCATGGCTGCGTATTCATGATAGTCAAGCCCTGCACGGCGTAGCTTCTTATCGTCTAAATCAAACCCTAATGGCTCAACCAAGTGCAGCTGAGCTCCGGTGTTGGCACACAAACGGATGGCGCTGCCGGTATTGTTAGGAATTTTTGGGTGCACAAGCACAATGTGAATGGTCATAAAATGTTGCCTTAAATGAGACGAAGTAAAAACAAATAGTCCGTCTGTGTATCGAAATTTACAATTCTATGACAGTTTTAGATAAATTTCACACATTTCTCTGTTGTTGCTATTGGACTAATTGATATATTATGTAATTAAGGATAACTGCTGTGTTTCTAAAACTTAACGTTTTCTCAGTCGACAAATGTCTGTAAAACCTAGGTTTTTATTATCTGATCATCTAGTGTTAGGTATTTTATCGTAGTATTTGGTGTTAACTTATAGTTAGCGCTACTCGATGGTTAACCTAGTTAATCCAGAAGACACCTATCCTTAGCACACAGTGATGAATTTATATTATTTATTTTTTCAACTTTTAAGGACTTATTATGAAAAAGTTAGCATTTGCCTCTTTAACTGCTCTAGTTGTACTATCTGGTTGTAACACTTTCAAAGGCCTAGGCCAAGACGTATCTAAAGCCGGTGAAGGCGTTACTAAAACTGCTGACAAAGTTGAAAATAAAATCTAAACTTTTTTAGTTTTGTATTGTCTTGAGGTCTGCCATATCCATATCATATATTGGTAAATACTGGTAAACCGATAAAAGCTCACTTTTTTAGTGGGCTTTTGTTGTTTTGGGCCACTGCATTCTACTGTACTATCTAGCTGACCGTCTTATTTATAAGCCACACGCTGTTTTACCAGTGCATAACCTGATCTATTCGCCCACCAAAAAGTGTTAAAATAACAAACCTTGCGCTGACAAATGTTTATTTGGAATATTGTCATAACTTGGCAATCAAGTAAAAGTTGTTATAATCAGCATGACTTTTAAAACTATGACAAATCAATGCTCTTTTTAGAGCCTATCTTGGAGAAAAACATGGCAGATTTTAACGTGATTTTAGATGCAGGCGATGTTGACGGCGGCGAAATTAACGTTGTTGTTGAAATCCCAACCGGTAGCAACCACAAAATCGAATGGAACCGTGAATTGGCTGTATTCGAACTTGACCGTGTTGAGCCAGCTATTTTTGCTAAGCCATGCAACTATGGTTTTATCCCACAAACTTTAGATGAAGACGGTGATGAGCTTGATGCACTAATCATCACTGAACAGCCACTAACCACAGGTATCTTTTTAAAAGCCAAAGTTATCGGTGTGATGAAGTTTGTTGATGACGGTGAAGTAGACGACAAAATCGTTGTTGTGCCTGCCGATGACCGTAACAACGGCAACGCTTACAACAGCTTAGAGGACCTACCAAAACGTCTTATTGAGCAGTTAGAGTTCCACTTTAGCCACTACAAAGATTTGAAAAAAGCAGGCACTACCGTTGTAGAATCTTGGGGCGATGTGGCTGAAGCCAAAGAAGTTATCAAAGAAGCCATTCAGCGCTGGAAAGACAAATAATCTGCTATTAAGCCTGTTATAACACTGGCAAATAGAATATAAAAAAGCACTTTAACCTTAAGTTAGAGTGCTTTTTTTGTTACTATCTGTGCTAAAAGCCCTTATTATGCCTTGAGAACTGACTATGTCTACCAAACTTCCCAAACACATCGCCCAAATGGTTGAAAAAAACAACTTGGTTATGGCCATAAAAACGCTGTCCGAAGAGCAAGGCATTGGCATGGGTGAAGCCAAGGTTATCATTGATGAGCATGAACAAAAGCTCAAGCAGCAACAAGACAAAAATGTGGCCGCCATTAGTGCCAAACAAAACAAAAAACAGCCGATGGCCGTCTCAAAAACCACCAGCCAGCTCAATACTGCTGCCAATCAAAAAATCAAAGACAATCCTAAGCTGCAAGCGCTAAACTCAGGATTAGACAACCATCTACAACACTTGGGATATAAAAAGCCGCTGTTGCCTTATTGGGCCAAACGCCTGCTGGTTATCTTATTGATAGTCGTACTGTTAAGCTTAATCTTTTGGCAAATTGTGCCTAAAGACAACACGCCTTTTTAGAGAGCTACTGTCCTTTTAGAGCACTACTTTCCTTTTAGATTAATATTGTTAAGCCGCTTAGTAAGCTAGGGCTGTTGACCGTCATCAAGGTATGCTCGGTAAGCCTCATAGCCGACTAAGCGCTTTTGTTCTGTCTCACTAAATAGCTGCTGCTCAAGCTGAGTAATTTGCTGCTGTTTATTGTTATCACTGCTGTTGGTAGCCAAAATCTGCTGCTTGCGCTGCTGATACTGAGTAAATCTGTGGTCAAAGTCTTGATTTTTTTTATCCAATGCACCCAAACGCTGAGCTGCTTGAGGTCCCACAAGCTTCGCGCGCATCTCAAATATTTGCTTCTCTGAGGCACCTTGCTGCTTCATCTGCTGCGTCTGCTTAATAAGCTGTTCAATCTGCTTTTGCTGCTGTAATTGTTGCTTGGTCGCTGACTCAGGTAGTTTTTGAATATAGGCCTGCTGAGCTTGCTGCTTTTGAGCGATACTCAAAGACTTATCTTGGGCAATTTGTAACATGGCCATATTATAATCTTGCACCTGATCATCGGCGGCAAAAAATGCCTGAGCAACTGGTTTGCCCAATATCTGCTGACGCAAAGCTTGCACCTGTTGTCGCTGCTGCTTAATACGCGCAAGATCCACCTCACCTGCCTGCATCGCCTCCAATGTTTTAGCTGCTTGTTGCTGATTGGTCAAGCGACTCTCAAGTGCCGCCACCTGCTTAAGGTACTGCTGGTATTGATAGTAAGTATCTATGGCAGCATCAGCGGCTGGCTGCGGCGTACGACTGCTAATATATGCCTCAACACGAGCATCGATGGTGGCACTGTCCTCCTCTCCAAGCGCCGACAAAAAATAATCAAAAAGGCGACGTAGGCCCGGCGTAGCTACCAGTTGCCCCTCTTTTGTGACAATAATCTCACCATCGACTTGTGTGCCTTGTAGCGACTTAGGCAGCCGCTCAACACCGGTGACAAAGTGGTCCTCAGGATAAGGCAAATCTATTATCTGCTCCTCACTGTCAGCCTGAACTGGCAAAGTATGGTTTAAAGAGGAGCGCTTAGAGGGGGTCGCTGCCGTATCTGCCGGCTTATCAGACGTATTAAATCTTGGTATTAAGAAGATAATAGCGCCTATCACACAGGCCACAATAAGCACAATAAACGCCGTTTTAATCCATGATTTATTTTTCATAGCTTGGTTTTACCACTTATTGGGTCGCACCTTGTAGACACAGCGGGAGCAGTTTGATTTTTATAAGCCATTATTTTTTAATCGATTGATTTGGGCGCGATATACCGAAATCGGATCTACTTCACCCCAAGCCACCAGACCAAACATCTGATTGACTGAGTCTAAATGGTTCATTTTATAATCATCTCGAATCACATAGCCTATCCGGCTAGAGCAGGCCGATACCAGCCCATCATTGGCATCATCTTTACCAAAGCTCAATGCGGTAAGCGACAGCAGATAATCACTCGGATCTAGACCATTGGTGATGGTGCCCACCCCTGAGAAGGAATAATAGGGAATATCATTAACCACAAAATTATCCGGCGGCTGACCACAGTATTCACTCGGCATGGCCGCAGGATATTTTCGATTGTAGTAGTGTGCCATATAGTCTGTGGTCAAACCGGTAACCGCGCGCACCCCGTCTTGCTGCTGTAGTTGTTTGCGATTGATACCTGAGCCGTAATCTAAAAAGCGTCCCAAAGCATTGTGAAAGTTAATTAAAGCCCGACTCCGCAGATTGTATTCACCTGGTGCGTAGCCGCTTTTGGCACTGCTGTTGGTCACCAGATTTAATAGCCAATCGGCCATTTTTGAGCCCTGT
Source organism: Psychrobacter sp. YP14 (assembly GCF_003209315.1). Lineage (NCBI taxonomy): Bacteria > Pseudomonadati > Pseudomonadota > Gammaproteobacteria > Moraxellales > Moraxellaceae > Psychrobacter > Psychrobacter sp. YP14. The sequence continues at coordinate 1,135,721 of NZ_CP029789.1, read as the reverse complement.
TCAGGGCTGGCGACTGCAGTCACTGAAGCCACAGACTCTGGCGCTACTGCAGCCACATAGCGAATGTCTATGCCGCCTAGGCTGTGCCCCACTAGATTCACTTTTTGTTTGCCGGTAACAGCGGTGATGGTTTGTACTTGCTGTAGCAATTGTTCACCCCGAAACTCAGCATCGTGAATGGCCGAGGTCTTGGTGACATACACCTCGCTACCGCCTGCTATTAATGCCTCGGGAATGCCATTGAAGTAATTAATGATACCAAATAAGCTATTAAAACCGCCCAAGCCATGTGCCAATACCACAGGATACTGTGTGGCGGTCAGGTTGTCCTCTGGCTCAATACTCTTTATCAGCTGACAGCCCGTGGGATTAGAGCAATTGTAATACTCAGCCGCAGCAGCGCGGTTAGCCAGCCCTAAAAGGCTCATTGCCAGTAGCATAGCTGCAGCCACTGCGTATTTTTTAGATTGAGCTGCCGTGCTTTTATTAACTTGGGTTAATACACTCATCAAACATCCCTGTATTGGCTGAGGTTACAGTACGTTGTTTAGCCACTGACCAATGGCTTGAAGCTGTGGTAAGCAGACCTGATGCGCCATGGGGTAGGCCGAAAAATCTACGTCATAGCCAGCTGCCGTTAGACTGTCTGTGGCACGTTGACCCAAAATAATAGGAACTACCGGATCTTGAGTCCCATGATCAATCTTAATCGGCAGCTGTTTGTTTTGGATAAAGCTTGCTGCATCGTCTATGGCCAAATACGTAGATAGTGCCAATAGACCTGCTAGTGGCGCAGGCTGGGTCAAAGCCACTTGATAGGCCACCGCCCCGCCTTGAGAGAAGCCGGCAATCACAATGTTCTGATGAGGCACACCGCGCTCAACCTCACGATTAATTAAATCATGAATGGCTGCAGCAGACTTCTCAATTTGTGCCACATCCACTTTACGCTCTAAGCTCATCTCTAAAATATCATACCAAGCTGGCATCACCATGCCGCCATTGATGGTCACTGGAATATTGGGCGCATGCGGGAATACAAAGCGTACCGCCAGATCGCTGCGTAGGCCTAGCTCGGGCACCACAGGCTCAAAATCGTGGCCACTGGCCCCTAAGCCATGTAGCCAAATCACAGCACAATCAATGTCTTTATTGGCTGGGTTATGCTCTACAACAACACAATCTAAATAGTGGGTCATAATTATCCTTATCGTATTTTTATGGGTTATCAGCGCTGGGTGTCGTCACACCGTCAATAACTTGCGCGACGTTACCTATTTAACAAACTTCTTAGTAATTTTAACACACCCAGCGGGTAGGCGTTTTTACATGCCAGTTCAAATTGCTGCTATTGACTCTGAACTCATTTGACGATACTGACATTCATTAATTTTTCATAGTCTGCTCATCTGAAACACATCTATTTTGGCATCAGCTATGCTAGGATTAGGCCTGTTAATTTGTTTTCGCCCCTCTTCGCTTCATTATCTGGTATTTTTCATGACGGCATTATCTAATTTCGCTGCAAGCCAATCTCCTGCCCCTCATATTCTGATCGTCGAAGATGATCCTGCCATCGCCACGTCGCTTCGAGTGACGTTCAAGCGCGAAGGCTGGCAAGTGACTTGGCTGGATAACGCCAGTAGTGTCATCCCTACCCTAAAGCATTTCAACGATCAGCAGCAGCCACTTTCTGGCATTGTGCTGGATGTGGGTCTGCCTGATGGTGATGGCTTAAGTTTATGTCAAGACATTCGTCACAGCGAGGGCATTGGGATACTAAAGCAGTTGCCTATTGTATTTTTGACCGCCCGCAGCGACGAGGTGGATAGAATTTTGGGCTTAGAGATGGGCGGTGATGATTATTGCCCTAAGCCCTTTAGCCCCAGAGAGTTGGTAGCACGTCTCAAAGCCATTTGGCGCCGCGAGCAGTTGTCCGCCACCAGCATCGAGACGCACATCAGCAGCGCTGAGGACACCACGCCACAACTGTTTGAGTTAGATTCAGGTATTTGGCGTTACGAGCCGCTTACCTATACCTTGTACTGGAATGACCACAAGCTTGAGCTGAGCAATACTGAGCGCAAATTATTGTTGGCATTGTTGGCCAATCCGGAGCGTGTCTTTAGCCGTGAACAGCTCTTAAACGCGATTAGTGATTATCCCGATCACCGATTAGCGCGCACCATTGATAGCCACGTTAAATCTATACGTAAGCAATTGGCACAAATTAGTGAGCGTGAGGATTTGGAGATTATCCATACCCACCGGGGTCTTGGCTATGGGCTTTGTAGTTCATGAGTGATGAGGATAATGAGCTGAGCGAAGCGACAAAACAAGCGCTTAATAAAGCCGGCTCTGCGAACTGGTACGCCAAACTTCACCCCACTGGCAAAGAGACTCCGCCTGTGATTCAAGACAAAAAACCCAAAAAAATCCTCAACTTAAGCTTATTTTTTAGAATATGGATAGCGGTTGGGGTTATCGTGATTATCTCAGGCATAGTGGTGTTCAATCAGTTGTTTAACTACGTGCGCCCCATCACCCAACAAGTTATCGAGGATACCTTAGTGGACACCTCAAAGCTGCTGGCAGCAAGCTTGCAGTCAGCGGTGGAGTCCGGTGAGATTTATGATAGACACTATCAGTCGATGCTCGATAATGCGTTTTTGGCACCCACTTTGCCCACCAAGGAGCAAGCGGCCCAACACCCATCTAGTGCAGACAATACAACCATCGATCCAGCGCGCCCAGCTTCTGCACCTTTTGGTACTTGGTATCACGAAAAGACACACAGCAGCTTTCGGGTGTACATCACCAATAACGAAGGCATTGTTATCTACGACTCCTTACCCAAGGATGGCAATGACATAATGCCTGAGGCCAACGCTGAGGGCCAAGATTACTCAAGCTGGAACGATGTCAATTTGACCTTGCAAGGCAAATACGGTGCCCGGACCACACGCACTAATCCTGAAGACTCAAGCTCGTCAGTCATGTATGTCGCCCAGCCCATCTACAGCTCCAGTGACCCACAGCAAATCATTGGTGTTGTCAGTATCGGCAAACCCACCTCCACCGTCTTGCCCTATCTTAATGCCACTCGCCAGCGCATGCTAACCGCCTCGCTTATCATCAGTATCGTCACCTTATTGATGGCGGGTCTAATTGCTTGGTGGCTAAGACAAAGCACCTTACTGGTCACCCGTTATACGCAGTCATTGGCGCAAGACACCAAAAAGCCTTATTTTTATCTAGGGCGTGAGCTCAATGAATTAAGTGATACCATCGAGAGCATGAAGCATCGTCTCGAAAACCGTGCTTATGTCACTGACTATGTGCATACCCTTACCCACGAGCTAAAAAGCCCGCTGACCGCCATTCGTGCCAGCGGTGAGCTGCTTGAAGAGACGGATTTGGACGGTGAAGACAGACTGATGTTGAGCCAAACCATTACCGAGCAAAGCATCAAGCTACAGTCCTTAATTGATCGTTTGCTGCTGTTGGCCAAAATTGAGCAGCCGACCTTTCGTTTGGCCATGCAGCGTATTAATCTAGATGGGTTAATTAAGACTTTGGTGTCCGGTTATGAGATGCAGCGTCAATACCAAAACCTGCAAATCAATTATCAATGCCAACTGCCACAAGCGGATAACAACAGCATCTTAGCGGATGAATTTTGGCTCACGCAAGCGTTGCAAAATGTGCTCGATAACGCTCTATATTTTGCTCACAATCAGGTCACTATCACCCTCACCTCTCAGACCATCCAAAAAACTGATTATATTAAGCTGTCGGTCATCAATGATGGCAATCTTATTCCTGACTATGCGCTAAGTAAGGTGTTTGATCGCTATTTTAGCCTCTCGCATCAGTATTCAAAGCCGCAAGCTGCTCCCATCTCGTCGCAAGGTGCAGCCGGTGTAAGTAGCCTCAGTAATGCCAGCCCCACTCAAGGCAAAAAAGGCACCGGACTTGGCTTAACCTTAGTCAAACAAGTCATCGAGCGTCACAGCGGTAATGTCAGCGTCCATAATCTAGAGGCTATCTTAGAGGATACGGATATTAACCGTGATAGCCCCACCACACCGATTCAGTTCACCGGCGTCGAGTTAATTTTATATTTACCCCTAACCCGTGTGTCTGGTAATGAGCGCAGTGGCAGCGAGACGACAACCACTTAGATATTGTCTTGGCACAGTGTACTGATTTTTAAATAAAAAAAGGCCCCAAAACATATGTTATGGGGCCTTTAGGTGGTTATCAATTCTTACAAAGTTAGCTTTGCGAGGGGCTTAACGGCACGATACGCTCTTTTTGGCCACTGCCTAACATACCTTGGCTGCCCACCCCTTCTGGATTGGCCTCAAGATAAGCGGTCATCTGCGCAATGGCGTTTTCATCGCCACTGTCGATAAGACGCTGCTTAATTACCTCAACTGGCGGTACCGGTAAATTCTTTAATAAGGAGATTAATTGCGCATTGTCGCCTTTGGTCACCACCATCTCAATAAGCTGACGCGCATCTACGGGTAAGTCTGGGGTAGATTGTGCCATTAAAGCAAGGTGATAGGCGCCTGAGATATCATCATCAGTGACGATACGCTGCTCAATGGCGCTATAAGTCTCGCTGGTCGCGCCGCCTGCCACACTTAATAGGTGGATACACTTCAAAGAAGAATGCGGCTCTTTGGCAATCGCCATAATTTTCTCTGATTGCGCTTCTAAATGCTGTCTTTTTTGCAGTAATTTATCATCTGTCATAGTCATTTTCCTAATTAAGCCCGTATTTGTCCCACAGGTTACCCCACTTGATCTCAGCTGACATCTTGCCTGTGTTTCGCTGCTGTTATAAAAGCTAATTTATAAAGCATCGCTAAGCGAGATTTAAGCTAAAGCAGCCTATATGGGTTAGGGCTCACTAAATATGTTTATCGTTTATTGTGGTTGCTTGTTGTTTAGGTTGCTTGTTGTTTATGTTGCTTGTTATCTATATGGTGATGAGCGCTCACTTCTAAAGGGCACATATACAAAAACATAACAGCTTGTCTGTTATTCAAATCGCTTTACTTCTTAAATTCTTGACCAAAAAAAACCCCAGAATCATTCCGGGGCCTTTGGTACTAACTTATTTTAATTAACCGCTGCTAAACGATTAGTTAGCTGGGCTGTGCTCTTCTACTAAAGGCTTAAGCTCGCCTGATTGATACATCTCTAGAATAATATCAGATCCACCCATAAGCTCTCCATTGATCCAAAGCTGTGGGAAAGTCGGCCAGTTGGCAATTTTTGGCAAAGTGGCACGAATTTCAGGGTTTTCTAAAATATTAACAAATGCAAATGGACGACCAATTTGAGTTAATACTTCAATGGCTTTAGCAGAAAAACCACACTGCGGAAACTGCGGCGTACCTTTCATATAAAGTAGCACTGGGTTTTCTTTAATCTGGTTACGAATTAACGTTTCGATGTCTTGGGCTTGTTCTGTCATATCAATTCCTTAATGGTGAGACAAGGTTGCCAACTACAGTTTTAAAGCTACAGTTTAACAAATTGGTGAATGCTAGTACCGAATCAGCTAGGCGTCAATAGCCTGGCGTCTAACCGGTGTAGCGGCTAAAAATATCATTCATAGGTAATTATAGTATTTATGGGGATAGTAACAAAAAATACAACGAAAATGCATCTTATCTGTCATCTCAATTCAGCTTTTGCTAAAAAATCAGCTTACACCTGCTTTGTTAATAACACCACAGCACTGGCCATAATACCCTCTTGACGACCCGTAAAACCTAACTTCTCAGTAGTGGTGGCTTTAACACTAATATTATCAACGTGAGTCTGTAAGTCTTGAGCGATATTAAGGCGCATCGCCATATTGTGTTTGGCAAGCTTAGGACGCTCACACATGACCGTGATATCGGCATTGACTAAGCTGTAGCCTTTTTGGAGAATCAAATCATAAACATGGCGCAGCAGCACGCGTGAGTCTAGTCCTGAATTGGCATCATCAGTATCTGGGAAATGCTGACCAATATCCCCCAGTGCTAAAGCGCCCAAAAGCGCATCGGCAAGTGCATGCAATACCACATCGCCATCAGAGTGAGCCAGCAGACTGTGGCTGTGCTCAATCTTCACGCCCGCTAGGGTAACAAATTGATTGGGCTCACTTTTGGCGCTTTGTGCGTCCAGCTTTTTGTCATAAAACGCGTGTACATCAATACCTTGTCCAATTCTTATCATTATCAGCCTATCAGTGTTATAATTTAGCCCAAATTTTAGCATAGTTTCTGATACTTATGACGACATCTACTGGTTTTGATAATAACGCCTATAATTTGCCCGCCCTACGCCTAAGCGATGTGCCCAATCCTGCCCAGACTCGTGTGGTCGTAGGCATGTCTGGCGGTGTGGACTCTTCTGTTTCTGCGGTACTGCTGCAGCAAGCTGGCTTTCAGGTAGAAGGCTTGTTTATGAAAAACTGGGAAGAGGATGACGGCACCGAATACTGTACAGCTATGGAAGATTTGGCCGATGCGCAAGCGGTGTGTGACAAAATAGGCATCACCTTACATACCGCAAACTTTGCGATGGAGTATTGGGACCGAGTATTCGAGCACTTCTTAGCCGAATACCAAGCCGGCCGTACCCCAAACCCAGATATTCTGTGTAATAAAGAAATCAAGTTCAAAGCCTTCTTAGACTACGCTGTGACCCTAGGCGCAGATTACATTGCCACCGGTCATTACACCCGCCGCAGTGTCAATTACACCCGTGAAGATGGGCTTGAAGTGGCGCATCTGATGCGTGGGCTTGATAACAACAAAGACCAAAGCTATTTCTTACATGCAGTGGGCGGCGACAAGATTGCTAAGACATTATTCCCAGTGGGCGAGTTAGAAAAACCTGAAGTACGCCGTATTGCTGAGGAGCATGATCTGATTACGGCTAAGAAAAAAGACTCAACCGGTATTTGCTTTATCGGTGAGCGCCGCTTTAAAGACTTTTTGCAGCAATACTTGCCGGCCAAGCCGGGCAACATCGTGACCGATGATGGCATTACTATTGGCAAGCACGATGGCCTCATGTACTACACCTTAGGTCAGCGCGGCGGCATAGGTATTGGCGGGGTCAAAGACCGTCCTGAAGAGCCTTGGTTTGTGCTACAAAAAGACTTGAGTAACAACGAGCTGATTGTTGGTCAAGGTCATGACCACCCGATGCTGCTTAGCCAACGCCTAACCGCTTATAAGCTTGACTGGGTTGAGCGTATCGCGCCAGCTGCTATCTTTAGTGAGCAAGGCCTCAAATGCATGGCCAAAACTCGGTATCGTCAGCCCGATCAAAGCTGCACGGTATTTGCTGACTCTGATGATGGCAGCCGCGTAAAAGTAATATTTGATGAGCCACAACGTGCGGTCACACCAGGTCAGTCTGCGGTATTTTATATCGGCGAGGTGTGCTTAGGCGGCGGTGTGATTGAGTCGTTTGAGTAATTAAGTGAGATAAGTCATTTAGTCACTCCTTGATATAAAAGAAATCATGCTTATATGGAGTGCTATGTTTATTCTATTACTATTAGTTGTTGTTTGGCTTTCGATTTTGCTAGGGCTGATTGCACTTACTAGTGAGTCCTCTGACAATTCTAAGCCCGACTATTCGAAGAATAAACTTATTTTCTTATGTGCTGTGACTGTGGCTTACCTCATAGTCACTTCATTCTTATTGTATGCATTTATTAGTGCTATATTTGATGCTGCTGCTTCGGTATAGCGCCAATTTTTAGACTTTGCTTTTTTAGACTTTATTAGACTTTAACTTTATTAGTCTTTATTAGACTTAAAAAGTCACTTAACGTCATTAATTGCTATAATTGCAAACCACGCTGATCAGACGCTGTATTTGATTTACGTTTTTGCTGTTTGGTCTGAGTTTTGCTGTCCATCGCGGCAGCCGTTTTTTATTTATTGTGTTAACAATTTGTCGTTTCCTATTCTTGTTTTTCACCCACTGAGCTAAAGGATATTTATGTCTGCCTCTTTATCTGCCTTAACTGCCCTATCTCCGATTGACGGTCGCTATGCCAGCCGTGCTGACTCATTACGTGCTCATTTATCAGAGTTTGGTCTTATTAAAGCCCGCGTTACTGTTGAGATTCGTTGGTTGCAAGCCTTAGCCGATAATGATGCCATCACTGAATTGGCCAAGTTTGATCAAGAGACCAATGCCTTTTTAGACGCCATCGTTGATAACTTTAGCGAAGACAACGCACAAGCGATTAAAGACATCGAAAAAACCACCAACCACGATGTAAAAGCGGTTGAGTACTTCATCAAAGACAAGTTTCGTGGTAATGCTCAGCTAGAGGACAGCTTAGAGTTTATCCACTTTGCTTGTACTTCAGAGGACATTAACAATCTATCTTATGCATTAATGCTAAAAGACAGCCGTGACATCGTGGTTGCCAAATTGCAACAAGTGACAGACTCTATCGTGGCACTGGCAAAAGAACATGCCAACCAGCCTATGTTGTCTCGCACTCATGGTCAGACTGCCAGCCCAACGACTTTGGGTAAAGAGATGGCTAACGTGGCCTACCGCCTAGCCCGTCAAATCAAGCAAATCAATCAAGTTGAGCTACTAGGCAAAATCAATGGCGCCGTGGGTAACTACAACGCTCATTTATCTGCTTATCCTGAGGTTGATTGGACAGCACATGCACAGCAATTTATCACTGAGCGCTTAGGTCTGACCTTTAATCCTTACACCACTCAGATTGAGCCACACGACTATATTGCTGAGCTATTTGATGCGCTGCGTCGTTTTAACACCGTGTTAATCGATTTTAACCGTGATATCTGGCAATACATCAGCTTAGGCTATTTCAAGCAAAAACTTAAAGACGGTGAAGTCGGCTCATCCACCATGCCGCACAAAGTTAACCCCATTGACTTTGAAAACTCTGAAGGTAACTTGGGTGTGGCAAATGCCATGCTGGCGCATTTGGGCGAAAAACTGCCTATCTCTCGTATGCAGCGTGACTTATCTGACTCAACTGTTCTACGTAACATTGGGGTTGGTCTGGCTCAAGGCATGATTGCTTATGATGCGTGCCTAAAAGGCGTTGGCAAATTGGAAGTTAATCCTGAGAAGCTAGATAGCGATCTTGATAATGCTCAAGAAGTATTGGCAGAGCCTATCCAAACTGTGATGCGCCGCTACCGTGTTGAAAACCCATACGAGAAGCTAAAAGCGTTAACCCGTGGCCAGGCCATGACCCGTGAAAAAATGCTTGAGTTTGTTGATAGCAATGAATTAGATGCAGTGCCAGATGCAGACAAAGCCCGCTTACGTGAGCTGACCCCTGCCACCTATATTGGTAATGCTGATGAACAAGCCCTAGCCATCGAAGAGTGGATTGCTGCATTAAATAAATAATGCTGTTATTTACTCACTGTTATAAAAAAGACCCTACTCATCAGTAGGGTCTTTATTCATAATACAACTTATGTATCTCATTATTGGAGAAGATAAGCGCTTTAATTACCTGATGCGTTTAATCACCGCCTGGGATAACAGCACGAGTAACCGCTGCTGTCCCTTTCACCACACCTTTTGTGGTTTTGTAGGCGACTTTAACCGGCACAGTGACCAACTTATGGACACAGGCTTGGAGCATGAGACTGCTAATAAGAATGGTCAAAAGGGTGAGTTTTTTCATAGATACCTTAATGCAATAATAAACATAAAAGACAAATAACTTGTCTGATTTTAGTGCTCATAATAAAGCAATAAAATCAGATACAACACCCAATTTTTATATTTTTTTCTTTCTTTGCACTCATAAAAGCCCCATTAATATTTTTATTTCGCCACCTATACCCTCAATATGGATACCCTTTTTTATGAATACCATTAAGTTTTGTCTGCCAGATACCATCAGCCCTGAGGTCTTCTTGCGTGACTATTGGCAAAAAAAACCTTTACTCATTAAACAAGGCCTACCACAACTGGCCGGCATGTTTGAGCCAGATGATATTTTAGGTCTTAGCCTAGATGAGGCAGCCACAGCTCGGCTGCTGACCCAAAACCCAACGTCACAAGGCGATCAGTGGCATCTTCAGCAAAGCCCTTTATCTGAGGAAATGTTTGACGATTTACCTGAGCAATGGACAGTGTTGGTACAAAACTTAGAACAATGGTCACCTGAGCTGGGTCAATTATGGCATGCTTTTAACTTTATTCCGCAGTGGCAGCGTGATGACATTATGGTGTCCTACGCCCCTGCTGGCGGCTCTGTGGGCAAGCACTATGATGAATATGATGTGTTTTTGGCGCAAGGCTATGGTCACAGACGCTGGCAACTGGGCAAGGTGTGTGATGCCGGTACTGAGTTTATTGCCGATCAACCCATTCGTATTTTCGATGACATGGGTGAGCTTATCTTTGATGAGATATTAGAGCCAGGTGACGTGTTATATGTGCCACCCAAGCTCTCTCATTACGGGGTGGCTCAGGATGATTGCCTGACTTTTTCATTTGGCTTTCGACGTCCAAACTTAATGCAAGTACTAGATAGCTTGGTGGACATTGCGACCGCTGAGCCCTCGTTATTTACCCCACTGCTACTAGAGCAGCCCTTGCAGCCTTCAGGTCAACTTGAAGCCTCAAGTATTGCCCAAATTAAGTCTCAGCTGTTGGCCAAGCTACAGTCTGAACAAGGTGATCAGCTGATTGCACAAGCCGTCAGTGAAGTGGTCAGCAAGCGCCAGTACGAGCTACTGGTGCCCGAAGAAGCGCTCGATGTCTCAGAGCTGGAGCAGGCACTTAAAGAGGGCGCCGTCATTAAGACAGACTACAGCAGCCGCCTCATTTATAGCCAACAGGCAGACCAAATCACTGTCTTTGCCAACGGTCAGCGTTTAGAGGACATAATCGGCTGTGAAGCCGAGCTATTACAACGCTTAGCGGATGCACAAAGCCTAACTTATCAGGATTTATTGGCCGCTGATTTGCCGCTTGAGACAATAATGGGCTGGCTTGAAAACAGCTGGGTGTGGCTGGACTTCGATGCCCAGTAATCATCGGCTGTAGCGCTTAAAATTTGTGCGCTGCGTTACATCATTGATACACTAAGGTGCGGTGGGTGGTTTTATTAACCACATCTCCATATTAGTTTACATTTGTAAACACACTAGGTTTAATTTGGTTTTATAATAAAAAAGTGACTTATTTATAATTTTTTAATAACAACCAATCAATCACCCAATCAATAACATAGATAGACCCCCACTGCACGGAGTGCTGTAACAAGGAGAACCACCATGTCCGATGATAATAGCGTTAACGAAACCACCAAAATGGCGCGTAATGATATTAACCAAGACCATTTAGACAAAAAAGACCAGCAGCGTACCGATGATTGTGCCTTAGATATGATGCAGGGTCTGCATGATCACGAAGACCATGAAGATAGCCAAGACAGCTAATTAAGTTTATTTTTAATCAAAGTTTTATAAAAAAAGACGTTAACCCTCGTTAGCGTCTTTTTTATTTGATGTGCTTTGATGTTATGGCATGCTTATTCTTCGTCACCCAGCGATAGCAACTGCTCACTGATAGCCACGGTATTAAAGCCACCATCTACAAATACAATTTCACCGGTAATCCCTGAGGCCCAAGGTGATAATAAGAAGGCAGCTGTATTACCCACCTCCATCTGAGTCACATTGCGTTGTAGCGGCGCAATCTTAGCATTCACATCAAGCATTCTACGGAATGATTTGATACCGCTGGCCGCTAGGGTACGGATTGGACCGGCTGAGATGGCATTGACGCGGATACCTTCGCCGCCCATAGAAGCCGCTAAATAGCGCACACTGGCCTCAAGGCTGGCTTTGGCCATACCCATTACGTTGTAGTTTGGAATAACCGATATACTGCCTTGGTAAGTCAACGTCAGTAATGAGCCTTGACGCTTGGCCAATAGTGCTCTTGAGGCACGTGCCAGCGCCACAAAACTGTACGCAGAAATGTCATGAGCAATGGCGCTACCTTCACGGCTGGTCACTTGAGTGAAGTCCCCATTAAGCTCATCAGCGGGTGCAAAACCAATGGCGTGGACTACCCCGTCGATACCGTCTTCCCAGTGCTCAGCCACAGCGGCAAAACACGCGTCAATCTCAGCATCCGAGCCCACATCACAGGGCAATACCAAATCTGCGCCGAAAGCCTCTGCCGCCATATCTACGCGTTTTTTCATCTTGTCATTGGGATAAGTTAAAATCAATGACGCCCCTTCTCTATGTAATGCCTCAGCGATGGCCCAAGCGATAGATAACTTGCTGGCAATACCCGTCACCACAAAACGTTTACCTTGTAATAACATCACTATTACTCCCTTATTTATAATTTTTCGTTGTTTTATCATTGTCCCCCACCTGATGTTAAGATAAAAGGACTCCATTTTTAGTACCAAGTGTTCACTCAGACTTTTGTGATGTGCATAATAATACAAAAGTCAGCATAATTCACAGTAATCTGTGTTTTTTTATCTCTTAGGTGAAAAATACTCAGCTATTTTTTGACAAAGACCTTTACAATTTATTTGTAGCCGTTAAGCTATAGCATTCTTCTATTTTGCTATTTATAACTATGTGTGATTCTAATTCAAATTCTTTAAATACTGCCCTAGATCCCAGACTGCCCAGTCCTGATCTTTATGCCAAATTAATCGCCTCTACTGGAGAAGATTTAAATCGACCAGGCTTACTAGATACGCCTACTCGCGCCGCCAAGGCATTTGGTTATTTAACCCAAGGATATCATCAATCACTCACTGAAGTGACCAATAATGCGGTATTCCCTACGGATAACTCTGAGTTGGTATTGGTGCATAATATTGAGTTTTACTCATTGTGTGAGCATCACTTGCTGCCGTTTCATGGTGTCGCTCATGTGGGCTACTTACCAGATGGCAAAGTACTGGGCTTATCCAAAGTGGCACGCATTATCGATATGTATGCCCGCCGCTTACAAATCCAAGAAAGCTTAAGCCAACAAGTCGCTGAAGCCATCATGGAGGTGACTCAGTGCCGCGGCGTAGCTGTAGTTATGGACGCCTCGCACATGTGTATGATGATGCGCGGGGTCAATAAGCAGTTATCTAGCACCCGTACCACAGCCATGCTAGGCGACTTTAAGACGGATATGCAAGCCCGCAACGAATTCTTTGCTGCGCTGCCGGCCTCAAAGCTTTAAACCGCTTATTTATCCCTAGCCATTGACCGTGTTTACTGATATCAACCCGTCTTTATAGGCGGGTTTTTTGATGGGTTAAAACTGCTGGCTATGGGCACTGGTATCAATCAGTAACTTTGAATAAGGATGCTGAGGATTCTCAAATAGCTGCTGAGTGGGTTGATATTCGACACACGCCCCCGCCTTTAATACCATAATGTGCTGGCACAAAGCTTGTACAACTTTTAGATCATGGCTGATAAAGATATAGCTGATACCAAACCGAGCTTGGATATCTCTTAGTAGATGCACCACAGCCACCTGGGTGCTGCTATCTAAGGCAGAGGTCGGCTCATCTAAGATGATAACCTTTGGACGCATAATCAGTGCACGTGCCAGTGCCACTCTTTGACGTTGACCTCCTGACAGCTCATGTGGATAGCGATAAACAAAGTCTGGCGGTAAGTTCACCGTTTGTAGCACGTCAATCACTGCCTTTTCACGCTCAGCCTTGTCCACCCCTTTTACCAATAGACCTTCTTCAATGATTTGCATGACGTTAAATCGTGGATTGATACTGGCGAAAGGATCTTGAAACACCATTTGTAAGGTAGAACGAAAGTGACGCAGCTTACTTTTGCTTAGGCTATTTACTTTTATGCCTGCCACGTCAATCTCGCCGCTTACTTGGGCCTGAGTACTGAGCAATCGAGACAGGGCCAAGGCGATGGTGGTCTTGCCTGAGCCTGACTCACCCACAATACCTAACGAGGCGCCACGGGCCAACTCAAAGCTGACATTGTTTACTGCAGGTGCCCACTCACTCACCCCGCCCAGCAGACTTTTTTTGGCAGCAAAGGCAATCGATAAGTTGATGGCTTTAATAATAGGTACGGTATCGCTATCATCTGATAAAGATAGCGCTGGGCCAAAGTTTTGGTTAATTAATGACAGGGTATAAGCGCTTTGGGGATGGTTAAAAATCTGCTCACTTAGCCCTTGCTCCACCACTGTGCCTTGCTGCATCACAATGATTTGATGGCTATAGCGGCGTACTAGGTTCAGATCATGGCTGATCAGCAACATCGCCATGCCTTTTTGTTGTTTTAGCCGATTAAGCAGCTCAAGAATCTCATGCTGCAAGCTGACATCAAGAGCGGTGGTGGGCTCATCGGCAATGAGCACATCGGGGTTTTGAGCAAGCGCCATAGCAATCATTACCCGCTGACGCTGACCCCCTGAGAGCTCATGCGGATAGCGATTTAATTTTTGCTCAGGCTGCTTGATATTGACATCATTTAACAGCTCAATAATGCGCGCTTTAATCTGAGATTTTGGGAGGCCACTCAAGCGCAGACTCTCAGCAATTTGCTTGCCTACTGTATGCAGGGGGTTTAAGGCCGTCATTGGCTCTTGGAACACCATCGCAATTTTTGCCCCGCGGACTTGCTTTAAAATACGCTCACGCTTAACTTGACGCCTAGCAAAGCCATCCGGCTGCTGGGTGATGGGCAACTCACCTACCTGCTGTAAGCTGACCGTCCCCTTAACGCTTAAGCTCTCAGGCAATAAGCCAAGGAGCGCCAAGCTCGATAAAGACTTACCAGAGCCGGACTCGCCAACGATGGCCAAAGTTTGCTTTTGATACAGCCGATAGGATAGATCCTGCACCAGCACAGTGTGTGCTTGCGCAATATGTAGGTGACTGACACTCAGCACCGGCTCACCGCCATATTGCTCAGCACAATTATGATTAATAGATGAGCCGTCAATCTTAGTAGATTGAGCCGGATGACAAGCAGAATCGGAGGGGTTGGCAGGGCTTACGGGCATGGACTCATTCTCATAACAAAGACTGAACGCCTAATTTAACCCATTTGAGCGGTGAATCCTAGCCAAAGTTGGTCTGTACTGATGCCGGTCTAGCGTTCACGAGCTGAATGAGAGGATAGAAACTTATCCACCACTTTATATTGACCAGCAGTGCTCTCCTCGCCATACATGGCCTGCCTAAAGGCGTTAGAATCCTCGATACCAGAGGTATACCAAGCAATGTGCTTGCGGGCGATGCGGCAGCCTGAGTATTCACCATAAAAATCATATAGCTCTTGTAAATGAGTCAATACAATTTGTCTTAACTGCTCAATACTGGGGGCTGGTAATATCTCACCGGTCTGCAAATAATGGGCGATATCTCGAAACAGCCAAGGCTGACCTTGAGCAGCACGACCAATCATAATGGCATCACAGCCGGTCTGCTCATACACTTCTATGGCTTTTTGGGGGCTGTCAATGTCGCCATTGGCAATCACCGGGATGTTAACCAATTGCTTTACTTCACGAATGAGATCATAACGGGCCTGACCTCCGTATTTGTCTTCTCGAGTACGGCCGTGGATAGCAATGGCAGCAATACCCGCCTCTTCTGCTCGTTTGGCCACACGCAAGATGTTCTCCTGTCCATTCTCATAGCCCAAGCGTGTCTTTAAAGTGACAGGTGCATCCACTGCGGCCACTGTCGCATCCAGCAGACGTGCCACCAGATCTTCATCTTTTAATAAAGCAGAGCCTGCCAGTTTACGGCACACCTTCTTGGCCGGGCAGCCCATATTAATATCAATAATCTGCGCCCCATTATTGACCTGATACTGAGCCGCTTCAGCAATTTTATCAACATCTGCGCCTGCAATTTGCGCGGATATGGGGGCAATTTCTCCCTCAAAGTTGGCTCGAAATAACGACTTTTTATGGGCATATAACGTGGCATCAGCCGTCATCATTTCGCTGACGGCATGACCGGCCCCAAACGACTTGCATAAGCGTCGAAACGGGTTGTCTGTTACTCCAGCCATAGGCGCCACCATCAATCGGTTCTGAATCTCTAATCCGCCAATATATAATGGCTGCAATAAGGGATGATCGGCCAAGGTGGTGGGTAATGTCATATCATTTGCCATTGAATCGCTCAAAAAATCATTTTAAAAGAAGTATATTATTTGCAGACAAAAAGGCTTGCCCTAATAAGGACAAGCCCGTTTTATCCTGCCGTTATTGTAAGGGCTAATACCTAAAACTCAAGCGTTAACTCAAAACCTAAGGTTTAGATACCCAGCGCCCAAAGCGGCCTGTTAAGCGTGCTCAATCGCTGCTGCTAGCTGCTCAGCCTGCTGTGCAAGCTCTGCCATGTCTGCTTGAACCACAGCATGTTTACCCAGCTCATGGATATTAGAGGGAATGAGATGCACATGATAATGGAAGACGGTTTGGCCTGCCTCAGCGCCATTTAACTGCATTTGAATAATGCCTTCACGATCAAATACTTTACGCTGTGCTGCCATTACCTTTTTGGCCGTCATCAGTACCGCACTGGCATACTCAGGCTCAAGCTGCGAAAGCTCTACCGCTTTTTGTTTAGGAATAACCAACACATGACCTTTAGCTTGCGGCATGATATCCATAAAAGCTAAGGTCTTGTCATCTTCGTATACCTTGTGACAAGGGATATCACCCGATAAAATCTTAGCAAAAATATTATCGTCTTCGTAATGCTTAATGCTCATCGTTATGTCCTTATTTGTTGTGGTTTATATGAGGCATACGTTTACCTCAACATCAGTCGTATTTATCCAACTATTCAACACCAACCGCTGACAAGTTGCAACTGTAATTGCACCATAAAAAAGAGACTGCCAAGCAGTCTCCTTTTTTATGGTAGTTAAACACTGAACCACTTAGATTAAAATACGCGGTTTAGACCATTTAACGCAGCCACACGGTACGCTTCTGCCATGGTGGGATAGTTAAAGGTGGTATTCACAAAGTACTCTAGATTGTGACCACATTTCATAACGGCTTGACCAATGTGAATAATCTCAGAGGCATGATTACCATAGCAGTGGATACCCAAAATCTCTAAGGTTTCGCGGTGGAATAAGATTTTTAGTACGCCTGAACGCTCACCGATGATTTGGGCACGTGCCAAATGCTTAAAGAAAGCCTGACCCACTTCATAAGGTACTTTCTCATCGGTCAATTCTTGCTCAGTTTTACCGATACTTGAAATCTCAGGGATGGTATAAATACCAGTAGGTACGCTAGATACCGGCTCAGCATCTTCATCACCCACCATGAAGGCAGCTGCACAGCGGCCTTGGTCATAAGCGGCAGAAGCCAGTGATGGCCAGCCAATAACATCACCGGCAGCATAGATGTTCTCAACCTCAGTACGATAAGTGTCATCGACTTTGAGCTGGCCTCGGCTGTTGGCTTTTAGGCCAATGCCCTCTAAGTTTAGGCTTTCTGTATTGCCTGAACGACCATTCGACCACAAAATGGCATCTGATTTGATTTTTTTACCGCTTTTTAGATATAAAATAACGCAGTCGTCATAGGTCTCAAGCTTTTCAATCTCTTCGTTATTGCGAACCAATACCCCAAACTGACGGAAGTCATGCGATAAAGCATCGCTAATCTCTTTATCCAGATAGCTGAGCAACGAGTCGTGGTTATTGATTAAGTCCACTTTATAGCCAAGACCGGTGAAGATAGAAGCATATTCACAGCCAATCACGCCAGCACCATAGATGATGATTTTTTTGACCACATAATCCATTTGCAAGATTTTGTCAGAGTCAAACACGCGTGGATGATCGAAATCTAATAAGTCTGGACGATACGGACGGCTACCGACTGTGATAATGGCTTTGTTAAACGTGATGGTTTCAAAGCCTAAGCCGTCACCTAATTCGATATGCAAGGTGTGATTGTCTACAAAGCTTGCCCAGCCATGACGCACTTCAATCTGATTGCGCTCATAAAAACGGGTATGCGTGTCTACTTGATTACGCACGACTTTACGCGCTTTGGTCAGCACCTTATTTAAAGGTACCTGATAATAGTCTAAGCCTTGAGAGAATAAAGGGTCACGGCGATAGTTAATTAAGTTAAACACAGACTGACGTAGCGCCTTACTGGGGATGGTCCCCACATGGGCTGAGTTACCACCGACTTGACTACGGGCATCGACTACCACAACTTTTTTGCCAGATTTGGCAAGCTTCATGGCCGCCGCTTCCCCAGCAGGACCTGCGCCAACAACGACAGCATCATATTCATACTCATGATTGTCATTTTTTAGGCGCTCAGAGTCACGAGTGAACCCAGAATTGATACGAATGCGATCGTTATCTAATGGACTGATGAGGTTTGGATGAAACAAGGTGTCCTCTAACGAGCTGTCACTGGCTTTGACAGGCGTTTTTTTGACTTCTGATAACACACTAGGTGCAGCACTGCCAATCTCATTAGCCGCTGTTTGAGTGCTTTGTTTGTCATCGTTAATATCGCTGGTTTCATCACCTTTACGTTTTTTAGACATATCATCCTCTTTGGTATTATAGTTCTGGCTGCAGTGGGTACGGCAATCGCTCAGTGGCACAAAATGTTTTTTTCGGCATCACTTTTTGATATTGGCTATTTTAGAGCCTGTGAAAATGCCCAATAAAAACTGGCGCCATTATAACAAATACTGACCCTTAGGTCATGGTAAAGTAGCCTTATCCAATACGGCGCTTTAATCCGGTAATTTGTAAAATACGGGTAGCAATCTCCTCGACCGACATCTCAGAGACATTTAGGCTGGGAATATTTTGGGTCATATAAATTGCCTGAATTGCCCGCTGCTCCTCTTCACACTGTTTATAACTGGCGTAACGACTACCGGCTCTGCGCTCTTGTCGAATCTTTTGAAGACGCTCAGTATCAATAATCAGACCAAACAATTTACCACGGTGCGGCTGTAGCGCTTTGGGCAGCTGGTTATCAAACAAATCATCTTCGGTCAGCGGATAGTTAGCGGCACGAATACCAAACTGTAAGGCTAAGTATAAAGAGGTGGGCGTTTTGCCAGATCGAGATACCCCGATTAGAATGATATCGGCCATATCATAATGACGGGTGCGAGCGCCATCATCATTATCTAGTGCAAAATGTACCGCATCAATACGAGATTTGTAGGTTTCTGAGTCCACATTATCATGGGCGTGGCCTGAATGACCGTCTGGCTCTACCCCTATCTCATCAGTAATACGGCCAATTAATCCCTCATACATATCAAGATTACAAGCCTGAGCAGAATTCACCACCGCACGAATATCAGGATCCACAATGGTATCAAACACCAAAGGCAGAATACCGGTAGACTGATAGGCTTCATTGATATGTTTTACCGCCGCCTCTGCTGTCTCAATGGTGTCCACATAAGGAATAACTCGCGTCTCAAAAGGCACACTGGCGAACTGGCTTAAGATAGAGCGGCCTAAGGTCTCTGCCGTAATGGCGGTACCATCTGAGATAAAAAAGGCCACCCGAATCACTTGCGGCTTGTCATCGACAGCCAGTGCACTACGATTTTGGATGGTGGGTTTTACCGACAGAGTATTGAGTAGATTTTCCATAAAATTCCTTAGCAGCAGAGCGTTAAAAACCAAATTTTATAAACTAAGCGCATCTTATCAAATTATCGGTGTTTTGAGTGTGTAATAAGTTTTGAGTATGTAATAACTTAACCTGATTTATCGCAATCTATTTAAGTTAATTTTGACAATTACCCCGTCTGTCTTTTTTAGGTTTTATTTAGGCTGTGTGCTAAATGCCCTTATTTTTGATAGCCATAGAATAGCCATAGCAACTGCCTTTAAGCTCAAAACTGTTCAAAAAACAACCAAAAAGTTATCATTTCTAAAATAAATATCTGTATTTTAATTAGATTATAACCCATGCTATTAAAGGCTAAAAACGGCATAATTCAGCCTTGATACAACTGGGCAACATAGACTCTCAATTAACTTAAATGCTATAGTATTCCCAAATCTACTACCGTAACCCGTCAGAGTGTTGACTACGCCCAATCTCACAGCGCACTGACCCTACACAATTTTTTTAAATAACGTTATAATTTAAAAAAATAACCTTATTTCCTGGAGTTATCATGACAGCACCGCAAGTTATTACCCTTGACAAGCTAGGCAAAAACGACGTCGACACAGTCGGCGGTAAAAACGCCTCTTTAGGCGAAATGATTAGCCACTTATCAGATTTAGGTGTGAGTGTTCCTGGCGGCTTTGCTACTACTGCAGCGGCTTTCAATAGCTTTTTGATCGAGACAGGTCTGTTAGACAAAATCAACAATGAGCTTAAAAGCCTAGACGTTGATGATGTCAAAAAACTGACCGAAACCGGTGAAAAAATTCGTAACTGGATCATCGAACAAGAGCTACCTAAGTCACTAGAGCAAGAAATTCGTGACGCTTTTGAAGTGATGAGCGAAGGCCAAGACATTGCGGTTGCTGTTCGCTCCTCTGCCACAGCAGAAGACTTACCAGATGCCTCATTTGCCGGTCAACAAGAGACCTATCTAAACATCCGTGGTATCGAAAACGTTCTGATCGCTATTAAAGAGGTGTTCTCATCACTTTATAATGACCGCGCTATCGCTTACCGTGTTCACCAAGGTTTTGAGCATGCAGGTGTTGCCCTATCAGCGGGTATCCAGCGTATGGTTCGCTCAGAAACTGGCGCGGCCGGCGTTATGTTTACTCTAGATACCGAAAGCGGCTTTGATGAAGTGGTATTTATCACCTCAAGCTATGGCCTAGGTGAAATGGTGGTACAGGGTGCGGTTAACCCAGACGAATTCTACCTATCAAAAGCGCTATTAAAAGAGGGCAAGCCTGCTGTTATCCGCCGTAACCTAGGCAGCAAACATCAAAAAATGGTGTATGGCGATGAAGGCAGCACTACCCGTTCAGTGAAAACCATCGAAGTAGAAAAAGAAGATCGCAACCAGTTTTCACTAACGACAGAAGAGCTGACTGAACTTGCCAAACAAGCATTGGTTATCGAAAAACATTACGGTCAACCAATGGACATCGAGTGGGCCAAAGACGGTGATTCAGGCAAGCTATTTATCGTTCAAGCACGTCCAGAAACCGTTAAGAGTCGCCAAGACCGCAACGTCATGGAACGCTACTTGGTACAAAGCAAAGACGCTAAAATCTTATGCGAAGGTCGCTCGATCGGTCAGCGCGTAGGCTCAGGTAAAGTACGTGTGGTAAACAGCATCCATGAAATGGACAAAGTACAAGTCGGTGACGTACTGGTATCTGACATGACAGATCCAGATTGGGAACCTGTTATGAAGCGTGCTTCTGCCATCATCACCAACCGTGGTGGTCGTACGTGTCACGCAGCGATCATTGCTCGTGAATTAGGTGTACCTGCTATCGTTGGCTGTGGTAATGCCACTGAAGTATTGACCGATGGCCAAGAAGTGACTGCGTCGTGTGCTGAGGGTGACACCGGATTTATCTATGAAGGTCTATTAGACTTTGAGGTGAAGAGCAGCTCTATCGACTCTATGCCAGAGCTTCCATTTAAGATTATGATGAACGTGGGTAACCCTGACCGTGCCTTCTCATTTGCTCAAATTCCAAACGCAGGTGTGGGCCTAGCGCGTCTAGAGTTCATCATCAACCGTATGATTGGTGTGCATCCAAAAGCGCTATTGAACATGAACACGCTACCACGTGAAGTGTCGCAAGCCATTAAAGAGCGCATCTCAGGCTATGCCTCTCCTGTAGATTTCTATGTAGACAAATTGGTTGAGGGTATCTCAACGCTAGCCGTGGCCTTTAGAAACCAGCCTGTTATCGTTCGTATGTCTGACTTCAAGTCAAACGAATATGCCAACTTAATCGGTGGTAAGCTGTATGAGCCATCAGAAGAAAACCCAATGCTTGGTTTCCGTGGTGCTAGCCGCTATGTGTCTGAGAACTTCCGTGACTGCTTCGATCTTGAATGCCGTGCATTAAAGCGTGTGCGTGATGAGATGGGTTTAACCAACGTTAAAATCATGATCCCATTCGTACGTACTACTGATGAGGCGCGTCAAGTGGTTGAAATCTTAGCCGCCAACGGTCTAAAACGTGGTGAAAATGGCCTAGAGCTTATCATGATGTGTGAGCTACCTACCAACGCCCTATTGGCTGAAGAATTCTTAGAGCATTTCGATGGCTTCTCAATCGGCTCTAACGACTTAACTCAGTTAACCTTAGGTCTAGACCGTGACTCAGGTATCGTCTCTCATCTATTTGATGAGCGTGATGCTGCGGTGAAAAAACTACTGTCAATGGCCATTGCAGAATGCCGTAAGCAAGGTAAATATGTCGGTATCTGTGGTCAAGGCCCATCAGATCACCCAGATCTAGCTTACTGGTTAATGGAGCAAGGTATCAACTCTGTATCATTAAACCCAGACTCAGTCCTAGACACTTGGATGTTCTTAGCCGATGATGCCAATGCCAAACAAAATGGCTAATTAGGCACAGCGCTGAAAAGCAGACAGCTTAGAGGTTAATCTTTAGCCTCTAATCCGGCGACCACAATTATCAAGTTTTATTGATTATTGTGGTCTTTTTCATTTAATATAATAAATAAGATTGAAAGCCACCGCGCTACACCCAACTATAAAAACTATAGGGATAAAAATAGCTTAAACACTTTAATTTAACTGTTTTAATGAATTTTGTCTTAAGTAGTGGTTTTGATTTTACAAAAGGTTGTTATATCAATGCAGATTTATCTAGCAAGAAACCAAGTTCAGGCGGGTCCTTACACGCTCACAGAGCTCAATAATATGCTTGCCACCGGTCAGGTAGACTTAAGTGATCTGATGTGGCATGCCGGTATGGAACAGTGGCAGCAAGTTGGTGAAATGACCCAAGGCAAAAATCACTACAACCCAAATGGCAGCATAAGCTCAGTACCGCCAAAGCGAGTGTCTGTGGCTGAGCTTTATGGCAAAAAAGAGTCTCATTCGACTACATCGCCCTCAGGCAATAAGCCTTTTAATATCAATAAACCAGTTAGTCTAAAAAAACAGACCGCCAGCATGGCCGCGCCCACACAGCTGGCCAGCATTAGCAGCCGAGTTTTTGCGGTACTGCTCGATGCTTTATTATTTTTGGCCTGCTACTTACCCTTTTTGTCAGGCTTAAATTATGATTTTGCAAAAATTACCGCCACCAATGGCGACATGGAAAAAATGACCCAATTGGCGCAATCGGTTCCTGAGCATTTAAGCTCAATGACCTCGATTATGTTTTTGGCGCTGTTTGCCATTCAGCTGATCTTATTACTAAGACGTGGGCAGACCATTGGTAAATTGGTGAATGGTATTCGTATTGTTGATGAGCAGTCAAAAAAACTGGCTTCAGTGACTCAGGTTATTTTAATGCGCAGCGTCATTACGTCAGCACTGTATATTCTACCCATGGTAGGCCCTATGATTTTATTGGCTGATTTTGTGGTGATGACTATAAATAAAGAGCGCCGCAGTATTCACGATAGGATTGCCAAAACCAGAGTGGTTAAAGCCGATCCTAAGCAGTTAGAAAAATAATAATCTCGCTATAGGCCTTTGGTGCTATTAATATGCCCCAAAAGCCGCTCATTTCTTGAGTTTATATTGTATTAAGCTGCCAAATTTGTTAAAATTGGCGGCTTTAATTTACACACAAATATAATATTCCAATTTGGTGTAAATGACACAACGGCCGCTTAGATTTAAGCTAAGATAAGTGATTACTCACAACCCTTTAGACTTAAATATCATGTTATTAGATGGGCTGCTCTGATAACCAGCTATTTTGTGTCAACAACTATTTGCTAGTCAATGGATAGTCTCAGATCCATGATGGCTAAAATAGGAAAGCTTACCATTGCCCTGCCCTAAGCTTGCTTAATGGCATTAATTGATAAGTTTTGTGTTATTTTACAAATAGAATTTTGCGTCAATTAGTTTTTGCTATAAACTATTGATTTTTATATTCATCAGTAATTATTACTGAGTCCTAATTTTAGTAATTAAACTCTACCAAGGAGACATCCGTGGCTAACTCAGCACAAGCTCGTAAACGCGTTCGTCAAAACAACACTCGTCGTCAGCACGCTGCATCACAGCGTTCAATGATCCGTACTTACATCAAAAAAGTAGATGCCGCTATCTTAGCTGGTGACTATGATGCCGCTACTGCCGCTTATAACAAAGCAGTACCTGTTATTGATCGTATGGCTGATAAAGGTGTTATCCATAAGAACAAAGCTGCTCGTCATAAGAGCCGTTATAACAAAGCAATCAAAGCACTTAAAGCTTAATTGATTTGATATAACCCAAAAAAGAGCCCCTAACTTTTTATGAAGTTAGGGGCTTTTTTTGTCAGATACAGACTTCAAATTTAGCCATAAATCTTTAAATGACTGGCAGACTAAGGCAATATTAAACGCTGTGTGGGTACTTCAAATCTCTCACCACGCCAAATAAAGTTGGCAGTCGCCTGCTCAAACGGCTTATCATCAAACCACAAGAACATCCCCTCCATCATCTTAGGCCAATCATCCCAAGTAATACCTGTGCTTTGGGTCATAACCCCCAAAAATGCCGCGAGCAAAGTATCATGACTGACCGCCAGTGACAAATGTCCCGGCTGCGGCTGCGATTGATACAGTACAGATAATAAATCTAAAGCCCCTTTATTGGCAGGCTTAGTACTTGGCAAGCTATTTTGTAAAAAAGCATTGATAAACTCTAAAGCACCAATCTCTTTAAACACCGCATTGGCAAGCTTAGCATCAACCACCAAACTACCAGGCTCGACCAATAGCGGCTCATGAGCAATGGGCTGACTCACCCCCGCCCCCTCTTGCATCAATTTGGCAGTATCTACACAGCGCCAAATGGGACTGGCAATACTATGCGTATCTAAAGAGTACGGTAAAGACTCTGCCAGCCAGCGCCCCCATGACTTGGCCAACACTCGGCCTTGTGGGGTTAACGGTAAGTCATAGCTGGCAAAGCCCTGACCATTTGAGCGCTCTCTTAAAGAATGACGGGTGAATAAAATCAGCCGCTCATTATTATGCGGCAAATGCTTAACCGAATGCATCATACTCGGTGGCAGATGCGCAGGCGCCGGCGCTGTCTTATGTAGACTGGGGGTATTGGCAGTGAGTGTTAAATCGCCTGTGTTAAGCTTGGCAGAACCAAACTCCGGCTGTATGGACTTGTTATCCAAACGAACGTCATGGCTTGTGATTTTATCTGTTGAATTATTTGTCATAATTTCGCCGTATCAAACCTCCACCATTTTTGACCAGTCAAACTCTAATTGAGTACTACTCACCTCACCAGGATAAGCACGGGGATTCACAATCACTCGAGTATTGCCTTCTATATAGTCAAAAGCCTCATGCGTATGACCATGTAGCCATAGCTTGGGAGCCCAGGGCTTGTGCATCCAAGCACTTAAATCACTGACAAATGCAGCATTGCTTGGCATACCTGCGTACCGCTGTGATACCGATCTGGGGGTGACACTGTGATGGGTCATGACCACTACCTTCTTGTGCTCACTGTGTGCCTCTATTAAAGCCTGCTTGAGCCAAGCTCGGTGCTGAGCATGAATCTGCACCGAAATCTCAGGCGAGAATAACTGTTCGCCTGCGTAAATTTGTCGGTAGTCTCGCATAAATGACATGACGACCTCTCGCGTCTCTTCGGTGGCACCAAACTGATAGTCGGTCCACAAAGTACAGCCTAAGATACGCACATCTTGGATATCAATCTGATCACACTGTAGTACTCTTAGCCCACTCATGCGGTTACTGTCAAAAGTATCCCACTGAGCCAGCTGCTGATCGAAGCACAAAATGTCTTCTGAGAAATATTCATGATTTCCGGCAATGGTCACCACAGGCGTTTCATTGAGCATGGCTTGCTGCTGTAGCCAAGCCATCCCCTTATCACTGTTGGCGGTATCTCCGGCTACCAAGATAATATCGGCCGCTGTCTTTGGGATATGGCCCAGCGGCTTATCCCGTTTGGCATAACTGTCGATATGAAGATCACTTAATAGTTGTAGTTTCATAACGTATCAAGAATTTGTGACATCTTTTGGGTGGGATTATCAGCGTGGGTGATAGAGCGGCCTATAACCAGATAATCTGAGCCGTTTTTCATAGCCTGCTCTGGGGTACAAATACGTTTTTGGTCATCGGCTGCATCCTCAAGGGTACGGATGCCTGGGGTCACCAATTGAAAATCCATCCCACAAAGCTGTTTGAGACGACTGGCCTCTTGAGCGGAGCACACTACCCCATCAAGTCCCGCCTCTTTAGTCAGCAGCGCCAAACGCTCAACTTGCTCATTGACCGGCACATCGATCCCCAGCTGACGCAGCCCCACCTCAGTCATAGAGGTCAATACTGTCACTGCAATCAATAACGTCTCATGGCCGCCGTTTACCAAGCGCTCTTTGGCCGTCTGCATCGCTTCAAGACCAGCACTGGCATGTACATTGACCATCCATACCCCCATATCTGCTGCTGCCAATACCGCTTGTGCTGTGGTATTGGGAATGTCATGGAATTTTAGATCCAAAAACACCTCAAAGCCTCGTTGATGTAACTCATCGATAATTTGAGGTCCACAGCGTGTAAACAGCTCTTTACCCACTTTTACGCGGCAATACTTAGGATCCAGCTGATCGGCCAAAGCCAAGGCTTCATTCAAAGAGGCTTTATCTAACGCCACAATAATAGGCGAATTGGGCCGGGTTAATTGTGGTTTGTTTTGCAGAATTGACTTGGACTGCTGAAGTTGGGTCACATTGCCTCCTAAGCATGTATCATAAATAATAAAATGAGCTGATTAAATCGCTTTAGCAGATAAGCTTGAGCAAATAAATAGTATATAGGATGCGCCTGCAAAGCGCTAAATTAATCCACAGTTGACCACTTAGTTTTCATGTTAATCGATTGTTATGACCCGTCACTCAAACACTCGGCCAAAAAAAACGACCCTGAGGTCGTTTTTTAATCGCTATAACATCTTATCTTATCTAATAACGGTCGTATCCACGGGATCTACGCCCGCTTGTGAGTCAACATAGATGGTCTGATCGGCAGTCTTAACGGTTGATAGACGCTCTATCTCGATGGTTGACTGAGCCAGCTCTTCTTGTAAGCGCTTGTTCTCTTTATTCAAACGGCCAATTTCCCACTTGTTTTGTAGTACTTTAAACAGCAATAAAGCCAATAGCATGCCGATCACGACACCTAAGAACAGACACAAAATTAATAACAGACCTAAGTTCATGGCTGGCGCTTGAGTAAACAGTAAATTTACTGCCACTTCGCTACCGTTGACCAATACCAGACCCAAAGAATAGCCAAAAATCAAAAATAATAAAACAATTAAGACAAAACGCATAGTGACCTCAAAATAATCAAATTTAGAAAAAAAGTAAAATAGGGCGCATTTATTATAGACATTGACTTATTAAATACGCTAATAAATGCGATTATAACGCTTTATAAGCGCATGCCGCTAGCATTCATTTTATGCCATAATCTGTTTTTTTGTGAAAAATGACCGAATCACACGGATTAACGTGCTGTATTACAAGTAATAGTTATCAATAGGCCATTTTTTTGGTACTATGCGTGTTAAATTATGACAACTATAGCCCTATATACCAATAACAGGAAGGGCGGCATAAATTGCCTGTCAGATTATGCGCAATCTTAGGTCGGTGACCTGCCTTAACGTAGGCCTTGCCGCCGACAGCTAATCCCTGTTATTTATTGAATTTTAAGGAAGTAAGATGAGTTTATTTATTCAAGCGGCCCACGCGGCTCCAGAAGCGGCCGGTGGCCCTGCTATGATTATGCAATGGATTTTCCCATTAGCCATTTTCGCAATTTTTTACTTTTTGGTGATCAGACCTCAGTCAAAACGCGCCAAAGAGCACCGCAATATGGTGGACTCGTTGGCTGTTGGCAACGAAGTTATCTTCGCCGGCGGCTTAATGGGCAAAATCAAATCTATTGAAGGCGATTACGCGGTAGTTAGCCTAAACAATAGAAACGACGTAATGATACAACGTGCTTCTGTCATCTCAGTTTTGCCAAATGGCACAATTGATGGCTTGCAATAACAGTTTATTATGACCGTTAATTAATCCAAAAACCAACCCCATGCCCCTAAACCATCACTGGTTTAACGGCAAAATGGGAGTGGTTTTTGGATTATATGTTTTAGTTAAATGAATTAGAGTGCGTCACTCGCGATAACTATAGTTCAGTGTTATAAGCCCAATTTGATTGCTTTAACAATAGCGCTTATCACCTCGTTTTATACGTATCTTATCTGTTAAAGACTGCCTATAGCACTCTACTGTTTCCCTTCCCTCAAGTGAAGAAGCTACTATGCATTACCCTGCCTGGAAATATTTCTTAATCGTCACCGTGCTCGTCATCGCTGGGCTTTATGCTCTGCCGAATTTATATCCTGACGAACCTGCGGTTCAAGTAACCAGTGCCTCAGCAGGTACCGAGCTGACTGAAGAGGTGCTAACCCAATCCACTCAACTGCTTGATGAAGCGGGTATCGCCTATCATGATCCCACTTTCTCAGGTAACAGTGCTTTGTTACGTGTAGAAAACGGGGCAGAGCAACGAAAAGCTCAAGAAGTACTGCGCCAACAACTTGGTAATGACTATGTTGTGGCTTTAAACCTGGCTCAAACTACCCCAGAATGGCTGCGCAGTATCGGTGCCAAGCCATTAAAGCTTGGGCTAGACTTACGTGGTGGTGTGCGCTTTGTTCTTGAAGTCGATATGAACAAAGCCTTAGAGCAGCGTCTAAAAACCACTAGTAATGATGTGCGCAGCAGCTTACGTGCTGAGCGTGTGGCCGCCAAAGGTATTAACGTGGTGGAGCAAGGCTTAGTACTGCATTTTAAAGATGTTGATCTGCGTGACAAAGCACAGCGCATTATCCAGCGTGACCATGGTGCCCAGTTTGACATGCAGGCATTGATGGATGATCAAGGTCCTGCGCTGCGCCTGAATTATAATGAGGCAACTTTAAAAGAGATTAATGAATACGCAGTGGGTCAAAACTTAACCACACTACGTAACCGTATCGCTGAGCTTGGGGTATCAGAAGCGTTGGTTCAGTCGCAAGGTAGCAACCGTATTGTGGTTGAATTGCCAGGTGTCCAAGACACCGCTGAAGCCAAGCGTGTGTTAGGTCGTACCGCAAACTTAGAGTTTCGCTTAGTTGCTGATGAGAACACCACTTATGCAGGTGGCATTCCTCCTGCAGGCACCGAAGCCTTTCCTTACATGACACTTGATGGCCCACCATCTTTGCTAAACCGTCAGCCCATCTTAACGGGTGAAAAAGTCCAAGGCGCCACCTCTGGTCTAGATGAAAATGGGGCACCTGAGGTAAATATTACCCTAGATACCGCTGGTGGTAAGCTGATGCAAAATGCCACTAAGAGCGCTGTTGGCAAGCAGATGGCTGTACTGTTTATTGAAAACAAACAAAAAATCGCCTATAGCAAAGACCCAAACACTGGCGAGACCATTGAGACGCGTACCCCCTACGCTGAGACCAAAATCATTAGCCAAGCTAATATTCAAGCGGTGCTGGGCTCCTCATTCCGTATTACTGGCTTAAACAGTAATGCTGAGGCCGCTGAGCTGGCATTATTGCTTCGCTCTGGTGCTCTGGCTGCGCCAATGTACTTCGTAGAAGAGCGCACCATTGGTCCGTCACTGGGTCAACAAAACATCGATGATGGCTTGTTCTCAACTAAGATTGGTTACTTACTGGTCTTCTTATTTATGATCTTGTTCTATCGTCTGTTTGGGGTGATTGCCAATATTGCTTTGGCCTTTAACCTTATTATTATGATTGCGGTATTGTCTATCTTAGGGGCGTCTTTAACCCTACCTGGTATTGCTGGTATCGTATTGACCATTGGTATGGCGGTGGATGCCAACGTGCTTATCTTTGAGCGTATACGCGAAGAGATTGCCGAGGGCGTAAGGCCAAAATCTGCTATTGTTGCCGGTTTTGACCGCGCCTTTAGCAGTATTTTTGATGGTAACATCACCACGTTATTGGTCGCTATTATCTTATTCTCAATTGGTTCTGGTCCAATCAAAGGGTTCGCAATTACCCTAGCGATTGGTATTTTAAGCTCGCTATTCACAGCCATCATCGTGACACGTGCTTTGGTTCACCTGATTTATGGCAACCGTAAATCTGTCGATAAATTGAGCATAGGCTAGGAGAGAATAATGTCTAATAACAATCAAAACGACCAACCGAACAACACGCCAGGCGGCTCACATCCTGACTATATTGAAGGCGGTCGTCGCCGCAGACGTGGCCCTCGCCGTGATGGTAAAAATAACAGCTCAAATCGCAGTGCGGTGTCAGAGTCTACAGACTTAACCACCTCTCAAGATTTAGCAGCCAGCAATGGCTTTGATGCAGACGTCTATGAAGATGAAGCCGCTTTAGCCGAAGGGGGCATTAAAGCGGTAGGTTCTAAGCGCATCATCCCCTTCATGAAGCTTGAAAAGCCGATGGCTATTTTTTCAATTCTGATGGTTTTGATCAGTATCGGTGCGCTGCTCATTAATGGTTTGAATTTAGGGCTAGACTTCACCGGTGGTGTCTCAGCAGATGTCAAATATGAAAATCCAGTAGAGCAGACTGAGGTCATTCAGTCTCTAGAGAAATCTGGATTTGATGATGCTGTCGTACAGTATCTTGGTGGTACTACTGAGCTTTTGGTACGTCTACCCCCTCAGTCAGATAACGTGGCTGGCCTTAATGAAAGCTTAGGTAAAGCATTGGATTTACCAGGTAACAATGCTGAAATTAGCAATTTAAACATCATTGGTAGTCAGGTGGGCAGCGAGGTATATCTTAGCTCACTCATTGCCATCGTCACAGCGTTGGTCATGATGATGCTGTACGTTGCGGTTCGCTTCCAGTTCAAGTTGGCTGTGGGCGCTTTATTGGCCCTAGTGCATGATGCCATTGTTACTTTAGGGGTGTTTGCGTTATTTCAGTTTCCATTTGACTTGACTGTATTAGCCGCCATCTTGGCGTTAATCGGTTACTCATTGAACGATACCATTGTTGTGTTTGACCGTATCCGTGAGAACTTCAGACGGGTGCGTGATGCCAGCCCAAGGCAAATCATTGATTTATCGCTCACAGAGACCTTACGCCGTACTATTATGACCGTATCTACGGTATTGGTTGTGGTATTGGCGATGCTGTTCTTAGGTGGTGCCGGCCTATACTGGTTCTCCTTCGCCTTCTTCATCGGTCTGATTGCAGGTACTTATTCTTCTACGTACATCTCAAGCTCAATCCCGTTAGCCTTAGGCTTATCGCGTGATGACTTCGTCGTAAAAGTTAAGCCTGAATTCCAAGAAGAAGTGGTCAGCTTCAACGACCCTAAGGCTTTTGAAGACTAAGATAAAGTCTGTGGAGATCACTCAAGAAGCTTTGCTAACTAAAGTTACAGCTTGCTTCTTGAGTTAATATCTTTGCCAAGAGATACTAGCCCCACCTAACATTTTTTATGCAGCAATTGATATGCCGCAAGCCATAAAAGCACCTTAGGGTGCTTTTATGTTTTGTGACCGGCCATGTTGTATTTGCTTTCATATTTGATTAAAAAGTTAAGGTTTTTATGACTCAAGACTCAGCCGCTCCCCTCAATCTTAGTTATCGTCATATCATTGCTATTGCCGCCCCTGTACTGATTGCTAATCTTGCAATGCCACTACAAGGCGCTATTGATGTGGGTGTGGTAGGCCATTTTCCAAGCTCTTATAATTTGGCCGGCTTAGGCATTGCCTCACAGCTGTGGCTACTTATCTTAGTCAGCTTTAATTTTTTGCAATATGCGTCATCTGGTCTTGCCGCTCAAGCTTTGGGTCGACAAGCCAGCGGATTAGCTACGCCCAATGAGCTGGCTGATATCTTGTACCGCTCCTTGGGTCTTGCGCTGATATTGGCGGCGCTACTGTGGGTATGTCGACCCTATATCTTGAGTCTGGGCCTTGACTTACTCGGTGCACAGCCAAACAGCAGTGCAGCTGCTCATACCTACTTAAGCGTACGCTACTATGGCCTTGTGTTTGAGCTGATGAACTACGCTTTTATTGGTTGGTTTGCCGGACAAGGCCGAACCAATCAAATGATGATGGTGCAGCTGCTTATTTCTATCATTAATATTGTGCTCACTTTAAGCTTTGTGTATCTGTTTGATATGGGTCTTGAAGGCGTGGCTTTGGGCACAGTCATCGGCTATGCATCCGGCTGTGTCACCGCCCTTATTTTGGCCAAAAAAAGCTTGGCAAGCATAAGTACCGCTGCCTCGCCCCACAAAGCTTTGGCGTCACCCCCGCCCCAAGACTTAACGCTTAGGCTCAAACAAATTTATGCCGCTGATAAAATGCTCAGCTTGTTTTCTTTGAACAAAGACATTTTTATCCGCACCATTTTGCTTACCTTAAGTTTTGCTTGGATCACTCGTCTATCGGCTCAGCAAGGCGACTTGGTGATGGCCACTAATGCACTGCTGCTACAAGTACTTAGTATCTCCGCTTTTGCGTTAGATGGGGTTGCTGTGGCAGCTGAGAGCTTATCAGGACAGGCGGCGGCGCGTAAGGGTCGTGATCAGTTTATCACTGCACTCAAGCGTACTGGTGTCATTACATTTCTATTGGCCTTATCGTTAAGCATCATTTGGGCGTTTGTTTTGCCTTATTTTTTAAGCCTAATGACCGACTTGACAGCGGTATATGACTTGGCCATAGAGTATCGTTATGTGGCCACGTTACTGCCATTAATGGGCGCTGGTGCTTATTGGCTAGATGGCATCATGTTTGGCTTAACTGCAGGATCAAAAATCCGTCAAGTGGCCATTATCGTGTCGGCTATCTTCTTTCCTTTAACCTATATAGTGTACGCACTTTATGGGTCTGAGCATGCCATGCTGGTCATCTGGTTTGGGGTTTATTGGTTATTAGCTTCTCGCTTTGTGGTGGCCGCTATTGTCTTATGGCGCAACCAAGATGTATTAATTTATAATAAAAACTAACTTAGGAATATTTATGTCACAAGCTCCTGAAAAATTTCCCTTTAAGCTTTGGCCTACTCTAATAGCAATAGCGGTAGGACTTATTATTTGGTTTGTGATTCCCACCCCTGAAGGTGTCACCGACAATGCTTGGCATTTATTAGCCTTGTTCGTGGCAACCATCGTGGCTATCATCGGTAAGGCTTTACCCATTGGTGCTTTGGCCATTATCGGTATTACCTTAGTGGCCTTAACCGGCGTGACAGCTGAGACGCCTAAAGCGGCTATGCAAGATGCCTTATCAAGCTTCTCAAGCCCCTTAATTTGGCTCATCGGTATCGCGGTCATGATATCACGTGGCCTGATTAAAACAGGGCTTGGCTCAAGAATTGCCTATTACTTCATCTCTATCTTTGGCAAAAAGACCTTAGGTATTGGTTATTCATTAGCGGCAGCGGAGCTGATGATTGCGCCTATTACGCCCTCAAACACAGCCCGAGGTGGCGGGATTATTCATCCTATTATGCGCTCTATCGCGCTAAGCTTTCACTCCACGCCTGAAGAGGGTACCCAAAATAAGATGGGGCGTTATCTGGCGATGGTCAATTATCATGCCAACCCCATTACCTCTGGTATGTTTATTACTGCCACAGCGCCCAACCCTTTAGTCGTTGACTTAGTCAACAAGGCAACAGGCAGCGACATTCATCTGTCTTGGACCACTTGGGCACTGGCGATGTTTGTGCCGGGGCTACTGTGTATCTTGATTATGCCGCTGGTGATTTATCTGGTGTATCCGCCAGAGATTAAAGAGACTCCTGACGCCAAAAACTATGCAAGAGAAAACCTAGCCAAGCTTGGCTCCGTCACCCGTCAAGAAAAAATTATGCTGGCGGTGTTTGCCCTAATGCTACTGCTTTGGGCCAATATTCCTGCGCTTATCTTCGGTGATCAGTTTAGTGTAGATGCCACAGCCACAGCATTTTTAGGCTTGTCTGTGCTGATTATGGCTGGTGTATTGACTTGGGAGGATGTGCTAAAAGAAAAATCGGCGTGGGACACCATCGTATGGTTTGGCGCGCTGGTCATGATGGCTGATTATCTCAATAAACTAGGTTTAATCAGTTGGTTTTCATCCAATATCGAATCAGCCATTGCTCTAACAGGTGTGGGCTGGGTCGGCGCTGTGGCAATTTTGACCTTGGTCTATTTGTACATGCACTATTTCTTTGCCAGTACTACCGCACACGTGACCGCCATGTTCGCCGCTTTTTATGCAGTCGGCTTAAGCCTAGGCGCGCCCCCTATGCTGTATGCACTCATATTAGCAGCCGCGGGTAACATCATGATGACGCTCACCCACTATGCTACCGGTACCGCTCCGGTAATCTTTAACTCAGGCTATACCACCTTAAAAGAGTGGTGGACAGTCGGCGCTATCATGAGTGTGGTGAACTTAGTGGTTTGGATTGGCTCTGGTCTAATCTGGTGGAAAGTACTCGGCTATTACTAGCCCCTGTGTTATTGCGCAGCGGTTATATTGTCCAACGCCAGAACACCAAAAGACGCCTTGTATCAGGGCGTCTTTTTTATGATCCATACTAGCCCAACCTAAGCTGGCTATTTAACGGCCATGCACTCTATTTCAACTTTAGCACCTAGTGCCAAGTCTTTAACGGCAAAGGCTGAGCGTACCGGATATGGTTTACTTAGCTTGCTCTGATACACGTCATTAAACGCATCAAAATCTTTAATATCAGTGAGCATCACCATACATTTGACCAAGTCCGAGCTTTGGTAACCGTAGCTTAACAGGGTTTGATTGATATTGTCTAAGGCCTGAGCGGTCTGCGCTTTAATACCACCTGATACCAGTTTATTGTCTTTCATACCCAGTTCGCCTGATAGATACAAAGTATCGCCTGCCCGAACCGCCTTAGAAAAAGGATAAGCGCCTTGTGAACCATAAAAAATAGGCGCTGTTTTGCTGACGATATTCACTTTGGGTGTGGGTGGATGAGAGTTTTGGCTGGGGTTGACGCCCTGACTGGCAGCTTGTACCGTCATGGCTTGGGCTACCAGAGTGATACTCAGCAGCGAGCCAATCGCAATTTTATTTAAAGATATCTGAAACATAACCATCCTATTTTATTTTTAGTTTGTTATTAGTTAAAGGTCAAACAAAGAAACTGTGGTCTATTATGAGCATAAAAAAAGCACCGCATAAATTATGCAGTGCTTTTATCATAACAAACTAATGGTGAGCTTGGCGGGCAATTTTTCAGTCAACATCAATCTGCTTTATATTATCAGATGATAATGATCTTAAACGCCTCGCTTAGTTTTCTTGTACCCCAGTCATGTCCACTGGCGTATCTGCAATGACTTCCACTCCCCCTGCCTTGCTTTTGGCCTGATCGTTGCGCTGCTCTTGCAGGTAGTCTAAATACTCAGGGGTAATGGTACCTGTGATGTATTTACCATCGAATACCGCACAATCAAAACCTTCTACCTTGCTGTGCTTAGTATCTTGTACCGCTTCAATCAAGTCATCTAGGTCTTGGAAAATCAAACGGTCAGCACCGATAATGTCACGAACCTCTTCTACCGTATGACCTGATGCAATCAGCTCATGACGTACTGGCATATCAATGCCATAGACATTCGGGAATTTAACCGGTGGCGCGGCGCTGGCAAAAAACACCTTATTGGCGCCGGCATCACGCGCCATTTGGATAATCTCATGACAGGTCGTACCACGTACGATAGAGTCATCGACCAATAAGACATTTTTATTTTTAAATTCAAGCGGTACTGCATTTAGCTTTTGGCGCACCGATTTTTTGCGCTGCTGCTGACCGGGCATAATAAAGGTGCGGCCGATATAGCGGTTTTTCATAAAGCCTTCGCGGTACTTCACATTAAGCTTAAGCGCCAGCTCCATCGCTGAGGTACGTGATGTATCTGGGATAGGAATAACCACGTCGATATCGTGCTCATTGCCCCACTCATCCAAAATCTTCTGAGCCAATTTCTCGCCCATACGCAGACGCGCTTTGTATACTGAGATGTTGTCCATAATAGAATCTGGACGCGCAAAATATACATACTCAAACATACAAGGGGTGTACTCTTTTTGCTCCGTACATTGACGGGTGTGCATCTTATTATCAAGGTCAATAAAGATGGCTTCACCAGGCTTGATATCACGAACCACTTTGAATCCTGATCCAGTCAGAGCCACTGACTCTGAAGCTACCATGTATTCGATGCGGCCATCAGCAGCTTCACGCTCGCCGTAAATCAGTGGACGAATACCATTAGGGTCTCTAAAAGCAATCAGGCCTTGACCAGTAATTAGCGCCACTACAGCATAAGCGCCTTCGATACGCTTATACATTGAGCTGATCGCATCAAAAATGTCATCGGGCGTAGGCTGAGTTTTGCCTAATGCCTGAATTTCATGCGCCAATACGTTTAATAATACCTCTGAGTCAGAGTTGGTATTTAGATGACGTAGGTCATCTTGATACAGCTCTTTTGCCAAGGTTTCTGCATTGGTCAAGTTACCATTATGTGCAAGTGTAATGCCATAAGGAGAGTTTACATAAAAAGGTTGCGCCTCTGCACTACTTGAAGTGCCTGCTGTTGGGTATCTGACATGACCCACACCAAACTCACCCACAAGTCGCAACATATGACGTGTCATAAACACATCACGCACCATACCATTGTCTTTACGCAGAAAAAAGCGTCCATCTTTCATGGTCACGATACCAGCGGCATCTTGCCCACGGTGTTGAAGTACAGTTAATGCGTCATACAACATCTGGTTGACTGGTTCATGTGCTGCAACACCTACAACTCCACACATACTCTATCCTTTTAAAATAGTCTTTACTGGTTAAAAGATTCATTTAGTGGTGGCTAAACTACACTTCATCGCTGAAAACACTCAGCTTTTGGTTATCAACCCGCTTACTGCTGCTCCATTGAGTTTGAATCAACAGCAGAGGGCTCATTGCTTTTCGAGTCAGGCACATCAATTTGTTGCCATGCCTCACCCAACACTTTGGTAGCAAATTCTTTGGCAAAAGGGGCATAAGGCAGTAGCTCTGGAGCAAGCACAGAGGACTGCCACATGGCCGTATTGACCAGTACCGGCGCTGATACACTAAGCATCACCAGCACCACAAGTAGGTTTTTAAAAGCACCCAGTACCCCGCCGGCCAGCTGGTCAATAAAACCAAGCTTTAGGCTTTTGACAATACCAGACACCAGCATGGTGAGTATCTGAATCACCAGCATTACGATAAGTACCACGGCCAAAAAGCCTGCGCCCATCTGTAATACGGGGGAGCTGACAACATTGGCCAAATAAGGCGCCACATCATCGGCCAAGCGCGTTGCAGCTAATAGGGCAATAAACCAGCCTACCAGCGAGATGGCGCTACGAATAAAACCTGCGCTAAAGCCTCGCCACAACCCTGCCAGCACCATAATGGCAATAACAATGTCTAAAAACCCCATACTCTCTCCACGCCTACTTTAGTTGTTTTATCAATTGATGGCTTACTAAAGCATCATGGCATCACGATGACTGGTAATGGCTTCGACACACTGCTGCACCAGTTTTGGCCCTTGATAAATCATACCGCTGTACAGCTGTATCATGGTAGCGCCAGCGTTTAACTTACGTACCGCCTTATCTCCACTATCAATACCGCCAACCCCAATAATAGGCACCTTACCCTCTAGTCGCTCATAAAACTGTTCGATAATCTGGGTACTTAGATGACCCACAGGGCGACCTGAGAGTCCACCTGCCTCATCACCAAACGGCAAGTCCTCTACCCCTGTTCTACTTAACGTAGTATTGGTAGCAATCAAGCCATCAATATCAAATTCAATAAGCTGGTTGGCAATATAATCGACCTGCTCAGGGGTTAAGTCTGGTGCTACTTTTAGCACCATGGGCACATAAAACCCATACTCTGTTGCCAGCTGACTATGACGGTTTTTTATGCTGTCTAGCAGCTCAGTTAAGGCCTCACCACTTTGCAAGTCACGTAGATTTTTGGTGTTTGGAGAGGAGATATTGACCGTAATATAAGAGGCATGAGGATATACGCGGTCTAAGCAATATATGTAGTCATCGGCGGCATTTTCAACCGGCGTCACTGCATTTTTTCCAATATTTATGCCGATATTGCCTTTGTATTTTGCACGCTGAACGTTCTGGATTAAGCGATCCACCCCTAGATTATTAAAGCCCATACGGTTGATAATCGCATCGGCCTCTTTGATTCTAAATAAGCGCGGTTTTTCATTACCTTGCTGCGGTCTTGGCGTCACAGTACCCACTTCGATAAAGCCAAAACCAAGCTCAGCCAACGCATCAATATATTGACCATTTTTATCTAAGCCGGCTGCCAATCCCACAGGGTTTGAAAACTGCAAACCCATACATTCAGTCGGCAAAGACTGCTGAGAATAGATAAAACCAAGCGCCCGAGCTTTGTGCGCTTTTTCTAGCAGTTGCAGCGTAAGCTCATGAGCATGTTCAGGATCTAAATTAAATAAGAAAGGGCGTAGTAAGGCGTAGGACATAACGCTAGGTAACCTGTTATGAAATAAGTAAATTTAGAAGATGGCAATCAAGCACATTCGATCAATTATGGGTTTACTCAAGATAAGTTGTGTTCTACTCAAGAGGTATTGATTATAACAGCATACGTAAGCCAAATCATCGATTAGTCACAACTAAAATAACCACTAAAATAACCGCTAAAATACAGCTAAGTGATTGATGTCACTGTGAGATTTGGCACGTTTATTATGGCCACTTACTAAATAGGCCGCTTATCACTTAAGGCTATCCAGCCTTTGACAATACGGTAGATGTGCCAAATGATTGAAAACAAAAATATAATGCCGCCGACCACAGTAAGAGCAGTTGAGCCTAAGGCCACATTTGAGCTATCGGCAAACACACCTATCCCCAATCCGCCTAAGCCAATCACACCTATGATAATGCCTAGGATGCCTAAGATAATACTGTACCAAAAGGTCTTAATTTGCCAATCAAAATGTGTGGCAAGCCAAGTTCCGTCAGCCTGCTGGCGGCGGGCATAATTCATAACAATAGGCACTATCCACATCAAGCCCGCTGTAAAAAAGCTAAGCGCATATAATAAGTAGGTGATGTGGTTATAACGAATCAAAGACTCTTGCTGCTCATGGCTTAATATATCAGGCGCACCTATGGGTTGACGCACCAAGTTTGAATGCCCAAACTCAGTAGTTGAGTCAAAGACTGGCCTATCAAGATTTGGCTTATCTAATGTGGGTTTGCCACTATTATTATCAGAATGCTTCGGGTCCATTATTGCCCCCTTTTTAAAGTTGTTTTTTCAGCCAGCAAAAAATCAGCTAAGCCATAAAGCTGCTAATACTGCTTAGGCACATAACGCCCTATCTCATGGCCCATGTTTGGCGCAATAAATACAGTTTCAAATATTCGAGCTTCTGCAAGACTAAATGGCTCAGGCTCATCTGCGGTCAGCTGTGCAGCCATCTTTGCCACAATCGGCATATGACACACCACCACCACACACTCACCATCGACATCCATTAAGCTGTGCAGTGCCTGTAGCGGGTCATCGCCTGGAGTAATGTTGGGCTGTACGATGACCGGTATCTCAGGTGCAAATTGACGCAGCGCCTCTAAGGTCTGCTGCGCTCTAACATAGGGGCTGACCACAAAGGCATCTGGCTGATACTGACTTAACAGATGCTGTGCGGTTTCGGCCGCTTGTTGTTGGCCAAGTTGAGTTAGTTGCCGCTCGGCGTCATTATCATTATAGTTCTGCGCTTCACCGTGGCGCATGAAAATAACCTGCATAAGGCCTCCTTATTTTTTTGACGTGGCATTCATTTGGGCATTTAAGCTCTCATTGCTGTACTCATGCGGCATCACAAACTCCACATCACTTCTAAATCCTGATTCCATAAGATTTAGTGCCACACCTAATGCCGCTTGATCCTCAAAGATAACCGCATACAGCGCATGAGTGATGGGCATATAAATCCCAAGCTTAGTGGCTTTTTCATGCACTTGCTGAATGGTGTTCACCCCTTCAGCAGTTTGACCCAGCTTCTTAATGGCAGCCTCCAAGCTCATACCATTGCCGAGCATGTTACCAATACGATAGTTGCGGCTTAGCTCCGAGCTACAAGTGGCGTATAAGTCGCCCACCCCAGCTAGACCCAAGAAAGTCAGAGGATTGGCACCGGATGCCACCCCAAAGCGGCTCATCTCTGCCAGACCTCTTGTTAATAGCATGGCCTTGGTGTTCTCACCTACATTGTAGGAGGCCGCCATACCCATGGCGATGGCATAAATATTCTTTAATGCGCCGCCAAGCTCAACCCCTTTAATATCATCTGAGGCGAATACTCTAAAAAACGCACTGTGCAGCGCTGACTGTACAGCATGGCGCAAAGGCTCAGAGTCACTGGCTATCACAGAGGCTGAAGGCATGTTTTGCATAATCTCAACCGCCAAGTTAGGCCCTGACATTACCCCAAAATTCACCTCCGGCAGCTCCTGGCTGATGATGTCACTCATTAAGCTAAAGGTGTCTTTCTCCATACCCTTGGTCAACGAAACCACCGACTGACCACTTAAATAAGGACGAATCTTCCTTAAAGTCTCTCTAAAAGCAGAGCTCGGTACCGCCACGAAGATAATGTCTTTGTCTTGTACCGCCGCCTTTAAATCATGCTCATACTTTAAGCGCTCATCCAAAATATAGCCGGGTAAATACTTTTTATTAACACGGTTTTTTTGTAGCGACTTAACCGTGCGTTTGTTGCGTACCCAAAGCGTTGAATCACAGCCATTACGTGCCGCCAAGTTTGACATAGCGGTACCAAAGCTGCCACCACCCAAAAAGGCCAAGCGCAGCGTATGTGGCGACTTAGTGCCTTGAGGCTTGGCCATATTGTGCATCACCGTCTCCTCTACCACAGTAGGATCTAAGGTTTGGGTGGTGCGCTTAGCCTTACTCACTTTAGTGGCTTTTTCAAATAAGCTGCTTAATAAACCAGCATTAAAGACCGGCTTTTCAGCTTTGGTTTCAGCACCCGTTTGCTCGTTTTGGCGCTCGGCTTGAGCCGCGTCTGGCTGGTTGTTCTGGTCGTTCTGATGGCTATCTGAGCCATCGGGCGTTACCGACTTTTTCAATTTTTGATGCTCTTGGGCGTCTGCATCTGGTTGTTTTTGGGTATTATCTGACATGGCTTTCTCGCTAAAATAATAAAAGTATCAAGTTATAAACAATAAAAAATCTATGCAGTAGCCAAGCTACCGTTATAATCCGTTTTGATAAGTCACAAAGCCTTGGGTATCAATGTCACCGCGGGCAGGCATGGCACAGTGGCTGCTGCCCACATAGACAAAGGCGGTTATATAATCTTCTGCACCCACATTAAAGTAGCTTTTTACGGCAGGCTCATTGGCCAAAGGCCCCGTACGCCAAACCGTGCTAAAGCCTTGAGCTTGCAGTGCCAAGATAAGATTTTGTACAGCGGCGCCACTACTTAATAGCTGCTCAAAGGCAGGCACTTTTTCATGATATCTCATCCGTGTCACTACCGTGATAATAACGGGCGCCCGCAGCGGCATTTTTAAGGTTTTCTCTGCGCTACGTTCATCAAGCTCACTGCCCTCACGCAAAGCTTTAGCCTGTGCTGCTGCCAATAAGGCTCGGCCTAACTCATGTCTTGCCTGCCCTTGAGTAACGGTAAAGCGCCAAGGCTGTAGCTTCTTATGATCTGGGGCGCTCATGGCACATTCAATGGCGGCCTCAAGCTGCCGCTTCGTGGGTGCAGGAATACTTAAATTGCCAATACTGCGGCGAGATTTAATCCAGTTGATAACTTGCTCATCACTCACCTTAGCAGACTGTATTTGCGTCGCATCCGCCCGTTGATCGCTGGTTTCAAACTCGTCCTGCAGGGTGTTATTCATCATAATATCCTCTGATTTTTTATATCCTATCCCTTTATATATTGGCATTTTATGCTTGTATTACAATGTTTATTACCAAACTGCTACTAAAGCTCGCCTGCCATCATGTAGCAAAGGTCATACCAAGTTTCACATGAACATAAGCCGCGCTTTGTTTACTCAAGGCTGAGCCAAAAAAATAGGAGATGATAAGGCCAAGTTTTTGGCCCATCACCTCCCACCTATCTGCTGCGGATACCTATTACCTGTAGCGCTTAAGCAATAGGAGCCACCGGTTGGGTGACATCAGCATTTTGGCCTCGATGACGCAAATAATGATCGAGCAGCACAATGGCCAGCATCGCTTCAGCAATGGGCGTGGCCCTTACGCCAACACAGGGGTCATGACGACCTTTGGTAAGCATATCCACTGGCTGACCTTGCTGGTCAATACTCTTACCTGGGGTGGTGATACTGGATGTGGGCTTTAAAGCAATACTCACTTTAATATCCTGGCCTGATGAGATGCCCCCTAAGATACCGCCTGAATGATTGGCGGTAAAGCCATCGGGCGTTAACTCATCGCGGGCAATATGACCAAACTGCTCAGCCACACGCATGCCATCACCAATCTCCACGCCTTTTACCGCATTAATGCTCATCATGGCATGGGCAATATCGGCATCTAAGCGATCAAATACCGGCTCACCCAGACCCACAGGCACGCCTGAAGCGATCACTTCAAGTTTCGCACCGCAGCTGGTGCCTTCTTTGCGCAGGCGTTCAATCAACGCCTCAAAGCGAGGCAGAGCGTCAGGGTCTGCACAAAAAAACGGGTTACTGTTCACAAACTGCCAATCAATCTGATTCGGGTCTGTTACAGCGGCCGCCTCATTGCCCATCAATACCACGTGACCATGAATTTCGATACCTAAGCGCTGCTTTAGGTACTTCTTGGCAATGGCACCTGCCGCTACCCGCATCGCTGTCTCACGTGCTGAGGAGCGACCGCCGCCGCGATAGTCACGAAAGCCATATTTCATACTATAAGTATAATCGGCATGGCCGGGGCGGAAGGTATCCTTGATATCGCTATAGTCTTTTGATTTTTGGTCGGTATTGCGAATCAATAGACCAATAGAGGTGCCTGTGGTTTTACCCTCAAACACACCTGAGATAATCTCTACTTCATCAGGCTCACGGCGCTGGGTGGCAAATTTAGAGGTGCCGGGTTTGCGGCGATCTAAGTCTAACTGCAAGTCCTCACTGGTTAATGGCAATCCAGGCGGTACCCCATCAACGATGGCCATCAGTCCTGCCCCGTGTGACTCACCGCACGTGGTTACCTTAAATGCTTGTCCAATACTATTTCCTGCCATATCATGCTCAATCTTATTTATCGTATCAGTTATGGTATCAATTATCGGGGTGTTTATTGGCTTAATTTGCGCTCACACTCAACGATTAGCTCTATTTAAACGGTTTATGTGGCTTAAATCAATTATGAATTTAGCTGAGCCACTTGAGCCTCAAACAGATGACGATAAGTGATTAATTCCTCACGGTCAATGGCAAAAACACCACTACCGCCGCGAGCAAAGCTCAACCAGTTAAACTGAATCTCTGGGTAGGCTTGGCGCAGCGCCCAATCACTATCCCCCACTTCACACACTAACAGGCCTTCAGGAGACAGATAATCGGCTGCCTCATTTAATATTTTGTGCACCAAATCCAGCCCATCTTGACCAGCCGCTAACGCATGCTCAGGCTCGTGGATGAACTCAGGGGGCAGCTCAGCCATGGCGGCAGCATCGACATAAGGGGGATTGGTTACGATAAGCTCATACTGATTTTCGGCAGGAATCTTCTCAAACAAGTCAGACTCAATAAGATTAAGCTGATGCTCCATACCATGGTGCTCAACGTTCACTGCGGCTACCTCAAGCGCTGAATTATCAATATCAGCGGCATCCACTAGCGCATCTCTAAAGCGGCTAGCCAGCGCAATCGCAATACAGCCAGAGCCGGTACACAAATCTAAGATACGCTCAGGTTGATACAGCTGCTTGTTCTCTAAGCCATGCAGATAAAATGACGGCAAGTCAGGGGTAGAATCAGCCCCAAGCGGCTGAGCCATTTCGTTGGTTTCAAAATAAGGATAAAACTGCTGGCGAATCAGCTCAGCTATTGGTGATCTTGGGATAAGCACACGCTCATCGACATAAAAAGGTAAGTCACAAAAATAAGCTAGGTTGACCAAGTAGCTTAGCGGCTGACGATTTATAATACGAGATTGCAACAAGGCCAATACCTCCGCTTTTTCAGAGGCAGTAAGACGGCAATCTAAAATCTGCTCATCGGCAGACCAATCTAACGATAAAGTGTGCAATACAATTGCCGCCGCTTCAGCAAACACATCATTGGTACCTTGGGCCACAACCACATCATAGTTACGCAGCTGAGTGACACAAAAACGAATAAAGTCACGGATGGTATAAAGCGCAATCACTGCCTCATCACAGTCAGCGATTAAGGTGTCAAATTG
Source organism: Psychrobacter sp. YP14 (assembly GCF_003209315.1). Classification (NCBI taxonomy): domain Bacteria; kingdom Pseudomonadati; phylum Pseudomonadota; class Gammaproteobacteria; order Moraxellales; family Moraxellaceae; genus Psychrobacter; species Psychrobacter sp. YP14. The sequence goes on along the minus strand of NZ_CP029789.1, from coordinate 1,090,903 downwards.
ACCATCTAGCGCCAATGTATCCTCTTCTAGATCACCACTGTTTGCGCCTTGAATCTGGGCCAATAAAGCTTCGGCATCTAAGTTGCTTAAATCCAAGGCCTGGCTCTGTACATTGTCTTGCTGAGTATTATCTATTGACATAATTATTTGATTACCCACGGTTATTTAATTACCCACGTAGCTTGTCGTTAAACTGCTCAGTTTCCAACTCTCATTAGTCAAGGGCTATTTTCATTAGTCAAGGGCTATTTTGAGTTTTCAGCGATCAGCTTAAAGCGCTAAGTTAAAAGATTTGAATGAAAAAATCGGACTGATAAAACATTCTATATGAAATCGTTCAAAAATTTCAGTTTTGTTTGCATACCTGTCCAGCAATTTTGCTCTATTATAACCAACATTGCTCTGATAATCTGATAAAAGGGGCTCTGCTGCTCTATAATCTAAGACGGGTTCACCCAATTAGCTTATAGCTGTCCGCTTAACTCGCACAATTGTTACTGTTACTTTAGAATTTGTGGTAAACATTTGCCAGTTACCCTTTTTCATCGCATAATAGCAGCACCTCTTTATTAATTGTGAATACCTGTATGACTATGTCTTTAAAACCAACTCCCCGCAGCACGTTTTTTGCGCCAAAATCTTTGGTAACTGCGGTTACTGCCGCGTTAATGGCACTAAGCAGCAGCGCGATGGCGGTGCAAACCCAGCCTAAGCCTGTCGACAAACTACAACAGCTTATTAATACCTCTGAGAGCAACCAAAAAGCGGCTGCCGCCAAATCTATGGCGAATGCTCAAAGTACGGCAATGCCAGACCCTGATCTAGACAGCGACGACGCAGAAGATAAAGCAGTACAAGCACAAGTTAACAGCGAAATCGCTGAACAAGTCTCAGAGGATGAAAGTGACGGTGAAGCCGTAGAGCTTGCTGCACCGAACAAAGATGACAGCTCGATTAAGAGCATCGAAAATAAAGATGGTAAAATCTACAAAACCACGAACCTATCTAATTATGCACGGGCAGTGAACGAAGCGGTATGGACCCCTAACATGCGCAAAAACACGGCGATGTCGGTCAAAATGCAAGCATTATTAGACTGGAACCATGCCTCACCCGGTCCGATCGATGGTGGCTGGGGTATGAACAGTACGAAGGCATTGGCCAACTTCCAGACCATGCGCGGCCTGCCAAGTACAGGCAAAATGGATACCGCCACTTGGAACGAGTTGACAAAAAAAATCAATCCAAAACAGCCGGTATTGGTGCAATACACCTTGACCAAGGAAGACGCTAATACACCTTTAGCGCCAACGCCTTCAGGCTCTGAAGCCAAATCAAAAATGAAAGGTTTGTACTACCAAGATATCAAAGAGATGCTTGGTGAGCGCTTCCATATGGACGTACGTTATCTTGAAAAATTAAACAAGGGCAAGCGCTTTGTTGAAGGTGAAACCATTACTGTCATTAACGTGGGTGACCCGTTAAAAGCTAAGATTAACCGCGTGATTGCCAACAAAGCTGACAAGACCCTTTATGCCTATAATGGCAATCAATTGGTCGCCACTTATCCCACCACTGTGGGCAGCACCAGCACCCCTTCACCGACTGGTACCTTTAAAATTGTTAACAAGGTGAAAATGCCTTGGTATAAATCAACTGTGAAAAATGGTGATAAAAAACAAGTGTTTATGTTGCCGCCAGGACCCAATAACCCAGTAGGCGTGGTCTGGATGGGGTTATCAAAACCCTCTTATGGTATCCACGGTTCTCCCGTACCTGAAGGCATCAGTCGCCAAGCTTCAGCAGGCTGTGTGCGTCTGACCAACTGGGACGTATTAGAGGTGTATGCCAACATCGAAAATGGCGCTAGTGTAGAGCTTAAATAAGCTAGATAGATGGGGTGATATTCACCGCCTATCTTATTGATAACTAACAGGATACAGAGGGCTTTATGGCAAAAAACTTGAGTATTATCGACCGTGCTATTGTGGGATTTGACAGCAGTCTGCGCGCCATTATTCCACACTCAAATCAAACCGCCCGCCCGCTTCCTGTTAGCTCTGATGCCCTGCCCCAACTGTCTATCACTGAGTCTCGCCATGTGGCGGGACTTATGCGCATCAACCATACCGGCGAAGTATGTGCCCAAGGTCTATACCATGGCCAAGCCTTTACTGCAAAAGATGATTTGGTCAAACAAGCCATGCAGCACTCCGCTGATGAAGAGATTGATCATTTGGTCTGGTGCGAGACCCGCTTAGATGAGCTGGGCAGTCACCCCAGCGTCTTTACGCCCGTTTGGTATGGCCTGTCTTTTGGCCTAGGCGCCATTGCCGGCATCATATCAGATGAGTTTAGCCTAGGCTTCGTGGCCGAAACAGAAGCACAGGTCAGTGAGCATCTGCAAGACCATATTGATCAGTTGCCGGAGCAAGACACCCGCAGCAAAGAGATTTTAGCCCAAATGAATATTGAAGAGCTTGAGCACCGTGAGGCGGCATTAAATCATGGCGGCAAGGCGTTATCAGCGCCGGTTCGTATTTCCATGCGCTGGATGGCCAACCGCATGAAAAATCTAGCCTATCATTTATAAGCCGCTAAGCTTTAACTACGGTTACATCTGCTCACTTTAATGGCGCATAAAAAATTGTTATGGTTATGGGCTAAACGTCTCTTTTATGCAGCCTAATTAAGCTGTACCCCTTTCATTTCATTGAGTTTTATCATAAAAACAAGGACCTAATAATGACTAAGCAGGTATCTACAAAACTTCTTTCGAGTGTGATTTTACTTGGACTGGCTGCAACAGGCTGTCAAGCACTACCTACCTCTAGCAGCAACGCCGCCACCAACACCCCGGCCGCTACTATGGATACCAATGGCGATACCACACCTATGGATGCCGCGGCAGCAGCCGAACAGAGCTCAGAGACAGTACATCGTGTCAAATATAGTGCCAGTGAACTGCAAAACGATCCCCTACTAAGTGCCACTGACATTACCAAAACTCGCTTAGCAGGTATTCCTACCCCAACTGTTAATGTCTCTGCGGTCAGCTACGTACCTACAGTGCTTATTCCTAAGTTACGCAACAACCAAGCTGATCAATTAGATGTCAGTTTACTAGATGATTTTATTGCAGAAATCAGCCCCAGTGCACGTCACTATCCGCCAACATTTAAAACCAACTCAGACCGCTACTATGCCAAAGAGAAGCTAAAAGAGCTTGAGCAGTGGATCCGTCCTTTTGCCGAAGACCAAGATGCCTCTTATGAAGTACTGCTAAGAGCGGCCAAATTAAATGGTATGGGTCGTAACCTAGATCTCGGCTCAGACTACGCAGTGCGCGGCAGTACTTTTATTGCCAAAGCGATTGACAGACAGCCAGAGAGCGCTGAAGCCAACTTTATTTATGGCATGATGCTATCAGAGGGTGGCGGCTTTAAAGAGGGTAAAAAATACCTAATGAAAGCAGCTTCTCAAAGCTACAAGGAAGCTGAGCAAAGCTTGGCGCAAGCTGACTTATTAAATGACAACCGCCCTGCGGCACTTTCTCGTTTAAAGACCCTGCAGCAAAAACATCCTGATGATGCCACCATTGCCAAACAAATTCAGATTGTTGAAGATGGCAAATACTACATCTGGGACTTATCAGGTAAGCAATAAGCGGTACTAAATTTTTTAATCATTAAGCAATAAAGCCACGTTATGTGGCTTTATTTTTAGCTGTCATTTTACCCACCTGATAATAAGTTAAACTCAGTCATTAACAGTACTTGACTCAGACCCTATCTGCCTACAAGATAGAAGTGTTTTTTTTATGCACTTATCTTTTAGCTAATTTTTTGCAACATGGTTAACCGATTGGCTTTGGCCATTTACTGTTAATCCTCCTTATCTGTTTTTAATTTTTATCCTCACCCTTACCGCTGATGGCTTTTTTTATGCAAAAAAAATTTATTGTGGCACGATTAACTCTAAACTTAGCCTTAACCGCCGGTCTATTGACAGCAGTAGGATGTAGCACCGTATCTGTTGACAAAAAAAACTCCAGTCAGACCATTGTAAAAAAGCGCAGTAATGTGGTCACCACAAATGCTTTAAGCAGTAAGAGCGCTTCGGTCTTGGTATCTATAGGTGTGCCGGCTAGAGAATGCTTACCAAAGTTTGATGAGTGTCTACAAAAGATTGATGCCGGCTTATTCAACAAAGACTCTAAAGAAGCCCTAGCGCTATATGCTGAGCTATACCTGGCCAAAGCCAAAGAGATTTCGGCATTAGAGGACTGTGTTGAGAAGATTTTACGACCACCTATTGATACTTATTATGCCAATGCACCAAATACCCCTGAGCAAGAACAACAAAGAATAAGCTACTTAAGACAGTGCAATACTGACTATCGCAATAACTTATTAAGCGCGATAAAGTACAGCTATGCCTATTTATTCTATAATCAGCTAAATCCTGAAGCCGCTAATACTGCTAACATGGCGGTAAAACCCAATAACCTACCCTCCAATTTAGACATTCAAACTCAAGATGTCTATGAGGCGGCCTCAGACGCCCTTATAAAACAGCTGTATTCCAACAAAGACCACAGCCAGCAAATCGCTAAAATGACGTCTTTTATTAACTCTGATCTAATTGATGATGCTAAATTGTCTATGAATACGGGTGCTCAATATGCCAATGGCATTAAATATGGCGATCAAATTAAAGTCTTAAACTTCACCTTCCCGCCCATTGAGCAAGACCTTAATACCGATACTGACAATCAGGATTTGAAGCGCACACAACAGACAGATTCAACCAAACAGCTCAGTAAAGACTTAAATTCAGTAGAGACCTCTATCGACTTATATCTGCCTAATGAGCCTGAGTATTTACAAAACACCACCCGCTATAACAAAAGCATAGATAAATTGTATGCCAGCCATGACCTAAGCTTTTCGGGGCTAAACACCATCAGTGAGCGCGAAGGCTTTGGGATTAGCTATGTCACTTTATTTGATGATCGCTTAAACACATCAGTGACCAATCTGATTAAGTCTGATAACAAAACCTTAAACTCTGAGGATCCATTAGACCGCATCCATTTAACCGGCAATCTTTTGTTAACCGGTATGATTTTACCCGCCGGCAATACCTTAGATGAGGTGTTAAATAGTCAACATTTTGATATAAAGATGTATAACCCACATCATGTCAAAAGTGTGGATATCTTGGGGGAGCCGTATTATCTGGCGGCCAACTTCTCAGCAAGCTACGGTATCTGGCTATCAGAGAACCGCCTAAACAACGTTGGCTACTTTAGCCTGTTATCTAAACAGCAAACCCTAACGTTACCGCAGCTGTTCATGTTAGAGCCTTATGACCCCAATAAGCGGGTAATTATCATGTTGCATGGTCTGGCCTCAAGCCCTGAAACTTGGGTCAGTATCACCAACGATATCTCAAATGACACCAAGCTACGCGACAATTATCAAGTATGGCAGATATTTTATCCCACCAATATCCCTATCTTGGAGAATCGCTATCGTATTCAACAGCTGATTGAGACTACCTATCATATGAATGACCCAGAAGGGGTTCATCCTGCTAGCCATAATAGTGTGCTTATAGGTCACAGCATGGGCGGGGTTATTGGCCGCATGTTGGTCTCTAATGAAAATCTGGAAGAAAAATTTAATACGCTAAATACCCAGCAAAACAATCTGCGTTTAAACAAACTATTAGAGGATCAATTCGATAAATCAAAGGTTAAAAACAGACTACATTTACACCAATTAAAAAGCGTGGATACGGCGGTATTTATTTCTGCACCCTTTAGAGGGACTGACTTCGCTGATCGCTGGTTTACTCAGCTACTGCGCCGTGTGGTTCAGTTGCCTATTGGTTTTGCTCAAACCATTCGTGGCAACCTTGCCAGCATTGCTACTGAAGGGGAATTGGCGGCCAATCCTTTAGGCGCCTTATACTTTGAAAATGGGGCCAGTCAGTTAAGTGATAAGTCCTCATTTATGCAGCTCACCGCTGACTTACCTATTGCCGACAATATCACTTATCATTCGATTATTGCCAATAGAGACTCAGACTTGTATAACGGCTTATTAAAGCTCAATATCGCCTCAACGCCAACCACATCCTTATCAAATAACGATGAGGCTCAAGCGCTTAAGGCCGGTGTGAACCTCAACGAAATGGAGGCCAACAAAGCGTCCTTAGATCCTGACAAGGCCAAAGCACTAGAGGATATAAAGAGCAATATCTCGCAGACGCTATCCACGGCTTCCTCTGATGGCATCGTGCCTTATAGCAGCTCGCATTTAGAAGGGGCCGCCAGCGAGACCATTATTAGCGGAGGTCATAGTATCCAAGAGACCCCAGAGGCGGTGCTCACCTTACGTAAGATATTGCATCAGCATTTACGCCAGCATCCGCCGCAGCAGCGACAGCAAAATTAGCCACAACTGTAGCTGACTCATTGTTACCAGCGGTGCACCGAAACCTGCTCTACCTTAAGCGTATCAGCTATAGTGTGTGTCCGCTAATGTGCCCTCAATAGCCTGTTGTACCGGCTTAAAGCTACGTCTGTGCTCAGGCAATACACCTAAGCGAGCAATGGCTTCAACATGCGCTTTCGTAGGATAGCCTTTATGCCCCTCTAAGCCATAGCCTGGATATCGAGCCCCATCTGCAATGAGCTGTCTGTCTCGGTACACTTTGGCTAAGACACTGGCCGCGGCAATGGCATTATGTCGTGCATCGCCTTTGACCCAAGCTTCAGCGCAGAATTTGACCATGCCTGCTGGCTGTGTGACCGTCATATCTGCTAAGCAAATACCATGAGTTGCCAATCGCGCCTCATCCAAATCAGGTACTTTATTGCCATCAATCAGCAATTTAAACCCGAGTGGCGTTGAGGGTGCAGTCGGCAATTCAGATGCATCACGCCACACTTTGGTAATCTCAATCATCAGCTGCTCACAAGCTACGCGCATCCCTAGTATAGTGGCTTGCAGGATATTAATCTCATCAATGACGCCAGCAGGCACTTCTACGATCAGATAAGTCAAAGCGTGCTGCTTTACCGGTTCAAATAGCTTTTCTCGCTTACGCTCAGTCAGTTTTTTGGAATCGGTCAATATCGCAAGCGGTGTGTCTTGTAGTAAGCCTACCTCCGTCTCCCCAGACCAAGCTTTTGGCAATATCGCTGCTGCCACTACCACACTACCGTATAAAGGGCCACGACCGACCTCATCTACCCCTATTTCAAACTCAAACCCACCAGATTGACTCTGATTGTCTGGGCTAAATAACGCCTTGGTATTTATCCGCCCGCTTAAATGAAGCGGTGATGATAAAGGCAGCTCTAAGTTGGCTTGGGCCGTACCTGTGCTTTGCGAGGAAGAATAAATACTTTGTTCAATTACCATCATAACCACAACATCTTTTTATGAATTAATTTTTTGTCCGCTACGATAATGGCTGACCATTTAACCGCTGATTTTGATAATCATGCCAGGTGTTGATGACTGCCGACACTGGGGTTTGACTGCTTTGTTGCTTCAGCCAAGCGGTGGTCTGTGCTAAGCGATTAAGCTGCTCATCATAGACTCTGGTACGCATCAGGCGGGTTACTGCACGGCAAATACTGTCTCCTGTCGCTTGATCCTGAATAAGCTCAGGCACAATTTGCTCACCGGCCAAAATATTGGGCAGGGACACATAAGGCACCTTGACCAAACGACTGGCAATGGCATAGGTGAGTTTTTTCATTTGATACACCACCACCATCGGACGGTTAAGCAGCATAGCCTCTAAGGTAGCCGTACCAGAAGCCAGCACAATCATGTCGCACATAGCCATGATAGACTGACTAAAATCAGCCTTAGTCTGACTTTCATCATAGGCCACAGCCACTGCTGCCCGTAGCGACTCATCTTGACGATCGATTAAATCTTGTACGATATATTGATGGTTTTTATCGACGGTCGGTATCACAAAGCATAAGTGCTCATCGACCATTAATAAGCGGGCCACAGCATCTAACATTAACGGCAAAATGGCATTAATCTCAGAGCGCCGAGAGCCTGGCATCAGGCAAATCATAAGACTGATGTCCTCTTTACGCTCAGCAAAAAAGCTGTGCAGCTCAGAGTTATTCCACACCAACTCTCGGCGCTGCTCAAGTGTCGAAATCTCCACCAGCTCTCTGGGCAGATTATGCAGCAGCGGATGACCCACACAGATGGCCGGATGATTGTGACGCTGATATACCTCAAGCTCAAAAGGAAATAGACACAGCACCAAATGCGTGGCTTGCTTGATGGACTCAATACGAGACTCACGCCAAGCCCAAATTGAGGGGCTGACGTATTGCACACAAAATATACCTTTGGGCTTGAGCTTTTTGGCCACACGTAGGTTAAAATCTGGCGCATCAATACCAATAAACCAATCAATATTGGCGTGAGCAAATGCCTGAACCAACTCTTTACGCGCTTTGAGCAAATCAGGCAGCTGTGACAACACCTCCACCAGGCCCATCACCGCCAAGCGCTCTAATGGAAAAAGCGACTGCAGACCTTGCGCCTTCATTTTTGGTCCGCCCACACCTACCCAGACTACATTGTCATATAGGTTATTCATCTGCGCCATAAAATCTGCGCCCAAGCTGTCTCCTGAAGCCTCACCAGCCACAATACCAATCACCAGAGGCTTACTTAGTGATGCGTCAAAAGAGGATGTTGAGAGGGGCTGACTTGCAGCACTTGCTAGCATGGCAAACTCTACTTTTTTATCAAATGGACCTAGAAATAATCAGGGACAAACCCAGCAGCGCCCCTGTGTAAATATAGGCACCAGTATAACAAATTTTTGTCTTACCTATTCCTCATATAAAGCAATTAGCCACGCTTAGCACTTGTCAATCTTGAATTAACCCCCCATAATAAAGTTAAGACGATAAATAGGTGTTGCCTTAATTTGTGATAAATATCCACAGCTTACTGCCCATCTGAGCTTTGTGCTACAGTAAGACGTTAGAGCAAACTTATTTATTCCAATTAAGCCCTTTGATTTATATTTGTTAAGTCATATTTCACATTCAAACCGTTATTCTTGTAACGTTATACCAATAATTAATTTAGCAACTATTTTAACAATACTCTAAACTAGGCAAACCGATTATGACCACAACATCGACTACCCACACAGCAGACATTGACGACGTGAATATTGAACAGTTTATCCCGCTAATTACACCCGCCAGTCTTAAAGCTGAGTATCCTTTATCAGAAGCCGCCTATAACACTGTACTTACCGGCCGTACCACCATCCAAAATATCCTTGATGGTACTGACAAACGCCTGTTAGTTGTTGTGGGTCCCTGCTCTATTCATGATGTCAAAGCGGCTCATGAGTATGCAGATAAGCTGGTGAAGCTGGCCGATGAGTTAAAAGACAGCATCTATATTGTGATGCGTGTTTATTTTGAAAAACCGCGCACCACTGTGGGCTGGAAAGGCCTAATTAATGACCCTGACATGAATGACAGCTTTGATATCGAAAAAGGTCTGCGTATGGCACGCAAGCTGTTATTAGACTTAAATGAAAAAGGGCTACCTTGTGCCACAGAAGCGTTAGACCCCAACACCCCGCAGTATATGCAAGACTTAATCAGTTGGTCGGCCATTGGTGCGCGCACCACAGAGAGTCAAACTCACCGTGAAATGAGCTCAGGCTTATCATGTCCTGTGGGTTTCAAAAACGGTACCGATGGCGGTATGACAGTCGCGGTCAATGCCATGAACGCTGTAAAATCTGGTCACAACTTCTTAGGCCTATCCAGCGATGGCCAAGTATGTATCATTAAGTCAAAAGGTAACCCTTACGCGCACGTGGTACTGCGCGGCGGTAATGGCAAACCTAACTATGACCAGTCCTCGGTTGAACAGGCTGAGAACGAGCTTGAAAAAGGCAATGCTATGGTCAAGATTATGATTGACTCAAGCCATGCCAATTCAGGTAAAGACCCATACTTACAACCCATGGTTATCCAAAACGTGGCTGAGCAAATCAAAAATGGTAATAAATCGATTATGGGCCTGATGATTGAAAGTCACTTAAAAGGTGGTAATCAAAAGCTCACCAGCGACCCAAGTCAGCTTGAATACGGTAAGTCTATCACTGATGGCTGCTTGGACTGGGACAGTACGGTTGCCTCTTTACGCAACCTGCGTAACACCATTAAAGAGGTCCTACCTTCACGCTAACAGCAGACTAAGATTAAAAAAAACGCCTAACTTGATGTTAGGCGTTTTTATTTGCAGATAACGATAAATGACACATAACAGCGTGTATGATGCTGCTCTAGCCGGCCTTAAGTAAGGTCTGCAAACTTTCGGTGACATTCTTAGATTTGATCTGGCTGCTAAGCTGCTGTAGCTGCTGCTTGGCTTGCTCACGCATCGGCTCAGCGAGGGTGTACCAACGCGATAAAGCTTGTAATAGACGAGAAGCCAATACTGGGTTTGTCTCATCAAGCTTTCTAACGACAGAGATATATAGCTGCACCCCTTGCGGCGTCCATAGCTTGGTCGGCTGAGCGGCAAAGCTACCTACCACAGCACGAATTCTATTGGGCGTACCCCAGTCAAAGTCCTTACGCTCAATCAAGGCGGCAACTTCTGCCACACTGGCATTGTCATCACTGGCCTGTACGCTAAACCACAAGTCCATCACCAAGGCTTCTTGATTAAAACGCTGATAAAAGTCGGCTAACATCTCAGCTTTATCAGGGTGCTGGTGATTGACCATCGCACTTAGGGCACCCAAGCGTTCGGTCATACAGCGTGCATTATCATACTGAGCTTTTGCCCAGTCATGGGCCTCATCTATACCTGCGGTAAGTGCCATATCCAGCACCACATTACGTAGTGCCCGTTGGCCACGCGCCTCTGGCGTATCTTGGTACTGCGTAATAGGCAGCTGCTCATAAATCTGTGTCCACTGCGCCTTCAGAATATCAGCCAATTGCTGCTTTAAGCCTTGCCATTTTTGTTTCATTTGCTCAGGCTTATAGTTGGTATTGACCGCGGTGGCAAGCTCACGCTCAGCAGGAATATCCAAAATTCTTGCCGCCAGCATGGCATCAGTCTGAGCCAAGCTTAAAAAGGCCTTTTTCACCGCCTCCAGATAAATCGCAGGGTCTTTTTGATTCAATAAAATCTGATTGACCAATGCCTGAGCACTTTGCCACTGGTTAAAGCCATTGGTTTCATGGGCCAACAAGAAGGCCAAATCCTCGTCACTGTGCTCAAAGCGCATTTGTACCGGTGCACTAAAGTCACGCAGTAATGATAAGACAGGCTCAGTGCCATCCACCGTAGCTAGGTTGTCAAACACAAACTGCTGGCTGTCCTCATCGAGCATCAAGAGACGCTCTGCAATGATGGCGCCCGTGCGTTTATCAAACACCGCAGCGTTGATAGGAATCGGCAAAGCTTTTGGGGCGTCGTACCCCTCTACTTGACGAGTCTTCTGCGAGAGGCTAACGGTCAGCTTGCCCAGTTGGGTCTGCTCATCGTATTGATAATTTTGATGGCCACTCACCTCAGGAGTGCCGGGCTGGGTGTACCAGTCGATAAAGTGCTCAACCGATTTACCTTGTGCGCTTAACGCCGATAGCCAGTCCTCAACAGTCACTGCTTGACCATCATAACGCTCAAAGTAAGTATCTGTACCCTGACGGTATTTTTCACCTAAGGTATTGGCCAACATACGCACCACTTCAGCGCCTTTTTCGTACACAGTTGACGTATAAAAATTATTAATCTCAACAAAGCTGCTCGGACGAGGCGGATGCGCCAGTGGGCCTGCATCTTCACTGAACTGATGGGCACGCAACATAGACACATCATCGATACGCTGCACTGCTGGCGACTGATGATCTGCTGAGAATGACTGATCGCGAAAGACGGTCAAGCCCTCTTTTAAACACAATTGGAACCAATCTCGGCAAGTGACTCGGTTGCCGGTCCAGTTATGGAAATACTCATGCGCAATAATCGATTTCACGCTAAAACTGCGCGCATCTGTGGTCGTCTCAGGACTCGACAGCACACAAGAGGTGTTAAAGATGTTTAGACCTTTATTCTCCATCGCGCCCATATTGAACTGACTCACCGCAACAATCATATAGCGGTCTAAATCATACGCTCGGCCGTAGTTTTCTTCATCCCACTGCATAGAGTCTTTTAATGCCTGCATCGCCACATGACATTTATCGATATCATGTGCTTTGGCATAAATCTCAAGCTTGACTTCACGGTCTTCGATGGTGGTATAGCGGTCTTCTAATACTGCTAAGTCAGCAAACACACAGGCAAATAAATAGCTTGGCTTTTTGCTGGTATCATGCCAAACGGCATAGTGACGCGAGCTGTCCTCTGCCACCTCACCTGACTCAATTAAGTCGCCGTTAGCCAGTAAGGTGGGGAACTTTTTGTCCGCCTCCAATCGAGTGGTAAATACCGACAGCACATCAGGGCGGTCAGGGTAATAAGTAATTTTGCGAAATCCTTCAGGCTCACACTGAGTCACGAACATCACATCATCGCCCTCGCCGGCAATATACAAGCCTTCAAGCTCGGTGTTTTTTTGTGGTTGATGACGAACGCTTATCTTAACCACAGCGGTATCCGGCGCATTGGCAATCACCAGTTGGGTATCATCTAACTGATACTCTGATGGCTGCAATGGCTGATCATTAATACTAATGGCCGTTAAGCTCATATTTTGACCAAATAAAACCAAATCACCTTGGTGTTGGCGACTCATATTCAGCACACTGTCTACAGTGGCATGATCCTCAAACAGCTTAATATTTAAGTGTACAGAATCCACAGCGAAGCTTGGCGGGGTATAGTCTTTGAGATAAATCTTGTTGACACTACTACTCATAAGGTTCTCTTTTTTTTAATTGCAATGATCAAGAGGCAGGGATTGTTGACTGTTCAATGCGATGTAATCGGTCATTGAATACTTAGCAAGCCACAGTTAAGCGTTGCATTTATAGCCATAAGGCTTATATTGTAACACTCAGCATATTTTCAAGCTTATTGTAATAGACTGCGGCCACCCTCCCCAAGTTTTTAAAAGGTTTTAAAGAGTTTTTATGATGTCAGCCCCAACTTCCCAGCTCGAAGCTTTGACCCAGCATATCGCTCAAATCATTACCCATTTAGTTGAGCAGCAGAGCGTCGATAGTGATAACGCCTCAAACAAACCCGCAGCTGGTTTTGAGCTTTTATTAATCAGCACCACTGATCATACCAAGTCTGTGGCTAAAGCACTTGAGACAGGATTTAAAGATAAGCTTGGTTTGGCTATTACCACCCATAGTCCCCAAGACTTTATACAAATTAACTTTAATAAGCGCTATGATTTGGGCTGTTTTATTGAGGGGAGTTTAATTGACAATCAGCCATTGCAGCCATTAACCCCTCTAGACACCGATACCCTAAAACTCATCGCCACTCGATTAAGAGATTTGTTTGCTGAACAAAGCTTGCTGTTTTTGGCCGTCAGCGGCCACTGTGGTGGGCCGGATAAATCTGATGGTGTTACTGATAAGTTTAGCCTTAATGATTTAGGCTATACCTTACTGCCTATCACTGAGTCCGATGACTGTTATAGCCACTGCTGGCAATTTAATTTGTATGATTACAAACGCCAGCCGGATTGGCTAAATGCCAGATTCTGGGCCAACCCAGAAAACTTTGACAAATACCGCTGGTAAAGCAGGCCTAATACGGATAATGAGAAGAATTGCGTAGCGAATCATCCCGCACTGCTATAAAATGCTTGTTATCTTTATTAAACTTTGTCACTATTCTAATCTGTCTAATATCACTTTACAGTAAGACTACTTACATAAAATAACATCTTCTGTGAAATGTGCTATATTTGCAATAACGAAATATAGGCTTATTCAAGCTACCAAACACTCATAAATCATGACTTAACGGCAGTGATGCCATTGCCAGTACCTATGAGTATGTGAAAAAATGAGTATTTAAAAATTAGGTGTGCAACGATTTAATAACTAACGCAATGAGTGGCCTTAAATCATAGCAGGCTATGTTTAGTGCCCCATTTTGAGTAATCTGAGGAAAAAATATGTATTCAACGCTTAAAATTTCAGCCATTAGCCTAGTGTCTGCCGCCCTATTGGTTACCACCGGCTGTGCCAGCAAGTCTAACACTTCAGAGTTCGTGGTAGCGCCTATGGCTGTACCTGGTAACGCTGCTTATCAAACTGGGCCACTGGTCACCAACTCGGAACAAGTCCAAGCCGATGCTCAAAACTTGCGTAGCGTCGTACGCTTTGCTTTTGACAGCTACGACATTGATGCAGAAGCGGCCAATATCTTAGATGAGCAAGTCGCTTTCTTATCAAGCCATCCAGATGCCAGAGTATTGGTCGCAGGCCATACCGATGAGCGCGGCAGTAGCGAATACAACCACGCTTTGGGTGAGCGCCGTGCACAAGCCGTTAGAAGCTACTTAGCTTCAAAAGGCATTATGGATGCACGCGTTGAAACCATCAGTTACGGCGAAGATCGTCCTGTGGCTGCAGGCTCTGATGAAGCCTCTTACAGCCAAAACCGCCGTGCTGAGCTGTCTTACTAAGCTAAGAACCCCGCTAGTCACTGTCACTTATTCAGTTAGCAGCCTAGCCGGTAACCAGTAAGTAAGTAAATAAATGACCAAATAACTAAGTAACCAAATAAACAACTAAGCAAGTCACTTAGCCGTTACAGTGGTCAATAAACATAAACCCAGCTTTTGCTGGGTTTATGTTTATTGACAGCTACAGAACTTCGTATCCGCTATCCCACCTTTTTTATAAATAAGATAAGACAGTTTAAATTAATGCCATCTAATACCTTTTATGACAAACCGAGCTTAGCCTTATATGACACACAATTTTGGGGCATTAATCCCCAAGGCCAGCCTTGCGCAGTCGATGATAAAAAAGCCTGTGTCTGGATAGCCAGCTCTTTTTTTGATGCGACACTCTCAAGCGCCTCTTATAACCATCTATCAAAGCCCTCTGAAAAGATCACCTTACATACGCTACAAAAACAGGCGGTGCGTCAGCTGTTTAATAAGCTACTTAACCAATTGCCTATTGCTAATGAATGTGTCAATAACAAGATAGATAGGCAAACTACCGCTACTTGCAACTTAGATATCATAAATAACCGTGGTGCTATCCCTCCTCAAACCGCCTTAAATACAAAGCTCAGCTTAGATGAGTCACGCTATCCTTATCGGCTGCAGCCTTTAGGCCATACCGTAAGCTTTTCTCATTCTCAAAATACGGTGGCTTGTGCACTAAGTACTGTAGGGGCTATCGGCATAGATATCGAACAAAACCCCATACCCACCAAGATTAGTCAAAGATTTTTTTCACACGATGAGCAAAGCTGGCTGCAGCAGTTACCGATCACTGAGCAGCAGCAAGCGCTAAATCTATTATGGATGCTAAAAGAGGCTCACGGCAAATACCAAGTGGCGGCCAGTGCCACAACCGCAAATCTCATGCACGCTTTAGGCGTTGACTTATTATTGCCAGCTCAAGCTTTAATAGATATGGCACGTCAGCCCAACGCCTTGTCTCTAGCAAGTGTTCACCACGCCAGTAACAACTCTATCGAGTCTAGCCGGCAATACCTATATCATCCAAGACATGCTTGGGCGGTGGTATATGATATGGGTTCGGTCTCATAACGTTAATAAATTAAAGGCTTTAATAAATAACAAGCATAAAAAAACGACCCCGAGAGGTCGTTTTTTTATCGCCATAAGATAAGCAATTATTAGAAGCGGTAAGTTACACCAGCTTTAACGATTGGGTACCAGATGTTGTCATCTTCGATTTCTTTCTTAGCGGCTTCTTCTAACGCTACATCACCAGCACTAGATTTAACGTCAGCTTTCATTTTACCCATGTAAGCTGCGCCTAGCTCGCCGAATAGACCCCAGTTTTGGTTGATATTTGGACGGTAGCCAACAGTTAAGTATGGAGCAAGTTTGTTTTTGTTTTCAATTTTAACATCAACAGTTTCACCATTATTGATGGTGAACGATTCACCATCAATTTTAACTCGTGCGCTATCACCAGTAGGAGTTAAAGAAGCTTTAATTTTATTATCAGGAACTAAGATACCAGTACCCACTGTGAAGTTAGTAGCCCATGGACGTAAGTTTACACCGATGTATGGGTTGCTAGCGTCGATATCATATCTCATATCGCCTTCGAAGTTACCCCAACCGTCGCCTAATACTTTACCCCAGTTGATCCAAGAATCGCTAGCGTCTAAGTCTTTAGTACCGTCGTCGTTGTAACCGTTCCAACCTGCAGTTAGTTCAGTAGTTTCGTTTAGACCCCAAGCGATGTTAGCACCGTAACCTAAAGTACCAATCTCAGCACTTACAGCAGCTGGATGAACTGCAGTGTTGAATAAAGTTTTGCCAGTACCTACTAAAGCGCCTGTCGTGTTAGCGATAACACCAGCGTTTTGGTCATACTGATAACCAACTGGTTGCGCATCAGTAACTACTACGACGTCGTTACCAGCTTGAGTGTTGTCAACAACAACCGTGTTAGCAGCCATAGCTACTGATGAACCTAGTACTGCAGCAGTGATTGCTGTTAATTTAAAAAGTTTCATAACATCTCCAAAGTATAAACTTAAATGAACCGTAAATTAAGAGGCCACAATCTAAAAAGCAACTTAAGCCATCATCTATATTGGATCTGTGCAAATTCAAATATCAAATTCAAATATCAAATTTAAATACAATGCACAGTTCTATATAAATCACTTAAGTTGCTCGTCCATGAGACACCCTATTGAGGTTTTCGTATCAATATGCGCCTATTAAACACTTTTTTACAATTAAAGTCATCCCCCAAAAGTTACCTTTTAATAGGGATTCTGTAATTTTTACTTAAAGTTTGTAAGTGAACCTACTTATCTTGACGCCTAATTGGATGCTCTTTATTGAAAATAAATCACGCTCAAGGCACATCATTAATGCTAACACAGCAGATGACTTTGAGCCTCATTTCCATTACAATAGGCAGCTGCCGAGAGGTGTTGCGTCGGTTCAGCAAAATCAAGCAATATAGTATAGCATGTATTTTATTGTTGGTTAAGCTTTACTGTCAGGCTCGGTTAGCCCTTATTAAATAGCGTTACAAAAATAGATTGAATTGATAAACCAGTACTCTGCTGCTGACCCTGCGTTCGCAATAGATTAAGCTGATTTTACTAAATTCATACGCTTTGGTTGCTATTGGCAAACAACGACACCTGCGTTTTCTTCCCCTTAATTTTTTTATTTTCTACCAAGGAGCTCGAGATGGACGCAGTGTCTAACGTCGATTCAAAAACCAATTTAGAAAACTTCCACGACTATAAAGTCGCCGATATCAGCCTAGCCGATTACGGCCGCCTTGAGATTGCTTTAGCTGAAGCTGAAATGCCAGCCTTAATGGGCCTACGCAAGCGCTACAGCGAAGCACAGCCTCTAGCAGGTGCCAAGATTCTTGGTTGTATTCATATGACCATCCAAACCGCCGTACTGATCGAAACTTTAGTCGCTCTAGGTGCTGAAGTACGCTGGACATCATGTAACATCTTCTCAACTCAAGACCATGCAGCAGCGGCTATTGCGGCCAGCGGCGTACCGGTATTCGCTTGGAAAGGCGAAACTGAAGAAGAGTATGAGTGGTGCTTACGTCAACAATTATTTGTCGGCGGTGAAGACAGCGGCCAGCTTTGGGATGCCAACTTAATCTTAGATGATGGCGGTGACCTAACAGCGCTGATTCACAATGATTACCCACAAATGCTTGAGACCATCAATGGTATCTCAGAAGAGACCACCACTGGGGTACATCGCCTAATCGATATGCTTAATAAAGGCACTCTAAAAGTACCTGCCATTAACGTAAACGATGCGGTTACTAAGTCTAAAAACGACAACAAATATGGTTGCCGTCATAGCTTAAACGATGCCATCAAACGTGCCACTGATATGTTACTTGCCGGCCGTCGTGCTCTGGTTATCGGCTATGGCGATGTGGGTAAAGGCTCAGCGCAAAGCTTACGTCAAGAAGGCATGATTGTACGTGTCTCAGAAGTAGACCCTATCTGTGCTATGCAGGCCTGTATGGACGGCTATGAGTTAGTATCTCCCTATATTGATGGTAAAAATACTGATTCAGCAGAAGGCATCAATACTCGCCTATTACAAGATACCGACCTTATTGTCACCACGACAGGTAACTACCATGTGTGTGATAAGCACATGCTTGCTGCTCTAAAATCAGGCGCTGTGGTCTGTAATATCGGTCATTTCGACACTGAAATTGACACTCAGTTCATGCGTGATACTTGGAACTGGGTAGAAATCAAACCACAAGTTCACCAAGTGTATCGCTCAGAAGATCAAAGCGATTACCTCATCTTATTGGCAGAAGGCCGCCTAGTAAACCTAGGTAACGCCACCGGTCACCCATCACGTGTCATGGATGGCTCATTTGCCAACCAAGTCTTGGCTCAAATGTACTTACACCAAGAAAAATTCTCTGAGCTACCCGCTGATGAGCGTGCTAAGGGTCTATACGTAAAAGTATTACCAAAAAAACTTGATGAGGAAGTAGCCGCCGCTATGGTAGCTGGCTTCAATGGCGTTATGACCCAACTAACCCCAGAGCAAGCAGAGTATCTAGGTGTGCCGGTTGAAGGTCCATTTAAAGCTGATGACTATAAGTACTAACCTTAAACCTTTTTAGTATTTAGCGTTAGACAATAGACGGGTTACATTAAGGGCTGAGAAATGAATAATTTCTCAGCCTCTTATTAAGGCCCTCTTTATTTTATTAAGGCGCTGTATATTTTTTATCAAGGACAGGACATGAATAAGCCAAGATTCTCGTTTGAGTTTTTCCCCACCAAGACCAGTGAGGGCGTAGAAAAGCTCTGCCAAACTTTTGATGCTTTAAATGAATTGGCGCCCAGTTACTTTTCAGTCACCTATGGTGCTGGCGGTACCACGCGTAACCGTACCTTAGGTATCGTAGAGACGCTACAAAATCGCGCCAACACGCCTATTGCCCCGCATATCTCCTGTATTGGTGATGACAAAGTACAGATCTCAGAGTTATTAGACTTCTATAAATCCATCGGCATCAACCGTATGGTTGCGCTACGCGGTGATTTGCCTTCTGGCCAAGTGGGCATGGGTGAGCTGCCTTTTGCAGTAGACTTAGTGCGTCATATCCGTGAGCACAGTGCTGACCATTTTCATATTGAAGTTGCCGCTTATCCCGAAATGCATCCTCAAGCCAAAAGCTTCGACTTTGACATTCAAAACTTGGTGAATAAATTCAATGCAGGCGCAAACTCAGCCATTACTCAGTTTTTTTATAACGCTGAGAGCTATTTATACCTACGTGATGCGCTAGAAAAGCGCGGCGTAGATACTGACAAACACAACCTTGTGGCCGGCATCATGCCCATCATTAACGCCAGCAGTCTGATTCGCTTTGCTGACAGCTGCGGCGCTGATATCCCTCGCTATATTCGTAAGCAATTGGCTGACTATGGCGATGACCGCAAGGCCATTCGTGAATTTGGCTTTGAGGTGGTACACCGCTTATGCGAAACCTTAATCTCTGAAGGCGTACCTGCCCTTCATTTTTATAGTATGAACCGAGTGGAACCCAATAAGCGTCTCGTTGAATCTTTAGGGCTATCTTCTGTCAGCACACAGGCTTAATCAAATGCGTCGTTTTTTTTACAACTCAAGCTTGCACCATACCGCATCTATTGAGGCCTTGCATCAACGGCCGTTAGGCGACTCACTACGCTTAACCGATGACATTTATCACCATTGGTGCCGAGTGCTACGTGCCAAAGTTGGTGAGCAAAGCTGGATATTTGACGGGCTTGGTGGTCAAAGCTTGGTTGAGCTTGAAAGCATTGATAAAAAATCAGCCACGGTCAAGATTATCCATCAAGATACTGCTGAAAATACTTGCAACTATCATAGCACCATAGCCTTGGTCATGAGCCGTGGGGATAGAATGGATTATGCCATTCAAAAAGCCACTGAACTTGGGGCGACCACCATTCAGCTACTGACCAGCCAGCATGGCGAAGTACGCCTCAAAGCCAATCAGGTGGACAAAAAACTCAGTCACTGGCAGCAAGTGGCATTATCCGCCAGTGAGCAGTGCCGGCTCAATCGCCCCACCTTAATCCTGTCTCCACTGAGTATTGAGCAGTGGCTTCAAGGTGAGATGGGTGCGGTACATCACATGGTGCAGCACTTATATGACGCAGACTATTATCAGTCGTATTTACAGCAGCCTATCCTACCTTTGGTATTGGCGGTGCCCAGTCAACAAGAACAACAAACCCTAGATATTAACGCTCAAATAACCGATCACTTTGCCTCGGCTAACATAAAGGGCACTAACCCTGACTCTACGGCAGCCTACCTCCCCCGCTTTGACATTCTCATTGGCGCAGAAGGCGGCTTATCTGAGGCTGAATATCAATTGGCACGCAATACCGGCTACTTGCCGTGGCAGCTGGGCAACCGTGTCCTACGCACCGAGACTGCTCCTGTGGTGGCACTGGCCACGTTGATGTACATCAGTACCAACGCCGCCCAGAACTAACTTGCAGAGCTAAATTCCAAAGCTAAATTCCAGAGCTAAATTTAAGTGACTTGCTGTCGCTTCGACAATAGTGGCCTATTTATCACAGCTCTATTGGTTTTCTTTGTCACTTCTGCTCAGTCTTACTGCTCATTATCGCGCCTTATCCCTATCCTGACACTTCTATATTTCATTGCTGCATTTGGCCTCGCCGCTTAATAAGACGGGGTCAAAACAGGTGCTCACCCCTGTTTTTATATACAGAATTTACTGTTTTTTTGGATGTAAAAACCATTCGATGGCTAATTCAATATATTTTTTGTGACCCATAAGTCTGTGCAACTGCTTGTAAAATAACGGCTTAGCATCTATCTTTTACCTGAAAAGTTTTTATCAGTGATAGCAATAGCCATAGCTTATATTTAGCAGTTATAGTCTTTACTTATAATTTTGTCTCTGCCTATCTGTGGCTTGCTGACATTGATAGTTAACAAATTATATAGCTTGTACCCCAAATCATTTTTTATTGATATACCTACCCGGTCTTCAACTGTACTTATTTAAGTGCCCGCTGGTCAGATAAGCCAAAGCGTTAGTGCAAACAATATGATTTGTTCAGTCTAAACCTCTAGGTTTTCAACCAAACTATTATCATTTAAGGATAGCCTCATGCAATATAAAGCCCCTCTTCGTGACATGCAGTTTGTTTTACATGAGCTTTTAGACAGCACTGCACATTACCAAAGCTTAGCGCCATATCAAGAGGTAGAACGTGACATTATCGACAGCTATATTGAAGCTGCTGCCAGCTTTGCTGAAAACGAAATTGCCCCTTTAAACCGCAGCGGTGACGAAGAAGGCTGTACGTTTAATAATGGTGAAGTAACCACACCAAAAGGCTTTAAAGAAGCGTATAAACAATACTGTGAGCTAGGCTTTGCAGCGCTTGCTGCTGAAGAAGAGTTTGGCGGTCAAGGCATGCCGTTCTCCTTAGGTACTGTGGTTAACGAAATCATGGGCTCAGCCAACTGGTCATTCTCAATGTATCCTGGCCTATCTCATGGCGCGATTGCCACACTTGAGCACCACGGTACGGATGAGCAAAAAGCCATTTACTTAGAAAAAATGGTCACCGGTGAATGGTCAGGCACCATGTGTCTCACCGAAGCGCATGCCGGCTCCGACTTAGGTATTATCCGTACAAAAGCAGAACCTAAAGGCGATGGTACTTATGCCATTACCGGTCAAAAAATCTTCATCTCAGCCGGTGAACATGATATGACTGATAACATCATTCATATTGTATTGGCCCGTTTACCAGGCGCCCCTGAAGGCACCAAAGGTATCTCACTATTTATCGTACCAAAAGTGAACGTTAACGCTGACGGTAGCTTAGCGGAGCGCAACCAAGTCACTTGTGGCTCAATTGAACACAAAATGGGTATCAAAGCTTCTGCCACCTGTGTGATGAACTTCGATGGTGCAACCGGTTACTTAATTGGCCCAGAAAACCGTGGCCTAAACTGTATGTTTACCTTTATGAACGTGGCGCGTATCGGTACCGCCGTTCAAGGTCTGACTGCATCAGA
The DNA here is from genome assembly GCF_003209315.1 of Psychrobacter sp. YP14. Classification (NCBI taxonomy): domain Bacteria; kingdom Pseudomonadati; phylum Pseudomonadota; class Gammaproteobacteria; order Moraxellales; family Moraxellaceae; genus Psychrobacter; species Psychrobacter sp. YP14. The sequence continues at coordinate 1,068,565 of NZ_CP029789.1, read as the reverse complement.
AGTGGCGTTCCAAGGCTCGCTAGAATATGCCAAAGAGCGTCTGGCCATGCGTTCACTATCTGGTGCTAAAGCGCCAGAGAAAGTAGCCGATCCTATTATCGTGCATCCGGCTGTTCGCAACATGCTATTGACCGAAAAAGCCTTCGCTGAAGGTGGACGCGCCTTAGTTTATTATTTGGCCATGTTTGCTGATACTGTGGCCAAAGGCACAGGCGAAGAGCAGCAGTACGCGGATCAAATGCTGTCTTTATTGACGCCAATTGCCAAAGCATTCTTAACAGAAACTGGCTATGAAGCTGCCAACCATGGCGTTCAAGTATATGGTGGTCATGGCTTTATCCGTGAATGGGGTATGGAGCAAAACGTACGTGACACCCGTATCGCATGCTTATATGAAGGCACCACTGAAATCCAATCTTTAGACCTATTGGGCCGTAAAGTATTGGGCTCACAAGGTAAGATGCTGGCCAACTTTACCAAAGTTATTCATAAATTCTGTCAAGAACATCAAGACAATGAAGCGATGGCTGAATTCATTGCCCCTCTTGAAAAGCTAAATACTGAGTGGGCTGAATTAACGGCTCGTATCGGTGAGCAAGCGACCAAAAACCCAGATTCAGTAGGTGCCGCTGCCGTAGACTACATGTACTTCAGTGGCTATGTGACCCTAGCTTACTTATGGGCACGTATGGTTGCTGTGTCTCAAAAAGCATTGGCTGATGGCACCACAGAAACCGGTTTTTATGATGCGAAAATCAAAACCGCTCACTTCTACTACAGCAAGTTATTACCACGCACTCGCACTTACGTAGCCCGTATCGAGTCAGGCGCTGAGCCTTACATGAGCATGGATGTGGATCAGTTTGTTTTTTAATAAACTGCTTCTATGATTAGGTACTCATAGCCGCTATATAGCTAGGCCAATAAGTGCTACTCTTGAGACAGTAGCACTTATTTTGCCCGCCCTATCGGTATCAGCCTATGTACTGCTCTCTGTACTACAACATCAGCGACTCTTGAAAGTCGGTCTGTTAAAGCTGACTGTACAAAAATTTGTATCTAAAAAATTTGTATCTATAAGTGACCAAACCGTATTCAAGCTTTGTTATAAGCTAAACTTAGCTCAGTACAATTCTAAAAATATTAAAGGACTTTTTATGGCTATTTATAATCCCCCCTTAGATGAAATGCGTTTTATGCTAAACGACGTTTTTGACGTTGAAAAGTTTTGGCAAGCGAACGAAAACCTAGCTCACGTTGATATGGACACGGTCAACATGGTGCTAGAGGAGATGGCTAAGCTGTCTAAAAACGTATTGCTCCCTTTAAACCGTACTGGTGACGAAGAAGGTGCTACTTATCAAGGTGATGGCGTGGTTACCACACCTGCCGGCTTCAAAGATGCTTTTAAGCAGTATGCAGAAGCCGGCTGGATTGGTCTGGGCGGTGACCCTGAATACGGCGGTCAAGGCTTCCCTAAAATGGTAACCATGTTAACCGAAGAGATGGTTTTTACCACCAACCAAGCTTTCGCTCTTTATCCTAACTTATCTGTTGGTGCAACCCTTTGCCTATTAGCATCAGCTTCTGAAGAACAAAAGCAAACCTACCTTGAAAAAATGTACTCAGGCCAATGGGCCGGCACCATGTGCTTAACTGAGCCGCATGCTGGTACTGACTTGGGCATCATCAAGACCAAAGCTACCCCTAATGAGGATGGCAGCTATGCTATCTCTGGTACCAAAATCTTCATTACAGGCGGTGAGCATGACCTTACTGAGAACATCATCCACTTAGTATTGGCCAAAACCCCCAATGCCCCAGAAGGGTCTAAAGGCATCTCTTTATTCGTCGTGCCTAAATTCATTGTGAATGCAGATGGTAGCTTGGGTGAGCGTAACGCATTGGCCGCAGGCTCTATCGAACACAAAATGGGTATCAAAGGCTCAGCCACTTGTGTGATGAACTTTGATGGCGCTAAAGGCTGGATGGTTGGTGAAGAAAACACAGGCCTTGCCTCTATGTTCGTTATGATGAACTATGAGCGTGTCACCATGGGTCTTCAAGGCCTAGGTGGTACTGAGCTTGCCTACCAAAATGCAGCAGCTTATGCTCTAGATCGTGGCCAAGGCCGTAGTGACACTCAAATCCAAAGCCCTGAGAAGCCTGCTGATGCTATTATTCACCATGCAGATGTCCGCCGTATGCTATTAAACGCGCGTGCAAACGCTGAAGCATCACGCTGCTTTGCGATGTATGTGGCTAAGCAATTAGATGAATCTAAATTCAGTGTTGATGCTGATAACGCCCAAGCTGCTGCTGCTCGCGTTGCCCTGCTCACCCCTATTGCTAAAGCATTCTTAACGGATAAAGCATTCGAAGCGGCAGTAGACAGCCAGCAAGTATTCGGCGGTCATGGTTATATCCGCGAATGGGGTATGGAGCAAATCGTTCGTGACACGCGCATCTCTCAAATCTATGAAGGCGCAAACGGCATTCAGGCCCTAGACTTATTAGGCCGTAAAATTGCCCGTAACAATGGCAAATACCTAGAGAACTTCTTGGCTGAAATCCGTGACTTCGTTGCTAATATGAAAGCCGATCACGAAATCAAGCAAGCAACGTTAGATGCAGCAGACACCATTGAGGAGCTAACCAAAACCGTTCTGACTAATATTAGCACCCGTAAGAGTGAAATCAATGGTTGTGCGGTAGACTACCTACACGCAATGGGCTACCTATGCTATGCGTTTATGTTCTCAATGATGGTAGAAGCAGCACACGACAAAGAAGGTGAGTTCTATGCGAACAAGCTAAAACTAGCAACCTACTTCGTCGGCCGTATCCTACCACGTATCCATGCTCATGCTGAGATGGTTAAAACAGGCAGCGATCCTATCATGGACTTTGACTTAGACTATTTTGAACAAAATATTAGCTAATTATTTAATACAGCTTTAATTTTCTTAAAATAAGCTATAATTAACCCTCAAATTAGCAAGAAGACAGCTCTCGTAGCTGTCTTTTTTGTCGTAGTGTGTTGCGGTTTTTTTGGTAATAAAAAGTTGCAATAATTTTGTTGATTTAGCGGGTTGCGACGGGCTATATGTCATTAAAGTTATTGTAATTTTTAGGACTTTAAGATACCTTCACACTATCTGATCGAATAAGGGTAACTAAGTGGCAGAATTAAAAGATATTTTGCATAAAATAAATGCACTAAGCGACACCCCTGAGCCTTATGTGCTCAAAAGATTAATTGATACTTTGCGAGTATCAGAGACCGAATATAAAGACAACCCAGCCTGTATTAATGAGCAGATTCGAGCGCTGAATGAGCTGCTACGTAAGCATCCAGAATACGCCAACGGCTTGGCCATATTCGTGTTGACCTTACTAAATAAATACCACCGCATGTCGCTATTTACCGATACCGGTATCTTATCAGATCAAACCTTCTCCAATAGCCTTATGCGCTTAATTGGCCACCGCTTTGTGCCCCTGCTTCCAGAAGATGATTCTATTGTTGAGCTTGTGGCTTATTTATTCGATGGCAAACACGATGAGCGTTGGCTTGCCAGCATCGACAGCCGGCTATGGGATGAGCTGGTCGACTTGGTGATGGTCGATGACGCACACTCTGACTTAGTTGCCACCGCAAAAAACAATATCTTAAATGCCATGGTCATTTTATCTTACCGCGTGAGTGGCATAGGTCTGCACCCTGACTTAATGAAGGCCTATCCGCAGATGCTCGACTATTCTGCTGCCTTTGTGGCACAAAACCAAGAGGCGGTATTGTTTGCCAATGAGTATCGAGAAGCGCATCAATTAGACAACTACAAAGATGTGACACCGCGGCAGCAAATTGACCCTGCCCCACTATTGGTGATGCTTGAGCAGTGCGATAATATCGTGAGTACGGTACGTAAGCGTATTTATAAGACGGGTATCTCAATTCGCTTGACCAATATGCTGCTGCGCCTTGAGCAAAGCCTAAAAAGAATGCGCATCTTAAGTGAGCTGCTCGCTGATAATCACAAAAATCGTGACCGCGCCATCATTGAGCTGGCACAAGCCATTATCGTCAGTGTCAAACGCCGCTACAGCATTGGTTATTTAATCAATAACAACACCAAGCTATTGTCACGCAAAATCACTGAAAATTCGGGTCGTGTCGGTGAGCACTACATCAGCACCGACAAATCCGGTTATAAAAAAATGTTTAAGATGGCGGCGGTTGGGGGCTTTATCATTGCCTTTATGGCCACCATAAAAATCCTGTCTTACGACCTAGATTTGGCGCCTATGAGCCGAGCTTTTGTGAACAGTATGATTTACGGCCTCGGCTTCGTGTTTATTCATATTATTCACGGTACGGTGGCTACCAAGCAGCCTGCCATGACCGCAGCCGCTATTGCCTCTACCATCTCTGACAGCTCGGGCAAAAAGTCGCATCAATTGGCCAAGCTATCAGAGCTGATGGTTGACATCATACGTACCCAATTTATCGCCATCATGGGTAACGTACTTATTGCCATGCCACTGGCGCTCATTATCTCCTTTGTTTGGCTACAGGTCAGTGGTGAGCCGATGATTGGTGGCGATAAGGCAGAACACTTATTGCATGATTTAGACCCTTTTCATTCCTTGGCTATTTTTCATGCTGCCATCGCTGGGGTGTTCTTATTTATGTCCGGCCTGATCGCTGGTTATTATGACAATTTGGCTTTATTTAACAATATCGGTGAGCGTATCAGCCGTCATAAGTTATTGCTTAAGTTTTTGCCAAAACACTCAGTTGAGCGCTTAGGGGTTTTTGTTGAAAACAACTTAGGCGCCATTATGGGTAACTTCTTATTTGGTGTGTTTTTAGGCAGTACTGCCACCGTCGGCTTTATCTTTGGTATGCCGCTTGATATTCGCCATATTGCCTTTGCATCAGCTAACTTCTCACACGGAATGTTCAATATTCCAGCCGATGACTTTGGGTTTGGTCTGGTGATCATTTCACTACTTGGGGTGGTTTTAATCGGTATTACCAACTTATTGGTCAGTTTCTCGCTGGCTATGATTGTGGCCTTACGCTCTAAAGGCGTTAAAGTGGTCGAGTGGAAGACGCTAAGTAAGCTGATGTATACCCATCTGTTTACACAGCCCCGTGATTTCTTTTTACCGCGTCCTGAGCCGATGAAATATGCCAAAATCGACAGCCAAGGCTATATGATTCATGAAGATACCAATAAGACTCAAAAAAACAAGCTGTTTCCCAAACACTTCGCCGTGCGTCGTCTGTCAAGTGTACGCATCATGCCTGAGGGCGTCGGTATCGATGCCAAGCGCTTAGAGGAAGCCGCTCAAAAAAATGAGTTCCAACAAAAGCTGGATCATAGCGGTGATCAGCCGCCCACAATTGACAAAAAAGTGGTGGTACTTGATGATGCTGAGTTTGAACTGGTGAGCGCAGAAAGCTTAGGCGAGGTCACAGAGGTTATGACGCCTATTGGCGAGGTCACAGAGGTTATGACGCCTATTGGCGAGACCGAAGATATAGACCCTGCTGCCCCAGAAAAACAGGACAAAACCAAAAATGCCAAAACGCCCTTACCTAAACCCAAAAACCCTCCCAAACTGCCTGAGTAATTCGCAAGTTTGGGGGCATGAGTATCACCGCTAACTGTGGTTATTTATGTCCTACAAACCCTAAACAATACCTTGTGCTGCTTGGGCTACTATAGTCTGACCTATTGGGTGTAAAACACCTTCTATGATCCGTCACATAAGACACCATGCGATACTGTGTGTCTTTAGCGATGACACCCAGCATAAATTCACTATAAAAAAGGGAGGGCAAGATGGCCCGTTTACAAGACAAAGTTATTATTATTACTGGTGCAGCACAAGGTATGGGCGAGACCCATGCTCGCCTGTGTCTGACAGAGGGCGCAAAAGTGGTTCTCACCGATATTAATGCCGAAAAAGGACAAGCATTGGCCGCTAAGCTTGGTGATAAGGCACTATTTATTAAGCATGATGTGACCGATGAAGAGGATTGGCAGCACGTTGTGAGCACCACAGAGGCGCATTTTGGCCCCGTTGATGTCTTGGTCAATAATGCCGGTATTACTATGGCAAAGTCGCTATTAGACACCTCATTAGATGAATACCGCCGTATTCTTGAGATCAACCAAGTCTCGGTATTTTTAGGTATGAAATCTGTGGTACCTTCAATGAAAAAAAGCGAGCATGGCTCTATTATTAACATCTCCTCTATTAATGGATTGGTCGGTGGTGCTATCGGCTATACCGACTCTAAATTTGCCGTGCGCGGTATGAGTAAGGCGGCCGCTTTAGAGCTGGCGCAGTATGGCATCCGAGTCAACTCCGTGCATCCTGGAGTGATTGCCACACCTATGATTATGCAAGGCGACACCAAGACAGCCGTAGAGAATTTCGCAAAAAGCATCCCTCTAAAACGGGTGGCTCAGCCTGAGGAGGTCAGCGCCATGGTACTGTTCTTAGCCTCCGATGACTCTAGTTACTCCACCGGATCAGAGTTCATCGTCGATGGTGGCTTAACTGCTCAGTAAATACTCAGCAGCGCCTTAAGTGGCCTAAGCTGTGTTTTGGTCAAAAAAATACGATATTATCAACTAAGATAACATCGTATTTTTTATGCCTGTCATTGACTAAAGATAAGCTTAGGTCTGGCATTTACCCCTTGTGTGCTGCAGTCCCTAGTCTTTAGGGCAGCGCTCAGAGGCACTAAATATCTTGCCATCTTCTAAGCGATAAGCCACCAAGCAATTGCCCCACACGCAGCCACCATCTAAAGCTCTGGCACTAGGCAAATCCACCTCGGCCTTTAACGCTGCCCAGTGACCGAACAATATCTTACGCTCACGTGGCACTTGCCACTCAAACCAAGGCCGAAAATCAGCAGGCATCTCATCGGTTAAGCTTGACTTAAAGTTAAACTCAAGCGCACCATCTTTTTTGCACAGACGCATTCTTGTGAAGTAGTTGGTAATGGCGCGAATACGAGTAAAGCCATTAAGGTGCTCTGACCACTCATCGGCCTCACCACTATAAAGCTTAGGCAACACTCGGTTTAATTGAAACAAGCTACTAGACAGCTGCGTTTCGACTTCACGGGCATAGCGTTTGGCCTGTTTGATACTCCAGTGTGGTGGGATACCGGCATGCACCATCACTGTGTGCTCGTTTGGACAAAGCAGCAGCGGCTGGCGACGCAGCCAATTTAACAACTCGTCACAATCAGGTGCATTAATAATATCTTCAGTTTTGTCCTTCTTTTTTAAAGGCGCAAAACCACGCCAAACCGCAATTAAGTTGATATCGTGATTGCCCAGTACCGTGGCAGCAGCGCCCTGCTCACACAGATTTTTGACATGGCGCAAAGTTGACAATGAGTCCTCGCCACGTGCCACCAAATCGCCGACAAACCACAGCTTGTCTTGCTTTGGGTCAAAATCTATCTTATCTAACAACTCAAGATAAGCGGCATAACACCCTTGTAGGTCTCCGATTACGTACTCGGCTCGGTACTTCATAGCATCACTCTATATTAATTGATAGTATTTACTCTTATTGCAGGTGAGTTTTTATAGCAGACACTCTGTGAACCGCTTGTTTATTAGACATAAAACACGATAAGCATCTATTATCCAGCCTACAGCTGCTCTTGCTCTGCTTGCTTAGCAATCACCAAGTTACTGAGCGCCACAAAATCATTCACATCCAAAGTTTCAGGACGCGCATTGCCATCAATGCCTATGCTCGCCAGATCCTCATCAGTCAACGTGGGCATGAGTGAGGACTGTTTAAAAATAGCACGCAAGGTTTTGCGGCGATGATTAAAGGTTTCGCGCACCACCAAAGCGAACAGTTTTTCATCGTCAGCTTGCACCGGCTTCACTTGATGTGGGCGCAGACGGAACACAGCACTGGTCACTTTTGGTGGCGGATTAAAGGCGCCTCTGGGTACCGTTAATAAATATTGGGTGTCACAGAAATACTGCATGATTACCGATAAACGGCCATATATTTTACTGCCCACTTCTGCGGTAATGCGCTCCACCACCTCTTTTTGTAGCATAAAATGCATGTCTTCAATAATATCGGCATACTCAAGCAAGGTGAACAACAAGGGCGTTGAGATATTGTAGGGCAAGTTACCGACCACACGCAGTTTTTTTGGAGTTTCACTGTCAGCATCATACAAGCTATGGTAATCAAATTGCATCGCATTGGCATTCACGATGGTGAAATTTGGATGACTGTTGGCCCCAATACGGATGCGTAAACTGCCTGCCAAGTCACGATCAAGCTCAATGACGGTCATCGCATCAACTTGCTCTAGCAGCGGCTCAGTTAAAGCGCCCATCCCTGGTCCAATCTCAACCAAGTTATCATCACGATTAAGCCCAATAGCGTCAACAATTTCACTGATAATACTGGCATCATGCAAGAAGTTTTGCCCAAAGCGTTTGCGAGGCTGGTGCTTGGCTGCCCGCTGCAGGGTATTGTGTAACGGATGTTTTGTAGTGTCTGATTGCGTCATAAGTCGATATTTATCAATTAAAAAAGGATTTAGTGTAGCATAATTTGCAGTGCTAAAGCGTGAGCTTGTGGCTAAAAAGCTCAGCTTACTTCTGCTGTGAGTGGACCATTGCCTCAGCCATGATAAGCGCTTGCCACAAGCTGCTGCTACTTGGCTGAACATCACTTGTGGCCGAATTGCCTGCCAAATCAAGTGCGGTACCATGATCCACCGAGGTGCGGATATAAGGTAGCCCTAAAGTTAAATTCACCGTATCTCCAAAGCCGTGAGACTTTAACACCGGCAACCCTTGATCATGATACATGGCAATCACCGCATCACAATCTTGTAAGTGACGGGTGGTAAATAAAGTATCTGCAGGCATGGCCAGTGAAATATTCGCCCCTTGCTGCTGAAACTCACGCAGCACCGGATTAATAATATCCATCTCCTCAGTCCCCAGATGGCCATCTTCTCCTGCATGTGGATTAAGGCCACAGACTAAAATCTTAGGATTTGGCAGGCCAAACTTTTGGCGCAAATCATTCAAAACAATGCGCACTGTCTGACGCACATTGTCTGCCGTTATGGCATCAGCCACTTGTCTTAGGGGCATATGAATGGTGACCAAGGCTACTTTCATGGCACTATTGGCCAGCATCATTACCACTTTTTGACAGCCACTTTTTTGCATAAAAAACTCAGTATGGCCGGTGAACATACCACCATCTTCTAAGGTAATACCGGCATCTATTAGCACCGATTTTTGCAGTGGCCCAGTGACAATGGCACTGGCAGCCCCTGACGCTGCCCATTGATGCGCAATTTGTAACTGCTGAACCACCATAGCGGCGTTATTGACATTAAGTTGTCCGGCCACCACAGGCTCAGCACAGGCCACGTGCAACAAATAAAACTGCGGTAAAGCGTTGCCTTTTGTCTGCCCTGATATCTGCTGCAAGTCATTTACCGACTCAATCCGCTGCCAAAGCGGCCCGCTTAGCTTAGAGACACCGCTACCATAAATAAGCTCAAAGCGCTGCTGTAAGGCGGCCTCATCAGCCAACACGATTAACGGATAGCTCAGCTCGCCTAATTTTTGCTGCATGGCCAATTGTAATAGGATGTCCATCCCTATCCCCGCTGGCTCGCCTGTGGTAACCACCAACGAGGCACTGCTAGGTTTGACATTGATAGAGGAAGTTTTGGTCAGCGGATAAGTTGTGCTCATAAGGGTGGCCTTAATGGTCATCGCATGGATGAATATAGTGATGGTTTTTATATTTGCTGTTAAATGCTGCCAGATGGTTTTAAGCCGTGGTGGTATTAAATTTAGAGTGAGTTTTTGGCTGAAACAATTGTTAATTGTGCCTCATTTTTTAAAATAGCAACCCTTTTATGATAACAAAATCTGGCCTGAACCAAGCTTCAATGTGATAAACTTCTAGCCCTAATATACAGCAGCAAATACAGCAGTGCCGTCATCAAGGCTTGTGTTAATCTAGCCTACTGCCTCAAAAGCATATATTAGCTTAGCCCTTTAAATATAGAGCAATACCCACCATATACCACTCTATCTTCTATTAAAATTATAATGTTTATTGCGTAAAACCTCACTATCCCTTAGCTTCTTGCCAGCCCAACATGGCCAAGCTTATTTATATTGTAGCCCCCTGATAAAGACCCGAAAATTATGGCCGATAGCAAAAAGAAAACCGCCCCACAACAGAACAATGATGTTGGCTTAACCGATCTACTTAGCCAGCAGCCACCCCATAATATTGATATCGAAAAAGCGTTGATTGCCTCTTTAATGAGCATTGAGGAGTCTTTTGATAAGATTTCTGACATCGTCTCAAAAGATGACTTCTACGCAGGCCGCCATCAGCATATTTTTGCCGCCATTTCGCATTTGGCATTAATTAATGAGCCTTACGACACAGTCATGGTGCATGACTGGCTAAGCTCCCAAAAACTGCTCAAGCAAGCTGGCGGCGAAAGCTATCTGGCAGATATCTTAACCCAAAGCCCCGGCACCTTATTTAACCTAACTGCCTATGCACAGCGGGTGCGTGAGCTGTCTACTTTACGCCAATTAATAACCACTGGCAATGAGATGCTAGCACTCGCCTATGACCCACGTGAGCGCGGGGTGAGTGAAATTCTTGACACAGTAGAGTCTAAAATCTTCGCCATTAACGAGCAGCACAACAAGCGGGCTGAGCAGCGAGGTCCGGTGGATATCGGCTCAGTACTGGTCAACGTCGTCGAACAAATGGATGAGCTTAAAAACAATCCAGACGGTATGATTGGTCTTAAAACCCCCTTTACTGAGCTCAACAACAAGACCCAAGGCCTACAACCTGGGGATCTTATTATCGTCGCCGCCCGTCCTTCTATGGGTAAGACTACCTTTGCGATGAACTTAGCCGAAGGTGTGCTTTTCCACGAAAACCTACCCGTGGTGGTGTTCTCAATGGAGATGCCAGCTGAATCTATTGTGATGCGTTTGCTGTCCTCTTGGGGTCAGATTAACCAAACCAGTCTGCGCTCTGCCCAAATGAATGAGGATGAATGGGCACGCATGATGAATGCCATTACCCACTTGCAAGACAAAAACCTATACATCGATGACAGTACCGCCCTTCCGCCCTCTGAGCTGCGGTCACGTTGTCGCCGTATTGCCAAAAATCATGATGGCAAAATGGGCATGGTGGTGGTTGATTATCTACAATTGATGAAAGTACCCAGCTTAAGCGGCAACCGTGTGGAAGAGATTTCTGAGATTTCTCGAAGCTTAAAAGCTTTAGCCCGTGAATTAAACTGCCCAGTGATTGCCTTATCACAGCTGAACCGAAGCTTAGAGAACCGTCCTAATAAACGCCCTATCATGTCTGACTTGCGTGAATCAGGCGCCATTGAGCAAGATGCGGATTTAATTACTTTCATCTATCGCGATGAGGTTTATAATGAGAACTCAGATTTAAAGGGTGTGGCAGAGATTATTATCGGCAAACAGCGTAACGGCCCTATTGGTACCGTTCGCCTTGCCTTTGAAGGTCAATATACTCGCTTTATTAATCTAACGCCGGATCATTATATGGCCGATGCCAGCTTCGAAAATGATGAGTAGTCGTTAGCCGCCTATATAGATCTGACTCATCGTGTTGATGGGTTTTCCTTGAGCTACTTAACGTATTGTTTAGTAGCTCCTTTTTGTTTTTAACGTTCAAAACCTTAATCTAAGAGAGTTTAAAACCAAGTTATGTTTCATTTTTTAAACGATTATAGCGAAAGCGCCCACCCTGACATCATCACTGCCATGCACGATGCCCACTTACAACAACATAAAGGCTATGGCTTCGATGAGTACTCTGAGCGGGTACGCGACCAAATAAAAGCACAGCTGTCTGATCCAGATATTGCCATTCACTTTGGTATCACAGGCACTCAGGCCAACTTGGTATGCATCGATGCCATGCTGACCCCTATTGATGGCATCATTGCCTGTGATACCGGCCATATTGCGGTCAATGAGGCCGGCGCTATTGAGGCGACAGGACACAAAGTTATTTTGGCGGAGTCTAAAGATGGCAAATTGACCATAGAGGCCTTAGATAAGGTGCGAGTTCGCCACAGTTTCACGCCGCATGTCGTGCGTGCCAAAGCCGTCTATATCTCCAACACCACAGAGCTTGGTACCGTATATAGTTATCATGAGCTTAAGGCCATCTCAGATTATTGCCGCAAGCATGATATGTATCTATTTATGGATGGGGCACGGTTGGGTGCTGCCATTGCCAGTAGCCATGCTAATCCTAATGATAAGGACATGAGTATCGCTGACTATGCCCAGCTAACCGATATATTTTGGTTCGGTGGCACTAAGATGGGGGCTATGTTCGGTGAGATTTTGATCATTCCTAATAAAAAAATCGCCACCGATTTTAATATTTACCTAAAGCGTCATGGCGGCTTAATGGCCAAAGGCTATCTTCTGGCGTTACAATTTGAGGTATTGTTAAAAGACAACAAATATCTTGAGCTGTGCCATCACGCCAACACTATGGCCAAAAAGTTAGCGGAAGGCATCCAATCTTGTGGCATTGAGCTATTTGTTCCTGCTCAAAGTAACCAAGTATTTGCACTTATGCCGCAGGCGCTGATTGCCACCTTAAAAAATGACTTCGAATTTTATGAATGGGAGCAGCTAGATAACGGCTTTAGTATCGCCCGCTTGGTCACCTCTTGGGCCACACCTGAGATGCAAGTGGATCGATTCGTACAACTGTTACAAAAGGCCACCTCGAATAACTAAATCTTGCTATGAACGCAACCAATTGTTTTTGTATGATTAAGCAGAAACCTGTATAACATATAAGTGCTGCATTAGGGCACTGAGCATAGCCTTAGTGGCTTTGTAAGTGCCCACTTATCATCAACAAATTTGGTTTGCCAAACTTGGCTGACTCGTTATTTTTTCTTAAATTCGTCAGGAGGTCGCTTATGACCCAGTCTCAAGATATCGTGCTGTATCGCGTTGATAATCACATTGCTACCCTTACCTTAAATGACCCAAAAAGCCTTAACGCATTTAGTACCCCGCTAAAAAATGCTGTCATACAAAGTCTAGAAGAGGCGAATAATGATGAGCAGGTACGTGTCATTATTTTACAAGGCTCAGGTGGCAACTTCTCTAGTGGCGGCGATATCAAAGAGATGATCTCTGAAGGCCTTGATAAAGAGACGCTCTCAAATAAATTGGCAGCCATGGTCACCGGTGCCGGTGAAGTAAGTTTGCTGCTGCGCAAAATCCATAAACCTATTATTGCTAAGCTAGAAGGTGCGGTGGCAGGCGCGGGTATGAACTTGGCCTTAACCTGTGACTTTCGTATCACAGCAGACAATGCCAAATTTGTCCAAGCCTTCGTCCATATTGGCTTGGTGCCAGATGCCGGCGGCGTGTACTTATTAAATCAGCTGGTGGGGCCAGCTAAGACCACTGAGCTTGTCATGCTGGGTGATAAGATTACTGCCAAAGACATGGCGGATTTAAATTTAGTCAATGACGTGGTCAGCGCCGATGAGCTAGATGATGCCGTGTTAAAGCTTGCCAATCGCCTATGCGCCCTGCCTAGCAAGGCATTAGAGACTATGAAGCATCTGCTTAACACCCACGCTTATATGGGTCTTAATGAAGCCTTAGATATGGAAGTGCATCAGCAAGCTAGACTGGCCAAAACGGATGACTTCATCGAAGGCATCACGGCTTTTATCGAAAAGCGTAAGCCGGTTTATAATCAGTAGTGTGATTCTTGACCGAGCTGTTAAGCGATAGCTAAAGCAGTAAAAATAGCCGTTAAAAAAGTCACCGATTAAATCGGTGACTTTTTACTGTCTGCACCTGCAAAATTACGACTGACTCAATGAATTATTGCGATATTATTGAGCCGCACGATAAGCATCCAGTGCTGCTTTTAAGCGCTTAATTCCTTCAATAATCTGCTCATCATCTAAGCTTGTGAAGTTTAGACGCATATAGTCTTTATATTCTCCTGACAATGAGAAGGCTTCACCTGGCACGTAAGCGACATTATTATCAATGGCATATTTGAGCAGATCCATCACGGCCACGCCCGGTACACGTACCCAGATAAACATACCGCCATTGGCTGGTGCCATCTCAACCTCATCGCCTAGATAAGTATGAATGGCCTCTACCATGCAGCTTTTCTTAGCAGAATAGGTCTGGCGAATGACATCAATATGGGCATCTAAGTCATTGGTGGTGACATACTGATACAGCAGCTCCTGCACAAAGGAGTTGGTGTGCAAGTCAGCTGCTTGCTTGGCGATGACCATTTTAGCCAACACAGGCTTAGGTGCAATTACCCATCCCAATCTAAATCCGGGGACAAATACTTTAGAGAACGAGCCCATATACACCACATGCTCAGGGGCCAGTGCATAAATCGGACGAGTAGTCATACCTTGAGTATTTGGATCATCAAACAATAAGGCGCCATAAGGGTCATCTTCTAGCATCAGCTTGCCGCTATCTTTTAAGATATCGGCCACTTGCTGACGCTTATCAGCAGAATAAGTTAATCCCGTTGGGTTTTGGAAGTTTGGAATACCATAAAAAAACTTACTGTCTGACTGCATCATGGTAGTGCGAAACTGATCGGTATCTATTCCATCCTCTAACAGTTCAACTTCTTTAAACTCAGGCTGGTACATACGAAAAGCTTGGATTGCCCCAAGATAAGTCGGCGCCTCCATTACCACGCCATCTTGTGGGTTGATATAGATTTTGCCAAATAAATCTAGTGCTTGCTGTGAGCCGGACACAATCATCACTTGATCTGCATCGACTTGTACATGATGAGCATCTGAGAAACGCTTAGCAATCCACTGACGCAGGCCTAAGTGACCTTCAGTGGTGGTATACTGAAAGATACCATTGTCTTGGCGGTCAAACATGGCATTGCTGGCATCTTTGATGGTCTGATGTGGGAACAAGGTAGGATCTGGTAAACCACCGGCGAAGGAGATAATCTCTGGTTTAACCGTTAACTTTAATATTTCGCGGATAAATGAGGGTTTTAATCCGTTAATCACCTCTGAAAACTCGTACTGCATATCGCTCTCTTTTTATAACAAGTTGGGTTGACTGGCGTAGATGGGCTTATAATTGCTAGCGTGCTTTTTGGGGCCATTATTTGACGTAAATTATTATCATAAGCCAGTATATAGAACCCGCCATTCATACGTCTAGCAGCAATTGTAACCGCTACAGATAAAGCCAACTCCCCTTATTAAGTTCTGCTGTCTAAAGCGGATGCTTAGATGAGCGGCAGTTCACACTATTGAGGCACTGCAAACAAAAAACTGCTATCTAGACGAGCAAAAAAAGGCCCCGCATCCTAAGGATACGGGGCCTTTTTGTTTAACGACGTTTTGCTTAATAACGAAGCGTTTTTCAGGTCATATTATGACAATTGCGCCACGTTAATTTTATCCGCCTCTTCGGTGTACTCTTCCATACGATCGAAGTTCATGTAACGATATACTTCGTCACCCATGCTGTTTAGCATGCCAGCGTACTGCTGATACTCTTCGTTCGTTGGCAACTTACCAAGTACCGCAGCAACTGCCGCAAGCTCAGCTGAAGCTAGGTATACGTTAGCGCCTTGGCCCAAACGGTTCGGGAAGTTACGGGTAGAGGTAGATACCGCTGTAGAGTTTGGTGCAATACGTGCTTGGTTACCCATACATAGCGAACAACCTGGCATCTCAGTACGTGCGCCGGCTTGTGCGTAAGTATTGTAGTAGCCCTCTTCCATTAACTGGCGTGCATCCATCTTAGTGGGTGGTGCAATCCATAGACGAGTTTTCAGGCTACCTGCTGGTACTTCTTGTAGCAGTTTACCTGCGGCACGGAAGTGACCGATGTTGGTCATACAAGAACCGATGAATACTTCATCAATCTTGTCGCCAGCGACGTCAGATAAAGTCTTGGCATCATCTGGATCGTTCGGGCAGCACAGTACAGGCTCTTTGATTTGGCTCATATCGATGGTCATATCGATGGCGTATTCAGCATCAGCGTCAGCACGCATCAAGCTTGGGTTCTTCAACCACTCTTGCATCGCTTCGATACGACGGCTTAGCGTCCGAGCATCGCCGTAGCCTTCAGAGATCATCCACTTAAGAAGCGTGATGTTTGAGTTTAGGTACTCAGTAACTGACTCTTCAGATAAAGTGATGGTACAACCCGCTGCACTACGCTCAGCTGAGGCGTCTGATAGTTCGAACGCTTGCTCTACCGTTAAGTCTTCTAGACCTTCAATCTCTAAGATACGGCCGTTAAACTCGTTGATTTTACCTTTCTTATCAACGGTTAAATAACCTTCTTTGATCGCTTGTAATGGGATCGCGTGTACTAGGTCACGTAGGGTGATACCAGGCTGACGCTCACCAACGAAGCGAACACGGACAGACTCAGGCATATCTAGTGGCATAACACCCGTCGCTGCTGCGAAAGCTACCAAGCCAGAACCTGCTGGGAATGAGATACCCATTGGGAAACGAGTATGCGAGTCACCACCGGTACCAACAGTATCTGGAAGAAGCATACGGTTTAACCATGAGTGGATGATACCGTCACCTGGACGTAAGCTAACACCGCCGCGGTTCATGATGAAATCTGGCAGTGTGTGCTGAGTTTCAACGTCAACTGGCTTAGGATAAGCGGCTGTGTGACAGAAAGACTGCATCACTAGATCTGCTTGGAAACCTAAGCAAGCTAAGTCTTTTAACTCATCACGAGTCATAGGACCAGTGGTATCTTGCGAACCAACCGTGGTCATCTTAGGCTCACAGTACATACCTGGACGTACACCTTCCATACCACATGCTTTACCAACCATCTTCTGAGCTAAAGTAAAGCCTTTATCAGATGACGCAGGCTGCTCAGGTTTTGCAAATACGTCTGAATGCTCAAGACCCATGTATTCACGAGCGCGGTTGGTTAAGGCGCGGCCCACGATTAATGGAATACGACCACCGGCACGAACTTCATCTAGTAAGGTATTTGAGTTTAGTTTGAAGGTTGATAGTACTTCATCTGAGTCATGCTTAGTGATTTTACCCTCATAAGGATAAACATCAAATACATCGCCCATATTGATGTTATCAACAGCTACATTTTCAATCGGTAGTGCACCTGAGTCTTCCATCGTGTTATAGAAGATAGGCGCAATTTTGCCGCCCAATACCAGACCGCCAGCACGTTTGTTTGGCACGTTAGGAATATCATCGCCCATTAACCAAAGTACTGAGTTGGTAGCAGATTTACGGCTAGAACCGGTACCCACAACGTCACCCACATACGCTAGAGGGAAGCCTTTTTCTTTTAGCGCTTCAATCTGCTTCATTGGACCACGTACGCCCTCTTCATCAGCAGTGATGCCGTCACGAGAGTTTTTGTGCATAGCCAATGAGTGAAGTGGAATATCCGGACGGCTCCACGCATCCTGTGCTGGAGACAAGTCATCTGTGTTAGTTTCGCCCGTTACTTTGAACGCCGTATAAGTCGATTTTTGTGGTACTTCAGGACGGTTTAAGAACCATTCAGCGTCAGCCCATGACTGAACCACTTCTTTGGCTTTAGCGTTACCCGCTTCTGCTTTTTCGGTCACATCATTGAAAGCATCGAATACCAATAGGGTTTTCTTTAGAGCTTCTGCTGCGTTCTCAGCCACTTCAGCATCATCTAGCGCTTCAACTAAAGGCAATACGTTATAACCGCCTTGCATAGTGCCTAGGATATCTACTGCTTTTTGCTTAGTGATTAATGGTGAGGTTGCTTCGCCTTTTACGATCGCTGCTAAAAAGGCCGCTTTTACATAAGCTGCTTGGTCAACACCGGCAGGTACACGGTTAACCAAAAGGTCCATCAAAAACTCTTCTTCACCGGCTGGTGGGTTTTTTAATAGCTCAACTAAATCGGCAGTCTGATGCTCAGATAGTGGTAGGGGTACTGTACCAAGTTGGGCACGTTCTTCGACATGTTTACGATAGGCGTCTAACACAATAAGCGTCCTCTTTCATTATTTTATGCAGGCTAGGTTGCTTCCACTTGGGATGGGTCACTATTGTCGATTTGCTTAGCTATAAATTTGCATAACTATAAATAGCCAATAGTGAAATTTTTGTGGTGGCTTCCGGCACCTTGCAGGTGGGTTTAACTTTCGCCACTAATATAGCCTAAAATGGTCAAAAAGTTAATCACCAAACGTCACAGGCTAGGTTTTTTAAGGCCATATCCAATATTTATTTTAAAAATACCTACTATAGTTCAAGGCGCACAGCCCATATTATAATTTCAGCGCTCAGCAGGTCACTATTGAGCACGCATAGCCCCTATTAATTTTAGGTAAGCACAGTAAAATAAGAGACCATTGTCATTCATATCATGCCGCAAACCTTGCTCACAAACCTTGAGCCTGCTCACAAAAAAGAACGGCTTATTTTTAACAAATCTAGGCCGTCCGCAGCGAAGCCCACTGTTTTTTATATTTTTTATCTTTTGTTTTTTATATTTTTTAACCGTAGATTTAGGAGTATCAGTGATGTCAAAAAGCGATCTTTATAAAAACGGCCTAGAAGTTCGTACCCAAGTGATGGGTAAAGCGCATGTCAAACGCTCTTTAGAGACTGCCACCCCGTTCACTCAGCCACTTCAAGACTGGATTATCGAACACGCTTGGGGCAGCACTTGGCAAGATGATGACATACTGCCGCGTAAGTATCGCTCCTTAATTACCCTGGCTTTTTTAATTGCCCAAAAAAGTCCGCAAGAGCTTAAAGGTCACGTTCGAGGTGCTATTAATAATGGCGCAACCGTTGCCGAAATCCGTGAAGTACTCATGCACAGCTTACCTTACTGCGGCGCGCCGACCACCCAAGAGGCGTTCCGAGCCGCCATTGATGCCCTAACCGAGCTTGGCATTGACTTACAAGATCCACTTTAATTAAAAATTAAGGCTGACTAACTTAAGGTTATTTTGCTGTTGTTATCGGGTTGAATTCTCCGCGTTTAACCTAATATCTGCTATAATAAGCGCAATAATTTTTATAATTTGACCCACCAACAAACCCTAATACTATCAAGGGTTAGGACAAAAGCTGATTATGACAACTACAGTAGAAACCTTCGTGCCGGAAGCACCACCTAAACCAAAAAAAGCCATTAAAGGCGAAAAGCTACGTGGCTATGACAAGGTGGCTCGAATCCCAATTAAAGTCATTCCAACGGTTGAAGCGCCTAAAAAACCAGATTGGATTCGCGTTAAGATGTCTTCACCTGCTGAGGTCGATCGCATCAAAAAAACCTTGCGAAAACAGAAGCTGTACACCGTTTGTGAGGAAGCCGCTTGCCCTAACCTGCCGCAATGCTTTGGGGATGGTACCGCCACCTTTATGATTATGGGTGATATTTGTACCCGACGCTGCCCATTTTGTGATGTGGCGCACGGTCGTCCTAATGAGCTTGATAAAGATGAGCCTCGTCATACTGCTGAAACCATTCAAGGCTTGGGACTTAAATATGCGGTGATTACTTCTGTCGACCGTGACGATTTAAAAGATGGCGGCGCTCAGCATTTTGTGGATGTCATCAATGAGTCAAAAGCGTTAAGCCCAAACTGCTTAATTGAAATCTTAGTGCCAGATTTCCGTGGTCGTATGGATGTGGCATTAGACTTGTTAACCGAAACCGCGCCTGATGTGTTTAACCACAATATCGAAACAGTGCCTCGCTTGTACAAAGCGTTCCGCCCGGGCTCAGATTATCAGCACTCACTAGACTTACTTAAACAGTATAAAGCGCGTCGTCCTGATATCGCTACCAAATGCGGCTTTATGGTTGGCCTAGGCGAAACTGAAGAAGAAGTATACGCTCTACTTGATGATCTAAAAGCACACGATGTGGATATGATTACCATTGGCCAGTACTTGCAGCCGAGTAAAAACCATGCCCCTGTCGATCGTTATGTCCATCCTGATGAGTTCCAGCGCTATATGGATTATGGCAAAAAAATCGGCTTTTTTAGCATTTGGGCCGGCCCTATGGTTCGCTCAAGCTATTTTGCTGATCGTCAGTATTATGGTGAAGACTGCCCTGCCCCAATTCGCAGCAAAAAAGCTTTAGAAGCTGAGGGTAAGCTTGGCTGTTAAGCGCTATTTTAATTCGTAAAATACCATCAAATAAAAAGGAGGCCTAACTCATGGGCCTCCTTTTTATTATAAATCACTGTAAAACTACCCATTTTAGGGGGTAAATATAAGGTGACACAAAAGATAAGCAATAAGCAGACGACAGCATAACGCAATCACGCCATTTAAGTTATAATATCCACATAACCGACTACCTAGACAGTATCTTTTATACGGTTTATCAAAAAATTCGTCAAATATAGGTAGAAAGTCTCTCACATTCATAGCATTAAGCTAGAGTTGACTCCAGAACTATCATAACCATCTAAATAAATACCTTTTTAACAGATCAAAATTAATGCCTACTCATAAGGACCTTTCATGGCTAAGACCATTTTGTCTTCAGATCAAGCGCATACTCTACATCACACTTTATATGCACCTAAAAATAATGCCAAGGCCACTTTATTAATAGTCCATGGTATGACCGAGCACAGCGGTCGTTATGAGAAATTTGCTCAATATTTGGCCGATCAAGACATTGCCGTTTTAACCTACGATCAGTTGGGTCATGGCCGCAGCATCAATAATGCCGAAGAGCTGGGATATTTTACCAAGTCATATCCGGTACAAACCCTGCTAAAAGATGCGGTCATTATGGCTGACCAGCTAAAGTCTCATTATCCTGATGTGCCCCATTTTATTATGGGTCATTCTATGGGCTCTTTTGTGGTGCGCAATGTGCTACAAGTGCACAGTAGTGAATTTGCTGGTGCCATAATCATGGGCAGCAGTGACTATAACCCCTTGATTAAGGTGGCATTACCCATCGCCAAAGTGCTCAATCAGTTGCAGCCTAAACGCCCCAACCCCGTTTTAGCAACAGCAATGATTAAGCTGTTTAATGCCCAACTAAAAGACAAATCTTCAAGCTCGCCCTTTGCTTGGCTGGCACGTAATCCTGAAGGGGTTGCTGAATATGAAAATGATCCACTTTGTGGTTTTTATTTTACCAATAATGGGTTTTGGACTTTATTCAACTTAATGGATACCGGCCTTGACAAAAACTGGGCTGAAACCATAGACCATGATTTCCCTATGTTTTTTGTAAGTGGTGAAAATGATCCTGTGGGCAATATGGGAAAAGGTATTCGCAAACTGACCAAACGCTTAAAAAAGCAAGGCTTCACTAAGATAAGTCGTCAAATATATCCGCTCATGCGCCATGAGCCGCTGCATGAAACAGACAAGCAAGACGTCTATGCAGAGCTTGCAAGCTGGTTAAACACACAGATAAGTCAGTCTTAAACTTTGACCGCTACTGTTAAGTGGTCTGATTTGCTAATAAGCAAAAAATTAGCGACAATAGCTTGAGCGTTATTTTCCGGTTTAATCGGACGCTTTGCACTTAAACCCTTTTATTTGGAACCCCTATGTCATTAGAACAAATTATTGAACAAGCCTTTGAAAAACGTGCCGAATATAGCCCCGCGACTATGCCACAAGAGGTAAAAGATGCGGTAAATAGCGTACTAGACCAACTTGATAACGGTAGCCTACGTGTCGCTGAAAAAAAAGACGGTGAATGGATCGTTAATCAGTGGGCCAAAAAAGCGGTACTTTTATCTTTTCGCTTGAACGATAACTACCCTATGCAAACCGGTGAGCATGTACAGTTTTATGATAAAGTTCCCACTAAGTTTGCTAACTGGACTGAGCAGCAATTCGTTGAAGCCGGCGTCCGTGTTGTACCACCAGCGGTAGCACGTCGTGGCTCATTTATCGCCAAAGGCGTGGTATTAATGCCAAGCTATACCAATATTGGTGCTTACGTGGATGAGGGCGCGATGATTGATACTTGGGCCACAGTGGGCTCATGCGCTCAAATCGGTAAAAACGTACACTTATCAGGCGGTGTCGGCATTGGTGGCGTATTAGAACCCCTACAAGCCAACCCTACTATCATTGAAGACAATTGCTTTATTGGTGCTCGCTCTGAGATTGTTGAAGGCGTTATTGTTGAAGAGGGCTCTGTTATCTCAATGGGTGTTTATATCGGCCAATCCACTAAGATTTATGACCGTGAAACTGGCGAAATTACTTATGGCCGCGTACCGGCCGGCTCTGTGGTAGTCTCAGGTAGCCTGCCCTCAAAAGACGGTTCACACAGCTTGTATTGTGCCGTTATCGTCAAAAAAGTCGATGCACAAACCCGTTCAAAAACCAGCATTAATGAGCTACTGCGTCTGGCTTGATGGCTTAGGTACCTGATACCTGATACCTGATACCTAAACGCTACTTGCTGAGCGGTACTGACTGACTTCAGCCAGATAATGACAGTTACAACTGTTGGGTTTACCCCTACTTTACGAAAAGAATTAGCCTCACGGATTTAGATAAGGTGCTTAGATAACTCTAAGCACCTTTATTCATTTTTATCGATTCATCGCTTTATGGCGTGATTTGGCTGTTGTTAAATCATGCCACTTTCATCAAGGCACACATTATGACTCAAAATACACCGCTGCGTAGCCAAGCCATTCCTGTTACTGATCCAGAAGCCGGCTTACGCATGACTGAGATTTTCTACTCCCTGCAGGGTGAAGCGCTTACCGCAGGTCTACCCACAGTATTTGTACGCCTAACGGGCTGCCCATTGCGCTGCGTGTATTGTGACACCACCTACTCTTTCACAGGCGGTGAGCGTCTGTCTTTAGAGGCGATTATGGCCGATATCGCTCAGTACCCTTGTAAGCGCATCTGTCTAACCGGTGGCGAGCCGCTAGCACAGCCCAATGCCATACCACTGATGCAAAGACTGCTTGATGAGGGTTATGAGATTTCTTTAGAAACTGCTGGCGCTTTATCAGTGGCAGACGTGCCTGCTGCCGTCAGTAAGGTGATGGATATTAAGACGCCCAGTAGCGGTGAGTCGGATAAGAATCTATGGTCGAACTTAGAGTACTTAACCCAGCACGATCAGCTAAAATTTGTGATTATGAATCGCAGCGATTACGACTGGTCCAAACAGAAATTGGCCGAGCACAATTTGGATAAAGTGGTGGGCACTGTCTGGTTCTCCCCTATGTTTAATGTCCATGATGATGCTCAAGGCGATGTGGCAGCAGTAGATGTGCCCAATTTAGCGCGAGAACTTGCTGAATGGATATTGGCAGATGCCCTACCAGTAAGACTTCAGTTACAGCTACACAAAATCATTTGGGCCGATGCCAAAGGCAAATAAATAAATAAATAAATAAATAAATAAATAAACAACCCACTACAGCCGAGCTACAAGGAGTTACTTATGGTCAGGCTGATTGTTATTACCTTAATCGCCAGTGCATTTTTTAGCTCAACTTATATTCTAAATGAGCTAATGAGCAATGTTGGCGGACATTGGTTTTGGTCCGCCAGTTTACGCTATTTATTTACCTTGCTTATTTTGACGCTTGTCATCGCAGCTCAACATGGTATGAGGCGTATTGGCGAGCTTTGGCGACTGTTTACCGATCACTGGATATTTTGGATACTCACCGGCAGTATTGGCTTTGGTGTTTTTTATGCTGGGCTATGTTATGCCGCAGATCATGTCAGTGGCTGGGTGGTTGCCGCTACCTTTATGTTCACTGTTGTGGCAAGTTTATTGGTACTTATGGCTTTTGGCCACCGCTTTCACAAAAAGCTTATTGCTTATGCTGCACTGCTTTTACTGGGTGTCATTCTAGTGAATCTCAGTGAAGCCCTGTCCGCTCCGGCAGGTATGATTATTGATATTCCGTTATCTCATGTTGTGCTTTATGGCGCCCTGCCTTGCCTTATCGCCTCTTTTAGTTACCCCATAGGCAGTCAATTGGTCTGGCAGGCCTCTTACAATGCTCGGGTTATTAACTCACAACGGGCCAATCAAGCCCAAAAAATTAGCCAGCTACAATTTTGGTCAGTGGACAGTGACTTTCAGCCTCTGACCACACTTGCGCCCAGAATTATCTCGCTAAATATGGCCGATTATTTTTATGAAAACAACTGTGTGATTGAGTCGCAGCCGCTACCGCAGTCAAAGCTGTCTCGAGCCATTAGTCTTATTCCAAGCATAGATACTAAGTTACTGCGCAACTCTTTTAACAAGGTTTGGCTAATGACGCTAGGCAGCGCTCCTTTTTGGTTTGTTTTAGCTGCCGTGGTACAGCCAAAGTTACCAGACATGCTTCAGATAACAAATACACTCGTGGTGGCTTTATTATCAGGAGTGATTGCGACTAGCCTGTTCTTGTTCGCGCGTGAGCGGGCTCAAACTTCCAGTGAAGTTGCGGGGGTGGATGCCACTCAGGCCAGCGAGGTGATCTTTGCCTTGATAGGCGGCATGGTATTTTTAAACAATCCCATGCCTTCTTTTATCGGGCTTACAGGTATAGCCGTTATTATGATAGGGTTGATTTTATTTGCAAAAAATGGATAAGCGCTGTGGCTTAAAGGCTTGTAGAATAGCTGCATCGCCGTTATTTACAACTTTTTTCCAGAAAATAGTGACAGCACATACTCCACATGGCGCTCTACTACTTGCTTAGAAAAAGGGTCTGTTGCTGATAATCTCCTAAATTGTGGGGCAAAGGTGAATATAGAATTTACTGCCCCTATAAATAAGTATCGAACGTGCAAGCTATCCCCTTCTGGCATTAAGCCCAGTTTTTGAGCCTGCTGTAATAGATCTAACTCAGAGTCGGCATAAGGACTGATATATTCATCAGTGAACCAATTTAATAACTCAGAGTCGCCATGATTGGCTTGAATCATAAAGCGATGAAAGTCCGGAAATTCTGCACTAAAGTTAATATAATGCTTGAGTAATTCTCGAACCACTTCAATTTGCTCAAGATGGCCAAGGCTTTGTCGGTACTTTTCTGACTCGCTTAGATAAGTGTCAAATATAGCAGCAGCTGCCGCTTTCCATAGATCTTCTTTGGTGCCGAAGTGATGAGTGATTAACGTATGATTCACTCCCGCTCTACTGGCAATGGCACGGGTTGATACACCCTCAAACCCAGCAGACGCAAACTCAGCAAGTGCCGCTTTAATGATTTTGCATTTGGTCTCACGTGAACGCTTTTGCTCTGAGCGTTTTTGCGGAGCACAGCTTACTTTTGAATTCATGGTCACTTCACCTCCAAGCGATAAGTGGACAGCAGGTTAGCAAATAAAAACGGATTAAAATCACCCAGATTGCTCTATCCTCTTATCCCTTTAAACCTCACTAATTACTGTATCTTAATGATTTAAAAATAAGTTTGTTTAAACCGAATAACCTTCACTATGTCATAGCGAAAATACGTATCCAAAAGTTAAGTTTATCATATCTAAACTTTATACGCTCTGAAGTGAAGCATGCTGAGACTAGATTGATGTTCAGACCATATTAAAGCACACCGCCCCATGTAAAGCACTTTACTCAAAACCAATAAAACCCAAGCATTAAGCTCGGGTTTTATTAAATTTAACTTTAATTATACTTAAAAAATTAGACTTAAAATATTAGGTCATCAATAACAGACTATAAGAAACGCCAATGACCGATGAGCAGCCTACTGTCTGAGTCTCTTCGACTCCCTTACTGATTAATAATGTCGACACCTTTAGGCGGCGTAAACTTAAACTGGCTGCTATTAATGCTTGGATTAACTTTTACATTGCTAAATTTAATAGAGGTCACTTGGCCCAAAGAGTCATTAAGTACCATCATAATGGGTTTGCCACCATTGAAGCTCACCGCTAGACTGTTAAAGTTACTGCCGCTGGCTTTTGGATAAAGGACATAATAGTTCTTTTTGGCATCAGGCTGAGTGATTTTAAAGTTGCTGGCAATTTTACTTGGGTCGCCTGATAGCAGTAAAGCTGGGGTATTACCTAATTGCTGATCGGCATTTTGACGGGTCGCTTGCTGTAAGTCCTTGTCATATACCCACATGGCACTACCATCGGTCACGATTTGCTGTTCAAACGGTGAGGTGATGTTCCAGCGGAATTTATTTGGGCGTTGCAGACTCATATTACCTGAAAAAGTACCATTTTTTGCGCTGAGGCCACTTTTGCCGC
The DNA here is from genome assembly GCF_003209315.1 of Psychrobacter sp. YP14. Classification (NCBI taxonomy): domain Bacteria; kingdom Pseudomonadati; phylum Pseudomonadota; class Gammaproteobacteria; order Moraxellales; family Moraxellaceae; genus Psychrobacter; species Psychrobacter sp. YP14. Next base: position 1,042,191 of record NZ_CP029789.1, on the reverse strand, counting down.
CATTGGCACCTTTAGTGGTCTGAGTGAAGTTTGCCGTCATGCTCTTAGTATTAGCCAATAGCGCGTTTAAACGCTTGGCTGCAGTTAAGTTATCCGCTGCTGTCGCCGCCTGTGCTGCTTGTGACACTGCCATCATCGGCATGCCAAAGATAAGTGCACCTGATAACGCGGTGCCCATAATATTTTTCATCATTTTTGTTGTTTTGTTTTTAGGATTCACTGAATTTTGCATGTTGTAAATTATCCTTCAAAAATTAAAGCAAGGGTTAAGTAATGACCGTAGCAACGTTAAATCACCACCGTCTTTATTATATTGATAGCTTATATACAAGAAGATGTATAACTTGATGGGTAGTGTGCCATTTCTTTTATTACCTGACTAGACGAAATTTGCAAATAAAACTGCTGGCTTGTTACACAGTTATGACTTGCTTTGGACAATCCGCGATTTTGTGACACACAAGGCTTTTTTGTTAACTTAGGTTGTGCTAATTGGCGGTTATTTTTTATGCGGTATGATCTATCCGCTTGATTTATCAGATGAATTTAGACCATAAAAAAAGCTCTGATATTGCTATCAGAGCTTTTTTGTGGGTAGTTAACTAAGCACTACCCTATAAATTCGCAACCTAATTAGAGAAGCTCTACAAAATGGCAAAACCTTTATAATTAGGCGATCGTTATTTAGGCTTCTTGAACAGAAACGTAACGACGGTTGAATTTACCTTTAGTGTCGAACTTAACAACACCATCAGTTAAAGCGAATAGAGTATGGTCACGACCCATGCCTACGCCAGCGCCTGCGTGGAATTCAGTACCACGTTGACGAACGATGATATTACCTGCCACAACATCTTGACCACCAAATACTTTTACGCCAAGCATTTTTGGGTTAGAGTCACGACCGTTACGAGTTGAACCTGCGGCTTTTTTATGTGCCATGAGAAATCTCCTTACTGAGACTAATTTATAAAACTTTATTACTATAAGTCAGTTCATCTTAAAGCACTTCGATAAGTACTGTAAAATAATTAATGTTACTTAACGTGACTGACTGTATAAGTGTAAAGGTGATTACCAGCTATTAAACATTAATCGCTTTGATTTTAAGAAGCGTGTACCACTGACGGTGGCCTTGCTCTTTGTGATAATGCTTACGACGCTTGTGCTTAACGATACGGATTTTTTTGCCGCGACCGTGCTCTACTACTTCAGCTTCAACGCTTGCGCCTTCAACAACTGGCTGACCAATTTTATAATCATCGCCATCAACAACCATTAATACGTCTTCAATTTTAATGGTCTCGCCTTTTTCAGCTTTAAGTAGCTCAACTTTTAGTAGTTCATCAACGTTTACACGATGCTGTTTACCACCACTTTTAATAACTGCGTACATCTTATGACTCCGTTTAACCCGTGTGCCGTGGTTATCAAGATACCAAAAGGTGTCTGTAATAACGCTTCAGCTTTTGCCTGATTTACGTACACGACAGGGAAAGTTACAGAAAATAGCTTTGCAACAATTTTACTTTTACGCTTTATAAGATCTGCCTACTAAGCACAAACCTTATTGAGTCATGAAAGCAAATACTGCATAAGCTTTGAATATGAAGACGGAATTCTACGCATTTATGGCTTAAATTGCAATAGATGATTGCAATTTAAGCCTATGTTATGATGTTGTTTTATACTGACTTTGGCTTAAGAGCCACTTTCAATGGCCATCTTGAGATAATTAAGGGTAAATAAGACAAACTCACAACCTTAAGACGATATTTTACCGTTACTGCACACAAAACTATATTACAATATCGCCACTTAAGATCGCTGCAAGCCATGTGCTTTAAATTGGCCATCTTACCCTGAGTATATAACACAATAAACTATCACGCATTTGTAGGTGACGTGCTGTTGGCTTGAGCTAATTATCTTTTATTATATCGTGTAGAGGTGAATGGCCTTTATATGAGTTAACTGTCTATATTAGCCTTATCTTATGCCTCACCTCTTTTTGACTTCAGTTGACAATGATATGACCACACCAAACACGCCCTCTTCAACCGATACCCCTATTATTAAAGATGAAACTATTAAAGATGAAACGCTCGATTATGCCGATATCCAGCAAATTATCGCCGATGACTTCGCCATTATGGATAAGCAGGTCTTTGGTAGCTTAAATTCAAAAGTACAGCTGGTAATGAATGTCTCTCAGCATGTGATTAATGCCGGCGGTAAACGCATGCGTCCATTGATTACCTTGTTGTGCTCAAGACTGTGTAAAGATGAGCAGTCTAAAGATGCGATGCATTTGGCTGCCATCACCGAGATGTTACACACAGCGACCTTAGTCCATGATGATGTGATTGATGAGTCAGGCATGCGTCGTGGCCGCCCTACTGCCAATGCCACTTGGGATAATCCTACTGCGGTCTTAGTGGGCGACTATCTTATTGCCCGCGCCTTTAACTTATTGGTGGGTTTTCAAAGCTTACCTTTATTAAAGCTGTTCTCAGATGGCACCTGTGACATCGCTGAGGGTGAAGTGCTACAGCTACAACACCAGCACAATCCTGAAGCCACCGAAACAGATTATATGAACATCATTGACGGCAAAACCTCACGGCTATTTATGATGGCGACCGCGGGCGTGGCTATCTTGCAAGATAAACCTGAATTTATGCAGCCCTTTAGCGACTTCGGTCAGCATTTTGGTAATGCCTTTCAGATTATCGATGACGTCCTTGATTATAGTGGAGATAGCGAAGTTATGGGCAAAAACCTAGGCGATGACTTGGGTGAAGGTAAGCCCACACTACCTACCATCGTAGCACTGCGTCTCCTAAAACAAAGTAACGCTGCCGATTACGATAAGCTGCGTATCGCTGTTCAGACCGGTAAAGTTGAGGATGCCGCCAGCCTGATAAAATTGGTACAAGACTCTGGCGCCTTAGAGTATTGCCGTAATCGTGCCTTGGAGGAGACCCGATTAGCCCAACAAGCCTTAGCGCAGCTGCCCGATAATGAGTACCGCAAAGGTCTGTGGCAATTAACTCAGCTTGCCAGCTCACGTTTGGCGTAGCGTCACCCATGGACATTTTATACTTAAATATAACCGGCGCTTAATCCCCGCGTGGTTTAGCAGTAGCCTACCAGTAACTGATGGGCTGCTGCTTTTTTATTGGCTTTATTAACCCCGTTATAACTTTATTTGCTCATAAACACCATTTAAAGTTTGTTATACTTTACACTTGTAATATATAATAGGCCGCATAATTGGCTTAAATATCCTAATTGGTCAACCTATCTTCACCTCTTTTCGATCTTCCAAACAAGCACCCCACCTATCTTTACAGCATTTAGGTGGGTTTTATTATCCAAAAAATCAAAGTCTCAAAGTTTTTGGTAATGCGTGCTTATACTCAAAAACAACTGCCAAATGAGAGGGTAAAATAGGTAGCTATGTATAGCTGCATAACGATTATCAGTCATAATTCTAATTTGATATCGGCTGAGCCAAGGGATATTTACAAATTTAAAACAAGTGCCTTACTCATCATTGCTAAAGTACGTATAATTTGTAAACTTCCATTATTCTTAAGCGTAACAAGCTAGCAAATATTTGCTTGTGATGACCCACTATTTAAGGTTTTTTTACATGAAACACTCGCACCTTTTCATTGCTATTAGCTTAGCTGTATCTGGTTTATTTATTGCCGGTTGCGACAAAAAAGATGAGGCTGCAGATGCTGCCGCTTCTCAGCAGCAAATGCCGCCCGCTGTGGTCAATGTCATTCCTGTACAATTCCAAACAGTTCCTTTAGTTCAAGAATTCTCGGGTCGTACAGCGGCTTATGAGGTTGCCGATATCCGCCCTCAAGTTACTGGGGTGGTGGATGAAATCTTATTTCCGCAAGGCCGCATGGTCCAAAAGGGTCAGCCTCTATATAGAATCAGCCCAGAAAACTACCAATCTAGCGCCGGCGCCAATCAAGCCGCTGTACAACAGGCTCAGGCCAATGTAGAGACTGCTAAAGCAAGCTATAACAATGCTTTGGCCAATATTGAGTCACAAAAAGCATTGTTAGAACAAGCTCAAGCTGATGTGCGTCGCCTTAAACCCTTGGTTGCTCAGCAAGCCATTTCAGAGCAGCAGTACGAGCAAGCCATGACTCAGCTAAAAACAGCACAAGCAGGTCTAAATAGTGCTCAGGCGGCGGCACAACAAGCCCAAGCCAATATCGCAAGCTCACAAGCTGCGGTAGCCACAGCGCAGGCTCAGTTATCGGGCAGTCAATTAGATATCAGCCGTACCATTGTACGCTCGCCCATTTCAGGCGTCACTGAGCGCTCAAGCGTCACCGCTGGTGCCTTGGTAAACGCCAACCAAGCCAATCCTTTGGTTACTGTCTCAAAAATCGATCCGATTTATGTTGATATCAGCCAGTCCTCTAGCGAGCTATTAAAGCTAAAACAACAGCAAGCTAAAGGCTCAATACAAGCTGGTACCAGCACCGTTGAGTTGGTATTTGAAGATGGATCGACGTATCCGGTGCGTGGCCAATTGTCACTGGCTGAAGCCAAGGTTGAGCAAGATACCGGGGCGGTCACCCTGCGTGCTATTTTCAAAAATGATAACTACATGCTGCTGCCAGGTATGTATGTAAAAGCCCGATTAATTCAAGGCTTGATTAATAACGCGGTGTTATTGCCACAAAGCGCTATTATGCGTACGCCAAAGGGTGAAACCCAGGTATATATTGTTGATAAAAACAATAAGATTCAGGTTCGTAATGTCACTATCGAAGGCACTTATCAAGGCCAGTGGATTGTGACTGACGGCCTGCAATCAGGGGATAATGTGGTGGCCATTGGTGGTGCCAAAGTTAAGCCTGAACAAGAGGTGGTCAGTAAGCCTTATGTACCGACCTCTAGCGAAGGCGGCGCAGCCCCTCAAGCAGGTGGCGCACCTAACCAAGGGCAAGCCCCCGCCGCCAAATCTGAAATGCCAAAAGGCCCTGTAGCCCCTCAAGCGCAAAAGTCGCCTGAAGATGACGCTGCAAAATAACTCAAAAATAGGCAGACTAGGAAGAAATCATGTCACGATATTTTATTAACCGCCCTATTTTTGCATGGGTAATTGCAATTTTAGTCATGCTATTGGGTGTTATTTCGGTCATTAATTTGCCGATTGAGCAATACCCGCGCATTGCACCGCCAACCATTAAGGTCAGCGCCACCTATCCAGGTGCTAACGCACAGACCGTAGAGGACTCTGTGGTGCAGATTATTGAGCAGCGCATGAAAGGTCTAGATGGATTGATGTATATGTCCTCTAGCTCCTCCTCAACCGGTTCAGGCTCAGTCACCTTAACCTTTGAAAACGGTACCGATCCAGATACCGCTCAGGTACAGGTACAAAACAAGCTACAAGCGGCCATGAGCTCGCTACCCGAAACAGTACAGCGTCAAGGGGTCAACGTTAACAAGTCCTCTAGCAGCTTCTTAATGGTACAAGCCTTCGTCTCTGAAGATGGCTCTATGGACCGCTCAGACATTGCTGACTATGTGGCCTCAAACGTGGTTGATCAGCTTAGCCGTGTGGAAGGTGTGGGTGACATTAACTTATTTGGCTCCTCTTATGCAATGCGTGTCTGGTTAGACCCCGCTCGCCTGCGTAGCTATAATTTAGTACCCTCAGATGTGGTCAATGCCATTCGAGCCCAAAACGCTCAGGTCTCTGCCGGTCAATTGGGTCAAGCCCCAGCCGATACTGACAAACAGGTCATTAACGCCACCGTCAGTGTACAAAGCTATCTAAAAACAGCTGAAGAATTCTCAAACATATTAGTGAAAACCGATGGCACAGGCGCACAAGTACGCTTAGGTGATGTGGCGCGTGTCGAGATGGGCAGTGAAAACTACAGTGTCAATGCCTTATATAATGGTAAAGAAGCCGCTGGTTTGGGTATTTCATTAGCACCTGGCTCTAACGCACTGGCCACCCGTGAGCTTGTCGCTGAGCGTATGACGCAGCTTGAAGCCAACTTCCCTAAAGGCTTAACTGCCGTTGTACCTTATGACACCACCCCATTTGTTAAGCTGTCTATTGAACAAGTGGTTCATACCTTACTAGAAGCAATTGCTCTGGTATTTGTGGTGATGTTCTTGTTCTTACAAAACTGGCGTGCGACTATTATCCCAACGCTTGCAGTACCTGTTGTTTTGTTAGGTACTTTTGGTGTGCTGTATGTCGCAGGCTTTAGTATCAACGTATTGACCATGTTTGCCATGGTACTGTCCATCGGTCTACTGGTGGATGACGCGATTGTTGTTGTGGAGAACGTGGAGCGTATTTTAGAAGAAAACCCTGAGATATCAATCAAAGATGCCACATTCCAATCCATGCGCGAAATTAGTAAAGTGGTTATTGGTATTGCGCTCATTCTATCTGCCGTTTTCGTACCTATGGCCTTCTTTGGCGGCTCAACAGGTGTGATTTATCGTCAGTTCTCAATCACTTTAATCACCAGTATGGTGCTGTCCGCCCTAGTGGCCTTAATATTTACTCCTGCATTATGTGTGACCTTACTGAAGCGTCAAAAAAATCATGGCGAGGAGAAAAAAGGTTTCTTTGGTTGGTTTAACCGCAGCTTTGACAAAACCAGTAAAGCCTATGAGCGCTTTATCGGTAAGAGTATCAATCTAAAATGGCTATACTTAATAGGATATGCGGCAATCATTGGTCTTATGGCTGTGGTTTTCCTACGTATTCCTGGCTCATTTTTACCCGAAGAAGATCAGGGTATTATGATTACCTTAGTACAGCTGCCCTCAGGCTCAACGTTAGATGAGACCCAAGAAGTACTGGATAAAGTCAGGGGCTATTACGACAGTCAAGAAAAAGACAACGTCGCCTCTGTGTTTACAGTCGCCGGCTTTAGTTTTGCCGGTCAAGGTCAAAACATGGGTCTGGCCTTCGTGCGGTTAAGCGACTGGGCGAATCGTAAAGGGGAACAAAACAGTGCCCAAGCTGTGGCCGGACGTGCCATGGGCTATTTCTTTACCCAATTAAATGAAGCTCAAGTATATGCCATTGTTCCCCCTGCCATTACTGAGCTAGGTAACGCCAGTGGTTTTGACTTAATGCTACAAGATGTGGGTAACGTGGGTCATGACGGCTTATTAGCCGCACGTAACCAACTGCTGGGTATGGCGTCACAAAATGATCAAGTCGCTGGTGTTCGCCCTAATGGTCAAGAAGATGCGCCTCAGCTCAAAGTTAATATTGACCAAGAACAAGCGGCCGCTTACGGTCTGGCTATGAGCGACATTAACAGCTTACTATCTACAGCTTGGGGCTCATCTTATGTCAACGACTTCGTTGATAGAGGCCGTATCAAACGCGTCTTCGTTCAAGGTGAAGCTGACAGCCGTACCAACCCTGAAGACATTAACAAGTGGTATGTGCGTAACAAGACTGGTGATATGATTTCTATGGGCGGCTTCTCAAGCAGTGAGTGGCAAAATGCTTCACCTAGCTTAACGCGCTACAACAGCTTTCCTTCTATGAACATCCAAGGCAGCGCTGCACCAGGTTTAAGTACCGGTGAAGCCATGGCAGCTATGGAGGAGATGGTCAGCCAATTGCCACCAGGTGTGGGCTATGAGTGGACTGGTATGTCACTTGAAGAGAAAAAATCAGGCGCTCAGGCACCGATGCTATATGCCTTGTCTATTCTTGTGGTGTTCTTATGTTTGGCCGCTTTGTACGAAAGCTGGTCCATCCCATTTGCAGTGTTGCTGGTTATTCCGCTTGGGGTGTTGGGTGCAGTCGTGCTAACTTGGTTTAGACAGTTTGCTAACGACATCTATCTACAAGTGGGTTTATTAACCGTGGTAGGTCTGTCTGCTAAGAACGCCATCTTGATTATTGAATTTGCTAAAGAGCACCAAGAGGAAGGCTACAGCTTACGTGAGGCGGTAATGACAGCAGCAAGACAACGTCTGCGTCCTATTATCATGACATCACTGGCTTTCGGTTTTGGTGTGGTTCCTTTATACTTAGCAACAGGTCCAGGTGCCGGTAGCCAAAACGCCATTGGTACCAGTGTGGTCGGTGGTGTGATTACCGCAACTTTATTAGGTATCTTCTTTATTCCTATGTTCTATGTGTGGGTACGCTCTGTATTTAAATATAAGCCTGAGGGTCCAAAAGATGGCTCAGGTGGCGCTGCTGCTCAGCCGCATGCGACAACCCCTGCTCTTTCAGCTAATGGCACAAGTGCAGCCTCTACCCCAGCAAATCTTGGAGACAACACTCAATGACGACCTCTGTAACCTTAATTCCTGATTCTAAAAGTCGAAGCGTGAGTGGTTCTGTTATGCGTACCCGAAAAAAATGGTCCCGTTTGTTTGGTCTATCTGCTTTGACAGTCGCAATCAGCGCCTGTCAAAGTGTTCCACTGGCCGACACAAGCCCCACAGTAGCCCGCCCCAATATTCCTTTGAATCCGGGCGAAAACTATGAGCTTTATGGCAACAACCAAGTGCCTTCAAGCCTAGCGGCTGTACGTTGGCAGAGCTTTTATTCTGACCCTAAGCTAAAAGCGCTTATCCAAATGGGTCTGGATAATAACAAAGATGTTAAGCAAGCTGTCCTAGCCATTCAGAAAGCCCAAGCTCAGTACCGCATTACTGACAGTAATGATGCGCCTAACTTAGGTTTGAATGGAGATTACTCATACGGGGCAAGTAATGCTAGAGACCGTAACCCTAGTGACAGCTTTAATGTAGGCCTAGGTATGGCGGCTTATGAACTTGATTTTTGGGGTAAAGTGGCAAGCTTAAAAGACCAAGCGCTGCAAAATTACCTCAGCACCACAGCCGCACGTGACACCGCTCAGGTCAGCTTGATTGCCAATATTGCCAAAAGCTATGTCAATTTAAGCTATCAGCAAAAGCAGCTAGAGCTTGCCATTAGTACATTGCAGACTCGAGAAGAGTCGCTACGCATTACGCAAGCCCGCTTGGCAGCTGGCATTGACTCAAAAGCGCCTTCGCTGCAAGCAGCTGCCTCTGCTGAGACGGCTCGTATTGCTGCACTAAATGCTCAAAGCGGCGTATTAAGAGCCAAAAATGCTTTGAAATTCTTGGTGGGTACCCAGATTAGCGAAGACATGATGCCAGATCCCGCTATTCCTTCGATTACTTCAAGCCAAGTATTAAGCGCAGGCTTGCCAAGTGACTTATTACGCTACCGCCCTGATGTCTTGCAAGCTGAATACAATCTAAAAGCGGCAGGGGCTAATATTGATGTGGCCCGAGCTGCCTACTACCCTTCTATTAGTTTGACAGGCAACTTAGGCTACTCAAGTAGCGACTTATCTGACTTATTTAAGAGCAGTGCTGGCAGTTGGTCGTTTGGACCCTCTATTAGATTGCCTTTATTTGATGCCGGTCAGCGTGATGCCAACTATGAAGTGGCTCAAATTGAGCGTGATCAAGCCGTTGCCAATTACGAAAGTACAGTAGAGGCGGCGTTTAAAGAGGTCAACGATGTACTGGCAGATCGAGCGACATTAGATGCCAGAACTCAAGCAGAATATCGCTTACAAGAGAACTATCAAGGTTTATTTGATATCTCTGAAGCCCGCTTTAAGGCGCAAGTGGATGACTACTTAGCGGTACTAGATGCTCAGCGCTCACTGTTCTCCACTCAGCAGTCTATTTTGAACCTTGAGCAAGAGCGTCTAAATAACCAGATTGAGCTGTATCAAGTGTTAGGTGGCGGTGCCAACTTAGGTGCGGTGGCAGTACCTACCCCTAAATATCAAAACCTGGTCAATGTCCTTGATAATAAGACCAATAAGCAAAAAGCGGTCAATGCTGTTGAAGCCAGCAAAGGGCCAAGAATTGTCACCGCCCAAGAAGCTTACCTGCTTGAGCAGCAAAAGCCTGTGAAAGTTGTGGAACAAAAACAAGCAACCCCAGTAGATATAAACAACGACAACAACACCGATGCTTATATCTCTGTGGTAGAAACCACCACTGAGCCTGCTGACTCTAAAGTGGTTCAGCCTTAGTTCAGCCTTAGTTCAGCCTTAGTTCAGCCTTAGTTCAGCCTTAGTTCCGCATTAGTTCCGCATTAGATTCTGCCCAATAATACTGACAAAAAATGGCGCTATACATAGCGCCATTTTTTATGGGTGAAACATATGAACAAAAACGCTTAAGCTGGCTGGCATGACCCCGCAGCTTATCTTCTACTCTGGCAGGTCGTGACGAATGTGATCAGGGCTTAGGCCAAAAGAGAACACAAAAGTCGCCACAAGGCTGTTGACGACCACAAAAGGCACATCAAGGCTGGCATGACCCAGTACAAATCGCCCCAGTAATACAGAAATCAGCAGCATCAGGGCAAAAAACAGCGCTAAATACAGTCTAATTTTGGGATGTTTGAGCCCATAAGGCTGATTAGGTCTTGGCCCTTTTTCTAAGACATACAGCCTAATTGCCCAGCCGGCAGCATAAGCCAAAGCGCCCATCAATAAATAATTTAAAAAACCCATGGCTGAATTCCTACTCATGAAGCCGCCCCACCGATGCCATAGGCTCGATAAGGCTTAGCTTTGCCTACCTAACTTATCATTATTTAAAATAGCGAAGATACAAAATAACGGCCAAGCTACTCAACCTTACCCGCTGGCCTAATGGTGATATTGCCCACCTCTTCCATACCGGCTATATTGCTATGCGGATTGGACTGCATTTCTTGCGCTGGTGTGTCATCACAATCCACTTTATAAATGGTGTTTTGACCTTGCAAGATATAGCCCAAATACGGACTGTCTAATGAGGGGTCAATATTGACATAGGCCTGCTTGACATTCGCCATTACCAGCACTCTATCCGGACGACCTATCATGGCCGTTAAGTCCTCGGGCTTGACAGGAAAATACTTATCTGCCTGCTTTAAGGGCATTGGCTCAAGCGGCTCTGGATCATCCCATACTCTATTGGCAGATTTGGGCTCTTTCATTTGCATCACCAGCTTGCCCGCTTGCTCGCTGACTTTAATTTGAGCTGGCTCTTCATGGCTGACGGTATAACAGCCTGCAAACAGCTCAGCATGCTTTTTGATAGAGGCAGCAGAGGTTACATCCTCTGCACTGTCCATGGTCTGACCCTCAGGGGCATCGTGACTGTCACAGCCTGCCAGCACCGCAGCGCCCGTTAGCAGTAAGGTAGAAGCTATATTGGATAAATTTAGTGATTTCAAAATAGTATTTCCAATCATAATAAAAGGGTCTAAGCCGTTAAGCAGATTGCCATTTTAACAAACTTACAGCCCTTCTGGGTACGCTTATCAAATATTAACTACGCCAGCTCAAATAGCGTCGCTATTTTTGTTATACTAAGGGCACAATTTGGGCAGCGCCTGCCTGATTTTTGGCTAATACGATTATTTTCCTATTGGCCAGTGACTACTTTTTTGCCAATCTTATCTGCTGTGAGCTTTTATGTCTGTTTTGCATCCCAAACCCAATACCACCATAGCTTTTACTGACGGCGCTTGTAAGGGTAATCCTGGCCCTGGCGGCTGGGGTACATTGTTGGTACTCAGCAGCGGAGAGCAAGTGGAGTATTTTGGCGGCGAAAAACACACCACCAATAACCAGATGGAGCTGATGGGTGCCATTGTTGCGCTACAACAAAGCCCAAAGGATCAGCTATTAGAGATTTGGACCGATTCAAGTTATGTGAAAAATGGCATTACTCTATGGATACAAGGCTGGAAGAAAAAGGGCTGGAAAACTGCTGCGAATAAACCGGTTAAAAACCAAGAACTGTGGCAGCGCTTAGATAGCTTGCAAAGCGGCCGCGACGTCAGCTGGTACTGGGTAAAAGGCCATGCAGGCCATGAAGGCAACGAAAAGGCGGATGAGCTGGCCAATCGTGGTATTTTATCCTCCTCAGAGGACTTAAAAAAAAACTAACTCAAACGCCTAAGCCAAGCCTGACACCCAGCACCGGCTTGACTGATGCCGACACTCTCCCACCGCTCTCTCAAAATATTAAGAATACTGCCTCTATGACTCCTGATAATTCTAAAACCGACTGGCTGCTTAACGACCCCTTAGGCTTCGATGAGATGGAAGCTGACACCCAAGAGCCTGCTGAGTATGATGACTATTATGCTGCCCAAGACCCTGCAGACTTTGACAATAAGGCATTAGACGCTGAGCCTATGCCGCAAGCCACACCTGATCAAGACTTGAGGGACACTGCGGCACCGCAAGATGCTATGGCGCCGCAAATGGCTGAGTCACTAGAAGCTAACACCCCAGAGGTGGCATTTGATGGCGATACCAGCCGAGCCAACCCTCATTTTAAGCCATTACTGCCGCAGCCTATTAACCGCGGTCTTAGCGGTCGCCAGCTGATTATGGATACCGAGACCACCGGACTAGATGCGCTAAAAGGTGATCGCATTGTTGAGGTGGGTATCATTGAGCTGGTGGATCGCAAATTTACCGGCGAGAAACTGCATGTCTATATCAACCCTGAGCGTGGTATGGATGAAGAAGTTATCCGAGTTCATGGTATTAGTGAAGCTTTTTTGGCAGACAAACCTACCTTTGGTCAGATCGCCAAGCCGTTATATGAGTTTATGCTCGGCGCTGAGATAATCGCGCACAACGCTTCGTTCGATATCAGCTTCTTATCGATGGAATTTGATCGAGTGGGATTGACCGGTTTTGCTGATCAAATAAAAATCACCGACTCTTTAGCGTTGGCCAAGCAGCAGTATCCAGGCCAAAAGAATACTTTGGATGCCTTGGTACGCCGCTTGAATGTGGGTAAGATGGACCGCACCTTCCATGGCGCCTTACTCGACTCGGAGATTTTAGCCGAGGTATATCTGGCCATGACCGGCGGCCAGGTTGCCTTAGCCATTGATGAAGATACCCAAAGCGAAGGCGCAGGCTCGCACGCAAGCTTTGCGCATTTGGCAGATAAGCTGGTTACCGCCAAAGCCCCTCTAAGCGATCATGTCCTGTGGGTGGCCAAGTTATTAAAAAAATACCCCAATTTGTCCCAAACCCAAGGGGTTAGCTGTTTTTATCAAGTTACCCAAGACACGCAAGTGCCAAGTGTGCTGCTACAAAAGCCTTTTGTCCGCCCCACTCAGGCGCAGCAGCAAGGATTTAGTAGACCCTTGGTGTATGATGTGAGTCTGGCCGACAACTTATATCTTGCCGTAAGCTAAGCTGTGATTGATTGATAGCTAAGTTTGTACTACAGTGATAAAGACGCAATAAGGACATACTCGCGCCATAAGTAGCTATATGGATTTATTTATTACTTGGTAACCTCTATGATCTCATCAGCCTCATCACAGCGCTTAGCGCCACCACAAGCCATTAGTATCACAAACTTTGATTTATCAGCGCTTTATCTGCTGCGCCCAGAAATCCAAATGATCTTAGATAATTGCGAAAAGCATCTAAGTGAGTTTTATAATGATAAAGCGCAGGCCCCACTGCTTTTGGACTCAGCGGCGATGCTGGCGCAGTTAGGCTCAGTGTTTAAGTTAATCTCACTTTATGGCAGTAGTGAGTTGGCACACGCATTATCAGCAGGGTTTAAGCACCTTTATGATCACGGTGATAATAGCAAAAAAGCGCTGATTTTAAGTCTGTTAGAAGCGATTATGATTCAGGCCCGTTATGTGGAGTTTGTGCTACTTCAAGAGACACTAGAACCCTCATTACTATTGCCTATTATCAATAAAATTAATGGCTTATTAGGACACAGCCTAATTAGCGAGACGGCTGTCAGTGTAGAAGGCCTAAGCGGTTATCAACATATAATCTTAGCCAATCCTGCCCAAAACTTTCAGCCGGTGGCTAAGTTAGGGCTCAATCATGAGCTACTTACCACTGCTTATCGCGCAGGCCTTGCGGTTGTATTGAGCGCCAAAACCTCAAAATTGACCGACTCTGAACGAGACAAGATTAGCGCCATGCATCAAGCCTGCACAGTTATTGCGGATCAATCAGACAGCCTATTTTGGCGAGCCGCTCAAGTGGCTACCCAGCATTTGGCAGAACTATTACCGCTGCAGCCAGCACAAAAACGGCTATTTATCTTTATTGATCAGCAGTTTAATACCGACTTGCCAACCGATAATCGCCGCTTCGCTGAACTTGTCAGTTTTGCCTGCTTGCAACCTGGTGAGCTTGCCGGCCGCTTAAGACAGCAAGTCACTGCCAATAAATTAAGTGACTCGCAATTAAAACAGTTTAAGCAGTTTTTGCATGGGCCCGATCAAAAAATCACCGGCACCATACATACTTTGATTCAGCAGCAAATCAATGACATCAAAGCCGATATCGATGCCCAAATTAATGTATCTTTATCTGCTGATGGTTCAGAGCAGCCAGTCGTGCCTAAGTTTCATAGCGCGACAGATAAGTTGGCTCAGCTGGCCTCAATCTTCCAGCTGTTAAACTTACCAAAAGCCGCCCAGAGCTTACAAAATAGCATTCAGGAGATTGGTAAATGGCATCTCCCAAATGATGAGCAGCTTGATATATTGCTATCTCAGCTGATGGTTGCCGAGAATGCTGCTATAGGCTTATCCAAAGCACATATCCCTGGTGCCGCCATGCAACAAATTAATAATGCTAATATTTCAATTTATCAGCTAGATACCGCCTATCAACAGCTCATTAAGCAAAGCCGCCGTGTTATTCGCCAGCTTGAGCAAGCAATTGGTGAGTATCTTGATAATTTACACGCCTCTAATACCAATGCATCTGTGCAGCCTCAAAGCTTGCTACAACAGATCCCAGCGACGCTCAAACAACTCGCCGGTGCGCTACAATTTTTGGCATTAAGCGATGCGGCCAATATGATTAACCGCTTGCGACTACAGCTTGATGAAAGCTTATATATTGATGATAATAAGCACCCTAAAAAACAGGAGCAGACGTATGATACGTTTGCCAACCTTGCCACTGTATTATTGGCCATTGACCATCAGCTTAGCGCACGCCAACAAAACTACCCTATCGGCCAATATGCTATGCAGGTGGCCAATAGCAGTTTGGCCAAAGTATTGGCGGCGTAAACGGCCTGTTTTCATTTTATTCAACTTATTTTGAGGTACTTGTGAGCACTGATCGATTAAACGCCCTTCCCATCTTATTTAATCGCTTAGGGCTTGAGAGCCTGCCTGCACAACAGCGTGAGCGCATTGCTGCTGTAGATGCCATCTTACCTCAGACTCAGTGCGGGCTGTGTGATCATCCTGACGGCTGCCTGCCTTATGCTGTGGCCATAGTGGTTGATGATGAAGCGCATAATAAGTGTGTACCCGGCGGTCAGCCTGTCAGTAATGATATAGCTGATATTTTAGGCCGTGAGTCGCTGCCTGTGCGTCAGTCACAATGGCCTGTGGATGCTCATACCGGCCGCCCTACTGAAGTGCGTGCCATTATCCGTGAAGATGACTGCATCGGCTGTACCAAGTGTATTCCAGCATGCCCAGTGGATGCCATCATTGGCACCGGCAAGCACATGCACACCATCTTTACCGACCTATGTACAGGCTGCGAGCTGTGCCTAGCGCCCTGTCCAGTTGACTGTATTGACCTGGTGGAGCTGCCACGCGATATAGCGCTTGAAACGCCGGAGTATAGAGCCAAAGAGCAGGCGCATTTAAGACAACGCTATCACACTCACCTAAACCGTGTGGCGCAGCAGATGACAGACAATACCCATGCCAAGCCGGTGACTAGTATGGTAGAGACCATGATTGGTAATGCCTCGCATCAAAGCCTCGACATTGACGAAGATCAGGCCAAAGCCACCATTGCTGCAGCCAAACTACGTACCAAAATCAAAAAGCTTGAAAAGCAGCTTAGCGTGCGTGCCAATGCTACCAAGCAAGCTGAGCTTGATGCGCTCAAACAGCAGTTGATGCTTATTGCCGGTTAATTGCCAAGCTATTTTATGAGTGTAGAGTTATGAGTAAAGTGGTTAAACACAAAACAGCCGATACCCCGCCATCAAGACGCCTACCCAATCGCGATGTACGCCCTTTTTTTGAGAAACTGGCCGCAGCCATCGATGAGCCGGTCACAGAGCTTGAATACAGCAGTAACTTTGAGCTGCTTATCGCGGTTATCTTATCGGCGCAAGCTACCGATGTCAGTGTCAATATTGCCACCCGCAAGCTGTTTGCAGTGGCCAATACCCCCGAGGCAATCTATGCGCTGGGTGAAGAGGGCTTGAAACAGTACATCAAAACCATTGGCCTGTATAATTCAAAAGCCAAAAATGTGATTAAGGCCTGTAAAGACTTAGTCGATAAACACAACAGCGTGGTGCCTGATAACCGCAAAGACTTAGAGGCGCTAGCAGGTGTCGGCCGAAAAACCGCCAACGTGGTATTAAATACCGCCTTCGGCCAGCCCACAATGGCAGTCGATACCCATATCTTTCGAGTCAGCAATCGCACGGGACTTGCCACTGGCAAAACGGTTCTGGCAGTCGAACATAAGCTGATTGAACGTGTCCCTGATGATTTTATACTCGATGCCCATCATTATTTGATTTTGCACGGCCGCTACACCTGTCAAGCACGCACTCCAAAATGCGGCGCTTGCCCTGTTTATACAGAGTGTATGTTCAAAGACAAACAACTATTTGCTGAGATGTGATGTTTTTGGGCTCATTTTTGTGCTTTGACTTATGCTAAAACTAACTAAGCCGTTTTCGACCGATGAATAGTGGCCAAGTCACTAGAGTTTTGGCCAACTTCAAGGTAAAATATGCTATTTTAAATTCTACGTTTGTCTTGTCAGATTTTATCGATTATCGTCTTGGTCTTTTTTAAAGCTCTGTCGTATGTTTTTTAAAACTCTATCGGATGAAAATCGCAAGTTCCTGAACACAAGCCCTGACTATAAGTGACTCCCTCATTATGCATGACTATCAACTTTTTACCTCAGAATCTGTAAGTGAAGGCCATCCAGATAAAATGGCAGATCAAATATCAGATGCGTTGCTTGATGCTATTATGCGTGAAGATTTACACGCCCGTGTGGCCTGTGAAACCTTAGTAAAAACGGGAGCAGTGGTTTTAGCGGGCGAAATCTCAACCACCGCCAACATCGATATCGAGCGTATCGTCCGTGATACGGTCAACAGTATCGGTTACAACCATTCAGACCTAGGCTTTGATGGTGAAACCTGTGCCGTTATAAACATGATTGGCAAACAGTCTCCTGAAATCGCTCAGGGTGTTGACCGCATGAATCCAGAAGACCAAGGTGCAGGCGATCAGGGCTTAATGTTTGGTTATGCCAGTAACGAAACTGAAGTATTAATGCCAGCGCCTATCGAATTTGCACACCGCTTGATGGAGCGTCAATCAGAGCTGCGCCGCTCAGGTGAGCTAAAATGGCTGCGTCCAGATGCCAAAGCTCAGGTCACTTTAAAATACACCAACGGTACCCCATCAGCCATTGACGCAGTGGTACTGTCGACTCAGCATGATCCAGACATCTCACAAGCTGATTTACAAGAAGCTGTGATGGAAAACATCATCAAGCATGTGTTGCCTGCTGAATTATTACATGCCGGTACTCGCTATCACATTAACCCCACCGGTAAATTCGTCATCGGTGGCCCTGTAGGCGACGCCGGTCTAACAGGTCGTAAAATTATTGTAGACACTTACGGCGGTATGGCGCGTCATGGTGGCGGTGCCTTTAGTGGTAAAGACCCATCAAAAGTGGACCGTAGTGCGGCTTATGCGGGTCGTTATGTGGCCAAAAATATCGTGGCCGCAGGTCTGGCTGAGCGCTGTGAAGTTCAGATCAGTTACGCCATTGGGGTTGCTGAGCCAACCTCCATTTCAGTCAATACTTTTGGGACAGCCAAAGTTAGCGCTGAGGTGATCATTGAGCTTATCCGCACCCACTTTGACTTGCGCCCTTATGGTATTACCCACATGTTAAATCTGCTACAGCCTATGTACCAACAGACGGCCACTTATGGTCACTTCGGTCGCCCAGGCTCTGAGACTGCCTTTACTTGGGAAAAAACCGATAAAGCCGAAATCCTAAGAGCAGATGCCAATATTTAGCCAATATCTCATAGTAAGCGCTATAAAGAATAAACAACGGCTCTAAATTTTAAAGTAAATAAGTTGAATCTATTATGACCGACAATAACACCACCCAAACCCCTGAGTTGTCAAAAGACATCGAAGCCTTTTACAAACGTGCTGATGCCATCATTGAATTGGCCAACAGCCAATTAGGTCCAGAATCACACTCAGGTCAAGTAGGCGCCTCTTTGTTGTATGCTGCAGCTCGCTATAGCTCTTCTGTGGCTTCAATCGGCTTCGTTAAAGGCAGTGATTTGGCTAAAGAAAAACAAGAGATTATCGAGTTTTATACCAAGCAGTATCGCCAAATGCTCAGTGACAACTTAGATGACTATGCTGAGAACTTCGATAAATATGTACAAACCGGCTCAGCGCAAAAATAGATCAGATTATCGGCGTTAACCCGCTTTCTGTTTTTTATCAGACAGAAAAATAGCCCACGTTTGTGGGCTATTTTTTTTGCTACGCTATACTTATGCGCTGTTAATCACCTGAGATAATCTTAGGAGGGCCTTTCAACAGCTCTTCATCAACGAATTCATCAGCAGTATTGTGCTCAGCCGACTCCTCGGTAATAAACCACTGATGAGCGCGGTATAAGATTAAACGGTCACGGCTTAAACCTCGCATTAAGGAGTACATCATCACCACTATCACCACGGCAAATGGAAAGCCTGCCACAATAGCTGCCGCTTGTAACGCACCCAATCCACCTGCTGCCAGCAAAATAGCAGCTACCAATCCTTGAGCCACTGCCCAAAATAGACGTTGAATCTTAGGAGGATTGGCATCACCACCTGAGGTTAACATATCAATCACGAAGCTTGCAGAGTCTGATGAGGTCACAAACCACAGCACAATCATCACCACAATCAGCATGGTGGTGGCCTGAGTAAAGGGGTAGAACTCCATCAGTTTGAAGATGGCATTACCATAATCATTTTGCACCACTTCGATAAAGCCTGGGTTGCCTAGTAGCTCCATATTCACCGCCACCCCACCAAAGGTAGTGAACCAGAAGAATAAAATAGCCATTGGCACAAATAGCACGCCCAATAAAAACTCACGAATGGTGCGGCCACGGCTAATACGAGCAATAAAGACACCAACAAAAGGTGACCAACTTACCCACCAAGCCCAATAGAAAATGGTCCAAGCAGACTGCCAATCTGTCTTAGAGTAAGCTTCATTCCAAAAGGCCAACTGAATTAGGTTTTGGACATAATTACCAATATTTTCGACGAAACTGTCCATAATGTACTGACTGGGGCCCAATATAAAAGCAAAAGCCAACAGCACAAAGGTCAAAAAGATATTAAGATCGCTTAACCGCTTGATACCTTTGTCCAAGCCTAGCATTAATGAGCCACAGGCCAGTAAGGTAATAAAGCCGATCAACACAATCTGTATGGTGATGTTGTTGGGCAGATTAAATAGACCCTCTAGACCTGAGTTAATCTGTAACACGCCAAGACCCAAAGTTGTCACCACACCGAACATGGTACCAAATACCGCTAAGGTATCTACCGTATGGCCCCAGCCGCCATAAATGCGCTTACCTAATATAGGGTATAGCGCTGAACGAATGGCCAGTGGTAAACCACGGCGAAAATGAAAATAGGCCAAAGACAGCGCCACAAACGCATAAATGGCCCAAGCATGAATACCATAATGCAAAAATGAGATGTTCATCGCCTGTTTGGCGGCTTCCACGGTCTCTTTTTCGCCCAAAGGTGGTGCCATAAAATGGTACACTGGCTCAGCAGTACCCCAGTACATAATACCAATACCGATGCCTGCCGAGAACAACATGCCAATCCAAGATGGCAAACTATACTGCGGTGCTTCGGTCTGATGTCCCAGACGAATGTCGCCATATTTACTAAAAATTAAATACAGACACATCACCACTGCAGCATTCATGACCACAATAAAAAACCAACCAAATCTGTGGGTAATAAAGCTTTGGGCTTGTGTAAATACGGTATTGGCCACTTTTGGAAATAGAGCCCCAAAAATGATAAACCCGACAATCAATACAACTGAGGCTATAAATACCGGCTTATTGACCTTGGGAAAAGGACCCAATCGACCAATTTTCAACTCACTCATTTATCTACCTTGTTTTAAAAAGTAGCCACCTTAACAATCCTCTTAATAATAAGCAATTTTTGCAACAGCTTTGCTGTAATAAATTAACCAACTTTAATTGATTTTTTTATCAAAGTATGAAAATCCTATTGATTAACCTAAGCCATGTCTCCCTAGTAAATAGTGAGCCGCCTCTTTATTATCCATAAAAAAAGCTCAGTTACTCTTAACTAAGCTTGCGCATGGCCTGCTGTTTTTATTTTGAAGATAATATTAACTAAATCAACAGTATCATAAGCCACGTGTTGGCCGCTGTCACTGATCTAAGCCGCCTTGATATGATGACTTGTGGCTTAAAAGTAAAAAACCCCTTACCTACTTACGTAGATAAGGGGTGTGCTGTGTGATAAATACAGCCATCTATCCGTCTGCTCTAAGCACAGTTAGGCTTTGGTGAAAACTAGGTTATCTTCGTCATCCACATCCACTTGGATGGTATCACCGGCGACAAATTCACCCGACAACAGCTTTAATGACAAGGGGTTTTCGATCTGCTGCTGGATAGCACGTTTTAGCGGACGTGCGCCATACACAGGGTCATAACCCACAGCCACCAGCATATGCATCGCATCAGCAGACAGCTTGATGTCCATCTCACGCTCTTTTAAGCGGCTGCGTAAACGATCCAGTTGGATGTCGGCAATACCGGCCATCTGTGACATACCAAGTGGATGGAAAACCACAATCTCATCGATACGGTTCACAAACTCAGGGCGGAAATGCTGACCGACAGATTCCATGACTGATGCTTTGATTTCTTCATAATCATCACCGGCCATCTCTTGGATTTTGTGCGAGCCTAAGTTACTGGTCATGATAATGACTGTGTTTTTGAAATCCACCACTCGCCCCTGTGAATCTGTTAAACGGCCATCATCAAGCACCTGAAGTAGAATGTTAAACACATCAGGATGCGCTTTTTCTACCTCATCGAACAAGATAACGCTATAAGGCTTACGGCGAACCGCTTCGGTCAATACACCGCCCTCTTCATAGCCCACATAGCCAGGAGGAGCACCCACTAAGCGGCTGACACTGTGCTTCTCCATGAATTCACTCATGTCGATACGCACCATCGCATCCTCACTATCGAACAAGAAGTTGGCCAGTGATTTGGTCAGCTCAGTTTTACCCACACCGGTTGGGCCTAAGAATAAGAAAGAGCCTGATGGACGGTTGGGGTCTGATAGACCTGCACGGCTACGACGCACCGCATTGGCCACTGACTGCACCGCTTCATCTTGACCGACGACTCGCTCATGCAAGCGCTCCTCCATCGTCAGCATCTTCTCACGCTCACCTTGTAGCATTCTGTTGACCGGAATACCGGTAGCCGCCGCCACCACTTCAGCAATTTCGTTATCGGTTACCTTATTGCGCAGCAGCTTGATACCATTGCCTTCACCCGTCTGCTCTTTTTGCTCAGCTAAGTCAGATTCGGTGATGCGTTTTTCTAGCTGCGGAATGGTCTCATACTGCAGCTTACTCATGGTCTCATAGTCACCCTCACGGCTGGCTTTGTCATAAGCAATACGCGCTTTATCCAGCTCGTCTTTTAGCTGCTGACTGCCTTTGACCAGCGCTTTTTCTGCCTGCCAAATCTCGTTAAGATCAGCATACTCTTTTTCAAGCTCTTCAATCTGCTCATCTAATACCTTACGTTCTGCTTGAGCGCCAGCATCTTCTTCATTTTTTAAGACTTCACGCTGCATTTTTAGCTGAATTAAGCGGCTGTCAAGCTTACCTAAGGCTTCAGGCTTGCTGTCCATCTCCATACGCAGACGGCTTGCGGCCTCATCCACCAGGTCAATGGCTTTATCAGGCAGCTTACGGTCGGTGATATAACGATGACTCATGCGCGCCGCAGCAATAATAGCGCTGTCTTGGATATCTACCCCGTGGTGCAGCTCATAGCGCTCTTTTAGCCCACGCAAGATGGCAATGGTGTCCTCGACTGTTGGCTCATCGACCAATACTTTTTGGAAACGGCGCTCAAGGGCAGCATCTTTTTCAATATACTGACGGTATTCATCCAGCGTTGTTGCACCCACACAGTGTAGCTCACCACGTGCTAAAGCAGGCTTTAACATGTTGCCAGCATCCATCGCCCCATCCGACTTACCTGCGCCCACCATCGTGTGTAGCTCATCGATAAATAAGATGACATTGCCTTCTTGCTTGGCCAAATCATTGAGCACGCTTTTTAGACGCTCCTCAAACTCACCGCGATATTTTGCACCAGCAATTAGGGCACCTAAGTCTAACGATAACACCTCTTTACGGCGCAGACCCTCTGGCACATCGCCATTAACGATTTTTTGAGCCAAACCCTCAACAATAGCGGTTTTACCCACACCAGGCTCACCGATAAGTACTGGGTTATTCTTAGTACGGCGTGACAACACCTGAATGGTACGACGAATCTCTTCATCTCGGCCAATCACAGGATCAAGCTTACCAAGCTCGGCACGCTCAGTTAGGTTAATGGTATATTTATTTAACGCATCACGTTGATCTTCAGCATTTTGATTGTCCACAGTCTGCTCTCCCCGCAATTGTTCGATAACCGCTTTTAATTTCTCAGCAGTAACACCGGCTGTATTAAACAGTTTTTTGGTATCGCCTTGTTCCGCTAACACCAATAATAACCATTCGGTAGCAATATAATCATCGCCCGCTTTTTGGGCTTGACGGTCAGCTAAGTTAAGCACTTTCACCGCATCTGGGCTTAAGTTGACTTCACCAGTTGGATTGGCAATTACTGCCTGATTGTCCAAGGCTTTGGCCACGCCATTTTTTAGTGCCGGAATACTGGCACCGGCTTGCTGACACACCGAGATATTAGACTCATCTTCTAATAAAGCGGCCATAATATGCACCGGTGCAATACTGGTGTGGTCTCGACCGATGGCCAGACTTTGAGCTTGTTGGAGCGCTGCTTGTAGCTTTTGAGTGAATTTATCAAATCTCATAGGATTGTCCTTGTAATAGGCGTATTTTATATTTTTTATATCAATTGTCTAAAAGCAATCTTTAACTTAAGGCATAAATACTATACACCTGTTGTTAACTTAAATTGCTTTGTTCTGTTATATATATGCAGCTAGGGTCTTAGCTTTTCAAGTCATCTCTATTTGTTTTTTAACAATGTCAAATTTTTTCGATGACCAAGGGGTAATTGGTGTTATATATAAGATTTAGCTGTGTTTTTTTCAATATTTTGACCAAAAAAAACCTGCGAACCCTTCATAAAAAAGGAACGCAGGTTTAGGACATAACACCCAATATTCGTCATTTTAACAATCATTTAGGTAATTTTTTTACCCAAATCTGTTTGTCCAGCTGTTAAGGCATTTTACAATAAACCAGACCTTGCTCAACGCTAGTTTGGGCACCGGCCATCTGACACTCTTTGACCAAGTGCGAACGGCTGGCTTGCCACCCAGCATAGAAGCTGACGACACAAAGTAATAAAACAAAAATCTTTATTTTGCTGTTTTTGAGCAGTTCCGGTTTTTGGGGTACATCAGAGTGCAATTGAGAGTGTTGACGCTTAGAACTCAAGCTTACCTCCTTTTGCCACTGCCGCTTTATAGGCCGGACGACCTTGGCAACGCTTTAACCAGTTTAAAGTACTGGTATAACGCACCTCATCAAGGCCTGCGCCTGAGTTGGCCGCTTCAACAAAAAATGCCATCTGAATGTCCGCTGCCGTAAACTCGCTCCCTGCAAAAAACTGATTACTCGATAAGGTTTGTTCGACCAACTCTAGCGAATTATTAACATTTTTAGTAATCATAGAGGCTTCTACTTGCTTACGAATCCCTTTAGCGATGGGCTTAATTAGGGCCGGAGAGCGCTCCACTACTTTTGAAAATACCAACCGCATGACCAAGGCTGGCATGGCAGACGCTTCGGCATAATGCATCCAAAAGTCATAGTCACGCCAAGCGGCATCATCGGCATCAGTTTTTGGATGCAGCTCATAATTGGTATCATATTTGGCCATGAGGTAATCTATGATGTGCCCAGATTCGATTAAAGCAGTGCTGTTATCAGGGTGCTTAGGATCCAATCCTTTTACTTCAAGAATCGGCGATTTTCCGACAGGATGGATACGCTCTAAGCTCTTAGGCGCTAAAAAAGATTTATTGCGCTCATAACTGGTCAGTTGATACGGCACACCCAGCTCTTCTAGAAGCCATAAAATACGAAACGAACGTGACTTTTGTAAGTGATGTAAATGTAAATCAGACATAAGCGATCCTTGATTATGAAATAAAAAATGCCGACAGATTATGCCGGCATTCTATACACTCTAAGCGAGTTGTCATAGCACTGTTTTGTTACTCAAGCTAACTACTCTAGAGTATCAGAGTGGTCCACAACGTCACTGTCTTTATCCGCGTCAAGTACGTCACCGGTCAGTAAGCCATCTTCAATCATGGCTTCAACCAGCTCATCTTCTTCACCGGTATCTTCAACTCGTGCCATGGCCACTAAGGCTTCATCCTTAGATAAACGGATTAAGGTAACCCCTTGCGTGTTACGACCTGAGGTTGCTACTTGAGCCACGGGGGTACGCACCAAAGTACCTTTGTTAGAGATTAAGATAATATCATCTTCTGGCTGAACCTTAGTGGCACGAACGAGTGCGCCGTTACGTTCACTGGTCTTGATGGCAATCACACCACCGCCGCCACGGTTTTGGGCATTAAACTCATCAACAGGGGTACGTTTACCATAGCCATTTTCACAAGCAATCAAAATCTCTTGCACATCCTCTTCGATGACTACCAGCGACTTGATAAACTCATCATTTGCAATACGCATACCGCGTACGCCTTTGGCAGTACGTCCCATAACGCGGGCATCATTTTCATCAAAGCGGATGGCTTTACCACTTGAGGCAAACAGCATCACTTGTTGCTCGCCGTTGGTAATGCGTGCAGACACCAGCTTATCACCCTCTTCTAGGCCAATAGCAATCAGACCGTTTGAGCGAATGTTGGCAAATTGTGACAATTCGACACGTTTAACGGTACCGTTCGCTGTGGCAAAGAACACAAAATGGCTGTCAATTTCTTCTGATAAATTCGGAATCGGCAAGATGGTGGTGACAATTTCATCTGGCTCAAGCCCAATAATATTGACTAAGGGGCGACCACGGGCACCGCGGCTGGCAATCGGCACTTCAAAGCCGCGTAAGCTAAACACTCGGCCGTTATCGGTAAAGCAAAGTACCGTTGCGTGCGTTGAGATGACCACTAAGTGATCGATCACATCATCTTCTTTCATCGCTGTGGCAGATTTACCCTTACCACCACGTTTTTGTGCCACATAATCGCTAATAGGCTGAGTCTTAGCGTAGCCGGTACGAGATACGGTTAATACCACTGTTTGCTCTGGGATTAAATCTTCACGGCTAAAGTCGGTACGTGAGTCAACAATATCAGTACGTCGCTCATCACCGAAGTTCTCTAAAATCTCAAGCATTTCATTTTTGATAACCATCATCAGCTTATCAAAATCTGCCAAAATAGATTCAAGCTCAGCGATTTGACGCAATAAGTCTTGATACTCTTCGGTTAATTTATCTTGCTCAAGACCGGTTAGACGATGCAGCTGCATCTCTAAGATAGCATTGACCTGCTCAAGCGATAGACGGTAATTGTTGCCTTGATCAATCAGGCCAAACGGATTTTTTAAATCCTCACCCTCAATATATTCAGGACGTACTGAGCGTAAGTCACCCGCCGCTAGCGTGCCACGGCCCGCTGCCTGTAGCATAGCGACAACTGTTCCTGAATCCCAAATCTGAGCCAGTAGCTTCTCACGAGCTTCACCGCGGTTGGCCGACTCTTTGATAGTCGCGATGATGTCATCGATATTGGCCAGCGCTACGGTCAAACCTTCTAATAAATGACCACGGGCTTTGGCTTTATTTAATTCAAATATGGTGCGGCGGGTGACTACTTCTTGGCGGTGACGCACGAAAGCGGCAATCAGTTGACGTAAGGTCATAAGCTTTGGCTGGCCATTATCTAAGGCCACCATATTAATGCTAAAGCTTGACTCAAGTGGGGTCTGCAAGAATAAGTTATTGACGATAACTTCGGCCACTTCACCGCGGCGCAGGTCAATGGCAATGCGCATACCGTCTTTATCGGACTCATCACGAATCTCAGAGATACCCTCAATCTTTTTATCACGAACCAATTCTGCGATGCGCTCAATCAGTTTGGCTTTGTTAGACTGATAAGGAATTTCGGTAAATACAATGCGCTCACGATCACGGTTAACACCCGTATCGCTCATCGGCTCAATATGATAGCGGCCACGAATGTGTAAGCGGCCTTTACCGGTACGGTATGCATCAACGATACCTGAGCGGCCATAGATAATGCCACCAGTAGGAAAGTCAGGTCCGGAGATGTAATTGGTCAGCTCTTCACTTGAGATATTGGGGTTGTCGGCATAGGCCAAGCAAGCATTTAATACTTCAGTTAAGTTGTGTGGCGCCATGTTGGTGGCCATACCAACCGCAATACCGGTTGCACCGTTAACCAATAGGTTCGGGATACGAGCAGGCAGAACGCTTGGCATACGCTCAGAGCCGTCGTAGTTGTCTTCCCAATCGACAGTATCTTTGTCCAAATCACCCAGCATTTGATGCGTCAGCTTGGTCATACGAACTTCGGTATAACGCATCGCTGCAGCAGGGTCATCATCGATAGAACCAAAGTTACCTTGACCGTCAACCATAGGATAGCGAAGACTAAAGTCCTGCGCCATACGCACAATGGCATCATACACTGCAGTATCACCATGGGGGTGATATTTACCGATTACGTCACCGACCACACGGGCCGATTTTTTATAGGGTTTATTGTAGTCGTTTGACAGCTGATGCATGGCGTACATGATACGGCGATGCACAGGTTTCAGCCCGTCTCTCACATCAGGTAATGCTCGAGACACAATAACGCTCATCGCATAATCAAGGTAGGATTGCTTCATCTCATCTACGATGGCAATGGGACTGACCGAATCACTCATACATACATCTCCATGTTAGCAGCTGATCTCATTTTTGGGCGTGATTTTTTAGCATGGAGTTTGGCTTGGTTTTTTAGCCCGGCAATCACGAATTTTATGAGGACAACTGCAAACTATTTTTTAAATTTTTATGCTAATAATTACCTGCTGTATTTTAGCATAAATTACGCTCAAGCGGGCGATTTGACTGACATTAACTCCAAAACCCTTGCCAAATTCAGTGATTTTCAGCCAGAAAAAAAACACCTTCTAAGCCTGCGTCAAAAAGCATAGGATATTTGTTGGTAAATTCTGCTAACTTGGTTACAATCTATGATTTTTTAACCCCATTTTATCCCCTATTTTTGATAAAGGCTAAGTTGACATGAGTGCAGATAAAGACCGTAACTTTGATCCCATCACCGAGCATTTTGTCAAAAAAGTCTATGGCGGCTTAAAAGGGGAGATTCGTCTGGCAGTGCTCAAGCGCGACTTGGCTCAGACAGTCGAGCAGCTATCCGCTCAGTTAAAGCGGCCATTAAAAATACTTGATGTGGGAGCTGGATTGGCTCAGTTGTCATTGCAGCTGGCCGCTCAAGGTCACATGGTTACGATCAATGACATCTCAGACAACATGCTCACTGAGGCCAAAAAAAGTGCTGAACAATTGGGCGTGTTGACTCAAGTAAACTGGTTAGTCTGCCCCTATCAACAGCTTGAGGACTTGCTTGGGGAGCACAACAAACAAAGCTATGACTTGATTTTGTGTCATGCGCTGCTTGAATGGTTGGCTGAGCCGCAACAGATTATGCCATTTTTTGCACAGTGGCTTGCGCCCACCGGCGTACTGTCGCTGTGCTTTTATAACCCCGCAAGCTTCATATACCGCAATCTGATTATGGGCAATTTTAACTTGCTCAATAACCCCAATTTCAAATCAGACAACAAAAAAAGCCTGACGCCCAATAACCCCGTCAGCTATGAAGAAGCTGACGCTTGGCTAAAGGCGCAAGGCTTTATGATTGATAAAGTAAGCGGGCTGCGTGTGTTTCATGACTATGCGCCGCTAAAACGTGGTGGTCACACCAATCCTGAGGCTGTAATTGAGATGGAGCTGCGCTATTCAGATCAAACCCCTTATAAATGGCTGGGGCGTTACCTGCATGTTCAGGCCTCTTTTGATGCTTAACTGTCAGTATCTAGTTTGTGATTAACCAGTTTGTGATTAATGAATGAATTAATTAGTGTGTCAGCCATTAGATACGCTGCCACGTGGTCATGTCTTCTAAATTATCACCTTGGAACAATACCACATGCGCCATTAGCGGCCGAAACCCTATGTCTGCGCCCACGGGGTGATCATGGTGGCTTGAAACCAAAGACAGCACTTCCTCGCCATTATCCAAACGCAGACGATATAAGAAGTTGGCACCGCGAAACACCCGCTCTACCACCATGGCATGCTGAGTGCTATGATCATCATGTACTATGTCATCTGGGCGAATGAGCACTTTAATCTTGGTGCCATTAGGAAAGTCATACTCACACACCTCACCTTGGCTAAAATAAGTATCATAGTCAAAGCCTTTATGAGTGGCATGAATCGGCTCAGGATAGCGCTTAATATCCCCCAGTGCAGTCTTGATAACACCTTGTTCAATGACCCCATCAATCATGGCCCCCTCCCCGATAAACTCGGCGATAAATGGACTGCTGGGCTCATGATACAGCTCATCAGGGGTCGCCCACTGTGCAAGCTTACCGTTATGCATCACCCCAATTTTATCAGCAATAGCAAAGGCTTCATGCTGATCGTGGGTGACTAAGATGGCCGTGGTATGGGTGCGCTTTAGGATGTCTCGCACCTTGGCTGCTAATGACTCACGCAGCATCATATCTAGGTTTGAAAATGGCTCATCAAGTAATAACAGCTCAGGCTTAGGCGCCAAAGCGCGCGCTAAAGCAATGCGCTGCTGCTGACCACCTGAGAGCTGATTGATACGCTTGTTGGCGTGTTCAGTCAATTCCACCAACTCTAGCATCTCTTGTATACGTGCCGCCTTATCTGCCTTGCTCCAGCGGTGTAAACCAAAGCCAATATTTTCACTGACTGTCAGATGGCTAAACAGTGCATAGTCTTGAAACACCATGCCCATATCACGCTTAGCTGGCATAACCTGTACAGTAACCTTACCTTGATTAATATCAGTTAAGGTTTTGCCATTGAGCACCACCCTACCTTGATGCGGCTGCTCAAGACCAGCGATGGCACGCAAAGCCGTGGTCTTACCACAGCCACTAAATCCAAGCAAACAGCCGATGTCGCCTTGGTTCAAACGCATCGATAATGACTTTACCACCTCAGTATGACCAAAGCTGACACTGATATTATCAAGCACTAAATAATCTGCACTGTCCTTATGGCTCACATTTTCAAAAGAATGATTCACACTGCGATTGGGGCTGGTTTGCATAGTTATCCACCGTTTTGCTTAGGCTATTTATCTTAATAAGAAGGTTGTCACACTAACAAGTTACTACTAAGACAGCTAACTTATTGATATTTGAAGAAATCAAGGCTTAGAGTCACCCAAGCTTTATGCCGCACTGCTAGGTTTTATCCGATTGACGAATTAACAAAATAACCGGAATCAATCCCACCAAGACGATGGTTAAGCTTGGCAATGCGGCCCGTTCATACATCCCCTCAGAGGTCATCTCAAAAACCCGCACTGCCAAAGTATCCCAGCCTTGGCGGCGTGTCATCAGCGTAATTGGCATCTCTTTGGTAACCTCAACAAACACCATAATCAGCGCAGTAAATACCCCAGGACTAATCACTGGTAAATATACCTGGCGCCAGCGTTGGAAGCGGTTGGTGGTCAATAGCTGTGCCGCCTGCTCTTGACTTGGCGTTAAGCGATTCAACTGGCGGTCTATCGGCTGAAAGCCTACCGTCATAAACCGGGTGGCCAAAGCGCATAGCATGACAATCACACTGCCACTGACCACTTGAGTGGTGGTAATGTGCTGGGCAATTAATAAATTATCTATCCAAGCAATGGGAATAAACACCCCCACTGCCAGTACCGTACCTGGCACGGCATAGCCCAAGTTAGCCAAAGATACCAACAGCTGATTGCTGCGGCTTGGGTATTGACGCAGCATCCAAGCTATCAATAGCGCAACTAACGCAATGGCGATGGCCGTAGCGCCTGCTATCACCAAGGTATTTTTGACAAAGCCCCAATAGCGCTCATCTAGATCTATGTGATAGTTTTTTATCACCCAGACGATAAGCTGAGTCATCGGCAAGCCAAAAGCCAAAATAAAGATAAGCAGGCTAAAGCCAAAGGCCCATAGATTACGCAGTCCGGTAAGCTCTTCACGCTGACGATGGCCAGCGCTGGGTAAATAGCTGCGTTTTTTTTGCCAATAGCGCTCGATTATCAAAATTAAAAACACAGTAATGATAAGCAAGGCGGCCAGCTGGGCAGCTGTGGTTAAGCTAAAGAAGCCAAACCAAGCTTTGTAAATGGCTGTAGTAAAGGTATCTAGATTAAATACTGAGACCGCACCAAAGTCGGCCAAAGTCTCCATCCACGTCAGCAGCAAACCACCCACAATCCAAGGCATGGCCTGTGGTAGTGCCACTTTAAAAAAGGCCTGTCTGCGGGTAAGTCCCAGCATTTGTCCGGCCTCTAATGCACGCTGGCCTTGGGATAAAAAGGCTTGCCGCGCCAGCAGATACACGTAAGGATAAAATACCAGTGATAAGATAATTCCGGCGCCCCAGACACTACGAATTTGTGCCCCAAGTGCGCCCGTTATATTCAGCTCTCTTAAAGTGGTCTGTAGCACGCCGCTATAATCAAAGAGCCCAACACTAACAAAGGCCAACACATAAGCAGGAATAGCAAAGGGTAGCATTAAAGCCCAGACAAAAAACTTCTGTCCGGTAAAGCGATACATGCTGGTCAGCCACGCCAAATAAGTACCTAAACTACCCGCAATCAACGTGACAAGTAATAAGATTAAGGCGGTGTTTTTGAGTACTTGTGGCAGTACATAATCTGCCAAATGCTTCCAGATATCAGCCATGGGCTCAAGCCAAGAGCGCATAACAATAAAGACAGGTATCAACATAAATAGCGAAACCAATACTAAGATTGATTTCGCTATTAAGGACCCTTTAGAGATAGTTGCTTTCATAAAACCCTATTGCCAAGCCCTAGGACAAGCGGTGAACACTGCCCTTTGACTTTAGCACTGATTTTGGTTTTCTCTCTAGCGCAGTGTCACAATCTTGCTACTATTTTAATGTCAATAATAGGTTATTCGTATCCTGCACGATCCATTAATTGAACCGCTTCAGCTTGACGCTGGCCAAAGATGCTCACATTGATGTCGTCTTGCTTGAAGCTGCCCCATGAGCGCAACATGTCTGACTCATCAATCCCTTCTTTTACTGGGAATTCTTTATCACTGCTGGCGTATTTGCCTTGGGCGGTATCTGATGATAACCACTCAATCAGCTTACGAGCGCCCTCTACGTTATCAGAGGATTTGATAATACCTGCACCCGATACGTTCACATGTGTACCAGTTGCTTCAGCGCCTTCCCCTTGGTTGGCCCAAAATAGTTTTACAGGGAAGCTTGGGTTTTCATCCAAGATACGGCCATAGTAGTAGCTATTTGCAATACCAACTTCACATTGACCGGCGGCAATGGCTTCTAACAGCTTGGTATCATTACTAAACACAGGGGCGGCTAAGTTTGCCACCCAGCCTTTCACAATTTCTTCGGTCTTTTGAGCGCCTAAATGCTCAATCATGCTGGCGACTAAAGACTGGTTATATACTTTTTTGGAGGTGCGAAGGCACAATTTGCCTTTCCATTTTGGATCAGCAAGATCTGCATAAGTAGATAAGTCGCTTGGGTTTACTTTGGCTGGATCATAAAAAATAGTACGTGCACGCAGGGAGAGACCAGTCCATAAGTCATCTACTGAATGGTATTTTGCAGGGACATTGCTGTTCACAACTTCAGAGTTTAGAGGCTGTAGTAGGCCTTGCTGCGCAGCTTGCCATAAGTTACCGGCATCTACAGTCAATAGCATATCGGCAGGGGTATTGGTGCTTTCTGCTTGCAAACGCGCCATAAGTGGGCCGCTGTCATCAGTCACAAGCTCTACGGGAATACCCGTTTCTTTAGTAAACTCATCTAATAAAGGCTGGATAAGCTGCTCATTGCGTGAGGAGTAAATGGTTACAGTTTTGGCGTCAGCAGTGGGTGCCACTTCTGCGCTGTTTTCGGTTTCAGTAGTTTGTGTTTGATCTGCAGGCTTATTACATCCAGTTAATGCCAATGCACCAATCACAGCTGCACTCAGTAATGAGTATTTTGTTACTCCTGAATGTGCTACTGCTGTTACTTGTCTATCTGTACCCATTTTGGCCTCTTTAGAGAATTGATTTTTAGTTTGGTCTAAACTGTGTTTGTTACAATCCTGTAATTAAACACAGATTGGCATCTTAATACAAATAGTAACAATTATCAATAACTAACCAATCTCATTTAAAACCTTATCCCATTGAGCCGCTTTACTCTACATTTTGCATCACTATAGGCGGCGTAGTACCCCCTGCTGCCTCAGATTGGGCAGCCTGTGTACGCTGTAAGGCAGCCTGTTTAGAAGCCTGGGTTAAATCGTTTTGTACCGCTGCTTCGGCCTCGCTATTGTCTTTGGTGCTAGCAGCAGCGCCGGCTTTATCTTCAAGCACCGGCTCAGGCTCCATTTTAAGCGGCTCAATTTTGCTGTGATTGGCAATAATGTCCGGCAACGCCGTGAGGTCTGGTTCAAACTCAGTCCACTCAGGACGCAGCGCCTGCATATTTATACTGTCATCCTTGATATCCACCACAGGAAAGGCACTGGTATAAAAAGCCAATAACGCTTGCCCGCGGTCACTGACCAACCACTCCATAAATCTCAATGCCTGACCCACCTCTTCACCCTCATCAATCATACCGATACTAATGGTATTAGTCAGGGTGCCGCGGTTAATTTGATTGGCCCACATTAAGCGAATGGGTGTGTCGGGATGGGTTTTGGCATGGTGCCAGAACACATCGCTGTCGACAATACCCACATCACAGCGGCCTTGCTCTATATTTTTTAAGATGTCCTCATTACTGGCTGAGGGGCGGCCCATATTGGTTTGCCAATTGGCCAAAATCTCTGGGGTCAGCTTCGTGCCCCGATACGACATCATCATTTTAGCAATGGCTTGGTTTTCTGGGCTATAAATATCGGTCATGCACAAGCGGCCGTACCATTTTTTTGCGGCAAGTCCAGCGTAGTTAATGAGCTCAGGCTCGTTCACCTTATTGCGGTTATACACCAAGGTTCTTGCATATTTGGCCACCCCAAACCAATGGCCTTGGGGGTCTTTATATTGCGCCGGCACTCGGGTGGTGAGCTTCTCTGATCCCACCGGTTGCAGCACATGACTGGCATTGGCATCGGCTAAGCTATAAGCGCTGTGCATCATTAGCATATCCACCCCTTTGGGCAGCTGCACATCGAAGTGTAACGGCGGCTCTTCATCAAAATGTATGGTGAATACTTGCCGATCCACAGGCACCCACTCGATACTAATGCCCGTCTCTTGTTTATAAGCATCGCTCAGCGGCTTGAGCATGGCTATATCAAGATCGGTACCTACCTGAAAGCGCTCTTGGCTCATCAGTGGCTGCTCTTTTTTATCTTGAGCAGTATCGGTGTCTGAGCGGCTCGAGCACCCTACCAGCCCAGTTAGGCTGACCGCAGCTACCATCAGCGCCAAGGTTGCTTTGGCAAAAATAGGAAGGCTGGCACGAACAGGGTTTAACATGGCTAAGACCTATGATTTTTTGGACAGTGGGGTGAAGATTTAAAACAAGGTTAAAATACTTAACCTGTAATAGGCCTAGCAGCTTACCTGTTTATCTATTAAAAGTATATGTGCGACAACGGCTTTAGAAGTAGCGGCCACATAACGCATTGACCGCTGCCTCAGTACGCAAGATGCGATCGCCTAAGTTTACGCTATGACAGCCATTATTGTGCAGCAGCTCAATTTCATATTCAATCCAGCCACCTTCTGCACCTATGCACAAAATTTGTGGCAAGCCATTGCGGTCACTCCAGTCGCTAAAGCTTGTCGCCGCATAAGGATGGGCCACCACTGCCTGCTGCGCTTGTGCCCAAAGGCTCAGCTCGTCTTCGACAAAGGGTTTAAAGCGTTTTTTTAGATAAATATTGGGTGGCACCGTGTCCATCCCTTGCTGCAGTCCCTCGTGAACAAACTCATCTAGGCGAGTTAACATCGGGCTTTGCCAGTAACTTTTATCGGTGCGATAGCTGTTTACCAGCACAATATCTCGCACACCAATAGCCGTCATATCCATAATCAGGCGGCGCAATACTTTGGGCCGAGGTAGCGCCAGTATGACAGTCAAATCCAGCTTAGCCGGCGGCGCAGTCGTTAACACCATATCAGTCAATATTATCTGATCAGAGCGCATCTCGCTAATGACAGCTGTCCCTATATTTCCGTGCTTTTGCCCCACCTTTAAATGATCACCAACACCCAGCTGTAGCACTTGGCGTATGTGCTGAATTTGAGCCGGATCACAAAGTACAGTCTGAGCGCTAGATGGCTCCGCTTGATCTAATAAAATTAGGTTCATAGCTCGCCACTGTCCACATCTCTGCCATCGCTGCGGGTACGTACTTTAAAGTAATCAAGGTCCAGCGGCTCTTGTTTAGGATCTGGCTTAGCAGATAAGGAAATTTGCTTTTTAATCAATAAGCTCTCTATCATAGCTAGCTGCTTTTGCATGGCATCGCTTTTTTTGGCCACCAGCTGCGCGCCTAGTTGGCCGGCCCGCTGTGCTTGCTCAGGATAGGCTAGCCACTGAAGCACAGCTTGCAGCAGCGTCGATTGCGGCGCCGGTGTTTGCCCCCCATCGCTGCCTTTAGTCGCTGATTGTTTATTACTGCGCTTTTGGGCATGGCCTTCAGCGGCGTCTACCACCACTAGGGCGCCAGCTGCGCTTAACTCACTCACCAATTCATGACACGACTGGGTATAAGGCCCCATGATAATGGGCTTGGCCAGACTGGCCGCTTCAATCGGATTATGACCACCGATATTGACCAAAGAGCCACCAACCAAGGCCACATCAGACAGCTCATAACAGTCACCCAGCTCCCCCATGGTATCAGCCAAATACACTTGAGTATCGGCATCAATCAGTTGCTGCTCACTGCGCCTGCGGTAGTTAAGTCCAGTCTGTTCAATCAGCTCAGCCACGGCATCAAAGCGCTCAGGATGGCGCGGCACTAAGATAAGTAAAGCGTTCTCCATATGCGGCTGAGTCAATAGCTGCTTATGGGCATTAAGCACGGCAGTCTCCTCGCCATCATGCGTACTGCCGGCTACCCAAATCGGCCGCTGTAGAGCCTGAGTATTTGCGGCAAATTCACTGCGCAGTTGATCTAGCGGTTTTGGCTGCATGGAGCCGGTCGACCATTTTAAGGAGTTGGCACGGCGGATTTTAACAACGTCAGTACCCAGATAACGAAAGCGCTTAGCGGAGTCGGCATCTTGAGCGATAATCATAGTTAAGTTGTGGACCATGCCCTTACTAACGGCAGCATGTTTGGCATAGTTATCATAAGATTTTTGGGATAAGCGGGCATTGACTAAGACTGACGGTATATTAGATTGCTTAAGAACCGCTAAAATATTGGCCCACAGCTCAGTCTCAACGAACATGGCCAAATCTGGCTTGGCATTATCCACAAACTTTTGGATCACAGCCTTGTCATCTACTGGCACAAAAGTGTGCACCACTTGACCGGCAGCTATTGCTTCAGCAAACAAGGCCTCAGTGCGGGCAAATCCAGTCTGTGTGGTATTGGTAATCCATAGCCTTGCACCTTGTTTGAGCATCTGCTTGAGCATAGGCGCAATGGTATTGGTCTCACCCAGTGACACGGCATGACACCAAATGAGAGTGTTATAAAAGGCAGAAGTGCGCTCACTGACCTCTGTGGCAGTGGCCAAACGCGGCGGCAGCGGGTAGCGGCGGCCATATCGAGCATCAATCTCGCTTTTGTAATCAGCCACAGGCAAACCTGTCTTAGTGGCTTTATTATGCCGACGCCACAGCGCTATCCTATACAGCGGCTTTAACAGCTTTATCACTAAACTATAATACCAAGGCGGCGATAAGGCCTGGCCATTTTGGCCAGCAGTTGCGTTTAAGGCGGAGGGTGGTTCAGAGGATGTTGTGGCATTTTTGTCTGGCATGATCGACCCAATATCACCTTATAAAAAGAAATAAAACCAATGGCGGAAAAAATAGGCGTTATTTTACCCCATTTAAAATGTTTAAAATAGCGATTGCTATCAATAATATATCTACAATAACGGGCTAAACAAACGTATGCCCGAATCAAATAAACGCTTATAAGTCGGCCGGCTCTCCCAGTGTGCCAGATCCAGCATCTCACACTGGGTCAAATACGCCTGCTGGCAGCGCACCACTTGTGCCACAATACTTGGGGTATAAAGCGCTAAGCTAATCTCCATATTCAGATAAAAGCTGCGCATGTCCATATTGACGGTGCCAAATAAGCAGTAGTCATCATCAATCACCACCGTCTTTGCATGCAACAAACCACCATTAAATAAGGCAATATTAACCCCAGCCTCCATCAAAATAGAGTACGACGCTTGTGAGGCATGCTGCACAAAAAACGAGTCGACCTTTTTGGGTAAAATTAAGGTCACCTCCACGCCTCGTTTTGCCGCGGTAGTTAACGCCGCTAACAGCGCCTCATCAGGGACAAAATAGGGGGTGGTAATTTGAATGCGTCGATCTGCGCGGTGAAACACAGTCAATAAGGTGTTATAAATCACATGCTCTGTAATGCGCGGCGCTGAAGGAATGAGCTGCGCCATGACATTATCTATTGCTGGCAAGTTGGCAATTTGCTGCATATAGCCTGCCAGCTTCTGCGGCAACCTCTCGTCTGCCCCCTCCTGTACTTTTTGATCAGAGGCCTTAAAGTCATGACCATATTCATCACTTAAGTTAAAAGAGGCGATTTGCCGCGATAGATAACCCGATGCCTTATCATTTATATCATTAATGGCCGGCTTGGGACGATACAGTTTGCGTGTATAAATATTAATATTGTTATCAATGCGCAAGCCAAGCTCTTTTAAATTAGTTAGGCTCTCAGCACCAATATCAGTCACATTCACTGCGGCCAAAGCGGTCACCACACTTACCGGTTTCTCACTTTCAATGCGCATAATTAAGTCAATCCACTGACCTACCGCCTTGTCTTGTTTAAAAAACTCAGGATCAACCAAGTTGAAGCTACCGGTATAGCCAATATCATCATCTATAACCACAATCTTGCGGTGATTGCGTAGGTCCGTACGTTTAAATAAGGTCTTAAATAACCCCACTGGCAGCGACTGATGGATGGTCACACCTGCTTGCGTTAGCCGCTTATGCCAGTCATCAGTAAAGAAGCTAAAACTGCCCACACTATCTGCTAATATCTGACACTCCACGCCTCTTTGTGCTGCGGCAATTAAAGCCTCAAAGACCTCTTGGACCCGGCCTTTGGGATAAATGATATAAAACTCCATCAAAATTAAGGTGGTGGCATGATTAATATCAGAAATTAGCGACTCAAACGTGGCCTGTGCTGAGGTCAGTAGCTGCATCTTGTGCTTATCATACACCCCAAATCCAGTATCAAAAGTACCAATACGACTGACTCCTTGATAGCGCTGCGGCAAAGTATCATCGACTTTGGCCAACTGAATCGCTTCACGTTTGGCGACAGCCTTTAGCATTTTTTGGGCTTGTGAGTTACGTGATTTATAGCTTTTGCCCAAATAGGGTTCACCCACCAAGACATAAGCAATAATACTCAAAAAAGGGATGGCAAATAACAATACCAACCACGCAATGGCAATCCCATTATTGCGCTGAGTAGATAAGATACGCACGATCATAAACACCGTTAGGGTGATATGAATAGCGACCCCAAGCCAAGCCCAGTCGCCCGCCGACACAGTCTGTAGCCACACAGATGCCGCCTCAAGCTCTTCGCTTAAAGCCGGATACGTGGAAGTCGATGTCGCAGGGACAAAAATAAAGCGAGTCATGGTCGAGTGTCTAAAAAATTAATGCCATTAAAAGAAGATGTACTGCGCTGATCTATAAGCGCCTAACTATTCAAGATTAAAGTGAGATAGATTACTCGTTTGTGGTTAACAATGCCAACACTGCTTTTTCATCAAGCGATTGATATTTTTTGCTACGGCCACGCCGCCCCTGCTTATAAGCGTCCATAAAGCTGTCTTGTAAAAAGTGCTCAATAATTTTGGGATGAATATAAGAGGCGCGCGAGACACTTGGCGTATTGCCCAAATTACGCGCCACCTCTTTAACCATATCAACCACCAATTGCTGACGCAGCTTACTGTCAGGCTCACTTGCCAGCACCTCATCATCGGCATACTCATATAGATAAGCGGCCGCCAGCACCGTCGCCATCCAAGTGCGGAAGTCTTTAGCGCTATACTCATAACCAGTATGGGTACGCAGATACTCATTGATATCACCGCTCTCGACCACCTGCTTCTCACCAGCTTCATCGATATATTTAAAAATACGATAGCCTGGTAAATCAGAACACGCCTGAACAATGTCAACTAAACGCTCATCTTGCAGCTCAATATGATGCGCTTTAGAGCTTTTTCCGACAAAGTCAAAAGCAAGCCCCTCCTCAGTCTCAGTGACATGACGGCTGCGCAAAGTGCTCAGACCATAGCTGTTGTTTTGCTTAGCATAGCGGTCATTGCCGATACGAATTAAGGTGGTTTCAAGTAGTTTTACTACCGCCGCCAATACGTTAGCACGACTAAGCGCTGGCGCCGCAAGATCTTGCTCAACTTGTGCGCGCAGCTTAGGCAGCACGTTACCAAATCCCATTACCGCATCAAACTTGGCCATATCGCGTACCTGATTCCACTGCTCGTGATATAAATACTGTTTACGACCTTTCTCGTCACGGCCTGTACATTGCAGGTGCCCATCCTCATACTCACAAATCCACACCTCAGACCACATGGGCGGGATGGCCAAAGCATCAAAACGGCTGCGTAGTGATGGGTCTTTTACCGTATTGCCCAGCGCATCTTTATAAGTAAAGCCTTTGGCCCAGCGTTTGCGAGTGAAGCCAGGCTGCTCATCACTGACATAACGTAACGCCGCCTGCTTGGCCAGCGCTTCATAATCATGACGCAAGTCAGAGTTTGGCTGCTTGTGTTTTGGTTGAGTGGCCTGTTTCACTGTATCAGCTTTTGGCGGTTGCAAGGACGGCGTAGCGGACATATACAACTCCTGTCAGATTATAAAGCTATAAGTTATAAGTTATAAAAAGCGACTACCATTTTAAATAGCACAAGCCGCTTAAAACAGTAGCCGGTGGCAGTGAATCTGTTACTTGGTGTAAGTGAACCCCTCAACACACAAAAAAAGCCGCCTTCGGTTAAGAAGACAGCTTATTATCGACACTGGGCTAATTTTAGACGCTCATTATCATCGCCTATTAGGTCATACGAATGGCACCATCAAGACGAATTACCTCACCATTAAGGTAGGCATTTTCAATAATATGAGCGACCAAATTGGCGTACTCTGCAGGCATGCCCAAACGTTTGGGATAAGGTACGCTTGCTTTAAGCTGCTCTTGCGCCTTTTCTGGTAAACCTGCCATCATGGGGGTTTCAAAAATACCTGGTGCAATGGTCATTACACGAATACCATGGCGAGTCAGCTCACGTGCCAAAGGCAGGGTCAAGCCCACTACTCCAGATTTTGAGGAGGCATAGCTGCCTTGTCCCACTTGGCCATCAAAGGCGGCGATAGATGCGGTATTGATAATAATACCTTGATCTTCATTGTTAGGACCGCCGCTGGCCGCCACTCGTTTGGCAATACTTGCTGCCACTAAGCGCGCCACATTAAAGCTACCGATCAAATTGACCTGAACCCCTTTGTTAAACTGCTCAAGGTCAGCAGGGTTGTTATCACGATCAAGCAGCTTTTGAACGATAGCGATACCAGCACAGTTGATACTGCCAGCTAGCCCGCCAAACTCTTTTTCGGCAGTCTGTACGGCATGCTCCACATCTTCACTTTTTGTAATATCACAGGCCACAAAGCGCACACTGTCACCAAGCTCGCTAACCAGTGCCTCACCGGCTTGTGCATTTAGATCTGCAACAACCACTTTGGCACCGCGTTGGACCAATTCACGTGTGGTGGCCGCACCCAATCCTGAAGCGCCGCCGGTTACGATAAAAGCTTGTGATGCAATCTTCATTTAAAATCCTTTTTTATGGTTAAATTATGAGTTATTACTCGAACAAACAGTCAAACAACTTTAGCATTTATTTAAACAGGTTTAGTCATATTTATCAATTTGATTGACGCAATAAAAAACGCTGTATTTTGCCACTGGGTGTTTTCGGCAATGCCGTCACAAACTCCACATAACGCGGATAAGCATGAGCTGACAGCCGCTTTTGTACCAAAGACTTTATTTGATTGACCAAATCTTCTGAGCCATCAATGCCCTCTTTTAACACCACATAAGATTTGATGACATGGCCACGCATCTCATCCGGAACTCCCACAGCAGCCGATTCTGCCACAGCTTCGTGCTCCATCACACAGTTTTCCACATCGGTGGGCCCAATGCGGTAGCCTGCGGTAATGATAATATCATCATCACGACCGGCAAACCAGAACGTGCCATCTTGATGACGCTCAACCACATCACCAGTCAAATAATAGTCATCGAAAAAGGCCTGTTTTTCATTCCAGCTGTAGCCATTAAAATAAAAGGCTGGCGACTGACTAACCACCACTGCCAATTGCCCTTGCACCCCATCTTCTACCGGTTGCATATCGGCATCTAATACCACCAGTTTATGTCCTGGTAGTGGCATTCCCATGCTGCCTGTGGGCGCCTCATGCTGCAACGCATGATGCATGCAGCAGGTCATACCCGTCTCAGTCTGACCATACTGATCGCAGACCTTGCAGCCTAGGTTTTCGCTCACCCAGCCCACCACTTCGGTATTGAGTGTCTCACCTGCTGAATTGGCCACACGTAACGACAATTGGTCCGCCACACCTTCAAAGACCCCACTGGATTTCATCATTCTAAATGCAGTTGGCGAGGAAGCTATGTTGCTAATTTTATGTCGGACTAGGAAATCAAGGGTGTTCTGGGCATCAAAACCCATCTCATTAAAGTAAGTGGTAATGCCCATCAATAACGGACCGGTAATGGCATAATACAAGCCATAAGCCCAGCCAGGATCGGCCATGTTCCAGTAGTGGTCTGTTTGTTGCAGGTCAATGGCATAGCGCATGTACAGATAAAAAGTTGGCAAAGCGGCCAAAGGCACACTAACGCCTTTTGACTTGCCCACAGTACCTGAGGTAAACATTTGTAAAAATGGCGCATCGGGGGTCAGTAGTACCGGCTCACACACCTCAGAATACTGCTCGGCTTTGGCAAAGATATCATCGCTGTAACCACTAGCATCCGCGGCGGCTTGCGCTTCAATCAACACCATCGTAGGCAAGTTTTCAATCTCATCAAATTTTGAGCGGTTGTCCAAATTGGTAAATACCACCTTGGTGTCCGCTTTATCGAGTCGATAAGCGATAGACTCCACCCCAAAGGCGGTGAATAGAGGCTGATAAATTGCCCCGACACGCCAGGTGGCCAACACCACAATAAGCAGCTCTGGGGTGCGCGGTAGCATGGTCGCTACTCTATCACCAGCTTTGACGCCATAGGCTTTGAGCAAGTTGGCCACTTGGGCGCTTCTTTGATCTAGCTCATTGAAGCTAAGCTGAGTAATTTTTTGCTTAGTATCTTCATGTACCAAGGCCACTTTATCACCTAAGCCATTACGCACATGCCTGCCGCAGCATGCCAAATAAGCATTCAGCGCGTCCTCAGGATGATCTTGGAATATTTGTTTTAGTAGGTCTTGTTGGTCAAACTGCTGATAAAATTCAGCGTAACTGATAGAGTTCAGTGATGTGGGGGTAGTAAGTGACATGTCGCTATTCCTTTAGCATCTTCTAGCATGCCCTATATTGGGCGCTGGGGGATAAGAGTTAAGTTAACATCCTATTAACCTGTCTATTATTAACCGATTTGCCTTTTTATTTCAATACAAAATGTATCATTAATACAAAGCAGTCAATATGCCTGATACATACCAAACAAAAAAGCAGCAAACTTAGGTCTGCTGCTTTGCTATTTTTATCTTTTTTTATCTTTTTTTATCTTTAGTTACCGCGGCTTCTTATTTGCCATAAGTACACAGATAAGCGCTCTCAACCGCAACTTTTACCTGAAACTTCTGATTGGCATCAATGGTAAAGCTTTGACCGGCGTCATAAGTCACAAACTCATCTGAGCCTGGCAGCTTTACGGTTAATGCACCGCTGACGACTGTCATGGTTTCAAACTCGCTGGTACCAAACTCATATTCACCAATTTCCATCACGCCGACA
The DNA here is from genome assembly GCF_003209315.1 of Psychrobacter sp. YP14. Lineage (NCBI taxonomy): Bacteria > Pseudomonadati > Pseudomonadota > Gammaproteobacteria > Moraxellales > Moraxellaceae > Psychrobacter > Psychrobacter sp. YP14. Next base: position 999,127 of record NZ_CP029789.1, on the reverse strand, counting down.
GTGGCAGGCTTTGTCTCGGTTTGAAAGGCAATTGAGGTGACTTTGTTGTCAAAATATTGATTAACGCTTGGCATAGATTATCCTTAGATTTAAAAATTGAAGGGCAATGACACCAAAGTGTTATAGCAGGATTTACAGGGTCTTGGCAACACCCATCGATGATACACGCACTTAGATGGCACTTTAAGGTGCACGTCTGAACGCTGGGTTAACCTGTCATACCAAGCTTGTGCGCGCTCTGCACTCATCACTTACTCGCTGTCAGTCAGCCTCTTTATTCATCGGTTAAAAAGCCACCAGTTTGACGCTCCCACAGACTGGCATAAACACCCTGCTTTGCAAGCAGCTCTTGGTGCGTACCCTGCTCGATAATGCGCCCTTGATCCATCACCACCAGTCTGTCCATCGATGCAATGGTCGACAGTCTATGGGCAATGGCAATGACTGTTTTATTTTGCATTAAGTTATCCAAGCTCTCTTGAATCGCCGCCTCCACCTCACTATCGAGTGCTGAGGTTGCTTCATCCAGAATTAAAATCGGTGCATCTTTTAATAGCACACGCGCAATGGCGATACGCTGACGTTGACCGCCTGACAGCTTCACACCGCGCTCACCCACTTGCGCATCCAGCCCCGTATTGCCTTTTAAATCCACCAATGAATCAATAAACTCATCAGCATTGGCTTGTTTGATCGCACGCTCAAGCTCTTCTTCTGTGGCATCAGGCTTACCATAGATGATGTTTTCACGAACGGTGCGGTGCAATAGCGAGGTATCTTGCGTCACCATCGCAATGTGTTCGCGCAAGCTTTCTTCCGCCACTTTGCTAATATTCTGCCCGTCGATACAAATGCTACCGCCTTGCACATCATAAAACCGCAGTAGCAAATTCACCAAGGTTGACTTGCCCGCACCCGAGCGACCGACTAGACCAATACGCTCGCCTGGCTTGATATGCAAATCTAAATCTTTGAATATGCTTAACTCTTTATCGGCCTCACTGTCACCATCATTAATACCCGCTCTGTGATAGCTAAATCGGACATGGTTAAAATCAACTTGTGCGCCTTGTACTGCTAACGGCTGAGCATCTGCTTTATCGGTTAGGGTCAAGGGTTTGGTCAGTAAACTCATCCCATCACGCACTGTCCCTAAGCTTTCAAACAAGTCAGTCAGCTCAAACATCACCCAGCGTGACATGCCGAGCAGTCTTAGTGCCATCGATACCGCAACCGCAATCGCACCAAGGCCAACCAAGTCATGCAGCCACAGATAGATACTGAGCGCACTGGTCGCAAAAATAAGGATATAGTTCAAAATGGTCATGGTTATCATCAAGGTTGATAACGTGCCCATTTGCTTATACACCGTCTGCAAATAGGTATCCATACTGTCGCGCGCGTATTCTGCTTCGCTGTCGGTATGCGCAAACAGCTTGACGGTATTAATATTGGTATAGGCATCCACAATACGGCCGGTCATGGTCGAGCGGGCATCAGACTGCGCTTGCGAGTACTGGCGCACTTTAGGATTAAAATAAAATTGCAGCGCGGTATAAATACCCAGCCACACCAGCATAGGTACCAAAAACCATGTATTTAGGTTGGTTAATACGTATAGCATACTGCCGAAATAAACCAGTACATAAACCATCACCGAGACTGAAATCAAGGTCACTTCACGCACCGCCATACTGCTTTGCATGACCTTGGTCGCCGCCCGCCCTGCAAACTCATCTTGGAAAAACGACATGCCCTGATTGAGCAAGTAGCGGTGCGAGCGCCAGCGCACACTCATCGGCAAGTTACCATTTAAAGTGCGGCTTCTAAGCGAGGTGCGTAGATAATTAATAATCGGCATGGCTATCAGTAGCAAGGCTGAATAACCCAGTAAGGTCGGCATCTCGCTTTGCAAAAAGGTTGCTTTGTCATGCTCACTGAGCAAATCAACCAATTGCCCCATAAAAGCATAAATGGCAATTTCACTTATTGCTGACAGTGCCTCTAATATGCCTAATGCAAGAAATACCCAGCCATACCCCTGATTATGATAACGAATAAAGCCCCACAAAGTATTTGGAGGGGTTTGATTATCAATTTTGGGGAAAGGATTGACAAGTTTTTCGAAAAATAGGCTCATGAGACTCCTTAGTGGCAGTATAAAAGTAAAGATGTTTACTTAGGATAGAACTGATAAAATAACTAAAGGAAATGCTCATTGTTTAATGGGACTAGAACAGACTTTTTAAACTGTTAGCTACATTCAAATAACATTTACATAGATAGATATCATAAGGGATAGACCTTTTTAAACCGCTCTAACACCAACTCAGAATCTTGTGTAAAATGACTATCAACTGATTGTGCGTAGTCAGTAAAAAACGAGATATGCGCATCTCTCCACCAATCATAAGTACCATCTCCCTCTCCCTCAGCTTGAGCGAAATCCTCAGTAACGTCTTTAAATTTCTCAATACTGATATCGGTTAACTGGGTGATACAAATGGGTCTGCCCTCCCAATCTGTCACAATCGTTAGTGAACCAATTTCAGGCAAAGGCTCACCGTCATAATCCCATCCACCTTTTAAGCTACAGGATGCTGTTTTGATACCTAGCTCAACCAATCTTGCGCACTCATTAGCATTAACCTCATCAGCACAGAAATACTCAGCAGGAATATCATCTAAATTGGGAATATTTTGTCTTTCTTCACTGGTTAATGCTGATAAGTATTGATTTAAAAAATGTTGCTGAGGCTGCGTAAGTTTCGTCGGGCGATATTCATCCATTTTATTGTGTTATCCTTAACCTTATTACAATTTAATTTAGAGCACATATTGTAAACAGTGACATCACCTAGAGTCTGTGCAATAAACTACTATGTGATTAACACCCATCCTATATCCATAGAATGGGCTTCTTCTAAGACAGTTTAAATTAAAGCCTTTATATTTCTGACAGCCAATCCTTTTGACGCAGAATTTTCTTGGTTTCACGGCGTTTTTTCTTACGCACCGCTTCGATATTGTCTTTTTCATGGACGCCGCCCTTTTTAAGTAGCGGATTAAACGCAACATGATTACGAGGTTTGGTTTCATCTTTTAGAGCGCTGAGGTTCGCCGTATTATTCAGGCTATCCTCACTCTTGTTGGCTCGACTCTCTAGTTGCTTCGCCAGCTTTAAGGTTTGTTTTAAGCTCATAGTTTTGTCCTAAATCTTCTAATTTTTTATTTGGTTGGTTGTTTTGTTTTTTAGTTGATGACATTTTTATACTCCTTAATATGCAGAATAGTCTTTTTAAACTATAAGTTTCTCTAACTCTTTTAGTTTTTTTGGCTTATCTTTACCTGTTGCAATAAGTAGGTCATAGTGATTAATACAAATTAGCCAATCATATTTCTTAGATATGAAATAAAACTCATCAAAGAAATATACTTCAGACATAATTTTTTGAATGGTTCGAATTTTTCCTTCATAAAGCCATAACTTAGATTGCTCTTTATAAGAACCTGAAACACCACAAAAAATAGTTTCATTAACATCTAGTAAGTGCTGTAAATAACTCTCTGGATGTTCACCTAAATTGGCAGAAACAACGTCACCTTCTAAACACTGCCATAACCGTATTGGCTTGGTTGCCCCACTCGTTAAATGACAAAATGTCTGATAAATATTATTTTCAATACCTCTCCAGTTGTCATGAGGCGATAATGGACGAAACTCATTATCACTTATATGTAGCTCTGACTTAAGGCGTATCATTTCTGCCCTAACACCTTGCCACTCCTTATTTTGCGGTCTTCGTTTACCGTTTTGATTGATATAAGGATAAGACTTCATGTTAATTTCCTTACTTCTTCGAATTTGTAATATTTGCTTATCTTGAAGGACAAAAAGCGAACATAGTGTTCAAGGAACACCTACCTGTGAAATGAAGCGACGATGCACTTGCAGTACTTCAAGCGAGATTGACAACGTAGCAGGATGAAATAGTCCAAATAACTATCCCTTCACACACAGCACCTGTTTAAGCGTATGCACCACCTCAACCAAGTCTTTTTGGTTATCCATCACCTCATCGATGTCTTTGTACGCACCGGGGATTTCATCGAGTACGCTTTTGTCTTTTTTACACTCAACGCCTGCGGTTTGTGCTTTAAGCTCATCAACGGTAAAGGTTTTAGATGCTTTGGTTCGGCTCATCTTACGCCCTGCCCCATGTGAACATGAGCAAAACGACTCTTCATTACCAAGACCTCGCACGATAAACGACTTAGCACCCATAGAGCCTGGAATAATACCCAGCTCACCCTCGTAAGCACTGATAGCGCCTTTGCGAGTGACATAGACGTTTTCGCCAAAATGCTTCTCTTGCTCCACATAGTTGTGGTGACAGTTAATGGCTTCTTTGGTCAGGGTAAAGGGCGGTAATTTTGCCTGCTTAGACTGCATCGCATTTAATACCAAACGCATCATCTCTTTGCGGTTTTGCACCGCATAATCCTGCGCCCACTGCACCGCTTCGACATAGTCATCAAAGCTGCTTGAACCTTCAGCAAAATAGGATAAATCTTTGTCAGGCACATGACCAAAGCGTGATTGATGCTCTTTTTTGGCCAAATTAATAAAGTAGCGGCCGATACAGTTACCAATACCTCGGCTACCCGAGTGCAGCATCACCCACACATCGTTGTTCTCATCAAGACAAATCTCGATAAAGTGGTTACCGCCACCAAGCGTACCAAGCTGTTTGGCCCAAGTCCGCTCAAAACCTTTGAGCATCTTTAAAAGCCCCGGATGCTTATCAGTAATCGGCTTTAAGCGTTTACCTAACGGATCAAGGGTTGAGGCTTTGGCTGTGATTTGATTGTGCATATTAAAGCCAACCGGCACTTGCTTCTCAATCGCTGAGCGCACCGCTCTTAGACTGTCTGGCAAGTCGCTGGCAGTTAGCGAGGTACGCACCGCATTCATCCCACAGCCGATATCCACCCCAACTGCGGCAGGGATAATGGCGGATTTGGTCGGAATCACGCTGCCCACCGTTGCGCCTTTGCCCACGTGTACATCTGGCATCACTGCGATGTGTGAGTGTACAAATTCTAGCTGCGCCATATTACGTAATTGTTGTATCGCCTCTTGTGCGATATCTTGGGTATATACCTTAACGGGTACACCTTTTTTACTGTTTTCATTCAAAATTAGCTGTATGCCCATTTTGTTATTACCTTTATTTTTTAGTCGAATAAGCGGTTTAGAACCATAGACTTGTTTAACCAAACTTATTCGCTTTGAATATGTTTTGTTGTATTAAGCGTTATCACGACCGGGTATTATTTGTTCGCTTGCTGTACGGTAATTCCATAGGCTTCACAAACAACACCCAGTCGCCTCTATATATTAAATACTGTGCTTTGCGTCACGTAAGTCATAATATAGAGGGTGATATTGTATTAAATAGCAGACGCAAAAAGCCCATTAACCTAAGGTCAATGAGTTAAGACAATGCAAATTGGAATGTGACCAGTAGTTGGTCTAGAGAAATGATCGAGGTAGGATAAGCTTAGCTCAAGCTAACAACAACCGTACCGAGGTCATCACTCATTGTGTTTTGCGTCATCTGTAACACAGTTTTTTGAAACAAATACATACTGATTCCTCCGTAGGTTGTGGCCAAATGCACAAGTGTGTCATGGCGTGGGTTGATAAAGTGAGTGGTATTATACGGGACAATCAAGTTAACCGCAAATTGATGATGAGCTGAGCTTAAAGGTTTGTACTGAAATGCTATTTTGAATATTATATAAACTAAGCTGGCTTGTCTCTGGAAAATACTGCCCTTGGTGAACACTGACTCTCATTGACAGTAGATGCTTGGATATTTAAGCCAGTAGAACCAATGGTTTGAATTATCTAAATAATTGCAGTGTACTTGATGATGTACATAAAGCGAGCTTTTCAAGATTTAATCTAGTTACTCTTAATTATCTTAAACAATTTAACAGGTCACTTGTATGAGTGTTTTATTCGACGAAGCTTTAGATGCGCTTAAAGAAGTTAGAGTGTTAGCAGATGATGAGTCTAGGAAAGTAATGGATCAGTTTGTTAGCTCATTTCCGATACGAACTAGTGGTAGCGGAGGAATCGACTGGAACAAGGTTGAGAAAAAAGTGCTATTAAGCTGTATAGAAGAGATTAGCAATCAAATAAATCTTACCTTAACAGATAGTTGTTTTGTTATCTGGAATGATGCAGCACACCCGATTATAGAGACGACTGTTGGAAGTATAGTAAAGGTTTTTGATGATGTTACAGCTGTAAGTTTTGATACATGGATATTCATCCCAAAAAATAATAATGTAATTGAAAGCACTCCCTCCAGCTTAAGAATGACTACATTTTTTTAAGATTTATCTGAATATCCTATTCGGGTTTGGAGTGCTATACAATCATCTATCTGATAATTATAGGGTTGAAAGCATAAGTCATATTTAGCTTCGCTTGCTCAAAACAATTTAATAATTGTTAGATATAACAGTTTTAAGCAATACGCATAGTTTCTATATACCCTGCTATGGGCTCTCTTTCTAAAAATAAAATCCAAGCCTTCGTAATGTCTTGCAGTTTAGTACGACTTACTTTAATACTCTGAAATTCATCATATAAAAAACTTAATCTCACCCCATCATTACGTATTTCAGCAGAATAAGAATTACTACTTATATCAGCCTCATACGTTGAAGGGCTTTCTAGCGCTCTCAAGCATCCTTTCAAATATTCAATATGTGATTTTAGAGAAGCCCCTCCATTGTCTACTAAATATGATGCAATTAAACTTTCCATATCATCTTCTATTCTGTTAGGAAGAATTGTTGCATGCAAACTATCAGAGTCAGGAAGTTTAAAATAGCAGAACGTAAAGATCATAATCTATTCTCAAAAATGCTATTACTGGTGGGTAGCCATAAACAATATATTCGTAAATATTTTTTATTCAGAGTGATGATTAACTAACAGGGCATACCCTATCAGAACCATTCAATTGCTGCCTGTAGTTGGATAATTGACAACTACTTAATTAACGCCTAGCTTTTGATTAACTTCGCATGTAACCAAAAGCCTGCCAGCATTGCGACCACAAATATCATCGACTCAATATAACCAGCAAATGCGGTTACCAATACCGGTGCAGGACAAAATCCAAGCATACCCCAGCCGATACCAAAGATAAGACTACCAATAGCCAGTTGCGGTGTAATCTTGGTCGCCGTGGGCAAATCAAAATTGCCTTTATCGAGCGCCCTCTCACCTTTAGCGATACGTGATTTGACATAAAAGAAAGTCGGCATGGCAACGGCAATACCCCCGCCCATCACCAGACCGAGTGACGGATCCCAGCCGTGAAACAGGCGTAAGAACCCAAGCACCTTCTCTGGATTCACCATGCCCGACACAATAAGCCCGACGGTAAAGACAGCGCCCGATAATAGGCTGATAATTAACGTCATTGGAGTGGTTTTATTTGATGTGCTCATATTATTATCTCGATACAGAGGATATTAGATAGCTTAAGCAAGGTTTATCAGACCATCGCAAATAAAGTGGCTGTGACAATACCGCTAAATAAAAACAGTACGGTTGCGGTGATTGAGCGACCTGACAGACGTGAAATACCACAAATACCATGACCGCTGGTACAGCCTGAACCCAGACGTGTACCAAAGCCAACCAATAATCCTGCCGCTATGATTTTCCAAAGCGGTTGCCCCATTTCAAGCTCTGGAAATCCAATAAATGAGCTATAAAGCCAAGTGGTAATGGCCATCCCAATGACAAACATCAACTGCCAACTAAACTTAGGCAGACTTGCCAAACTGCCTTTTAAAATACCGCTCATACCCATGATTTTACCAATACCGACAATCAGAATAGACGCTGCCAGACCAATCATAATACCGCCAATCAAGGCGCTCCACGGCGTAAAGTTTGCCATATCTATCCACGTGTGCATTTTATGTGATACTCCTAAAGTCGTGCGCTTGAGTTGTGTATAGGTGACTGCTTTGACTGACATATCTTGCGTTAAAATATCGCTTTAATCTGCACATTGCTGTGCTTATTTGGCACAAAAGCGCTGATACAAGACTTGCATGACGGCCAGCGCATCCTCACTGGCAATGCTATAAAAAATTTGTCTACCCTCACGGCGGGTACTCACCAATCCGTTATCACGCAATACACCCAATTGCTGCGATAGACTGGGCTGCTTAATACCCGTTGCCTGCTCTAAGTCACGCACACAAGCTTCTGATTCCACCAACTGACACAACAACAATAAGCGATCTGAATGCGATAACGACTTAAGTAAGGCTGAGGCTTTGGTCGCTGAAGCCTTGAGCGCTGCTATATCTAATTTGCTTGTATCTAATTCGCCTGTATCTAGGTTAAGCACGTTGGTACGGTCATCTTGTTTGGATGCCTCATGTTCGATTGCATTTGACACAGTTAATATCTCCTTCGTAGACCAATCAAAGAAGTATTATATACAACCCACTCAGGTTACACAGAAATATATTATATAATTTTATATACTATTATTGCATAACTATATGCTCTTTGACTATATGTATCGCTAAATTATTTATACCTCAGACTTTTTACAACCTAATAGACAGGTTAGTAACGGCTTTATTTGACTAAAAAAGGCCGACTTTAACCCGATTACCCACAAGGTCAAAGTCAGCCGAAGCGTTACTTATTTTGGCTTAAAAGAGCTGACACTGGCAGATATAAATGTCAGCAAAGCCAAACGCTAAAGTAGCTACAAGGTGCCAGAGATCTGATAACTGTCACCGGCATGCCACATATTAACAAAGGTAACCACGCGGCCGGCTGAGAAAGTCTGACGACTGAGCAATAATGCAGGGGCACCCACTGCCAAATCTAAAGCCTTAGCCACCGGCTTGGGCGCCGCCACCGCACGAATGGTATAGCTACCCCCTTGTAGTGGGGCCTGCTGTATCAGATAGTCGCTGGTATTGACCACACTGAAGTCTTGCTCGATAAATTGCGGCACTAATGAGGCATCTACCCAGCGCTCCTCGTATTGTAGCGGCTTACCATTGGCGATATGTACCAGCTTTACCTCATCAATAAGATCGGTGTCCTCTCGCCGCTCAAGACCTGTGGTCGGTGTCGGAGAGATATCCAGCATCGGCTGGGTTAATAATGCCAAGATTCGCGGACTGACTTCACTGGCAGCGACCCGGCGCTGACTGATGACTTGCGCACTATACTGCTTGCCTGTGGCTTTAATATCAGCGGCGATATTGCGCACTTCTACCACCGTATGGTTGTATTGCTGCTGCGCCACAAAGGTGCCCGAACCTTGTCTGCGATGTAATACTCGCTCCTCACTAAGCTCCTTTAACGCACGATTGACAGTCATTCGTGATACAGAAAATTTATCTGCTAAAGCGTGTTCCGTCGGAATGGCTTCTCCTGCCTGCCATTTTCCCGAATGAATATTTTTTAAAATGCTGTCTTTAATACGCTGATAGGCAGGCTTCGCTCTTGAATTAGACTTTGGCACCATTGTTTTCTTTTTTGACATGATAAAAGACTTATTTATTAAGGAAAGTAAAGAATACTCATCACAATGAGTGAACATCCATAAACATTGATATAGCGATAATAATACAATTTAGCCAATCACAACAAACTTAGTTATAAAAAATTTTACTATAAAAATAAAGGCACTCTTAAATTGGCGATAAAAAAAACTTGCATCCTGTTTTCCTTCCTGATAATTTGTATATACAAAATATAAAATCTATTATTCTAGACCCAAAGGACTGACCATGACTGACTATAAATTTACCCGCACTGATGAAAGCCGTGAAATTGCCTCCCCTACCGGATCAACGTTAAGCTGCAAAAGCTGGCTGACCGAAGCACCGTTTCGCATGATTCAAAACAACTTGCACCCTGATGTTGCCGAAAATCCAAAAAGCTTGGTGGTATATGGTGGTATTGGCCGTGCTGCTCGTAACTGGGAGTGCTACGATCAAATTTTAGAGTCTCTAAAAGAGCTTGAAGATGATCAAACCTTATTGGTTCAATCGGGCAAACCTGTTGGTGTGTTCCAGACTCATGAAGATGCGCCTCGAGTATTGATTGCTAACTCAAACCTTGTACCAAAATGGGCAACGTGGGAGCACTTCAACGAGCTTGATCGTAAAGACTTGATGATGTACGGTCAAATGACCGCTGGCAGCTGGATTTATATCGGCACCCAAGGCATTGTCCAAGGCACTTATGAGACGTTCGCAGAAGCCGGTCGTCAACATTACGGTGCAGGCGCTGAAACTGCCAGCCCAGATAACTGGAAAGGTCGCTGGATTTTGACCGCAGGGCTTGGCGGTATGGGCGGCGCTCAGCCACTGGCAGCCACTTTTGCCGGTGCGGTATCTCTAAACATCGAATGTCAGCAAACCAGCATTGATTTTCGTCTGCGTACCGGCTACGTCGATATGCAGGCCAAAGATTTAGATGACGCTTACGAGCTCATCAAAAAGCATACCGCAGCCGGTGATGCAGTTTCTATTGCACTACTTGGTAACGCTGCCGAAATCCTACCTGAGATGGTAAAACGTGCTAAAGATGGCGACATTAAACCAGATTTGGTCACTGACCAAACCTCAGCACATGATTTAATTAATGGTTACTTGCCAGCAGGCTGGACAGTAGAGGAGTGGAAAGCCGCTGCAGCCGATGACACGCAGCACCCAAGATTGGCCAAAGCAGCAGCAGAGTCTTGTGCGATTCATGTGCAGGCCATACTTGATTTCCAACAAATGGGTATCCCTGCGACCGACTACGGCAACAATATTCGCCAAGTTGCCTTTGATGAGGGCGTCAAAGATGCCTTTAACTTCCCAGGCTTCGTACCTGCGTATGTGCGTCCGTTATTCTGTCAAGGTAAGGGACCTTTTCGCTGGGTAGCCTTATCTGGTGACCCAGAAGACATCTACAAAACAGATCAAAAAATCAAAGAGCTGTTCCCAGAGAACAAACACGTGCATAACTGGTTAGATATGGCCAATGAGCGTATTAAGTTCCAAGGCCTGCCCGCCCGTATTTGCTGGCTTGGCTTAGGTGAGCGTGATAAAGCCGGCCTTGCCTTTAATGAAATGGTCAAAAACGGTGAGTTAAAAGGCCCCATCGTCATTGGCCGTGACCACTTAGATACCGGCTCTGTGGCCAGTCCAAACCGTGAGACAGAAAGCATGAAAGATGGCAGTGATGCGGTATCAGACTGGGCGCTACTTAACGGTATGCTAAACGTGGCTGGCGGCGCTACTTGGGTGTCACTGCATCATGGCGGCGGCGTGGGTATGGGTTACTCACAGCACTCTGGCATGGTGATTGTTGCTGATGGTACTGATGCAGCAGCCAAACGTTTGGCCCGTGTATTGGTCAACGATTGCGGCTCAGGTGTCATGCGTCATGCAGATGCCGGCTATGAGCTTGCCATCAAAACTGCCAAAGACTACGGCTTAAAGCTACCAATGATTAAATAACTATTTTTATCGACCTATGCCTTCATACTCTAAGCTTAATTTGTCTATAGACATAGGCAAGTTAAGCGACTATTTATACAAATTATACAAACCTCTGTATACAAAACTAAGTATGCAAATTAAGCAAACAAGCTTTCTGGTTAGCGTCCGTTATTACGCCGCTAAGCTGCTAACCAACAGCTTCTTATAAACCAGTGAGTCTAACAATTTTTAACTTATTGCTACAGACAAGGATTTGTCATCATGGAAGTCGATAAAAACGTTGAAATGTTTACCGTAGATCAGCAAGAATTACAGCCAGGCTCGTTAATCAGTGACGACCCAATTTTATCTCGGTCACGAGGCATCCTGCAGCTGATTGTTTTTAGTATTATTGGTATTACTACATTTTTTATTCCATTTACCATTAATGATAAAAGCACCATTTTGTTTGATCATGCCGCCTCGTATTTGGTCAATGACTTACACGCTGTTGCAGTCGCATTATTATTTTTACTCATGGCTTATGGCGCCATCAAGCCTATTGTCACTGGTAAATATAAGCAAAACTTGACACATGCTATCTTAAGCGCTGCAAAGATTGCTGGATTAATATTAGGCAGCTTGTATGTACTGGGTATGGCGCCCGATGTCATTATGGAAAAAGACATGATGCCCTTCTTGTTTGAGAAGTTGGCGTTACCTGTGGGTATGATTGTACCTATTGGGGCTCTTATTTTAGCCTCACTGATTGGCTTTGGTTTGCTTGAGATGATTGGGGTGTTAATGCAGCCGATTATGAAGCCCATTTGGCGTACCCCAGGAACCTCTGCTATTGATGCTGTTGCCTCCTTTGTGGGCAGCTACTCAATTGGTCTTCTGATCACTAACCGCGTCTATCTACAAGGCCACTACTCTACTCGTGAAGCCATTATTATTGCCACCGGCTTTTCAACCGTATCAGCCGCCTTTATGGTAATTGTGGCTAAAACCTTAGGCTTAATGGAGCTTTGGAACCTATTTTTTTGGTCTACCTTGGTCATTACCTTCATAGTCACTGCCATTACCGCCCGTATTCCACCCATTAGCCAAGAGCGTAATGATGATGCTGACCCTTCGGCGCAAGCTGTCGTAGATATTAAGGAAAACCGCTTAAGTGCAGCCCTTGAATTAGGCATTCAAACCTCAAGACGCTCAAGCAATATCCCCAAGATATTTTGGTCAAACTTTAAAGATGGCTTAGAGATGGCCGCCGCTATTGTCCCCTCTATTATTGCTGTGGGATTAGCCGGCTTACTATTAGATAAATATACTCCAGTCTTTGAGGTATTAGGCTTATTGTTGTATCCATTTACTTTGGTTGGCGGTTTGCCTGATCCTTTGCTTGCGGCCAAAGGCATATCAGCCGGCTTAGCTGAAATGTTCTTACCGGCATTACTACTTAGCGAGACAGATGTGATAACCCGCTACGTTGCCGGTGTGGTCTCTATTAGTAGTGTGTTGTTCTTTTCAGCGATGATTCCTTGTATATTGGCGACAAAAATTCCGTTATCTATCCCAAAAATGCTCATCATTTGGCTTCAGAGAACTATTTTAAGCATCTTATTGGCTGCTGCCTTTGCTCATATTGCTATTGCTGCCGGATGGATAGCTTAAACTGTAACACAGCATGCATGACCATAATGCGCTAAGCTTCCCTGCGTAATTTAGGCCAACTCCTTGTATTTAGATGACCTAAAACTAATTTGTCTTGCAAAATAAATAAAAAATAAAGCTTGGTATTAATGCCAAGCGATAACAATTTATAAAGGATTTTCTCATGCCCTCCACTCAAACCCTAAGCCTCACCCCACGTAAGCTTACTTTTGCTCAGCTGCGTCAGGTTTATGATTCACCGGTACAAGTCAGTCTTGATGACAGTGCATACAAAGACATAGATGCGTCACATGACTGTGTTAAAGAGATTATTGCGCGTGATAAAAGTGCTTATGGTATCAATACTGGCTTTGGTCTGTTGGCCAAAACGCGTATCAGTGATGATGAATTGGGCTTATTGCAATATAACTTAATTGTGTCGCACTCTGTTGGCACCGGTGAGCGCTTAGAAGATGGTGTAGTACGTCTGATTATGGTCATGAAGGTTGCAAGTTTAGCCCAAGGCTTCTCTGGCGTGCGCCGTGAGGTGATTGATGGCTTAATCGGTCTAATCAATCACGATATTATTCCACACATTCCTGCTAAAGGTTCAGTGGGCGCGTCAGGCGATTTGGCCCCGTTATCGCACATGACTTTGACCCTACTCGGTCAAGGAACGTGTTATATCAATGGCAAAGAGATGTCTGCCAAAGACGCACTGGCACAAGCAGGCCTTGAGCCTGTCACGTTAGCAGCCAAAGAGGGCTTGGCCTTGATTAACGGCACCCAAGTATCGACTGCGCTGACCTTACGTGGTTATTTCTTGGCCCGTGATCTGGTCGCTACAGCCACTGTGGTTGGGGCGTTATCGGTTGATGCGGCGCGTGGCTCAGACTCACCCTTTGATGCCCGTATCCATGAGGTGCGTGGCCACCACGGCCAAATCCAAGTTGCCAAAGCACACCGCCGATTAATCGCTGGCAGTGAAATTCGTGCCTCACATACCGAGAATGACGACCGTGTACAAGATCCCTACTGTCTTCGTTGCCAACCACAAGTGGTTGGTGCGTGTCTAGATATTATTAATCAGGCAGGTAATACGCTACTTATCGAAGCCAATGCGGTCACCGATAACCCGCTAATCTTTAGAAATGAAGATGGACCAGTTGCCATTTCAGGCGGTAACTTCCACGCCGAGCCAGTTGCCTTTGCCGCAGATACTTTGGCACTTGCCATTGCTGAAATTGGCTCGATGTCTGAGCGCCGTGTGGCACTATTAATCGATGCCACCTTAAATGGCGGCCTGCCGCCCTTCTTAGTCGATAACCCAGGCGTCAACTCAGGCTTTATGATTGCGCATGTGACCGCTGCTGCCTTAGCGTCAGAGAACAAATCTTTGGCCCATCCTGCCAGCGTCGACAGCATTCCGACCTCTGCCAACCAAGAAGACCATGTGTCTATGGCCACCTTTGCTGGTCGCCGTCTATATGACATGGCACAAAATACCGCAACCATTGTCGGCATCGAGCTATTAGCCGCTGGACAAGGAATTGATTTTCATAAAGGGCTGCAAACCTCTAAGCTGTTGACCAAAGCACATGCCCTACTGCGTGAAAAAGTAAGCTTTTATGATAAAGACCGCTATCTTGCCCCTGATATCGAAGCGGCCAAACAACTGGTGTTGTCTGCTGCGCTCAATGAGCACTGGTCTGAGCTAAGAGCAGATTGGTTTTTGCAAGAATAAAGCGTGTTAGCAACCACTGCTTTAACCCTAATACTGACTTTTGCGAGTACTGATTATGTCGACCTCATACCCTAGCACTGATGATGTTAAGCTTGGTGCCGAGCATATACCTTTTGATACTAGTCTTTGGACCGGACGTGCTGAGCCAGACGAGTCACAGCGGGCACTATACTGGTATCAAGTCGTGGCGCCCAGTCAAGCAGCCGATAAGAGTGAGCATCACTCAAAGGTCACCTTAGTGGGTTTTGCTTGCGATCAAGGTGTGCGCCGTAATTTAGGCCGTGTCGGTGCTCGCCATGCGCCGCCTGCCATTCGTCAAGCCTTTGCTAAGCTGCCTATCACGCCTGTGCTGCAAGACAAATTTAGCAAGGCTGACTATGGTACATTACTGGCTGATGCTGGTGACATTGTCTGTCATGATAACGACAGCTTAATGCCTGATGTGCTTGAGCAAACGCAAGCCAAGTATAGTGAGCAGGTTGCCAAGATTATCAATCAAGGCAGCCTAGCCATAGGTTTGGGCGGAGGGCATGCCATTGCTTATGCCAGTTATATGGGATTATGGCAGGCATTAAATGGTCAGTCTGAGTCAAACAGCCCTAAGATTGGTATTATTAACGTTGATGCGCATTTAGATATTCGCAATGCACCAAACGGCACCTCTGGGACACCGTTTCGCCAAATTGCTGAACACAATCAAGCACATGGACAGCCCTTTTATTACTGCGCTATTGGCATCAGTCAGTTTTCTAATACCGCGGCTTTATTTGACAGAGCCGATGAGCTTGGTGTGACTATTATTAGCGATGACACCTGTGCACGAGACAGCTGGGAGACAATTGATAAGCAGCTTAAGCAGTTCATCGATCAAGTCGATGTGCTATACGTCACCATTGATATGGACGCCTTCCCTGCCAGCATCGTGCCTGGCGTGAGCGCCCCTGCGGCCAAAGGCATCTCTCTTGACTTTGCCGAACGCTGCCTTGAGGTGATATTTGCAAGCGGTAAAGTAAAAATGGCTGATTTTGCTGAAATAAACCCCACTTATGACATTGATGCTCGCAGCTGTAAAGTAACAGCACGTCTGTTGGCGCTGATGATTCAACATCATTTGCTATTGCCTACCACTTAATAAGTCGTATACAAACCCATTTATCCATTTATCCATTTATCCATTTGGAGTCTCACATGACATCCTCAATGATTAAAGATTTTCCAGAAGATTTTGATACCCTGATTTTACATGCCAATATTGCCACGTTTTCAGAGCAATATGGTTTTGATAGAGCATTGGCAGTGGCCAACGCTGAGCCATCAGAGTCATCAAAACCGCACAGCCCTTATGGTCAAATCATAGATGGTGCGTTAACAATTAAAGAGGGCAAAATCAGCTGGATTGGTGACAGTCAAAGTGCCTTAAACAGCACAGCTTATCATCACGCCATTATGCAGCCCGATGCTGATGACAAAATCATTTATGCCAATCGCCAATGGTTATTGCCTGGTCTTATCGACTGCCATACGCATCTGGTATACGGCGGCAACCGCAGCAATGAATTTGAAGCACGCCTGCAAGGTGTCAGCTACAAACAAATCGCTGACAATGGCGGCGGTATTGTGGCGACCGTCACCGCCACTCGTGAGGCAGACTTTGATACCTTGTATGCCCAAACCGAACGCCGCTTGCAAGCACTGCTTGCTGAGGGTGTGACCACGATTGAAATTAAATCAGGCTATGGCCTTGATTTGGATACTGAGCGCAAAATGCTGCAAGTGGCTCGTCAATTAGGGGAAGATTACAACATTACAGTCAAGACGACCTATCTTGCTGCTCACGCCTTACCGACTGAGTATAAAGACAAAGAAAACGGCTCTGATGAGTACATTGATGCGGTGTGTGAGTGGCTGCCTATTTTGCATAACGAGGGCTTAGTCGATGCGGTCGATGGTTTTGTTGAAAATATCGGCTTTACCACTGAACAAATGCGTAAAGTATTTGATGTGGCCAAATCGTTAAACCTACCGGTTAAATTACATGCTGAGCAGCTCAGCGATATGGATGGTAGCGGCTTGGTTGCTGATTATAATGGCTTATCGTCTGACCATCTTGAGTATTTATCTGAACAAAATGTACAGAAGATGGCCGAGCATGACGTAGTCGCAGTATTGCTACCTGGTGCGTTTTATACTCTAAAAGAAACCCAGCTGCCGCCTATGGATGCGCTGTACAAACACAATGTGGCAATTGCACTCTCAACAGACTGTAATCCAGGTACCTCACCCTTAACGTCGCTACTAATGACGCTTAACATGGGCTGCACGTTATTTAGCATGACACCAGAACAGGCATTAGCAGGGATTACTACGCATGCTGCTAAAGCATTAGGCTTAGACAACAAAGGCCGTCTTGAAATCGGTCTAGATGCCGACTTAACCTTATGGGATATCGAACGCCCTGCTGACCTTGCCTATCAAATGGGGTTAAACCCAATAGAGATGATTGTGATAAATGGTCAGGTGAAGTCAACGAACTTGGCTTAAAGTTCGGTCTTATATTTATAGAGACAGAGCGTGAGACGGTCATACCGACAATCAGCTCTCTAATAAAAAAACCTCGCTAATGAGTATTAGCGAGGCTTTTATTTAACTGATATTTAACTGACTCTCAGTTAGTTCATAAATGCTGGTTATCAACTAGTTCATAAATGACGCAAAGCCATTTAATAACATCTGTACCGAAATTGAGATTAGAATCATCCCCATCAAGCGCTCAATGGCTTTTAGACCACGATTACCCAGCACTTTGTACAGCTTGGTTGAAAAGAACAAGATAACTGCCGAGACAAACCATGCCAAAAGTAGGGCCACTAACGCCTTCGGGATACTCTCTGGGTTTTTTTCAGTCAATAAAATCAGCGTGGCCAAAATAGAAGGCCCAGCAATTAAGGGAATGGCCAAAGGCACAATAAATGGCTCACCGTCTACGTCATCTTCATCGCCCATGACTGAACCACGGTTCGGAAAAATCATACGAATGGCGATAATCATCATCACCAAACCGCCACCAATAGCAACCGCTTCAGTACTAAGCCCCAAGGTATGTAGAATACTGCCACCTGCAAATAAGAACAGGACCATAAGCACTAAGGCTATCAGTAACTCTCTGATAATAATAAATCTGCGCCTTTGCTCTGGCACCTTATCAAGTACCGATAAGAAAATGGGAATATTCCCCAATGGATCCATAATCAAAAACAAAGTTAGTGCGGTGGCGTAAATCTCCATACTGCTCCTTAGTGTTCTTTATAACCGGCAAAAACAGCGGTCTTAGACCTTAATCTAAGACCGCTGTTGCTTGTTTAGGCATTAAATAGATAGTCGCGCCTCGGCTTTTGGATAAAAAGCATATGCTCATAAGCCAATAAAAATCTCAATATTTTGAGCCATGCACGCAGCTATCTGCCCTATTTTTATACCCATTTTCAGGCTGAAATAATAACAAAAAAAAGCAGCGCTATGCTGCCTGTGTGTCCATTATTATTCCATAAGTGACTTTTATGCTCCCATTAAGGCATATTTATCCATCTACTGCGCCTTGATGTGTTGTGCTAATATTTTCCACCCGGTTAAAAATATTTCAGGTTATACCTATTACGATGAAATTTTTTAATCTGAAAATATTTCAATTTGAAAGCGTTTTAATTAAAAGCTTAGCGCATGATGTTTGTTTTAGGGGTGTGTATGCATTTTTTATTTGATAGGGCCGAAAAACTACCTGAAAATGCCAGTGCCATAGATTTATTACGCTCATTAATAGGCGGCACCTTAGGGATTTTAATCCTATTGTTACTTACCCAATATACCGGCAACCTAATGATTATGGCCCCCTTTGGTGCCACCTGCGTCTTACTCTTTGCTGTCTCTCACTCCCCCTTGGCCAAGCCGCGTAACGTCATATTTGGTCATTTGATTGCAGCCTTTGTGGGATTGGTATTCTTAAAATATATTGGCACCTCTATCTTTGCCATTGCCTTCGCCGTTGGCTTATCGATCTCATTGATGCACTATTTTAAATGCATCCATCCCCCTGCTGGCGCCACCACCTTAGTGGTGCTATTGACCGCGCAAACCACGCATTATGACTGGGGCTTTTTAATCATGCCCGTCTTGGCAGGCTCTGTAGCGCTCATTGTCGTGGCTCTTATTGTGAACAATATCAAACCCAATCAAAAATGGCCGGCTTACTGGTTTGCCTTAGTAAAAACCCGCATTGAACATCACATTGAGCATCATGCAGACACTCACTTTATCGAAGAGCAAATTGAGGCACAAAACCCACAACCTCAAATGCGCCGTCAAGGTTAAAACTTAAAACAGCTCAATTGGCCGTGACCGACAGACCGCGGCCAGTGTGCTGCTTGAGTAGGCGGCTGTTGACCTTGTTGAATAAATTTTGCGCTACTAATCCAGCCAGCATGCCCCACGACTAAGACTGCCTGATGCAAGACTGCCTGATGCAAGACTGTCTGGTGCGTGACTACCTGGTGTTTGGGACTAAGCCTAGCATGAGTAGTAGCAGCATCAATATTCAGCTCAGCTTGGGTCTGCTTTTGCTGCTCAATCCAAGCCGCCACTCGCTCAAATAACTGGCGTAGGCTCTCACCGCCTGGGGGTGTAAAATCCGCAAAATGCTCACACCACTGATCAATCTCATCTTTGCTAATGTCTGACCAAAGCCTACCTTCCCAAGCACCAAAATGGGTCTCGAGCAGTTGAGCATCGACATGACATTCAAAGCCTTGTGCTGCTAAATACTCACCCACTTGCTTGGAGCGCTGTAAGGGGCTCACCCAAATTCGCTTAGGCAATTGATTGACTCTAACAAAGCGCAGAATTTGATGCGCCAGTCGCTTTAATTTGCGCCTATCAACCATAACCTCATGTTGACCAAAGCACAGCCCTTGCACCTGCTTTGGTTTAGGATGGCGCCAGATGTATAATTGCATAAGAGAAACATCTATCCGGTAAAATTGGCCGCTAGACCAGCATAAATAGCAATCTCAGTGATTTGCTGAGTGGCTCCTAATCCATCACCGGTATAGCCTTGCAAGCGTCTTTTAAGCAAACGGTACATATGGGTCACCCCAAGTAGGGCAAATATGAATGCCAGCACCCATTGCTTTAAGCTGATACTGTGCATAGCTTGTGGCAGCAACAAAGGCAGTAGCAGACCAATAAGTATCAGCCACAGCGCACTTGCCAGCCACTGCTTAAATGTCATTTGCTGCGCCATGGGCTTGGCCTTGGCATGCTCTATTTCACCGCCATAAGGCAGCAGCACTATCAGCGAGGTGCACAACAGCCGCGAGGCACTGTGGGCGACAATCAAAGCCACCACGGCTGTCATAACCGGCATTGCCGCAAGCAGACTCACTTTTAATAACAAAGCACACACCAAGCCTAGGGTGCCATAAGTACCAAGACGAGAGTCTTTCATAATGGTTAAGGTGCGTTCTCGAGTAAGCCCGCCGCCAAGCCCATCACAAGTATCCGCCAGCCCATCTTCATGAAAAGCGCCCGTCAGTTTAATGCCAAAGGTGGTACTGGCGATGGCTGCTACCAAAGGGGGAAACCCCAAGCTCACTGCCCAAAACACAGCGGCGCAAAGTATGCCCACCAATAGCCCGACACCCGAAAAATGACGGCTGCTTTGATGTAACCAGTCAGGCTGATAATCATCCATTTTTACAGGAATGCGGGTCAAAAACTGAGTAGCAACCTGTAATAAGCGCCACTCGTGCTTAATAGACATTGGCGTTATTGCCCATCATTAGTGGCCACAACTGCGGCTATATTGGCTTGTGAACCTGGCTCACTTTGCGTACTAATCCCCGCATCACTAAAGCTTGCCATCTCATTGATAATGGCGCACGCTGATTGCAATAAAGGATACGCCAGCGCCGCACCACTGCCCTCGCCCAATCGCAACTCAAAGCCCAGTAGGGGCTCAGCATCTAGCGCCGCCAACATCCTGCTGTGGCCAGGCTCTACCGACTGATGGGCAAATATCGCAAATTGGGCCACACCGGGTACCAAACGCTCTGCGACCAGTAGCGCACTGCTGGCAATAAAACCATCTATTAATAAAATACGTCGGTCACTGGCCGCTTGGATAAAGGCGCCGGCCATCATGGCAATCTCAAGCCCGCCCACAGCCGCCAACACTTCAAGTGGCGTGGTCACGTGCTCATAACGCTGCAATACTTGGCTTAGCACGTCAACTTTGTGCTGTAAGCCAGCATCATCAAGTCCCGTACCACGGCCAACACACTGGGCAATAGGTATATCTTCTAACTTGGCGAGCAGTAAGCTTGCCGCTGAGGTATTACCGATACCCATCTCACCTGCAATAAACAGATTACCTTTCAGAGACTTGGCAACCTGCATACCTGCCTTAAGCGCTTCGATACATTCTTCACTATTCATGGCCGGTTCAGTGAGCGCATCACGACTCCCCAGGCGCACTTTGTAATCCAAAAGCTGCGGATGATGGTCTACCCCATATTCAGCAAAGTTACTGGCCACGCCCGCATCGACCACCTTGAGCTCAATATTATGCTGACGAGCCAGCACATTAATTGCCGCGCCCCCTTTTAAGAAATTGAGCACCATTTGCGCCGTTACCTCACTAGGGAAAGCCGAGGTACCATGTTTGGTTAACCCATGATCAGCGGCGAACACTCGAATGTGCGGGCTAACAATCTTTGGCTGCGTTGTCCCTTGGATAAGCCCGATTTTTAGCGCTAGCGTTTCTAGCCGGCCCAGTGCACCAAGTGGCTTGGTTTTGTTATCCAGAAGCTGCTGTAGATCAGCTGCCAATTGAGGATTATCGATATTAGCAATAGCGGGGAAGTTTAAGCAGTCCAAGGTACATCCTTATCGATCTAACAAATTAATGAGTTAACAACTTGGTCAGCAGCGTATCAATCTCTTGCTTAAATTCTTTGTCTTCAATTTTATTGGCCGTAATTTTGGCCTGCTTTAGACTCTTAATAGCCGCCTCAGTCTGACCCAATTCTAACTGCAGCTCTGCCATCGAAAAAGCGATGGAGGACATATGATCTTTGGAATTAATGGCAGTGGCTTTGGCCAAGGCTTTGTCATAGATGACCAATGCCTGATCCAGATCGGCGGTAAAGTCCGCCAACGTTTCCCACTGCTCCGGATGGTCTTTATCGCTATTTTCATTGTCGTCACAAATGGCTTTAAGCTCAGCATACAGCTTATCAAAGCGGGCTTGATCGTTTTTGCTATCGGCCTCTAATAAGTCTTCAGCTAAATTATAAATTGCGCGATATATTTTTGTATTAATCATAAATGGGCCTTAGTGGGGATGAATAACGCTCAATAGCCGCCCTTGCAGCGGCAAGCCATTGGCTAAAAACTTGCTAAAAATGAGTGTGTTATTGATTATACCTTATATACAGGCGAGCCACTGAGGTTGTCACCACTTTAAGCGCTTAGAGCTGAGTTAGACCGTCAATCATTTCATAGCCTGGGCCAGCTATACTGGTATTGAGCAAATAAAAACCTAGAATAATAAAAGGCAAGGCCAACAGCGACTTTAAAAAAGGAGATTTACATTTATCCCAGCGGCTAATCACATAATAAAGGTTAGCAAAAGGCATAAATAAATACATCAGGCCCCACGCTATCGACTCTCTAAACGCGATAATGATAAGCTGAATACCATAAAACCATAGAATAATAAAACCTATGACAACACAAACCCAAGCGAAAGCGGGCATCTACTTCTCCAAATAAATGATTTTTACCGTGTATATTTTAGATGAAACACAAATAAGTTTAAAATCATCTACAAAAATTGTCTATAACCTTGACTGTACAAAAGCCCGTCATCAGCCTTTGATTTGTAATCCTCTGCTGTTCAATCCTCTATTTCTCTATATGGTTGCTATGAAAAATTACTGTGTCTATACTTGCGTATACTCTTGCATATACTTAAGTACAATAAGTTGTTGCTCGGTGGCTTGTGCACCAGCATAGACAACAAATTGATACCGCCATGTTCGTAAATTCGTAAAAATACAGATACCTGATAAAACAGATAACTCAAAAATAGGACCGTCATGACTCAAATTTTGGCAACCGACGTAACGCCCACTCAGCCTACATTTATCCCAAAGATTATATTCTTTGATATTGACGATACCTTAAGCCGCAATGGGAGCATCGCGCCGCACAACAAAGCCACTTTAGAAGATCTTGCCAAAACAGATATTAAGTTAGTCATCGCCACCGGCCGCTCAAAGTCCATCATTCCCAAAGATATTATGGCACTGTTTGAATCACATATTTTTGACGCCATTGTCTGTACCAATGGTCAATACAGCTTTGATAAGCACGGCATCATCAGTCATTATCCACTCACACTTGAGCAGGCCAGTAATATCGATCAATTGTGTCGCCAAGACCATCTTATTCACAAATTTGATTCAGCAACCCACTTGGCTTGGGCCAATGATAACGAGAATATACGGGCTTTTATTGCCAATAATCCCAGCTCAATCATTGACCCTGACTATTACAAAACGCATCCGGTCTATCAATGCTCGGTTTTTTTTGAAAGCAAAAAAGACAAAATGCAACACGTGGATTTCGCAGAGTTTGGATTAAAGCTGGTGCACTGGCACAAAATTGGCGGTGATATTTTGCCGATTGAAGCTTCAAAAGAGCGCGGGGTTCGGGACGTTTGCCATTACTTTGGTATTGATGTTAGTGACGCAATGGCCATTGGAGATGGCTTTAATGACTTAGAGATGTTCGATGTGGTGGGTTTTGGTGTGGCCATGGGAGATGCCCAGCCTGCACTTAAACAAAGGGCAGACTGGGTGACAGGCACCATTGAAGAGTATGGAATACAAACGGTATTAGAGCCGATGCTGTAGGTTTGGCATTAAAAAAAGAGCAAAAAGCATGGCCTCAGCATAGCGCACGTTTGCGGTTGAGAAATATGCAAGGCAGAGGTAGGCACTGATTAATGGCCTATCTCGGCGCTCGTCCCTCGCACAAAAGCCAAATCGCCTCACACATCATATATCTTGATATAAAGGAGCAGCCATTTATTTATTGCAAGCCTTTTAATCTAGCGCAATAAGGCTTGCCATCTTGAGTGATTCAGGTGTCCCTACGGCCTTTAATCCTGCTATCACCCCTTCTCTGTCTGCTTTCGACTTATTTTGACTCAATTTAAACTGCGCTTTTATATGGTCTGGGTCAAAATCTATCCTAATACCCACTATGGCTTTGCACAGCCCTTGAATGTATTTATCAGGCGCATCTTTTAATGACCAAGGCTTTATCTCAGTTGCCTCAAATACCTCTGTCAAACGCGTTAAAATAGTCATCAGACTGCCTGAGTCAGTGAGCTTGCGGGGTTTACCCGTGATATGTACGGCACGATAATTCCATGTAGGTACTTGCTTGTGCGTCTCAGCTTTACTTGGATACCAATTGGGGCTGATGTAATGCCCTGCATCCTGAAAAACAACCAACCATTGTGTTGTCAATACGTCAGTATCATTAAGTGGATTAACCTTGGCAATATGCCCTAGCAAATAATGGCATTGAGACTCACCTTCCTCCTGTTGCACCCACTGCATCGGCACATGACTGGCCTCAAGGCCATTAGGAGTTGTCGCAATGATAGTTGCCAAAGGATGCTGGGCAATAAACTCTTGAATAGCAAACTCATCATGTTGTGCAAAAGATTTAGGGATAAACAAGTCATACTCCAAAAGCGAATGTAATAAAAAGACCGTTTAATAGCATACCTATTAAACGGTCTTAGTTCTATCTTTATACTTAGCTTTATCTTTATATAATGTTAGATAACTACAGACCTGCTTTTAAGCTCGCTTCAATAAATTGATCCAAATCACCATCTAGTACTGCACCGGTATTAAAGGTCTCAACACCAGTACGTAAATCTTTAATACGAGAGTCATCAAGCACATACGAGCGAATTTGACTGCCCCAGCCCACATCAGATTTATTATCTTCAACGGCTTGCTGCTGCTCCATACGCTTTTGCATCTCAAGCTCATACAATTTAGCGCGTAGCATCTTCATGGCCGTGGCTTTGTTGCCGTGTTGGCTGCGCTCATTTTGACACTGCACCACGGTACCCGTCGGTACGTGGGTAATACGCACCGCAGAGTCGGTGGTGTTGACGTGTTGACCACCTGCCCCACTTGAGCGATAGGTATCAATACGTAAATCAGCCGGATTAATATCAATCTCAAAATCATCATCAATCTCAGGCGACACAAACACCGCAGCAAACGAGGTATGACGGCCATTATTGCTATCAAAGGGTGATTTGCGCACCAAGCGATGTACGCCTGTCTCGGTTCGCAGCCAGCCAAAGGCATAATCACCGCTGACTTTAAATGAGGCTGATTTCACGCCAGCCACACTACCCGCTGACACCTCAATAATCTCAACCTTAAACCCATGTGACTCACACCAACGGGTATACATGCGTAGCAGCATCTCCGCCCAGTCTTGCGCCTCGGTACCCCCACTGCCTGATTGAATATCAACGAAGCAGTTATTGGCATCCATCTCGCCATCGAACATGCGCTTAAACTCTAAGTCCTCTACCAAAGCTTGGGCAGCATTAAGCTCATTTTGCACCTCTTCAAGCAGGCCTTCATCATCGGCCTCTACCGCCAGCTCAAGCATGGCAGCGGCATCTTCAAGAGTAGTGTCTAGACCGGTAATGGTAGTAATCACTGCATCAAGCTGGCTTTTTTCTTTGCTGATTTTGGTCGCGCGCTCTGGGTCATTCCAAAGCTCTGGCGACGCCATCTCAAGATTAACCTCCTCTAGGCGCTCTGACTTACCATCGAAGTCAAAGATACCTCCGCATGTCCTGTGAGCGCTCGCTTAAATCTTTGATTTGTTCTTGATATTGGTTAATTTCCATAGGGTTTCCGCGGTTGTTTGTCAGCTATAAGGAATAAAAAAGAATGAATGGATAGCGCTCATTAAGTAGATAAGTGTCATAAATCGGCCTACCCCTCTAATGAGCCTATCAACCATATAAATATCGTGAAGGCGTCACACTGGGGACAAGAGGTTATAATTTCCAGTCCTCAACTGCCCAGCGGTGCGCTAAAGCATGCGCGTGCAGCACCTCATCTGGGGTAACTGCCACTGGTATATCTGCCCATTGTAATAAAGGCAGATCATTTTTTGAGTCAGAATAAGCATAAGTCTTACTGTAACGAGTGCCTTGTGCGTGCTTGGCCTCTAACCACTTATTTAGATGATATATTTTACCTTCTTTGAAGTTGGGTTTGTCGGTTAATTTGCCCGTATAACGATTATCCTGCACCTCAAGCGGCGTGGCCAACACATTGACCGGCTCGATACCGAAGCGCTGAGCGATAGCAGATACCACAAAGTCATTGGTGGCTGAAATAATGACCACGTCATGCCCCGCTTCGATATGATGCTGGATGGCACTAATGGCTTTTGGCCGTATGTGTGGCTCAATTTCAGTTTGTATATACGCCTCACGGATTTGACACAGCTCATCAAGAGGCAAACTGGTTAAAAACTGAGCCACAAATTCATTGTATTCAGTCGCATCTAGGGTACCTTCTATGTACTGCTCATAAAATTTTTGATTGGCAGTGCGGTACTGCGCCTCATCGACCAAGCCATTTTTTACAATATACTCGCCCCACAGATAGTCACTATCGACATCAAGTAAGGTGTGGTCTAAGTCGAACAAGGCCAATTCTTTTTGCTGGGCATCACTTTGCTGCATGTATTTTCCTTAGTGCATGGGTCATAAGTGGATGGGCCATACTTAAACACTGTAAAAGCTGCCCATCGTTTTATATGTTGTGTTTAGCGTCGTTTTGATGTGTGGTATTTATGCTCATTTCATTATTCAGGTGCGCTCACTGGCTCTAAGCCTGCTTTAAATTGTTGACACTTTTTTGCATAGTGCAGCGCTGACATTTTTAAAAAAGCCACCTGCTCTTCAGTTAAGGTTTTAACCACTTTGGCCGGCGCGCCCATCACCAATGAGTTGTCAGGAATCTCCTTGCCTTCAGTCACCAAGGCCTTGGCACCAATAATACAGTTTTTACCAATTTTGGCATTGTTTAATACCACAGCGCCGATGCCAATTAAGCTATTATCGCCGACTGTGCAACCATGCAACATGGCCAAGTGTCCTATGGTGACATACTCACCGATAGTGACCTGTATGCCAGCATCCGTGTGAATCACCGCATTTTCTTGCACATTACTGTAATCACCAATATGAATGCGCTCATTATCACCACGGATTACCGCACCAAACCAAACGCTGGCTTGATGGCCTAAATACACATCCCCAATCACGCGGGCGCTATCGGCAACCCAGCCTTGAAAAGGGGTGGCAAACTGCGGGGCTTTGTCCAAAAATTTATAAATCATCGGTGACATCCTTTTAAGTTATTTGTTTGCGGTTATTGCTGACCCTACCTTGATGTCAGTTCTCTGACTAGGCTAGCATTAATTACATATATTTTTAACGTCATTAAGTACAATGTTATCCAACCCTATACGAGCTCGTGCATTGAGATTTCATCCCGTGCTATTATCAATGCTTTAAGCTGTTATTAGCAAATTTTTCACAAAAAACGACAAAGATATATCGCTGTCATACAAAGCTGGCATAGTACTATAGAGCCAGTTCAGCTTATCTGTCACTTTTTAGTTAAATATTGTCCCTTAATTTAGGATTTCTTTGATGCATCACAAGCACCTTACCGCCGCTTTACTACTTTCAGGCTCAGCTTTGGCTGCCAGCCCCGCGTATGCAAAATCAGACATCGAAACTGCAGGTGATGTTATCGCCATCACAATTCCCGCCCTGGCTTATGGCTCTACCTATTATATGGATGACCCTGAGGGGCGCAGTCAATTTTATAAATCCTTTGCGACCAATGCTGTGGTGACGTATGGATTAAAAAAGAGCATTGATAGAGAGCGCCCTGATCACAGTGACAATGACTCATTTCCGTCAGGACATACCTCCATTGCTTTTCAGGGAGCAAGCTTTATTCACAAGCGCTATGGACTTGAGTACAGTATACCCGCCTATGTTGGTGCAACATTTGTGGGCTACAGCCGCGTAGAGTCAGACAAACATCATACCTCAGATGTGCTGGCTGGCGCAGCGCTTGGGATAGCCAGCAGCATGTTTTTAACCAAAAGCTATCACAATGACGACTTATTAATCAGTGCCAATTTAGCCCCTGAGTCTTATCAATTGGCGGTTCACTATCAATTCTAACTTTGTTTTATGTAATATTTTTAGGATTGCCTAGCCATTTGCAGTCAGGTTTTGTATAATACGCAAAATCTGTACCTAAGCGAGTAGACATGACACAGTTTGCAACGTTCACTAATGACTTTTCTTTTAGTGATATTGTTGTTTTCTGTTATCGTGCTACTCGCTTTTTTTGCGACTAGAATTTGTGCCTTAGCGGTTTTTAGGTCACAACATAGCCGCAACCTTCACAATTACTAGGTCATGATAAACACGAATTATAAGGGTGGTAATATGGGCGTACAACAAGACACAACACACAATATCTCTAATGAAGTTGAAGCTATTTTGGCTTTGGCCGATGGTAATATTTTTCGTGGCATCTCAATTGGTGCAGCAGGTAGCCGCGTAGGTGAAGTGGTCTTCAATACTTCAATGACTGGGTATCAAGAAATCCTGACTGACCCAAGTTATGCCAAACAGATCGTTACCCTAACCTACCCACACATCGGTAATACAGGCACCAACGTTGAAGATGCCGAATCTGGCAACATCTATCAAAACAACCAAGTTTGGGCAGAGGGCTTAATCATTCGTGATGCCACCATGACCACCTCAAACTTCCGCAATTCAGAAAGCTTAAGCGATTATTTACAGCGCCAGCAGACTGTGGCTATCGCTGAGATTGATACCCGCAAACTGACCCGTATCCTGCGTGATAAAGGCGCTCAAAATGGCTGTATCATGACTGCCAGCAATGGTGCGACCATCAGTGAAGAAGATATCCAAAAAGCCATCGAAATTGCCCAGCAGTGGGAAGGCCTAGAAGGTATGGACCTGGCCAAAGAGTGCTGCAACCCTGAAGGCTTTGAGTGGACAGAAGGCACTTGGGAGCTGGCAGACCGCGGCGTACATGGGGTAACCGAGAGCCAAACCGGCGGCTATTACAAAAAACTTGGCGAGCATATTGATCATCAATATGACGTGGTGGCTTACGATTTTGGCACCAAAACCAATATCCTACGCATGTTAGTAGATTTGGGCTGTAAAGTGACTGTGGTACCGGCGCAAACGCCTATTGCTGATGTCTTGGCGCAAAACCCAGATGGTATTTTCTTATCAAATGGCCCTGGTGACCCTGCCGCTTGTGATTACGCCATCGATGCGGTACGTCACATCATTGAAGAGACAGACATCCCAACCTTTGGTATCTGCTTAGGTCACCAGCTGGTCGGCCTTGCCAGCGGTGCCAAGACCATGAAAATGAAAACCGGTCACCACGGTGCCAACCATCCAGTACAAGATTTGGCCAGCAAAAAGGTGATGATTACCAGTCAGAACCACGGCTTCGCTATTGATGAGTCGACCCTGCCAGATAACGTTAAGCCAACACATCGCTCGTTATTCGATGGTACTAACCAAGGTATTGAGCTGACCAACAAGCCTGTCTTTAGCTTCCAAGGTCACCCTGAAGCCAGCCCTGGCCCTCAAGATGCGGCGCCCTTATTTAAGAGATTTACTGACTTAATGCAGCAGAACAAACAGGCTTAATCACCAGCCAATACGCTCGACGCATTTTGCTGATTGTCACCCATAGACACAGAACTAAATATATAAAAAAGAGAGACTTATGCCAAAACGTACTGATATTAAAAGCATCCTAATTATTGGCGCCGGCCCTATCGTTATCGGTCAAGCTTGTGAGTTTGACTACTCAGGCGCACAAGCTTGTAAAGCACTTCGCGAGGAAGGCTACCGCGTTATCTTAGTCAACTCAAACCCCGCCACCATCATGACTGACCCTGTGATGGCAGATGCCACCTATATTGAACCGATTACTTGGCAAACGGTTGAGCAAATTATTGATAAAGAACGTCCAGACGCTATCTTGCCGACCATGGGTGGTCAGACGGCACTTAACTGTGCACTAGACTTGGATAGAAACGGCGTCTTAGAAAAATACAACGTTGAGCTCATCGGGGCAACCAAAGATGCCATCGAGATGGCCGAAGACCGCGAACTGTTTGACCAAGCCATGAAGCGTATTGGCCTTGAATGTCCACGCGCCGAAACTGCTGAGAGCATGGAAGAGGCCTTTGAAATCCAAGCCAAACTTGGCTTCCCATGTATCATCCGTCCCTCCTTTACGATGGGCGGCTCAGGTGGCGGTATCGCTTATAACCGTGATGAATTTATCGAGATTTGTGAGCGTGGCTTTGACCTATCGCCCACCCATCAGCTGTTAATCGATGAATCATTAATCGGCTGGAAAGAATATGAGATGGAAGTGGTACGCGACAAAAATGATAACTGTATCATTATCTGTGCCATTGAGAACGTCGACCCAATGGGCGTGCACACCGGCGACTCAATCACCGTTGCCCCTGCTCAGACGCTTACCGACAAAGAATACCAAATCATGCGTAACGCGTCACTGGCCGTACTGCGTGAGATTGGTGTGGAAACCGGCGGCTCTAACGTTCAGTTTGGGGTGAACCCAAAAACCGGCCGTATGGTGGTGATTGAGATGAACCCTCGTGTATCTCGCTCATCAGCTCTGGCCTCAAAAGCAACCGGCTTCCCAATTGCTAAAATCGCTGCCAAACTGGCCGTGGGTTATACACTTGATGAGCTGCAAAACGACATCACTGGCGGTAAAACACCAGCCAGCTTTGAGCCATCTATTGACTATGTTGTCACCAAGATTCCACGCTTTAACTTTGAAAAATTCCCACAAGCAGAAAACATCTTATCAACCCAGATGAAGTCTGTGGGTGAAGTCATGGCTATCGGCCGTAACTTCCAAGAGTCGATGCACAAAGCGCTGCGTGGCCTTGAGACGGGTGCTGATGGTTTTGATGAGCAAATCGACTTTGCCGCTCTAAAAGCCGGCAAAATCAGCGAGGACAAAGTAAAGGCTGAGATTAAAAACCGCTTAACCGTCCCTACTCCTGAGCGTATCTTCTATATCGCAGATGCCTTCCGCTTAGGTATGAGTGTTGATGAAGTATTTAAACTGACCAATATCGACCCTTGGTTCTTGGTTCAAATTGAAGACATTGTAAAAACCGAAGAGCAGGTTAAGCTGCTAGGCTTCGGTGGTCTTAATGCCGCAAATCTACGCAAGTTTAAGCGCAAAGGCCTATCTGATTTACGCTTGGCCAAACTGCTCGGCGTATCTCAAAAGCAGCTGCGCAAAAAGCGCTGGGACTTACAGGTCTATCCGGTTTATAAGCGTGTAGATACTTGTGCCGCTGAATTTGCCACCTCTACCGCTTATATGTACTCAACCTATGATGAAGAGTGCGAGGCGAACCCAACCGATAACAAAAAAATCATGGTTATTGGCGGTGGCCCAAACCGTATTGGTCAAGGTATTGAGTTTGATTACTGCTGTGTGCACGCAGCCCTTGCCATGCGTGAAGACGGCTATGAGACCATCATGGTGAACTGTAACCCAGAAACGGTTTCAACCGACTACGACACCTCTGACCGTCTATACTTTGAATCAATCACGTTAGAAGATGTGCTTGAAATTGTCCGTATCGAAAAACCTGAAGGGGTTATCGTGCAATTCGGTGGTCAAACCCCACTTAAATTAGCTCGTGCCTTAGAAGCTGCAGGCGTGAACATCATTGGTACCTCTCCTGATGCCATTGACCGTGCTGAAGACCGTGAGCGCTTCCAGCACATGATTCAGCAGCTAAATCTGATTCAGCCACCAAACGCCCTAGCCACCAGCATGGAAGATGGCTTAATGAAGGCCAGCAGCGTCGGCTATCCATTAGTCGTTCGCCCATCTTATGTGCTCGGCGGCCGTGCCATGGAAATCGTCTACAACGAAGAAGAGCTTAAGCACTATTTGCGCACTGCGGTAC
The DNA here is from genome assembly GCF_003209315.1 of Psychrobacter sp. YP14. NCBI lineage: Bacteria > Pseudomonadati > Pseudomonadota > Gammaproteobacteria > Moraxellales > Moraxellaceae > Psychrobacter > Psychrobacter sp. YP14. Next base: position 966,951 of record NZ_CP029789.1, on the reverse strand, counting down.
AAGCTTCTAATGAAGCACCAGTACTGTTAGATCGCTTCTTAGATGACGCCATTGAGGTGGACGTAGACTGTGTTAGTGACGGCAATGAAGTGGTTATCGGCGGTATCATGCAGCACATCGAACAAGCGGGTGTTCACTCAGGCGACTCAGCCTGCTCATTACCGCCTTATTCCCTATCTGATGAGATTTGTGATGAGATGCGCGCTCAAACCGTGGCCATGGCCAAAGAGCTTGGCGTGGTAGGCTTAATGAACGTACAGTTTGCGGTAAAAGATGGCACCGTTTACATCTTAGAGGTGAACCCTCGTGCTGCGCGTACCGTGCCTTTTGTCTCTAAATGCATTGGCAAGTCACTGGCTCAAGTGGCGGCTCGCTGTATGGCTGGTACCTCCCTACAGGATCAAAAATTCACCCAAGAAATTAAGCCCACTTTCTTTGCAGTGAAAGAGTCGGTCTTCCCATTCGCTAAATTCCCAGGTGTGGACCCTATCTTAAGCCCTGAAATGAAGTCAACCGGTGAAGTGATGGGCGTTGGCAAAACCTTCGGTGAAGCTTTCTATAAAGGCATTATCGGCTCTAATGAGCGCCTACCAGGCCTACCACAACAGGGCGAGACCAAGACTGTATTCATCTCAGTGCGTGATAGCGACAAGCCTAACATTGCACCTATCGCCAAACAGCTCATTGATTTTGGCTTTAAATTGGTAGCCACCGCAGGTACTGAGCAGTATCTCACCGAGCAAGGCATCGAGTGCAAACGCATTAATAAAGTGACTGAAGGTCGTCCTCATGTCGTTGATGCCTTGAAAAATGGTGAAATCGACCTTATTATCAATACAACCGAAGGTAAGCAAGCGCAAGAGGACTCGTTCTCAATTCGCCGCAATGCCCTTCAAAGCAAGGTGTTCTATGTCACCACTTTAGGCGCAGCCGATGCGGTATGTAAGTCTTATGCCATCGACTTGCCTTTTGATGTCTATAAATTACAAGCGTTACACGAAGCCGCACTTTAGTCACTGGTCTGATTAAAGCTGCCAAAAGTAGACTTATAAAGCCAACGGGTTGCAAGCAGCTATTAAGTGAGCTGCTTGACTACTATAAACTGAAAGCTAAAACGTAAGTTTCGCGGGTGGCTGTTGTGTGTTGTGATGGCTCTAAATTGTCACAGCTCATGGCAGTCGCCGGTAACAAAATTTAGCGATACAAACCAAAATGAGCTTTTATAATAAGACCTCTTATCATTTATATGATACCGTTATTGATGTGAAAACCCTGATATAAAAGTGGACTTATTGCCCTAAAAAGTTTAGGCTAATAACTCTAGGCTTGTTATTAAGCAGTCGCTTTTTGTTCAACATTAATATACTGGCTTGATAACGTACCACCTTATGTTTTTTTTAATTGCTAATCGACAGCTTCGGTTAGCAATTTTTGTTATAAGTCGTCTTTTTTTAGCTCAGCGCTGAAAATAGAAGGTCGACACACAACTTAACCTAAGCCTGACACCAACAGCACCCTCTTAGTGATGAGTGCTGGGGTGTTTTTTGTTTATTAATTTATTCATCCATATATGTATATGAGGAAGATGATATGCAACGTTACCCAATGACTCCGCAAGGACATGCTGCGTTAGAAGCCGAGCTTAAGCAACTCAAAAGCGTAGATCGTCCGCGCATCACGGCTGCGATTGCTGAAGCCCGCGAACATGGCGACTTAAAAGAAAATGCAGAATACCACGCCGCCCGTGAGCAACAAGGTTTTTGTGAAGCCCGTATTCGTGACATTGAAGCCAAACTCTCTGGCGCTCAAGTTATTGATCCGGCTACCTTACCACGTGAGGGCCGCGTCGTATTTGGTGTGACTGTGGTTATCGAAAACCTAGACACTGAAGAGCAAAAGCGCTATCAGATTGTGGGCGATGATGAGGCAGACTTTAAGAACAACAAAATCTCCGTCAACTCCCCTATTGCTCGAGGTTTAATCGGTAAATCAGAGGGTGATGAGGCACGTATTGAGACCCCAAGCGGCCTGGTAGAATTTGAAATTATCGAAGTTATTTATCAGTAAAGCTTAACCAATAAATTTTAATTTATTGCGTCCTTTATTTAGCTAGAGTTCAATATTTTTACTATTCATAGATCAAAAAATGGTCTATTATCTATAAAGTTGAACTCTAGCGTCACTTGCAAATCCCCTTTGCTTAATGTTAAGTTACAAAAATATAACATTGGCAAATCTAAATGTGACACTTCGTGTGTATCTTTACCTCCTATGGTTTTATAGCCAATGTTAACAATTTAGGTAAGTATTTTTTATTTAACCCATTTTTATTTAAGCTATTTAATTAAGTAGTATTTTTATAGTAAATGCATAATCTTTTGAGTTTCCATTACTTAAGATAAATGCTTACGAGGCAATTATGAAGAAATTCACATCAGCTCTATGTGCGCTAGCATGCATGGTAGGAGCCACTAATCTGGCTCACGCTACGGATTCTAAGCAAACTATCAGCGTTAAAAGCCCAAGCGATATCGACAGTGTACTCAACGAGTTAGCACGCAAAAAAAGCCAACCCACCTCTTTATTACAAACCTCCTTTGAGCCCTCCTCTTTAGCTGCCAGCAGCTCATTGATGGATGCCAAAGGTAGTAAAGTTAGCCAAGATAACGATGATGTGTTATCTCATTTAACGTTAGTAGCCTCAAATGCTGTTAACAAATTCAAACAAAGTGGTCGTGCCTCTTGGTACGGTGGCAAGTTCCATGGCAGAAAGACTGCCAGTGGTGAGCGCTTTGATATGAACTCATTAACCGCAGCACACCCCTCTTTGCCTTTTAATACTTACTTACGTGTCACCAACAAAGGTAACGGTAAGAGCGTGGTAGTCAAAGTGAATGACCGTGGTCCTTACCATGGTAACCGTGTGTTGGATTTATCTTATGCTGCTGCTAAGCAGATCGGTTTGGTAAGCCGTGGTATTGCCAATGTGACCATTGAAAGAGTGGGTTCACCTTAATCCTGCTAATCTTAGTAAGCTGCTGGTTTTTAAAAGTACAGTTGCTAAATCAAGTCAGGGTGATAAATTTACGCTTGTCGATAAGCGGCCTGGTGGGCTAAAACCAGGATCAAAAGAAGATCTGCACCGTAAACGGCAGGTCTTTTTTTTATGCCCAATTTTTGAGTCGGCAACTTCAAAGCTCTAAGTTTAAAAAAGCTGAGCAAGATAGGCCGCTCAAACCCTTGTGAAAAAAAGCCATCTTAGCTATGATAAACAGCTGTTTTATTTGTTTTTAAGTTATCACAGGGGCGCCCTTGGGCTGAGATGCACCCTTTGAACCTGATCCAGATTATACTGGCGTAGGGAGTGTATAGCGATAACGGCATCTTCGGGTAAGGGTTGATTGTTAACTTGCCACCTTTATCATAAGCGTGCCGTCATGCTGTGTGTTTCTAAACGCCCTCTTATCCTATTCGGAGGGAAGATGCAGTTACCATTCATCGAGTCTTGTTTTCACGCCTTTAAAGACCAATCTGCTTTGGTCCATAACCTCACCAATGATGTTGCCCATAATACGGTTGCCAATGTGCTTTTGGCCTGTCGCGCCTCGCCTGCTATGGTACATGACATTCAAGAAGCCCCTGACTTTGTGTGCTTATCTGATGCCCTAGCCATTAACATCGGTACGCTGACCCAAACTCGTCTAAACAGCATGCTGGCCACGGCCGAGATGGCACACAGCAAAGGCATTCCTTGGGTGCTAGACCCAGTCGCTGTGGGTGCCACTGCATTTCGGCAACAAGCTTGCCGGCAGCTACTGTCACTACAGCCTGATGTCATTCGCGGCAATGCTTCAGAAATATTGGCTCTGGCGGGTATGAGTAGTCAAAGCAGGGGCACCGATAGCGGCGATAGCGTGGCGGCAGCCCATGCAGCAGCTGAAGCCTTGACCCAATATGCCAAGGTAGTGGTGGTTACCGGAGAGATTGACTGGGTGACCGATGGCATGAACCGCTGGGCTATTAATCATGGCCATCCTATGATGACTCAAGTCACCGCAATTGGCTGTGCCTTAACGGCGCTCATAGCCGGCTTTGTAGGCGCCAATAAGAAGACTATGGCACAAGCGGCTGTCACCGCCTTATGTTATTACGGACAGGCCGCTGAGCACGCCATGCAGATTGCTCAAGGGCCTGGCAGCTTTTATATCCACTTCCTCGATAGTTTGTATGCCCTACAGGCAACCGATGTCTCTCAACAAGCACGAGTAACGCTTTATGAATAAACATAATAAATCTGCCGATGCCTTATCGCTATATTTGGTCACCGATAGCGCTCTATGCGCTGATAAGGGACTGATTGAGACGGTGCTTGCTGCCATCGATGGCGGCGTGACCCTAGTGCAGTTGCGTGACAAACACGCCAGCGATGAGGCCTTGTATACCACAGCCTGTGAGCTTAAAGAGGCCATTGCTGGTCGTGTTCCTTTGGTTATCAATGACAAAGTGCAGATTGCACATAAAGCCAAACTCGATGGTGCTCATATCGGTCAAGGTGACTTGAGTGTTGAACAGGCCCGAAATATTTTAGGCCATGATGCTTGGCTGGGGCTGTCTATTAATACTTTAGCGCAGTTACAGCAGACGCACCACCATCACCTTGATCTGCTCGATTATGTCGGACTAGGCCCTGTATTCGCTACCGCTACCAAACAAGATCATGCCAAGCCTATAGGCTTAGAGGGATTGAGCACTTTATCCAAGGCCAGCGTATTGCCCACAGTGGCCATTGGCGGCATTAACCATGCTAATGCCAGACAAGTGTACCAAACAGGCTGTCATGGGATCGCTGTAGTCTCTGCGATTTGTGCAGCCGATGATCCAAAGCAAGCAGCTGAGCTGCTGATAGCACAGCGATAACATAAGATAGGCTATCAATAACCATCCTAATTTTTAAGGAGCGTAGCGGTGATTAAAAATGTATTAACTATTGCTGGTACAGACTGTACAGGCGGCGCCGGTATTCAAGCCGACATTAAGGCCATTAGTGCCAATGGTAGCTATGCGATGAGTGTCATCACCGCTGTGGTGGCACAAAACACCCAAGGTGTGCAGCAAATTCAGATGATGCCAACTGACTTAATTCGTGCTCAATTAGATTCTGTATTTAGCGATGTACAGGTCGATGCGGTAAAAATTGGAATGTTAGGTACCGCTGAGGTCATCCGCTGTGTGGCAGAAGCGCTTCAGACTTACCAACCCACCAAGGTAGTACTAGACCCGGTCATGGTTGCTAAAAGCGGCGATAGACTGCTGGACAGTGATGCGGTGGCGGCCTTGCGTGAGCTATTATTGCCCCAAGTGGGGCTGATTACCCCCAACCTGCCAGAAGCCGCTGATTTACTGGGTGAAGCTGAGGCCACCACCCGAGAACAGATGCTCGAGCAGGCAGAGCGTTTAGGGGTCGCCACCTTTTTAAAAGGCGGTCACCTGCTTAATCAGCCAGACTCTCCAGATCTGTTATGGGTAGAGGGTCAAAGTCAGTGGCTGGAGGCGGCGCGTATCGCTACTAAAAACAGCCACGGCACTGGCTGCACCCTATCTGCCGCCATCGCGACTTTTTGGAGTCAAGGCGACAGCTTAAGCCTAGCTTGTGCTAAGGCCAAAGCTTATCTGACGGGTGCTCTAGCGCATGCAGATGAGCTTAATGTCGGTCATGGCCATGGTCCGGTGCATCATTTTTACGCGTATTATGAGCGCTAATTTAAAACACTCAGCGCCTTAAATTTCAAACGCTCGGTCAATGGCATCATCCAAGCGATCAGCCGTTATCACTGTGATACCCTTAAACTGCCCCATAAGGTTTTTTGGGGCATTGGCTTTGGGTACGATGGCGTGGGTGAAGCCGTGTTTCATTGCCTCTTTTAGGCGCTCTTGACCGTTGGGAACCGGGCGTATCTCGCCCGATAGCCCCACCTCACCAAATACCGCCAAAGATGAGGGCAACGGCCGCTCCTTAATACTTGAGGCACAAGCTAACAGTACCGCCAAGTCTGAGCCGGTCTCCATCACTTTTACCCCGCCCACCACGTTGACATACACATCCTGTCCGCTGGTATGTATACCGCCATGACGGTGCATGACCGCCAGTAGCATCGCCAAGCGCTGAGGATCTAGGCCTAATGCCATACGTCTGGGCTGACCCGCAGAATCATCGACCAACGCTTGCACCTCTACCAATAGCGGCCGAGTGCCTTCACGGCTAACCATGACAATGGATCCAGATATCGGCTTATCATAACGACTTAAGAATATGGCTGAAGGATTGGCCACTTCTTTTAGACCGGTATCTGTCATTCCAAAAATACCCAGCTCGTTGACCGCGCCAAAGCGGTTTTTTACTGCACGTATCATACGAAAGCGAGAATCAGACTGACCCTCGAAATACAACACCGTATCCACCATGTGCTCAAGCACGCGTGGCCCAGCCAACGTACCCTCTTTGGTCACATGACCTACCAAGAATAAGGCCGTACCGGTTTGCTTGGCATAGCGGGTGAGCATTGCTGCTGACTCTCGAATTTGACTGACGCCCCCGGGTGCCGAGTTTATGGCATCGGTATAAATAGTCTGAATAGAGTCAATAATAGCCACCGCAGGCTGCTCTTGGGTCAGTGCTGCGCAGATGGTCTCCACATTGGTCTCTGTCATGACCTTTAAGTGATCGCTGGATAACCCTAAGCGCTGCGCCCGCATGGCCACTTGCGATAACGACTCCTCTCCGGTCACATACAATGCACTGCCGGACAAAGACTCAGGGTCTGCCATATTGGCCGCTGTCTGCAATAAAATGGTCGATTTACCAATACCAGGGTCACCACCAATAAGCACCACTGAGCCGGCCACTAAGCCGCCACCAAGGACGCGGTCAAATTCACTAATCCCAGTAGGCAGACGGGTATCGAAGGTGACATTGACTGAGCCTAACGTGACAACGCCGCTTTGTGAGCCTGAATAATTCATACGATCAGACTTTGCACCAGCCAACACCTTAGGGCCTGTATGTGCTGCCATAGCGCCTTTAGCCGCCGACTTATTGTGATGCGGTAGGCTGACATTGGGCGCCTCAACAAGAGTATTCCACTCCCCACAGTCAGAGCATTGTCCGGCCCATTTACCAAAATAGGCGCCGCAATTTTGGCAGACATAACTTGATTTTGATTTGGCCATAACCGCTACCCTTAGTAAGTGATGCTACATATGAGGCGTCTCATATGCAAAATGGTTGATTAATAAAGATGCGCCGATTGCGACAAACTTTGGCGTTAAAAATAGCCAGCCTGTAACAGCCAGCTATCTTTAGGATGCGAGGAGAATGAAAATAGCAATAAGTATGGGCATGCCATAAACAACGGGCTAAAAAGCCTATGCGTCTACGACATCTGCCTCATTTAATCTATAACGGATTGTCTAAAAGGCTGTGTTTAATAGTGATGCCACCGGCTGACCCCCCGCTGACAATAGGTGACGACTAAGCCTGGAAGTCGCGGCCTAAATACACCTCTTGCACCAGCTCGTTATTTAACACCTCCTCTGAGGTACCATGGGCAATAATAGCGCCCTCACTTACGATATACGCATGCTCACAAATCGCCAGCGTCTCACGCACGTTATGGTCGGTAATCAGCACCCCAATACCGCGGCGTTTTAGCGCCACAATCACCTCTTTGATGTCGCTCACTGAGATAGGATCAACACCAGCAAAGGGTTCATCCAATAAAATAAACTTCGGATTGGCCGCCAGTGCACGTGCAATCTCACAGCGCCGACGCTCACCCCCTGACACACTCATACCGAGTGAATGGCACACATGCTCTAAGCTAAAATCAGCGATGAGTTTGTTAAGCTCTTGCTCCTGCGCCGCTTTATCTAAGTCTTTTCGGGTTTGTAAAATCGCAAGAATGTTCTCTCGTACAGTCAGCTTACGAAAAATAGAAGCCTCTTGGGGTAGATAACCAATACCGGCGCGCGCGCGCTCATGCATGGCGTATTTAGACAGGTCTTGATTGCCAAGCTTTACCATGCCTTTATCCATATTCACCAGCCCCACCACCATATAAAAGCTGGTGGTTTTACCAGCGCCGTTCGGGCCTAACAAACCCACAACCTGACCTGGCTCCACGCTAAATGACACATCTTTTACCACCCAGCGCTTACCGTAGCGCTTGGCCAGATTAAGCATGGTCAACGCAGTATCCGAGCTAACCGGCTGCGCTATCGACACGGGGGTTTTCTCTAAAGGGCTTATCACTTCAGGCTTTGGGGCATTCGATGCAGAGTTACTCATAACCTACCTAATTCCTGTACGACTATTGGATTCACTGGGCGGGAAAACAAGCTCAACACGCTGACTGCCGCCTGCAGTAGCCTCAACGTCACCCACTTTTAAGCTATAGCGAATAACGTTGCCGGCGAAACTTGCGCCATTTTGGGTAAGCTTGGCGTTACCGGTCAAAGTCACAATACCATTTTGGGCATTGTAATCAATCTTGTTGGCTTGACCGCGAGCCAAGCCTTTTTCTTTGGTGACCACTTGCTGCATGGTGGCTGGGCGGCCTGTGGCGACAGCGGATAAGATACTGCGGCTATTAGATAAATTCACGGTAATATTATCTGCTGCAAGCTTTAAAGTACCTTGAGTAATGGTGACATTGCCTGAGTAGGAGGTCACACCGGTGCGCTCACTATAAGTGGCTTTATCCGCCAACAGATGGATAGGTTGCTGCGCATCAGAGGGCAAAGCATTGGCATTAAATGAGACCATAGACGCCAAAGCAGTGGCGGCAAAAAGCGTGATTTTGCTCAGCACCGGTATCAAGCTTGGTGAGTGCGGGGTAGAGAGTATTGGTGCTAGCGTATTTGAGCGTTTATTCACAATGTTTTTCCTAAATTATGGCCTAAAGTAGTTATTTAAAGTCAGTAGCTATCTACAATAATGAATAAGTAGCTATCAAAAATAAGTCGTCATTTAAAATAGACAGCTATCTAAAATAAGGGCACGTCTTTGCGGGCCGGTGGCATGAAGGTAACCGCCACTTGGGCAAACTCGTAATCACCTGTGTTCACATCTGCCAAAAATCTTGAAGATTCAAAGCTGTTTTGTCCTTGGGTCACTTTAATGGGCGTGTTGCTATAAACCCTTTTTTGTTCCAAATCGCCTATAAGCTCTGAAGCCACTAATTTCATAGGCGGCTTATTGTCCAGATTATTTGCGGCAGTTTGGCTCGAGAACAACACATTATTGGTCATCACCACTTTGGATTGTTCATGATACATCACCGCTTCGTCAGCATTAATCAACACACTGCGATTGGGACTGGGGCGCCAGTTAAGCTTCATCGCCTCCAATTTATCCAAGTTTTGATCGGCATAATGGGTCAAAGTATCGGCAGCTAATGAATACTCAGCCACCCCATCATCATTGGTCTGAACTGCCAAAATATCGGTAGCTTCATACTCAATATTGGTAGTAGATAAGTTGATAATCGAGTCAAGCTCGCCCTGATTGCGATAAAACCATACGGCAAACACTGCCACAAGCAAGGATAGGATAAATAAAAATCGGGTATTCATTACACCTCTTTATGACCATAACAAAAAATAAATGGTGTTAAGTGCTGATTAATCAAGCACATACTGGCTAATATATTGCTCGTACTTGCCATGACCTTTTAAAATCAAATCACAAACCTCACGTACGGCACCCTCCCCACCTGCGCGCGTGGTGACCATCATCACTCGGCTTAATACCTCAGCATGGGCATTAGCTACTGTAGCAGAGAAACCCACCGACTGCAGGGCCTTAATATCTGGCAGATCATCACCCATATAAGCACACTGCTCTAAGCTTATTGGGAAATCTAATAGTAGCTGATTAAGCGCTTCAAGCTTATCATCACGGCCTTGGATCACATAATCAATACCCATCTCTTTGGCCCTTTTATTGACCATAGGACTTGATCGACCTGTGATAATGGCCGTTTTAACGCCGGCCCATTTTACTGCTTTGATGCCCATGCCATCTTTCACATTAAAACACTTGGTCTCTATCTCTTCGCCATCATAAATAATATAGCCATTAGATAAGATGCCATCTACATCGAGCACCAACAATTTTACTTTGCCTGCAGCTTGGATTAAGTCTTGCATAATATCTACTTACCCTATGTGTCGTCGCGAATTGAAATGTATTAAAAAATAAGACAGTATTTAGTGGCTCAACAGCTGTAAAAAGCGCACAGCCTTTTATGATTTAAGATAACAAGCTTATGATCACGCCTAACTCACGCCCGCTTGTAATAAGTCATGAATGCTAATCACCCCTTCAAGCTGCTGCTGCTCGTCGACTACCAGTAGCTGGCTGATGGCTTTTTCGTTCATTAAACTTAAAGCATCTGAGGCCCGCATATCTTTTGAGATTTGTTTGGGATTGGGGGTCATAATTTGTGACATAGGGGTTTGCAAATCAATGTGTTTTTCAAGTGCACGGCGCAAATCACCATCGGTGAAAATCCCCACTACCTTGTGCGCCTCATCCATAACCACCGCCATGCCTAAGCGCCCATTGGTCATGACAAATAGTGCCTGATGTAACGTGGTATCGGTCGATACCAGGGGCAGCTGCAAATCTTTTTGGGCTTGATGCATCAAGTCACTAACTCGCATCAACAACTTACGTCCTAGCGCACCTGCTGGATGTGACAGCGCAAAATCCTCTGAGGTAAAATGACGCGCATGTACCAATGCCACAGCAATAGCATCGCCTAAGGCCAAAGTCGCTGTGGTACTTGAAGTGGGAGCCAGCCCCAAGGGACAAGCCTCTTCAGAAGCACCCAAAGTGAGCGCCACATCTGCAGACTTAGGCAGCATACCGCGCTTATCACGGCTGATACTGATTAAAGGAATGGCCAATTGCTTGACCACAGGCAACAAGGTCTTAATCTCATCAGACTCACCAGAGTTTGAGATGGCCAGCAACACATCCCCTGCCACCAACATGCCCAAATCACCATGGCCGGCCTCCCCAGGATGCATAAAAAAGGAGGGAGAACCGGTTGAGGCAAAGGTGGCAGCAATTTTACGGCCAATATGGCCTGACTTGCCCATACCAGTGACCACCACTCGGCCTTTGCAATTGCGAATCAGCTCGCACGCTTCGACAAAACGCTCATCAAGCTGCTCAATTAGTAACTGTAATGCAGCTTGCTCAGTGCGGATGGCATCTACCGCATACTTGATATACTGTTCATAAGTGGGCGGTGGCAGTTGTGTTTGCATAATAAAATCAGGCTTTATGAGTTATTGGAATGTAATTTTTTATTAGAATATCGCTTTTTTAACCCTTACGCTTCAGGGTCTATTTCATAGCTTACTATAAGGGGTAAGTTTAGCATATTCCACCAAGCTACGAGCAGCTCTAGATGTCAATAGAATGTAATAATATCTAACCTTATCCGATTTTAGGCATAAAAAAACCTGCCAGAAAGCAGGTTTTTTTATTGTTGACTCAAAGCCGTTAGATTTAAATGGGCGGCTGTTGAGTATTGCTCTTGAAATCAGCATCAACAGTTAATCATCACTGCCAAAACCACCACCTAAGTCTTCATCATTATCGACCTGGTTGGGCGCTGCAAAGCCGCGCTTTTCAAAGCTACGCTCATCGAAGCCGCGCTGTGGTTGTGGACGACTGGCGCCAAAGCTTCTATCAGAATCAAAACCACGATCGCCTTCAAAGCCACGCTCTACCCCAAAACCACGCTCTTGGGCAAAGCCGCCACGCTCTTGATTAAAACCGCGATCGGCAAAGCCACCACGATTAAAGCCGCTGCGCTTACTGGCGAAACCGCCCGGCTCAAAACCAGGCGCGCCTCGATCAAATCCCCCTGCAGCTGGCGGTGCACTAAAGCCGCCTGCACTAGGGTAGCCTGCAGGTTGTTGAATAGAGCCGCCCGGTGTTGCTCCACTGCTACGTGGATTGCGGGCAGGTACTACTGTTGATATGGCATGCTTATATACCATTTGGCTGACCGTGTTTTTTAACAACACCACATACTGGTCAAAAGATTCAATTTGACCTTGTAGTTTAATACCATTTACCAAAAAGATAGATACGGGTATGCGATCTTTGCGCAAAGAATTTAAAAATGGATCTTGAAGCGTTTGTCCTTTTGACATGAGGTATGTCTCCTGAATTTTTTAATTTATTATAGATGGATGACAAATAAGTAATTAGGGTAATACTGTAATCCCAAAATAGCTATTACGTTTCGTTATTAATTGGTTGTATTTCTAAAAAAAGTTGTCAATACTTAAGTTGTCTTTACCATAGCATTTTTTTTGCTCTTCGTCTTACAAAAAAAGTGAAGCACAGGTTTTATATACGTTTGGCTGGCTTATACTTGACGTTCACAATATTAAGCGGGCTATTTTCACTCTCAAAATCCAGTCCATACCCTTTATAGCGAACTACGCTCAAGATATATTACTTACGCATCGGCTACATTGCCTTTGACATCTTTTGTGACACTTTTTATTGTGCTTTTATTAAAGACGGGAGAATAAATAGGCCTTAGCGTCTTGTATGGTATCGAAGCTGTGCACCACTTTTTGCTCAGTTTGTGCACCGCTTGTCTGCAGCGTATCAGAGGGCTGATGGCTTGCTACCAGGTTTCTAAGCCAGGTATATTGGCGCTTAGCCAGCTGTCGCGTCGCATATAATGCCTTATTTTTCATATCTTGACAAGCAATTGACTTGTGCGCCTCATTCACTTCTAGCCCTTTATTATCAACAGATTGGCCGTTTATTTTCAGCCGACTAATCAGAGGATGATCGGTGGCTATCAGGTAATCAATGACTTGGCGGTAGCCCACACAGCGCATCGATGGCATCTGCGCATCCAATGAATAATTGGTAAGCAGCTGCCCCACCTCATCAAAAAAACCATCTGCCCACATCATCTCAAGCCTTAAGGCAATACGCTCATGGAGCCACGCTCTATCTGGCATGACCGCTAAGCCCAGCCAGTACTGCTGAGGATTGTCTGATAAGGCCTGTTTGGGAAGTTGCTGCCAATAGCTTAAGGGTTTACCGGTTTGTTGATATACCTCGATGGCGCGGGTAATTCTTTGGGTATCACCTATAGGTAAGCGTTCAGCCAGCGGTGGATCTATCTTAGATAAATAGTCATGCAAAGCTTCAATCCCTTGCTGCTGACGCTGAGCCTCTACTTGGGCACGAACGTTTGGGTCGGTATCGGGAATTGGAGATAAGCCGTTAAACAGTGCCATGTAATACATCAAGGTACCGCCAACCAATAGCGGAATTTTGCCGCGCTGATGAATTTGCTCAACAAGCTGCTGTGTGTCGCTGACGAAGTTTGCCACACTATAGCTTTGCGTCGGATCGATGATATCCACCAAATGATGCGGATATTGCTCAAGCTCACTTTGTGTGGGCTTAGCGGTACCTATATTCATGTCTTTATAAATAAGCGCAGAGTCAACCGAAATAATCTCAAAGCGTCCGGTCTCATACAATTCATAAGCCAACGAGGTTTTACCGCTGGCTGTGGGAGCCATTAAGCACACCACCGCATTGTCTGGCAGCTTTGTTGGCAAGCTTAAATTATCAACATCACCCATGGTATCTACTCTTATGGTTATGGTTTTTTTTGATTGGATTAGCGGTTATAAACGGCTTGGATACTGTCATAAACCTAACTGATTTTACGGGTCGTTTTTTAGTATTAATTGAATCAGCTGCGATAAAGGCAGCTCGCCAAGCGCTTGGTCGGCCAATTGCTTGCTCCAAGGCTGCTTCCATTGGTTTTGAGCCGCTTTAGCTAGATTTTGTAGCTGGGTGTTTATCCAGGCTAGTTTTTGCCCTTGACTCACGCAGGCTTGATAGTCTTTATAGTGTCTCTGCCATTCGTCCTCTAGCAGCGTACAGAAGCTAGCCTGTAGCCAATGTATCAACTCAGTCTCTAAAAAGACATACAGGGTGTGCTGTATTTGTAATAACGCCAGCTGCTGATCACTTAAAAGACTGTCACTCAACAGACTCTCCTTCAACAGACTGTCCTTTAACAAATATAAGCACTGCACTGGGCCATCTTTTTGGGTAAAAGACACAGGAGGCAAGTCTGTTACAGTATCAAAACCTGATAAGCGTGAATCAGAGACGACATGGGGGTGGCTTTGCGTATACTGGCCGTTGTGGCCCTGTGTCTGATAACAGGCTATCGACTCATTTGTCTGTACCGGCTGTTTTAACTGAGGTACTGTCGTCTCAGATGCTGTAGCACTGCTATTGTGCGGGTAGTCTATGTGATTAGATGCTGCAATCCGCTTAGAGCCTTGGCTGACAGATATCTGGTGAGAGTGGGACTGCGCCACTTGCACTGATGCTTGGGCGTTGATCTGGTATTGCGGCGGCTGCACTATCGGCTGACGCTTCTGCCAACGCTGCAAGGCCTCACGCACGCCCACCTCAAAGTGCGCCATGACATTGGCCAGATTTTGGATTTTTATGCACAGCTTCGAGGGATGCACATTAAGATTGAGCCACGCCTTGGGCAGATTAAAAAACAGCACGTAGCCTAGGCTGGCAATGTGATCAAAGCCATTAATGCTCTCACGTAGGCTCTGGGCAATACGCTTGTCTTTGACCAAGCGACCATTGATATAAATCAGCTTATAAGGATGATTGGCCAGTGCCTTTGTACTTGGAATTATCAGCCCTTCAATACCTAGTGGCTCTTGGCTGCGGTTGATGCCGCGCATGCCCTCATATTGCACACGCAGCGCCTCTAAATCTAAGGATAACACCTGCAAGTTGTTGTCATGTAATAAACTTGCTTGCTCATGACTTGGAGGTAGCACCGATTTTAATCGTGTCAGCAAGGCTTGCATCACTTGGGTAGACAAGGCTTCTGAGGCAAGGTTAGACGAAGATACGGTTAACGGCGATGACGGCTCAGCATGGATGGCGGCAAAATTAAAACGACGTTTGTCATTATGCCAAAGGCTAAAGCTGACATCACTTGCTACCAATGCCAACTGTTTGACCACCGTCTCGATGTGCATAAACTCAGTCGAGATGGCCTTTAGATTGCCACGTCTTGCCGGCACATTAAAATACAAGTCCTTTACGCTTACTGTGGTGCCACGGCGATGAATTACCGGCACCAATTGCGGCGTGTCCTCTAAAATACCGGCCACATTAAGCTGTCGGCCAATACCGCTGTCATCACAGCAGCTGGTTAAGCTCAATCGGGACACAGCAGCTGTAGCGGCCAGTGCTTCACCACGAAACCCCAAAGTGGCTATGCCTTGCAAATGCGCCACATCAGCGATTTTACTGGTGGCAAAGCGGGTCACCGCCATTACCATATCCTCAGGATGAATGCCGCAGCCATCATCGGCCACCTCAATAATGCCCATACCGCCTTGAGTAATGCGCACATCAATTTGGCGCGCGCCAGCATCGAGCGCATTTTCAATCAGCTCTTTGACCACTGAGGCAGGCCGAGTCACCACCTCGCCTGCTGCCAGCTGATTGACCAATAAAGGCGGCAGTTTTTTTATGCGATTGCTATGCTGAGCCTGAGTGCTGACCTGTAGGCCAGTGTCGGCTAAGCCATCGAGCGGGTTACGGCGAAACATCATGTATAAAGCTCAAAGCTGGACGATAAATAAATGAGGACAAATAAATTAAGGTAAATAAATTAGGGCAAATAATTAAGGATATGAGCATCCAAATCACTGCAAAAGATCAAGTTATTAATCTGGGGCAACAAAATCAATAGCCTCATCAAAGTCCACGCTCACCTCTCGGCGTGTGCCTTGCTCATCACTGACCACAGTAAGGGTGACTGTCATTACCGGCGGCGGCAAATACGCCTCAGCACGGCTGGCCCATTCGATAATTACCAACGCCCGCTCATCCTCCAAATACTCTTCAAAGCCTATAAATGACAGCTCTTCTGGGTCTTGTAGACGATACAAGTCGGCATGATACACCCGATCAACCGCCACATTCGTGCTATTTTTTAGCTCATAAGGCTCAACCAAAGTATAGGTCGGGCTTTTTACCGCGCCCTCATGGCCTAGGGCACGCAGCCAGTAGCGGGTTAAAGTGGTCTTTCCGGCACCCAGATCTCCTGATAGCCAGACACTACCTTTGATGTGGGCTTTGGCCAACTGTTTGGCCAAGGCCTGAGTATCGCTCTCAGAGGTTAGCGTAAGCTGTACATTGCGGCGCGTCATTGGCACTCCTTTTATTCTCTTTGTAGCCCATAGGTTGATGACTGGTTATCAGCTGCTGATTATTATTTTACTTGCAGTGCCACTTCAGGATTTATAAAAGCTTCACCTGCTTTTAGCTTGTCATACATCGCCGGATCACTCCACTCTTGCTTGATTTGATCGCTAAATTCAAAATCCTCTAGCGCCAATTTACCCATGTGCTCGTTGCTCACATCTTCAGCAAAGCACTGAGCGTAGCCAGTTGCCGTCTCATGAGCAATCACCGAATACACGCTGACATCTGCCTCGCCATTAGCCATTTTAGTCTGCTCTAAAATACTTTGGGCCCAAAAGAAAATGACCCGAGAAAACTGCTCCGCTGAAGGTGATACCGGCAAGCTGATCCAACGGGCGCTGAATTTTTTACACATTGCAATGTATTCAGGATCATCTTTGTTCCAAAAACAAATGGCATGATCAAAGCTATCAATAATGTCTTTGATAGAGGATTTTAACAGGCCAAAGTCATATACCATTTGACCATTATCTAGTCTGTCTGCTTGCAAAATCAGCTCAATTTGATAGCTGTGTCCATGAATAGAGCGCTTGCATCTATCCGAGCTGCAGTTACGCACAATATGGGCGTTTTCAAATTTAAACAGCTTACGTATTCGCATGATTATTCTCACTAAAACTTAGAGTCAATAGGTTTTTTCGATATTACGCCATAGTTTACCACTATAGACAAAAAACAAAATGGATAACACCTGTCAGTGTTACCCATTGTTTAAATTAATGGCGGCCCAAGACTTGATGCTCAATCATTACTCAATCATTAATAGAAGCTCAGTCCTTAAATGTAGAGCCTCAGTTACTAGATTTTAGCCGCAATCTCTACCCTTGAACTTAGGGTTTTGGCTCCAAGTCAATGGCCACTGAATTAATGCAGTAGCGCAGCCCTGTGGTTTCTCTTGGGCCATCAGGAAACACATGTCCCAAATGACCGCCACAATTACGACAAGTGACCTCAACGCGGCGCATGCCATGCGATGTATCTAAGTGCTCATCTACGGCCGACTCATCTAAGGTGGCATCGAAGCTTGGCCAACCACAGCCGGCATCAAACTTATTGCTTGAATCAAATAATTTGGCACCGCAGCCTTTACAGCGATACACGCCCTGCTCGCTCATGTCATTATGGATGCCGGTAAAAGGGCGCTCTGTGCCTTTTTGACGCAGCACACGATACTCCTCATCGCTTAAGCGCGCCCGCCAGTCTGCGTCGGTTAATTGGGCGATTTCTTCTGGGGTCAATTGTGAGTCTTGCATAACATGTCCTTTTGGTATTTTTATCATCAGTTATTTGAGTGCGCTACTGTCAATTATGCGGGCATCCTTGATAACTTCAATCACCCCTTTGCCTAATCTTACCAAATATAGAGCTTGATTACATAATCATAAAACTTCTTATCATCAAAGATAGGCGTGACAATAGGATACCTTTAGCAGACGCGCCTGGCTCATTAATCATATCTAAGCCATTAATTTTAAATACTTTTTATAAATAACCTGTTATTAGACACCTCTGTGATTTCAAACGCACCTCTCGTAATGCAAGATTTACTTGCATTACAACCCATTGAAAAAAACCATTTAATGCAATAATATCTTGCATTAGAGAATTTCTACATTAAATTGTTTAGCACACCTAGGTTAGACGGTGTCTAAAAGCATATAAACCAAACAACAAAGAGTAGCCGTTATGAGTGAGCAATCTGAATTTAAGGCACAAGGCGCAAGGCTCAGTAAGCTGCGTAAGGCCAAGGGTCTTACGGCTGAGCAATTGGCTACGGCAATGACAGCGTCCGGTTCTAAAGTCAGTCGTGGCGCCATATCTAATTGGGAGCGTGGCATAAATGGGATTGTCTCCTCCAAGCTGCCCGCTTTGGCTCATATTTTAGGCTGCTCTGAGGGCTATTTATTGCGTGGTGAGCCAGCAGACAACGCTGAGCCAGATAATAGTACTCAACGCTCAAGCCTTGCCAGCAACCCACCCTCTATTAACTCAAGCACCAATGCTACTCCAAGCATTATCCAGACCCCTTCTTCTCACCTAAGTACGAGTAACAGCATCATGAAAAACACCGCCCCTACCCGTAAGCCCTTAAAAAAATCTGATAAATTACAAAACGTTTGCTACGACATCCGAGGCCCGCTCCTTAAGACAGCAATGCAAATGGAAGCTCAAGGTCAGCGCATCTTAAAGCTTAATGTCGGCAACCCCGCGCCATTTAACTTAGATGCCCCGCATGAAATCTTGCAAGATGTGGCGCTAAATTTGCACAATGCGACCGGTTATTCAGACTCACAAGGTATTTTCTCAGCCCGAAAGGCCGTCTTACAATATTATCAATCAAAGGGGCTGTTATCAGCGGTTGATGTGCGTGATGTGTACCTAGGCAATGGCGTATCAGAGCTTATCGTAATGACCATGCAAGCGCTAATGAATGATGGTGATGAGGTGCTTATCCCTATGCCAGATTATCCACTATGGACAGCCGCGGCCAATCTTGCTGGCGGCACCGCGGTACATTATCGCTGTAATGAGGAGAATAACTGGCAGCCTGATATTGAAGATATCCGTGCAAAAATTACCGATAAGACCCGTGGCATAGTGGTGATTAACCCCAATAACCCCACCGGCGCGCTCTACTCTAACGATGTGCTGCTACAAATTATCGATCTGGCACGTGAGTACAATTTAGTCCTGATGGCAGATGAAATCTACGACCGCATTTTATATGATAATGCAGTGCACACCCCCATGTGTACCTTAGCGCAAGATGTCCTGATTTTGACCTACAACGGTCTGTCAAAGTCACATAGGATTGCCGGCTTTAGAGCGGGGTGGCTTATGCTCTCTGGTAATAAAGAACATGCCAGCGACTTCATTGAAGGCCTAGACATGCTCGCCTCGATGCGCTTGTGTGCTAACGTGCCAGCTCAGCATGCCATCCAAACTGCAGTAGGCGGCTATCAAAGCATGCAGGACTTAACGGCCGAAACAGGCCGCTTATACAAGCAGCGCCAATTGGCGGTAGAGCGTCTAAATGCCATCCCAGGTATCTCATGCACCATGCCGCAAGGCGCCTTTTATTGTTTCCCAAAAATTGACCGCAGCATCTACCCTATTAAAGATGACATGCAGTTTATGATGGACTTATTAATCGAAGAAAAAGTGCTGATGGTACAAGGCACGGGCTTTAACTGGGATGCGCCCGATCACTTCCGTGTGGTGTTCTTACCTAACTTATTGGATTTAGAAGATGCCATGGACAGATTGGACAGATTCTTCAGCAACAAGCGCAAACAGTATGGTACTGATAGTTTAGGGTAAAGTGCTGGCGTTTATGTTACTGCTACCACCCCAAAAAAGGCGCTAACGAGATGTCGTTAGCGCCTTTTAGTCTATCAAAGATTACCAGGCTATTTATTTTATTCTGGCTTAAAGCTATCGCGTAACGTCACAGTGCGGTTGAACACAGGCTTATCACTGCTGTGCTCTACCTCATCCGCCACAAAATAGCCTTCACGCTCAAACTGGAAGCGAGTGCCCGGCTCAGCATTAGCCAAAGCGGGCTCAACGACTGCCTCTAGCTCAACTAAAGACTGATCATTAAGTGCTTGATGTACGTCCTCTACCGCACTTGGGTTCTCTGCTGCAAACAGATGCTCATACAAACGCACGGTTGCGGGTACGCCTTGCGTGGCTGATACCCAGTGAATCACACCTTTTACTTTGCGGTCTTCTGGGTTTTTACCCAGCGTCGTCTTATCGATAGTGGCTTTTAGCTCTACCACATTGCCTGCATCATCTAGCACATGCTCCGTCACGGCCAATACATAGGTATTGCGCAGACGAATCTCTGGCTTCTCAGGAGACAGACGCTTATAACCTTTTGGCGGCTCAAGCTCATAATCACCTTGATCGATATAGATGGTTTCAGTAAAAGGAATCTCACGCTCGCCCATATCAATATTTGGGTGCTTGGGCTGATTGATCCATAAGGTCTTGCTCGCCTCATCCCAGCGCGCATTAACGCCGTCATCTTTTAGGCTTTCCCACTCACTTAACGCCTCATCAAAGTTAGTGATGGTCACTTTTAGAGGTTTTAATACCGCCATACCACGCGCGGTGGTGTTCTCAAGCGATTGACGAATGCTAAATTCAAGCAAACGGAAATCTACCACGCTATCGGCTTTGGTCACACCAACACGGTCACAAAAATCACGTAGACCTTCTGGCGTATAGCCACGGCGACGCATGCCAGCAATGGTCGGCATACGTGGATCATCCCAGCCGCTGACAATGTGCTCATCAACCAACTGCTTAAGCTTACGCTTACTGGTCATGGTGTGATCAACATTTAGACGGCTAAACTCATACTGATGTGGTGGTACATCAAAGCCAATCTTCTCTACAGCCCAATCATAAAACGGACGATGATCTTCAAACTCTAGCGTACATAAGGAGTGTGTAATCCCTTCAATGGCGTCCGATAAGGGATGCGCATAATCATACATCGGATAGATGCACCATTTATCACCTGTTTGGTGATGTGCTTGATGCATAACGCGATAAATAACAGGGTCACGCATATTCATATTGGGGCTTGCCATATCAATCTTGGCACGCAGTACTGCCTCACCCTCGGCATATTTACCATTTTTCATATCATCAAAGCGCTGCAAGTTTTCTTCTACGCTGGTATCACGCTGTGGCGACGGCTTACCTGGCTCATTAAATGAACCACGGTTTTCTTTAATTTGCTCCGGCGTTTGCAAGTCAACATAGGCATCGCCTTGCTTGATCAGTTTAATAGCCCATTCATGTAGCTGATCGAAGTAGCCTGACGCATAATAAGGCTGATCGGCCCACTCAAAGCCCAACCACTGTACGTCGTTTTTGATGTTATCAATATAATCCTGCTTCTCGGCAGTGGGGTTGGTATCGTCAAAGCGCAGATTACAAATACCGCCAAACTCTTTGGCAATTCCAAAGTTTAGACAGATAGATTTGACATGACCCAAATGCAAATAGCCATTTGGCTCAGGCGGAAATCGGGTCACGATTTGATTGTATTTATCTTGGGCCAAATCTTCACGAATGATATGACGAATAAAATCGTTTTTTTGATCCTCTTTGTGCTCAGCTGAGGCATTCGCTTTATTATTTTCAGTGCTCATCGAATTACTTCTCCTATTATAAAACTTGGGGGTATCATTCATAATTTTGCCCCATTCTATCAGGTTTACCAAACCCTGTAACAGCTAGACACATGACAACCCAAAAAAAAGAGGTTAGACTACCCCTTTAAATTTAAGAGCATCTGCTCTATATAGAGCCCATTGTGCTCTTAAACAAGGGGATAACTGACCATTTTGTTGCCTAGCTGGCGAGAACTCATTCGCTAACTACAGGTGATAAACCCTACCTTTTTGGTATTGTGCCGGTTGCCTCATCACTTATATTTAGGACATAACGGGTAGTTTAACCAATAACCAGCCCATTTCATCCGATAAGGACACCCTGTGAGCACACTTAAAACGTTAGGTTTTGGTAGCTTAATTTTGCCTCTTTTTTTGATGGGCTGTACCAATACCACTGCTACTCAAACCCCCAGTACCAACATCACTACAAATTCTAAGGATACACAAATGAGCGATATGCCAGTAGTACAACTAAACACCTCTATGGGTGAGATCGTAATCGAACTTAACGCTGAAAAAGCACCTAAAACTGTTGAAAACTTTGTGTCTTATGTAAAATCAGGCCATTATGACGGTACGATTTTTCACCGCGTTATTCCAGATTTCATGATTCAAGGCGGCGGTATGGATGCTGACATGAATGAAAAAAGCACCAACGCGCCTATCGAAAACGAAGCAGACAATGGTTTGAAGAACGAGGAAGGCACCATTGCTATGGCGCGTACTCAAGATCCACACTCAGCCACCAGTCAGTTCTTTATTAACGTAAAAAACAATGCTTTCTTAAACCATTCTGGCAAAAACATGCAAGGTTGGGGCTATACCGTATTTGGTAAAGTAACCAG
The DNA here is from genome assembly GCF_003209315.1 of Psychrobacter sp. YP14. Classification (NCBI taxonomy): domain Bacteria; kingdom Pseudomonadati; phylum Pseudomonadota; class Gammaproteobacteria; order Moraxellales; family Moraxellaceae; genus Psychrobacter; species Psychrobacter sp. YP14. Next base: position 944,533 of record NZ_CP029789.1, on the reverse strand, counting down.
CGGTATGGACGTGGTTAAGAAAATTGAAGGCGTACCTACTGGCCGTTATGGCATGCACGCTGATGTACCAAAAGAGCCTGTGATTATCAACTCTGCGGTTGTGGTCAGCGAATAAGTAAGTTTTAGCTGATTTATGTCTAATCAAGATTTTGCTATTAGCAGCTATCATCACCTGATAACCACCCGACCCTATGATATCAATCGGGTGGTTATCAGTGATTTGCATTTATCCGCTGATGAGCCTGCCTTAGTGCAGGCTTTTTTGGCTTTACTTGATGATGTGTTGGTGCTGCCCAATGTACATCAGCTATATATTTTAGGCGACTGGTTTGATGCTTGGATTGGTGACGATGCGTATTTGTCATTGTCTGCTACAGAGCAAAAACGCCATTGGCTAACTCCCCTCATAACCAAGCTTACTGAGCTTAAAAATAAAGGCTGCCAAAGCTTTGTGATGCATGGCAATCGCGACTTTTTAATCGGTCAAGATTTTTGTGACAACTTCGGTGGACAGCTGATTGATGAGCCCTATCTATTAAAGCTTGGCAAGATGACGTATCGGCTAGAGCATGGCGATGCCTTGTGCACAGATGATAAACGCTATCAGCGCTTTCGTAAGGTCATGCGTAATCCATTGGTACAGTGGCTATTACTTAAGCAGCCGCTAAATAAGCGCCAAGCCTTAGCACAAAAGATACGCAGTCAAAGTGCGCTCGATAAATCAGCCAAATCGTTACAAATTATGGATGTAAATGAGCAGGCGGTCACCTGTGCTCTTAAAAAAGTCGATGGCCTCATTCATGGTCATACCCACCGCCCAGCCTGCCATCAAACTCACCTGGCGTTAAACGCCAAAGCCCGCTCTCAAACCCTTGAGTTTAAAAAACGCTATGTGCTCGGGGATTGGCGTATCCTAGACCCAGATACCCGCTGTGAACAAGTACAAGCGGTGATTGGCTTGGCTTTGGACACTCAGATTAGCTCAAGCTTTGAGCTGGTTACGTTTGAGTGGCCAACCCGTTAAGCCGCTGCCCTTTATTTAAGTGCTTAATCCAACAGTTTGAAAAAATGCTGACGATAGTGCTTCAACTCACGAATAGAATCACGAATATCATCCATCGCTAAGTGGCTGCCCGTTTTTTCAACACCCTTTAAGATATCAGGTCGCCAGCGATAGCACAGCTCTTTGATAGAGGACACATCTAGGTTTCGGTAATGAAAAAAGCGCTCTAGCTGCGGCATCTGACGCGCTAAAAAACGGCGGTCTTGGCAGATTGAGTTGCCACACATTGGAGACTTACCCTCATCGACCCATTTATTCAAAAAGGCAATGGTTTCTTGCTCGGCTTGCTCTAAAGTTACGCTGCTACGGCGCACCCTATCAATTAAGCCTGACTGCCCATGCTGCTTGGTATTCCAGTCATCCATCGCGTTTAGCTTTTGGTCTGAGACTTTAATGGCAAATACTGGACCTTCTGCCAATATGTTTAAATCCTCATCGGTGACTATGGTCGCAATTTCAATGATGTCATCATTCATTGTGTCTAGGCCGGTCATTTCTAAATCGATCCAGATAAGCCCTTTTTTGCCTTGATTCTTAATTCTAATTTTGTTGGGGTGGTCACTCATAATTTTTCCTAAACCTGCCAATATACAAAAAACATAAACGCTGCTAATTTAAAGCGTAAATCACGGTAATAAACTATTATAGATAGCCTGTAAAACATCACGAGCACGCTGCGCCTCTTATTTTGGCCACCCGTTTGGCCATCTGTTTAGCCACTAGTTATTTTAGACACTAGCCGCATAGGGTCAGAACAATGGGACAAAACAACGCGTCAAATCAGGGTACAATACAGGGCACATTGCCTAGGGTGCACCATCAAGGACACACGACAAGAGACATCACGCTATGCGGCATCACTGCCGCTTGATATCCGGTTTGGCGCTATCGATTTAAGCTGCCAGCTCGTCAGCCCTCTATGGTAACAAATTTCGACGCTTTGGCCGTAACTATTGTGCGCCTAGAAGGCGTAAACTGTCACTTTATTGTATAGCCGGTCATTAAGCGATATGCTAATAGCCCTTGAGCCAGACTGCATTCACCCTCATTGACCATCCAGATATTACAAAAAACTTCTTTTAGAACAAACCACAGGTAATTTGAATTTATGGCTTTAATACGACAACGTAAGCTGACCAAACAACAACTAAGACGCATTGATAAACAGCAAGCTCAGCAACAAGAATCGATAGATGGCAGCTTGATGGATGGCGTAGTAATGGCCCATTATGGTAAGCAATTAGAGGTGCAAGTGACCTCATTGCCTACCCTCATACCTGAGCGACCTGAAGTGGTCGAAGGAGAGCCTGAACCATTTTGGCAGGCCATTGAGCTGGGTGATATCTGGCGCTGTCATGTGCGTACCAATCTACCTATGATAGCCACAGGCGATAAAGTTCGCTGGGTGGCCGATCCCAATACCGGCTTTGGTCGCATTGAGTCGGTGCAGCCTAGAACCTCACTAATATCACGCCCCGATCGCTATCATAAGCTTAAGCCTGTGGCCGCCAACGTAGATATCTTAGCCATCGTCTTTGCCCCCTTGCCAGCAGCTGCGCCTAATTTGATTGACCGCTACTTGGTGGTCTGTCATCATGCCGATGTTAAGCCGCTATTGGTGCTCAATAAAGCTGACTTATTATCCATTGAAGATTATGCGTTTACCCAAGCCTTGCTAGATGAGTACCAAAACCTAGGTTATGAGACGGTACTCACCGCCGCGCCTTGTCCTGAAAATATCTTACATGGTGCCCAAAGTGAGGATCAGCCTAAAGCTCAGCTGGGCTTGTCGGACTTACAGCAAAAAATTAAAGATAAGTTGGTTATCTTCGCCGGTCAATCTGGGGTCGGTAAAAGCACCTTGGTTAATGCGTTATTGCCAGACTCTGAGCAAAGCGTGAACGTCATATCCACCAACTCTAAGCTTGGCCAGCACACCACCACGACCAGTCGCCTTTTGCCCTTTAATCGTGACGACTTGACCCAAGGCGGCATTGTCGATACGCCTGGTATTCGTGAATATGGTATCTGGCATTTGACCCCTGATGATATTATTGCCGGCTTCATTGAGCTCTCTGCCTTAGCGGCAGATTGTCAGTTTAGAGATTGCAAGCATACCCATAACAGTAAAGGCTGCGCACTTTGGGAGGCGGTCGCTGAAGGCAGGGTGCTACAGCGCCGGGTAGAGAGCTTGGTGACCTTGCAAGCTGAGGCCGATACCCCCACTTATTAAGTATGAGTGCCCTAGTAGCAATAGTCTACAGTCGTTAATGCATTTATAGCCTTATCACGTTATAATAATTGCCATAAAAATTTTATTGGAGAAGTGTTTTGTCTTTAGATCGCTGGCTTGAGTTCATGGCCCACCACCCGTTTTTATTCGGCACATTGGCCGTGCTTATCTTTTTGTTCTTCACTGTAGAAAACCAACGCAGTGGTAAAAAGGTGTCTCCCAATACTTTGGGCACCTTAGTGAACTCACAAAATGCACAAATCATTGATATTCGTGCCAAGAAGAAATTTGAAACCGGTTACATTCAAGGCAGCCGCAACATTCCTTTTACTCAGCTTAAAGACCGTCTAGAAGAGATTCGTGCCATTGAAGCCCCTGTGGTCATCGTCTGTGATATGGGCCTTCAAGCAGGAGCTGCCGTACAAATGATTGGCAAACCTAATGTATTTCGCCTAGATGGCGGTATCGGCGGTTGGCAGGCAGCCGGCATGCCTTTAGTGGGTGGCACCGTAAAAACCACTAAAACTGTAAATGGCAAAGCCAAAGCGCGTTAATTGACTAGCATAAGAAGTCGCTTTGCCTATTGACACCTATAGGCCACCCTTGTGTCAGATTGGTATCTTAAGTAATACATTGAATACAAAAAACAGTTAAATAACCCATTATAAACCAGGCCCAGTTTAGTAAAATCAAGGATTGTATCACCTTACCCTATTTTGCTGATTTAATGATTGGCCTATTTTAATAAATAACAAAAAGGATTATGACATGACTGCTCCTGTTACTGTATATACCACCCCCATTTGCCCTTACTGCTCTAATGCCAAACAACTTTTGAAATCAAAAGGTATTGAATTTAAAGAAATTGGTATGCATGATATCAGCTCGGATGAGCGTATGGAGCTTATGAAAAAAACCAATAACTACAGAACTGTCCCTCAAATCTTCATTGGCGACACGTTCGTGGGTGGTTTTGATCAGTTAAATCAGCTTAACCAAAGCGGTAAACTAGATGAAATGGTAAACGGCTAATCACCCACGCCTTTTATCATTTTACGCCAGATATTTAACTTTCAACGGATAACCCCGCTTACAATTTACAACCCATAACTAAGGATAATTTTCATGGCAGAACAGCAAGCCCAACCTCAACTAGCCCTTGAACGTATTTACGTAAAAGACATGTCACTTGAAGTGGCCGGTGCCGAAGTATTTACCAAAGAGTGGCAACCAGAGCTTGATATTAATTTGGCCACCACAGCTGAGCCACTTGATGAAGATCATTATCAAGTGATTTTAACAGTAACCGTTAATGCACAAAACGCAGGTGCTGCTGCCTTTATCGCTGAAGTGCATCAAGCGGGTATCTTCTTAATCAAAGACATCCCAGAAGATCAAGTGGGTCAAATTTTAGGTGCTTACTGCCCTAATATCCTATTCCCTTACGCCCGTGAAGTCATCAGTGATATCGTGACTCGTGGTAGCTTCCCTCAATTGCTACTAGCGCCTGTTAACTTTGATCAAGCTTATGCTCAAAGCCAGCAGCAGGTTACTGATGGTGAAGGCAACGCTTAATCAGCTTATTGTGATATAAAAAACCTCAGTTCAAAGATGAACTGAGGTTTTTTTACGTTAATGCTTAAAATAACGTTGAAGACTAGCCTTTTAGAGCACTAAGAATATTTTCTTTAACCACTTCAATATCTTTGGTTCCATCGAATTGATGATATTTAGGGGCATTGGCATCTTCTTTGGCTTTGTTTTGGTAAAAACCAACCAAAGTAGAGGTTTGCTCATGATAAGTAGCTAAGCGATCACGGATGGTTTCTTCTTTATCGTCATCACGCTGGATAAGTGGCTCACCTGTCTCATCATCTAAGCCTTCTTGCTTAGGCGGATTGTATTTTAGGTGATACACACGGCCTGAGCCTGGGTGCTGACGACGGCCTGATAAACGAGAGACGATCTCATCATCAGGTACGCTGATTTCTACCACATGATCGATGTCCACACCCGCTTCAATCAACGCTTCAGCTTGTGGAATAGTGCGTGGAAAGCCATCGAAGATACAACCATTAGCGCAGTCAGGCTTAGCGATACGTTCTTTCACCAGATTAATGATTAAGTCGTCTGATACTAAGCCACCAGATTTCATAATACCTTCTGCTTTTTTGCCAAGCTCAGTGCCCTCTTTGATGGCAGCACGTAGCATATCACCGGTAGAAATCTGTGGAATATCATATTGTTTAGATATGAATTGTGCTTGGGTGCCTTTACCTGCCCCTGGAGGCCCTAGCAAAATAATACGCATCATAGTCGTAATCCTCTTAAGTTGTGTAGATGAGCAAATATCATCCAAAAAATAAAGCGCCTAAATTAATTGAGCATCGATAACCACAAGCCCTAAATATACTATTTATCATAAGGTGGTGACAACTTCTCATTCGCTAGTAGCCACTAGGGACGCTTTAATCCTGTCATATAAAACACAAATACCTTACATTGTGCTGAAAAAAAGCTCAAGCTATTTTGATAATAAATACCGATATAACGAAAACTTATTAGTCAAAATTAAGTCACTTTTATGACAACAGCATAGCCACGCTTATGGCTAGGGTAACGGCTCACTTTGTTATTTTATTTTACCCTATTTTTGTTATGCCCTGTTTGTGCTTTGCCCTACGGTTTTGAGAAAAGCTTTGTTGCAACTGATCTCAAAACCCATGCCCATTAAGGCACCTGTTTATTAATCTCAAGTGCCACTTTTAAATCACCCGCTACCCCCTGATACTCTAAGGGTAAATCAGTGGCTTCTAAATCACCGGACGCTGTCATCGCTTGCCCTGATTTACTAATACGGGCTTTTACTACCAAAGACTTGCCTTCAGCCATAGCTTTTGACAAGGTATGGGTAGGCATCATCGCATCATTGTCATTAAGCTCGATATTAAAGCCACTCACTGCACTGCTTAACTGAGTAGCCGGCACGCGCTTCACTGCCAATGGGGCACCGCCTGTGGCCTCTTGAACGGTCACAAACAGTATATCGCTGGGCTCAACCATACTGTCCAAGCTTTTGTTTAACGTCACGGTAACTGCCACAGACTGAGCAGAAGCAGCGCTATCTGTAGTGCTCTTGGCTCCTGAGGTTTGTGCTTGTAACGCTGCCTGTTGCTGCTGAGCAATATTACGGCTTAACTCATTTAAGCTATTTAAAGCCTCACTGTGATCGCCATCTCTGGCAGCAATGCCTTGTCTTAAACGCTCAACCCATGCTTGTGCCTGCTCATAGTTACCTGAGCGGGCCTCACCCATTGCCATAAGCATTTGGGCGCCTTGATGCTCTGGATTTTTTCTTAGTACATTTTGTAATGCTTCACGGCTGCTGCTATCTAGCATGCCGCCACTGGTGAAGAACTTGGTCTGAGCGTAGGCAACGGCGACTTCTTCATCTTCTGGGCTTAAGCGATAAGCACGTGATTGGGCTTCTAAAGCTTGGTCGTTGGCTTCAAATGCCATTAAAATATCGGCCAATCGCATCCAGCGCATAGGGTCATAGGCATGATGATGCACGTTGGTCTGGATGGCGCCCATCAGACCAATACTATCTTCGGTGGCCCACTCAGGCGGGGCATCAATTTTGCCGGTCAATAAGTCATCTGCTACCTGCCCCACCTTATCTTGCGCTTGCCACAGATTCGTCACAGCGGTTCGATCACCAGACAAAAAGTATGCCATGATCATCAAAATGGGCACACAGATCAAGATAGTTAAGCGTGCTTTGGCACTGCGGGTGAATCTTTGCTCACGCTGGGCCTTGGCAATGGCGCTGCTGCTATGCCCATTATGTGCCAAATCGGTATCTAGGTTATCGTCCAAAATAAGGCTGTTTTTATCATCACTGGCCAAAAGCAGTTGACGCTCAAGCTCAGTTTTTTGAGTTTTAAACTCAGCCTCACTCATGCCGCCTAAATTATAGTCGGCTTTTAGCTCCTCTAGACGCTCTTTAAATACCTCAATATTTAGCACGATCAGTTGATTATTTTGAGCAGATTTATCCACTCTAAGCCAAGGCATTAAGACAATAACCGCCAAGACAAGTGTCAATATTATTGCCAGCGCGACAAAAATCACTAACGTTGGCATGATTTAACTCCTTACAAGTTGAGGTATAAAGCGCATAAGATAGGCTGTGAAGCCTACATTCACTGCTGCGTTATAAAAGCTTAGGCTATTTTAAATCGCTATCGGAGCGTTTTGTTGGGCTATTTGCATCAGATGTTGAGCCGTGTTTGCGTAGTAACGCATTTAGCTTGGCTGCTTCTTCACTGGATAATTCTGACTCAATTTTGTCAGCATCGGTTAGGCGGCTCGCCGCTTTTGTATCACTTTGAGCAGCCTGTGCTGTGGCCAACGCCTTATTTCTCTGGCCTTGTTTGGTACGCCACAACCAGCCCGCTACCAATAAAATTAAAATCAGTGGTGGAAAATACCATAAGATCCAAGTAGAAGGACGTACAGGCGGTTTATAGCTGATAAAGTCGCCGTAACGCTCATACATGTATTCGCGAATTTGCGCATCACTTTGTCCGGCGATGACCATCTCATAAGTTTTACGCTTTAGGTCTTGTGCAATTTGTGAGTCAGAGCCGGCTAAGTTTTGGTTTTGGCACTTTGGGCAACGAAACTCTTCAATCAAGGCTTTATACTGCGCCTCTTGGCTGGGGCTGTTAAACTCATACACCTCAATGGCAGCCTGCGCCGAAGTATGAAATCCCATAAGGCTAAAGGCCAGAACTAAGATACTTAGGCTATATTTTAGGGCTCGGCCAAATGACTGTAATGTTAGGCTTGATGCATTCATTTACACACCTCTGCGATATTTTTGGCGGTATCTGCGGCAGACAAATCCGCTTGTTGTTCACCAAGCTTATTGAGCAAAGAGACACAAGGTTCAATACGCGCCTTCCAGTTCTCCTCAGCCACCTCACCGATAATGTGTTGGCGAATGTTATTCTCCGAATCCACCACAAAGGTCTCAGGCGCTCCTGTCAGACCTAGATCAATGGCAAAGCTACCTGAATAATCACGGAAGCTAAATAAGAAAGGATCGCCACCATCCGCCAGATAGCCATTGGCATTTTCAAGCTCATCTTTATAGTTAACACCCACAATAGGGACGCCCTGCTCATGCAGCTGCATTAAATAAGGGTGCTCAACGATACAGGTTGGGCACCAAGAGCCCCAGACGTTAATTAAAAATGGTGTCTTAGGTAAATCTGCATTGGTCACATTTTTTGAAGGGTCAGACAAAAGCGGCAAGTCAAAAGTCGGAACCGGACGGTTGAGCGCATTATCAATGACCACCTCTGTCGGTTTACCCAACCGAGCAAAGAACATGACAATCAGACCTGCAAAGACAATCAGTGGAATTAAAAACCAGACCTTAAATTGTGACTTCTTCATGACCGGATCAGACATTTATAGCTTCCTTAAATAACAAGTTATGAACCTAGCTTAACGTATACGACTGACTACGCCTAACCAATCTTAATTAAGACTTTTTTAGGCGATAACGACGATCTAGCATACTGATAATGCCGCCTAACGCCATCACTATGGCACCAAGCCATAGCCATGCAATCATGGGCTTAACATACACACGCACTGCCCAATTACCCTCAGGCTCATTGGCATTAATCGGCTCGCCTAGGGCCACATAGACATCTCGTAGCATAGTGGTTTGGATACCCGCTTCGGTCATAGGCATGCTACTGACCACATAATCACGTTTTTGTGGGTATAACGTGGTCACAAACTTACCGTCTTTTTCGACCTTAATCTCCGCTTGAGTGGCATCATAGTTTTTGCCGCGCACTTGTTCGAAGTCAACTAAAGTAAAGTGGTAATCATTGACATCCACAGTATCGCCCACCGTCATTGCCACATCTTTTTCGACACTCAGCGCGGTGGTCACACCAATACCCAAAGCGACAATCAATACGCCCACATGCGCAATTTGCATGCCCCAATAATGAGCTTTTAAACGCTTTAGACCTTGGCCAAGGCTTGGTGCATTGCGGGTTTTTTCTTTGATGTCATACAACATCCAGCCCAGCACCCACAAACACAATAAACCGGTGATAATAATTTGGACATTAAGACTTTTGGTAATGAGGTAGGTAATAATACCGGCTAACAATGCACTGCTTACCAAAATGGTGGTGGCAGCACCTAGCAGTGGGCGTTTGTCTTGCTTCCAGCGCAAGTTTGAGCCCATACCCATAGTCAATAAAATCAGCCACGCCAAAGGCACGAACAAGGCGTTAAAGTAAGGAGGGCCCACCGATACCTGACCCAAATTAAAGGAGTCAGCAATGATGGGATACAAGGTTCCTAGTAGAACCACTAAGGTGGCCACTAATATTACTATGTTGTTGATTACTAATAAGGTCTCACGTGATTTTAGACCATAATGACTCTCAACGGTCAAGCGCCATCCGCGCACAGCGAACACAAATAACCCTGAGCCAATCACCACCCCTAAGATGGCTAAAATGGCCAAACCACGCGTGGGATCAGCAGCAAAAGAATGCACAGAGGTAATCACCCCTGAGCGCACCAAGAAGGTTCCCAGTAAGCTTAGCGCAAAGGCGAAGATAGACAGCATAATGGTCCACGCTTTAAACACCCCACGCTTTTCAGTTACCGCCAACGAGTGAATTAAGGCCGTACATGCCAGCCAAGGCATCAAGGATGCATTCTCAACCGGATCCCAGAACCACCAACCGCCCCAACCAAGCTCATAATAAGCCCACCAAGAGCCCAAAGCGATACCCAAGGTCAAAAAGCCCCATGCCGCTAGCGCCCAAGGGCGAGACCAACGCGTCCATACCGCATCCAAACGACCGGCCCAAAGCGCCGCCATACAAAATGCAAACGGCACTGCCATTCCTACATAGCCCATATATAGCATAGGTGGATGGAAAATTAAGCCGGGGTCTTGTAGTAAGGGGTTTAGATCCGCCCCATCCACAGGGACATTGGGTAAGGTGCGATCAAAAGGTGAGGAGGTAAAAATCAGCATGGCCAACATCATCAACTGTACGGCCGCTAAGATGACTAAAACGCGAGCACGCATATTGAGTGGTAAGCCGCGGCTAAACCAAGCCACCATGGATGACCAGCCAGCCAAAATGGTTACCCACAATAGTAAAGACCCTTCGTGACCACCCCAAGTGGCAGATAGCTTATAGTACCAAGGCAGCAAAGAGTTGGAGTGCTGGGCGACATACACTAAAGTAAAGTCGTTATAATAAAACCCAGCCATCAGTGCCAAAAAGGACAATCCTACTGCCACGAACTGTGCCCAAGCTAAGCTTGGAGCCAAACGCTGCAAATGAGGCTGCTGCCGGACAATGCCAAAAGTTGGTAGCACCACTTGCAGTAACGCCAATACCATTGATGCCACTAAAGCAAAATACCCTAGCTCAGTAATTACCATATTCGCTCGCCCTAAAACTACTACGCTGTTGCTTATTTATCATCATGAGGCAGGTTTTGCCCCATCAAAATAAGCGTGTGAATACTCATGAAACTTTAAATTGTCGACCATCACTCAAGGCATGGTGAACACTGATATTTGTGTTACTCATATTTTAATAGCACTTGTCTTTGCCTAATTGGCCACGCTTAACTTAACTGCGCTTGGTCTATCAGCACGCATGACATACATAACATCACTAATTATGTAGTCTCTATTGATAACCTTTTTAGTAAGTTATGCGCTCTTGACGAATAAAGCCACTCAGTCAATAGAGTGGCTTTATCAAAGACAATTTATAGCGGCTATTATATAGAGTTACGGGCCATATAAACAGCCTTGGTAACAAACCACTTAACCCGAAAAACCTGCCTAAGACGCCGCTTAAGACAGAGATAGCTTGTGCCCTGCATAAGGATGCAGCTTATAGCAGTCATGGGTCTAATTATAAATCTAACCGCCACTGATGGGGAAAAAGACCAGTATTAAGTGTAGCCAACCGGCCAAAAAACCCGTCACCCCACCCAAGATAATTAATGTGGTTTCATCCTCTCTAAAGGCGGGACGCAGCAAGTTTTGGAACTCTCTGGGTGTTAACGCTTTAATACGCTCACAAAACAGGCCATAAATCTTGCTAGCACGGCTTTCATTAAGCCCCGGATCACGGATAGGCACCATAGTGGCATCAATAGACTTATCGATAATGGTATTTTTGAGCTGACCAAACTCTCGTCGCCCCAAGCCGACACGCAAAGTGGTGCTGACCACAGGTGACTCTAACACTCCATATAAATGGCGCTTCATTAGATTGCGGGTCTCAGCCGCTTTATAGCCATACATCATCTCATTCATGATGTTCTCAAGGGTTACCAGCTCTTGCACCACGATGCCGGCGAACACCTCTGACACCTCAGGCTGACGCTTCATAAAGCCGCCTTGCCAATAATAGGTGTCCATACGAGGGATAACTGGCACCACAAAAGGAAAGCCTTTGACCTTTTTAAACAGTCTTAAATACTTAACCGGTACCGGCTCTACTGGATTAAACACCATCCAAATGGCAATCCAGTTAGTCAAAAAGCCCCAGATGGCAGCAAAAAATGGTACTGTCCAGTGCTGTGGCACCAACAGATAAATAAACATCTGCACGATACCAAACACAAAGCCTATAAGCGCACTAATATGCCAAATAAAGTTGATCTCTTTTTGGCCCACCTTCAAAAACATATTGACCATCAAACGGCGGTCATTTTCCATAGTACGCACAATCATTTGGCGCATATCTACCAAGTCTTCTACGTTGTGGGTTAAGTCTACCACAAGCTCACGCATGATAATGGGAAGCTGCTCATGGGCATGCGCGTAGATGCGGCGCTTTAATGCATACGGCAAATTGCTCCACAAAGAGGCAGAGCGCTCATTCATAATCTCATCAATAAGATGTTCAAGATTGGCATCGACTGTTTTAGTAATAAAGTCAGCCATCTCTTCAGGCTCCATCGCCTTAAAGAATTCATCAAGTGAGCCAAGCTTAGATAAGGTCTGATCAACAATGACCCCTGAGATTTTACCTGCCTTACGCGGCACAATACCCTGCCAGCCAATACCCTGCCAGCCAAACGGTAGGTTAGGAATTTTTATCCCCCAAAACTTAATGGGATAAAACAGCATTTTTAATGCCATCCAAACATGCGCCCAAGTCACAAATGCCGTCACAAACGGGATAGTGAGCATCGCTAAAAATTCAGGATGTGCAGTTAAGACTTGCCAAATAGAAGAGAACATGTTGGATATATCACTTATTCTTTATTGTTCTTTATAGACTTAGGTTAAACACCCACTTCCGTGTATCGGTCATTTTGTGTGCCAAATTCTAACACACCCACCACTGATTTACTTAAGCGTACTCGCAAATCATAGCAGGCACTGATAATAGCTTGATATCATCAAATTGTGCAATAGTTAACCCCTAATCTTATAAGTCACTGTTTAATTTTGCTCAATAAAAGAGCTGATTAAAAATTTCTCACTCAGATAAATAGCATTAAAAACTGTCTTTGAATATTTGCGCTCAATTACCATGCAGCACAGTTTGGTATGATATAATTAGAAATATTGGTTTTTTTACCCGCATATTAAGCCCTCACCTTCCAATCTTTTTGCCTGCTAAGCATATACACTTAATGAAACAACCTATCTCCTCAGATATTCGACAAGAAAATCGGGTGTTTATCAGCCGTATTTTTTTTGCTGCGCTATTTATCTTCTTAGGCCTTTCGGTGCTTATGGCCCGCTATTGGTACTTGCAAGTGTATTCTCACGAAAAATACATCACTCAAGCAGACAACAACCGGGTTAAGCTCATCTCAGATCCGCCCTCTCGCGGTTATATCTATGACCGTAATGGCTATTTGCTGGCCGATAATAAGCCGGTGTTTACAGCCATGCTTAGCCCAGATGAGATTAAGGATCCGGCACGTACGTTGCATCTGTTAGCGCCTATCTTCGATTTAACTGAAGAGGACATTATCGATATCTTGGCACGCATTGACAAAAATAAAAATGATCCGGTCACGGTAAAAATTGACATCACTGATGCGCAAATGGCGCAGTTTAGTGAGCGTAAGCCATTTTTTAAAGGCGTGAGCATCCAAAGCAAACTAACGCGCAGCTATCCTTATGATGATTTATTTGCGCACGTTATCGGTTATGTGGGTCGTATTAATGATAAAGAGTCTAAGAAAATAGACAAAGAGCGTTATGCAGGCACTGATTTAATTGGCAAGATTGGTATCGAGAATTACTATGAGGATTTATTGCTCGGTAAGCCTGGGCATCAAGCGGTCGAGACCAACGTCCATGGCGATGTGCTGCGCAAACTTGATAGCACGCCGCCTGTTCCAGGTAATGACATTTATTTAAGCCTAGATTACGGCCTACAAAAGGTGGCTCAAGAACAACTTAACGGCCGCCGCGGTGCTATTGTCGCCATTGACCCTAAAAATGGCGATGTCTTAGCCTTCGTTAGTAACCCAAGCTTTGACCCTAACCCTTTTATTTCGGGCATCTCTTTTAAAGATTATGGGGCGCTGCGCGATGACCCCGATCAGCCTCTTTATAACCGAGCGCTTCAGGGCATGTACCCTCCGGCCTCTACCATCAAGCCTTTTGAGGGTTTGGGCGCTATTCATTATGGGGTAATGGGCTGGAATGATACCATTTATGACCCCGGCTACTTTACCCTACCGGGCGACAGTCACCGCTTTCGTGACTGGAAAAAAGGCGGTCATGGTACGGTTAACCTCACCAAATCTATCGTCATGTCTGTGGATACTTACTATTATAAATTGTCGTATCAATTGGGCATTCAAAGACTGCATGATTGGATGATCCGCTTTGGCTTTGGCAGCCCTACCGGTATTGATTTGCCAGGTGAGAAATCTGGCGTTATGCCCTCCCCTAAGTGGAAAAAAGACACCTATGATAAAGACTGGCTACCGGGTGAGACCATTTCGGTCAGTATTGGCCAAGGTTACTTTTTGGCGACGCCGCTTCAGGTTGCTAATGCCACAGCCATGACCGCAAACTTAGGTAAGAAGCTTACCCCGCATATGCTTAAGCGATCTGAAGGTGCTGCAGAGGTACATCCTATTGATCGGCCGACAGGTCAAATTGAATTTAATGGCACCCAAGCGGACTGGCTAAAAATGCGCGATGCGATGGAGGAGACCGTTAAAAGAGGAACCGGTCACGGTATTTATACTCCGCGGTATCGCATCGCTGGTAAAACCGGTACCGCTCAGGTCAAGTCCATTGCTCAGGGCAAAAGCTATAACAAGGCCGCTTTAGATAAGCGCCACTGGGACCACGCGTGGTTCACCGGCTTTGCACCGGTAGAAGACCCTGAGATTGCTGTGGCCGTCTTGGTCGAAAACGGTGGCGGTGGTGGCTCAACAGCCGCACCGATTGGCCGCGCCTTGTTTGATTATTGGATACTGCGCCGTAAAAGCGACCCAATCGTACCACCTACACCCGACGAGCTGGCTATTATAAAAGCGCAAAAGGCTGAAGAAAAAGCACGCCTAGATGCCGAACGTGATGCCCAAGCTGCGCTAGAAGAAGCCCTTAAAGAGCAGCAAAAGCAGAGCGGCACTACTCAGCCTGGCGACAAGCCTGTTGAAAAATCTGCCGACAAGCCAAAACCAGCCCAAAGCAATTAACGGATCTATTGAGTAAAATGTGCCTGTATACCGTCAATCTACTATAAAGATGTGAGAGTCTTGCTTATGAGTGCCAAGCGCCAACGCCCTGTTAAGACAGCCCGCTCGAAAATGAGCAAACAGCCTGTTAAACACACTGCTGCAAAATCTGGCAAAAGTGGTGTTACCGGTCAGGTGCGCATTATTGGCGGTCAATTTAAACGCCAATTGGTGCCCTTTATTGATGCCGATGGTCTACGGCCTAGCCCAGATAGATTGCGCGAGACTTTATTTAACTGGGTGCAATTTGAGCTCCATGATGCCACCGTGTTAGATCTGTGTGCCGGCAGCGGCGCATTGGGCTTTGAGGCCTTATCACGAGGCGCTCATTATGTCACTTTTATTGAGCTACAACCCAAGCAGGCCGCTTTACTTGGGCAAACTGCCGAGCGCTTAAAGCTGCCGGCATCAAGCCTAGCCGTACATGTGGGTGATGCCCTAAGCCTAATACCTACCTTAGCGCTCAAGCACCGTGCAGCAAGCGTAGCGGAGCAGACAAACTTGCAAAGTAGCGACAACGCTTTTGGCTATCATTTGGTGTTTGTCGATCCGCCTTACGACTTAGAGCTATGGGTACCTTTATTAACCGCCCTTATAGAAAATAAATTGGTCAATAAACATACTTTATTTTATTTAGAAGATAGGCGAGAGATTTCCCAAACCTTGCAAGGGTTAGCGTATAATTACACCCTTTTAAAAGAGACAAAAATGGGGCAGATTTTTGCCAGTTTAATTCAAGTACAAATAGAAGCCTAAATGCGCAGGTTAGTTAAAATAAATAATCTGTGCTAATTACATTCTTATGTTGCTTTTTTTGTAGCCAATGACTACAATGTGCGTCTGTTTTTTGAGAGCCCCGTTTCCCCCAACACTCTCAACGACAGTGAAGCAGTTTAGCTGTTTCACAGACAACTGCTTCACTCGATAACTTAAGGTTTAATCATGAAAACACAAAGTGCAAAGCCCGCTGAGGTTACTCACGACTGGTATATCGTCGATGCTGAAGGTAAAACTTTAGGTCGTCTTGCCACTCAAATTGCTGCTCGCCTACGCGGTAAGCATAAGCCTTCTTTCACTCCGCATGTCGATACTGGCGATTATATCGTTGTTATCAATGCTGACAAGATTGCTGTAACTGGTAAGAAAGCCCAAGACAAAAAATACTATCGTCACAGTGGCTATCCTGGCGGCATTAAAGAGACTAACTTCACTAAGTTAATCGCTCATAAACCAGAAGAAGTTCTTTTGAAAGCCGTAAAAGGCATGTTACCTAAAGGCCCTCTTGGTTATGCTACTATTAAGAAGTTGAAGCTATATGCTGGTACAGAGCATCCACATGCCGCCCAGCAGCCTAAAGAACTAGACATCTAATCGCATAATCAGGAGTAAGTTATGGAACGCAATTACGGAACTGGTCGTCGTAAAACGTCAACTGCCCGCGTCTTTTTATCAAAAGGTACTGGTAACATCGTTGTAAACGGCAAACCACTTGATGAGTATTTTGGTCGTGAAACTTCACGTATGGTTGTTCGTCAGCCACTAGAATTACTTGATTCAGCTGAAACTTATGATATCTATGCTACTGTTAAAGGTGGTGGTATCAATGGTCAAGCCGGTGCTATCCGTCATGGTATCACTCGCGCGCTAATCGAGTCTGACGAAACTTTAAAACCTGCTCTTAAAGAAGCTGGTTTTGTTACTCGTGACTCACGTCAAGTTGAACGTAAGAAATTGGGTCTACGCAAAGCGCGTAAACGTCCTCAATTCTCTAAACGTTAATTTATTTTATAGGCAGAGTTGTACTTGCTTATTTAATATCAAAAAAACCCTTGTTGACTCAAGGGTTTTTTTATTTTTACAGATGCGAATTTATTTTATTACTAAAATAGCTTAGAATAGACACAATTAGTAATATTAGGCAAAGCCAATGTAACCCAACATATATTATTAATGACAAATAACACAGCGGAAGTAAAAGTTATTGTCTTCTTATTGCATTGGGTTTTACATACCAGTATGAAACTGTACGAGTTACTTATATACTAGGTGCCGTCATTTCATGACTTTTATCTGGAGGAAGTTTTTAATGAGCCATGCCGAAGGCGTCAACATAAAACGCCGTAGAGTTCTGATCGCTTCAACTGCCGCTATTGGCGCAGTAGGAGTTGCATCGGTGGCCACGCCATTTGTTCGCTCTTGGTATCCAAGTGCGAAGGCTGAAGCTGCAGGTGCTGCCGTTACCCAAGACATTAGTGCCATTGAAGATGGTCAAATGATTGTGGTGAAATATCGTGGTAAACCAATCTTCGTCGTCAAGCGTACTCCTGAGATGTTGGACAACTTAACTAAAGTAACGCCTTTATTAAGTGACCCACAATCTGAGGCTTCAGTGCAACCTGAATACGCCAAAAACGAAACCCGCTCACGTGAGCCTACTGTCTTGGTAGTAGAAGGTGTTTGTACCCATTTGGGCTGTGCACCAAACTATCGCCCAGAAGTAGGTGCAGCTGACTTAGGTGGTGGTGATTGGTTCGGTGGTTTCTTCTGCCCATGCCATGGTTCAAAATACGACCTAGCTGGACGCGTGTACAGCGGTGTACCTGCCCCACTAAACCTACCAATACCTGACTACAGTGTTGATGGTCCTATCTTAACTATTGGGGAGGCATGATCATGAGTTTTGGTAAAAAGATGATGAGCTGGGTTGATGCCCGCTTCCCCGCGACTGAGACGTATGAATACCATATGTCGAAGTACTACGCACCAAAGAACTTCAACTTTTGGTATTTCTTCGGTGTTTTATCAATGATTGTGTTGGTCAACCAGTTAGTAACTGGTATTTGGCTGACCATGATGTTTAACCCAAGTGCTGAAGGCGCGTTTGCTTCTGTTGAATACATCATGCGTGATGTTAAAGGCGGCTGGTTGATTCGCTACATGCACTCTACCGGTGCTTCTGCCTTCTTCGTAGTGGTCTACCTGCATATGTTCCGCGGTATGCTCTATGGCTCATATAAGAAGCCTCGTGAGCTTATCTGGCTAATTGGTATGGGTATCTACCTATGTCTAATGGCAGAAGGCTTCTTCGGTTACCTACTTCCTTGGGGTAACATGTCATTTTGGGGTGCTCAGGTTATTCTTAACTTACCTGCAGCTATTCCTGTCATTGGTGACGGCCTTGCTGAATGGGTTCGTGGTGACTACCTAATCTCTGGTATTACCCTTAACCGTTTCTTCGCCCTACACGTTGTGGCCATTCCATTGGTATTAGTAGGCTTAGTATTCATTCACTTAGTGGCGCTACACCATGTGGGTTCAAATAACCCTGATGGCGTTGATATTAAAAAGCTAAAAGATAAAAACGGCGTACCTTTAGACGGTGTTCCATTCCACCCTTACTACACTGTGCATGACTTAGTGGGTATCGTGGTATTCTTTATCATCTTCTTTGCTGTTATCTTCTTCTTCCCAGAAGGTGGTGGTTTCTTCTTAGAAAAACCAAACTTCGAAGTGGCTAACTCATTGAAGACTCCGCCACACATTGCCCCAGTTTGGTACTACACGCCATTTTATGCAATTTTACGTGCAGTTCCTGATAAGTTAGGTGGTGTTATTGCGATGGGTGGTGCGATTGCCATGTTGTTTTTATTGCCATGGTTAGACCGTTCACCTGTGAAGTCTATTCGTTACAAAGGTATTTTATCTAAGATTGCACTAGGTATCTTCGTAGTTAGCTTCTTAGTACTAGGTTACTTAGGTGTGGCACCTGCTACTCCAGTGAACACTATCCTAGGTCGTATCTTTACTATCTTGTACTTCTTATATTTCTTATTGATGCCTATTTATACATCAATTGAGACATGTAAGCAGCCACCTGAACGCGTTACTGGAGGTCACTAATGAGTGCTTTAACTAAATCATTGACCGGCTTCGGATTTGGTGTTGCTTTAACACTAGCCGCCACTACCTCTGCGCAAGCAGCAGGTGGTGAAGGCTGCGGCACCTTTACCAACGCAGATGGTGTGGAAGAGCATTTAGCGTGTAGCACAGCCCCTATCGACTTTGCTAATAAAGGTTCTTTGCAGCGTGGTGCTACCATGTTCATGAACTACTGTGCAGGCTGTCATACGGCTAAATACGTGCGTCATTCACGTATTGCTCAAGACTTAGAGATTCCACCTGAATTGGTTGAGAAGTACTTATTGGTTACTTCAGATCAAATCGGTGATCAAATTGACAACGGTATTGACCCTGAAATTCAAGCCTCTTGGTTTGGCGCGCCACCACCTGATTTATCTTTAGAGACACGTCTACGTGGTGATGACTGGGTATACACATACCTACTTAGCTTCTATGAAGATCCTAGCCGTCCTTGGGGCGCGAACAACCTAGTGCTGCACAATGCTGCTATGCCTCACGTTTTGATGAACTTACAAAACCAGTTGGGCGAAGAAGAATACCGCAGCCGTGTGGGTGACCTCGTCAACTTTATGGCTTGGATGGCAGAGCCTGTTCGTGAAGACCGTCAACGCTATGGCTTCTTCGTGATTATCTTCTTGCTAATTTTATTAATCCCAGTTTACTTACTAAATAAAGAGTTCTGGAAAGACGTAAAATAGTCTGCCTAAGCCTAAATAGCTCAGTAAACCAAAAAAGACGATAGAGTAATCTATCGTCTTTTTTTATGGCTATACTTTATCACCGGTCGCCGTAAAACCACCCCCTTCAGGGGGTGGACATAAGGCGACACACACTGTCGTGATTAGTACTTAAAGTATTGCAAGTTAAAATTAACCTCGCCATACTAAAGGCATGAAAACACTCAAGCTACGCATCAAAGACAAACATGCAAACCAGCTAAACAAACTAGCTGGGAGTGTTAACTATGCGTGGAACTATGTTAATGCGTTAAGCTTTGAGCATTTAAGACGCACAGGTAAGTACTTTTCGGCCTATGATTTAATCCAATACACCAAAGGCAGTGGTGAGTATTTAGGCTTGCACTCGCAAACTTTGCAAGCCATTAACGAGACTCATGCGAAATCTCGTAAGCAGTTTAAAAAAACTAAACTTAATTGGCGAACCAACCGACCCGATGCCAAACGAAAAAGCTTAGGTTGGATACCTTTTAAAAAGTCTGCCATAAAGTATCTACATACAAGACAAACAGGTAAAAAAGCACTGAAATCAACCATACAGCTATCGCTCTGTAAAGGTCAAAAGCTTATCATAGACGTATTCGATAGCTACAATTTGTCTTTGTATCAAATCAATACGCTTGAGATAGTGCAAGACAGCCGTAATCGTTGGTATGCCTGTATTACTGTTAAAGACTTTCCCAAACAAGTGAGTGGTAAAGGTAGTGTTGGTATTGATTTAGGTTTAAAAGAGTCTGCTACCACCTCAAACGGTGACAAGCTGACAACCAAACAAACTCAAAAGTGGGCTAATAAATTAGCAGTCGCCCAGCGTGCAAACAATAAAAGCCGGGTAAAGGCTATCCATGCCAAGATCAAAAACTCAAGATTAGATGCCATACACAAATTCACCACCAAGCTAGTTCAAAATAATGCTTTAATTGTGGTTGGTGATGTTAAATCACGCTCATTTACCAATTCGATGACCAAACTGGCTAAATCAACATACGATGCAGGATGGTTTGAACTCAAAAGACAACTGGAATATAAATGCAAGTATGCAGGTTGTCAGCTTGAGATGGTAAATGAGAGTTACACTACCCAGACCTGTTCACACTGCCTTAAAATAAGCGGTAGTAGTCCAAAAGGTAGAGCAGGTCTTGGAATAAGAGGATGGAGGTGTGCTGAGTGTGGCACATGGCATGATAGAGATATCAATGCTGCTAAGAACATCCTTGCGGTCGGGCTTGACCGTCTAGTTGTAGGAATCCCCTCGGTTTAGCGAGGGGAGGAAGTCAAAAATCTAAGGGATGGCGTTGAATGCTTGCAGGCTGGTATTAAAGATTCTACTATTGATTAACTTGAGCAGTTTGGTTACGATGCTAGTCTATTTATTGCCTTTTGTAGTCCATGATTGATCCTAGAGATATCCCTGATAGCCAGCTTGTCCTGTATGCCGATGATGGCTACGATAGCCACGTTGTCAGGTTTTTGTTGGCTGAAAAACAGCTAAAGTATTATTTGTCTTTATTAGACAGCGAACGTCCCGAGGATTTGCGTCAACTCAATCCTTACAATACCCTACCCGTATTGGTACATCGCGACTTTAGCCTCTATGAGCTGAACGTTATTTTTGAGTATCTTGAAGACAGATACCACGGACACAAGCTGCTGCCTGATACGCCTAAGTCAAAAGCCTTACAACGTCAATTGGCGTGGCGCATTCAAAATGATTGGCTAAAGCTTGGGCGTATTTTATTAACCCATAAAGACAGCCTCAATCCTGATCAGGCCAAAATTGCCCGTCGCAAACTGTCTGATGCACTGGTCACATTAGCGCCAGTATTTGGTAATAGTAGCTATTTTATGTCCGATGATTTTGGCTGGTGTGATGTGCTGCTTGGCGCTATGCTATACCGCTTAGAAGAGATGCAAATTGAGTTGCCAGCGCATTTAATCCGGCCGCTGCTTGAGTATCAAAAGCGTATTTTTGAGCGTGAAAGCTTTTTGAGGTCTATCGAGTAGCTTGTGGCTGGCTATACTGTCAGCCTATTCATAACCCCAGTAAATCAAATAAATAAAAAGAGATGACTATGCCACAAGAGCCGACTTTAACGCCCACTCGCCCCTATCTGATTCGTGCCTTTTATGAATGGATGGAGGACAATGCATTAACCCCTTACATCTTAGTAGATGCCACCCAAGACAATTTAGTCATTCCTACTGAGCATGTACAAAATGGTCAGATTGTGCTGAATATTGCCAGTCGCGCTACGGGTAATATGAATATGGACAACACTTACATCAGCTTTAATGCCCGCTTTGGTGGTGTGTCACGTGAGCTTTGGATTCCTATGCAGGCAGTTATGGCTATTTTTGCCAAAGAAGATCAGACCGTGGGCATGCCTTTTGACCCCAGTGAATATGATAATTACACCCCTTTGGAGCAAGAACCTCAGCCTACTAAGTCCAAACCTGCCACAAGTGACAAGCCCAAACGTGAAAATAAAGCTGGTCTTCGAGTGTTAAAATAACGCCATTTTAGCAATACGCTCACAACACATGGTAATTAATGATAAAGGTCTCTTACTCAGAGGCCTTTTAATTTGCAGCATAAAAAAGTTAGGCGCTGCTATTTATGACAATAATGGCTTTTAATTTTGCTTACACTGCCTTTAGTTAGACTTTAACTATATAATACGCCCCGAATAATAAGCGACTTATTCCCCCTCTCAACTGTCTTTGCTTGATTTTATGTGATGATGCCATGCCAAATTATATTGTTAGTCCCGATATCTTAATTTATATCTTCGATATGATCGGAGTAATTGCGTGTGCCATCGCGGGCACCTTACTTGCCCAGCACAAAGGGTTTGATATCGCTGGCTGTATTTTGGTGTCTATGGCTAATGCCATTGGCGGCGGAACTATCCGTGATGTGGTGCTCAATCGCCATCCTTTATTTTGGATGACAGATTTGAACTATGTGATTGTGATTACCATTACCTCATTGGCACTACAAATATTTTTTCATTTGTATCACAAGATTGATACTGCCTTGAAGCTTTTTGATGCTGTGGGTCTGGCCGCTTTTAGCGTCATTGGACTTAAAGTAGCGTTATCACAAGGCGTGGCACCGGTCATTGCCATTTTAATGGCAGTCTGTACGGCCATTGTTGGCGGCTTGGTTCGTGATATTATTTGTAATGAAATTCCACTGGTATTACAAAAAGAGATTTATATTACCGCCAGCGTGATTGGCTCCTGCTTTTACTTTTTATTAGATGCGCTTGGGGTGCAAACCGGTATGAACGATTTGATCACCCTCGGCGTTATTTTCTTTATTCGCGTGTTGGCACTGCGCTTTGACTGGCATTTGCCTTCTATCCGCTTGGTCAAATAGTCATTTAATTCATAGCGGCTTAGGGGCTAATTTGGGTGACCGCTACGTCCTTTACCATCAGCTGAATATTTTGATTACCCTGCCACTCATTAATACTAAGCTCAAACAATACATGTACTTGTTGGGCACGGTAATCCCATTTTTTGGGATCATAGTTAAACCAGATGGCATCAATAGGATACATCACCCCAGGGTATTTTAGCGATAGCTTTAAATGCTTGTCTTTTAAAATTCGCGCCTGCACCACGTCAAACACACCATCGAACTGTGGTGGCACAAAACCATGACCCCAGATATGGTTTTGTGTCAACGCCTCAACGAACTGTAAGCTAAAGTCTTCTGCCAGCAGTTGACCATCGGTGAACTGCTGCTCCTCAAATACCGAAGCTTCCACACTTTGCATTTGCAGCTCAAATGCCTCAGCAAACGCCTTAAAATCCTTTCTTTTAAGCGTAAGCCCCGCTGCCATGGCATGCCCACCAAAGTGGGTAATCAGCTCAGGATGGCTCTCTGCGATGCGCTCTATGGCATCACGAATATGAATGCCTGGGATAGAGCGTGCTGAGCCTTTAATCGCATCTTGCCCGTCAAGCTGAGTATCATCTGCCGGAGCAAATACAATGGCAGGTCGATAATGGCTTTCTTTAAGACGGCCGGCCACAATACCAATAACCCCTTGATGCCAGTTGTCTTGATACAAAATCAAACTGCGCGGCTGTGCCTTATCAGTAAAAGACTCTGCTTGTTGCTTTAAACTATCATCACTTTGCTCATCAGTCGTCTGTCCCTGACTGCGGTCTGAGTTTGGCTGCAGCTGACCTAAAATCTCATCGGCCTGCTCACGCATCTCGCCCTCAACATAGCGGCGCTCCTTGTTCAGCTTATCAAGCTCAAAGGCCAAACGCTTGGCGTCACTCATGTCATCGGCCATCAAGCATTCAATACCAATACGCATATTGTCCATGCGCCCTGCCGCATTGATACGAGGGCCAATGACGAAGCCAAAGTCTTGTACGCTCATCTTTTGGTAATCACGCCCCGCCAGCTCAAGCAGCGCCAATATACCCAGCGAGCAGCGCCCTGCTCTTATCGCAGCCAAGCCGTGATTGACCAAGATGCGGTTGTTGTGATCAAGCACGCCCACATCGGCGATGGTGCCCAAGGCCACTAAGTCTAAATAACGGCTCACTTGGGCCGTTGATCGCCCCGCTTCTCGGCGGTACTTGGCCAGACGCCCGAGCAGATAAAAGGCCACGCCTACGCCCACCAAGGCCTTACTCTCAAATGAGCAGCCCAGCTGATTGGGATTCACCACAGCATGGGCATTAGGCTTGCTCTTAGTGGTGAGGTGATGATCGGTGATAATTACCTTAATGCCATTGGCAATGGCCTTATCAACCCCCTCATGGCTTGAGATGCCATTATCTACAGTAATAATCATATCCGGCTGGTACTGCTCTATACCCAGCTGTACTATCTCAGGCGTCAGGCCATAGCCATATTTAAAACGATCCGGCACCACAAAATCTACGACGGCACCCATCTGTGACAGGATGCGCATCATCAGCGCCGTACTGGTCGCTCCGTCACAATCAAAATCACCAACAATCAAAATACGCCGCTGAGCCTCAATGGCCTCATCCATCAGCGTCACCGCTTCATCGACATCGCTCAGACCTTGCGCGGGCAGTAGCGCAGATAACCCATAGTCTAAGTCTTGGTCACTTTGAATGCCACGTGCCAAAAATAGGCGCGTCAGGGTCGGGGTTTGTTGATACATCTGGGTAAAACAGGCAGGTAAATCATCAGGCAAGGTGCCGGTAAATCTGGGGGTTAACTTTAGCATGGTGGTCTTTATTCAACTCTAATTGGGTTTATATTAATATGGGGTCAAATACTCAAAAACGGTATTAAAATAAAATAATCATATATTTACAAAATTTAGCGACAGCAGGCGTAAAGATACAAACTGCCACTTGTGTCAAAAGTGCAATTCTTTAAAATTAGCACATAATGCCATTTAATGGGCAACCTTATAACTTCTCACCCTTCATTTAAGGATACTTTATGATAACTGTTCCTGCAGCAGAAAAACTCCCTGAAACCATTGATCCAGATCTAAACTTAGAGCAAGTAAAAAAAGAGTGTGAGCAACTGGTAAAAAAACGCGCCAAATACTCAGCGGGCGCCGCCATTATTCCGGTTCCTTTTATGGACGTGGCCATTGATGCAGGTATTTTGACCCAATTATTGCCTGAAATCAGTGAGCGTTTTGGCCTTATCTCTGAGCGTGAATCTGCCATCGACTTAGATGCCAAAGAAGTGCATTGGAATGAGATGAAAAACCGTGCCGTTGATTTTGCCGGCCTAATGGCAACTCGTGGTGTGGTGAAAAAGACAGTTCAAGGTTATGGTGGCCGTATTGTTGCCAAGCAAGTGACCAAATTCATTCCACTAGGTGGCCAGCTTGTGGCCGCTACCATGGGCTATATGATTTTCAAAAAAATCGCGAACGACCACATCAATGAGTGCTATAAAATTGCTAAAAGCATTCAGCAAAAACAGCACGGTAAAAACGTTTAAGCCCCTTATCTTTTAATAAGCTATTAAGCCAAACACAAAAAAGCCCTCACACTAATTGAGGGCTTTTTAAGTCTATTTAGCGACGCTTAGGGGCTCTATACGCTTAAAATACGTTGCTTAAAATTAAGTAGCTGACCATAGACATGGTAGCGGCAGCAGGTAAAGTAACTACCCAAGCCAAACCGATTGGCTTCATCAAACCCCAGTTGGTGTTTTTATTCACCATACCAATACCCAATACCGCACCCACAAGTACATGCGTACTAGAAACAGGTAGACCCAGCATAGAGGCGCCCATGACTACCGCTGCTGCTGATAACTCAGCTGAGAAGCCTGACGCAGGATGCATCTCGGCCAAATTGGTACCCACAGTTTGGATAACCTCTTTACCAATAAACCATAAGCCCACAATTAAGGCGACACCAAAGGTGACCATAACCGCGCTAGGTACAGCCGCTTCGCTGGCGATACTATTGGTACGAATAACGTCCATGATGGCTGCAAAAGGACCCACAGCGTTGGCGATATCATTGGCACCATGGCTAAATGCAAAGCCTGCTGCAGTAAATACCTGCATCCAGCTAAACAAAATAAAGGTAGCACGGCCCAAGTCTTCTTTCTGCTTGCCTTTAATACTCTTAGTATAAATAAAGGTCGTCAGCCAAATAAGCGCCCCAATCATAATCATGATTAAGAAGCCATTTAACGTGGTTAGACTCATATCAACGTTTTGTAGGCCTTTAAACACCACCATAGAAGTCATAACCACACCGCCTAATGCGGCCACCAAAGGCACCCATTGACGCAATGCTTTTAGAGTATCAATGCTGTCTCTTTCACGCTCGATATCATAAAGCTCTTGATAGTAGTCTGTCTCCAGATCATCTCGTTCGGTATCCTCGTCTTTATAAATCTCTTGGTCACGTACCATCTTTGACGTATAGGACACCTGTAGCGACTCAGCCAACTCATTGATCCATTCTTTATGGCGTTTTTTTAGTGCTTTTTTGGCCGCTTTAAGCTCTTTAACTCGGGCTTCAACACGGTCATTATAAGACAAAATATTGACTTTAATTTGGCTGTATAGCACATACGCCAGTATACCACCTAATAAAGGTGACAATACCCAAGATAAAGCAATTTGTCCTATTTGATCCCAGTGCACGGTAGAAAATGCCAATGAAGGCCCGCCCACTTGAATACCCATAACAATCGAGCTGCCCACTACCCCACCAATAATGGAGTGCGTGGTAGAAACCGGTAAGCCTTTTTTGGTAGCAAACAATAGCCAGAACGCCGCAGCAATCAACGCCGATAGCATCACATAGATGAACTGGTTGGGCGTCACTGATAAGGCATCTAAATCAACAATACCTTTACGAATGGTATCGGTTACCTCAGCACCAGCAAGCACCGCCCCAGATACCTCAAAAATGGCGGCAATGGCCAAGGCTTGCGGAATGGATAAAGTACCCGCGCCTACCGATGTACCAAAGGAGTTGGCAACATCGTTCCCCCCAATGTTGAAGGCCATAAATATGCCAAACACGGTAGCCACGATAAATAATGGCGTCTGCTGGTGATTGGTATAATCCAAGCCCCACCACATAAAATATGCGGTCATGACAAACAGGAATAGACCAAAAAGTATATTAGCTTTTTTCGAACCCGTAAACTGGGCGCTACTTGATGTAGTTGACTTTGGAAGCATGAGATTTCTGAGCCAATCGGATGTGAAAATGTAAAACCCCGAGAGATCGGGGCTTCAATGAATTAGTACAAGTCCGTTTGATCGAGACATACGACAACTGTAATAACCTTGATCGCACCAGCAATCAAGGCTTACTTGATAAAGTCTATGGGAAAGTTGTCGGCATTAATAACTATCAATTATACCTGTTGGGGCATAAATTCTGCATATTATACCCTTGTCCGATGCAACTTGAAACCGCTGTTTTTTTTGATTAAGTTTTAATGACTTTTTCAAGCTGAGCAATGGCATGATCAAGCACAGCCAAACGTGCAGTTCGCTTGTCATTGGTGGCCACCACATGCCAAGGTGCATGCTTAGTATTGGTACGCGCCAACATATCCGCTGCCGCCTGTACATACTCATGCCACTTGTCTCGGTTGCGCCAATCATCTTCGGTTAGTTTAAACTGCTTGTGCGGCGTATCTTTTCTGTCCTCAAAGCGGTCGAGCTGCTCTTGCTTGTCTATGGCCAGCCAGTACTTGATGACAATGGTCCCTTTATCTACCAAGTCCCGCTCCATACGGTTAATCTCTTCATACGCCCGCTGCCAGGCCGCCTCACTGGCAAAACCTTCGATGCGCTCGACCAGTACTCGGCCATACCAGGTTCTATCAAAGATGGCCACTCGGCTTAAGCGCTCCTCTTTTAGATTGGGCGCAAACTCCGGCATCCGTCGCCAAAAGCGCCATAAATAAGGGTGCTGTAGCTCCATCTGGTTGGGCGCTGATATGTTATAAATCTGATATTCACGTGGGTCTAACAGTGCCACCAAACGCTTGATTGCGCCGCCCTTGCCGGCAGCATCCATGCCCTCAAAAGCAAACACCACATGGTGATTTTTGGCAGCAGATTTGCCCTGTCTGCCGCCTTTGCCCTCAGAGTTGGCACGGGCTCGTAATAGCTCAGCTAAGCGCTCTTGCTTTTTGATCAAAGCTTTTTGGTAATCTGACTTACCCATATCAGGATCATCTATATCGGTGAGCTTATCAGGCACATCTGCCCATGAAAAGGCGGCATTGATATTGCGGCTGACTTGCGATACCAAAGGATGTTTGCTGTCATTTTGTTGACTGCTGATTAAAGCTGACTGCGTTGCATGCAGCACTTCATGACAAAACTGTAAGCTGGCCGCCTCACTATAGCCCAAGTCTTTATGGGACTTTTTGTCATGCTTATCCCCGCCCTCTTCAGGGTCAGAGCCATCTATGATGACCCAATCTGATTGCTGACTTAAGATGATTTTGGCAATGTCATTAAACTGTTTCACCCGTTTTTTATCCTGCCAGTCCATGTGATATAACCACTCAGGATCAGCCTTGTTATCTTTAAGGCGCGACTTTAAGGTGCGCTCATCTATATGAAACCAACACTTTAACAGTTTGGTATGGTTGTTGATTAAGTCGGTTTCAAATTCAGACAAGACCTGTAATTGACCGCGCATATACGCCTCCCAGTCAGCAAGCTCATTGTGTTGAGATTTGTTTTTATCCTGCTTCATTTTTTGTAGCACCCCTTCCATTAAGTCGGCATACCAGTTACCGAAGTAGGCGGTGATGTTGCCATGGCGCGGTAGCTTGGCCACATGCGCTTGCCATAGGGGCTCATACTCACTGGGCAAGGTGCCAATATTGGCTTCGACGTTTAGTAGTCTAGGATCGACCCACTGACGCAGCTGAGTCACCGCAGCCCCTTTACCAGATAGCTCCATACCATTGACCAACACCAACAGCCCTGTGGCTTGCCCTTGCTGACGGGTCTCTCGTAGCGCATATTGCGCCTTAACCAGCTCTAATCGCAGTGTCTCTTCGTCCATATGAAAGGTGCTTAAAGGATCAGCGTCAATGCGAATCTCTTTAGCGTCGATTTGGTTTTGCTTAGCCATCAGTGAATCCTTATTATTCAAATCGTCCAATAATCAATTGAGTGTGTCTTATTTTTTATGACGTGTCATTTATAACTTATTTAGTATCTATGCCTGCTGTTGTATGACCCACAGCCCTTGTCATGCAACTATTCAACACTCAGATAGAAAAACAGCTTATACAGGCCTTATACATATTAATCATGCTAGGCTTTGATATTATCTAGCCCTTACTTATAGTATTATCATAATTAAAATAAGGTTTGATAAAATAGCCTTTGAGTAACTTATGTAAGTGGGCATCCAAAAAGCCAACTATAAATCAATTTTTTACTACAATGCCATAAATTTGTGACAACGCAAATGGCGGTTTAGCATTTTAACAAGCTATTTTTTTATTTTTTACTTGCCCCTTTTTTAATGAACAGTGTTTAGGAGCCATCGTATGTCTGCTTTATCTAATCTAAATACCCATCTAAAACAGTATTGGGAGTTGCCACACCATAATAATCCTGAGCTAACTACCAAGCTTAGCCAAGTGCAAAACTGGCAAAAAGACCGTATTCGCCGCACCCACGCTGAGCTATTTTCACAGCCCAAAAACAAACCTATGGCTGAGTATTTTTTAAATCACTTGTACGGTGGCGACAGCTTAGATCAGATCGTGCGTCAGCTTGAGGTGATTGTACCCAAAGCGCAAAAGCTTGAGAAACTTGCGCCTACTGCAGCCCTAGAGACCGGTACCTTGGGTGTAGAGACTGCGATTACCTCAACCAAATTGGATTTGAAACTGGCGCAGTGGCTGCTTGACAATAACCTAGAGGTGAATGAGGATAATATGCAGGCCGCTTATGTGGCGGTCAATGATGAGCAAGCACGCCGTCAACAAATTGAAGACTTAAAGCAGGTGTGTTACCGCAGTGACAAGTATTTAAACTCTTTTATTTTGCAAAAAACCTTTAAGCTGGCTAAAAAACAAGCCTATAAGCGCAATCTTCAACCTTTATATGATTTCATCGACTCAGGCTTTGCGGCCATGAAACCATTAAAAAGTGTGGGCAGCTTTATTGATCCGTTTTGCGAGCGTGAACTACAGATTATTGACCAAGTACACAGCGCATAATTAAGCGATGCCTTACTCGCTTTAAAAAGAGCGCCCCAGTCACAGTGCTTTGACTGGCAAAACCAGAGAAAGCGGCAAAATTGGGGGATCAGCTTAAGCATCCCCCACTAATTTCAGGTATCATTAAGGGTACAGTCAGCACTGATATAAGACGACCCCTTATGTAGCGACCCACAGCCGCCAATCCTTTTAAACCCTTCATGTCTTTATTATTAAATTTTTATTATTAAAATCAGGATCGATAATGAGCCAATCAGACAACGCCACGCCTTCAAACCCTATCTTAGACAACACAGCCAACCTACAAAATGACTTGGTAAAACAAAGCTTGAGCCACAACCAAGATACCAATGCCAAAGTGCAGCAGTCGTTGCAGTCAAGTGCTGCCACAGATGGCCAAAAAACCACTGTGTTAAACACCCAGTTTAGTGATGTGAGCGAGTTACCTGCCGGCACCCCGCAAGGTCAACAGACCACCCGCCCTTTTAGCCAAGATACACCCAAAGCGTCTGCTGCCAATCAGCCTGCTGAAGATGATTTTGTAAAATATACAGGTCAATCAGGCTTGCCGCGCTTTAACCCAAAAGATGACATCAACAACCCGCACACCCCAGACACCGATGGTCTAGAAGAGACTCACTTTGGCTATAAAAAAGTCAAAAAAGCAGAAAAACAAGCCAAAGTGGCTGATGTCTTTACCTCTGTGGCCAAAAAATATGACATCATGAACGACTTAATGTCTTTTGGTATTCACCGTCTATGGAAGCGCTATACCATTAGCTTATCTGGGGTACGTGCCGGTCAGCAAGTGTTAGATATCGCCGGCGGTACAGGGGATTTGGCTAAAGCCTTTAGCCGCGAGGTGGGGCGTAATGGCCGCGTTGTCTTATCTGATATTAACGCGGCCATGCTCGATGTCGGCCGTGAGCGTTTGATTAACGCAGGCTGTAATAACGTTGACTTTGTATTGGCTAATGCTGAAACCTTATCGCCTTTTGAAGATGAAAGCTTTGATTTATTGACCATCAGCTTTGGTCTGCGTAACGTCACGGATAAAGATGCAGCGCTGCGCGCTATGTACCGTGTGCTTAAGCCAGGTGGCCGCCTGCTTATTTTGGAATTCTCAAAGCCTATCTTTGAGCCACTATCAAAAGCCTATGATCTTTATTCATTTACTGCCTTACCGCTTATGGGCAAAATCGTGGCCAATGATTCTGAAAGCTATCAGTATTTGGCAGAATCGATTCGTATGCACCCAGATCAGCAAACGCTGAAAGGTATGATGGAAAATGCAGGTTTTGTAAACTGTGACTATCACAACCTAACGGCAGGTATTGTTGCGGTGCATCGCGGCTTCAAAAAATAGCAGGTTTGATAAGAAAAACCTATAGCGCTGCACCCACTTAACAGACTCACATCTCTTTATTAGGCGGTATTTTATGATAACAGTTTTGCTTTTAACTGCTGCAGAAAAACTGGTGAACTTTGCGATCTTAAGCGATAAAATTACCAAGGCGGGATTGTTGCCGCTGTCAGGTAAAGTGCTGCGCTTAACTATGGCGGTACCGAGCTTTAATATAGATGTGCATTTTAATGACAGTCACATTAGATTTGAGCCGGTCAGCCACCTGCACGCAGGTTTGTTTGAGACCGCAGGCGGTGTGCAAGATGAGCGCAGCCAAGCTTGGCAAGAATATACCGCCCTTGGCCGCAGCTTACCAGATTGCACCATTAAGGTCGAAAACTTAGCCGAGCTGTTAAACTTATTGCGAGATGCCAGTGGCAACTTGCCTATTGAGGGGGATTACCGCATATTAATGCAGCTAAAGCAGCTTATCTCAGGGTTTAATCCTGATATTGCCGGCCAACTTGAGCCTATTATTGGTAGTACGGCGGCGATGCAGTTAGGCCTATTAATCAAGTCTCTTAAAGGCAATGTGTCACATACCGCCAAGCATGCTTTTAATGATGTCGCTGACTGGGCGAATGAGGTAGCTGGTAATGCCCCAGTGGACCCTGAGGTAGAGGCGGAAGTAGACGACTTAAAGCAGCAGCTGCTTAAGCTGCGTGCTGATGTGCAGCGTGAAGAGGCACGCCTGGCGATGATAAAAGCGGAACAAGCCCGCCTAAAAGCAGGGGCTGAGCCTAACTCTACTCAGTAATCCTTTATTCATCGGCTTATTGTGTACAGCTTCTATCTTCACGGTTTGTATCTAACTACTGCCGCCTGACTCAAGGCGGCTTTTTTTGTCCTGAATATAAGATTAAGTCGATAAATCTGCGCGGACAATTGTACTCACAATGGCGCTTAACCCATTCTTAAAATGATTGACCCGTGGTATCATTAAGGTCAACTATTTGAGCCTTTATAGCGTTAACGTTTAGCTATATTTTTCACACCTTTTAAAATGGGCCCGCTTTACATGCTGTTATCTCATCGCAAACGCCTTCTTGAGCTTTGGCGCATCGCTGCACATTATCGCCTTGATACCCACTTACCTTTAGAAGATGCGCCGCAGCTACAATCCGTGGCCCGTATGATTAAGTCGCACCCAGCCGCTTGGGGCAAAAGCCATCAGCCCAATGGGGTGAAATTTGCCCTAGAGGAGATGGGTACCTTATTTTTAAAGCTTGGCCAACTGCTCTCCACCCGCCGCGACTTGGTCACCCCCGAGATTATCGCGCAATTGGTGCAGCTACAAGACCGAGTGAAGCCCTTTGATGTCAATATTGCTATCACTCAAATCCAAGATGCTAAGCTGGGTCTGGGGGATAGCATCAATGATTTATTTGCCCGCTTTGATACCAAGCCTCTGGCCGCCGCCTCCATTGCTCAGGTGCACACAGCTGCCTTACATGATGGCCGCGAGGTGGTGGTTAAGGTGGTACGCCCAGATATCCGTGAGCAAATCGTGGCAGACTTTGAGCTGCTGCGCGACTTGGCTCAATGGGCCTCAGCCCGTATTGAAGCGGCTCGAGCAGTACGCATTATTGATGTGGTCGAAGACTATCGTCAGATTATGCTCAATGAGCTGGATCTGACCTTTGAGGCAGATAATACCACCAAAATGCGCAACAACTTCTTAGGCTCATCGATGATGTATGTGCCTGAAGTGTATGCCTCTTCAAAAAATGTGATGGTTATGGAGCGTATCGTTGGCGTGCCCATCTCACACACCGAAGTCTTTGATAAGCTTGGCTATGACCGTGCCGCGCTGGCGGAAAAAGGCTTAACCATCTTTTTTACCCAAGTATTTCGTGATAACTTCTTTCACGCTGACATGCACCCAGGCAACGTCTTTGTCGAGACCCTACCTGCCGATACCCCTGAAGCTTATCGTCAATATCCTCGATATATTGGTCTAGATTGTGCCATTATGGGTGAGCTGTCGCCCGATGACCAGATGATTGTGGCACGTATGCTGCTTGCGGTGATGAACAACAACTTTAGTAACTTGGTCGATATCGTCAGCCGCGCTGGCTGGATACCACCCAATACTGATAAGCATGCCCTCACCCGAGATATGCGCCGTACTGTAGCGCCTATGGTATTAAAGCCGATTAATGAGATCGACTTTGCTGGGGTCTTGATGCAGATTTTAGACATCGCCCGTCGTCATCATATGAGTATCCCGCCGCAGTTGATGCTGCTGTTAAAGACGTTGGTTCATGTCGAGGGTCTAGGTCGCGACTTATACCCAGAGCTTGATATTTGGTCACTTGCCAAGCCTATTTTAACCGGCTGGGTAAAAGAGCAGCTTGATCCGGTGCGTAATATGCGTCAGCTGCGCGAACAATTACCTGAGCTGTTACTGTCAACTGCCCAAGTGCCCAAACTGCTAGACCAAGGACTACAAAGCTTGGCCTCTCAAGGTGCTAGGCAAGATGAGCAACTGCGTGAAATACAACAAATCCGCGCGGATATGCTCAATGACAGACGCCGTGACTGGATAGCTTTGGCAGGGTTTGTCATCAGTGTTGCCATTGCCACTCAAGTTGTTGGTTGGTTGTCGCCGCTATTTTATATCGTGGCTGTTGTGTTTGTGCTGTGGCGTATTTTGGGCTAATCCCAATCTACATCTGGCCCCTTAAAATAAAAAAGTAAAATTAAACATAAAAAACTACTGAGCTTGCGTTCACTGAGGCTCAGCCGCCTTATATTTTTTAATGGGTGAGCAAGCCCTATTTAAACTGTGAGTGTTAATCATGCGTAGTGCCTCAATAATTCTTGATTCTAAAGCCTTAACCCATAACCTAAACTGTGTCATTGATACTGTGCCTGATACCACCAAGGTACTGGCGATGGTCAAAGCCGATGCTTATGGCCATGGTATATCACACTGCTTGCCGGCATTAAAAGACGCAGATGGCCTCGGCGTGGCGTGCTTCACTGAGGCTCAGCATATCCGTGAGCTTGGCTGGGACAAGATTTTGGTGCTTATTGAGGGCGTATTTAGCGAAACAGAATGGCAGCAGTCCATTGAGGCTCAGTGCCAAAGCATCATTCATCATCAAGACCAAGTACAGTGGGCGCTTAATCATTTACCGCCCGAAAACTCGCCTTGCCGTACGGTCTGGCTTAAGCTAAATACCGGTATGAACCGTTTAGGCTTTGAATCTGATGAATTAGGCGATGTGGCCCAAAGCTTAGTGGATGCAGGCTACGAGCTGATATTGACCAGCCACTTTGCCAATGCCGATGCACCAAACCATCCCTCTAATGCCAAACAAATTGACACCTTTACCCAAGCATTGCAGCAGTTACGTGAGCAAGTAGACCCCAGTATTAAGGCCTCTTTATGCAATTCGGCGGGTATTTTAAATTTTAAAGCATGCCATTTTGATTGGGTGCGCCCCGGTATTATGCTGTATGGCAGCTCTCCTGTTGAAGGCGTTAGTGCTCAGACGCTCAAGCTAAAACCGGTGATGAGCTTTAAAGCCAGTTTAATGGCCATTCACAATATTGCAGCGGGCACCTCTGTGGGTTATGGCAGCCGCTTCGTGGCCAACCGCCCCATTGTAAAAGGCATTGTTAGTATCGGCTACGGAGATGGCTATCCGCGTGTGGTAGATGGCTCAGCTTGGGTCAGCGTTCAGTTGGTAGGCGAGCATAGCAGTTATAAATGCCCAGTCATTGGCCGCGTCGCCATGGATATGATTGCCATTGACTTAACCGATGTCCCAAACCCCAAAGTGGGCAGCCAAGTAATGCTGTGGGGCGACCCTGAGCTCGGTGCGCCCAGCGTCGATGAGATTGCTGAGTCTGCACATACTTTAGGTTATGAATTATTGTGCCGGGTTACTCAGCGGCCACTGCGCGAAGTGCTCTAGCGGACTAAAACATTGTACTTAGGCCATTTTTAAAGCGAATTTAATGAGAGGTGTGTGAAATAAATGGCCTTGAACTGTTTTCACAACCCCAAAAAGTTCGCTATACTGAGAGTTTACTAATCTATTTGTTAACTTAGCTTTTACTGATTTATCTTTAGCGAAACCCCTTATCCATTAATAGCCGATTTAAAGAGAGTCCCATGAGCGTGCGCCATTTTTTAACTCTACTTGATTTGTCTCCCGCCGAGCTTGAAGCTTTAATTAAGCGTGCAAGTGAGCTTCGAAAAATGCAGCATGCAGGCGAAGTATATCAGCCCTTCGTGGGCCGTACCTTGGGCATGATTTTTGAAAAGTCCTCTACCCGCACCCGCATTTCATTTGAAACGGGTATGGGACAATTTGGTGGTCATGCCATCTTTTTATCCCCCAAAGATACCCAGCTTGGCCGCGGTGAGCCGATTGAAGACTCAGCACGGGTCATCTCAAGCATGGTCGATATTATTATGATTCGTACCTTTGAGCATGAAAAGGTAGAAAAATTTGCCCAATACTCCTCTGTACCTATTATCAATGCGCTAACCGATGACTTCCACCCCTGCCAGCTATTGGCTGATATGCAGACCTTTTATGAGCACCGCGGCAGTATTAAAGATAAGATTGTCACTTGGGTAGGCGATGGCAATAACATGTGCTCCTCGTTTATGGCCGCGGCAAATCAGTTTGGCTTTGAGCTTCGTGTGGCTGCACCTTATGGTTTTGAGCCCAACCCTGAGCTGATGGAGAAGTTCAAGCACTGCGTAAGCTTGGTTGATGATGTGCAAGATGCGGCCAAAGATGCGCATTTAATTGTCACCGATGTCTGGGCCAGCATGGGCCAAGAAAGCGAGCAAAATACTCGGGCTCGCCGCTTTGCGCCTTATCAAGTCACGCCTTCTATGTTAGACAAAGCTGACCCTGAGGTGCTATTTATGCACTGCTTGCCAGCCCACCGCGGCGAGGAAATCTCACATGATATGCTTGATGACCCCCGCTCTGTGGTCTGGGACGAGGCCGAAAACCGCTTGCATGCCCAAAAAGCCTTAATGGAATTTTTGCTTAAAGATAAAATCAAGCTTAACTAGGCCAGCGTCACATGACTGACGCTCGTTTTGGTCAGTAAAGACAACTGCCTTAATCCAGCAGGCTTAAAAACCACTCAATATTGTGGTTGACCTGCTCAGGCTCTTCTACCGTTGAGGTATGCCCTGCTCGTTGAATGACGGCAAGTTTTGAGCCTTGAATAGCAAAGTGGATGCGCTGCGCCTTATCATAAGGGGTGGCGACATCTTCATCACCAACCAATATCAGCGTGGGCGTTGTTATATCACCAAGCTTTGACAATACCTCCTCACGCTGTATCACCCCGCGTGTGGCGTGTATCGCCCCTTTTTTGCTGTTGCTATTTAGGTGACTTAGCCACAACTGATACTCTTCGCGGCGCGTGCGATCTGACAAAAAAGTTTTACCAAACATGATGGGCATAACCTTTTTGCTGACTCGTCTGATACCAAGCCAAGAGATGGCGCGCATTAGCTTATTGTAGCTGACCGCCTTTTTGGGGTCTTCGGCATCAGCTGAGGTCTCAAGTAATATCAAAGATTTGAGTAAATCTGGGCGTCTGATTGCCACCCTCTGGCCAACGAAGCCACCCATTGATAGCCCAATAAAATGGCACTTATCAATGTCTAATGCCTCTAGCAAAGCAATGGCATCATCCGCTAAGCTATCCATATCATAGCCATCTTTGGTTACCTCTGATTGACCTTGACCTCGAAAATCAAAAGCAATACAGCGGTACTTTGATTGAAAATAAGCCACTTGTTTATCAAATAACGGCGTGCCCCACAGCAGACCATGAGCAAAAAGCATCACCGGCTTGCGATACTGCGGCTCAAAGCGGCTTTCATTGGGGGCACTGTCTTCGTAATAGATATGGGCGTTGTTAAGGGTAATGTAAGGCATGGTAACGACTTCCTTGTGCGAGCAAAAAAACAGGGTAAAGCCAGTATGCTGACTTCACCCTTATATTTAACCACAAATAGCCTGGCTGTCTGTAGCCAATTTATATTAGCGCTGTAACGTCTCAACACCTGTTGATTTGGCAATTAGCAGCTTATCAGCTTGATTGGCCGCAAAGATACCGTTACATACCACGCCCACAATATTGTTCAAACGCGCTTCAAACTCACTGGCACTCGTGATGTCTAGATTATAAGTATCCAAAATTACATTGCCGTAATCGGTAATGAAGTCTTCACGGTACACAGGCTCACCGCCCATTTTAACCAATTGGCGTGCCACATAAGAGCGCGCTTGGGGCAACACCTCAATCGGTACCGGAAACTCTTGCCCTAACTGTGTCACCCATTTGCTTTCATCTACTAAACAAATGAATTGTTTTGAAGCGGCGGCTACAATTTTTTCGCGAGTTAAAGCGCCGCCACCGCCTTTGATCAGTTGCAGGTTTGGATTGACCTCATCTGCGCCATCGATATACAGGTCAAGCTCGCCCACGTAGTTTAAGTCCATAACTTCAATGCCAAGCGCTTCAAGCTTATCTTGGGTCACCTGTGAGCTTGCCACAGCGCCTTTTAGGTTGACCTGAGGCAAAAGCTCAATTAAGCAGTTGACCGTACTGCCTGTGCCCACACCCAAAATCATACCATCATCGATATAAGCCAATGCCGCTTTTGCGACCTCTTGTTTAAGCTTAAGTTGCTGACTCATAACTGCCCTTTTTGTTTATGAAGTAAAGAAGATATTATGTCGAAAATAATCAGCTGCCATAATATCAAATCTGCCCCGTATTTTCGCCACTTTTACCCTCAAAGTTGATTTTTTTCGTAGGACAATAAAAGTTATCAGTCAAATAACCTATTATCATCAATAATTTCGCTGCTAAAACTTGCACGATTAAAAAAAACAGCATAGGCTTAATGATTACTTAACGTTATTGCCTTTGTCTATCTACACTAGGCAATCCATTGTCAAAGCTTGTGTGAGCTATAAGCTTATAACAAATAAGCAATGCACAACACAATTAACCCCCAACTCAACCTTTAGGATTATCTATGCTTTCAAAATGGGTTCGTAATGTTCTTCAGGCTACCGTATATGATGCCGCTATTCAGACACCTTTAGACTATGCG
Organism: Psychrobacter sp. YP14; assembly: GCF_003209315.1. Lineage (NCBI taxonomy): Bacteria > Pseudomonadati > Pseudomonadota > Gammaproteobacteria > Moraxellales > Moraxellaceae > Psychrobacter > Psychrobacter sp. YP14. The sequence continues at coordinate 905,556 of NZ_CP029789.1, read as the reverse complement.
CCAAAGCTATCTGCTCGTTTTAACAATGACATTCGTTTAAAACGTGAAGACTTACAACCTGTTTTTTCTTTTAAGCTGCGGGGGGCTTACAACCGAATTAGTCAGCTGACTGAGACACAAAAAGCGCGTGGCGTAATTTGTGCCTCAGCCGGCAACCATGCGCAAGGTGTGGCCTTCTCAGCTGCCAAATTAGGCCTTACCAATACCATCGTCATGCCCACCACCACGCCCGATATCAAGGTGCAAGCCGTCAAAGCCTTAGGGGGTAAAGTTGACTTATATGGTGACAGCTTCGATGTGTCTAACCAATACGCCATCGAGCGCTCCATCAAAGAGGGGCTCACTTATATCCCGCCTTACGATGATGAGTTGGTGATTGCCGGTCAAGGTACCGTCGCGCTTGAGCTTAATCAGCAGTGGCGCGATGTCGAGTATGTGTTCGTGCCTGTGGGCGGCGGCGGTCTGTTGGCTGGTATTGCAGCCTTCTTAGGTGATGTGGCACCCCAGGTGAAAATCATTGCGGTCGAGCCTGAGGGCGCTGCGAGTTTAAAAGCTGCGATTGCGGCCAATAAACCGGTCAAATTATCCCAAGTCAGCTTATTCGTCGATGGCACCGCCGTCGCACAGATTGGCACCTTACCCTTTGAGGTGGTCAACCTCCAAAAAAGCGATAATTCTGGCAAGCTTATCGAGCAGGAGGTGGTCACCTGTAGTAATGATGAGGTCTGCGCTGCGGTCAAAGATGTGTTTGAAGAAAGCCGTAGTATTGTTGAGCCCTCAGGTGCACTGGCGCTGGCGGGTATGAAAAAGTATTTAAGCACCCATAAATTGACCGGCAAAAATTGCGTTGCCATTATTTCAGGCGCCAATATGAACTTTGATCGCTTGCGTTATATCGCTGAGCGCACCGAAATTGGCGAGAAAAAAGAAGCGGTCTTTGCGGTAACCATCCCTGAGCGCACCGGTGCATTCTTAGAATTTTGCCGAGACTTAAAGGGCCGCAACATCACCGAATTCAATTACCGAGTACGCAATATAGCTGCTCCTGACTCGTTAGAGCCGGCTTCGATTTTCGTTGGTATTGCTCTAAAAGAAGGGGATAAAGAGCGCCATACCATCGCCAACTCTTTGCAAGAGGCAGGCTATAACGCACACGACTTAACCGATGATGATATTGCCAAATCTCACATTCGTTATTTAATCGGCGGCCATGCTGGCCTAGCAGATGAGCAATTGTTTAAAGTCAGTTTTCCTGAACGTCCAGGCGCCTTGCTTAACTTCTTAGAAAAGCTTGGCACTGACTTTAATATTACCCTATTCCACTACCGCAATCACGGCGCTGCAGATGGCCGAGTCTTAGTGGGTATTCAGGCAACGGCCACCAGCTCACGAGCCGTACAAGATACACTACAAGAAATTGGTTATGAGTGCTCGCCAGTATCTGACAACATCAGCTACCAGCTGTTTTTGAAGTAAGTCATGCAAAATACTGCCGCAAAAGCCTGTCTTGTTATCGCCTTAGCTGCCGGCTTCGTGCCGGCTCAAGCAGAGCTTATCGATTTAACAGATGGCAAAATATATGATTTTTCTATGAGCCATGCCTCATGGAAATCTCGCCCAAACTTACAAGTGCCACGGGCGGTTTTGAGTCGCTCTATAGCCGGCTCCTATACGCTCGTGATCAAGCTTTTGGTAGATACAGAGGGCAATATCACACACACCCAGCTCTCACAAAGCAGTGGTGACCGAAGGCTGGATAATTATGCCCTTGACGCATTTAAAAAAGCAAAACTGCACCCATTTATGATTCATGGCACACCGGTAAATGGTGTGGCTTATGTGCCGGTGCAATTTATTATCCCAGAAACAACGCCTGAAGATGCTAGCGCAGATGAGCGGCGCTGATTTGGCTTAAGCGTAAGTTAACTGTCATTACTATAGGAATACTCTTTGTTATGTCGACCTCTAAAAAACCTCATACGCATACGACTGACTTACAAAAGGTGCGCTTAGATAAATGGCTGTGGGCGGCGCGTTTTTATCGTACGCGCAGTCTTGCTAAACAGGCCATTGAGGGCGGTAAGGTGCATTTTGCAGGCAGCCGTGTTAAGACCAGCAAAGAGATTAGCATCGGTGATGAGTTAACCCTGCGCCAAGGCTCAGCCACGGCCATGACCGAAAAGACCGTCGTGGTGACAGCCTTATCCGTGCAGCGCGGTAATGCCACGGCAGCTCAAGCGCTTTACGAGGAGACCGAGGAGAGTATTAAGCGCCGCGAATATTATGCCGAGCAGCGTAAGCTTGCCAATCTTGCCCGCCCAGACACGAAGCCCAATAAAAAGCAGCGCCGAGACTTACAACGCTTTAAACATCAAGGTGACTAATCTAACGCCCCGCAGGGCAAGTTGGCTTCTTTGTCATCACCACCTATTCACTTTTTGCAGTTAAGCTTCTGCCCCTATCGTTTCTTGGTCAAGGTTGTTAGAATAGCGCCCTATTGCCGGCAGCGCTTATTTGTAAGCCCAAAGCCACGGCACCTACTTATTTATAAAAATTTAAAGGTTTTATTATGCCGATGTCAGATGCTATGCCAAAGTCTGTATTGCTAGTATGTCTTGGGAACATTTGCCGCTCGCCTACGGCTGAGGGTATCATGAGACAGCGTACCGCCATTGCTGGGCTTACGATGAAAATCGACTCTGCAGGTACGGGCGACTGGCACATTGGCAAGCACCCTGACCCCAGAGCGCAGCTGCATGCTAAGCAGCACGGCTACAACATCAGCAAGCTGGTGGCGCGTCAAGTTAGCCCACAAGATTTTATCGACTTTGACTTAATCTTAGCAATGGATGCGCAAAACCTAAAAGACTTACAAGCCATTAAAGATCAAGTGTCCCAAAGCGCCCCTACAACAAAACTGGCCGAGCTGGCCTTGATGAGTGAGGTGGACATCAGCTACCTTAAGCAAGATGTCCCAGATCCTTATTATGGCGGTAAAGAGGGCTTTGAAGAGGTCATTAAACGCCTAGAATCTTCGGTAGACGCTTGGATTGTCTCATGGCAGATGTAAGCCGTTGTTTTGTAAATATCCGCCTTATTTGATTGCCCTTTTTATTCACCCAAACTGAGTCGTAAGCTGCCTATGTGCCCCTCTTTTCACACTACCGCCTCTGTGACTACTGCCTCAAATCAGGCAGACTCTGATTTTAACTTGGCCAAGTTGATAACTGCCCCTGCCCAATTATTGGCACACAATACTATGCGCCTGTCTTGCCAAGCAATGCAGCTGATAACCCTTGAGCAAGAGGCGCAAGTTGAACCGGCTATTGCCAAGCTAAAAGAAGGTGATGCGCCGCTGTTCGTGCTCTCAGGCGGCAGTAATGTGATTCTACCCAAACAGCTACAAGCTCAAGTATTACATCCTGTGTTCAAAGGCATAGAGGTTTTGGCCGAAGATGAGCACAGCGTAAGCCTTGAGGTTATGGGCGGGGAAAACTGGCATGAGCTGGTACTCTACACCGTCAATAACGGCTGGTATGGGCTTGAAAACTTAGCCTTAATCCCAGGTCTGGTCGGTGCCTCTCCGGTACAAAACATTGGCGCTTATGGGGTGCAGCTAGAGGACTGTCTTACCCATATTAAAGCGTTTCATTTACCCACTCAAAAATGGCATGACTTTGACAAAGCGGACTGCCAATTTAATTACCGCGATAGCCTATTTAAGCAGCAAGCCGGACAATGGCTCATTACTCGCGTAGGCTTTAAACTGCACAAAGACGCCACCCAAGTTAATGCCGATTATGGTGATGTGGCCTGCCTAGCATTGAGTCTGGCTCAAGCGGATAATCGCTCAGCTATTCGCCCAATTGATGTGATGCATGCCATTATTGACATTCGTCAATCAAAGCTGCCCGACCCTGCTGTTCTCCCTAACTGTGGTAGCTTCTTTAAAAACCCCATCATCGGCACGGAGCAATTTGCACAGTTACAACATGAGTATCCTGGGATTGTTGGCTACCGCGTTGATGAGGCACATACTAAGGTGGCAGCCGGTTGGCTGATCGATACTGCCGGACTTAAAGGCCAAGGTATCAATCCGATTTTAACCCATGCCAAACAAGCCTTAGTCTTGGTCAATCACAGCACTTTGGACAGCACCACGCCTGCCTCTCAAGCGGATATTTTAGCCACTCAGCAGTTCATTCAGCGCAGCATTAAAGACAAGTTCGGTATTGAGCTTGAGCGTGAGCCAGTCTGGGTAGATGAGCAGGCCAGTTATACCGCCGCACCTTAAGTGATCAACTTTTTTTGTAGAGGATTAACCCGCCCACAAGTTGTTTTTTTCATAATTTTATCGCAATAAAACAATGGCAAATCACACCCATAACTGGCTATAATTCTTAGCTCTCTTCGACAAACCTAGTGTGGAAATCATGGGTCAGGCTTTACAGCGCAGTTTAAAGGCAGTGCAGCGAGGTATTATCGCAGTCATTATGCTGCTAATGCTAAGCGTGGCCAGCTTTTTTACCCCGCTGTTTTCGACGATAGGCCTGTGGGTATTAAATCACCTGCCTATACCTGAAGCCAATCATGCCATGCGGCCGCTGATATATGATCTAAACGCCAACCAAGCTGAGTCAGCCACTGCGCCTACGCTGCCCTTAAACTGGCGCTCAGAGCATGAGCCAACCGCCTATGTGGTACTCGGTGGTGGGCTCACTGAAGCCGATCATAAGCCCAACCGTCAAAAATCCGCCATCGCAAATAAGGGCTCAGATACCCACGTAGCCAATCGGCTGCCATCAAGTCCAGCCCAAAAAAACACCCCACAGCTTTCACCCAATAGCATTGTCTTAAATCAATACAGCCTGAATCGGATGCAGACGGTCATTTGGCATTATAAAAAAAACCCCCTGCCCATTATCTTAACAGGGGTAGAAGCACCTTGGATGCGTGACTGGCTGCTTAACTATGGCATTGATAATATCATTACCGAAAATGCCAGCATGAATACTTGCGAGAATGCCCGCTTTACTGCCAAGCGTCTTAACTTATCTGACGTTTATTTAATTACTGATGCCTATCACATGACGCGTACCCGCCGTCAATTTGCCCTCAATAACATTCATACCAGCCCGATAGTGGCGCCTTTGCCCATGCAAAAAAGCTGGCTACATCCTAAAGATAATGCGCAGCACTCACGGCGCACTTTATATGAGTTGGCCGCTTATGCCCGTGATGTATTTGCGCCACAACAAAACTGTCGCCGCGCCAGTGAAGTCAGCTTTGACACCCTACTACGTAGCCGTAAGCCTGAAGATGTCAAAGTATTTTAGCGTACGTACTCTTTGTATCATCACCAGCTGCCCCAAACCTATCCCCACAATTATGCCCTCATTTGACCGCTAACCGATATGATAAGACTTTATTTGAGTAATCTTTAAGCAAACCTCAGCACTAAGCGTCCAACAAGCGTATAATAGTTGGCTCAAAATAAGCTTCCTTTTCATCATTATAGACGCCTCATTATTAAGCGGCGCCCTATTAAAATGGAAATCTCGTTATGGTCAGTATGTATTTGTTGATACCGCTGAGCCTTATGCTGTTTGTTATTGGCATTTGGGCGGTGCGTTATGCGGTAAAATCCAACCAGTTTGAAGACTTAGATAACGAATCACAGCGGGTGATTCTCGATGACCGCCAAGAGCGACGTCAAGCACTCTCCACCCCGCCCCCTGCCAAAAAAGCACAGCCTGAACAGGTCAATAAAGCCCCCGCCGAATCTGTAGAGACCCACGATAAATAGTCTTGATGGACGCCTAGATTTTTATTCTTAATAAACTTTTGGATACGTATTATGACAACACCTTTACTTGTTGCCGCTTTGGCCATGGGTTTTTTTGGCTCTCCGCATTGCTTAGGGATGTGCGGTGGTCTTGTGACCGCTTTTGGCTTATCGATGCAGGAAGTTAGCGCCACAAAAAAGCGGATGCTTATCGTCACTTACCATTTCGGCCGATTGCTCAGTTACGCCTTTTTAGGGGTGATAGCCGGTCTTATTGGTACCACAGTTTTGGCACCTTTAATGATGGGCAACAACTTACCTAGGATTTTATTGGGGTTAGTGTTGGCATTTATCGGTCTAAATATGCTGGGCTTACCGTTTTTGAATAAGCTTGAAAAAGTGGGCATGGGCATCTGGAAAAAATTATCGCCACTGCGCCAAAAAGTATTCCCGCTGACCACCTTCCCTCGGGCGTTGGCCGCTGGTCTGCTTTGGGGCTTTTTACCTTGTGGTCTGGTATATGGCGCTCTATTGATGGCAGCGGTGGGTAATGGCGTGGCCTCAGGGGCGCTATTGATGTTCGTATTTGGCTTAGGGACTGTGCCGATGCTGGTGGCCACCCATGAGACCGTCGGCTGGCTACACAAACAGATTGGCCGCTTTCGTTTGCGTCAATTAAATGGCCTTATTATGCTGCTCTCGGGGCTGGCTGTTATCTTTATTCCTTTGACCATGCAGCATGGCGACGGTCATCATCATGGTAGTCACGCAGCGCATAGCCAACATCAAATGATGGACAGCAGCATGCCAGAGCACAGTGAACACAGTATGCATATCAACAACGCAGCCGATCATGATAGTGGGCATGAGGCTCATCACATGGCAGACATGCCCTCAGGCCACGATATGTCAGATATGTCTGATATGAATAACCATCAAAATGATAGCGCCCACCATGCTATGAATCACCAAGATATGCCCCATCATTCTTTGACAGATGAGCCGATGGATACCAGCCATGACCATCACAATATGGCAGACATGGCAGATATGGCAGATATGAGCAATCACCAACATCCGCCAGCTGAGTCAACCTCATCATCAACCCAGCCTTAATTTAAACACCTTGACTTAAAAGCTTAGCCCCACTGCTCAAGCTTTAAGTGGCGGTCTAAATGCGCTTCAATGGCCGGCAGGTTAAAGGCATCATCTTCACTAACAAAGCTGATACTGATGCCTTTTTGGCCGGCCCGCCCAGTACGGCCGATGCGATGTACATAATCATCGGGCTGATCCGGTAAGGTGTAATTGACCACATGGCTGATGTCATCAACATGAATGCCACGTCCCGCCACATCAGTCGCCACAAGTACCTTAGCATTGCCATTTTTAAATTTATCCAAGTAACGCTCACGCTTGGCTTGATCCACATCACCTGAAAGCATCACCACATTGTGATCCGCGCTTAACTTGGTATATAAGCGTTTTACCTGATCCTTGCGATTGGCAAATACGATCACCTTTTTTGTTTCAGGCTGCGCCAAAATCTGGGTCAATGCTTGATGTTTATCGGCTTCGGTCAACAGATAAAAATGCTGCTCAACCAAATCACTGGTCTTATGCTCAGGCTCAATCTCTACGAACACCGGATTCATAAGCCATTGATACGCTAGATTCATCACATCTTGGTTAAAGGTGGCCGAAAACAGCAGGCTTTGACGATCGGTGTTGGGCGGCATATAACGCATCAAACGCTTAATATCTGGAATAAAACCCATATCTAGCATACGATCGGCTTCATCTAAGACAAAGGCTTCAATACGATCTAAAAACACATGGCCTTTGTAAATTAAGTCAATCAAGCGCCCGGGGGTGGCAATCAAAATATCGGTATAGCTTTTATCTAGCGCGGCAATCTGCTTATCATAATCAATCCCACCCATCACGCACACACTGTGTAAGCTGGTGTGTTTAGTCAAGGCAATGGCATCGTCATAGATCTGATTGGCCAACTCTCGAGTGGGTGCCAAAATCAGCGCTCTTGGCTCGCCAATATAACGCATTTCATCATCTGCAAATGGGCGCTTTAGTAATGCCTCAATAATAGTAATTAAAAAAGTGGCTGTCTTACCTGTTCCGGTTTGTGCCTGACCAATGGCATCTTGCCCAGCTAACGTATGCGGTAAAATCTGCGCTTGGATACCGGTCAACTCGGTAAAACCTAAGTCATTGACTGAGCGTAAGATACTGTCACTTAAGGACAAATCAGCAAAGGTAATAAACTCATCCATTAAACTTCCTTAATCTTTGTGGGTTAATATTATCTTTATCTATTATAGGCTATTGACCCAATTATTGCCCATCCTAATCCTAAGCACCGTAACAATCGTTCTATGTTAACCATACATCTGCTGTTGCTGGCACAACTATCACAAACAAAAAAAAGCCAACATAACAAATCCTACGCTGCACGGCGGCTATAAGATTTGGCATATTGGCTGTGTAACTTATAAAGCGTTTGATAAAAGCGGGAAAGCATTTGATAAAAGTGGGGCTTACCAGCTTAATCTCACAAACGCTTCATCGGCATTTGAATTAAGCGTCTACTTTAGTAACTTCTTCAGCTTGTAAGCCTTTTTCACCTTCAGTTACGATAAATTCAACTTTTTGGCCGTCTTGAAGTGAACGGTAGCCGTCACCTTGGATAGCGCGGAAATGAACGAAGATATCTTCACCGCTTTCACGTTGAATAAAGCCAAAGCCTTTTGCATCATTAAACCACTTAACAGTACCTTGCTCACGAGCTGACATAATCTACTTCCTAAAACTTAATTAACAAAACTTCAATTTAACCCCAATTAAAGCATATAAGCTGAAGCCTGAAATGCTAACACTGGGTATAAGAAGTGGCTCTTGACCACTTAATAACAAAGCCGATGTACTATATTGCTCATTAAACGATAATTTGCCTTTAAAAACAGGCTTTTCTCATCTCTGTAACACTACAGACATGTTTGTTATCTAAAACTAATCATAGCACGCCCTTTTATTAACACAAAGTGTTTTAACATAACTTTCACACTATCTGCGCAAAATTTTTATCTAACTTTTACGCCAAGTCTTTAATTATCTAGGGTTAAGCCCTATTAATATCTACTTAATAGGTGTGCTATTATAGCTGTATAGGCGCCTATTTTGAGGCAAAATCGAGTAAACGCCCAGTTAAAAGCCTACTTTTAGTATTGATATAAGAAATAATGACTATCACTTTTTAAAATCTCTTAAAATGCCATATGATAACTATTGGCCTTTATAGGTTCGCCTATGGCGCTTTACTCGATGTGATCAGATATCCTCTAAATAACAGAAAAATAAATAACGGAAAAAAACACTTTATGTCGCACTCCCCTTCCACAGCCGCTAGTCCTAAGCTTTTTCAGCACCGCCGTATTTTGCTGATTAATGGACCCAATCTAAATTTGCTCGGTCTGCGTGAGCCGCACATTTATGGCCACACCACCTTACAAGATATTGAACAGCGCTTAACGGCGACTGCTCATGCTCAAAATATTGAGCTGATTAGTATTCAGTCAAACCATGAAGGCGAGCTGGTCGATGCCGTTCAACATCACGGTATTTTAGCGGACGCTGAAGACTTAATTGATGCAGTAATTATCAATCCTGCGGCATTTACCCACACTTCCGTTGCGCTGCGTGATGCGCTACTTGGTATAAACAAACCTTTTATCGAGGTGCATTTATCCAATATCCACAGCCGTGAGCCCTTTAGAAGCCACTCGTATTTTAGCGACAAAGCGGTCGGTGTTATCTGCGGCTTAGGCCATCTGGGTTATGACATGGCACTGAGCTATTTATTGCAGCAAGATGAAGATAAATAATCACACCATCGAGCCGTTTAAGCACAGCTAATGACCTAAACCTAGGTCACCGCCTCAACGTAGACCACGCTTTATGCTTAGCTCACCCTTTAAGCGGTTACCAAAATAACTTACCCACGAGCAACATAGGACAGTCATCGCCATTTAATACCTCAAAATGACACTGACAAACTACCGGTTTCGCTTATAATAGGCTTCAAAACAAACAATATATCATTGGGCTCGGCTCATAACAGTGAGCCTAACTTCTCACTTGTCCCCCTTTAGACATCCCTTTTAAGGGTTAAGGCATTGCAAACTATGACATCATCAAGCAAACGGTTTATGAAGCTTGCCGGTATGACCGCAAGTATCGCTGGAAAGGCGGCTAAAAACTCGTTTAAAAGTCTCTCTAGTGATGAAAATAAGCGCGCAGAAGCCCGCTCGCAAATGCTACAAGATGTCGGCATCCAAATTGCTGACACCTTAGGAGAGATGAAAGGGGCGGTGATGAAAGTGGGGCAAATTGCCTCACAGTACAAAGAAGTCTTTCCCCCCGAGGTGGCCGCAGCACTAGAGAAGCTGCAAAATGACGCGCCTGCCATGCCCTATTCGCAAATTAAGTCACAAGTTGAGCGTGAGCTTAACATGCCAATTGAGCAGGCCTATGAGCACTTTGAAGAGCAGCCCTTTGCTGCGGCCTCCATCGGCCAAGTTCACAAGGCCATTTTACCCACAGGTCAACACGTTGTGGTCAAAGTGCAGTATCCTGATGTCGATAAAAACTGCGATAGCGACCTTAAACAGGTCAGAATGGCACTGAAAATGACTGGTGTGCTCAGCATGGGCAAAGAGCTACAAGATCAAATTTTCAATGAAATACGTGATACGCTAAAAGATGAGCTAGATTACATCAAAGAGGCACAAAACTTGGCTATTTTTGCCGCTTTTCATGCCGATGATCCAGGTTTAATTATTCCCAAAGTGATAAAAAGCCACTCGACACGGCGCATCCTAACCTTGACCGAGGAGCTTGGTGAGCCATTAAGCGTAGCTGCTGGCTGGGACAATGAGGTAAAACAAAAGATTGCCACAAGACTGTTTCATTTTAGCGCCGGACAAATCTTTGAGCTGTATCGCATGCACTGTGATCCACATCCTGGCAACTTCGCTTTTCGTCCTGATGGCAGCGTGATTGCTTATGATTTTGGTGGGATTCGTACGTACAGTGATGCTGAGATTCAGCTGTTTAGACGCTTTGCTAAGCATGCTCTAAAAGGTGATGTGACCGCGCTTGAGCAAGACTTAATTGCTCTAGATATTCGCCGAGTCGATGAGGTGCTGGTACCAGGCAGCTTTTATCAAAAGTGGCTAGAGATTGGGTTAAAACCCCTATCTATTGCTCCCTATCATAGCGGACCCTTTGATTTTGGTAGCAGCCAAGTTCATCACGAGGCCATCTCTCAAGCCAAGCAGGGGCTTAAATACTTCAAACAATTTCAGCCCTCAGCTTCTACCATGATGATAGACCGTACGGTTTCGGGCCAATACTGGAACTTGGTTAATCTTGGCGTAGAGATTGACTTAAGCCCTCTGGTTAAGCACTACATCGATTATTAAATGTCATAAGGCTTGGCACATACCTCACACTGCTTGTCTTGGCGGTAATGCAGCTTGTGCTGCGTCATATGAATACCCTCCCAGATGAGCAGCTGACCTGCCAGCGGGTTTTTGCCCCGCCCTAAATACTGTAAGGCGGCATTGGCCTGCAAATTACCCATAATAGTGGTGGTACTGGCGAGCACCCCAGAATTGGCACAGCTCTGGGTATCACTTGTTTCTGATTGCTCTAAGCTGCCTAAGGTTTCACCAAATACGCAGTGATAGCAGCCACTTTTCTGAGCCGGCTCATACAAAGCCAATTGTCCAGACATACCAATGGCTGAGGCGGATAATAATGGCAGGCGCTCCTTGACACTCACCCGATTTAATATGTCGCGCGCGCTAAAATTATCGGTACAGTCTAGCAATAAATAAGGGCCGCTTGCCGCTTGGGCTTGCTCAATAAGCAATAGCTGCTTGGCATTATCTTCCTGTAACCGCTCAGTGGCATAACTGAGTTTTACAAAAGGGTTGATGTGCGACAATGCTTGGCAAGCAGTTTTGGCCTTACTTTTCCCAATATCCTCTGCGGTAAATAAGGTTTGCCGTTGTAGGTTACTGGCCTCAATCACATCATCATCGATAAGATGAATCGCACCGATACCTGCGCGTGCCAAAGTCTCAGACACTGGGCAGCCAAGTCCGCCTGCACCTAAAATCACTACCGTACTGGCTTTTAATCTTTCTTGGGCCTCAATATCCCAGCTTTCAAGTAGAATTTGGCGTGAATAACGCATCAGCTCTGCATCGCTTAAATTCATATCCATTGCGCCCCTCTTATCTTGTGCCATATCTGATCTCTTTTTTACCCACGCCGTGGGTATGTATTATCGATTAAAGGGCCATTATAACACCTTACCAAAACTGGATAATCGGCCTTTAGACATCGGATTAAATACCCAGTAGATAAACACCCATTTGATAATAATTATCATTTACTTTAAAGGTAATTTGTCCTATAATATTGCCTTTACCGCCGGTCTTTTAATTTATTAATAACCCGCTGTAAAAAACAGGTAACCTTTTGATTTTATAATGGTTAACTCAAACAAAATAATAATAATAAAATAATAATCGCCTTTCTCCACCCCCTCTATCATCCCTAGTCTTGATAGAGGGTTTTCTTTTTTATGTTGTCCTAACTCCAAGCTTAGATCCAAGCTTATCTTGCAACCATCCAAAGCTTAAATTTTCAGCTATCCATTGCGCAGATAAACCGCTATAATAAAACATTCATTATAAATACATCTTTTGTTATTATGGCTCAATGCTTCAGTTGTTTACACCTTATCTGCCCATAGATAACTGTATTTTTTTGGTGTTAGCCTGCTGTCTTTGAGAAATTCCACCTAACGAGGCGCCCTATGCTTCAGATTCAATCTCCCAATCAACGTCCCAGCTCACCTTTGGCTATTTTAAACCTAGGCTTTCGCATTTTTTTTGTTGGTGGCAGTGTGTTTGCCATTATTACCATGCTGCTGTGGATGCTTATGTTCACAGGCCACAGCTCAATGCAGACAGCAGATATTAATCCGCTTTATTGGCATGCCCATGAAATGCTCTATGGCTATGCCATGGCCATTATTGCTGGATTTTTGCTGACTGCGGTTAAGACTTGGACCGGCATAATGATGCCTTATGGCTACCGCTTGGGCGTCATCTTTGGCTTTTGGTTGCTGGCGCGTATTGGCTGGTCAGCTGTAGGCTTGGCAGGTAATGAGACTGTCTGGCTCACCCTAGCCATAGTTGGTGATATGGGATTTATGCTGCTTAGTGCATATGCCGTTATCAAGGCTGTGCTTGCGGTTAAGCAGTACAAACAAATGGGTATTGTCTCAAAGCTTGTGCTGCTTACCTTAGGTAATATGCTTTGCTACTGGAGCATTTTTAGTGGCGAACAAAGCTATTTTCGAGTCGGAATTTATTTGGGCCTCTATTTAGTCATGGGTATTGTGCTCACCATTGGCCGACGTGTGGTGCCATTTTTTATTGAACGTGGCTTAAGCTTCGATAGCGATCAAGAGGTTAAGGTAAAAAACAGCAAACTACTAGATGGGCTCAGTCTTGGCTCATTCTTAATATTTATGTTGGCCGATATTTTCTACCCTCAACCTTATCTCATCAGTATTTCAGCGGCTGTGGTGGCTTTGGTTAATGGTGTCCGTCTTATAGGCTGGTATCAGCCTAGAATATGGCAAAAGCCGCTATTGTGGTCACTATTTGTGGCTTTTTTGGGCATGTGCCTAAGCTTTGTCTTATTTGCAGTGCAGCCTTGGCTCAACTTTGCGCACAGCATTGCGGTGCACGCTTTGGCTTTATCAGGTGTTGGCATGATGACGGTGTCGATGATGTCTCGAGTGTCGTTAGGTCATACAGGGCGTAGCATTCATACTCCGCCAAAGACCGTCAACTTTATCTTTATCCTGATGGTATTTGCCTTCATCTTTCGGGTTGTGATGCCCCTTGTGGCACTGGAGTATTATTTAACATGGGTTATACTGGCCCAAAGTGCTTGGATAGCTTGCTTTGTACTGTTTGGCATCAGCTACTGGCCAATACTGGCCAAGCAAAGAGAAGATGGACTGTTTGGGTAATAGAAGTCAATACTCAATTAGAGGTATAATAGCTTAGTGATTACGACACATCCATTGAGTAAATAGAGCTGCTGCTTAGCCAAGACCGGTACGAAATAAAGAGCCGACTATCACAAAACAGACACCAAGCAAGGTGACCGCCACGATATGCAGAGCAAAAAAGTTAAGCCGCGCCGCAGTTAATTGCGGAATGACCCGAAAGCGGGCATGCAGCGCCACCAATAGGGTTAGCAATAGTAAGGTTAGCTTGATACTGACCAGTAGGCCAATGTCATTACGGGTATCAAACCACATTGACACATCTGGTAGCATCTTATGTATCATCGCTACGCCGGTGAGCGCCTGTAATACAAAAGCGGGCATACCTATTTTTTCGAACTGCGCTTCAAAGGCCATCAGTGCGCCAAGCTCTTTATTACGTAAAGCTTGGGGCAAGATCACCAACGATAAGATTAAGTGGCCGCCTGTCCAGACAGTAGCACCCAGTAGATGTGCAATTAATAGGTAATTTAGCATATCGCCCCCTTGCTTAGGGTTTTAGAATAATTTTAGATTCGCCAACATAATTATAACAGCTATCGCAGCGGCACTGACAAAACAAGTTATCCTGCTGCTTTACGTTAACTTAAGGGGTAAAATTAATGCGCCTCACCAATTATAGTGACTACGCTCTACGTACACTGATGTATTTGGCGGTCATTCCCGACCGCAATACCCTAGCCACTATTACGGATATTGCCAACAGCTACCAAATCTCGCGCAGCCACTTGACCAAAATCATTCATCAATTGGCGCAAATTGGCTATATTGAAAGTATCCGTGGCAAAAATGGCGGTATTCGTCTGGCCAAAGCCGCCCAAGACATCAACTTAGGAGAAGTCATTCGCCAAACTGAGCCTGATTTTCATGTGGTGCCCTGTTTTCCTGCGCCCGGCTGTGATGCCCAAAGCCGCAGTAACTCAAAGAGCAAAGCGCAACCTAAGCCTGCAGATTACTGCGCCATCACCCCTGTTTGTAAGCTAAAGTCTGTTTTTGCGGAAGCCACTGGGGCATTTTTGAAGGTCATGGATAACTACACTTTGGCTGATATTGTGGCCAATGAAGAGGCGCTGTGGCAGATTTTAAAGTTTCATACCGGCACAGTAGCATCGACTCAAGCCATAAATTAACGATAAGTCGCCGCTAAACAAGATATCACATCTCATTTATCGCCAAGCTCCGCAGCACTAAATAGTGCCAAACCTCATAAACAACAGCCCCATCTATTGATGGGGCTGTTGTTTGTGTTGACCGCATTTAAGCATCAGCATTAAAGCCTATAGATTTAGTCTTTAACAACCATCAATCTAAGCTCAGTCATGTCCTCTAAGGCATATTTCACCCCTTCTCGACCAAAGCCTGAGTCTTTTACCCCGCCATAAGGCATATTATCGACTCGGAAAGTGGGCACATCATTGATAATCACGCCGCCCGCCTCTAGGGTATCCCAGGCCTGCAAGGCTTTATTGATATTGCTACTGTACACACCCACTTGTAGGCCAAAACGGGTATCATTGGCCAGCGCCATCCCTTTTTCAAAGTCCTCATAGGACTCTAAAATCATCACCGGACCAAAGGCTTCATCTTTATAAAGCTTGGCCTCGTGGCTGACATTCTCAAGAATGGTCGCCTCCATCACCAAGCCCTTGGTTTCACCACCGCACAAGATGGTCGCGCCAGCATCAACCGCTTCTTTCACCCACTGTTGAATACGCTCAAGCTCTCCTTTATCAATCATAGGGCCTACCACCACATCAGCCTCACTGGGGTCACCTGATTTGACTTGTTTGGCAAGCTCAACTAATTTATCTTTTACAGAGGCATAAATATCTTGGTGAATGAGTACCCGCTGTACACTAATACAGACCTGACCGGCCTGGCTATAGCCTCCAGTGATAATCCGTGGCAGTGCCTTATCGAGATCTGCGTCAGGCTCTACCATCACAGCCGCGTTACCGCCGAGCTCGAGCACGACTTTTTTCTTACCGGCGCGCGCCTTCATATCCCAGCCCACTTTATCAGAGCCGGTAAAAGAGAGCAGCTTAATACGCTCATCAGTGACTAATTTGTCCGCTATCTTCGATGACATGGGCATAATAGAAAACGCCCCTTCAGGCAGCTCAGTTTGCGCCAACACCTCAGCGATCAATAAAGCACCAATGGGGGTATAGCTGGCCGGCTTTAAGATAAACGGACAGCCGGCCGCAATGGCAGGCGCTATCTTATGTGCCACTAAGTTTAACGGAAAATTAAAGGGGGAAATAAAGCCACACAGTCCGATAGGCACTCTTT
This sequence comes from Psychrobacter sp. YP14, assembly GCF_003209315.1. NCBI lineage: Bacteria > Pseudomonadati > Pseudomonadota > Gammaproteobacteria > Moraxellales > Moraxellaceae > Psychrobacter > Psychrobacter sp. YP14. The sequence goes on along the minus strand of NZ_CP029789.1, from coordinate 889,306 downwards.
TGGTAAAGCCGCGATAGCCGGCACTGGCCTCGGTCACATCTAAGGGAATGACCTCACCTTCTGGCATAGTGGTGACCGCATCTGCAGCGAACTGAAAGGTCGCAATTAAGCGCTTAACTTCTGCTTTGGCCGCCGCTTCTGGCTTACCGCCTTCGGCAATTAGCGCTTCAGTAAATTCATCAAATCTTTGAGTAAACTTGGCCACACAGTCCAGCAAAATACGCTGCTTTTGATAAGGCTTTAAGGCTTGCATCTCAGGAACTGCTTTAATCCCTGCGGCAATGGCCTCCTCTAATAGTGCTTCATCGGCACGGGCCACCTCAGCGACAGGCTCTTGACTGTATTTATTAATCACTTCAAGCGCATCATCGCTGCCTTCGTGGGCTTTATTGGCTAAATATAAAGGGTAAAAATGCTGCATACATCACCTATGGTTTATTTTTTGAATTTTGTTATTAGATCGGGTTATTAGATTGGGGTTAGCATGTTATATGTGTTTTATAGAATAGAGAATGCATAGCCGCGATACCATTATTTTTTGTTATTGATTTTATAAGAGATGTTGTTAGGCGACTAAATGCGGTCTAGTAGATTGTGCGGAGCCCTTAACTTACACTGCGACCATTAACTAGCAAAACGTGAGGTTTAGCATGTCCTTTTTTTAGACACAAAAAAACCTCAAGTATAAATACTTGAGGTTGAAACTTTTGTGCTTAACTAAAAAAGTTAACTAAGTTTTAAAATATGGCGCAGCGGACGGGACTCGAACCCGCGACCCCCGGCGTGACAGGCCGGTATTCTAACCAACTGAACTACCGCTGCTTAGGTCGATTAGTAAGTTTAAACACTAACTAATATAGTGGTGGGTGATGACGGATTCGAACCGCCGACATTCTGCGTGTAAGGCAGACGCTCTACCAACTGAGCTAATCACCCTCGCTCTGTGGATGTGTATTATATACATTTAAGACAGCGTGTCAAACTTTTTTTGCAAAAAAAATAAAATGATTTCAAAAGCTTTGCCACAACAAAGAAGATGAGCCGCCAGATAATAACTTTGTCCACGCCTCTTATGCTACTCACTCACCTGCCTGTATCGCAGATACGATACCGTAGATGAGCAAGTACAATCAGAAACTCTAAGCGGTGGTTAGCGCTCACCTAACCCCTCAGATAAGGTTTTGGTAATGGGTTTGGTTAAGTATGACAATACACTGCGCTCCATGGCCTTTATATCCACACTGGCGGTCATACCGGGCTTGATGACAATCTCATCGCCGCGGCCAGCAAACTCAGCTTTACCAATCTTAATCAGCACTCGGTAATAAGGCTCATCACCTTTTGGGGTTTTTTCTAGCAAGGTATCTGGGCTAATATAGGTAACCGTACCACGCATGGCCCCGAAGATTGAGAAGTCATAGGCATCAAGTTTTACTGAAGCTACCTGCCCTTCTTGAACATAAGCGATATCTGCTGGGCTAACCTTTGCCTCTACAATCAAGTCGCTACTGGTAGGGAGCAGCTCCATAATCACCTCACCTGGCTTAACCACACCACCGATGGTGGTGATGTTAATATTATTCACCTTACCATCTTGAGGCGATAGCAGGCGCTTCTCTTGTAGCACTTGACTGCGATCTCGTAACTGCTCTAGCTCTGCATCTAAATCTTCTTGCGCTTTGGTCATTTCGGCCTGAGCATCTTCGAAGTATTTGTTACGCTTGTTATTAATTTGTGCCTTAATATCAGCAACTTGACGACGCAGCTTAATAACATCTGCCTGACTGACGTCTCCATAAGCCAATAACGGCTCATTCATATCCAGCTCTTTTTGTGCCAGCACCAGCATATCCTCTAAGGAAGAAACCTCTTCATTGATAGCCTGTCTGCGACGATTATAAAGTTGAGTTTGGTTCTCTACATATTCTGGGTATTTGCGTACATTGTCTGGAAATCTCAAAGGCCGATCAAAAATTTCAGCATTTAAACGGGCTAACTGAGCCTCTAAAGCTGCAGATTTAGAGGCCGAGCTGTCAAAGGCGGCTTGTGCACGCTCCTCTTCTAATACCACAAGCAGCTGACCTTTTTTGACATCATCGCCTTCTGATACCAAAATCTGAGTTAACACGCCACCATCTGAAGCTTGAACCTCCTGAGTACGGGCACTGGCTATTACTGTGGCCTTTGCACGGGTAACTTGGTCAATTTTTGCAAAATAAGCCCATACCAATAACACCGTGATACCAATCAAGGCAATCCAGATACTAAGGCGAGCACCGCCAACTTTGGGCTTAGTGGGGGTATATTGATAATCAGACATGCCTACTTCTCTTCAGATTTTGGGTTAATGACAATACTACTTTTAACAGCTGTTGATGCCGCTCTTTGGTCTTCAGCGCCAGCTTGGTTGATCTGTGATGTTGACTGTGATTGATTGGTAGTGGCGTTAACATCTGCACTTGGCGTCTGCGTAGCTTTTATCTCAGAGGCCGGTTTAATAACAATCTGCTGATTGGCAGGACGGCTTGGCGCTTGTCCGCTATTGGCGGCATTTATATCATCAACCGCTGGCTTTGGATGTTGCGGCTGACCTGCAGGATCTTGAGACTGAGGGGCGTTCGGCGGCGTTCCTGGCTGGGGCGAATTAGGGCCTTTTGCCGTAGCCTGTATGGCGGCTCTTGGCGCTTGCTGCTGAGTAATTTGCTCATTACTGCCTTGGCGTTTGGCTTGCTCATTTTGCATCAACTGTTTAAGCACGGCCTCTTTTGGCCCATCCATCACAATCTGATGGTTGTCCATAATGATAATGCGATCTACCAAGTCAAGTAGCGCTGTTTTATGAGTCGATACCACCAAAGTCTGACCTTGCTGCAGCTCATGGCGCAGTACCTGCAAGCAGCGCTGTTCTTGACGGTTATCCATAGAAGCGGTCGGCTCATCAATTAATAACACTGATGGCTTAGTAAGTAGCAAACGCGTGAAGGCCACCAGCTGCTTTTGACCACCGGACAGACCTCGGCCGCCTTCACTAATCGGCAAATCCAAGCCGCTTGAGTGGTTCGATACCAGATTAATCAGTCCTGTCTTTTGCAGCGCATCATGGAGCACATCATCATTGGGTGCAGGCATACCGATAAGTAAGTTTTCACGCAGTGTGCCTTGGAACAAGCGGTGATCTTGTTGTAAGTAGCCTACCTGCTCGCTCAGCGATTCACGGCTAATTTGCTGAATATCTAATCCATCTAACAAGATACGTCCTGAGGTGGGTGCGTATAGACCTGAGAGCAGTTTTAATAAAGTAGATTTGCCTGAACCAATGGGGCCTAAAATAGCGATACGCTCCCCAGGCTGAATGACCAGCCTTTTGACACTCACAGCAGGACGATCATTACCGGTGTAATTAAATACCAAGTCATCACACTGATAATGGCCACGGATTTTGGTAGGAGACAACGGATAATTTACCCCATGGTTATCTTGCTCTAGCGCAAAGATAGACTCAATCATGCTTTTTGCAGCCTTGGCATGCGAGTACTGTACCAATAAGTTTGGAATGGCCATAACCGGTGCCAATACACGCCCGCCCAAGATAGAACAGGCAATTAGGCCACCCATTGTCATATCACCGCTCATCACCACAAAAGAGCCGACAATCACAATACCCACATAACTAAACTGCTGCAGCATCTGCGCAAAATAACTTAAATTATCATTGGCGTGTTTCATGTTTAAATCGTTTTTGATGGTGATGTTCATCACATCAAGCCACCGCGATAAAAACTTCCAGCTACCCGCCCCTGCTTTAATGGTTTCAACCCCTTCTACCGTTTCAACCAATAGACCGGTTTTGTAGTAGGAGGCAGAAGCACCTTCAGCGGCAATGGCATCAATACGTTTGCGTGCTGTTAATCCCATAGTAACGGCAATAATAGCGGCAATAATAGGCACCAATGCCACCAAAGGTGAGCCAATATAAGCAATCAACGTGATAAATAATATGGTCATAGGTAAATCAACCAGACCAAATAGAGTACTGGCCGTAAAAAAGCTACGTACCTGCTCATAGCCCCTTAACTGTGCCGCCATAGAGCCTACTGAGCCTGGCATTTGGTCGATACGCACTCGGAGCAGACGCTGAAACACTTCACGTGATAAATACTGATCGAGCCCTACCACCACCTTATCCATGATTTTAGAGCGTGCAAATTTCATGAAAGATTCAAAGATAATAATCAGTGCCACACCACTGGCTAAGATAATCAGCGTATATTGACTTCGGGTCGGAATGACTCGGTCATACACTTGCATTGAGAATAAAGACACCGCTAACGCTAAGAAGTTAATTAAGAAGGAGGCGATAACGGCTTCTATCACGACGCCTTTGTAACGAAACAAATCCTTTTTTAGTAAATCACTAAAGTTGGCGTTGCGCTTTTTGATATGATTTTCTTTTAGACGCAGGCGTAAAACCAGTTTGACTTCATCTAAGCTTGCCGGATGGGTAAAAGCCTCTTGGCGTAGATTCCAAGACCCTTGTGGGCTCTTACCGTCAATAACTCCCCAGCCATATCTGATGTGATACGCCAGAAGCGGTAAAAATGCTGCATCTGGCTGCTGTAAAATCTCTGGAGACTCTTCAATACCTAGACCTCTGAGCACCTCGACAATACCGCCTAAGGTATTGATGCCTCTGCCCTGCTCTATCGCCCGAGAGGTATCATGCTTTCTAATAACATCTTGCAAACGGATATTGTCTACCGGATAGCCTTGCTGGCTTAAAATATGTTTGAGTGCATCGGCCAAAGACTGGGCAGTGGTTAACTGCTGGTCACTACTGACCAACTCACCCAAGCCATCTGTATGGTCCGGTGACGCTCCCGAGCTTTTGGGGCCTAGATTGTTTTCTGGATTTTGATTAGTACTCATAATGACCACTTATAAAAAAATTATTATCTTAAAAAATGCGAGCAGACATTGCTGTTAATTGCCGGAGTTGGCATTAGAGTCGGTATCTACCCTCATTGAATCCGGCGGACTTGGGTCATTTTGCACGGTTTTATCAGTGAACGTAGGCTCATCCAATAAACGACTGTCATTGAGTACAATATAGCCACCTTGATTGAGTTGATGCTGAGCATCAGCCGGCAAGGTAATTTGAATATACTCATCGGGCTGGCCGGCATTAACCACTGTCGGTTGACCGTAGCCGAATTTTTGGGACTGTGGGGTAGTGATGTTTTGAGTGTTCATCCAGTCTTTAACCGGATCGCTGACTTTAAACATTTTTACCGGTTGACGATTTTTGGCAAAAGTCTGCCAAGGCATCAAGCTAAAATCCACTTGTAGCTTATAAAATGCACCCAGAATATCTGATCGGGTCTGGACTAAGCGAATCTGATAATCACTGAGTTCACGCACAGCATTTAGGACCTCAAGCCAGGATTTTCGACCGGCGATAAACTGGCGCTGGTAGGAATCAAGTACAATTTGGGCACCCGCTACTGCCGATACCAAAGACAACTCACGGCTCCGTGCACTGGCAAACTGCTGATACTGTACTTGGATATTTTCCATCACATTACGCTGCGCGGCTTCTTTATTTTGTACCAAGCTATTTACACGTGCTTCAGAGGCGCGCGTTAAGGCAAAGTTTGAAAACCCGGCTCCAGGCTGATAGTTTAAGCCCACATAAAACTGCCCATCATCCTCTTTGTTATCATAATCATAAGTGTGCTTATATTCGGCATACACGGTCGGGTATTTTGAGGCGTTTTGTGCCTTAACCTCTTGTTTGGCCGACTCAATCTGGAAGATTTCTTTTACCACGGATGGGTTGTAGAAGCTGGCATCATTAAATGCCATTTTTTCAAAGCCTGCCGAGGCCGCTTTGGCCTGCTCAACCAAGGTGTTAAGCGGTGGAATGCTGTGCTCACTGCCAGGTGGCAGCGGATGACCTGTAATCTGCTGTAGGCGCGCCTCTGCAATACGCTGCTGTTCCTGCGCGGCTTCATAGGCATTGGTTTCTTGCAAAATACGGTTGGTGACTAAGTCAAGTTCAATACGCGCTGAGACCCCTTGATTGACTCGGCGCTGCATCATCGCCTCAAAATTACGTAATTGGGTGATATTTTGGAGATAGACACGCTGCTGGGCCACTGCATTAATGTAAGTTTGCCAAGCCTCAATGGTGGTTTTGGCCACTTGGTTTTGCTGCTCATAAATATTTTCAACTGCCGCTTTGTCATCAAAAATTGCTTGGTTAACGTTGGCAGTTAAGCGCCCCCCGGTCCATAGTGGCTGGCGTATACCCACTTCAGAGACCAAATCATCATCGGTATTGTAACCCGTTGAGAAGCTGGGTGTGGGTAGCAGGTTAAGCTTGGCGGCATTAATACCTTCGAGGGTCGCCTGTTGCTCAGCTCGAGCTGATCCTACCAAAGGGTGGGTGTCAATAGCTTGAGCAATTAATGAGTTAATTTGAACATCCGTGATGACCGTATTGGCATGAGCTGACCAGCTTGATCCGGTGACTAATAACAAGGCGACCAACAATTTTTTTTTGTATTTATGCGGACTGAACATCATAGTGTATTAACTTATTGGTTGGAAGATAAAGCGATGCAAGCGGGCATGCTTAGGATAAAACTGTCGCGTAATAAGCCCCGACTCTTAAGCCCTACTTATTTTACACAACAATTCAATACTACTACATTATATCAACACATATTAGTTATTTTATAAACTGTTTCTAAATTAATTTCGAAATTTAATAGGAATAAATAGTTAAGATATTAAGGAGATAAAAAAAGCGCAGTGCCTATATGACGCGCTGCGCTTTTGTGAGTGACTCATAACTTATCGATATTATACCAAGGGCTGTAGCACCTCTCCTATGGTGTGAAAAGATCCACAAACCAAGATAAGATCTTCAGGATAAGTGGTTGCGGCAACTGCTTCACCAATAACGGACAAACGCTCATAGGTAATAATGGCGCTTTGCTGATGCTGCTTGAGCACGTCAATAAGCTCAGAAACATGTGCTGCCCGCGGATGGTCAATCTCAGCCAGATGCCAAGTGTGAATCGGTAGGTTTGAGTTAACCAGTAATTCGACCACATGGCTGATGTCTTTATCAGCCAGCATAGAGAACACCAAATGCAACTTAGCCGTAGGATAACGGGCTTTATGTTGCTGCCACAAAGGCACAAACTGACTGAGTAAAAAGCTCATACCACGCTCATTATGAGCCACATCAAATAACCAATGACGACCCAGCAAGTCGCGAGCATCGAAGCGGCCAGCTAAGGTAACTTTTGCTAATGCCGCCTCAATATCTGCCGCCTCAATTTTTAATGGAGAGGCTAAAAGTGCCGCCACGGCATTGGTAGTATTTACCAATGACAGCTTGGGTATAGGCAATTGCATAGTCACAGCAGCACCACTAAACTGCCAGTGCGCCTCTAAGTCTGACTGTGATAAGCCAGACCGGCCTGAGTCTGGCAAGATAAAATCATAGTCTTTGCCCACCTGAAAACAAGGACAATTTAAGGCCTCAACTTGACTGCGCACCGAGTGCGGCATGTCTGTCTCACCGTAGATGAGCGGCACGCCCTCACGCAAGATACCTGCTTTTTCAAAGCCAATCTTCTCACGCGTATCCCCCAGCCAGTCCACATGGTCAATACCAATATTGGTAATCACAGCCAAATCAGCATCAATAATATTCACCACATCTAAGCGGCCACCTAGTCCCACCTCTAATACCCAAACATCGCAATGGGCCTCGGCAAAAATGAGCATGGCTGCAAGCGTGGTCATCTCAAAAAATGACAAGGTCAAATCACAAGCCAGCCGCGCCTGCTCAACTTGATAAAACGCATCGATAAGTACTTGGTCACCAACTGGCTTGCCATCAATACGCACCCGCTCATTAAAATCAATTAAATGCGGCGATTGATAAAGCGCGGTTTTGTAGCCGGCCTGCTGACACACTGCGCTAATAACCGCAGTTGTTGAGCCCTTGCCATTGGTACCTGCAACCATAAAAACATAGGCATCTTCTTTGGCAGACTTTACCAAGCCCAATCGCTCAGCGACAGGCAGCACTCGAGACAAACCCATATCAATGGCGGATACATGGATTTGCTGCATATAATAAATCCAATCTGACAAAGGACTGGTCAACGTGGGTGCATTAACATCGTTAATTTGTGGGGTCATAGAGGGTATGCTCACAATATCTCTTCGCTCAAAAATAGATAAGCAACCCTTAGCGTTTAAGGGCTGCTTATAAGAATACAATCCTAGGTGCTAAATAACTTATATCACACATCCATATAAGCTATCTAACTTGACTAAGCTTACACGTGGGTCAGCTTAGCCAATAGGCGATATACAGTGTCATTCATCTGATGGCGATGTACCACCTGATCAATGACCCCATGCTCAAGCAAGTACTCTGCACGCTGGAATGGCTCCTCTAGCGTCTCACGTACGGTTTGCTCAATCACTCGCTTACCAGCAAAACCAATCATAGCCTTAGGCTCAGCGATATGAATGTCACCTAACATGGCTAAGGAGGCCGTTACGCCGCCATAAACTGGGTTGGTCAATACCACGATATAAGGAATACCGGCTAAGCGTAAGCGCTCAATGGCCGCAGAAGTACGCGCCATTTGCATTAAAGACAGTACGCCTTCTTGCATGCGTGCCCCGCCAGAGGCGGCAAAACAAATCAGTGGGGCTTTATTGGTCAACGCCACTTCAGCCGCTTGTACGAATCTATCGCCCACTACCGAGCCCATCGAGCCGCCCATAAAGCGAAAATCAAAGGCACAAGCCACCACATCCATATCACGCAGCTTACCTTGTAACACGATGAGCGCTTCGGTTTCCCCAGTTTTTGTTTGCATTTGTTCCATGCGCTGTGGATAGGGCTTACTGTCCACAAACTTCAAAGGGTCACTGGCACTAAACTCTTGACCCAATTCGGCCTCTACATGATCCAAAAAGCCAGTCAAACGCTCACGGGCAGTCATGGCCAAATGATGGTCACAGTGAGGACACACATAAGCATTAAAAATAAGTGCTGTATTGGTAATCATCGAGTGACACTGTGGGCACTCAGTGGAGGGCTCAGTCTCTACTGCGGTCAATTGCGGCAGACTATTGCGCTTAACGGTAGGTATAGGTCGCGACAGCCAAGACTCACTTTGACCCGATTGAGCGGCATGGATTTCACGTTGAATTTCTAACTCAGCTTCCTTGCCGGCCACAGGTCTATTAGAGGGAGGGTTAGACGAGCTGTTAGATAGGTCATTATTATTTTTTGTCATAGATAAATCTGATGTAGTTATAAAAAGGTTTAAAAAAAGAAAGAGGGTTTTACCCTCAAGCAGTATACCGTTAACCTTGATACAATCAAGTATAACGTCAACAAAATCTCAACAAATATCAGGTTTTCAAATGGCGTAAATAACGCCAAACACTTAGCGGTTTGGCGCTCAAAGAGGTTTAGCGGTTATCATTAAGCACTTAGGGCGTCTAACGCTTGACGCAGTTCATCCATTTTGGTCATTATGTTGGCTTGAGCAGTGGCAATATCCTCAGCACGTGAAGTGTGGCTCAGTCCGCTAAAGTTCTTCACCAGCTCACTGCCCACAATCACCCCATCTGCATACTGACCAATGGCCGCAGCAGACTGCCCATCGCGGATACCAAAGCCGACACAGATGGGTAAATTGGTTTCTTGCTTGATGGCCTGCACCTGCTCACCGACCGCTTGGGTATCTAAGCTTGCTGAGCCGGTCACCCCTTTAAGCGATACATAATAAATATAGCCGCCGCAGTGGGTCATTACTTGCTTACGGCGCTCAGGCAAGGTGGTCGGTGATAATAAGAAAATCTTATTTATATCATGGGCCGCCAAGCGCTCAACAAAATTACCTGATTCAGCAGGCGGTAGATCCACGACCAACACCCCATCGACCCCTGATTCGTGACACAAGGCAATAAAGGCCTCATAACCGATAATCTCAATCGGATTGAGATAACCCATTAAGATAATGGGCGTGCTGATGTCTTGTTCACGGAATTTTTTGACCATAGCCAGCGCCTGATGGGTACTGGTACCGCCTGCTAAGGCGCGCTCACCAGCCAATGCCACAGTCGGGCCATCCGCCATTGGGTCTGAAAATGGCAATCCCACTTCAATCATATCGGCCCCATGTTTTACTAAATCATGCAGTAAGTCCACGAAGCTATTTGGGGAAGGGTCACCGGCCATAACATAAGGGATTAGGGCTTTTTTGTTTTGCGCTTTTAAGGTCTCAAAGGTGCTTTCAATTCGAGTCATGATGGTCTCTTAACATATAAGGTGATAACTGCTGCGGGCCTATAACACGCCCGCTGTATTAAATAATTGGCTTAAAGCTCAATGCCTTCAGCCTTCATTACCGAGTGCAAATCCTTATCACCACGGCCTGACATATTGACGATGATGCTCTGCTCAGGACTCATGGTTTTGGCAAGCTGTAAGGCATAAGCGACCGCGTGCGAGGACTCAAGCGCCGGAATAATACCTTCTTTTCGGGTCACTTCATGAAAACCATGTAGCGCCTCTTTATCAGTACAGCCCACATACTCTACCCGCTTCACATCTTTTAAGAAGCTGTGCTCAGGGCCCACGCCCGGATAATCAAGGCCTGCTGAGATTGAATGCGTCTCTAGGATCTGACCGTCATCATCGGCCATCAGATAAGTGCGATTGCCATGCAACACCCCGACGCGGCCTGCCGCTAGCGGCGCTGAGTGACGGCCGGTTTCGATACCATCACCTGTGGCCTCTACGCCATACATTTTGACATCGGTATCATTTAAGAACTCATAGAACAGACCAATAGCATTGGATCCGCCGCCCACACAGGCGACAAGTGCATCAGGCAGTTTGCCGGTTTTCTCTAGATGCTGCAGACGCGCCTCTTTACCAATGATGGCCTGAAAATCACGCACCAATAGTGGATATGGATGCGGGCCGGCAACCGTCCCAATAATATAATAAGTGGTATCAACATTGGTCACCCAATCACGCATCGCCTCGTTCATCGCATCTTTTAGCGTCCGTGAACCAGACTCAACCGCCACCACTTTAGCCCCAAGCAGACGCATACGATACACGTTCATTTTTTGACGCTCGACGTCATCTGCGCCCATATAAATAATACACTCAAGTCCTAACCGTGCTGCAATCGTCGCTGTTGCCACGCCATGTTGACCCGCACCGGTCTCGGCAATAATACGTTTTTTGCCGCTCATCTTAGCCAGTAGCGCCTGACCGATGGTGTTGTTTACTTTGTGCGCGCCGGTGTGGTTTAAATCTTCACGCTTAAAATAAATCTGCGCGCCGCCAATCTCATCACTCAAACGCTTGGCATGATAAAGCGGCGTTGGACGACCCACATAATTGACTAAGTCATTGTGGTACTCCTGCCAAAATGCAGGGTCTTGTTTGACTTGATAATATAAGGTCTCAAGCTCCTCTAGTGCCGCCATAAGGGTCTCTGATACGAAGCGGCCGCCATGGATACCAAAGTGACCACTGGCATCGGGATACTGGTTATAGTCTACTGTTGTGTCGTCCGTTTGATCATTATGCGGAACATTTTCAAAATTATTCATAAATCGTCACTCACCCTGTTTTATTATTTATTAAATTAATACTCTAGTGTAATAGCTTTAAATATAGCCTGTTTTTTTATTTGTCATCACAATCTATTTCAGCGTCATAGCATCATCACGTGTCAACCATAATCTGCGGTCTTTTGACCTTGATGGTAATGCCCTGACACGTACATTGGCACCGCTATTTATTGAAACCTTGTCTTCTTTGTTCAGAAATCAGACCCATCGAATACACATCAGCTAAAAACTCCTCTCTATCATCTATTCCAGGCTTAATTTGGCGAATAAATCCAGCAAAATCATAATCAATACGTTTTAATAATGACTTTTTAAGTGTTTTAGCCAAATCTTGTGATTCCGGAAAATCATGACACAGAACATAGACGACAAAATCAATAATAAAGACTTCTATATCTGAAAACCCTGTTTCAAAATCATATAGCGTATATCCTAAAATAGACTCATAACCGTTAGCACCTTGAGGTTTATCAAGCAAATATGAATAAAAGCTATCTAAGACCATATGTCTAATTTCAATGTAACTTACCATTTAGTGGCTTACTCCTGAGTTAAGACAGCTCAATAAAAGGCAAACGGTTGATTTAACTGACTACTTAGCTGCTTACTGAGTAGTTGCTTACTGAGTAGGTTTAACGAACCGCCCTAACAAAGGCCGCCATCTTGCCCGCATCTTTGATACCCTTTGCCGACTCAATGCCACCGCTTACATCCACAGCCTGTATCGGTAAACTCTGATTAATAACCTCACCCACATTCTGCGGTGTTAATCCGCCTGCCAAAATAATCGGCAAACTAGCATCTTTTGGAATGAGTGACCAATCAAAGCGCTCCCCTGTTCCGCCATACGCCTGTTTGTGATACGCATCAAGTAAGATACTGCTGGCACCGGCTTGTGCAAAGGCGCCAATCTGGGCTCGAATCGAGTCAGGCGTATCTTGCTCTTTATTAATACGAAGTGCTTTAATCCAGCGTTTGTTCACAGCTTGGGCTAGTGACTGACACTGCTCTGGCGTCTCATCACCATGAAACTGAATCACATCAAAAGTAGCAGTATTAGCAAGCTCAATCAGCGCGTCTTTATTCATATTGACAACCAATGCCACCACACTAACAAAAGCAGGGATATGCTGCATCAGCTCACTTGCCTGCATGGCGGTCACTGCTCGAGGGCTTGGCGGATAAAACACAAAACCCAAAGCATCAGCGCCAACTGCCACTGCTTGCTTAACATCTTGTATTTGGGTAAATCCGCAAAACTTTATCTGCATCGCGCCCTCATTGATTTATCTGCTTTAGTCAATTGATGATCTTTTATTCATTAGTAGGTTGAATTGATTTAACAGACTTAATTGACTTAATATACTTGTTTTCTTAACGTGATTAAACGGTTTTTATCACTCACTTATCCTATCATACTTTTCATAGCGATTATCACGCCCTCTGTTACTGCTTAGACAGTCAAAATTTGAGCTTAAATTCTGTGCCATGACTGTGCTATTGCCACTATCGCCTCTCCACTTGCGCACCACACAATATCAAGGATAAAAACATGTCTCACTCTTATAAAGTATCGGCGCTTATGTGGTTTCGTCGTGACCTACGCTTGCATGACAATACCGCATTGACGCTTTTGCTAGATCAAGTTGTGCAAGCCTCACAACACACAGAGTCCTGTCTTCAAGCTGTGTTTGTGATGACCCCAAAGCAGTGGCTTGCTCATGACATGTCTATCTCACAGGTTGACTTGATGATGCGTACCCTGACGCATTTAACAAATGACTTAAATCATAAGCTAGGTATGAAGCTATCGGTATTACAAGCTGAGTCGTATTCAGATAGTATTGATGTTATCGAAGCTTTTTGTGTCGACAATCATATTACCCATGTGGGCTGTAACTATGAGTATGAAGTCAATGAGCAGCAGCGTGATACCGCATTAGCAAAGCGGCTGTCTAAACTTAATATTAAATTTAATCAATACCACGACCAATGTATCTTGCCGCCCAATACCATCAAAACCGGTGATGATACCCTGTATAAAGTCTTCACCCCATTTTATAAAAAATGGCAGCAGACATTAGAGATAAGCCCCCCTGTTTTGTATGATACTAACAGCTTAGCTGAGGGTGATATCAAACAGAAATTAACCGACTTAAACATCAATCAAGCTTCGACAGATACAAGCAGCACTCAACATACCAGCTCGATGCAATCTATAAAAGACAGTCATCAATCTGTACTACAGCGCTTTACATCCCATTATCAGCTCTCAGAGAATAATGCTGAAACGATACCGATACTTGAGTCAGCTAGAGCGGCCTACCCTGCCGGTGAGCAAGCCGCGATAGACCGGCTAAATGGCTTTGTGCAACAAGACATTGAAGAATATGGCATAACGCGTGATCAGCCTGCCTTGATGGGCACCAGTCAGCTGTCAGCCTATCTAACGCTAGGAATGATTAGCCCGCGCTTATGCTATCTAACCGCCGACGCAAGACTAGAATCTAAAAGCTTTGCAGACGAAAATCTTGCAGACAGTGAATCAGAGCTTGAAATATTTGAGAATAACAGCAAAAGTGATGTCGAGCGCTGGATAAGTGAGCTGGCTTGGCGTGACTTTTATCGTCATGTGATTGTCGATAGACCTGACATCGTCAAAGGCGCTGCTTATAAAAAGGACACTGACAATAAGCTAAACTGGTCATACGATAACGATGACTTTCAAGCGTGGTGTCAAGGGATGACAGGGGTGCCGCTTATCGATGCAGCCATGCGCTGCCTGAATCAAACTGGCTTTATGCACAATCGACTGCGTATGGTGACTGCGATGTTTTTGACCAAAGATTTGTTTATTGATTGGCGCTTAGGCGAGCGTTATTTTATGCAAAATCTGATTGATGCAGACTTTGCGTCTAACAATGGCGGCTGGCAATGGAGCGCTTCAACAGGCACCGATGCAGCGCCCTACTTTCGTATCATGAACCCGTTTAGCCAAGCCAAAACGCATGATAAGGATGCCATTTTTATTAAAAGCTGGCTACCTGAGCTTAAAGACATACCGGCTAATATACTGCATGATGAAAACAAACTGCGTAAAGCCCTTAGCAAACAAGGCGCGTTTGCTCATGTTAACTACCCTCTACCTATGGTAGAACACAAACAAGCGCGCCGTTATGCCATTGAGCAGTTTAAGGCTCGTGGCTAACTAAGGTTATAAGTGTCAACTACTGCATCGGCTGACAGGCACCGGCACCTTGAGTGGTCACACTAACATCAGCACCGGTCATAGAAAATAACTGCTGCATCTCTTTTTTGGCATTGTCTTCAGCTTGCTGCATTACCCCATCAGCACAGGCGCGCTTTAGCACCTCGGCCTTGGCGCTGGCTTGAGCTTGTGCCAAAATCTCAGGCTCTGCTTTTATCATGCCGAATAAGCCGCCTGATTTCCAATCATAAACATCAATGTCATCTAAGTACACGGTGAATATCTGAGCCGGTGGCAAGGTAATCATGATATTGGGCATTAAGGTAATGGGCACATCGCTATTGCCTTGTGCCTCGGCAGTGGCCTGAGCTTTGGCGATTTGTTCTGCACTTGGATCACTCACCTGTACCATCTCTGGGCTAAGCTCGCTCAGATCCACACCCGCCACCACTCGGCCACGCGCGATAAACAGCCCCTTTTGCTGGTCTTGCCACAAGCGTTGCCAACTGCCTGGCTGCTCACTGGTAATCACCGTATCGACATTATAAGCCACGGTCTCAAGACGGTTGAGCTGTTGAATCTTACTCACCACCCCGTCACGGCTTACAGTCTGAATCTTGGGGGCGCTGTCTTGATGAAACCGCTGCCATAACAAGACACTTATTAAAATAATTAATAGTAAAAACAAAAGCTTAAACAGTACGCCACTGCTTTTAGCCGCTTTGTTAGACTGGGTATGCACAGTATTGCTCATAAAGAATCTCTCATAGGGTTATTATTTAGATGTTATTTGAATGTTATTTGGCTGAAATTGGCTTTGCCACGGCTATAATATGTCGTATTTCGAGGCATTTTGAGTGACGCTATTGTTGATTGAACTGTTTTTAATCAAAACCGTTAAGTCGTTCTCTAAATATAGCCAATAAATAAGTGTGTGTCTGTTGTATTAAAGGGGTAATGCCTTTTAAGTTTGAGGCAGATCTGGCGGAAATTGACCCAAAATGCTGCTAAAATTTGTCTAAATCCAGTTAGACGTCAAAAAAGGATTGCGTCACAGCCCGACTTTACCTAACATAGTCAGGCTATCGCTATGATTTTTCCTTATTATCATTGAACACCGTAATACCCGCCTAAATACTGGTTATCAGCCATCAACAGACGGGCGTTATTGACGGTGCTTTTTTTGTTCAAATTTATTTTGATTTTTTTTGAGTTAACTTTTATCGTTAACCACCCTTTAACTACATTGAGTAAAGTCGAGTCAGTTATGAGAGCCAGCCAGTTTTTATTTGCTACCCTAAAAGAAACCCCAAGTGATGCCGATATCGTATCAAGCCAACTTATGCTCAGAGCCGGACTTATCCGCAAGTTGGCTTCAGGCCTATATGTGTGGCTACCGATGGGACTTAAGGTGCTGCAAAAAGTTGAAAAAATTGTGCGCGAAGAGATGCAAAATATTGGCGGCCAAGAGGTCTTGATGCCAATGACTCAGCCAGCTGAGCTGTGGCAAGAGTCAGGACGTTTTGAGGATTATGGTCCTGAGCTACTGCGCTTTACCGATCGTCACAACCGTGATTTCGTGCTGGGCCCCACCCACGAAGAGGTGATCACTGATTTGGCCCGCGGTGAGCTGCGCAGCTATAAGCAACTGCCAGTGACCTTTTTCCAAATCCAAGGTAAGTTCCGTGATGAGATTCGTCCTCGCTTTGGTATCATGCGCGCCCGCGAATTCACCATGAAAGATGCCTACTCTTTTCATGTAGATCAAGCCTCATTAGAGGTAACCTATCAACAAATGTATGATGCCTATACCCGCATTTTTCAACGTTTGGGATTAAATTTCCGTGCGGTATTGGCCGATACTGGCTCTATTGGTGGCTCAGCCTCACACGAGTTCCATGTACTGGCCGGCAGTGGTGAAGATGCCATCGCTTTTTCTGATGGCTCAGACTATGCAGCCAACGTTGAGCTGGCAGAAGCCATTTGTACCGATGAGCGCGCGGCGCCCACTCAAGACAAACAAAATGTCTCAACGCCTAAGATTCAAACCAATGAAGAATTGGCTAAATTCCTAGACATTCCTCTACACACTACGGTAAAAACCTTAGTGGTCAAAGGTCATCGCATTAATGAAGATGGCTCTGAGGGAGATGAGCAGTTGGTGGCGCTGGTTGTGCGTGGCGACCATACCTTAAATGAGATTAAAGCTGAAAAAATCGCTGAAGTGGCCACACCACTTACCTTCGCTACCGAAGAGGAGATGAAAGCGGCCGGCCTCAAAAAAGGCTTTATTGGGGTAGACTTAGATATGCCGGTTTATGTTGACCGTGCTGCCGCTGCTTTGAGTGACTTTGTGTCAGGGGCCAATGAATATGACATGCACACCACCGGTATGAACTGGGAGCGTGATGCCACTATCACTGACGTCGTCGATATCCGTAACGTGGTCGAGGGTGATGCCTCTCCAGATGGAAAAGGCACCCTTAGTATCAAACGTGGTATTGAAGTGGGCCATATTTTCCAGCTGGGTGACAAATACTCAAAAGCGCTAAACTGCACTGTCATGGGTGAAGATGGTAAGCCTGTGACCTTAATGATGGGCTGTTATGGTATTGGTGTTAGCCGTATTATCGCAGCGGCTATTGAACAAAACCATGATGACAACGGTATCATTTGGGCCAAAACACCGGATATAAAAGACTCTATTGCACCTTTTGATATTGCCATTGTGCCGATGAAATCAAAAGAGGACACAGTGATGCAAACTGCTGAAGCGTTATATGAAGAGCTTAAAGCGAAAGGCTTAAATGTTATCTTAGATGACCGTAATGAGCGTCCTGGGGTGAAGTTTGCTGACCTTGAGCTTATCGGTATTCCGCACCGCATCGTGGTCTCAGATCGCAACTTAGCAGAAGACAAATATGAATATGTAGACCGCCGTGATGGCGAGAAGCAGCTACTAAGCCGTGAAGAGCTACTGGCTAAAGTTAGCCTGTAATCTCTAACACTGTTTGGCTGCTGACACATTATTTACAAGGTATCCCTTAGTCGTTTTAAAAAAGAATCCCAAAAACTTGGGATTCTTTTTTTGTCGTCTATTTATTATATTTGGTAACTTAACTTTTCTTGTTGGTTATTATTAAGAAACTTTAGGAGTATAATTCTCCGAAAAATATAGTACTCTTAATAAGCACTATAAATTATTAATCTAAGCTAAAGCTCTGTGAAATCTACCGTACAGAACTGGATTGGCTATTGAGCCATGGCTATATAGAGGTAACTTATGCAATTTGCTGTTATAGGACTGGGTGTATTTGGTCGCGCTTGTGCTTTTGAATTACAAAGCCAAGGCAATGAAGTGCTCGGTATCGATATGGATGAGAACGAGGTCAATAAGGTCAGTGACATCTTAAGCCACTCGGTGATTGCTGATGCCACAGATATTGATACCTTAAAGGAGCTCAATCTTAGCCAGTTTGATGGGGTTATTGTCAGTATCGGTGAGGATTTAGAAGCCAGTTTATTGTGTACCCTCAATCTAATTAAGCTGCCGGTCCAGAATCTTTGGGTAAAAGCCAAGACTGATGCCCATCATGATATTCTAGACAGCCTTGGTGTGACCAACATCATCCATCCGGAACAGGATATGGGTATCCGTATTGCTCAGGCTATGGCCTATCCTATGATGAAGCAGTACTTATCGCTGGGTAATGATGAGTTTTTGGTACGTATTGATGTCCCCGAGCAATTGCGGCCCATCACTGTGGGCAAAATCAAAAGCCGTCACCCAGACACCTCTTTGCTGCTGATTATTCGTGATAATCATGTAGAGCGTAATTTTGACAGTGATACGGTGATTCAATATCCGGACCGGTTGGTGTATACCGGCTTGGTCAGTGACCTTAAGTATCTCTCAAAGTCGTTTATTCAAAGCTAATTGTGCTCTTATGCCTGTCTGCTGATGCTCGTCATCGGCACCGGCTATCGTGAATAAAGATACGACCCTATAAAACAACTGAGGTCTAAAGCAACCATCATGCCGTCAACGCCTACCAAACTCTTATCCTCACCGCCGGCCATTTTAGCCACAGGCTTTTTATTACTCATTACGCTTGGCACTTGTTTATTAAAGCTCCCTGCTGCGACCATTAACTCAGTGTCTTGGCTACAGGCAGCCTTCACTGCCACCTCTGCGGTGACCGTAACCGGACTCTCCATCGTAGATACGGCCAATTACACCCATTTAGGACAGGTGGTTATCGCCATACTCATTCAGCTTGGGGGGCTTGGGTTCATGACTTTCGCGGTATTTGCTTTTTTAAGCTTACAGCGCCGGCTAAACCTAGTCGGACAAAAAATCGCCCGTGAAGCATTTGCTGAGACCAGTTTTGGTAATATCACCACCACTGCCAAATCCGTTATTACCATTGCGTTGTCGGTAGAGCTGTTAGGTTTTATTGCCCTAAGCATCGCCTTTGTCCAAGAAATGCCATTATCTGATGCGTTATATCACGGGTTTTTTTATACCGTCTCAGCGTTTAATAATGCAGGCTTTGCACTTACTAGTGATAACCTAACGGGCTATGTGGACAACAAAGCCATTAATTTTATTATCACCAGTTTAATCATTATCGGTGGTCTAGGCTTTATTGTTATTAAAGACTTGATAGACCACCGCAGCTGGCACAAGATCAGCGTCAATACCAAGGTGGTGGTTGGCACAACTATTGGGCTAAACCTTGTCGCCTTTGTGCTATTTTGGCTACTGGAACACAATAATCCGAATACCTTTGGCCACTTAAGCCTTAGTGATCAACTGACCGCAGCTTGGTTCCAAGCCATTACCCCAAGAACGGCTGGATTTAACACCATACCGATTGAGCAGCTGACCGATGCCAGTACACTACTGACCATGTTTTTGATGTTTATTGGCGGCGGCTCTCTCTCTACCGCCAGTGGTATTAAGATTGGTACCTTTGTTATTTTAATCTTAACCACGTGGGCATTTTTGCGTCAACGTGATCATGTGATTATCTTTAAGCGCCGTATTCCCGATCGTCTGGTGCGCAAATCACTGGCTTTGATTAGCATTACTATGATGCTAATATTTATGAGTGTGTTTATCTTGTCTGTGGTGGAAGCGGAGCACTCTTTAGAAGATGTCTTATTTGAAGTGGTCTCAGCACTAAGTACCGTGGGACTGACCCGAGGACTAACCACACAATTGAGTCATACCGGTGAGGTGGTGATTATGTTTATGATGTTCGCAGGCCGCGTAGGTCCGCTAACCTTAGCTTATCTTATTGCCATGCCAAAAAGCTCGCGGATACATTATCCTGAAACCAACGTCTTGGTGGGTTAACCTCAAGCGTTGGGACTATCACAAGGAGCGTTATGAAAATATTATCAGCGTTAGCTACCTTATTGCTTATTACTGGCTTAAGTGCTTGTAATGCACCCGAGCATGACCCCAATATTTTATACAGCGACGAGCACAAAGATCCTATAAAACAGCTTGAGATAGATAAAGTTCCTGCTGGTAATATGCCTTACCAAAAGCTGTTTTATGTGCCGGTATACTCCAATATCTATGTGGATGAGGACAATCCTAAAGTAATGCTTTCAGCCACTTTAAGCATCCGTAATACCAGCTTAAGCCATAAGATTTATATCACCAAAATTGATTACTACAATACCAAAGGCGACTATGTCCGCCCTTATCTCACCAAGTCCATAGAGCTGCCGCCCATGGGCACACTCAACTATATCGTTGAAAAGCTTGATGACACCGGTGGTGATGGTGCCAACTTCGTGGTGGCGGTTGAAAGTAGTGAGAAAAAAACCAAACCTTTGGTTGAGACCATTATGATCGGCACCTTTAGCAATAAAGGATTCTCCTTCACCGGCCAGGCCACTACCATTGAAGACTCTGGTGGTAAAAACTACTTCGGCACCAAATAACAACATCAGCATCAGTTAGCATCAGCCAGCCCCAATCCTAATATTGGGGCTGTCTTGTTTGTTAGGCTTAACTTGCCCACCCTTTTGCAAAGTCTTCATAGCAAAGTCATCAGAAAATGCTTGCCAGTGGTACAATAACGGTTTTTATGACTTGATATAGTACTATGATAAAAATAAAGTATGGGTTAGGTTCGGCGTGGATGATTGTGGCGGCCTTCTTATTTGCCTAAATGAGTATTTTGGTAAAAAATGCAGGCACAAAGCTGGGTATGCATCTTTATGAGTTGGCCTTTTGGCGATCGCTTTTACCGGCGCTGATGATTTTTTGTGGCACCCTAGTACGTGGGCAAACCCTAAAAACCCCTTTTTTTGTGGGGCATATCAAGCGTAGCGTCGCCGGTACAACCGCTTTATTATTATCTTTTTATGGGTTAAGCCAGCTGCCTTTAGCGACCTCGGTTACCCTAAACTATACCTCAGTGGTATTCATCGCTATTTTATCTATTGTCTGGCTAAAAGAGACGCCATCGATAAAGACATGGACGGCGCTATTGATGGGCTTAGGCGGTATTTGCTTAATGTTGCAACCTGCCTTTGAGTCGGACCGATTAATTGAAACCCTAATCACTCTAAGTGGTGGCATTTTTACCGCTTTTGCTCTATTACAAGTGCGGGCATTGTCTTTTATGGGCGAGCCGGCTTGGCGTATTGTGTTTTATTTCTCGGCAGTCGCAGCGGCAATTTCGGCAGTATTGGCAACTTGGATAGGATGGCACAGCTTAACTGTAGAGAGCTTACCTTATATTCTGGGCATTGGCGGTGCAGGATTATTGGCACAGCTGGCAATGACTCATGCCTATCATGTTGGCCAAAAATTTACGGTGGCGGCGTTGTCTTATCTGACCGTGGTATTTGCAGCCATTTATGGGGTAGTTTTTGCCGGTGAAACCATTGGTCTACTAGAGATCTTAGGTATTGTGGCGGTAATCTTAGCAGGGATGGTGAGTAGCTTGCCCGAAAAAACCGCACAGTAACTCTGTACCAATATTACGCGCTTATACTGGTTACTTATATTAGCCACTTATATTAGTTACTTATATTAGTCACTTACTTTGCATATTTTTTCGGTAAGGATAGACGACGGGTAGCCCTTGAGAGCTGGTTAGAATCTCGATATCTACTTGATATACTTGGCATAAAATGTGCGGTTGTAGCACATCTTGAGGTGCGCCTTGAGCCTGAATATGACCCTCAGATAACAGCAACAATTCATCAGAGAATTGAGCGGCAAGGCTTAAATCATGTAATACCATCAAGCAAATAAGCTGATTTTGCTGAGTATAGTGACTCACCTTATGTAATAGATTGATTTGATGCGCCATGTCTCATGTCTAGTGCTGAAACAGGCTCATCAAGCAACAAGATTTGGGGACAACTTAATAAGGCTTGAGCAAACATGGTAAGCTGACGCTGTCCCCCGCTTAGCGCACGGATCGGCCGATGTGCCAGCTCGGCGATATTCAACTGTGCCATCAGCTCAATGGCCTCTTGCATCAGCTCATCACTAATATGTCGGCCCAGTGCATCCATACGCCCCAATAGCACTACCTCAAGCGTGTTAAGCTCCGCATCGGTATGGCTGTCTTGGGGCATATAAGCAATAGGCTTTCGCCAAGACATCAGGTTGGCTTTACTTTGTGTGGCTTTATGATAACGAATGTTACCTGAAAACGCTAACTCACCAAAGATTGCCTTTAATAAGCTTGATTTGCCTGCACCATTTGCTCCGAGCAGCGTGTATATTTTGCCCGGATGAAACTTGGCATTGATAGATTAGGCCACGGTAAGTGCGCCACGCTTCACGGTTAACTGGTCAAGTTCAAGCATGATGATATCTTTATAAAGTTAATGGCAAAAAATCAGGTAAACAAGTGACGTAGCCAATTGACCAGCTTATCCCACCATGACAGGGTCTGAGGCGCTGCCTCTGTTGGCGCCGCTTGTTCTACAGCAGATGCCTTGTCTTTACAAAGGCTTGCACCGCAGCCTAGCTGAATAAAGAACGTACCGCTGGGTTTAACGGGCAGATATTTTTCATGGAACTCTGTATAGGTTTTTTCAGGATCAACATCTTTAAAGGCTTCAGGGTACAAGGTTTTTGCCATAAACTGAGCCGATGCCAAGTCAGACAACGAGCGAGAAGCGGTATGATAGATACCATACACACGGTTGTTCTTCACCGCAGGCAGATTCTCCCAACCATTTCGGGTGGTAAACCCTTTTAACCGGCGCTGAGCCTCATCAGCACTAATATCAATACCCATTGCCATAGCATCAGTCTGCTTCATACCCACTTCGGTACCTGAGATAATAATCACGTCCGGCTTACTCACTAAGAGCTGCTCGGGGTTAATGGGTCCCCAATTCTCAACAAAAGGCTTACTGATGTTTTCACCGCCTACCGTATCGGCAATAGCGCCCCACATATTTTTGCCAAAGGTAAAGCTATGCTCTTGTGGGCCTTTATCGCCAAATTCAATATAGATTTTTGGCTTGGCAGTCCCTGCCGCTTCAACCCGTTTTTGGATATCAGCAATGCCATCGGCATACTCTTGTGCCGCTTGATTGGCGCGCTGCTCTGTCCCTGCAATTTGTCCAAAAATCTTGGTACTGTTGGTGTGATTAGCGACACTTTGATCATTATAGTCCACCACTACCACAGGAATGTTTGCGGCCTCAAAACGTGGTATTTCAGCCTTTAGCGTATCGTATTGCCACTTTGCTAATACCACCACATCCGGCTTCATGGCCAGAGTTTTTTCGAGTGAAAACGTGCCTCTATCGGTCATCATAGCCACCAAAATAAGGGTTCTGATCCGCAGCCTTGTTAAGTTGACACCAAGGGCCGCTGCTCTTTCTTCGCCCAGACGTAGCGCGGTTAATTGCCAACCATCTCGCATAAGTAAGGTCATACACACCGTACTGACCACAGCAACCACGGCAAGGTTGGTCCAGGTGGCTTTGTTGAGGTTACCAAAGAGCCAAAATAGAATTTGTTGGGAGACTTCAGGGGATGCGATAAATTGCACCAAGGATAATAGCGATTGAAAAATAAACAAAAGTGCAATACCCACCAAAATCAAAGTAGCGGCGGCAAATTGCTTAAAGAGGCGAATAAGAACAGTACTGCTGAGGCCAGCATGGTCATGGCGAATGCCCCGATCGGCACCGCATATTGCAAAGGCAACCCAAAGCCGCCAAAGGCAATCACCAATGACGCGCCAAACCCTGCGGCGGCGGCCAACCCCAATGTATAAGGGCTGGCCATCGGGTTATTTAATAAGGTTTGCATTTCAGCGCCGCCCGCCCCAAGTGAGGCACCAATCAATAATGCCATCAAAGCAATAGGCAGACGCAAATCATAGATAATGGTATGCGTGCGCTTAAGCGTAATAAAGCCTCAATCACATCCCTTACAGGCAGCATCGAAGGACCAGTCATCACATCCAAAACCAGTCCCACAAGACACGCTATCGCAAACACCAACAATACCATACGGCGCTTGCTCTCTATTCGTCGTTGCTCACGAATGATGTGTTTGCTCATTATTTGGGTCATTTAATAATCCACAGGGTTAGAGCAGTATGAAACAACCCTTTATGATGTTATTTAGCGATGAGCTGTCGTAAGCCTCATCAGGATGTCAGTATTGACGAGAGTGTTAGTATTGTTAGCACTGGTATTGCAAACTGCCGCCCTAGGGTGACAAGTCTTGCCAACTCTAATAGACGGCGCCTGTATTGGCATCGACCATAATCTCTAGCAAATAACTACCCGCTGCTTGCATGGTATCAGCGAACACTTTATCAAGCACAGAATAGTCTGTTACTTTTTGCGCTTGGCATCCCATACTTTGTGCCAGCTGAACAAAATTAATATTAGGTAGGTCTAACCCTGGTACTTGCGTGCTGCCCATAATCTTACTAAACGAGCGCATCGCCCCATAGCCTGTATTATTCAACACAATGACCGTAACCGGTAAGTTATGCTGTACGGCGGTCCAGATGGCTTGGATAGAATACATGGAGGATCCATCACCAATGAGACATAGGGTGCGACGCTGGGTGCCCAAAGCAACCCCAACGGCAGCCGGTAACCCATAACCCAGTCCCCCGCTTGCCATCGTATAAAAACTCTTAGGCTGAGTAATGGGCAAATAACGCTGAATCGCAGGACGGTGTGAGGGAGCCTCTTCAACGATAACGACATCTTCTGGGCAATATTTCGCCAATGTCGCCATCACGTACTCAATGCTAATTGGATTGCTGCCCTGAACCTCAGCGGCAGGCTTACGAACCGGCAAATCAAGCCCTGAGCGAGGTGTCATACTCGTGGGCAATTTGTCTAATAGCGCTTGTAGGCTATCGCGTATATTGCCTGATAAGGTTTTTGTTGCCACTGATTGAGCCGCATACTGTGGATCATCGGTAAGCTGATAAATCTTGCTCTTTTTGAGCGAGAGTGTCCCTGCAACATGTAAAGTAAAAGCAGGTGCCCCTATCACCACAATCGTATCATAGCCAAGTAGCTTTTCGCTCAGCTTCTCAGGAATTGCAGGTAAGAATCCGGCAAATAAAGGATGGTTTTCAGGAAAACTTGCTCGACTGGAGTTTGGCGCTTCCCATACAGGAGCTTGACACGCTTCTGCGACAGCAACCGCCAACTCAAAACCCCCTTGGCGATCAACATCTGAGCCAACAACCAGTGCCATATTCTGACTGGTTGACATAACCTCTACCAGCTCAGCCAACGCATCTGGGCTTGGAATACTATGGCCACAAGACTGTGATAGCAGTGGCAATACCGCAGGCTTGTCCCAATCATCGGACGGAATCGACACAAATGTCGGGCCCTGTGGGTGCTGCATGGCGATTAAATATGCCTGAGCAATAGCTAGCGGCACATCTTCCGCGCGGGCAGGCTCAATACTCCATTTAATATAAGGCTGTGGAAACTGTGCAGCTTGCTCAGCGCCCAAATACGGAGCAAAGGGTAATAAACTACGGGCTTGCTGCCCTGCTGTAATGACTAACGGGGTGTGGTTGCGGTAGGCGGTAAAAATATTGCCTAACGCATTGCCCACACCTGCAGCCGAATGTAGATTAACAAAAGCGGCATTACCTGTAGCCTGAGCATAACCATCTGCCATACCGACCACTGAAGCTTCATGCAAGCCTAATACATAAGAGAAGTCTTCAGGAAAGTTGGTCAGAAAATTCAGTTCAGTCGACCCAGGATTACCAAAAACGGTGGTCATGTTAAGCGTGCGCATTAACTCAAACACCACCTGCTGCACGGTCTGCGATACCACAGACTCCGCTGTGGTATCTAACATAGACGTCTTTTTTGATAAGGGGGTTATTGAATCGTGTTGCATTATCATTTCCTTATGTAACAACGCGAAGAAGTAGCTAAATACTAATCGGCTGACGTACCTGCGACACCAGGCTGCATGACGATGTGCTTGTATTCGATAAAGTCTTCAATACTTGCCATACCACGCAAACGACCACTGCCACTTTGTTTGTAGCCACCCTCCTCAAACTCATCTCGCATCACTACCCAATCATTAATCCAGATAGTGCCAGCTTCAATAGCACGGGCAATGCGTAACGGTCTGTCCACATCTCTTGTCCAGATGCTCGCTGCCAGTCCATATTGTGTGCCATTCGCCAGCTCAATCGCTTCGGCCTCAGTGTCAAATACCTGTAGCGTCAAGACCGGACCAAATACCTCTGATTGCACAATATCTGCTTGATTATCATCAACTTCTAATAAGCAAGGTTGATAAAACGCCCCCTTGGCAAGCTCACCGTCGGTAAATTTCCCGCCTCGTAATAAGACTTTAGCACCTTTAGCGATGGCATCTTCAACCATACCATCAACCCGATTGACACTGTTCATGTCTATCAGTGCGCCCATATCGCTTTCAGGGTCAAGGGCATTACCGACTTTGACGTTGGCTAAGCGCTCGACAAGCTTTTGACGTACTTGCTCAGCGACATCGCTTTGCACCAAGATACGGCTGCCTGTCATACAAAACTGTCCTGCAAATACGGTCAGGGCTTTTTCGGCCTTGGGAATCAACGCATCAATGTCAGCATCGTTGAAAACAATCAGTGGTGTTTTGCCCCCTAACTCTAGACCAAAGCGTTTTAATTGCTTCGCGCCCTCTTCTTGTAATGCACGACCCGTACCGGTACTGCCAGTAAAGCTAATGGTTGGCACATGAGGGTGAGTAACGATGGTTTCTAGCAGTTCTCGCTCGCCAGTGACCATATTAATCACACCTTTTGGCAAGGACTTAATGCTTGCTAAGATGTCAGCTATTGTGGCATTGGTTAACGCTGTTTGACCCGGCATTTTAAGCACGGTGGTACAGCCTGCTGCTAATGCAGGTGCCAATGAGCGAATCAACAGGGCTACTGGAGAGTTCCAAGGTACGCTAATGCCAGCTACGCCCACAGGCTCTTTTAAAACGACTGAGAACTTGCCTGCTGACCATTCGGCGGCGCGGCCATAAGTAGTATAAATAGTTGATGCAGCAAAGTTTAGGTTGGGTTTAACCAGACTGATCTCAAAATTGGCCTCGCCCAAAATCTTACCATTTTCAGTGGCAAGGATTGTGGCAAGCTCATCTTGACGGGCATCAAATGCTTGTACCATTTCTTGTAGTACGTTAAATCTTAATTCACGATTGGTGCGCCAATCAGTGTTAGTAAATGTGTCATGAGCAGCTTTAATTGCCATCTCTGCTTCAGTTTCGCCACCTTCAACATAGCTGCCAATCACCTCCCCGGTACTTGGGTTGATGCTTTCTTTCTTAATACCGCTATCTACCCATTCGCCATTTATCCAGTGACGCGCATGTTGTATTGTTTTATTAGTTGATGTCATGTTGGCAATTCCTTGTTAGATTATTGTTCGTTAATACCCTATGGTCTTAGCTTTTTATTTAAACGTAACTGAGATCGTATCTGAGATCGTATCTGAGATTAAGTTACTAAAGCTCAGACTTACTACCAGGGTGTCTTGCTTGCATTATCATCATTATAACTACCACAATTGAAGGCACTGCTGCAAATAAAAACAGTGTACTTAATGTTAAAGATTTTGAGAGCAAGCCGCCAATAACCGGGCCTATCATCGATCCAATTCTACCAATTCCCAAGCTCCAGCCAACACCTGTTGTACGTAGCAAGGTAGGATAGCGTTCAGCAGACAACGCATTAAGTGTAGGTTGTCCACCGACAACCGTGAACCCTGCAATAAACACCACAATAAATAGCACTACAATACTGCCTGCACTAAAGCCAATCATTGCAACACTAAGAGCAGCCACTATAAAGATGGGAATTAATACTTTATAAAAGCCCAGCTTATTGATGCGTGTCCCCATCAATAAACTACCCACTGTACCGCCAAATTGTAACGTTGAGCCTATCATTAACGCTTGAGTGGTGGTAAGTCCTGCCTCCATACCCAGTGTCGGTAGCCAACTTGATAAAAAGTACAAGCTCATCAAGTTCATCATACTGGCAATCCAGATAGTGATGGTAAAAAAGCTGCGATTTTCTTTAAATAATTCTATTGGTGAGGCTTTAACCGTTTCATTTTTAGGTAATATGATAGTGGTGTCATTAGATATAGTAGCACTGGGATAAAAGCGCTGTAATATTGACTTTATCTTGCTCTCATTATTGGGCTTTGAGGCCAAGAATTGTAACGACTCGGGCAAGGCCATAAACATGATCACAAACAAAATTAAGGGGACGATACCACCAAAATAAAAGATTGCTTGCCACCCATAAGCCTTTAACCACGTTGCCACAAAACCACCTAGCATTGCGCCAATGGTAAAGCCTGATGAGATCATAATCATTGTAAACACACGGTATTTGCTTGGCACAATCTCAGCACAATATGCCATAGCATTGGGCATAATACCGCCCAAAAAAATACCCGTCACAAAACGCAAAATCGCCAATTGCTCTAGGTTATGAGCCATTGGCGTGACTAACATAAATATCGAAAACAGTAAGGTTGAGATTAGCAAAATGATACGACGCCCAAAGCGATCTGACAAATTACTAATCAATAATGAACCAAAAAACAAACCAACCAAGCTTGAGCTGAACACCACACCCAACATGGTTTTGTCAATTTGCCAATCACTAATAATTAGAGGGGCGGCATAAGCCATCGCTTGTATATCATAACCGTCCAAAATCATTAGAGCCATACATAGGGCTATAATAGACTTTTGACGATTGCCAAGCGCTCGACTATCAATAAAATCCTTTAATACGATTGATTTCATGTAACATCCTTGTTTAACATTTACTTTAAAATACTTTTCAAAGCACTCATCTACTATCAACGAGCAACATCAATAAACCTATAGATAGTGAGTTAGAAGTCTTAATCACCTTTTTAAATGTTTAAAAATCAAACCTCACTATCTATGTTTATCCATCACTTTTCTCACAGTGATTTAAATGAATCACATGATCATCGTTGAACAAGGGAATGGCTTATGGAATAAAAAAATGGTTCGTCTATACCACAGTGACTTCAATTTTGCCCAGTCCTTCAACCTCAGCAACCATGGTATCGCCTTTGACCACTGCCCCCACCCCTTCAGGTGTACCAGTGAAAATTAAATCGCCAGCTCGTAACTCAAAAAGTTTAGACAGCTCAGCAATAGTCTCAGACACATCCCAGATCAAGTGGTTGACATCGCTGTGCTGTTTAGTCTCACCATTAACGGTCAATTTAATATCAGCTTGGTTGATTTCACCAACATCACTTAGCGGATAAATCTCACCAATTGGCGCAGAGTAATCAAATGCCTTACCAATTTCCCAAGGACGGCCCATTTCACGCATTTTCATCTGTAAATCACGACGTGTCATGTCAAGGCCAACTGCGTAGCCATAGATATGGTCTTTAGCACTCTCAACACTAATATTTTTACCTTGTTTTCCAATAGCCACTACCAGTTCAACTTCATAATGGTAGTTTTGGGTCTGATCCGGATAAGGTAGCTGATAATTTTCACCTGCTTTTATTGGCAGAATTGATTCAGCATCATTAGGCTTACAAAAGAAAAATGGTGGTTCGCGGTTAGGGTCAAAGCCCATCTCTTTGGCGTGGGCGGCATAATTGCGTCCTACACAATAAATACGGCGAACAGGAAAGGTATCTTGACTGCCATGAATGGGTAACTCAACGGCATTCATAGGGGCGACAACTTGGCTCATGGTAACTCCTTATTTTTAATCATTTAATTAGTGATGCTTTATACCTTAGCAGGAGCATCAGGTTGCTTAAACGGGGCAGCATCAATAAACGCTGGTAACTGCATACAATTGGCTTCTACTTCACGAATTAAGGGGTACGGGGTCAAATCCACCTCAAAGCGTTTTGCAGATTCAATTTGTGGAATTAAATAGGCATCAGCGATGGTCGGTGTGTCACCAAAACAAAAACCTTGACGGCTCTTATCTTCGCTAAGGATTTGCTCTAGAGCAGTAAAACCATCGTTAATCCACTGCTTACACCACGTTAATACCGCTTCTTCATCTTGGTGCAATTCATTGCGAAGGTATTGCAAAATACGACGGTTGTTGATGGGATGGATATCGCAGCCTACCATTGCTGCTAACGCACGTACGTGAGCACGCTCAAAAGGATCTTTAGGTAGTAATGCAGGATCAGGATATTGCTCTTCAAGCCATTCAATGATGGCAGGGCTTTGAAATAATAACGTATCGTCTGTTTGGAGAACTGGTACAAGTCCTTGAGGATTTAATGCTTTAAATGCAGGTTGTAAGTGCTCCTCTTTAGCAAGACTTACCGCCACATAATCATAATCCAGCCCTTTTAGGTTCAATACAATACGAGTACGGTGCGATGTACCACTTCTAAAAAAATTGTAGAGCTTCATGGCTATTCCTTAATTTACTGGTACGACCTTCATTGATTTGAAAAAATTCAATAAAACGACATTCATCTATTCACCTTTTATAATAGGGCGTAAAATAGCCCCCTAGTTAACAAACGTGAGCTTTTGATATCAGCGTTTTATTTTTAATGTGTTGGTCAAACGACGACTAACCCCGTTCACGCTCCGAATACACCCCAATTTTTTGCTGGAATGGGGCTTCATCTGCCACAAAGACGTAGCAAGGCTTGTCGCTTAAGTTCGTTAAGTCGACCTCGGCAAAACAAGGGGCTACACTGGTGTCAGAGCGTGTCATGGTAAAGTCTTGTACGTCATTTGCATTATTGATGGTCATTTTCATATCACCATCGATGACATGAAACGCCATGGCACACGAGCGCTTGACAAGCTTAACCGTTTCATTGGGGCGTAGCATGATACAGCTAAAGCCGATAATCTGCTCAGCAGGTTGACCATTTTCAGGGTTGGTATACGCTACTTGTACGATTTCAGCGTCTGGCTCATTGTCAGCTATCGTGTGCAGCGCATGTTTAACATCACGCCAGCGATAACGTAAGATGGGATATGCCGCATCATTACGGACAAAGTTTTTGACAGGTACGATCCCATTGACATAGGGAGAGTTGATGGAGGTGGACTCGACTTGTTGGCGACCGATAGGCTCTACATAGGTAGCTTCGCTATAATAAACCAGCGGCAAATCTAAAATATCTAACCAAATGACAGGCTCATCGCCATCGTGACCATGTTCATGCCAAGTACCAGAGGGGGTTAAAATCAAGTCACCATGTTCCATGGGGCATTTTATCCCATCAATGGTGGTGTACGCCCCATCCCCTTCAACAATTAAGCGTACGGCATTGGGGGTGTGACGATGAGAAGGCGCCCATTCACCTGGCAGTAGTAACTGCATGCCCAGATAAATCACCGGACTTGCTGACATATTGTCAAGTCCAAGCCCAGGGTTAGCCAGTACCAATACTCGACGCTCCGCTTTTTCAACCGGTGTTAACTCACCAGACTTTAAAAGTGGTCCACGAATATCTTTATACGCCCAAAGCGTGGGCTTGGTACGAGGTTTAGGACTCAGAGGAGGAAGAACATCACGTAGGCTTGGCCAAAGTGGAACCAAATTTTTACTGTTAATGTCTGTGACATAATCGGCTGGCAAATCTGCCAAGGTGGCTAACTCTTCCATGAGGGAGACTCCATAAAAATAGTGATTGACTATTTTTATACTGTATCACCCACTATCTGTTTCATCTATGCAATCAAAATAATTCACTCTATTAAAAATATTAATAACCTTGCTACAATACATCTTATCAAGCATCCGCTTGGCGGTTAAAACAGCCACGGCACTTCTAAAACACGCCACTTTTAAAACAAGCTTATTTAAAGTGAAATAGACCACTAGGAAAGACCATATGTTTGATATTGATGTCAGGCTGTTATTACTGTTCCAAGCCATCTATCAGCAGAACACCATCTCCAAAGCTGCACAAAAGCTGGATATAGGGCAGCCCGCTGCAAGTCTAGGCTTAAATAAATTACGCCAGCATTTTGATGATCCATTATTTGTGAGAGTGGGCAATCAAATGCAGCCTACCCAAACGGCACAAAATTTATTTCCTTTAGTTAATAATGCGCTGCAGCATATTCGCGCAGTTAATGACTATACACATCACTTTGAACCAAAAAATTCATCACGAAGATTTCATATCAGTATGACTGATATCAGTCACATGATTATTGTGCCTAAATTGATAAAATATCTAAAACAGCATGCGCCTCATACCAAGCTTGATATCTCTGCCATTAATAGCGACACCCCCTCACGGATGAGTAGTGGTGAAATTGATTTGGCAATTGGTTATATTCCACATCTTGAAGCAGGCTTTTTTCAACAAACCTTTTTTGAGCAGCATTATTCGGTAGTGGTCCGTCAAGACCATCCACGACTCACACAAAATACGTTAACACTTGAAGCCTATCAACAAGAGCAGCATGCGGATGTGATATCCAGTGGTACAGGTCACTATCTTCTTGAAGATCATTTACGACGGCGACATATAAAACGTCATATCGCCATCACCTTACCCACGTATCTAGGCGTGGGGTTAATTATTCAACAGACTGATTTGGTCGCCACGTTGCCTGATAAATTGGCCAAATTACTGTTACAAGAAAACCGTCTCCACACTTTGCCCCTCCCCTTAGACATTCCCAAATATCAGGTAAAGCAGCACTGGCACGAACGGATGCATGCAAATCCTGATAATCAGTGGCTAAGACAGGTGTGTTATGCCTTGTTTCACCAAGATAATGACAGCTAAATACCATTTATCTTCAGCCAAAAACACTAAGCCCCGTAACATACACAACGCAGCCCTTAGGATGGCCTATGCCATCTAGCTTGAGGCAATAAACAATCGCTGCTTACAATCAGCGACAATGCAATCTAATAGCGCAGCACAGGTTGAAATATCATCCATTAAGCCGACGACTTGACCTGCAGTAACGATACCCTCACGATTCTCCATTGCCAACACTTTGCAAGACATGTGATTTTTTATCACTGTGCTGGGGAGATTGTCCCAAGCACCGTTTTATAAAGACGCCTGATGGAGAGCTGGGCTTAAGCTACCTTTGCGCAGGACTAAAAATGTACTACGCACAGGTGAGCTCGGACTTGCCACTCATCAAACAAAAGCTTAGATTAAATTAAAACTGGCTAATCTGATAACGCTTAGCGATTGAACGTACGGCATCTATGATGTCACCGTTACCTAGCGGCAATTGCTCAGGCGTACCAATAATGGTGATTGCATATTCCAGCGGTGTCTGTTCAATAAGTGAGCGCTCAGTTTCATCGGCTTTAGGCGCTGAAGGGATAACCGGAATGCTGATTGCGTTAATACCCATGAGCATATCACCTGTCACCGTTGCATAACCTTGCGAACGAATATCGGTTTGTAGCTGAGTAAAATCTTGCCATTTAGCATTCAAATCAGTAGGCTTATTAAAGAGAGGATTATGCCCATCATCTTGCCACTCTGAGCGCACCAATGGCTTAATGAGGGTATCAGGCTGATAGCTGGCAAATAGCCTACCTGTGGCAGAAGACGTCAATGGCATACGCGACCCTATGCGAGTAATGATACTGATGGGTCTGTCAGGTTCAAATGAGTGAATAACAATTGGCCCCTCGTTAAACCATTTGGCAATTTGTACACCGCAATGAACCGTGTCTTTGATTTCGGTTGCGGCATCCATGATACGCTGCAAAAGGCTGCCTTGATCCAGACTGATGGGGCCTAGCGTGTTACCTCGATTGCCAAGTCCGTAGCGTCCATCACTTAGTTTTCGTGCATAGTCTTTACGAATGAGACTGACCAAGTAGCGATGCATTTTTGCAGGATGCATTCCCATTGATTGAGCAATGTCTTTGAGCATCATAGGTTCGTGATGATCAATGAGTATATCTAAGATTGAGAGTCCGATCTCAAGCGACTGTACGCCATTTTGATTTTTAGGTGTTGATTCTTTTGCTGACATTATACCCTCAGTTAAATAGTGCTTGGTCAAGTGCAGTAAATACCTTAATAACGGTAATTATTCATTAAAACATGGTCATATTACTTATTATGTAATTATATACACAATGATTAATTATTAACACGGTTAAAGAGATTAAACAGTCACTGTTAATTATTAACCGTCATTTACCTTAAACACTTGAAAGAAAGAAACTTAGGAGAACAATTATGATGACTTTATATGGTTACTTTCGTAGCGGTACGTCACATCGTACGCGTATTGCCATGAACCTTAAAGGCCTAGATTATGACAACATCTCTGTTAACTTAGCCAAAGATGAGCAGCTAGAATCGGCCTTCAAAGCGATTAATCCGCAAGGTTTGGTACCTGCGCTACAAACAGATGATCTAATGCTGTTTCAAAGCCCGGCTATTTTAGAGTGGTTAGAGGAGACCTATCCAGAAACACCTTTATTGCCTAAAGATGCCGCTGGCCGCATAAAAGTGCGCGCACTAAGCGCCATGGTTGGCTGCGATATTCACCCTATTAATAACCGCCGCATCTTGCAGTATTTACGCAACGAGTTATCGGTCGATGAAGAACAGGTTCTATTGTGGTGTCAACGCTGGATTTCTGATGGTTTTACTGCACTTGAGACGTTATTGGCCAAAGACAGTGCTCGAGAAGATTTTTGTTATGGCAACCGCCCAACTTTTGCCGATTGCTATTTGATTCCACAAATCTATTCGGCGCGTCGCTTCAAAGTTGATTTAACCCCTTTCCCCAACATTATGCGCATTGATGAACGCTGTCGTACGATCAAAGCATTTATTGATGCTGAGCCTATGAATCAACCGGATGCACCGCACTAGAAATAAACAGCCTCTTAAAACAGATGGCCTAATCGCCCAAACTTCGTATGCCTGAATGCAGACAGGTGGCTTAATGTTCTATGATGTTGTGTTAAGCGTGAAGTATTTACATGGAGTTAACACTCTCCAAGTTAACTCCTCTCTACCAGATGACCGGCATTGGTCGCCAAGCGTGATGTTAAGAGCGCAGAAATCACTAAAATAACAGCACTGGCATAAACTCTGAAGCAATTAAGGTAAAACGCACAGTGTCATGGCGAAAACCCCACTCCAGTAAGCAGGCTGCTCTTCAATTAGTTCACTTTTTTTGGTGTTTAACATATCTATTCTCGATATTAATATCTTTAAAACGTCGGTGTTTAAAGAGACATGACGGGCTAAAGAAGTCTCCCTCAACATAAATGAACAACCGGCTATCACGTAGCCGGTTGTTGTTATGCTTCATTAGCTGCTCTGTTTTTATTTTAGATTTGTGCGAAAAAATTCTGTTAATTTATCAAAAGGGATTTTATCCATGCGATCGTACAAATCGACATACTTAGTATTGGGCAGGATAAGTAGCTCTTTGGGCTCTTTGGCTTTTTGATAAGCAGTTTCGCTAAAATATCGAGAGTGTGCGTTTTCACCAACAATCATTAAAATGGGACGCGGAGATATCTCATCAATATGGCTCAGCAGTGGCATATTCATAAATGACCAGGGCATCGTAGCCGTCCATGCGCCGTTTGAGTTCACCGAATTTTTATGAAAACCTCGATCCGTGCGGTAGTAATCGAAGAACTCTTTTTGTACCGGGTTCGGGTTACTGTCCAAGGTTTCGGGCAAAACTCTATCTGCCGTGGTCACTTTACCATTATCGTCTACATTGAGGTCATGACTGGCCGTCGCAGGTTGCGCATTCTTTGCGTCTACCCAGCGCTGTTGATTAAGGTGTTTTAGCATGGCTTGACGATCGCCCGCGTCATAGCGATCAGCGCCATTACCAACACCATATCCCATCGCACGGCTCATATCGTACATGCTGGTCGTGGCGACCGCTTTAATACGGGTATCCATCGCAGCCGTATTGAGCCCCATGCCGCCCCAGCCGCAAATACCAATAATGCCTATCCGATTTCTATCGACCTCAGGACGTAACCCCAAATAATCTATCGCTGCACTAAAATCTTCAGTATTAATATCTGGTGAGGCGACATTTCTAGGCGTACCGCTGCTTTCACCTGTATATGAAGGGTCAAAGGCGATAGTGACAAAGCCCTGCTCTGCCATTTTTTGGGCATATAGTCCTGAGGCTTGTTCTTTCACAGCCCCAAAAGGCCCACTAATAGCCAATGCTGCCAGCTTTTTACCCTTATATGTTTTTGGGATATAAAGATCTGCTGCGAGAGTGAGCCCATAACGATTGTTGAAGGTTACTTTTTGATGTGTGACGCTGTCACTTTTAGCAAAGGTTTTATCCCATTTTTGTGTAAGTGGTAGGATGGATGTGGTTGCCTGTGCCATATGATTCGCTCCAAAGAGAGTTGCACTGACAAGTAATCCTAAGCTAAGCTTTTTTATCATTGATGAGGCAGTCATTGGTCACCCTTTGTAATGTCAGACAATAACGTCACTGATGATTACTTATATTGTGTGCAAAAATAGTAGTGTTATAAACCAAGCAAAGCTTTTTATAATCTATTCTTTGTGGTTATGAGATTATCTTATCCTGCTACCATTGCCGTGATAATACCTATTTTTTAGCTTTTATTTATTCACTCAGGTTCTAAATATGCGACAACAAGAAAATTATAATGAGCTGCATGCTTTCTTATTGGTTGCTCAAGAAAGCAGTTTTACCAAAGCTGCTATCAAACTTGGGATATCACAATCGGCATTGAGCCGCTCCATCAAATTATTAGAGCAGCGCTTAGGGCTACAGTTATTTACGAGAACCACACGCAGCTTGTCTTTGACACACGCAGGTGAAGCATTATTTGTGACCGCCGAGCAAAGCTTTGGCGCATTAGATAAAAAATTAGATGAACTCAAGCATTTGCGAGAAACGCCTGCGGGATTGGTACGGATCAGTGCTAGTCAATACGCTATTGATAAAGTTCTTTTGCCTAAATTAGCTATGTTTAAGCAGCTTTATCCTGATATTGAGCTGGAATTGATAAGCGATACCGCGCTGTCTGATATTATCAGCACACAATTTGATGCAGGTGTACGCTTTGGCAGCTTGGTTACTGATGGCATGATATCGGTACGTATCGACTATGATGAGGAGATTGCTGTAGTAGGTTCACCGGACTATTTCCATGAATTTGGCTTTCCTAAGACCCCAATAGATTTGAATAATCACAACTGTTTGGGCTATCGATTTATGAACGGTGGCATGTATCATTGGGATTTTGTGATTGATGGTCAGCCCTATAAGTTAAAGACGCAAGGGCAATGGGTATTTTCGACTGACTATTCTGTAATTGACGCCGCAAAACGAGGATTGGGTATTGGTTATGTGCCCATCGATATGGTTAAAGAGGAATTAAAAAGTGGCCAGCTCATTCATGTATTGCGAGAGTTCAGTCATACCTTTAGCGGCTTTCATTTATATTATCCACATCACAATGTATCGCCTGCGCTACGAGCCGTCATTGATACCTTGAGAGTTAGATAAATTTAATGGCTATAAGATGGATCGTAGAGGTCACGCCTTATTGGCATTAAATCTGCGCCGATACTCACTTGGTGTCAACCCAACAAGGCGCTTAAATATCTTACGAAATGCACTGACATCACCATAACCCACCTTCCATGCAATGTGCTCAACAGGAGACGATGAGAATTGTAGAAAGTCTTTGGCTGCTCCGATGCGTAATCGCTGACAGTATTCTGTGGATGTCATGCCCGTCGCCTTATTAAAACGACGCAAAAAAGTACGCTCCTCTAATCCAGCACAGCCTGCTAATGTGGACAAATCAATATCTTGTGCATTAGTCTTTTGCAGCCAATGCTGAACTTTTAGTATGGCCGCGTCCCCATGAGTGAGTATTGGAGAGAACGCGCTGTAATAGCATTGCTCACGCCTTGAGGGATCAATTAATAACATACGAGCGGTTTCATTCATCACTTTAGAGCCAAGAAAGCGATCAATCATTCTTAAACCTAAATCTGTCCAAGCCATTGCCCCACCAGCGGTCACAATATCACCGTCTTCGATAATAATGCGATCCACGTCAAGATACACATCGGGGAAACGCTGCTTAAAATCCTCTACATAACCCCAATGTGTGGTTGCCTGACGTTTAGATAGTAGTCCTGTTTCGCCCAACAAAAAAGCACCGGCGCACACAGATGACAGTATCGTCCCTGTCGAATGCTGCTCTTTTAACCATTGAAGCCAAGGAGCGGCGGCTTGCTTTGCAATAGGTGCCTCTAACGTGGGTGGAATGATGATGGCTGCTAATTTTCCTACGCTATCAGGCTTGCTCGAAAAAGTGCGCTTAGGCCGCTGCTCAGCACCACTAATCTCCCAGTGACTGACTTGTAAGGGCAGATCGGTTGTATCTTGAGATTTAGCGGCGAGTTTACTGGCCACCATCAGTAAATCCGTCAGTCCAAGGATGGCAGCCATTTGCGCTTTCTCATAGACAATCAAGCCAATTTCAATCGTATGATTTTGATTCATATGTCGTTAATAGCCTGTTTAGCTCCTTTTTTTAAATTTAACTGCTAGTTAAGCATAATTTAATTGATCAAAATTATCCATATAATTAAGCATAAATCACTCTAACCCCCATACAGTCAGGCTTGTTAGCATGTGTCGCTTGATAAAACAGGTTAGGGTCATCAACAGACAAGGTCGATTCAATCGTCTCGCAGATATAGCCAAGCTCTTCTATGAGAACATCTTGGGCATTAAAATCCAATAATACACTACTGAAATATGCGGGCTGAGGTAGCTTCTCTATTATCTTCTCTACAACTATTTTAAGTGTCTCTTCTCGAGTTGATTCAATTTTTATAGGATGAACCTGAGTAAACTTAACAATGCCTTCTTTTTCAAACAGCAACTTTATATCAAATGCATCCAGAACCAATAATCCGTTTGACGGTTTAGATTGCACCAACTCAACAACCGCTTGTACCTCATCTGGTTGGCACTTCACTACCCCATCAACGGTATTTAAGACTTCCAAACGTTTATTACTTGTGTCGTCCTTATCGCTATCAGTCCATATACCTATCAGGCTCACACACCCTGTTTTATCCTTAAGATCTAAAAGAGAAATTTCACTCCATTGTTCATCAATGATCACGCAAGCAAAAGCGCATGGCGTATCATCGATGATGTCTGGTTTATATAGCTTAGCTCTGACATAGCCTTGTTCTTGGCTATTGCTCACATAAATTTGATCGCTAATCATTGCTTAGTCCTTATATTCAATATCTTTTTTAACATTTATCTAATACGGCCAAAGCGCTTAATCTTTATAAAGCTCTATAGCACTCAACAACCTATCTCTAACTGCCGCCCTCAGCTCATTTGGCGCTTCCACCACAGCCAATTGCGACATACTCACCAGCCAGTCCTCTAAACGCTGAGTATTAGCAACCGTTGCCGTCACTCTATTCCAGTTATCATCAATCCTCTCAATTTGCTGACTATCTGCTAAGGGACGCTCAAATAAATGCTGACAAGCATATTTTTGAACCTTAAGGACCAGTTTAATCTCATGGCTATTGGTGGGCTCAAGCTTACCTAACTTATGCAAATGATTAAGCGTAAAGGCATCTCTATCAACCCAGTCTGGCATGGGCTTATCAATCACAACCGCTTCTTTAATTCGATTAACCGCGAAGTTTCGATGTGCTTTTAATAAAACCTTATCATCAATATGCTCATCAACAGGATTAAACCCTGTGAGATACATCATATTGTCAATAAAAACCAGCCCTTTGGGATAAACCACTCTTTGTTTTGGTTGTTGCTGCCATTTATTTTGATAAACAATACATAGCTGGCTTTTGTTCAGCAGCGCCTGATGTATGCCTGCTAATACTTGGTCATCGATAGCCGGTGCTTGTACCACGCTTGGTAAATTGATGAGATAATCTTGCCACTGCCCCAATGCACTTTGATGGAATCGTACTTTTTCACGTTTACGAATATGCGCTAATTTATGATGAAGGGTTTGCTGAAAGGAGACAGGTAAATAGTTGGCTGTATAATTACTAAGCATCTCCCAAAAAAATACGGTCTGCTCATTAATAGCATCGATACTAAAATCAGGTTCGATATAAAACCGTGCCGTTTGTCCGCTAATGTTTTGACCCCAAGCCGGTATCCGAACCAAAGCTTGGCTATAAAAGATATCTGTAAATATTTGGTTTAAGCTAAATAAATCGTTTTCAAGATTTTTACGTTGATTAGAAATGTTATCAGTGTCGCCGGCATATTTATCCATCAGCTCTGTCAGTGATAGCGCCTGCGCTTTACTACGCGGCAAACATTGATATAACGCAAATAGACGTTCAGATTTTTTGTAGTTTGAAATAGGATGAGTTGGCATTTTTACTCACTTTATTAGGCGGTTATATCGTTATTAATACTGACTTCTTTTGCCACTAAATAGATAAGATAACTGTGCTTTAAAATTTGCTTAATTTAATCAAAACTCACCACAATTGCTGTGCCATTGTCATAAGCTTTGCCCTCTGATTGATAAACTTGTGTCTTTAATGCCAGTAGCCATTTCTGCAAATCCGTATGCTTGTCTATTAATTTCCACTCATCACTAGGCACCAAATCGTGTATACCATCAGTGCAAACAACCAAGCTGTCGCCAGTATCAATCTCTATCGTAGTCACCTCGCTTTGCGGCGCTTCAGCATTAAGCCCATCCTTAGTAGACAAACTAAAACACTCGGTAATGCCATATAGCATGCCAGCCATACCTGCTTGGTTATAATCTGACATCTGTGCTTGCCTGCCTTCCGCTTGTATTTGCTCATCAATCAAGTCATTAAGCAGATTTTGATCTCGGGTTAAACACTCCCACTGCGAAGATCCGCTTGTAAGTCGATAAACACGGCTATCGCCAACATGGGTTATCTTGCCTTGAATACCTCCTTGCTCACTTTTTACCTCAAGCATCGCCAACGTAGCAGCTGCGCCATAACGTTTAGCACTGTGTTTGGTTTCGCTAATAACATTATGAATATTAATAGCATTCAATGGCTGCTGCCTATCTATTAAAGATTTGATAGATTTCACCACAGCTTTTGAGCAATGCTGAGAGTAGTTAGAGCTGGCAACACCATCAGAGACAGCCAAGAAAAAAGGCGGGCTGATAGACTTAACTGCTGTCACACCCAGTTTTTCTTGGTAATAGTCATCTATAAAAAAGAAAGCATCTTGCTGACGGTTGTTACTGGCATTCCCTTGAAAGGTTATGGCACAGGCTTGACCGACTATCTTTGTGCAATCTAAAAACGTATTCATAAAAGGCATCTTTTTAATGTCTATATCTTTAGTATAGACTGCAGCCTAGAATATTTTTTTCTAAGTTTTTATAATTGCTTTCATTTGCTTAATAGTTTTTTAATGAAAAGCATACCTTATCGTCAGCAGCTTTATTTGTTAATATTCATGGCAACCTATTTATCGAACACATCTATAAAATCTGACCCTCACCATGGTGCATGTCAATGATATGAGATATAACTCTAATAATATGTATAAACCCTCAGCAGACTTTCAGATAAACTTCTTAAATAACATTCAATGGCTTTTAGAGTCGAGTTCCTACACCTCTACTTATAAGTTTGCCTTGCTGATGTCATTATCAAATCTCTCGATTGAATCAGGTATTGATGATAATAGAATCTGCTCTATATCCTACCTTCATCTTGCAGAACAATTTATACACTTATACTGGACACATGCCCTTCCCTTTTCTAAGCAAAAACCGAATTCTGTTTTAAGACAAAGCCATACTACCGGTCAGATTAAAGTTATTAACTGTATCTTAGATTTACAAGCAGAAGCTAAAACGATCAACCTA
This sequence comes from Psychrobacter sp. YP14, assembly GCF_003209315.1. Lineage (NCBI taxonomy): Bacteria > Pseudomonadati > Pseudomonadota > Gammaproteobacteria > Moraxellales > Moraxellaceae > Psychrobacter > Psychrobacter sp. YP14. The sequence continues at coordinate 846,952 of NZ_CP029789.1, read as the reverse complement.
AATACTGCGCGCGCATTTAACAAGCAAAAATGGGATTCAACGCTAAAAGATATTGCTCGGACAATAAAAACATATCCTGCCAAACACTTACAAAGTGCTAAGAACAATACTCAAAGAGAATTTTTATATCATTACAATGCGAAATCAAAAGAAATTGTATTAAATGCTGGTATTGCCTATTGCCTGGCTAAATTTAGCAAAATAATTCACAAGCTTTGCCAACAGTATTGGTCAGAATTTGTCCGCAAAAATCGACATAATCAAGAGTACTTTAACGAAGATTTGGACCTGTACTACTTCCTATTTAACCAGTCCAGACAAAGTCTAAATGCACTGGTTCCATTACTTACTGACATCCAAAAAGGACAGTGTTTTTATTGTCATAATTCCATCAAGGGCACGCCAGAGGTTGATCACTTCATTCCTTGGTCTAAATACCCCATTGATACCTTACATAATTTCGTATTAGCCGATCATAAATGTAATAACAGCAAACGTGACTTTCTCGCTGAAGAGCGCTTTTATGACTCTTGGTTAATTAGAAATGACGACTATGGCAAGTTAATAGGTAGTGAAGGAAAATCTTTAGGTTTTATAAGTAACATCCAACGCTCTGAAACCATCAGTCAGTGGGCTTATCAGGTCGCTATAGAGCACAGTGATTTGGTATGGTCGCCCGGTACAGGAAGCCGTTTACGAACTATTGACCCGAGACTTTTACGACATCTGAGAGGTTGATAGCTACAAGCACTTACTTTAAAAGATAAACATTGATTATGAAGTGTTAGTATTTATGAAAGCCAAAGAAACTTTAAACTACTATAACCAAAACGCTGAAACTTATATAAAGCAAACGAGAAATCTTCGAACCAATGATTTATGTGATAGGTTTGTTTATGAATTGCCGTTTCATCTTGGTATTGCCCATCATGTCTTAGATGTTGGCTGTGGCTCTGGTCGAGATGCCTTTTGGATCTCTAATAGATACGCAATCAATGTCACTGCTATCGATGGTAGCTCAGAGATGATTAAGATTAATAAGAAAAACTATGAGCTCAGTGAGGTTAAGTGGCTAAACGTCCTGTTTGATGAGATTAAAATCCAAGGTTGGGAGGATAAGTTCACTGGCATTTGGGCATGCGCTTCTTTATTGCATGTTCCTTTTAATGCACTGCCTTACCTGATGGCGGATTTAATCAAAACCTTAAAGTTTGAGGGCATTATGTACGCATCTTTTAAGCATGGCGACGCTGAAAGATACGATGGGGAGCGCTTTTTCTGTGATATGAATGAAGAACGGTTGTTAGAGGTGTTGCATCAAATTCGTGTTGATTGTACGCTTGAGTATGATTGCTGGGTTACCTCTGACCTAAGAGAGGATCGAGATGATGAGTGGCTTAATGTGATGATGACTAAATATTTTTAGTCATCAAAAAGCATTTAATCTAAATGGCAGTTACACAGAGTTTTGAACGCCCTCTTCGGGATGGGCTGTTTAGATAAGGCTACACTAGTTACTCATTAATCTTAAAAACTGCGGGTTTTTAATCTGCATCTGGATATTATTTTTGTACTCTTCTATTTTACCACGAGCACAAAAGCGTCTGCCTATATGACTGTCAATTTTGCCAAATCTCTCCTCAAACCATCGATAATCATTATCCCAAACTAAAACGGTTAAGGTTTGATTAGGGTATCGCTTATCTAAATTAAGATAGTGCCTATTTGAAAGATGTTTAATTTCTGCTAAGTTTCCACAGGCCATCACTGACTTTCCAACATGAAATGGTGCTTTATAGGCTTCAATCTTAGGTTCTTCAGCTTGTGCTACTGTACTACTCATCGCCACTGCTAATATTACAGCTAATTTTTTATACATAATTTATCCTTATAATCTAAATTGAATACACTGTTTTGAAGTAAAGTATGATGACAATCATTAAAACCAATATTATTAAGCATCCCGCTATAACCTGTGAAACTGATAATTGACTATCAGGCAATTTATTCACTTTCTGAAGCGAGCTAAGCTCAATTTCTAACTTTTTAAGCTCAATTTCCTCTAGTATTTGCTGTCTTTCCTCTTTTTTTTCTTTCTCTATTATCTTTTCACCCTTCTCAGCCATTTCACAAATTACACCCAGTAGTAAGATAGTAAGAACAACTATTACTCCAGTTCCCATTACTCAGACCTTCTTACTGTAACTGACTAACAGAAGTTAACTTGATTTGAGGACTACCTTTATATGAATCTATAGTACCTTTGACGCAAAGACTTCGGCCCTCATATTGATCAAGATTATCAAAATTACTGGCATCTGAATCCCAAACAACAATCGTGGCATCTTGGTTAGGATAAGTATCCCCTAGATTTAAGTACGTTCCTTTGTTAAAGCCTTTAACTTGTACAACATCACCACATACAACACCATAAGAACCGACATACTGGTTTGCTTTTGAAGATGGAATAGTAGTGGGTGAGGGCTCATAGCTCGGTTCAGACTCAATCTCTTGATAACTCGTTTCTTCAGCATCTATGACAGCATGCTCCTCAGGCCCTGTGACTGTTGCAGTATTATTTTCAGCACTAGCAGTTGTGAGTGTTTCAATTTGATCAGAAGACTCATCTAAAGACTCTGATGTATCTACACTATTATTATCAATAATGGTCATATCTTCAGGGTAATCGGTATTACTACTGTCATAGGTAATTGTTAATGCCATTGGCTCAGTCACTATATTTTTTGTATCATCTGACTTATTAAAAAAAGCATTCGCGCCCAATGCAACCACTATTAAAGAGGCAGCTCCTATCCCTATCATGTTACTAAGCGTAATCTTAGTCTTAGAAACTTGTGGTGTTTTTATAATTTCAGGCTGCTCTATCTTAGCCTGTAAGGCATCTATAGTTTGCTTAAGTCGAACAATATCATCTTTGGTGATAGTATCTTCTGTACTGCTACTTTGCCCTTTAATGTTTTCGGCCTGCTGCCCATTAGTTTTTTGATCAGCCAATTGCTCTTTATACCATGCTAGCTGACTTTGATACTCTTCAAAGCGCTTTGCATTTTGCTCCTCTACTATCTTGGCACTTAATTGATTTGTACTCTGTAAATGTAGTGTCTGTCTAATCTCATCAATGATTACCTGAGGCTGACTAAGCATTTGCTTATTGGTATATCGAAGCAACACACCATAAATTTTAACTAAATCATTCTGTCGCTTTAACATGTCATCAAATTCAGAATATCTTTGAACTTTCCAATACCCATCTAGTTCAATAGGTAGCATATAACCTTTGGTTTTATTGGCAATCATAAAGTCAATATATCTATTCTTACCATTAGAGTCGGTAAAATGAAACTGTGCTTTAACATCTTGTGGCTCAATTTCAGGCATCTTTGCTAAGATGGTTCTGACAAACTGCTCTTCATAGCCCGCTATATGTTCTAGTTGTTTCTTATTCGCTGCTATCCAGTTTTCCCACTCCATCTACTTACTCTCCATTCAATTAAGACTATACTATTGGTTAATAATCAATCGGTTGTGATTTTACCTGATTTACCTATGCTCCATATAAAATTTAAACTAATAAATATATTGATAATATTTTTTGTATTTTATGTATAATAAAATACTCCATAGTAAACACTTCATTATACTCCCAAAAAAAGCCAGACAACCGACGCTGTCTGGCTTTTAACTCTCAACAGAAATACCTACCTAACATTGTATTCCTGCCAGGTAGCATGCTCACACACCTCACAGCACCAGCTCTCTTTAGAGCGCATATAAGCAATATCAGCATTATAAATAGGAATTTTGTGCTACAGCCCTTATAAAACGGGCATAAAAAAAGCCCCAATCTTAAAGATTGGGGCTTTCGAATCTGGTAGGCGTAACTAGATTCGAACTAGCGACCTCTACCATGTCAAGGTAGCGCTCTAACCAACTGAGCTATACGCCTATTTAGGTGGTGTATTTTAGCAAGTTTTCTAGCTTTTGCAAGCCTTTATTTCTACAATAATTAAATTGATGACATAACTCACCTATTATACTTTTAGCTTATCGTTTGCGCCGCTCAATTTTTTTATAGCTATATTAAAATCACCCCTTATTTTATAGCGATATATACTAGATATTATTTCTTCGACACCCGTTATTACTTATAACTTAGGCTATATTGATTAAAAATATCAAAATTAAAGCTGCCTCTCTGATTGACCCAATCAACTCCCGCCTCTGCTATAATCAAATTGGTTTAAATCCAAAAGATATTGTAAGGCTCATTATAATGACTCAACCAATAATCAGAGTTGCCATCGCCGGTTATGGTAACCTTGGCAGCGGTGCCCAAGCCGCGATTAATCAAAACCCCGATATGACGTTGGTGGGTATCTTTAGTCGTCGTGATCCCGCTTCGGTCACCCTAATTGATAATAGTGTCCCTGTATATGCTATGGATGATATTGCACAATATAAAGATGAAATAGACGTGCTCATTTTATGTGGCGGTTCTAAGTCAGATTTACCTGAGCAAGGGCCAAAGCTGGCCGCTTTATTTAACATAGTAGATAGCTTTGATACGCATGCTAAAATTCCTGAGTATTTTGAATCGTTAGATACCCCTGCTAAGCAAGCTGGCAAGATAGCCCTACTTTCTGTGGGCTGGGATCCTGGATTGTTTTCTATCAACCGCTTATACGGTGAAGCCATTTTACCAGTTGGAGAAACTTATACCTTCTGGGGCAAAGGGCTAAGCCAAGGACATTCAGATGCCGTACGCCGTGTGGTAGGTGTTAAGTCAGGTGTACAATATACCCTGCCCTCAGAGTCTGCTATGGCCAAAGTACGCAGTGGTGAGCAGCCGATCCTCAGTACTCGGGAGAAGCACACCCGAGAATGCTATGTGGTGTTAGAAGCAGGCGCTGATGAAGATACGGTCCGCACTGCCATTGTGAACATGCCTGATTACTTTGCGGACTATGACACCACAGTGCATTTTATTGACCAACAAACTTTTGAGCGTGACCACGGCAAGATGCCCCATGGTGGTTTTGTCATGCGCAGTGGCTCTAGCGGCACCCAAACTGATACCAATCACCAGGCCCTAGAGTTCTCGTTAAAGCTTGAGAGCAACCCGCAATTCACCGCCAGCGTCCTTGTGGCCTATGCACGTGCTGCTTATAAAATGAACAAAGCAGGTGAAACAGGTGCCAAGACCGTCTTTGATGTGGCACCAGGTTTGCTATCACCCAAGACACCAGCTCAACTGCGTAAAGAGCTGCTTTAAGTACGCTTAAACCGATAAATCCCCAAACAAAAAAACGCACTGAGCCTTGATAGCTTGGTGCGTTTTTTATTATGCGTTATCTCAAACGGCTTGTTCGTTATATTTTTTGAATTGTAGAGCATTAGCAATTGTTTAATATAGATAAAATTATTTTTCTAAAAATACTTTCCCAACCGTGATACTTTTATATTACTATGTTAATTAAGTATTAAAGGTGTTTCAACAAACTATTGGTAATTTTGGCCAGCCTATTTACCAACGCATTGATGTTTTAAGGCTGCAATATAAGTAGGGATACAAGAGCTGGGCACTAACCATTTGAATGTACTTCAAAAAATACGTTGGTTATGTCAATAGTTGCTCTCATTCACATTAAATAAAGGAACATATTATGCATTACAAAGTCAAAACGCTGACACTTGCTACTCTTTTGGCCTTTGGTCTTACAGGGTGCAATAATAATCAGTCCGCCAATACCGATGCTCCAGCCACAGCAGAAGGCACCAGCACCACTGAAGCTACCCCCTCAACAGATGGTGCTAATGCAGATGCTTCAGCCACTTTAAATAAAATTAAAGACTCAGGGACCATCGTAGTGGGTTTTCGTGACTCCTCTATTCCTTTTTCTTACATCGCCGATGATCCCAATCAGCCATTAGGCTATGCCCATGATTTAGAAATGAAGGTTGTGGATGCAGTCAAAGACAAACTCAACATGCCAGATCTTAAAATTCGCTACAACCTCATCACCTCTCAAACTCGTATTCCTTTGGTCCAAAACGGCACCATCGATTTTGAATGTGGCTCAACCACCAATAATGAAGAGCGCCAAAAGCAAGTTGCCTTCTCAAATGGCTTTTTTGAAATTGGCACACGTTTATTGACCAAAAAAGACTCAGGTATCAATGATTTTGAGGATTTAAAGGGTCGTACTTTGGTGACTACGGCAGGGACAACCTCTGAGCGCTATATTCGTCAATATAATGATGAGAAAAAACTCGGCGCTAAGATCATCTCAGCGAAAGACCATGGCGAAGCTTTCTTAATGTTAGAAAAAGGCCGTGCAGATGCCTTTATGATGGATGATGTGCTTCTAGCAGGTGAAAAAGCCAAGTCTGCTCATCCAGAAGAGTGGCAAATCGTTGGTACCCCGCAGTCATTTGAAATCTATGGCTGTATGATGCGCAAAGATGACCCACAGTTCAAAGCGATTGTGGATGAGGCATTAAAAAATGTTTATGCGTCAGGTGAGATTAATGATATTTATAACAAATGGTTCATGAATCCTATTCCACCTAAGAACGTAAATATGAACTTTGAGATGTCAGACAATCTTAAAGCACTTATTGCCAATCCACATGATGGTGCACAGCCTATGGCGGCTCCTGCCCAATAAGCCACAACTCATATTGTCGCTTTGAATATTAGCTAAACTGTGCCCATACTTTTCATTCTTTGGCAAGGTATGGGCATGTTGCTTTTTTAATAGGCCATTTAGGGATATAAGTGGTGCTAAGAATAAGGGAATACAGATGAATTACAGTTGGAATTGGGGGGTGCTTTTTGAGTCAACCGGCATTGGTGATGGTATCTATTTGTATTGGATATTATCAGGGCTCGGCTGGCTACTGCTTATTGGTACCATTGCTTGGATACTGGCATTGGCTATTGGTACAGTCTTGGGGATTATGCGCACGCTACCCAGCAAAACAGCGCGTACGATTGGCACCATGTATGTGACCTTTTTTCGTAATATCCCTTTATTGGTACAACTGTTCTTTTGGTTCTATGTTGCCCCAGGCTGGCTAACGCCTGTCCTGCAAGAGTGGTGGTATAAAGGCCTGTCTCCTAATATGTCAGCCATGATTTCTGCCAGTATTGGGCTTGGCCTATTTACTGCCGCGCGTATTACCGAGCAGGTTCGAACCGGTATTCAATCCTTACCTGAGGGCCAACACAATGCCGCCTATGCTTTGGGCTTTAGCACCGCTCAGGCTTATCGACAAGTGTTGTTGCCACAAGCATTTAGAGTCATCCTACCCCCACTAAGCTCAGAGCTGACCAACTGTTATAAAAATGCCTCTATTGCTTCTTTGGTCGGGGTGATGGAGCTTATTAGTCAAACCAAAACCATCAGTGAGTACACCCAAAACAACATCGAAATCTATACCTACGCCACCATTATCTATCTACTATTTAACCTATCGCTCATAGGTATCATGGGTCTTATTGAACAAAAACTTCGTGTCCCAGGGCTAATTGCAGGAGGTAAAAAATGAGTGCATTTGTCACCGAGTTAACCACCGCATATCCAAGCCTAATCAGTGGCATGATTGTCACCCTCAAAGTACTACTACTAGCGATAGTAGGCGGTATGGCACTGGGTACCGTATTAGCCATGATGCGCTTATCAGGCATTAAAGCCCTTGAGCTACCCGCCAAGCTATATGTGAACTTCTTTCGATCAGTGCCGCTGCTGCTAATCCTACTGTGGTTCTATTTTGCTGTACCGATGATTTATAACGGCTTAACCGGTAGCTATATTACTTTTGATACTGCCTTCACCTCCTGTGTGGTGGCCTTTATGGTGTTTGAAGCCGCTTATTTCTCAGAAGTAGTCAGGGCGGGCATCCAATCCATTGGTAGCGCACAGGTCAATGCAGCCAAAGCTTTAGGGATGACGTATGCTCAGACCATGCGATTGATTATCTTGCCACAAGCCTTTCGCAAAATGACCCCGCTTATTTTGCAGCAGTGTATTATTTTATTCCAAGATACCACTTTAGTATTTGCAATTGGATTGAGTGACTTTTTCCGATCAGCTTACGTACGCGGTGAGCTAATGGGATATTTAACCCCTTACATCTTAGGCGCCGGCACTGTGTATTTCATCATTAGTTTGATTGCCTCTATTGGGGTTCAGCGCCTGCAAAAATCCATGCGATTTTAAGCTTCATGCGCGTTTGCTTCATATTAAGAGCTATAATAACGGATACCATTATGAATAAATTTGAGACAAAACCTGACAGCCCTACCCCACCTTTAACCTCCGACTCTATGCCTACTGACCGCCCCAATTCCTATATCAATGATTTTGGCGGATTGGTCACCGATACAGGACATGCCAGCGATGAGATGGTAATTGAAATGTCTAATGTCAGTAAATGGTATGGTGACTTTCAGGTACTAACTGACTGTACCGCACACGTGCATCGTGGCGATGTGGTGGTGGTCTGTGGGCCCTCTGGCAGTGGTAAGTCCACTTTGATCAAAACGGTAAATGCGCTAGAGCCGTTTCAAAAGGGTAAGATTTTCGTCAATGGCATAGCCGTGGGTGATTCAAAAACTGATTTGCCAAAGCTACGTAGCCGAGTGGGCATGGTGTTTCAGCATTTTGAGCTATTTCCGCATCTTTCAATCATTGATAATTTGACTGTGGCACAAATCAAAGTCTTGGGGCGCAGTGACAGTGTGGCCCAGCAAAAAGCCATGGCTTATCTTGACCGTGTGGGGCTATCGGCTCAAGCCAAAAAATACCCCGCCGAACTGTCAGGCGGGCAGCAGCAACGTGTTGCCATTGCCCGCGCTTTGGCAATGGACCCGGTATGTATGTTATTCGACGAGCCTACCTCAGCACTGGATCCTGAAATGATTCAAGAAGTGTTAGATGTTATGGTAGAGCTTGCAAAAGAGGGCATGACCATGATGTGTGTGACTCATGAAATGGGGTTTGCCAGCCAAGTTGCCAACCGTATCATCTTTATGGATGAGGGACACATCGTGGAGAACTGCAGTAAAGATGAGTTTTTTGAAGGGGCACGTAGCGATCGCGCCCAGTTATTTTTATCTAAAATCTTGGGGCATTAATCGCTTAAAGCGGATCTTGCCAAGCAAAGTAATGCGCTTTAATGAGCTCTGCTGGGTTTAGCTGCCAAATACCACCACGTCATCTCCCTCAGACCAAGGTGTATATTTCGTCATGGCCTGCAAAAATAGTGGATGCTCAAGCCAATGCCGAAGCCAGCGCTGCACATGTACATAAGGCAGGCGATAAAACAGTGCACGATCAACATGAGCGAACTGACGCACGAACGGCATAATGGCAATATCCGCCACACCGATGCGCTCGCCAAAAAGATAAGGGTGCTGAGTTAACAAGGCTTCTAGGGTGCGCAAAAACTGCTCGCCCTTTTGCCTATAAGCCTCTTGGCTCATGTCAGGATAACGATCGGCGTATTTATAGCGATCAAGCCAATATTTAAACTCAGTATCATTTCGATCAATTAAAGCCTTAGCTTGAGCGCCTACTGTGTTATCCAGTAAACATTGAGGGTCATTTTGGTTAAGTGCCCACAGCATAATATCACGGCTCTCTTCAATCACTGTCCCATCTGCTAACTGCAAAACAGGCACCGTGCCTTTGGGGCTGATGGCAAGCATTTGCGGTGGCTTATTTTTTAACACCACCTCACGCAAATCAACTGACACACCGGCAAATAACAGCCCAAGCCGCGCCCGCATTGCATAAGGACAGCGGCGAAAAGAGTACAAAACGCCAAGCTTATTGTTCATAAAACCTCTACCTTAAGACCAAAGAATACCTTGTTTATTACTGCGCTAAAAACTCATTGAGTAAGGCGCGCCAGCAAGATGAGCGCTTGTGGTTTTAATTGACTGGTGGTGTGCGTTAGCATAGCATGTCCTTATTTTTACTATAATATGCGGTATAAATTGGTTTAAATGTGCCTTAATATAGGTCATTTGGCCCACTTATAAAAGGACTGTGCTATGACCTATGTTTTTAACCCCAGCTTGCCTGCAGCATTAGATGTCAAGGGCGTTCAAGATAAATTCCCAGTACGCCGGGTATATTGTGTCGGCCGCAACTACGCCGCTCACGCGATAGAGATGGGTTCAGACCCTGATCGTGAGCCACCATTTTTTTTCTGTAAGCCGGGCGATGTTGATGCGGTGGTGGCAGTGCCTGCCAATGGTAGCGTGGATATCCCTTATCCGCCATTGACCGAAAACTATCATTACGAAACTGAGCTTGTGGTAGCAATAGGCAAGCCTGTAAAGGACATCTCAGTGGCACAAGCTGCCTCTAGTATTTTTGGCTATGGCGTAGGACTAGATATGACCCGCCGTGACTTGCAAGCCACCATGCGTGAGCAAGGCCGCCCTTGGGAGATTGGCAAGGCTTTTGATTATTCAGCCCCCATTGGTGAGCTGACCCCTATCGCTGATTTGGGTGAAATAAATGCCGGTAATATTAAGCTGACCGTCAATGGCGAGACGCGACAAGATAGCGACTTGACTCACTTAATCTGGAGTGTCTCTGAGGTGATTTCTCGTTTATCACAGCTGTTTGAGTTAAAACCAGGCGACTTAATCATGACCGGTACGCCAGCTGGTGTTGGGCCCGTGGTAACAGGGGATACGTTGGTGGCCAGTATAGAAGGCTTAAGCAGCATCAGGGTAAATATTAAATAAATCAAGCATATCGCCATCAAGCAGCAAGGCTCAAGTGACCCCAAGCGAATACGAATCACGGATGGATTATAACCTTATCAAAAATAAGGCGAAAGCTTGGCGTGCTATGAGCCACACTTTCCGCAGCCAGAGGCACAGCTGCTTGATTTTTTGAACAATACTCTAGTCCACACATAATATAAAGCCAAGGCGATAATAATAAACACCAGACCATATTCGATAACATGAGACATCGCTTATTACTCCAATAATTTATAGACCAAAAATAAAACCTGCAACTTGGTACGTTATCCACGCCATCACATAGGCTAAGGCAAACAAATAGCCAGTAATGGCTAAGGTCTGCGGCAAAGATTTGGTTTCTCTGCGAATCACGGTCAACGTTGCCAGACACATGGGGGCATAAATATAAAAGGCCAAAAAGGAGAACGCTGTGGCCAATCCCCACTGATTATGGATAATCGGCATTAGAGTATGGCTCACCGCTTCTTCACCGACATTGCCCACAGCATATACAGTACCTAGCGCCGCCACCACCACCTCGCGGGCGGCCAGACCCGGAATCATGGCAATGCACATCTGCCAAGTAAAGCCGATGGAGCTAAAAACTGGCTCAATAACATGGCCAAGCATGCCGGCAAAACTGTGGTTAATGGCTGGATCTGTACTGCCTATTGGTGCTGAGGGAAAGCTCACCAAGGCCCATAGCAGCACGCTTAATGCAAAGATCACGGTCCCTGCCCGTACCAAAAAGGCCTTAACCTTGCTCCACAGCTCAGTGGCAATATGCTTGACATTGGGCATACGATAAGTGGGCAGCTCCATCAATAACGGAAAGCTGGCTGCATCGCTTTTACTGCGTCCCACTCGGGTCATTAGCCAAGAGATGAATAAGGCGGACACAATACCTGCGGTATATAACACAAATAAGGTCATCCCTTGCAAATTAAAAAGCCCAAACACGCTCTTATTGGGTATCACCGCAGCTATGATCAATGCGTAAATAGGTAACCTCGCCGAGCAAGTGAGCATAGGCAATACCGCTATGGACACAAAGCGCTCTTTAGGGTTTGGAATGGTACGGGTCGACATAACAGCCGGTACAGCACAAGCAAACCCAGATAATAGCGGGATAAAAGAGCGGCCTGACAGCCCTACTTTGGACAATAACGTATCTAATAAAAAGGCGGCGCGCGGCAGATAGCCCGAATCTTCCAAAATTAACAAGAATAAAAACAGTAAGGCAATCTGAGGCACAAACACCACCACACTGCCAACCCCAGCAATAATACCGTCTACCAGTAGACTTTTTAAGATACCCTCAGGTAAGTAACTGGCTATCATCGTCCCAAAGCCATTTACCAACAGCTCTAGCCCATCCATCATAGGGGCGGCCCAAGCATAGATGGCTTGGAAAATCACAAACAATATACTTAGCAATATAACCACCCCCGCCACAGGATGCAGCACCCAATAATCTAAACGCTCATGCCACTTAGGCAATCTGTGCGGTGTAGAAACGGTTTGGCTGATTATCTCATCAGCGCGTTGATACAGCTGCTGTGGATCGGGTACATCTTGGGCGAAGCGTACTGGCCTTATGTGGCGGTGTTGGCGCTGCGAGAACTCTTTAATTAATGACAATAAAGCATCATTAGCGCGGCGCTTGATAGCCACCGTTTTTACCACAGGTACCCCAAGCTGCTCAGAGAGTTTGTCTTCATTGACAACCATACCGCGGCTGACTGCCACATCATTTAGGTTTAATGCCACCATCATCGGTAGACCCAAGCTTTTTAGCTCAAGAATCATCCTTAACGACATCCGTAAGTTGGTGGCATCAGCAACCACCAAGATGGCATCGGGGATAGACTCACTGGGCATCTCACCCATCAAGACCTTTCGAGTGACCTCTTCATCGGGACTTGTGGTTGCTAGGCTATAAGTGCCTGGCAAATCCAAAATCCTGACCTGGCTTTGATTAATAAAAGGCGCTGAGCGCTTATCGACCGTAACACCTGAATAGTTAGCCACTTTGGCTTTTGAGCCGGTCAAAACATTGAACAAAGCGGTTTTGCCACAATTTGGGGCGCCGACCAGCGCGATAGTAATGGGGGCTATGCTGCCCTCAGTGGCGGCACTGGCTAAAGAGGATGTTGACATACGGGGAGTCACTTATCGGTAAAAAAAGCCTACAAAAATGGGGACAGGTATCTGGGGCTATAACGCCTTGCAGCGAATTTTTTGTAACTCATCAAGACGCAAGCTAAATTGCACGCCTGAGCCTAATTGCACTGCATAAGGCGGCTTACCAAATAAACCTTTAGCGACAATACGTATCGGCGTATTGGGCAAAAACCCTAAGTCTTTTAGGCGCTGACTGACCACAGCATCTAACCCTCCAAAGCGAGGATTTTCGACAATGGCTTCTATCAAAGCGATTTGATTTTTTGCAAGATCGATAAGTGAGTAAGATGAGGTAGGATAGCTGTTAGCAGACTCAGAGGCATCTGCATCGGTGGCGAGCATGGCTTTATCCATGGGCTATATCCAAACAAGTTAAGATATTGTAAATATTAATACTTACGATTTGCAATTATTATATGCCTAGTTTTTTTACTCAACAATATATTTTAATGGCCGTTACATTTTTTCCTAAAAGCGTAATATACCGGCATACTCCTTAAAAAAAAGCCCTGAACCGTAAGGCTCAGGGCGTATCTACAATCAAAACAGATCAGGCGCTCCAGCGGCCAAAATCAACCCATTGAGCTGGCTTTTAGTTGGCTTCAGCTACAGCGCGGGGTAGGTAATAATCTCGCCATTTTCTTTAGTAAATGTCTCTACAGGAGTGGCTAAAACCTCAAATACCCGCTCTAAGGGACGGCATAACACAGCGCCCTTGTCTGTCACCACAATCGGTCGATTGATTAAAATTGGGTGGCTAATCATGGCATCGATGAGTTGATCATCTGACACCTCAGGATTATCTAAGTCCAATTCAGTAAACACCGCTTCTTTGCTGCGCATCAGCTCACGCGGTGCCATGTGCATCTGATTTAGCAAATTAACCAAATACTCACGGCTTGGGGGTGTGTTTAAATACTCGATCACCTCAGGTGTCTCACCTGATGCTTGCATAATGGCCAAAGCATTGCGCGAAGTGCTGCACTTTGGGTTATGAAATATAGTCGCCGTCATTTTGGTCTCCTTAGGGATTAAATCAACAAAAGTACAAGGTTCGCTCAGCATATAAAATCATGCCCATTTAATCAATGTCGCGACTAAATAAGCCTGCTGATATTAACCCCCTAGTGCGTTCTTCAATCAGCATGTCACCGCCTTGTTTATGGCTTATACCTTATGGCTTATGGCTGATACCTTTTCTAAAAAACAACCTAGCGTTGTCAAACTCGTTTACCGTACTAAGTGTACAGTTTTCACTCGTCATCTTTTCACTCGTCATCCTTGCTATGTTAATTTTTAGATTTGGTATTATTTTTTGGGTGCATCCTTCACAACCTCATCGAATAAATCTGCGATGGGCTGATTGTGTACTTTTGACTGCTGCATAAGCTTGCTGCCTTCATGCTCTTTTTCGGACCAAAAATTAATATTAAATTGAGCATCGTCACTTAGCTCAACCCGGTGCCAATACTGTGGTGGACTGACTGCAAACTGGCCGGCCTGAATCACAATTTTTTTCTCAGGCTCAGTGGCAGCTTCATCAGCAAAGCCAAAAAAGGTAACCGTGCCTTGCATGACGCAAATCTGACCATAAATACCTGCAGCTGTATTGTGGTGGGTCAGTAATGCAGGAGGGATATTGTCTTTGGTGAAGAATGGTGTGGAGCGCTTGACTCTCCAGTGACTGGGAATGACTATAGGGCTCATGTTATCTCCTTACGATTGTACATACAGACAAAAGTGATGACTTCCTGTCGAGGTAATGGCTTATCGATTTTCTTTTTCACGTTTGACATTTTTAGAGCTGGCATCATAAATAGCATCCAGCTCTTGCTCGGACAACACGTGTTGAGCCAGTGGAAACAGCTCACGCTCCTCAAAACGAATATGGTCATACAAAGCGTTGGCAAGCTCTTGAACTTGAGCGGCACTCAGGCTAGGCAAGCCAATAAGCTGATACAGCTTTTGATGCTGCTCAGCTATTTTATCAATGACCTGTGCCACTTGAGGATGGCTGGCTCTATAACCCTCTAGCTTGGTCAATATAAGATCATCTTCAACCTTAAAGTGATTGGTCATATTTTGGTTAATATAGTCCGTCAAAGCTGTCCAGTGTTTGGCAATGTCCTCAACATCATTGGCACATACCTTAGCACGGCGAGAGAGCACCAGACCTAAATGATGCTCTCGTGACAAAGGCTGAAGCTGATTCGTACGTTTCATAATACATCCTTATACACTTAGTAACTTTGACTTTGACTTTGACTTTGACCTTACAGCCTAGCCTATCTAACCGCGGAAAATATTCTCTTGAGCCAGCTCCATTTGAATACCATCAATCTCTGCTTGCTCAGCCAAGGTATATAAGTAATCACATAGCCCATGATGGAAAGCCTGCTGTGCAAGCTTATTCGCGATAGCAGGTTTGGCTTGCAAGTAATCCAGCTGAACACTAGGCTGTTTATCAAGCACCTGTACGATATGAAATCCATAGCGGGTCTCGACCGGACTGGGCGCTAACCCCTCATCCATTGAGAAGACGACCGATTCAAACTCAGGTACAGTTTGACCTTGGGTTAACACGCCCAGCTCACCGCCTTGCTCTTTTGAGGGGCAAGCTGAATACTGACGCGCCAGCTCAATAAACTCTGCATCAGCATTGGTACTGTTACTAATCTGCTCAATAAGCTCATATGCTTGTTTTTTAAGCGCCAAACGCTCTTCCCCATCCTCAGGTAAGCTCGCCAGTAAGATATGACGTACTGACATAATGGGCGCGGTTTTATAATCGGCTTTATTTTGTTCGTAATAGCGCTCGCACGTGTCACCATCAGGCGTGCTGGCTGTTACGTTTTTATCAATTAAATCTGAGATGGCCTGCTCTTCATTGGCCTCCCAAGCGGCTTGACCCAGCTGAGTATCCTCTATTACGGCATTTTTTAACAACTCACGCACCACCAAAGCTTGAGTGGCCAAAAATAGTGCATCCTCTTTGGTGGGTGCCGGATGATACTGTAGCTCTTGAGCGATGGCTTGTTTGTCAATTACCACACCATTGACACGCACTGTTGGCAATTCTTCACGACTTGAGGCAATCAGATTTTGATGATTGCTACGCTCCTCTGCCAGTGCTTTTTGGATAAACTCTTGGTCAGAGTGCGGCTTTTTTAAGTCATCTAAGGTGGGCATAATGCGAATATTGTCATCAGCCGCTTGTCTAGGGTCGTAAGTCATTGCTGTCATGGTGTACTCCATTGAGTCATATGTCTCTATAAAGCTGCCTTAATCTTAATATCGGCAAGCTTTATAGAGCTGCTGCTACAGATGAACAGCGTGATTTAATTTCATTGAAGGCGTCTAGCCCACGCTTAGGCTCATTTTTGGACCAAAGGGCTCATAGTGGATGTTATCGCCGCTGTGCTCCAATGCCATTAACCCTTCAATCATGCTGTCCATAAAGACCATAGAGCCGCACACATAGACATCGGCAGGATTAGGTAGGGTTTTTAGCCAGCTTTCATCTAATAGTTGACCTTGCTCAAAGTAGAAGGTGTGCTGTTGTACATTTTGTGCTTGGCCTAGTAGCTGCGCTACGCGGGTATCAAAGGCTTGAAACTCTGGGTTTTGGCACGCATAAGCCCAGATGATAGGGCGACTAGGATTGGCTTTTACTTGCGCCTCAAGCATAGCCAGTACTGGTGTAATGCCCACGCCCGCACTGATTAATACCAAGGGCACCTCATTTTGTTCAATAAGAGGTTTATTTAATTCAAAATCCCCTGCCGGTGCAGATAGTAAGATGGTATCGCCGACTTCCACATGATCATGCAAGTAGTTAGACACCAAGCCGCGATGAGCATTACGGTTGTCACGGCGTACCGCAAATTTAATACCGTCGCTGCTATCGACTGAATACAGTGAATAATGTCTTAAGGCAATATGGTCACTGTCTTGTGGGTCGGTTTTTACAGTAATGTACTGACCTGCTGTTAATGGCAATGCACGGATATCTAGGCTGCTGTCTTCAGGCTGTACCGTGAAGGCGGCGATGTCTGTGCCGGTGATTTGTTTGTCCACCACTTTAAAGGGCGCAAAGCCTGGCCACATGGCCTGCTCGTACATGCTTTGTTCTACCTTGATAAACACCTCTGCAATCTCAGCATACGCCTCTGCCCAAGCCTCGATAATCTCGTCTGTGGCGGCATCACCCAGTACTTCCTTGATGGCGCCCAATAAATGTTTACCAACGATAGGATAATGTTCAGGCTTAATCTGTAACGCGCGGTGCTTATGACCAATTTGCATCACTTGCGGTAATAATACTTCTAACTGCTCTAAATGCTTGGCTGCGGCCAAAACTGTAGTCGCAAGAGCGCTTTGCTGGCGTCCTAGCTTTTGGTTGGTTTCATTAAAAATATCCAAAAGCTCAGGGTGCTCAGCAAACATATTTTGATAAAAGACCGTAGTAATCTGGGTGCCATGAGTTTCAAGCACAGGAACGGTTGCTTTTACGACTTGTAATGTTTTGGGTGATGCCATTGTGATTTCCTTAATCAGTAGGGTATGCAACTCGGCATTGAGCACGGGTTGGTGGGTAAAAGAATATAAAGCAGCGAATAAAATAGCCTTGCTCATCACTGCAGGGCGCTATTCTATCATAAGATTCATTTTAAATGAATCTTATGATTTTACCGGACCAACCCTTTGTTGTATAGCAATTGTGATAAATTCCTACTGAGAGGTTTTTTGTCTCACAATCTGATAGCGGCGACCCAAATACCACACTGGCGCACTGATGATATGAATCAAACGTGTGAATGGGAAAATCATAATCAGGGTAATGCCTAGCGCCATATGCAGCTGATAAATCAGATCGGCTTGTTCGATACGAGCGGCCGCATGCCAAGGTCTTAAGATCGTAATATCTTGTGCCCAGCCAGCAAGATTCATCATGGTTAACCCATCAAGATGATGCATGGAAGTAAAGATAGATATCAGACCTAAGTTGAGCTGGATAAATAGCAATATCAATACCAATTTGTCGCTAAAAGATGAGGTATGCGAGATACGATCATCGGTAAAGCGGCGTACCATCAACATCACCATACCAATCCAGCACACTACCCCTGCAATACCACCGACCACCACCGCTAGGATTTGCTTGTGTGCAGCGCTGATAAATGGCTCATAAATAAAGTGAGGCGTTAACATACCAACCAAGTGACCCAGCAGGACAACAATAATACCCACGTGGAATAAATTGCTGGCAAGGCGCATGTTCTTTTTGCGCAGCATTTGTGAAGAGCCGGTCTTCCATGAGTACTGTGACAAATCAAAACGCGCCCAAGTACCAAGGATGGCAACCACTAATGCAATGTAGGGGTAGATACCAAATAAGAAAATTTGTAGCCAGTTTAAGTTGGCCAAAGACTGTACACCAGGATCTGCAATATTCACGAGACTCTCTCCTTAAGGCTGTTTAACAGGTTTCGACGTATCGAAATCCACCCAATGCACAGGGGCATCGACTTGTTTTGGCGGCATGACACTTCGGTCTATCGCAATACCTTTGGCAAGGTTTTGTGAGCTTGAGGGGCAGCGCTCTTCTTGCTGCGCCCCTAAGAAATCAACCACTTCTTCTTCCCACTCTTGATCCAGCGCTTCAAAAGTATCGTCACGCTGCTCTTGTTGCACTTGCTCCCCTAATGCATCAACCGCATCCAGTGGCTTACCAGCAATTTGTAACAGCGCATTAAAGCAGCCTTCGTACAAGCTGTCTCTATCTTTGAGTCTGGCGGCCAGTAGCGCAATGATGTGACTGACATCTGCAATATCCATACGGATTTTGATTTCATCACCGGTCACTGCTGCTTGATACGCCAAAAACTCTAAATACATCGGCAGATAATCAGGCAGCTCTTTTTGATCAATCTCAAAGCCAGCGTCTTCATATTGACCCATCAAGTCAACCATAGCCTGCCCACGGTCACGTGATTCGCCATGTACATGCTCAAACAGCCATAATGATAGTGAACGACCACGCTCAAACAAACCATCGTATTGCGCTTGCGCTTCTAGTGATCCCATCTCAATTAGCTCATCTATCAGTGCTGCAATCTGAGCACGCACCTCTGGGCTAATAAGCGGCGAGGTGCTAACAATGTCTTTTGACAGTGCCAGCGTGTCACCTTCAAACAGCTCATTGGCCGGATAATCAATCAGCAGGCTTAATACTTTTAAAATCTTCATATCAGAGTCTGCAATGGTTGGCATCGCTTGTGCATCTTGAGCAACATCGGTCTCAAAAGCTGTATTTTGGATAACGTCTGCCATGTTACACCTCCCACTTTTGAACGGTGTCAATAAAGTCACGGCGGGTTGCCTTTTTCTGACCGAACATGCTGGTGTCGCTGCTGCCTGAGCAGCCTTCACCAAAGGTAAAGCCGCAACCATTACGCTCGGCGAAGGCATCACTCATCGCCTCTTCTCTATGCGCCGTTGGAATGACAAAACGGTCCTCATAGTTAGCAATCGCTAGATAGCGGTACATCTCTTCCACCTGCAATTTGGTTAAGCCCACGTCATCTAGGATGCTTTGTACTTCTTGCTTCTCTACCAATTGCATACGCTTGTAGCTGCGCATTGCAAGTAGGCGTTTTAGTGCCATGCGGACAGGCTCTTCATCACCAGCGGTTAGCATGTTGGCCAAATAACGCAGTGGAATACGTAAGCTGTCCACATCTGGAATCAGACCGTCCATGCCCACTTTGCCCGCTTCTGCTGCATTTTGAATCGGTGATAAAGGCGGTACATACCACACCATAGGTAGCGTACGGTACTCAGGGTGTAATGGCAGTGCCAGTTTCCAGTCCATCGCCAGTTTGTAAACCGGTGATTTTTGAGCCGCATCAATCACAGATTGAGGTACGCCATCTTTTAATGCTTGAGCGATGACTTCTGGATCGTTTGGATCTAAGAATACATCCAGCTGTGCTTGGTATAAGTCTTGCTCATTTGGGGTACTCGCAGCTTCTGCAATCTTATCAGCATCATATAAAAGCACGCCAAGGTAGCGAATACGGCCCACACAGGTTTCAGAACACACGGTTGGCATGCCCGCTTCGATACGTGGATAACAGAAGATACATTTTTCAGATTTACCTGATTTCCAGTTGTAGTAAATCTTTTTATAAGGGCAGCCTGAGATACACATACGCCAGCCGCGGCATTTGTCTTGGTCAATGAGTACAATACCGTCTTCTTCACGCTTATAAATCGCCCCACTTGGGCATGACGCCACGCAAGTTGGGTTTAAGCAGTGCTCACACAGACGCGGCAAATACATCATGAAGGTGTTTTCGTACTCGCCATAGATGTCTGCTTGCACGTTATCGAAGTTTTTATCACGGCGACGCTTTTCAAACTCTGAGCCTAAAATTTCTTCCCAGTTAGGACCCCATTCGATTTTTTGCATCCGCTTACCGGTAATGGCAGAGCGAGGACGCGCAATCGGCTGATGATTACTAATCGGTGCGGTTTGTAAGTGCTGATAATCAAAATCAAACGGCTCGTAATAGTCATCAATCTCTGGCAAATCAGGGTTAGCGAAGATGTTCGCTAACACTCTGAATTTACCACCGATACGCGGATTAATTGTGCCATTGGCATTACGAATCCAGCCGCCATTCCATTTGTTTTGATTTTCCCACTCTTTGGGATAACCGATACCCGGCTTTGACTCTACGTTGTTAAACCAAGCGTATTCCATACCTTCACGGCTGGTCCAAACGTTTTTACAGGTAACTGAGCAGGTGTGACAACCGATACATTTATCGAGGTTAAGCACCATGCCTACTTGTGATCTGATTTTCATGGGTGTGTGCTCCAAATTAACATGTTTAAGGTTGTCTTAACCTTCTAAAGTGGTTGGTAATGGCTGTGGTAATGAGTCATCTGGCTTGTCTTCTAGCCAATCAATCTTCGACATCTTACGCACCACCACAAATTCATCACGGTTACAGCCGACCGTACCGTAGTAGTTAAAGCCGTATGATTGCTGCGCGTAGCTACCAATCATGTGTGTTGGCTTTAAGATGGTACGGGTCACTGAGTTGTGGATACCGCCTCGGGTACCGGTCTGCTCAGAGCCTGGGATATTGACTAGTTTTTCTTGCGCGTGATACATCATGGTCATGCCGTCTTTGACACGTTGACTGACCACGGCACGGGCAGTAATTGCACCGTTGACGTTAAACACTTCAATCCAGTCGTTATCTTCAATACCGGCTGACTTGGCATCATTTTCTGATAACCAAACAATCGGACCACCACGGCTAAGCGTGAGCATTAGTAAGTTTTCAGAGTACGTACTGTGGATACCCCATTTTTGGTGCGGGGTTAAGAAGTTCAGTACAATCTCTTTGTTACCATTTGGCTTAGCGTCTTTCATGATATCCGTGGTCTTGGTATCAATCGGCGGACGATACTGCTGCATCTGCTCACCGAACGCCTGCATCCAAGGGTGATCTTGATAAAACTGCTGACGGCCAGTAATGGTACGCCAAGGAATCAGCTCATGAACGTTGGTGTAACCAGCGTTATAACTGACCGATTCAGACTCAAGACCTGACCAGGTTGGGCTTGAGATAATCTTACGTGGCTGGGCCACAATGTCTCTAAAGCGGATTTTCTCGTGCTCACTTGATGCTGCTAAGTGGGCATGCTCACGGCCAGTAAATGCCTCTAGCGCCTTCCAGCCTTTCACCGCGACCTCACCATTGGTCTCAGGTGCCAGCATCAAGATGGTCTCTGAGGCATCAATAGCGGTAAAGATTTGTGGACGACCCTCTGACACACCCGGTGTGGTCACACGATGGTTTAAATCGCCTAAGTCTTTGACTGCTTTGGTCATATCCCAGTTGAGGCCTTTTGAGCCGTTACCCAGTTTCTCAAGTGCAGGGCCCAATGAGGTATATTTGGCATAAGTATTGGGATAATCACGCTCAACCACTTTAATCATGGGGCAGTTTTTACCCGGTACTGGTCGCTCGCCAGCGGTTTTCCAGTCGGTACCACCAAAGGGCTGTGCCAACTCACCTGAGCTATCGTGCTGCATGGGCAAGGTCACCACATCCGTCTCAACCCCTAAGTGACCTACGGATACCGCTGAGAAGGCTTTGGCAATACCTTTGTAGATTTCCCAGTCGGTTTTTGATTCCCAAGCGGGGTCAGTGGCTGCGGTTAATGGATGAATAAATGGATGCATGTCTGAGGTGTTCATGTCATCTTTTTCATACCAAGTTGCCGTTGGCAGTACGATGTCTGAATACAGGCAAGTTGATGACATACGGAAATCGAGCGTCACTACCAAGTCAAGCTTACCTTTGGCGCCCTCTTCGACATAATCCACCTCTTTTGGACGCAGGCCATCTGGCAAGTTCTCTTCACTCATTAGGCCGTTTTTGGTGCCTAAGAAGTATTCCAGCATGTACTCATGGCCTTTACCAGATGAGCCTAAAAGGTTTGAGCGCCAGATAAACATATTGCGTGGGAAGTTTTGTGGGTTATCAGGTGACTCACAAGCAAAGCGTAAGCTGTTGTCGTGCAATGAATCCACCACATACTCTTCGATATCTTTACCTTGTGCTTTGGCCGCAGCTGCAATAGATAACGGGTTGCGGTTCAGCTGAGGTGCCGATGGCAGCCAGCCGGCGCGTTCGGCTTGAATGTTGTAATCGAGCATGTGCTCTGGGAAGAACTTCTTATTTACTCTAGGCGATAAAATCTCGTGTGCCGACACGGTCTCATGGCGCCACTGTGAGCTGTGGTTGTAGAAAAAGCTTGTGCCGTTCATGTGACGTGGCGGACGGTGCCAATCTAGGGCGAACGCCAGTGGCAACCAGCCCGTTTGTGGGCGTAGTTTTTCTTGACCCACATAGTGTGCCCAGCCGCCGCCTGATTTACCGATACAGCCGCACAGCATCAACATGTTAATCACGCCGCGGTAGTTCATATCTAGGTGATACCAGTGGTTCATACCAGCACCGATGATAATCATCGATTTACCATGAGTTTTGTGTGCGTTTTCGGCAAACTCACGGCCCACTTGGATCACTTTTTCACGAGATAAACCAGTGATAACCTCTTGCCAAGCTGGCGTGCCAGGTACGGTAGCGTCGTTATAATCATCAGTCACATGCTCGCCGCCCAGACCGTTATCAACGCCTAGGTTCGCAACCGTTAAGTCAAATACAGTGGTCACTTTAACAGTGCTGCCATCCGCTAAAGTGACGGTTTTGCAAGGCACACGTTTGACTTGCAGCGCATCACCCGCCACGGCATTAAAGTAAGGATGCTCGGTATGACCAAAGTAATCAAAAGCAACGTCACAAACCTCTTGCTCGCCAGCATCGGATTTCAGACTTAAGGTTAAGTCGATGTCTTTACCAGTTGAGCCGCTTTTTTGCTCAAGGTTCCATTTGCCTTTTTCGCCCCAGCGGTAGCCGATAGAGCCTAGCGGCGATACCAATTCACCATCATTATTAATACCAATGGTTTTCCACTCAGGGTTATTCTCCTCACCTAAGTCATCGACCAAATCTGAGGCACGTAGGTAACGACCCGGACGACGACCACCATTATCATCTTCTTCTAACATGACCAAAATTGGCATGTCGGTGTAACGCTTGGCGTAATCAATGAAATAATCGCTTGGCTGCTTGAGATAAAACTCTTTGATAATCACGTGACAAAACGCTTGAGCCACCGCCGCATCGGTACCCTGTTTTGGGTTTAGCCACAGGTCAGTTAGCTTTGAGATTTCAGCATAGTCTGGAGTGATAGAGACCGTCTTAGTGCCTTTGTAACGTACTTCGGTAAAGAAGTGAGCGTC
Organism: Psychrobacter sp. YP14; assembly: GCF_003209315.1. Classification (NCBI taxonomy): domain Bacteria; kingdom Pseudomonadati; phylum Pseudomonadota; class Gammaproteobacteria; order Moraxellales; family Moraxellaceae; genus Psychrobacter; species Psychrobacter sp. YP14. The sequence continues at coordinate 823,088 of NZ_CP029789.1, read as the reverse complement.
AGGGGTACGGGTCTGCGGTACGTTAGAGCCCCAGGCAATAATGTAATCTGAGTTGTACCAGTCCGCGGATTCAGGTACGTCGGTTTGCTCGCCCCATGTCATCGGAGATGCTGGCGGTAAGTCGCAGTACCAATCATAAAACGACAGACACACACCGCCGATTAAGGACAAATAACGGCTACCAGCGGCATAGCTGACCATAGACATCGCAGGAATCGGTGAGAAACCAATGATACGGTCAGGGCCATAGGTTTTGGCGGTATAGACGTTACTGGCGGCGATGATTTCGTTCACCTCATCCCAGCTTGAGCGAATAAAACCGCCCATACCCCGTTTTGATTTGTATTCGACCGTTTTGCTTGGGTCTTCAACAATGCTCGCCCACGCATCAACCGGGTCTTTGTGCTGTGCTTTGGCCGCACGCCATAGCTTTAATAATGGCTTACGCACCTTTGGATACTTAACACGGTTAGCAGAATACATATACCAGCTATAGCTTGCCCCACGAGGACAGCCACGTGGCTCATGGTTTGGCAGATCAGGACGGGTGCGTGGATAATCCGTTTGCTGCGTCTCCCAAGTCACCAGACCGTTTTTAACAAAGATTTTCCAAGAACAAGAGCCAGTACAGTTTACGCCATGCGTAGATCTGACGACTTTGTCATATTGCCAGCGATTACGGTAACCGTCTTCCCATCCTCGCGACTCATCGCGCACTTCACCATGACCGTCAGCGAACTCCCCTTTTTTGCGTTTAAAAAAACGAAACTGGTCGAGTAAATGGCTCATATTGCTATCCTCTAGGTTAAGACTTCATTACAAAAAGCTCAGAGCAGCAGCCTGTATCCTTAATGCTGTCAGTGCGTGAGCAATAGATATCATTAGATAGGCTGTATTCTATTTGTCCCGTACCTGGCTTACTATCATCTAACATAGGCAATCGCCTACCACTTTAGGGTTAGCTCATGGCTCTTTTTTTGAGCTCTATTTTTTTCATGACCTCAAAGTTGTAACGATTAAGTTATCCACTTTTTTGTAACCAAACCTTTTTTAAGACAGTTAGCGGCTTTACTTTGGGCAATAAAAAAGCGCCACTTATATAAGTGACGCTTTCACCGCTTAGTTTTAATAATAGGACTTACGCAAAACCCAGAATGTAATCCTTAAAGAGCGACTGGGGGTTGTTTTTGAAGCCTCTGGAACTACCGTACAGCAAGCGAGAAAATAATACCCAATCGCTAAAAACCCTAATCCTGCGTAAGTCCTAAATAACTACATTGTGTGTCTTACCATTATAGCCCTACAATATAGCCCTATGACGGATACTCTGCATTTTTGCGGCTGTAATACCACCAGGTTAAGACAATACAAACCACATAATAGGCAATCAAAGCGATGAATGTGCCATTGACACCTAAGCCTGAACCAAACATCTTAGGCACAAAGAAAGCACCATAAGCCGCTACTGCTGAGGTAAAGCCCACCACTGCTGCTGACTCTTTGCGAATCTCAACAAACAAAGGCTCTGTGCCTACTTTATCAGGATGCTCACGCTCTAATACCGTTCTAAAGATAACTGGAATCATACGGAAGGTTGAGCCATTACCAATCCCTGTGGTAATAAACAGCACCATAAATGAGATCAGATACCCCGTAAAGCTACCGGCGCTGGTGCCACTTGGTAAGAAGTACATCACTGCAAATACCGCTAATATCATCACCACGTAGTTCCAGAATGTCACTCGGGCGCCGCCCAATTTATCAGCAATCCAGCCACCTACAGGACGGAATAACGCACCGACTAAGGGGCCTAAAAAGGCAAATTGCAACGCATTGACATCCGGAAATCCTTTTTTAATCAGCATCGGAAAGGCGGCCGAAAAGCCAATAAACGAGCCAAAGGTGGCCATATATAGCACACACATGATCCAGTTGTGCTTGCGCTTAAAGATAACCGCTTGATCTTTAAACGATGCCTTTGCCGAGGCGATATCATTCATCAAAAACCAAGCAGCAATAGAGACCAGTGCAATAAAAGGCACCCAGATAAAGCCTGCATTTTGCAGATAAAGTGTTTTGCCCGCTTCAGTGACTTGCGGTGCACCGCCAAGTGCGCCAAACACACCAAACCCAATAACCAAAGGCACCACAAACTGCATCACAGACACACCTAGGTTGCCCAGACCTGCGTTTAAACCCAGTGCTGTGCCTTGCTTGTCTTTAGGATAAAAAAACGAGATGTTTGACATAGAGGACGCAAAGTTTGCGCCACCAAAGCCGCACAGTAGTGCAATCATGGCAAACACGCTAAAGGGCGTATCAGGATTTTGAACCGCGAAGCCCATCCACACTGCAGGAATAAGCAGTGACGCGGTAGAGATGGCTGTCCAGCGACGTCCACCAAAGATAGGCACCATAAACGAATAAAAAATACGCAGCGTCGCCCCAGACAATCCTGGTAAAGCGGCCAGCCAAAACAGCTGCCCCTCATCAAAGCCAAAGCCAATCTCAGGCAAGTTAACAATCACCGCACTCCAGACCATCCATACCGCAAAGGCCAATAGCAGTGCTGGGATAGACACCCATAAGTTTCGGCTGGCGACCTGTTTACCGCCATTTTCCCAAAAATCCTCCATTTCTGGGCGCCAGTCAGTGATGAGCTTGCCCCCTTTTAAGTCTTCTTTATTCACACCCATACTTACCTCACTTAGTACTGTTGATAACTCACAGTCACGGCTTGTTGTTCGATAAGTTAAGGTACTTCAGCCATCATGAATTTAATATGGTTATAAGGGTTTAATGTATCCACTTAAGTAGGTAACTTGCATTAGCGCTTATTAACTACTACTTTAGGAGTATGTCAAAGCTTGGGGCGTAAATGCTAATTTAGCCTACCTCTTTTTTTTCTCATCTTTTTTGGCTCAAAGAAATACTCAAAATATCTAAAAAGATCGGCTCCAGAAACTTTTTTAAATTCAAATATATCAAGTAGTTATATACGATGCCCATACCTAATACATTAGCAGTTCGCTCTTGGATAGCCACGACACTGATTATTTTGCTCTTTTTGGGCACTGCCCTAAGTAGTGGGTTTTTGGCATGGGCGGCGCAAAATGATGCCAAAGCCATTAATACTGCTGGCTCCATTAGAATGGCCACCTACCGCATGAATTTTTTATTGGTGGCCGACCAAAGTAGCGCTGAGCTAAGAGCTGCGGATATCAGCTCAGTGCAGCAGATTAATCAGCTGATAGACGATATGAATCGGCGTCAAAGCTTACTGCAACAATATCAAAGCCAACGTACCAATAAAGACACTCGCATCGATCGACAAATTGAGCGCATTCATCAAGGCTGGACACAGACCTTAATGCCTCTACTATTGGCACGTGACAGCGTAGGGTTTTATAAAGCGTCCTTGCCATATATACAGCAAGTTGATGCGGTGGTGTCTCAATTACAGTATCGTAATGAGCAGCGGCAAAACCGCCAGCAGTTATTACAGCTCATCTCAATGAGTCTGATGATACTTATCATGATTGGCGGTATTTATGAGCTGCGTAAAAAGGTATTATTGCCGGTCAAAAAATTGATGCAGGCCAAAGCTGCCTTTACCTCAGGTAAGCTAGAGACTCGGGTTCACTTGACCGGTTATAAAGAGTTTGAGGAGCTTGGCCGCTCTTTTAATGATATGGTGAGCACCATTGAGCAAAATAAACAATTTTTGGAAAGACAAATTACATCAAAAACCGCGCACCTAACGCAGGCCAACCAAGTATTGTCTCTGCTGTATGACTTTGCCAAATACTTAACCACCAGCCAGGTGAGTATTACTGAACTAAACCGGCTGATTGCAGATTTTGGTAAAATTATCCCAGAGCTTGAATTCACACTGTGTATCAAAGGCGATTTAATCGACAATAAAGATGCCATTGCCATTCACAGTAGTGAGCTGCGAGATTTGTGCTCCACCACCACCTGTGATAGCTGTTTGATTCAGTCCAGCTTCTATACGGAGTCTTTTTTGATCCGTCATCAAAAGTCGCAGTTTGGGGATTTACGGGTGCGCCCTAAATCTTTAGGCATAAGCCGCCCTACTGAGCAGGCCACCCCATCAGAGAACCGCATTCCTTTGGTACAGATAGCTCAACTTGATTCGATGATCGATGATACAGAAACACAAGCATTAATTGCCAATAACAAGCCGGCCATCACCGCTTTAACCAACTTAATTAGTACGGCGATGTTTTTGTTACAGCAGCGCCAACAAGAGCATCAGATCATATTATTAGAGGAGCGCGCCACCATCGCTCGTGAGTTGCATGACTCATTAGCGCAGTCTTTATCTTACTTGAAGATACAGACCACTATTTTGGAAAAGCGACTGCAGCACACTCACTGTGATAGCCCAGATTTGGCGTTAGTAAGTGACTCTATTGGCAAGCTAAAAGACGGATTAACCTCTGCCTATCAGCACCTAAGAGACCTGTTGGTAACCTTCCGTCTAAGCCTTAATGATGACAGTTTCGATGAGGCACTACACAATTCGGCAGAAGAATTTGCCAAAAAAGGCGGCTTTAATGTCAAGGTGAGCAATCAAGTTATCTCCTTAAATCTAAGCGCAAGCGAGCAGGTCAATGTGATTCAGATTGTTCGAGAGGCCTTATCTAATATCTGCCGCCATGCCAATGCGAAGAACGTGACCGTAAATTTTGGCTATATTGCAGACAGTAATGATACCTTGTTAAGTATTAGCGATGATGGCAAAGGGCTATCAGGTAGTTTTGATCAGACCCATCATCATGGGCTTATGATTATGCAAGAGCGCGCCAAAAGCTTGGGCGGCCAATTAACTGTCAGCAATAATGAGCCGACAGGCACTGTGGTAGAAGCACGCTTTTCGCCAGATTTTTTTAATGGATAGCTTGTGGCGCCTTGTTGTATACAGCTTCTTTGTTCATCAGTTATGTGTTAACAGACCCTTTTTCTAGTAATACGATTTAAATGTTTATATTTGATTATTCTTTTTATTTTTTACCTTTGTGAGTCTCTATGTCAACGAAAGTTTATACCGCGACCTCCCCTGCCAAAATCCTCCTGGTCGATGACCATCCCATGCTACGACGTGGTATGGCCGATCTACTTAGCTTAGAGCCCGACTTTCAAGTAGTCGCCGATGTCAGTAGTGGTGAAGAAGCATTGAGCTATCTTGCCCAAAACCAAGTGGACTTAGTGATTCTTGATCAAAACATGCCAGGCCTTAGCGGTTTAGATACTGCTGAGCAAATTCGTGAGCAAGGCCATCAGGCTAAAGTACTGATGTTCACAGTCTCTGATAGTGGCGATGATATCCATAATGCGTTAAAGCTTGGGGTAAATGGCTACTTATTAAAAGACATGCAGCCTGAGCAAGTGGCACTTGATATTCGTAAAGCCTTACGCGGTGAGCTGGTGGTCAGCTCGCGCTTAGCTGCTGTGTTAGCCCAAGCACTGCGTACGCCTAATTTAGATGACATTGTCAGCAACTTAACAAGCCGTGAGCTGCAAGTGGTAAAAATGATTGCCAAAGGCCACAGTAATAAGATGATTGGTAATGAGCTGGGCATTTCTGAGTCGACCGTAAAAGTTCACGTCAAACATATTTTAAATAAAACCAATTTGCGCACTCGAGTAGATGTCGCAGTGTGGGCGGTGAATAATTTGACCGCTTAACCCTTTGCTGTCTTAAGCTTTGAATTACAGGCAATACCTTTTATTTGACTGTCTTTAAGCCATACATAAAAAAAGCCAACCAAACAATCGCTTGGGTGGCTTTTTTTATTCACTACGAGACTAAGGGCATCCGTATAGCTTTAAAGCCATTGTCAGAGTTTCAGTCATTTGTCATAGCTCACAACTTGTTTTGTGCCAAGCGATCTTGCTCTGCCAAAGCGATATCCACCGACGACATCTTGTACTCATCGCCAAAGGCATCATCAGGCTCTTTGAGCCAAAAAAAGCACACCAGCCATGCCACAAAGGCCCCACCGGCGATGATATAAAAGAACTGGTTAGGCTCAACAAAGGTGTAGATAAATAAGTAAAATACCGCACCCACGTTACCATAAGCGCCTGCCATACCTGAGATTTGACCGGTCAAACGGCGCTTGATAGAAGGAATAATGCCAAAGGTTGCCCCTTCTGCACCCTGCACAAACACCGAACAACCAATGGTAAAGACGACTGCAATAAATAATGGCCAATCAGCGTTGAGTAGTCCCATAAGCGCAAAGCCAATACCGATGCCAAACATATAAACCAGCATCACCAGACGGCGGTTGCCAATTTTATCTGAAATATAACCGCCTAAAGGTCGGGCCCAAAGGTTAACAAAAGCAAAAGTAGAAGCGATTAGACCGGCCGCTGTGGCATCTAGCTTCCAAGTACTGGCAAAGAACATAGGTAGCATAGAGACGACCGCCAGCTCCGCGCCAAAGTTGGCAAAATAAGACACATTTAAAGCGGCCACCGATTTAAAGGGGTATTTGTCATCTTCTGGAATGCCCGCTTTGAGCATAGGAATATTGACACTCAAGGCTTTGTAAATCTGATAAATTACCACCACCGCGATCATCACATAACAGACGATAGCACCTGTCGCAGACAAAAACCCCATGTCTTGAGTGCGATAAACCAGCACCCCCAACACCCCATACAATGGGATAGTAAACAAGCAGTATAACCACAAATCTCGCCAGCTGGATACCTCTAAGGCGCCCGCCTTTCTAGATCTTTGGTGCGTATCTGCTGTTGGCCCATCAGTAATCAAAAACCAATACGCTACCCCATATAGCGCCATCAACAAGCCAGACAATGCTATGGCCCAGCGCCACCCATCATGACCACCGAAGAACTGTAAAGCCACAGTGGGAATAGTAATCGCAGCCGCCGCAGAGCCAAAGTTTCCCCATCCAGCATAAAAGCCTTCTGCAAAACCAATGTCTTTGGGCTTAAACCAAAGCGCGGTCATATGAATACCGACCACAAAGCCTGCCCCGACAATAGACATAAATAGCCGAGATACAAACAGCTGCATCGCCGATGTGCCAAAGGCGAAGAACCACGTGGGTATCGCCATCACTATCATTAATACCGAAAACACCCGGCGCGGGCCGAATCTATCTAATGCCATGCCCACCACTACGCGGCCAGGAATGGTCAACGCCACGTTAGCAATCAAAAACAGCTTGATATGCTCAGGCGTCAAATAACTTTCAGCCGCCAGCATAGAAGTTGCCAGCGGCGCCATGTTAAACCAAACATAAAAGGTTAGAAAAAAAGCAATCCAGGTATAGTGCAGCGCTCTAATATCACGGCGCTCAACCTCAAGCAGCTCCTTGGCATGCATGATGCGTCTCCTGAGCAATAAACATAAAAAAAAGCAGTGATGTTGGCAAGCTCCCGTCTTTAAAGACCCTGTGAGCTTAGCAAGTCACTGCCCTGTAATTGCTTTTAATATAGCGCCAATCTTAATCAATACCTATTGAGCAAAAGCGGTACATAAGCCTAATTCCCTACCCCTTTTGGGGGATAACAGACCCACTTAAAAGTAACAAAACACCCTTGTTTTATTTAATGCGAATTATTATCATTTATTTTTGCATTTAAAAAGCGTATCATAGGCTCATTCTCAAAAAATTAGCAGACATCTGATGTACCACTCGCAGTTAATTTAGAGGGTCTGTGCGCTATGCCATCAGATAAGAGGGTTTTGTTTTTTTATAGTCTAGTTTTTTGACATGTTTTACAGCTTTTTATTTAACAGCCATTGTCTTGTCATGGCTTTTTTAACGACTAAGTTTAATGATTAAGTGAGATTTTATGTTTACCAAACGTCTATCCTCTGCCGCCGCCTCTTCTGCGTATCCCAAAGCCAAGTTGGCTCTACTCACCTTAATGGTGAGCGGTGCGCTTTTTGGTTGCTCTCCTAAACAGACAGACACTCAAACTGACAGTGCCGCTGAAACTCAAAGTGAGACTGGCTCTGAAGCGGCCACCACAGAGTCAAGTGCGAACCAAGCACAAGTAAGCATTGATACCACTCGCGGTGAAGTAACTTTACCCACCAATCCTGAGCCATTAGCTGTATATGACATGACCTTAATGCAGGATTTAGCTGCCTTAGAAGTACCTGTAGCTGGTCTGCCTGACAACTTACATTTAGACAATCTAAAAGCGGCAGGTGCCCCAGAGAGCCAGAATATCGGTACTTTATTCGAGCCTGATATGGAAGCACTTAACCAAATGCAGCCCAAAGCCATTTTAATTGGCTCACGTATGGCAGAAAAATATGATGCCCTTAGCAAAATGGCGCCAACTTTAGACCTGACCTTAGATACTGAAAATATTTATGAGTCTAGCAAACAGCGCTTAGCTGATTTAGGTAAGCTATTTAACAAAGCCGATAAAGCCGCTCAGTTGCAACAAGACATTGATCAAGCCATCGAGCAAGCCAAAGCCGCCAGTGCCGGTAAAGGCAATGGTTTGGTTGTCCTAGTAAACGGCAATAAAATCTCAGCCTATGGCGAAAAATCTCGCTTTGGGTTCTTACATACCGTCTTTGGTATTCCTGCTGCTGATACTCAGATTGAAGATGGCCGACATGGTCAACCCGTATCTTTTGAATACTTACAAAAAATCGATCCAGACTGGTTATTTGTGCTAGATAGAAGCTCAGCCGTTGGTGAAGAAGGCGTAGGTGCAGATGCGGTATTAGACAACCCATTAATGCATCAAACCAAAGCTTGGAAAAACAAACATATTGTCTACCTAAGCCCAGACTCATACCTTGCTTTCGGGGGTTACTATCAGTGGCTAAAAGACACCAAGATCGTCACTGATGCCTTGAGTAAAGCCGAAACAGTTGAAAGCGCTCAATAAGCACACGCTTATCCCTCAATTTTTACAGTAAAAATAAAGACCGTTATGTTTGATTCTTCTGCCAAACCTAAAGCTCGACATGTTTTGCTATCGCCTATGCTGCTCAACACGTTAAGTGTGCTGCTATTGGTGGCTCTAATTTTGCTAAGCTTATCGCTGGGTGTGGCAGATTTTTCATGGCAAGGGCTGTGGCAAGCCTTAACTCAGCAGTCGGTCAGTAACGATTTACAGTTGTTGCTGGTAAGCCGACTGCCGCGCACGCTGGCCATTATTTTGACCGGTGCCTCTTTAGCTGTGGCGGGGATGATTTTACAAGTTGTGTTAAAAAACCGCTTCGTTGACCCCTCCATGGTGGGCGCCACCCAAAGCGCAGGCCTAGGCCTACTTTTGGTCAGCCTATACTTGCCCACAAGTAGCCTATTTAGCAAGATGCTCATTGCGACCTTGTGCGCTATCGCCGGTATGGTGCTGTTTATGCGTTTGATTAAGCATTTGCCTGCCACAGATATCTTAATGGTCCCTTTGGTAGGCATTGTGTTTGGCGGTATTATTGAGGCGGTCACTACCTTTATTGCCTATGAAACGGAGTCTTTGCAGATGCTGTCAGTGTGGCGCTTTGGGGATTTTTCTACTATTTTGGCGGGGCGTTATGAGCTGCTGTATGTGACTGGTGCGTTGGCACTGGTGGCATACTTTTTGGCCGACAAACTAACCATTGTGGGATTAGGCGAAGCCATTGCTATTAACTTAGGGGTGAACCAGCGCTTGATGACCTGGTTTGTGATCTTGACTGTGGCCATGATTAGTGCCGTGGTGGTGGTTACGGTAGGCGCCATTCCCTTTGTCGGGCTGGTCGTACCTAATATTATCAGCCGCTTAATGGGAGACAGTCTACGTCGATGCTTGCCGGCAGTGGCATTATTCGGCTCAAGCCTAGTGCTGCTATGCGATGTGATTGGCCGCAGCATCCGCTACCCCTTTGAAGTACCGGTAGCGACCGTATTCGGTGTTATTGGCGCCGCGATATTTTTATGGATGTTACTCCGTAAACCTCGCAAACCCAAACCTCGTAAGCTTGAAGCCAATCCATCGGCCCAAGCCTAAGCCCACAGCTCTTAAGTCGTATCTTCTCATTTATCCTTTTTGCCAGCTAAGCTTATTATGAATTCATCCAAGCAAGCATCCACCACATCAATGCCTAAGTCCTCTAGCAATAATAAAGATTGTGCAGGCTCGCAGTTTGTGTCCTCAAATAGCCAAACTTCTAAACATCCACTTACCGCTCACCCTGTACAGCTGCGTATTAATCCAGGCTTGGTATTTAGCAAACCGGTGTGGCTTGCTTTGCTGACTTTACTGGTAAGCTGCGTGCTGTTTATGACCTTACAGGCCAATGGCAACTGGGACTTTGTGTTGCCGTTCCGGGGGCAAAAGTTGGCGGCACTTATGATTGTGGGCTACTGTATTGGAGTCTCGACACTGCTGTTTCAAAGCCTCACCCACAACCCAATTTTAACGCCTGCCCTATTGGGCTTTGACTCGTTATATATTCTTATCCAAAGCCTATTGGTGTTCTTCTTGGGTGCGTTGAATATGTTTACCAGTCAGCCGTTACTAAAGTTTGGCATTGAAGTGGCACTGATGGTGGCCGCCTCCTTATTCCTTTTTCGGCTATTATTTAATCGCACTGAGCACTCTTTATCTCGGCTAATTTTAGTCGGCATTATCTTTGGCGTGTTATTTAGAAGCTTATCAAATTTGGTGGCACGCCTCATTAACCCCGAAGACTTCGTAGTGATACAAGCGGCCAGCTTTGCCCAATTTAATATCACCAATGTCCATATGATGTGGCTGAGCCTGGCCATTTGTCTTGTCAGTGCATGGCTTATTTGGCGCTGGCGCTTTCAGGTCGATGTACTGATGCTTGGCCGCTCCGATGCAATTGGTCTGGGCATTGATTATCAAGGTTTAACCCTGCGTCTATTGGTGGTCATCTCAGTGTTGGTCGCAACCGCAACTGCCTTTGTCGGCCCTATCGTATTTTTGGGGTTATTGGTGTGCGCTTTGACCAACCGCATAAGCCACAGCATGTATCATAGCGAGCGTATCGTTTTGGTCAGCTTGGTGTCCATGATTACGTTGGTATTGGGTCAGACTTTGTTTGAGCGGGTGCTTGGCATGGCCGGTGTGTTGTCAGTTGTGATTGAACTGCTCGGCGGCATGGTCTTTATCGGCCTGATTTTAAAGCAGTATCGCAAGCAGGTGGCCTAAGTGATCCATAAGCCCGCTTGGCTGCTTCTTTGACACTTACTGTTATATCCCCCTAATTTTCATCCTATTTTTATACCTGACAGCTGAATATCTTTATGATTACCATTAATAATGTAAGCCATCACATCGATCACCACCCCATCTTAAATAATGTCAGCTTAAGCTTAGAAGATGCGCAAGTGATTGCGTTAATTGGGCCAAATGGCGCCGGAAAGTCCACCTTGTTTAGCGTCATGTCACGCCTACAACCGCTACAAAGTGGGTCGGTTCAGTTTGGTGAGTACGACATTGCACATACCGACAGTAAGGTTATGGCTAAGACAGTGGCCATATTGGCACAGAGCAATCAACTACAAGGCCGCTTGCGGGTAGAAGAGCTATTGATGTTCGGCCGTTATCCGTATCATCAAGGCCGGCCTACCCCAGCCGATCATCAAAAGGTGGCTGAGGTTATTGAGAAGTTTGAATTGCAAGATATGGCACACCGCTACTTATCTACCTTATCAGGTGGGCAACAGCAGCGGGTATTGATTGCTATGATTGTCTGCCAGGATACCCCTTATTTACTGCTTGATGAGCCGCTTAACAACTTAGACATGTACCACTCAGGCCAGCTGATGCGCGCCCTACGCAGTTTGGCTCATGAACAAAAAAAGACAGTGGTTATTGTGCTACACGATATCAACCAAGCCGCACAGTTCGCCGATACCGTAGTCATGATGAAGACCGGACAAGTTATTCAAACCGGCCATCCTATTGAAGTGCTGACGCAAGAGACCATACAGGATTTATATGGGGTGAAAGCTACCGTCATTGAGCACAAAGGCTATCCGGTTATTATTGATAGCCGAGCTTAGTACAGGTAGTAAGTATAAAACTAAGACTAAACATCAAAAATCTTACCACGGTTCATAATCGCATTAGGATCAAACACTTGTTTTAGTGCTTTTAAGTACTCAATTTCGCTCTCGCTACGGGTGTAGTTCAAATAGGGCTTTTTGGTCATGCCCACACCATGCTCGGCAGACACCGATCCGCCATATTTTTGTACTGTGGCAAACACTAGATCATTAACACTTTGGCATTTTTCAAAGAACTCATCTTTGGATAAATTCTCAGGTTTTAAGATGTTTAAATGCAAGTTACCATCACCAATATGACCAAACCAGCAAATCTCAAAGTCCGGGTAGTTGCTGTTGACCACACTCTCAATATCCCTGATAAACTCAGGCACATAGCTGATCAGTACTGACACATCGTTTTTATATGGGGTAAATACTGAGATGGTCTCTGAGATATACTCGCGCAGTTTCCACAGCTCAGCGGCTTGAGATAGGTTTTGACTCATGACACCATCGACAATCCAGCCATTCTCCATGCACTGCTCAAACATGGCCATCGCCTTATCCATAATAGGCTCATAGGGGGCCTCAAATTCAAGTAGGGCATAATATTTGGTGCGGGCTTCAAAAGGCTCTTGTACATGACCTGTGGCCATCAGCTTCTCAATAGCCACATCATCGAAGAACTCAAAGGCAGTCAAGTCAATTTGAGACTGAAAAGCGGACAGCACATGCATCACATGCTCAAACTTATCCATGCCAAATACCATCACCGTCAAGTCCTGCGGGGCACGTTCAAGCTTGATTTGTGCTTTGGTGACAATGCCTAACGTACCTTCTGCACCGATAAACAAATGACGCAAATCATAACCGGTGGCATTTTTTATCATACCGCGGTTGAGCTGTAAGATATCACCCTTACCAGTGACGACTGTAAGACCCAGCACCCAGTTACGCGTCATGCCATAGCGAATTACTTTGATGCCGCCGGCGTTGGTGCCGATGTTACCCCCAATTTGACTGGAGCCTGCTGAGGCAAAATCCACAGGATAGTATAGGCCTTTGTCTTCAGCGAACTGCTGTAGCTGCTCGGTGATGACACCCGCTTCAATCTCAACCATTCTATCGGCGGGGAAAAACTCACCAATTTTATTCATTTTATCAAGGCTAAGTACAATCTCGCCATGACTGGCCACAGCACCGGCAGATAATCCAGTACGGCCACCACTTGGGGTGATGACTATGCCATATTCATTGGCCAGCTTCACCACGCTTTGGACTTGCTCGGTCGATTTTGGAAACACAATCACAGAGGGTGCAGGCGCAAAGTGCTTGGTCCAGTCTTTGCCCCAATGCGCTAAGCTTTCTGCATCGGTTTTTATTTGACTGGTTTCAAAGCCGTGATTGTTAATTAGCGTCTCTAGGATAAGTTGTAGACTGGATGGTTGAAATAAGTCTATCTTTGTTTCTAAATCTAAAGTTAGCTTGGTCACTAATATAGCTCCATACAACTAATAGCACTTTATGAATATACTCACTTATCTAATGACTTTTAGACATTGCCCAAAATGATATAAAGAGATGCCCATTTCGGTAACGCTAGAGCGCATACCATTACAAGATATCTTGGACTCTTCTATACTTTTAAAAGGAAGCGGTATTTTTTTACGATCACCGGTTAAAATATAGTCAGCAAAACATTTACCTAACAGTGTTCCTGTGGTGATTCCCCTACCATTATATGCAGTAGCAGCTAACAAACTATCATCAACCTCAAATACTCTAAATATGTGATCTTGAGTAAAGCCAAATTTACCTACCCACTCATATTGCCATTCAAATTTAGGCAAGTCAGGATAGTAATGCTTTTGTACAGTATTGGCCCACGCTTGATAAAAAGACTTAGGTTTCATCTTCTTACCTCCCACAGTACCCAGTAACAATCTATTGTCCTTATCACGTCGAATACTAGAGAGTGCTGTTCTTGTATCCCATGCTCCCGTTTTATAAGGTAAAATCTTATCAGCCTGTATATTATTTAAAGGCTCAGAGGCTATTTGATAGTACTCCACTAAGTAGAAAGTCTTCGATAATTGGCTCCACTCACCTTCTGTATAAGCATTAGTAGCCACTATCGTACGATCTGCTTGAACACTTGCTTGCGCTGTTCTGACATACCACTTACCTTCTGATTTTTCGATAGAGGTTACCGCAGAATCCGTATATATTTTTACACCCAAAGACTTAGCTGCTCGAGCTAAGCCATTGACATAAGCTTGAGGATTAATAGTACCTGCACGTTTATCCAATAAGGCTTTATTAATTCGTGTGGTGCCACAGTACTCATGACACTTGCTTCCAGTCAGACGCTCTACATCTGCACCTAATCGCGTCAACTGCTCATAACGTATCTCAACATCTTGTTCGCCTGTGGCATTATGTGCCATATGGATATTGCCCGTTCTGGTCTCTTGAGCATCAATTTTATACTTATCAATAACATCAAAAACCAATTTTGGTGCCAACCCAAGCTCTTGAGTTAAATGTACACCCACCTCCTCACCTAAATATTGATTTAGATCATCTGGGCGAGCCCAAGTCCCTGCGTTTACAAAGCCCACACTACGTCCTGAACCTCCATTACCTACTTGCTTGGACTCCAAGACAATAACATCCACACCTTTTTCTGCTAGATGAATAGCAGCTGATAATCCAGTGTAGCCTGCACCTATGATACAGACTTGAGTATCCGCATCGTGTGTCAGCGATGTAAAGAGCTCCCCTTCAGGGGCAATAAGCCCCCATAAGCATTTTTCTTGCAACATGTTATGGAATCTCCTTTTCCAGTTAAATATTATTACTCGTTATCACTACATGCTCAGATACTGGCACGCTAGGCGTCTCACGAGGTATAAATTTATTCAATGCCAACCACAGTAATCCAAATAATGGAGACAACCAACAAGCGAATGCGTAAGGTGCATAAGTTATAGTGGCTATACCTAATGTCGCTGCTACGAAGCTTCCTCCCATATTCCATGGGATTAACGGAGATAGTAAAGTACCGCAGTCTTCTACTGCGCGAGTGAGCGTGGTGCGCTTATAGCCCATTTCTTGATATTTATCTTTTAATAGACGTCCTGGTAAAACTAAAGTGGTATAAACATCACCAATAATAGTACCCACACCAATCACACTAGCATAACTTGAAATAACCAGACCAAAACGAGTTTTGATGACTTTATCAAGCTTAGCCATGATTGCTTTAAGCGTCCCGTAATGCTCAAGTGAGCCGACAAAAGCCAAGGCAAAAATGGTCAGGGTGACGACCCAAGTCATCGACATTACGCCGCCTTTACTTAGCAACTGATCAACTATTTCTAAGCCTGTTTCACTCTTAAATCCATTTTGTAGAACATTAAACACATCGTGTAAGCCCACACCTTGCATAAACACTGCAATCACTGAAGCTACCACTACGCCTACCAACACTGTCGGAATAGCAGGCATTTTCATAATAGCCGCTCCAATTACTACCACGGCAGGCAATAAAGTAATAACACTTAGATTATAATTACTTGCAAGGCTGGCTTTGATTGCTTCAATTGAAGACATATCTACTGAATCAGAGCCATAACTCGTTCCTATCCATGCGTAGATGAGAACAGCAGTAATCATTGCAGGCACAGTGGTAGGCAACATGCCTTTGATGTGTTCCCATAAATCAATGCCAGCAGCAGCTGGCGTCAAGTTAGTGGTATCAGATAATGGTGACATTTTGTCGCCAAAAAATGCCCCTGAGACAATAGCACCACCAACCAACGGTGCTGGTACACCAAGCCCAAGCCCGATACCCATCATTGCTAATCCTACAGTACCCACAGTACCCCATGAGGTACCCGTGGCTAGAGAGATAATGGCGCAAATAATACAAACTGAGACCAAAAATGATGAGGGAGTGAAGATACTAAATCCGTAATATAAAATAGTAGGCACTGTGCCAGCTATAATCCAAGCACCGATTAACATACCTACACCCATTAAAATAAGTATCGCAGGCAAACCAATTTTTACTACTTTTAAGAACCTTTGCTCCATGCCATCCCAATCACGACCACGCAACTTCATAAATAAACCTGTGATTAAAATACCGCAGGCTAAGGGAATATGAGGCGTAAAGTCTTTGAATACAAAAAACTGCACCATCAGGATTATGGCAGTTAGAACCAAAGGTGCGATATCTAATAAGAAGCTTGAAGAAGGGCCATACCCTTCAACAGAGGGAT
Source organism: Psychrobacter sp. YP14 (assembly GCF_003209315.1). NCBI lineage: Bacteria > Pseudomonadati > Pseudomonadota > Gammaproteobacteria > Moraxellales > Moraxellaceae > Psychrobacter > Psychrobacter sp. YP14. The sequence goes on along the minus strand of NZ_CP029789.1, from coordinate 806,770 downwards.
TTTGATTTTTTTCATCAATCATAGTATTTACCTATCCATAGTAAGACTTGCCATATCCATGGCTTAGACCATTAGAGTTAAGAAACATCCAATATAAATTAAATATTAATTTATATAAAATAAACAATATGTGGTCACTTATTAAAGGACAATGAACCTTATTGCCCTGCAAAACTTTTATTCTAAAAATATCCAAGGTATCTTCTAAGCAACACTTACTTTATAAAGAAATCTTATAAAACAAGAGGCTTAGAAGATTTTTGCAATCGAGAAAAAACTTAGTTGAAGTTAATACCTTGTGCTAATGGAAGCTCAGTTGAATAGTTAATGGTGTTGGTCTGACGACGCATATAGTTTTTCCAAGCATCTGAACCGGATTCACGACCGCCACCCGTTTCTTTTTCACCACCGAAAGCACCACCGATTTCCGCACCACTGGTACCAATATTAACGTTCGCAATACCACAGTCGCTACCACGATCACTTAAGAACTGTTCAGCTTCGCGAATATCATTGGTAAAGATACAAGAAGAGAGACCTTGTGGCACATCGTTTTGCATCTCTAACGCTTGATCGAAGTCTTGGTAGGTCATCACGTATAAAATAGGGGCGAATGTCTCATTACGAACCACATCGTTTTGCTCATCCATCTCAACAATGGCAGGTTTTACATAATAGGCTTCTGGATATTCGCTCTCTAGCACACGCTCACCGCCTGTTACTTTGCCACCAGATTGTTTGGCATTATCCAGCGACTTTTGCATATTAGAGAAGCTATCTTCATCAATTAGAGGACCCACCAAGTTGCCTTCGAGTGGGTGGCCGATACTGACATTCTCATAGGCCGCTTTTACCCGTGGTAAAATCTCATCTTTTACTGACTCATGTACGATCAGGCGACGTAATGTGGTACAGCGCTGTCCTGCAGTACCCACTGCTGAGAATAATATGCCTCGCAAGGCCAGCTCTAAGTCGGCACTTGGGGTCAAAATCATTGCGTTATTACCGCCCAGCTCTAGCAAGCATTTACCAAAACGACTGGCGACTTTTGGTCCTACTGCCTGCCCCATTCTGGTACTGCCTGTGGCACTGATTAATGCCACATCTTTGTGCTCAACCAAAGCGTTACCAACTTCCACTTCACCCAAGAGTATTTGCGATAAATATTCTGGTGCCCCATCGAATTTTGCAAGCGCTTTTTCAAATAAAGCCTGACAAGCCAGTGCTGTTAAAGGCGTCTTCTCTGAAGGCTTCCAAATTACAGGGTTACCGCACACAATCGCTAATGCGGTATTCCATGACCAAACTGCAACAGGGAAGTTAAATGCTGAAATAACACCAATAACACCTAAAGGATGCCAAGTTTCACGCATATGATGGCCAGGACGCTCTGAGGCGATGGTTAAACCATAAAGTTGACGAGACAGACCCACCGCGAAATCACAGATATCAATCATCTCTTGAACTTCGCCTAGGCCTTCTTCTTTAATTTTACCTGCCTCGTAAGAGACTAATGCGCCAAGTTCTTGCTTATACTCACGCAGCACTTCACCCAATAAACGAATTAACTCCCCTCTTTTAGGAGCAGGTACAGTACGCCATTCTTTAAAGGCTTTTTTAGCATTAGAAACTTGCGTTTCTACATCAGATACTTCATGAAGGGTCACTTTGCCGATTACTGATCCATCGATTGGGGTTTTAACTTCAAAGTTACCATTTTGATATAGGCTTTCTTCCACGCCCATAGCTGACATGTACTTCTTAATCATTACTATTCCTTAGTTGATTATTAATGACTTCCTTGGTGTAATTCCAATTTACATGTGTCATTAATGAGTTGCAAAATAAAATATTTCTTACTGTCATTCCCTTTTGGAATGGCCTATAAAAGACATAAGAATAACTTAACCATACCACCCAAACTACTTACCAATCTTAACTAACACGCTGTAAGGCGTTTAGACACCGCTCTAAGCTTTGCTGTTGAAGCTTGCTATACAGTTCAAGCTCGTCATAGACAGGTCTACCTAGCGCTTTTTCAAAGTCTGCCTGGTTTGAATTGCCTTGATAACTGCTTTGTTTGTTATCTTTTAGGTTAGACTGAAAAATACCTGCTGCACTTACGGGCAAGAAGTCTTCGTAAACAATTGGCTCAATACGCAGCACACCTTGACTAACAAGCTCATCTACCTGCTGCATTGATACGCCTGCTTCTAGCTTATCTTCATTTAACTGATAATAAAAATAGGCTAGACCTTGCTCATGTAAGCTGTGATAGTCATCTGGAAACGCTTCAAACTCCTGTGACAGTAGCTGATAATATTGACTCGCATTACTGGCATTTGGCGTTGAGCCAAGCTTAGTACGCGCTGCATTTAACAGCTGGTCATATAAAGCGCGGCCTTTAGGGGTCAGAGCGACACCACGCTGTTCAATCTCACCAAAACGGGCGGTATGCGTTCCAGCAACTGCATCACCGGCATCCCCGGTGAAGTTAACGGCCTCTTCTAATGCCTTAAAGCTGGTTTGACGTAGCAAAATTGGGCAATTACGGCGTGGTGGCCCCTCAATAATATCTTTAGGTGGAATATTACGTTGACTCATGCCTTGTTGGACCGCATCAATATCTAAGGTTCTGGGCGTTAGGTGGTTAATATGGGGGCCTTTAAAACCAACAATATCTGCAATCAATCCATGCTGACTTAATAACTGTTCATACAGAGATTTGCTGATCGGCGAGCTTTCATGCCAACGGAATGTCTCTAATGCTTCACGTACAAACTCCTCACCCTGCTCTGAGGTTAGACCGCCTTGTTTCTCAAACGTTTCAATCAGTTCAATGACTCTATCGGTAAATATATTTCTATTCTCCAGAGCTTGTTTGGCTTTACTGCGTAGCGATTCATCTTCAATCAACTCTAATCGTAAAAGAGAGGTGAATACTCGAAATGGGCTAATATTTAATGCCTCAGTAGTTACTGCACGAAATGCTGTGGAATGTACTGGCACTCCTGCAGGTGTCAAATCATAATAGCCCACCGGATACATACCCATTACAGCAAATAGACGGCGCATGGTCTCAAGCTCTTGGGCCGTACCTAGGCGAATAGCGCCATGTCTTTCTGCACTCAATCTGTCTAGCTCGCCGGTATTGATTAGCTGCTGTTTAATTTCTGGCTGCTGCTGCATAACTGATTCATTTACTTCATTTACCAACTCTATTAGGTTGGTATATAAAGGCACTTCTTTTTGGTACATGGTCGACATAGCTATTGAGAACTGGTAGCGAATCTCATCGGTTTTTATAAAGTTTGTTGCTGTCATAGTGACTACCTTAATATTTTATAGAGTTTTGTACTTTGTAAATAAGCTGTCGATTTAATTGAGCTCATCAGGCAAAGTGCTGAGTACTTGTTTTAAAATCTCAAGCCCTTCTTGCAATAGTTCAGGTTCAATGGTCAAAGGCGGCAATAGGCGAATAATGTGTCGATATTTACCACTTGGCATCAGCAGCAGTCCCCTTTCACGAGCTTCTGACAATATTCTGGTCATAATCTCAGGGGAAGTGCCGTGTTTTGGATGACGAAGCTCTATACCGCGCATGGCACCGACACCAGTCATTTTATACAGCCAGTTAGACACACCCTCAGACTTCCAGCTCTCAAAGCTATTAACTAGAATTTGCTCATAGTCTGTAGCAGATGTCCAAACTGAGCCCTCTTCCATAATATCTAAGGTCGCGTTGGCAGCCGCACAGGCCACAGGGTTCCCCGAATAAGTCCCACCCAAGCTGCCTTTGGGTAATCCGTTCATAACCGAGTCTTTACCAATTACTGCCCCTAACGGCAGACCACCAGCGATACTTTTGCCTAATAGAATCATATCCGGCTCAATCTCTAAATGACTAAATGCAAAAGGCATACCCGTTCTGCCAAAACCAGACTGAATTTCATCCATGATTAATAAAATGCCATGCTTATCACAGAAGCCTCGTAGGTACTGTGCAAAGCCTTTTGACATAATCTGAAAACCACCCTCTCCTTGCACTGGTTCCATAATGATGGCACCAATATTGTTAATATCAGTTTCAACCATGCCGATACGATCTAACGCATCAATGGCCTGTTGATCGCTAACCTCATTATCTGGACTTGGAAAAGGAATGTGATACACACTACCGGCTAGAGGACCTAACCCTGTTTTATAAGGACCAACTTTGCCATTAAGGTTAACCGCTGCCAAAGTGCGGCCATGAAAACCGCCATCAAAGGCGATAACTCCAACGCGACCTGTTTTTATGCGAGTAATTTTAAGGGCATTTTCTGTGGCTTCTGCACCGCAGTTGGTGAGCATTCCTGATAAAGTACCACTGATAGGAATAAGCTCACAAAGGCGTGGCATTAGCATCTGATAAGGCTGATGACCTGCAGCATTGTAAGCATAATGAATAAGATTACTGGCTTGCTGATGGATGGCATCAACAATTTTGGGATGACAATGGCCAAAGTTTAAAACGCCAATACCACCTACAAAGTCTATGTAGCGCTTATTGTCCTTGTCCCAAACTGTTGCATTTTTTCCTTTGACGAGAGTGATAGGATGCACCATAGTAAAGGCATCGGTCACATTGTATAAGTTGGTCATAAACGTCTCATATCTTCCATGATTGATACGTTCATTTCACCAAAAGCATGAATAACAGGCAAACGAATAAAAGTTGAGCAACTATTCCTTTTTTTATGGCAGGAACTAAGTGTTTGATAATATTTGCTTTAGTTCCTAGTAACTCGGTCCAAATACTCAAACACCCACTTAATTACTGCTCGAACTTTATGGCTATTGCCTAAAGTGAGTGGATAGGTTATGTAGTAAGCACTTTTAGCTTTAGCATAATAATCATCAGCTTGTCGCAGTGCACCACTGTTAATCTCTGGTGTCACCAAAATTCTTGGTATCAAGGCCACTCCATACCCTAGTAATGCGGCAGAAATACAGGCCTGAAAAGTATCGAATCTAGGGCCGACAAACGTACCTTCTATATGAATATCTTGTTGCTTAAAATAGTCATACCAAGCGCTTGTTCGTGAATTAAGATGTAAGAACGTACAGTTTCCTAGCTTATGCACATCTGCCCCATCTTCTGATTTGATATATTTGTCATAGTAATCAGGACTACAAACAGCGATGCAGTACTCTTCTAATAGCTTGATTGACTCCATTCCAGTCCAAACACCCTCACCATATAAAAATGCGATGTCGATATCATGGTCTTCAGAGAAGAAAGGACCTTCTTGTTCTCTGATATCCAAATTAATTAAAGGATATTGCTCATTAAATCCAGCCAATGCAGGAATTAACCAACGCGCACAAAAGGTGGGATGAGCCATTATTCTTAAAGTTTCTGCATTATCAACGTAAGACATCAACGAGGTAGTAGCGCTTTCTATATAGCTTAGAATATTAAAAACTTCTAGGTAGTAACGCTTACCTGCAGGTGTTAAAGAGATTTTCTGAGAAGTTCTATAAAAAAGTGAAATATTTAGCATGTCTTCAAGCTGAGCTACTTGCTTGCTTACCGCACTTTGAGTCATATACAACTCTTGGGCAGCGCCCGTAAAACTCAGCAATCGAGCCGCCGCTTCAAAGCACTGCAGCGCCGTTGTTGAGGGGTACTTTCGATAACTTAGCGTACTTTTGGCTTCTAACATTATATTTTTTATTCCTTTAAAAAAATAAACTTTATTTTTTATCAGAGGTAGTCAACACCGTAATCTTGAGATGATTTTTTATTATTTATACTGCTCCCTCCTACCCCACAGAGCTTGAGAACAAATTAAGCACCACAACGCCGGTCACAATCAGGCCAATGCCTATCACTGCCGGCGTATCAATACTCTGCTTAAATACCAGCAGACCAATCAAAGCTGTTAACACAATACCTATCCCGCCCCACATTGCATAAGCAATACCAAGCGGAATACCCCTTAATGACTTAGTCAAAAAATAAAAAGAAAAAGCATAGAGCACCACCGTGGCTAAAGTGGGATAAAGCTTAGTGAATTCTTGCGACTTCACCAAAAAGGTGGTTCCGGTTATTTCAAAGATAATAGCCCCGGCCAAATAGGCATAGGCGATGGCAGTTGGAGACATTTAAACACCCACGATTATAGTAATTTTAAGGTACCGATCAGCCCAGCGGCACCTATAAATGTGGCTAAATTGCTTTATTTGTTGGACTGTACTACATTAGCTATTGAAACCCACATGATTGTTATAACCAATCAAGTAATTGGTGACTTAAATTCAATCGAGCCAAAAAAATCTCAATAGTTATAAAAGGATTTATAGACCAAAAGCGGTAGCAAAAATAGATTAGTAAAACAAAACATACTATTGTAATTAATTTATTATACAAAACTACACAATTTGGCTTTAATAGAGATAAGCAAGATAACCGGCTTGGTAATAACCATACCCTAACTGCTCTATTGTACTTAAAAAAATAACAGGCTGTAAAAAATCAAGTGTTTTATCCCCCGCTCATTACAAAAAAAAGGAGATTACAATGAGTGATAAAAAATGCCCCTACGCCCCCACGAAGCTAACCATGAACAATGGTGCACCCGTTGCAGACAACCAAAACAGCTTAACAGCCGGCCCTCGAGGTCCGCTATTGGCGCAAGACCTTTGGTTGAACGAGAAGCTGGGCAACTTTGTGCGTGAAGTTATTCCAGAACGCCGCATGCATGCCAAGGGTTCTGGCGCCTTTGGTACCTTTACCGTCACCAACGACATTACTAAATATACGCGTGCTAAGATTTTTAGCGAAGTCGGCAAAAAGACCGAAATGTTTGCCCGCTTTAGTACCGTAGCCGGTGAGCGCGGTGCGGCTGATGCTGAGCGTGATATCCGTGGTTTTGCCCTAAAGTTCTACACCGAAGAGGGTAACTGGGATTTAGTAGGCAACAACACGCCTGTCTTCTTCTTACGTGACCCACGTAAGTTCCCTGATTTGAACAAAGCGGTAAAACGTGATCCTCGTACCAATATGCGCTCAGCGACCAATAACTGGGACTTTTGGACCTTACTACCTGAGTCATTCCACCAAGTGACCATCGTAATGAGTGACCGCGGTATCCCTGCCTCATACCGTCATATGCATGGCTTTGGCTCACACACTTACAGCTTCTGGAATGATCAAGGCGAGCGCTTCTGGGTCAAATTCCACATGCGTACGCAGCAAGGCATTAAGAACCTAACTGATGCCGAAGCTGCCGAAACTGTCGGTATGGACCGTGAAAGCCATCAAAAAGATTTATTTGAGTCTATCGAAAATGGCGATTTCCCAAAATGGAAAATGTACGTTCAAATCATGCCAGAAGCAGAGGCTGAACAGGTGCCTTACCACCCGTTTGACTTGACTAAAGTTTGGCCAAAAGGCGACTACCCTCTAATTGAGGTGGGTGAATTTGAACTTAACAAAAACTCAGACAACTACTTTTTAGATGTAGAGCAAGCGGCATTTGCGCCAAGTAACTTAGTACCAGGTATCGGTGTCTCTCCAGACAAGATGCTACAAAACCGTCTGATTAACTATGCAGATGCACAGCGCTATCGTGTGGGCGTTAATAGCCATCAGATTCCAGTCAACCAACCACGTTGCCCTTACTCGAGCAACCATCGTGATGGTCTAGGCCGTGTCGATGATAACTATGGGGGTCGTCCACATTATGAGCCAAACAGCTTTAGTCAATGGCAAGAGCAGCCTGAATACGCTGAGCCGCCTCTAAGAATTAATGGGGATGCCGCTCATTGGGACTTCCGTAAAGACGATGATGACTACTTTAGCCAGCCGCGCGCTTTGTTCAATCTCATGAGCGATGAGCAAAAGCAGGTATTATTTGATAACACAGCCCGTAACATAGCATCGGTGCCAGACTTTATCAAATACCGCCACATCCGTAACTGCTACTGGTGTGACCCTGCTTATGGCGAAGGCGTGGCCAAAGCCATCGGCTTAACGGTTGACGATGCGCTCGCAGCTCGAGAGACCGACCCTGCACGTCATTTAGATAGCTTACTATAACTGCGTCTGCAAAACGTACGGGTAAGGCAGACATCTTGTGTTAGCTTTACGGTTCAACAAACACCTCTGGCATTCGCTTGGGGTGTTTTTTATTCCCAGCAGATAAATTAGGGTATTGGTTGCTCTATCCTCTACCAAGGAAATGCTTGCTATATTAAGTCGTGGGCATATTAGACCACACTCGTTAGCTTTTTTACTACTCACTGTATTATTTCTTAACAGACATTTAGAGGCAAATAACCGATGATGACTACAACATTTAATAGTAAATAACTTACTTTAAAAAGAGGACGTTATGACAGATAAGATAATTGATTTGGGTTCAGGTTTTTGGAACATACGTGGTTCATTTAAACTGGGCGGTCTAATAGATATTGGCACTCAGTGCTCTTTAGTGCAACTAGAGTCAGGCAAGTTTATCTTTTTAGACAGCTATAGTTTAACCGGTGAGCTGCGCGATAAGGTGATGTCCTTGACTGATAATGGCACAAAGGTGGAAGCCATTTTAAATTTACACCCTTTTCATACCATACACTGCGCGCAAATGGCCAAAGATTTTCCCACCGCCATTAATTACGGCAGCGAACGTCATAAGCGTAAGATAACCGAGGTAAACTGGGCCGATGACTTGGTAGAAAGCGAGGCCGTAGCCAAACGCTATCCTGAGCTTGAGTTCTCACTCCCCCAAGGTATCGACTATATCTCAGACAATGAGATGATTCACGCCAGCTCTTTACTGGCCTTTCATCCTGCCAGCAAAAGCTTACATGTAGATGATACTTTTGTCACGCCGCCTGCCAAAATCTTGCAAGCCATTTTGCCAGAACTGTCGCTACATCCCACCACCAAAAAGGCACTAACCGATGAGCCTAATGCCGGAAAAAAATACTGTGATTGGGCAGAGAATTTGGCAGAAAAATGGCAAAAAACCGAGAACTTCTGTGCAGCCCATTCAGATATGGTGAAGTTTGGTCCAGGTGAGTTTAAAGCAGCCTTATTAAAAGCGGTTGCCAAAGCTCGTCCTAAGCTTGAAAAGGCTTAGCCCACTTGGCATGATTGAAAGTATAAGCTGATAACTGACAGCTTAAGCTTAATATTTGACTGGCCGGTCGCCCACTGCTGGCATTTTATTAATGGGCTGCTGTTGAAATCTAGTTAACTAATCATTAAACTTTGGCTCAATGTAAACCATATTTTATCAGTTTGCGCCCTACCAAGGCTGCGTTTTTGTCTCCAAGCAAAAACACAGCCTTTTTTTATGGCCATTGATGAGGCTTCCATATTGGGGTTAAAGGCTGTCTTTAACCCTGTCAATACACGCCATACCTGCTTGTACGGCTTTTTTGTTGGTAGCGTTTATGGCTATATTGCGCTAAGACATGCTAAAAGGACTGGTCGGACGTATTTATAACTTCAAATAAGCTTTTTAGCAGGCTATTATAATGAACCCAAATCAAGATATGCGCTTGGCGCCTGATTAATCCATGGTCTAGGCGTCATCACTAACCAAAAATCATTAAATAAAACTGATACACTCTCTACCTCCAACTCATCCCTTTTATTAGCCAGTTGCCGTTATGTCATTACTTAAGTTAAAGCGCTCTGAGACTGTAAAACCGCAAGCCTCTTTTGTGAGACGCCCTTGTGCGCCTACCTCGTATCATATATTGACGCATTATGCTAAGCGGCTCAATAGGCATGCTGCGTATTTGGCTCCCTTATCTTGGCAGCTTTCGGTGGCCGTAAGTCTCAGTGCCCTATCAACCATGGGCCACACGGCACCTATACATAGTGGCAGCGATGAGTATGTCTTGTCACCGCAAAGCCCCATTTATCAAAACCCCATCCCGGCGACCAATGTAAAAAAGATTGGCGAAAATCTAGACAAAGGCAGCTATCAAACCATACCGTTACACAGCATTGTCGACCCAGCTTCAGGGGTGGCCATTGATGATGTGTATACCATTGATGTACCCGACAAAATCAGTCTACAACAAGCCCAAAATGTATTAATGCAAGTGTCACCCAAACTTGCCAGCAACAATGCCGGTATTGCAGCAAATGAGCTGCAATCAGAAGCTACCAAAGGCCTCAACCAACCGCTGATTTTTTTACGGGCTGGCGCCACCCGATATAGTGTGGATGCAGATGTGGATTTAACCGGTCTTAAATCCGGTATCAATGACAGCGTAAACCAAGCAATTCAAGACAATCCTATTTTACAAAATATTGATCCTAATATTGTTAATGCCATTCCGCCCATCATCAGTGACCGCCTACCCGATGAATATAATATAAAACGCAGTGGTACAAATACCAGCGCAGGTGTTGCCATGCTGTGGCCGGTGTATACCGCTGGGCGCACCCAAGCGGTCACTGATCTGGCAGATGCGCGCACTGAAGAGAGCCAAGCGGACGCCTTACTTGATAAGGACGACCTGCAAGCGACCTTAATTAATCGCTACTTCACCGCTCAGCTTGCCATGCTCGCTGCTTACTTACGTGAAGATGCCTTAAATACGGTCAAAGAAACCGATCATATGGCGCAAAGATACCTAGAGGAAGGCTTTATATCAGGCGTTGAAAGACTAGAGGCGAAGACAGCGTTAGCAGAGGCTGAAAGTGAGGCGCTAAAAGCGCGCAATAATGCTCAATTAGCCATGACTGCCCTGCAGCGCCTATTGCGCTCACCAACACCCATCAAGCCTACCAGCCCATTGTTTGTCTCCTCAAAGCCGCTACCTCCCTTAAAGTACTTCCAAGATTTGGCCTTAAAAAACCATCCCGGTCTTAAAAAAGTCGATGCCAAATACGCCCAAGCAGAATCTTTAACCAGCTTATCCAACACCGGTTATAAGCCGACCGTTACCTTATTCGGTTATCATGAAATTGACAAGGATCCCAGCTGGATTGCGGGGGTTTCTGCCAGTTGGAAACTGTGGGGTGGCTTGGACAAAGGCGCACAGCATGCTTCTGGTCAAGCACAAATGCGCCAAGCCTTGTTGGCCAAAATCGATGTGAGTGACAAAATCTTATTGTTAGTAGAAAAAAACTGGCAATCGGTAGAAAATGCCCGGGTCCGTTTCCAGTCATTAAACAGCAATGTGCTGCTGTCTCAAGAGTTACTACGCTACAAGCAACTGGGCATGAAAGAGGGGGTGAATACCGCCCTTGATGTAACTACTGCGCAAACCAAGTACTTGCAAGCCCGCACCGAGCAAGCTGCTGCGGCCAATGATTATGTACAGGCGCTTGCCGCTTTAATGCAAAGCATTGGTACCCCAGAGGCCTTTAACGAATATATGGCCGTGGCCGATATTAAGCTGCCCACGGTTTATTAGCGCTAAGCGCCGCTACACGCCTTAACCTTTTTACTTTTATTTTATCTTCAGGATAAATACATGAGCACCTCAAACACGAGCCCCTCAAAAAAGCCCAGCCCAACCATGCTAAGAAACATCATAATCACCTTAGTTGTGGCTGGGATAATAGCGCTGATTATTTATGGCTTAAATAAAAGTTCACAAAGTAACGAAAAACCTATCGTGGTGCAAGGCCAAATGGAGATGCAGTCCACCGCCATTGCCGCAAAAGTGCCGGGACGCATCGCCAAGATATTGGTCACTGAAGGTGATAATGTCACTGCGGGTCAACAACTGATTGAAATGGATTCACCTGAGATTACTGCCAAAATGAACCAGGCTTTAGCTGCCCGAGACATGGCCCAAAGCCAGCTGGATAAAGCACAAAATGGTGCCCGTCCGCAAGAAATTGGCCAAGCCAAAGCAGCCTGGCAAGCCAACCAAGCCGCAGCAGACTTAGCCAAGAGTACTTATGAGCGTGTTAATCGTCTTTATGAAGAGGGACTAATGGCACGTCAAAAGCGCGATGAAGCCTATACTCAGTATGTGGCCAACCAAGATAAAGCTGACGCCGCCCGCTTACAATATGACTTGGCCGTAGAAGGGGCTCGTGAAGAAGATAAAGCGGGTGCTAGAGCACAGGTGGCCCAAGTAGATGGTAAGATTGAAGAGGCACAAGCGGCGCAAAATGAGGCCAACTTAAAAAGCCCCATTGCCGGCATAGTTGATGATGTGATTGTCAATCCAGGTGAGGTCATCGGCCAAGGCGTCCCCATCATGACTTTGGTTGATCCCAATCAGCAGTGGGTGGTACTTAATGTGACAGAAAACCTATTAAATCAGTTTAGCATTGGCACCCAGTTTGTCGGCCAAGTACCAGCGCTGTCTCGTCCTGATGCCCCTTATAAGATGACGTTTAAAGTATTTAACACCGCCGCCTTGTCTGACTTTGCTACTTGGCGCGCCACCAATACCGAAGATAACTTTGATGTGCGTACCTTTGAGGTCAAAGCGCGTCCCGTCACTGCTGACCCCAAGATTCGCTCGGGCATGAGCGTGGTGGTTGAGCTTGATGCCAGTGCCTCTAATAAAAAAACCAACCGTGTTAACTAAATCAGATTGGATAGGCTAAGGCTAGATTATGTCTGCATCTTCCGGTAATCACAGCACACCGCCTAAGATTGTCTTTGGTGATAAAGACAATCGCAAGGCCTCACTGTGGTCAGTGTTCTTACGCAGTGCGTGCTATGAAGGTCGCTTCTTGCAGCACCACTCGTGGGACTTTGTCATGCTATTGTGGCTGCCTTTGGCGACCATCTTAAGCATATGGTGGATATTTTCTAAGCCTTATATCGTCGATCTGCCCATTGGTGTTATTGACGATAGCCGCAGCGCCTACTCTCGCACCCTTACCCGCTACCTCGATGCCAGCCCTGATATCAAAGTTGAGCAGCTGTATACCGATATGGCTCAGGTCAACGAGGATATCTTGACCAAAAAGATATATGGGGTGGTCATCATTCCATCAGATTTTGCCGATCAAATTAATAAAGCAGCCCCTTCACCGATTATCTTAAAGGTTAATGCGCAGTATGGTACCCATTCAGGTATCATTCAAAAAGGGGTGCAGGCTGTGGTAGGTACGCTATCAGCAGGGGTGGAGATTAAGCGCACTGTCAAGCAAGGCAGTTATATAGAGCAGGCTAAGATTAGCTACTCGCCCATTGGTGTCGAGCGCATAAGCTTATTTAATATAGGAGCCAACTATCAGCAGTTCTTGGCCTCCACCGTGATCCCCGCTTTATTACATATTTTGGCCATGATTATTGGGGCGACGACCATTGGCCGCGAGATTAGGGATAAAACCTTCTCACAGTGGTATCACACCATCGTCTATCCGGACATGCCTTATCCTGATTTTAAAGCGCTCAAGCATCTCCCGCCAGCGCAAAAACTGGCAAAAATGCAGGCAGATCTTGATGCTAGCTGGCAAGGCCCGATTGATTATAACGCATTGAGCACCCAGACTTTTGTACCCACTTCTACCTCAAGCCTCAGTGCAGTACCAGCCCCTATCAGCACCACCCAATTGGGACAGCCGCGTATGCCACAAACAGTGTCTATCTTGGCGCTGGTGGTCGGTCTAAATGGCAAGCTTATCTGGGCGCTATTGTTTTATATGATGTGGGCAGGGCTGATGCTACTCTTAGCGGTGTCCGTGCATCCGGCCAGTGCTGCGGCCATCTTGATTGTGTTTGCTGCCTTTATAGCTCTGATGATGATCTCTTTGTGGGTGGGCGCCATTTTTACTTTGAACAGTTATTCGCTGCGTATGGGGCTCTCAAGTACCGGCTTTGTCTCTGCGCCATCGTTTGCCTTCGCGGGTGTCACTTTTCCGCTATTGGCAATGAGTGAAGGCGCCCAGCGCTGGGCCAATGCCCTACCCTTAACCCATTATCTACGGATTCACTTAACCCAATTACAAATGTCGGCACCGGTTTCAGTGGCACTGCCCACACTCGCCGGCCTAATAGTGGCTGTGGTGGTCACTTTGGTACTTACCGCCTTATTATGTATCCGCGCCTTTAAAAATCCACAACGCTGGGGAGCCCGCTAATGTCCAATCTCCCTTTGAACCCAAAACAGCCACATGAAGACAATGATGGCGCCTTAGACACTACCCAACAAGGCAGTAGCAATTTGCACACTGGCTTGGATCATGAGTCATCACAACAGGCTGCGTTAGACCCTGCCCCTTTAGACAAGAAGCCGTTACATCAAGACCCAACAGATAACAGCTCAATCAATCAAGACCCACTATCACAAGATAAGCTGCCAAGCCATCAGACAGATGCTGCACACTGTGATGCGAGTCAGTTACGAGCAGAGCCTGCTTTATCATCTGAATCAAAAGGCCCCTCACAGCCACGCTCAAGTGTGGATAAAAAGCCGACAGCTATGATCAGCCACAGCAGTTTTATTGAAGGATTCTTAGGCACATTAGCATTGGCTTTTAAGGACAAAGGCGTGCTATTAATGCTGATTTTTGCGCCGATAATTTATGGGTTCTTCTACCCCTGGCCTTATGGTAGTGAGGTGGTGCAGCAGGTACCAGTTGGTGTGGTCGATTATGATCACAGCAAATTATCAAAGACCATTACCCGCTATAGCGATGCCCATCCCAACATCAAGGTGACCCCTTATCTGACCCAAACAGATGCCTTAAATGCCCTGTATGATGAGCAAATTGCCGGCTATTTGATTATCCCTCGTGATTTAGAAAAAGACGTCTACGCCAGCAAGCCTGCACATGTGTCTATTTTGGGCAATAACAGTTACTTTTTATTAAATAAACAGCTGCAATTGGGCTTTACCACAGCCGTCTCCACCGTCTCAGCGGGCATAGAGATTAAGCGCAGTGTGGCCCAAGGTGCTTATATGCCAACGGCCAAGGTAAGTACTCAAGCGGTGCCTCTGCGCATTGATCCCATGTTTAACCGTACCGAAGGCTATGGCGCTTATGTGGTACCGGCCGTGGCCATTTTGATTTTGCAGCAAACCTTGTTGATGGGCACCTCCTTACTTATTGGCACTTGGTACGAAAACAAAAAACAAAACGCCAGCATCCTAGGCTGGCTTGGCCGTATTGGCGCCTTATCTTTAATTACTTTTACCGTGGCCTGTTTTTATTATGGTTGGGTCTTTAATTTTCAAAATTATTCGCGCGGTCATAATCTGCCGGGTACCTTACTGTTTATGGCAATCTACGCTCCCACTGTGGCGACTCTCGGCTGCTTGCTTGGCCTGTGGTTTAAAGAGCGTGAGCGCGGTATGCAGATTCTAATTTTCAGCTCCCTACCCATGTTCTTTTTGAGCGGCTATCCTTGGCCGGTCACTCAACTGCCTGAGGTGTTACAATATGTGCGTTGGCTATTTCCATCTACCTCAGGGATGAATGCCTCGGTACAATTAAACCAAATGGGCGCCTCTTTAAGTCAAGTTAGTAGTTATCTGTATCACCTACTGGCATTATGGCTGATGTGTTTTATCCTACTAATTTGGGTACAGCATAGACAAATCAAGCGAACTACTGCAGAATCTATCTAGCACGCGCTCATCGCAATTACTACCGCACCTGATACCTTTTTTATCATTTAATACGCTCAGCGAATTGGCTGGGCGCCTTCTTGCCTAATCAGTTGTGTTAGGCAGCTTACTCTTAGACTCTAGGCTTATTGGACTCATGGAAACCCTAAACATTGTATATTTGGTCAGTGCGATACTTATCTTCTCAAGTATTATGGCCAGTACACTTTCAGCCCGCTTGGGCCTACCCTTACTGCTGCTATTTTTATTGGTGGGTATGTTGGCAGGTGAAGAAGGGATTTTGGGTATTGAGTTCTCCCAGTATGCCATTGCTAACTTTGTGGGGCAGGCGGCATTGGCCTGCATCCTATTAGACGGCGGCTTGCGAACCTCCTTTAAGTCCTTCCGTGTGGGCTTAAAGCCGGCTGTGGTATTGGCCACTTGGGGTGTATTTGCCACCGTCTTGGTACTGGGCTTATTCGTCACCTGGCTGCTGGATGTCGACTGGCGTATCGGGCTATTGATGGCAGCCATTGTCGGCTCAACCGATGCAGCGGCAGTATTTTCATTATTACGTAATGGCGGCGTGAAGCTAAACGACCGTGTTCAAGCCACACTAGAGCTTGAATCCGGCGCCAACGATCCTTTTGCTATCTTACTGGTTACAGGCCTAATTGCGCTTAATGTCGATCAAAATAGCCAAACCTTATTAGGGTTTGTGAGCTTATTGGCGCAGCAATTGGGCTTTGGGATGCTCATGGGGCTATTATTTGGTTACCTGTTATCCAAGATGTTGCCTAAGCTACATCTGGCGGTCGGCATGTATGCCATTTTAATTATGTCGGCAGGTCTGGCTGTGTTTGCTGCGACCAACTTAATTGGTGGTAGTGGTTTCTTGGCGGTATATTTGGCCGGTATTTTAGTGGGTAATAATAAAGTACGCGCCACTGAGCATGTGTTAAGGGTTATGGACAGCTTTGCTTGGTTATCACAAGCCGTACTGTTCGTGGTGCTGGGCTTATTGGTGACCCCCTCAAACGTGCTCAACGTCTGGCACTACTCTGTGGCCATCGCCGCCTTTATGATTTTGATTGCCCGTCCTATCGCCGTATTCTCAAGTATCAAGCCATTTGGCTTTAAAGATAGAGAAATAGGCTTTATTTCTTGGGTTGGCCTGCGCGGTGCGGTGCCAATTACGCTGGCCATTTTACCGGTGATGGCCGGCCTACCGGACGCCTTTTTGTTATTTGATATTGCCTTTGGGGTGGTGATTTTATCCTTAGTGCTACAAGGTACCACTATTCCGTTTATGGCTAATTTATTTAAAGTACGTGTACCAAGCAATGCTGAGCCTGATGAAGAGATGGAGATTTGGGTATCGGAGCAGGCCAGTATTACCTTATACGAGTTTGAGGTGAAGCCTGGTGCTTTTGCTATGGGCCGCCATCCCCTGGACATCTCCTCGAGTATAAGTAAGGATGAAATTGCCATTTTTGCGTTAATTCGTAATGAAAAAATCGTTATTGTTGATCAAGACACCCGCTTAAAATATGGCGACCGAGTCTGGTATGGCTTAAGGGGTAATCATGCCGCCAAAATCGCTCGTATTTATAATGACATTAAGCTAGATAGGCGCTCAGTGGAAGATTTTTATGGTGACTGGATGATCTCTCCCAATGTTCGGCTTGGTGATCTGCCCTTCTTTGATGAAAGCGTCTCCTCTACCCCGCCGAATACCAAAGTCACTTACGATAAAGAGGGCTCACCGGTTAACATGTGGCAACAAACGGTTGCTGAATTTATCAAAGCCAACCTAAATACCGCACCTGTACCTGGAGACACGGTCCAAATCAATGAAGAGTGGTCACTTATTATCAAAGATATTGACGATAAAGGTACCCTACGCACCATTGGTCTGAAGCACTATTAGCGAAATGCTTCCTGTAGGGTCTGCCATGCTATTAACGTTAACGTTATATCACTTGAGGTTTTAAATATCAGATTTTTCAAACACCAATATCTCATTATTGGCCGGCATACTATAGCGATTAACTAAAATTAGATGGTGCTGTTTGGCTAAATGCATAATATCGACTTTGTCACGGATACCACTGTTTGGGTCACGCTGACGCAAATGCCTATCAAAGCGCTGATTGCTATCGCTACTATACTGACCGTTGTCATTAAATGGCCCATAGACAATAAATTTGCCATGAGTCGGCAAGGCATCCCCTACCAGCTCAAACAACCTCTCAACCAGCGGCCAAGCAATAATATGCAGGGTATTGGCGGTAAAAATAGCATCGTAGGGCGAATTTTTATCTGGATAAGATGGCGCGCTCACTGCTATGGGTATGCCATCACGGGTCAAATCAAAGGCCAGCGGTGCGTGTAAGTTTGGCGCAGGGTACTTGTCATGCCAACCTTGAATCACCCCATGATTATCCACCACATCGCTTGTTTGCCACTGCAAATGCGGCAGTCTGGGTGCAAAGTAAACACTATGCTGCCCTGTCCCTGAGCCCACCTCTAATACATAATGATGAGCTGACAACTGGTGCTGCAATACCTCTAAAATAGGCTGTTTATTATTCTCACATGCTTGCGAAAACGGCAGGTGGGCGCTATGACTGATATCTGTATTGCCCAAATTTTGTTGATTCATAACACCCCTCTTAGATAATCAGCCTAGGGTCTCTGTGCTGATGATCACTCATAAGTACATAAAACTTGAGTTAATAAATACCTGCCTCAACACCCGCTGCTAACGTCATCGCTAGCTCTGCGACTTGCTCAGCAAATACATCCTGCCACCCACCTTGCAATATCAATGCCTGTTGAACCCACTCCCAGCGCAGTCCTGTGGTTATCGTCTGTAGTGCCCGTTTGGTTCCTGTCCCATCATGACCTGCTCTAATATAGACAGCAAAAGGTAGGCCCTGCTTCTTATCCAGCACTGGATAATAACAGCGATCAAAGAAATCTTTGGTTAGCCCTGCCATATAAGCTAGGTTTTCTGTGGTGCCTAACAATAAAGCGTCAGCAGCAAGCACATCACCAGGCTGAGTCTCTTGTGGCGACTTGAGAATCACCGTAACGTCTAAATCAGAATGATTGGCCCCATCAAAGGCCGCTTGAGCCAACTTTTGGGTATTCGGTGACGGTGCATGCGCAACAATCAATAAGGTCTTAGCCGACACATTACTCACCACTGGGATAGTGGAAGGTCACGTTTTGTTCAATATCAGGGTGTAGACTTTTTGCCACAGGGCAGCTAAAAGCCGCGGCTTCAAGTCTGTTTTTGGTACGCTCATCAAGCGGCTGATTAAAAGTAATGACCACTTGAATTTCTTTTACTCGGCGGGGTTTGTCCGTCATGATCTTAGTCACTTCAGCACGTGTGCCTATCACGTCTATATCCATGGCCTCGGCTTTGATACCGATGATGGTCAGCATGCAACTGGCAAGGCTCGTCGCTAATAGATCGGTCGGCGAAAACGCCTCCCCTTTACCATGATTGTCCGTTGGCGCATCGGTGATGATTTGATTGTTTGACTGTAGATGTAAGGCTTGGGTACGTAGATTGCCTTGGTATTCAACTGTAGAGGTAGTCATAAAAGCTCCTTAAAAACTCTCGTGCTTAATAAACAATTATTACATATTACGGCATAGCCTATCAGGCTAAAAATGAAAACCATAAGCCATAAATCCAGGCAGTAAAGTATTTTCGTCTAAATTGACTTTTTGACTATCAGGTTATTCAACCAGGCGCTATCCATCTTTAATCTATGTAAATACAGAACCTTAATTTAAAAGTACTGCATAGAGTAACGGGTAGCACTTTTACCTTGACTTGACTATAAAAGGGCAAGTTTAAGAGTTGCTATTATCAATCTAACGTCTGAGTGCCACCACCATTTACAAATAAGGTCTGTCCACTCACCCACTCAGATATGGGAGAGGCAAAGTACAGCATGGCCCCTGCAATATCTTCAGGTTCGCCTAAGCGCTTAATTGGAGTATGCTCTAACATCTTATCTTCAAGCTCAGGCGTTAACACCGTTTGCAGAGCGTCTGTTTTGGTGGCGCCTGGTCCTACGGCATTAATGCGTACTTCTGGGCCAAAGTCGTGAGCAAGGTTTGCGACCATATGATTAACCGCAGCTTTTGAGCTGGCATAACCGCTCATGTTAGGGCTTTTATTGATGCTGGCCATAGAGGTCGTGAAGATAATAGAGCCATAACCTGCTTTTTTCATATGTGGCACAACCAGCTGACATAGACGCCAACCGCTAAATACGTTCAGCTCAAAATCACGTTTAAAATCACCAACGTCTATCTCAAAGGGGTTTTCTTTTCCGCCGCCCCCGCCGCCAGCATTATTAATCAGGATATGAATCGCACCGAATGTCTCAATGGTTTTATCAACAAGATTGGTTAAGTTATCATCTTTTAAAATATTGCACTCAATGGCCAATGCTTGAGCATCTGTGTCCTCTAGAGCAGTTATCTCTTTAGCGACTTTTTGTGCATCGTCTAATTTTAGGTCGGCAATAACGACATTAGCACCGTGCTGGGCAAGTAGGATAGCAGATGCTTTGCCGATACCATTGGCGCCACCGGTCACAATAGCTGTCTTATTGGTTAAATCGAATAGTTTGGAAGGAATCATAGCAGTAGTACTTTTGTTAATGTTGATAGATAGACACCATAACAAAAGTAGTGGGCTGTATGGGTAAGCGATTGTTTGCTTTGGGTAGAACACCTTGGATTAAGCTCCAGAAAGCAACATACAAATCTCTTATAGAGCACATAAAAAAAGCCCCCTCCAAGTTAATGAAGGGGGCTTTTAGGTATAGGGAGCTGACGATGACCTACTCTCACATGGGCGAACCACACTACCATTGGCGCGACGATGTTTCACTTCTGAGTTCGAGAAGGGATCAGGTGGTTCCATCGTGCTATTGTCGTCAGCAAAGGGGGTATAGATATGAGTCGGTTAAGGGTGAGCTTAACTTTGTTTGACTATTATATCAAGAACCTGAATCAAGTCACTGTTTATAAGTGATTATTTATAAATGATTATCAGGATGATATCGAAATAATTATAGCTTATACAAAACCACTTGGGTGTTGTATGGTCAAGCCAAACGAGCAATTAGTACAGGTTAGCTACACGCATCACTGCGCTTCCACACCCTGCCTATCAACGTCCTAGTCTTGAACGGCTCTTAAGGGAAATCTAATCTTGAGGTTGGCTTCCCGCTTAGATGCTTTCAGCGGTTATCCAATCCGAACGTAGCTACCGGGCAATGCCATTGGCATGACAACCCGAACACCAGCGGTTCGTCCACTCTGGTCCTCTCGTACTAGGAGCAGATCCTCTCAAATTTCCAACGCCCACGGTAGATAGGGACCGAACTGTCTCACGACGTTCTAAACCCAGCTCGCGTACCTCTTTAAATGGCGAACAGCCATACCCTTAGGACCTGCTTCAGCCCTAGGATGAGATGAGCCGACATCGAGGTGCCAAACACCGCCGTCGATATGAACTCTTGGGCGGTATCAGCCTGTTATCCCCAGAGTACCTTTTATCCGTTGAGCGATGGCCCTTCCATACAGAACCACCGGATCACTAAGACCTACTTTCGTACCTGCTCGACTTGTGGGTCTCGCAGTTAAGCGCGCTTTTGCCTTTATACTCTATGAACGATTTCCGACCGTTCTGAGCGCACCTTCGTACTCCTCCGTTACTCTTTAGGAGGAGACCGCCCCAGTCAAACTACCCACCATACATTGTCCTCGGTATTGTTATACCTGAGTTAGAACCCCAACATGACCAGGGTGGTATTTCAAGGATGGCTCCACAGATACTGGCGTATCTGCTTCAAAGCCTCCCACCTATCCTGCACAAGTCAGGTCAAAGTTCAATGTAAAGCTGTAGTAAAGGTTCACGGGGTCTTTCCGTCTAGCCGCGGGTACACAGCATCTTCACTGCGATTTCGATTTCACTGAGTCTCTGCTGGAGACAGCGCTGCCATCATTATGCCATTCGTGCAGGTCGGAACTTACCCGACAAGGAATTTCGCTACCTTAGGACCGTTATAGTTACGGCCGCCGTTTACTGGGGCTTCGATCAAGACCTTCGCATACGCTAAGCCCATCAATTAACCTTCCAGCACCGGGCAGGCATCACACCCTATACGTCCACTTTCGTGTTTGCAGAGTGCTGTGTTTTTAATAAACAGTTGCAGCAGCCTGGTATCTGCGACTGTCAATAGCTTACACCGCAAGGGTTTCACCATCGACAGCGTACCTTCTCCCGAAGTTACGGTACCATTTTGCCTAGTTCCTTCAGCAGAGTTCTCTCAAGCGCCTTGGTATTCTCTACCTGATCACCTGTGTCGGTTTAGGGTACGATTCGTTTATGACTATAGTTTAGAAGCTTTTCCTGGAAGCATGGTATTTGCCACTTCGCTGTACAAGTACAGCTTGCTATCAGATCTCAGTATTAACAGCCCGGATTTGCCTAAGCCGTCTACCTACATCCTTCCACCTGGACAACCATCGCCAGGCTGGCATAACCTTCTCCGTCCCTCCATCACATCATAAACAAGTATCGGAATATTAACCGATTTCCCATCGACTACGCCTTTCGGCCTCGCCTTAGGGGTCGACTCACCCAGCCCCGATTAACGTTGGACTGGAACCCTTGATCTTCCGGCGTGCGAGCTTTTCACTCGCATTATCGTTACTCACGTCAGCATTCGCTCTTGTGATACCTCCAGCATACCTTACGATACACCTTCACAGGCTTACACAACGCTCCCCTACCACTTGAAACAATTTTCAAATCCGCAGCTTCGGCTCCTAGTTTGAGCCCCGTTACATCTTCCGCGCGGGCCGACTCGACTAGTGAGCTATTACGCTTTCTTTAAAGGATGGCTGCTTCTAAGCCAACCTCCTAGCTGTCTATGCCTTCCCACTTCGTTTCCCACTTAACTAGGAATTTGGGGCCTTAGCTGGCGGTCTGGGTTGTTTCCCTCTCCACGACGGACGTTAGCACCCGCCGTGTGTCTCCCGGATATTACTCATCGGTATTCGGAGTTTGCATCGGTTTGGTAAGTCGGTATGACCCCCTAGCCGAAACAGTGCTCTACCCCCAATGGTATTCGTCCGAGGCGCTACCTAAATAGCTTTCGGGGAGAACCAGCTATCACCGAGTTTGATTAGCCTTTCACCCCTATCCACAAGTCATCCCCTGGCTTTTCAACGACAGTGGGTTCGGTCCTCCGGTGCCTGTTACGGCACTTTCAACCTGCTCATGGATAGATCACTCGGTTTCGGGTCTATACCCTGCAACTAGACGCCCTATTAAGACTCGGTTTCCCTACGGCTCCCCTAACGGTTAACCTTGCTACAGAATATAAGTCGCTGACCCATTATACAAAAGGTACGCGGTCACACCTCAAGGGTGCTCCCACTGCTTGTACGCACACGGTTTCAGGTTCTATTTCACTCCCCTCACAGGGGTTCTTTTCGCCTTTCCCTCACGGTACTGGTTCACTATCGGTCAGTCAGGAGTATTTAGCCTTGGAGGATGGTCCCCCCATCTTCATACAGGATTTCTCGTGTCCCGCACTACTTAATATGCTTCATTATATGTTTCGAATACGGGGCTATCACCCACTATGGCCAGTTTTCCCACACTGTTCTTCTACATATAAATCCGTCGGCTCCTCCCCGTTCGCTCGCCGCTACTAGGGGAATCTCTATTGATGTCTTTTCCTAAGGGTACTGAGATGTTTCACTTCCCCTCGTTCGCTTCCTAATAAATTAGGATACCTAGCTTACGCTAAGTGGGTTTCCCCATTCAGAAATCTCCGGATCACAGGATATTGCCGCCTCCCCGAAGCTTATCGCAGGCTGTCACGTCTTTCATCGCCTCTGACTGCCAAGGCATCCACCATGTGCGCTTAATTACTTGACCATACAACCCCAAAGGGTCTTTAGTCTGTAATTATAACGATATCACCTTGATAATTTACGCTTGATTCAGTTCTCTTTACTTTGTAACCAACCCCTTGGGATAACAACTGATGTCATTAAAAGGTTGGTTACTGGTTAGACAATGGCTCAGTGAATGATTCATCGTCTAACCATATTACAACTCATATCTATGTTTTTAAATAGTAATAACGCTGTCATCCAGTCGTCATATAGTTTCTGTATAAAACAGAAGTAAGTAATCGTTTCTAGCTTTTTATACTAGCCAATTGCTTAATTCTGGCTTATGTCTTTTCACTCTTAAATCTGTATCCAATATGGTGGAGCCAAGGAGAGTCGAACTCCTGACCTCCTGCGTGCAAGGCAGGCGCTCTACCAACTGAGCTATGGCCCCTGAGAAGCGTATATAAATGTGCTGGGAGCACATTTTAGCTTCGCAAGAGAGAATCTGTGATTCTCTAGTGCTTTCCGTATTATAAGTGGTGGGTCTGATAAGACTTGAACTTATGACCCCCGCGTTATCAACACGGTGCTCTAACCAGCTGAGCTACAGACCCTTAAGAGCTTGCTAAATCAAAGAACAACTTGTTGTGAATTCTTGCTGACCGGATGCGTCAATAAGGAGGTGATCCAGCCGCAGGTTCCCCTACGGCTACCTTGTTACGACTTCACCCCAGTCATCGACCACACCGTGGTGAGCGCCCTCTAAAAGTTAGGCTACCCACTTCTGGTGCAATCAACTCCCATGGTGTGACGGGCGGTGTGTACAAGGCCCGGGAACGTATTCACCGCGGCATTCTGATCCGCGATTACTAGCGATTCCGACTTCATGGAGTCGAGTTGCAGACTCCAATCTGGACTACGATAGGCTTTTTGAGATTCGCATCACATCGCTGTGTAGCAGCCCTCTGTACCTACCATTGTAGCACGTGTGTAGCCCTGGTCGTAAGGGCCATGATGACTTGACGTCGTCCCCGCCTTCCTCCAGTTTGTCACTGGCAGTATCCTTAGAGTCCCCGGCCAAACCGCTGGTAACTAAGGAAAAGGGTTGCGCTCGTTGCGGGACTTAACCCAACATCTCACGACACGAGCTGACGACAGCCATGCAGCACCTGTATTCTAATTCCCGAAGGCACTCCCGCATCTCTGCAGGATTCTAGATATGTCAAGACCAGGTAAGGTTCTTCGCGTTGCATCGAATTAAACCACATGCTCCACCGCTTGTGCGGGCCCCCGTCAATTCATTTGAGTTTTAACCTTGCGGCCGTACTCCCCAGGCGGTCTACTTATTGCGTTAGCTGCGTCACTAAGGAATCAAGTTCCCCAACGACTAGTAGACATCGTTTACGGCGTGGACTACCAGGGTATCTAATCCTGTTTGCTACCCACGCTTTCGAACCTCAGTGTCAGTATGATGCCAGGAGGCTGCCTTCGCCATCGGTATTCCTTCAGATCTCTACGCATTTCACCGCTACACCTGAAATTCTACCTCCCTCTCACCTACTCTAGCCTAACAGTATCAGATGCAGTTCCCAGGTTAAGCCCGGGGATTTCACATCTGACTTATTAAGCCACCTACGCTCGCTTTACGCCCAGTAATTCCGATTAACGCTTGCACCCTCTGTATTACCGCGGCTGCTGGCACAGAGTTAGCCGGTGCTTATTCTGCAGCTAATGTCATCGTCTATGGGTATTAACCATAGAGTCTTCTTCACTGCTTAAAGTGCTTTACAACCAAAAGGCCTTCTTCACACACGCGGCATGGCTGGATCAGGGTTGCCCCCATTGTCCAATATTCCCCACTGCTGCCTCCCGTAGGAGTCCGGGCCGTGTCTCAGTCCCGGTGTGGCTGATCATCCTCTCAGACCAGCTACAGATCGTCGCCTTGGTAGGCCTTTACCCCACCAACTAGCTAATCCGACTTAGGCTCATCCAATAGCGAGAGCGCAAGCGCCCCCTTTTCCCCGTAGGGTGTATGCGGTATTAATTCGAGTTTCCCCGAGCTATCCCCCACTACTGGGCAGATTCCTAAGTATTACTCACCCGTCCGCCGCTCGTCAGCAAGAAGCAAGCTTCTCCTGTTACCGCTCGACTTGCATGTGTTAAGCCTGCCGCCAGCGTTCAATCTGAGCCATGATCAAACTCTTCAGTTTAATCTTGCTATGAAGTCCTTTAAAGAGACTTCTAAACTTGGCTCATTCAATACTAGCAAATTTGCTTTTCCGTATGTTTCATATAATGAATTAACTTCGAGTTTTTCTACTAATAAAGAATGATAATTTTTATAGTTAGTCACATCACCGAAAAGATGACGTCCCAACTTTAATTTTTAGCATTCTAAATCAGCAAAAATCCACACAAGTTGTTCTTTGATTTTAGCTTTTAAATAGTTACTTAGCTTGTCGTCCAAGCCGAAGTTGTATCTTTGCTTAGCATCGTTGTTATTAATTAGTAACACCGTTATCGCTGAGCAGGCTGACTATTATATAGATTTTAATATCGTTGTCAACACTTAATTTTTAATTTTCTCTAAGCTGACCAGCTTTAATCTCTCGATTTGCTGCCCGATGTCCGTCTTAGTAAGGGCGTATTATAGAGGGTTTATTTTTTCTGTCAACCGCATTTTTAATCTTTTTTGAAATAAATGACCAGTGGCCATATTAAGGCAACTAAGCACCAATTAACTTAGCTATAAAGTCTAACCTTTAACTTTGGTGTTTAAGGTTGAGACAATGCCCGACAAAGCATAAATAATGCCAATGGCTAAAATACCCACTGGAATATCATATAAAACAATACCCATAACTAATACAGCAATAATCAATGCCACAAAAGGAACTTTCTTTTTATCAAACTCTTTAAAGCTGTAGTATTTGAGGTTACTGACCATAAGTAGACCACAAATCACTACCCACACCGCAGCAATGATCATCACCTGAATGTCATATTGACCAATCCACTGGTCGTGATCAATAGCAACCATCACGGCACTCGTGACTAATATCGCCGCTAATGGACTGGCCAAGCCGACGAAGAACTTTTTGTCTACTTCGCCAATTTGTACGTTAAAGCGTGCCAAACGAAATGCGGCACAAGCTGTAAATACGAACGCACAGGCAATGCCTACCCGCCCTAAGGGCTGAAGCGCAAAGCTATAGATTAAAATGGCGGGTGCCACACCAAAGGCAAGCATATCTGCCAATGAATCATATTGCTCACCAAAAGGGCTTTGCGCATTGAGCATGCGTGCTACTCGGCCATCAGCACCATCCAAGATAGCAGACAAAAAGATGGCCAAGGAAGCTTTGTAGAAGTGACCTTGAGTACTAGATAGAATTGAGAAAAAACCTGATAACAAGGACAGCGTAGTGATTAGGTTGGGTGCCAAATACACGCCGCGGCTGACCACAGGCTTACCATCTGCCACCTCTTGCTCAATCACTTCAAAAGTCAAGCTATCCAAGCCTTCAATACCAGACTCTGTCTGACGTGTAGGCTGCGGATGATTAAGCGGTGCCTCATCTGGCTGCGATGAATCTGGATTCGTCATACTACATCCCTCTAGGATCTAACCTTCAATTATTCGTCAATTCGTTTTCTACTAATCGCTATTCGCCCACTAGCCAGCGCACGTTTACCGCTTGGCTTTGTGGTAAATCAGGCGCATCTTCAGGGCGCATTAAAGGTTGGATGAAGTTTAAAATCTGACGCGCATGTTGATCAAACTGCCAAGGCGGATTAATAATGAGCATACCAGTACCGTTTAGGCCCACTGCCACATCATTCGGATAAATATTTAGCTCACACAGTAGCTGCTTACGAATACCTGTACGCTTCATCTTTTTATAAAAAAGCTCAACCGCTTCAATATTTTTGATAGGAAACCATAACGCATACACGCCTTGTGGCCACTTGGTCATAGAAGCAACCAACAGCTCCACTAAACGAGTAAAATCTTTGTGCTCTTGCTCATAAGGCGGATCAATTAAAATCACACCGCGGCGCTCTACGGGCGGGATCACTGCGCGAATACCTTCAAAGGCATCACGGTTGTGAATACCGATAGGCAATTGATACAGCTGATAGTTTAGGGCATCGTATTCGGTGTTTTTAAACTCAAAAGCTTCTGCGCGCACCTTAACTTCAGGATGTTTTTCAACATGATTGGCGATCCACCAAGGTGATCCTGGATAGACATACTTGTCATAAGTCTGACGGGCTTGTTTGATATCGTCTACATACTGACGAACCGCTTCAGGTGCTTCAGAGACATCAGCCTCCAAAATCTTTTGGACACCGGCTTTGGCTTCGCCTGTTTTTCGTGCCTCTTCACTGCTTAGTGAGTAAAGACCACGACCACCGTAAGCATCAAGAGCATAATAAGGTTTGCCCTTTTTGCTCATTTGATTCAGCAGTTGTACCAGTAAAATGTGTTTGGCAACGTCGGCAAAATTACCGGCGTGATAGGCATGTTTGTAATTCATAAGTTAGCTTGTTTTAGTGTAGAAAGGTTCATTATCAAAAATTAGTTCTATGGTAGCATAAGCTGGTTTAAAATGAGTATATTAATGGTTAATAGTACCCATCTAGACCTATAACTCAGCACTTTTTAACTGCTACGCTCTGTTTTACCAACTTTTTGGTTTAATAAAGTAGTGATAATCGGGAATCCACCAATGGCCTCAGTCGTTAAAACGACCCTTACAAGCAGCTTAATTGAAAACAGCTTAAATGATAGCCCCTTAATTGAAATTGAAAGCAACCTCAACACTACTCCTTGCACTCCCCAAGACCCAATTACCATAGCCATTCCACCACCTTTAACTCCCGACGATTTAGTGCAATCCAAACAGCTGGCGCAGCAAGTGCTAAAGCAACTGCCTCCTAACACAGACTATTTATCATTAAGTCCTTCACTCAAACAGGCTCTTGTGCCCAAATTTGATTTAAGCGACACCCAAAAGATGCTTGAACAAGCTGACTTTGCGGTAGATTGGGCAAAAAGACTTGATGCAGACATGCTCGATAGCTTTGTCAAGCAAGGCTTTATCGTCTTAGATGATCTGTATCAGCCCACAGCGTTATTGGCGCTGCAAGCAGAAAGTGGCTTTGTTGAGTATCGAGATGCCAAGCTGACTGAAGGCGTACGCAAAACGGACATTCGCGGCGATAGAATTCGTTGGATTACTAAGGACTTTTTTGCCGGCTTTTACTATCTCAACAGCATTAATGATCTGGCCTTTTTGTTTAATCGCACCTTATTTGCCGGTATTCGTCACAGTGAGGCGCATTATGCCTGCTATCCACCAGGATTTGGTTATAAGTGGCATTCTGACAATCCGGTCGGCCGAGATGAGCGGGTAATTTCGGCGGTATTTTACCTTAATGATGACTGGACACTTGATGACGGCGGTGAGTTGTCTATTATAGACAGTGAGGGACAGACGCATCAGCTTATGCCTAAAGCCAATCGTTTGGTTATCTTTGATAGTAACTTGCTGCACCAAGTCGAGCTTGCCCATCGCCAGCGCTACTCTATTGCCACTTGGCTACGCTGTGACGATGCCCTGCTCATTGCCGAGCCCCTATAGCGAACGGCAGGCTGATGACTTAATAAGGCGCTATACGTCATAAGCCCTATGCGGCATACTACAATTGCCCCACCCCTTTTTTAGCCCTATCTTTTAGCCTTTACTTTATATCTTGAGGAATTTATGCACACAAGCGACCCATCGAACACCGCCACTGACCATCAGCAACAAACCTTAGAGCTTAGTATTGAGCTGATGCGCCGAGACTCTGTGACACCTCACGATAAAGGCTGTCAGGAGGTATTGGTTGAGCGTTTAAGCCCGCTTGGATTTGCGCATGAGTTTATGTATTTTGGTGATGAGCAAGCCAGCGGACGTGATGCACAGGTAAAAAACCTATGGGCCAGACGTGGCAACCAAGACCCTGTGGTGTGCTTCGCCGGCCATACCGATGTGGTGCCTACCGGTAATCCGGACAATTGGCGCATTGCGCCTTTTGACGCCAAAGTACATGATGGCTACCTTTGGGGACGTGGTGCGGCTGATATGAAAACCGGTATTGCCGCCTTTACTGTCGCTACTGAGCGCTTTGTCAAAAACCATCCTGACCATAACGGCTCAATCGCCATGCTGATTACCTCAGATGAAGAAGGCCCATCAATTAATGGTACGGTTAAAGTGGTTGAGGTTTTAGAAGCACGAAATGAGAAAATAGCCTATTGCTTAGTCGGTGAGCCATCAAGTACAGACAGCTTAGGTGATGTGATCAAAAATGGACGCCGTGGCTCGTTGGGCGGTATTTTAACGGTGACCGGCAAACAAGGCCATGTCGCCTACCCTCATTTAGCGGTTAATCCAATCCATGCTTTATTGCCTGCTTTGGCTGAGTTTAGCATTACCGAATGGGACAAAGGCAATGACTTTTTCCCAGCAACGTCGATGCAAATCTCAAACATCAACGGTGGTACTGGTGCAAACAATGTGATTCCAGAAAGCGTTGAGGTGGTGTTTAACTTTAGATTCTCGACTGAAACCACCGAAGAAGAATTACGCGCCAAAACCCATGAAATCTTGGATAAGCACTTTGCCAATACTGAGGCTACCTATGAGATTGACTGGAAGTTATCAGGTCATCCATTCTTAACTGCTGAAGGCAAGCTGGTGGATGCGTGTAAAGTAGCCATCAAAGACATTACCGGTACCGACACTCAGTTATCGACCTCGGGCGGTACTTCTGACGGCCGCTTTATTGCGCCAACTGGTGCCCAAGTGGTCGAGCTTGGCGTGCGTAATGCCACCATTCATCAGGTGGATGAGCGTGTGGAGATTGATGATATTGGTAAATTGGCTCAGATTTATGAGCGTATGCTAGAAGAGTTGTTGCTGGGTTAGCGCTGTTTTGTCAGGTGTCTTTATAATGCCTCATACTCAGATATGATGCTGTTTTAGGGCACTGCAGTGCGACGTGATACAAATAAAGCCAGTATCTTAATTAAGACACTGGCTTTATTATGACCGAATTTTATATGACTCAGCTTATAGGACATGGTTTATAGGACTGAGCCTGACAAACCTTAATACTTTAAATAGACTTAGCTTTATAAAAATTAGCTAGTCTGCCTCATCAATCCAGTTCATTTGAATGGCCTCAAGAATGCCTTCGTTCGACTTTTGAGGGTCATCATCAAAGTTTTCAAGCTCAGTTACCCAGCGGTGCAAGTCGGTAAATCGAATATATTGTGGGTCGGTATCTGGAAACTTCTCAACAAGCTCGATAGCGATATCGAGGCTGTCAGTCCATTTTAATTTTTGCGGCGCCATAACGCTGTCCTTATTTTATTCATCAGTTTTTTATATAAAAAGCTCATAGGAACGACTCACCCGTCCTATTTATAAGCTCAATCGTAACAAATTTGCCAGTTGGTATATAGCCTGTTTTTTCAAAATAGGTTGTTACTGAGACTTGATAGCAGTTTGGTTGGCATTCCAAGTGTTAATAACTTCGGTCAAATGCTCACCTTGCATGCCAATACTTGAGGGCAGCTGCTTGCCTTTTTTATTCATCAACACAAATTTGGTGAGACCAACGGCCATCAACGTATTTTTGACATAAAAGTGGTGCTGAAAATAAACGTATTTTTCATCCCACCCCTCTAAAGTACTGGTCACCGTCATTTTACTCAAAAACTTGATTTGTTTGAGATATACCATCTCTTGCATCGAGATAATCCAGTCCATGCTCAGCCCGCCTAGACCATTTTTTTTGAGGATGTTGTACAGCCAAGCGGTGACATTAAGCTCAACAAAAGACAAATAGCGGTAGTTGGGCAGGTGATCTCGAAACCCCATATCATGCGGCAGTACGCGATAGCTTCGGCTAACGGGCGTGAACAACTCCGCTTGTGTGAGTTTTGGTTTTTGAGCGGTGGTGACGCTGTCAGCGGATGGCCGCTGCTTTGACTCTTGTTTTAATAAAGCCAATAAAATAAAAAAACGAATAAGCATGTTCATAAGTCACTCTCCCACCCAGATACGGCGTTTTTGACCGATTAAAAGCGGATTTTTAGTCTATTACTGCCTAAAATAACCGAGGTTAACATAAAACCTAATAATCCATGTAGGCGTTAGTCTATACAGGCATACCTCACTTGTCAGCTTTGTTAATAAAAAAAATTACTTTTTTAAGGTTGAAAAGATACTCAATCAACCCCACTTTTAGGACAACCCCATAGCTCATAGCAGAATGCAATCGTTACCCTTGATATTCTGTTAAACAACAATATTTTTATGAGTGATATGGGTAAACTTTTATCAACTTAATTGAACTTTTAATGGAGTGAACAATGAATATTCGCCCTTTACATGACCGCATCGTTGTCCGCCGTGTGGAAGAAGAACAAAAAACGGCCGGCGGTATCTTATTGCCAGGTTCTGCTCAAGAAAAACCATCACAAGGTGAAATCCTTGCTGTGGGCAATGGTCAAATCCGTGAAAACGGTGAAGTACGTGCTTTAGACGTAAAAGTTGGCGATAAAGTATTGTTTGGTCAATATGCCGGCCAAACCGTAAAAGTTAACGGCGAAGAATTATTAATCATGAAAGAGTCTGACGTATTGGGCGTACTAGAAGGTTAATCTACACGATTATTGACCTTCTTTTTTGGGATAAACAGATGGCGTAGACAATCCAATATTACAAAAACAGATTGGCTAAGCTTACGCGTTCTACCAGACTATTATAATCAAACACTCATTAACTAAAATAATTGGAGAGTATTCTCATGGCTAAAGACGTAAAATTTGGCATTGACGCTCGTAAACAAATGATGGACGGCGTTAACGTTCTAGCAAACGCTGTAAAAGTAACCCTAGGTCCTAAAGGCCGTAACGTGGTTATCGATAAATCTTTTGGCGCCCCTGCCATCACTAAAGATGGGGTTTCTGTTGCTAAAGAAATCGAACTTGAAAACAAATTTGAAAACATGGGTGCTCAGCTGGTACGTGAAGTAGCGAGCAAAACCAATGATGTGGCCGGTGACGGTACCACGACTGCAACTGTATTGGCTCAAGCCATTCTTGTTGAAGGCATGAAATCTGTTGCTGCTGGCATGAACCCAATGGATCTTAAGCGCGGTATCGATAAAGCAGTTGCTGCTGCGGTTGAAGAGATCCACAACATCTCTACCCCAGCTGATGACTCTAAAGCCATTGCTCAAGTGGGCTCTATTTCTGCTAACTCTGACACCAAAATTGGTGAGCTAATCGCTGAAGCCATGGACAAAGTGGGCAAAAAAGGCGTTATCACCGTTGAGGAAGGGTCAGGCTTTGAAGACTCATTAGAAGTGGTTGAAGGCATGCAGTTTGACCGTGGCTACATCAGCCCATACTTTGCAAACAAGCAAGACAGCCTAACTGCTGAATTTGAAAACCCATACATCCTACTTGTTGACAAAAAAATCAGCAATATCCGTGAAATCGTGCCATTACTTGAGCAAGTAATGCAGCAAAGCAAGCCACTGTTAATCATCGCTGAAGATGTTGAAAACGAAGCGTTGGCTACTTTAGTTGTGAACAACATGCGCGGTGGTCTAAAAACTTGTGCCGTGAAAGCCCCAGGTTTTGGCGATCGTCGTAAAGCCATGCTACAAGACATCGCTATCTTAACTGGTGGTACGGTGATTTCTGAAGAAGTGGGCATGAGCCTTGAAACAGCAACCATCGAGCAACTAGGTACCGCTAAGAAAGTAACCGTTGGTAAAGAAAACACGGTTATCGTTGATGGCGCTGGCAACAAAGCTGATATCGAAGCGCGCGTTGAGTCAATCAACCGTCAAATCGAAGAGTCAACTTCTGATTACGACAAAGAAAAACTACAAGAACGTGTGGCTAAGCTTTCAGGCGGCGTTGCTGTGATTAAAGTAGGTGCAGCGACTGAAACAGCTATGAAAGAGAAGAAAGACCGTGTTGACGATGCGCTACACGCAACTCGTGCTGCGGTAGAAGAAGGCGTGGTACCTGGCGGTGGTGTGGCTCTAGTACGTGCACTAAATGCACTTGCTGACCTAAAAGGTGACAACGAAGATCAAAACGCAGGTATCAATATTCTACGCCGTGCGATGGAAGCCCCTCTACGTCAAATCGTAACCAACGCAGGTGATGAAGCGTCTGTTGTGGTTAACGAAGTGAAAAACGGTTCTGGTAACTATGGTTACAACGCAGCAACTGGCGTCTATGGCGATATGTTAGAGATGGGTATCCTTGATCCTGCTAAAGTATCTCGCTCAGCACTAGAGCATGCTGCCTCAGTAGCTGGCTTAATGCTGACCACTGAAGCGATGATCACTGATAAGCCACAAAGTGATGACCCAATGGCAGGCATGGGCGGTGCTGGTATGGGCGGCATGGGTGGTATGGGCGGCATGATGTAACTTTCATGAACAAAATGGCTGCCATGAACAAAATGGCTGCGTACAGTATTGCCCATAAAGCTCGATGTACTTGATGTACAATCTTTACTTTATATCCTGCACTGTACGTTGCCATTTAGTCCATAAAAGCTCGTTTATACTGTTTTAGAGCTACCCTACTATTTGCTTAATATCGTTTAGGTAAGCAAAATCCAGTAGTAAATAAACCCCGATAGGCAATCGCTTATCGGGGTTTTTTGTGTGCTTTACTTTAGGTTTCTGGGCTTTAGGCTATTTTGATTTACTGACTGGCCTCATCGCGTCTAAACACCCACGTTTTATCATCAGACAGCTCATCCACATAATAGTAGCCGGCCAAATCAAACTGCTTTAAGTCTTCCGCCTTGGTAATTTTATTATCAGCTGCATATCTCACCATCAGACCGCGTGCTTTTTTGGCATAAAAGCTAATCACTTTGTATTTGCCATTTTTCTCATCTTCAAAACGGGGGGTGATGATAGCCGCATCCAGTGATTTTTTCTTCACCGCTTTAAAGTATTCGTTTGAGGCAAGGTTAATTAGGATATTATCTTCGCCCTGCTCACTTGTGTCTTTCATACGCTGATTGATCACATCCGTAATATGCTCGCCCCAAAACTCATATAAGTTATCGCCTTGCTTATTTTTAAGCTTGGTGCCCATCTCCAAACGGTAAGGCTGAATCATATCCAGTGGCTTTAAAACGCCATATAACCCTGACAAAATACCTAGGTGCTCATTTAAATACACAACGGTTTGTTTATCCGCACTATACATATCAAGACCGGTATAGACATCGCCATCAAACAGATAGCCGGCTGGTTTGGCATTGTCTTCAGTAAACGGTTTGTCCTCGCTCCACGCCCAGTCTTGATTGCGCTGTGCATTAAGCTGCGCCAAATCATCAGAGATACTCATAAGCGCTTGTAAATCTATTGGCTCCTTTGATTTCAAGATTTTCATCAATGCTTGAGCATCTTCAATTAGCTCAGGCTGACTATAGTAATTACCGACTTTCACCGACACTGCATCTTTTTCATTTAAGCTCTTAGCAGGAGACAATACAAAATACATAACTTTATCCTTAGCCTTGTGCGGTTAAACCACATGCTTTAACTGATATTTTTGATTGTTATTAAACATAAGTCATCTTTTGCGCTGCTACGATAAGCGCAAGCAGGCTAAGCCTATCATAACTTGTGGCACAGTGACAGATAGCCACTGCCTATAATTGTCTTCATATACCCACTTTTCATCTGCCATCTTGCCTTTGAGCGCCTATATTTTGCAGTCAACCTTGCCTGCTTTTTACACGGTTATAGATAAAACTTAGTTATATATAAAGCTGTGTTGTCAATACTATATAAATTAAAGTTTGTTAATAAATTTAACTGGTTGGTCATGTTTCTACGATGATTTTTTTTAATTTATATTCTTATAATAAATATCGATGATGGTATTTGAATAACCATTTATTAAATTGATAACCCTTGGTTGTAGTTAACACAACCAGAGGTTTTTGACCGCCAAC
Source organism: Psychrobacter sp. YP14 (assembly GCF_003209315.1). Taxonomy (NCBI): domain Bacteria; kingdom Pseudomonadati; phylum Pseudomonadota; class Gammaproteobacteria; order Moraxellales; family Moraxellaceae; genus Psychrobacter; species Psychrobacter sp. YP14. The sequence goes on along the minus strand of NZ_CP029789.1, from coordinate 771,221 downwards.
CCCATTGCGATCAAAGAACCGACTTAGACAAGCGGAAGGTTTAGATCAATCACATAAGCTAGGAGCGAATATGATAATAGGCACAATACAAGCCAAGCAGGCATTTGAAGGTCGTGTTGCCATTACGCCAGATGCGGTAAAAAAGCTTACCAAACTGGGCCACGAGGTGATGATTGAGTCGGGTGCCGGCCAGCATGCCTATTACGATGACACCGCATATACCAACGCCGGAGCCCGTGTCGCTAGCGAATCTGAAGTGCTGTCGCAATCTCATATTATTTGTGTGGTGCAAAACCTAACTGGCGAGCAAATCTCTCAGCTGTCATCAGGCAGTATTGTGATGGGTATGCTTGACCCCTACCGCAATGACCAACTCGATAACTATGCCAAGCAAGGCGCTACCGCTTTTGCTATGGAATTATTACCACGTACCTTATCTCGTGCTCAAAACATGGATGTACTCTCCTCACAAGCCAACCTTGCCGGCTATAAAGCTGTGCTTATGGCAGCCAATGAATACGCGCGTCCCTTCCCTATGTTTATGACCTCTGCTGGTACCGTAAAACCTGCCAAAGTGGTTATTTTAGGTGTGGGTGTGGCAGGCCTTCAAGCCATCGCTACGGCGAAACGCTTAGGCGCTGTGGTAGAAGCCAGTGACCTACGCCCTGCTGCCAAAGAGCAGGTCGAGTCCTTGGGCGGTAAGTGGCTTGATGTCCCGATGAGTGAAGAAGAAAAACAAAAGGCCAAATCAACCGGTGGCTATGCTTGGACACCCTCTGAGCAGTACATGAAAGATCAAGCGGCTGTGGTCGATAAAGCGGTATCAAATGCGGACATTATTATCACAACAGCGCAAATTCCTGGCCGTAATGCCCCGCGTCTGGTGCATAAGACTACGCTGGATAAGATGAAAGCTGGCTCCGTATTAATTGATATGGCAGCAAGCTCAGGCGGTAACGTGGAGGGTACGGTATCAGGCGAAACTGTGGTTACAGACAACGGCGTGCGCATTATTGGTGCCGCCAATATTCCCGCCACACTTGCGGCGCAATCATCGGACTTGTACGCAAACAACTTGGTGAATTTTATTGCCACCTTATTTGACAAAGAAAATGACAATGCACTGACTATTAATCTTGAAGATGAAATTCAAGGGGCATTAGCAGTGACCCATAACGGTGAGGTGCTTTTACAACGTAGATAGTGGGTCCTATAAGTCTGCAAGGATTGCGATGACTCGCCACTCACTTGTGAAAAATAATCAAGCACACTATACGAAAAACTTTAGAAAGACATTAGGAGAAGATTATGCTTGCTACGTTATTAGCAACCGCACCACTGGGGGTAGCAGTGACAGGGGGTACTCCGTTTGTAGCCATATTTACAATTTTTGTTCTGGCTATCTTTGTGGGTTATTACGTGGTTTGGGGAGTTACCCCTGCCCTACATACACCGCTGATGGCTGTGACCAATGCCTTATCCAGTATTGTTATCGTTGGCGCCATGCTGCAGACCATCCATATCGATGGCAGCGCACTGTCTATTACCAGTATTTTGGGCGCTTTTGCGGTATTTTTAGCCAGTATCAATATCTTTGGCGGCTTCGCGGTGACTGAGCGTATGCTTGCTATGTTTAAACCAAAAGCCAAAAAAACCATCAACACTGAGCCAAAAGGAGGTGATGCATGAATCCAACTGACTTAACCCAAATGAATTGGATTGCAGCCCATGCCGATTGGTTCTATTTAGTAGGCGCCATCTTATTTGTGCTAACCTTACGTGGCCTATCAAGCCCTAAGACCGCTATTCGTGGTAACCGTTTAGGTATGGTGGCCATGGCCATCGCTGTGATCACCACCTTCTTCTTAGCCGATGGCCCGGTACTGTGGTTAATCATCGGTGCCATGGTATTAGGCGCTTTGGTGGGGATGTGGAAAGCCAAAACTGTGGCCATGACTCAGATGCCAGAGACGGTAGCCTTGATGCACTCCTTTGTGGGTTTGGCAGCAGTGGCTATTGCCTTAGCGACGGTATTAAATAGCACTCATGATCACAGCACCATCGCCCGTATCGAGCTATTTATCGGCTGCTTTATTGGTGCCATTACTTTCTCAGCCTCTGTCTTCGCCTTTGGTAAGCTTGCCGCTAAAAAATGGGCAAAAACTTTGACCGGTGGCTGGGTCAAACCAGTTCAGCTTATCTTATTTGTGGCCATGATTGGTTGCGGCGGCCTGTATTTTGTTACGGACTCTATGCCGGCCTTCTACGCCATGACTTTTTTTGCAGTGATCTTTGGTTGGATGTGGATTGCCCCTATTGGTGGCGGTGATATGCCGGTTGTGGTCTCACTATTAAACTCATTCTCAGGTTGGGCAGCAGCCGGTATTGGTTTTACCTTAGGTAACTCAATGCTTATTATTGCCGGCTCACTGGTGGGCTCATCAGGTGCTATTTTATCTTATATCATGTGTAAAGCCATGAACCGCTCACTGCTTAACGTCTTGTTTGGTGGCATGGGCACAGCAGCAGCGGCAACCGGTAGTGATGACGGTGCACCAAAAACTTATAAGTCAGGCTCTGCTGAAGATGCCGGCTTCTTAATGAGTAATGCCAGTGATGTTATCATCGTACCTGGCTACGGCATGGCGCAAGGCCGTGCGCAAAACGCTGTAAAAGAGTTATATGAAGTCTTAAAAGAGCAAGGCGTAAATGTTCGCTTCGCTATTCACCCTGTGGCAGGTCGTATGCCAGGTCATATGAACGTACTGCTTGCTGAAGCCGATGTGCCTTATGACGATATCTTGGAGATGGATGAAATCAACTCAGATTTTCCAAGTACCGATGTGGTATTGGTGATTGGGGCAAACGATGTGGTCAACCCTTCTGCCAAAGATGATCCTAGCTCACCTATTTTTGGTATGCCAATTTTGGAGGCATCCAAAGCACAAACAGTGATGGTTATCAAACGCTCAATGAGCACAGGCTATGCCGGCCTTGATAACCCGCTGTTCTATTTAGACAAAACCATGATGATCTTTGGTGATGCTAAGAAGATGGTAGAGGAGATGGTGCGCACTATTAATGGTGGTGGTCACTAACGCTATCTTGCACAGACAATCTGTCTGGCACAGGGCCCATATAAACAGTGCTTTAAACATAAAAAAGACAGCTTAGGCTGTCTTTTTTTATGGCAAGTACAGTCCCAATTGTGCCAGACATACATTACTGTGGGTAATCAGCGCCTAACTCTTAGAAAGGATTGCTAACAAAACACCTTCAATACTGCCCTTGGAAATGTAACAAGGTATGACCATATATAAGGTATAGTACGCAGCATAGACATAGCGTTAAATATCATCAAAAAAAATAAGGGCACCAACAATGCTTAACACATTAAAAAATATCAATACCAAAAAATTAGCCACTACTTTAGGTCTAGCAACTGCCACTGCGGTAGCATCTACTGTGTCTATGGCGGCAAGCACCTTAACCCCTACTACAGCAGATTACAACTTCACTGCTGAAGGTAAATACAAAGGTACTGCCACTCGCAGCCTCACCAAATCAGGTAACAACTGGAACTATAAAATGAGTGCCAAAGTGGCAGGTGTGGCATCAGCCAATCAAAATAGTAGCTTTATTTTAAGTGGTAACAGCATTATCCCAACCAGCGCCAGTACTACTTATAAGTTATTTGGTGTGGGACGTACCCACAAGGTTGCTTTTAGTGACTCAGGCAAAAAGGTCGTTAGTACTTACCGTGGCAAGTCTTACAATCTGTCTGCGCCCAATAGAGCTTTTGATGACTTAAGCTTAGAGGCTCAAATCAGACAAGATCTCTTAACGGGCAAATTCACTGGCAACTACTATATGGTCAAAAAAGATAAGGTTGAAAAAACCCCGTTTAAAAAGGCGGGCAATACCAAGATAACCGTGCCTGCAGGTACCTTTGATACGGTACGTGTCGATCGTATTCATGATGACAAGAGTCGCTCCACCAGCTTCTGGTTAGCCCCAAGCTTAGATTATCTTCCTGTCAAAGTCGTCCAAAGCGATGACGGTAAAAAAATGGAAATGGAATTAACCAAGGTGCGTTAATAGCGACAACATATTGCTAACAATAGATAATACAACAATCCCCCGTCAGCTCATGGCGGGGGATTGTTGTCTCTGTTTGAAAATCTCTAGCCATTCATAGAGGGCAGCCGCTTTAACAGCTTAAATAAGCCCATATTAATAGCGAGCAGCAATAGCACATCTAGGCCATATACCCAGGCCACACTGATACCACTGTCATAAAACCTTGAAAATAAGGTCACACCGCTTGCACCCAAATATACCAACGTCAGCATACTGCTCATCAATAGTGCGTAAGGCGACTTGCCTTTAAGCATCCAAGGAGTAACAATCAAGGCGGGTACCAGCCATAAAACCTGCCAGGCGATACCGCCGATGATATCAGGATGAGCCGGCAATAATAGCCCAAGCAAAACAGGTAATCCAAGAGACCTATAGGTAAGCCAAACCAACCAAATTATGCGCAGCTTGGCTTGTAGGTTGGCAATCGCCACTACGTTCTCAGATGAGGCTCTATCCAACGTTTTTTTATTCGCCATAATTTATGACCACGTGGCGTTGATCAGGGCTTTGGTCGCTTGAGCCAAACGTTTTCCTTGAGCGATAGCCAAAGTGCGCTCATCTTTGGTGACCGGCTGATCATGGGCACTACCGCTAACATGACTAGCACCATAAGGGGTGCCGCCACGATTGGTGCGTCCCAGTTCCGGATTAGAATAAGGTAGGCCCAATACCATCATGCCATGATGCAGCAGCGGCATCATCATGGTCAATAAAGTCGTCTCTTGCCCACCATGCATGGAGCCGGTACTGGTAAACACGCAAGCGGGTTTGTTCTGCAGATTACCTGCCAGCCATAAGGTCACTGTGCTGTCCCAGAAGTGCTTCATCGCACCTGCCATATTACCAAAATGAGTGGGGCTGCCTAACGCTAAGCCTGAACAGTTCTTTAAGTCAGATAGCGTGCAGTATAAATCGCCTTCATCGGGAATGGCAGGCTTGGCGACCACAGTCTCTGCCGCGACTGTCGGCACAGTGCGTATACGCGCGGTCATACCCGCATCTTCAATCCCTTGAGCAATGGCATAGGCCAACGCTTTGGTGGTGCCATGCTGAGAATAATAAAGCACAAGCACATAAGGGGTATCCGTAGACTGTATGGGGGCTGCTGGGTTTGTCATATCACATTACATCCGATGAATTAATTATTGTATAAAACCAAATCTGCAGGCAAGCATCAGGCGACAGATTGCTTTATCTATACCAAATCTGCACACAACCGCTAAGCGCTCGTCATCTGCTTACCATTATCATATCATTAAGAAACAAACAATCTTCACAATCTGGTTATCAATTTTTGTTAAACTAGCCACAATTTTTACTACACCAGACTGATAATTCGATATTTTTATTAACTTTGCCCTCTTAACTGACTGACACTGACGCTAATATGGAAAAACTGTTAAAAAAACTGCCTTTTTATGACCATACTTGGTTTAACTTCCTGCGCTTTTTGATTGGTAACTTTATAAAAGATGATGGTCAGCAAAAAGCGGCTTCTTTGACCTATACCACTTTATTATCCATTGTACCTATTTTAACGGTTTTGTTGATGATTTTGTCTTCTGTGCCGGCTTTAGAGTCAGTACGTGAGCAGATTTCAAACATTATCTACAGTAATTTGCTGCCTCAATCTGGGCTACAGGTTTCTGAATATATTAATAACTTTGCCGAAAAATCGAGCAATTTAACTGCCATTGGTGCACTTGCTTTATTTGTGACCACCATCATGACCCTCACCACCATTGAGCGGGCATTTAACCAGATTTGGCGGGTGGAGGATCGCTCAGGAGGTATTAAGAGTATTGTACGTTATTGGACCATCATTACCCTAGGTCCTTTGGTATTAGGCACCGCCTTTTTGGTCTCAAGTGCCGTGCAAAGCTTAAGTTTTTTGAACCAGCAAGTTGCTGGTTATGGTATCGACTGGGGATTTTGGGTGCAAGTGGTATCTTTTGCTGTCACCATTGCCGGCTTTATCGGTATGTATTGGTTTATCCCAAAAGCTAAAGTGCCGCTAAAAAATGCAGCGACTGCAGGGGTATTTGTGGCGGTTACCTTTGAGTTATTAAAATACTCATTTGGTATCATCATGAGCAATTTTACCAGCTATGAGGCAATCTACGGTGCCTTTGCTGCCTTGCCTATTTTCTTATTATGGATTTACTTGTCTTGGAACTTGATCCTATTGGGTGTTGAGATTAGCTATACGCTCACTATTTTTGCCACCAGCGAAGTCTATCCGCGTCATCCATTATTAAGCTTACTAGACATGCTCAACTTAGTACACGACCGCTACCAGCAAGGCAAGGATACCTCTGAGGAGGATTTGCGCAGTGTGTTGGGACGTAAGGAGCTGCCAAAATGGTTCACTTATCTCAATTACCTCAAAGATGCTCACTTAATCACTGAGACTGACGAGGGTAATTATGTACTCAAAAAAGATTTAGATAACATAACCTTATGGGACTTTTATCGTACTTTGCCCTATCCGCTGCCCATTAAAGATGAGCTCGATGAGGTCTGTGCCAATGCACGCACTCCGTGGTTAAGCTTACTGGTGCAACGCTTTGTCCAAACTGAGAAGCATGCCAGACAAGAGCTGGATATTCCTTTAGCAAAAATATTTGCGCACAGCCTACCCCGTGAAAAAGTAGAGGTGTCTCACTCCGTATTCTCTGCGCAAGATGCTGATGCTAAACGTACTACAAATCAGTCCACCACAGCCGAAGGTGGCAGACAGAGCGCAGCAGCAGATGGCAAATTTGATGCGCAGCCCTTTGACCCTAATGCCGATGTGCTGCCCGATAGTGACAGTAAAGAGGCAACCAATCCCCCGGATGCGGATATCAAGGCTGCCGCTGCCAAAGGCACGGTTAACTCAGCTCAGCACTCTAAGCATACCGAGACTGCCAAACAAGAGCATAAAAAGACAGGTCTACTGGGTTTGTTCTCACATGATAAGGATGCGCCGATCATCACCGAAGATGATAACCCTAACAAGTAGCTTTTTTTATAGGCTTATAAGATAGGCAAGATTGCTTTAAACCTTGTCATCCGTACCCATAATATGACCCATTACGCCACCAATTAGGCTTAGATTTATGCAACATGCCACCGACTTAAGTTTGTTAGAAATCAGTGCGGTTTTTTTGAGCCTGACGGCTTTATTGGCCTACCTCAATAAACGCTTTATCGGCTTGCCTACCAGTATTGGTGTCATGGCTATCTCTTTAGTATTGTCTATTTTTGCCATTTTTTTGGGTCTATTGGGCTTTGATAAGCTTATTGATTATGAAAAAGGGCTGCTTGCTGAGTTGGATTTTACCGAGGTTTTGCTCGATGGTATGCTGTCTATGCTGCTATTCGCTGGGGCGCTACATATTAATCTAGGAGACTTACGTACTTATAAGCTTCCCATTGCTATTTTGGCTTTATTTGGCACGTTGGTGTCCTCGCTGCTGATTGCAGCGGCAGTCTATTTTACGCTGCCCCTATTTGGCTTTGAATTAAGCTTTATTTGGTGCTTGTTATTTGGTGCGCTTATCTCCCCTACAGATCCCATTGCGGTTATGGGTATCCTAGCCTCAGCTGGCGCTCCAAAGAGCTTAGAGACGGTGATTGCCGGCGAGTCGCTATTTAATGATGGCGTTGGGGTAGTTATTTTTGTGCTGCTACTGGGTATTTTAAACAGTGGCGACATTCCCACTACCGGATACATACTACACTCTTTAGCGGTAGAGGCTGGCGGCGGTATTTTATTTGGCCTCATATTGGGCGCAATCTTGTACTATCTGCTCAAAAGTATCAATAGCTATCAAGAGGAGGTGCTGATCACCTTGGCTGGGGTACTGGGTGGGTATGCGCTGGCCAGTCACTATCACCTTTCGGGCCCACTGGCCATGGTAATGATGGGTCTGATGATCGGTAACAAGGGCCGCGCCTATGCCATGAGTGACCAGACCCGCCATTATGTGGATCTGTTTTGGGAGCTGGTCGATGAGATTCTAAATGCCATTTTATTTGTGCTCATTGGCCTAGAAGTGGTGGTGATTGCCTACTCAGGTAATTTATTCATGGCCGCAGCTTTGGCCATTGTGATTGCCTTATTGGCGCGTTATATCGTGGTGGGTTTGACCACAAAAACCTTTAGAAAGCAGCTGGATTTGCCCACTGGTGCTTGGAAAGTACTGACTTGGGGCGGTCTGCGTGGGGGGATTTCAGTGGCCTTAGTGCTGCAGCTGCCATCAAGCCCTGAACGTGATGTGCTGCTTGCCCTCACCTACGCCATTGTGATTTTCTCAATCTTAGTTCAGGGCTTAACGATTGGCAAGGTGGCCAAAAGCATTGCGCCTAGCAAACAAAAGGTATTAGGGCCAGGTGCTTAATGCTAAGCTTTATATTTGTCCTAATTTATGGCTAGGTTATAAGCGCTTGCCCAAGATAACGATATCTGCATAAAAACCTTGCATGTCACAGACGCTCGGCAGGCGGCCCCAAGACTCAAAGCCAAACTTATTAAACAAAGCGATACTGGGCTGATTATGACCAAATATTAATGCTAGGATATTTTGGATACCCAAGCTTGGTGCTTGCTGTATCATCCAAGTTAACAGCAAGCTGCCTAATCGGCGACGATGAAACTGTTGGCCCACATAAATACTGATTTCACTACTGATGTCATAGGCACTGCGACTTTTGACATCACTAAAGCTGCCCCAAGCCATGATGTCATCTTCCTGGTTTTTTAGCACATAAATGGGACGAGTGGGATGCTGATAGTGCTCATCGAACCAAGGCTGTCTATCGGCCACAGTGACTGAATGAAGATCGGCAGTTGAGGCTTTGGTTGTGATACTTTGATTGTAAATCTCCACAATGGCTGGCAAGTCGGCTGCAGTCGCCAGTTTAATAACAAAAGGTTGGTTTTGGCCATCAAGCTGATAACCATTTTTGTCATTGAGGTTGCTGGCATTAAGGTTGCCGTCAGATGTAAAGTGGGCTTGGCAGTCAGAGGCATGCTTATTGGACATAGAGTAATTCTCACAATAATCACCCAAGACTCATTTTGAGCCTCAGAGACGTTAATTTTACATTATAATGGGCACTTATTACCTCAAAATTAGTAGCCCTATATTACTATTTCACTATTTGCCACCTACTGCTCAGCCCTTAAATGCTGCACCAGTAACTTGCATCTATCATTTTGTTTATCGATAAGGCTTTATGAAAACAATTTTTTTAGACTTGGCCACCATACATGGCACCAAAAGCGACCCCGCCCTAGCCTCAGCTAGTGTTCTAACCATTGGTAATTTTGATGGTGTTCATCTGGGTCATCAAGCCATGCTAAAGCAGTTGCAAGACACTGCCAAACAGCAGCAATTATCGTCAATGGTGATGATTTTTGAACCGCAGCCTAGAGAGTATTTTGCCCAATTAAAAGGCGATCCTGAGTCAGCGCCTGCCCGCCTTACCTCTCAAGATGAGAAGCTAACACTGCTCAAAGACTTTGGTATTGATACCGTGGTGGTGGCTAAGTTTGATGAGGCTTTTCGCTCGTTATCGGCCACTGAGTTTGCTGACATGCTGACCCAGTATTTAAATGTGCAGGCCTTGGTGCTCGGCGACGACTTTAGGTTTGGTCATGACCGCACCGGTGACAGTGCCTTTTTACGCAGTTACGGCTTACCTGTAACTAACTTGCATACCATTACCGATACCCAAGCCATCGCATCTGGTGTCGCAGATGACTTAAGTGACAATCGTATCAGCTCTACTAGAATTCGTGAGCTCTTATTGGCAGGTGACTTGCGCATGGCCAATCATTTGTTAAATAGAGATTACAGCATTACAGGTGAGGTGGTGGGCGGTGATAAAATCGGCCGCACCTTAGACTTTCCGACCGCCAATATTGAGCTCAATCGCGTACGACCTGCGCTGCACGGTGTCTATGGGGTGGATGTGGTGGTTTTAGATGAGCAAGGCGCAGTGATAAAAAACGCGTTTGCCCACTTAGCGCAGCCTGAGCAGTTAGGTATATCTGGCCTACGTCCACACAGCCTATTTGGCACAGCAAATATCGGTATTCGCCCTACAGTTGATAAGCCTCACGAGTGGCGCTTAGAGGTATTCTTCCCTAAGTTCTCAGGTGATTTATATGGCAAAACATTGCAAGTAAGATTTTTACATCACCTACATGATGAACGTAAGTATGATGGCCTAGAGGCTCTCAAAGCGGGTATCCAGCAAGATGTGGCAGACTTAATTAAGTGGCGTAACCAGGCCCAATAAGCTATGTTTGCATAAATTATGCCCATCAACAAGGGGACAGATCAGGCATCTGTCCCCTTGTTTATAACAACGCCATAAAAGCTTTAGCAAGCCCAATTAATATAAAAAATTAATGTGTAATAAGCTTAACCACCGCACTGGCCGCTTTAAAGCAGCTTTCGATACGCCCCTCATCACACCAGTCTCCAGTGACAATCCACTGTTTTTTTGTATCTCCATAGGCGATATAGTCACTGACACACGGCTGCTGCGTAGCGGCATAGCGCCAACGATGACAGTCCACATACGCCGGAGCACTGTCCTCATCCCAGCTTAGTATCTGCCGTGCAGCTTGATACATGAGCGCTTTAACTTGCTCAATATCTTGAGCGACATTGGCCTGTGCCCAATTATTTGAGGCATGAAGGGTTATACTTGGCAGCAGCTGCTCTCGGCCAGGCTTATGGTGCTCAGCAAAGACAGTCTCTATCACAGCGTGTTTATCATTCACTTGCAGTATGTCTGAGTCTTTATCTTGTAGTATTTGTGGTAATACTTGCCCCTGATTCCAGCCGAGCATTAGGCTATAGCATGCCAGCATCTGAGGCAATTGAATGGCCTGCAAATGGGCAAAGTCTGTATCGGCAAATAGCTCAACCGCTTGCGCTTGCGGCGCAGTACAAATAACCCAATCATAGCTGCCTAAGACGGTACCCTGCTCATCGCACAATAGCGTTTTATAGTCACCAGCGAGTGTGTCTGTATGTGCAGAATGTGTAGCGGTTGGTGCAGTCTTTATGATCGATTGACTAGATAAAGGCGCAACTCGAGTCTTGTACTTGATAGCCGTGTGGGTCAGAGCTTTGGCCAACTCACGGCCAAAATGGGTCATCTTTGGAGTGGCAATATAGCGCGGCTGGCTATCTGCCCAAACTTTGGCAGGCTCAATATGACTAACTGGATTGTGCGGTAACCCCTCATCTACTATAGCTACCTGAGCCACCTTAGCCTGCCAAGGCTCAATGGTCTTACGATTAATCCAAGGCTGCAAATACTGCTGAAATGCCTCTGATTTTGCGGTAAAAAACTGTGCCCCAAAGTCGAACTGCCACAGCCTATCTCCCCCGCTCGGCGGCTTTTTGTAACGAGTCGCCAGACGCCCGACCCCGGCAGATTTTTCGAATAGTTCGATGGTCACAGCCCGGCCCTGCCGCAAGAATGCTTGCTCTAACAGCTGCGCACTCATCAGCCCTGTCAACCCAGCACCAATAATGGCAATACGAGTCACTGACTCCTTTTGATCTGGCTGTGCCTGTGCATCACAAACGAGCGGCGAGCGTGCAGTCTCGGTATTAAAGGTATTAGCAGTCATAGATAAGCCATTATAAGAATAAAAAGAGGGTGATAGATAAAAAGATAAGTAAGGTGATAAATAAAAAGATAAGCGGAGCCCTGCGCTGTCTTAGCGCGGTTCATTGTGGCAAATCTACTAAGCTTTGGCCAGTAAAATAAGCTTTAGCCCATATAAAGAGCATCCTATTAAATCCAATAAAAAACCACCGCCTAATGTCTTAAGCGGTGGTATATCAGTAAACTGGTCAATAAACTCGTATATTTTTTTAATAAAAACAGCCGTGCCTTGCCCGTGCGCTATTGGCGCTAAGCATTAGGCTTGAGCGGCCTTAACGGTATTGATTAAGTCATCAACCACGCTGGCATCTGCAAGCGTTGAGGTATCGCCTAGACCATCGAACTCACCGGCGGCAAGCTTACGTAAGATGCGGCGCATTATTTTGCCCGAGCGGGTCTTAGGTAGCGCCTCAACAATATACATGGCATCTAAGTTAGCAATCGGGCCAATTTCTGCACGCACATGGCGGTTAAGCTCATTACGCAATCTTTCGGTATCTTCTTCCCCATTTCTTAAGATGATATAAGCACAGATACCTTGACCTTTTAGCTCATGCGGCATTCCGACAATGGCCGTTTCAGCGGCAGCTGGGTGCGACACCAAGGCGCTTTCAATCTCAGCGGTACCGATACGGTGGCCCGATACATTCAGCACGTCATCGACACGGCCGGTAATCCAGTAATGACCTTCCTCATCACGCATTGCGCCATCACCTGTAAAATAGCTGCCAGGATAAGTGGTATAGTAGGTCTCTAAGAAGCGCTTATGATCGCCATAAATGGTGCGCATTTGACCCGGCCAGCCGTCAGTAATAATTAAGTTACCCGCAGTCGAGCAGCCCTCTAGTTGCACGCCTTCTGAGTCAACAATAGCCGGCTTGATGCCATATAAAGGGTTCATAGCAGCACCTGGCTTCATGTCCACTGAGTTTGGCAGCGGAGCCATCAAGATACCGCCCGTCTCAGTCTGCCACCAAGTATCAACGATAGGACAACGTCCTTCACCAACCACAGCGTGATACCAGTCCCAAGCTTCAGGGTTAATAGGCTCACCCACCGTACCTAATAGGCGTAAGCTTTCACGATTTGACTCACGTACATAAGCATCCCCCTCTTTCATCATGGCCCGAATGGCAGTCGGTGCGGTATATAAGATGCTCACATCATGCTTATCGATGATTTGACCAATACGCGCCCAAGTCGGATACTGCGGTACCCCCTCGAACATCACTGTAGTGGTTCCATTGGCCAGCGGCCCATAAGTGACATAGCTGTGACCGGTCACCCAGCCCACATCAGCCGTACACCAGAACACATCATCTTGCTTGATATCGAACACATCTCGAAAGGTCGATAAGGCATAGGTCAAATAACCACCCGTGGTGTGTACCACGCCCTTGGGCTTACCGGTTGACCCTGAGGTGTACAGTAGGAACAGTGGGTCTTCAGCATTCATGGTTTCAGGTGGGCAGTCTTCATTGGAGTTATCAATGAGCGTATGATACCAAGCATCACGGCGGCCACTCATTGGCACTGAGTTGCCGGTACGGTGTACCACAACCACTCGCTCCACACATTCTGTGCCGTCAACATCGAGCGCTTTGTCTACATTGGTTTTTAGCGGCGTGTATTTGCCACCACGCACCCCTTCATCTGCTGTGATGACCAATTTGGCTTGGCTATCGATAATACGACTGGCCAAACTTTCAGCTGAGAAGCCACCAAATACGACAGTATGAATTGCCCCAATACGGGCACACGCCAGCATAGACACCACAGCTTCTGGCACCATTGGCAGATACAATACCACTCTGTCGCCTTTGCCCACGCCCATTTTGCGCATGGCATTGCCCAGACGGCATACTTCTGAATGCAGCTCTTTAAAGGAGATGATTTTGTGTAGTGCGGGGTGGTCGCCTTCCCAGATGATGGCCGGCTTGTAAGGGTTATCTGCCAGATGACGATCGAGACAGTTCACCGAAACGTTCAGCTCACCATCTTCATACCACTTAATTCTAAAATTATCTAAGTCGTAATTGACGTCTTTGATTTTGGTGGGTTTTTTGATCCAATCAATTAGCTCTGCTCGTTTCGCCCAAAAAGCTTCATTGCTTTCAGGAGACTCAATTGACTCTTGGTAGATTTGTGCGTATTTTTCAGGAGTAATGTTGGCTTGAGCTGAGAATTCGGGGCTAATTGGAAACTGTTTCATATAATAAAGTCCTTTTTATTTTATTGTGACTCTTGTCCTAGAGATCACCGGGTGTTAAACCGTTAATAGCAGGCTTAATCTGCTGCGTTATCGTGATAAAATAGGATAAAACCAGTAGCAAACCTGGTAGGCTTATAATAAGGCAGGCAAATTAAGAGGTTATCTTTTATTTTATGCCCTACAGTCGCTGCCTCGACCTTGATTGCCGGTTTACTCAGTCCTATCCTTGTGACTGTTACCCTAATAGTTTTACTAGATTTTGCTACAGTTGTAAACTGTTATTTTATCTAACCCCCTAAAATCTTTATAATTTTTATAAATTTATCACCTTTTTAGAGCCGTCTATTGACCTATTTCAACCACCATATACCCTATAAAAATTATCAGCGACCGCGTGATAACTGAGACTTACCTTAAATTTATACGCAAACTAATTATCAGCTTGGCCTGACCTATTGCCAACCACCGGCCGCCTAGCCCTTCTTAATTCACTCTTATTTAAAAAGCCATATTCATGACCCAAAACCAAGCATACTCTCATAAACACCTTAATAGCGCCTGTTTAGACACCACCTGTGCATCTGCACACCAAGGCTTAAACAAATCGGTCGATGTACTGATCATAGGCGCCGGCGCCTCTGGTCTATACTGCGCGTTTACCGCAGCTCAGCGCGGCCGATCGGTATTGGTCATTGATCACGCCAATAAAGCGGGAAAGAAAATCCTTATGTCAGGTGGCGGGCGCTGTAACTTTACTAACTATGTGGTCGAGCCTGAAAACTTTATCGGCAGCAACGCACACTTTTGTAAATCGGCGCTCACCCGCTACAACCCTTGGGAGTTTATTGGTCTGGTAGAAAAGCATGGTGTCCCCTATCATGAGCGTGATTACGGACAGCTGTTCTGTGATGACTCGTCAAAAGACATCCTAAATCTATTACTTGATGAATGCTCAGAAGCTGGCGCTAAAGTCCAATTAAAAACTGATATTATTTCTATTAAGTCTTTGCCACAAGATAACGATAAACAAGGCTTCATTGTTGAGACCTCAAAACAGACCATTCATTGTCACTCACTGGTTATCGCCACCGGTGGCTTATCGATTCCGACTATGGGTGCGACCGGCTTTGGCTATGAGGTGGCTGAGCAGTTCGGACACCAAATCATCAAGACCTCAGCCGGCTTAGTTCCCTTCACCTTTACCGATAAGGTCGGTGAGGTCATCGCTTCATTGGCGGGCATTAGCCTTGACGTGATCGCCTTTAATGAGCGCATTTCATTCCCAAGACCCATGCTGTTTACACACCGAGGATTATCAGGCCCGGCCATGCTACAGCTTTCCAACTACTGGCAGGTGGGCGAAGCGATTCATATTAACTTGGTGCCTAACGTGGATATCTCTGAGTTATTAAAGCAAGCCAAAGCTCAGCATCCAAAACAATTAATTCGCAGCGTATTGACTGAATACTTTCCAAAAAAACTATTGCTGGCGCTACAGGACTTACATTGGTCAGATTTTAAAGACAAAGAGCTTGCCAATATTAAAGACGAGGCGTTAGATACTATCGGCGACAAAATTAATAATTGGACCATTAAGCCCTCAGGCACGGAAGGCTATCGCACCGCTGAGGTTACCCGAGGCGGTGTAAATACTGATGAGGTGTCCTCAAAGACCTTTGAGAGTAAAAAGCAGCCAAACTTATACTTTATCGGTGAAGTGCTCGATGTGACAGGTTGGCTTGGCGGCTATAATTTTCAGTGGGCATGGGCCAGTGGTAAGGCTTGTGGTGAGGTGGTCTAGGGGACTAAAGCTATTTGTAAAGAGCCTAATACATATCGTCATAGGCTCTGTTTATAGTGGCTACCTTAACAAATCAACGTAGAGAGTATTAAATGGCCGGATCGGTAAATAGTCCTGCCCGCTCAAAGTCTGCTGCCAAAGCAAAAAGCCTCGCCTCATCATTCATACGCCCAATAAATTGCATGCCAATCGGTAAGCCCTTATTGCTCATACCTAGCGGGACTGACATGGCCGGTAGACCTGTAATATTGCCCAAAGTCGTAAAGGCCATTTTGCTTAATACCGGTGCGCTTAGCTTCTCGACCAAGCTTGAGTTATAAATCCATTTACCCAGATTAACGCCTCGATCAATCAAGCCGCTAACATTAAGCAGTAGCTCATCAATACGACTGGGCGGCAGCACCCCATGCTTAACTGCAGGCGTCGGCACCGTCGGGCATAAAATCATATCGTACTGCTCAAGAATCAGTCCGGTCTGGTACTGTACGTCATGCCAGCCTTGCTTGGCTTTAAGTAGGTCAATCACACTTAGCGAGCGTCCTATCATGACCATATTTCGAGTCTGTGGCTCCAGATTAGCAACTTGCTGCGGCCCATAGCGCAGCGACAAATCTTCCACAAAATGCGCCGTATGAGCACACACCACTGTAAAAAAATCTCGCCACATGCGGTCAATATCAATGTTTGGGGCGGCATAGTCTATTGTGTGCCCCATATCTTCAAGCTGCCGTGCTGTTTTTTCTAGTACCGCCAGCACCTCTTTGTCTACTGTGGCACCTGGAAACAAAGGCGCTTGCATCAGCGCAATCTTTAACGGTTTAGACGGTGTCTGTGTGGCCTGTAAAAACTGGCCGTTATCAGAGGCCTGTGTCACAAACGCTGAGCCAACCTCTCTACCAGCCGTGGCATCAAGCATGGCGGCACTGTCGCGCACACTGCGGGTAATCACATGGTCGGCCACAGCTCCCTCCCAGCCTTCAGCATAGAGAGGACCACTGGGATTGCGGCCACGACTGGGCTTTAAGCCAAACACGCCGCACCAAGCGGATGGGAAGCGAATAGAGCCACCCCCATCACCGCCACCTGCCATAGGTACGATACCGGCACTCACTGCTGCAGCACTGCCACCTGATGAGCCGCCGCTGCTATAGCCTTTTTTAAATGGATTATGGGTGGCGCCATAAGACTTAGGCTCTGTGGTAATAATTAAGCCAAACTCTGGGGTATTGGTTTTACCAAAGGTATTGACGCCAGTGGCTCGCATGCGTTTTACCAGCTCGTTGTCTTGCTCTGGCACAATATGAACGCTGCGGCTGCCCATTTTAATCGGCTCATCGGCAAATAAGTAATTTAAATCTTTTAATAAATAAGGCACCCCAGTGAATATGCCTTGAGGCAAACCTCGCTGCACTTCGTTAAATGCCCGCTCATCAAATCGATGAATGATGGCGTTAAGCTTAGGATTTAGCCTATTGGCCTGATATATAGCCGCATCTAGAGCCTGTTTGGCACTGATTTCACCGGATCTAATAAGCGCTGCCAATCCTATGGCATCATATTGCGGGTATTCTTTAAACATAGCGTCCTCTGCTCGTGTTTGGGGGGTGAATTGGCTCTTTTGAGAGCTTAGGTCATTTTGACAAAATAGTTAGGTAAATCTTTATCCTAGCTTATCTTAAAGCCAATAAAAAAGCCAAACTCGAAAGTTTGGCTTTTTGTTGTCGTTCTAAGGCTTTAGGCAGTGAAGATTACCTTAAACCGGTACTTCCATCAGTAACACGCGAGAGTCCGCTAAGGCTTCTACATCAAAGCCTGTTACCTCTGTGATACCCATACCATCACGTCTGTCTAGGATTTCATCACCAATCTTGACTTGACCTTCAATAACCAATGCATAGACGCCATTATTTTTATTTTTTAGGTCGTAATGAGCGGTTACGCCCTTATCTAGATTACCCATGTGGAACCAGGCATCTTGGTGAATCCATACGCCAGCATCGTCTGGGTTGGGCGATAAAATCTGACCAAACTCATTAGGCTGTAACATATCAGCGATTTTTAACTGCTGATAGCGAGGCTGAACACCTTGCTTGTTAGGCACAACCCAAATTTGGAAGAATTTTACTGGTTCATTGGCGGTGCCATTCATCTCACTGTGCACAATACCGGTACCAGCAGACATAACTTGGATCTCACCACTTTCGATGATGCCGTTTGTACCGATAGAGTCTTTATGCGCAAGTCTACCTGAGGTTGGAATAGAAATAATTTCCATATCACGGTGAGGATGCGTACCAAAACCATTACCCCCTTCTACGTGATCATCATTAATCACACGTAGAGCACCAAAGCCCATACGAGCAGGGTTGTAATAGTTGGCGAAGCTAAAGGTATGTTTACTTTTTAGCCAACCATGGTCAGCGTCACCACGAGTATTTGATCTGTGTAAGATAGTTTTCATAGGGTGTCCTTATTATTAGTATCAATTAAACGAGGTCATTATATCATACATTTTAGCTTAACCAATATGCCTGACTGTTAACTTTAGTTTAATTGTGTAAAGAGTTCATTTAGGGCTAAAGTGACTGTTTAATAAGGGTTAATATAGTGCCCAATAACCCGTTCATCCTATATATAATAAGGCTTTAATCCTATTTTATGGCTACATTAATAATTCACGCTTACCACTTTTACCCATAGAGCTTACCAATCCGGCCTCCTCCATAGAGTCTACAATTCGTGCTGCTCGGTTATAACCAATACTAAACTTACGCTGGATGCTCGAAGCAGATACTTTGCGGGTCTCCATGACAAAAGCCACCGCCTCGTCATAAAGCGCATCGTCTTCACCAGAGGTATTGCCTGCGCCACTGCTGCTTGGACTGGTTAATTCAAAGTTGCTGGCCATATTGTCAATATAATCTGGGGCGCCCCGTTCACGCCAGGCATCACAGACTCGGTTGACCTCCTCATCACTGACATAAGCACCGTGTACGCGATCGGGCTCGATTTGGCCTGGACCTAAAAACAGCATATCACCATTACCAAGCATATCCTCAGCACCGCCAGCGTCCAAAATGGTGCGTGAATCGACTTTTGAGTTAACGCGTAGCGCTGCACGTACCGGAATATTGGCTTTGATAAGACCCGTAATAACATCTACCGAAGGACGCTGGGTCGCTAACATTAAGTGAATACCCGCAGCACGAGACTTCTGAGCCAGACGGGTGATCAGCTCTTCAGCTTGCTTACCCACTTGCATAATCATATCGGCAAATTCGTCTGCCACGATGACAATCATAGGCAGTGTCTTAAGCTTAGGCGCTTTATCGATGCTGACGCTATCATTTGGGCGCCATAAAGGGTCGATAATAGGCCGGCCGGCCTTCTCAGCGGCAATAACTTTTTTGTTAAATTCACCCAATTTACGCACTTTTAATAAGCTCATAAGCTGGTAACGGCGCTCCATCTCAGCCACACACCAAGATAAACTACTGGCCGCCTCATTCATATCGGTCACCACAGGGGTTAACAGGTGCGGAATATCATTGTAGTTGGCCAACTCTAATTGTTTAGGATCAATTAATATTAAGCGCAGCTCAGAGGGCTTATATTTAAGTAGCATCGACAGCAGCATAGCGTTGACCAAGACTGACTTACCTGACCCTGTGGTACCAGCCACCAGCATATGTGGGGCTCGTGTTAGGTCAGTGATAATTGGCTTGCCGCCGATGTCTTTACCCATCGCCATACTAATCTGAGCCTTAGGGTTTTTGTAATCTTCGGTTTGTAGCAGCTCAATCAAGCGCACCATTTCACGCTTCTTATTGGGTACCTCAATACCAATAAATGGCTTGCCAGGGATCACCTCTACCACACGCAAGGACGCCATAGATAAAGAGCGGGCCAAATCTCGGGAGATACCCGTAACTTTACTGGCCTTAACTCCAGGCGCTAAATCTACCTCAAAGCGGGTTACTACAGGTCCTGGAATCGCATTAACCACTTCAGCTTTTACATTAAACTCTTGCAGTTTGATCTCTAGTAGCTCTGATAATTGCGCCAGTTCCTGCTGGGTATAGCTCGGCTTGCGATCTGGATCAGGTTTGTCTAAGATCGATAATTCAGGAATGGGTGACAGCCCTTCACGATACTTAGCTGTTTGCATAGCACGGCTGGTCGAAGCATAAGCTGTATCGTCATGAATCTCGGGCAACACAAACTCATCTTCATCAACATCCGGCATCATATCTTCAATATGATTGCTGGCATCGCCCTCAGGGGTAGCAAAGCGAATGGTTGGCGCTGCCTGCGTAGGCTCTGATGCCGGCTGTGGCTCATGTGGTTTTTTGGGGTTGGAAGGTGGGGTATTGGTTGGCGTTAGATCCACAAAAGCTGGTGGCTCAACATTGTGCTCAACATTTTGTTCAACATCCTCTAACGGTATCTCTAATTTAGTGTCTTCATCGGCATTATTATTGTCTAAATAACCACCTTCATCTTTAGCATCATAAAGCGCTGTTTGGTCGTCGGTCTCAAGCTCGCTCTGTGTTGCAGCGGCTTTATTTATCGACAACTCACTCTCATCAGTGACATCAGCAACAGTCTCTTGCTGAGCTTGTGCTGTGTCAGGTACTTTTACATCATATACGTCAAAAGCCTGCTGCTCGATATCAAAGTTATGAGTATCAGCAGGGGCAGTATTGTCAGCATTGTCGATAGGTGCCTTGGCTTCGCTGGATGATGGTGATACTGAGTAATCGGCAGCCTGCTGTGTCTGAGTACTACTGTCTGCCATAGAGGGCGATGAGGCGTCTACGCTATTGGCCACGGCCGTCGGCAGCGCTTGCTCATCAAGCAGCTCATTAATCACATCTTGATCATTCCAAGCGAAGCTAGGCTCCTGCTTTTTTATCAGGCTGCTCTCCGGTGCTATTGAGCCATTGGCTGCTGCCACAGGTGCTTGAGCTGCGCTCTTGGCTTGGTGCGCCTCTTGAGCTTCTTGCTCTTGTAACGCCAAGATACTCTCTGTTAATCCTGAATTTACTAAAAAGTCATCAAGCACATTGCTAAGACTGGGGTTACTGGCGTGAGCGGTAGACGGCTCAGAGGCAAGGTCTACTGCCTCATCATCTTCTGATTCAGGCAAATTCAGCTTAAGCTGCTGCATCAGCGGTGAGCCATCGGCAGCCAAATCTTCTGGCTGTTCTTGAGTGACGTGCGTCGCCATTTCACTTTCACCCTTTTGTGACGCCTCATCAACGGTAGGCTGGCGCTTGAGTCCATTTCCAAGCCAAGATAGGCTTAAGAAGGCATCAAACACATGCTTCCAATGAATATTAAAGGCAAAGGTTGCTGTAATTAGGGTAAACACCAATAAAAAAGCACTGGCCCCATAAATGGTCAATAAACCGCTTAAACGAGTGGCTACTTCAGCCCCTAAAATGCCGCCAAAACGAGCGCCATTATCACTTATCAAGCCCAGTAACTGCGGCGTGATGGCCACTAAGCCACAACTGGCTAATAACAAAAAGACATAGCCTATGGCTCTTAATGGCCCAAAAGCTTGCTCACGGTGCCACCAAATACAAACCGCTTCATAAGCCAAAAACACCATCAGCCACCAAGCGGACCAGCCCATAAAGGTGTAGAGTAAATCGGAGACCCACGCCCCCACTGCCCCGCCCATGTTGCTTATCTGCCCCATATCACTGCTGATACGTGACCAGCTAGGGTCATTGGGTGTGTAAGTAAGCAAGATAACGAACACAAAAGCTGCGAGCATGACGGCAAGTAAGGTGAAAGTAACTTTTTTTAGCGTGTAAATAAGGTGTGCCGTTATCATTAATTTTTCCCAACATTTGAAACTTATAGACAATAAAACTGGTCGCCGATAGCTTATGCCCACTGGCTTATAAGCAATTTTGCTTAACCTAGTCTGTATAACCCTCTATAATAGCAAATTGTGCTCTACTTTCGAGCATCTGTTAGCTTATTTATCACATAAATAAATATCATGACTAAAACTCATTTGCTATTGTCCGCCATTGGCCTCATGGTATTAACCAACCCCAGACTTAATAACCGATTACAAGGCATCACCGCATCTCTCAAGCGGCTTTAAATTCGGCCTATTTGCTGTTTTTATTGCTATTTTGAGCGTTTAAATTGTTGTACTTAGCATTTATTAATTACTTATTTATAACCATTAAGGAACCTTCATGACACAAGAGAACACCTCACCTCGTCACGAAAAACTCATTATCTTAGGCTCAGGCCCTGCCGGCTATTCAGCTGCTGTTTATGCGGCGCGCGCTAACTTAAAGCCTGTCATCATTTCAGGCATGCAGATGGGCGGTCAGTTAACCACCACCACTGAGGTAGACAACTGGCCAGGCGATGCCGAAGGTCTCACCGGCCCTGACTTAATGGTACGTATGAAAGCACACGCTGAGCGCTTTGGTACTGAGATTGTCAATGACCATATCAATTCGGTCACCCTAACTGAGCGACCATTCACACTTCAGGGCAACTCAGGTACCTACACCTGTGATGCGCTCATTATCGCTACTGGTGCGTCGGCTCAGTATTTGCAATTAGAATCTGAGACTAAGTTTAAAGGCTTGGGGGTATCCGCTTGTGCCACCTGTGATGGATTTTTTTATAAAAACCAAAAGGTTGCGGTGATTGGTGGCGGTAATACTGCGGTAGAAGAAGCCCTTTATTTATCCAACATTGCCAAAGAGGTGGTCTTAGTTCACCGCCGTGACAGCCTGCGCTCTGAGAAAATCTTACAAGACAAATTGTTCGAAAAAGCCAAAAACGGCAACGTCAGCATCGAATGGAACCACCAAGTCAAAGAGGTGGTCGGTGATGACATGGGCGTAAACGGTATCATCATTGAATCCACTAAAGATGGCAGTACTAAGCAGCTGGACGTTATGGGTATGTTCGTTGCCATCGGCCATAAGCCCAATACCGATATGTTCGTCGGTCAGCTAGAGATGAAAGATGGCTACATTACGGTCAACAGCGGGACCAAAGGCAATGCCACTCAGACCAGTGTCGAAGGGGTTTTTGCGGCAGGTGACGTGGCAGATAATGTCTATCGTCAAGCCATTACTTCTGCCGGTACAGGCTGTATGGCAGCTTTAGATGCTGAAAAATACTTAGATTCAATCGGTGTGGCCACTGCCACAGAACACACCTATGATTCAACCTTAAGCGCAGATGCCAACGCCAATCTGTAGCTGTCTCATAGTGTCAAGTGCCAAATGCCAAGCGCTAAGACCTAGCTTATCAGGTATACGCTTATTTTAGGGCGCGACAGACACACATAAAAGGGCCAACTCACTTAGGGTTGCGCCCTTTTTTTAGCAATTTACACGATAGGTCTCAATCAGTCGCCCAAGTTAATGGATATACTTGCCGCATTAAGCTTGTTACTATATCAGCATAAAACATCTCATCTGCATCAAATATCTTGAGACATATCAAGTTTTTATTCTGATGTTGATCTTAATCGTTATTTACTCTTTGACCTGTTAAAAAATGAGCTATTAATAGATGCCTTTGTGACCACAGATGATCCAAATTATACCCAAGCACCGGGCCATACTGCGACTGATAACGTAGCGCAGGCGCCCCTATTTGATAGCCCCTATCTGTTTCCAAATCCCAGTGAGGTAGACCCAGAGGGTCTGGGGCTGGTGGGCATGGGCGGCGATCTTGCCCCTCAGACCTTATTATCCGCCTACGCTCAAGGGCTTTTTCCTTGGTTTAATGAAGATGAGCCCATTGCGTGGTGGTGCCCTGAGCCGCGCTGCGTTTTAGCACCTGACAGCTTTGTGCCTAGCAAATCCCTACAGCGCTTGGCCAAAAATAGCCAGTGGCAGTGGTCAGTTAATAGCGACTTTGAGTCTGTGATACACGCCTGCAGCCTGCCACGTAGCTATGCTAAAGACACTTGGATTCACGATGAAATGATTGAGGCTTACTGTCAGCTGCATCAGTTAGGCTACGCACACAGTATTGAGGTCTGGGAGGACAAGCAGCTTATAGGCGGGTTGTATGGACTAAAAATTGGGCAAATTTATTTTGGCGAATCGATGTTCCATCATAAAAGTAATGCCTCAAAAGTTGCTTTTTGGGCATTGACTCAGTTTTGCCAGTACACTCAGGTTCAGCTGATAGATTGTCAACTACCCAATCCCCATCTACAAAGCTTGGGGGCAGTCATTATGCCACGTGAAGATTTTTTAACCGTGTTATCTGAGCTCACGCACAAGGCTGGTGTTAATTGGCATGACTTCTCGCTTACCCGTTATGCGGTAAACGCCCTCTTGCAACGCTTTCAACCTCAGCCACAATAAGCCACAAGGTCACCTTAGATGCATCCTTACGCTGATGACGTAACCCATGATACTCCCACCAGTAATGCTGCCTCACAGGCGCATCTTGTGGTTAATTTATCACCGCCAAGTCTATGTAGTTACTTGCCTGACCGTGCCTCTCAGCTGCACTTTATTTTATTAGAATCAGGCGAGATTATAGACCCTGAGCGCTATACCGAGCTGTGTCAACAAGGCTTTCGCCGCAGCGGTCAAGCCTTTTATCGGCCCAACTGTCCCCATTGCCAGCAATGTATCTCAAGCCGTGTGGTGGTTAATGAGTTTGAGCCGTCAAGACGCTATCGTAAGATACTCAATAGAAATGCTCAGGTTAGCCTACAGCTAAGGCCGGCTGCCAGCGCCACCCACGAGCATTATGCGTTATATCAAAAATACATCTCCGCCCGTCATGCTGATGGCGATATGTACCCTCCCAGTCTACATACCTTTGAGCAGTTCTTGGTAGCCAGTCCGGCCGACACTTTATTTCTAGAGTTTCGTGAGCCCAATAATAAGCTGATTGCTGTGGCCGTAACTGACCGCTTAAGTGATGGGTTATCTGCCATCTATACTTTTTTTGACCCAGACCCCAGTTATAACTCGCGTAGCCTAGGCGTCTACTGCATCTTACAACAGATTAAGATGACCCAGCGCTTAGGGCTAGCGTATGCTTACTTAGGATTTTGGATTCCCACCGTCCAAAAGATGCGCTATAAAACCAACTACGCCCCCATTGAGCTTTTGATACACGGGCATTGGCAGTATTTTGAGAGCGCCCCTACCCCAGAGCAAGTCCTTGAGCTACTGGCTACTCAGCCGCTTACCTTTAATAACTAGTCACCTTTAATCATTAATAGCTGTATTGATTAGTAGCTGCTTCGTAAGCAGGAGTGATTAAGCTTGGCCTTTTACGCCCGTGTATCTGTTACGCCCGTGTGTATTGCATAATGAGTGCATCACAGCGCTCAGTTTCACCTGAGGGCTTTGACGAGGTGTAATAACCTTTTCGAGTATGAATCACCTCAAACCCCATCTTTTGATATAGCCTAATGGCCCCCTCATTATCGGCTCGGACTTCCAGCAGTATGCTATCAAGTCCTTTATCTGGCATTTGCGCAATCAGTTGCTCAATTAAGGATTGGGCATAACCACGGCGCTGAAAGTCAGGATGAGTGCCTATTCTTAAGATTTCTGCGGTTTCAAACACGGTGCTAACTAGGCAGTAAGCCACAGTAACTGTCTGCGGGATGGCTTGCGGCGATGTTTGCTTTGAGGAGCCGTTATCCTCTAGCTTTGCCTCAGTTATCACCACCCAGCCATGATTAATGTCTTGGTGCAAAAGCTTGGTCACTGACTGCTCATCCCACGCATCCTGTGGCTGCACCAAACGCTCTATTTCGGCAATTTGGTTGACCCAGTCAGCCGCCTGCGCTGTGTTTTTTACGGGTACTATAGATACAGGTCGATTCGTTGGCATTGGCATTGGCTCTTATTAGTAGATTTGGTAGTTTATGAGCAAAGATAAGCCCACTAAAATGGTAAATGCGCATAAAATGAATTGGCTTGGCTGTAAAAGCTGTCAATGTAAAAGCCCCCAATCTTTCGATTGAGGGCCATTCACCAAATTAAGCAACAAACCAGACTAAGGCAGCACTACAAAGTGCATTGTCTTAGACAGCTTGGTACTCAGTTTTGGCTAACATTACAGCTTGCTGGTCAACTCAGGAAGTACTGTGAATAAGTCACCTTCTAAGAAGTAATCAGCAACACTTGCAATCGGTGCTTCTGGATCGTTGTTAATAGCAACGATAACTTTAGAGTCTTTCATACCTGCTAAATGCTGGATGGCACCAGAGATACCGGCTGCGATATATAGGCTTGGTGCCACGATTTTACCCGTTTGACCCACTTGCATATCGTTAGGAACATAACCTGCATCAACTGCGGCACGTGAGGCACCGATAGCAGCACCTAGCTTATCTGCTAGTGGCTCGATGTATTTGGTGAAGTTTTCACCATTGGCTAGGGCACGGCCACCAGACACTACGATTTCAGCAGAAGTTAGCTCTGGACGATCTGATTTCGCAAGCTCTTCGCTTACGAAGCTTGATTTGCCTGCATCTTGAGTGTCATTACGCTCTTCGATAGTTGCAGAGCCACCTTCAGCAGCCGCAGCATCAAAAGCTGTGGTACGTACAGTTAGAAGAACCTTGTCTTCTGAGGTTTTAACCGTGGCCAATGCGTTACCAGCATAGATAGGACGCTCAAAAGTATTGGCATCAATAACTTGCATCACATCAGACAGCATGCTGACATCTAATAAAGCCGCTACGCGTGGTAAGAAGTTTTTACCATTAGTGGTCGCTGGTACAACGATGTGGCTGTAGTCGCCCGCTAAATCTTTAACCAATAAAGCCACGTTTTCGGCCAATTGATATTCATAAGCTGGACTGTCTACACAAATTACTTTGCTAACACCAGCGACTTTAGCCGCTTGTTCTGCGACAGGTTTGCAGCCAGAACCTGCAACCAATACGTGGATGTCACCACCGATCTGTGAAGCTGCGGTCACTGTGCTTAACGTTGCCTTTTTTAGCTCGGCATTATCATGTTCTGCATATACTAAAATTGCCATGTGAATATTATCCTTTCAAATAATGAGATGAGAGTGTGATTGGGTAACTGTTGGTTGCTGCCAAGGCTTAGTCTTATTTAATTTAATAGGCATAAACTGCATGTTTATGAGTATTTATAATGCTAAACGCCGACAATCAACTGACACCACTAATCAAATTTATGTGAAGTTAGTTTCAAAAATTAGATAACTTTTGCTTCATTTCTTAGTTTGTCGATTAGCTCGTCCACCGAACCCACTTTAACGCCTGCAGAACGCTCAGGTGGTGGCGTTACTTTAATAATCTCTTGCTTAGAGGCCATCTCTACACCAAAATCCGCTGGTGTTTTTTCATCAAGAGGCTTTTTCTTGGCTTTCATGATGTTTGGAAGTTTTGCGTAACGTGGCTCATTCAAGCGCAGGTCAGTTGTAATCACAGCAGGTAATGATAGAGCAACTGTCTGTAGACCACCGTCGATTTCACGAGTAACGTTTACTTTGTCGCCTTCAACTTTAACTTCTGAGGCAAATGTACCTTGGCCGATACCCATCAATGCGGCAAGCATCTGACCGGTTTGGTTATTGTCGTCATCAATCGCTTGTTTACCTAATAAGATGATGTCAGTCGCTTCTTGCTCTGCGATACCTTTTAGGATTTTTGCAACTTGCAGAGGATATGGTTTTTCATCAGTTTGAACCAAGATACCACGGTCAGCACCTAGTGCTAAAGCTGCACGGATTTGTTCCTGTGCTTCTTTTGGACCGATAGAGGCAACGATAACCTCGTCAACTATGCCCGCTTCTTTTAAACGTACTGCTTCTTCAACAGCAATTTCACAAAATGGGTTGATTGACATCTTAGTGTTGCTAAGATCTACGCCAGAATTGTCAGCTTTAACGCGAACTTTTACGTTATAGTCAATCACACGCTTAACAGCGACTAATGCTTTCATACGTTCCTCGTTTATTAATGTTATGAGTTATTAAAATTAACCAGTTATACGCACCAAGTTTAAAGGCCTACCTGGTACTTTGTAAATTATTCTTATATATCTTAGCCAATATAGGGTCTAATATATATAACAATTTGTAGGATTTAATTAACAGAAATTTCGCCCCATTAATTAAAGCTGCCCTTAGTGTACACAACTGTTAAACCTTTATGCCAACCATTTTTTTGTAGTCAAGGCAATATAAATAAAGATTTATTATCAAACATCATTATATTGCGTGAGCAGCCCAATAAGGTCAAGCCATTGGCGTGAATAAAGGGTCATAAATTTATGGGTGAGCTGTTCTTGACACCCAACTGAGCTAAATTAATCCAAACCCTGTTATTAAACCTCAAGCGTTATTAAACCTCAAACAAAAAAAAGAGACAACCCTATGGGTTGTCTCTTTCAAGTACCATCATCTATTGAGATGATTAATACTCATTTGTAGGTCTAAGCCTACAAGAAATTATTCAGCTGATTCGATTTGTTCAGCTTGTGGACCTTTTTGGCCTTGGCCTAATACGAAAGTAACTTTTTGACCTTCGGCTAGGGTTTTGAAACCGCTGCCTTGAATAGCACTGTAATGAGCAAATACGTCTTGGCCGCCATCGTCTTGTGCGATGAAACCAAAACCTTTAGCTTCGTTGAACCACTTAACAGTACCTTGTACACGTTCTGACATAACTTTTCCTAATATAAAATTGATTTAACTATAGTCATGATGCTTTTAACTGGGCAAACCTCAATGGATTACACCGGTAGAAAACGTAAATCGAGCAGTATCGATTAGAATGTTGACTAATCTTCACTCTAATAAATAACCACTTCTATTACATTGCTACGATTAAACGCAGTCATGTTTGAATCACTAGCTGTGCTATTCATTCAAAAAGTAACTTACTTACTGGGTGTTAGTATAACAGCTTTAAACAACTTGTCCTAATATTATCTGTGCTTTTAGTTAGTTTCCTGTAAATAATGTAAAAGCGGACTAACTAATTTTGATAAGTTTTCTCAGTCCATACATAACACAGTGTCAACCCAAGACCGCTTCCATAATACAATGCTAGGAATACAGTACTAGGAATACAGATCTAGTACGTCTTAGTCAGCACAAAAATACAAAGCGCAAAAAAGGTCACTGAAAAAGCCTGACCAAAACTAACCAATGGCTTTGGAATAACCAGATCCTCTGGCGTGTCAGGCATACCACCTGAGCGTCTGAGCAGTACCGTGCCATATATCCAGCCACCAGTGGTATAAATGGCATAGGCCAGAGGCACTGTCATCGCTAAGGGATTTAAATCGATCCAGTAAAGCACCGAAATAGAGACAAAAAACCACAGCGTATCAATCACTGAGATAAGATGAAAAAATCTAGATTTTGGCAGCTTACCTAGTGTTGCTTTGACCATCTCCCCCTCTATCCAAATAAGCAAAGCCACGACCGCACTTAGTATCATGTAAATAATTTGAGGGTTTATCTGTGATAACCACGCCGTATTCATAACACCATCTCTTTTTTATTATTAAAATTGCCGTATTTTACACGCCACATTGGGCGTATATTGAGCTATTGTTCTTGTCATTCAAGCACACTGACAAGCGCACTGAAAACCAAAAAGCCCACATGCTTAATAACATGTGGGCCGACGGCTCATCGTAGCCAGTCTATTGTGCTACCTTAAACTAAGCGACTTAGTTTTTTTCTTTATCGATGATTTTGTTACCACCAATCCAAGGCATCATAGAGCGAAGCTTAGCACCTGTTTTTTCAATTTCATGATCCGCATTATTACGACGACGGGCAGTCATTGAAGGATAGTTGGTCGCACCCTCAGTGATAAACATCTTAGCATATTCACCAGATTGAATGCGTTTTAGCGCATTGCGCATAGCTTCACGAGACTGCTCGTTAATAACTTCTGGACCGGTTACGTACTCACCGTATTCAGCGTTGTTACTGATTGAGTAGTTCATGTCAGCGATACCGCCTTCATACATTAAGTCTACGATAAGCTTAAGCTCATGCAGACACTCAAAATAAGCCATTTCTGGAGCGTAGCCGGCTTCTGTTAGGGTTTCAAAGCCCATTTTTACAAGCTCTACAGCACCGCCACAAAGCACTGCTTGCTCACCAAAAAGGTCAGTTTCAGTTTCGTCTTTGAAGGTGGTTTCGATAATACCAGAGCGACCACCGCCCACACCAGAGGCATAAGATAGTGCCACTTGCTTGGCTTGACCTGAAGCATCTTGGTAAATAGCGATTAGATCGGGGATACCGCCGCCTTTAACAAACTCAGAGCGTACCGTGTGACCCGGTGCTTTTGGTGCCACCATAATCACATCTAGATCTTTACGAGGTACCACTTGATTGTAGTGGATAGCGAAGCCATGAGCGAAAGCTAGGGTTGCGCCTTCTTTGATGTTTGGCTCAATAACGTCTTCGTATAAAGATTTTTGGAACTCATCTGGGGTCAAAATCATAACCACGTCAGCTGCTTGTACCGCTTGTGCTACTTCAGCAACTTTTAGACCTGCGTTTTCCGCTTTTTTCCAAGAGCCTGAATCTTTACGCAAGCCCACAGTCACATCAACGCCTGAGTCTTGAAGGTTAAGCGCGTGCGCATGGCCTTGTGAACCATAACCGATAATGGCTACTTTTTTGGCTTGGATGATAGATAAGTCACAATCTTTATCGTAATAAACGTTCATAATTTAGTCCTTTTTAAATACTTTCAATCACCTTGAAAATAATTGATTATGTTGAAATTCAACCTTTAAATATAACACCTTTTTTTGGCTTAGCTTAAAATTTCCCTAACTAAACGCTAAGGGTGCGCTCCCCACGTAAAATACCGATAACCCCTGAGCGAACCACTTCTAAAATACGCTCATGGCCAATTACTTCAATAAATCCATCAAGCTTAGCTTCATCACCGACAATCTGGATGGTATACATGTTTGAGGTGACATCCACAATTTGAGCACGGAAGATATCAGCACTACGTTTAACCTCAGCTCGGGCACTGCCAGTGGCGCGTACTTTTATCAGCATAAGCTCACGCTCAACATGATCATTTCCGCTTAGGTTAATGACCTTAATCACTTCAATCAGCTTGTGCAAGTGCTTGGTAATTTGTTCGATTTTTTCGGCACTGGCATTGGTGGTCAACGTCAAGCGTGAGATGGTTTCGTCTTCTGTTGGGGCTACGTTTAGTGTCTCGATGTTATAGCCACGCTGCGAAAACAATCCAACAAGGCGTGAAAGCGACCCAGCTTCGTTTTCCATTAGTACAGAGATTAGATGTTGTTGCATTAGGTACGCTCCCCCTTAGATAACCACATATCGCGCATCGACTGACCCGCAACCTGCATTGGATAAACGTGCTCATGACGGTTCACATACACGTCAATAAATACCAATTTATCTTTCATGGCAAGGGCTTGAGCCAATTGCTCATCAAGCTTTTCTGGGTCGGTAATTTTGATACCAACGTGACCATAGCTTTCAGCCAGTTTCACAAAGTCAGGTAGTGACTCCATGTAAGATGAAGCATGGCGGCCTTCATA
Organism: Psychrobacter sp. YP14; assembly: GCF_003209315.1. Classification (NCBI taxonomy): domain Bacteria; kingdom Pseudomonadati; phylum Pseudomonadota; class Gammaproteobacteria; order Moraxellales; family Moraxellaceae; genus Psychrobacter; species Psychrobacter sp. YP14. Next base: position 739,816 of record NZ_CP029789.1, on the reverse strand, counting down.
GAGCATATCCTGCCACTGCTTTACCATGCCCAGCTGAGCGTTATTTAAGCATAAAATCTTCACCGGCAAACCATACTGGAAGCAAGTAGACAGCTCTTGGATATTCATCTGAATAGAGCCTTCACCGGTGATACACACCACATCACGCTCAGGTTCAACCAATTTGGCTGCCATAGCATAAGGCAGGCCCACACCCATGGTGCCAAGGCCACCTGAGTTTAACCACTGGCGCGGCTCATCATACTTATAATATAAGGCAGCGAACATCTGATGCTGACCCACATCACTGGTAATAATCGCTTTACCCTCAGTCAGCTCATACAATTTTTCAACCACAGCTTGCGGCTTCATGCCTTCATCTGTATTGGTGTCATAACGTAGTCCATGACGCTTACGCCATTCATTAATCTGCGACCACCAGTCAAGTAAGGCGGGCTGATCTAGCTGTTTGTCATCGCCTTTTAGCTGCTCAAGTATGTCGCTCAATACCGACTTTACATCACCAACGATAGGAATATCGGCCATGATGGTCTTAGAAATAGAGGCCGGATCAATATCGATATGAATGATGGTGGCGTTTGGACAGAATTTCTGCACATTATTGGTCACGCGGTCATCAAAGCGCGCTCCCACCGCCAAGATAACATCGGCATGGTGCATGGTCATGTTGGCTTCATAAGTGCCGTGCATACCTAGCATACCTAGGAACTGACGGTCTGAGCCTGGAAAGCCGCCCAAACCCATTAAAGTATTGGTGACGGGTAAGTTGAGCTTATGAGCAAGCTCGGTCAGCTCTTTGTGAGCATTACCAATAATCACACCGCCGCCTGAATATAAGATGGGGCGTTTGGCGCCTAATAAAGTCTCAATGGCTTTTTTAATCTGACCACTGTGGCCTTTTACTGAAGGCTGATAGGAGCGCATGCTGACTGAATCAGGATAGTTGTATTCATATTTTTCATGCGGCGCAGTGGTGTCTTTGGGAATATCGATGACCACAGGACCTGGACGGCCGGACTCTGCAATATAAAATGCTTTTTTGATAATACCGGGTATTTCGCTGGCATGACGCACTTGGAAACTATGCTTTACGATCGGACGAGACACGCCCACCATGTCTGTTTCTTGGAAAGCATCATCACCGATTAAGTACTTAGGCACCTGACCGGAGATGACCACCATAGGGATAGAATCCATAAACGCGGTGGCAATAGCAGTGACGGTGTTGGTAGCGCCAGGGCCTGATGTGGCCAATACCACACCTGTTTTGCCCGTTCTGCGAGAATAAGCATCCGCCATGTGACCAGCGGCTTGCTCATGACGCACCAGTAAATGCTCAATGGCATCTTGCTTAAATATGGCATCATAAATGTGCAATACCGCACCACCTGGATAACCAAAAATATACTCAACGCCCTGATCAATTAAGGCCTGGACCAGCATTTCGCCACCAGAGAGCATGATTGGCCCATCGCCATTTTCTAAAAGTTCACGCTTTTTGCCAAAATTAATGGCCGCGTGCGCTGTCTGAGTGTGCCCTGTCATGTTAGGGCTTTGGGTTGTTTGGGTCACTGTCATCACCTTTGTTATTGCGGGATGTTATTAAGGCTTTTATCACCCTTATCATCAATCTTTATTATTAACAGCGCCCTGTTAAAAAGCTTATGATAAAAGTGGTGTGATAACTAAACCGGTTATTCGCATTTTTGTCTAACACCAAAACTGGGTAACCGTTTAATCACACGCTATAAAAGTTGCCGGTCAGCAAAGCATACCAAGTGTATACACCTCATACTTTGAATGGCGGTTTAAAAATTATTTAAACCTTACTCAAATTATTATTTTAAGCACATTTTATAAGTCATATCCATACAATTTAATAACCCTATAGACATGACAAAAAATACCATCAGGCATTAGCCATGTGATATGAGCGCTTAAAGATACAGTGAACCTAATTTTGCTGGTTACAGCAGTGTCTTACCAGAGCAGTAAGACTTAAGGTGGTCGTTTAACAAGATTGGTGATTTGGCGAGATGGGCCTGCATATGGCTCTTTATCACACCCACAAATCGGGTTAAAGATTATCTAATAGCCATCAATCTAAATTAAAAGTGGCGCGTTCCCAACAAGACATGCCAAATTCAGATTGATTACTTAGTCACTGTAGACCGATAAGTCCCTGAAACAGAGGCCGCAGCTTGCTATAAATAGCCGTTGTCAAACCAATGACAACACAAAAAAAAACGGCTTAATTCATCACATTTAAAGTAGCCACCCTATAGCGGACGGTAATCCAACAATAGTTGCTACGTTAAAGTTACCTAACTCGATAGAGAAGGCTAACTGACTAATCAAAATCCTATAATCGGATGTTTTGCAGGGGATGTCAACTAAATAAATTTAATAATAAACCCTACTAATTTTAATCAGTAAAAAAATAAGGGAAAGTATTGGTTATATTACCCCACTACTCCCCCTTAATTTTGGCTTAATATTTTTTTAATATAGCGCTATTTTTATCCTCAAAAGAGACGCTAATTACTGACGTACCAAACGGCTAGGCGCTGGTAATAAGCTTGGGTCACTAACTCGGCAAGGATTAATATCAATACCGCCGCGACGAGTATACCAAGCCCGTACCATAAGTTTTGAGGGCTTAAAGTAGCGGCTCACATCGCTAAAAATCTGCTCGACACACTGCTCATGAAAGCCATTATGCTGACGGAAGCTTAAAATATAGGTCAATAAGCTGGCTTCATCGACAGCCACATCAGTGGTCATTTCAATTGATAACGTGCCCCAGTCTGGCTGATTGGTCACCGGGCAATTACTACGCAGCAGATTTGAGTACAGCTGATAGTCTTGTGCCGTCGAGCTTGATACTGGCTCAGCGCCGGCTAAGTTGTTATTGACTGGCGTGTCATGTGTGGACAATAAGCGGGCATCAGGGTGCTCAACCGGCTCAATTTTTACAGCAGCGCCTTGCAATGCGTTATCGATGCATTTGCCTTGCGGATGCGCAATCAAAAATCCTGAATGGTGTGTATCGCCAGCACTAATGGCATCTAAATCAAACAGCTCAACGCCCACATCAGCACCCACACAGGCTGATAAATCTTTAGCAATGGTTTGCTCGACCGCAGCCTTACTGTCAAACTCGGTGAAGTTTAAGCTGTTTAAATACAGCTTTAAAGACTTGGATTCAACAATGTTTGGCGAATGAGCGGGGACAGAAAAGCGCGCTACCGCCATCTGCGAGATGCCTTGAGGATTTAGCCATGAAATTTCAAAAGCATGCCACCAATCTACACCCACCGCCAATTTATCATCATCCCAACCAATGGCATCACGGCCTAAAGAGCGTGCAATGGCATAAAGGGTATCGGGCTGATAGGTTTTTGGATAGCTGGTGGTTTCGCCTAAGACGCCATGAATGCTCATAATCTTATCCTTACTAATTGATGTGTTTGCTCAAGATCTTAAGAGGTTTGAGCGGTTTAAGCTTGGGTTAATACAGGTTACGCCAAAGCAAATACGGCATTTGATTCAAAATCTGCCTGATAATTGACAAGCTGTCTTAGGCTTACAGTCTTAAGCGTGAGCCGTTATCTAATAAACGATAAGCGATGACATAAAAAATCAAACAAAAGACGAATATGGCCGCCATGGATGCCCACACATTCACATCTGAATACCCTAAGATGCCATATCGAAACGAGTTCACCATATACACAATAGGGTTGAGTAGCGAAACGTTTTGCCAAAAAGGTGACAAATTCTCCAGTGAATAAAACACACCGCCCAAATAAGTTAATGGGGTGAGCACAAAGCTTGGAATAATTGAGATGTCATCAAAAGAGCGGGCAAAGACTGCGTTAATAAAACCACCCAATGAAAATAGCACCGAGGTACCAAGCACCGTAAATATCATCACAAACCAGTGCTCAATGCCTAAGTTGGTAAAAAATTGCGCCACAATAGACACAATAATGGCAATCATTAAACCACGGAAAACACCGCCACCAACATAGCCTAATAATATGGAATGCTTAGATACCGGAGATACCAAAAGCTCTTCAATACTTGACGTAAATTTGGCGCTAAAAAAGCTTGAGACCACGTTTGAGTAGCTGTTGGTAATGACCGACATCATAATCAGGCCTGGCACAATAAACTGCATATAAGGCACCCCGCCCATCTCGCCAACGCGGGAGCCTATCATCTTACCGAAGATGACAAAATACAAGCTCATGGTAATCACCGGAGGCAGCAGCGTTTGGGGCCAAATACGTAAAATACGGCGTACTTCTTTTACCAAAATAGTGCGAAAAGCAATCCACTTTTGAGCAACTGTTAACCCATCCTGTGGGCGAGTTGCTGTGTTGGTGTTGTGACTCATAATCCCACCTCCTTCATGCTGTCTTTGCCCGCCACACCCTGCTCTACTAAGCGCATAAATAATTCCTCTAAGCGGTTGGCTTTATTACGCATACTCGACACTTCAATACCCTGCTCGCTTAGCTGAACAAAGACACTGTTCAACGACTCCCCCTCTGTTAAAGTCACCTCTAAGGTTTGATCATCAGGCTGTTTAATCGCCGTCACGCCAGTAAGCTTAACGGTACCTTGCAGCGGCTTTTCTAAATCAAATACGAAAGTTTCGACCGACAACTGTGCCAATAGGTTTTTCATCTCGGTATTAATACGGATTTCACCATGATCCAAAATGGCTATATAGCGGCACAACTGCTCAGCTTCTTCTAGGTAATGAGTGGTCAAGATAATGGTGGTATTTTCTTCCTCATTAATCTGCTGCATAAACTCCCACATCGAGCGGCGCAGTTCAATATCTACCCCAGCAGTCGGCTCATCCAAGATAAGCAACTTAGGCTTGTGTATCAAAGCTCGGGCAATCATCAGTCGACGTTTCATACCACCAGAGAGCTCACGGGATTTATTATCACGCTTGTCCCAAAGACCCAGTGCAGTCAGAAGCTTTTTGGCTCGTGGCTTGGCATCCTTAGCAGCAATACCAAAATATCCAGCTTGAGTAATTAAGATGTCTTCCACCTTCTCAAACTGGTTGAAGTTAAACTCTTGCGGCACGATACCTAAATACTGCTTGGCAATAGAGGGGTTGGCCAACAGATCCGTACCGAAGATTTTTACCTTACCTTCAGTGGGCTTAAACAGTGAGCTAATAATGCCAATCATGGTCGATTTTCCTGCCCCATTCGGTCCAAGCAGCGCAAAAAATCCGCCTTGAGGCACCGTCAGATTCACATCTTTTAGCGCAGTAAAGCCATTGCCATAGATTTTTGAGAGATTCTCAATTTGTAATGCTGGAGTTGTTGTAGTCATAAAATCACATTTTTGCTAACTTTTAAAAGGAGTAGGATTAAAAGATAATTAGAGTAAGGAGAGCTGCTATATATGGTGTCTAAAATGTTAAATTAAACCCAACTAGTGACATACTCACAAATTGGCAACAGCAATAAACATTGGCACGCCCTGTTATCGCAAAACAGCTAGTAGCCGGCTTTAATTCCGGCGATTAAGGGCAGTTATCTGAACTATGGATGAACGTTATAGGACCATTCATGGCAAATTATAGTAAACGACAAAAGACGCTCACCGTTAAGTAAGCGTCTTAGGGATGATTGTGAGAAACTAGGTAGGCTAAGTGCTATCCATTTAGCCTATTTATAGCCAATAATTTTATGTTCAATAATTAGCTAGATTGCTCAACCATGTAGTCAACTGCGTTGTGTACTTCTTCATCAGGAATATCAGCACCACCACGAGCAGGCATCGCATTGAAGCCATTCATAGCGTGATCATAAAGTGTGGCTTTACCTTTAGCTACGTGAGGTGCCCATGAGCCTTTATCACCAAATTTAGGTGCACCCAATACCCCACTACCGTGGCAGTTTTGACAGATAGATTCATAAACTGCTTTACCGTCACGTGGCTTACCATCTGCAGAGGCACCTGAAGCGGTTAAAGTGATATCACAGCTGTCATCGCCATCGAAACATACTCTACCATAAGGCTGGATACGCTCAATTAGCTTAGGATATAAGGCGATAAGTTTTTTAACTTGAGGTGTATCTTGTGGAATAGGCTCTTCTGGTGCAGCAGGAGCAGCGGGTGCGGCTTCACCGTCGGCAGCGGCTTCGCCATCAGTGGCAGCAGCATCGTCTGTAGTAGCTGCGTCAGTGGCCGCATCAGCAGGAGCTTCAGCAGCGGCATCGGTTGTCTCGGCAGCCACTTGCGTGGTTTGATCAGCTGCGGCTGCAGGAGCAGCATCTTCAGCCTGGCTTAAAGAAATACCTGAAAGACCAAGAATGGCGGCGGCGGATAACATCGCGATTTTTTTCATGCGTCACAATCTCTTTTTAGAGCGACGTGCCTCAGTGGCTACAGCTAATAGGCGCTTGGCTGACTGGGCCGTCGTGTATGATTGAGTGAATTGTTTTAACTTATCAGTATAAAACCAGCAATAAATTCTTTTCCCTCATATTATAAGGGGAAATGGGGGATAAAAGCCATGTTTCTATGATGACTGTTTCGACAAACAGCCATTTTTTATCGAATTTACTGGTGCAAATAACAGGATTGGTGGCTAATGTATCAAATTATCCTAGGCTTTGTCATTTATTAAGCGCGATAAGATTGGTTTTTTTGTTGGTTTTTGCTAGACTAGCGGCCTTGAGGAGCCTTCATCAAAAAAAGAAGCTGGGTGTTTGTCAACATCTGCCTGTTGGTAACTCAATAAACCTCAAAGTATGCGCTCGTAGCTCAGTTGGATAGAGTATCGGTTTCCGAAGCCGAGGGTCGTGGGTTCGATTCCCGCCGAGCGCACCACTCCCCTCTTTTGATCCTATCCCTATTATTTCTATGGCTTAAAAGTCTTTATCTTGCAAGACTTTGGTTTTTTTGACATCCCTTTTGATTACATACTATCAACTATAGAATGTTGTACATAGCCCTATCTTGCTGTAAATCAGTTTCATTTAGTACGCAGCCTTCTGGCTCTGTTAACCACCAGATAGCTTACGCCCAATACAGACAACAGCTTTTTATTGGAAAGGGTCTGCTTGATATTGGCCACATTAATATGAGACAACCGTTGTTGTAATATCGTCCGATCTTTTATGGCCTGTACCATCAGTAGAGACAACTGCTTGGCTTTGGCAGCTTTATTGAGATACTTATGCTTGCTACTTGGGCGCTGACCCAACTTATGCTGTGCTTGTAGCTTGGGATATTTTTTTGGTCTAGGCGCTCTCGCAGCTGGTGCTATCACCTTGCCTGTTGCATCATATTTTTTTGAGGCACTACTCAGACCAGAAGCAGGCAGCATACTGGCTTGAGTAGAGGTATTGTGCGTATTACCCCGAGCTTTTGGCTGAGTCAGCGCTTGGCAGGTTAATTGAATATCCGCCGCCTTATTGCTGGCATCCAAGCTCTTAGCATATCGAGCTTCAGCTTGTTGCCACAATTTAGGGTATAAGGCATATAAGGTGCTGTGCTGCTGCGGCTCGCCATAATACTGCACCAACAGCTTGGCATCGGTCTTATTAATCAGCTTTAATTGTTCATACCCAAGCTTTTGATACTCTATTTCCAAAGCCGTAATCATACCCCCAGGCATATAATCAAATATTTTGAAGCCTGGCTCATCAAGTGCTGTGGAATGCTTAGGATAGAAGGACTCCCAAGCTGCTAAGTGATATAAAGAGTGCAGCTCAGACTCAAAGTCAACCTGTTGCTTTTTTTTATCTCTAATAAGCGCTCTTAAGGCCAGCACCGACTCTTTAAAGCCCAGCGGCCACGGCAAAAAAGCTTGTGCCACTTCATACCGCTTAGCAGCATCCTCTTTATGCACCTTTATATAGTTCGACCAAGACAAAAACCCAGTATCTGGTCGGTTGCTTTGTCTCAACTTAACATCCTGTTGAGTCTGTTCATCTTGCCATCGCATAATCAAATAAGCCTGTAGAGTAAAAATTAAAAAAAGCCTTGCTATAGCAGGCTTTAAAGCTGTATTGGCATATAGCCATACATTTTTTGTAATGTCAAACGCATAGCCAGTATGTTGTAGAGCCGCTTTATGTGCTCAGAATTCAGGCTTTTATCACCGGTCGCCGTAAAACCACCCACTTCAGGGGTGGATATAAGGCGACACACACTGTCGTTATCAGTATTTAAAGTATTGCAAGTTAAAATTAACCTCGCCATACTAACCCTATGAAAACACTCAAGCTACGCATCAAAGACAAACACGTAAACCAGCTAAACAAACTAGCTGGGAGTGTTAACTAGGCGTGGAACTATATTAATGCGTTAAGCTTTGAGCATTTAAGACGCACAGGTAAGTACTTTTGGGCCTATGATTTAAGCCAATACACCAAAGGCAGTGGAGAGTATTTAGGCTTGCACTCGCAAACTCTGCAAGCCATCAACGAAACTCATGCCAAATCTCGTAAGCAGTTTAAAAAAGCCAAACTCAATTGGCGTACTAATAGACCTAATGCCAAACGTAAATCACTTGGCTGGATACCTTTTAAGAAATCTGCCATCAAGTATCTAAATACAAGACAAACGGGGAAGAAAACACTTAAATCAACCATACAGCTATCGCTCTGTAAAGGTCAAAAGGTAATCATAGACGTATTCGATAGCTATAATCCAAGCCTATATCAAATCAACACGCTTGAGATAGTGCAAGACAGCCGTCATCGTTGGTATGCCTGTATTACCGTCAAAGATTTTCCTAGACAAGCAAGTGGCAAAGGCAGCGTTGGTATTGACTTAGGCTTAAAAGAGTCTGCTACCACCTCAAACGGTGACAAGCTGACAACTAAACAAACGCAAAAGTGGGCTAAAAAGCTTGCAATAGCTCAACGAGCGAAAAACAAACAGCGTATCAAAGCAATACACGCCAAAATCAAAAACTCAAGATTAGATGCAATTCATAAATTTACCACCCAGTTAGTGCAGAGCAACGCCTTAATTGTGGTTGGTGATGTTAAATCACGCTCATTTACCAATAAAAAGACCAAGCTCGCTAAATTGACATACGATGCAGGATGGTTTGAACTCAAAAGACAACTGGAATATAAATGCAAGCATGCAGGTTGTCAGTTTGAGATAGTGAATGAGAGTTACACTACCCAAACCTGTTCGCACTGTGGCGATATGTCCAGTAGTCCAAAAGGTAGAGCAGGTCTTGGAATAAGAGGATGGAGGTGTGCTGAGTGTGGCACATGGCATGATAGAGATATCAATGCTGCTAAGAACATTCTTGCGGTCGGGCTTGGCCGTCTAGCTGTAGGAATCCCCTCACTTTAGCGAGGGGAGGAAGTCAAAACAGCCTCCTGTATCTTACAGACCGCTGAGCTCGATTCTCAGCTCCTCCACACTAGGCAATTGATGAAAGTTGATAACGACAACATCTCCCAAACGGCGACGACCTAAAGCAGCATTAGCATCTAAGGTGAGCAGAGCCACTTTTTTGGCATTGCGCTCTAACACCAAGTGCTGCTGACGTAGCAACGTGGTAAAGTCAGGAAAATTTTGCATAACTTGCTTTTTAAGCTTTGCCAATTGTGGATTGAGCTTATTGTTAAAGCTTCCAGATTTACTGTTAAACTTCGGCTTACCGGTGCCTTTTGCACCTTTGGATTTTTGCAAAGCAGCGCTGGTAGTCTGTGCAGACTTTGGCTTTTTTAAATAAGCAATGGCAAACAAAATTAAGCCAATCATGACGACAGCTGCCAGTAACATGGTGCCACTTATTGTCTGATTCATAACTCATCCCCCTAGTAATAAGCTATTATGATACACAAATCCTTTGATATATAGGTGTTTTATGACTGAAGATTTTAATCAAGCCACTCATTTGATATCTAAGGCTAACCGCATTTTTTTGCTGACTGGAGCGGGTATCTCTGCCGAAAGTGGTATTCCAACCTTCCGTGATAAACAAACCGGACTTTGGGAGAATTACCGAGCTGAAGACTTAGCAAATATTAATGCCTTTAAAAAAGACCCTCAGACAGTATGGTCGTGGTATCAGTGGCGACGCGGCTTGGTACAAGACAAACAGCCCAATCCAGCCCATTATGCCCTAGCTAATCTACAGCAGTGGGCCACCGATAACCATAAAGATTGCAGCCTTATTACCCAAAATGTCGATGACTTACATGAACAAGCAGGCAGTCAGGCCATACACTTACACGGCCACTTATGGAAAAACAAATGCAGTCAATGTGACGCAAGCTTTAGTGATGCCATCGACTATAACGACCTACAATTATTAAGCTGCCCAATGTGCGGTGGTCACATTCGCCCTGATATTGTTTGGTTTGGTGAGATGCTGCCACAAGGGGCTTGGCAGTATGCCGAAGAGGCTGCAGTGCACTGTGATGTGTTTATAAGTATTGGTACCTCAAGCTTGGTATATCCCGCTGCTGGCTTAGCACAGCTGGCCAAGCAGACGGGCGCTAAGGTGATTGAGATTAACTTAAATCCGACCCAAAGCCCATTAGTTGATGTGGTGTTGGCTGGTCAAGCCGGTGAAATTCTGCCAAGAATTTTGGCAGCTTTACAAGATAAATGAGTAAAGCACAATAATTCAAAGCAACAAACCCAAAAGGCTAAGCACATCAGTTTTGCCTTTTGGGTTTGTTGGACACAATGTAGCATGTCAAACAGCATTGAGTACGATGACTGTGTTAAAAATACCAAGACTATTTTAAAAATACCACAGTATCAGACAGCTCATTACCAGCTGGATCATATTCAAGATAATAGTGCTGACGCAATAAAATTCCTATTTCATCAAGCAGATCGGTCAGGCTTTGCTCCATGTTACCTTTGGCCATACCTGCACTGGCCTTATCACACATAGCACGCCACACCGTCGGGCTAACATGGGTGCTAATTCCTCTATCGGCGACAATCTCAAGAGTGTGTTCGCACAAATTGACGTAAGCCAGTACCCCCGTATTCTCCTCAGTATCCCAAACCCGGTACTCACTGAACAAGTCAATAGCTCGCTCTCGACTGCCAACTCGGTATGCTAGGTGGATGGGCAGGTGGTTTTCTATCACCAAAAACACCTCACCACGGTGGCCTTTTTCAGCTTCAGTGACTTTATTCGTCAGACGTGTCATGACGGTATCGCTCAGCCAACGATTATGCAAGATAGGCACAAACATCACCTGGCGCCACCATCTAGCAAAGCTTGGCTCACTGACCACAGTATGCCCTTCAGCCACATTTGGATGAGCAGGAGTTGAGTCGGGCTTTGCGTTTTGTTGCATCTTACAGTTACCTCAAAGCTTATAGGCAGATATGCCAATCTAAGTCGAAATTATTGTCAGTTATATTCTATGTCGCAGTTGGCTTCTATATCTCATTTATCGTCTATATATCATAGACAGCAAAATAGGATGATAATGGCAGCTACTTTATTTTAGACTACCAAGAGCCGCCCGCGCCACCGCCGCCGAATCCGCCGCCGCCACCGCCGAATCCGCCGCCACCAAAACCACCACCGCCGAAGCCACCGCCGCCGCCACCAAAGCCGCCGCCTGGGAAGAATACCACGCCACCGCCGCGGCCACCACGTCCCCCTCTACCGCCGCCTTTTCCACCACCTGAGCTGCGGGTAATCAAGAATAACCATAAGAAGACAGCCATAAATAAGGTGACAATCAGGCCCGCACCACTGGTCAGTGCCAACATAATAAAACCACCTGTGGCAACAAATGAGCCTAGAATACGGCCCAGTACCGAGGTAATAAACAACCCAAAAATCATCGCAATAATAAAGGTGCCAAATAAGGAGGGTGAATCACTGGCCGATTGATTCTGAGCTCGTTCTTTGGCCAGTTTATCCGATTGTGCCAAAACATCCGGATCAGCGACCAGACGCTCTTCAATGCGATTGATACCCTTAACCAGCCCGCCTGCATAATCACCTTGCTTAAACGATGGCGTAATATCCTCTCGGATAATCCCCTTCAAGATAGCATCCGGCAGTACACCTTCAAGGCCGTAGCCTGACAAAATGTACATGTCTCGGTCATTGACAGATACCAATATCAATAAGCCATCATCTGTATCTTTATCACCCAACTTCCATTTATCCGCAACCTGTAAGCTGTAGTCAAAAATATTCATACCATTGGTAGAGGGCACGGTTACTAAGGCAGCTTGTGCCAAACCTTGATCATACAGATGACGCAGTCTTTGGGTTAACAACTGCTTTTCTTGCGGGGTAAAGATATTGGCCTGATCGACCACAGGCGCGTTTAAAATCAGCTTATCGCTATCGACACTCTGCGCAGTAGATTGACGGGGTTCGGCTGTGGCCACATTGGCATTACTGCCGGCTTGTGCGTTATCTTCGGCACGGGCTTCACCCATATTAGGCAGGTTGTCAGTAATGGCCTCATTGCCGAACACTGCATCATTAATGGCTTCATTTTGCTGACCGGCTTTGGCAATGGCCACCATATCCTCAACACTTTGGTCACCAAATTGCTGAGAAGATTGAGACGATGCAGTGCTCGTTGCTTCCGTATTGGCAGCCAAACCTATGGGCGTCACTAATAGGGTCGCAACAACTAAAGACAGTATGGACCAGCTACGTTTCAACTTTTGCATGCGCATCATCACCACTTAATTTTATTCACTTTATTTACTAACTCGCCAGCCAACTGCTTCGTGCTTTTACAGCATAACAGCAGTGGCTGACTCATCAGGCTACAGCCTATGGGCCGCTTAACCCATAGACCGCTTATCTTATATCGCTAAAGGCCTAAGCTATGACCAACGATTTAAGTTACTTTTTACCTATATTACTTTTTACCTATATTACTTTTTACCTATATTACTAGTCACTTATACTACTCGTAGCTTATATTACTCACCAAAATCAACATCTGGTGCGGTTGAAATCTGTTTTTCGTTTTCAACGGTAAAGTTAGGCTTGGTGTCCATACCAAACACCTTGGCAGTGATATTGGTTGGGAACTGACGAACTGTGGTGTTATAGCTTTGAACTTCTTGAATATAGCGGTTACGCGCCACAGTAATACGGTTCTCAGTGCCTTCTAACTGTGCTTGTAAGTCTTGGAATAATTTATCTGACTTAAGCTCAGGATAACGCTCAGAGACTGCCATCAAGCGTGATAAGGCTCCTGTCATTTCTGCCTGAGCGGCTTGATAATTCTCCATAGCTTGCGGGTCATTTAACGCCTCAGGCGTCAGCTGAATACTTCCGGCTCTTGAACGGGCTGCAGCGACCTGAGTGAATACCTCTTGCTCTTGGTCAGCATATTGCTTAACCACTTTGACTAAGTTCGGTACTAAGTCGTCACGGCGCTGATATTGGTTAACCACCTCAGACCAAGCGGCGGTCACTTGCTCATCTTGGGCTTGTAAGTTGTTATAACCACATCCTGATAAGCTCATGGCTGACATACCCAGTACAGTTGATAGCATCAGCGGCTTTAAAATTGATTTACGTGACATAATGGCTCCAGAATTTTTCAAATTAGAATTTAACTATACAATTTTTACTTATCTAAAAAATATTTTTCGCTCTAAAGTAGGCTTTTGATCTTTACGATGATTAACCACCTGCCCTACGTCCTTTAAATTAATTAAATTTAATAGTTAAGGTACTGCAATTGTACTGTTGTATTAGGCTAAAGCACAATTAATACAATTTTTTGTTACTTAATTACAACCGCAATACTTAACTATTTAGACAGATTTCGGGGATAACTATACAAAAAAAGACTGTTTTATGAATAAAGAAAATCTTTTTAGTATGAAAAATAATCTGGCAATTTAAACTTTTTTGTGGCAAATTGCAGTTACTAAGACGTACATTTGAGTAACATTAGTCTAAGTTTACTTACACTCAACTCCGCGTACTGTCTGCTTACGTGTTTGTGTTTATATAATTGTATTGGTTAGTTTTTATTATGGCTCTATTAATTAAATAAGCGCTGTACACACCTTTGGGATATTACAATTAATTGAGAGACAGGCATGTTCCTCATTTGTTTAACACTAGGAAACACACTATGGAAGGCATCGTAAGTGCTTTAAATAATATTATTTGGAGTCCTGCCCTTATCTATCTATGTTTAGGTGCAGGTTTATTTTATTCAATCATGACGCGGTTTGTTCAGATACGTCTTTTTAAAGAGATGCTTCGCTTATTATTCAAAAGCAAACCTGACAATGATGGTATTTCTTCTTTTCAGGCCCTCGCTGTGGCACTAGCAGGTCGTGTTGGTATGGGTAACATCGCCGGTGTTGCTGCTGCCATTGGTTTTGGTGGTCCAGGTGCCGTATTTTGGATGTGGATTGTTGCTTTCTTAGGCGCCTCTACTGCCTATGTCGAATCAACGCTAGGTCAAATTTATAAAGAGCGTGATGTGGTTACTGGCGAATATCGTGGTGGCCCCGCTTATTACTTCGAGCGCGCTCTAGGTCAAAAATGGTACGGGATTGTATTTGCTATCTCATCAATTATCGCTTGTGGTATTTTCTTACCAGGTGTACAGGCCAACGGTGTTGTTAACGCGGTGGCTCAGGTAACAGGTGAAGGTAGCTTGATGACGCTAATGGGTATGGAAGTGGGGTCAACCCGTCTTATTGCTCTGGCCATCATCTTATTAGTATTAGGCTTTATTATCTTTGGTGGTATTAAGCGTATTGCTAACTTTGCTGAATATGCCGTTCCTTTTATGGCTGTCGGTTATGTTGTTTTAGCCTTATTAATCATGTTCACAAACTTTAGCAAAGTACCTGAAGTTTTCGGCATGATCTTTAGCGATGCGTTCTCAGCTCAAGCAGGCTTCGGTGCTGCTATTGGTTGGGGTGTAAAACGTGGTATTTACTCTAACGAAGCCGGTCAAGGTACAGGCCCTCACGCCGCCGCTGCCGCCGCCGTGGATCACCCTTCACAGCAAGGTCTGGTTCAAGCGTTCTCAGTCTATGTAGATACTTTATTGGTGTGTTCTGCCACAGCCTTTATGATTCTATCAACTGGTATGTACAATATCCAAGGTGCATTACCTGATGGTCAGTTCATTGTACAAAACATAGCAGCTGAAGTTGAAATCAACTCACCTTCCTTTACACAGATGGCTATGGAATCGGTATATGGTACGGTAGGTGATTCATTTATCGCATTGGCTGTATTCTTCTTTGCCTTTACCACTATCCTTGCTTACTACTATATTGCTGAAGTTAACATCTCTTATTTAACGCGCTATATGGGTAAAAACGCCAGTAAAACCGGCCTATTTATCGTGAAACTGATGATTATGGTTATGGTGGCTTATGGTGCCTTAAATAGCTCAGGTTATATCTGGGGTCTAGGCGATGTGGGTGTTGGCTTAATGGCTTGGTTGAACATTGTGGGTATTATCATTATCTTCTTTGTTGCAAAACCTACGCTTACCATGCTTAGAGACTATGAAGCTCAGTTGAAAGCAGGTGGCGGTACTTCCGACAAACGCTTTGTATTTGATCCTAAGAAATTTGGTATCAAAAATGCGGTTTACTGGGAAGAGCGTTACAAGCAAACTGTAGAATCTAATCGTAAAAATGATCTTAAATAAGTTCATGCGTTAACCGCCCAGTACCAAAAAACCCGATACGAGTATCGGGTTTTTTTATGGTACAGGTTGTTCACTAACCTTCAGGAAACAGCACTTTATCAATCACATGTACGGTGCCATTACGGGTCGCAATATCAGCAATTTTAATGGCTGCGGTCCGCCCTATGCCATCTTTAATCATCTTTTGATCCGTGATTATAAGCTGATGATTGTTAAATGTGGTCAAGCGACTTGCATGCATCTGAGCTAAAGTAAGGGGCTTGGGGGTCTTGACCACATGATAAGCCAGCAGTATGCGCAGTAGAGGTTTATTTTGCATCAGCTTTTGCTTGGTCATCGTGGTCTGATTAAACCAAGCCTCAAAAGCTGTATTGTCCGGCGCAAAAATCGTGTAGTTTTTGCCTGCAAATCTAAGTGCCCCACTCAATCCTGCGGCCTCAATGGCTTCGACCAAAATAGAAAGGTTGGGATTTCGTCTGGCCATTTCTAACGCATTTTCTGAAGCATCATAACTAAAAGGCTGCACGTTATTAGGACGATTGGGCTGACTGAACAGAGCAGTTGTTGGTACAGAGTATAGCGGTGTGGCAGGCTTTGTAGTCGGCTCTAAGCTTGAGTAGACATCTCCTTTGACCACAGAGGCCGGAGCACTTATCGATATCGATATCAGTGTCAGTCCAATAGCCGACAGCCTCCCTAAGGCTATCGTAGGCATTGTTGCCATAAGGGTAAACCTCCTTGTTTATCTGGTTTATGGGCATATATCCTAAGCCCGATCAGCTTTGATATCTTCATTTCTATCCTAAAGCAGTGCTGTATAAAATACCAGTAAGGCTATTTATTATTTATACACTGTGCAGTTAGCTGCGGCTTAAAGCTTGTGATAACAGCTACTTGCCATATCTGGGCTGCGTTTATACCAGCTAGGAATTAGATATTGTTAAGCAGTATGCTACACTAGCTTATCTTAAAAATTTTAGCTGCGGGCCACCCCCAAAGGCTTACCTCTTATTTTCCCCTATTAACCTACTGTATAAGATAGTGCTATGGCCAACTGCTCCCATCCCGAACACAATACCAAAAAAGATCTTCCCGAAACTGCTATAAAAAAAGGGCATAATCCAGATAATTTTAATTTAGTGCCGCCGGCTAAGTTTCCTTTTAAAGAGCAGCAACTTACCGCCCGCCAGCGCATCGTAGAACAGCTAAATCAGCGTATCTTAATGCTAGACGGCGCCATGGGTACCCAGATTCAGACCTTTAAGCTTGGCGAGTCTGATTACCGCGGTGAGCGCTTCGCTGATTTTACTCAAGATGTACAAGGTAATAATGACCTATTGGTCTTGACCCAGCCTGAACTCATTAAAAGCATCCATCGTGATCACCTAACAGCAGGCGCCGATATTATTGAGACCAACAGCTTTAACGGCACTCAGATATCTATGGCAGATTATGCGATGGAGCACTTGGTTCCTGAGATTAACAAAGAGGCAGCCCGTCTTGCCCGTGAAGTGGCCGATGAATTTACGGCGCAAAATCCTGACAAACCACGCTTTGTGGCAGGGGTTATTGGCCCCACCTCACGCACTTGTTCGTTATCTCCAGATGTCAATGACCCCGCTTATCGTAACGTCACCTTTGACGAGTTGGTAGACAATTATACCGAAGCCTTATTTGCACTAATTGAGGGTGGTATCGATCTGGTATTAATCGAGACCATCTTTGATACGCTAAACGCTAAAGCGGCGATTTTTGCGGTGACCGGCGTGTTTGAGACAATTGGTTTTGAGTTGCCCATAATGATATCAGGCACCATTACCGATGCCTCTGGTCGTACCTTGTCGGGTCAGACTGCCGAAGCCTTTTATAACTCAATCCGCCATGCCAAGCCGTTATCGGTAGGCTTTAACTGTGCACTCGGTGCTGATGCGCTAAAACCGCATATCCAAACCTTATCAGATATTGCAGATACTTATATCTCAGCACATCCAAACGCTGGCCTGCCCAATGAGTTTGGTGAATATGATGAGACACCAGAGCAAACCGCGGCGCTACTTGATGGCTTTGGTAAATCAGGTATTCTAAACATTGTCGGTGGCTGCTGTGGTACTCGTCCTGAGCACATTAAAGCCATCCATGATGTGATGCAAAAATATCCACCACGCCAGATCCCCACCATTGCACCTGCCTGTCGTTTATCCGGTCTTGAGCCGTTTACCATTACTAAAGATAGCTTATTCGTCAACGTCGGTGAGCGTACCAACGTGACCGGCTCCAAAAAGTTCTTACGCCTGATCAAAACCGGTGAATTCACCGAAGCGTTAGATGTGGCACGTAACCAGGTGGATGGTGGTGCCCAAATTGTCGACATCAACATGGATGAGGGGATGCTCGATTCCAAAGGTGCGATGATTCACTTCTTAAACTTGGTGGCCGGCGAGCCGGACATTAGCCGTGTACCATTGATGATTGACTCCTCAAAATGGGACATCATTGAAGAGGGATTAAAGCGCACTCAAGGTAAATCGGTAGTGAACTCCATCTCGCTCAAAGAGGGTTATGATGAGTTTGTGAAGCATGCCAAATTATGTATGCGTTATGGTGCGGCAGTGATTGTTATGGCCTTCGATGAAGACGGTCAGGCTGACAGCTATGAGCGTAAAATTGAAATCTGCCAGCGCAGTTATGACATCTTAGTTAATGAGGTGGGTTTCCCCTCTGAAGACATCATTTTTGACCCCAATATCTTTGCGGTAGCGACAGGTATTACCGAGCACAACAACTATGGCGCAGACTTCATTAATGCCACCCGCTGGATTACTGATAACTTACCCAACGCCATGGTGTCAGGTGGTGTGTCAAACGTGTCATTTAGCTTCCGCGGCAACCCCATCCGTGAAGCGATTAACGCCGTATTCTTATACCATGCAATTCAAGCAGGCTTAACCATGGGTATCGTCAACCCTGCCATGCTCGAGGTGTACGATGAGATTCCAAAAGAGGCTTGTGACGCCATTGAAGATGTGATGCTTAACCGTAATCAGGGCGAGTCTGGTCAAGAGGCCACCGAACGCTTAATGACGATAGCAGAAGCTTATGTGGCCGGTGGTAAAAAGAACGATGGTACCATTGACTTGTCTTGGCGTGAGCAATCGGTCGAAAAGCGTATCGAGCATGCCTTAGTCAAAGGCATCACCACTTATATCGACGAGGATACCGAAGAGGCACGCCTAAAATACCCAAAACCACTACACGTCATTGAAGGCCCACTCATGGATGGCATGAACGTGGTCGGCGATCTATTTGGCGCCGGTAAGATGTTCTTACCACAAGTGGTGAAATCTGCCCGAGTGATGAAACGTGCGGTTGCGGTATTAAACCCTTATATTGAAGCCGAAAAAGTCGAAGGTGAGGTCAAAGGTAAAGTGGTTATGGCCACAGTAAAAGGCGACGTGCACGATATCGGTAAAAACATCGTTGGCGTGGTACTCGGCTGTAACGGTTATGACGTAGTCGACCTTGGGGTGATGGTGCCATGCGACAAAATATTGGACACCGCCATTGCCGAAAAGGCGGACATCATTGGCCTGTCGGGTCTAATTACCCCAAGCCTTGATGAGATGGTCTATGTCGCCAAACAAATGCAAGAGCGTGGCATGACCCTGCCACTAATGATCGGTGGCGCGACGACATCCAAAGCGCATACTGCGGTAAAAATTGAACCCAATTATCAAAACGATGCGGTCATCTACGTTTCCGATGCGTCGCGTTCTGTGGGCGTAGTCACCAAGCTATTGTCTCAAGAGCACCGAGTAGAGCTGCTTCGTGAGACGCGCGAAGAGTACCAAAAAGTACGCGAGCGCTTGGCCAATCGTAAACCAAAAGCGGCCAAACTCAGCTACCAAGAGTCTATAGAACAAGGCTTTAAATTTGATTGGGACAACTACACCCCGCCTGTACCCAACGAGCAAGGTCAAATCATCTTTGATAACTACCCTATCGAAAATTTACTGCCGTATATTGACTGGACGCCCTTCTTTGTCTCTTGGGGATTGGTCGGCAAATATCCAAAAATCTTCGATGATAAGGTGGTCGGTGCGGAAGCCAAAGACCTATTTGCCAATGCCAAAGCACTGATGCAAACATTCATCGATGAGCAATTGGTTACGCCAAAAGGGGTATTCAAAATCATGCCTGCCCGCCGTACCGATCATGATACCGTGACCGTGTATGACAAAGAGCCAAGCGCTGGTGGTCAGCCCACTCATGTGTTTGAGCATCTGCGTCAACAGTCGGACAAAGCCAGTGGCAAGCCAAACTATAGCTTGGCGGACTTTATCTCTCCCTCTGAGGACTATGATGATTATCTTGGCGGCTTTACGGTCTCTATCGTCGGCGCCCAAGAGCTGTCTGACAGCTACAAAGAGGCCGGTGATGACTACAACGCCATTATGGTACAAGCCTTATGTGACCGCCTAGCTGAAGCCTTTGCCGAGCATTTACACGAACTGATTCGTACCAAATACTGGGGTTACCAGCCTACTGAACAGTTGACTAATGAAGAGCTGATTAAAGAAAAATATGTCGGCATCCGCCCAGCACCAGGCTACCCTGCCTGCCCTGAGCACACCGAAAAAGGCAAGCTGTTTGATTGGTTAGACACCACCAATGCGATTGGTACCACTCTGACCGAAAGCTTTGCGATGTGGCCGGCGTCCTCAGTCAGCGGCTTCTATTACTCGCATCCTGAGAGCACGTACTTTAATGTGGGTAAAATTGATCGTGATCAGCTAGAGGACTATGCCAAACGTAAGGATTGGGATATGAAGACTGCTGAGAAGTGGTTAAATCCTAACTTAACGTAAAGTTGATTAGATAAATATTAAAAAAGCGGGCTTCGCAAATGGAGCCCGCTTTTTGGTTTACTAGCTTAAAAAATTATTATTTAAGCACCCAGTTTTAATACAACAATAATGCTTACACATTTAAAAACAACACCTGATATAAATCATCAATAGAATCGTATTTATCAAACTGCCCTTTATTCACAGTACGAATAATGGTTTTCGTTCATTCCGTAATACTATATGCAATTTAACGTTGGGTCTCGTACCTCGACACCAACCTACTCTTTTTAAAGCCGCAAACCCCGCCTTAGGTGAGTTTTAGCCCTAACAATAGCGGATAGCAGGACGAACCACCGAAAATCTTTTCACACCTATCGACTCAAACCAACCACCAACTTATTTCTCACTTCCACAAAGAATACTTTCATAACTCTTGGCTTTAAAGCATGGTAATTTAAATGTCACCCTTGTTTATGAGTCAGGAGTCATATCGTGCAAGCAATCGCCAAAGCCTCGCAGTGGATAGGCAAAACCTTTGCAATTTGGGCGCTACTCAGCGCCGTGCAATTATGATTGAAGTAGGTATGCAAAATTCAGGGCTTGGTGCAGCGCTTGCAGCCACGTATTTTAACCCTGCAGCGAGCCTGCCAAGTGCGATATTTAGTGTGTGGCACAATTTCAGTGGTGCACTGGTAGCGAACTTCTTTGTACGTAAAGATAAAGCATAGTCGATACAGCAGCAATATCTTTAACTCTTCATATTCTCTAAAAAAAAGACACTAAGCCAAGCGCAGTGTCTTTTTTATGCCTGGAAATCGAGAGTTAGTTCAGTTCATTTTTTATATTATTTAAGCCAATCTAATCTATTTATTACTAGTATTTTTAGCGTTATCCCTAATGGTGGTGTATTTAAAATCAGTATTTTAAGACTAACCCTTATATTATTGTTTAAAGTAACTATACATTACAGTGTAATTATGAGTATAATTTGTATAGTTTCATTGTAAGAGGTATTAAAGATTTATTTCAAGATTCATTGGAGAATATTATTCGTACTAGAGATGCGGCATTAAATAAAGGAGATATCGCTGAGCTTCTTTGTGACGACAGTAAGGTAGCTCGTAATCAAATAATCTTTATTTGCTTAAGTTATGCCCTTGCCGCATTTGATTTTATTATCTATCTTAAATTAGCACCAACCATTGGTACCGTATTTTTTCCTGCCACAGATAACGCACTCTTAATTCAATTAAAGCTGATTGGACTTGTCAGTGTTGGCTTTTTATCACGCCCGCTTGGTGCCTTATTGATAGGTCGATATGGTGATAAACGAGGCCGAAAGCCAGCTTTAATGCTCAGTGTGTCTTTTTTATCAATAACAACTTTTCTGGTCGCTTTTTTACCCACTTATGCACAAATCGGGGTTGTAGCACCGATTTTATTTCTGGTTATTCGCATACTACAAGGTATAGCTTTTGGAGCCCATGCCCCACTTAGCTGGGTGTTTATCGCTGAGCATGCTCCAAAAAATCGCCTGGTAACTTACTGTAGCCTAGCCGTAGCAGGGGGTATCTTTGGCTCTATGTTGGCGGTTACTTGTGCAAAAGTACTGACAGGAACACTAGATTCTGGGGCGATGCTCAGCTATGGTTGGCGTATACCGGCCCTGATAGGCGGCCTATTTGGTGGTTTGTCTTTTCTAATATGGCCTCATGTAAAAGAGACCCCTATTTTTACCAATGCTAACAATAATCAGAGCGCCAATCCATCTACCTTAGAGACCCAGCCTTTCGTTACGCGCTCATCAGCTTTGATGCTATCCATTGTTTTATCCTTTGTTCGCGCCAGTTTAATCATGGTCATCATGCTGTTACTGCCCAAACTTATAGAGCTTAAGTTCTACAACGATCCCTCTTTCTTAATTAATGCAAGCTTAGTGGCCTTGGTGATGCAAATATTGGGCTGTGTCATTTATGGCATCTTGGCGGATAAAATGGGGACGGGTAAAGTTTTCATGTTGGCATCGATGGCCTTAATTGTGCAGATTTGGGTGCTTTATGCCTATCTTGACAATGGGCATGAAATTTATGTATTACCCATGTATGGTTTGTTAGGGTTTTGCACAGGGATGATTGGGCTATGTATTGCGATTTTTGTACAAGTATTCCCCACCAATATGCGTCTAACTGCGGTATCGGTAGTTTATAACGTGATATCTGCTATCTTAGGCGCTGTACTGCCCTTATTCTTATTTTACGCAACCAAACACATTAGTTTTGCGCCTGCCTTATACCTTACTTTTATTGGTATGCTCTCCTTTATTGTTGGTCTTCATCTACATCAGCGCGAAACGTTTGGTGAATTGCATACTAATCCTAGCAGTATGCACAAAAAATATCATTTGTAATGATAAAGTGTGGTTTATATTAAAGGTATAAGCTAGATTGCAAACGCCATAACTCTTGAAAGACGCCTGCTCTATTTTTTAAACTCGCAGGTGTGTCATCTTGAACTAGCCTACCCTTATCTATTACCAATACTCTATCAACCCCATTAATAGAACCCAACCTATGGGTAATCATAAAGCTAAGCCGACCTTCTGCAAGTAACTTAAAATCTTCATATAAACTCACTTCTGCCTTTGGATCTATCGCGGATGTTGGCTCATCCAAAATTATCAACGAACTATTTGAGTTCAGACATCTTAGTATCGCAAGCTTTTGCCATTGTCCACCGGATAGCTCAATACCTCCGTAAGACTTACCAATAAGGGTGTCTAAATCAAAGCCCTTAGATAATCCTAACACCTCTCTGACTTGCTCAGGTTCATGCGCTAAATGATCATCGAAAGTGATATTTTCATTAACCGTCATATTAAATTTAAAAAAGTCCTGAAATACAGCACCTATGCAGCCTCTTAATGCCGCTATTTTATATGAGCGGATATTCTGACCATTTATTAATATCTGACCGTCACTAACATCCCAAAATCGGCACAGTAAGTGTACCAATGTCGATTTACCAGCGCCATTATGACCAACAATAGCAATCGACTCTCCTTTATTAGCAGTAAAGCTAATTCCTTGAATGACTTGTTTATCTGTATCTGGATATTGGAAGCTTACGTTAACAAACTCAATATTATTAATCTCATTGAGATCCAAATGACCATCTTCTATATCCTGATTATAGTCGAGAAAAGCAAAATACTTTTTGAAATAATCTAATATTTCATACAGCAAAGACCCATGTTGTATCAGTCCTTCAATACGATTGTTTAGTATAAAAATAGACTGTAATAGTACAACTGCAGACGAGATAGTAATGGCAGATGCTCGGCTTTGATCATACAGCGAGAATAAAATAAAGCTAACGATGATGATGGTGATAAATTGAAAAGGAATAGGCTGGGTAAATACCTGAAATCGCGCTGTTTTTAACTCGCTATAAACGCTATTAAATGCCGCATTATATTTATCAATCATCAAACGGTGTGCATTAAATAAATGAATGTCTTTTTGGGCCTCTCTAGAAAAAGATAAGGATGAGAAATAATCCATAAAACGGCTCTGCTTGCCTGTTTTCATTAACGCTTGCCAGCTAAAAGATGCAACTTTAAAATTACTATAGGCAAGAGGTATAAAGGATATCAAGATAGCAACAGGAATCCACCATTTAATAGAGAACAGCATGACACATAGCGCCAATACGGTGATCAGCTCCCGAATAACAGTAACTAAATTAACTGAAAAATTCGTTGGCCTAAATCTAGACTGGCTTTTTAAAACTGCGGTTGTATCCTGAATTTTAGGATTGTCATAGGCATGTAGCCCATGAAAAGATGCATTTTTTGCCATGAGTCGAGTCATGACTCTATTAGTAACCAACTGATTTATATGAGACTGCAGGTAGTTAACCAATGGGGAAAGTAAAGTAGGCATTAGCATAGTGACACCCCAAACTGCTATTACTTTCACAACAGATTCATTCGCATTTGGATTTTCAAATATCGCAACCAACTGGCCTGTAATATAAACGTTGATAGCCGGCATTAACCCGATTGCCAAAATACATACTGCCATGACAATATTGTATTTTGGCGTAGCAAAAAAAACCTCAGCGATAGATCTAAAAAATAGGCAAATTTTTTGTTTCATATCTTCTTCACTTTTAAGATGTACTGATAAGCCGTCTGCAATTTAAACTTATTTATCTGAATATAATGACTGCCCACTATGTCGTCAATACATCATCTTATGTGCCATATTGGATGTCCTTATGAGTTGAAAAGTAAATAATAACGGCTCAATATCGATATTAAATAAAAAGCGGTGCAATACAAAAGTGATATCACTCATAAAAAAAAGACCAGATCAAGCGATCTGGTCTTTATCGAATGAGCTAAAAGTCAGTCATATAATCAACCTACTGACTTAAAAGCGTTTTTTAAAATCAGGAGGCAGCTGTTGTTCTAAGTCTTTCAGTTGACGCTCCATATCTTCTTTGCTTGGCATATTATTCGGATCTAGGCCAAAGGGTGGCATGCCGCCTGCACCTTGAGTAGGTTTACCACTTGTGTTACCACCCCCAAATAAGGGACCGCCTGCACCTTGAGCACCGCCGCCGCCCATACCGGTTAAGCCTTGAACCGCTTTCATCATTTTGGTTAGGCCTTCAGGTTTTGACAGCATCTTCATCATTTTTGCCATTTGTTTGTGCTGCTTAAGCAAACGGTTGATGTCCTGGATTTGTTTGCCAGAGCCCGCTGCAATACGGCGCTTACGGCTTGGGTTAATCTTATCAGGATTTTTGCGCTCATAAGGGGTCATAGAGTTAATCAGCGCTTCCATCTCTTTTACTTTTTCTTCTGGCTTGGCTTCCTCTAGTGCCTCTTTGATACCTGCTCCGCTCATGCCTGGCATCTTATCTAAGAAGCCACTCATACCGCCCATATTCTTCATCTGTTGGAACTGAGTCAATAAATCCTCAAGGTCAAACTCACCGCCCTTCTGGATTTTTTTGGCCATTTTTTCGGCTTTGTCACGGTCGATTTTTTGCTCAACTTCTTCAACCAAGCTTAGAACATCACCCATGCCCAAGATACGCTGAGCGATACGCTCAGGGTGGAAAGCTTCTAGGGCATCGAGTTTTTCACCGCGGCCCAAGAATTTAATGGGCTTGTCAGTAATGGCGCGCACAGATAAGGCCGCACCGCCGCGGGCATCACCATCAGTCTTGGTTAAGATAACACCAGTGAGCGGCAGTGCATCATTAAAGGCTTTGGCAGTATTAGCCGCATCTTGACCGGTCATTGAGTCAACAACGAACAGAGTTTCAGAAGGATTGGCCGCTGCTGTCAATGCTTTAATCTCATCCATCATATCTTCATCGATATGCAAGCGACCTGCGGTATCGATAATTAGGATGTCTTGATACTGCAGCTTGGCCTCTTCGATGGCACGCTTAGCGATATCAATGGGGTTCTCATCACTGCTTGAGTTTACAAACTTAGCGTTTACCTGAGCGGCCACTTGCTCTAGCTGCTTAATGGCTGCCGGACGATAAACGTCGGCTGAGACCAGCATCACTTTTTTCTTATGACGCTCTTGTAAGTACTTAGCAAGCTTACCTGCTGTGGTGGTTTTACCGGCACCTTGCAGACCAGCCAGTAAGTAGACGACAGGCGGCTTACCGGTCATCTCTAGCTGCTGATTGGCACTGCCCATCATTTCCGTTAATTCATCATAGACAATCTTGACGAAAGCTTGACCTGGGGCCAATTCCTTTAACACCTCTTGACCCAGCGCTTGCTCTTTTACGCGCTTAACGAAGTCACGGGTGATAGGTAGAGCGACATCGGCCTCAAGCAGCGCCATACGCACTTCACGCAGCGTGTCTTTAATATTGTCTTCGGTCAGCTGTCCTGAGCCTGAAATCTTACGCAGGCTGCCAGAGAGTCTTTCGGTTAAGGTATCAAACATAGGGTTTTCTCGATAAATTGTTAATAAAGTTTAAGGCTGTAAAATAAGAATTAATCAAATCAGGTCATGCTCAATTGGGGCAGTGCTTAATAAGTAAGACTTTAATTGGGATAACACTTTATTTATAAGGGTGATTGGTTTTGCTCGCGCCTTTTAAACCCATCATTGGCAAACGCATTACTGGCTCTATTGATTTATTGGTTTAAAACCCACTATTTCAAGGCAGCAGCTTACTGAAATGGCTAATTTTAGCAAAAGCAAAAGTTTAACTGTATAGCAATCGCAAATAAGAGTCATTCTATGCTAAATTAGCGTATCATTAAGTCAGAGGGCTGCGTCAGTGCTTGTTAAGCCAAAATGTACAGGCCATTATTTAAGACCCGCCACAGAATAACATATATAGTATATCAAACATTCTACGACCTAATTTGTTAACTCGATTTATTTGGGGACCAAAACACCGTGTTGCTTGCCTACCTCATCGCACTTATCGTCTATCTTATTGTAAGCTTTCATTTGGCCTGGGCCTTGGTTCGCATCAAGCCCATTGCTAAAGGCTTCACCTTAGGCATGCTTATGGTCGGTCTGGTGGCACATGCCATAAGCTTATACCCCAATATTTTTACCATCTATGGCTTAAATTTTAACCTTTTTAACACCGCAAGCTTAACCAGCTTTTATTTCATGTTGTTTTATGTGCTGTTTTGCTTTTATCGACCCATTTTAAGTTTGGGTGTTTTTGCCACACCCACAGCGATTATTGGCCTAAGCTTGGGATACTTTGGTGTCGCCCCTTATGCGCCACTCACCGACATTACCCCAGGGCTAGAGTCGCATATTATATTGTCAATCGCCGCCTATTGTGTGCTGCTAATGGCTGCCATTCAGGCGCTGATTTTGCGCTTTCAAATCCGAGAGCTTAAGCATAAGACCAAGCAGCGTTTTTGGGTTAATAAACTGCCCTCATTACAAAGCATGGAGTCGCTATTATTTGATATGATTTTGGTGGGCTTTGGTTTATTAACCGCAGCGCTTGCCATCGGCTTTATGTATGTCAGTGACCTTATGGCGCAGCACATTGCGCATAAGACGGTGCTGAGTATTTTATCTTGGCTGTTATTCGGCGGCTTATTAATTGGTCATTGGAAATATGGATGGCGTGGACGCCGAGCAGCCAATATGACCATTATTGCCTTTGTTGTGTTAGCCATTGGGTTTATCGGCAGCAAGTTTGTGCTAGAGATGCTACTTTAGTCTTTCATACCTGTTCACACTGTGGCCTCTATGACGGCATTCAAGTACGCTATTTATTCATGCCTAGTTATTGATTAATGCTAAGTTAAATGCCTTGTCTAAGCCATAAACTTTAATCAGTGGCTGATCTAACAAAGACGCTACGCCAATAAATAATGGGCAACAAACACAGCACACCCACCGCCACACTAAGCACAAAGTGGCCACTATAGCCCAATTGTGCAGCGATAAATCCACTGACTAAGTGACTGACACCGCTAAACACGGTGAGCAGACACACCTGAGTGGTGAAGTCACTGCCCGCCTTCTGGTGACGGGCATAATGCATCACCATAGTCAGCATCGCCACCAGCGCCATTGCCGCAGCCATATGCTCTACAGCATTGGCAGCATAGGTCCACCAAAACGGTATGGATGCACCTGCCCCAACACCTAGCCAATTAGGATGCTCAAAGCCTATTGCCACCAGTACATAAAGCCCTGTAGTCACTACCTGAAATGCATTAAAGCTAAGCAGTGCTGTGTGATGGGCCATACGTTTTAGCAGCCAAGCGGCCAGTGCCGCCCCAAGTAAGGAAGCCCCTGAACCAAGCACACTCACCCACAGCCCTATACTACCAGTGGGTATACCCATATCCACCATCATTGGCTTAACCATACCACTTGAGATACCATCGACTATCTTAAAGCTCAGTAGCACGGTAAGCCAAGCGCGCATTTCACGGTTATGCCAAAAATAACCATAGTTGTCTGTTAAATAATGAGCCACAGAGCGCGCTTTAGGCTCGGCTAGAGTTTCATCAGAGGTGCTAGAAGCTTGCCTCTGATGGCCTATCTGTGACAACATACGATCTGTTTTGGCTTGTGTTTGATGCTGACTAATAGCAATGTGCTTATTCTCAGGGTAGCGCCAAATCGGCAAGGTATTAAGCACAATCAGAGCCGCCATAGCAAAAAAGCTATAACGCCAGGACCAGTTGCCTAGCACCAATAAAAACACCCCGCCACCCAAGATAAGCCCTAAGCGATAACCTATCACTTGCACGGCATTGCCCATGCCTTGGTAAGGGTTATGGGCTGTACTTGTCGCCTCTATCGCTTTATTGTCGCTGCTTTGGCGCACCAATTGACTTAAAGATCGGGTCGCAAGCCCATCGGCTGCCACATCATGGGTGGCACCAATTAAACTCAAAAAAAACAGTAAAGCATATAGAGCCCACAAGGTCTGCGGCGTGCTTAACTGCTGCGGATTAAATAAGCCCACTGCGGCCACTATCATTGCTGACAACAGCTGAAGCGGCAATATCCAGCTGCGTGAGCGTCCCCACTTAGGTGAGAAGTACTGATCAACCACAGGTGCCCACAAAAACTTCAGCGCCCAAGGAGCCAGTAGTAGCCCAGACAAGCCAATCATCTCAAGGGACACGTCATAATCACGCAATATGGCTGGCAAGGCTTGGGTTATAAAGCCCGAAGGTAAGCCTTGGGCGAAATATAAGGTCAATAACACAGTAAGCAGCGTATAAGGCGGACCATCATTTTGTGATTCAGGTGGTCCACTATCTGCTAAATTAAGCGCAGAGCCTGTTGGATCAACATTAGTGTACACGCTTGAATCGGTACTGCTGCTAGAGGATGAAGAAGGGGGCATCATGACGATCTGCCTAATTTTTTATAGCTTTTGCCATAGCGGCTATAGCAACGGGAGGGATATTATCTGCTATAATAGCTTGATTGAACATGGCACTTTTATTTTGCCCACCCATTCATTTTAGCCCAATCTATATTTTAGCTGGCCTTATTTTATAAAAATAGCCAGTTGGCGTATAAATAATATGTGTTTTGGCTTAATGTTTGGAGTGAAGTATGCGATAATGCCGACACAATTAATTTGAAAAAAAACTGATTGTGTGGTATAAATACGCCCTTAAAAATTTTATCCTGGTCACCCACCTTTCGTTGTGGCGATAAAAGGGTACGACCACCATCTTTCTGTTAACATTTTATTCAAGTTGCAGTCCTCTGTGTCCATAGCCGCATTGTGATTCGTTATCTTGAGTAGGTAGAGCCCCTCTCTTATTGGGCATGATTGACATGCCATAGTGATGCTTTACAACTTTATTAGGAGTCCGTCATGTCTCGAGTATGTCAAGTGACAGGAAAGCGCCCTCAAGTGGGTAACAATGTTTCGCATGCGCATAACAAAACCCGCCGTCGCTTTTTGCCAAATCTACACAACCATCGTTTTTGGGTAGAATCTGAAAACCGTTTTGTTCGTCTTCGTGTTTCTACTAAAGGTATGCGTATCATCGATAAGCACGGTATTGATAAAGTACTTGCTGATTTACGTGCCAAGGGTGAAAAAGTTTAGTCTTTTAAATGACTAACGAGATGGCTTTTTTAGCCCTCTTACTTTACAAATTTATAGGAATGCATCATGAGAGACAAGATTAAGTTAGTATCTACTGCTGGTACCGGTTACTTCTACACCACTACCAAAAACAAACGTACTATGCCTGGCAAAATGGAGATCAAAAAGTTTGATCCTAAAGTACGCCAGCACGTTATTTTCAAAGAAGCTAAAATCAAATAATTTTTTGACTATTTGATACAGCAAAAAAGAGGGGGTTATCTTAGATAACCCCCTCTTTTTTTGGTTCATCAGTTATCACTTTAAAAGCTGTATCAAATTAGACAAATATAAAATAGGCAAATCTTAGCTGTAGTGTTTAGGCTCTTCATCATAGACGTTGGCATGCCACTGACTGACCTGCTTTTGCATCACAGCCTGAATGGCAGCATGAATCATCTTATGACCAATAAACTGCGCTTCACCCTCTAGCATTTCTTTTACTTTGTCAGAAAATGCGATAGTGA
This sequence comes from Psychrobacter sp. YP14, assembly GCF_003209315.1. Lineage (NCBI taxonomy): Bacteria > Pseudomonadati > Pseudomonadota > Gammaproteobacteria > Moraxellales > Moraxellaceae > Psychrobacter > Psychrobacter sp. YP14. The sequence goes on along the minus strand of NZ_CP029789.1, from coordinate 709,195 downwards.
CCAAAGGATCCTCAGCGTCTGCAGAATCACGTAGGACGATTTGACCCTTCTCGTTTTCCACCAACTCTAAGATGGTCTCTTGAGCAAATCCTCTACGGGTGCTACGTTTGCCTGTCTCAGCGTCAATTTCAACTTCTAAGTTGTCTTTTTCAAAATCAAATACCATGCCCTATCTCCCTCTTATAGCATATGTGTATCTATTAACAATGGACGCTAATGGAACAAATTTCAAGGGGTATTTGTTGCAACATATCACTCATAAGCTAGGTTTGAGCACTCATCAGCCATACTCTAACAGCCTAAGATCGCCATTATTCAGCCGACTATAGGCCGGTATAATATGCAGCAGATAAGCTATCGCCAATAACGCAGCTTGGCCAAATAGAACAAAAAAGATACAAACATACCTAAGTAATAGGCATTTTTTAGCTCAAAACTTGGATCGCGGTATTTAAAAGGCAGGGCAACCACTGCTGTGGCAGTGGGGAAAATAATTAACATTACCAGCCAGTTCTCAAACACCGCAAGCCAGCCCTGCCAGCCTGGTGCATGGCGCAGACCCGATAATCCTAGCAGCATACAGCCTATAATCAGGGCTTTAATAAGCCCCTTAGGAATGGTTTCTGGATAAGGGTAATAAAATGAATTGCGATCAAAAATTGACAAGAGGATTCCTTTATTAACGCCAGTTTTGTTAGAGGGGGATTTGATTAGCTATAAGTGCCCATCAACCATAGTAAAGTGACACAAGAGATTAGCCAACCTAAGGTTAATGCATTGCGTCTTTGAATGTGCATCCCCTTGACTTTATTCATAATCAATGACCCCACCCAAAAGCCTAGCGGAATTACCAGAACAAAAGTGGGCACCAATAGGGCGGCGTGGCGCAAGATTTCGCCTATGGGGTCACCCACTAAGGCTCGAAATACATAGCCTGATACGCTCAAAATCAACGAAAAAACTGCCAGCCCTATGGTAAATCCCTTAGGCACCAAGCCGGGCGAGGTCTGCTGCGTTGCCACTTTATCTATCAACTCATTATTTGTCATCTTATCTGTCCTCGCTTATGACCCATTTACCAAAGATTAAATCAAATCCTTGAGCTAATTTGATAAAAACTAGGCTTGATGGGCACCCACTAGACTTAGCTCATGGCGCATCTCATCAATGGCCTGTTTATAGTCTGGCTGATTAAAAATGGCTGAGCCTGCCACAAACATATCAGCGCCCGCTTCAGCAATGGCTCTAATGTTATTGGCTTTTACGCCGCCATCTACTTCTAGACGAATGTCGCGACCGCTGGCATCGATACGCTGACGCACTTGTTTGATCTTGTCTAACGTACCGTCAATAAAAGACTGACCACCAAAACCTGGGTTGACGCTCATCAATAAGATTTGATCCACTTTATCCATCACATAATCTAGATAATGCAGCGGCGTGGCCGGGTTTAATACCAAACCACATTTTGCACCGCCATCTTTGATCATTTGTAATGAGCGGTCGATGTGATTGCTTGCTTCAGGGTGGAAGGTGATGATACTGGCACCGGCCTCTAAGAACTGCTCAATCATACTGTCAACCGGTGATACCATTAAATGCACATCGATGGGCGCGTCGATGCCGTAATCACGCAGTGCTTTACAAATCATGCTGCCGAAGGTGAGGTTTGGCACATAATGATTGTCCATCACATCAAAGTGAATCACATCGGCCCCAGCTTGCAATACCGTCTCTACCTCTTCACCCAAGCGGGCAAAATCTGCAGAAAGAATGGAGGGGGCTATTAGATACTCACGTGGGGTAGCTGCTGATTGGGTGCTGCTCATACTGTTTCTCTAAGAATTGGAGGAGAATAAAAGAAATGTCGCTGGGCTTAATGGCCATTAAACCCAGCTATTATACCAATTATATGGCAGTTAATGCGGCGTTATAATGATGTTCAATGTGGTCATTAATGATGCTTTGGATAAAATAGTAGCTGTGGTCAAAGCCGGCATGGTAGCGCAAGGTCAATGGCTGCTCAACCTGCTGACACACTTTTTGCAAAGCCTCTGGGCGCAAGTAGCCATCTACATAGAAGTCATCTGCTGCGCCTTGATCAACTAAAATAAACGGATACTGTTTGCCTGCTTTTTCAACGATATTTACCGCATCAAACTGTGCCCATGTCTGCTCTGACTCAGCACCAAAGTACTCGCTAAAGGCGGCGCGCCCCCAATCAGACTCACTGGCAACACAAACAGGCGCTATGGCAGACACACTGATGAACTTGCTGGGGTATTTAAAGCCAAACATCAGCGCGCCATGCCCACCCATAGAGTGACCGGTGATACCCACACTGCTAATAGCAAACTGGCTACGAATCAGCTCATAAAACTCGTCAATAATATAACTGTGCATATTAAAATGCTTCGACCACTTATCTTCAGTCGCATTCACATAATAGCTTGCCCCCTGACCGACAAAATAGCGCTCATCATTGGGCACAGATTCGCCTTTAGGTGAAGTGTCTGGCGCTATAAAGATCATGCCAAGCTCGCTACATTCTTGTTGAAAGTGTGCTTTATGAGTGACGTTGTCTGGGCTACAGGTCAAGCCGGATAAGTACAATAACGCCGGGCAAGTTTGGCCGGCCAATGCCTCATCGGGCAAATAAATACTAAAGCTCATCTCTGTATTGGTCACAGAGGATTGATGCGAGTAATAACGCTGCTCACCATTAAAACAACGGTTTTTAGTTTGTAATGTTAACGCTGACATATGAAACATCCTTTTTTAAACAAGATGACTTATAAATAGTACAGGTTTATAGAACACCTTTTAAACCCGATGATTTGACTTGGCGTGGGCCAAAATGAGAATGAAATTTTTATCTATCAATTTATATAGTGATTCTAACATAGCACTCTACTTTTAAAAGTAAGCCCTCGTAAAGGTATAGGTTTCCTTAATTGTATCCGCAGTATGGCGATATATCGTCCACTATGGCGCATTCGTGCCTTAATTAGGTGCAAATAATAGCGATTGTCTTATTTTTAACGTGGTACACAATTTGCAACTTTTTTAATAAGTTAACCCGTTAACCCTTTGTTTTTATTCTTAAACCTAGCCAATCTTAAAGCCAACATATTCGTTAGTTTCTCTAGGTTTAAGTTATCATTCAATCGAGCCATAAGGTGTGTACTATGAACCCTAAAGATACCGCTCCAATTATTAATGACGCGCCATTAAACCCAGCTGAACCTGCGAATTCTGCCGTTAACGAAACCTTAGAAGATTATACTTTACGTTATGCCCCACATAGCTTTCGTAAATGGACCCCTGGTGTGGTGGCCATTACCGCACTTGGCGGCATCGCTTATTTGGCTGACTTTTCCATTGGTGCCAGTATTGGCTTGGCCTATGGTACAACCAATGCAGTTGTGGCCATTCTGTTGGCCGCAGTGGTTATCTTTTTAACCGGTATTCCGGTCTCTTACTATGCGGCTCGCTATAATATTGACTTGGATTTAATCTCGCGAGGTGCAGGTTTTGGCTACTATGGAACAGTAATCACCAGTATCATTTTTGCCAGTTTTACCTTTATTTTCTTCGCATTGGAAGGCGCTATTATGGCGCAAGGTCTTAAAATGGGGCTCGGGGTACCATTATGGTTAGGATATCTTCTATCTAGTGTCATGGTAATCCCTCTGGTTGTCTTTGGTATGAAGGCACTTAGTAAATTACAAGTCTGGACGACCCCACTATGGCTATTTCTAATGGTCGGCCCCGTAGCCTACTTAGTATTCCAAAACCCAAGTATGGTCAATGACTGGGCCGCATTCTCCGGTAATGGCGACTATACAGGTCTCGATATGTCTGCGGTTATGCTAGGTGCAGGCGTCTGTTTGGCACTGATTATGCAAATCGGTGAGCAGATTGACTATCTACGTTTCATGCCTGCTAAGACGGAAGAAAACAAAGTGTCTTGGTGGGTTGCCATGCTGTCAGCAGGACCAGGTTGGGTGGTGTTAGGCGCCATCAAACAAGTTACAGGTGCTTTCTTGGCCTTCTATTTAATGGCCAATATGCTACCCGACAATGTCATTACTGAGCCGGTACAGCAGTTTACATCAGTATTCCAAAATATCATTCCTGGTGGATTTGCCATTGCTTTGGCCGTTATTTTAGTGGTTATTTCACAAATTAAAATCAACGTTACCAATGCTTACTCTGGGTCATTGTCTTGGACCAGTGCCTATGCTCGAGTAACCAAACACTATCCAGGTCGCATTATCTTCGTTATTTTCAACGTGTCTATCGCCTTGTTATTAATGGAAATGGATATGTTCTCAGCTCTAGGTAAAATCCTAGGCTTCTATTCTAACTTCGCGATTGCTTGGATTGTGGTGGTCTCAACTGATATTGCGATCAATAAGTATGTACTTGGACTGTCTCCGAAAGAGCCTGAATTCCGCCGCGGTATGTTATATGATTTTAACCCAGTTGGTTTGGTGGCATTTGGTGTAGCAGCAGGCCTATCTATCTTGGCATTCTTTGGGGTTCTAGGCGATTTCCTAGCACCATACTCTCCTATTATCGCTTTGGTAGTCGGCTTTGTACTGACCCCTTTAATGGCTATTATTACTAAGGGTAAATACTATCTAAAACAAAATGACGATGGCATTGAAGAATCACGTTTCGATATGGAAGGTACACCAGTGGCTACTTTGTATCATTGCGTAGAATGTGAACAGCAATATGAACGCCCTGATGTATTACATTCAACTCAACACAATGGCATCGTTTGCTCACTTTGCAAAACGTTGGAAAAAAGCGCTTAAATAAAGTTTAAAGACAGCAAGTGTTAATCATTAAAATATGTCAATGAAAACAAATAAATATCTATTATGATTGCTCACAATGGGTATTTATTTGTTTGCACTAAAAAAATATTTAGATTAATGGGCAGACAATTGACTAAGAAACATATAGTTGTCTATAAGCAGTTGACCACAAGTTAATCAATACCTAAAACCTAGTAACAAGATTAATTAACAAAACAAAAAATATAAACTGTCTCACCCTATTATGTAACTCATCTATAATGACACTCCCTACCATAAAGATTATCTTCTTTTAGGAACTTTACTTTGACTTGGCAATCCTCATTAGAACTTAGCTTTGACTATCGTGTCAGTTCCCAAAAAACTCGGTTATGCCACCGCTTACATGAAGGCGCATTAATGGTACAACGCCCCTTGTACCCTGAACCTGAAAAGACAGATATTGAATGCCCCTCCCCTGATCAAACCTCTTCCTTAAATCCCCATCAGACAATCTACACATCACCTAAAAAACGAATATCCCAATCCGGCATTTGCCACATTTATGTGCTATATCCTCCCGCAGGAATCGCTGATGGTGATAAATTGGCCATGACTTTCGATTTGAAACCTTATAGTTATGCCGTTATTACCACCCCAGGGGCAGGTAAATGGTATGGACAACGTGAATCACTAAGATCTACTAACTCACCACAATCTCAGTTACAAAGTCAACAATCCCTCTCTAACCCTATCAAATCCAAGCCGAAAGCAGAACAAAACATCCGAGTACAACTGGCTGATAATGCTACTCTAGAATGGTTACCTCAAGAAAGTATTTACTTTGATTATTCGGTGTCAAATGCCTGTAGCCATTTTGATTTAGCGCCCACAGCCAGTTTAATGACTTGGGATATCGCTGTTTTTGGTCGCCAAGCTTATAACGAGACCTTTGCTAATGGTCAATATAACAATCGTTTGCAAATATGGAGAGACGGCCAGCTATTAGTTAGCGAACATACCCATCAAGTTGCAAATTCTCGTTGGTTTCAGTCACCGCTTGGACTAAACAAACAACATGTGCATGGATCATTTTGGGCAGTACCTAGCGTAGATGTATTAGATAGCGAGGCACAAAGTAACCCTTTGAAGTTGGGACAGTTTTTAGATGAGACCATCACTGAATTACGTGAGTTAATAGATCAACATAATTTGCCTATTGAAAGTACTCATAACTATCAAGCGATTAACTGCCGATATATAGGCGGAGATGTACGGGCTTGTTTTGAAGCATTTTATGAGGTTCGTGAACTATTGAGAGAAAAATGGTATCAATTGCAGCCTCATCGCCCAAGAATTTGGGACACTTAGTTGGCCTTTAATTCACCTAATCTTTAACTAACCTCTGTTTGCTTTAAAGCTCTTTCTTCAACGACTTAATACTTTTTAAAGTGACACAGTTTTTAAAAATTAAAAATTCGTCTACTTAATTATAAGTTTCTTATACAGGTTTTTTGGTCCATAGATATGAGTTTCTTATATAACTTTACCAACTTATAAATAGTAAGGATATTCCATGCAATTAAACCCGACTGAAAAAGATAAATTAATGCTATTTACTGCTGGCATGGTTGCAGAACGCCGTAAAAATCGTGGGGTTAAACTTAATTACCCTGAGTCTATCGCCTACATCAGCATGCTACTTATGGAAGGCGCTCGTGACGGTAAAAGCGTGGCGCAGCTAATGAGTGAAGGCACAACCTATCTTACTGCTGATGATGTAATGGAAGGTGTTCCGGATATGATACAGGACGTACAAATTGAAGCTACTTTTCCTGATGGGACTAAGCTTGTAACCGTGCACAATCCCATCGTATAGCGGGTCTATTGTGTCATTAATTCTATTTTCTGATATCAAAGACCTAAAGTTGTAGCAGCATATTAATCTCATTCCAGACCCCTAAAGACTGCATAAAATAAAAACTAAGGAACACTATGAAAGCAGGCGAATATAAAATAAAAGCCGGAGAAATGACTTTAAACGCAGGCCGCAGCGTGCAAACCATAGAAGTTGTCAATACGGGTGACCGTCCTATTCAAATAGGATCTCACTATCATTTTTATGAAGTTAACGATGCATTAAGCTTTGATAGAGAAGCAACCAGGGGCTATCGTTTAAATATATTATCGGGTACTGCTGTAAGGTTTGAGCCAGGTCAGGCTCGTGAAGTTGAATTAGTCGCTATCGCCGGTAAAAGAGAAGTTTATGGCTTTGCAGGACGTGTTATGGGGCCTGTAGACATTAAGAGAACGGGAAGTACCTCCCAAAAACTTATCGACCGCCGTATCCATGCTGAGCATTTTGGCCCCACAACGGGAGATAAAGTAAGATTAGCCGATACCAACCTTTGGCTTGAAGTTGAATACGATTTAACCAGTCAGATTGATCATGATATCGATACTGATAAAACTCATTCATTAGACTCCAATGTTGACTCTATCTTAATTAGTGGTAGTGAAGACGATAGTTTGAAATCCTCAGAATCTAACCTCCAGTCTTTCGCTAATGTCAGTATCGGTGAAGAGGTCAAATTTGGGGGCGGTAAGGTTATCCGTGATGGCATGGGACAGTCGCAACTGTTAGCTAATGAGGTGCCAGATACGATTATTACTAATGCACTTATTGTTGATTATACGGGTATCTATAAAGCTGATGTTGCTATTAAAGACGGACGTATCAGAGGCATTGGTAAGGCGGGAAATCCAGATATCCAACCCGGAGTTACCCTACCAATTGGTGCTGCGACTGAAATTATAGCCGGTGAAGGTAAAATCTTGACCGCTGGCGGTATCGATACCCATATTCATTTTATTGCACCTCAACAGTGTGAGACTGCCCTAATGTCAGGGGTCACCACTATGTTTGGTGGTGGTACAGGACCCGCTCAAGGTACCTTAGCCACTACCTGTACGCCAGGGCCTTATCATATTCAAAGTATGTTAAAAGCGACCGATAGTCTACCGATGAATATTGGACTCTTGGGCAAAGGAAATGTCAGCTTACCGCAACCAATTGTTGAACAAATAGAAGCAGGTGCCGTCGGCTTAAAGCTTCATGAAGACTGGGGTACGACGCCACAAGCCATTGATAACTGCTTAAGCATAGCCGATGACTATGATGTACAAGTTGCCATTCATACTGATACCTTAAACGAAAGCGGCTATTTAGAAAGTACATTGGGCGCTTTTAAAGAACGCTGTATCCATACTTTCCATACTGAAGGCGCAGGTGGTGGTCATGCACCCGACATCTTAAAAGCCATTGGTCAATCGCACGTTCTACCCTCCTCTACCAACCCTACGCGTCCCTTTACGGTAAATACCATCGATGAGCATCTTGATATGCTGATGGTCTGTCATCATCTGAGTCCTGCCATTGCTGAAGATGTGTCTTTTGCTGAAAGTCGTATTCGTAAAGAGACCATTGCTGCCGAAGATATTTTGCACGACACAGGCGCTATCTCCATGATGAGTAGTGACTCGCAGGCAATGGGACGTGTGGGAGAAGTCATTATTCGTACTTGGCAGACCGCCAATAAGATGAAAGCTCAGCGCGGTCATCTTATGCCAGATACATCTGCTAAAGACGAGCAAGATGCCGGTCATCTTAAACTTAGCGAAACTGATTTTGATCAAGATAATGATAACTTCCGAATCAAAAGATATATTGCTAAATACACGATTAACCCTGCTATTACTCATGGTATCAGCGATATTGTTGGCTCAATCGAAATTGGAAAGTGGGCTGACTTAATTTTATGGTCCCCTGCTTTCTTTGGCGTTAAACCAGACTGTATCCTCAAAGGCGGGCTTATTGCAGCGGCGCCAATGGGGGACATAAATGGCTCTATCCCTACGCCTCAGCCAGTTCATTACCGCAGCATGTTTGCTAGCTCACCAAAAGCAGTCGCCCAAACTTGTATTACCTTTTTATCTCAATCTGCTATAGATAAAGGCGTCGCAGAACAGTTAGAACTTCATAAAATGATTCAGCCTGTACACAATATTCGAAAAGTACGTAAAAGCGACATGAAATTAAACAGCCATTGTCCAAAAATGGAAATTAATCCTGAAACTTATGAAGTTCATGCAGACGGCGAACTGTTAACGTGTGAACCATCGGACCAGTTGCCTATGGCTCAGCGCTACTTTCTCTTCTAGTCATAAGCATTTTTAATCTTGTTCAATCAATAACTTGTAGACCGTGATCTACAAGTTATATTGATCGACTCAACCCATATAGCGGCCTACAGATAATTATGAAAATATATACCCAACGTCTTAGTACCAGTGACCTAACAGCAGAACAAATGGCACGTCTTGAAACTCAAATACAGGATAAAAACTATCTTTGTTTAGATCTTGACACTCGACAGCGTAGTCGATTCAAGGCGAATAATGAACGTCAAGAGTCGCTAGGTATTGATTTACCTCGTACAGAAACCTTAAAAAGTGGCAGCGTATTATCCAATCAACAAGGCGATCTAATCCAAGTAATAGCTGCCGATCAGACGTTGATTTGTGTCACTGCAGAGGATAGTTTCAACCTCATGAAAGGTGCTTATCACTTAGGTAATCGTCATGTGCCACTTATGATTACTCCTGACGCTTTGTACTTCGAACCGGATCATGTGTTGGAATCAATGCTACAAAATCTCGGACTGCATACAAGGCAGGTTCAAGCACCTTTCGAACCTGAGACGGGTGCCTATAAAGGGGGGCATGCGCACAGTCATAGTCATGGCATTGAACATAATCATAGCACTGAGCATAGTCATCCTCATGTACACGCACATGACCATGAACATCACCATAGCCATAATGCCGGACATAGCCACTCACATGACTGAGACGACTGCTAACATGCCAGCGGCTTTAACAGCCGATCAGCCTAAAGAGAGTCAGACTATTATAGATAGCCCTGCTCAACCCATTGATGTCACGGGTCGTTTATTGATGCTCGCATCGAGTAATCTACCGATCGGTAGTTATACTTACTCTCAGGGCATTGAACCTGCTATTGAAGCAGGACTAATTTATGACGAGAGCAGTACTTTGGAATTTATGAGTGATTATCTGCAGTTGGCTTTGACAGGTTATGAATTGCCAACTTTGGCACTGATGGTTACTGCACTTACTAATGATAATGAACCTTTAGCACAAGCACTGGCGGCTGACTATCACGCTAGCCGCGAGAGTAAAGAGTTTGTCTTTGAGTCTAGCCAGTTAGCCATTTCTCTTTCTGCTTGGCTTGATGAAGTTTTAGATTTAAATGTACCAGACGAGCTACTTAGACACGGGTTCCTACCACTTTTTGCTAATATCTGTGCTCATTGGCAGATTAGCCCAAAGCAAGCCATGACCACTTATGCTTTTGGTCAAATTGAAAACATGGTACTGGCTGCGGTTAAAACGGTACCTCTTGGACAAATGGTAGGACAGCGCATTATTTGGCAACTGCAGAATCAACTAGAAAATTACAGCAATACGATAGCGACTCAGGTCAGTGAGGTCTATCAGTTTTATCTAAATCAGACACCGCAGCTAGAACCATGCAGTAGTTTTAATAAAAATCAGCGTTCTATAAGCTTTTTTTGTAAACAGCTGAATATGTCAGCCAATTTGCCTTATTTGGCAAAGCTGTCTAGTCAGCACGAACGACAATATAGTCGATTATTTCGGTCATAGTCGTCGCTATATCGAAAGATAGTTATCTTAAAAACAACTCTCTTAAAACTAGCTGTTTTAAAAAAACATCTATTAAAATTAAATTAAGGAATTATTCATGGCACTTACTCCCAAAACTCAACACTCAAAGAGTCAAAACCCTACCGCACTATCCCCACTACGTCTTGGCATTGGTGGACCAGTTGGCTCTGGCAAAACAGCATTAACGCTAAGACTTTGTCAAAGTTTACGTGATGAGTTAAATATGGCCGTGGTAACCAATGACATTTATACCAAAGAAGACTCAGAGTTTTTGACCCGCAATAATGCCATGCCTGCAGAACGCATTCGTGGGGTCGAAACGGGAGGCTGTCCTCATACAGCGATACGTGAAGATGCATCTATTAATCTGTCTGCTATTGCTGAATTACAAAGCCAGTTTCCAGGCTTAGAACTCATTATTATTGAATCAGGTGGTGATAACTTAGCGGCCACCTTTAGTCCAGAGCTTTCTGATTTAACCCTATACGTTATTGATGTTTCGGCTGGCGATAAAATACCACGCAAAGGTGGGCCAGGTATTATGAAATCTGACTTGCTTATTATCAATAAGACAGATTTAGCGCCTTTAGTAGGGGCCTCGTTGGAAGTTATGGCTCGTGATGCAAAAAAAATGCGTGGCGAAAAGCCCGTGGTCTTTAGCAACATGAAAACGGGTGAAGGCTTGGATGAAATTGTTGCCTTTATTAAAGACAAAGGCATGCTCGGTACTGTATAAAGCTGTTAGTAGCCGTACTCATATTTTTATATCTCACTATTGGATAACCGAACAGGATAATCAGGAAATCTAATAGTGAAAAAATCGACTTACTCCTATTTTTAAGGAATTTATAATGACTATAAATAAATTACCATTAATTAGACTACCTGCTACCGCTAATAAAACTGCAACTTTTAGTTTAATAACCTTATTCACTTTATTACCGACACTGGCTTTCGCACATCCTGGCCATGATATTTTAACTTCACAGGGATCTTTTTTATCTTCTGTATTATCAGGTTTAATGCATCCATTGACTGGCCTTGATCATTTAATGTTAGCGTTGGGCATGGGTGTACTATTCACTCAAATGAACCGCTTTAAAAAAGGACTGGTGTCATTGTCTATCGGTTTAATAGCAGGCTTCGCACTTAGTTTGAGTTTTAATTTAAATAACCTCTATATTGAGGGAGGTATCATTTTATCGATTATACTGCTGACTGCCGCGCTTATGAGCCGTCACTTTAATCCCGTCTTAACTGAGAGCTCTAGTACTTCCGTTAATAAGAGCTATAACTTAGCTATTATGGGTTTTGGTGCTTTAGCCATGTTCCATGGCGCCGCACATGCTCTAGAAGTTCCTGCGAACAGTATAACCACTGGTTTCTTTATTGGTATGATTGTCAGCATGATTGCTCTTTATTCGGTAGGTAATGTTATTGCTAAATACCTAAGCACACACGTTCAAAACAGTTTGATTGTTCAGCGCCTTTTAGCTGTCGTCGGCTTGTGCGCTGTATTATTTAGTTAGCAGCACATTTATTAGTAGCACGTTTGACAAAGGTGAATTGTTTTATAGAAAATGTATCATTCATATATCGCTTAGTTGAAACCAAATACAAAGCCCAGTCTGAAAATTCAGGCTGGGCTTTATAATAGCGAGGAGAATATACTGCGTATTAAAGATTAATCATAAAATTAGGCCTATGCTACTACGTCCAACTCTTCTTTCATCATCTCCACAATTTTAAACTTCTGAATTTTACCGGTGACTGTCATCGGGTACTGCTCAACAAACCGAATGTAGGTGGGAATCTTAAAGTGAGCAATTTGGTTATAACAAAAATCTCGTACTTCTTGCTCAGTGAGGGTTTCGCCTGCTTTAGGAATAATCCAAGCCGCCAGTACCTCACCATAATGAGCATCCGGAACACCCACGATTTGCACATCGGCAATCTTAGGATGACGGTATAAGAAGTTCTCCACTTCAATGGGATAAATATTTTCCCCACCTCGAATAATCATATCTTTACTGCGTCCCACCACCGTGATATAGCCGTGCTCATCCATACTGCCTAAATCCCCGGTATGCATCCAGCCATCAACTATGGCCTCGGCAGTTTTCACTGGGTCATTCCAGTAGCCTTGCATCACCGCATAGCCTTTGGTCAAAATCTCCCCCACCTCTCCTATCGGCAAGGTTTGGCCATTGAGTGGATCCACCACTTTTACCTCAAGATGCGGCTGCACCACCCCCACAGTAGCAATGCGCTTTTCAAACTCCGTGGTTGGCAAGGTCTGGGTGGCTTTAGGACTGGTCTCGGTCATACCATAGGCAATGGTCAACTCACTCATATGCATCTGTTTGATAATACGCTGCATAAGCTCTCGTGGGCAGCTTGCCCCACCAGATACACCAGTACGAAGGCTGCTTAAATCAAAGCGGGCAAAATCAGGATGATTTAAGATGGCTAAAAACATACTGGGCACGGCATGCAGCACGGTACATTTTTCCTCATTAATAGCCTGCAACACACTTAATGGGTCAAAGCTGCTGCTAGGATACACCAAGGTGGCGCCATGCGATAACATCGTTAGATTACCCAGTACCATCGCAAAGCAGTGATACAGCGGCAGTGGCAAGCACAGCTTATCTTCAGCGGTTAAACACAAGGTTTCGCCCAGATGATAGGCATTATTAAGCAGATTCCTGTGGGTCAGTGTGGCCCCTTTGGGCGTACCTGTCGTGCCACTGGTAAACTGAATGTTGATCGCGTCATTGGCGTTTAGCTGATTTTGACGCTCGGTAAGCTTGGGATCATCTGCATCGCCTTCAGCCAACCAATCAGAGAATTTTTGCATAAATCCAAAGCTTTCATCGCTATTTGGGGCATCTATCCAAATTAAGCGCTTTAGATTGGGCAATGTATTGAGCGCTAAGCACTCATAGCTTTGATGACACATCTCCGGTGCCATTTGTTGCACCATCTGCACATAATCGCTGGTCTTGAAATGACGCATAAATACCAAAACTTTACAATCCACTTTATTTAGCGCGTACTCAAGCTCCGATATACGGTAGGCAGGATTGATATTCACCAAAATGATGCCCGATTTGGCCGTGGCCAATTGCATTAGCAACCATTCGGCATTGTTGTGCGACCAGATGCCTACGCGGTCCCCTTTTTGCAATCCCATCCTTATCATGCTGCTGGCCAATTGATTCGATTTTTGTTGCAGCTGCTGGTAGGTGAGCCGAATATGTTGATGGCAAGATACCAAGGCTTCTTTGTCTGGCGTCTGATTGGCCACAGAGTCAAAGTAATCGCCAATGGTAGATTCAATCAGCGGGGTATCAGTGGCGCCAATATCATGGCTCATCTGAAGTGGTGCATGGCGTGAGCCTGCATTAGGAAAACGCTGCTCTAATAACTGTCTAAACATAGTCTCATCCTTGTGATAGTCCATCGCTATTAACGTCCTTGTTAATAATACTGGCTGCGCTAAGCATCATTTAAGCTAAACAATAGTTTAGTAAAACGAAACCAGTAATCTCATTATACTCATAACTTTTAAAATAATAAAAGTGCTATTTGACATAAAAAAAGGGCCCATAAGAGCCCTGTCGCTAAGTTAAGTGTTAAAGCTTGTGCCTATCTTTAACGCGTAAGCTTGCTAAAAGTGGTGCGCATAGCTTATTGGTCTTGTTCTTCTTTTATATCAAATACCTGACGCAAATAGGCCAAGTAGGTGTCATTGTGGATCATGGTTTTGCCTGGGCTATCAGACAGCTTGGCCACGGGCTGACCATTACATTCCACCAGCTTTAATACGATATTTAGCTGGGTGAGTCCCATGTCATTGGTCAAATTGGTACCGATACCAAAGCTTGTCTGAATACGCTCTTTAAAATACTCATGCAGCTGCCATGCTTTTTTAATATGCAGGCCGTCACTGAAGGTAAGTACTTTGGTCTTAGGATCAATCTTAAGCTGGCGGTAATGGTTAATTGCCTTATCGCCCCACGCATAAGGGTCGCCACTATCATGACGCAGTCCATCAAACAATTTGGCAAAGTACAGATCAAAATCACGTAAAAAGGCATCCATCCCCACAACATCGGTTAAAGCAATACCTAAGTCGCCTCGATACTCATGCACCCACGCCTCAAGTGCTGCTTTTTGTGAGTCACGCAAACGCACATCAAGCGCTTGGAAGGCCTGCATAAATTCGTGCGCCATGGTGCCAATCGGCGTGATTTTTAATTTTTTGGCCAAATATACATTAGAGGTACCGCGTACGATACTCGGTGCCGCTTTATGCAAGGTTTCAACCACATGGGTATGCCAGGCCTTGCTAAAACGGCGACGGGTGCCAAAATCAGCGATGATAAACGGCGGCATGCTGCGGCTTTGCTCGCCGGCGTAACGTTGCAACAAGTCTACTTTTTGCTGCAGACGTCTTTCTCCCTCTTCAATAATCTTAGGCGTGGTCAGCTGCTGATAATACAGCTCATTGACGATGGCCAAGACGAACACTTCAAAGAACATCGCCTGAATCATCGGGCCTTCGATATCGATATTTAAGCGGTTCTTGTCATCAATACTCACGTGAATATGGCGACGCTTTAGCTTAAATAGCTCCAGATAATCTACAAAATCTGCTCTAATAAAGCGCAGGCCACTCAGATAATCCAGCTCATCTTGGGTAAAGCTTAGCTGACACAAGTGATCAAGCTGAGCCTCTAGAGCCGGCTTAATATCCGCCAGCGGATAAGCGGTGTCTTGATAATTGCGGCAGCGAAAGCGGTACACACCATGGGTTTGTGGGAACTGATGTAGCATGGCTTGTAGCATGGTAAATTTGTACAAGTCATTATCAAGCAACGAGGTGATTATTGGAGTAATAGGTTTTGTCATAATTTCGCTCAAAATTTAAAATCAGCCAGTCTTTACAATCTTATTCATCGTAATATTATGACTTGTTCGGCCCATTAATGCTATTTGGCATTGTCATTTAACCCCCGCCATCCCATTCTCCATAAAAAAAGGACCCAGCTATACTGAGTCCTCTTCATTATAAACACTATTATCAACACGGTTAACGCTATTTTCTAAGGCTATTTAAGCAGTAGCTCGTTAATGCGTTTTAGATAGGCCGATGGGTCCTCTAACTGTCCCCCTTCCGCCAATAGTGCCTGATCGAAGATAACCTGCGCTAAGTCATCAAACTGCTCACTTGATTCAAGCTTTTGAATCAGCGGATGGGTGGGGTTGACCTCCAAGATAGGCTGAGTCTCTGGCACTTCTTGGCCCATTTGCTTGAGCATCTGAATCATTTGTGGTGACAGCTCTCCCTCTGGGGTGACTAAAATCGCTGGACTATCAACCAAGCGATTTGACACACGCACATCTTTGGCACGTGAGCCCAGCGCAGTTTTTAGCTTATCTACCACAGGCTTTAAGCTCTCTTCGGCTTTTTTGACTTCTTCTTTTTCTGCCTCATCTTGCAAGTCACCTAAGTCCACAGCGCCTTTGGCAATGTTTTGTAGTGGCGTGCCATCAAACTGAGTTAAGAAGTTCATTGCCCACTCATCAACGCGGCTGGTCATCAAGATAACTTCGATGCCTTTTTTCTTAAACAGCTCTAATTGTGGGCTGTTTTTGGCCGCAGCTAAATTCTCAGCGGTTAGATAATAGATGGCTTTTTGGCCCTCTTTCATGCGGGCTTTGTAGTCTTCAAAGCCAGTCTCTAAACCGTCTGTGGTGGTGGTGGCATAACGCAGCAGCTTAGCAATACGCTCTTGGTTACTCATATCTTCACCAAGACCTTCTTTGATCACATCGCCAAACTCGCTGTAGAACTGTTTGAACTTCTGTTGCTTATCGCTATCTTCACTGTTTGCAAGGCTTGCTAATAGTGTCAACACACGGCGCGCGTTACCATCTCGAATAGACTTAACATCACGAGACTCTTGCAAAATCTCACGGCTAACGTTCAGTGGTAGGTCTTGAGAGTCAATTACCCCTTTCACGAAGCGCAGATACATAGGTAGCAGCTGCTCTGCGTCATCCATAATAAATACGCGTTTTACATACAGCTTTAGACCATGCTGCTGCTCACGGGCATATAAATCAAATGGGGCTTTTTTGGGAATATACAGCAGCTGTGTGTATTGCACGCGGCCTTCAACTCGGTTGTGAGTCCAAGCTAAGGGATCTTCAAAGTCGTAGCTGATGTTTTTATAAAACTCGTTATACTCTTCGTCTTCAATCTCAGAGCTTGAGCGGGTCCAAAGTGCACTAGCCTTGTTAATAGTCTCCCACTCGTCAGTCACTACCATTTCGCCGTCAGTGGGTGTATCGCCATCCTCACCTTCCTCGGCCACTTCCTCTTGCCACACCTCTTTACGCATCTGAATTGGCAGGCTGATATGGTCAGAGTATTTATTGACCAAAGCTTTTAGCTTGTTGCGGTCTAGATAGTTGTCTTCGCCTTCACTGAACTCATCTTTTAGATGTAGCGTGATAGAGGTGCCGCGGCTGTCTTTGGTGATGCTCTCAGTGGTAAATTTACCAGTACCGTCAGATACCCAGCGTACGCCTTGATCTGCAGGCTCACCCGCTTTACGTGATTCAACAGTAATCGTGTCTGCAACGATAAAGCCTGAGTAAAAACCAACCCCAAATTGACCAATTAATTGACCATCTTGCTTTTGTGATTCAGATAATTGCTCTAAGAATGCTTTGGTACCAGATTTGGCAATGGTACCCAAGTTCTCAATTGTGTCCGCTTCATTCATACCAATACCATTGTCGATAAAGGTAATGGTCTTAGCCTCGGTATCAATATCGATGCGAACTTTTAGCTCACCATCATCTTCATAAAGACTGTCATCGCTGGTGGCTTCAAAGCGTAATTTGTCACAAGCATCGGATGCGTTTGATACCAACTCACGCACAAAAATATCAGAGTTTGAGTACAGTGAGTGAGTCACTAAATGCAGCAACTGTGCTACTTCTGCTTCGAAAACGTGCTGAGTGGCGTTTTGATTTTCGCTCATGTGTTTATTTTCGCTCATGGGTTCCTCTTGGATTGTCCATAATTATTTTTATGCCTATTGGCTATCTCGCCCGTTATCATATACCTCTATTGAAGCTACGACCTGGCGTTTGGGTTACCTAACTAATAGGGGCACGGTGCTGTTTTTTCAAGCTAGGTTTGTGATTATGCGTCATAAAAAAACGCCGACTTTTAATAAATCGGCGTTATGCGTCACTCTTAACTCATTTTGAGCCATGCAGGCTTGGCTGACTATACCATGGGCCGCAAGGTCAAGATCTGCTCACTACGACCAAAAGGCCCCCGCTTATCATGCAACACTGCACTGGTTAAGCCAATGCCATCAGCACCGTATTGCTGCACCGCCTCAATCCCCAACCATTTGCCCTCAGGCAGGCGGTGCATGTGAATTTGTAGGTCGGTATTGGGAAAAGCCAATTTGGTTTCGGCAAGCTGTAAGCCATTACGAGGGACCACACCATTGGCGGTATCCACCAGCCCCATTAAGCGCACAAAGTCGGTTGTGGCCTTGCCCTCGACCATATCATAAGCGGTGGTCAACCAGACCACACCTTTGCCCGGACGACGCTCAGGATCTGAGACCGCTGTGGTGCTGGCAATAAACCCACCTGGCCAAATACTCATGCCTGGCCAAATGGGTAAAGATTCTGGTGACGCTGTCAGTGCGTGGTCCTCAAGACCGGCAATATTTGAGGTGTCTTGGCTAATCAGCCGCCAAGCTCTGGCGATAATACAATCACGACCCCCACTACTCATCACCGCCTCAATAAGCTCGATGGTTTTGCCTGGGCGGATGCTGCGAGTGGTAATACTAAACGCTTGTAAGGGAATTAAACCCAAGATATCAAGGCTTATGCGCGCAATACGCAGATGCGGCTGAGGCGCAAAAATCTCAAGCTCATGCGCCAAAATACCGGTGGCTGGAGCCATGTGCTGCTCGTGCTCATTCCATGCCCCTTGCGCATGGATGGTAGGTTGGTAATGCGCTGTGCAGCTGCCGTCTTGTTGCTGTTCACGGCTGATGCACTGATAATATGACGTCATAAATCATCCTTAATTTATTAAACCAATGGGCTTATAAACCCACCTCTTTTACGGGGATGCGCAGCTCTTTTGGTAAGCTAAAGGTTACATTTTCTTCAATCCCTTTGAGCTCATCAGGTAAATCTCCGCCCCATTGTTGAAGCTGATTTAACACCTCTTGAATAAGAATCTCTGGCGCTGATGCACCGGCGGTGACACCCACAGCGCCCACCCCAGCAAACCACTCTTTTTTCATCTCACCGGCATTATCAATTAAGTAAGCTTTGCAGTTCATACGCTCCGCTAATTCGCGTAGACGGTTTGAGTTAGAGGAGTTGGGAGAACCCACCACCAATACCACTTCGCAGCGCTGAGCTAAGTCTTTGACTGCATCTTGACGGTTTTGGGTGGCATAACAGATGTCATCTTTGCGTGGCCCTTGAATGTTAGGGAATTTTTTGCGCAGCGCATCAATGACCACTGCTGTGTCATCCATAGATAAGGTGGTCTGAGTCACAAAAGCCAGACGATCAGGATCACTCACTTCTAATTTTTCGACATCTGCCTCATTTTCTACCAGATGAATCTCGCCACCATATTGCGCGCTAAAGCGGCCCATGGTGCCCTCAACTTCTGGGTGACCTTGGTGACCGATAAGCACCGCATCCATTTTTTCACGGGCGAACTTGGCCACCTCAATATGCACTTTGGTTACCAAAGGACAGGTCGCATCAAATACCGTTAAATCTCGGCGCTCAGCCTCATCTTCTACCGCTTTTGACACCCCATGTGCTGAGAAGATAACGATAGAGCCATCGGGTACTTCATGTAATTCTTCTACGAACACCGCGCCGCGATTGGCCAAATCAGACACCACAAATTTGTTATGCACCACTTCATGGCGTACATAAATGGGCGGCTCAAAGCGTGCCAATGCTTGATTTACAATAGCAATAGCACGGTCAACACCGGCACAAAACCCACGAGGGTTGGCAAGATAAATTTGCATAACAGACCTTCACAATAGATAATCGAAGAAATAAAATGTGAAAAACGCAGCTAAGCCCATCGGCTTATTTCTATGCATTAGACAAACTATTTTGTGACTACTTTAACATATCCGCTAAAATAGAAGGCATCTTGGCGCTGATTTATTCGTAATATACACCTATTTTTCATATTCCTTTTTTGGCGCACCTTCCTTTATCCACTATAGAGAATCACTTTATGAAAGGCTCCCTTTTTATTATCACAGCCGCTTCAGGCACAGGTAAGACATCTTTAGTTAAACAGCTTATCGCCACCACCAATGATTTGGCTGTCAGCGTCTCACACACCACCCGCGAGCCGCGTCCCGGTGAAATCCATGGCCAGCACTATCATTTTACCGATACAGCCAAGTTTATCGAGGGCATTCAGGCCGGTGAGTTTTTGGAGCATGCGCAGGTTTTTGATAATTATTATGGCACGTCACGCCAAAGCGTAAACCAGCAGCTTGAGTCTGGGGTCGATGTGATCTTAGAGATTGACTGGCAAGGCGCGTTACAGGTTAAAGAGCTGTATGAGGATGTGACCATGATTTTTATTTTGCCACCAAGCCAGGCCACGTTACGTCAGCGCCTCTCCTCACGTGGTCAAGACTCCCAAGAGGTAATCGAAAAGCGCTTGGCTGGTGCGGTGACTGAAATGCAGCAATACGTGCACTTCGATTATGTGGTGATTAATGATCAATTTGAAGCCGCTTTGTCTGAGTTAAAAGCAATTATTGTGGCCAAGCGTCAAACGCTCGCCCGCCAGCAAGCGCGTTATGCTGAAGTTATCAAAGACTTAATCACTGAATAATAAGCTTTGGCAATATCCGCCCTAAGCCGGCCTGCTTCTACCTAAAATAAAGCTACCCACTTAAGGGCGAAATCTTGCTATAATAGCTGATTAATTATCGCATTTTTACATATCACTTAGTGATAACAAGAGGACTTTATGGCACGTGTAACCGTAGAAGACTGCTTACATGCAGTAGACAACCGCTTTGAGCTGGTATTGGTTGCCAGCAAGCGCGCTCATCAACTGGCCAAAGGCGTCTCTGAGCCGTTAGTTGAAGTCAACAATGACAAGCCAACTGTATTGGCGCTGCGTGAAATTGCTGCCGGCCTAGTGACCAAAGATATCCTAAACCAACCGGATCATCATTTTGCGACGAACTCATTAGATTTGGCATTAAGTGGCGGTCAAGGCTTCTAGTTTAAACCTTAAGATAAGCGGCCACTTAGACCATCAACGCTAAAGCGGCTCTTATTTTATGAAGCCAGTTAAATAAAGAACCACGATAAGCATCTTGCAGATCGTGGTTTTTTATATGCTGCAGCTTATTGGGGTGCCAAATTTAGTCAAAGCCCCCAAGTTATTATTTTATTTTTGCTAATTTTTTGCTAATAAGGGGTTAATAGTTGACACACTGCCTTTTTTAAGATTAATTAAGGCATGGTGCGTGATTTTTATTTTTACCAGTTATCCCCATATAAATATAACGAGATAAGCACGACCACGAACCGCTTGTTTTTAATTGACTGTTGCCTAGCTGATGGATGATAAAACTATGTTGCCTTTACAAGATCGTTTGACTCCTACCCCAACTGCAGGCTCAACCTCATCTAATTTTGAAACTGATATGATTAAACCCCTAAATACTGACATTGATGGCAATGTCATCAATAATATTGCCAACGCAGATAATATTGTGGATACCTCAATTAGTCCAGATATCACTCTGCCAGATTCATACGGTGATGAGCAATTAAATCAAACCGCTTATATGAAAAACCTCCCCAAGCTAAGCCATCACTTAGTTGATGAGGCGCAGCGTAATCTTATGCGGGCTGTGGCGTATTTAAACGATAAAGAAAAACAAGAAGTACTACAAGCTTGTGCTTATGGGGATAAAGCGCACATTAAAGACAAAAGAAAATCCGGTGAACCCTATATTACTCACCCCATCGCTGTGGCTGAGATTTTAGCGGGCTTTCGCCTAGACCGTGATACCATCATTGCGGCTATCTTGCACGATACGGTAGAGGATACCGAGGTGACCTCTGAGGAAATCACCCGCTTGTTTGGCTCGACTGTAGCAAGCTTAGTCGATGGCGTGACCAAGCTTAAATCCTCCAATCACAATAAGCGCCAAAACAAGGCGGCCACCTTTCATAAAATCTTATCTGCGACCCTAGATGACCCTCGGGTACTGATTATCAAGCTGGCCGATCGCCTGCATAATATGTCAACGCTAGATTCAGTTCGCCCTGAAAAGCAGCGGGCTACTGCCTCTGAGACGCTTGAGTTTTATGTTCCCTTTGCCCGTCTGATGGGGATTAATGATATCGCCGATTATATGGAAATCTTGTGTTACCGAAACCTAGATCCGGTGATGTATACCAAGATGGCCGATAAGCTTTTACAACATGGCTTAGGGCGCAAATATCAAAAAGAGACCATTCAGCAGTATCTTAACTACGTACTGGACAAGCATCACATTTCAGGACATGTGCGTGTCTTAGAAAACCAAGTCATTATGTACCGTCAATTCTTCCGTAACCGCGGTGAGATTGATGACTTATTGCGCCACTATGCCTTTGAAATTGTCACCACGACCATTGAAGACTGTGATTTATTGGCGGATTATTTAATCAAAAAATACCGCATCGCTGACCGCTACGTTGAAGACAATATCCGTCATCCTCTGCCCGGCGGCAATCAGTCGCTCACCTTGACTTATAAGCGTGATAACGACATCATTAAAGTCACCTTGCTGACCCGTAAGATGCAGGCCGTATCACGTTTGGGCGTTATTGGTGCTGAGCAAGCCTCTGAGCTTAGCCGCTCAGTTATTAAAGCGTCGCTTCGTAATATGAAAGAGCTGCTCGACTATAATGAAAATGAGAAAACCGGCGATCCAGACTATGATGAAATGGTTGAGACCATTGATGAGCTTATCTCATATTTAAATACCCGAAAAATCTTGTGCTACAGCCCCAAAGGCCGAGCCTACGAGATACCGCGTGGTGCAACTGCTTTAGACTTCGCTTATGCGGTGGGCCCCAAAGTGGGTAACGTGGCTGTGGGCGCAAAAATTAACGGCAAAAATGCCAAATTGGGCTCTATCTTAAAATCAGGTGAAACGGTAGAGATCGAGATTGATCCAGAAGCCAAGCCAAAAGCTGAGTGGCTAGGCATAGTTGTCACCAGTAAGGCACAGCGCGCGCTTAAGCGCTGGTTTAGTAGTCTGCCCATAGAGGAGCAACAGCAACATGGGAAGCAGGCGCTAGATAGGGCTCTAAAGACCTATGGTAAGTCGCTAGATGACTTGACTGAAGCCGACTGGGATGATTTGTTAAAATGGCAGAATGTCAGCGCCAAAGAAGAGCTGTTTGAGAACATGAGCGCTGGGGCCTTATTACCACAGCTGGTAGTGTCTAGACTGTTTAGTGATGATGTGACTAAGACCCACCAACAAGCCAGCAAAAGAGGCTTTGATCGACCCAATCAGCTGCTGTCTAACGCCAACGGTGTTGAGGTGCATTTCGCCGGCTGTTGTCGCCCGATATTTGGTGATCCCATCATCGGTCATTTGACCATGCACGGCTTAGTGCTGCACCGCCATCGCTGCTACTCTATCGTGAATAAATATGCCGAAAAACCTTATGAGCTGGTGCAATTAAACTGGTACAGCGAAGAGCAGATTGAAAAAAGCATCACCCATCCCAGTGAGCGCCCGCACTTCACCGCTTATCTAAAAATTAACCTAGCACTCAATGATGAGCAGGTATCGCATGTGTTATATACCTTGCGTCAGCTAAATATTGGTATCGAAAAAGTTGATATTCGTACAGATTCAACGATAATACACGTGGTTGTGCGTAGTCGCAGTCATGTATTAGAAGGCATTGAAGCGCTGCGCCCTCATGTGGGCTTTGGTAGCATTCGTCGTCTATATCGCTTATAAAGCACCCTTTAAAATCAACAATAACCATAAGTCATAATACTCAAGGAGAATAACTATGGCACGTCAAACCATTCATACTGATAAAGCCCCTGCAGCCGTTGGCGCCTATTCACAAGCGGTAAAAATCCCATCAACCGGTGGCAGCCTGGTATACATCTCAGGTCAACTGGGCTTTGATCCTGAAACTATGGAGCTGCGTGAAGGCTTTGATGCCCAAGCTAAGCAAGTTATGGACAACATTGAAGCCATCTGTGAAGCTGCTGGCGGCAAATTAAGCGATGTGGTTAAGTTTAACGTATCACTGACTGATTTAAATGACTTTGCAGCGCTAAACGCAGTATTCGCTGAGCGTTTGGCAGAACCGTATCCTGCTCGTGCTGCGGTACAAGTGGCAGCACTTCCTAAAGGCGGCATCGTTGAAATTGAGTCTATCTTATTTATCGAAGACTAAGCCTAAGCTGTCATAGGTTAAAAGTAAGTACAAAATAGGTTATAAACTCGAAGGCAACTTTGAGTTTATAACCGCTTTATTTAAGGAGAACACCCCCAGATGCTGATTCGTGTCGCCCTGCCGGTGCCTCTTTATCGTGAGTTTGATTATCTTCCACCCATACCTGCTTCAAGCAATCCCGCTCATTGTGCCAAAACCGCTCCCCCTATGCCGCCAATAGGCAGCCGAGTACAGGTGTCCTTTGGTCGACAAACCTTAATTGGTATCGTCGTGGCACATATCGACAGACAAAGCAGCGACATACCGCTAAATAAGCTCAAGCCCATCAAGCAATGCTTGGATGAGACACCTATTTTAGATGCCGCTATGCTGTCTTTGGCACGCTGGCTGGCCAGTTATTATCATTACCCTTTAGGCGATGTCATATCGGTGATGCTGCCGACTTTAATTCGCCAAGGCAAGCCGCTAGACTTACTGGTGACTCACTGGCGCATTCGACCCAATGTCAGTGATGCCAACTTTAATAGCAATGCGCACAAACAAAAACAACAATTTGCAATGCTTAAACTGCATGGTACTCATGGCGCCAGTGAGGAGACTTTGTTACTTGAGGGCATGGAGCGTCCTTTTTTAAAGCGCTTAGAAGAAAACGGCCTTATTGAGCATTATTTGCAGCCTCAAGCAGACCCAGCACCGGTCAGCTTGGCCAAAATGCCTCTGGACTTAAATGAGCAACAAAAGCTGGCCGTTAATGCCATCATCCATACCGCTAACACCAATACTTACTGCGGCTATTTGCTAAACGGCGTCACCGGTAGTGGCAAAACAGAGGTGTATCTGCAAGCCATGCAGTCAGTGCTTCAGGCGGGTAAGCAAGTGTTAGTTTTGGTGCCCGAGATTGGCCTAACACCGCAGACCCGTGCCCGTTTTGCCGAGCGTTTTTCAGCCAATATATTGCTGCTGCATTCTAATTTAAATAACACCCAGCGCATGCATGGCTGGGAGGATTGTCGTCAAGGGCGGGCTCAAATTGTCATCGGTACCCGCTCATCAGTGCTGCACCCTTTCGCGAACTTAGGGCTTATCGTGGTCGATGAATCACACGATCAGTCTTATAAACAGCAAGATACCTTGCGCTATCATGCCGCTGATGTGGCCTTATACCGTGGTTATCAACTGGGTATCCCTGTGGTACTCGGTACTGCCACGCCATCGCTTGAGCATCTAAAATTGGTGCAAGAAGGCAAACTGACTGAGCTTATGCTCACGGAGCGTGCCGGTCATGCCAAAGCGGCCAGTTTGTATTTGGTCGATGCCCGAGACACCCCAACCAAATACAGCGACATGCCCGTTGAGGACAAACAAAGACAACTGTTGCCAAATTTAGAGCGCTCCCAAAATACGGGGCTTACCGATGATACCATCGCCGCTATTCGCAGCACCTTAGAGGCCGGCGAGCAGGTACTGGTGTTTTTAAATCGTCGCGGTTATGCCCCTATACTGTTGTGTGATGCCTGTGGCTGGCAAGCAGATTGTGTGCGCTGTGAGGCTCATATGACCTTACATCACAGCCAGCTTAACAGCCAGCAGCCAAGCTATCTTAAGTGCCATCATTGTGACTGGCAGGCCTCTATTCCCCTTGCCTGCCCTGAGTGCCATAGCCCCAACTTAAATGCGGTGGGCATGGGCACCACCCGCTTAACTGAGAGCTTACATGCGCTATTTTCAAACCCACAAACCAGCAAAGTCACCTATCCCATCATTCAAATAGATCGAGACACTACCCGGCGCAAGGACAGCTGGGAGGAGATTTATCAGCGCATTAATACCGGTAAACCAGCCATTTTAGTGGGCACACAAATGGTGGCCAAAGGACACCACTTCCCTAATGTCACCTTGGTGTGTCTGCCCAATGCCGATCGCGGATTTTTATCACCTGATTTTCGTTCGCCCGAGCACACAGCGCAGCTAATTGTGCAAGTAGCAGGACGCTCAGGACGGGGCAGTAAGCCTGGCAAAGTGTTAATTCAAACCGTGCAACCAGAAAACCCCTTATTGCGCAAGCTGGTACGTGATGGCTATCAGCCCTTTGCATTAGAGCTATTAAAAGAGCGCAAAATGATAGGCCTACCGCCTTATACCTATGCTGCGTTGATTCGCTGTGAGGCCAAGACATTACAGCGTGCCACTCAAGTACTCAAAGATGCGGTCGTTATTTTACCCCCTCATAATTTGAGTATCTTAGGGCCAGTAGATGCCCCCATGAAGCTAAAGAATAGCCGCTATCATACTCAGCTCCTATTGCTCTCAAAACAACGCGCCCCCCTGCATCAGGTATTAAACCTGTGGTGGCCTCAAGTCCTACAATTGCCCTCTGCCAAGTACTTAAAGCTGACATTGGATATCGACCCGATCGGCTGGTAGCTCACGCCGGCATGACAGCATAAAAAGCGCTCTACTTATCTGATACTTTAATAAACACTGAAACTGGGTAAACTGTTATTTAGTTTTGGTCTTAAGTTATGGCCATCAAACCTCATCGTAGGAGCAATTTATGAGCGCCCATCATGACCCACACCACACTCACCCTGACAACCCCATAGCTGCTCATGACCCGCCGCACTTTCATGATGAACCCACAGCTCGTGATATGAGTAAGCAGCGCCGTATCTTATGGTTTAGCTTCTTAATTATCAGCGGATTTATGTTGGTAGAGGCTATAGGCGGTTTATTAACTCACAGCTTGGCACTGCTGTCTGATGCCGGCCACATGCTGTCTGATGCCGCGGCTTTGGGCGCCACGTTGCTGGCTTTTAAAATAGGTGAAAAGCAGGCAAGCAATGAAAAAACCTTTGGCTATAAGCGCTTTGAGATTTTGGTGGCTGGGGCCAATGGTGCCACCTTAATTATCATTGCCTTGATGATTGTATGGGAGGCCATCGGACGCTTTAATTCGCCACCTGATGTGGCCTCTCAAGGTATGCTCATTATTGCCAGTATTGGCTTAGTAGTGAACTTATTGGTGGCTTGGCTGCTACATAGAGGCAGCGCAGCTCATGACCACGATCATGGGCACGGTGAGGCTCAATCTGGCGAAAAAAACCTAAATATGCACAGTGCTTATTTGCACGTACTGGGCGACTTACTGGGCTCAGTGGCAGCCATTATCGCCGCGCTGTCTATGATGTGGATGGGCTGGTGGTGGGCTGACCCAGTCGCGTCTGTTATCGTCGCTGTTTTGATTTTGGTGAGTGGGTTTCGAGTTGTCAAAGCCTCAACACACATACTTATGGAGGGCACTCCAGAAGAGATATCATTAGATGAGGTAAGGCAAACCATCGAGAGCCACAAGCATATCATTACGGTACATGACCTTCACGTTTGGAGTATCACCAGTGGCATCCATGCGCTGTCTTGTCACGTTGTGGTCAATAGTGACATGCGTATTCTTGAAGCCAGTGAGCTTATTCATGATTTAGAGCATAGCCTTGAGGCGTTAGGCATTAGTCACACCACCATTCAAGTTGAGTCTATTGAGCATCCGCACAACCGATTAGACGCGATTGTGTGTGGTCTAGATGAGGCTCCAGCCAATAGTGCAGCTCATCATCACCATCATCATCAATGATTTACTGTTCTTTTATAAAGATAGCGCAGTAATGGGTAAATAAACCAAGATATCGCAAATAGGGTGAGCCCTACTGCGGTCAATAGCATACCGATACGAATAATCATATCAAGCTCGATACCTGCTATCCAAGTATCAGGGGCTATGGTCGGCCCCATTGTTGACGCAAAAGCCAAATAAAAAGCAAACATACACATGCCTGCGGTTAATACCAACCTTGCAAATGTGATCAAGAGAATATCAAATAGGCTGTCATCATCTTTATATTTGAGTATCTTTAACACACCACTCTCCCATTGTTATACGCTATAACACACCGTAAGTATTTACTGAGCCCATGTTTGACGAATGGTCTCCATCTCAGCCCTATACTGCTCAGAAGGAAGCTTGAGGATATCAAATAAGATTTCTAAAAAGTCATTAGCATCATAAAACGGGTCAATATAACTGCCATCTAAGCCCAAAACTGGGCTACATAAGACATAACGCAGTCGGTCTGTGGCCGCAAAGGTATGTTTAGGCGGATAGCCCATGGCTCTGATAATATCAATGCCGCGCAAATGCAGGGCTTGCATTTGTTCAAGGGCAAGCTTAGCTAACTCACAACGCGGAATATAACGACGGGCATACAAAAAAGTACCCGCTGCGGTAGGCTCAAGGCAGGAAGCAGTAGAAGATGAAGAGGATGCAGACATAAGTGACTCCTAATACTCCGACATAAATGAATCATAGTGGGCACAAATGGACCTTGTCGGAGTATAGGCTCATGCGCTTTACCAGAGTTATTTTACATCGTGCTGGAAGTTGCAATGCTTGGTGGTCACAGTATTTACTGAGCACAAAGCAATTAAACCCACGATTTTGAGTCACTATACTAGCACAAACTAAGGGGCGAATAAATAAGTGCCCCCGCTATTTATTATTCTGTCCATGCTTGTATGTCGTGTACTATCTATGAGCGCTACCTTGCATGATGACAGCGCATATTGGTGGCCATGATTGATGGCTATGACTGTCCTAATAAATTTAGCGGCCCCTTAAGATAACGCACCCCATTGTCTTCTGGCTCAGGCAGATGTCCTGCCTGGATATTGACTTGTACAGAGGGAATAATCAATCGAGGCATCTGCAAGGTGGCATCCCGTTCAGTGCGCATTTTTGCAAATTGCGCCTGACTAATGCCTTGGTGCACATGGATATTATGCGCTTTTTGCGCCCCAACCGTGGTCACTGGTGAATGCGTTCTGTCTTGTGGTGGATAGTCATGACAAAGATAAATGACCGTATCCTCAGGCAGCGCTAGAATCTTTTGGATAGATTCGTATAACGCATCAACATCACCGCCCGGAAAATCAACACGTGCGGTGCCAACATCTGGAGCAAACAAAGTATCCCCTACAAATATGGCCAATGGCTGCATGGTATCTGCCGTATTTTTGGCAATATAGGCCATGTCTGCTGGCGTATGTCCAGGCACATGCATCACCGTCAGCTCAATATCACCGAGCATAAACTGGGTGCCCTCTTCAGTTAACTTATCGAACTGACTGGCATCAGTTTTAAAGCCCATATCCAAGTTAAACACGTGTTTAAAAATCTTTTGCACTTCCGTAATGGGTTTGCCTATTACCAGCTGTGCGCCCAGCTGCTGCTTTAAATATTGAGCCGCTGATAAATGGTCTGCATGAGCATGGGTCTCAATAATATAGGCAGCGTTAAGCTGTTGCTGATTAATAAACTGCACCACTTGCTCAGCTGACTTGGTGCTGGTGTGACCCGATTTAAAGTCATAGTCAAGCACAGGATCTATAATGGCACACACCTTGTTGCCGGTATCGATTAATACGTGCGTGTACGTTTCGGTGTCCTCATGCAAGAATGATTTAATCTCCATTGTCCGGCGCTCCTTTTGTGGTGTTGATTTATAAATGGCTAAGCGCAGCGTTACGCTTACTATACCTATCATTATACTATATAAATAAATATTATATAGTTAAGCATAGTAACTGCTTGATATCCCCTACTTTTACTTTCTCATCCGACGCAGGGCAACCTATCACGCCAAGTCTGAGTTTGTGTCATGCGCACTGTGTCTCCACCACAAACTTCTGGTTTATCACAACAACATCTGCCCCTTTGTGAAGCGGATAAAACCAGCAGGCATAAAAAAAGCCAGCCGCAGCCAGCTTTTTTCTAACAGAGGTCAAGTCATCGAGACGATTAGAACAAGACGCGAACGCGAATGGTCTCTTCAATATCTCTAAGCTTATCGAGCGCTTCTTGTGAGTTGCGGTTGTCGACATCCATTACCAAATAACCCACATCGCCTTCTGTCATCAAGCTTTGGGCTAAAATGTTGATGCCCGCTGACGCGAATGATGAGTTAATTTGCGACAATACACCCGGTACGTTTTTGTGAATATGTAGCAAACGGTGCGAGCCTTCTTTGACTGGAATGCTGACTTCAGGGAAGTTCACAGAAGTGGTGGTATCACCGGCATCTGAATATTTAACAAATTTCTCAGCCACTTCAAGACCAATATTGGCCTGAGCTTCTTGAGTTGAGCCACCGATATGAGGCGTCAAGATAACGTTATCAAACTTACGCAGTGGTGATTCAAATTCTTCATCTGCTGATTTTGGCTCTTTAGGGAACACGTCTACAGCCGCGCCTAACACTCGGCCTGACTCAAGTGCAGCAGCAAGATCATCAATCTCAACACAAGTACCACGAGCAGCATTGATAAAATAGCTGCCCTCTTTCATTTGATCAAACTGCTCTTTTTTCATCATATAACGTGTGCTGGGCAGGTCGGGCACATGCAGGGTAACGATATCTGCTTTGTTTAATAATTCCTCTAAGCTGCCAACCTGAACGGCATTACCTAAGGGTAGCTTGGTAACCACATCATGATAGATGACTTTCATGCCCAAGCTCTCAGCCAATACAGACAACTGTGAGCCGATTGAGCCGTAGCCCACGATACCCATCACTTTACCGCGAACTTCATGTGAGTTCTTAGCAGACTTACCCCAGCCGCCGCGATGAACCACAGCATTTTTTTCGGGGATACCACGATATAACATAATCGCTTCGGCTAAGACCAACTCTGCCACTGAGCGGGTGTTGGAATAAGGGGCGTTAAAGACAGGAATACCAAGCTCACGAGCGGCATCTAGATCCACTTGGTTGGTACCAATGCAGAAGCAACCAATGGCAATTAATTTATCCGCTTGTTCTAAGATATCACGGGTCAACTGAGTGCGCGAACGAATGCCAATAAAGTGGGCGTCTTTGATTTTTTCAGCCAACTCTTCGGGGTCTAGCGCGTGTGATAAATATTCAATGTTGGTATAGCCAGCATCGTTTAATACTTTTAGTGAATTCTCGTGCAACCCCTCTAGAAGTAAAAAACGAATCTTATCTTTTTCAAGCGATAATGCCATGTCTTAGCCCTTATTTCGGATGGGTAATGGGGAGCAGTGATCTCACTGTGCCCCTTTATCATAAAAAGCGTCGAATTAAAATATAACGTCACAAAACGCACAAATCATATGACCACACAAGCGCTTATTACCATCAAGGTGACTTACAAACGTTCAGCTCGGTGTGTCATAATACAACTATCTTATAACATATTTTGTTATTTTGGCAGGTTAAATTACGAATAAACCCCTGCCATTTATGACTATAATGCTTAACTTTAGGTTATGCTATTTATTTTGTTCATCCTTTGATTAACTTTTTTCACTGTTCATAGTTTTTTTACGTTTACTTCTTTAACTTTTTAGAATATTGCCTACAGAGACCCCTATGACTGCATCGAATTCTGTAACCTCCCCCACCGCTGCTCATCAACAGTCGCATGGCGCGGATCAATCCCAAATAAATGAGCCCTCTTTGGCTGCTCAGAGCGCTACGAATCCGGCTACTGTGGCGGCCCTGATTGCCAATTTGACCGCCAATCACGGCTTTGAAACCAGTCAAATAAAAACCGATGCAGAAAGCTTAGCGCATTGGGGCAAAGACTGGACCAAGCATTTTGCGCCCGCGCCCTCTGTGATTGTGTTTCCAAAATCGACCGAGCAAGTCCAAAGCGTGGTGAAGCTGGCCAATGAATATGGCATAGTCATCACCCCAAGTGGTGGCCGTACTGGATTATCTGCCGGTGCTGTGGCCAGTCATGGCGAGATTGTACTTAGCCTTGATAAAATGAATAAAATTGGTGAGTTTTTCCCCGCCGATAGAATGGTTGAGATTGAAGCGGGTGTCATCACCGAGCAGCTACAGCAGTTCGCTGAAGACAAAGGCCTATACTATCCTGTGGATTTTGCCTCAGCAGGCTCCAGTCAAATTGGGGGTAACATCGGCACCAACGCCGGCGGCATCAAAGTAATTCGCTATGGCATGACGCGTAACTGGGTGCTGGGTCTTACAGTCGTCACTGGTAAGGGTGATATCTTACAGCTCAACCGCGGTATGATAAAAAATGCCACCGGTTATGATTTGCGTCATTTGTTTATCGGTGCAGAAGGTACGTTAGGCATTGTCACCAAAGCACAAATCAAGCTTGAACGTGCCCCGCAGGATTTGACGGTGATGGTATTTGGCATGGATAAGTTTGAGCATGTGATGCATGTGCTGTCCGCTTTTCAGTCTCAAATTGACTTGACTGCCTTTGAGTTCTTCGATGATGTGGCTATTGAGAAGCTGATGGCCACAGGTCATGTACAAGAGCCTTTTGAAGCCCACACCAAATATTATGCCCTACTTGAATTTGAGGCCCCCTATGAGCCTATTATGGATAAGGCGATGGCCATGTTTGAGCAGTGCATGGAGAATGGCTGGATTGTCGATGGTGTCATGAGTCAAAACCTATCTCAAGCCGCTGAGCTGTGGAAACTGCGCGAATATATCTCAGAGACCATCTCAGTATTTACCCCATATAAAAACGATGTGTCAGTACTGATCAGCTATGTGCCTGAGTTTATCAGGGATATTGAGAGTGTGGTCAACAGCAACTACCCGGACTTTGAGATTTGCTGGTTTGGTCATATTGGTGATGGTAACTTGCATTTAAACATCTTAAAACCTGAGAATTTATCCAAAGATGAGTTCTTTGAAAAATGCCAAAGTGTTAATGATCTAGTGTTTGCCACAGTACAAAAATATGGCGGATCGGTGTCTGCCGAGCATGGTGTGGGCATGACCAAAAAGCCCTATTTGAACTACACCCGTAGCGAGAGCGAAATTGAGTACTTAAAAGCACTAAAACAAGTGTTTGATCCTAATGCGATTATGAACCGTGGTAAGATTTTTGATGTGTAAAATCCTGCTTTGTCCGCATTAAAATCAATAAAAAAGACGCCATATGGCGTCTTTTTTATTGATCAAAGCTGTTGGCTGCTTGTCTATAAATAAAGATAAAGACAGCGCCAAAAACTAACCAAACAGCAGTGCTATGGACATCACTGCCAGTATTCCTAAAATAAGCTGTACGATAATAAACGCTTGGTGTGGCCCAACTAAGTGCTGAATCATATTGCCCATAGCATTTAGGGTAATGCCTGAATCTCTAATATGCGGCGGGGTTTGAATTTTTTGGATGGCCGATAAAAATTGCTCAGTATTATCGGTGCTCCATTTATGTGGCCGAAAGGGTAGAAACCTTGATAACGTATTGGCCTGCTTTTTGGTCTTAGGTGACCACAGCCAACGCTCTAAAAACACCAAACGCATGTCCCAGTTATCAAAGTCACGTGACGTGATTGGTTGGATCAGCAAAATCTTCACATTATTGTGGCGCTTATCATCGAAGATATGCTGCACAATGGGCAGCAGTACCTGCTTTTTGCCCTCTAAACATTGCAAAAAATGACCATTGCCATAGCACAGCGTTCCAGTGATACCGTGCTGCTGATTGTATTGTCTAGCCTCTTGCTCTACAGTTTCAAAAATAGCCGGCTTAAAGCGACTTTTTAAAGTCAGGCTGCTTATATACACCAAACGAATTAGGCTATCGTCACTAATTTCATCTAGAGTATTTGCTGTATTTTCTTCATGAAGAGGCATAGTTACCGTCCTTAATACGCCATAACTGTCGAACCTTTACAATTACAATCAATAAAATAACGTATACATTAATTAATGTTAATCATACAATAAATTACTCTTTTTATATAGTATTTAATAACTCAAAAAAAACACCTGCTATCAATAGCTTAGTTGCTCTCTGCCCTAGCCTCTGACTGTGACAAGGCATATAACTGAGCGCCTGACTGCTTAATGCCTTGTTAGCTTTTATCACTGTTTGTCAGAATTGACAGTGGTGATTGCCGCAATTGCCTGCCACTTAAAGCCAACTTACTTTACAATTTTGCAGTTTTTATCCTCTATGAGCCCTTTATAATACTAAGCATATCCAGTAGATAGCGCTCTAGAGGAGGTTAATCGTTATAACTCTACCTACTAACTTTAGAGCCGCTACTTTTTGCCCGCTACTTTTGAGAGTAGCTCAAAGCGCTACCTCCATAAAACTGACCTAAGCGCTAAACATCTACTTATTATGTTGATAGCTGATTAATTTTTAAGCGCCTGCTTATTAATGGATGCCTTATTTTTTTGCGGCATCTTTGACAACATCAATTAACACATCAGATATCACATCAGATATCACCCGTACCTCTTACTACCTTTACTGAACGAGTATATTCATGACTGCAAAAACCGAAGACTTTCACTTAAAAATAGCTGAAATTAAGAAAAAAGATTACCCACAATTAAAGCTACTGATGGACCGCGTTTATGCCAACTTGGGCGGCGCTTGGTCTAAGACCACAGTCCATACTCTTATTGACTCTTTTCCTGAAGGGCAAATTGCGCTATTTGACCATGACAAGTTAATCGGGATGGTGCTGACCATGCGGGTCAATTATCAGCGTTTTTCAAACCCGCACACTTACGACGACTTACTGGGTCAACGCGAGATCATTAAAGACGACCCAAAAGGTGATGCCATGTACGGTATCGATGCCTTAATTGACCCTGATTATCGAGGTTATCGTCTTGGTCGCCGGTTGTATGATGCGCGCAAAGAGCTGTGCCGTCAGATGAACTTTCGCGCCATTTTGGCCGGCGGACGTATCCCAAAATATCATGACCATCAAGACTTAACGCCAGGCGAATATATCGATGCGGTAGAAGCGCGCGAGATTTATGACCCCACGTTGTCATTCCAGCTGTCTAATGGTTTTATCGTTAAACGTATTTTGACCGGCTACTTGCCCGATGATAAGCAGTCTAAAGGCTTTGCCACTTTGCTTGAGTGGGCCAATATTTATTATGAGCCGCAAGATTATAAGCCCAACACGCGCAAGACTGATGTGCGTATTGGCGGTATTCAGTGGCAAATGCGTGAGGTTGAGTCCCCTGAAGAGCTGCTACAACAGGTGGAGTTCTTCGTCGATATCATGGCCGATTACAATGCAGACTTTGCCTGCTTACCTGAATTCTTTAACGCCCCATTAATGGGACTGTGTGAGTCGACTGACCAAAACATCGCCATCCGCTTTTTGGCCGACTATACTGAGTGGTTCAAAAATGAAATTTCAAATCTAGCGGTCAGTTATAACGTTAACGTCATTACCGGCTCTATGCCTTTGTTTGATGAAAACGAAGAGGTGTTATATAACGTCAGCTATCTGTGTCGCCGTGATGGTACCGTAGAGGAGCAGCGTAAGATTCATATTACGCCGCATGAGCGTAGTGCTTGGGTTATCGAGGGCGGTAACAAAGTACAGGTGTTTGATACAGATGCTGGCCGCATTGGCATCTTAATTTGTTATGATGTAGAGTTCCCAGAGCTTGCCCGCTTACTGGCATTAGAGGACATGGATATTTTGTTTGTGCCTTTTTGGACCGATACCAAAAACGGTTATTTACGTGTCCGCCATTGTGCTCAGGCCCGTGCGATTGAGAACGAGTGCTATGTTATGATCTGTGGCTCAGTGGGCAACTTACCACAAGTTGAAAGCTTAGATATTCAGTACGCCCAGTCCTCTGTGTTCTCACCCTCAGACTTTGCTTTTCCCCATGATGCCATCATGGCCGAAACCACTGCCAATACTGAGATGGTCTTCTTCTCAGATTTAGACTTAGATAAGCTTATCCATGTGCGTAATGAAGGCTCAGTGAATAACCTCAAGGACCGCCGTGACGATCTATTTACCTTAAAATGGAAGAAAAAGGCCAAAAATTCGGTAGAGGAAAGCAGCAAGCAGGCGCTAAAGGATAACTCTCACAGTGTTCGAGATGGCGATCCTCTGCACGATAGAGCCACCAAACCTTCATAACGTTTAATTTTAACAACAATCACTAAGAGAGAGTAATGAATCATACCAAGGTAATCGACTCTGCCGCTGTGCCCACCCAGGCATCAAGATGGGGGCGACGGGTATGGTCCATACTCAAATACCTGGTGCTATTTTTAGTGATTTATACGCTGATTAACTGGTGGCGTCAGCCGGTAATGCCTGCGGCGCCGCAGCTGCAATTGACAGACTATCAAGCTCAAAGCGTAGATATTGAAGCCTTAAGTTATAACGCTCCGGTCTTGGTTTATTTTTGGGGTACATGGTGCAGCGTGTGCAAGCTCACCTCCCCCACCATTGATGCTTTAGCACAAAGCAGTGCCTATCCTGTGGTGACTATTGCCACACAGTCCGGCAGCAACGAGCAATTGGGGGCTTATTTAAATGAGCATAACTTTAACTTTGTTACCATCAATGACGAATCAGGTGAGATGTTCGAGCAGTGGCAAGGCCAAGTGACTCCCTCATATGTCATTTTAAAAGACGGTAAGATGACCCAAGGTCTCACCGGCATACAGCCCGAGTGGTCGCTACGCTTGCGGCTTTGGTTATCAAGCTTACTAAGTTGAGCCTCACATAGCGGGCACATCATAACAACACCTAAATTTAACACCAAACAATCTATACAATAAACAGTCGGCTTGATGCCGGCTTTTTTTGTATTAAATCATTTATTTGCTGCCAAACTGCTTAGTTTAGTGCTGGTTGTTGTCAAAAACTGGCGCCTTTTTATCTGACAAAAACTCATTCCAAAGGCTTATTTTTTCGTACTTAGGCCATAAACTTGGTCTATAATACGCGCAGTTTGCCTGCCCTAAGGGGGTAGGTTCCCTCATGACCAATGTTAAGGACCCCCTATGGACCCACGCCCTATAGAAGCAAAACCCACAGACAGCTCTGAACCCACCCCTTTATACGAATACAATGCAGACTTTAGTAATGGTAAATGGTTTCCTAATTGGAAGCCGTTTCAGGGGGATTTAGACCAACACTCTGTGGCCATTAATGAATACTTACCACCTGCCAAAAGCGTTATGCTCGGTGTCCAGCACACCTTTGCCATGTTCGGCGCTACCGTATTGGCTCCGCTACTTATGGGCTTTGATGTCAATTTGGCCATCTTGATGTCCGGTATTTGTACCATCTTGTTCTTTTTTATCACCGGTGGTCGTATGCCAAGCTACCTTGGCTCAAGCTTTGCGTTTATCGGACCTGTTATTGCCGCTTCTGCGTATGCTGGCAGTGGCCCTAACCCCAACCTAAATGTGGCGCTGGGCGGCATTATGGTGTGTGGTATGATTTATGCTGCCGTGGGTCTGTTGGTTATGAAAGTGGGCACCAACTGGATTGAAAAGCTGATGCCGCCTGTCGTGACTGGCGCCATTGTGATGATTATCGGCTTAAACCTAGCCCCTGTGACGGTACAAGGGGTATCTGCCAATCAGTTTGACGCTTGGATGGCCACCTTAACTGTGCTGCTGATCAGTAGCGTAGCCATCTTTACCCGAGGCATGATGCGCCGCTTACTGCTTTTGGTCGGCCTATTATTGTCCTACTTCATTTATTTTATCGTCACCAATGTGATGGGCTTTGGTACGCCGATTGACTTCAGCCATGTACAACAAGCAGCTTGGTTTGGTCTACCTACCCCGCATACACCTGAGTTTAGCTTAAATGCCATTATATTAATTGCGCCAATTGCCTTTATCTTAATTGCCGAAAACTTAGGCCACTTTAAAGCGGTAGAGGGCATGACCAAATCTCATGTGACCCCGTATATTGGTCGCGGATTTTTTGCAGACGGTCTGGCCACTACCTTCTCAGCAGGCTTTGGTGGTACAGGTGTGACCACTTATGCTGAGAACATTGGGGTAATGGCGGTAACCAAAGTATATAGCACCACTATCTTTGTGATGGCCGGTGTGGTGGCGATTTTCTTAGGATTATCACCGAAATTTGGTGCCATTATTCAAAGCATCCCACCTGCATTATTGGGCGGCGCCTCTATCGTGGTATTTGGCCTCATTGCAGTAGCTGGTGTCAAAATCTGGATCGACAACAAAATCGACTTTAGCAAAAACAGCAACCTTATTATTGCTGCAGTGACCGTCATTATGGGCGCTGGTAATTTTAGTCTGCATCTAGGCGGCTTCGACTTGGGCGGTATCGGTACGGCGACTTTGACTGCCATCGTGTTAAATGCGCTATTTAACCGTGAGATTGCCAATACCAAATAGTGTCTGTCTAAGCTCAATATCTACCGTTAAAAAAGCCGAGCTGTCAGAGCTCGGCTTTTTTTGGCAGTCCTAACTGAATAGCTATTTACTTAGCTTCTAACGGTTGATGTGACTACTAACGGCGCCGATAAAACTTTGCAAAGAATCGATAGCGGCGCAGCTTGAGTGTCTCATTAAAGGGCTTGGGCTTTAATGATCCTAAATAAATGGCAAACATAGTCAGGGCAGCTCCCGTCCATTGGATGGTATTGATTGGCTTATCTAACCAAAAGTAATCAATAAATAACGCAGCCACAGGCTCTGTCAGCAGCAGCAGTCCGGTTAATGCCAAAGACAGCTTAGGGATTGAGTAGGCGATAAGTCCCCATGCCAAGCACTGCATCACCGTTCCATATATCAATATCCAGCCTATCTCCGCCAAAGAGTTGGGTAGTATTTTGCCAGCATCAAATAAAAACATGGGGATAAGCATTGCCAGACTGCCACCAATACTAATACGCTGCATCAAGATAAAAATCGGTGTGGGCGCGTTTTGATGAGTTAAGCGGATAAAAGTCATTGAGGCCGCTAACATAGCCGCTGAGACGATGCCGGTGATAAACCCGTAAGAGGCATGATTGTTATTGGCAAACTCAGGGCTAGCAATAAACACGACGCCTGCCAGCGCAATGACGAGGCTGATGAGCTGAATTATGGTTTGACGCTCTTTAAATAACAAAAACCCAAGCGCTGCTAAAAAGAAAATCTGTAAGCTATTTAACAAGGTCGATATGCCTGGGCCCACTGCATAAATGCTTTCGTGCCACAGCGCCAAATCAAACCCTAAAAACACCCCCGACAGCAGCGCAAATATAAATGCTTTTTTATTGGCTTGACTGCCTTTGTCGACTGGCATTTTTTGACCGAACACAGCGGCCAATAAGGTAAACACTATTCCGGATATGGCCAATCGCCAAAAGGCCATGGCATAGCCGCCCACATCCACATGAGCCACAATCAGACTGCCTAGTCCAAAAATGACGCACCCAATGACCAATCCTATGGCCGGTAATTGGCCCGCATCCTTTATTTTTATCATATGCCAACCTAGCGCGTTCAAATCTATCGGCCACTTAGGGCCAATATTTTTCTAAAATTCCCAGACTTAAATGTGTTGCAAAATAAGCTTAAAGTGGGTTGAATATAACGCAGTATACCCTTAATCTAAATAGGCGATACAGCCTTTAGCTAAAATTGAGGACATGGGCGTGTTTTAGGGTTTATTTACGACGTTATTTATCAAAAGGATTAAACATGAAATACTTATTACAAATAGACTTTCCCTATCAAGGTCCCTTTGGTGAAGCGTTCTATGAAGCCATGAAGCCGCTCGCTGAAGACATTGCCACTGAAGCTGGCCTGATTTCAAAAATCTGGACCGAAAATGAACACACTCAAGAAGCTGGTGGTATTTACGTCTTTGATAACTTAGCAGATGCCAACCGCTATTTAGACAAACACACCGAGCGCTTGAGCAGCTTTGGCTTTAGTGATATCAAAGCCAAAGTATTTGTCATCAATGAGGCACTCAGCACGATTTGCCACGCAACATTCGACTAAGCCTTAACGCTTAACCATTAAACCTTACCAAAAAATAAACAACCCGCCCCACCAAAAAGTAAAATACATTATTTAAGGAAGAACACATGCCATCGAACAATGAGGTACTACGCTCACGTGTCAGGTTACTCGGCTCATTCTTGGGTGACGCCATCGCCCGTCAATCTGGCGAAGACACGCTACAAACCATCGAAACCTTGCGTAAGGGCTTTATTCAAGAACGCCGTGATCCCAATCCCGCTAACAAACAAAAGCTCATTGACCTTATTGCTTCACTGGATAATAAAACTTTAAAAAACGTCATCCGCGGCTTCTCTATTTATTTCTTCTTAGCCAATCTTACAGAAGAGAACTTCTTGCGTGAAGAGCGTCGCACCTTAAAGCAGCAGTCGCAAAACTTTTGGGAAGGCTCGTTTCGTCATACCTTACTTGAGTGCCAACAGCGTCATATTGCAGCCGATCAAATCAAAGAGCTCATTGATCAGCTCAAATTTATCCCCGTATTCACAGCCCACCCGACCGAGGCTCGCCGCCGTACCACCATGAATATCTTGCAGACTTTATATGCGCACAGTACCGCGCTCAACGATCTGCCTGAAGGCTCTTTGGCGTATCAAGAGGCCAAGCAAAAAACAGCCGAAACCATTGACTTATTATGGTCATCAGATGAAGTGCGTACCCGAAAGCCTTTGGTCTATGATGAGATTAATAACGGTCTACACTATTTTAATGCCAGCTTATTTACCGCCATTCCTCAGGTCTATCGCAATATAAAAAATGCCATTGTCGATGTCTATCCTGAACTAAGTGACTATGCCCTACCTGCCTTCTTAAGCTTCGGCTCTTGGATTGGTGGTGATAGAGATGGCAACCCCTTTGTGACTCATGAGACCACAGAGATGGCGGTGCTGCTACACGCCAATACTGTGCTGCGTCACTATCAGGTTATGGTAAGAAAGCTACGTCGTGAGCTGATTCACAGCGATACCATTGCCAGTATCTCCCCTAAGATCTATCAGCGCATTAAGCACTACAGCGAGCTGGATGAGAGAATTTTTTATTACAATCCCGATGACTATAACAACGAGCCGTATCGCAGATTACTGTCCATCATTTTGGCCAAAATTGCCGCAACCAATGAGCACATTCAAAGCCAAGGCAATAAACCTGAGGCAGCAGCGGATGCCTATAGCAATCCACAAGCCTTGCTCGATGATTTGCGCCTAATCCGTGAAAGCTTAAGTACTCATGATAAGGCGCATGCTGAGGGACTGCTGCTCGATATGATTCGCCTTGTCAAAACTTGCGGCTTTCATCTGGCAGCATTAGATATCCGCCAAGACTCCGGCTATCATGGCGAAGTGATTGCCGATATCTTTGATAACGCCTCAAACCTGCCTGATTATCGTCAATTAAGTGAAACTGAACGTCAACAATGGCTGACCCGCTTGCTTGAGCAGCCAGGTACGCCACTGATTTATGTAGATAATTTATCCAAGCAAACCCAAGAACAGCTTGCGCTAATAAACTCCATTGCCAAACTGCGTAAACTGGTGGGTGAAGACACCTTTGGCAGCTATATCATCTCCATGACCAACAATGCCAGTCAGTTGCTTGAGGTGTTATTGCTGATGCGCTTTTCTGGCCTATCTGGCATTAATGACTCAGGCGAGCTGTACGCAGCACTTCCTGTGGCGCCTTTGTTTGAGACCATTGAAGACTTAAAGAATATCGATCATATTCTACCTGCGGTGCTTGACAATCCTTTGTACCGCAAATTGCTTGAACAGTCAGGCAATACCCAAGAGATTATGCTGGGCTATTCAGACTCCTCCAAAGATGGCGGTATTATTACCTCAGCTTGGCAGCTTTATAGCGCTCAGCAGACCATCACTGAGATTGCCAAAAAATATGGCATTAATACCCGTCTGTTCCATGGCCGCGGCGGCTCGGTCAGCCGTGGTGGTGGCTCAACTCACCAAGCCATTGCTGCACAGCCTGCCGGCACTTTAAATGGCCAAATTAAGTTCACCGAACAAGGCGAAGTGCTGTATGCCAAATACGCCAATCCGGACACCGCTGTGTTTGAGCTGACCATGGGCATCACCGGCGCACTAAAAGCCACCTCGTCGCGCTTTGTAGAGCAGCCCAAGCAATTAAACAGCTATGAGGCCTTATTTGCCCGCCTAGCAGAAGCCGGTGAGCAGCAGTACCGTGCATTAACTGATAACACCAAAGGCTTTTATGAATTTTATT
Source organism: Psychrobacter sp. YP14 (assembly GCF_003209315.1). Lineage (NCBI taxonomy): Bacteria > Pseudomonadati > Pseudomonadota > Gammaproteobacteria > Moraxellales > Moraxellaceae > Psychrobacter > Psychrobacter sp. YP14. Next base: position 666,977 of record NZ_CP029789.1, on the reverse strand, counting down.
CCCAGGCCACGCCGGTACAAGAGATTTCTTTGTTAAATATCGGCTCACGCCCTGCCCACCGCAAAAAAGGCTTGCCAAGTAAATCCACCATTCGTGCCATTCCTTGGGTATTTGGTTGGTCACTTGCTCGCTTTACCCTACCGGCTTGGTATGGCGTAGGCAGTGCATTAAATAGCGTTAAGCAAGATGAAGCCTTGATGCAGGAGATGAATGACAATTGGCCATTCTTTAACGCCTTTATCAGTAATATTGAGATGGCCTTTACCAAGTCTGAGATGAGCATCGCTCAAGCTTACAGTCAGCTTTGCGAAGATGAGACGCTACGCGCGCGTATCATGCAAGCGGTCATTGATGAGCATGATCTAACACAGCAAGGTCTTAACTCTTTACTGAATCAAGACACGCTGCTGTCGAATCAACAAGAATTGGCGAGCTCACTTGAATGGCGCAATGCTTATTTAGACCCAATTAACTACATTCAAATTGAGCTGCTAAAACGATTGCGTCAAAACAACGAGCAGGCGCCAGATACCTCATCAGGCCATACTCAAAACGATGATATCAGTGTCGAAGACCCATTAATTCGCAGCATCAACGCCTTGGCTGCCGGTCTTCGCAATACCGGTTAGCGTTAAAACATTGAAACATTGAAAGATAAACAATGAAAAAGCCCTTCACTGAGTGAGTGAAGGGCTTTCTTATGTCAATCAAAAGGCCAAAACATGTTATCAAACAACACGCTCAAGTGCTTTAGCATCAACCTGTGTTATCTGACTGACTATTATGGTCAGCTTGTAGGCATAGGCAGCCGCAGTAGCCGCATTGATATGGGTAGTGGCAAAGAGACATATGGGGTTTGATAATCGAGCAATAAGCGATTCATGACTTTGCGCTTATGGGCAATCTTTTGCGCCTGTTCTAGAGCGACCCAGTGCGGCCTGACATCAATTAAATAGGTGTCGGTCAGGTCTTTTTTATTCACAAAAACAATGGCGTAAATACTCTCGTGAAACAGGCGTTTGCGCCAAATTTGATGATTGATTTTATCAAACAGCGTCTCGTCCTGTTTTAGCAGTGATTTAATACTGCGTTCAAAGTCATTAATATAATAATCAACCTCTAGTGTTAGCAAGGTCTTTCTTTTGGCTTGCCCCGACTCGCAGATATAAGACGCTTTGACATATACCTTATAAACCCGTTTAAAAGCCGTGACTTGCTTGCATCTTTTGTTGGCTTGCTTCCTACAGGCTGTTGCTTCTGGCTGGCATGATAATGGTTCATTGTCATCTGCTTTAGCAGTTTGCTGCTCACATAAATAGTCATGATAAATCTTACGGGCTTTTGCGCACTGCTCTTGGGTCACTGACCATGCCAATTGGCGATGGTAGTTTAGATGCCACACAGTGATGACTTTGCCTGTGTTCACATTCTGTAGAGCCACATAATAGTATTTATCTTTCGGGCTATAAAACAATAAATGACGCTTGCTTAGCCCATATTTCTGACTGATATCAACACACACATTCTCATCGAGCAAAAGCATCAGCTCTTTTGGCGTCAGTGAGGTGCGTTGTCTAATGCGCTTTTCGGCATGCCTTGAAGGATAGGCAAAGCATTGCCGCCCTCTTTTAATTAAATCGCTAAAAGTGACATCCGCATCAGCCATGATTTTTGTTTCATCCAGTTAAATAAACTCTATCAAATACCTTTAATATAATAGCATTAAATATGCGCAGGTATAGTGCGCTTATTTTTAGACAAAAACAAAAAAAAGCCCATCACAACGTGATGGACTTTCTTGAAGCAAAACAATCAAACATCTGATTGTTTATATTCATGCGCTTATTGAGCAGCAGCAGCCTGGGCAGCAGCAACTTCAGCAGCGAAGTCTTCTTGTTTTTTCTCGATACCTTCACCAACTTCAAAGCGTACGAAGTCTTTAACCGTTACGCCGTCAGCTTTAAGTACATCACCTACTTTCTTCTCGTTGTCCATGACGTAAGCTTGACGAACCAATACAACTTCGTCTAGGTACTTACGTAGGCCACCTTCGATCATTTTTTCGATGATGTTGTCAGGTTTACCAGATTCACGAGCTTTGGCTTCAGCGATGTCTTTTTCACGAGCTAGGATATCAGCTGGAACGTCAGTGTCGTTAACGGCTACTGGGTTGAACGCTGCGATGTGCATCGCTAAGTTTTTGCCGCTGTCTTCTTGACCGCCTTCGCTTGATACAACCACACCGATACGTAGACCATGACGGTAAGACGCTAGGTTGTTACCTTCGATGATTTTTGCACGGCGTACTTGGATGTTTTCACCAATTTTTTGAACCAAAGCAACGCGAGCTTCTTCAACGCTTTGGCCATTGCCGTAGTCAAGCTCAGAGATAGCGGCAACATCAGTGGTGTTGTTAGCTAGGGCTAATTCAGCTACTTTATTAGCAAATTCAGTGAAGTTGTCATCTTTAGCGACGAAGTCAGTTTGGCAGTTAACTTCTAGTAAGATAGCTTTGTTGCCTTCTTGAGCGATTACGATAGCGCCGTCAGCGGCAATGTTACCTGCTTTTTTAGCCGCTTTTGCTTGACCTGATTTACGTAGGTTGTCGATCGCTTGCTCAACATCACCATTTGTTTCTTCTAGCGCTTTTTTACATTCCATCATGCCAAGGCCAGTACGGTCACGAAGCTCTTTTACTAATTTAGCAGAAATCTTAGACATATTTTTTCCTCTATTTGAGTAGTTATGGTGTATAAAATTATAATATAAATAAGCAGTGTAAGTTTATAAAATGACAAGGGCATGACGAGGGTTTCCACATCATGCCGCAATAAGTCATAGAATACTTATGAGATTAGGTCACCGTTTATGTCAAACGTTACCCACTCTCAATTCCTCTGCTACTTAATTCAATTACTCAGCTGAATCAGCTTCAGGTGCTGCAGCTTCTTCAGTTTGAACGTCTTCAGCAGCAGGAGCTTCAGCAGCGCCACCAGCTTGGGTTTTGGCGTATTCTTTACCAGCGATGATCGCATCAGCCATACGAGTAACGTATAACGTTACGGCACGGATAGCATCGTCGTTAGCTGGAATGATGTAGTCAACGTTATCTGGGTTTGAGTTAGTATCAACGATACCGATAACTGGGATACCTAAGTTTTTAGCTTCTTTAATAGCAATGGCTTCATGATCAACGTCTACAACGAAGATTGCGTCAGGTAGACCGCCCATGTTTTTAATACCACCTAAAGAGCGCTCTAGTTTTTCCATAGCACGGGTACGCTCTAACGCTTCACGCTTAGTTAACTTAGCGAAAGTACCATCTTCAGCTTGTTTTTCTAGCTCTTTTAGACGGTTGATTGACTGACGTAGTGTTTTCCAGTTAGTCAACATACCACCTAACCAGCGGTGATCAACGTATGGCTGGCCAGCACGTAAAGCTTGCTCACGGATTACGCCGCTTGCTGCACGCTTAGTACCAACAAATAATACTTTGTTGTTTTTAGCCGCTAAACCGTTAACATAAGTCAACGCTTCGTTGAATGCTTTAACAGTGTGCTCAAGGTTGATGATATGAATTTTGTTGCGCGCACCAAAGATGTACTGGTTCATTTTTGGGTTCCAAAAACGAGTTTGGTGACCGAAGTGAGCACCCGCTTGTAGAAGGTCGCGCATTGGCATATTAGTTGGACTGTTTGACATGTAAAATTCCTTAGTTATTGGGTTATGCCTCCACACTGCAAAAATCACCGATTTGTCGACACGCATCTGCTCAATCCCGCCCTACCGTGATAAATAAATCATCTGCAATAGGAAACAACAAAGCAAATTAGTCAAGCCGACAAACACCCAGCCATTTTTTAGCGCAATGTGTGTGTCATTGGTTAATAAGTTCATCTATATTTTACGTTGAGCCTGATGCCACAGGCTTTTGGGCAAGGCAGCAGACAACAAAGAAAATAAGGTCAGTATTTTACCATATATTAAGCCAATATAGAAGTGTTATTGCCACTGCGCTGCACTTTGCTGCGCCCATGTTTTTGTAGGTTTTCGCTTTGGCAAGATTTTAAGAGGTGCTGTATTGATTTGGCATAACATAGGTATAAAAAAACCACCATCAAGGCTGTCTTATAGCTATGGTATAATGGGAAACTTGCTAAAATAGCATTTGTCCAAGCCGCTTTTTTTATCGCTTTAGTTTTTATCACTATCGTCAGTATAAAGAGTTAAGCGCGGCAAGTACAAAGTAAGCCGCTTTCGTTATCAGACCCCTGATCCTCCCTGCGCGTGGCCAATGCTATGCCTCGCTGATACATCAGCCGTCTTTTATTTTTCTAACCAACTTGAAAAACAAAAATACTATGAGTAATACAGACAATTTAATACTTGGCCCAGAAGCCATCGAAAAAATGCGCATCGCCGGTAAACTTGCCAGTGATGTCTTGGTTATGCTTGATGAGCATGTCAAAGAAGGCGTGACCACTGAGACCCTAAATCAGTTGGCTCATGACTATATCGTTAATGTCCAAGGCGCAATTCCTGCACCCTTAAACTACGGCCACCCGCCTTTTCCTAAGTCGATTTGTACTTCGGTAAACCACGTGGTGTGTCATGGCATCCCAGCCGATAATAAAATCTTAAAAGACGGTGACATCATTAACATTGATGTGACTGTGATTAAAGATGGCTATTATGGCGATACCTCAAAAATGTGGATTATCGGTGAAGGCTCTATCATGGCGCAGCGTATCTGTGACGTGGCACAAAAAGCGTTATATGCAGGTATGAGTGTGGTCAAAAATGGCGCACATCTTGGTGATATCGGTGCGGCCATCCAAGAAGTGGTTGAGCCTGAACGCTTTAGCATTGTGCGTGAATTCTGTGGTCATGGTATCAGTAATACCTTCCACCATGAGCCGCAAGTGATGCATTACGGCCGTAAGGGAACGGGTATGGAATTAAAAACCGGTATGACCTTTACCATTGAGCCCATGATTAACCAAGGCACCTGGAAGACCAAAATCTTACCAGACCAGTGGACCGCCATTACTAAAGACCGTAAGCTGTCAGCACAGTGGGAGCACACCTTAATGGTCACTGATAACGGCTGTGAGGTATTCACGACCCGTCCTGAAGAAGATTTAAGCTTCTTAACCGCCTAATGTGATAAAAAAGACTGCCTTCGGTGGTCTTTTTTTTGGCAAAATAAAAGAGGTGATACTTTTGAGGCGTTAATTAAACTTATGTCACAAAAAAACTTATGTTATAAATGACTTGCGCCACTTTAATTGGCTATTATCTTAAGACCCTATACCCTGTTTGGAACTGACCATGTTTATTAGCGATCCCACCGACTCCTTAATCACGCCCTTGCCTGATTTGACCGCGCACAGTGAAGCTCAATCTCGCAATTTGGGGATACCCGATTGGCTCAAGCAAATTGAGGCGGACATTGCCACGGCGTTGGAAAAAGGGGTCGATATTCGTCACTTGGTAGAGGCGAGAGCTGCGTCCATTGATAGCCTACTGATTGAGCTGTTTAAGTTACATGAGCTGACGCAAACGGATTTGGCGCTATTTGCTGTGGGCGGCTATGGCCGAGGTGAGCTGTCGCCTTATTCCGATGTGGATATCCTGATACTCTCCCCCGATACATTAAGTACTGAAACCTCACAAAAGGTAGATGGCTTTGTGGCGCGCTTATGGGATGTGGGTATTGAGCCGGGTATTGCAGTGCGCACCATAGAGGATTGTCTGCAAGTGGCCACAGACATCACAGTCGCCACCAACTTACTTGAAGCACGCCTATTAATCGGCAACGACAGTTTAAGCGCCATCCCTAACAACGTGGTGCAACAAACTTGGTCTCAAAAAGAGTTTTATGATGCCAAAATGGCCGAAGCCCGCGCCCGTCATTTGCTTCATAATGGCACTGAATATAATCTTGAGCCAGATATCAAAAAATCCCCAGGGGGTCTGCGTGACATCCATACCATTGGCTGGATTACCAAACGCTATTTTCGCATTACCAAATTATACGACTTAGTACCGCAGGACTTTTTGACCGAAAAAGAATTCGATGAGCTGATGTTTGCGGAAGGGTTTTTATGGCGCATCCGTCATCATTTGCATCATTTAACCGGCCGCAATGAAAACAAACTGCTGTTCGATTATCAGCGTGACATCGCGGAGCGTATGGGGTATGAGCAAAGCGAGGAAGATGAGCCTAATGCAGCCGTAGAAAACTTCATGCGCGACTATTACCGCTGCGCCATGCAAATCTCCACCCTGTCTGAAATGCTGACCTCGCACTATTACGAGACCTTAATTGAGGCGCGTCTACCTGAATCAGAGCGTCCCGAAAAATCAGTATTAAATGCCCGCTTTAACCGAGTCGGTGATCATATTGCCATTGCCCACCATCACGTATTTGCTCAGCATCCTGAAGCCATTTTAGAGATGTTTTTATTAATGGGTCAGCATGGCATTAAGCATATCCGCACCCGCACGTTGCGCGCGCTAAAAATTGCGGCGCGAGGCATTGATCAGCACTATCGTGATAACCCATTGCACAAAAAGCTGTTCTTAGATAATTTAAAAGAGCAAAACTACCTGTTTCATCGCCTACGTATTATGAAGCGCTACGGGGTGCTGGCCAACTATATGCCGCAATTTGTCAATTTAATTGGGCTGATGCAGTATGACTTGTTCCACCGCTATACCGTGGATGCACATATCTTGCTACTTATTCGTATGCTGCACCGCTTTACCAGCCCCAAATACCAAGATGACTTTGCACTGGTAGGCTCTATTTACAAACGCATCGAGCGTAAAGAGATTATTGTACTGGCAGCTATCTTCCATGATATTGCCAAAGGCCGCGGCGGTGATCACAGCGAGCTTGGAGAGCGTGATGCCATTGAGTTTTGTCTCAGCCATGGCATGAGTGAGGCCGATGCCAAATTGATTGGTTGGCTGACTCGATATCATCTGCTCATGTCGATGACTGCACAAAAACAAGACATCTCTGACCCTGAAGTGGTGACTAAGTTTGCCAATCTGGTCGGTAATGTCACTCATCTAAATCACCTGTATGTACTCACCGTTGCAGACATGAACGCCACCAATCCTCAGCTATGGAACAGCTGGCGTGCCAGCTTAATGAAGCAGTTATATACCCAAACTCGGCGTATTTTACGTGCCGATTTAGATGCGCCCACCAACCGTCAAGAAATGATTGCCACCACTCGTCAACAGGCACTGACCATGCTGGATAAAGTCGACAATCAGCACATGAACCGTGAGGAGGTATTGGCACTATGGGATGAGCTCGGCGATGAGTATTTTTTACGTGAAATCCCAGAAGCCATTATGTGGCATACTGAGGCCATCTTAAATCACCCCCCTATTGGCCGTGCTTCCGATGCCAACAGTGAGCCCTTAATTGTGCTGCGTGAGCATAGAGAATTGGCACTCGATGCGGTACAAATTTTTATCTACACCCAAGATCAGGCCAACTTATTTGCAGTGACTATGGCGGTGTTTGATCAAATGAATCTAGATGTGCTCGATGCACGTATTATTACTGCCACGCGCGACTTTGCCTTAGATTCTTATGTGTTACTTGATCGCCATGGCACCTTATTGACTGACCCTGAATCGCGTGAGGAGTTGACCCGCCGCTTAATTGACGCCTTTAAAAACCCTGAAACGCCCAAGCTGGTTCAAAAGCGCTTACCACGGCGCTTAAAGAACTTTCAAGTACCCACCACCATTGATTTTAACTATAATGAAGCCAGTCGCCAGCATGTGATGAGCCTAACTACCCTAGATCAGCCGGGGTTACTGGCGCGCATTGGTCAGGTATTCTTGAACGAGGGCATTGAGGTCCATGCCGCGCGCATTACTACCTTAGGCGAGCGTGCTGAGGATATGTTTTATATTAGTGACATTGAGGATAATATGCTCAGTGACGCTAAGCTTGAGCGCCTAAGAACCACCTTAATTGACGTGCTTACACCGAGCTGTTGAGCGGTTTACAAACCTGTTATTGTCTGTGCACCTTAACCACTATATTTAAATAGGTCCATCATGAACCCAAAATTAGAGCTGCTGCACCCTTATCCGTTTGCCAAGATGGCTACCTTATTGGCACACTCTACCCCAGCCCCTGAGTTTGAAACCATCAAGCTTGGTATTGGCGAGCCGAAGCATGAGCCGCCCTCTTTTGTGTTACAGACGCTAGCGGACAACCTAATCAAGGTACAAAACTATCCCTCAACCAGTGGCTTACCTGAGCTACGCCAAGCCATTGCTGATTGGCTACAACACCGCTTTAGCTTAAATCGCATCAGTGCAGACTCACAGATTATCCCGGTGATGGGTACTCGTGAGGCCTTATTTAGCTTCGTGCAAGCCGCTATTAACTTAGACGCAGGCAATGATGTATCTGATAAACCCCTCATTGTCATGCCAAACCCTTTTTATCAGATTTATGAAGGTGCCGCTTTGCTTGCCGGCGCAGAGCCCTATTTTGTGCCTTGTACTGCGGATAATGATTTCAAGGGCGATTACCGCTCGGTGCCAAGTGACGTTTGGGAGCGTACCCAGCTGGTCTTTGTGTGTAGCCCCAACAACCCCACTGGAGCAGTATTTGATGCCGATGATTGGCAGGCATTGATTGAGCTGTCGGACCAACACAACTTTATCATCGCCAGTGATGAGTGCTATAGCGAGCTTTATTTTGAGTCGCCTCCTGTTGGGCTACTTGAAGTGTGTGCGCAGCTGGGCCGCGATGATTACAAAAACTGCGTGGTGTTCCACTCGTTGTCCAAGCGCTCAAATCTGCCAGGGCTACGCTCAGGCTTTATCGCAGGTGATGCCAGCTTATTACAGCCGTACCTGCAATATCGTACCTATCAAGGCGCCGCATTACCCATTCATCACCAACTGGCCTCTATCGCTGCTTGGCAAGATGAAGCACACGTTGAGCACAACCGCACGCTTTATGCCCAAAAGTTCGATTTATGGATCAGTGAGCTGGGTGAGGCATTAACTCTTACAAAACCAGATGCTGGATTTTATTTATGGGTACAAGTACCCCCACCCTTTGTCGATGAACAAGGCAAGCCAGATGACGAGGCCTTTGTCAAAGCCTTATATGAGCAGGTCAATATCAATGCGTTGGCAGGACGTTACTTGTCACGTGAAGTTGATGGCGTAAATCCAGGTAAAGGCTTTGTCCGCCTAGCACTGGTGGCCAGTGTCGATGAAAGCCGGCAAGCCATTGAACGTATCAAAGGATTATTGGCACAGCCTTAGTCTTTTGCTCCACAGCCTGTGCTTCAATAAAGCACAGGCGCCAGATAAGCCGTGCGTCATTGCTCAAGAAGCGGTACAATGCCTGCTAAAATAAGATGTGTACCCTATGTAATTTATTCGACATAACCAGGGAGTGGTTTATGACCAGGCTAGACTTTACGCAGCCTCCTTTTGACGTTTTGAGCTCAAATGAGCGTGAAAGTCTAAAAAAACAAACTCAAATCCGCTATTTGGCTAAAAATGAGGCGTTAAGCATCGCAGATACTGCCTATTTTTATGTGGTACTAAAAGGGCGTATCCAGCAAAGCCTAGCAGGTGAGACACTAGGTGAGTTTGTCGCCACAGCACTTAGCAATGATTGGTTCGATGGCCGCAAGCTACCCACAGATGAAGAGGTACACCTACCGATACCAGCCGCCACACCGATAAATCACTCAACAAAAGACGCATACCCAAGCGATGCCTATCATTACCAAGCCGTTGAAGACAGCTTGCTGCTGCAAGTGAATCCAGCAGCGATAGACAGACTATCGGTACAAAATCGTTATATCAGAAATTTACTCAGCGGCGAGTTGGCTGAGCGTATGCAGGCGTATAGCGCGCGCAGTCAAAAACCCGCCTTACGCACTACTCGCACGCTCAGTCATGCCGACTCCCTAGATACCCAAGGCTCAGCCGATGTATTAAATGGTGATGTATTAAATGGCCATGTATTAAATGCTTCTGTTGCCGCCACTCAAGCTGAGTCGCAGCAGCTTATGCTACAGCCAGTCACTGCCATTCGCATGCTTGACGTGCATACCATTGCAGAGACCGCCACCTTGGTAGATGCTGCCACCACCATGACCCAAGCTGGGCTTAAGCATGTCTTGGTCAAGCGCATCCCTACCGTGGAGCGCCACCCCACCCGCTCCCATCAAAGTAACTTAGGCATTTTAACAGATGCCGATATTTGCCGAGCTGTGAGTGAAAGGGTGGATATGAGCACAGCTTTATGCCGAGATTATGCCAAGTTCAAGCTACACACCATCGACCATCATCAAGACATTAGCGAGGCGCTGCTGGCGATGATTCGCTACCGAGTCCACCGTTTACCAGTACTTGATGAAAATCAAGAAGTGATCGGGGTACTGGGTCAAAGTGACTTGTTGGCGTTTTTGAGTCATCACTCTCAGCTTATTACCTTACAAATTGAGCAAGCCCGTAGTATAGACATGCTCAAAGGTCCGGTAGAACAGATTGGCCAATACATTCGAGAACAACACAACAATGGCATCAAAATCGGGGTAATTAGCCGCATTGTACAAGCGCTCAATGCCCATGTCTTTGCCAAATTGTGGCGACTTATCGTGCCCGATATGGTGTATGAGAACACCTGCATTATCGTGATGGGCTCCGAGGGCCGCGGCGAGCAAATTATGCGCACTGACCAAGACAATGCGCTAATTATACGTAATGGCTTTAATGACTCCAATTTGGCCGATTATGCCCAGAAGTTCAATCACGTATTGGCAGAAATGGGGTACCCACTGTGTGAGGGGAACATCATGATGAGCAATCCCTTATGGCGTCAGTCGTTAAACCGCTTTAAGTCAGAGATTTCAATCTGGTTTAATCAGCGTGAGCCGCAGCACGCCATTTGGTTATCTTGTCTACTAGATGCCTCTTACGTATGCGGCGATGAGCGCCTACTTGAGAGCCTACGCAAACATATCCAAGTGGCGCATCGCAGCACAGACCCCATGTTCGTGCGCGGCTTTGCTCAGGCCGCTTTGCAATTTGGCGATATCAATCAGTGGTGGAAAAAATTTATGCCGCTTATCGGTAAGCCCATGGCGCAAGATATTGATCTAAAAAAAGCGGGTATATTTCCTTTGGTACACGGCATTCGAGCACTGGCCTTAGAAAACGACATCTTTGATGTCACAAGCAGTAAGGCTCGGCTACAAGAGCTGGCGCGCGCTGGCGTCATGACGCATAATCGGGCAGAGACACTCAATGAGGCGCTGGAGTTTTTTATGGCTCGTCGTTTGGATATTGCCTTGGCCACAGAAGACCGACTGGCCCGCCAAGTTGATCCCTCAAGCCTATCCGCGCTTGAAAGAGATCTGTTAAAAGAGTGCCTAAACGTGGTCAAAAGTTTCAAAAATGAGCTGCGTCAACGTTATCAGCTCGAAGTCGCTTAGCGAAAAACCATCCCTATCTGCTATTGTCTTAATTTGCTATCTGTGTCCTCTTGGAGGTCTGATTATGAGCTTTATGCAGCACCTAAAATCCAGTTGGTACCAAAAGCGCCTGCTACGACCTGAGCTCAATGAGATGTTTGAGCCGCCGGTGGAGAATCAGTGGGTGGCCATTGATTGTGAGATGAGCGGTCTTAACGCCAAAAAAAACCATTTACTGTCTATCGCAGCCATTCATATTAACGGGTCTGTCATCGATACCGGACAGGGGCTTCATCTTATTTGTCGCCCGCCGGTGATGCCCACCAAGGACACCATCATCATTCATGGCCTGCGCCCGATAGATGTCGAAAATGGTTTAAGTTATGAGCAAATGTTGGCGAAGCTGCTGCCGTTTATCGGTAATCGCCCCATCGTTGGGTTTTGTCCTCAGCTAGACATCAGTTTTTTAAACCCGTTAGTCAAAGCTTATATGGGTACTTATCTGCCTAATCCAGTTATTGATATTCGTACGCTTTATAATCGCTACAGCGGTAACCGCACCCAAGGCATACCTCATCAATCTTCGCACCTTAGCGCCATTTGTCAGCAGCTCAAGTTGCCTGATATGGCTGCCCATGATGCCTATAATGATGCCATTATGACCGCCATGGCTTTTTTACTATTAAAGTAACGAAAGCTTATTTGCTCTGGCCCTATTTATTTTTGGCGTCAGTGTTTATTGACCTCATCAGCAGTTATAATAACCGCTCATGACACCCCTGTTTTTTTATCCTTAAATCAACTGATACTTAGTAAGCTTATGACTGTGCCTAGATATAACTTCTGTGACTTATTGCCTGCCAAAACCTTAACCAAGATGGCAACGGCTATCGGTTTGTGCTTAGGGATTAGCCCCTTACTGTATGCTCAGCTACCCGCACCTGTGGAAGCGGCGCTTAATCGTGCTCACATTAGCACCGATGACATCAGTTTAGTGATTATGCCGGTAACCGCTACTGCAGACAATAACACTACCACCAGTACCAAAACTGTAAAAAGCCGTCTGCCGGCGGTAGTACCGCTTAATCTAGTCCAGAAAGTCAAGGCTGAGCAGCCAGATTTGGTTGATGCTGATGAGCTGCCGCCTGAGCTTGAAAGCACCGCTTCGCCCTCAAAAATTGCCGCCCAGAAGCTGCAAACTCAGCCTGCTCAATCAAACCCTGCCGAGAAAAAAACTGCGCCAGCCTCAAGTACTGCATCTCAGAATAAATCAAGTGCCCCAGCTCATAACAACCCAGCGCTGACTCAGGGCTTAATCGATACCCCTGCCCATGAGTCAGCCAGTGACGCCCTAGCTGCTGTCAATCCAAGCACTGTCGACGACAATCAGCCCTTAGCCTATCCGCTGCGTCATTTATCTGAATTACCGCGTACCCCTGCCAGCACCATGAAGCTGATCCCTACCTTTATTGCGCTTGATCTGCTCGGCCCCAATTTTGTTTGGGTCACTCAGGCCTATCACACAGGATTCATTTCAGCCAATACTTTATATGGTGATTTAATCATCAAAGGCAGTGGTGACCCTAAGCTGACCCTTCAGCGTTTAAATAAACTATTAGAGCAGGTAAAACAGGCCGGTATTCAGCACATCAAAGGCGACATTGTATTAGACAGCTCCGTATTTCAAGGTGTGACCAAGGATCCGGCCGCTTTTGATAATGATCCACTGCGCCCTTATAATGCCAGCCCAGATGGCTTATTGGTTAACTTCAGCACCCTAGAGCTCACCGCTGTCCCACTTTTAAATGATGCTCAGCGCGGCACTGCCAAGCTATACTATAAACCGCTAATGGCCGATTATGATCTGCCCACAACCTTACCCACAGCGAGCCTAGGTAACTGCTCATCGGCCCGCTCAAGCTTGGCACCCATATGGCAAGCACAAGGCCTAAAATTTAATAAAAGCTTGCCTACCTCTTGCGGTGCTCGCACTTTTTATATCGCCTATCCTGATGCCAAAGACTTCGCTAAACGAGTGGTCAAAGGCCAGTGGCTAAGTCTGGGCAATACCTTATCAGGCTCTATTAAGTTTTTGGGCCTCGGTAACACCGTAGCGGGCGATATGATCAATACCGAAACGCCGCTTAAGACAAGCGCTGGCACTTACTTAGACATGAGCAGCAGCACCGATAAAAACGCCGTACTGGCACAATCTGTCTCTGTTCTCCCCGCCTCGCCGCTGCCTTTTGTACGTTATCCTTCGCTGCCTTTATCGCAGCAAATTTTCGATATCAATCACTACTCCAATAACGTCATGACTGAGCAGCTAACGCTGACTTTGCCATTATTTTCAGACCCTAGCGCTGCACCTGATACCACAGGCCACGCTATAAAACCACAAAAAGACAGCTACTCTAACTACACCAAGGCACTGGGCACCATCAACCAATGGTGGCAAAAAAATCTTACGACCCCCGCCCCTGTCATGTCTAACGGCTCAGGACTGTGCCGCGACTGTAGTGTGACTGCTGAAAATCTAGCTGATCTGCTGCAGTTCGCCTACAACCACCGCTACTTTGACACTTATGTCAATTCTTTAGGGGTGGCCGGCATTAGTGGCACCATTACTGAGCACGCTGAGCGTTTACCCAGCTCAGCAGCCATTGGCCGTGCTTGGATTAAAACGGGCACCTTAAATAACGTCACCTCCATGGCAGGCTACGTACATGGCAAATCTGGTCAGGACTATATTGTGGTCGGTATTATCAATGGCAGCACCAACCAAGCACCTTTAAATACCTACGAGGCCCGTTATGTGCTTGATACCATGCTAGACTGGACAGCCAAGCACTAAATACCTGCAATGGTCATCTAAACTATTATTGCTGTTTTAATCGCTTGGCTGTTTTTAACGCTTTGACCAAGGAGTACCTCATGCAGAATATATTTTTTGACAGTAGCGAGACCTTGATACGCATTGTGCTATCGTCAGTTATTGTCTATATCTGCATTGTGGCGTTTCACAAGGTATCAGGCAAGCGGTCTACCTCACAGCTTAACAACTTCGACTGGGTAGTGACTGTGATGATTGGGTCTATCGGCGCCAGTACCATTGTGCTTGATAACGTCCCCATCGTTGAGGGCATGGCATCCATCGTGAGCCTATTAGCCTTACAGTACTTAGTGACCAAATACGCCGCTATCTCACCTGAGTTTGCAAACTTCATCGTCTCCGAACCACGCGTGGTGTTTTATCAAGGCCAGTTTCTACCAGAAGCCATGCGCAAAGAGCGCTTAACCCGCCAAGAGATTGAATGCGCCATGCGCAGTGAAGGGATTCATGATTATGATCAGGTAGCAGCTGTGGTGTTTGAAAGCGATGCCAAGCTCACCATAATTCCAAAGCGAGACCCCTTAGACAGACTAGATGAACAGGGTAATATAAAGCCCTCAGATACGCTCAAACCTTTGTACTAAGAGTGTACCAATACGATATTTAGGCCGCTCAAGCTACCAATGCAGCCTACAAACCAGCACAGCCTACAAACCAGCAGCAAACCACATCTGCACAAAAAAGGTTAGACAGCTTGGCCATCTAACCTTTTTTGTGTTTACTTAAGCGGCTGTTACTCAGCCAACTTAGTTATGATTTTATTTGACTCGTGTCCAAGTTTGGCTGCGCTTAAAAGGTGTGTGCTTGATGTTACCAGTAAGCTTCAAAGACTGACCATTGTCAGCTAGAGTGACTTTACCGCCATAAACTTTGCCAGTTTCTGGATCAACCAGATCGCCACCTGACCATTTATTATTACCATCCGCTTTAAGACCGGTTAAGATAGGTAAACCCACGATCGGTTTGTTCTTTAATGAGCCTGAGCATTTTGAGCAAACTTCTTTGGCCTTTGACGCATCGTTAACTTTCACAATTGTACCGGTTACTACACCATTAGACTCCGTCATTTTGATAACGGCTTTTTTTTCACCGGTTTTGTCATCTATAGATTGCCATTGAGTGTTGTTCAATGAGGCTGCCATTGCCGCAGTGGACATTAGGCCTGTCAGGGCCGTGGTGGTCAGTAAAGTAGTAAGAAATTTCATATCGACTCCAATTCGAAAAAATACAAATCCATTTAAGGTTAAAAGTTAAAAAAAGCTGAATCAAATAACAGCAATATTCATAACTAAATATCTAAAAAACATATCTAAAAGACCTAGCATTAAGCCGAGTATGAATTCAGAATAGTTAGTGAACACTCAAGCTCCAGCTAAACTTGATTAACCCGATAATACCGTCCAAAAACTAAGTTGTCGAGACAAAATAATATAATTAAACTTAAATCACTGTTAACGTATAAAATCTACTTATTAGTGAAACAATCGCGCAGTATTATTGCTAAGCTGTGTATTTAAGCCACTTTTACAGAGGCTCTTAACCCTGTCTATCGGCAGAAGCTTTGAGATTAGTAACACGCTAGACTAGCTTGCCTTGCGCGGTTTTGCTTGTCTACATACAAACTCATTACCATTAAAGCTAAAATAGCCCCCTCTTTTATCCTACACAAAGACAGAAAAAATTTATGCTTAACTTTCGCCCTAACGCACCTCATACCCCCGCCTTTTATCGAGCTAAAGCCTATTGTCATGGCCTAAATACTGCCCTTGGTATCATAAGTTTGGCAGCAGTGAGCTTAACGTTATCAGGATGTATGGGTCTACCTGCTACAACTTATGCGATTGATTCACAAAGCTATCAGGCCCAAGGCAAAAGCCAGCGTATTAAGTATATCGTATTGCATTACACTGCTGAAAATGAGCCTGAGTCACTGCGCATTTTGACCACGGCCAATGTCAGTGCCCACTATCTAATCCCAATCACCGATGACAAACCTATTTATCAGCTGGTGCCCGATAACCAGCGGGCTTGGCATGCAGGACAAGGTAGCTTTGCTGGTAGAAGTATCTTAAATGACACCTCAATTGGCATAGAAATCGTTAATGAAGGCATCCAACAGCAGTTTCGCAAAGCCAAAAATACCGACAATGATGGTTATCATCCTGCCGAGCATTATGTTGAATTTACGGACATACAGATTAAAAAAATTGCCCAGCTGGTACAAGACTTAGCGCAAAAGTATGAGATAGAACCAACGTTGATTATCGGTCACTCTGATATGGCACCGTCTCGTAAGATTGACCCTGGGGCTAAGTTTCCTTGGGAGCGACTGTATAAAGAATATGGCATTGGGGCGTGGTATGAGGAGGCCGATAAGCAGCAATTTATGACAGAAGGCTCTTTTCAATCAGCCACTGTTGCCGACATTCAGCAGATGCTCAGCGATTATGGCTACGACATCACGCCTAGTGATGAATGGGACCGATCTAGCCGCAATGTGGTGTATGCATTTCAATTACATTTTCGGCCACAGAAGCTTACCGGACAAATGGACTTAGAAACTTATGCTATTTTAAAAGCGCTTAATAAGAAGTATCATCCTTCAAATTAAGCGCCTTGATGAACCTATAAGCTGGTACACGGCCTGCTTATAGACTAAATAGCGATGAGCCGAAATTGCTTATTTTCCATTAGGGGCTTTAGCAGCGGCTTGATAGATTGGTGTCACTTCAGGCAATAGTGCTTGTATTTTATTGATACGCTGCTGAGAGTTTGGGTGAGTAGACATTAAGGTAACAACCGCATTGCTGCGACCATTTACCGCCTCCATTTTTTTCCACACAGAGATGGCTGCCTCTGGGTTATAGCCCGCTTGAGACATTAGATGCAGGCCGCCGGCATCAGCTTGTGACTCTTGACTGCGAGAAAATGGCTTGTCGATACCTAAATCACTGAGCATACCGATAGAGTCTGCGCTTAATCCGGTCTTAGACTGTATCGCTGCACCCCCTAATTGCAATGCCAATCCGGTTAAAATCTTTTGCCCTGCATCTTTTTTGCTGTGCTCTTGTAAGGCATGCGTCATCTCGTGACCAATAATGGCCGCAATCTCTGCATCATTGAGATTAAGCTTTTCTACAATACCGGTATACACCACCATCTTACCGCCTGGCATTGCCCAAGCATTAAGCTCAGATGAGCGAATGACTGTCAGCTGCCAGTCTAAAGGAACACTTGTGGCATTGGCACGATCTGCATAAGGTCTTAAGCGGTTAAAGACCCTATTAACTCGCACGGCTGTGCTCGACGTTCTATCCACTGCCCCTTGACTGCTTGCTTTAGAGACTACTTGACTGTAGCTTTTTGCTGCATCCTCGTTGAGTGCTGCCGTGTTATATCCGGCTACATCAGCGACGGTTGCACAGCCCACCAAAGTGGTCATAGTTACGGTTAAGATAGAGATTTTCAGTTTGCCAAATACAGCCATAAAATATCCTTATAAAAAAGAAGTTATTGGGGAAAATATCTAGGCCCTTACAAAACCAGCGGTTTTAAAGAAATTTAAAACCGAGGAGTCAACGTTGATGCTTCTATAATATATGTTGATTCTATGTAACTAATATGTCTAAATTATTGCCAATAATAAAATTATCACATAACTAAAAACCTGTCTACCATTAAGTTTAACTACTAACAGTTATTTTTATTATAATAAAAAATACTCACTTATCCCTTCACTAAG
The DNA here is from genome assembly GCF_003209315.1 of Psychrobacter sp. YP14. Classification (NCBI taxonomy): domain Bacteria; kingdom Pseudomonadati; phylum Pseudomonadota; class Gammaproteobacteria; order Moraxellales; family Moraxellaceae; genus Psychrobacter; species Psychrobacter sp. YP14. Next base: position 648,856 of record NZ_CP029789.1, on the reverse strand, counting down.
GAGCTGTTTTATTTTCAGATAATGCTTGCTTAAACATGGGGATTAGCAATCTGTTGCCATATTCACTTAAGTGGTCACCATCATAATAAATGGGCCGACCCTGGTACTCACCCATACAAGCAGTTTCAGAACATAAATACAGGGCTGGATCTAATAGCTGGACATTATCCATTCTGGCTACGTTATAAAGAATGCTTAATGCCTCTTTGTTACGGTTATCATAGGCTTGGCGGGGCAAAGCGACATCGGCTTGCTGCTTGTCTAATAATAGTGCTCGGCTCACCCTCTTAGGAATATTTTGCTGCATTTCAGGTATTGGTAGCACCACATAAATAGTTCGATTAGCAGATATTTGTTGAATACTTCTATCAAGGTTGGTATCAAATTGTGATAACAGATCAGGTGTCGCTGTTTGATACTCTTTATCAAAATAGATTAATGGCTGCGTATCTATTGAATTGATAATACGTTCAGGATCATTTTGCCCATGCAGATATACCGCTGTTCTAGCACTCCAGAACACAGGAATGTCTTGATAATTGTGTTGTAAGAACTCAAGTCGTTTCAAATTTTCCTGCTGACAGGCTACTCCTTTCTCACGAATATGAGCATCTAATATGAAAGGACAAGAAGCTCTTGTTAAAGCAATGATGCCTTCCTTATCTAAGTCAAAAGCATCCGCTAAAGCAGTGGTTATAGCGTCTGCATGGCTATCTCCAACCATAATGGCGCGTATGTTATCCTTATTGCCAATATAACAAGGAAATTTTTCATCTAGCATACACTGATAAGGATTTTTATTATCTGCCTCTTCAATTGCTGCAATGACACTAGGCGAATAATGCCAAATGAAACCTTCTGATTTATACGCTGCCCGCCCAACAATGGCAATCAGTATCATCATATATAGTGGCTTAAAGGTAAGCACCTTTTTCATGCTTTGATATGCCGAGTGCCAGTTTCTTTTTTCGATAAAATGATAGCTGATAAAGCCTAAAAACACAGATAGCATCACGCCAATAAAAATACTGTATCTTGGTAGCTCAAAGTAATAAATCGCCACTACTAATGGCCAATGCCACAGATAAATTGAGTACGACCATGTACCCAGTTTTTGTGCAACCATACTGCGACTGATTAACCCTTCTTCTCGCTGTGCTTGAATGATTAAAAAAGTGCCTAATACTGGAATTAAGGCTAGGTAACCTGGCCAGGCATTCTCAGCGGAAATCAATAAATAAGAGCCGACTATAGCAGTTAAGCCTATCCACTGGGCGTATTTTTTATAACGGTGTAGGATGGTAAGCGGGTATAAGTAGGCAATACCACCCACCATCATTTCCCACGCTCTTGACGACAGCAGATAATAGGCACTATCTGGGGTATCGTAAGACGCATAAACACAGTAGACAAAACCAATAACGGCTAAAACCAATATCAGTCGCTTTAGTGTCTGTAGACTAAAAACTTTACGCAATAATACTAAGATTAATGGGTAGATGATATAAAACTGCCATTCAACAGATAATGACCAGCTGTGTAATAGCCACTTTTGGTGTGAAGCAGTATCAAAGTACCCTGCTTCATCGTTATAGGTGAAGTTTGAGAAAAAACCAATGCTACTAGTGACATGACGCCCCAATATTTTGTAATCTAAGGGAATCAGATAAAACCAACCAAATACCAGTAAACTAATACACAGTGCCGCTAATGCAGGAACAATCCGATTGGCACGTGCCATATAAAACTTGGACAGTAAAAGGCGGTTATTTTCAAGCCCGCGAAAAATAATGCCTGTCATCAAAAAACCTGAGATAACAAAAAACACATCAACACCAGCAAAGCCACCAGGCATCCATGCAGGATTAAAGTGAAATAGCACAACCGCTATTACCGCAATTGCTCTTAAGCCGTTGATATCTGTTCTAAATTTCATAAGTTGATTCTATTGATTGATAAGTTTTATTGACGCATGAATAAAGGCAAATACTCGCTATTATAACCATAGCCACTACAAAGCGTAGGCTAGTATTTGATAATGGTGGTATCAAGTAAAAACGCTCCCAGTAACCGCAGGTAACGCTCTGGCTAATTGGCAACATTAAGATGATAAAATAGATCACTAATACCTACTGTAGATTACCTAAAAAGGAGCCTGTCATGAGTGACTCACAACCAGATTACTCACAGCCTGAAGCGCTAGAAGCTTATTTTAAACGTAAGGCAGAACAAGAAAGTCTAGCGCAAGCACAGGCGGAGCAAGAGGCAAAAGAGCTGTCCGCCTATGACGCCTGTGTGCTAAAGGAAAGTGCGCGAGTCAAAGAGTTGATTGCGCAGGCGCAAGCAAAGGATGGGCACAAGGATTAAAGCCAATCTCTTGTGTGATATCAGTAATAAAAAAACAATAAAAAAGGTGAGCCATTTTATGACTCACCTTTTTATTAAACGTTAGATTTACTCTACTCTGGTTAAAAAAGTAGCGTCAAAACAATACTAGCGTAACCAAGCACGGGCATTACGGAACATACGCATCCACGCGCCGTCCTCATCCCACTCATCTGGCTTCCAGCTGTGATTAACTGCTCGTAGCGTACGCTCAGGGTGTGGCATCATTAAGGTGACACGACCGTCAGTACTACAAATACCTGTCACACCGCCCAATGAGCCATTCGGGTTCAATGGGTAAGTCTCGGTGGGATTACCTTGGCTATCGACATAACGCATGGCGATCTGACCATGATTGGCCATACCGTCAATCTCTGACTCATTTAAGGTAGCAAAACCTTCACCGTGTGCCACAGCGATGGGTAAGATGCTGTCTTGCATACCTTTTAATAAGATCGACTTGGTGCGCTCAATTTTTACGTTGACAGTACGCGCTTCAAAGCGGGCTGACTTATTGTAAGTAAAACGTGGGAAATTCTCCGCGCCTGGGATTAAGTCTTTTAACTGAGCCATCATCTGACAGCCGTTACACACGCCTAAGCTGAAAGTATCCGGACGAGTGAAGAATCGCACAAATTGCATACGCAGCTCGTCATGGAACAAGATTGAGTTGGCCCAACCTGAGCCTGCACCCAATACGTCACCGTAACTAAAGCCACCACAGGCCACCAAACCATTGAAGTCGCGTAAATCAATACGACCCTCAAGTAGATCACTCATATGCACGTCAACTGCATCGAATCCTGCACGCACGAAGCCGGCTGCCATTTCTAATTGACCGTTCACACCTTGCTCACGCAAGATAGCCACTTTTGGCTTATTGGGGCGGCTGTTGAGATAAGGCTCATCTACTTTTTGATTTAAATCAAAGTTAGCTTGAGCAATCAGACCATGGTGATTAGGGTCAGCGATTAAGTCAAACTCCTGCTGCACGCACTCTGGGTTATCACGGCGTTTGGCAATCTGGTAACTCACCTGAGTCCAAGTTTGCTGTAGATCACTGCGGCTAAATACCAAGGCATCATCGCCTTGATGTAGCGGCGTAATTAGGGTTAATTTATCTTGATTGGCGCCGCCTACTGGGGTCTCAATGGTTTGACCAATGAGGCTTAACATTGCCGAAACGTTGTGCTCTTCAGCCAACGCCATAACAGCGTCAATATGCTCAGGCAGTACTTGGATCACTGCACCAAGTTCTTCAGCAAACAGCTGGCCTAAGAGGTTGTCATTGCTTAGGTTTAGGTTAATCGCCAAGCGATTAGTAAACTGCATCTCAGCCACTGTTGCCAATAGGCCTCCATCACCGATATCGTGATAAGCACTGATAACGCCTTGCTGGTTACCGGCCTGGATAAAATTAAAGAAATTAATTAAATCTTGAGGGCTGGCTAAATCAGGGCATTCATTACCCAACTGGCTTTGGGTTTGCGCTAAGATTGAGCCACCCAATCGCAGCTTACCTTGCGACAAATCTAGACGGTATAAAGCAGCATCCGTATTTTTTAACTCAGGCGTTAAAGTTTTATTGACATCAATCACCGGCGCAAAGGCAGTAATGACTAAGCTCATGGGGCTCACAACAGCTTTATCCACGGCTTGACCATCCACCTCATCACTCCAGCCTGCGCGCATAGATAATGAGTCCTTACCTACTGGAATTGCAATGCCCAAGGCAGGACACAACTCTTCACCTACGGCATATACTGCATCAAACAAGGCTGCGTCTTCGACATCTTCACCGCAAGCGGCCATCCAGTTAGCTGATAACGTAATGTCTGAAATCTTATCGATACGCGCGCCTGCGATGTTGGTGATGGCTTCAGCCACTGCCAAGCGTGCCGATGCGGCAGGATTGATTAATGCCACAGGTGGACGCTCACCCATACTCATGGCCTCACCGGTATTGGCCAGTAAACCTGAGCTGGTTACCGCACAGTCGGCCACAGGCACTTGATAACGCCCCACGTATTGATCTTGGGTTACCATACCTGTGATTGAGCGATCGCCAATACTAATTAAGAATGACTTGCTGGCTACCGTTGGATGACGCAGCACATCATGCACCGCCTCTTTGATATCAAAGCTGTCACCAGCATCAGCGAAATCAAGCGGGGCAAGGTTTTTTTGTTCACGCTCGAAGGTACGCTTCATTTGCGGTGTACCGCCAAGCAACACTTGCATCGGCATATCAACCGGTTGCTCGTCTAATAATGCATCATCCACTTGCAGCTGACGGATGGCGGTTGCGGTACCTAAGATGGCATAAGGGCAGCGCTCACGCTTACAAATGGCATCAAATAAGGCTTCGCTCTCAGGGCGAATGGCAAGCACATAACGCTCTTGCGCCTCATTTGACCAGATGGCCATCGGTGACATGCCCGCCTCTAGTGAAGGAATTTGACGTAAGTTTAGCACCGCACCCATGTCGTGATCATTGACCAGCTCAGGCATAGCATTTGATAAGCCGCCTGCACCCACGTCATGGATAGACACAATCGGGTTACCATCTTTACTGGCAGCGCTCGCCTCAATGTCATTACCTGCAAGCGCCCAGCAGCGATCGATCACTTCCTGACAACGGCGCTCCATCTCAGCGTTATCACGTTGTACAGAAGCAAAGTCTAACCCTTCATCAAGCTCACCACTGTCTACTGATGAGGCTGCACCGCCGCCCAGACCGATTTGCATCGCAGGGCCACCCAAGACGATAAGTAAGTCGCCCTCTTGGATGCTGTTTTTTTCAACCAAGTTGCGTTTGATGTTACCGTAACCACCAGCAATCATGATCGGCTTATGATAACCGCGCATCTCACTACCATCTTGATTGGCACTGGTATCTAATTGGAAAGAACGGAAATAACCACAAAGGTTAGGACGACCAAATTCGTTGGCAAAATTGGCTGAGCCTAGCGGCGCTTCTGTCATAATCTCTAAGCTTGACGCCATGCGCTCCGGCTTACCATAGTCTTTAGTGCTAAATTGACCTGATTGCTCCCACTTCTCTGGCATATCTGGCAGGTGTAGGTGTGAGACGTTAAATCCAGTTAAGCCCGCTTTTGGTTTGCCCCCTCGGCCGGTTGCACCTTCATCACGAATTTCACCACCAGCACCGGTTGATGCGCCGGCATACGGAGCAATAGCGGTGGGATGGTTGTGCGTTTCGACTTTCATTAAGATGTCGATGTGCTCATTATGAAAGTCGTACTGGTGCATTTGTGAGGATAAAACATCTTCGCCCAGCTCTTTTTGAGGCAGCGGATAAAAGCGCTCAGCTTCAAAGCCTTGCATCACCGCAGCGTTGTCTTTATAAGCTGACAAGATACCGGTAGGGTTTTTTTCATGGGTGTTGCGAATCATTTTAAACAGTGATTTGGGCTGCACTTCACCGTCAACCGTCCACTCTGAGTTAAAGATTTTATGACGGCAATGTTCTGAGTTGGCCTGAGCAAACATCATCAGCTCAACGTCTGTAGGGTTACGTTTAAGCTCTTCACCATAAGCCTGCATTAAGTAATCGATATCTTCTACCGATAGCGCAAAACCAAACTCTCGGTTCGCCGCTTCTAAGGCACTGCGGCCTTGGCCAATGATATCCACATGCTTGAGTGACGCTGGTGTATGATCATCGAATAATTGGCTCAACTGATTTAAATCATAAACTAAGCTTTGGGTCATACGGTCATGTAAGATTTGCTCAGCTTGTTTTGGTAGCTTCGATGGCAAATCCTCGCCAGTTAAGGTAAATACGATAACGCGCTCAACACGTTCTACTGCTAACTCACAGTTATTAAAGATATCGGTGGCTTTACTTGACCAAGGAGAAATGGTACCAAAGCGTGGGCTAACGATGACTTGGCACTGGCCGGCAGTGGCTGTGATAGCGGCCACTTCTTCGCCTTGATTTAATAGGTCTAAAGCCTTTTTACGCTCAGCATCGTTAAGTTCGCGTGATAGGACGTACACTTGTTGTGTATCAATACCTGTCACCTTGAGGGCCGTCTGGCTATTTAACTGCTCAATTAATTGTTGGGCTTTGAACTCGGTTAAAAAACGGTGTCCAGCGAGGATCATCATAAGGCAAATTCCGCAGTGTCTGAGTAGAGTGTAGAAACGAGATTAATGAAAACAAAAGTTGTCACAGTGAACTGATACGCCTATTTATAAGGCAAGCTTTTGGCAGTCCATAAAATCCTTGGCTATTATAGCAAGAAGTTACGCTTAAGGTGCTAGTGAACCACCTCATAAAACAGCTTTTGATGGCAATTATTATTTTATCTACCCTTTAGCAGCATCTAGTACAGTGATTATTAGATAACCAAAAGATAATCTTACTTAAATTAACTAAATAAGCCGCTTTTTTACAAAGGCTCACGTGCTCTTACAGGGTCAGGGTATCATTTGTTTGACCAGCCATTTAGCATAAACACTGTGTTAAAGATATTTATAAAAATTCAAAGACAATAAACCAATAACGATATTTTGATATAAGGAAATTATTATGAGTAAACAAGACCACATTGACCTTATTCGTGAGATTGTAAAAGAGGTTAAGTTTGCAATGTTCACCAGCATTACTACAGAGGGGCATTTGCACGCGTGTCCTATGACCACAAGTGAGACCAGCCTTGGCGCCCGTGAGATATGGTTTATTGGTGATAAAACCACTCAGGCCGTTGATAATATCAACAACAATCCGCAAGTAAATTTATCTTATGTTAGCCAAGATGGCAAAGACTATGTGTCTATTAATGGTAAGGCGGAACTGGTAGATGATAAAGCCAAGCTTGATGAGCTGTGGTCCCCTATTTACAATGCCTTTTATGAGCATGGCAAAGAAGATGAAAACGTGCAGCTGATTAAAGTGGTGCCGAATGGTGCTGAATTCTGGCGCAGTGGCAACGGTATTATTAATGCCGCCAAGTTGGCCGTAGCAGCTGTTCAAGATGGTAAAATAGCCGACAGCTTAGGCGACAATGGTTCTGTTGAATTTTAAGCCAAAACAGCTCAGCTTCATCTCAAAATATGAACAAAAAAGCCCCAACCAATTGCAATTGGTTGGGGCTTTTAGCGATTGGTAAGCTGTGGATTTGATTTACTCATCGCTCAGCTGCAAGTAATTGACTAGTTTTGTTTGAGATAAGGCCAAGCCGCGCGCATATAGATCATCATAGACCATAAGGTTAATACAACCGCTGCCACCATCAAGCCATAGCCTAACAACTCCAGTGACTCTATATTAAGCAGCAGCACAGTAATGGCTATCATTTGGAACGTAGTTTTCAACTTACCCACATAGGACACCGCCACGCTAGTACGGGCCCCAAGCTCTGCCATCCACTCACGCAGCGCAGATACCGCAATCTCACGTGAAATAATAACAATGGCGGCAATGGCCATAATAATATTAGGATGCCACTGCACTAATACAATCAGCGCCGCAGCCACCATCAGCTTATCTGCCACTGGGTCTAAAAAGCGACCAAAGGCGGATACGATATTCATTTTTCGGGCCAAATAACCATCTAACCAGTCGGTAATGGCTGCCAACACAAACAATAAAGTCAACAGCAAATGGCGCAGCATGCTGTCACTAAACGCATCCATATTCATACCAATATTGGCAATGGTATTGTCCGAAATCATCGGCACACCAATACCTAAAGCTGGCGGCCAATAGGCGATCGCCACAAACAACGGAATCATCGCAATACGGGCGATGGTTAAGTTATTAGGCAAATTAAAAATGCTAGATTGTGAATTTGACTGTATAGGTGTTGGGCTCATAATAACTTTTAGACAGCGTTTGATTTAATCTAGCTTAGCATTTATACCCAGATTTAGTAAGCCCCAATCGGGCATATCTAAACACTATTGTTAACTTAATAAGCTATAAATAGGTAAAGTAGGCATCGAAGCGTACCACGTCGTTTTGCCAACTTTCATTGGCAGCTTGTGAGGCAAAAACAGGTGCCTGTATTGGTCTTTTGACCACCACTCGTCCCCCAGGGGCCACAAAAGATAAGGCCAGGCTTAATAAGGCCTGCTCTTCTTTAAGGCTAGGTGGCTCAGCAATCTGGTGTAGCGCCTGCATATGCTTACCCACCTTAGCACCTTTAGAGCTATGCGCATAGCTGTTCTCTGGGAACATAGGGTCTAGATAGATGACGTCAAAGGCGTGGCTGATAGTCTGGGCTTGCAAGTCACAGGCAGTCGGTGCAGGCTGCATATATTCAGTAGACTCTGCACAAACTATGTGCAAGCGCGCCATCAGTTTTTGCCAATTGGGCTGCTTGGCCATCATCTGCTGCTCATACTTGAGCAATAATACCATCAAGGGGTTGCGCTCAAGTAAGGTAAGCTGGGCGCCACTACTGGCCAAAATCAAACTGTCATGACCAAAGCCTGCAGTGGCATCAAGCACCCGACTGCTGGCAGTAAGCTTGGTGGCTTGCAGCAGCAATTCTGACTTTCTGCCGGCACTGACCACTCGACGCTGTAGGCTATTCCATTCTGGCGAGACACTCACCCCATTAGTCAGCAAGGTCAGTTGCTGCTTGTCATCTATCACCAGTAGCGGCTGCTGATACTGCTGACTAAGCTGTTTGCGTATTTTTTGAGTCAGCTTTTGCTCACTGGCGACCGCCTCGATACTCAGCGGCAGCTTAGCCTCTACTATCAGCTGCTGCAACGCTTGAATCAGTATCAAGGCCTGCTCAGCAATAGACTGAGGATAAATAAGCGTCACACAAGATATAGGCGAAGTCATGGCTGGCGTAAGTCCCTGTTTTGCAAACTGATATTTTGAAAGCTGATATTTTGAAAATTAATGCCTTCTCAATTAAGGCGATTAACCCTGAATGGTATAACCAAATATCCAAGCCACCAACAGCACTATGATACCTGTGATAATGCGCAACCAAGCAAATATGGTAAAGTCACGACGACTTACCCAATCTACCAGCCAGCGGATACACAACAAACCCACCACAAAGGATACCAATACCCCAACACCCAGTATCAGCCAATCTTGACCACTACTGAGTACGTCTTTGTGTTTTAATAAATCCAGCAAGCCGGCACCAATAATCACGGGGATGCCTAAGAAAAAAGAAAACTCTGCCGCAGCCTTGCGGGACACACCCAGCCATAGCGCACCGATAATGGTAGAGCCTGAGCGCGATGTACCAGGAATAAGCGCCAAACACTGCATAAGACCAATCAGTAGCGCTGTTTTTAGACTCACATCTTCTGCCTCTTCAGCAATCACCGGAATCTGCTTACGCTCAACATAGAAGATAAGCAGGCCCCCTAATATCAGCATAATCGCTACAGTATAAGGGTTAAATAGATACTCTTTGATTTGATCGGCTAACGTAAAGCCGACAAGCATCACCGGAATGGTCGCCACAATCAGGCTAAGCCCCAGCTGACGGGGGTTTTTTAGCGCATTAGGACCTTCAGATTTACCCGTTATCAGACCCATTAAAGCATGCCATAAGCGCCCCCAATACTCATAAATGACTGCCAAGATAGCGCCCAGCTGAATGACTACGATAAATAAATCGGCTTTTTCTTTGGTCCAAAAGCTCATCAAGTCGGCAGAGAGAATCAGATAACCGGTACTGGATATGGGCAAAAACTCAGTAATGCCCTCGACGATACCCATGATGACGGCTTTGAGAATGAGTAGTAAATCCAAAATAAGTGCTCACTATAAAATAAGAAAAATAAAAAATTCGCTCAACTAAACCTGTCGCTTAGACCAACTTTTCTGTGTGACTTAAGCTTTGCCCTGCTCTTTGAGTGTTTTCCAAGCATTATTGCGCAAATAAACAGGCAGAGCTTGATCTGCACTGACACCACCTGATACTAAATACTGGGCAATACCCAGCTTAGCTAAGCTCACCGCATCAGGAATAATCTCAGCAAACAAAGGTTGATCCTCCACTGCATGCAGCAAAGTGGCGCCGTTACCAGCAATAGGCAGCGCCTTATCGGTGCTTTGATCATAATCAACCAACCTCTCCTCACTGCCCTCTACCTGAGTCATCACCTGAACATCTGGCGTGCCTTGCATTTGGGCAAGCTGATACTCTCCAAAATAGACCTGCTTCATGCGCGCATCTAACGCGGCATAGACCTGCTGCACACCTTGTTTATCAAAGGCCGCCTGTGCAATGGCTGCTAAGCTTGATACCCCAACGCAAGGAATATTATGCGCCACAGACAACGCTTGTATTACTGCGGTATTAATTCGAATACCACTAAAAGGGCCAGGGCCACGGTTGAAAATTAACGCCGTAATATCTGCCAATTTAATTCCCGCTTGCTGTAAAGCGCTGTCAATCATAGGCAATATCTGCTGGGTTTGATCACGTTTACCGGTTTCGGTGTGATCACTGATTACTTGTAAATCTTGGCTCACTATCGCCACAGAACATTGATCAAAAACGGTATCTATTGCCAAAAACATGGGAGCCTCTTTATACAACTAAAAAATACAAGCAAAAATATAAGACAAAAAATCTAATCTTGAGTGAACCAAATAAGTGGCAGTATCATACCACTGCACATGGCTTTGATAAATCAGTAGTTGGTTCCATTTATGCAACCCACCTCATTTGCTATCAACTAAAAAAACCAGACCACTCATTTAGTAATCTGGTTTTGACCATTTTTATGTTATTAACCGCCAATCAAGACTCATCTCTTATTTTGGCAAGCTGCCTGAGATTTGACGTAAGATATCTTCAATCTCTTGGTTGGCTTCTTGCTCTTTATCTAAGCCGCCGTTTGGGGTCAATTGGTTAACAATCTCAGGCAATAGCTCGGCTAAACCTTGGCGTACTTCTGTATCATCTGCGCCTGTCTGGCTACGAACTTGCTCAAGCTCTTGCTCATCAAATAGTTTATTGATTTGGTTGGGGTCAAGGTTTTGGTTTTGTTGCTCATTGCTCAGCCAAGATTGCGCCTGATGGCCAAAGCCTAAGTCTTGGATCTTAGATAAAGCACCAGACAAGCCGCCATTGCGTTGAATCCAATTAAGTGCAATAGGCATCAGCGCCGCTACTAACATGGCTTTACCACCACCTGCGCGAGCGCCGCCCATGCTACCGCCACCTAAGACGCTACCCAAGATACTGCCTAAGCCACCCGTATTGCGATTGCCGCCCATACTACCACCCAGAACGCCGCCTAATAGGTCATCTAAACCAAAGCCATTGTCCTGTGCTTGGCTTTGATGCGCTTGATTGTTGCCGCCTAAAACACTCCCTAAAATATCCCCTAAGCCGCCGGTAGCACGTGGCTCGATACGCTGATTAACCGGATTGCGCTTGGCTTCATTAGGATCCAATGCTTGGCGTGCCACCTGAGTGATTAGATTGCCGAGTAGACTCATAATATCTCCTTAGTAATTTACAAAATAGGTTACAAATAACATGCCACTACTATAGCAAAGCTTAGCGCTTAGTGCGTTAGCAATTACAATTACTTGTTATGTAATTTGTATATCAGAAGATGGTGCTGCGTTATTAGTGCCACTGAGCCAATACCATCAAGCGCCGCCAAGTATCCGCTTGAACTTGATCTTGCCAAAGCACGACTGTCTTTTTTTGCACAATAGGATAATGAGTCACAAAGCTCAGCTGCAAGCAGTGACGTAAAGCATTGGCACTTACCAGCTTTGCCTCCCAAAGTACCGGCGCTGCACCAGCCGCCTTAGCATTTGCCCCAGCTTTATATAAAAGCTGCCAGCCTTTTGTCATATCATCACAATCACTGACGCTAATGTGTAACGGTGTATCATGAACGTAGAACACCATAGCAAGCAGTGCACTGCTTAAAAGCAGCACCATAATCCCGGCCCAAGTCACCAAGGTTGTCACTATCAACAATACCGGCACAGCCAAAAAGGTTGTGGCATATAAAAGCCGCCAACCACTCTTTGCGGCAATGCAAGAGTTGAGTTGACGGCTCATAAACAACATACCTTACGGCAGGCGTTGGTATTTATAGACTGAGCATTTAAGATAGATCACCATGCTGCAGTTTTTTGAGCTTTAATACCAGCTCACTCACTTTGGCATCGTCTGGCGTATCTTGATTCATGAAATAATTCAATAAATCAGGGTCTTCATAAGTCAGTAGCTTAGCAAAGGTTGCTTGCTCATCTTCATCTGCGGTTAGATAGTACTGTTTGACGTAAGGATCAATATAAAAATCCAGCTCTTTTAGACCGCGGCGAGCTTGGTAGATAACACGTCTTTGTTCATTGGTGGGCTCGGGCTGTGTGCTCATAAGACACTCCTAACTAAGTAAAAAAAATAAAAATAATATAGCGATAAAAGCCAATGCTTTGAGGTAGTACGGTTTTAAAATTTATAATGTATTGTTATTGGCTCAATTGCTGCCACAAAGCCAGACCCTCTACGCTTAATCTGACATTATGAGTGCGTATAATACTAGCGCCTTGCTGTACTGCTAATAATGCTGCAACCATACCCACGCCATCTCTATCAGTTGCCATATGATCATCAAAGATACCGAGGCCGGTATGGGTTAGCACCTGACCTAAAAAGCGCTTACGTGAGACACCGAATAAGATGGGCAACTGCAATTGATGCAACTGCGACATATGATTTAATAACCGCTTGTGGTGCTCATACTCTTTAGCAAAGCCGAAGCCTGGATCAATAATGAGATTATGTGCTTTTACGCCAGCTTGCTGAGCTGCCTCAATTCGTACCTTAAGCTCATCAAGTACTTCACTGATCACATCTTGATAATGGGCTTTGGCATTCATGGTAGTAGGCTCACCGCGCATGTGCATCAGTACCACAGGGATATCGAGCTTGGCCGCCATCTCAAGTGCGCCCTCCCGAGTCAATGCTCGCACATCATTCCAGATGTCAGCACCCGCGTGCACCGCCTGTTCAATCACTGTCGGTGAGCTGGTATCAATAGACAGCCACAGCTTATCACCGAAGCGTTCACGAATCGCTGCAACCACAGGCACTACGCGCGCGCATTCTTCTTCTTCGCTCACTGGACTGGCATTTGGCCGAGTTGATTCTCCGCCGATATCAATAATAGTGGCACCCTCTTGAATCATGCGTTCACAGTGCCGTATAGCCGACTCGATATTATTAAACTGCCCGCCATCAGAAAACGAGTCAGGGGTCACATTCAAAATACCCATTACTTGAGGCTGAGACAAGTCTAGCTGTTTATAGCCGCTAGCGATACCTGGCTTGGTAGATAAAGGCGCTTTAATTTTAATATTGGGAAGACAATGTAGTTGCATAATGGCTCATCTGTTTATAATTATTCTGGCAAATACTCCATAGATTTCATCCGCTATTCTAACAGATATGTCGCCCGGTGGCGGCGCATAAAAAAAGGCCTTTTCATTGAGAAAAGACCTTGTTTACGACCACTTAAATCTACAAGTTGTGAGATAGTCTAATACACTACATTGCAGGTAAAGGTGGCGGTGTTGGACCTGAAGAGCTGACTTCCTTTTTTGGGGTAACATCTTTTTCTTGATAATTGCGAGGTGCACGTGGCTCATTACCTGCCAAGATATCTTGCAATTGATCTCTATCAATAGTTTCCCAATTCATCAGCGCTTCAACCATAGCATGCATCTTATCTTTATTGGCTTCGATAATCTCACGAGCGATGGCGTACTGTTCTTCTAAAATACGACGGATCTCTTCATCCACTTTTTGCTGTGTGGCTTCAGAAATAGCACGGGCACCACCGCCGAAATAACCTTGAGAGGCATCATCATCTTCATAAACCATCACTCCCAATGCATCTGACATGCCATACTTGGTCACCATAGCGCGCGCCATTTTAGTCGCACGTTCAAAGTCGTTTGATGCGCCTGTGGTCTTTTGATTAACAAAGACCTCTTCTGCAATACGCCCGCCAAATAAAATCGCAATATCATTCAACATCTTTGACTTATCTAAGCTGGTCTGATCAAACTCAGGCAGCTGCCAAGTCACACCCAGTGCCCAACCACGCGGCATGATGGTAACCTTATGCACAGGGTCGGTGCCTGGTAGCATCTCAGCGACTAGAGCATGGCCAGCTTCGTGATAGGCGGTCGCACGACGCTCTTCTTCACGCAGCACCATAGACTTACGCTCAGGACCCATAAATAGCTTGTCTTTGGCATCCTCAAAGTCGTTCATATCGACACTGGTCTTATTACGACGAGCAGCAAATAAAGCAGCTTCATTCACTAAGTTTGCAATCTGCGCACCACTAAAACCTGGCGTACCACGAGCAAGAGCATTCACATCTACACCAATGGTAGCTGGCAGTTTGCGTAAATGCACCTTTAAAATCTCTTCACGGCCTTTGATGTCTGGTAAGCCCACATGCACCTGACGGTCAAAACGACCTGGGCGTAATAAGGCTTTATCAAGTACATCAGCGCGGTTGGTGGCAGCAATAACGATAATACCGTCGTTACCTTCAAAACCATCCATTTCTACCAATAGCTGGTTTAGGGTCTGCTCGCGCTCATCATTACCCCCACCCATGCCTGTGCCACGGCTACGGCCTACGGCATCAATCTCATCGATAAAGATAATACAAGGCGCATTCTTTTTGGCTTGCTCAAACATATCACGCACACGTGATGCGCCCACACCAACGAACATTTCAACAAAGTCAGAACCTGAGATTGAGAAAAAAGGTACTTTGGCTTCACCGGCAATGGCTTTAGCAAGTAAGGTTTTACCCGTACCTGGTGGGCCCACCATTAAGATACCACGAGGAATGGTGGCACCCAATTTGGTGAATTTGTCAGGGTCTTTTAAGAAATCGACCACTTCGACCACTTCTTCTTTGGCTTCTTCTGCACCGGCCACATCATTAAAGGTCACTTTAATTTGGTCTTCACCCAGCATTTTGGCTTTAGATTTACCAAAGCTCATGGGGCCACCGGCTTTACCACCAGCGCCGCCTTGCATATTACGCATGAAGAACAAGAAGATACCGATAATTAGCAGAACAGGGAAGCTTGCAATTAATAACTGCATCATAATGCTTTGACGCTCGGGGGCTGCCCCTTGCACCTCAACCTTATGCTCACGCAACGTAGGCATTAACTCTGCGTCCGCCACTGCAGGAAGAACGGTCTCGAACTCCGAGCCGTTGACTTTTTCGCCAGTGATTTGTTCACCGTCGATCTTGACGCTTTTTATTTGGTCCTCAGTGACTTGAGTTACAAACTCAGAGTAATTGAGCGTATCAGGCTCATTACTGCTATCAAAGTTGCTAAATACCAGCACTAATACGCCGATAACAACTAGCCACAATAAGGTATTTTTTACCATGTCGCTCACAAGCTATACCATCCCTTACTTGTTGATGTGTTCAAAATTCTGCCTAATCTAGCATTATAGCATGAGGCAGAAAAACAATGACGGCCCGTCACCTTGTTAATACACCCGCTTAACCTTATGTCAGATGACACGATTTTGGTTAAAATAAAAGTAATAAAATCAAGGTTTTTTAGCTAAAACGTTCTACTCAAATCGGTTAATAGTGGATTACTGTTAAGACATAACCCGCTTTAAGATTGAGCAGTTTCAATACATCTGACTTACATTGAGTTAAATTACGTCATTTACATTTTTATAATACTTGACCAAAATTTAGCTGAGTTAAACTATATGTTTTAGCAAACCGTTGCTTCTACCTACCTTTATTAGGTCAGTATAAGTATTTATCAAGCATAAAACAGATAATTATCCACCTGCTGCATCAATAAAGTCTAAATATTAGCTGCTGTGTTGATTATCTGTTGTCGGTGTGAATGGGATTATGCGCATCATAAGCAACGCTCAGCGCCATACCGCTTTATTTGGTAGCTACCCAAAACACCTCTTTTGAGCGCGGACGGGAAGCGGCAGGCTTAATGGTGCGAACTTTTGAAAACTGAGACTGTAGCTGCTGGCGTAATTGCTGCTCACCCTCGCCTTGGAATACCTTCATTACCAACGACCCACCTTTTGGCAGTACGCGCAAAGCAAAGTCTACTGCCAGCTCACACAGGTAAATCATACGTGGCTGATCTACGGCGGTATGCCCTGACGTATTGGGTGCCATATCAGATAACACCACATCTACCTGTCTGTCACCCACTTCACTCATCAAGCGATCAAACACGGCCTCCTCTCTGAAGTCACCTTGAATAAAGGTGACATTCTCTAAGGCATCCATCGGTAAGATGTCTGAAGCGATGAGTATGCCATCATCCCCTACCAGTCTGCCTGCCACCTGTGACCAGCTGCCAGGGGCACTGCCCAAATCAACCACCGTCATCCCTTTTTTAATGAGATTGGTTTTTTCGTTGATTTCCAATAGTTTATAGGCAGCGCGAGCGCGGTAACCCTCTTTTTGCGCCAATTGCACATAATGGTCATCCAAATGCTCTTTCATCCAAGCCTTACTGCTTTTTGATAGGCCTTTATTGGTAATACGTGTCGCCAAAATATCCTCACTATATTTTCAGACAATTCATAACTAAATTTTAATCTTAATTCTAGCATTATTTGCCCCAATAAAGGGGCTAACTGGGCGGATGGCTAGCAGTTAATCCTTCATTGCTGATCGTTTTGACCTTGATTGATATCAGCGAGTTATCCTCACTGTGGCCTAAGGCTCACTCTGACTTAACTTCGCTATTTTTATAAAATGCAAAGAGTTAATACAAAGAGTTTATGGCAATTTCAATTTTTGAGACAATCTAATCATGCAAGCGCAGTCAACTTTCTTTATAATGGCAGCGGTTGAGATAAGCCTTTAGATGACTAAATTATCGGTTTGTCTTTTTATCACGTACATTTTTCAAGGCTGGCATAGTTAGGCCTAATAATTAATACTGAGACATTATGAGCACTGCAAAAAACACACGCAAAACCCTAGATAGCACTGAAGTTCGCCGCCTAAAAGGCATTGGTCATGAGCTTAAGCCCGTGGTCACTATCGGTAACAAAGGCTTAACCGAATCAGTACTAGAAGAATTAGAGCGTGCCTTAAACGATCATGAACTGATCAAAATCAAAACCCCACCAGGCACCAAAGAAGAACGTGACGCTTTTAGTGATGACTTAGCCGCCAAAACTGGCGCTCAGCTTATCCACAGCATCGGCCGTATGGCGCTATTACTTCGTCGTAACCCTAATGCCAATCCTAAGCTGTCAAATCTAAGCCGCTACAGCGACTAGTCTTCAAAGGCTTATTGGCTTTATTTAAAAGCTGTTATGCCAAGTTAAAAAGGCCGCTCTGTATGAGCGGCCTTTTTTTGTGAGTAGCCAATGCTGTTAGAAGGGTTAGCCGCTTTGACATCAACCATATTGATATCAACCATAAATGTCATA
Source organism: Psychrobacter sp. YP14 (assembly GCF_003209315.1). Taxonomy (NCBI): domain Bacteria; kingdom Pseudomonadati; phylum Pseudomonadota; class Gammaproteobacteria; order Moraxellales; family Moraxellaceae; genus Psychrobacter; species Psychrobacter sp. YP14. Next base: position 631,007 of record NZ_CP029789.1, on the reverse strand, counting down.
AACTGCCGGCACAAAAAAACTCAGCTTGCTGCTGAGCTTTGATGTCTAAATACATTGCCATAATCTATCAAGCTTAGGCTTAATCCATTGCTAAGTAGATACCTTCGTTTGATGCATCGTTTGTATAACGGGCATCGCGCCATGTGGTATATGAATAGGCGTCGCTATAAGGGTTTTTTCTAGGCTGAATAAAATCTGATACCCAAGTGTTACCATCAAAAATTTGAATGTGGCCATGTGGGTGCTTAGATGAGCGGTTGTACACCACTACGTCACCGACTTGTGGTGGCGCGTCATTGCTGATTTTAACGAAGCCAGCTTCTGCTAGAGTGCCACGAGTAGCGTATTGATAAGCTGAGGCATTGGGGGTGAAGCTATAACCTGCAGCTTGTAATGCTTGACGTACGTAGCGAGCACATAAACCTTGAGTTCTTGAATGAGCGGCACGGGCAGCACGAGCTGCGGCTAGCGCGGGTGGTGCTGAACTATCGATACGAGCTGCTGAGCGAATAGGACTATTGGCTGTGGTGGCAAATGTGGTCGCTGAATACTTACTTTCTAATTGTCTAGCAAGCTGAGCTAACTCATCGCTCTTTTGACTTGCTTGACTGGATAAAGATTCAATCTGACCGATACTTGCACTATTTCCACTAATGTTTGAGTAAACTGAGACTCTCTTGATAGGTGTATTATTAACTGAAGCTAATGAAGAGCTTGCAGATGGTTCAAAAGTCTGTTGAACCGTGGCATTTACTTGTGTGGCACTTAGCCCCATTAACGACAAAATAATAAGTGACTTTTTCATAACGCTCCCAGAATTAATCTTTTTAATGTACTATTCAACCTACCTGTCAAATAGTCTTCTAATCTTCATTTAATAAATAAACGTAAAACAAACGACCTATCGAAACAGTCTGTATTTAGACCTAGCAACCGTTTATGCTATTCATATAGTCAGTTATAACGCCATCTAAAATTAAGTCTGAGGCCTGCGATGCAAAACCCATTAAAACCCAATCACTTAGCAAATCGCATTGATCATCAAAAGTCTGCAGCGTCTGCCTTGCCGCGCTTTTTACGGGATAAATGCTCTGAGCTGAACAAAATAACTCAAGAGATTAAGGTATTATTTGACTCTGGCCTCCCCCAAGAGATATTAGACACTCTGTGGGTGGTTAAATTCGAAGAGGGGCACTTGGTGCTCTCTGTACAGTCTCAAACTGCAGCAAATCATCTTCGATACCAGTCAAACAACCTAATTCATATACTTAAAGAACAATCTCTTACATTCAGCGTACTAAAGAATATAGATGTAATCGTTACTTACCCTGCTTCAATTAATCATTTAAATGAAAATCATGATCACTCAAAACCGCATTCAAATCAATCGAACTTAATTGCTAATAAGGGCTCAAGCCACGTTAATCATGGCCTGACCGAAACAACGAGAAGAACTATAACACACACTTTAGAGCATGTCATTAAAGACGAGCGCCTCAAAAACTCTCTAAAGCGTCTCGCAAAACCTAACTAAATAGTCTCTAAAATGTTTTATTATGTAACTTGATGTCGTTTTCTTGGTATATAACGTTTAGTTTTTAAAACCAATTCATCAATTATCCTAAATAAATCCACTTTTTCATCATGAGATACACTTTAATAATTAGGCTGTAAGTATTGAATATGTTTGGATTATGAAAGTATTTCTTATTTAGACACAAAAAAAGGTGAAACCTGAGTTTCACCTTTTTTTATATTTCCATATTGTTGCTTAAAATCTAAAAAAACGACCAGAAAATCTAAAAATTATTGAAGATTTTACTTGAAATTTAAATTTCATAAGCTCTCGCCACTGAAGATGTGTCATAAATTGTTACAATTTCAAAGTTATTGGGGTCATTATATACCTCTCTAATGAGCTTATTGTTCAATGCATGACCAGATTTGTAAGCAGAAAAACCGCCAATCAGACTGTATTTAGCCAAATATAAATCACCAATAGCATCTAAAATCTTATGACGCACGAACTCTTCTTGATGTCTTAGGCCCTCTTTGTTCATAATGCCGTTATCATCAAGCACAATTGCATTGTCCAAACTGCCGCCTAGCGCCAGATTATTCTTCTGCAGATGCTCAATATCTCGCATAAATCCAAAGGTTCGAGCATTGCCCACATTCTCGATATAGTTATGCAAGGAGAATTCAAAGCGATAGCGCTGGGTATCTTTTGGAATACCAGGATGATTAAAGTCAATTTCAAAATCTAAGCTAAAGCCGTCGTAAGGCTCAAGTTGTGCCCACTTATCTCCCTCGACTACTTTGACAGGTTTTAATATTTTCATAAACTGCTTAGGAGCGGCTTGCTCCTCTATACCTGCCTCGAGTAATAAGGTGACGTAATTGGCAGCACTGCCATCCATAATAGGAAGCTCAGCATCAGACACCTTAATCAGTAGGTTATCTATACCAAAGCCTGCCAAAGCACTTAATAGGTGCTCGACTGTGCCAATTTTTATGCCATTTACCATCAGATTAGAGGACATGACCGTGTCTGTCACCAAAAATGCATCGGCCGCTATCAAGGGAGCATCCTCAATATCGGTGCGCAAAAATCTAATCCCCGTATTTACCTCACTAGGCTGCAAGGTTAAGGTGACATCTTGACCGCTATGTAGTCCTATCCCAACGACAGTTATGGGCTGTTTTAAGGTGCGTTGTTTCATAAAGCCGGTACCTTATTGCTGTCGTCAATGAGTTGCTGTCATTAACGAGCAAAATAAAAAGAATTCTAGCACAGTCGCTCAATAATATTACCTTATATCCTAGGTATTTGTGGTTAATTTCACAAAAGATAGGCATAAAAAAAGCCAAGCATTGGCTTGGCTTTTTAATAGCAGGTACAATTTTATTGTTAAGTTATTAACGGTTTTGTTGACGCTTTAGATAGTCTTGGATGCTATTGGTTTTAGTCGCTGCAGGCTGCTGCGGAGCTGAAGAACTACCTGCAGGTGCCTGTGCCGGATAGGCTTGAGACTGAGCCGCTTTTTGATGGCTGTTAAACGCGCTGGTGTGTACACTAGGATCAACGGTTTGATTGCTATTGGCAGACAGCATAGGCTTACGCTCATCTTGGCTTTCATCTAAGGTCAGACCTGTAGCGATCACCGTGACATGTAAGTCTTCACCTAGCTTCTCATCAATGACTGTACCAATAAAGATATTGGCATCTTCTATATCGGTAATATCGTTAACCACTTCAGTGATCTGATTTAGCTCATCTAAAGTCACTGATTCAGAAGACACAACGTTTACGATAAGACCTTTGGCATTTTCTAACAATAAATTATCAAGTAGTGGTGAGCGAATGGCTTTTTCAGTCGCTTGACGGGCACGATCTTCGCCACTGGCGCGGCCAATACCCATCATAGCATGACCTTTGGCGGTCATAGCAGTGCGGATATCATTAAAGTCAATGTTGATCACACCTTCGCTTGAGATGGTCTGGGCGATACCTTGTACTGCATGCATCAATACATCGTCCGCCTTTTTAAAAGCATCTTGCATTGAGATGTTGCCATACACCTTTAATAGCTTATCGTTTGGAATGGTAATGATAGAATCTACAAAGTTTGATAACTGATCGATACCGGCTTTGGCCGCTTTAATACGTTTGCCGCCTTCAAATTTAAAGGGTGTGGTTACTACGCCGACCGTTAAGATTTCCATCTCTTTGGCAATACGCGCCACAACAGGGGCCGCACCCGTACCCGTACCACCGCCCATACCAGCAGTAATAAATACCATGTCTGAGTCTTCAAGCAGTTTACGGATAGACTCCTCTTCTTGCTCAGCGGCTTCACGACCCACTTCAGGGTTAGCACCTGCGCCTAGACCACGGTTGGTATTGGCACCTAATTGTAGTTTGTTATCAGCAGTTAGTCTGTCTAAGGCTTGCTTATCAGTATTGGCACAAACAAAGGTAACCCCTTTAACGCCTTGTTGAACCATATGTTCAACCGCGTTACCGCCGCCACCGCCAACGCCAAATACTGTAAAACGAGCTTGGCCATTATTTAAATCGTGGCTATTAGTAGCCATTGTGTACTTAGACATTATCACTCCTTGGGGTCACCTTTTTTAGTTAATTTTTATATGTATTAACTAAGTGATGACTGTCAAATATGAAAATTAAATTATATAAGGTTTTTAAAAAAGTTATTCAAACTGTGTCTAATTCTGCTAAATGAATTGGGCTTATCAACCTCTAACGCTTCAGGAGAGCTTCTTTCGCTGTGTTTAAACTGCTCGCTTTGACTGTATAACAACGCGCCAAAAGCAGTTTGTAGCGAGCGCTGCTCCACTCTTGCATTGAGCTCTTTAAACTTCTCATCATGACTATCAAAATAGTTGTAAGCGGAAATTGCCTCATGCGGCGTGGTCAGCACTACCGGCATCTCAAGCAAGCGTTTTGAGAAACGTACCATACCTTTGACTTGACTGCCACCCCCGGTTAATACCACACCACGTTGTAGGTAGTCGAGTAAGCCGGCATCTGAAAGCTTTTGAAATAGCGCTTTATAAAGCTCGATATAACGGGCTTCAATGATTTGGGCCAACTGTAAGATATTAACCGTTACCTCATCATTCATACTACCCACACGAGCAAACGTCTCAAAACGAGAAGGGTCTATATCACGCGTATCCACAGTCCCTTTTTCAATTTTGAGTCTTTCAGCCTCCATCATGGTGATATTGAGCTCAGCTGAAATATCCATGGTGACGTTATTACCGCCATCAGCGATACAGTGGGTAAAAATTAATTTATTTTCACGATAAACACAAATACTGGTTGTACTTGCGCCGATATCGATCAAACACACCCCTTGCTCACGTTCGTCTGGCATCAGACCATATTCAGCACTTGATACCGCATCGAACAACATATGGTCAATGCTCACATCACAGGCTTGAATTAGTTTTTGAATATTTTGTCGGCTGCTCACCGGCATCATCATTAAATGATACATCACAGTGACTTTGTTTGCATACATACCAATGGCATCATCTACCATCTTTTCTTGATTTTCAAGGAAGATGCCTTGTTGGCAATAATGCATTAAATAATGGGTATTGGGTAGCACACTGGCTTTGGCTAAGGTTAACGCATTAACAATGTGTTGGGTTTCGACCACGCCACTGTCTAAATCCACCACACCAAAGCCATTATGGCTTAATAATTCAGGAGTCGATAAGGTAAGCCAAACACTATGGATACGACAATTGGCCATTTCCTCAGCTTGGATAATGGCCTGACGGATAGAGCTTTTTAAACGATCAAAGTGGGTAATCTGACCTTGCTGAAAATCATTGGTAAATACCTCACCCACCCCTTTAATGCGAATTTCTTTTGCAGAAATCACATTACCAACGACTACATACACTGCAGTGGCGCTTAGATGAATAACGGCGAGAAGATTTTCAGATTTACTCATAAGTTTAGAACATATAGGTACTGTTAGGAGTTTAGAGTATTTGGTTATACGCTGTATCCTACAAAAAACAGTAAGGTTAGATTAAGTTGTTTGGTTATTAATTCGTCTGGGCTTATCCTTAAGCAGACTGGCCTTAAGTACCCTTTATTATTTCCTGCTATTACTGCCCTATCCTTTGCCAGCCATGTATCCACCATCTTTCTTTTATTTTATATCTAACTGAGCGTTTATTGGCCAAGACAAGCTTAGCGCTTATCACGGTAACACACTATACGCAGCAGCTAGAGGTGCTATAAAAACAACTTATCAATAAACGGGCATCGCCTATGCTTTGCGGCAGAATCAAATGCGCTCTTTAGTTGGTTTGTTGGCTGCTTGGACGAGAAGCTGCTGCTTGCGGCTCATTAGCTAAGCTTGAACTGTTGGTATTTTTGTTCTGTTCACTTGTACTACTGGTGGCTTTTTGCGTACTTGCCATCTTTTGAGTATCACTTCTTTGATTCATTTCAACTTTATCAGGTACTGAGTCTTTTTTCCAATCAATCACAAAGCCATTTTTATAACGCAAATCTACTGCCTGTATTTGACCACGTTTATCTGCCAACTGGTTTTGAAGCAATTGGCTAAGATTCATAAGCTTTTGTGAGGTGTGCTCGTTATCGACAATAATACGCATGCCATTATTAAAGCGAATTGCCCAAGTCATGCGCGGTGTTAACACCAGATCATCCACTTGCATTTTTAAAGGGGCAAACCACTGGTTGACTTGCTGCATTTGCTGCATAATTAAGGAGGATTGCTCAGCATCTCCTTGCAGCATAATAAGTCCATCTTGAGACAATTCAGATTCGCTCACAGGCTTAAATACTTTGCCTTGCGAATCTATTAAGTGTTCACTGCCAAATTTAGCTATCGGCTCACGTGGTAAGGCGGTGATAACAATTCCTTCACCCCATTTGCGCTCAATGTCTACTTGGCTAATCCAATCTTGCTGCATCACACTGTCTTTAAGCTCAGGCAATACTGCGGTAAAAAAGCTACCAGCCTGTTTTTTGCTCATAGCGGTATTAAGCTTTTGGTACTGAGCGGCATCTAGATTTTTGGCGTTTACCACCACTTTGGCAGGCTGAGAGTGATACACCCTATTGGCCACCAAAACAAATATGACAACAAACAACACTACCGCGATAGCTATCCACACTTTTGCAGATAAAAATTTACTTAAATTCAGCGAAGTTTTATTCACAGAGGCAGCCATCGTGTCCATTTTGTCTAATAACTTATAATTGTAACGCATTTGCTGAAGTAGCGATAGCGCCTATGTTTAGTGAGCATGTATCAATTTATGACAGAAAAAACCATATGAGAAATAATGCAATATCTCATAGGGCTATTTGGGTCTAAAAATACATATTTTTAATTGGTTTTGGGTTTAAATGGGTGTGTTTTAATCAGATCCGCGTGGTGGTTAGCCTTGCCTTATTTATCTGATTATTTAACCACACTAGCCCTGTTAACCCTTACAGAGTCTGGGCTAAGATATGCCAACATAGCTGTTCAAAATTCATCCCACGTGCTTTAGCTGCCATAGGTACTAAGCTGTGACTGGTCATACCAGGTACGGTATTAATCTCTAATAGCCAAAAGTTACCTTCTTCGTCTTGCATAGCATCAATACGGCCCCAGCCTTTGGCGTCTACTGCCTTAAATGCCGCCAAGCTTAGTGCCTGTAAATGTGCTTCTTCTTCTGCGCTTAAGCCACAAGGAATATGGTACTGAGTATCGTTACGATTGTATTTGGCCTCATAATCGTAGAAATTGGAGATGTCTGCAGGCTGCAGGCGAATAACTGGATAAGCCTCATCATCGATAATAACGATGGTAAACTCACGGCCAGTAATCCATTTTTCTGCCATCACCACATCACCACACCCTGCTGCCACTTCATAGGCTTTTGGCAGCTCATCTAACGTATTCACCTTGCTCATACCAATACTTGAGCCTTCATGCACTGGCTTTACAATTAAAGGCAGACCCAAAGTATTAACGATTTGCTGCCAGTCTGTGTCAGCGCCCAATACTGCAAAAGGCGCAGTAGATAATCCACAGCCGTGCCACAATTGCTTAGTACGTACTTTGTCCATACCAATCGCTGATGCCAAAACACCGGATCCTGTCTGGGGTAGACCCAGCCAATCTAGCAGGCCTTGTAACTGACCATCTTCACCGCCGCGGCCATGTAGCACATTAAATACACGGTCGTAATTTTTTAATTCAGTCACATCTTGGTCTTTAGGATCAAAATGAGTGGCATCGATACCCTGTGACTGTAGCGCCTGTAATACCGCATTGCCACTGTCTAATGACACTGCTCGCTCATTGCTATTACCCCCAAAGACCACGGCGACTTTACCAAAGATGCTTGGATCTTGAGTCGTGGCGGCGTTAGCAGAAGCTTTGGTAGCAGATACAGGGGTTGCAGTTGGGTTGGTAGCAGATTGAGTCATAGTCATGGGCATCTTAAATGGTAAAAAGGGTCAATAATCAAAGCCGTGACACCCAGCAAGGCCAATAAGACCAGTCAGCTTAGTCACAACGTAAATAGTATAGATAAAAATTACTTCAAACACTAATCATAATCTTCAAGGATTAGTGTTGGCTTAAAGATACAGGTTATTGGCCGCTAATTGTTGGCTTAGCTGACCTACGTTGCCTGCGCCTTGGGTAATAAGCATATCACCCGCTTGTAGCACCCGCTGCATCACAGGGGCCAGCTCATCTTTATCCACCACAACCGGCTCAACTTCACCGCGCAAGCGGATACTACGAGCCAATGACTTGGTATCAGCGCCCACAATTGGCGCTTCACCGGCACTATACACATCCAGCAATAGCAGCACATCCACCTGCGATAATACCGCCACAAAGTCATCATAACAATCACGAGTACGGCTGTAACGGTGCGGCTGGAATAACATCACCAAACGGCGCTCAGGATAACTGGCGCGCGCCGCTTTAATAGTCGCTGCCACCTCTACTGGATGATGACCATAATCATCAATTAATAAAACATCACCGTCATCTTTGGCCACGCAAGCTTGCTGCTCAAAGCGGCGACCTACCCCAGCAAACTTTGCCAACGCCCGTTTAATAGCGTCATCATTCACCCCCTCATCGGTGGCCATAGTAATGGCAGCTAAGGCGTTAAGTACGTTGTGTTGCCCTGGAATGTTTAACGTTAATTCCAATGGCTCGCGGTCTTTACGCAGCACGGTGAAGTGAGTTTTAGTGCCATCAACACGTACATTGGTGGCCTGCACATTGTTGTGCGGCTCTAAGCCGAAAGTTAATACTGGGCGACCAATATCATCAATCATATCGAACAGCTCTTTATCATCACCGCAGACCACAGCCAGACCATAAAACGGCATATTTTGTAAAAACTGGATGTAAGCGGCTTTTAATTTATCAAAGCTATTACCATAAGTATCCATATGATCTTGGTCAATATTGGTCACAATAGCAGCCATAGGATGCAGGGTCAAAAATGAAGCATCTGACTCATCAGCTTCTGCAATTAAATAGCGGCTTTCACCCAGTGAAGCATTTTTTCCTGAAGCATTAAGTTTACCGCCGATAACATACGTAGGATCAAACCCAGCCTCTGTCATCATCATGGTCAGCAAGCTCGTGGTTGTCGTCTTACCATGGGCACCGGCCACGGCGATGCCATGACGATAACGCATTAATTCACCCAGCATATCAGCACGGCGTACCACGGGTAATTGTGCCTTTAGAGCAGCCTGAATCTCAGGATTCTCGCGATCAATGGCAGAAGAGACCACGACCACGTCGGCATTGGCAATATTTTTTGAGTCATGACCGATAAATACTTCAATTCCCAAGCTTTGTAAGCGCTTGGTTACCGGACTTTCTTTAATGTCTGAGCCACTAACACCATAGCCTTGGTTTTTCATTACCTCAGCAATCCCGCACATCCCTGCACCACCCACGCCGATAAAGTGAATGCTTTTAATGCGGCGCATTTCTGGAATTTCGATTAATCTTTTTGGCAGGGCTGATTTTGACATAGGGTTCTCTTTCAATAAAAAATGACAATAAATATTTGGTAGAAATAATAGCTACCTAGTAATGAGCTAAATACCGTTTAAAATAGGTTTTACGGTAATAGCATAAGTTTTGTAGTAACTTGAGCCTAACCGTTACAAGTACGCTAAATATCGCCGATGCAAAGCAACTCATTAGCGAATGGCTTGCTCCCACACAAAGTCTGCCGTCACCACAGTTGATCCTGGATTGGCCAAGGCTTTGCCTTTTTTGGCCATGCTCTGACACTTCTCACGGTCTAAGTCCAGTAGTGTCTGTGCTAGATATTCAGGCGTCAGCTTACTTTGCGGGATTAAATAGGCGGCATCCTCAATAGCCAACGAGCGGGCATTAGCAGTTTGATGGTCATCGACGGCATGTGGCAGAGGTACAAAGATGGCTGACAGTCCCACATTTTGAATTTCAGTCACCGTCAGCGCCCCCGCTCGGCAAACAATCACATCCGCCCAAGCATACGCTGCGGCCATGTCGTCGATAAAGGGTTTAACCGTGACCGTATGCACAGCTCTATCCACCGCTTGATAATAGCCTTGGGTGCTGTCCAAATTATTACGGCCACATTGATGATGGACTGCAATCGGCTTATCTATCTGAGCCAAGGCAGCAGGGACCGTACGATTTAATGCCTCGGCACCCAAAGACCCCCCAACCACCAAAAGCTTAAGCGGGCTCTCATCATTAAGATCATAACGCTTCTCAGGCGGCTCAATCTCACAAATCGCTTCACGCACCGGGTTACCCACGGTTTCAAGCTTAGGATTTTCGGCGCTGTCACTATCACCAAACGTGTTAGGAAAGGCTTGTAACACCTTGGTAGCAATCTTGGCCAAGTAGCGATTACTCATGCCAGCGATGGCATTTTGCTCATGAATAATAAGCGGTGTTCCGGTGGCTTTTGCAGCCAGACCTCCTGGGGCACTGACATAACCGCCAAAGCCGACCACCACATCAATCTGATTGCTTTTGATGACCTTGATACTCGCCAGCATTGCCTGCGATAGAGTAAACGGCATTTTTAAGAGTCTACCCACACCTTTGCCACGCAGGCCTTGCATATCGATGGTATGAAAAGTATAGCCCACAGGTCGAACCAAGTCGTTCTCCATGCCATGCGGCGTACCTAACCAGTGTACTTCTGCGCCGCGTCGGGTCAATTCTTCTGCCACTGCCAATGCAGGAAATACATGGCCGCCTGTGCCCGCTGCCATCATTAATACTTTAGGAGTCTTTACCGAAGAGCTTGTCGATGGGGATGTTGGTGCGGAGGTTTGTACAGCAGCAGACTCAGACACGAATGGTTCTCCTAATTTTTAGCTAAAAATAGGTACAGATAAAAGTTGAAAAATCATAGCATAAATAACAGGCTTAGGCGATGACCTACCTAAGTTATACCCGCCTATCTTACAACAAAGTAAACAACTGTTTAGATGCTGTAGGACAATCTATGCCTCAAAATGAGTTTTCCCACAAAACATCGAATACACAAAAGCCAAGCTGTGATGTTTTTCACAGCTTGGCCTTTAAGATGGTCTATATTTTATTATTAAAATGAGTACTATGAAAGTAGGTGGGATATGAATCACCTCATTTCATAGCCAATTCATGCATTTTACACAGTTACTCTCATTCATTGAGTCTCATTGAGAGTGAACCTGCTAAGACTAACGACGCTTTAACACACGTGTTTTGCCCAGTAGTGATATGCCTTTATAGCCTCTAAGCTCCAAAGTATCCCCTTTAAGCTCACCTTTACCTGAAAAAGTCATGCCTGTTTCAGGCTCAATACCGCTGCCACCGACATATTTATTAGGGTTGTTTGGATCTGCTTTTAAATCCCAAAGCACAGTCGCGCCTATTAAAGATTTGTCTTTGAATTTGCCGCGGCATACATCGCACACCGTTCTGCCTTGGGCGCGGGGGTCTAACAACTTCACAATTTTTGCAGAAATCTTACCATTTGATTCGGTAAATTTTAATACAGAATCTGGCTGACCCTTATCGTTATAAGTCGTCCACTGAGTGTTATTTAATTGGTCCGCAGCGCTAGCGCTAAAAGCGAAAGCCAAACCGGCGCTAAGTATAAGTGATTTTGCAAAGGTACTCATATTACATCCTTGTGTTATGTGCAATTAATCCAAAGTGAGTCACACTCACTTTATTCATCGTAGCGTAGAGTGTAACAAATAACCACCCTACTAACGATAAAATATTTAATTATTTTGTAAGAATAATTAACAGAGTATTGCCATATTATGGCTATCCCCTCTACTTATGCCCATCCCAGTTATGAATGTTGAGTGCATTTTTTCTCAATGGCGATAATTAAATCGGTCGCGATATCGGTACCACATTGGTCGTTAATTTCGCGTACACAGGTGGGGCTGGTGACGTTAATCTCTGTAATTCTGGCCCCGATCAAATCTAGACCAACAAACATCAAGCCTTTTTGCTTAACAATAGGCGCCACCTTTTTGGCCACAGCCATCTCCTGCTCAGTCACTGGCATAGCCACACCCTGTCCACCGGCAGCTAGGTTGCCGCGGGTTTCGCCTTTTGTGGGGATGCGCGCCAGACTAAAGGGAACAATTTCACCATCAACAATCAACACTCGCTTATCGCCCTGCTTAATTTCTGGCAAATAACGCTGCGCCATAATCGGTAAAGTCTCAAGTTCAGTAAGCATCTCAAGCGTGGCGCCAATATTGGGACTGTCTTGCGTCAATCTAAAGATACCGGTACCGCCCATACCATCTAAAGGCTTTACAATAACATCTTGATGCTCTTGGATAAACTTGCGAATATGCTGCTGCTTGCTGGTCACTATGGTGGGACTCATTAAGTCGCTAAACCAGGTGGCAAAAAGCTTCTCGTTACAGTCGCGAATCGCTTGAGGGTCATTGACCACCAATACCCCCGCTGCCTTGGCATGATCTAACATATAAGTGCTGTATAAAAAGCGCATGTTAAATGGCGGGTCTTTACGCATTAAGATGACATCATAATCAGTAATTGGCTGAGTTACCTTATCCGCTAAACTGTAAAAATCGTTAGGGTCACGGCGAACCGTGACCGCTTGCGCATCTACTTTTAACTCGCCCTTATCCAGCCATAAGTCATGAATTTGACAATACCCCAAACCATGTCCTCGATCACTGGCAGACCACATCATGGCTAATGTTGAGTCTTTTTTATAGTTCACCGTTTCGATTGGATCCATCACCACTAAAATATTCAGTGGTTTTTGGGCGCTATGTTGACTCATGGTAATTCACTCCGTTATGACTGTCAGCAACTGACAAAGATAAGATGATTATAGTTAGGGTGATGGCTAGGCGTCATTTTTACAAGTCTAGCTGACTTAAGCCCCACTCCGTTTATACGCCGTACTGCTCACGGTAATGACGCATTTTGGCCAACTGCGTTTCCTCACCCTTTTTGGCCACATAATCAATAATATCATCTATATTAACCAAAGCTTGTACAGGAACTTTTAAGTTCTCTGCCAGCTCTTGAATCGCAGATTGCTCATTTTGGCCACGCTCTTTGCGATCAAGCGCCACAAGAATACCGGCCACTGTGGCACCGGCAGCATCCAAAATATCGACAACCTCTCGCATTGCTGTGCCAGCAGTGATGACATCATCTAGCACCCATACCGCTTTGCCATTCACATCTGCACCCACTAAGTTGCCGCCTTCACCATGATCTTTGGCCTCTTTACGATTGTAACCCCAGTGTGCGTTAATGCCATGATTATTCCATAGGGCTTGTGCAGTGGCTGCCACAAAAGGAATGCCTTTATAAGCGGCGCCAAAGATAACCAGCTCATCGCTACCCGACACCTTTACTTGCTGAGCTAAAGCTTCGGCATAACCATTGGCCAATAATGACAACATCTCTCCTGTGGACAGTAAACCTGCATTAAAGAAATAAGGACTAATACGGCCTGATTTAAGCACATATTCACCAAACTTTAACACTTCATTAGACAAAGCAAGCTCAATAAAAGCACTGCTAGAAAAATTAGAAATAGAAGGAGAAACTGCCATGAAAAGTCCTATTTAAATAAATAAAAAGTAAAGTGACGTTATATCAAGCCACCAACCAAACTTAGGCTAAAGTTAGGCCAAAGCTTGGTAAAAGATAGGCCAAAAATCTGTCATATATAAAGCCAATTAGCGGCGTATTATAGCTTTAATCGCCTTTTAATGTCAGGGTTATGACCAGCCATTAATGTAATAGTTACTGATATTAGGGTATCTAGTAAACAGGACACAATCGCTGCATAGGTTAAGATAAATGGGCTGGCCTAAGTTATGACTGGTCTCACCCTTTTGATTGGTGATCGCGGTTTTGCGGTGCTGTTTGGCGTGCTGTACCTGCAAAGATAGGTAACTGGCGGCCACCACCACATGACCTTCAAACAAGCGAATTTGACGGTACTGCTGTGCAAACTGTGGATGTAGATTACATTGATTAAGCACATAACTGCGCATGTGCTGACAGATTTGTTTGGCAGTTAGGTAATCATTAATATGCGCTTGACGACGGCACTGCTTAAGAATGTGCACAGCGACACTGCAAGCCAAAATATCTGTGGTTAAGCTGTCAACCCCATTATCAAAGCGCTCAGGATATAAGATAACCTCCCAGCTTGGGGCAAATAAATCATTAATCATCTCAGGCATCAAGGCAGACAGTTTTGATGAGCAGACACCTTGGTTTTGCTTATCAGCCTGCCCTGCCCAATTCTGATCGTCATTACAATGTGAGTGCCTAAACCCATAACGTGTTAAGCCTGGATACTGTTGACACGCTTGGTAGATATCGGCCATGTCTAATAAGCTCATCTGAGTTAAAGGCGCTAACAGCTGTGTGTCTGATACATTGGCCGATTCTAAGTGATCAGATTGCTCAGAGCCACTGGCAGTATCAAATACAGGCTCGAAGAAATGAGCCGGCAAATTAATCAAACCACCCAACTGCAGCAACTCTAAATGCGAAGCCAACTCAGGTGAAGCAATGAGCGCCCACATCGAAGCATTTGAACCCTCTCTTTGAGACTCTGATAATTGGCGCGGTATCTGAGTGCGCTCTACCAATTGATGCAGCGCCTGCTGATAACGTGGGGCAGGATGTGGTATATCGCTCAAAGGGCGGTCTGGATCTAATCCTATAGCATCGCCATTAAAGCTAGGATGTCTGATTCCTGCGTGCTTAATTTGACGCTGCTGCAAGGTGTGCGCCATCTGATTATATGCCTCTACCTCTGTATCTGTCTTAGACTCACAATCAGACAATGACTCTGATAAGTCGGTACAATCGAGAGCAGAGGACTCTGAGTGTGCTTGAGTACCAGTATGAGAGGTATGGGCGTTAGATACCTGCATCGCATCTGAGCGGACATGATTGGTATTAGAGTCGCGTAAATGCCTATCCTGTTGAAAAGGCTGATGCAACTTATCACTCAAACGCGATATTTGAATAAAAGGGTGAGGCTGACTGTCTTGGCTATTACTGCGACTACTATTTAAGTTAGGCTTATTACTTGCTGATGAGCCTTGTTGCGCATCGTCTTGTGAGTTTCCCATTGATGACATACGCCCTCCTGATAAGCTTAACGTAAAAACGCTCTTTTAAAGCGTGTAATATATTATAACTATTATAACGTTTTATGCCTCAATAGCTTGTAGAATATGCATATACCCGCTTTTCCAATCTGGATATTGCAGCCAATCGCGCGGAATGTTACTGTGCAAGCGCTTGCCGCTTACCTGCGCTTTATCTGTCTCACTTAAGACTGCAGGCGGCGTTGTACCAAGTTTATTGCACAGCCAAACCATCAACTCATAAGAGGTCACCGGTGCATAGTCTGTTGCCAAGTACATAGGCGCTATAGGCTCAGATGCAGATAAAGTGAGCACTTTAACAATAATGGTCACCAAGTCTGTATCCATAATACGATTGGTCCAAGCGGACACTGGCATTGGCGCTTTATCTGCCTCTTTTGCCTGACGCAGACGCATGAGGCGCTGTTCACCATAAATGCCACTAGGACGAATGATTACCGCGCGCTCAGCAAATACTTGCTGCAGTGCCTGCTCAGCTTGCAAGATGTATTTTGAGGCTTCTCTTTTGGGGGCTACTGGGACAACGGTGTCATCTATCCACTCACCATTATCCTGTCCATACACCCCGGTGGATGAGATAAACACTACCCTTTGAAGCTTTGGTAGTTGATCAGCTAAATTTGCAACATGCTGGGCGACACCTAAATAAGTATGTTTATAGTTTTTTGTCTCATAGCCATCTGGGGTCACTATGATTGCAATATGGGTAAACGCATAAAGCTGCTCTGCCGTTAGCGTTAGCGCATCAGCTTGCAGGTAGTCCGCCTGTTCATTCAAATCATAAGACTGAAGCTCTCCTCTGGCCAACCCCGTAACCTTAAGCTGCTGCTGAGCCAGCACATTAGTCACTGCCAAACCAATATCACCCTGCCCTATAATGAGATATTTCGATGTCTGTGAACTGGCTAAATCTGTGTTTGTTAAACTCTCCATTCTCGCTTCCTTATTATATTTTTAACTGTTTTTTATTGTCTATAACAATTATCATAACTGTTTGATTAAGCTTTTAATTCTGCTAAGTCTTTTAATATTATTTTTTTAATGATTTTTATAGTGCTTTTAATTTAAGTTACAAAAATATTATTCGAGTCATCTAAACAATCATTGATTAAATCTAAATGCCATAATATAATCGATGGTATTACATGTAGAGATAGATTAATAGAGCATCATATAACCCTCTAATACCTCATATCCTCCACATAGCTTACCTTTTAAACCTCCAGACTACCAGTAACACTCTTGCTTGATTCAGTAAAATCATCCTGCGCTATCGATTCCAATTAATCATAATAAGTATCACTGGTCCCCAAACTTTTAAACTGGCTTAACCCCAGGGAACTATATATATGAAACTTTTTTCTAAAATTGCACTGGCTACTGCTACCTTATCTATCGCTTCTGTTGCTTCAGCAGCGTCTATCAGTGGATCAACTGACTTCCGTGTTACCTTGCCAGAGATTTTAGTGCTATATCACTGGGATGATGCACATTTAAAGCTAACCAATACTGATAACTTTGTTGTAGGTGATGAGCCTACTCGTGAATTAGTGGCTCCTATAGGCTCGAGCTCTTATTCGATTATTGGAGACAAAGTTAATGCTACTTCAGCTCATACTCAGCGACATGGCAATAATACAATCAACGTAACCCTTAAAGACGCTTGGGCAGTACGTAGCCTATCAAGTGCTCCTGTTGCTTTAAAAGTAGAGACTAAAAACCCTACGCTTACCAACGTTAGCACCCCTGCTTCTGGATCTACGATAGCTGTTTCTGCTGCGACTTTAAAGTCTACCAATCAAGTCCTTACTAATGAAAATACCGCTGAAGTTAAAATACCATCGGGATGGACTCCTGTGTTAGGTGATATTGACTTTAATCTTAACTTAGCTAATGCCAATCATTCTGGAGAGTACACCTCTCACGGTGCTACTGGTCGTGCAGCAGCAGCAGCAACAACAGATACTTTCTTACTTACTTTAACTGGTAACTAGAAAGTCTAGTTTATAGCCATCAGCCCAATAATCAAAAAATACCAGCTGATAGCTGGTATTTTTTTGAATAGACCTTTATCTTTATACAACTATATACTTTTTTAGAATCGTTCTCAGTCTATATATGCAGTCTTCTCGTCTTATTATTTTTCAAAGCAAGGACACTCTATGCTGAAAAACACCCCCTCTTCTAATACAGTACATCAGGCTTTATTCTCTTCAGCGGTACTTCTCGCCTCTTCTTTGATTGCACAGTCAGCCCATGCAGAATTGATTATTCACACCTCAAAAGATGCAAACGGTCAGACCAGCATGGTCGTCAATCAAGACAAACAAAAGGACTTGCCACCAGCACAGCTGGGCATAACACCCTCACGCATTGATGAAACCGTGTCGCTGAAAACAAACAAAAACACCTCAAGACTCAACCAGTCTTTGACGCTTTATAACTATGGCACCAAGCCGAAAAAAATTCGTTTGAACCTTGTTGATATGGATGCCTCAGGCAAGCCTGTCGAACCGAGTGAAACAACGTTAAAGCCTTGGACATTGATTAATCCAACCGAGTTCACCATTGCACCAGGTGGCTATCAGACGGTACGTATGGCCATGCGTTTGCCACTAGAGTTTTCAGCCGGCAAACATGCTGCGATGCTATCTATTGAGCAGCAGGTTGATAAATCATTAACTTATGATGCAGACGGTAAAGGCGTTACGTTAGAGATTGGATCACGCTATGGCTTACCTGTCTTTATTAATGTTGAATAAAATTAATATTGAATAATCACTGCCATTTATTCATGAATTAACGAGTTAACGACAGTAGTATTCATTTGCACACCCGTTGATACCATTCTGCTAGCGCCTATCCCCATGATTCATTCATGTTTAGGCCAGCTTTTTAGATGTTTTTGAGCAGTATTTGCCAGATATGATGACCAAACAAACCACTTTACGCTTGATGATTCTGGCAGCTATGTCCTCAGTAGGTAGCCTCGGCTTAACTTCTTTTGCTGCAACACTTTCAAATAGCGGCAACACAAGCAATGCAAACACCGCCTCAGAACAGCTCAAACCCAGCTTGGTTGGTGTTTTTATCAACGGCCAAGAAGTTGACGCTGTTGATATGTTGTATGATGCCCGCGTTAGTGAGCTTCCGGCAAACAATACAACTACTGGTCCACTTCAAGCAAATACCTATTATTTTCTATCTAAAGATGATTTGATTCGTTTGACGGGTGTCACCTTTGAGCCCTCTGCGCAGAATAATCAAACCGACCAAATCGCAAAAGCCAACACGCTCTATTTGGCAAAAACCCCCATTGGTGATGCGAAACTTACCGAAAATGACGTCATCAAAAAAGACAATAAAGAGTATTTGGCACTCAGCAGCCTCAAAAAACTTGGTATCACCGCTGACTATAATCAGGCAAATCTGGCCATCAACCTAAATATGGGCTGGCGACCAGAAAGCATCAACAACGGCGCTGCTGCTAATAATAAAGACAACACTGAAAAGCTGCCCATCGACTACTATCCTAGTAAAGCCGGTCTGCTTGGTCTGTCTTTTGATAGCTCATTAAACGTTTCAGAAACCCGCACCGCACCCAATCAGCCCCAATCAACCAACCGCAACATCTATGCCAATGTTGGTGCTTTTGGTTATGGTTTGGGTGGGGTTTGGGGCGCCAAAGCGGTCGGTATAGATAGTCATTCAGAAAACATCAACAACGACAAATTTAAAGATACCGCTGTCGATGGTTTTAGCACCCTGCCATCAGACTGGGAAATTGATAACCTATATTGGGCAAAATCTGGCGAAAAAGTAGCAACTCGACTGGGCATCAACCAGCCCAACTCATTAGGCCAAGGCGCTCAAACCTCAGGCTCAGAGTTTACTGGTGCCCTAATCGCCTATAGTAATCGTGATATTGGCCGACACCTTTCTTATTTTGATGACAACAGCAGCAGCTTATTGCAAAACACCAGTCAAGATTATCAGCATATTATTGGTACTGGAGAGCCTGGCGGTGTTGCTGAGCTACGCATCGATGGACGCGCTGTCGCACGCGTGCAAATTGGTCTTGATGGACGCTATGAGTTTTTAAACCTCGATGTCAGTCAGCTCAACCTGACTGACACCTTGGTCGAAATTGCCATATTTGCCTACCCTTTGGCTCGCCAGCCATTAGAGGTTCGACCTATATTTTTGGGCAAACGCCGCACCAATGCTGCTACCAATGAGCTACTTATTGAAGCAGGTATTGGCCGTGCGGGCAATGCGTTTAATAGTGACTCAAACGACAACCATGAAACAGCAGCACATGTCTATGCAGAATATGGCTTAAACAACCGTATGGCAGTGCGCGGTGGTGTGAATACCAACCTGCAAAACAATAGCAGTGACAGTGATGACTCCGTATCTTGGCACACCGGCCTAAACTATAGCCCATCCACACGCAGTAACATTGACCTAAGCTATGCAAATACGCCAAACCAAGAGTTGTGGCAAGCGCAATTGCAATATCATCTTGAAAAGCTGTGGGCCAATTATCAATACAACCTCAGAGAATACGATAATACCAGTTCGGCAGTGGCAGGGTCGCAACGTGACGAGCGCCATCAGTTATTTTTGAACTATCAGCCAACCAACAGAACCAACATCACTCTAAATCAATATTACGAAGACATTGCCAATAATTTAGATTCAGAGAGCTACTACGCCTATGCCGGCATTAACCATCAGTTTAGCAATGCTTTAAATGGTGGACTGAACTGGGATACTCGAGGCGATCGTTATAACTATCGCTTGTCTTGGCAGGATATTAACAGGCAAGGTTATGATAATAGAGTGGGTCAAAATACGGTTGGACTCTCTGGTGACAATGACAGTGATACGTTGTCACTAAGACACCAGTTCAATGACCAAACCAGCTTAGGACAATCTATTAGTTACCGTCATGGCCATAGTAACCTTCTTTATCAAGGTGATATCAATCACCGTTTTGACGGTATCGGATTGGGTGGAGGTAGCCCGCTAAGCACGGTTAGCAATCTGCTTAGCTTAGGTTATAGCCTATATGACAATCAAATCGGTTGGCAGGCTGACTGGCAGTTGACGCATCAAAATAGCGTCAACGTTAGTATTGGATATAAGCATAAATATGTGGACTCCATATCGACAGAGCGCTTAGATGGCCTATTAATTGACGATGTATTGATACGCGATAAGTCACTGCCCGCTTGGACACAAAACAACTATCTGTACGCCAGACTGTCTTTTGATATGTTCAAAGCCCCCAAACAAAACTTAAAATTGGGTAACTATCCTCGCCAAAGTCTAGGTAGTGTGATTGTTGATATTGCCCATCCTGCAGAGCCGAATATTGGCCGCGAAGCTATGACCTTTACTTTAGACAATCAAAAAGTAAACGCCAGCCTTTTGGGATCTAGTGATACCAGCAGCCAGTATTTGATTAGTAATATTAGAGCCGGCGAATACACGTTAAACATGGATGCTAAAGATTTGCCGCTTGAGTATAGCACCAGTGAGCTACCCACACCGCGTATCCGTGTAGCTAACTACTCACCAACCGCTGTACCGATTAATTTGCAAAGAACGTATGGGATATCAGGTAAGTTGGCTAATGCCAAACAAGATGTCGAAATAGGTGTTTATCAAGACAATCAACTGATCCAATCGATTGTCTCTGGCAATTTTGGTTACTTCCAAGTATTTGGGCTACCCGCTGCGACATACATCTTAAAGTCACCAGGCTATCAAGAGCAGAAAGTCGTGATTGATAATGACTTTGTAATGCAGATTGTGTTGCCGCCAACAGATTAAATAAGACAAAGCTATAGACATGTTATAGATAGGTCGATGAAGAGAAAGTTATGAACATTGCATACACCCAAAAAATGGCATTAAGATTGGCCATTCTAGCCACCACTGGTTTTATCGGCCAAGCTGCGCTTGCGGCATGTCCTGCTATTTACTCCCCCAATGATGCCGAACTATCTAAAGTAAATTCGGCAACCAGTAACCCCGAAGCTATATATTTTTGTAAGCAAAGTTTTGATAGTAATGCGCTTTCTTTTAGTCCTAGAAGCACTGAACTAGTCACCGCTGGCTCTCAAGTTATATCTCGAGGTTCTACAATACAGCAGTCTTCTATATCTAATAGTAGTATTAACCTATCTGGTTTTACAGTCAATAGCTTAAACACCAATCAACTTACTGCAAGATACCCTAATCGAGATGGGGCATTCGGCTCTCCTAGCCTGTTCAATTTTTATACAAGAATACCTGTCGCTAGTCAATGTGAAGGAAGCTTGCTTGTTGGAAATCAATACACTGCCATATTAAACTACCTTAGAAGCAATCCAAGTATTTTTCGAGCCAATAATGGGACTCAGGTTGGTGTCACAGACACCAGTTCAACAAACAGTATTGCTATAATAAATAATGTGATTTTACGAGATAATGACAACAACCCTTTAACCGCAAGTATTAGGTTATTTCAAAGTACTCCTGCTGAGGAAAGTCAAAGATTCACCTCATCAACGAATAAGATGTGTTGGGTAGGTGTAGGTACTGAAGTTATTATCAAGCCTGACGGAAATATAAAAAGATCAGGTGAATATAAGCTAAACATAGGGGTGTTAACTCAGTAGCTTAACCCTCCACCAACCACTCAACTGTCTTATCCAAAACCTGCTCATCAGACAGCAAAGCCATATGGCCCACGCCATAAAAGACGGCTTTGTGCTCTTTTGGAACAGCTAAGGTGTGCTCGGTGGTATGTTCACCAAGGGCTGAGTTGATATTTACCAGCCCATCACCCAGCAGATCACTCACTTTAGAAGCCTGCCCCTCCTCACTCAAGCTGCCTGCCAAAAAGTAAGCCTTGATATGCTGTGGTAGAGGGGTTGCATGACGCTCGCTGTCCGGCAACACACTGCGAGCTTGCAGCGATTGCCAGTCTTCATCACGCACGCTGCCATGGCGCAAATCAATGATACCCATGCTGCGTATATCGCCAAGCTTGGCCAACGAGCCAGCAAAGGGCAGCTTGCCAATACTCTGCTGCACCACATCACCAATGCGCTCAAGCAGGGCGCCATGATGTGGCGAACCGAGTGTGATTAACTTTTGTACTTTGTTCACCCAGTCGTGCTGTTGCTCACTGCCATAATACAGCGCGCTACGCGATACCAAACCACCCATGCTGTGGCCGATTAGATCTATTTGAGTGATATCAGGGTATTGCGTTATCAGCATTTCTAGCAGTTGAGAGAACTGACGACCATTTGTCGATATGCGCTGACCGGTATTGTAGTTCAAGTAAAATACCGTGGATGCAGGCAGGTTCTTTATCACTCGCCGCCCAAGTGACGCGTCATCATCAGGTTGCCAGTTTATGTAGCCCATACACAAGCCGTGCAAGATAATAACCACACGGCCTTTGATTCGCTGATTTGTGTACACGGTTTGAGTAGTATTGCCGAGTTTAGAAAGACTTTCATCAGCACCAGTTCGCTTAGAGAGTATTGGCTTGGTATATTTGTGATGGCTATCCACGCCATACAAGGTCATCGGCAGAGCAAGCGGATTATTGTTGCTAACAAGATGATCGCCCATGACTCCGTTGATGACATTCACCACCATACTGAGCGTGTTTGGCAGAGGATGAGGCTTGGTATGGTGCATTAACTGGCAGTATTGCTTTAGACCCATTGCCAAACTGTGACCAACGATTGAAGTGATGCCCTTCACCACCTGATACACCCGCCCACTAATGCCCTTATACCACAAGTCGCCATAGCGGTGATTCAATAGCCTTAATGGCCGCAAAACGATTTCGCGGTGTATGGCTTCAGCAATACCTGTCGTTTCAATCACGCCCATCACCGCAAGTTGACTGATACCGGCCACAAAATCACGCAAAGACAGCTCAGGGTCTTGCCATGCCCGCTCATCTAATTGATCATTATCTGCCTGTAACGGATAGTTTGTGGTCAAAGCTGATGACTGATGCGATATCGGCATGGCACTCGAGGGTGAGGTAGGATTGATCATTAGGCCGCTTCCATAAAGTGACATCCATACTGCTATGCTCAGTATTTAAGTGTTAAAAATGCTTGATATACGCCAGTTGTATATCGTCTCTGCCCTCAATATCATCTTGCAGCTGATAACTGCCTTGCAGGCGAATCGCTTGGTTCTTCGCCAAGTCATACTGCGCCCCTAAGCTAACTATTGGCTGCCAATAATGACTTCTACGATTGTCTGAATCTAAGTCGCCGTGATACCAATATGGCATTTGTAGCTCCCCCACCACCCTAGCCTTGCTATTGAGCTGATAGCGGCAGCCCAAATTCACGCCTGCTCCCACTCGGTAGCCACGACTTAAGCCTTTACCCACTTGTGCTAAGCCGGAGCCAAAGGCATAGCACAATTGCGGCGGTAGCTTACCTGAGCCCGCTGTTGGTGTCCCAAAGGCGGCAGATATCCCTTTCTCGTAAGCAAAGCTGCCCACCAGATGGCTGGCGTCGGGATCGTCATGAGTCGCTAATTTGGCTTGAGAGCCATCTTTTACTTGCGTAGCTTGCAAGTTAACTCCCCAGCTTGACAACTTAGAGTCGCCGCTGCGGGCGGTATTGATCGGGTTAAATGAGCGGCCACGCAAAATGGCCAACTCTTGTAACTCCACTCGGTTATGATCGCCTTTGTGTGGCTCTTGGTCTTGATACACTCTAAGCGCAATAGAACCTGCTTCTAAATGAAAATTTTGTGGATAGCCACTGGGCCGATCCAATAAGTCATTAAATCCGCCGCGATAGGCCAAGCTCAGATAGCCTGTGTCATCTTGCGCACCTGCACCGATCATCACGCGCTGTAGTTCATGTCCATTTAGCGGGTTATTATCAGCAGGGGTTAATTGTGTGGGGACCAGGCGATTATTCGCATCAATGCTGCTTTTGGGCAATTCTATTTGGGGGTTATTGCGTTTGGCCTGTGCCAATGTCTTGTCTGCAGGAAAATAGCTTTGATTTGTTATCAAGCCTTGTTTTTTAAGCAATCGAACCACATCAGAGGGCACCACTGCCAGCTTAAATTCATCTAATAAGTTGCCTTCAGGGCGTACCACATCAATATAGCGTAGAATCTCTGAGGCGCAGTTATCTAAAGTAAAATAATAAGGCAGTTCTAAGTCTTTGGTCTCATAAACATGACGCATAATTTGCTGAATTTCAGCATCTGTTAGCTTAAGCTCATAGGTCCAAACGTCACGGTTGTCGGTCTTTAGATAGTCAGCAAGCTTTTGTGGGTAGGGCTCAATAGTAATGTCATTAGGATAACCACCAGCGGCAGATTTGGCTGCATAGACGAGAAATGAATCATCAGGATTGCCGGCCACGGTATCATTTAGTGCATGCGCTTTATCAATGGCTTTGGGATCAGCCAGGCTGGCCTTAGAATCAATGAGCATCAAGGTATGACCAAAAGCGGATACCGGACGGTTGGGATATTCTTCAGCGAATACTACAGATAAGCGCTGTGGGTCTAATGCTTGAAGCCAATTATCAAAGTCAGGACAGTCGGGCTGAATGTTTTCAAGGCCAAGCTGAGTCTTGAGCCAATGAGTACGCGCCGGAAACCTACAGGCCGCACTGTCATTGCCCTTTATACCTTGAGTGATTGTGGCAGTGATAAAGGCCTCTAACTCAGCCTGCGGATCAGTGTGACCTGCAGGGCTTAGAAAAAATTCTGGGTTAGTGATTTTACTTTTATAGCGTGCTGAGCCACTTTTTGTATGGCCATTTGGTTCAAAATAATGCAGTCGCAGCCAGCTGGGATGGGTGGCCAGATTTTTTTGCTTTGCTGTGGCAATCAATTGATCTATCTGCTTTTGTTGCTCTAAGCTACCGGCTTGTTCTGCCGTCATTTTAGCAGACTGCGTTATAGGCATCTTTGCGATGTCCTTGTTATGCTTAGTCTGCTGCGGCTGAGCTTGGGCATAAGCGGACGCGCTTAAGCTTACCAAGATACTGGTCACTGCCACATGAATGACACTATTTTTTAGGCTTAATAAGGGTGTGCTTTGAGCCCAAGAACCTACAGCCGATTTGTCTGATAACATGATTCACCCTATTATTAATTTAAGTATAATAAAGCAGCTTAATCGATTGCCGCCTAATGGGTTTATGATACCATGCCGCTGATTTAAAGCCATTAATAGCGGTATATATTATGTTGCTTAGTGCCGCTTAAACAGTGTTATTAGCCTCCCTTATTTACTCATAATAAAATGACTACTTATGAAAAAACCCTTTATTAAAGCCCGCGCTTCTTACAAGCCTATACCTCTAAGCATTGAATCAGGTCTTTTAACTCAAGCCGACTGGCTGCCCTCACCTAATTACAATCAGCGTCCTGAATCTTGCGAAATTAGTGCCATCATTATCCATAATATTAGCTTGCCACCTAATGAGTTTGGTCAAACAAATGAGCAAGGCCTACATTATGTCAAAGCATTATTTACCAATACTTTGGATTGGGACGCACATCCTTATTTTAAGAGCATTGAAGGCATGGAGGTCTCCGCGCATTTATTTATCGAGCGTAGTGGCCAAATCACTCAATTGGTCAACTTTGAAAACAGAGCTTGGCATGCCGGGCGATCAAGCTATCTGGGCCGGCCTGAATGCAACGATTACAGCATAGGTATTGAGCTTGAAGGCTCAGATTTTCAGGCTTTCACCGCTGAGCAGTACACCGCCTTGGCCAGTGTAATCGCCGCTATTTATAAGGCTTATCCCAAAACACGCCGTCATTTAACAGGCCACAGTGATATTGCCCCTGGGCGTAAAACGGATCCAGGAGAGTATTTTGAGTGGGACACGCTGCGTGACTTAGTCAGCACCTTGGTGGCTAAATAATGCAGCGTTGTTAAATAATGCAGTGTCTGACTCTAAGCAGACAACAGTGTTTGACACTGCAAAATCACCGGTAAATCTACCATGACCCCGTCTATGGCAAAGATGCTCTCACCAGTGCGCTGATAATAGTCGATTACTTGTTGGGCAAACTCAAGCTGAGCTTGGCTGGGGGTAAAGGCTGTATTTACTAAGGCCACTTGCTTGGGGTGGATACACAGCATACCTGAGAAGCCTAAGTCAGAAGCGTATTCAGCCGCCATTTGCATGCCTGCCTCATCTTTAAAATCGGCATAAATACTCTCGATCGGGGCTTGTAATCCATTGGCTTTACTGGCTAATAATAAAGTGACGCGCAGCTGGCGAAAAAAGTCTTGCTCAGCTTGACTGCCTGCGCGTAATGACAACTCATTGCTAATATCAAGGCGGCCATAGCTTAGCGCCATAAGCCCCTTGCTTTGGGTGATTTGGTTTAACTGACTTAATCCTAGAGCTGACTCAATCTGCCCCACAACAGTTAACCCCGTTTGCTCCCATACTTGAGTGACTGACGCACTTGAGGTCAGCTTGGGCAGCAGCACGCCGGACACCAACTTACTTGAGGTCAGCTGCTTACATAGCACTAAATCCTCAGCCAATTGCTCATCATTATTAAGGCGCAGCCAAACACTGGCTCTCACATTATCAGACTCTAATTGTGAAAAAAACTCAGCTATATTCTCACGTGCCTGGCGCTTTTGGTCCAAGGCCACAGCATCTTCTAAATCAATAATGACCGCTTCCGCCCCACTGTTTAATGCTTTATTAAATCGCTCTGGATAAGTGGCGGGAACGAATAACCAACTGCGCGGACTGACGATTGGCCGGCTGCCTGTACCAGAGCTGGCGATTGGCGTTATGCGATAAGAGTCGCTCATTTTTTATCCTTTTTTACCCTTCATGGTTTATAGGTATATTTATTAAAATTAACAATAAAATGATTACAGCTCAGAGCCAAAACAGACAAACTACCAAGTATGACACACCCCCAGATTCCATCACAATTTCATTAGCCAGTACAATTATCGTATCGAGATAGTGCTATAATCTGCCAGTTTTTTATAATTTTAAAACCCAATGAAACCTATTTTAAACAAACAGGTATTGAGATTACATGGCAAAAAGTAAACTGTTTCGCTCGACAATGATTGTCAGCTCCATGACCATGCTCTCACGTATTCTAGGCCTTGTGCGCGACATGGTCCTAATGAGTGTGTTTGGTGCTGGTGGCCTGATGGATGCTTTTTTGGTGGCATTCAAGATTCCAAACTTTCTACGCCGTCTCTTCGCTGAAGGCGCCTTTAGTCAAGCTTTTGTTCCTGTCTTATCTGAATACAAAGAGCGCCGTACCCTACAAGAAGTACAGATTTTAATCAGCCGCACCTCAGGTGCGCTATTGATGATTTTATCTATGCTAACGGTAGTGGTTATGTTGGCAGCGCCATGGGTAGTCAGTTTATTTGCGCCAGGTTTTGCTGAGGACCCCAATAAGTTTAACACCACCACCGAGCTACTGCGTTTAACCTTCCCCTATTTACTGTTTATTTCTATGACCGCCTTTGCCGGTAGTATTTTGCAAAGCTATGGACGTTTTGCTGCGCCTGCTGTAGCCCCTGTCCTGCTTAACTTAAGTATGATTGCGGCCGCTCTCATTTTTGCGCCTATGTTTGATAAACCGATTATGGCCTTAGGTTACGCCGTTGCCATAGCAGGTCTATTACAGTTTTTTATCCAATTGCCGCAGTTGTATCAGCAAAAACTGCTTGTGCCGCCCAAGATTGATTTTCAGCACGAAGGGGTGCGCCGCATCTTAAAACTGATGTTACCGGCCATCTTTGGTGTTTCAGTCACTCAAATTAACTTGCTGCTTAACACCATCTTGGCATCATTAATGATCACCGGTTCGGTTTCTTGGTTATATGGCGCTGAGCGTTTGACCGAATTGCCTTTGGGTTTAATTGGGGTCGCCATTGGTACCGTTATTTTGCCAAGCCTGTCTACCAGTGAAGCCAAAAAAGATGATGTCAGCTTCCGTAAGACCTTAGACTGGGCGGCTCGATTAATTATTGTGGTGGGTCTGCCAGCAGCCTGTGCTTTATTTGTGTTGTCTGATGTATTGATGCAGACGCTATTTATGCGTGGTGAGTTTTCTTTACGCGATGCTAATATGAGTGGCTTTGCGCTACGAAGTATGTCTGGCGGCATCTTAGGCTTTATGCTCATTAAAATCTTTGCGCCCGCTTTCTTCGCCCGTCAAGACACCAAGACTCCAGTGAAAATTGGTATTATCACTGTGATTGCTAACATGATATTTAGCTTAATCTTCGTGGGTCTGTTTTATCTGCTCAAACTGCCTTTGCATGGCGGTCTGGCATTGGCCACCACAGCCGCTTCTTTCGTCAACGCAGGTCTACTGTACTATCTTCTGCATAAGCGCAACTTTTACCGCTTTGGCCCACAGTGGAAAAAGCTGTTTGCTCAGTTTGCCATATCTAGCTTATTGATGGTGATTGCGCTGTATTTAATGCTCCCCTACTTCCCCACTCATGCTTCACAGTGGCATCGCGTCTTTGCTTTATTGCTAATCTGTGCCGTGGGTGCGCTGGTATATGGTGTGGTGCTACTGGCATCAGGCTTCCGTCCTCGTCAATTAAAACATGGCTAACGGATAGTTTATATAATAAAAAAACCACCGTAAAAAACGGTGGTTTTCTTTGCTTAAAACTTAAAGCAGAATAATTTAAATCATTACTCAGCGTCAGTTTTCTTAGCCTTGCTACGGCCACCAAACGCACCAAAGCGTTTGTTGAAGCTTGCAACACGACCTTCGTTAGAAGTTTTGCGTTGTTCGCCAGTGTAGAAAGGATGAGAAGCGCTAGAGATATCTAGTGGGTAGTAAGGATATTCTTTACCTTCATACTCACGAGTAGCTTTAGTTTTAGCAGTTGAACGGGTTAAGAAGAACACGTCAGCGTTAGTGTCGTGGAATAATACTTCTTGGTATTCTGGGTGGATATCTTTACGCATAATTAATTCTCTCTATGTCCGATATACAGCAAAGCTGTATTTAACTGAGGCACTAAACGCATTAGCTGTTAGCTATCATGTCACTGGCTCATTCCAGCACACAACACCAACCACCTGCTATTCTAGCCTTCCTCAGCGGGAAGTTAAGGCGGTAATTTTACAGAGTTATACCGCATGATGCAAGGTGGTATTAAACAATACTCACCTTACGTCACGCCCTGACCTGTCTAAACGGTTATTAAGCCAAGATAAGCTTATTAAATTATCAAGCTATTAGGCTATTTGGCTTGATCTTTTTTAGCGTCATTTTTAGCGTCATTGGCAGTTGTTGACTCAGCGTCTTTTTTGGCAGGTTGCCCCTCTTGTGTGTGAAAGTCATAGCTTTCTTGGGTTTCTGCACCTTTGGTGGGATCTGTAGGCTCTTCACCGAATTGATCGGCCACGTCATCGCTTACTTCAGTTTTTTTATCAGCCTTAGTTTGCTTATTGTCAGCATTGTTGTCAGCGTTTTTGTCAGCTGCTTCATCAGCGCTTTGTGTTTTAGCCTCACTATCGTTTTTAGCAGGCTGCTTTTTATCGGCAGCTTTTTCTGACGCGTTGTCTGATTGATCCTCTTCATGGGTTGCATCCGTTAACGCTTGCTTCGCCACAATGGGCTCTGGACCAAATGTTGCCTTGGCCACACCGATAACTTGATCAATCAAATGGCTGTTGTAATGTACCGTAGTTCCCACAGCCACAAGCGGTAAGAATTTGCCCATCCAGCTGATATTAATGCTGTCTAAGTCGAAGTTAAACTGCTCTGCTAACTTATCCACTTGTTTGGCATAAAACTCAATATTACTGCCAGCAATGCCTAAGCCTTTTGAAAGCTCACTACGTAGACCCGTATTATCTGCATTGCTAATTAAACCTTTGGCCACACCTAGCGCTGCTAAAATCGTCTGTTTTTCTTGCATTTTGCTTAAGTCAGCGCTGCCAATCACCGCATACGCCATTTTAATACCTTGCTTACCGGTTAAGGGTTTATCATACACAGTGGCCAACTGATAAACCGTGCGTAGTGATACCAAAAGCAACCACAGCGTATCAGCCAACATACCCGGTAGACCAGCCAGACCCGTTACGCCGCCTATAGTAGCCAAAGCACGGTTTTGGTTGGCTATATCACGTGCCAACGCATTGCGCTCTTGATCGCTTAACGTCTGAATGCCCTCAAAGCGCTGCTCGCGTGGTAAATCGATTTCACTCCATGTGGCAGCCAATTTTGCCACTTGTGAAAATACGCTGTCAGACGCCTTTTGATAAATACTGTTTGGCACAACTTTTTTGGCATACTTGCCATAAGTCGCAAAGCGCTTACCCAATAGCTGCTCTGAGGTCTTAATGGTTTGTTGGCTTAACAAGTTGCTGGCCGTGCTGGTTTTGTAGTCAGATAAATCGACCGCTTTAAATTGACTGGCTTTGCCTGATTTGGCACTTAAACTGTCAAGCATAGAGCCAAAACGCTCTAAATTATTGCGTGCCACATGGCCTAATACGTCTAGACCGGTTACAACTGCTTTGCTTTTTGTTGAACTTTTTGATTGCTTAGCCATAAAATATTCTTCCTGAATGAGTAAAAATTAAAGGTAAATAGCGAATAAAAATAAGCCCTAAAGTGCCGTTATGGATAATGGCTGAGTATTGTTAAACTTGGTGCGGCTCATGTCGCGATCTACAATATTGCTGTAGCCTATGTTCGCCTTATTGATATGAGCACTTATTATATTAGCACTTATACATGAGTCTATATTACAGACAGCCACTTGTGCCTAGCAAATGTTAAGCTTAGTTATTACCAAATGATATGTAATTGTAAGCAAGATATCAGTTTAAACAGTGTTATCAGCGATTGGCACAATGTAAAATAGCCGGCATTTTACGTATGTTGTTTGTGGCACTTGATGTATGGTATCCGTGAACTTTTAGCAGCCGAAAATGGCCATCACCTGTGCCCAACTGTCTATAGGTATGGTTGTTATCCAACAATACCACAGCCCTTTTTACTTTTATTGAGCGTTTATGATTTACCACACCTTTTCATTTGATAACCTGCCGGCGCATCAGCTTGTGCCTTATCTGATAGATTTTGTTGAGCAGTGCGCTGAGCGTCATCTGCCTTGGCATGTATGCTGGCTTAATAATCAAGGCAGCCCTGTGGTAGGTTTATTGCCAAAAAAATCCTGGAGCGTCTCGCCCATCACACGACCCCATAACCTCAAGTCCTCTGCGCTGAACGTAGAGGTGACCGTATATAACCGCCCACAAGATCAAGCATCACAAGCCGCCACCCAAATGGTTACAACGCAGCACATGGGTTATGAGCAGTGGATAAGTGAGCTGATTGAATATGCCACTGTGCATAAAAAAGCTGATAACAAGGCTCATAATGGCGGCAACTATAGCGCACACAGCATCAATAAACCTCACGAAAGCTGTGTTTATCACAATGGTCTGATGGGCTTTATTGGTTATGACATAGCAGCCAAAGCACTTAGTCCCAAGTCAGATATCGGCTTGGCCGAGCAGCCGGCAGCTTTCTTGGGTCATTATGATATTTATTTGACCCCAACGCCCCAAGGCTGGCAGCTGCACACACAGCCGGCGTGCCCTCAGCAAGCTATCAACAAAGTTATGACCTATTTGCAGGCATTTGAGGCGCAGCTGTCCTCGAGGCAACAAAAACAATTGGCATCACCTTTGCTTGCCTTAGACCCTATCTGGGATGTTGAGGGTTATCGCTTTGCCTTTGAGCAAACCCAACACTATTTATATCAAGGCGACAGCTATCAGATTAACTTAACCCAAAAGTGGCAAGGACAATTGCCCAGCGCTTTGCATGCTCAAAATGATGACAGTGCAAAAAATCACTCTCCGACGCAGGCGAATGCCACCAGCGATACCGATACCTATTTCCCGTCAGATAGCCCCATTCGTTTGGTCAATTACCTGCCCCAGCTACATCAGCAAACACAGGCACCTTTTGCCGGCTATCTCTGCATTACGCAGCTCACAAAACAGGCTAAACACTCTGACATCCCTGCCCCATCAGGTGTTCATCCCTTTGCTGCATTTGAATTGTTAAGCTGTTCGCCTGAGCTGTTTGTGTGGTTTGATAACGATCATCAAGGCCAATCACAAATTCTAACCAAACCTATCAAAGGTACGCTGCCAAGAGGCAAAACACCCGAGCAAGATGACACGCTCAAGCAGCAATTGGCCATGAGCGAAAAAGACAAAGCTGAAAACGTAATGATTGTAGACTTGCTGCGTAATGACTTGGGCAAATATGCGCAAATAGGCAGCGTCAAAGTCCCCAAACTGTTTGCCATCGAAAGCTTTAGCAACGTGCACCATATGGTCAGCTCCATCACTGCCACCATTAAGCCTGAGCACCATCCATTAACTGTATTATTCGACAGCTTACCGGCCGGATCTATTACTGGCACCCCAAAAAAGCGTGCGGTGGAGATTATTAGTGAGCTAGAAGTGGCGCCACGAGGAGCCTATTGCGGAACATTGGGCTTTATGAACTTCTCTGGCAATGGACAGTGGAATGTGCTGATTCGATCCTTGCAAGCTGATCATCAAGGCAACGTGGCGTTGTGGGCAGGCGGCGGTATTACCGTGGGCTCTGAGTGCCAATCAGAATATCAAGAGTGTCATGATAAGGTGGGCAACTTGCGACACATCTTAAATCCGCAGCCCTCTAAATCTACGCCATAGACACACCTCATTTTATTTTTGCCTACAAAAAAGACAAAAAGAAAAGGACACCGATCGGTGTCCTTTTTTATGCATGTCTTGCTAAATGGCCATGCAATCAAGGCAGAAAGACAAGACAGAAACGCAAGGCAGAAAGACAATACGGATTAACCGGCCATCTGCTGTAAGGCGCCAATCAAACGTCGGTTTTGCTCAGCGGTACCCACAGTAATGC
The DNA here is from genome assembly GCF_003209315.1 of Psychrobacter sp. YP14. Classification (NCBI taxonomy): domain Bacteria; kingdom Pseudomonadati; phylum Pseudomonadota; class Gammaproteobacteria; order Moraxellales; family Moraxellaceae; genus Psychrobacter; species Psychrobacter sp. YP14. The sequence continues at coordinate 597,772 of NZ_CP029789.1, read as the reverse complement.
GCAAATATTCATTAATTCTTGGCTGATTAAAATAACGCACGATAATGCCTTGCTCACGTAGCTGCTGGGCGACTTCGCTGGCATTGCCCTGCTGTGGGCGGGCAAACACAAAGTTGGCTTGTGATGGCAATACCGTGAAGTTAAGCAAGTTTAATTGCTCAACCAGCTGTTCGCGTAGCGCAATAACTTGCTCACAGGTACTCTTAAAATACAGCTCATCTTCTACACTGGCTAAGGCTCCCGCTTGTGCCAAACGGTCTAGTGGATAGCTATTAAAGCTGTTTTTCATGCGGGTTAACGCTTCAATTAATGAAGGATTACCAAAAGCCATACCCACACGCAGCCCTGCCAATGAGCGTGATTTTGAGAAGGTTTGGGTAACCAGTAGATTATCATGCGTCTCAATTAAGCGGATGGCTGATGCCTGCTCGGTACTGGCAAAATCAATATAAGCCTCATCAATCACAATCACTGCATTGGGGTGCTCAGTGGCTAGCTTATCAATGGCCTCAAGTGACATTAAGATACCAGTGGGCGCATTGGGGTTAGCAATAATAATGCCTGAGCAAGGCTGACGATAATCATCAGTCTCAATACTAAAATCATCACGCAATGGGATTTTTACTAAATCAATGCCAAAAGTATCGGCGTATACCGGATAAAAACTATAGCTGATATCCGGCGCCAATAATGGGCGCTCTTTCATAAAAAAGCTGGCAAATACTAGCGCCAAAACCTCATCTGAGCCATTACCAACAAAGACTTGATTGAGCTGTAAATCATAAGCATCAGCCAAAGCCTGCCTTAATGCATCAGACTCAGGTGCCGGATACAGACGCAATTGATCACCGCCATGACTTAAAGCGGCCGTAATGGCCTCTACAACTTTGGGGGAAGGCGGAAACGGGTTTTCGTTGGTATTTAGCTTGCACAAATTATCGTGCTTGGGCTGCTCTCCGGGTACATAGGGGTTTAAATTACGTGCTTTTGTAGACCACAATCGCGTATCAAGTTTAAATTCCATAGTCTTTATCATCTTTTTATAAGGGGTGATATGAAGTGTGGCCAGCCATCACAATACGCAATAACTTGGTCTTACTCACTTCATTCAATTAAGATATTAAGGGCAAGTTCAAAGCAAATAGCACAGCTTATCTTAGCACGCCCGCCCCAAGTAAACGATAATAATCCACCAAAAAACAACACCCGTAAGGGATTAAACGACAGTTAGTGTCACTTTACAGCGCCCTTATGACCCAGTCATTTTGATCAAGACGCCACGACCATAAGTACCTATGCTAAATAGGCCAATTCCACCAAACGGGTGTCAATGAATTACAAGCTGCAGATAAGCGTGTTAAATTAGCTGCGGTAACGTGCCGAACGGGCATGCGCCTCTAAGTCCTCTTGCATTGCTAAAGTATCTGCTATCTGTGCCAGTGGCTTTGAGCCTTCAGCTGAGCAGTAGATAATAGAGGATTTTTTCTGAAAGTCATACACCCCAAGCGGTGAGGAAAAGCGTGCAGTACCAGAAGTCGGCAGCACATGGTTAGGGCCTGCGCAATAATCACCAATGGCCTCAGGGGTGTGACGACCCATAAAGATGGCGCCAGCATGACGAATATCTGCCAGCACATCATCGGGCTTATCAAGTGACAATTCTAAATGCTCAGGGGCAATACGATTAATTAAAGCCAGACCCTCAGCACGGTCTTTCACCAAAATAAGCGCACCACGGTTTTGTAGTGCTTCACGGGCGATATCCGCTTTGGGCAACTGCTCAAGGGCATTGTCAATGGCCGTAGCAACCTCATTTAATTGCTGCTCGCTGGTGGTCACAAAAATCGCCTGCGCCACTGTATCGTGCTCCGCTTGAGACAATAAATCCATCGCCAACCAGTCGGCATTGTCCGCCGCCTCACCTTCAGCATACACTAAAACTTCAGAGGGACCGGCAATCATATCGATGCCCACTTGACCGAATACCGCACGCTTGGCTGCGGCCACATACTTATTGCCTGGCCCAGTAATCTTGTCCACTTGCGCGATGCTATCTGTACCATAAGCCAACGCCGCTACTGCTTGCGCGCCGCCAATGGTAAAGACTTTATCTACGCCAGATAAATAAGCGGCTGCCAATACCAAGGGATTCAGCTCGCCCTTTGGCGCTGGCACCACCATAATCACCTCGGCCACGCCAGCGACCTTAGCAGGTACCGCATTCATAAGTACTGACGAGGGATAAGAGGCCAGCCCACCGGGCACATAGATACCCACTCTATCTAGCGGCGTCACTTTTTGTCCCAGACGGTTGCCCAGTGCATCGGTATAATCCCAGCTTGGCTGTACTTGGCGCTGATGAAAATCTTTAATACGCTCAGCAGCTGTCTTTAGAGCGGCTTTAATCGGCTCATCTAATTGATCAAAAGCTTGTTTTAAAGCGTCAGGTGTTAAGACTAACTGCTGCATACTCGTTGCAGGGTGGGCATCAAACTTTTGGGTCAGTGCCAGTACCGCTGCATCACCCCCATGACGTACTTGATGGATAATGTCATCAACAGTAGCCAGTAGCTCTTTATCATTCACAGTTTCAAAGGCAAGCAAGTCGGTAAGCTGCTGCTCAAAATTGGGGTCGGTGCTGGTCAAAGTACGCATGAAAAATCCTCAAAAAATAAGGTTATACCAAAAGGGCTTATGTTTACTAAGCACTAAGCATCAGTGTCTTACAAAGTCATATAAGAACACTTAAAAAAAAACCAGTGTATCACGCAAAACTGCTAGGTTTTGCCCTACACTGGTTTAAATATCAATAATAGCAAGTGGTTATCAATGCTCTATGTCCGTACTAATCACCAATACTTTGCTTAAAGCTGTCTAAAATTGGCTCAAGCAGGCTGTATTTACGCTTGTAGCTGACCTGATTGACAATCAGACGTGACGAGACATCGCAAATGTGATCAAGCGGCTCAAGGCCGTTAGCACGTAAAGTATTGCCGGTATCGACCACGTCGACAATTAAATCACCTAGGCCAACCAAAGGCGCCAGCTCCATCGAGCCATACAGCTTGATGATATCTACTTGCTGACCTTGACTGGCAAAATATGCACGCGCCACATTGACATATTTGGTAGCAATGCGCAGGCGACGATTGGGCAACGCCACACCTTTAATGCCTGCAGTCATCAGTTTACACTGAGCAATTTTTAGATCCAGCAGCTCATACACGTGTTTGGCGCCATACTCTAACAACACATCTTTACCCGCTACGCCGAAGTCGGCCGCCCCGTGCTCTACATAGGTCGGCACATCACTGGCCCGCAGAATTAGTACCCGAACCTTGGCATGTGAGGTGGGAAAAATCAGTTTGCGAGATTTATCTGGGTCCTCTAAAAGCTCGATACCTGCCGCTTTTAGCAAAGGCAGCGTCTCTTTTAGAATACGCCCTTTAGATAATGCCAAAGTTAGACCATCATAGTCACTATCGGCTTGGTTTAATATTTCATTTGTTTCAGTCATAGTCGGGTATGTCTTAATAAGATGAGAGTATTTTTGTTATAACCAAGCGGGCTTTAGTCATCCAAGCTATCGGCTTCTGCTGCATCAGTTATCGGATTGACACGTTCGATATTTACTCCAAGGCCACGTAGCTTTTCCTCTACGTTTTCATAGCCACGGTCAATATGATAAATACGGTCAATCAGCGTCTCGCCTTCGGCAGCCGCCGCGGCCATTACCAGTGACATTGAGGCGCGTAAGTCAGTGGCCATAACTGGTGCCGCATTGAAGCTATCTACACCGCGGATAATGGCTGTGTGACCGTCAACTTGGATGTCTGCACCCATGCGCTTAAGCTCTGGCACATGCATATAGCGGTTTTCAAAGATGTTTTCGCTAATGGTGCTGGTGCCCTCTGCTAAGCAGCATACCGCCATTAATTGGGCCTGCATGTCGGTTGGGAAGCCTGGGTGTGGCTGGGTACGAATATCAACTGGCTTGGGACGGCCGGTCATTTGAGCACGAATCCAGTCGTCACCTGTGGTAATAATGGCGCCCATTTCTTCAAACTTTTGTAGCACAGGCTGTAATAACGCCGGGTCAGTATTCTTAGTAGTCACATCACCTTCGGTCATCAAAGCGCCTGCCAAATAAGAGCCGGTCTCGATGCGATCAGGCACCACGGAGTACTCACAGCCCTGTAGGCTGTCTACACCTTCAATGGTCAAGGTAGCCGTGCCAATACCGCTAATCTTAGCGCCCATAGCCACCAACATATTGGCCAAATCAACCACTTCTGGCTCACGTGCGCAGTTCTCTAATACCGTGGTACCTTTGGCTAAAGTGGCGGCAATCAGCACATTTTCTGTACCACCTACTGTTACCATATCGAAGCTGAATTCACAGCCAATCAAGCGGCCACCTTCAGGGGCGCGGGCTTTAACATAGCCGTTTTCTACAGTGATCTCCGCACCCATTGCTTTAAAGGCTTTTAGATGCTGATCCACTGGACGTGAGCCGATAGCGCAGCCACCAGGCAGTGATACTTCAGCTTCACCAAAGCGGGCCAACAAAGGACCTAAAACCAAGATAGAGGCACGCATGGTTTTTACCAGCTCATAGGGGGCAAAGTAGTTTTCGATGGTGCTGGTGTCACAGGTTACCGTATCGCCTTGCTTTTCAATACGAATGCCAAGTCCTGCAATCAGCTTGATTAACGTGCGCACATCTTGTAGTGAAGGCACATTATTCAATGTTGTCGGCGTCTCTGCCAATATCATGGCAGCAAGAAGTGGCAAGGCGGCATTTTTTGCGCCTGAGATGGTGACTTCGCCTGCAATGCGGCTGCGGCCGGTGATTAAGAATTGGTCCATTGAATACTGTCCTAAACGATTGTTTCAATAAAAATTACACTAAATAAGTGACTAAAAATACAAAGGGTGCGGTAAATAAGACAACCCTGACCATCAAAGATACTATGATAAAAAATACCATGATCAAAAATACTATGACCAAAGATAAGGTCAAGCGCTCAGTTAAGTACCGCTAATATAAGAGTGATGGTATCAGCTCGTCATCAGCCCCTATTGACCTGCCTGTTTGGCTTCCCACTCTTGGGGGGTCAAGGCTTGGATATTTAACGCATGAATCTCACCGCTGGCGATAATGTCATTGACCAAGCCATAAATTGCTTGCTGGCGTTGTACCAAACGTTTGCCTTCAAAGCTTGCATCCACAACACGCACATCAAATTTATTGCCTTGATTTGCCGCTTGAATAAAAGCTTCTGGGAAATGGGGCTGTAAAAATGCGATTAAATCGTCCGCGTTCATGCTCATGAAAACTACCTATAATTTTATTGGGTGAATGTGTTCGCTGTCGCTAAATAGGCAAATAACCTAAAGCCTGCTATAAGTTTTTGATTATAGCAAGGGTTGCGGTTATTTACCTAATAGATGTTGGCAGATGGCTGAGGCTAGGTCATTTATCAACGTATATAACATTCGATATCCTCATATGTCCTGCCTGAGTTTTTTAAGCCCTGTTGTCTGCCATTTATTTGCCTGCCTTTTATTTGCCTGCCATTTAGTAGAAGCGGCCGCTTTACTGTTCATTAAGCGTGCCCGCTATAAGGTGTCATGTAAATAATCAAGTAGCTGCCGACGTACCGGATTAACCCAGGTTAAGGTGGTGGCCATGGCCCCAATACTGGTCGCATGACTGGCCCCATCAATCTGCTCTACTGTCACTTTTGCACCTGCCTTTTGTAGCGCTTGGGTCATGTTCTGAGTATTGCTAATGTGTACCACTTTATCATTTTGTGCTGTCATTAATAGATAAGGTGGCTGCTTGCCACTGCTGCCCGCTTTAATCAACCGATCAGGCATCACCTCATCTGGCGTGGCCTCAGCAGGGAATACACTGCGCGATGAGAACTTTCTAAAGTCATAGCTATAAGGACCGGCCATACCCACCACAGCCTTTATGTCGCTTGGCTGTAAACCATAAACTGCTAAAAAATCGGCATTAGACACAGCCGCCACTATATTAAAAGCGCCGGCAGAATGACCAATGACAGCCATTTTATTGGCATCGGCAAAAAACTTAGCCGCATTTTGATGCGACCAAGCAATGGCCTTGGCCGTATCTTGCACAAAATCTGGATAAATATGCTCAGGTGCTTTGCGATAATTGATGACCACAGTGACATAACCGGCCTGAGCTAAGCTTTCTCCAACAAATCTGTACTGCTCTTTATTGCCACTCTCCCACGAGCCACCATGCACGAACACCACCAACGGGTAATTGGCAGCAGGCGTGTCATTGTTGCGTATCGCTTGGGTCAAAGCTTTGGGGTAATACACATCCAAATCCTGCTCAGGTTCGCTGCCATAAGCCAAATCTTTAATGACGCTTACACCGCCATTAGGGGTCACAGCATTTAACAGACCGAGTACAGAGGCGGCATTTGCCGTCTGTATCGACATCCAAATAACCGCTCCGCCAGCCAGTGAATAGCTGAGTTTTTTATAATTTAGCATAGACTCTACTTAGATTGTTGATTATAAGATATGGTGTGGCTCAAAAGATAATCTGCCTACGGCTCGATTAGTATGCTCTACCAACCACTCACATCTTGCTTGTACATCTCAATATAAGGACTCGGATACACCTGCGAGTTTTGAGTGGTCGACGCCTCAGCTGTCGGTGCAGCAGGCGCAGTCTCTGGTGCTTGATACTCAGGTGCAACTTGAGCCGGCGGCGCATAGTTTTGGGTATCTACGGGGGCAGCTTGAGCAGGTGGCTGCTCTGTATAGACCGGTGCAGGTGGCTCAAGCCCCGTCTCTTGTGTGATGCTGCTTTCGTCAATTACGGCCCCATTATCATCAATCAACTGATTGAGCAGAACCAACTCTTTAATACCTACCGTGCTATTGATGATATTAATTAAGTGACTGCGCTGCGCGGGGGTCAATTTACCTAAAATATAGACAATGCCATCATCAGTAACCACCTTAACTTGGCTGCTGCTTAGGGCATTATTGGCCAATATCTTGGCATTTACCTTGGAGCTAATATAAGCATCATGCACCGTATAACTGGTGCCTTTTTGGTTCCCCACAGTCAGCTTGTTATAAAACTGTTTTACATCTGGCATGGAGGACACAATCGTCTCTACCTGCTGCTTAGTCTGCTCATCTGGCACCTCGCCGGTCACCAGCACCGTGCTATAAAAGCTGTCGACACTGATGCGGCTGCGCTGATACAAAGTGGGATCAATACGGCTAATATTAATTTTTGCGGTATTTTCAATACTTTTATCCAAAATACGCTGAGCTAAAGTGCGGTCGGTCACCGCCACCCCAAACGAATCATCAGATGAATTAAAAGATTGTATACTGGCGCAGCCAGAAAGTAGGCCTGCACTTAGTGCCACAGCCACAGTGGTGCGCTGGATTATCTTATTGCCGAATAGCCAAGAACTTACCATTTTATAATGTCCTTATTTATAGCTTAGTGCTTCATAACATTGACTTTTAATCTTGCGATTTTAAGCGGTACGGTTAGGGGTGCGCTTTTAAAAAGTTTAGCTGCTAGTTTACCGCTAATAACTTACGCTGCATTGAGCATTTGGTAACAAAAGCGTAGCCTCTGTTGGCTATTTTACCAAGCAGGCGCCAAAAATGCCCCTTGTAGCCACTCTGACTGTAGCGGCTCCCCTTGGCCGGATCGGCCTGCTCGCTCAGTAAACCCCACCACATCAAAGCGGCACTCAAAATCGGCATATTCAGGATGATGACGCAAAAAATAGCGTGCGGTTTTGATCAGTTTTTTTTGTTTACTGCGGGTGATACTGGCCAGTGCGTCACCATAGCCTAAAAGCTTACGCTTACGCACCTCAGCAAATACTAAGACATTCCAAGAGCGGCCGTGTTCAATAAGCACCAAGTCAATCTCACCCACTTTGGGCTGCTGCCAGTTACGGGCAATAAGCCGTAGCCCTTGCTGCTGCAAGAAATCAGCGGCCAATTGCTCATACCCTCCCCCCTGACGCTGTTTTGGCGAAATCAATAATTCGGGGTTAGCTGGCATAATCTGCCCTTTTTTTATAGTGCAATGAAGGGGATATATTAGCACATCATGGTAAACTGATAGCATGGCTCCTTATTTTATATCTCACTTTTACAAAAGGTCTTTTATGTCAGCGCAAGATGACTCTCAGTCTCTCACCCAAACCGCCACCTCAGCACCTGCTACTACGCCCGTTCGTCATACTCATAATAACGTGGCCAGCGCCTATCTTTATATCGTAGCCACACCCATTGGTAACATGGGCGATATCACCGCTCGCGCCATCGATACCTTAAAGCAGGTAGATATTATTGCCTGTGAAGACACCCGCACGTCAGGCAAACTTTTGTCCAACTTTGGTATCGACACCCAGACTTGGGCTTATCATGAACATAACAGCGAGATTCAAACACCCAAGATTATCGAAATGATCCAGCGCGGTCATTCTGTGGCGTTAATCAGTGATGCCGGCACCCCTTTAATCAGTGATCCAGGCTATCAGCTGGTTCAGGCGGCTCATGCAGCAGGGGTTGGCGTCGTGCCTATCGTAGGGGCTAGCGCTGCCATTGCTGCGTTAAGTGTGGCTGGCCTACCCTCGGACAAGTTTAGCTTTGTCGGTTTTTTACCTGCCAAAACCCATGGCCGTGTCAAGCAGCTTGAGCAGTATATTGAGCGTACCGAAACCCTGATATTCTATGAGGCGCCGCACCGTATCGTGGTGAGCCTTAAAGATATGGCCAGCGTCTTTGGTGATAATCGCCCGGCCACCTTGTGCCGTGAATTAACCAAAACCTTTGAAACCGTCAAAAAATCCACCTTAGGTGAATTGGCTCAGTTTGTAGAGGCTGATAACAATCAACAAAAAGGCGAGATTGTGCTGGTGGTTGGGGGTAATGTGAATAATGACTCAGATGATGACAGTATTCATGATGAACTACTGCTGCGTCTTTTACAGGATTTATCTGTAAAAAAAGCGGCTGCTTTGGCCTCTGAGCTTACCGGCGTTAAGAAAAATACTTTGTATCAGAGGCTGCTTGACTTACAAAAATCTGAATAGCCTCTAAGCTAGTAGCGGTTAAACCATACCTAAACCGGCACTGCCTCTTGGTCTTTTAGCCAGCCATAATGCGCCCATAGCAATAAGCTTGCGGCGCTGCGATGCGGTGACCAGCTTTGGGTTAAGCGTTCTAGCTGCTTTGGCGTGGGTCGCTCATCAAGTCCTAGCACCTCCATGGCACCCACCTTAATAGCCAGATCATCTACCGCCAATATATCAGCGCGCCCTAGACTAAACAATAGATACATCTGCGCCGTCCATTTGCCAATACCAGTGACCGCTGTTAACTCCGAGATGACTGCCTCATCCGGCAAATTAGCCAATGCCTCAAAGTCAATATCATGCTCGACCAAGGATCGTATATAACGAATTTTTTGTCTAGATAAGCCATGGGAGCGTAGCGTATCATCATCGGCTTTCATTATCGCATCTGGGGTAATCAATGCCGCATTCTCAAGCTTACTCCATATGCTGCTTGCTGCTGCTACCGACAGCTGCTGACCCACCATCGCTCGCATCAACTCTCTAAAGCCGCCGCGATTACGGCGCAGGCTTGGTACCCCTAGCTGCTGATAAATGGGGGCAAATCGAGGTTCAATGTCAATCAATTGTTTAATATGACCCTCAAGCTCGCTAAGATCATTCATAGTCTGTATCAGATTACAGGCTGGCTCGCTGGGCAGTTTGGATGCAGAGGGCTGACGGTTTAGAGAGGAGTGTTTCATGAGCAGCGACTGTCTCCTTGGCGGACATTATCATTGATTGGATGATTTCATTTAATGAAGATGCTATGGATTGCCTGACTCACCGCAGTCATTCAGGCCCCAAAGTGATATAAAGCTATATCAGCCCGATAATTCCCTGCCAGCCTACTCTAATACCCAGCACAGTTAAGATAAGCAGTACCAATTGGCGAAACCGCTGCTGCGAGAGATAACGGCGCAGACGAATACCCACCAATAAAAACGCAATCGACGTGGTGGTCAGCACCGCAATCAGCAGTAAATCGCTTTTGGGCAGGGCCACTATCGACTCTCGAAGCACAATAATCTGAGCCACCTTGCCAAGCAAATAACACATGTTACCCACTTTGGCGATGGTGTTTTTATCATTGGTGCTGCCCAGCAAATACATGAGCAATATGGTGGACATGGCATTGGTCGAGCCACCGATAATGCCCGCTATCAGTCCCGTCACTATTAACACAGGTGTGGTGGCCGGTAGAATAATCTTTTTGCCCAGTGCATTACTGGCCACATAAAAAGCAATCACCGCAGCCAACAACAGTAGAATATAACTGCTATCGACCCACATGAGCAGCTTAACCCCAAGTAAGCTGCCAAGCAGACTCATCAAGGCCAGTAGCCAATAGCGGCTCAGATAAAATGTAAAATTGCCCCAAATACTGCGCTCGCCGCCGATAAGCCAAGTCATCAGATTAAGCGCAAATGAGGGCAAGATGGTAAGAATGATGGCATGTTGCAGAGGATACATACTCGCCAATGAGCCCGTCGTTACTAAGGTGACACCTATACCGGTGATACCATGTAACAACGAGCCCACTGCAAATATAAAGAGCAGTAATAGCTGTTCGAAATCGAACATGTTCTATCCCTATAACATAAGGTTAACAGAACTTGAGTGCGTTCTGTTATTTATAAGATTAGCGTTTGGCGTAACCTTGTTTGTTTAAATATGGCATAACCTGAGGGCGCACTGCCGTCGCAAAGGTTTTAGTCACTTGAGCTTCCCAAGCTTTATGCTCCTGACTACCTCTTTTGTCATAGTAGTCTTTTACCTCTTTATTAAAGGCATCGATTTGCTGCTGAGTGGCCGGTGTATACTGATTTTCAGAGACCAGCATAGACAATGGGAATCGTGGCTTTTGCGTAGCATTAACCGGTGCATCGCTGGGATGACCCAAACACATACCAAATAAGGGCACAACGTGTTTGGGGGCATTAATAACCTCACCCGCTCGCTCGATGTCATTACGCATACTGCCAATATACACGCCACCTAGCCCTAAAGACTCAGCGGCAGCCATTACATTTTGTGCATACAGGCCAACATCGACAGCTGAGATAATGACCACCTCCATCCAGTCCAGCTGCGCCTCAGGCTCAACTAAGTGATGACGGTAGTTATCCATACAAAAAACCAGATACTCCGGGCACTCTAAGATATAAGGATGCGCCAGTTTTTTGCCCTCACTTTTGGCTTGATTGTACTGCTCTTGTGTCATGCCATTAGAGATTTGGTGAAATTTAATGCGCTGCTCAGGATCTGTAATACGAATGACACTAACAGACTGCATGTAGTTGGACGTTGAGACGGCACGTCCTGCCTGTAAGATGGCTTCAAGCATCTGCTCGCTAATCGGCTCATCGGTAAAGCTGCGAACTGAGCGATGAGATAGCATAGCGTCTAAGGTTGAGTTCATTTTTTTTATATTTTCAGAAACATCGGTCATAGCCAATCCTTACTTGATTAAATTTATAACAGCAGATATAAAATGTCAGATATCAAGGATAAGAGAGCGTCAAGCAAAACCCTCCCCCTCTTAAACTGTATTATAAAGTCAAGATTAATTTAAAACACTACCTATTAGGTTAACTAAATGTTCAGCTATGTTAGCTTTACTCATTTTTTCTAACTCAACTGGCGGTTTTTGATACTGATTGGCAAAAAATACCAGCATCGCATTTTCATCACTGGCAAAACCTATGTCTTTGCGTGACACATCATTACAAGCAATCATATCTAAGTTCTTTGACTCAAGTTTGCCGCGGGCATATTTTTCTACATCTTGAGTTTCAGCGGCGAAGCCTACCACAAACATATCTGGATAGCTGTGTGAAATGGTGGCCAAAATATCAGGGTTTTTTACCAAATCCAGGGTCATTTCATCCTGAGTTTTTTTGATTTTTTGTGGGGCGGCATCACGAGTACGATAATCGGCCACAGCGGCTGTAGCAATAAAGATATCACAGCCGGCTTCCACAGAGCGGGTCGCCGCTTGTAGCATGTCATTTGCAGAGAGCACATCAATACGCTTAACCTCTAACGGGGTCATTAGGCTCACTTTACCACCTGCAATCAAAGTGACTTCTGCTCCAGCATCTCGGCAAGCTCGCGCCAAAGCAAAACCCATCTTTCCGGTGGAATGATTGGATAAGAATCGTACCGGATCAATCGCCTCTACAGTTGGTCCTGCGGTAATGGTGACCTTTTTACCTGTTAAACACTGCGCTACAGTCAGTCGGGCTTTGAAGTTAATAACTTGGCGCAGTAAGATATCCGGCTCAGGTAATCGTCCTGAGCCCACATCGCCACAAGCTTGCACGCCACTGTCCGGCTCAATGATTTCATACCCCATGTCACTAAGAGTTTGTACATTTAACTGGACGGCAGGATGTGCCCACATTTGCTGATTCATCGCTGGCGCTACCATCACTGGCGCCGCTGTGGCCAGACACACGGTGGTTAGTAAGTCATCAGCCATGCCCATTGCCAAACGCGCCAAAGTATTGGCTGAAGCTGGGGCTATAACAATAAGATCTGCCCACTTTGCCAGCTCAATATGACCCATACCGGCTTCTGCTTTGGTGTCTAATAATTCGCTATGTACCTCGTTACCCGTCAATGCTTGCAACGTCAAAGGTGTAATAAACTGCTGCGCGCCTGCAGTCATGATAACCCGCACTTCAAAGCCTGACTTAATGAGCAGTCGGGCCAGTATCGCAGATTTATAAGCAGCAATACCCCCGGTGATGGCCAGGATAACCTTAGTAATATTAGGGGCGACAGAGGTGACAGGCGTAAAGATTGGGCTCATAAGCAAAAGCTACCTTTTGGAGAGTTATCTGACGATAAATTGAGTTGTTATCAATAAAAATGCAGTTATGGTAACAAGTTTGACTCGGTTTTGGATAGCTTTTATTGGTTAAGCTCACCGCAAGTCACAAAAACGCTGACTGCCTATTTTGCCTTCCTACCATAGGAGCACATTACCTACTGACCGCTTGCAGGCCATAGCCATGATTAAAACTTGTATTTTTAAATAGAATAACTTAACTATTTATTGTTATTAATTTCACAATATCTGCCATGGTGGCTTGATAATTTGTTAGACTAAGCGGCGGTTTTACTGCGCCCATCATTGATCTTAATCTTAATCTTAATCTTAATCTTAATCTTATTTTATTCACCTATCAGACAAAAGAGTAATCCCATGGCAATCAAAGACTGGCACGAAGAGGATAGACCGCGCGAAAAACTATTAAATCTTGGCGCCGAATATCTAACAGATGCTGAAATACTGGCCATATTTTTAAGAACAGGCAGCAAGCAGCAATCAGCCATAGAGCTTGCCCGAAGTCTTATTGATCATTTTGGAGGGATTGCAGAGCTACTGGCAGCACCCAAAGAGGCGGTGCTCGCCTGTCATGGCATTGGCACAGCTAAGTATGCTCAATTACTCGCCAGCCTTGAGATGGGCAAACGCTACCTAAACAGCGAGCTTAAATCAGGTAACAGCTTAAACCGCTCGCAAGTGGTCAAAGACTATATTACCACCCAAATACGCCGCGAAAGTAAAGAGGTATTCGCCGTATTGTGCTTAGATAACGGCTTAAACCTGCTCGATTATAAGGTGCTATTTGTAGGCGGCCTCTCCTCTTGTTCGGTGTGCGTCAAGCAAGTGCTACGTCATGCCTTAGAGCAAGGCGCCAGTCAGATTATCATCGCTCATAATCATCCCAATCAAGATGCCACCCCCTCTGCTGCAGACATTCATCTGACCCAGACCCTAAAGCTTGCCTGCGAAGCCATCGACTTGCGTCTAACAGATCACATTATTGTTGGGCGCAATCAAACCTTGTCTTTTGCCGAAACAGCCACGGCACCGTTTTGATAATCGTTTGTATCAAAATAGCTCTAAAAAATATCTGTACAAAATTAACCAATTGTAAAGATTATTAGCTTGATTATCTCCTTTTATCTACTTACTCTGTAACATAGCGTCACTATCGGTTTGACTTAGCAGACACCTCAAGTAATCTGGCCCTACTACTTAGTATCAAAAAACAGCTAATTAGTATCAAACAACAGCTAAAATCAAACCGATAAAACTCGGCCAATACTCCCGCCTATTTAAAGTGCCATAAAGCAGTTTATTGATAGGCAAGTTGCAAAGCACATACTATAACTCACAAGCTTTTGGCCAATAGTTGACGGATTTTTTACTTTTTAATTCTTTTTAGGTTGCTAATTATGACCCCTTTAACTTTAGTTGGCTTTTTTATACTCGCCATCTTATTGCAGCTGTTCGCTCTACTGCTGGTATTTTTGTATGGGCTAAGCCGCACTGTTGGTGCCATTTTTCTTATTGTCATTGCCGTGGTCAGTGCCTTTATCGCACCGTGGTCACTGTTATTGGGCGTGCCAATGATTATCGGTAGCCTGTTGGTTCTTATCGCGCCACTGCGTCAGGCAGTGATTAGTAAGCCGGCTTATAAGATGCTGGCCGGCGCCATGCCTAGTATGAGCGACACCGAACGTGAGGCATTAGATGCAGGTACCAGCTGGTGGGAAAAAGAGCTGTTTATGGGTGCGCCGGACTGGAATAAGTTTGCCAATTACCAGTACCCAACGTTATCTGAAAAAGAACAATCTTTTATTGATAATGAAGTAGAAATACTGTGTAGCATGTTAGATGAATGGCAAATTCATCATCATGATAAGGACCTATCACCTCAAGCATGGCAGTATATTAAAGACAATGGGTTTTTGGGGTTAATTATCCCTGAAAGTTATGGCGGGCGTGAGTTTACCCCTTATGCTCAAAGCCGTATTATGAGTAAGATCGCCTCACGCAGCTTAACGGCTGCCGTTACGTGTATGGTGCCAAACTCATTGGGCCCAGGCGAGCTGTTGATGCACTACGGTACTGAGGCGCAAAAGCAGCGCTGGCTACCAGGTCTGGCTAAAGGTACTGAAATCCCTTGTTTTGGTCTGACCGGTCCTGAAGCTGGCTCAGATGCAGGTGCCATTCCTGATACCGGCGTAGTGTGCTACGGCATGTATGAAGGCCGTGAGGTACTGGGCCTTAACATGAACTTCTCTAAGCGCTGGATTACCTTAGCCCCTGTGGCTACCGTAGTGGGTCTGGCCTTTAAACTGCATGATCCAGATGGCTTATTGGGTGATAAAAACAAAACTGATTACGGCATTACGTGCGCCTTAGTACCCGCCAATTATGAAGGCGTTCATACCGGCGAGCGTCATAACCCAGGCTCACCATTTATGAATGGTACTGTGGTCGGTAAAGATGTCTTTATTCCGCTAGACTTCATTATTGGGGGAATAGAAAATGCGGGTAGAGGCTGGCGTATGCTGATGGAATGTCTGGCTGTGGGCCGCGGTATCTCGTTGCCTGCCCTATCGACTTCAGCCGGCGAGATGAGCTATTTGACGGTTGGTGCCTTTGCCAAAGTTCGTGAGCAATTCAAAATATCTGTGGGTAAATTTGAGGGCGTACAAGATGCCAACAGTAACATCGCCAGCAATACCTACATGCTAGAGTCATTCCGTCACTTGGTCACCTGTGGCCTCAATGAAGGCGGCACACCCTCAGTCATGACTGCGATGGCCAAATACTATGCTACTGAAACCATGCGCAAAATAGTCAATGATGGTATGGACATTGTTGGTGGACGTGCTATTCAGCTTGGCCCCCGTAACTTCTTAGCACTACCATATCAGGCCATACCGGTTTCTATCACTGTCGAGGGTGCCAATATATTGACCCGTTCATTGATGATCTTCGGGCAAGGGGCCATGCGCTGCCATCCTTACTTATTTGAAGAGCTACAACTGCTACAAAGTGAGGACAAACGCTCAGCACAGCATAAATTCGATGACATGTTCTTCAAACATTTAGGCTACACCTTTAACCGAGGTGCCCGCTCATTTGTGGCCGGTTATTTTGGTGGTAGCAGCAAAGCACCGAAATTCGCTGACAGCTTTAGCCGTCCTTATTACAAAAAAATTAACCGTTTAAGTGCCAACTTTGCGCTGACCGCTGATATGGCATTGGGACTTTTGGCCGGTGACTTAAAACGCAAAGAGATGCTGTCTGGCCGCTTAGCAGACATTCATGCCCATCTGTTTATTATGACGGCCATTTTACGTTATTACGCCCATGGCACTCAGTCAAAAGCAGAACAATTGCACGCCCGCTTGGCACTAGACAATGCGTTATATACCATTCAAGAAGCCTTCTTTGAATTATATGCCAACTTCCCAAATCGTATGGCAGCCGGCTTGGTTAAATTTGTCTGCTTCCCAGGTGGCGCTTTTGCCAGTAAGCCAAGTGATGCGCTCAAACGTGAGGTGGGCGAGCTGATGATGTTAGATGGCGAGAAAAACCCTTTCCGCGAGCAATTAAAAAGCTTGGTGTATTACACCACAGATCCGGACAACAACACTGGCCGTATCGAAAACGCATTCCAGATGCTACGCCACATAGAGCCATTATGGCACAGCTTTAAAAAAGCGGAGAACAAAGGCGAATTTGCCGGTTTGACCTTTGAAGATCATGTGTTGACTGCCTTAAAAGATGGGGTTATCACCGAGCATGAGTCTGAACAGCTGATTGAGTATAACGCTGTGCGCTTTGATGCCCTGCTTACAGACGTCTTTGATGAGCACTTAAATCATGCCTTACCCCGCTACAATCCGCATACCTTAGAAAATGCGGCGCAAAATTTAACGCCTTATGTGCTTGAAGCCATTGAAAACCCTGCACAAGCTGCCTCAGAGCAGTCAGATTATATAGAGGACAGTGGCGATCAAAATAGCGCGCATGGCTATCAGCAAGATGGAGAGGTTAAGCCAGTCTCTGAACAAACGCAGTTAGAGGAGCAGGTGGATCAAGCCGACTTTAATGAAGCCGACTTTAATGAAGCAAATGATCCTCGCCTGCGTGATGCTGAATTGACATTAGAGCAGCGCATGGCCAAAAACCATGCTCGTCATCAAGCCAGCCTAGAGCAGGCCAATAAGCAGACAGAGGGCGCTCAAAGCGATAGCTCAGACAATCCGCATCGCCCCAATAAGTAGTGCTCACTACACAGTGCGCTCTACCACACCCCCTGCTGTAAGCGTTAAAAAAGACCGTGTTCAGTCACTCTGAGCACGGTCTTTTATTATAGATATTAGGCCTGCTGCCTTGAGCGCTCAAACCAGATGAAAATAACGAGGTCCCTCTATGCCAACTCCCAGTCCAAACCGACCGCCCAGCAACGGTATGGCTTGGTTTGTAAAGTCTTTGATCAAGCTTGCCATTATTAGTGCCTTAGGATATATGGCCTATATTTATACTGGCGATTATCAGCAGCAACTACGTCATTATATAAGTGATCGCATCAAATATACTGAACTTATCCAGCAAAGCGCTCCACAGATGGGTAGCCTACCCAATCCCATTGAAGGGGCAAGTTTGGTAGATACTTGGGGCGCAGCACGCAGTGAAGGCCGTACTCATGAGGGTATAGATATTTTTGCCAAGCGCAGCACCCCTATTCACAGTACGACTATAGGCGTGGTTCGTAAGGTGGGTCTGGATAGACTCGGCGGTAATGTGGTGTCTATTATTGGCCCAGGAGGTGTGATGCATTATTACGCGCACATGCAGCAGTTTGCTGATATTGAGGTTGGGGACTGGGTTGAGGCCGGTGAGATCATAGGATATGTCGGTGACAGCGGCAATGCCAAAGGCACCCCGCCCCACCTACATTATGGTATCTATACCCGCTCCGGTGCCGTCAACCCTTATCCATTATTGGCTAAATAGTTGTTGGCTAAATAAGCTGCTGGGCCAAATAATGAATGAGCCAACCACAAGAGCGGGATTCATTGGGTTGACCACGTGCATAATCTGGCGTGGCAGTGTTTAGATTTGGAGTTTAGATTTGGATAAACGCTACTTTTTTTCCTCAGGCACTGGCGGCGCATCATGACCTAGTGTCGATAGATAAGCGATAATATCCTGTCGATCTTGGGTATTTGGCATGGGGTCAGACAGCATACGTGTGTCTGGCAGCACTGCCTCTGGATCGGCAATATATTTATCCAAGGTTTTGGCATCCCATATCCAATTGGCATGGCTCATCGCTTCACTGTATTTATAGTCTTTTAGCTGAGCTGATGGCGCCATATACACCCCCAATAACTGAGGCCCTTTTTTATTGCTTCCTGGGCGGATGGTGTGGCACTGAGTACAGTTATCCTCGTATAGCTTCTCGCCTTTTTGGGCATCCCCGCCTTGATAAGCGGGCGCAGTAACTTGCAGCCTGTAATCCGGCGGGGTCTGCGTACAGCCACTCCCTAAGGCCACAAAGCCAGCCATCGCCAATAAAGCCACTGATTTTTTAATACCAAAAGCACTTGCTAGGCGCTTAGCACCCGCTGATGAATAAACACATAAAGACATGAAAAGCTCTCTTAAAATAGATGGGCAGAGTCACTGTGATATAAGTCCACAGGGGTTTTAAAGGGCTTGTGTGGTAGCTCTTGTACCAATTTGGGTACCAGATAACCTGGCAAATGAGCCAGCATTTGCCAATATAGGTCAATGGCCTGCTTTTGGGCGATATCAAAATGCGCAGCGCCAGCCACTTTATCCAACAGGTGTAGATAATAAGGCAGCACGCCAGCCTCAAATAACCGCTCACTTAAAGCCACTTGCTGCTTAAGCCCATCATTAACCCCAGCCAATAGCACAGTTTGGTTGAGTAGCGTAATCCCTTTTTGGCGGGCGTGCTGTAGCAATTTTGCTGTATGATTGTCAATTTCGTTGGCATGGTTGGTATGTACCACCATTACGATACGGCAGCGGCTGTGCTCGAGTCGATCAAGCAGCTCATTATCTAGCCGATCTGGAATGACTATCGGCAGCCGAGTGTGCAGACGTATGGTATTAATCTGCGGCAAATCCTCTAAAGCTTGTAGCCACAAAAACAGGCGTCGATTGGTCACGCTTAACGGATCACCGCCACTTAATATAACCTCATTAATCTCAGGATGCTGCCTGATATAGTCTTGTATTAAGCGTAACTGATCTGATTTTGGCAAATTGGCTTGATAATCAAAATGCTGGCGAAAGCAGTAGCGGCAGTGAATGGCGCAGGCTCCAGTGACGGTCACCAATACCCGAGAGCGGTATTTATGTAACAATCCTTTAATTGGATTATGCGCATTCTCAGCCAGTGGATCACTGACATAACCGGTAACCTGTGTCTGCTCTTGCTTATTGGGCAATACCTGTAGCAATAACGGGTCATTTGCATCGCCTTTTTTTATCTTTGCCACAAACGCCTTAGGTACCCGCAAACCAAAGCCCTGCGGTACATACAGCTCATCTTTAATATGGCTTAATTCCAAAATAGCTAGCAACTGATCGATATCTGTAATAACATCTGCAACCTGTGTTTGCCAGTCGATAGCCTCATTACTATCTTCAATAACCTGCAACGACTCACCCGCCTTTGGTGCACAGGTACCAACAGCGACTGAGGTAATAGGGATTTGCTTGTTTTTTTGTTGGGGTAAATGGTTTATCATGGGACTCATTATGTGTGATTTTTTGTCATTAATTTGAAAAGTATCAGGAGCAATATTGTGGCAAGTTTTTCAACTAACGAATTTAAAGCCGGTCTTAAAGTTATGTATGATGGCAACCCTTGCGCCATCATTGATAACGAGTTTGTGAAGCCAGGCAAAGGCCAAGCTTTTAACCGTGTCAAACTACGTAATTTGCGTACTGGTAAAGTGTTAGAACAAACCTTCAAATCAGGTGAGAGCCTAGAAGGCGCAGATGTGGTTGATACCGAAATGAACTACCTATATAACGATGGTGAGTTTTGGCATTTTATGCATCCAGAAACCTTCGAGCAATTGCAAGCCGATGCTAATGCAATGGCTGATGCGAAGCAATGGTTAAAAGAAAACGGTAACGATTTATGTACCATCACTTTGTTCAACGGTGTACCTTTATCAGTCACTGCGCCTAACTTTGTTGAGTTAGAGATTGTAGAAACTGATCCAGGTGTACGCGGTGATACGTCAGGTGGTGGTGGTAAACCTGCCCGCCTTGAAACTGGCGCTGTGGTTCGTGTGCCTTTATTCGTACAACAAAATGAAGTCGTTCGTGTGGATACCCGTACTGGTGACTATCAAACTCGCGTTAGCCAATAACTCATAAGTTAGTCGTAGCAGGGGCGCCTTTATTTGGCGCCTCTGTCAAGTAGCCAGTCTCAATCGTTTTGCATCAGGCGCCGCAGTGGGTATTATACACCCAGTGACCGCCTATCAAAGCTTTTTGAGCCTGGCTATTTTTTTGGGCCTCAAAGATAATCGTTGCACCGCGCCCGTTTGGCTGTATAATTTTTGGCACGCGCCTGTTCAAATGACAAAGAGACTTATGTGATGGCATTTTACCAAACAACGCTTAAGCTGCCTGCTCACTCTCGTGGCGTACATTTAATCACCGATTATATTCATCAAGCACTAGAGACGCTGTTGCCGCCAAATGCTGACACCGGTCTGGTGCATCTTTTTTTGCAGCACACCTCGGCCAGCTTAGCAATTAACGAAAATGCTGATCCAGATGTGCGGTTAGATACCGAAGACTGGCTCAATCAAATTGCCCCGGCCAATCAGCCTCAATATAGACACACCTTAGAGGGCGAGGATGATTTACCCGCCCATTTTAAAAGCATGCTGCTTGGAGTGAGCCTAACTGTGCCGTTGACCAACGGTAGATTGGGACTGGGTATGTGGCAGGGTATTTATTTGTGTGAGCATCGCAATTATGGGGGCAGCCGCACCGTTGTACTCACAGCAACTGTTTAAGTATTTTTGTATTTATAAAGTAAAGACAGATACTGCTAACAAATTCATACACAGTGTTAATCATGGTATTTGTTTCTGAATACACAGTGTGATTAAATTTAGCTTTAGTTGGCTGATGACTGTTGCCAATACATCCATATCTATGGCTTTTATCACCGGTCGCCGTAAAACCACCCACTTCAGGGGATGGATATAAGGCGACAAGGTTGCTACAATCAATCAGCTATTAAGTTAAACCATCTACAAAAAACAGCTAAGACAAGTATAAATTGCGAGTACGCAGTGTCTTGACTGGTAGATGGTATTCCACACACACCCTCAAACTAGCTCGTGTCAACAGACAATCTTAACGGTAGGGTTAGTTTGAAATAAGAATCTTAGATGCAAGGTGTGAATTGCAAGGCGGTAGCCACCTCTAAGATTTGCGGTCGGGCTTGACCGTCTAGCTGTAGGAATCCCCTCACTTTAGGGAGGGGAGGAAGTCAACCCCAAAATTATTTGTAAGTGAGATGCTCATGTTATCTTCTTCTGTGCTCGCCCCGACCAAAAAGCTGATTATGGCCACCTGTTTATGCAGTGCCCTTGTTGGTCTTTATGGCTGCCAAAAAACAGATGAAACCACCAAAGACACAGACAGTAACGCTGCCCAAAGCAGTACAGCCTCACAGCCTGCTGATACTGTCCCTAGCACAGAGGTTCAGACGATGGACACCCAGAGCCAAACGGTGGAAGATGTCAATGATGGTGCAGATACCGAGATTATTGATGCACAGGCTATGCAGCAGGAGCAAAGCCAGCAGGCATCGGCTATCAATACCGATCCAGCTAATGCAGATAGCAGCGCTGGGGCCACGGCCTCCACCACCAAAAATGCGGCGCCCACCAGTGAGACCCAAGTTACGGATGTAGAGTATAAAGATGGCCAAGGCCGCAGCGTTTATGTGACCTTTCAGACTTCAGCTACCGCTACGTTACAAGCCAATCTTATGATGCCTTCAGGTAAACGGGTACTGCTAACTGCCCCTACTGGCCAAGGCAACAACCCCACTTATCGCTCCATTGATGGCAGTATTGAGCTGGTGACTCATGGTGGCGGCAATAATATTGATCTGATTTATCAAGGTAAGCCTATTAATTTTACAGCTGTGGATAGTGATACCGAAGTGATTAAGCCGCAAAAATCATCATAACACCCAGCCCATAATCCAACTTAGCATAGCCCACAGTGCCAAGCCCAATAAAATTAGGACGATAAGTCCTAAAATATCAGGCACATGCAAATAAAGCCACGCCACCAAAGGATTGCGCCAAAATTTCGCCTGCTGCTGCTTTTTTTGTAGCGCCTGATGCATAAAAGGGCGATCAACATGAGTGGTATCAGTAATCCCATATTCTTGCTGCATGTGCTCACGTACGATCTGTAAGGTTTTGCGGCTGGGACGCAAAAATACATCCATCACCGTGCCGGCTACGGGTACCACCCCGACGACCAAATCTATCAATGCCAATCTAACCGCTGGCGTTAATTTTTTTGCAGGGACACCAAGCTTAATCCCCAGCATAAAGGCGTAACCGGTCAATAATAAACCGGCAACATCACCTGCAATAGGCACAGTAGATAAGGCGGCATCTGCACCCACCCCTTGATTGGTAAAGGGGATGCGCACCACAGAATCCATGGTGTTGGCGAATTTGGCCAGTTTGCGCTCCATCTCTACCACTTGCTGCTTAGTCAGGCCCTGTTTTAGCAGATTTTGTTCAAACCGCTGATGCGCTGCTAGTTTAGCGTCAAGGCTTAAATCACTTTTAAAGGGTTTTGCCATGAGTCTCTCTTGGGTGTAAAAAAGTTAAGTGAGGCCATTAAACTGGATGTAAAGGCTGCTCAAAAGCACCACTAAAAACACATATCGTCCCACCCAAACATTGGCTAAAAACGCCTGAAAACAGGCCATAGGCTCACGAGTTGCACAGGCCCTATTTTGCTGAGCAAACAAAATGGCAACCAGTCCCAAGGCATAAACAGGAATTAACCCAAGGCTTGTGGGTGCAAAATAATGATAAAAAACCACACCCATTATTGCCAAAAAGGCCACTTGTAGTAACGAGATGATGACCACATCATAGCGGCCAAATAATATCGCCGTGGACTTCACCCCAATTTTTAAATCATCATCACGATCTGCCATAGCGTACTGAGTATCATAGGCTACCGTCCAGCACATGTAAGCAATAAATAACAGCCAGCACCACACATCCGGCTGCCCTTGTATGGCCACATAAGCCATGGGAATGGCCCAGCCAAATGCGGCCGCTAAGAACACCTGCGGCAAATGGGTGAACCGCTTCATAAAGGGATAAATAAACGCCAATATAAGGGCGCCGATTGACCAGTAAAACACCGCAATGGGCAGCCAAAACAATAAACTGGCACTGATAAGCGACAAGACTAAAAATGCCCCTACCGCCTCGCGTCCGGTCAATCTGCCATCGGCTAAAGGACGCCCTTTGGTGCGTGTTACCGAACCATCCACTTTACGATCGGCAAAATCATTAATCGCGCAGCCT
This sequence comes from Psychrobacter sp. YP14, assembly GCF_003209315.1. Taxonomy (NCBI): domain Bacteria; kingdom Pseudomonadati; phylum Pseudomonadota; class Gammaproteobacteria; order Moraxellales; family Moraxellaceae; genus Psychrobacter; species Psychrobacter sp. YP14. The sequence continues at coordinate 574,166 of NZ_CP029789.1, read as the reverse complement.
GCAGCGCGCATCAATATCGCACCAAGCGCGAAAATCAATAGTACCGACCAAGCCGGCAGCACACTTGGTGATGCTGTTACACTTGAGGGGGTCTGAGCGATGGCCTGGCCAAAAGCTGCCAATAATACTGCCCAGAGCGTGGGCCACAGCAGCAGCTCAATCCCGACAGGCTTATCAAAGCGGGTTAAGTGAATATAGGCTTGAAGTTTATTTTTAAAATTGGTAGTCATAGCAAGTCAGCAAAGCTAAATCAGTTACACCGAAGCGGTTGGGGGGTTAAATAAATTCAAGAGCGGCGACAATCAGCAGCGCTTTAAAAACCATTAAATTAAATCAAGCTTAGCCTGCCGTTAACAACTCAATGAGCTGTGAGGGAGTGCTTACCTGATACGTCGGGTGTTCAGCGGCTAGCACTTGCGCGCTTGCTGCACCATAATTGACCGCAATCGAGGTCATTCCCAGCGCATTGGCCATTTGGATATCATGAATGCTGTCACCAATAAAGACCGCATCTGCCACGGCGTACCCTGTCTCTTGCAAAATATCAAGCAGCATCTGCGGATTGGGTTTAGAGCCGGACTCATTAGCACAGCGGCTGCTGACAAAATAATGACGGCTATTGGCATAATCCATGACTCTATCTAAGCCAGCACGCTTTTTGCCAGTGGCCACAGCCAGTTTTTTACCCTGTGCCAACAGTTGCTTGAACATGGCCTCGATGCCTTCAAAAAACTCAGAGTGCGGCTGATTGGGTAAGGTGCTGGCGTGGATATAGTAATCGGCATAGCTTTGCTGAATGGCCAAGTGCTGCTCAGCGCTCGCTTGCGGATATAAGAGCTCAATACCGCGCATTAAGCTTAACCCAATGATAGACTTAACCGCTTCATCTGTGGTGCTAAAGCCATGGGCCTCTCCTGCGACATGCATGGCTTTTACAATCAGGCCGATTGAATCCATTAAGGTGCCATCCCAATCAAAAATAATCAGCGATTTTTGACTCAAGTCATGCTCAGTGTTAGTGACCACCTCATTCATAGCAATTTAACCCTCTGACAACCCAGCTTAATCTAATTTAAAATCTGCAGGCAATAACGACTGCATATCCTCAGGCAGTGGCGCTTTAATCACCTCATACTCAGGCACATCTAGCTGCCAAGCATGTAGGCATAAGCGTCGAACCCCTGAGGTATCTTTGATGTTGTATTTGTCATCGCCTAAGATAGGGTGACCCAGATACGCCAAATGCACTCGGATTTGATGGGTACGTCCAGTGTGAGGCATAGCCTCTATTAAGCTCACCGGCTCACCGTTCATCTTAAAGCGGGCCAACACCTTGCAGGTTGTCTGACTAAGCTTAGCTTCAGGATTAGCTTTATCTACTTTTACGCGGCGCTCACCATTGGCCACCGTGTAACGTAATAACGGCGCATCAATCTCAAACTCATTAAGTGCCGGCTGCCCTTTTACCAAGCACAGATAGTACTTTTGAATGGTTTTTTCACGCAAATACTCTTGCAATACTTTAAGCGTTGAGCGCTTTTTGGCAATCATCAGTAAGCCTGACGTATCTTTATCAATGCGGTGCACCAGCTCCAAATATTTTTTGCTAGTGGCATCACGCATGGCTTCAATGACCCCAAAATCTAGGCCGCTGCCACCATGTACCGCCATGCCTGAAGGCTTATTTAGCACAATAAGCCCTTCATCTTCATAGACCACACGCTCAAGTAAGCTTTTAGCGAAGCCTTCACTGATCACTGGTTTTTCGCGAGTCGCCAGTTTCACAGGAGCAATACGCACCACATCGCCACGCTCAAGATTGTTATAAGGCTTACAGCGCTTGTTATTAATACGCACCTCATCTGAGCGAATCATCTTATAAATGTGCGCGCGCGGCATACCTTTAAGTCTGGCTAACAAAAAATTATCAATGCGTTGGCCATGTTGATTACGGGTAACCTCTAGGTGGTTCACCTGTCCAAAATCCTTGATATCTTCATCGGCACTTTGTGGGCGAGCCTTGGTAGAATGGCGTCTAACTTGGGTTGGCTCAGCGCCAACGCTGGCCATTAGACCTTCTAAATCTTGCTCTATCTTGCTATTTTGACTGTTCATTTTATCTACATTTTTCTCAGGTTTTCGGTTGGATTTTGACATATTTTGTTAGGTGTTTGGCAAAAGATTTGGTATAGTCTAACACGTTGACTTTGTGTCTCGTGCATTGTTCTGTCTAAAAGCTCATTTTTATGATCACTTTGACACGCTAGCGCGGTTTCACAACAAAAACTGACTCCTTTACCGGCAGTATCCCTGTTTAGGCACTGTGGACAGTTTGTATTAGGGTGGTTATAAGCCCTGTTGTTTTTTGGATATTAAAGTCAGCCCACAACGTTATTTTCATAAACAATGATTTTGGGTGAGTGGTTTTTTTGTAGCTTACAACTACCTATTGCCGACTTGGCACCGCCGCCCCCATTTAAATTTAACATGAACACAATGCTGTAATATTTTTAGAAATTTGAGGTTTTTGGCCACAAGCCCAAACCCTCTGACTTTAAGCGCCAGATGGACATAAAGTAGCCCCTAGCCAATTGCTGCAACCTTACACCTTGCACCGATTTACCCTCTAAGCTACCGCTTATGTTATGTGGTAATAAGCATGGATATAAAAGACCAAACTGTGCTAATTTGGCGGTCAAATAACCGTAAGCAAACGCTCAATAAATCTTGCGATTGTCGATAATTAAAAGCCGTTATTTGCCAAGTACGCCCCGTCAAAATTAGCTCTAAATTGATAACGAGATAAGACTTTAGACTCAAAACCCTTTAACTGATTAAGTTTTTATAATTAAGACCGACCCGATTAACAGGTCCCTAACCCTTGACTGCCATACAGTCCAGCGGTCATACCTAAATAATATAAAGAGAACTTACACCCCTCTTTATCAGTTACTACCCAGTAAAACGGATAGGTTTAATTAGCCACTTGCAACACCAGCAGGAACGTAATAAAGCCAGATTGCTTATAACAAAGCAGCTGGAAACCGGCAGCACCCCCTGACGTTATTCGTCAGATAAGTGATATTAACCTTTACGGCCAGCCAAGTTTTATACAACTTAGCGTATCACCCAAAGCTGCAGCCTTAATGACAGCAGAGTGCTTAGATTTTTTCTTCGCTTTTTTTCTGCTTGATTTTCTTGCTAAGCAATTGACAGCCACTTAATCACTTAAAAAACACTTGCTTTAAAGTTTAATTTTCAGCCACTCATTATTGGTCTTTTTGCCCAAAATAAGTCGCTTTATTGTTAGCATAATTAGCGCAGTATAATTATCGGCAACAAGCACTTCACAGGCGATATCATTTTTGCCGCCTTAATGCCAAAGCTTATCTTCTAGATACTATCAGCCATTGTGTGTCATGACCTAACTAGGACACAGCAATGAAACGCATACTGATTAACGCCACCCACAACGAAGAAGTTCGTGTCGCCTTATGTAAAGGCAACCATTTATACGACTTCGATCTTGAAAACCGCACCCGCGAACAGAAAAAAGCCAACATCTATAAAGGCCATGTCACCCGCGTAGAGCCGTCATTAGAAGCCGTATTTGTCGAATATGGCTCAAAGCGTCAGGGCTTCTTGCCAGTGCGCGAAATTGCCAGCGAATATCTGTCAGGCAACCCTCGTGAAGAAAACATCCGCAAGCTTATCAAAGAAGGCGATGAGCTTATCGTGCAAGTCGAAAAAGAAGAGCGTGGTAACAAAGGCGCCGCCCTATCTACTTATGTGTCTTTGGCCGGCCGCTATTTGGTATTAATGCCAAACAACCCGAAAGGCGGCGGTATCTCACGTCAAATCTCAGGCAAGCTGCGTGAAGACATGAAGCGTATGCTGGGTAATTTAGATTTGCCAAAAGGGATGAGCGTTATCGTACGTACTGCTGGTATCGGCAAAACCCAAGAAGATTTGCAACACGATTTAAATCACCTGCTTAATATCTGGAACGCCATTCAAGATCAAAACAAAAAATACGCCTCTCCTCGTCTTGTACATCAAGAAGCGGGGGTGGTGACTCGTGCGGTACGCGATTATCTACGTGATGACATCACTGAGATCTGGATTGATAATGAAGAGGCATTCATTGAGGCTGAGACCTTTATAAAAGCAGTTATGCCGACTCAAATTGATAAGCTACGCAAGTACACTGACTTTGAGCCTATGTTCTCAAGCTTCAACGTTGAGCGCCAAATTGAAACCGCTTATCAGCGTGAAGTACGTTTGCCCTCTGGTGGCTCAATTGTTATTGACCAAACCGAAGCCTTGGTCTCTATCGATATCAACTCAGCCAAATCGACCAAAGGTGCGGACGTCGCTGAGACAGCCTATCACACCAACTTAGAGGCAGCCGATGAGATTGCCCGTCAGCTGCGTCTGCGTGATATGGGCGGCCTAATTGTTATCGACTTCATTGATATGAACGACAGCAAACATCAAAAAGAAGTGGAAAAACGTCTGGTTGAAGCCACCAAATATGACCGTGCTCGTGTTCAGTTTGGGGAGATTTCACGCTTTGGTCTGATGGAAATGAGCCGTCAGCGCCTACGTCCTTCTTTAGAAGAGTCCACCGGCTATATCTGCCCTCGCTGTCATGGCAACGGTATGATTCGTGATTTACGTTCGTTATCACTGTCTATCATGCGTCAAATTGAACAAACAGCCTTAAAAGAGCGTCATGGTGAGGTGCAAGCTGAAGTACCTACGGATATAGCAGCATTTTTATTAAATGAAAAGCGTGAAAGCTTGGTGTACCTTGAGCAAGACAGCGGCACCCGCATTACTATCTTGCCACATGCCCACCTTGAGTCGCCAAACTTCAATATCCACTTTAACCACCATGGCTTCGCACCCGCAAGCTATGAGCGTGTGACCGATACTCAGCAGCAAGAAACCAGTGGCCTAGGCTATGAAGTGGACTGGCAAACTGCGGAATCTGAGCGTCCAGAGCAGCAGCCTGTGCGTCAGCCGCGCAAAACGGCACCTCAAGCCAGCGCCGATACCAGCAAGCCTGCCGAGGCCGCTAAAGCCGCTGCTCCTGTGGCCAATACCGCTGCCAAACCACAGCAGCCTGCCGAGGCCCAAGTAGAACAGGCCAAACCTGCTGCCGTGGCTTGGCTATCAAACCTATTTGCCCCAACACCGCAAGCCCAGATGTCAGCCACAGTAAGCAGTGCTGATGCCGCTCAAGCGATTGAAGCCATCGTTAATACCGGTGCGCAAAGCCGAGGCGCTTTTGGTCAAGTAAGCGCCGCGCCAGCCGCTGCCCCTGTGGCTTCCGCTACTGTAGCGGCCAAACCTGCCTCTGCCCCTACCGCTAGCGAGCAAGCCAATAGCGCAGATGACACTGAAGCCGATAATGACAAAGACCGTCGCCGCAGCCGCAACAACCGCAGCCGTAATAAATATGACAAGCGTAGCAAGCCTGACAACCGTCGCCGCAGCCAAGACAAAGAAGACAAGAAGTCGGCTGATACAGCAGACAAGTCAGACAACCGTCAGGTAGCTGAGCAAGAGCCTAACAAAGAGCTGCCTAAGCGTGAGCCTAATAGCAAACGTGAATCACGTGGTGCTATAGAGCGCGGTGACACCAAACAGCCTAACAAGGCCAGCTCAGACAACCGCTCTGATCGTAATCAAAAAACAGACGAAAAGTCACGCAGCGCCGATAAAAATGGCAGCCGCTCAAACTCTGAGCGTCCGGTTGACCCTAATGAGGTGAACCTAAGAGTGACTGAAGCACAGAACACTTTGAAAAAATCCGAAGTAGTGCATATCTGTTTAGATGATGCTAAATCAAGCCAAAAATCTGCACAGACTCAAAGTAAGCCTGAAGCGCAGCAAGCGAGCCCTAACAATCGCGCCGTAACTCGCCAGCAAAGCACTCAAGCCGAGCCTCAAGCTGACAACTCAAAGGCAGCTAAGTCTGAAGCTTCGCGTGACCATAAGCCAAGCGATGATGCATCTGCAGCTCAGCCTAACACGGCAGCTGTCACAGAGGTGGCCGAACCAGCTTCTAATATGAAAGATGGTGCTGCTCAAGGCGATCAAAAGCAAAAAGCCGATACCAAGACTGAGTCAGTCGTGGCACCCTCAGTAAGCAAAGATGCTGAGCCCAAAGCGGACCAGCCGGCTAAGGTGCAAGCCAGCACAGCCCAGTCTGAACCAGCTGAAGCGGTGATTGATACTGAAGCGACTCCAGCCAAAGCCACCGCTATTAACGCTGCTTACGCTGCAAGATCCCCAGAGGAGGCAACTGCACAGCCTGTTGTAGCCTCAGAAGATCAGGCCCCTGAGACGGCAAGCTTAAGCTTTGATGCCAAAGAGCTGTTTGCCAACCGCTACGTGGCGGCGCAAAAATATGGTCAAGCCAGCAATGACCCGCGTGTGATCAAAGCCTCTCTTGAAGCTCAAGCTCAGTCTTTTGCAGCGCCTGAAGCCGATGAGCCAGAGCTCTTAGCACCAGTGGCTACGATTACAGGCTCTGTGGGTCAATTTATCCACACTCACCTAGCCCAGCCACGTATGCGCTTGGCTAAAGATGGGGTAATTGCATGCTTCTTAGCGGCATTAAATGCGCACAAGCAGACGTCAGGCAGTACAACCAAGCCTGCTGCGAAGCGTAAAGCCGCTGCTAATAACAGCAAGCAGCACGCCAAGGCCTTTAGCTTCGTAAATTATGGCTATCAGTCCTTATCACCCAGTTATCTAGAGCGCTTTGCCCAGATGACCTCAGCGGTAGCGACCCATACCATCGAGCAAGGTAAGACTGAAGTTAAGCCAAGCCCAATTGGTGCGCGCGCCTCAAATGACCCACGTGGCCAGCATCCGGACTATACTGCCCCCGATGCTGCCTCTGACGCAGTGACACAGCCTTTAGACAATGGCTTAACTGCGGGCGATGTTAGCGATACTGTGGAGGCGACACCGGCTCAAGCAGAGGCAGCGCCACAAGAAGTTAAGGATTTAGCTCAGCTACTTACGCTAAATGTCGGCCACTTTATCCGTGAAATGCTCGGTCAAGAGGGCGTGGACAGCATTGCAGCGGGACACACTGAAGCAGCTTTCTTAAAAGCCTTGCGTCAGCCGCTGCCAGTAGCCCAATCGGCCCAAAGCGCTAATGATACGCTCTTAGAGGATACCGACTCAAGCGCTGAGGCAACAGTGCAGCAAGTAGCGGATGAGGCTCATGTTACTGAAACCATAGAGCAGCCGGCCACAGCGTTAGTGAATGAGCCACAAGCCGATGCCATCAGTGATGACAGCACCGAGATGCTACAAGCAGCGCACCATGCTGCTAATACGTCCAATAAAACCAGTATTGAGACTTATAAGAGCATGATTGAAAACATCTCAGAGCAGCTACTGCCGCAAACAGGACTGTTAAATCTAACCTCGCCAAAAGTGCCCAAAGCACGCTCGCGCAAGGTAAAAGAGGATGCCAAAAAGACCACAGCCACCCCTAAAGGCTCCACCGATAGTGACAGCTAACCGCTTACCCCTATCGATTGGCTGACCTCAAGGGTCATCTTTCATCATCCTAATAACAAAAAGGCCACTTAATAAATTAAGTGGCCTTTTTGTTGAGTCTTGTTTTTGGTTTAGAGCTGGCGTCTTGATGATAATCTTAGTGGGCGTCACCGCGCATTTTTGAGATGGCAGTTAATATAAATAACAGCACCACCCCAATGACAAAACCTATGGCACCATTTAATAGATTGGTAGATAACCCTTCAAATACACCAGATAAGTGTGCAATGTCCTCTACCGCATGGTGTAGATAACCGATACCATGCACGATGATGCCACCACCGACTAAGAACATGGCAATAGTGCCTACGATGGTCAAAAACTTCATAAGCTTGGGAGCCGCTGACAATAAGAATTCACCGATTTTTTGGGTTATCTTACTTGCACCTGGTCTTTGCATCATGTGCAGCCCCAAGTCATCAATCTTAACAATACCTGCCACTAGGCCATAAATACCAATGGTAACCCCAATGGCTAGAACAGACAGCACAATCGCTTTGTCTAATAAATTGGCGGCGCTTAACGTCCCTAAGCCAATCACCACAATTTCAGCCGATAAGATAAAATCAGTTCGAATGGCACCTTTTACTTTCTGCTTCTCGAGCGCAACCAAGTCCACAGTGTCATCTGCATTGGCATGGATGCGCGCCTGCTGCTCTTCATCATGGGGCAACAGCTTTGGCCAAAATTTATGAATAACCTTTTCGGCACCCTCGTAACATAAGAACAAGCCACCCACCATAAGTAAAGGCGTGATAAGCCACGGCACAAAGTAGCTGATGAGAAGCGCAGCAGGTACCAAGATAAACTTATTTATCATGGAGCCTTTTGCTACTGCCCAGACCACAGGGAGCTCACGGCTAGGCTTGACCCCGCTTACCTGCTCAGCATTTAGCGCAAGATCATCCCCCAGCACGCCCACGGTCTTTTTGGCCGCCACTTTGGTCATTACCGAGACATCATCCATAATCACGCTAATATCATCGAGCAGCATTAGTAAGCTACCACCTGCCATAAAATCTCCTTAGTTATTACCTATGTTATGATGTATTTAAATCCTTATTGCCTCTACTTACTCAGCCATAAAGCTCATAAAAGCCTCTAACGCGCCTTACAAGCTTTTATCATAAATAACCAAGACACAGATTTAAATACAATATAAAAATTCGTATTGGGTTTATTTCAACATATATTTACTGTTAATGCTTAGTTTATCTCGTAATCTAATGAAAACCATATTGCGATTGTAAGCAGTGCAGGTTAATTTAAGCACTAAGCCGACAATTATTAACATTTTATTTATATCATAGGCTCCAATTATTTATATCATGAGCCACGAACACGATGAAGAAGGCGCTAAACCCTAATGGCTTTAATGTATTTCGCCTCTAACAAGGACAGTTTATGAACATCTCAACAACTCATATACCCCGCACCGCCAACCCTAATGCTACATCCAAAGTTTGGCCACTCCTAAGTGTACTGTCTTTGTCAGTCATCACAGCCTGTGCTCCACAATCAAAAATCACGCCTGCGTCCGATAAAGCCAGCACCACAACTTTGGAGACAGCAGAGCAAAGCATTCAAGCGGATGCTGCTGCCCCAGTGGTGGTCATGGCCACCCCAGCCATGGCTGAGTCCCGCCAATTGAGCAAAATGACAGCGAATGCAAGCATCATGCCGCCCCCCTCACAAGGTTATATGGCACCAAAGCAACAAGAAAATTATGCTGAAATTGAGCCTAATGCGGTCAATGCCACCTCAGAGCAAGCCTTTGCAACGTTAAGCATCGATACCGACACCGGCAGCTATGCCAATGTACGCCGCTTTTTGAATCAAGGCCAACTGCCCCCTAAAGATGCGGTGCGGGTAGAGGAGCTGATTAATTACTTTAACTACGATTTTACAGCAGCCAAAAAACAGGCCAATGCGCCATTTTTAGTCAGTACAGAAGTGGTCCATTCTCCTTGGCACCCAACCAATCAAATTGTCAAAGTAGGCATTAAAGCCGAAGACCTATTAACCGCTAAACAAAAACAGCCACCGGCCAACTTGGTATTTTTGGTCGATGTATCAGGCTCAATGGACACTGAAGATAAGCTGCAACTGGCGAAATCCAGCTTAAAAATGCTCACCAAACAGCTACGTGCCCAAGACAGTATCACCTTAATCACCTACGCCGGTAACACAAAGGTTGTGCTGCCCTCTACCCCAGGCAATCAGACCCAAAAAATCCTAAATGCCATTGATAACCTAACCGCCAGCGGCTCAACCAATGGAGAGGCGGCTATTAAGCTTGCTTATCAACAAGCTACTGAGCACTTTAAAAAAGACGGCATTAACCGCATTTTGATGCTCACTGATGGCGACTTTAATGTGGGGGTATCGAGTGTCAAAGACATGTTGCAAATTATCCGCAGTAATCGGGATAAGGGCATCTCATTATCGACCTTAGGCTTTGGTCAAGGCAATTATAACGATCACATGATGGAGCAAGTGGCGGATAACGGCAATGGCAACTATAGCTATATCGACAGCTTGTCTGAGGCCAAAAAAGTACTTATCGATGAGATGTCTGCTACCTTTAACACCGTGGCCAAAGACGTTAAAATTCAACTTGAATTTAATCCTGCTGCTGTCTCTGAATGGCGCTTGATTGGCTATGAAAACCGAGTATTAGCCAAAGAGGATTTTAATAATGACAATGTCGATGCAGGTGAATTGGGCGCAGGAAAATCTGTGGTGGCGCTATTTGAGGTGACTCCTGTGGGGCAAAAAGGTTTACTAGAACCAAGCCGTTACCAAAACAGCGCAGCAGTCAGTGGCAATAACCGTGAACTTGGGTTTTTAAAAATTCGCTACAAGGCGCCTCAAGCTGAAAAGTCGCAGCTCTTGTCCTTCCCTATTGCCAATAGAGTAACTGCCGCGTCAGCCGATACCAATTTTGCCTTAGCAGTGGCAGGCTATGGTCAGCTGCTCACTGGCAGTAAATATGTGAATGATTTAAGCTATAGTCAACTACAAAGACTGGCCAAAAGCGGCGCTCAAAGCCCGATCGACAGCAGTGGCAGCCGTACTGAATTTATTAAACTGGTCAGTTTGGCTGAGGCGCTAAACTAATTCCCCATAACACACACCGGCAGGTGCCAGCCTTTGTCTGTGGTTATTGGATCCACCTTATAACCTACAGATAGCTGCATCGCCTGCCCTCTTATTGAGATGTAATTTATGACCCGCTCTTTTGATACCTTACTGCCTTACAGCAGCGCTATATCCCGCTTCAAGCCTGCCCTGCTCTCTATGCTTATTGGTTGCAGCATGGTGGTTGCCGGCTGTAATCAAGCACCCAAGACTAAAGCCGATGCCTCTACGGATAACACTGAATCAAAGACTGAATTAAAAACAGACACCAATACTGATAATAATGAGCAAACCGCGCAGCAGCCACAAAATAACCCTGACACTCAGCCTATGATGTCCACTCAAGACAAGCCTCTAGAGATTAACTGGCGTGCGCTAGATTCCGGTGAGCAAGCGGTCGACCCCAAAAGCTTTAAGTATCCCTTTGCTTTAGACAGCGATGCGGTTCAGGCTCAAGCCAAATTTTCTGGCATATCTCCTGAACAGGCGCAGCATAGTCTAACTGTGGGCATGGCCAGCAATGAGCCATTAGAAAAACTGCTGGATCAGTTGGCTGACAGCTACGTTTCACACAGCTACTCAGAAAAAGATGCCAAGCTGATTGTGTATACCACCCCCAATGTTACCCCCAGCAAATACGACTATGTGATTAAGCATGAGTTCGCTCGCGGGCTGATTTTGCCTATTGAGATTATGCCAAGCCCAGAGGGCAAGGCAGACGCTGCCAGTAACACAGCAGCGCATTAAATCTTGGGCATTAAGTCTTGGGCTGTGCTCAGAGCCTATACGGTATAAAAGGGGCTTCTTATCAAGGTCACTGTGAGCAAACCCCCTCTAAGTCATTGCCCATAATCACCCATAAAAAAAGACAGCCAATTGGCTGTCTTTTTTATGGCTATTTGATGACTTCAGTACCTTTAAACGGCAGCAGTGACAATCATCTCGACCAATAGCTCAGGACGGGCTAAAGCCGCTTGGCCACAAGCACGAGCTGGTGGCAACACATCGCTAAACCACTCATCCCATACCGCATTCATCGCCGCAAAGTCAGCCATGTCTTTTAGCCAAACTGTGGTAGATAAGATTTTTGATTTGTCGCTGCCCACTTCTTCTAGTAGTGCTTTAATCTTCTCTAAACAGGTTAAGGTTTGTGCAGAGATATCATCCTCAGCGTTACCTACTTGTCCACATAAGTAGATGGTCTCGTTATGAATAACAATTTTGCTCATGCGCTGGTTGCTGTGTAATTTTTGCATAAATAAAGGGTCACCTAGGGTTAATTAATCTATAAAACTTGAACAACATCACTAAAAAAGGGCAATAAGCTGACAAAGAGAGGCGCCCTCTGCCAGCTTATTTATCATGCCTATCAGCTAAAGATCACACCTTAACTAAAATAGATAACATAATACCAGTAAAGTGATGATTAGTTACCAAAACGCTGTGCGCTAAAAGGTGTGGCATCCACGTACAATGGCTTATCGTTGATCATCTCTTGTACCAAGCGGCCGGTAGCTGGGCCAAGTGTAAAGCCTTGATGCGCGTGACCAAAGGCAAACCATAGATTAGGATGACGCGCCGCAGGACCAATGACTGGCTTCATATCCGACATACAAGGACGTGAACCGCACCAAGCTTCTGACTCTACTGCTTCTTCTAACGGCAGGACGTTTTTGGCAATTTTTAATACCGCTTCAAGCTGACCGAAGTTCTTAGGTGCATTGAGCGTGGTCATCTCCGCACCCGTTGTGATGCGAATACCTTGATCCATAGGCCCCATTAAATAGCCTTTTTCGGCATCAAATAAGCTGTGACCAATACGGTTGGCTTCATCTACCTTAAAGTGCTGATGGTAGCCGCGCATTGGGAACAATGGGAAATCGTAGCCCAAAGGACGTGTCAACTCAGTCGACCAAGGGCCGGCTGCAATCACCACATGGTTACTGGTATACGTGGCCATCTCACCTGAGTTATTTTCAACGGTTACTTGCCAGATACCCTCGTCGTTTTGCTCGATGGTCTTCACATTGGCTTGCTTAATCTCACCTTGCATGGCCTCAAAGCTTTTTGCATAAGTTTTTACCAAACGGCTTGGGTTTTTGACCTGCCAAGAGTTTTGCCAGTGGATACCACCAATGAACTCATCAAAGTTAACATTTGGCTCATATGCTTTTAGCTCTTCAGGGGTTAATAGCTTATATTGAACACCTTTGGATGCCGCTCTTTCAGCCAGTTTAATGGCGTAATCGAATTTTTCTTGGGTACGGTAAATTTCAAACCAGCCACCCTTACGCACTAAGTCATCCGCACCTGACGCTTGAATCATCACATCATGCTCACTGGTGCAATGCTCAATCAAAGTGGCCCATTCATCTTCAATCTTGGTCAGTTTGTTGGGCGTTGAGTTGGTCCAATACTGATATAAAGCGCTTTGATAATTAAACAAAGCTGACCAGCGATAACGAATATCCGTTCGAGTATTGGGCAGTACATTTAAGATTTCACTCATTTGTCTTGGAAAAGCCTTAGGATACACAGCTTCTCGTTGAATAAGACCGGCATTGCCATAAGAGGTCTCTTCACCGGGCGCCTTTTTGTCCAAAACCAGCACTTTAGAATTATTCTTTTGTAGGTGCCAAGCAATTGAAGTGCCTACCATTCCTGAGCCAATCACAATAACATCGTATTGCATAAAACATCCTTTTCCTGGGCCAGTTAAATGAACTGTCAGGTTAACAAGTTGAGAATATTCAATAATAAAAAGCACGTCTGATAATCGTTTATAGAACAGACGTGCACCGCATTATGATACCGCTTTTATGCGCCTAAAGTGCTACTAATTTGATTGAGTTTTTAAATTGATTTCGGCATTTTGTTTTATTAAATGGATGAGTGTGGTGTCATGACGCCCCAATCATCTTTAAGAACTCATCCTCTAACACCACACGCACCCCCAGACTCTGCGCTTTGGTCAACTTAGAGCCTGCCTTTTCACCGGCCAATAATGCCGAGGTTTTGGCCGATACGCTGCCTGAGACCTTTGCACCCAAAGCTTGCAGATGCGCCTTGGCATCATCGCGTGACATACCGCTGGCGACCAAGGTACCTGTTATTACCCACGTTTGGCCCTCAAGGGGCAGATTGTCTAAGGCCTGCTGCTCTACCTTATCCCAATACACGCCAGCTTGCTGCAATGCGTTAATGACTTCGATGTTATGCTCAGCACGGAAGAAATTATAAATAAGCTCAGCGGTAATATGGCCCACGTCAGGTACGGCCTCTAAGGCGTCAATGCTGGCACCCATCAATTCAGGCAAATCACCAAAATATTGTGCCAGATTCTGTGCTGTGGTCTCTCCCACACCGCGAATGCCTAGCGCATAGATAAAGCGCGCCAGTGTGGTTTTTTTACTCTCTTCAATGGCGCGCAACATATTGCTAACGGACTTCTCGCCCAATTTTTCTAGAGTAACCAGCTCATCAGCATGCTCATTTAAGTGATAAATATCGGCCACAGTTTTGACGATGCCATGCTCAAAGAAACTGATTAACCAGCGCTCACCGAGCCCATCAATATCCATCGCTTTACGTGATACAAAGTGAATTAGTGCCTCTTGCTGCTGCGCAGGACAAAACAGCTCACCGGTGCAGCGTGCCAAGGCTTCACCCTCTGGCAATACCACAGGTGAGTCGCACACAGGACAGTGGGTTGGCAGCGTCACCGCCGAGGTACCCTCAGGGCGCAAATCATGCCATACCCGAGTCACTTTAGGTATCACATCGCCCGCTCGATGGACGCTGACGGTATCACCTGCACGCACATCAAGGCGCTGGATTTCCCCGAAGTTGTGCAAGGTCACGTTACTGACCGTCACACCGCCCACTTGCACTGGCTCAAGCTTGCCCACTGGAGTCAGCTGACCGGTACGCCCCACTTGCCATTCAATACTATTGAGTGTGGTCATCACCGTTTCAGCAGGGAACTTATAGGCGGTGGCCCAGCGCGGTTCACGAGATAACGCGCCCAGTTGACTTTGTAGCGTTAAGTCATCGACCTTAATGACCATCCCATCAATTTCAAAGGCTAAATCTGCCCGTTTTTGTATCATCGACTCATAGTAGTCTTGAACTTGTTGGGCTGTTTTTACCCGTTCAAAGTCACTAACAGTAAAGCCTAACTGCTTAAGCCAGGTCAAAGCCGCCGATTGCAAAGTAATCGCTTCAGGCAAGCCTTGGTTCACCGAATACGCATAAAAAGCCAAAGGACGACTGGCAGCCACGGCTGGGTCTAATTGACGTAGACTACCTGCTGCTGCGTTACGGGGGTTGGCAAAGGTTTTATCACCATTTTCTTCTGCCAAACGGTTTAAGCGCTTAAAGCCTGCTTTTGGCATCAGTACCTCGCCCCGCACCTCCAGCACATCAATATCTTGCGCCGCTTCTATCACCAGGGGAATGTTATTGATGGTCTTCACGTTTTGGGTAATGTCCTCGCCCATTTGACCATCGCCGCGAGTCACGCCGCGCACAAATTGTCCGTTATGATATTTTAATGAAACAGCCAAGCCATCTAATTTCATCTCAATCTCATACTCAGGATTTCGATCAGCATCACTTAGACGGTCATTGACCCGGCGCATAAACTCTTGTAAGTCTTGATAATTAAAAATATTACCCAGTGACAGCATAGCAATGTCATGCTGCACTTGGGAGAATGATGGCAGAGGATTGTCGCCCACGCTAGCCGTCGGACTGTCGGGCTGAGTTAACTCAGGATAACGCTCCTCAAGCTCAATGAGACTTAAGCGCAATTGGTCATATTCATTGTCACTGATGGTCGGCTCATCCATCACATAATAAGCATTGTTGTGTTTACGCACCTGTGCGATCAAGGTACGCATTTTTGCAATGACCTCTTGAGCTTGTGCTGAGGCATGAGTGTCTGCTGTGTTTTGAGTCATAGAGCGGGCCTTATTTTAATTGCATTTTTGCGCTTAATGTTTCATTTGGTTCAAATATTTGAGTGGTCATATGATACCAATTTTGCATCTTTGCTGCCGAGCTAAAAGCCAATAAACACCACTTAAAGCCAATAAATCCACCCTGCACTTTTCAGGGATATATCGAAAAATATAACGGCAGTCAATCAAACACCCACCGGTCAATAGTGACTCTAAAAAATAGCGCCATTAGTGATAAACTAACCAAGTGGTCAATTATAAAGCATTAAGACTCAAGGCTTTATTTTGTTATCCTCTCCCTATTTTTCACATAAAAAGGATTTTATGATGCCTGACATCAGTGCGCGTGGACAAGACTTTTATAACCGTGTCAAAGAGTTTATCCAAACCCAAATCGAACCTATTGAAGATGAATTCTGGCAGCGTTGTCATAAGCTAAATCCTGGTGGCGACTGGCAAAGCTGGCAGTGGCCTGAGCAGTATCATACTCTGCGCAAACAGGCGAAAGCGGCCGGGCTTTGGAATATGTTTTTACCCGATGACATCTTAGGCGCTGGCCTGTCTGTGACCGAATACGCCCCCATCGCCGAGTTGACCGGCCGTAGCCTCATTGCTCCCAATATCTTTAACTGCAACGCCCCTGATAGCGGAAACATGGAGCTGTTATGGCGCTATGGCAATGAGGCACAAAAGCGGCGCTTTTTAATGCCTCTTTTGGAAGGCGAAACCCGTTCTGTATTTTGTATGACTGAGCCTGCCGTAGCCTCAAGTGATGCCACCAATATGCAAGCCACTGCCATTATTGATGGTGATGATATTGTCCTAAATGGCCGCAAATGGTGGTCATCTGGCCTCGGTGATCCTGATGTGGATTTTGTTATTTTTATGGCTCACACCCCTGATGACAGCAAAGACCGCCATCATCAGCATTCTATGGTACTGGTGCCGCTAGACACTGCGGGGGTTAAGATTGAGCGCATGCTACAAGTGTTTGGTGATTATGATGCACCGCACGGCCATGGTGAGGTAGTATTCGATAATGTACGCGTGCCGGTAAGCAATATTATCGGCGGCCCAGGCATGGGTTTTGAGATTGCCCAAGGTCGCCTTGGCCCTGGCCGTATTCACCACTGTATGCGCTGTATTGGCGCCGCTGAGAAGTCACTGGAGCTGGCCATTCATCGTGGCATGAGCCGTACCAGTTTTGGCAAACCCATTTTGCAACTTGGCGGTAATATGGAGCGCATTGCTGAGGCTCGAGTCAGCATTGACCAAGCTCGCCTGCTTACCCTCTATGCCGCACAAAAGATGGACGAAAAAGGGGTAAAAGCGGCCTTAACTGAAATCTCAGCCATCAAAGTGGTGGCACCAACGGTGCTACAAGAAGTGGTCGATATGGCGATGCAAATCCACGGTGGTATGGGCGTCAGCCAAGACACCATGCTCCCAAGATTCTATGCTCAAGCACGCAGCTTACGCTTGGCCGATGGTCCCGATGAGGTGCACAAGACCATGATTGCCAAACTTGAATTAAAGAAATTGGGCTACGGCCGCCCTAAAGCTAAGCCTTAGCTCGGCTAAGCCTTATGGCATAAAAGAAATCGGCTTGTTCTTAATCACCTAATATACAGCCAAGCGGCGTCATCTACCGCTTGGGCTAAGTTTTACCGCTGCGTTATCCTAACTAATTTTTTATCTTTGCCATAGACAAAAGGACTTTTTATGAGCACCACAGATACCACTCCCACCTCATCAAACTCCCAGTCAACAGCCTCAACAGAAGCCAAGCCCACTGCCCAAAACTCAGTGATTGATCAGGCGGGCAAAGTACGCGCTTCTGAGACCTTAGATGGTAATGCGGTCAGCAATTGGCTACGCACCCAAGGTATTGAGGTGGCAGGTGAGCCGCAGATTACTCAGTTTTCAGGCGGTGCCTCTAACTGGACCTATCGACTGCAATACGCCAACATGGACTTAATTCTACGCCGTCCACCTGCCGGCACTAAGGCTAAGTCGGCACATGACATGGTGCGTGAGTACAAGGTGCAGCAAGCGTTGCAGGACGACTACCCTTACGTGCCAAAAATGATTGCTTTGTGTACCGATGACTCGGTGATTGGCTGCGATTTTTATGTCATGCAGCGCTTAATCGGTATTATTCCACGCGCCAACCTGCCCAAAGCCATCACCTTACAGCCGGCTCAAGTTCGCACGCTATGTACCAATGTCATCGATGCTTTAATCGAGCTGCATCAAATTGACTACAAACAAAATCCTCAGTTAACGGCGCTGGGCAAAGGTGAAGGCTACTGCGAGCGTCAGGTGATCGGCTGGGACAAGCGGTATAAAAAAGCCAAGACCCCCAATGTGCCAAGCTTCTTTGTAGTGCGTCAATGGCTCAAACGCAATCTGCCAAAAGACAGCCGTATTTGTGTGATTCACAATGATTGGCGCTTTGACAATGTGGTGTTAAATCCTGACAACCCCACTGAAGTGATCGGGGTACTAGACTGGGAAATGGCTACCTTGGGCGATCCGCTCATGGACTTAGGCAGTGCGCTGGCCTACTGGGTACAAAAAGATGACAATAGAATCATGCGTCAGTCTCGCCGTCAGCCCACACATCTAGAGGGGATGATGACTCGAGAAGAGGTGGTGACATACTATCTGAACAAGACTGGCATGGCGGATAGCAACTGGGCTTTTTATGAGGTATTCGGTCTGTTCCGTCTGGCTGGTATCGCTCAGCAAATCTACTATCGTTACTATAATAAGCAGACTGATAACACCGCTTTTAAAGATTTTTGGCTTATTATCCACGCCATTCATGCACGCGCTTTAAAGCTTATCGCCAAGCACGAGGCCATTCGGGTAATAGACAGTGGCAAGCTGCCTGCGCCCATTCAATCTTTGGCCAAGCAGTGGTTAAAGTAGCCCTGCCTTATGCTTTAAAGCTTGCTCTACATTTATTTTGATTTTGATATATGGGACTTTATGACTACCTTGCTATTTGCCAGACACGGCCAAGCCTCCTTCGGTCAACGAAATTACGATCAGCTCTCTGAGCTTGGCGCCAAACAAGCGGCGTGCTTAGGAAGCCAGTATGCCAAAGCCCAGCGCAAAATTGATGCGATTGTAACGGGGGGCTTATCTCGTCAACAAGACTCGGCAACCCATTTCTTAAGCGCTTATCAAGCCGGTTATCCAGATGCTGCACAGCTTCAACCGACCCTGATCGAAGGCTTTAACGAGTTTAATCATACCG
This sequence comes from Psychrobacter sp. YP14, assembly GCF_003209315.1. Lineage (NCBI taxonomy): Bacteria > Pseudomonadati > Pseudomonadota > Gammaproteobacteria > Moraxellales > Moraxellaceae > Psychrobacter > Psychrobacter sp. YP14. The sequence goes on along the minus strand of NZ_CP029789.1, from coordinate 555,212 downwards.
ATGTGTTTGTTAAGTACAACCCTGAGTTTAGCACTGAAGTCGGTCTACTGACGGCCATTGCCAGTGCCCCTGTGCCCAAAGTGCGCTTGGCGGAGCTGTTTAATGAAGCCATGCTGCGTTGGCATAGTGGCGATCATGATGAGGAGTATTTAGAAAGTTGGCCACAGTTTAATCAGCGGGTGCAGCAGGCTTTGCAGCACGTGGTTGAGCTTACCCAGCACAAGCAAGCAAACACTGCTTTGATTTTTACCTCAGGTGGGGTGATTGCTGCTATTACTGCCCATTTACTCGGTCAAAGCAGTGCCACCGCTTACAGCATTAATCGCAGCCTGATTAACACAGGCGTTACCTCGGTGGTGGTTAAGTCTACTCCATCTGATACACCGCCAAAGCTTAGGTTATTGTCACTCAACGAGCACAGTCATTTGTATCAACAGGGGCAAGATTTGCTGACGTGGCACTAAGCCCTATTTCTTAGCCGCACAAGATAATGACTCGACACACATTGTTAACAAATCACAAGGATAGCTATGAAACACACTTTATTTAGCAGTCTACAACAAGGGATTATGGGCACCTTGCAGCACAAGGCACAACAAACCAAATCCTTATTACAAAACCAAGATTTGGCTGAGTTAACCAAGCAGCAAGTCGGTAAAGATAAGACAATTTTAATCACCGGTGCCAGCTCAGGTATTGGCGCAGGTATGGCCAAAAACTTTGCCAAACTGGGCTATAACTTAGCGCTTTGTGCCCGCCGCACAGATCGTCTTGAGGCCTTAAAGGCAGAGATACTAACCAACAGCCCTAGCATCCGTGTTGAGATTAAGTCACTGGATGTGAGCGACTATGAGGCAGTATTTAGCGTATTTGAGGCCTTTCAAGCACAGTTTGGACAAATTGATAAAGTCATCGTCAATGCCGGTGTCGGTGAAGGCCGCCGAGTAGGTACCGGCCGCTTTCATATTAACCGGCGCACCGCAGAGATTGACTTTATTTCAGCACTGGCTCAGTGTGAAGCGGCGATGCAGATCTTCCGAGCACAAAACCTGGGGCACTTAGTCGCCATATCTAGTATGTCCGCCATGCGTGGTATGCCCAAGCACTTAACGGTTTATGCCGCCAGTAAAGCAGGACTGGCTCACTTAGCAGAAGGTATCCGCGCTGAAATGATTGCCGATAAGCTACCTATCAAAGTGACCACAATCTATCCTGGCTATATTCGCACCGAAATCAATGAAGGGGCACCTAAGCTGCCCTTTGAAGTTGATGAGCAAACCGGCAGCACAGCCTTAGTCGCCGCGATCGAATCAGGTGTTGAAGAAGCTTGCGTACCTGCCCTGCCTTGGATGTTGGTGGGTAAAGCCATGAAGCATTTGCCCCTACATTTAGTCAATAAGCTGGGCTAATAACTTGGTTATTGCGTCACTAAGTACCCTGCACTTTCTCAAACTTAACATCCACAATTTGACTTCCTCCCCTCGCTAAACCGAGGGGATTCCTACAGCTAGACGGTCAAGCCCGACCGCAAGGATGTTCTTAGCAGCATTGATATCTCTATCATGCCATGTGCCACACTCAGCACACCTCCATCCTCTTATTCCAAGTCCCGCTCTACCTTTCGGACTACTGTCAGTTATTTTAAGACAGTGCGAGCAGGTCTGGGTAGTGTAACTCTCATTTACCATCTCAAGCTGACAACCTGCATACTTGCATTTATAGTCCAGTTGTCTTTTGAGTTCAAACCATCCTGCATCGTATGTTGATTTAGCTAGGTTGGTTTTTTTACTAGTGAATGAGCGTGATTTAACATCACCAACCACAATTAAGGTATTATTCTTAACTAATTGGGTGGTGAATTTGTGTATGGCATCTAATCTTGAGTTTTTGATTTTGGCGTGGATTGCCTTTGCCCGGCTTTTATTGTTTGCACGCTGGGCGACTGCTAATTTATTCGCCCATTTTTGAGTTTGTTTAGTTGTCAGCTTATCACCGTTTGATGTGGTAGCAGACTGCTTTAAGCCTAAGTCAATACCAACGCTGCCTTTGCCACTTGCTTGTCTAGGAAAGTCTTTGACGGTAATACAGGCATACCAACGATTACGGCTGTCTTGCACTATCTCAAGCGTATTGATTTGATATAGGCTTAGATTATAGCTATCAAATACGTCTATGATTACCTTTTGACCTTTACAGAGCGATAGCTGTATGGTTGATTTAAGTGCTTTTTTACCTGTTTGTCTTGTATGTAGATACTTGATAGCAGACTTTTTAAAAGGTATCCAGCCAAGCGATTTACGTTTGGCATCGGGTCTGTTGGTTCGCCAATTTAGTTTGGCTTTTTTAAACTGTTTACGAGACTTGGCCTGAGTTTCGTTGATGGCTTGCAAAGTTTGCGAGTGTAAGCCTAAATACTCACCACTGCCTTTGGTGTATTGGCTTAAATCATAGGCCCAAAAGTACTTACCTGTGCGTCTTAAATGCTCAAAGCTTAACGCATTAACATAGTTCCACGCATAGTTAACACTCCCAGCTAGTTTGTTTAGCTGGTTTGCATGTTTGTCTTTGATGCGTAGCTTGAGGGTTTTCATAGGGTTAGTATGGCGAGGTTAATTTTAACTTGCAATACTTTAAGTACTGATCACGACAGTGTGTGTCGCCTTATATCCACCCCCTGAAGTAGGTGGTTTTAAGGCGACCGGTGATGAAAAACCGTGCTCTTGTGAGAACACGGTTTTTTATTTAACCGTTTTTTATTTAACGGCCATCTTAATTTTCTGTCTTTAAAATAGCGATCAATTAACCCTGTTGATACGCAGCTTGATACTCTTGGACCTGGGCACGTAGCTGCTGTCTACGCTCACGGGTTAAGATGTCATTATTCTCATCAAGCACCAAGGTATTTAAATCATTAGAGATTAAATTGACCACACTCATCATGGTGTCGAAGCCTTGAGTCGCTTTAGGATGGGGCAGCGATAAAAACAACACCAAACCATTAAAACGAGAAGTGGGCAACAAGTTTAAATCAAAGGGCGCAATACCGTCCTGAGTCACCCCCATCATACTAAACCATAAAATACCCGAGCCATCTTTATTCTCATAACGATGGAACATATTCATGGCACCATATTTTAGGCCGTATTGCGATACGATGGACAAAATGGTCTTACCATCAATAGTGTCATAGCTGTTTTTGGGCACTAAAGTGATGTTGATATTTTCTTGTGCGTGATTAAGCGGGCTGTTTTGATCTTGGTCTGCCTCTGCCAACAAATGCTGATCAAGCATGGGGCTGTTGTCCAAGAACTCAGACTCTTGAGCGGTCTCAATAACCGGCATCAGCTTTTCGGTCGCTGAGGCCAAGCTTGAAAACAAGTCATCTTCGCCATCATCGTCTAGCGCGGCTAGATGCGGATTGGTCAATGGGCTGTCAGTGGTATTGGCAAATTGATGGGAGGCGGCAGGCGTATGCGGCATCATATCAGCTGACTGAGTGGTGCGTGCTGTGGGTACAAACTCAGTCTCAGCTGGCTTATCTAAATGATTAGGCTGCGGCTCAGCGGCAGGGGCATTATCGGTAATAACCGGCTGCAAATGCTCGCGATCTGGCACAATAACCGTCTCACCTGCTTCTAGGGCTTCCGGCTCTTCTACCAGCTTGCGCTCATGACGCGGAATAATAGGAATGCCATTTTTATCACGCATAATTGACTGAGCGTGGGCTTTATTTTTGCGAGCAGAAATACCGCGAATAATCATATACAGACCTACCACCATAATAACAACAGCGATGATAATTAAAATATAGTCTACGGTGGTCATGATGTACGTGTCCTAAAATTGAGGTAGAAAAAACGCTATTAGTCTAGCACGCTTAACCCTGCCCGTCATCAACCGCTGCGAGCAATGGGTAACTTTTTATTTGGCTTATGTTTTATTTAATTTTACCCTGAAGCATCTGGTAGTTGCTACTTAGCCAATGTAACTTTCAATGTCTATAAATCGTTAAGCCGAAGGCTCTAAATACTGCTCGGCCTCTTCTAGGCTGACACTCACCAGCGTTGAGATACCCGCTTGCGGCATGGTCACCCCCTTAAGCTCGTCGGCGATTTGCATTGCCAATTTATTGTGGCTGATAAAAATAAACTGCACCTCATCAGCTAAATCAGCAATCAAATTGGTAAAGCGCACCACGTTAGCATCATCAAGCGGTGCGTCCACCTCATCGAGCACACAAAATGGTGCAGGATGCTGCTTAAAGATAGCAAAAATAAGGCTCAGCGCTGTTAATGTCTTCTCCCCACCAGACAATACTGCCAAACGGCTGTTCTTTTTACCTTTGGGCTGCGCCATCAATTCAAGACCTGCTCGCCACTGCTCCCCTACGCCCAATTCATCGTCTTTGAGTAAGGTTAAACTGGCCTGACCACCACCAAACACCTTGGTAAACAGCTGAGTGAGCGACTCATTAACCGAGTCTAAGGTTTGTAAGAACAAGGTTTTGGTTTTGCCATCGATAGAGGCAATGGCTTCACTTAAAGTATCCATACTGGCTGTTATGTCATTAATCTGCTGCTCAAGCGGAAGCAGACGCTCATCTACAGCAGCCAGCTCGGCTGCGGCGGCTAAGTTTACCGGCCCCATGCTATTAAGCTTAGCCGTTAGCTGACTTTCTGCCGCTTGCAGTTTTTCTAGCTTGGCAGCTGACACACTGCGCCCATGGGTAATATAATCGGTCAGTAAAGCCAAGGGGCTAATTTGTGTGTTTAACCCCTTTAATCGCTCACTGGCTTCTTTGATACGCTCATCAGCAATGGCCACTTGAGTGATGCTGTGCGATAACTTATCTTGTAGCTGCTGAATGTGCGATTCTAAGTCATCACGGCGGGCTTGATGCGCCTCAACGTCACTCTGTAAGCTGCCAATTACCGCTTGGCGCTCATCTAAGGCCACTTGCAGCTCATGGTGCTGCTGGCTGACTGCTTGTTGCTGGGCTTGTAATTGTGGCAGCTTTTGTTGCAGCTTATCTTGCTCTTGGATAAGCTTTTGCTGACTGCGCTCTAACTGCTGCTTGTCCTCAATAAACTGCTGTAACTGCGCCGCACTGTGCTTGGCAGCAATCTGTACTTGGCTGTATTGCAACTGTAATTGACGTAAGCTGTCATTGTTGTCACGCTCTTGCTGACTGATTTGCTGGCGCTCTAACTCTAGCTGTTGCTGCTGCTGTTTTGCCGCCTTTAATTCTGGCATCAAGGCTTGTAAGTGCTTGTTATCTGATTCAATTTTTTGGCTTAATGCCAACTGAGCGCTTTGGATTTCTTGCTGTTCAGCATCCAGCTCATCTCGCTGTGCTTGTAAGCGCTGCTGCTCGCTGTCTTGCCGCTCTTGTTTGGCTATCAAGGTAATTCTTTGCTGCTGTAGTTCATGGCGCTTATGCGCTGAGGCAGATAATTGTGCCAACAGCTCTTCAATAATCACAGACAGTTGCTCTTGCTTATGAGCCTGTGCTTTTATGGTGTTAGTAAGCTGCTCAATCTGGGTTTCTGTCTCATTTAAATGCGCCTCAAGTACAGCCAGACGCTGTTGTTGCTGCAAGCGAATGCTTAAAAATGACGGATGTTGTCCACTTTTATCAAGCTTACTGATATGCACTGCGCCGACTCGAGTGATTAGCCATCCTGCTTGCGTTAATATTATTATAGGTGCAGGCATGCTGTGCAGCAGCACTGCGATTTTATCTAAGTCCAGTGCTAGGTCTGTCGCGCCCTCATCTGTCTTATGCTCTTTCACATACAAATAAGTATGCTGCCACAGTCTAAGCTTGGGCGCAGCAATCAGCTCAGTTAAAGGCTTTAAATAGGGCTGTAAATCAGGTGGCAAGTCTTGCTGTTGATGCTCTGATGCAGTACTGCCCTCAAATAACACACTCTGAGGGGGCATTGCAGCGCTTTTATCTGCTTTACGTTGAGGCTTATTACTAAGCTTATCAAAGCTGTCATCAGACAGCAGACACTGAATAAATCCTGCATGGCCGTTATCGTTGCCAAAGCCGGTGGCCGGCAGTATCCCCGCATCCAGCCAAAACGCCAACCATTTATCCAAGCTTTGGGCATAAGGCTCGCCAGCGGCGGTCAGCTTAATCTGCTCGTGTAATGCTGAGAGCTGCCCAAGCGTGTGTCCTAAAGAGCGGTTAGCCGTACTGTTATCTTCCGCCGTACTGTTATCTGCAGCGGATTGAGCGCCATCTGTCGGCTGCGCTGAGGGTAACTTGGCCGGCTTTTTGGGGTGAACAATGGCATGCAACGTGTCATATTCTGCCATCAGACTGGCATGCTGCTTTTCTAACTGGGCAAGCTGTGATTGCTGCTGGTGTTGTGTCTGCTTTAATTGATTAAAAATTGGCTGCTTAGTCTCTAACTGCTCTTCAATAACCTCTTGCTGCTTAGTTAAGCCTTTAAGCTGGTTATCGATACCAGCAATCTGCTCATTTAACGGCTGCGAAACTGGGGCTGATGTCACCTCTGCGTCAGTAGCGCTAAGGGTATCACCGCTTGGGCGCACTCCCCATTTTATTGCCTCTTGCTGCCATAGCTTATCTTTGTTGTGCCATTTGGACAAATCCAGCGTGAACCGAGATTCAGACTGTTTGGCAAGCGCAAGACGCTGCTCAACCTCTCGTTTGTCCGCCTCAATCTTAGCCACTTTGGTATTGCTTGCCTCCCAAGCCGACTGCAGCGGCGCATATTTTTCCTGCGTTTGCTGCTGCTGTACTTGCAGGGCTTCAAGCTCAGGGGCTAACTGGGTCAAGGTCTCATTTTGTGCTTGATTGTCTTCCTCGGTGGCCAACATACTGGCCTGTATTTTTTGCTGCCGATCGGCATTGGCACGTAACTTCCCTTCCAGCTGACTGAGACTAGAGTGCAGCTCTTTGAGTTGATGCTCAACCTGCTGGCGCTGTAAATCTTGTTGGTGCAGGCTATCACGCGCCTCATCTTTTAGCCACTGCTCCTCAGCCAGACGCGCACTGACTTTGGCCAGCTTTTGTTTCAGCATACTGTCCTGAGCTTGCTGCGCCTCAAGGCTCTTAGTCAGCTGCTCTTGCTCAGCCTTGTGCTGCATTTGTGCCGCTTTGGCCTGATACAATTGCTGCGTGCCCAGCTGCTCTTTGACTTCACTTAGCTGCTGCTGCAACTGCTGATAGTGGGTGGCGCTCTCAGCTTGTTTGGCCAGCTTTTTCTTCTGACGGCTCAGCTCAGCTTCAATGTCTTGCAAGCGCTCTAAATTCTCTCGGGTTCTAAGCAGCTTTTTTTGAGTCTCTTCACGGCGGGCCTGATAGCGTGACACCCCCGCGGCCTCTTCAATAAACTCACGCAACTGTAGCGGGCTTGAGTCGACAATACGCCCTATCATCCCTTGCTGAATCACCGAGTAGCTGCGTGGTCCCAAGCCTGTGCCTAAGAATACATCGACCACATCACGGCGGCGGCATCGGGTACCATTGATAAAATAATCCGACTTACCCTCCCCATTAATCTGGCGGCGCACTGACAGCTCATGATATAAATTGAGCTCATGGCGAATACCGGTCTGCTCATCTTGGGTATGCTCAAAGGTTAGCTCAACACTGGCCAGACTTTTGGCAGCTTTATTCTGAGTACCGGCAAAAATAACATCACTCATTGCCCCACCACGCAGCTGCTTGGCAGAGGACTCGCCCAAAACCCAGCGTATGGCATCAATCACATTAGATTTACCACAGCCATTAGGCCCCACAATGGCAGTAATGCCATGGCGAAAGCTAAAAGTGGTTGGATTGGCAAAAGATTTAAAGCCGGACAATTTAAGAGATTTTAAACGCATGAAGGCCGCATAATAAGTTAAAAGATAAGAAGGAGAAAACGTAGCTGTCTATCAGACAAATGAGCGCGGCTATTTTACCGCAAACGCGGTGATTTTTCAGGTTTTGCGCTGTGCTTATCTAAATAACACCCATGCCTTTTAGGCCTGACCACAACAACTGGCTGCCTGCGATTACCAAGAGTGCACCAAAGCCCTTTTTTAAGGTAGCAGCCGGTAATTGGTGCGCCCATTTTGCGCCCAGTTTAGCGGTGATAAAGCTGGCGATCGAGATACAAATAAATCCGGTGACATGTACAAAGCCAATGGCCCCAGAAGGCAAGCCTACCACGTCCTGACCAAACCAAGCAAAGCCTGCCGCACCTGCCAGGGCAATCGGTAATCCGCAAGCGGCTGATGTGCCTACCGCTTGACGCATCGGTAAGCCTGCCCATGTCAAAAAAGGCACAGTTAAACTGCCACCGCCGATACCGAATATTGCGGATGCCATACCAATCCCAGAGCCGGCACCAATTTGAACCGGTGCTGAAGGTAGAGGACGACCTAAATTTTCTTTATTGGACAAAAACAGCATCTTAAAGGCCACCAGCAGCGCTGCCACACCAATCAGTGCTTGTAGCATTAAGCCATTCATTTGATCAGCCACTGCTGCACCAAGTAAGCTGCCGACGACCAAACCAATGGCCATATTTTTCCATACTTCCCAGCGCACACCGCCACGCTTGTGGTGTGCGGTCAAAGAGCTGATGGAGGTAACCATAATGGTTGCCAGTGAGGTGCCCACTGCCAAATGCGCAATGATATCGGGTGAATAGCCATAAGCGGTGAACATCCACACCAGTGCTGGCACAATAATCATACCACCGCCCACACCGAATAGACCGGCACACACGCCTGCAAAGGTTCCTGCCAATAAAAACCACAGTATCATCATACTTGTTTCTTCCTGCCTTGTGCGCTTTGCCGATACCTATTCAATACTTAGCAAATCACAGTTAATGAGTCTTAAACTTACCTGCAGGGCCAGTATAACAAAACACCAATTTTGAAAATCAATAAAATAAGCCGAATGCAGCGCAACATATCGGCAAGCTGGGGGGCAGCTGTGCTAATATTCCCCTTATTTGTTCGCCAGTTATCAACCCCTGAAAATCCGATTTCACACATTAGCCCCTTAAATTTATTTTGTAGGCCAAGTTATGCCCTTTGCTTCACAGTCTGTCTTAAATCAAGGCGCCAATCAGCCGTTAATACACCGTCACGTGGCCGTCAGCCCCTCTACCAATAGCGAGCTTATGCAACAACTTGCCAATGGTGACATTGACAAAACTCGCCCCTATCTACTCACTGCCAGTATGCAAACTGCCGGCCGTGGCCAGCGTACCCGAACGTGGCAGTCACCTATTGGCAATATCTATCTATCGCTGTATCACCCCTTACAATCGTCTTTGTCTGGCCTATTATCCTTGGTGGTCGGCTTGCACATCACCCGCCTGCCAGTGCTGCAAAACCTCAATCGTCAGCGCCGCAGTCTAGGCTTGCCTATAGTCGGGGTAAAATGGGCCAATGACATAGGCTATTATGACACTGAGTCTCTCAGCGCTGGTGAGACGCCCACCGCAGCTGATAAAAGCAATACCAGTTTTCATAAATTGGCGGGGATTTTGATTGAGCCTGTGGTGACAGACAATAAGATTACCGGCGTTATTATTGGGGTCGGTATGAATATCGAGGCTGCGCCTGTATTAAGTGACAGCACCAAAGAAGGCATGGATTATCAGGCCATTAGCCTAACTCAGATTATTAAGCAAACCCAAAATTATAAACAAACCCACACAGCCAATAAGGATAATGCTCACAGCGCCCATAACAGCCTGCCTTCTGACGCTCACAGCCACTTACCGCGTGCTGAGGATTTATATATACCTGTGAGTGCCACCTTGCTGCGTGCCGTGGCTCAATTTGAACAGTTTTCACAACAAAGCTACGCCCTGACACAGTTTATTGAAGACTATAGTGCAGTCAATGTGCTGGCTGGCAGACCAATCATTATTGAGCAGCCACCTTTATCCGCTCACACCACTCAAGCGACCCAACCACAAAGCGCCCAAGATAAACACTCAGATACAGTGGTGATTCACGGCGTGGTAACGGGGATAAATACGGATGGCAGCTTAGCCATAAACACCACGCAGCAAGGATACGTAGAGCCGCGCAATATCTACACAGGCACCATCCGTTTAACGGGCAAGGATAAAGGCTAAATATGCAGATTCAGGATGAAGATGAGAGTTTGATGGGTTAATCAGAGCCGTCAACCGGCTCATAATACCAAGTCACTTCGCGATCAAAACCGATCTGTAGTAAACCAGCCAGCACCCGACCGGTCAGCCCCCACACCACTTCACCATCTACACGCCAGCTGGGTGTCTTTATATTAAGGGTCTGGCCATTGATGGTATAAGGCAAAATGTGGTCTGTGGTGGGCTGCTCGATTAGCGTCTCAAAGTCAGCCCAAAAAATACGGGCAATTTCGCCCAGCTCAGGCACATAGGTAATGGGCGGCTCCACCAAAGCCACGATAGGACGCACCACCAGTCCCTTTTTGGATACCTGAATTGGTAATTGACCAACAATCTGTGCTTTGCTCGGTGGTAGAGCGGTCTCTTCGCAGGCCTCTCGCAGCGCTGTAACCACATTATTACCGTCACCTGTGTCGTGCTTTCCTCCCGCAAAAGACACCTCTCCGGCATGGCTGCTTAAGTGGGCAGCACGCCGAGTCAGCAGCATTTTAGGATGCGCCTCGTTGGTAATAACCACCAAAACTGCGGCATCTGCATTGTCAGTGGTGACCAGCTTATCTAAAATCCTTTGGGCTCGACTGATGCCCCCTGATGACAACTCGGTATTTTTAGTGTGTGCGCCACCCTTGACCGTGGCCACCTCCTTTTTGAGTACTGATTGTATGCCATCAACTGCAGCATCAGTTGTTGTAGAGTGAGACGGATTATGCGCAGACTTGCCCTGCTCAGTAGCACGGGCATTATCTTGAGAGTTGCCTTGGAAGTGCGCCGCCAACTGCGCCTGAGTGTGAACCTTGGTGTCCGCTATGTCTTGCTTAAAGGTGGCATGCAATGTGTGCTGTTGTACCCTCTCAACCAGCTGCCTAAGCTTAGGGTGAATGACCTGCTCAGGCAACACCACCGCAAGCTCTTCAAAGCGTGGTGAGTGCTCATTTTGATACAGATTTTGTGGTACAAGTAGCGTTTCAATAGAGGATTTCATAAGGCGCGATAAACAGTAAGCCAACAAATAAGAGTGTAGGGTTAGACTAACGTATTATGCTGAAATATGCTATCTTGATGATAGATTGGCCTTAGTAATTATGTATGATAAATGCTATAACGCGTATCAGTAGCCAGCCTGTTTTTTGCTCATTTTTAACAAAGCAAGCGCTGAAAATGCGGCTTAAAATAATAAGTAATCGATTAATTTCAAAAATAAGGACTGCCCTATGGCGTACTGTTTGCAATGCGGCCAGTTAGCGGAGCATAAAATTCCTGCCGGCGACCACAACCCGCGCTTGGTCTGCCCACACTGCCATTATATTCACTATGAAAACCCTAAGGTTATTTGTGGCGCCATTGTCATCTCACAAGATAAGGTGCTGCTATGCCGCCGTGCCATTGAGCCTCGATATGGCTATTGGACTTTGCCAGCAGGGTTTATGGAGATTGGCGAAACCATGGCAGAAGGCGCCGCTCGGGAAACTGTAGAAGAAGCTGACGCTGTGGCAACACACCCGCATTTGTACTGTCTATATGACATTCCTGATATCGGTCAAATCTATGTGCTGTATCTGACCCAGTTGCAAGACGGCAAATATGGCGTCGGGCCTGAAAGCTTAGAGTGTGCCTTATTTGAAGAAAAAGACATTCCTTGGGATGACATCGCCTTTGAAGCGGTAAAACGCACTTTGCATCACTATTTTAATGACCGAAAGTCGGTCACTGAGCACAGCCAGTTTCCTATTCATCAAGAGACCATTTCAAAAGACAAGAGTATCAAGCGCTACTAATCATTTGTCACCCGATGATTTGGTTAAAATTTACATCTTGTTGCTTACTGCGTCCCACTGCTTATTGCCTGCCACTGCTTAGCTTATATAGGATAAACCGTGCTTATGAATTTATTTAAGGCTGTGCCATGGATCCATATGCACGATAGGCTTGCCAAGCCACTGTTAAATCGGACGTTCATATATGGACTAAGTGTGGCGGCACTTGGCCTAGGTGTTGCTCTGCCAGCTTGGGCCATGCCGGTGTATAAAACTACGGGAGAATTTGGTGAGGTAAAATACTCACAATTTGCACCTGACATAGGCACTCAGGTTGAAATCATACAGATGAGAGGTGACGGCCGGCCCAGTAAGCCAGGTCAATTCTCCGCCCCTGTCGCGCCGCCTCAGACCAATACGTCAACCCAACCTAAGTCGTCTTTTACTGCACCTTTATTGTCATCTTCAGGCAGCACCACTGCAAAAAACAACCAAGCCCCTCCCCCTTTCAAGACTTTGGACCCAACCATTCAGACCCAATGTAAAAAGCTGCAAGTTAATTTAATGCACTTAACCACAGGCGATGAGGTATATACGCTCAATGCTACTGGCCAAAGAGTCTATCTAACCGCCCCTATGATTGAGCTAAAGCGAGAAAATACCGAGCAACTATTGGCGCAGTACTGCTAGTTTTTACAAGTCATCCCCTTGCTCTGGCTATGCCAGCATATTGGGCGATATAAGCGCTCATATTCACAGCGCTACTGAGCTTGGGTTAACTGCTGCATAATCTGTCCTACCACAGGCGGCATGTCACTGGCTTGTAGCGCCCACACTCCTTTTTTGCGCTCAAGTACGTCACCAGCCATTGCATGAATCATGACCGCTTGTATGAGAGTGCGAGAAGACTTAGGCAGTACCGATTGCGCCAGTAACCCTGCGGCCAGCCCAGACAATACATCACCCATGCCAGCCGTTGCCATTCCCGCATTGCCCGCTGCACAGACTCGTATTTCACCCTTATGTAGTACCAATGAGCCTGCACCTTTGAGCAGCCAGCTGCCATTGTATTTATTGGCCAATTGCGTGATGGCCGCCAGTCGATCTTTTTCTATCTCATCAGCCGATATATCTAGCAATCGCCCTGCCTCACCACTGTGCGGTGTATACCAGACCTCATGAGTCTTAGCATGCTCAATCAGCTGATCAATAATTTCAGGAGCCTGCTTAGCCAAGCTGGCCAAATGATACAAACCATCGGCATCAATGATCAGGGCAATGGACTGCTGCAAAGCGGTACGCAAGTAGCGCTCAAACAGCGTAAAACTACTCTCATCTCGCCCAAACCCCATACCTATTGCCAAAGTATCGCACTGCGCAATAAGAGACTCTACGCTTGAGGCATCATGCAAGTCTAAACTCATGGCATTAGGCACAGCGCCTATTAGACTGCCATGAAAAGCCTTATGACAAGCCACCGTCAGCTTACCCACACCTGTGGCAAAGGCTGTGCTGGCCGATAAAATAGCGGCACCACCCATACCCTGAGACCCGTCGACCTGATTACCGCCAGCGATAAGCACATGACCAAAGCTGCCCTTATGGGTATTGTGATCACGCGCAGGTAACGGCTGCGCGTGATGTTGTAGCCAAGCTTGTGGCAGCTTGCCCAACACTGTGGGTATCAGCGGCAGATCTACCAGCTTTCCGGTATAGTCCATAGCATCTTTTAGGTGCAAGCCTACTTTGCGAGCCACCAAACATAAGGTAATATCTGCCCTCACCGCCTGCTCATCGAAGACCTCACCTGTGCTTGAGACCACGCCACTTGGTACATCCACACTGACCACTTGTAAGCGATGATTGTACTGCTTGGCTGCATTGATATAGCGAATGGCATCGGCATAAGCAGACTGAGGCGCTCGGTCTAGACCAATACCAAATAAGGCATCCACATAGACATCGGCGCTTAAGTACTCGGATTGTTCACAAACTTTAGCAAAGCTTGTTTGATTCGCTAAATGGCTGGTGAATGTCTGCTCTATTACTTGCTTGTTGTTATTTAAGGTCGCTGTAGCCTGCTGCTTGGCCAAAAGCGCATCAGCGGTACTGACCTCTGGCCCCACTTCAATGACAGCGACCTGCGCGCCTAATTGCGTCAAATAATCAGCCACCAGCCAGCCATCACCGCCATTATTACCACGGCCCACCCACACCCCTATCTTTAGCTTATCACCGGCCTTACTATAAGTGCGGTAAATCCAGTGAGCAATCTGCCAAGCAGCCTGCTGCATTAGGGCATAGCTGTCATTACCGGCATCAAACCACGCTTTTTCTATGCCATATACCTGCTTAGGGCTGTACAAGGGGACTAGCGCATCATTAGCTTGAATAGACTGAATACTACGCGCAGCGGCGTCACAATGAGATTGCTTTGACATATCAGTAAGACTCCAAGGCAGCTTAGGTTTTATATTTGGGTAGTTATAGCTTATCATACCCCCTTAATTGAGCTTTGAGTATTGTGTCTTATTATGTCCTCCTCGTCGTCTACCCCAGCCTCTGCCACAGCGCCTATGCCAACTGCCAAAAATGCGTCCATACCGACCAATGAGTTTCAAGATGCCATCGATGTCAAGCGGTGGATTCGTGAGCAGGCAATCAAGTTAGGCTTTGCCGACTGCGGCTTTATTAGCGTTGACAATCCGCTGTTTGAAGCACAAATGCAAGGTCTGCGTGACTGGCTGGCGAAAGGACATCACGGACAGCTGACCTTTATGGAGAGCAACCATGATAAGCGCGCCAATCCTGCGCTGTTGGTAGAGGGCTCACGCACCATCATATCAGTGCGTATGGATTATCTAGAGGCGGCACCCGCACCGCGCCGTATTGAAGATAACCTGCGCCCCAATCATGCCATTATTGCCCGCTACGCCCGAGGACGTGACTATCACAAAACCATGCGCTCGCGTCTAAAAAAACTGGCTCAAAATATTGAAGCCATGCTTCCTCAGTGGCAACACTTGGATATTGGCGTAGATAGCCCTTTTGTGTTTCGTCCCTTTAGTGATTCAGCACCGATATTTGAGCGTCCTTTAGCCGATGCGGCAGGACTGGGCTGGACGGGTAAACACACTTTGTTGATTAATAAAGACTCAGGCTCATTTTTTGTCTTAGGAGAGCTGTTTTTAAGCTTAGCACTGCCAGAGGATACGGCCGTTAGCGCTCACTGCGGTAGCTGTAGTGCCTGTATAGATATTTGTCCCACCCAGGCGATTGTCGCCCCTTATCAGCTTAAAGCCAGTGCCTGCATCTCTTATTTAACCATTGAGCATGATGGCATCATTGACGAGACATACCGTAAGGCGATTGGTAATCGAGTCTTCGGCTGTGATGACTGCCAGCTTATTTGTCCTTGGAATCGTTATGCTCAAATTAGCCCTATTGACGACTTTCATGCCCGCCATAATCTAGATGACAGCTTATTAATTGAGCTGTGGCAGTGGAGCGAGCAGCAGTTCTTAAAAAGCACCGAGGGCAGCCCACTGCGCCGCACCGGTTATGTGAACTTTTTGCGTAATCTGTCTATTGGTATCGGTAATGCGCCTTATCATGCCAAGCACATCGGAAAGCTTAACTCTCGTTTAGGCGAGCACGGTGAGGTATTAGATGAGCACATTCACTGGGCCATTAAGGAGCAGCTGGCTAAGCTTCACTCATCAACGTCATAACTGATAAGTCTTTGGCCCAATGTAGGATTTAAAATATCATAAATAATGACAGGTCACTTAAGTGTTTATTTGTGTTTATTTTGAAGCTAAAAAAGCCACCAACTGTTGTTGGTGGCTTTTTGGCTTAAGCGTTTTTACGTTTTCCTGTAGTCTGTTAGCTATAGCACCTTAGATATAGGACCTTAAATATAGGGCCTTAGATAGAGAAGCTTAGCTATTAAACAGATTAAGGCTTAGGAATACGAAGTACTTGGCCTGGGTAGATTTTGTCTGGGCTACTTAGCATAGGCTTGTTAGCTTCAAAAATCTTGTTATATTCATTCGCAGAACCATACACTTCTTGAGCAATCTTAGATAAAGAATCACCAGATTTTACAGTGTACATCGTAGATTCAGGCGCATCTTGCTTGATATCGATGTTATCGATAACTTTAGCAACGTTTTGAACGTTACCAATAGCGATGATCGCTTTTTCACGGTCTGCTTGAGTTTCTGCATTACCACTGATTTCAGCGGTATCTGTGGTGGCGTTATACTTAACTTTTAAATTAGTGATGTTAAGGTTTTGCTGCTGAATACGCTTTAATAGTAAGTTAGCTACTGACTGTGCTGATGGCTCAGTAGAGGCAGCTGGGGTTGCATTAGCATCTGCGTGTGATTCTGTTTGTTTTTTGGCATCATCACGATTAAAAATCTTATCGCCGATATCCTTTGCAAAACTAAAAATTCCCATGAATTTCTCCTAAAAATTATTGATTATATTATTTGCCACATATTATTTTAAATAAAATTATTAGCTCAAGTCTAAGGCACATCTCAGTCAAGTAGCCAGTACCGACTGATAACTACCTTAAGCAGCGCAGCAAACAATGAGTCTTTAATATTGTGTATTTTGGTTTGTGACTTCCACTTTTAAAGTATACCCACTGCCCTTGTGATTTATTACTATTTCAATGTAGCTAATTGTTAAATTTTATTACTTACAAATGGCGTGCCGCCTGAGCACATAAACAATACACCAAAAAAAAGACCACGTACGTGACGTACATGGTCTTTTATTATCAATGCCTCTATAACCGAGTCATTGACAGCAAATTAAAGCTTAAGACTCTAATTTTGACTTGATATAGTCTACTGCTTTTTGAACGGTGGTTAATTCACTTGAATCATCATCAGGGATAGTGATATCAAAGTCATTTTCAAAGTTCATTACTAGTTCAACTAGGTCTAAAGAGTCAGCACCTAGATCGTTAATGAATGAAGAATCGCTCTTGATGTCTTCAATATTCACGTCTAGCTGTTCGGCTACAGCTGATTTTACTTTTAATTCAATTTCTTCGCTCATAGGAGTCTCCATCCTGATTGGTAATTTAAAATTTTCTAATAATGGCAATGCTTAAACTTTTCACCTGTAGTGGCCGCTCAAGCATTGAACTTTAGCATCGATCTACTAGATAGGGGTCACTATATTATCAATTATTGCGACCACTTTCATCTAAAGTGTACATCTGTTGCCTATAATAGCAAAAGTGTCGGCGTAATTCTAATTAATTAACAATTTACCTGCATATATTACATGTACATGCCACCATTGACAGGAATGACAGCGCCAGTTACATAGCTCGCCTCATCACTGGCTAAGTAAGAGACGGCAGCAGCAACATCTTCAGGCTGGCCCAGACGTCCCACAGGAACCGCATCTAACATAGAATTAAGTAGGCGCTCATCAAGCTCATCGGTCATATCCGTCTCAATAAGACCTGGTGCCACACAGTTAACGGTCACCTGACGTGAACCAATTTCGCGGGCTAAAGTACGACTAAAGCCTTCTACACCGGCTTTGGTAGCCGCATAGTTGGCTTGACCGGCGTTACCCATCTGACCCACAACTGAGGTGATATTGATGATACGACCTTTGCGCCCTTTCATCATACCCCGCATTGCCCGCTTACTCATGCGGTAAATTGAGGTTAAGTTGGTGTCTACCACTTTATCCCAATCTTCATCTTTCATACGAATGAGCAGACCATCTTGGGTGATACCGGCGTTATTGACCAATACTTGCACGCTACCATAAACGCTTTCAATTTCTTCAAATAATTTATCAATACTTTCTTGATTGGTCACATCCAAACTGCGACCAATACCGCCAGCATCATGTAAGTACTCATCAATCGATTGAGCACCCTCAGCGGTTGTGGCAGTGCCAATCACAAAGTGACCTTCCTTAGCAAAACGCTTGGCAATAGCTTTACCGATACCACGACTGGCACCTGTAACTAAAGTGATTGTACGACTCATTATAGATCCTCATTATTTAACTTATCAAAAAGCTTAGCGAGTCGCTCTGGCTTATCAGTAGGATAAGTGGCAATAGGCGTGTCTTGTCTTTTTGCCAAATTACTCAAAACCGTGCCTGCACCGCACTCAATGATTAAATTGATGTGTTTATCGGCCAGTTTTTGCATGGTTTGAGTCCATAGCACAGGATGGCTAAGCTGCTCAGTTAACGCCTTTTTTATACCGGCGATTGTTTTTTCTTCCATGGCGTTTTTATTTTGAATTACAGGAATGCTTGGCAGCTCAAATTTGCATTCGGCCAGCTTCTCTGCCAAGGCTTCTGTGGCTGGCTGCATCAATGCGCAGTGCGAAGGTACGCTCACCTTGAGCGGCACTATACGCTTGCCCATACATTGGATATGTTGGCTTAAGATATCAACACCTTCAGAGTTGCCCGCAACCACGATTTGACCTGGGCTATTGAAGTTGGCAGCGCTCACGATGGTGTCATCATTATTGCTCTCTACTTGCTCACAGATACTAATCACCTGGCTGTTATCTAAGCCAAGTACAGCAGCCATCTTAGTATCAACCCCTACCACAGCTTGCTGCATAAAGTGGCCACGCGCGTGAACCAATTTTACAGCATCTGCAAAGCTAATTGAGCCCGCAGCACACAAGGCACTGTACTCTCCTAAAGAGTGCCCTGCTAAAAATAGAGGTTCAATTTGAGTGTTTTGTTGCAAAATACGCCAAACGGCAATACTCGCGGTTAATAACGCAGGCTGAGTGTTCTCAGTCTTACCTAATTCAGCCTCATCTTGACACACTGCCCACAAATCAAACCCTAATGCTTCACTCGCTTCAGCAAACGTCTCTTTGACGATAGGATACGCTTCGCTCAGCTCATTTAGCATACCGACAGTTTGTGAACCTTGCCCAGGAAAAACAACCGCAATGCGACGAGGCACATCCAGTTGACCTTGTTTTTTAACTGCTTGCGACGCTTTTAGTGACATTATAAGCCTTCTTATCCCTAAATATACTCATAAAAAAAGAGCCAAGCGCCACTAATGATAAAAGGGTCATTAGTAAGGCTTAGCTCTTATATCTAACCATAATCATTTAAAATGATTATGAGTTAGTCTTCCTGACTCGCTTTAAACAATTGGCGGCCACGGTAAAAACCATCTTTAGTCATATGGTGACGACGATGTTTTTCACCAGTGGTAGCATCGATGCTTAGCTCAGCAACTTCCATATGGTGGTGTGAACGACGCATATCACGGCGTGAGCGGCTTTTACGACTTTTTTGAACAGCCATGGGTCTTGCTCCTATTTTAAAATATGCTTTGGCGGTGAGCGCCATATTTTAAATAAAAATTTATCTAAAATACAATAAGCTCACTTAGCAAAATGAGTTCTCTATTGACCTCAATAAGAGCAACTCTTATTAAAAATCAAATAGGTTTAAAATCTGGGAATAATAAACGAGAGATTATACTCGCTTTGTTCCATAAAATAAAGGGGTATTCACTTTGCAAGTTTTACGAGATCTAATCAATCAGATGAGCACGTGCTAAGATCAAGTTTTAAAGCTTACCTTTGAGTGCTTCGAGTGCGGCAAATGGGTTTTCTGCCTCCTCTTCGATAATTTCACCGACCTGCTCTACTGCCATTTCACAATCATCATGTTTGGCAGATAAAGGGACATCTAACAGCAACTCATCCTCGACCAGTTTTTTTAGTGGTAGCAGGCGATCGCCTTTTTTATTCTCAGGCTGATCGGCGAGCAGCTCCTCTAGCAGCAGATAATCATCGGACTCATCCACCAAGCTTTCTTGCTCTTCACGCTGTAATAGTATCAGCTGCGCATCGTGAGTGACATCGATGTTCAGTGGATTAAGACAGCGCTGACACGTCACCCAAATATCGCCTGTGAACTGCATCTCTAAGGTCAATAGCTGACCTTGTTTTTTCAGCTCACATCTTAAGTCAATGGGCTTATCTTGATAGTCTTCAGGGACAATATCTACCAATCGCTTTAGCAGACGTGGGGTAATGCTACCGGACCAAACATAGCCGGCATCTTCCCACTTCTCTAAATTGACGTGATTAGGTAACTGCTGTGCACTTTTTTCAGTATTATTGCTCACGTTCAAATCCGTTAAGTTAGTGGATTTAGTATCCTTGGTGTATTTTGTCATACTTCTCTCTTTTTTAAAAATGATATCGCTCATTGCTAAGCGAGGATAAGGTTGTCAGCGGCAATTAACTTGCTAAAATAGCCGCTTGCCATTTTCTTTGGATCATTAAAGCCATGTCTGTGATTAATTTTTATGACCTACCCATAACCGCTTTGGCCAATACGCTGCTGCAAAAGATGCCAAGCACTATGCCTGAAGCGTTATCTCGTTTCAAATCCCAATGGCAACACATTACGCAGCAAACACTTAATTTGGTCAATCTAACAGATGAGCAGATAGAGGCTGTGAAGGTGGACTGGCTTATTGCTGTATTTAATACTTTATTTGCCACTCAAAACGTCACCTTAGTACGCGGCGACTTTGAGCCTGAGTATTTTCCCTCAGTTGATGGACAACCTGCACGTATCGAGTTTGCACATGGCTTTTTTCAAAGCGCTCTACATGAAATCAGTCACTGGAGCTTGGCAGGTGCCCGCAGACGCACGTTGTCCGACTTTGGCTACTGGTATGCCCCCGATGGGCGTACAGAAGCCCAGCAGCATGCATTTGAGCAAGTAGAGATTAAGCCGCAAGCTATAGAATGCCTATTTAGCATAATGTGCCAACGACGCTTTCGGGTCTCACAAGACAACCTACATGCCAACTTTGATACCAGTCAGAGCACTTTTGCTATTGACGTTTATAACCAAGCGCTCAGTTACCTTAACGCCCCACAAACCCTGCCCAAAGATGCAAAAATACTGTTAACAGCTCTAGCCTACTTGTGTCATGATACTATAGCTTAGACACCCAACTAATTAATTGCCCAATTTAACTCATTAGACAATTATAAATAACCTAGTCTAGGGTCATAATGGCTAACTTTTAACTGTGCGATTCTAAAGGCGCTACAATGCAGCCTGTATCGCAAGCTCAAAGCAGCATCAGGATTGACCTTAGTTATCAGGAGGCATCTTATGCAAACTTTATACATTCACCCCGAAAACCCTCAGCCCAGACTTATCAGCCAAACTGTGGATGCATTAAACCGTGATCAGCTGATCGTCTACCCTACTGATACCAGCTATGCTTTTGGCTGCAAAATTGGCTCAAAAGAGGCTATTGAGAAGCTGCGTTTAATTCGTCAACTCGATGATAAGCATCAATTTACACTGTTGTGCCGAGATTTAAGCGAAATTGCCACCTACGCTACCGTAGATAATCAGCAGTTTAAGCTGTTAAAAGCATCCACTCCCGCGCCAATCACTTTTATTCTAGATGCCACCAAAGATGTGCCAAAAAAGTTATCGCATCCCAAGAAAAAAACCATTGGTATTCGTGTGCCCTCTAACCCGATAGCGCAGATGCTGCTAGAGGCTATGGGTGAACCGATTTTGACCAGTTCGCTTATCTTGCCCTCTACCCCATTGGCACTAGATGATCCCTTCGATATTGAAGACAAGCTGGGTAATAATATTGATGTCATGATTAACGCCGGTGTGCTAACCACCAAGCTGACCACCATAGTGGATATGACTGTCTTCCCCCCACAATTAGTGCGTCAAGGTGCTGGTGATGCCAGTCAAATTCTTGAGTAAAATGGTGTAGATCAAAGATGATATAGGGTACAGTTAACGCTAGAATTGAGATAAAGGACTAATTAATGTTAGTCCGTTATTTTTTATTTATATCTTTAGGCTTGGTGTCTACATCGAGTATTTGAAGTCAGTGAGGACAACTAAGCTTTTTTAGGACATAAGAAAACCCCAGCTACTTTATAAATTATGTAAAACAGAATTTATAAAGCTACTGAGGTTTTTTGTAGCAGATGGACTGGCCAACAACCAATAAAAATTAGTCGCGGTCTACCAGTTCAACATAAGCCATTGGTGCATTGTCACCATCACGGTTGCCACATTTGATGATACGGATGTATCCACCTGGGCGCGCTTGATAACGTGGTGCTAATGTACCAAATAACTTACCAACCATATTTTTGTTACGCATACGGCTGAATGCTAAACGGCGGTTGGCTACAGAATCTTCTTTTGCCAAAGTAATTAGAGGCTCAGCTACACGGCGAAGCTCTTTAGCTTTAGGTAATGTTGTTTTGATCAGTTCATGCTCAAACAGAGAGTTTGTCATGTTCTGGAACATTGCCTTACGATGGCTGCCGGTGCGACCCAGCTTAACTCCACTCTTACGATGTCGCATGGTCAAATATCCTTAATAGTTTAACGGCTACGGTAAGAAAAACGGTCATCAACACGTAGATCTGCTGGTGGCCAGTTTTCTAGGCGCATATCCAGTTCAAGACCTTTAGACGCTAAAACGTCTTTAATTTCGGTTAATGATTTCTTACCAAGGTTTGGTGTTTTAAGCAGTTCAGTCTCTGAACGCTGAACCAAATCGCCGATATAGTAAATGTTTTCAGCTTTTAAACAGTTGGCTGAGCGAACCGTTAGTTCAAGGTCATCCACTGGACGTAATAGTACAGGGTCAACCTCTTCTTTCTCTTTCACAGGCTCTGGCGCTTCTTCTGCTTCTAAATCTACAAAAATAGAGATTTGTTGCTGCAAAATAGTTGCTGCTTTGCGAATTGCTTCTTCAGGATCGATCGTGCCATTGGTTTCTAGTTCAATGATCAGACGGTCAAGATCCGTGCGCTGTTCAACACGAGCATTTTCAACTTGATAAGCCACACGTGAAACTGGGCTAAAGCTAGCATCCAATTTCAAGCGACCAATGGCCTTCGTGTCACCATCTTCACGGCGTAGGTTAGCAGGCTCGTAACCACGACCCATAACCACACGTAAGCGCATTTTTAGATGACCACGGTCACCTAGCGTACCTAGAACCAATTCAGGGTTAACAATATCAACATTGTGTGGCAGTTCGATATCTGCCGCAGTGATAATGCCAGGACCTTTTTTGTCTAGTGTTAAAAACACTTCATTTTGATCGTGCATAGTAATCGCAAGACCTTTTAGATTTAACAATAAATCTAAAACGTCTTCTTGCAGACCTTCAAGAGTTGAATATTCATGATCAACTCCTTCGATTTCTGCTTCAATAACCGCTGCACCAGGCAATGAAGATAAAAGAATGCGACGAAGGGCATTACCTAGGGTATGCCCAAAGCCGCGTTCTAACGGCTCGAGCGTGACTTTTGCATTGGTTTCGTCAACCGCATCCACATTAATGGCATTAGGGGTCAGAAACTCGGTAGCATTTAGCATCATATTGTCACCTCGATTAGTTAATCAAATTATTGTTAGCGATTATTTAGAATACAATTCAACGATTAAGCTTTCGGTGATTTCTGCAGGTAGATCAATACGATCTGGAGCTTGCTTAAATGTACCTTGCATTTTGCTATGATCAACTTCTAACCACTCAGGGATACCACGTTGAGTGGCAAGTTCGATAGCATTCTTAATACGTAACTGTTCTTTCGCTTTTTCATGAATGGCGATAACGTCACCATCTTGAACTTGGATTGATGGAATGTTCACACGAACAAACTCATCGCGACCAGCTTTTTTAATCATAACCGCACGGTGGCTTACTAACTGACGTGCTTCTGCACGAGTTGAGCCAAAGCCCATACGATATACAACGTTGTCTAAACGGCGCTCTAGCATTTGCAATAGGTGTTCACCAGTTGCGCCACGAGCACGTGCAGATTCTTTATAGTAGTTAGCGAACTGACGCTCTAAAACGCCATACATACGCTTAACTTTTTGCTTCTCACGAAGCTGTAACGAGTATTCAGAAGCTTTATTGCGAGTGTTGCCATGTTGGCCAGGTACGCGACCTGCTTTTTTAGTTTTAACGTCATAAGGCTTAACACCTGATTTTAATTGTAAATCAGTACCTTCACGACGCGACAACTTTAATTTTGGACCAATATAACGGGCCATGCTTGTGTCTCCTTGAGTTACGTCTTAATAGTAACTTGTAACGGTAATTTCGTCTTAATACACACACCGTATATCTGCCAATACGTTCGGCACAATATACGGCAACAATAGTTTATACGCGACGCTTTTTAGGCGGACGGCAACCGTTGTGTGGGATTGGGGTTACATCAGATATGCTGTTAATTTTATAACCTAATGCACCTAAAGCTCTTACCGCAGACTCACGACCCGGTCCTGGACCTTTAACCAGAACATCGACATTTTTTACACCATAAGTTTCTTGAGCTGCTTTACCAGCAACTTCAGCTGCAACCTGGGCTGCAAATGGTGTAGATTTACGTGAACCACGGAAGCCTTGTCCACCTGAGGTGGCCCAAGCCAATGCATTACCTTGACGATCAGTAATCGTTACAATGGTGTTATTAAAAGACGCATGAATGTGGGCTACGCCCTCGGATACCGAACGACGTGCCGTTTTTTTACGACCACGGGTGTCTTTTGCCATCTTTTAGCTTCCTAAGTTAATTATCTTTTAATTGAACGAATCGGACCCTTACGAGTACGAGCGTTGTTCTTCGTGTTTTGACCTCTTACAGGTAAGTTACGACGATGGCGGATGCCACGGTAACAACCTAAATCGACCAAACGCTTGATATTCATTGAAACTTCACGACGTAGGTCACCCTCTGTCATGTAGTTACCAACTTCTGCACGGATAGCATCAAGCTGTGCGTCATCTAATTGACTGATTTTGGTAGTAGGAGCAATGCCCACCGTGTCTAAGATTTTCTTAGCGGTAGTACGGCCAATACCAAAAATATAAGTCAATGAAATCACTGCATGCTTGTTATCCGGGATGTTGACGCCGGCAATACGAGCCATTGATTTCTCTCCAGTTATGAAAAATGAGTCTTTATTATATTAAAAATAATCTTGAGACTTATGTTTCAGATTTTGCCATTTACTGTATCTTGTCTTTGGTCAACTGGTTTTAACGCCAAAAGCCAAATAAAAGTTAGTAAACGACGGCAAGTGGCGGATGATAGCTCATCCGCCTTTATTTTTCAAGTTTAATTCGTAAATAGTATTCTAAACGTGTCTAAAATACTCAAAAATTACTGATTAACCTTGACGCTGTTTATGACGTGGTTCTGCTTTGCAGATAACATGTACTTTACCTTTACGGCGAACTACTTTACAGCTACCACAAATTTTCTTAACAGATGCTTGAACTTTCATAATTTTCTCCTATTGAACAAACACTTTTTAGCGATTTTAAGGATAAAGTTAAGACCTATCTAATCAGTGTTTGATCATGATACTGATGTGTCATTAAGTGAGCCTGTAGCTGTGAAATGAAATCCATAACCACGACTACCATAATTAAAAGTGATGTCCCACCTAAGTGGAATGGTATGCCAAATGAAGACTGTAGTAGCATTGGCATTAAACAAATCGCCGTCATATAAATCGCCCCAATGAAGGTTAAGCGGTTTAATACGTGATCTAGATAACGCTGAGTTTGCAGACCGGGTCTAATGCCAGGAATGTATGCCCCACTACGTTTCAAGTTCTCTGCTACTTCACGTGGACTAAATACCAATGCCGTGTAGAAATAACAGAAGAAAATAATCATTGCACCAAATAAAACCAAATATAATGGCTGACCCGGTGCGAGAACTAATGACATGGTTTGTAGAATTTGCTGCCATGTACTAGGATCGGCAGAGTTACCTACCCACTGCCCCAGACTTGCTGGGAACATTAATAAAGCGCTGGCAAAAATCGCTGGGATAACGCCGGCCATATTAATCTTCAGCGGCAAATGTGACTGCTGATCGGCATAAATTTTACGACCTAGTTGCTGTTTTTGCGCATAGTTAACAGGGATGCGGCGCTGTGCTCGTTCAATAAACACAATACCTGCAGTCACTGCAATGCCTAATACCGCAAATATCAGCAGTACAATCAGACTTTGAGGGTCGTTTTTGACCATTTCGAAAGACTGACCTAACATACTAGGCACACTGGATACAATGCTTGCAAAAATAAGCATTGAAATACCATTGCCCACACCGCGTTCTGTAATTTGCTCACCAAGCCACATCAAGAACATGGCGCCTGCTACAAGAGAGCTCACAGCAGGAATATAAAAGGTTAACCCTGAGGATAAAGTCAGGTTTTGACTGATTAATCCGGTACACATAAATATGGCTTGAATAGATGCCAAAAAGAGAGTCCCTTGTCGCGTATACTTGTTCAGCTTACGACGACCGGCCTCTCCTTCTTTTTTCAAAGCTTCAAGCGACGGTAGTACCGCCGACATCATCTGTACGATAATAGAAGCTGAGATGTAAGGCATGATACCCAAAGCCATAATTGACATTCGCTCTAAAGCACCACCTGAGAACATGTTGAACATGCTTAAGATGGTGTTTTCATTGCGAGAGAATAAGTCAGCTAGGCTAACCGGATTAATACCAGGAACTGGGATATGTGAACCTAAACGGTAGACAACCAGCGCCCCTATCAAAAATAACAGACGATTCCATAGCTCATCATATTTACGAATAAAAACGAGCGGGTTCATCGGAATTGCAGAGGTAGGCGCAGATTGCTTAGCCATCTAAATTACTCCTCAGTACCCTCAGTAACTTCAACAGTACCGCCGGCAGCTTCAATAGCAGCTTTAGCACCTTTAGTTACTTTAACACCTTTGAATGTATAAGCTTTAGTAATCTCGCCTGATAGGATGATACGCGCACGTTTCATGTCATGACGGATAATGTTTGCCGCTTTCAAAGTCTCAACGCTTACTACGTCGCCGTCAATCTTGTTCAGTTCAGACAGACGAACTTCAGCAGTAGTTAATGCCATTTGACTTGTGAAACCAAATTTTGGTACACGACGGAATAATGGCATTTGGCCACCTTCAAATCCACGACGAACGCCTGAACCTGAACGTGATTTTTGACCTTTAACACCACGGCCACCAGTTTTGCCTAGGCCAGAACCGATACCACGACCTTTACGGTGTGCAGTTTTTTTGGCGCCTACGCCTGGTGATAATTCGTTTAATTTAAGTCCCATTACGCTTCCTCCACTTTAACCATGTAATTGATGCGATTCACCATTCCACGGGTTGAAGGCGTGTCTTCAACTTCAACTGTATGTCCAATACGGCGTAAACCAAGGCCCATAAGACAAGCTTTGTGGCTCTTGAGGCGATGGGCACCAGATTTAATTTGAGTAACTTTCATTGTTTTCATCGTAACTCACCTACTTTAATATCTAAATAATGGTTAGCCCAAGATTTCGTCTACAGATTTACCACGTTTTGCAGCCGCCTTTTCAGGTGACGACATATCACGTAAACCATTGAATGTTGCACGTACTACGTTAGTTGGGTTCGTTGAACCATAACATTTAGTTAATACGTTTTCTACACCAGCAGATTCTAGTACAGCACGTACTGCGCCACCGGCGATTACACCAGTACCTTCGTTAGCTGGCTGCATGTATACTTTACTTGCACCATGACGGGCAATAATAGGATGCTGTAAAGTAGCGCCATCAAGATCAACAGTGATCATGTTGCGTTTTGCAGCTTCAAGTGCTTTTTGGATAGCAGCTGGAACTTCACGAGCTTTACCACGTCCAAAACCAACACGGCCATTACCATCACCAACAACAGTTAATGCTGTGAATGAGAAGATACGACCACCTTTTACAACTTTCGATACACGGTCAACAGAAACTAATTTTTCTACTAAACCGTCGTTTTGTTCTACTTTAGCCATGATTAAAACTCCAATCCATTTTCACGAGCGGCGTCAGCTAATGCTTTAACGCGGCCGTGGTATTTGAAACCACTACGGTCGAAAGCAACTTTAGTGATACCAGCAGATGTTCCACGTTCAGCGATAAGTTTACCTACAGCAGCAGCTGCGTCAACGTTACCAGTAGCGCCAGAGCGTAATGAAGCGTCAAGCGTTGAGGCTTGTGCTAATACTTCTCCGCCAGTTGGAGAAATGATCTGAGCATAGATATGGCGTGGAGTACGGTTAACAACTAACCGATGCACACCCAAATGACGGATGTGGGCACGTGTTTTTTTAGCTCGACGTAAGCGAGCAGCTTTTTTATCAAACATGTCATTTCACCTTATTTTTTCTTAGCTTCTTTACGAACCACATGCTCGTCACTATAGCGAATACCTTTACCTTTATATGGCTCAGGCGGACGATAACCACGGATTTTCGCAGCAGCTTGACCTAGTGCCTGCTTATCATTTGATTTTAAAATGATTTCAGTTTGGCTTGGCGTTTCAGCAGTTACACCTTCAGGAAGGATGTATTCAACTGGATGTGAGTAACCTACGTTTAGGGTGATTTTATTACCCGCAACTTGTGCACGGTAACCAACACCAATCAACTGAAGTTTTCTTTCAAAACCTTCAGAAACACCGATAACGAAGTTATTCAAAGTTGAACGCATAGTACCAGTGTGCATCCAAGCTTCTTTAGAGTCAGAAACAGGTGATAAGATCAGTTGACTATCTTCTTGTTTTAGCTCGACCAAATCATGCAGGTGTAAAGACATAGTACCTTTACTGCCTTTAACTTCAACCTGCTGACCGTTCAAAGTAACACTTACGCCATTAGGCAGTGCTACTGGGGCTTTAGCCACACGAGACATAGGAATATTCCTTAATAACAGATAAATAACGAATGATTATGAAAAAATTAACAGGCACTAGGCCTGTTAATTTAAATAATCAGCTCTATATTACTTAAGCTTTTTATTAGTAATCAAAACTTGGGGCCTAAATAAAGGCGCCCATTATACCTGATTAATAATGTTTTAAAAAGTTAAATAATACAAATTATGATTTAAGCAACAAATGCGATGATTTCACCACCGATGCCAGCAGCACGAGCAGCGCGATCGCTCATGATACCTTTACTGGTAGAAACAATCGCAACGCCTAAACCTTGCTGTACCGATGGGATAGCGTCTTTACCGCGGTATTGACGTAAACCTGGACGGCTGTAGCGTTTGATTACTTCGATAACAGGCTTGCCTTCGAAGTATTTCAATTCGATACTTAGTGTTGCTTTGCCATTGCCTTGGTCAGTTACTTCAGCAGAAGCGATGTAACCTTCTTGAACCAGTAGGTCAGCAATTGACTTACGTAGTTTTGAGCTTGGCATAGCAACAGAAACTTTACGTGCCATTTGTGCGTTACGGATACGGGTTAGCATATCAGCAACTGTATCTTGCATACTCATAGTATTACTCCCTTACCAACTAGCTTTACGAACGCCTGGAACATCACCTTGCATTACGCGTTCGCGTAAAATGTTACGTGATAAACCAAACTTACGGAAGTAACCATGAGGACGGCCAGTTACACCACAACGATTACGTAGTCTTACTGGAGACGAGTTACGTGGAAGAGACTGAAGTTCAAGAATGGCTTCCATTCTTTCTTCGTCACTTGCATTAACATCGCCGATGATTGCCTTAAGCTTTGCACGCTTCTCAGCATACTTAGCAACCATTTTCTCGCGCTTTAATTCGCGATTAATCATGCTCTTTTTTGCCATAATGCTTTATTCCTATTTGAATGGGAAGCCGAATGCTTTAAGCAGTGCGCGACCCTGCTCGTCATCCTGAGCAGATGTCGTGATAGTGATATCAAGCCCACGAAGGCGATCAATTTTATCATAATCAACTTCTGGGAAAACGATTTGCTCTTTAATACCTAACGAGTAGTTACCACGACCGTCGAATGCTTTTGGTGAAAAGCCGCGGAAGTCACGGATACGTGGGATAGCAATAGCAATGAGACGATCTAAAAACTCATACATTTGCTCGCCACGAAGTGTCACTTTACAGCCAATTGGCCATTCTTCACGAATTTTAAAGCCAGCGACAGATTTACGAGCTTTAGTAATTACCGGCTTCTGGCCTGCAATTGCAGTCATGTCCGCTACGGCACCTTCTAAAAGCTTCTTGTCTTGTGAAGCACCGCCAACACCCATGTTAAGAGTAATTTTGGTGATTTTTGGTACTTGCATGACGTTTTCCAAGCCTAGTTCATCTTTGATCTGTTGCTTGTACTGGTCATTGTATAGTGATTTTAATCTAGCCATTGCTATTACACCCTTAGTGTTTTACGCAGTCGCCACTACTTCACCGTTTGAGCGATAGACACGTTTTTTGTTGCCTTCATCGTCAAACTGATAAGTAATACGATCAGCTTTTTGGGTTTGCGCATTGAAAATTGCGACGTTTGAAATATGTAAAAATGCTTCTTGCTTAACAATGCCACCTTCAGCACCAGTTGCCGCATTTGGCTTTTGGTGTTTGGTTACAATATTAATGCCTTCAACTTTAATACGGTCATTTTTTACCGCTAGCACAGTGCCTTGTTTGCCTTTATCTTTCCCAGCAATAACAATGACATTGTCGCCTTTACGTAATTTAGCCATGGGTTACCTCTACAGTACTTCTGGTGCTAGTGATACAATCTTCATGAATTGATCACCACGTAGTTCACGAGTTACCGGCCCAAAGATACGAGTGGCAATCGGGGCTTTATTCTGGTTAAGCAATACAGCAGCGTTGTCATCAAAACGAAGTACTGAACCATCTGGACGACGTACACCTTTTTTGGTACGTACAACCACAGCATTCATTACATCGCCTTTCTTAACACGACCACGTGGAATTGCTTCTTTAACAGATACTTTAATGATGTCACCGACAGAGGCATAACGACGATGTGAACCGCCAAGAACCTTAATACACTGTACACGTCGTGCACCACTATTATCTGCAACTTCCAGAATTGTTTCAGTCTGAATCATCGCGTTACTCCAATCATATACAATAGGCAATAACTATACTGGTGAATAACTTCATGCAATCATAAAAATCACATGAAGTACTCACTAATTTGGTAAGTCACCACAAGGGGACGTATTCTACCAGTAATTAATGCCAATTGCAATTTGCTTATATTTTTTCCGCTGTTTCCACAACGTCTACTAATTTCCAAGACTTAGTCTTAGAGATAGGACGGGTTTCAATAATACGAACCACATCACCTTCTTTACAGACGTTATTTTCATCATGGGCTTTAATTTTTGTAGAACGACGGATCTGTTTGCCATATAGTGGGTGACGAACTTTACGCTCAATCAATACTGTAATGGACTTGTCCATCTTGTTACTGACAACCTTACCAGTAACAATACCTACACCTGTGCCCGAAACTTCGGTTTGTTGAATATCGTCACTCATTAGGCGCCTCTTTGTTTTTCATTAATCAAAGTCTTGATCTGAGCGATCGCACGGCGATTGGCTCTGACTTCGTGGGTGCTACCTAGTTGACCGGTGGCTTTTGCCATACGAAGACGGAAAGCATCAAGTTGCTTCTCATCTAGTAATCCAGTCAGCTCTTCTACTGATTTGTCTCGTAATTCACTGATCTTCATTACATTATCGTCCGCTTAACAATGGTAGTTTTGAAGGGAAGCTTAGCTGCTGCAAGCGTGAACGCTTCGCGGGCTAACTCTTCTGAAACCCCTTCGATCTCATAAAGCATTTTACCTGGTTTGATTTCGCATACCCAGTACTCAACAGGACCTTTACCTTTACCCATACGAACTTCTAATGGTTTGTTAGTAATTGGCTTGTCAGGGAATACACGGATCCAGATCTTACCACCACGTTTTACTTTACGAGTGATGGTACGACGTGCCGCTTCAATTTGACGTGCTGTCATACGACCACGACCAACTGATTTTAGGCCAAACTGACCAAATGCAACGGTGCTACCACGATGTGCTAAACCCGTGTTACGCCCTTTATGCATTTTACGAAATTTGGTACGTTTTGGTTGTAACATAGCTTAACCTCTATCTGTGTTTGCTCTGTCTGAATTGCGGCGGTTGCTGTTACTACGGCCGCGACGTTTTGGCGCACGAGTCTTATCTTCTTTAGGAGGATTATAAACGCTATCCATACCATCTAGAATTTCACCACGGAATACCCATACTTTAACACCGATGGTTCCGTAAGTAGTCTCTGCACGAACTGATGCATAATCGATATCAGCACGTAGCGTATGTAAAGGTACACGACCTTCACGATACCACTCAGTACGAGCGATTTCAGCACCACCTAAACGACCAGACAGTTCTACTTTAATACCTTGAGCACCAGAGCGCATGCTGTTTTGAACGGCGCGCTTCATCGCACGACGGAACATAACACGGCGCTCTAGTTGGCTGGCGATACCTTCAGCAACTAGACGAGCATCTAAATCTGGAGAAGTAATTTCTTCGATATTAACCTGAGCAGGTACGCCCATCATTTTGGTTAATTCTTTTTGTAACTTCTCAATATCTTCGCCTTTTTTACCAATAACGATACCAGGACGAGCCGTTGAAATTGTGATCTTAGCTGCGCCAGTAGGACGCTCGATCATAATGTGGCTAATCATAGCATTGTCTAGCTTCTTACGAAGATAGTCACGTACTTGAAGATCGTTAAGTAGGTATTCAGAATACTGTTTTGGGTCTGCATACCAGTTAGCATTGTGTTTTTTTACAACGCCAAGACGAATTCCGATTGGATGTACTTTTTGTCCCATGAGTTATTCTCCTACCTTAACAGTGATGTGACAGGTACGTTTACTGATACGATCAGCACGACCCTTTGCACGTGGTAGGATACGCTTTAGCGTGATGCCTTCATCCACATAGATAGTTGATACTTTAAGCGTATCGATATCTAAACCGTGGTTGTGTTCAGCGTTTGCGATAGCAGACTCAAGACATTTCTTAACGAATACTGCGCCTTTTTTATTGCTGAACGCAAGGATATCCAAAGCACGCTCAATAGACTTACCACGAACTTCATCTGCGACAAGTCGAACTTTCTGTGCCGAAATGGCGGCACCGCGTAATTTTGCAGTTACTTCCATAGTGAGCACCTTATTTTTTTGCTTTCTTGTCAAAGCCATGACCGCGATAAGTGCGAGTCGGGGCAAATTCACCTAGTTTATGGCCAACCATTTGCTCACTAATGATAACCGGTACATGTGTACGGCCGTTGTGAACAGAAATTGTTAGACCAACCATTTGTGGCAGAATCATCGAGCGACGTGACCAAGTTTTAATAGGCTTGCGTGAGTTTGACTCTACAGCTTTTTCTACTTTGGCAAACAGATGCGCATCAATGAATGGACCTTTTTTCAATGAACGAGGCATGAAATTTTCCTTTATTTCTTCTTGGCGCGACGGCGACGGATGATCATACTGTCAGTACGCTTGTTAGAACGCGTTTTAAGACCTTTAGTCTTCTGACCCCATGGCGTTGTTGGATGTTTACCCATTGTACGACCTTCACCACCACCGTGTGGGTGATCTACTGGGTTCATCGCAGTACCACGAACCGTTGGGCGAACACCACGCCAACGAGATGCACCTGCTTTACCAAGTGATTTTAGGTTATTTTCAGTGTTTGAAACTTCACCGATAACGGCACGGCAATTTACGTGTACACGACGAGTCTCGCCTGAACGTAGACGTAGGATTGCGTAAATACCTTCTTTACCTAGTAACTGAACTGAAGCACCAGCTGAGCGAGCCATTTGCGCGCCTTTACCGATTTTTAGTTCAATATTACTGATGGTAGTACCAACAGGAATATTTTTTAGAGGTAAACAGTTACCTGGACGGATTGGTGACGCTTCACCTGACAATACTGTATCGCCAACTTTAAGTTTCTTAGGAGCGATGATATAACGACGCTCACCATCAGCATACTTAAGAAGGGCAATATGTGCAGTACGGTTTGGATCGTATTCGATACGCTCTACCGTTGCTGGGATATTGTCTTTAGTACGTTTGAAGTCGATAATACGATAGTGTTGCTTGTGTCCACCACCAATGTGACGTGATGTAATACGACCATTGTTATTACGACCACCTGATCTACCTTGTGCTTCAACAAGTGGGGCATGCGGACGACCTTTGTAAAGGTGTGGATGCACCACTTTTTCAACAAAACGGCGACCTGGTGATGTTGGCTTTGCTTTTACGATAGGCATGATTTGTATCCTTATTCGTTGTTCGCTGTTTCGCTAGTAGAAGCTGCATTATCTGCAATCTCTTCACCAGCATCAGCCATTTGTACATCTTGACCAGCTTTTAAAGTCACATAGGCTTTTTTATAGTCATTACGACGACCTACAGTGCGACCAAAGCGCTTTGTTTTACCTTTAACATTTAAGGTGTTTACCTTAGTAACTTCCACACCTTCAAACATTAACTCGACTGCTTTTTTGATTTCACGCTTGGTGGCATTGTTATCAACTTTGAAAACTTGAACACCTAACGAGTCACCTAACAGCTGAGATTTCTCTGAGAACACAGGCCCTTTTAAGACCTGATAAAGTCTTGCGTTGTTCATGCTAGTGCTTCCTCAAATTGTTTCGCTGCGTCAACAGACATGATGACTTTATCAAACGCAATCAAGCTAACTGGATCCACTTCGTTAGTACCTAGAACATTCACATGTGGAATGTTGCGGGCAGCTAAGTATAGATTCTCATCAACTTCATTGGTCACGATTAATGCACGTGGTGCATTAAGTTCTGCCAATTTGCTAATTAATTCTTTTGTCTTTGGCGCTGACACAGTGATGCTGTCAACTAAAATTAGACGGTCTTGGCGAACTAATTCAGCTAAGATACACTGCATCGCACCGCGATACATTTTACGGTTCACTTTTTGTGACCAGTCTTGTGGCTTGGCAGCAAACGCTCGACCACCACCAACCCAAATTGGGCTACGAGTAGAACCAGCACGTGCACGGCCAGTACCTTTTTGACGCCATGGTTTTTTACCACCGCCAGAA
The DNA here is from genome assembly GCF_003209315.1 of Psychrobacter sp. YP14. NCBI lineage: Bacteria > Pseudomonadati > Pseudomonadota > Gammaproteobacteria > Moraxellales > Moraxellaceae > Psychrobacter > Psychrobacter sp. YP14. The sequence goes on along the minus strand of NZ_CP029789.1, from coordinate 520,240 downwards.
ACTTCAGCACGAGTCTTTTGTGCGCGGGTACCTTGACGTGCGCCTGCTAAATAAGCAGTGACGACTTGGTGAACGAGGGCTTCGTTGAATTCACGACCAAATGCCGTGTCAGACAGCTCAACCGCTGCGCCTGTAACAGTTTTTAAATTCACGTTAATCCCCTTGCTTAGGCTTTGATTGACGGACGTACGATGACATCGCCACCATTGGCACCTGGAATGGCACCTTTAATGACGAGAAGACCTTTTTCAGCGTCTACTGACACGACTTCAAGTCCTTGAACGGTAACACGTTTGTTACCCATTTGCCCTGGCATTTTCTTACCTTTGAAAACTTTACCTGGGCTTTGGTTCTGACCTGTAGAACCCAATACGCGATGCGATACTGAGTTACCGTGTGTAGCATCTTGCATACTAAAGTTATGACGTTTTACGCCACCTTGGAAGCCTTTACCTTTACTTTGACCTGTAACATCAACAAGTTGCCCTGCTTCAAATAGGTCAGCAGCAATTTCGCTACCCGCTTCACGTCCTTCAAGTTCATCTTCTGTAACACGAAATTCCCACACACCGCGGCCGGCTTTAACGCCTGCTTTAGCAAAGTGACCTTTTTGTGCTGCTGTTACGCGGCTGTCACGACGCTCACCTGTGGTGATCTGGATGGCTTGATAGCCGTCAGTGTCATTCGTTTTGATTTGAGTAATGCGGTTTGCATCGACCTCAACAACCGTTACAGGGATAGAAGCGCCTGTTTCAGTGAAGACACGGGTCATGCCGCATTTCTTACCGACTAAACCGATCGCCATGTTAAACCTCTTTATATCTTCAATTAATATTCTGGGTAATTGTTAGTATGTCGCTCTATATTAATCAGTACGTATTATTATAGAAACGTACTTATTAACCCAATGCGATTTGAACGTCTACACCAGCAGCCAAGTCCAACTTCATCAATGCGTCTACTGTTTTATCAGTAGGTTGCACGATGTCAAGCATACGCTTGTGAGTACGAATCTCGTACTGATCTCGCGCGTCTTTGTTGACGTGTGGCGAGGTTAGGACGTTGAAACGCTCGATGCGAGTAGGCAACGGTACAGGACCACAAACTTGCGCACCAGTGCGCTTTGCGGTATCGACAATCTCTTGTGCCGACTGATCGATCAATCTATGATCAAAAGACTTTAGTCGGATACGGATTCTCTGGTTAGCCATGCCAGCAAGCTCCTAATAAATGGTTTTATCATCAACGACAACCCAAATGGCGAACGTTAAATGACAAATAGCCGTTATATAAATGATTTATTTTTTGGTCAAATCGTGAGATTAATCACATGAGACAATTCAAAAAACAAAATAAGTTTAATCCTTGCCCACCATTTCTATATAAGAAGGTAGCAAAGAAGATTGAAATTAGTGCCAAAAACGATGCTTTGGCTGTATTAACGTCAAGCTTTACAAGTGTTTACTATTCAATACGCTGCCGTATCTGATCACACTTACTTGGAACGCTCATATAAATTCAGTGGGTTGTATTATACATAGCTGACAGCCAATTGCAAGTATATTATTGGTGTTTATCGCCATATATTTGGGGTTATTACGCCCTTTTTACATTTTAATAACATCCCTATTTTAGGTGTCTAATTTGACTATAAATTAATCAAAACTTATCTGATAGTCAGGCGACAACAGGGCTAAAGTGCCTAAAAAACAACCAGTTTATAACGCTTAGGCTTGTCGTTAAAAAATCCAGCAACCGCTTAAAATAATTTGCACTTAGCATGCAACTAATCTAAGACGATATCATACTGCTCTTGGGTATATAAATTCTCCACCTCAAACGTGATAACTCGGCCCAAAAGATACTCTAAGTCAGCGACTGTGTCTGCTTCAGATGAGAGTAGCAAGTCAATTACCGAAGCGTGCGCCACCACCGTAAACTTCTTAGGTGAGTTATAAGTCCGAGCACAGCGCATAATTTCACGGAAAATCTCAAAACAAACGGTTTCTGCTGTCTTGATAAAGCCCTTACCCTCACACGTCTTACATGGCTCGCAAAGCTGCTGCTCTAATGACTCACGTGTGCGCTTGCGGGTCATCTCGACCAGTCCAAGCTCACTGACCTGAGTAATTTTGGTTTTGGCATAGTCTTGTGACAGCTGATATTGTAAGTTCTCTAACACATCATCTTTGTGCTGCTGCTCGAGCATATCAATAAAATCAAGGATGATGATGCCGCCTAAATTACGCAGTCTAAGCTGACGGGCAATAGCATGAGTGGCTTCCAAATTAGTTTTATATACCGTGTCCTCAAGCGAGCGTCCACCCACAAAAGAGCCGGTATTGACATCAATGGTGGTCATTGCCTCGGTTTGATCGATAATCAGGTAGCCGCCCGATTTTAAGTCTACTCGGCGCTTTAACGCATCACGCAAATCCTCTTCAACCCGGTGCACATCAAATAAAGGCTGCTCGCCACTGTAAGGCAGGATACGTGGATAAATAAAAGGCACAAACTCTTTGGCAAACTGACGCACCTCATTGTACATACCTTCGTGATCGACAATGACTTTTTCGGTATCTGGATGCACCAAATCTCGGATAGAGCGCAGTGGAAGCGACAATTCTTGATAAATCAGCACCGCACTTTGACCACTACCCGCTGAGGCTTCTTTACGCGCTTGAATGGTGCGCCATAGCTGTACTAGATAGTAGATATCCTCTTCTAGCTTGGCCACTGGTACCCGCTCTGCGGCGGTACGAGCAATAAGCCCGCCGGTAAGATTGACCGTTTGCATCAGTGCGCCAAGCTCAGTCTTTAAACGGTGGCGCTCTTCTTCATTGTCGATGCGCTGCGAGATACCGATGTGCTCACTGGAGGGCAAATATACCAGATAGCGCGATGGCAAGGATATATTGGTGGTAAGACGGGCGCCTTTGGTACCGAGCTGGTCTTTGGTGACCTGTACCAGTATTTTTTGGCCTTCATGCAGCCGATATTGAATTAATTCATGACGTGGCGGCTCGATAATCTGACGCTCTTTGACCGCAGCGGGCTTGGTATCGGCTTTGGTAATGGCGTTACCCACCATATCGGGAGAGTCAATCTCAAGTAGCGCGTTATCGAGCAGATCATTTTTTAGATTGTCGGACTCATCTGCTAAAGCCGATTTTTTTTCGCGTAAGCTGCCCGCCTCAATTTCTGTCTTCGCAGACAACGGGTCAGCTTCCATAGCGGGCTCAGTATCTGCTATTACAGATGCCATGGTGTCACTTGCCGTCACCACATTTTCAGCAATGTGCTCACAGCGATCTACTGGCATACTGGTTAATACGGTCGGTTCTTGCTTAGTGTTGTGACGTATCTCAGGGGCCTTGTCTGCCGTAGGGGCAGGACGGGCAATACGGCGCATATCATTAACATGCAAAAAGGCGGTACGAGACTGGCCAATTTCAACAAAAGCGGCCTGCATTCCAGGCAAAACACGCACCACAGTGCCCAAATAGATATTGCCAACCAGACCCAGCTTATTATGCCGCTCAATATAAACCTCACTAACCACACCGTTATCTAAAACAGCGACTCGAGATTCCATTGGGCTGACATTAATGAGTAGCTCTTCTGACATAGCAGACCTTTTATCTTATTATAAGTTAATGACAATCTATAAATGAATGATACGCTGATAAGTTCAGGACACTCAAAACGTTAGGACTCTCAGTGTACCACTGACTTTGATAAATTGTTATCTTGCACCAAGTTATTGTTAGGCAGCCTACCTTATGAGTGCCTAGATATTATAAGTCAGCCGCTTGTTGCTGCATACGTTTAATAGCAGCTAAGGTTTGCGCCAGCGGCAGACCCACCACATTAGAGTAGCTGCCATTAATGCGCTCCACCCATGCGGCGCCTTTACCTTGAATGGCATACCCACCGGCTTTGTCTGCAGGCTCACCGCTTCGCCAGTAGTCCTCCATCGCCGCCTTATTGAGCGCAATGAATTTTACCGCTGTTTTTTCAAGTAAGTTATCGGTTAATACAACCTGCCCGCACTCATCAATCAAGGTTAACTGTACCGCAGTCCATACGGCATGCTCGGTATCAGACATCTGCTGCCACATCCTAAAGGCATCCTCTTTATCAATGGGCTTCACCAAAATAGAGCGGCCATCAGGCAAGACACCAATGGTATCTGAAGTAATTACCAAAAAAAGCTGACGCTCAGTGCTTGCTGTCTTTACCGGCATCTGTGATACCAAACTGTGACACGCTGCTACAGCCTTCGCCCCCACCATACGCACGATATAATCTTGCGGGCTCTCCCCGGCTTGCACCGTTTCATCTACCTCAGCGCTATGTATCACAAAGTCAAGATCAGCCATAGCCAACAGCTGCTGACGGCGCGGTGAAGTCGAGGCAAGAACAACAGTTATCATAATATCGGCTGGGTTATCCACATTAAATGAATGATTAAAAGTGAGCGCACAAAACAGACAGCACTTGGTATGTTAAAGGTATGACTGGTTATGCACTTAGGGCTATGAATACTTGTTGATAAAACGGTGCAATCCAAAAAATACCAACGGCCAGCTAATGACACTGATCAATAAGCTAAAAATTGCACTGGCATAAAATATGTTCTGGGTCAGGTACTGCACAATCCATAATGTCAGCTGAAACACGATAAGTGCCCCTGTCGCCACCGTCCAAGCAACGGGCAGATTAACTTGCTTGATATACTGCCCAACAAAACGCAGCGAAAACGCCATAATCACTGCCGCAAATCCCTGCTGCCCTAAGCGGGTATCTAACAACAAGTCTGAGATAATACCAATGGCAAAAGCGGTCACCACCCCCACATAGCGCGGTTTATAGATAAGCCAAAAAATAAGCACCATAATAAGTGCCATGGGCCGTAGCTTCGAGGCATCCAAACTAAGCGGGTAGATATTAACGACAGAAGCCGCCACAAAACTTGCAATAACCAACAGCAAAGATTGTAACGGGCTTAAGGGAGACTTGATCATAATTGCGGTAGCGCCTGTTAAGAAACCTAAGTTCAAAATCTTAATTCAAAAATGTAGCAAAATCACCTAGTTTTTGAACCAAAGACACAGGGTTGCTAAACACTAAGCCCACAAACACACTGTGCCATGGGCTTAGTTTAAGATAAACACCAAGTCATCTGGCTTAGTGTTTAACGACGAGCTTGCTGCCTGCCATAGACCAGCTTAGACAGGCTAAGGCTCATCAATAGGACGGCTTGGGGGCACATACGGGGCCTGAGTAAGCTCTAATGACCCGGTAAAGCTGTCATCGGAATAACGCGGAGAGTGCTTGCTGTCTTGCATAATGAGCACATACGAGCTGTTCACAAAATCAGCTGCGGGCGTTACTTCGATATTCATAAAATTATCATTTTGCTCAGGATTAATATATTCAATACGGCCCACACGATATCCAGCTGGAAACCGGCCACCGAGCCCTGATGATATGAGCTCATCGCCGACTCGGATATCTGAGGTCTTAAATATATAATCCAGCTTCAAGGAGCTTGGCGTGCCCTCCCCTGAAACAATAGCACGCTGACCGGTACGTCGCACTGTCACTGACACTGACTGCAATTCATCAGTGATTAATAACAAACGGCTGGTATTGGGATACACATTAATAATTTGTCCCAAGATGCCATTTTCATCGATCGCGGTCTGACCGACTTCCACCCCATCATTGCTGCCTTTATTCAGCACCACAATCTGCTTTAGGGGGTTGGTATCTGTGCCGATAACCTGTGCCAAATTCAAATCATATTGATCCGGCTTGGTCGTCGACAAGATGCCTTGCAAGCGGGCGTTTTGGGCCAACACATAATCCTGCTGCTGTAGTTTGGCCTGAGCATGCAACAATTGGGCATGCAGCTGTACGTTTTCGCGACGCAGCGCCTCTTTACTCATCAAAGTGCCATCTGCCCAGTGACTCACAAAACTTGGCAGCACAGACATCTGATAAATAGGCTGCATGGCCGAATGACTGGTATCACGGATTGGTGTGAACCAGTCAGGGTTTTTGCTATCCAGTAACATCAAAATCATAGCGACCAATAACACGGCCGCTGTTTTTCGTAACGATAGACTGTACTGAGCAAAGATGCTTGTTGGCATATTAAATTTATAAACTCATCGGCTACACAAAAATCATATTAAGACTTTTATTATTGATAAATGCTAATGCAGCACCGCCGCCACGGCTCACACACGTTAAGGGGTCTTCTGCAACGGTAACCGGTAGACCGGTTTCTTTTGACAATAATTTATCAAAGTTACGCAACAAAGCGCCGCCACCGGTTAACACGATACCACGCTCAGCGATGTCTGATGACAATTCAGGTGGCGTCTGTTCTAGGGCCGTTTTTACCGCACTAACAATACCAGTTAATGAGTCGCTTAATGCCTTTTGAACTTCTTCAGAGGTCACCGTTAAGGTCTTAGGCACCCCTTCAGCCATACTACGGCCGCGCACTTCAACTTCAAGCTTGGCATCTTCATCAATGGCCGAGCCTACGCTTTGCTTGATACGCTCAGCTGTGGTTTCACCAATTACGCAGCCATGATTGCGGCGAACGTGCGTGATAATCGCTTCATCAAAGATGTCGCCGCCGATACGGATAGAGTCGGCATAGACGCAGCCTGATAATGAGATGACGGCAATCTCAGTGGTACCACCACCGATATCCACAACCATAGAGCCACTGGCTTCATGCACTGGCAGGTCGGCACCAATGGCAGCTGCCATCGGCTCTTCTAATAAAAAGACTTTGTTGGCGCCAGCAGAAGATACCGCTTCACGAATGGCACGGCGCTCAACTAAGGTCGATTTGCAAGGCACACAAACCACAACGTTTGGCTGAGCCAAAAAGCGACGCGCTTTTACTTTATTGATGAAGTGTTTTAGCATTTTTTGAGTGACCTCAAAATCTGCAATAACCCCATCTTTTAACGGGCGAATGGCGGTGATATTGTCCGGTGTACGACCCAGCATTTGCTTTGCATCGATGCCGACAGCGGCTACCGTTGGATTTTGAGTGCGATTACTACGCAGAGCCACTACCGTGGGCTCGTCGAGAACCACACCCTTTCCAGGCGCATAAATCAATGTGTTGGCAGTACCAAGGTCAATGGCGATATTGTTAGATAGAAATCCAAACGGGTTCATGTATCGTGTTTCCAGCGTATTGCGAGTTAAAGAGAAGCCGTCATCATCAGCCGTTAATTCGCTAAGATTGGCTCTCAAATAAGTGAGTTTGATTTACTAAAAAATATTCTAAGATATTGCCGAGCAGATATAAGCACACACTTTAACTAAAGTTAAGTATGACGACAAGGAAAAACCTAAAAAGGTTCGTCAAATATTCAAGTGGTGCAAATTATAGCGCTTAATTGTCGATAAATCATGTCAATCTCTAACTTTTCATCTTTATACAGTACACTAATTTGCAACATCTCATGTCAAACCTGTTGCCAACCGCCTAAGCTTGGGGTATGACCATCGTTTATGACCCTGCTTATTGATAGATGGCTCATGTCATCAGTATCCGCCTTATCTCACTTTAGCGCTTTAGCCACTGGCCATTATCACAAGGTAACCACTGAAAATAACTGCCAGTTGCTTTATAATATCCGCCAATTTCATGATTGTAGTGACCCGCAAGCCTGCTTAGGAATAAATACACGGGCAAGCACGCTTTTTTAACTGAGTTTGAGCCTTATATTTATCAGCAGCGTATCTGTCTGCGGTATCTTTAATGCCTTAATGTATTGCCCCATTGATTGTCTTAATTATTTTTATTAACTAATCTAAAAAAGGATGCTTTGTTTCATGACTACCCCAATCCAAAATCCACAAGCGCCCATCGGCGATCTTCGTGATGACAAAATCTGCACAGCCGATATTTTAGAGGTAGCCAAGCTGTCACGTCTGGCCGTCGATGAAGAAACTGCGCAAAACTTCGCAGAAGACATCGACAAAATCCTAGCCATGATGCATACCCTATCGAGTGTCGATACCGAAGGCTTAACACCATTAGCCAACGTTCATGAAGCGGCTCAAGAGCTGCGTGCTGATATCCCCAATCCAAATATCGACCGTGAATTGAATCAATCTATCGCCCCAGCCGTTGAGCAAGGCTTGTATCTAGTACCTCAGGTCATTGAATAGCATTTAGCTTGGCTGCTAGCTTTGTCTGTCTGCTAGGGGTAAAAAATAAAATAGCCCGCTTAGCATAAAAACTCGCCATAGCCGCCTATCAAGCGCTGGCACACGTGACATAAAACAACAACAGCCAGACGCTTAACTGACTTTATGGCTTATGCCCTATTACTCACTTAACCGATTACTTAGTTAATTACTCAATATGGACACCCAATATGTCTGATTTACATCACTTATCCATTGCAAAACTGGTAGATGGCTTACAGAACCAGCACTTTAGCAGTGTCGAATTAACCGATCATTTTTTAAAGCGTATCAATACGTTAGATAAAAAAGTTAACAGCTTTATTACCATCGATGAAGAAGGCGCCCGTCAAGCGGCACAACAAGCCGATGACAGACGCAGCGCAGGCGATAACTCAGTTTTACTGGGTCTGCCTATGGCGCACAAAGATCTGTTCTGTACCAAGGGACTATTGACCACTTCAGGCTCAAAGATACTACACAACTTCGTCTCCCCTTATGACGCCACTATCGTATCAAACATCCGTGAAGCGGGCGCTGTGTGCTTAGGTAAACTCAATATGGACGAGTTTGCGATGGGCTCAGATAACGAAAGCTCATACTATGGTGCCGTGCATAACCCTTGGGACTTAAGCCGTGTGCCTGGTGGCTCATCTGGTGGCTCTGCTGCTGCCGTGGCTGCCGGCTTCGTGCCTTTTGCAACAGGTAGTGATACAGGTGGTTCTATTCGCCAGCCAGCCTCATTCTGTGGTTTAACCGGTATTAAGCCTACCTACGGCCGTGTGTCACGCTTTGGTATGATTGCCTACGCTTCAAGCTTAGATCAGGCCGGTACGTTCGGCCGCTCAGCACAAGACTGCGCGTATTTATTACAGCCCATGGCCGGTCATGATGCCCGTGATGCGACCTCCATCAAGCGTGATGTACCTGATTATGTGGCAGACTTACAATCGGCTGCCGCACAAGCAGACGCTGACAAGCCTTTTGCCGGTCTACGTATCGGTGTGGCCAAAGAATACTTCGGTAAAGGACTAGACGCGGAAGTGGATGCCAACGTTCGCGCCGCCTTAAAGCAATATGAAGAGCTGGGTGCCACCATTGTCGAGGTGAACATCACTGACCCTGAGATTACTCTAGCCACTTACTATATGTTGGCCCCTGCTGAGGCCTCATCGAACCTATCACGCTTTGATGGCGTACGTTTTGGTTACCGCTGTGAGGACCCTAAAGACTTGGCTGACTTATATACCCGCTCACGCTCTGAGGGCTTTGGGGTGGAAGTACAGCGCCGTATCTTGATGGGTACTTATGCACTATCAGCCGGTTATTTTGATGCCTATTACACCAAGGCACAAAAAGTTCGCCGCCTGATTTTACAAGACTTCAAAAATGCCTTTGAGAAGTGTGATGTGATTGCCAGTCCTACTGCGCCTACGGCAGCCTATAAGCTAGATGCCGCCCTAGATCCGGTGACCATGTACCTAGGTGACGTCTACACCATCGGCGTAAACCTTGCCGGTCTACCTGCCATTAGCATGCCAGCGGGCTTCACCGAATCAGGCTTACCTATTGGTCTACAGCTGATTGGCAACCACTGGGATGACAGCAAGCTGTTATCAACGGCACATATCTTCCAACAACACACTGACCATCACACTAAGCTATCTGCTACTGCACAGGAGAGCATCTAATGACTGCTATCACTGAAAGCAACACCACCCATCAGCCCGTTCGCAAAGAGTTATTAATCGATGGCTATGAAGTGGTCATTGGTATCGAGATTCACTGTCAGCTCAATACCGACAGTAAAATCTTCTCAAGCTCGCCCACTAAGTTTGGTAATGAGCCCAACACTCAGGCCAACATCGTTGACTTAGGCTTGCCTGGCGTATTACCAGTATTAAACGAGGGGCTTATCGAGCGTGCCTTGAAATTTGGCATCGGCGTCAACGCTGAGCTGGGTATGCTCAATACTTTTGATCGTAAAAACTACTTCTACCCTGATCTGCCAAAAGGCTATCAGATTACCCAGATGGAAAACCCCATCGTCGGTAAAGGCTACATTGATGTTATCGTTAATGAAGGCCAGAAGAATGAATATGCCAAACGCATCGGCATCACCCGTGGCCATTTAGAAGAAGATGCCGGTAAATCAGTGCATGATGCGGTACCCGGCATGACTGGTGTGGACTTAAACCGTGCTGGCACGCCGCTTATTGAAATTGTCTCTGAGCCTGACATGCGCTCAGCCAGCGAAGCGGTGGCGTACATTAAAGCCATTCATCAGCTGGTTACTTGGCTTGATATCTCAGATGCCATCATGGCAGAAGGCTCATTCCGCTGCGACTGTAACGTGTCTGTGCGTCAGCCGGGCGAAGAGTTTGGTACCCGTACTGAGCTTAAAAACCTAAACTCATTTCGTAACATCGAAAATGCGATCAAACGTGAAATAGAGCGTCAAATCGACATCATTGAAGATGGCGGAAAAGTCGTCCAGGCTACCATGCTGTATGATCCAGAGGCCGATGAAACACGCATCATGCGTACCAAAGAAGACGCGGACGATTACCGCTACTTCCCAGATCCTGACTTATTGCCAGTACGTATCGAGCAAGAGACCGTAGATGCCATTCGTGCCAGCATGCCAGAGCTGCCTGTGGTGCGCCGTGAGCGCTTTAGCACTGAGCTTGGCTTATCAGAGTATGATGCCCGCATCTTGACCGATAGCCGTGAATTGGCAGACTATTTTGAGAGCGTATTAGCCACAGTGGGTACTGAGCACGCTAAGCTGGCCGCCAACTGGATTATGGGTGACCTACTTGGCGCCTTAAACAAAGATGACAAGACCATTACCGACTCGCCCATTAGCGAAGTACAATTGGCTGGTCTGCTAAAACGTCTTAATGACAACACCCTATCAGGTAAGCTGGCCAAGCAAGTATTTACTGCGCTATATGACGGTGAAGGCGGCAATGAGGCTGATGCAGCAGACAAGATCATCGAGGCCAAAGGCTTAAAGCAAGAGACGGATACTGGCGCTATTAAAGCCATCGTGGAAGAGGTCATTGCTAACAACCAAGCCATGGTTGATGAATATAAAGGCGGTAAAGAGAAAGCCTTTAACGGTCTAGTCGGTCAAGTAATGAAAGCCAGCCGTGGTAAAGCCAACCCGCAGCAAGTGAATCAGATTCTAAAAGAGATTTTAGGATAAGACTTAAATCACTTATGACACAACAGGTGATCTAAAAGCATTTTATACCGGGTAGGTCATGATTTATGGCCTACCTTTTTGTTTTTCTGCAACATATATGGCCGGATAATGCATACAACCCCTTGCAAAATTTCTAATATTAAGTAAAATAGCAGTCCATCGGGGCGTAGCGCAGTCTGGTAGCGCACTACACTGGGGGTGTAGTGGTCGCAGGTTCAAATCCTGCCGTTCCGACCATATATTAAAAAGACCTGTCATATTTATATGGTAGGTCTTTTTTTATAAAGGAATGAAAGGAACTGTGGAATATACATTATCCTAATAAAGCCATAATAACCTGCCTTCATTGTTGGTATTAAAAATATTTACCAAAACACTCACTAGAGCAAAGCTTATGAACCTTTTAAAAAAAACTGCATGTTTATTAACGGTTTTTTGCACTACAACTATATTGTCTATTCATGCATCTGCGTCAAGTTTCGATAAAACTGCTCAATTAGCGAATAATGGGGATATTAAAGCTCAATATGAGCTTGGAAATTACTACAGAAGTGACAAGGAAGGAAATAAAGATTATAGCAAAGCTATTAAATGGTATCTAAAGGCAGCAAACCAAGGAGATTCATTAGCCCAACTGAAACTTGCCGAGATGTACCACTATATTCTGCCATTAAGGGAGCTAAATCGTATTGAAGCTATAAGATGGTATCAAAAAGCTGCTGATCAAGGTTTAATAGAAGCGCAATATAATTTAGGTTTCATATATTATAACGGTCAAGGTGTGAAAAAGAATTACAACAAAGCTTTTGAATGGTACTTAAAAGCTGCCGAACAAGGTGATTTCAAAGCTCAATCTAATATAGGCGCCATGTATAGAGACGGTGAAGGCGTTTCTAAAAATCGTGAAAAAGCTATTGAATGGTTTGAGAAATCTGCTAATCAAGGTTATGCTGCCGCACAGTATCAGCTTGCTTTAATGTATGACTTTTGCTACACATTAGAGCCTGATTTTGCTAAGGCCTCTAAATGGTACCAGCAAGCAGCTGAACAAAATTATTTACCTCCATACTTTATTTGCACTTATACTATTAGTCACTCAGGAGAAAATTAAACTAACAGGTTAATGATCAATAATTTATACATGTAAAACTCTTTAATATTAATTTACTTAGAACAGTTGTAAACTTTATTTTAAAGTATTTTTAATATATTTATATATTACGAATTAACCTTTTGTATTTTATATTCATATAACTTATTTAAAAAACAGTACTATGTTCACTGTTTAGACAAAAGAATCCAATGTAATTAAACTAACGCCTAATTGAGACTATTACGTGCTTTTATTTCCGTTGATATATTTTATAGGACCAATATGTCAGACAACACTCAATCAACTCATTCTAAAACCAATACAGTGACAGACACCGCCACCCTATTAATCAAATGCCGTGACCAAGCTGGCATCGTCCAAGCCGTCTCTGAATTTATCCATCGTTATGGCGCTAATATCATTACTTTAGACCAATACTCAACCGCACATGAAGGCGGCCAGTATTTTATGCGCCTAGAGTTCGCCTTAGCTGGATTAAGTGAGATTATTGAAAACTTCGAGGCCAGTTTTTCGCACACAGTGGCCAAACGTTATGAGATGCAGTGGCGCTTGCATGACAATGCGATTAAGACCAAAGTGGGCATACTGGTCTCAAAATTTGACCATGCCCTACTCGACTTATTATGGCGTCATCAGCGTGGCTTATTAGATTGTGATATTACCTGCGTAGTCAGCAACCATAATGATCTACGCCAAGCGGTAGAAAACTTTGGTACTCCTTTTCATCACGTACAAGTCACCAAAGATAATAAAGCCGAGGCTGAAGAACAAATTCATCAGATTATGGCTGGTAATGATTTACTGGTATTGGCGCGTTACATGCAAATTTTGTCTGAAGACTTCGTCAGTCGTTGGCCCATGCAGATTATCAATATCCACCACTCCTTCTTGCCAGCTTTCGTCGGTGCCGACCCCTATCGCCAAGCCTTTGACAAAGGGGTAAAACTAATTGGCGCCACAGCGCACTACGTGACCGCCGATCTGGATCAAGGCCCGATTATCGAGCAGGATGTGCACCGAGTTACTCACCGTCAAGGGGTTGCCGAGCTGCGTGCTATTGGCCGTGACGTGGAGCGTAATGTGCTGGCACGTGCGGTAAACTGGCATGTACAAAACCGAGTGATTGTCAGTGGTAATAAGACCATTGTGTTTAACTGATAGTAATAAAAGAATAGCTAAAAAAGTGGGTGGCGTTTTTACAACACCACCCACTTTTTTATTGTCTAATTTTTTTGCTTATCTTAATTGCTTATCTTAATTGCTTATCTTTATTACTTACTTATAAAACGACTGCCTTCAGCTGGCTCAATTAACAACCTTACGCCCATCTCAGAGATTTCACAAACATATACTCCTTCTCCAACGACTCCTATGGCCCGTTGGTGGGTCTTTTGCAAAATATAATTAGAGAAAGCGTGATCTAATAACTCTGCCACTTTGGCCTTAGCTTCTGATGGTGAGAGCTCGGGATTTAACGCCAACACGGAAGCCGTCACTAACTGCGATAATTTAGCCCCCGATTTTTCTAACTGCTCATTGGAGGGCATGGTGTAAATTAACGCTTCTAGCACTCCAGACTCATTCACCTCGCCGGTAAGGCTTATGTGATGCGGATAATCTATTATAAAGGCATCACCTGAGTCTCCTTCTGCAACCTTGGTCACGGTCATAGCCGCAAATTCAGTATTGGCAAGTAACTCATTTAGCTTATTGCCATAATCTTCAGCTTTAATATCAAAGTTTGGCTTTTTAATCAACTTGGCAGCTTGGCCATGATTCGGGGTCTGAGTATGACCAATAGGGGCCACATCTTCTGTATTAGTTACAGCCGCTTTAGGTTCCGCCTTTTCCGACTCTGCATTACAGCCTGCGATTAAAATTAGGCAGGCAGTTAGGGCACTCAGCATTGGCTTTTTCATGGCTTATCCTAATTATCATATTTCATCTATTTAAATAGCTATCTTAACGTTATAAACCAAATTTATTGGTTTAAAAAAGCCCATAAATCATAATGATCTATGGGCTTTAATCAGACTAAATCTTGTCTTAACGAACCGCATCGCCCCAAGTCGGCACAACCATCTTCATTAATGGCTTTAACAGTTTAACGTTACAGGCAAAAATAGAGCCCGTTTCCATCGCTTTGTGAGCGCCATTATGATCCACTACCACGCCGCGCGCTTCGTTGACCAACAGTTCGCCGGCAGCGATATCCCAAGGCTTTAACTTCATTTCAAAGTAACCATCAAAGCGGCCAGCGGCTACATAAGCCAAATCTAGCGCTGCTGAGCCCAGACGGCGAACTTGCCCCCCTTCTTCAGCGATTTTTTGTAACGTAGCAAAATGCTCTTTGGCATAAGAGACCACTTGATCACCGCGTTGACGCTCAAGCGGGTGGCCTGTCGTGAATAAGCCGCCTTCGATGGTTTTGCGCTGGCTGACTTGCAGACGGCGCTGATTTAGACGAGCACCTTTACCACGGCTGGCTGAGAACATCTCATCACGGATAGGATCATAGATAACGCCATGTTCAGTAACGCCGTTATGCTGCACTGCGATAGAAATACAAAAATGAGGAACGCCATGTACGAAATTGTGCGTACCATCTAGTGGGTCGATAATCCAGCACCATTCAGAGTCGCTACCTTGGCCCTCTTGTAAGCCAAACTCTTCTCCCAAAAACGAATGATTGGGATAGTTGTATTTTAAAGTTTCGATAGTCAATTCTTCACTAAATCGGTCAATCTTAGTGACAAGACCTTCAAGGCCTTTAGACTCGGTATCGAATTCAATTTTGTGGCGGTTTTGATGCGCTTTTAATAGCTCAGCACCGACTTTTTCAGCAGCGCGGGCTGCTATTACGACCATTGGTTCCATAATTTTCCTATTTGCTCGACTAAAGCGGTTAAAAACTCAGCTGAAATACTCAGTTGAGTGGTGTTGATTTAAGAAGGAGAAAAAACAGCGGGGCCAAGCGTGGCCCATATTTTGTGATTGAGGTTAAAACCTATTTTTAAGCAGGTCATACCGCTTATTTTACCGCAAGTAGCGCCTGCAGGTGAGCAGTAACGCCAGCCACATCTAAGCCACATTCGGCCAATTGTTGTTCATGGCTACCATGCGGGATAAACTCATCAGCAATACCAATATTTTTTATACGCACGCCTTGCTGAATGCATGTGGTGTGATTGAGTAAATACTCATTAACCGCACTGCCGGCGCCGCCCATGACTGCATGCTCTTCTAAAGTTACCATATGAGTATAGCCTTGCGCCAACAGCTCATCTAACAGCTGGGTGTCCAGTGGCTTAACCCAGCGCATATTTACCACGCTCACAGTAATGGCGCCAAGCTCGGTGGCAGCAATTAAGTTTTGCGCCGCCGCTTCAGCGGTAGTGACCATGGGTCCAAAGGCCAGTAGCGCAATCTTTACTTCAGACTGAGCGCTTGAGTCTGAATGATAAGTCGACTCAATCACCCCTTTACCGACCTCATAGCACTGAGCAGGTTTAACAATAGTGGCACCAGGGCCGGTACCACGAGGGTAACGTACCGCACTTGGGCCTTGATACTCATAGCATGTGTTGAGTAATTGGTAGCACTCATGTTCATCTTTTGGGGTGGCAACGATTAAGTTTGGCACGCAGCGCATATAAGCTAAATCAAACACGCCTGCATGGGTCGCCCCATCTTCCCCGACCAAGCCTGCCCGGTCAATCCCAAAAGTGACATCTAGATTTTGTAAGGCCACATCATGAATCAGCTGATCATAACCACGCTGCAAAAAAGTGGAATAAATCGCGACCACAGGCTTAACGTCTAAAGTGGCCATACCCGCTGCCAAAGTCACGGCATGCTGCTCAGCAATCGCCACATCAAAAAACTGCTTAGGATAACGCTGTGCAAACTCCGTCATACCAGAGCCGGACTCCATAGCCGGTGTAATGGCAATCAGCTTTGGGTCTACTGCCGCTTTATCGCATAAAAAGTCGCCGAAAACATCAGAGTATTTTTTCTTAGCCAGCTGAGTTGGGGCGCTTTGGACAGATGCTTGTTTTTCGAAGTTGGCTTGAGCGTCGGCAGCTTTGGGCTCTAGTTTTTCGGGCAATTTGCTAATAGCATGGTATTTTACCGGATCGCCTTCAGCGGGGATAAAGCCTTTACCTTTAGTGGTATAGACATGGACCAGTACCGGCCCTGAGACATTTTTGGCACGCTCAAGCACCCTTAGTAATTCAGGTAAGTCATGACCATCAAAGGGGCCAAAATAGGTAAAGCCAATGGCTTTAAATAAGTTATCAGCCACTTGAGGAATATCGCGTATGGCGCTGTGACGTGCTCGGCGATCAGCCAAAGGCATCTCAGGACGATGCGTCAGCTTAGGCTTGCCACCTGCGGTAATATCTACCTGATAGCCTGATTCCCAAAGCATGGCCAAGTGGCGCGAAAAGCCCCCAATTGAGCAAGAGATCGACATGTCATTGTCGTTGAGAACCACCAATAAATCAGCGTCTTGTTGTACTGCATCATTTAAAGCTTCAAAAGCCATACCACCGGTCATGGCGCCATCACCAATCACACAAGCGACTTTGGCATCTGACTTGAGGTGACGCAGCGCTAAGCTCATGCCTAAGCCTGCTGAAATCGAGGTAGAAGAATGGCCTACCCCAAAGGTATCATATTCAGACTCTTGACGCTCAGGAAAAGCAGTCAGACCTTGCTTGGCACGAATAGTGGCCAAACGATCTCTACGACCAGTCAACACTTTATGGGCATAGGCCTGATGACCGACGTCCCAGACCAGCTTATCTTTTGGGGTATCTAATAGGTAATGCAAAGCGATGGTTAATTCAATCACCCCCAAGTTTGCACCAAAATGTCCGCCGCTTTGACCGGCAGAATATAGCAAGTATTCACGTAACTCATCTGCTAAAACAAGCAACTGAGCCTGAGATAAGGGTTTTAAATCAGCAGGAGACTCTATACTATCTAATAAAGGGGTCGTAGGACGTGTTGTAGGAATTGCACTAAATAGGCGCATGGCTGCCGGCTTTTTTGCCACAGCATCCGAAATGGCCATATCAACACTGTTATCTTCAGAGGTTGAGTCCATTTGTTGCGAGGGCGCAGGCTTGGGCGTAGTGGAGTTAGAATATTGCTGCATAGACCTTACAAAACCTACTAATCTTAGTATAGACGCTGTCTATCGAATTGAGATAACTCAACTCAATATTAAAATTGCTTATGCTGGGATATAAAAGTACCACAACCTTAAGCGGAGCATCAGTGTGAGTGAATATGGGTATAAAATAATTATCTGTCTTTTGACACATGTGCACCATTTTGGCGTACATTGATAAGATATCAGACCTATGCATCTTCTGCACAGATTAAAACCCGTTCCAGTAGTCATTATTGCGGCAGTCTGTATTTTAAGACTTGATATTTAGGCATCTGCCGTCATTTACTTCCCTATGATAAGTTATAATGGTATAGCGACACCATACCGTCTTAATCAAAAGAATAATTATAGTGGACCAGCGACTAACCGCTTGGTAGGTCTCTTGTAAGCCAGCCAAGCTTCACTGACGCCAACACTGTATCGGGATTAAGAGTATGGCATAATAGCATTTTTTTTCATTTAGCGCTTTATTCATCGGACTGGCTGTGTGAATTTTCTATGTTTTTAATCGCAGTTTGTTTGACAATGCAGGGTGATTAAGCCCTAAAGCGCTTGGTTTGCCTTGATATATCAACCTAACTCACTCCTCCTTCACGAATATGACTCTTTAGGTCTGTAATGTCTCAACTACCTTCAACAAACGAAACTCACTCTCCTTATAAATTCATCAGTAAAGCCCGTCTCCCAACGGCGCATGGTCAATTTGATATCCACGTGTTTGAGAATGCAGAAGGCCAAGAGCATGTTATGCTCACTTGCGGCTTGCCGACTGATAACACTGATGATGTAGCCAATAAAGAGAAACTGCCACCTTTGGTACGTATCCATTCTGAGTGCCTAACTGGTGATGCTTTTTCCTCTTTAAAATGCGACTGCGGTCCCCAGCTAAATGCAACGATGCAGGCCATACAACAAGAAGGATGTGGCGCTATTTTGTATTTGCGTCAAGAGGGGCGCGGTATTGGACTAACCAATAAAATCCGAGCTTATGCACTACAAGATCAAGGTCACGATACACTCGATGCCAACCTGTTGCTTGGCCTACCCGCTGATGCCAGAACGTATGAAATGTGTAAGCCCATGCTCGATCATGTGGGCATCAGCAAGCTGCGTCTTATGACCAACAATCCAGATAAACTCAGCTATCTAGAAGACTTAGGCTTTGAGGTGGTGGAGCGTATTCCGCTGGTAGTGGGACTTAATCCTTTTAATGTGGATTATTTGGCCACCAAGCGTGAGCGCATGGGTCATCATTTGAACAATGACATCTCCTCTTTAGTATTTAAGCCCATCTCGGAGCAATAATACTTCAGTTACTATTTTTGCGAGCGATATAAATCTACCCCTGACTTAATGGAGCATGGTATGAGCTTAACCAACACTGGCATCAATAATGCCGCCCCAATTGTTGATAATCCTGATAGCCCCACTGCCAAGGACATTCAGCGTGTACGTGATTTTTTGATTCAGTTACAAGCCAATATCTGCCAAGCTCTAGAACAACAAGAAATCGACGGCGGTGGTTCAGCGACTTTTGTGCCCGATGATTGGCAACGCCCTGAGGGCGGTGGTGGTCGCTCTTGCGTTATGGCCGATGGGGCGGTTATCGAAAAAGCGGGGGTTATGTTTAGCCACATTCATATCAGCAATCTGCCTGCCACCGCCACTGCTCGCCATCCTGACATTGCTGGCCGTAAAGCTCAGGCCATGGGCGTGTCACTTGTGGTGCATCCGCGCAACCCAAATGTGCCTACCAGCCATGCTAATGTGCGCTTGTTTGTGGCTGAAAAAGAAGGCGAAGATCCGATTTGGTGGTTTGGTGGCGGCTTTGATTTAACCCCTTTTTATCCTGTCCTAGAGGACTGTGTGTATTGGCATCACGTATGCCATGAGCTGTGTGCGCCTTTTGGTGAAGAGATTTATCCTGAATTTAAAAAATGGTGTGACGATTATTTTTATCTGCGCCACCGCAATGAGCAGCGCGGCGTGGGTGGTCTGTTCTATGATGACGTCAATACCCAAAGCCGCGGCTGGGATTTTGAGACTTGCTTTAAATTTATGCAAGCGGTCGGCCAAGGTTATCTAGATGGCATAATTCCTATTTTTGAAAAGCGCAAACAATTGCCATACACCGAGCAGCAACGAGAGTTTCAGCTGTATCGCCGTGGCCGCTACGTAGAGTACAACTTGGTTTATGATCGGGGTACTTTATTCGGCTTGCAAAGTAATGGACGCATTGAGTCAATTTTGGTCAGCTTACCACCGCTGACTGGCTGGCAGTATCGTTATGAGCCAGAGGCTGGCACCCCTGAATATGAGCTTACAGATTTTTATCTAAAACCGCGTGATTGGCTGGCCCTATAGACTGTGCGCTGGCGTAAATAGCTAACAAAGATATCTGCGCCTGATAAATAAGCCTACCGTGCCTTGTTAACAATATATCCACATTTGACTTGAGCAATTTAAAAATTCTTTGCTAGTATTAGTCCTATGCAATCTACTTGATACCCCATGACTTTTGAACCGCGCATTTTTAGGTATTGCTTACAAGCATTTTAAAAAGAAATATAAGTAGGGAGCTTTACGTTAAAACAACAACAGCAAGGAGACAGCCATGCCGATTAAATCTTTAATGCTAGCCACTTTATTGCCCTTAAGCTTAGCCCTATCCGCTTGTAACTCAGGCGGCGTAAGCTCAGATGTGAGCGCACGTCAAGACACCATGAAAAACTGGAAAGATACCAAAGACTCAATGGAGAGCATGATCAAATCTCCGCAAAGCTTTGATGCTGCTAAGTTTAAAGAAGATACCCAGTTTTTGGCGGATGATGCCTTGACCCCTTGGCAACATTTCCAAGACAAAGCGGCAGTGGGTGGCGCCAACACGACTGTTTGGTCGAACCCAGAAGGCTTTACAGCCGCAGCAGAAAAATTCAAACAAGCCGCAACCAACCTAAACACTGTGGCGCAAAGTGCGACCACAGCAGATCAAGTTCAGCCCGCCTTTAATGAATTAGGCGAAAGCTGCAAGTCTTGTCACCAAGAGTTCAAAGCCAAGTAAGCTGCCCTTTTATTGCAGCAAGATTGTGCCTAAAAAGCGCCTGTAACCAAATAATGAGCGCCGCCCCATAAGTTAGGTCTAACGTATGGGGCGGCGCTCAAATTCACTTACGGCTGCTTTTATGAGCGCAGCTTTGTGACACCTGCTGGGCGCTTACCATGTTGTCTATTAAAGCTTGGGCTGAGGCATCACTAAAATCCAAGGTGCGAATCGGAAAAGGTATACTGACCCCAGCCGCATCCAAATGTGATTTTGTCTGTACAATCACTTCATGAATAGAGGCCACCTTATTGGCCTGTGTCCCATCATCGATATACCAGCGCACCTTCAAGTCAATGCTTGAGCCACTAAATTCAGTCGCCACCACCGAAGGCTCAGCCAACTTAGAGACGGTCTCAGACTGCTTTAATGCCTCTAGTATCGCCGCTTTCGCCTCATTAATATCATCTTGATAACTAATGCCGACCGTCAGCTCTAACCGGCGACGCTTATACGCCGTATTCACTGTTAATGCACTGGTATACAGCTGAGAATTGGGGATGACCACTTGTCGCCCATCATAGGTGCGAATGGTGGTCGCACGTACCTTAATGTCTTCAACCGTCCCTTCATAGTCTCCTGAGACAATCTGATCTCCGATACGAAACGGCTCAGACAGCAGCAATAAAATACCGGACAACAGATTTTGGAAGATGTCCTTGAAGGCAAAACCGATGGCCACCGAACCAATGCCCAGCGCACCGACCAATTTGGCAGGTGTGAACCCAGGGATGGCAATGACCATGGCCACCATCACTCCCACGAAGATAATGAGTGCGCCACCAATACGCTGAAAAACCCTGATCAAGTTACGGTGGGTGTGCGTCTTTAATAATAGCTTAGTGACAAGCTTTTTGAACAGTATCGACAGCAGCCAAAACAGCAGCAGCACCGATAAGGCCACAATAAAATAAGGCAGCCGTACGATAAAGTCATTCACCATTTGATTGGCAGCAGATGCTATGGTCTGGTATTCGTTAATCTTATCGCTGACACTATCAAGCTGTGGCATAGTACTCCTATTGGGCAATTTAAGCGGCTTTCTTCAATTCTAACGCTTTTTTGAGGCAGTTTTTAGGGCTGTTTTTTATTAGTCGGTTAATTTTGAGTTAAAAAAACCGGTTCTACTGTTAGCAAAACCGGCGTTAATACCTCTTAGTGACTTTTATAAAACGTGTTAAGTTTATAACGCTTTAGAGGCACAGTATTCACTTGTACAATCTATTAACCCATAAGATCAGCCTGTACCACTTCAATCCAGTAACCATCAACATCTTTGATAAACACCACGTTCTTCATTTTCCCCTCTTCTGGGCGTTTTTTGAACTCTACGTTGTTTTTATCAAACCACTCTACGGCGGCAGTTAAGTCAGGGACGCTAAAGCAAATGTGACCAAAACCTTGTGGCTCAGTATTGCCGTCATGATAAATACGTCCTGGCTGGGTCTCGGTGCCATAGTTATGGGTCAACTCTAAAATACCACGTTGACGGAAAGTATAAATCGCTAATTCTTCGTTTTCTGGCAAATTGGCGCGCTCGTCATCGGTTAATTTGGCCAAAAAGTACAAATCAAATGCCATTTCTGGGAATTTTTTTACCGTCAAAAGCGTCATACCCAGCACACCGGTATAAAATTCAAGCGACGCTTTGGGGTCTTTAACCCGTAGCATGGTGTGGTTAAAAGTATAACCTGTGGTTGCCGCAGCAATCGGCTGTACGCCATCTACCACAACGGAGCCTTTGGGTTGGTCAACATAATTAACAGACATTATTACATCCTTTATATCAAATACATCACTGATAAAAACAGTATCTAGTACCACGACCACCTAGCCTAAAAGGCATCTGAATCAAGCCGGTTACCCTATACTGTTTATCGGGGCAAAAACTTACATGGGCAAAAATTCAACTTCACCGGTATCTAAGTTGTATTCGGCACCCACAATGAGCAGCTCACCGGTACGGTTCATGTCTTCAAGTAGGCGTGAGGCATGCTTTAATTGACTCACAGACATACGCACATTGGCACTGATTGAGCTATCAATAAGTTTTTGTTTATCTACCTCACCACCTTTGGCCGTAGCCAACTCATGTAGGTTATAGACACTGGGGCGAATACGATCAACGATAGATTGCAAGTTGGTGGTATAGTTTTGCTCTGGGTTCATCAAAGCATCCACGCAAGCGGTCACCGCGCCGCAATTTGAATGGCCAAGTACCACAACCAAACGGGTATCAAACTTCTCAACAGCAAATTCGATAGAGCCAATTTGGGAAGGTGCGACCACATTACCAGCAACACGAATAACAAACAAGTCACCAAGGCCTTGGTCAAATACAATTTCAACCGGCACACGGGCATCTGAGCAGCCAAGAATAATGGCAAAAGGATCTTGCTCTGAGATCAGCTCATGACGCGTGGCGACCGCATTTCCAGGGTTATTTAAGCTTTTGACATAGCGGTCATTACCAACTTTTAACCACTGCAGGGCTTCCTCGCCAGTTTTTGGTCTCTCTCCTGAGTTTCTTGATGGCATAATTATAATCTCATTATAGTTTAAGGTATTAAAAAGGTGCCGTAGCTGACGACATCTGCGCTAATTTTAGCATAGGCACTGGGCATTCTTAGCCCTTAATCTGCTCAGCTTTACAGACACTGCACAATTTCTTTTTAAGCGAAACGGCTTTATTAAGCTACTCTTTATGCTGTCTGTTTGCTGACTTATCTGCTGTTTTTTATCCTATTATTGAGTTTATTTGGCCGGTGCGTTATAGGTAAGCCCTACTCGCAGTTAATCCATAACGTCATAGCTAGAGTTAGCGTTAAAGTTAGCTCATAATCGCCAGACAGCATAAAGCCCTAACAAGTAGGGCTTTATTGATAAACAGCTTAAGAGTGAGCTTAGCGCCTTTGCTGGATTACACTTCTAGATAATCCAAGATGCCTTTGGCCGCTTCACGACCTTCCCAAATGGCAGTGACCACTAGGTCCGAGCCTCGCACCATATCACCGCCAGCAAAAATCTTAGGGTTGCTGGTCTGAAACTTAAAGGCTTGCTCTTCAGGCGCCAAAACGCGCCCTGAGTTATCAATCTTAACTGCGCTTTGCTCAAACCAGTCAGCAGGACTTGGGCGGAAGCCAAAGGCCATAATAACCGCATCACATTCAATAATCTCTTCTGAATTGGGAATGGGCTCAGGACGCTGACGACCTCGGTTATCTGGTTTGCCCAGCTGAGTGGTCACCACTTTCACACCGGTCACTTGACCATTTAGCCCCACAATCTGAGTCGGCTGACGGTTAAATAAAAACTCAACCCCCTCCTCTTTGGCATTTTTTACTTCACGTAGCGAGCCTGGCATGTTGGCTTCATCTCGGCGATAGGCACAGACCACACGCTCAGCACCTTGACGGATGGCAGTACGGTTACAATCCATGGCGGTATCGCCGCCGCCTAACACCACAACCTTTTTGTCTTTTAGGTTGATGTACTGGCTTGGATCTTGTTCCCACTCATTGCAGCGATTGACGTTGGCAATTAAGTAATCTAGGGCATCATACACCCCAAATAGCTCTTCGCCTGGATAACCGCCACGCATATAAGTATACGTGCCCATGCCCATGAACACGGCATCGTAGTCTTCTAACAGCTCATCAATGGTCACATCTGTACCAATTTCGGTATTTAAGCGAAACTCAATACCCATGCCTTCAAATACTGTGCGGCGATTGCGCATCACCTGTTTTTCCATCTTAAATTCAGGAATACCAAAGGTTAATAAACCGCCAATTTCAGGGCGTTTATCAAACACAACAGGCTTCACACCCGCGCGCACCAAAATATCGGCACAGCCTAGACCAGCAGGACCGGCACCAATAATGGCCACCTTTTTATCCGTCCACTGCACATCACTCATATCTGGGCGCCAACCTAGGGCGAAGGCCGTATCGTTGATGTATTTTTCGACATTACCAATGGTCACAGCGCCAAAGCCATCATTTAAAGTACAAGCGCCTTCACATAATCTATCTTGGGGGCACACACGGCCACACACTTCAGGTAAAGTGTTGGTGCGGTGACAAAGCTCAGCCGCTTGGAAAATCTGACCTTCAGTGGCAAGCTTTAACCAGTTAGGAATGTAGTTATGTACCGGACACTTCCACTCACAATAAGGGTTACCGCACTCTAAGCAGCGGTGGGCTTGCTGCGCCGCCTCAGTCGCCTCAAAGGGACTATAAATCTCCACAAATTCGGTAGAGCGGGTGACGATGTCTTTTTTCTCAGGCTCACGACGGGGCACGTCCAAAAACTGAAAATTGTTATTAATACGCTTCATTAGGGTTTTGTCTCCTTAAGTTGGTATTACATTTAGGACAATTATGGCCAAATAAAGGCTGCTGTTAATCATCTACTAAACGCAAAACCTGCCGCACGAGGGGGTGGCTACCCTCAGTTGGACAAAATATACAGGGTAAAAGTCAAGCAATTATCGGTTAAACGCTGTGGCCTTAATCTATCAAGGCCACAGCTTATGGCTTCGCTTAGCGCTGCCTTATTGTGGATCTGCGGTGGTGCTATGCAGCAATGATGCCATATTAGCGGCTTTTGGTTTCACCAAGAATACTTTGCGCACATAATGCTCAAAGTCAGCCAAAATCTGACGGCCCCAAGCACTGCCTGTCTTCTCCACATGGGTTTCAATAATCTGTTTTAGATAAATGCGGTGCTCTTCAGTCTGCTCGCTTGAGATACGATGCAAGTCAATAAGCTCATGATTACAACGATCAAAGAAGCTGTTATCTAAATCGAGTACAAAGGCAAAACCACCGGTCATACCTGCCCCGAAGTTAAGCCCGGTTTTACCCAGTACCGTGACAACACCACCTGTCATATATTCACAGCAGTGATCACCCACGCCCTCGATAACGGCGTGTGCGCCTGAGTTACGTACCGCAAAGCGCTCACCCGCTGTCCCTGAAGCATATAGCTTACCACCGGTGGCACCATACAAACAGGTGTTACCGATAATGGCGGTTTCTTGTGAGGCAAACGTTGAGCCTTTGGGCGGATAAATAACAATCTCACCGCCTGCCATGCCTTTGCCCACATAGTCATTGGCATCGCCTTCAAGCTCAATATTAAGCCCACCTGCGTTCCACACGCCCAAGCTTTGACCCGCGGTACCCGCCAAGTGCAGCTTGATGGGGCTATCTGACATGCCTAAATTACCCCACACCTGAGCAATTTCACCTGAGATACGTGCCCCAATTGAGCGGTCACAGTTGCCCACTTGATAGCTGTAAGTACCGCCATGACCTTGGCGAATGGCCAAAATCATATCATCGACCATTTTTTCAGCCAATAAGCCTTTATCAAAGGGCTCATTGCGCTCAACTTGGCAAGTATGTGGTTTGCCCTCTGCGGCAGGATGAGTGCGCAGTAGTGGCGATAAATCTAGGTTACGCTGCTGATCGGTAGTGCCCTCTAACAGCTCTAATAAATCTGTACGGCCTACCAACTCTTCCATAGTACGTACGCCTAAGAAGGCCAGCCATTCACGGGTCTCGGTGGCGACAAACTTAAAGAAGTTAATCAGCATTTCAGCTTCACCGATGAAGTGCTCATCACGCAGACGTGCTTGCTGAGTGGCAACCCCTGTCGGACAGTTGTTTAGATGGCAGATACGTAGGTATTTACAGCCCACCGCAATCATAGGCGTGGTACCAAAGCCGAAGCTTTCTGCCCCCAGAATAGCCGCTTTGACCACATCAAGACCTGTCTTTAAGCCCCCATCGGTTTGCATCCGTACTTTGTCACGCAGACCATTAACACGCAAAGACTGATGCGCTTCGGCCAAGCCAAGCTCCCACGGTGAGCCGGCATGGTGAATAGAGGACAAAGGTGATGCTGCTGTACCGCCGTCATACCCTGAGACGGTAATCAAGTCTGCATACGCTTTTGCCACACCAGTGGCGATGGTGCCTACGCCTGGGCGCGATACCAATTTGACCGACACTAAGGCTTCTGGGTTGACTTGCTTTAAGTCAAAAATAAGCTGTGCCAAATCTTCAATAGAGTAAATATCATGATGTGGTGGGGGTGAAATCAAAGTCACACCCGGCACTGAATAGCGTAGACGAGCGATTAACGAGTTGACCTTACCCCCTGGCAACTGCCCGCCTTCGCCAGGTTTTGCACCCTGAGCCACTTTAATCTGCATCACTTGTGCTGAGCGCAGATAAGCTGGGGTTACCCCAAAGCGACCTGATGCAATCTGTTTGATTTTTGAGTTACGCATGGTGCCATAACGCACAGGGTCTTCACCGCCCTCACCGGAGTTGGAACGGCCGCCGATGGTATTCATCGCCATCGCAATTGCTTCGTGCGCTTCAGGGGATAATGCCCCTAATGACATACCCGCTGAATCAAAGCGTGGCAAGATTGCCTCGATACCCTCAACTTCATCCACGCTAATGGGATTGTCTGATTTAAGGGCTAACAAATCGCGCAAGGTGGCCACAGGGCGCATATTCACCAAGTTGGCGTATTCACGGTAATTCTCATAATCGCCAGTGCGTACCGCTTTGTGTAAGGTGTTAATCACATCTGGGTTAAATGCGTGATACTCTTTATTAAACACAAACTTGAGCATACCACCTTGGTCTAGCGGGGTGCGGCGACTAAAGGCATTTTTGGCCAATAATGCTTGGTCTTTGGTCAAGTCTTCAAAAGTGGCGCCTTTAATACGGCTTTGTACCCCTTTAAAGCACATCTCAACGATCTCTTCTGATAAGCCAACGGCTTCAAATAGTTGCGCGCCGCGATAAGAGACAATGGTTGAGATACCCATTTTAGATAAGATTTTAAGCAGCCCTTTATCCAAGCCTTTGCGGAAATTGGCACGTGCTTGCAGCGGATCGCCCAACAATTCACCTGACGCCACTAAATCTGAGATGACATCGTAGGCCAAGTACGGATACACACACGTGGCACCAAAGCCGATCAAGACTGCCACTTGATGTGAGTCACGTGCCACGCCCGTTTCTACAATTAAGTTGGCATCGGTACGCAGACCTTTTTCGATTAGGTAATGATGCACAGCACCAGTGACCAAAATAGCGTTGGCGGGCAATTTACCTTTCTCAATGCCTTTGTCTGATAAGATAATTAAGGTCTTTTTGGCTAAAACCGCCTGCTCAACTTGTTCACAAATTTGCTTAATTGCCACCTCTAAGCTTAACGACTCATCATAGTTGATGTCGATACGCTGACTTAAAAAGGCAGGGTCCTCCAAGGCTTCAATTTGCTGCATTTTGCTCGGTGACAGCACGGGTGAGGCCAGAATAATACGGTGCGCATCACGAGGGGTTGGGTTAAAGATGTTGGTCTCTGCACCCAAACAGGTTTGCAATGACATCACGATAGACTCACGCAAGGGGTCAATCGGGGGATTGGTGACCTGAGCGAACTGCTGGCGGAAGAAGTCGGCTACGTTACGTACCTGCTTAGACAGCACCGCAACAGGGGTATCGTCTCCCATTGAACCCACCGGCTCTTGGCCATTTTCGGCATTGGGACGGATAATCTCAGTGCGCTCTTCATTAGTAATGTTGAACATTTTTTGTAGCGCTTTTAGCGGCTCACCGAGTACACCCTGTTCAAGCAGCTTCTCTTCTATCTGCTCATTATCACGGATGCGGGTGGCTTCTTCACGCAGCCATTTGCGATAAGGGTGCGCTTTTTTTAGGCGATTGCTGATAACTTGATCGTCTAATACTTCACCATTTAAGGTATCGATAACCAGCATTTGGCCAGGCCCAACACGGCCTTTGGCAATCACGTCATTAGGATCATAATCCCAAACCCCAATCTCTGAGGCAACCGTAATGTAGCCATTTTTGGTGGTGACCCAGCGTGACGGGCGCAAACCATTGCGGTCAAGCATACACACCGCATAGCGACCATCTTGGATCACCAGACCTGCCGGTCCATCCCAAGGCTCCATATGCTGCGAGTAGAACTCATAAAAGGCACGCAAGTCCATGTCCATGCTGTCCACGTTCTGCCAAGCGGGTGGCACCAAAATAGACATCGCATGGAACAAGGTCATACCCCCTGAAATAAGCACCTCAAGCATGTTATCAAGGCTTGAGGAGTCAGAGCCGGTACGGTTCACTAACGGGTGTAGCTGAGTAATCTCTGGCAGCTTTGGCGTTTCAAGTTTTGGCGTACGTGCCACAGACCAGTTACGGTTAGCAGTAATGGTATTTAGCTCACCGTTGTGTGCCAAATAACGAAACGGCTGAGCCAATGGCCAACGCGGTAAGGTATTGGTTGAGAAGCGCTGATGGAACACCACAATATGCGAGTGCAGGCGGCTGTCTTGCAAGTCACTATAAAAGGCAGGCAAGTCAGAGGGCATAACAAGGCCCTTATAAATGACTGTCTGGCAATTTAATGAGGTCACATAAAACAGCTCATCATCGGTCAGTGCAAGCTCAGCTTTTTTGCGGGCGACATACAGCTTGCGGTTAAAATCCTCAACGCTTAAATCACTAGGAGCATTCACAAAAATCTGTTTAAACTGCGGCAAAGATTCACGGCCGATCTCACCCACAATGGATAAATCCACAGGCACATCACGCCAGCCGGCAACCGTTAAGCCTTGCGCTGCCACTTCTTTGTCCAATACTTGTTGACTGTGTGCAGCAAGCTTTTCATCTAGATTTAAAAACACCATACCGACAGCGAAGTTTTCATCGAGCTCAAGGCCAAGCTCTGAGGCCACGGTATGGAAGAAGTCAACTGGTTTGGCCAATAATAAGCCACACCCATCGCCTGTTTTACCATCAGCGGCTACACCACCACGGTGGGTCATACAGCTTAAGCTATGAATGGCAGTTTTTACTAAATGGTGGCTGGGTTTGCCTTCGATGTGAGCAACTAGGCCAAAGCCGCAGTTATCGGTGAAATCGTCAGGAGAAGCAAGATAGGTGGGGGTGTCTATAGCGGGGGGTTGTGTGTGGTTCTGAGTGTGGTCTAAGGTTACAGGATTGGCTATAAAATTCTGGGTCATGGCGTGTCCTTTATTTATGTGATGCCAGTTACGCACCACTAAATGAATATTCGAGATAGACACAACTGTCAGGATGGATAGCACAGCTGTGTTAGGAAATGGGCCAAAAAATAGAGAGTAGCAATAATTAACTCACTGTTTATCTATATCTTAATGACTATAACGCTTTGTGGATTCTTATTTAACCAATAATATATTGGCAAAACAGTCACTCCAAACCTAGATGAATACGATGAAATTAGGATAATAGGCAACACTTCATCACACCCACAAGGCAGTTATCGACCATCGCAAAAACGTTAAAAATAATGGTCTATACCGAGCCTAGCAATCGCTTTATATAGATAAAAATAGTAATACTCACTATCATTAAAATAAATACCTACGATAACCTAGCTAAACGTCGTATAACCCATATTAGAGAAACATAACTATAAAATCCAGTGAAATTTATGGATTGAATTATATTTTTCTTCACATCTTATTTGTAGCCAAACCTTTATTAAGCAATAACTTTTTATTATAAGCACCATTAGAAAAACTTTGGTTAGCTGTCTTATTATGTGCCTGTACTGTCTAATCAATTAGACAAGTCACAACCTTATCGCCTTATCAATAAAGCTTAGCCACGCACTATAACGCTGTTTTTAGCTGCCTTGTTATGCGCCAAGATTATGGGGTGATTTAATAACTTCTTTGTTAACTGCCTAAGCTTTATTGATAAAAACCAGATAAAAACCAGATAAAAACCAGACAAAAAAAAGGTACTCTATGATTTCAAGAGTACCTTAGATAATGGCTATGTCATCGCCAAAAAACTATTCAGTTTTTTCATCGATGAGCTGCTTAATACTGTCATTACCAGATTTTTGAGTGTTTTTACTGGCCTCGGCAGGCTTAGTAGGTTCTGGCTTTGGTTTTTCTGCTTTTGGTTTTTCAGCCTCTTCTTTGGGTTTGGCATTGTTTTTTGGTGGAGTCGGCTCAACGCTTGGCTGAATATTACCCTCTGATGGGCTGACGACTTTGCGCTCTTCTTGTACCGATAGCGTGTCGTTGGTATTATTCGAGGTTTTAATGTCACTGCTTGGGCGAGCACTGCTGTTATTAGTGCCGCTGCTGTCGCTGCTTTGACTTTGTGCTTGGCTGCTATTATTGCTCGATTGTGGCTCACTAACGATGCGGCGACGTGGCGCAATTTCGCTGCGAGTAGCTTGTAGCTTAACCTGACGGGCACGGTTGCGAGATAGGTCTTTAATAGGCGCCGACAGCTCATAGTTTTCAATGACCGTTAAGTACCCAGAGATCTCTTCGGGGATTACTTGGACGTTAGCCGGTAAATCAAAATCAACGCTACTGGCCGCATTAACAGCCAGTTGTTCACTTGGCATCACATCATAGGTAAGCAGATAACGCGGCTGATTGTTTGAATCACGATAGCGGAAATAGGCGAATTTTTGACGGTCTTTGCGTGAATTAAGGTAGTCGGTGATAATCTCGTGCTCAGACACATCCATCACCTGAACGGTCCATTTACCCTTAAATTTCTTTAAATACTTGGCATCTTTAAACTCAGGCGGATAATCACGTAAATCTCGCACTAAAGCATCAAATGAGATAGGTTTGACATCGACATTCAATTCATTAAGCTTATCGATATGAGTTACTTGATCAATTTTTGAGGCGATTGCTTCAGGAGGCACCTCGGTTTCGGCCTTTTTTTCATCATCAAAAACAGGCGCGGCACTGAACATCCATAAAGCTAGGGCGGCTGCACTGACTAATAAAGCCGTAATCAACCACACGCTAGCCACAAGCCGCTTTTTGGTTTTTTGAGGCATATTAGAAGGTGAGCTTTTTGTGATTGCCATAGAGCAAATCCAGTCAATAAAGAGATATTGAAATAGTTAATTAAACTTAAATCATATGAATCAAACGCACACTATTATACTGTGTGAGTCCTTGTGCTGTCATTAACTGCTGTTTAATTAGGTACGCAGCTTGCAAGCACCTCTTCAAGCAGCTTAGGCTCAAAGTCAGCAGTAACGACGGCATCACCCACTGATTTTAACAAAATCAGCCTAACTTGTCCTGACTTAACTTTTTTATCGTGCTGCATTAAGTCAAGGGCAATTTGGGTATCTATGCTAGGCGGCTGTGTGGGCAGCTTGGCCGATATCAACACCGTACAGATACGCTGCAGCTGCGCCTCACTTATCCAGCCCATCTTATGCGACAGCTGAGCGGCCTGCACCATTCCGGCAGCCACTGCCTCGCCGTGCAGCCACTGACCATAGCCCTCATGGGTCTCAATCACATGACCGAAGGTATGACCAAAGTTTAGCAGCGCCCGCTTACCCGCTTCGCGCTCATCTTGTGCCACGATATCGGCCTTGTACTGACAACAGCGCGCCACCGCTTCTGCCAATGCCACTTTATCAAGCCCCATTAAAGCGGCCATATTGTCCTCTAACCAATCTAAAAACGTCTCGTCCATAATCAGCGCATATTTGATCACCTCAGCCATACCCGCTGACAACTCACGCTGGGGCAAGGTGGTCAAGGTATGCATATCAGCCAGCACCATTTGTGGCTGCCAAAAGGCGCCAATCATGTTTTTACCCTTTGGATGATTAATGCCTGTTTTACCGCCCACACTAGAATCCACTTGAGACAATAAGGTGGTTGGGATTTGGATAAAATTCACCCCGCGCATAAAGCTTGCCGCAGCAAAGCCGGTCATATCGCCAATCACCCCACCGCCTAAGGCCACCAAGGTCACGTCACGGCTGCAGTGGTTGTCCATCAAGGCGTCATAAATGGTATCAATATACTGCTGAGTCTTGTATTGCTCACCGTCTGGTAGCACCACACTCATTACCTCAAAGTCCTCTTCTAGCCCCGCAACCAAGTCTGCTAGATACAGCTTTTCAACTGTGGTGTTGGTGACTATCATCACTTGTTTGCCCTTGATATAAGGCGCAATTTCTTTGGCCATATCACACTGACTGGTGATAATGATGGGATAATCATGGCTTTGGGTGTGGACGACTAAATTTGCTTTCATAAGACTCTCAACATCCATTTTAGGCTTAATATCAATACGCTGGGCAATCAATACGCTTACTAACTAAAAGACAGACTCGCTTATCGCTTTTCCGCTAAGGGTTTATAGACTTAGGATTTCATGTGCTCAGGATAATGCTGCTTTAACGCTTCTATGATTTTTTTGAGCATATAGCGTGGGTAGCCATCGCCGGTCTCCACCACGATATCTGCCACTTCGCGGTATAACGGGTCACGCACATCGAACAAAGACTGCAGCACCGCTCGAGGATTGGGGGTATTTAATAAAGGACGCGACTTATCTTTGGCGGTTCTTTTAAGCTGTACATCCACATTGGCGCGCAAATAAATGGTAATGCCTTGCTTGGTTAGATTGTCTCTATTTTGTGGCTGCATCACTACCCCGCCACCTGTCGCCAATACCACATTGGGCAAAGCTGTCAGCTCAGCAATAGCACGTGCTTCACGCTCTCGAAACCCCGTCTCACCCTCTTTTTCGAAGATCCACGGAATATCGGCGCCTGTCTGCTCACAAATATAGTGATCACTGTCTATAAAATCTCGGCCCAAATGTTTTGCCAACAGCTTACCAACCGTAGTTTTCCCCGCTCCCATAGGGCCTACAATAAATAATGACGGCAGTGTCGATTGCATTATTATCTCTCACATAAATTCACGGATTATACAGGCATTTATGGGTTTAGTCCCAGTTAGCTGTATCCGTTTTAAAAAGTATTATTGCTGTTAATAATAGCAACTCGCCCAAGCCTTGACCACACTTTAAAGCTGCACCGCTACGCTTTGCCCACACAGCCAAAAGCCTTACTGCTTTAACACAGCCAGTTTTATTAAGCTCTTTTATGTTCCTTTATGCTCCTTTATGTTTATGGCGGCCGGTCGATA
This sequence comes from Psychrobacter sp. YP14, assembly GCF_003209315.1. Taxonomy (NCBI): domain Bacteria; kingdom Pseudomonadati; phylum Pseudomonadota; class Gammaproteobacteria; order Moraxellales; family Moraxellaceae; genus Psychrobacter; species Psychrobacter sp. YP14. The sequence goes on along the minus strand of NZ_CP029789.1, from coordinate 486,356 downwards.
CTAAATCGATACTACATTGATATTAGGGCAGCTGCATCAGCTTAGGGGTGACAAAGATAAGCAGCTCTTGTTGGTCATTACGGCGCAAGTCTTGTTTAAATAAGCGGCCTATATAAGGCAAGTCACCAAAAAAAGGCACCTTTTGGGTATTATTAAAAATCTGATTGCGATAAATACCGCCCAGTACCAGAGTTTGGCCATCACCGACAGTTACTCTGGTGCTTAATCGGTCTGTATCTATCAATATCACCCCATTGCCGACGGGATTGGGCCGACCATTTTCGATATTTAATTGTAATGATATTTTGTCTTCTGGCGTGATACTAGGCGTGACCTGTAGGCTCAATAAGGCCTCCTCAAACTGAGTGGTGGTACCACCGCCTTCTGACTCACTTTGATAAGGGATTTTGGTTCCAGAAGATACAGTGGCCGTTTGTTTGTCCAAAGTCAGTATCTTAGGGGTAGAGATAAGTTCGCCACGGCCTTCAGCCTGCATCGCCGATAATTCCAAATCAATCATCAAATCTGACATGCTAAGTAGACCAAATGCAATACGTCCGGCCGGATTGCTAATCCCTAAGTCGACATTAAGATTGTCTGGGCGAGTAATAGCGTATCCCGCTCGACTTTTATTACGGCCTTTATAAGCAGTATTTGGAGCACTAAAGCTTTTTAAATCAGCCAAAGTTTGATCACTTGCGCCCACTAACAGATCATCATTGTGCGCCACTCCTTTTGATAACAACCCCCATTTAACCCCCATCTCTTTGCTAAAGTTGTCGGTGGCACTAACCATTCTGACCTCAATCATTACCTGACGCACTGGGATATCTATCTGCTTAATCAAAGCGTGAATATTGGACAGGCTATCAGCGGTATCTTTGATAATTAAAGTATTGGTACGCGCATCTACTGCAATCACCCCTCGGCTCGATAGCAAGCGGCTACTGACAGGCAAGTTCAAGCGTGTTACTACAGCAGGTAAAGCTGAGGGTGCATTGGCGACAGCCGTTGAAGCCGGTAGATGTTGCATGGCCACAGGGGTAGGGGTAGGGCTGCCACTGGCTTTAATAATCAAGACTTGTAGGTCTGCTGCCTTGGCATAATTAAGCCGAATATACTCACTGCGCAGTGGCATCAGTGCTTGAGACTGCTGCTCAATGGCTAACTGCTGGGCCCGCTGTTTGGCCATCTGTGCCAGTGGCGCAACCAAAATTACATTACCTTGGGTTTGTTTGCCCAGCTGCTGACTGGTAAGGATAATATCTAACGCCTGATCCCAAGGCACATTGACCAAATTGAGCATTAAGCTGCCTGTTACTTGATCAGTGGCGACAATATTGGTATCGGTAAATTGAGATAACAGATGCAGCACGCTGCGCACCTCAACCTGTTGAAAGTCCACCGAAATGGGTTTGCCGCTATATATTTTTGGGGTGACAGTATTTTGTTGAATTGCTCTGACCGGCTGAATCTGGATTTTAATGAGATTATCTAATTGATAGCTTTGATACTCAAAATCTTTGGATACCGTGAAGATAAGCCAAGTGTCTTTACCGCGCTGCTCGGCCTCAATACGTTGCAATAACCCAGTGAGCTTCTGCCCAAGTACAGGCATTGACCCGTGTGCTGATGAGGCTGTCACCCCTTTTAAGCGCACTAGTAATGTATTGCCTTGGCGCTTAATCTCAATCTGGGTGTCCGCATTATCTAATGCAATCTGCAGCATCTCTTGATTTTCAGACAGGCGCTGATAGTCAATCTGATAAGGCGCGGCAAAAGAGTTGAACGCTTTAGCAGTGACAGTATCTGGCTGCTCTTGCATATTGATGAGTGCAGAAGTTGCCGCTGGTACTTGGCTGCTAAGACTGGTAGTCACCGCCAGTGTGAGCGCTTGCATTGCCCTAAATTTGAGTCGTAGCTGATAAACCTCAGGCCTAAAAAACATCATGTGCTGTTCCTAATAAAGGGCATAATAAAAAGTGACGCTCAAAGCAAGATTGTGCTTTTGTATCTAGCTAAAAGGGGGCGATTAGACTGACTCTGCGCTTAGTTTTACCGGTCTCTGGGATGAGCACCGTTTCTACCAAGTTAAGATGAGTGGGCGTAATCTCTACCACTCGGCCCTGATGCAGTCCCAGATAATCACCTATTTTTACAGCAGTAATCACCCCATCTGGCCGCTGCACCAGACCTTGTGTGGTGGCAGCTCCCCACCCCATCATCCCGCGATAGGTCAGCTGAGATAGCCCATAATATTCCATCGCTTGGCGTATGCGGCCGCTGCCTTCTCCTGACCACACAGCTGGCGGGATAACTGCATTGGTCAGGTTATCTGCCTTATTTACGTCAAGGTTAGCTGCCGGCTTGCCAGCCTGTACTACCGTCACATCTGGCACAGCGCTGTGTTTAACTAATATGGACTTAAATCCAAAAGGATCACGGTTAGATGCTGTCTGATAGGCAGTGGAGGGCAAAGAATTTGTCTGGGTTTTATCGGTATGCGACCTATTTGTACGAGTTGTCTTAGGATTATCTGAGTCTGACAGGCTATTTAAAGCTAAATTGCCAAGCTTAGCTTGAGTCTCAGCGCTCAAAACATAAGCGTTAGCTTGTAGCCTCAAAGACAACTGCGGCTGTAAGGTGCTACCGGTCTTTAATCGTGTTAATTCAAAATCATGTACCACTATCAGCTTAGGTAGCAACGCTAAATCCGCCAAAAAACCTCCTAACTGCTGATATTCGGCCACGGCTAAGAGGGTCATAGGCTGCTCAATAAACAGCTTTTCGGCAGTGGCTGCTGTCCTAACCTGTGGGGAGATATCCTTATTAGAGCTGGAATTGGCAGCATTTACTGTGTCTGCTGGCATCAGCTGATCCGAGCGGTTATCAGAGTCTTTGTGAGCCACCGACTGCGTAGGCAAGGCTAAGTTTTTGAACACGATATGATTGCTGCGACCCGCTTCAGTGATTTGTTGTAGTAGCGTTGAGGGCGCTGCGCCACTTGCCATCTGACGCTCAGCAAATGATGGCTCTACAGCCTCACCTGTTAAACTCTGTGGTTGTGAATTATCGGAGCTATCAAGCAGACCAAGGCGCTGTATCTGCTCAATAAAGCCTTGCTGTAAGGCTTGGATCTGGGCATCATTGTCAGGTAACTGTTTAAGTTTAAGCTGCTTTTCATTGGCGGCGGCCAATAAAACCTGGTGTTGATTTTGCGCCGCCTCAATACGAGCCAACTGCTGACGAATCGGTAGCATATAGCTGATCACAGCCATACTCAGTGTGATAAGCAGAATAATAAAAACTTTAACGAACCTCGGCCAGCTACCATAGTTTTGGGTATCTAGGCTTTGCATTTGATAAATAAGTGGCCAAATGCGCCCTTTAACCTGCCCTGTTTTTTTGACGCGAGCAGCTAGGCTCATAATGCTTCCTTACTTAGTAGACGGACGGTGCTGGCTGCTAATCACAAAATCCATGTTCGCAGCGGGCAATATCTTGATGGTCTCATCTTCTTTAATGGCATCCGCGCCGGCCACCTGAATATGCTGCACTTGTACCTGATGCAGCCAAGTGCTGCGCTCTAAAGCCGCCATCAGATCAGTAACTTGCTGGGCTGTGCTGGCTTTTCCAGTAACGCTCAATAAATTGCCTTGTCTTTTGATACCAGTCAGATATAAGCCTTCAGGTACTGCTTTTGCTATGTCACGCCAGAGCATAGATAATGCCAAGCGCTGACTTTGTCGTTGATTGAGCAGCTCTATCTGAGCGCGTATGGTGTGTTGGTGTTGCTGTAACACCTCACTGCTGGCAATCTGCGCCTCTAACTGAGCATTGCTGAGCACCAGTTGACTATTAAGATGCTGCTGCTTGGCATGTGCTTGATAAAAATGTCCCCACACCAAAATACAGCAGACCACCGCTGCTAAAATGCTTATGACCACCATCTGTCTAAAGCGCTTGTTATGGTGAGCACGCCGCTTGGCACGCCATGACAATAAATTAATATGGCTCACAGATATGCCTGATTTTGCATCTGACAACGCAGTGCCAGACCACAAGCACTCATTAGCCTAGGCGCCTCGGCATATAACTCATCCCTATCGACTTGATCAGACACTTTCATTTGTCCAAATGGATTGGCCACACTGACCTCACAGCTTAGCTGGTCTTTTAGCATCGCCTCGATATCAGGCAAAAGTGCACTACCGCCGCACAGCATAATATGCTCAGTGACGACTGCCGGTGCTAAAGCAGCATAAGCGTCAAAAGCTTGGGTGATATGCTCCGCTAAATCAGCGACAAACTGCGTATAAACCTTGGTCAAATCTGCATGCTTGTGAGAATGCTTGTGCCGACCACTGCCCTGCTGCTGATGGCAAGTGATGTATGCCGCTAAATCGTGCTTTATTATCACAGCCTGCGACAAGTCTATACCCTGCTGATTGGCAATGGCCTGAGTCAATTGAGCGCCGCCAAACAGCTGCTGGGACTGATAGACCAATTGTCCTGATTGGTGACTATAAAAAGTGGTGCGGCTCTCGCCAATATCAATAAGCGCCACGGTCTGTGGCGTATTAGCTGGCGCCAAGTTGTTATGTGTCAAGTTGTTATGTGTCAAGTTGTTAGGCGTGAAGTTTTTTGGCTTATGAACAGATAAATTATCCCAAGCCAATTGAAAAGCGCATATCTGGGCGTGTGACTCCAAATCAACGACCTTGGGCTGTAACTGTGCAAAGGTAACGCTATCCGTTTGCTGCTCAACGTGCTCTAAGCGCGCAGCAACCAAAAGTACCTGCTGCATACTGTCATCAGTATCAGCCGGACCTTGAATCTGAAAATCTAGGCAGACTTGTGATAAAGGATAGGGAATGTGCTGATCGGCATCGATATGAATTTGCGCTTCTATCTCATCTTCTGTCAGCTCCGCAGGCATTTCAATTATTTTGGTCAGTGCCAAGCTAGTAGGCAAAGCTATGGCAGCTTGTTTGGATTGACTGCCTATGCGCTGCACCAGATGCGCAATATGGTCACCCATCTGTTCACAGTCTACGATTTGATTGTCTATGACCTCACCTGGTGGTAACGTCTTAATGGCATAGCCTAACAGCTGAGTGTGACCTTTATGATGGCAAATTTCGACCAAAGTTACCGCCGTATTGCTGATTGCCACACCCAGCCAAGCCTGAGGCTTTGCCATAAAAAACCCTAATCGCAAACTGCCTCTCCTTATCGCGCATAGCCTTCTTGGGCTATTAACCCTAATTATTTAAAAGTACTTTGTCAATTTATTTTTAATTTAAATTAACTAAATATTTTAGATTTTTATCAAAATTAGGGCGCAAAACCAGCTATCAAAAAGGCACACCCCCTCCTATGCTTATTGCGCTGTATGTTAACAACGTGCCGACAATGGCTACTTTCAATTTAGGCTACACTATTGGGCAAAAATACGCCTCAGCTTTGACCCCTTAATCTCAGCACTGCCATTTAAAGGGCGTGGTATTTATAGCCAAAATACGTCTACAGCCGCTGGTAGAAGCGAGCCGGACTCTGTGTTTTAATGTTAGGTCTATAAGATATCGCTCATTTACTTTATAATTTGCTTTATAATTGTAGCCATAAGCGTAGTCATAAGCTTGCAATTTGCGCCTACTGCCCATTTGATAAACTGATAAATAATCAGTGATATCAATAGGTAAGCTTAATTTTGCGGGGTCTTCTATGTCTAATATTTCAGTTTTTAATTAATAGAGTCACTATGCCTCAATCGTCTGCTAACTCTCGTCTTATCCATTATATTGTGTCCATTTTGTTGGCCATCGTAGCGCTGGCCCTCATTTTGGTTCTGGCATTCCCTATTGGATTTTATGGGATGGCCATGTACATCACGCCTAACTTGCCCAGCATCTCTGAGATGAAAAGCACCAATCTTGAGATGCCTTTGCAGATTTATAGTAAAGATGACAAGTTAATCGGCCAATACGGCAATCGTATGTCATTACCGGTGACCTATGATGACATTCCAAAGAATTTTATTAATGCCTTTTTGGCAGCAGAAGACTCTTCATTCTATGAGCACAGCGGGATTAGTATTAAGGGTTTAGGCCGTGCCATTACTGAAATTATTACAGAAGACGGCGGTCAGACAGGTGGCTCTACCATTACCATGCAGGTAGCTAAGAACTACTTTTTAAGCCCCGAGCGTACTTTTAGCCGTAAGCTAACTGAGTTGTATCTGGCGCGTAGTATCGAAGATGAGCTGAGCAAAGAAGAGATTTTAACCTTATACGTTAATAAGATTTATATGGGTGAAGGCGCCTACGGTATTCGTGCGGCAGCCAAAAAATATTACAGTAAATCGCTCGATAAGCTAACCATCGCTGAGATGGCAACTTTAGCCGGTCTACCTAAAGCACCGTCACAAAACAACCCTGTGTCAAATCCTGAAGAAGCACTTGAGCGACGTAACTGGATTTTGGGACGCATGTTAGAGCTTGGTTATATCACCCAAGCTCAGCATGACACAGCCGTCAAAGAACCCATCGGCGTGCATTTGTACAAAGAGCAGCTGGATGTGAATATGCCCTATTTGGCAGAGATGACCCGCCGCACCTTGGTAGATCGCTATGGCGAGGAGGTGGTCAATGCCGGCTGGCGTGTTAAGCTTACTGTCGATAGTGAAGACCAAAAAGCGGCAGATACCGCCATTAAAAAAGGTCTGATTGGCTATGATCGTCGTCACGGCTGGCGCGGTGTGGAAGCACATGGTGAACCTTTATCCAAATTCACCACGTATTCTAATATGGTACCGGCCAAGGTAGTAGAGGTCAGCGGCCGCAGCTTTAAGGCTGAGTTAGCAGATGGCGAAGTGGTCACCGTACCTTGGTCAGGCATGAGCTGGGCCAAAGAATACTTAGATGCCAACCGCATCAGACGCTACCCTAACAGTGCCTCAGATCTTGTCAAAAAAGACGACATTGTACGTTTAATTGCCAACGAAAATAAAACCGCTTGGCGCTTAACTCAAATACCCAAAGTTCAAGGTAGCTTGGTTGCGCTCGACCCTGAGACTGGTGCGGTTGAAGCCTTGGTTGGTGGCTTTGATTTCCGTTATAGTAAATTTAACCGAGCCACTCAAGGTTGGCGTCAGCCCGGCTCAACCATCAAGCCTTTAAACTATGCGGCGGCCTTAGAAAAAGGCTATCGTCCCGACAGTATGATTTCAGATGGTCCACTGCGTATTGGTGATTGGCAGCCCAAAAACTCCGATAACCGCTTTTATGGGGATATGACCATTCGCCGTGGCCTTATTTTGTCACGTAACCTAGTGTCTATTCGCCTATTACAAGCCGTTGGCACCTCAGATGCACGTCAATTATTAGATCAATTTGGTTTGGATAAAGACAAGCTACCCACCACCTTATCGCTTGCTTTAGGGGCAGGTCAAGCAACGCCTCTACAGATGGCCACTGCGTATTCCGCCTTTGCCAACGGCGGTCACCGCATTCAGCCGTACTTTATTGATCAAATTTATGATTATGACAATAAGCTGTTGTACTTGGCCAACCCACAACGTGCTTGTGCATTATGCTTTAACAATGATCTACAAAAACTCAATGCTAAGCTAAAACAAGACTATGAGAAGCAGGCCGAAGCCGATGCCAAATTACACCAATTGGCCTTAAAAGCTCTAGCAGAAGATCCTAAGCTATTACAAGTCGCGGATAGTACTCAGTCCGAAACTGTAGACTCAGCGGATGACGGCGCAGAGGATGACGGCGCAGAGGATGAGGCAGATAACGCCAAGGCCAAACCAAAAAATAGCAAAGCGTCATTACAAGCAGCCATTGAGGCCATCCGCTACGATGCTGGCCCACAATCTGATCGCTTGAAGCCTGTGCCGATTACCTATCAAGTGGCCGACCAAGCCCCACGTATCTTAAAGCCAAATGTGGCTTATGAGATGGCGGGCATGCTGCGTGACGTTATTCAAAGAGGAACGGGCACTCGAGCCAAAGCCTTAGGCCGTACAGATGTCGGTGGTAAAACAGGAACGACCAATGAGATGAAGGATGCTTGGTTTGCCGGCTTCCACCCCACTCAAGTCTCTATTGTATGGGTGGGCTTCGATCAACCCTCAACGCTAGGTCGAGGCGAATATGGTGGTGTGGCTGCCCTACCTATTTGGGTAGATTATATGCGCACTGCGTTAAAATCTGTGCCTTATCAGTGGGTTAGTGTCAATAATAAAGCCAAATCAGAAACCGCAAAACAAGAGGTGATTAATTTATCCGATGATAATGACAACACCACGGCCGGTGCTACTGGCAGCGGCAGCGATGCTCGCATCACCAATCAAAAGGTCACAGACGGTGTTGTCAGACCACCAAGAGCCTCTTTGATTGAAAGGCAGCCGCCTAAACCGGTTGAACCCCCTAAGCCGGTCAATAGCAACAATAACAGCAACAGTAATAGCAGTACCAATGCCGATACCAGCAGTACCAGAGCAGCGCCAAAACCTGCTCCCAAACCCGCTGAGAAGCCCAAAGCTGAACCTAAGCCTACAGAGAACAAAGCCGCACCGGCCAATGACTAATTCTGTAGCTTGGCCACTTAAATGGCCACAGATGTTACCAATATTGACCTAAAACCACTGACTAAAAAAATCAGTTCGTCAGCATCAAGAGCGCTATGAAAATAGCGCTTTTATTGTTATAAACTGTCCTCAATTATAGAGTACTGGGTATGACTCACCCTTTTTTATCAGGTCACATGTTTTAAAGCATGTGGCCATGACACTGCTTAATGGTATATAAATTAAGCTTATCACGTCATTGCACAGCGCATTGACTTAATCACGCACTAGGTTTACGACTTAGACGGCAGGAGAAAATTATGACCACATCAGCCACATTGACAGAAACCAACAACATCGTTGTCACTGCTTTATATAAATTTACCCGCTTTAATGACTATGAAAACTACCGTGAGCCTCTGCGCCAACTCATGCTAGATAAAGGCGTGCGTGGCACCTTATTATTGGCCTCTGAAGGCATTAACGGCACTATCTCTGGCGACCGCGCTGGTATTGATGCCGTGCTTGCTTATATTCAAGACATTCCTGCTATCGGCGCTTTAGAGTATAAAGAGTCATTCACTGATACACAGCCATTTTTTCGCACCAAAGTAAAACTCAAAAAAGAAATCGTTACCATGGGTGTAGAAGGCATTGACCCGCTACAATCGGTTGGGCGCTACGTAAAACCTAGCGAATGGAATGACTTAATCAGCGACCCAGATGTATTATTAATCGACACTCGTAATGATTATGAAGTCCAAATCGGTACGTTCAAAAATGCAGTAAATCCAAAAACTGAAACCTTCCGTGAGTTCCCAGAATACGTAAAAAATGAGCTTGACCCAAGCAAACATAAAAAAGTAGCGATGTTTTGTACCGGTGGTATTCGCTGCGAAAAGTCTACTGCTTATTTGCGTGAGCAAGGCTTTGATGAGGTATACCATTTAGAAGGTGGTATCTTAAAGTATTTAGAAGAAGTACCGGCTGAGGAGTCGATGTGGGAAGGCGATTGCTTCGTATTTGATAATCGCGTGGCAGTCAATCACAGCCTACAAAAAAGCGAATACGATCAGTGCTATGCCTGCCGCATGCCCATCACCGAAGCAGACAAGCAGCATCCTGCCTATGTCAAAGGGGAGTCTTGCCCGCACTGCATCGATAAAGCGACTGAAGAACAGCGTGCCCGCTTTCGTGAGCGTCAACGTCAGATCCAATTGGCCAAGCAGCGCGGCGAAGTCCATATTGGTACAGACGTTAATGACGTGATTGAAGCACGCAAACAACAAAAGCTGCAAGCCCGACTTGAGCAGCAAGAAGACGAGCTTAAATAAGCGGTGCTACCCCTTGTTGTTATCTAACAGCGCTATCATTTGACATAAAAAATCCCAGTCATTGACTGGGATTTTTTATGGCTGTGGCTAAAGGCTACTCCTCTACCCACTCGCCTTTACGCCAGTAAACGCCCCAACGCGTGGCCTTGCCTGTTTTTAAGCTCTCAGAGCCAATGTACTGCTCTTTTTGCTTACGTGACCAGCGCAAAATGGTAGGGTTGCCCTCCGGATCTTGATCAGGACCATCAAACAAATACTGGAACTTATCATCCATCTTGTCCTTAATGGTGCGCAGCTCAGACAGCTTAGGGGGACGCGTCTCGCGCACTTTAGGGAACTTAGAGGCCGCTAAGAATAGACCGGCAGCCCCCTCTCGTAAGATAAAGTGATCCTCATGCTTGGTCGACTTAAGCTCTGGCATATCAATAGGATCCATGCGCGGCGGTGCAGGCTCACCATTTTTGAGCACTTTGCGGGTATTATCACACTTATTACAAGCAAAATAAGGACCAAAGCGGCCGGTCTTAAGCTCCATCTGACCATCACATTTATTACAGTCAATGGTCGGCGCATCAGAGCCTGGCACCTCGAACATACCTTCTTCTAATAAATAGCCATCACAGTCTGGGTTGTTACCACAGATATGCAGCTTGAGGCCACCATCCACAATATAGCCATCCATCGCTGTGCTACACTTAGGACAACGTTTTTTCTCCATCAACTCTTTGACTTCAGCGCTTTCATCGATTTCGCTGTCATCTAAGTTGGCAAAGGCTTCTACCGGCATTAAGTTTTTGGTACCCTTACAGCGCTCTTTGGGTGGCAAGTTGTAGCCAGTACAGCCTAAGAATACACCGGTTGAGCCATTACGCAGCTGCATTGGTCGGCCACATAAATCGCAATGCACGTCGGGTACATCGGTGGGGTCATTCGGGCGCATACCGTCTTTATCTTTGGCATGCTCAAGCTTAGTCTTAAAGTCCCCATAAAAGTCATCTAACACCGCTTTCCAATCTTGATCGCCTTGTGCCACATGATCAAGCTCATCTTCAAGCCCCGCAGTAAAGGTATAATCCATCAGCTCAGGGAAGCTTTCGGTTAGACGGTCGGTGACAATATCACCCATCTTCTCAGCATACAGACGCTTGTTTTCTAAGCGAACATACCCTCTGTCTTGAATGGTTGAGATGATAGAGGCATAAGTTGATGGACGGCCGATGCCTTTTTTCTCAAGCTCTTTAACTAAGCTTGCTTCCGTATAACGCGCTGGCGGCTTAGTGAAGTGCTGACTGGGATCTAGTTTTATTAAATTAAGCTCATCGCCTTGTTTGACATCAGGCAATAAGGTGTCATCGGTTTTGGCAGGTGGCATAACCTTGGTAAAGCCGTCAAAGGTCATGGTGCGACCGCGGGCTTTTAGCTCAACATCGCCCGCCTCTACCAATAGATTAACCGACTTATATTTTGCCGGTAGCATCTGACAGGCCACAAACTGACGCCAAATCAGCTCATATAAGCGAATGGCATCACGATCCACCCCTTTGAGCTGGGTGGATTTTAAATTGGCATTGGTCGGACGAATGGCTTCGTGAGCCTCTTGTGCGTTTTGTTTGCTGCCATAAAAATTAGGCTTTTCTGGCAAGTATTTAGAGCCGTAATTCTCTTCAATAAAGCCGCGCACACTGGCCAAGGCATCATTGGATAAAAAGGTTGAATCGGTACGCATATAAGTAATGTGACCAGCTTCGTACAAGCGCTGAGCTAGCATCATGGTCTTTTTGACAGGAAAGCCCAAACGTGTGCTGGCCGCTTGCTGTAAAGTAGAGGTAATAAAAGGCGCACTCGGCTTAGATTGAGTGGGCTTCTCTTCACGCTCTTTGACCACGAAGGTGGCCGGTTTTAATACGGCCAGTACGGCATCAGTCTGCGCTTTGTTGCCAAGCTTGAGTACTTTGCCTGCCTGTTTGACGGCCTCTAAGCGAATGGGAGTATCTGCAGCCACATTGGCATTATCGCTACCTTTCATGGTGGTATCGGCGTGAATTTGCCAATACTCTTCTGGAATAAAGGCACGGATTTCACGTTCACGCTCGACCACAAGCCGAGTGGCTACTGACTGTACTCGCCCAGCCGATAAGCCACGGGCAATTTTTTGCCACAGTAGCGGTGAGACCATAAACCCAACCACTCTGTCTAAGAAGCGGCGTGCTTGCTGCGCATTCACCCGGTCAATATCAAGCTTACCGGGCTCTTTAAATGCATTTTGAATGGCCGATTTGGTAATCTCGTTAAACACCACACGCTGATACTTGCTGTCATCTCCGCCGATAACCTCACGCAAATGCCAAGCAATCGCTTCCCCTTCTCTATCCAAATCCGTTGCCAGATAAATCTTATCGGCATCTTTGGCCAAGGCTTTAAGCTCTTTAATCACTTTGGTTTTATTAGGCAGCACTTCATACACAGCTTTCCAGCCGTGCTCAGGGTCAATACCCATTCTACGTACCAAAGCCTGCTGCGCTTTGTCTTCTTTGCTTAGCTTTTCATCCGTCTTGGTCGCTTTTTTCTTAACGCCACTGCTGGTGGGCAAGTCACGCACATGACCAATACTTGAGCGTACAATAAAGTCATCACCCAAATATTTGTTGATGGTTTTTGCTTTGGCAGGAGACTCCACAATGACCAGTGATTTGCCTTTTGCACTGGCCGCGGGGGTCGAGGTTGTTTTTTTAGCTGTGGTTTTAGCCATTGATATCAAAGTCCTAATTAAACTTTCTTATAAATTATATTTTTTATAGTCTGGTGAGCTCAGCCAAAGATCTGCTTTAAATGTCTGGCTTTGGCCTAAATCTGCATTGACGTTACACTGCTAACAGTTGCGCTGTCAACAAGGTTTTTCAAGAGCAAGCAGTAACTAAAGTGTCAATTGACTGGATTTATGAGCTTATATCAGCCTTTATTAGCCAGCTTTTGCGCCCATTGATACATGGCGGCTTTGAGCGCTAATAAATCTGGCTCAATGTGCTGCGGATCATAATTGGGATTGGTATTGGGCTTCACATAACCGCTGTCCTCCCAAAATACCACCAAGCTATTGGCCTTGGTATAAACAGCTTTTACAAGCGGTGTGATGCTGGCTGGCAAATTGAGCGGTTCATGGTCTAAGCGATAAGTCACATCCTGCGTACCAGCGTTACCCTGCGCGCCATCATTAACCTCTATTTGTGTACCACTGGTACTGTCCGGACGCAGCTCACCATCTATGACTTGATAACGGGTTTCAGGGAATTTCATGTCATCTAGAATTAAGGCATACTGCCCCATCATCCCCTTGCCATACTCATTATTGCGGCCCCGAATCCAATCAGGGCAGGCAACGAGTTTGGGGTTTAATTCCAAGCGGCGCGCCGTCATCCGCAGCTTATCCAAGCGCACATCGACGCCACTAGGTTTTAAGGCCATAATACTGCCTAATACAAATAATCCAATAGCAATCGCTACCCAAGTTCCCATATTTTTTCCGTAAGTTGTAAGAAGTAACAAATAGCGCGCTAGTTTATTAGGTTTTTGCTTTTATTCATACCACGTTGAGTTATCCTTGGTTTTTTTTGACGATTTTCCGGCCTTGTGCATACCTGTGGCGCTTTTTGCTTGGGGCAGTTTTTCCAGACTAGCGGGAATCTCACTGCCTGCCAATACCTCTTCGTACTTAGTAGCCACTTTGGGCATCAGCGCATCCATCACCGGCTGCCACTGTGCTTGAATGTCTCGGTAGCGTTTTTGAGTATGATCAAAAATAGCCAATCCTTGCTCAGCCAACTGTGGATATAAGCTTCTTTCACTAATCCAGGCTAAGGGCGGCTGGCCTATATTTTCAAAAAATCTCTGCAACGTTAAATTGGTGCTACTTTGTGACCGCACTCGGTTGGCTAGCAGATGAATATCGACCTTACCTTTACGGATACGCTTGATATCTTGAATGGATTTTAAAAACTGCTTGGTACTGTCAGCATCGAAGATAGACGGTAACACTGGAATCAAAATAGCACGGGCTTCACTGATTAGCGACTCTGCGCGATCGCCACTTAAAGAGCCTGGCGCATCGATAATCAGCCAGTCTTTTTTACCTAAGGTTTTGGCCACTTTTTTGGGCAAGTCACCAATATCTTCTTCATCGCACCAATCTACTGCATAAATTTTTGCGGCGGTATCGGGTCGCTGCTTTAGCCAACGTAGGCTTGATCTTTGGGGGTCGGCATCAGCTAAGGCGACGGTCTGACCTTGATTGGCCAATGCCGCGGCTAGCGTAATGGCGACAGAGGTTTTACCACAGCCACCTTTTTGATTTGCTATTAATACAGTTTTCATAATCGTTGCTCATTTTATTTTTTATCTGTCGTTTTAATCTGCTGTTCTCAGCGCTTTTGTTAAAGTCATACTGCTCTACTGTCCTATCCCTATTTATATCTGTTTTTTATAAGGGTGTCGACTTGTTATCTCTTAATTTCGCGCCCGTGCCCTGTCGCCTTATTATGTCATGACCTAATAGCCGCTTAAGTCATTGATAGTACCTTATTTCTATCGCTCATCTTGCTAGCACAACTTTAGAGTATAACTTGATAGCGTGTTAAGATTTTTTGCCACTTACACAATTCTACCGGTATTCGCTCAAAGCTCAAGTAAATATCAACAACGCTTTTATGGCATCAGCCGCAATACATGAGCTGTGTTGACAGCTTGGTTTATCACCGGTTGCCGTAAAACCACCCACTTCAGGGGGTGGATATAAGGCGACACACACTGTCGTGATTAGTACTTAAAGTATTGCAAGTTAAAATTAACCTCGCCATACTAACCCTATGAAAACACTCAAGCTACGCATCAAAGACAAACATGCAAACCAGCTAAACAAACTAGCTGGGAGTGTTAACTATGCGTGGAACTATGTTAATGCGTTAAGCTTTGAGCATTTAAGACGCACAGGTAAGTACTTTTCGGCCTATGATTTAAGCCAATACACCAAAGGCAGTGGTGAGTATTTAGGCTTACACTCGCAAACCTTGCAAGCTATCAATGAAACTCACGCGAAGGCCCGAAAACAATTTAAAAAAAGCCAAACTAAATTGGCGAACCAACCGACCCGATGCCAAACGAAAAAGCTTAGGTTGGATACCTTTTAAAAAGTCTGCCATAAAGTATCTACATACAAGACAAACAGGTAAAAAAGCACTGAAATCAACCATACAGCTATCGCTCTGTAAAGGTCAAAAGCTTATCATTGATGTATTTGATAGCTACAATTTGTCTTTGTATCAAATCAATACGCTTGAGATAGTGCAAGACAGCCGTCATCGTTGGTATGCCTGTATTACCGTCAAAGACTATCCTAGACAAGCAAGTGGCAAAGGCAGCGTTGGTATTGACTTAGGCTTAAAGCAGTCTGCTACCACATCAAACGGTGATAAGCTGACAACTAAACAAACGCAAAAGTGGGCGAATAAATTAGCAGTCGCCCAGCGTGCTAATAATAAAAAACGTGTCAAAGCAATCCATGCCAAGATCAAAAACTCAAGATTAGATGCCATACACAAATTCACCACCCAATTAGTTAAGGATAATGCCTTAATTGTGGTTGGTGATGTTAAATCACGCTCATTCACCAATTCGATGACCAACCTAGCTAAATTGACATACGATGCAGGATGGTTTGAACTCAAAAGACAACTGGAATATAAATGCAAGCATGCAGGTTGTCAGCTTGAGATGGTAAATGAGAGTTACACTACCCAGACCTGTTCACACTGCCTTAAAATAAGTGATAGTAGTCCAAAAGGTAGAGCAGGTCTTGGAATAAGAGGATGGAGGTGTACTGAGTGTGGCACATGGCATGATAGAGATATCAATGCCGCCAAGAACATCCTTGCGGTCGGGCTTGACCGTCTAGCTGTAGGAATCCCCTCGGTTTAGCGAGGGGAGGAAGTCAACATCATCTTCATAATAACAGAAGCACAATAGCCGATAAGTGAATAACGTGGCACTATAAGTAATGGCTTTTTTTAAGGAGCAATAAGATGACTTTTTTGCAAACCACATTACTGACCACCGTATTCGGTACGGCTATGATTGTGCTGTCTGGTTGCGCAACTACTCAAGCACTATCGCCGCAGCAGTGTCAGGCAGGCAACTGGCAAGATATTGGCTATGCTGACGGGCTGGCTGGTCGCTCGGGCGCCTATTTCGGTAGGCATATTGAAAACTGTAGTCCGGTGGCCAATAGTGCACCAAACCGCGAGTTGTGGGAGCAAGGTCGTCAGCAAGGCTTAAAGCAGTTTTGTACCGAGCTTAATGCTTATAAGCTTGGCCGTGAGGGTTATGCTTGGCAGCCTGTTTGTCCGCTTGAGAACATAGAAAAACTAGAAGAGGCTTATAATCAGGGTCGCTACTATTATCTGCGTCAACGAGATATGGAGTACTTGAGTGCGCCTTACCCTTGGGGCTACGGGCGTTATGGCTACGCTTCACCTTATAGCTGGCGCAGTCCTTTTTGGCGTCCAGGCTGGTGATACGTCAACGCACTGTTGATGCGTACTCTGGGCAACTCCCACCAAGCCAAACGGTGATGGTGGGTAGTCTTTGTGGCCCATAGTACCGCCAATTTAGGCGCTATCTACAAAACGTATTTTTTGCGTCAAAGCAGCTGCTTATGGCTGCATGTTGCTGGCGTGACCCCGTGTCTTACCTCTACTCTAGGTTTAAATTCTTATCCATGCGATAAATCAAAAAGGTGCCCAAACACATTAAAATTGACATGGTGGCCCCAAGCTTAAACACAGGGTTTACCGGAAATAAGTTGAGCAATAAGCCGCCAAAAATACCCACACAAAACATTAATGAGCCTTGTAAGGCACTGGCCATACCGGCGCGGTGTTTTTGAAACGCCAAGGCAATTGCTGAGGCATTCGGCTGAGTTAACCCCAAACCGGCAATACAGAAGAAAATACAGATAAGTACCAATGGTAACCAAGCCTCTGCACCATAAATCACACCTAACAACAACAGCCCTATCGCAGCAACTGCCTGCATAACTGCCCCAAAACGCAGTAAGCTAATCAGACGAAACCTATTGGTTAAAAACTGGTTCACCTGAGTGAGTGCCACAAAGCCTGCGGCATTCATACCAAATATTAAACTAAACTGGCTCTCCGTTAGCCCATAGCCATCCATTAACAGCTCGGGCGCTGCACTGATATAAACAAACATTGAGCCCATTAATAGACCGGCACCAATAGCCGGAAACCCAAAAGAGGGATCTTTTAGTAAGTCTAGATATTGACTTAAAATGGTATTCAAAGGTTTGTAATTTCGGTTTTCTTCAGTCAAGGTTTCTTTAAAAAAGAACTTGGTTAGCAGCAAGTTTAGTACCCCAAAACCTGCCAAGAACCAAAAAATCACATGCCAATCAAAAAAGCGTAAAAATGCGGCACCCAGTGAAGGCGCTAAAATTGGCGCCAGTCCCATCACCAATACCATAATAGAGAAGGCTTTGGCCATTTGTTTGGGGGGCAAGGTATCACGAATGGCGGCTCGGGTAACCACCGCCCCAACACACGCCCCTAAAGCTTGCAAGGTGCGCGCTGCAAACAGCACATATTGACTGTCGGTGGTGGCACAAATCAGCGAAGCAATGACATACAAAGTCATACCAAAATACAGCGGCTTGACTCGGCCAACGCGGTCACTTAACGGCCCATATATCAGCTGGCCGAAGACCAAGCCGGCAAAATATGCCGGTACTGAGTTTGAAATCTGAGCGGTACTGACCCCAAAATCCTCAGCCATTGTTGGCAGCGCAGGTAGGTACATGTCGATAGATAATGGGCCGATGGCCACGATAAGCCCCAGCATCATAATCCATGCTACAGGCAGTTTTGGCGTAGAATTTTGAGTATTTGACATAAATCTCACACAGAGCTAAAGGTTTAATATAGGTATTACCTATTTATTTTATTGTGATGTTATTAATACACTTGATATCACCAATATCAAAAAGCAACCTTATGATGATACCCAATTTAACACAGGTAGCCTACTCTTATCCTTTATATAGTCAACGAAATTTACGCATGCTTACCGAACTACAAAGTGATGTTCACCCCCGCTGTAAAATTAACCTTTAAAAACCAAAAAGCCCAGTAGGTTTTATCGCTTACTGGGCTCATGACTGGGCTTTTAGTTTAAAAATAACGCAGTGCTCACTACCGGCTATGTCGCCCCTAACTAAATTGACGCTTTAAAAACTGCACACTATTGTCTTTGGCTTTTTTTATCGCTAATTTACGATTTTTGCCCCCGCCCATCAGCTTAAGTTGCCACATTTTTTCTTGATACAAAGCACAAAAGCTTTGTTTGGTCATCTGATTAATGACCCGTTTACTGGCCAATACGGCATCAGGTGAACGGGTGGCAATCTCTGTGGCCAAAGCGTGCGCACGCTCATAAGGAGTATCGTCAATGTGAGTGACTAAGTGCAGCTGCTCAGCTTGCTTGGCATCAATTAAGCGCGCGGTCATGGTCAGCTCTTTTAGGACATCTACTGGCAACACATGAAGGGCTGACTGAGTCAATCCCATGTCGGGCACTAAGCCCCATTTGGCCTCCATAATTGCAAACTGACAATCGGGGGTGGAGATACGAAAATCACAGGCTAAAGCCAGTTGCATGCCTGCCCCAATACAATAACCTTGGGTAACCACAATCACCGGCACTGGCACTTCACGCCATATTAAACATACTCTTTGAAAGATACTTTGGGTAGGCTTTAGCAGCTCATACAAGCCCATCATGGCATTTTTGGGATTGTTTAAGTCACTAAGATCAATACCAGCACAAAAGCTATCACCTGCCCCGTTTATAATCACTGAACGGATGCTACGGTCTTTTTTTAGGCGCTCAGCCACATCGATAAGCTCACGCATCATACGCAGGCTCATGGCGTTTTTTTTGTCCGGGCGATTGAGCGAGACGGTCAACACCTCATCGGCCTCACTTAACGCCAATGTGGTGTATTTTTCATTTAATTTTTGACTGAATAAAGATGACATATTAGCTCTCTGCTTAGGATTAGTTAAGGTCAGTTCCGTTAACTTTATAGGGTTAGATCATTTTCCAAGTCATATCATTTTCACTTAATGCTTTCTCATCACTTTCTTGCATCTGCTGAGTAATATAAGCATCTAAATCCAAAGCTTGCAACATTTTTAGGCTAGAAATAAGGACTGTATAGTACTCCTCAAGCATTGCAAATTGCGACGGTATGGTATGCTGCACATTAAGCAGGCATTTGTCTTCTAAATCTTGGCTAGCTTGACGGATTTGCGGTACCCCAGAGTAACGACTGGCGCCTAAGATACGATGGGCAATCTGTGCCAATTGCTCACGGTCTCTATCTTCCCACGCTTGCTGCAAGGCTTGTAGCTCATCGGCGACGGAATCTTGCATCATATGTAGCAGCTGCTTGGCCAAGTCCGGCTTATTGGCCGAGCGCATGAGCGCATCCTTCCAGTCCACAATAAGTAGCTCATCTTGCACCTGCTCATGCTCATCTTGCTTTTGTTTTTGTGCCAAGTTAGGCTCAGGCTTTAAGGCCGGATTTGCGGCCTCAGCACCCCGCCCCAGCCAGCGCTGCAGAATTTGTAATAGCTGCGGGCGACTAATGGGCTTGCCCACATAATCATCAATACCAGCGGCAATAAACTTGTCTTTACCATCGGCCAAGCCATGCGCCGTTAGCGCAATAATAGGCAAGCGTTTGTGGTAATTTTTATGCTCTTTTTGCGCATCGGCCTCCAACTGACGAATTTTTTTTGCTGCCTCATCGCCTGACATGCGCGGCATTTGTACATCCATAAATACCAAATCAATGGTAGTAGGCTGTACGGGCAAGCTTGAGCTTTGAGCGTCTTTTGGGGTTGCGCCTGTCGCCTTATCCTCTAAGGCGGCTGCCTGCTCACTGTCGTAAGTGTCATACATGAGCTGCTTGCCAATAATCTCTACGGCATCATAACCACTGTTGGCGGTAATCACCTTAATACCCAGCTCGCTTAACAAGGCATCTAATACCAGTAAATTGGGCAGATGATCGTCGACAGCCAAGATGGTCACTCCTTGCCAAGTTGGAGGGGCCACCAAGGTTGAGACATTGGTAGTGCGGGTGTCTAACATGCTATATAACTGGCGCTTATCTAGCGGCTGATACAGCCCCATCGCCTTGTAACGCTCAAGCAACGTGGCATCTAGCGCCACTTGATAGCCATAAATGGCCAGCTTACCTTGATAATGCAGACGGATTTGCTTTAATAATGCGGCCCGATCTTCACGAGTTTCACTCTCGCCGCCATCAATCACCACCCAATCCCAGCGGTTGCCCTCCTCCTTTAACTTCTCAAGAGCACCGGCCAAAGAGCGTGCCATGGTCACATTGATATTGAGCGGCCGCACTGCCGCCATAAACACTTGAATACTAGAAGGATGGTTAATCCATACCAGCATATCAAAGGGTTTGTCATCATCACCTTGAGTTTGTGCGAACGGGCGTAACATGGGGAGCTGGAGCTGCTCATCGGTCAATTCTTGCTCATAGCCGACGCCAAACTCTTGGTCAGATAACTCATCTATATCGACATAAGAGGGAATACTAAACCAGAAGGTTGCGCCGGTTCTCATCGGGTTCTTATTCACCGATCCTGCCGATAAACCTGGCTCAGGTAGCACCAATTGCGACTGGGCGGCATTGTTATCATTGTCATAAAAACCAATTTTACCGCCCATAAGCTTGGTTAATTGTTTGGAAATCACCAGCCCTAGACCCGTGCCGCCATATTGACGGGTAATGGATGGGTCGCCTTGGCTAAAGCTTTTGAACAACTGGCTTTTGGCTTTTTCAGATAATCCATGTCCAGTGTCTTGTATCGCAATATGTATCATGCTACCGCTGTTGTCTTTGTCAGTGGCCACTTTGGCATGATGACTCTTGGCCTCGTCTTCTGCCTGTCCACTGGCTTCAATCACGCTGGCATCTTCAATCTCATCGATGCCGACTCGCACCACCACTTCACCCACATCAGTGAATTTAATAGCGTTACCCACTAAGTTGGTTAGTACCTGCTTGACCCGTAGTGCATCCCCAATGATGGTATTGGGTACATCATTGTAGTAGAGCACTGCCATGCGCAGGCCTTTTTCAGCAGCCAGCGGCGAGAGCATATCCATCACATCATAAATGGCAGAATATAAGCTAAACTCATGTTTATCTAGCACCAGCTTGCCGGCCTCAATCTTTGAGAAATCTAAGACATCATTCACGAGTGCCAATAGGTGTGCAGAGGATTTACGAATGGTCTGCACATACAAATCCTGCTCAGCCGTCAGATCGCCATGTCGAGCCAATAGGTTAATAAAGCCATCAATACTGTTGAGCGGCGTGCGCAGCTCATGGCTAATATTGGCCAAAAACGCCGATTTGGCTTGGCTACTGGAGATGGCCTGATCGCGTGCTTCACGAATAAAGATGTTTTGCATTTCCATCTCATCAAAGGCATCTCGTAAGTCATCTTCAGTCTGATCTGAGTGATCCTTGAGCTCTTGAAAGTCGCCATATAAGCGGCGCAATGTCTTGAGCAGATCTTGTTGCAACTGGTTGAGCTCGCCACTTGACTGGGTATTGACTGGCAGATACATGTTCTCAGGAGTGATTTGCTGCAAATGCAGTCTTAAATCATAAATAGGGGCAATCCAGCGCTTGGCATAGATATTTAAGCTCAGCAGCAGCATTAATAAAGTGAATAATCCGGTAATACCCAGCCCTAGCCACACCTTCAGCCGAGCAATGGTCAAGGGCTCATTGTCCATATCAACAAATAGCCAATACTGCATGCCTTCATAATTGCCCAGTGAGCGGCCGTACGCTGTACCAATCTCAGTCGGGATACCTGAAATAAAGCCTTGCTGATCGGCCTTGTATTGCTGACTCATCTGCTCCCAAGAGGTGGTGCTGATATCGCCCGACGCTGCCAACACCTTGCCATTAGAATCAATGATTGCCACACGCTGCACGTGCTGATTGTTATTCATAGAAGATAAAATAAAGCCAATCCGCTTTTTTACATCATCTAGTGATTTTAGGCTTTGCTCAACCTCAGGCTCATCGGCCATGGCTTTCGCATCAATCAGCTCATCGGGCAAAGTCATCTTAACGACAGCATCCGCGGCCCTATCCCCTGTGCTTTGTATTTGCGCCGCCGGCTTTGGCAGCACTTTGTCAGAAGCAGCTTCCGTATCCACTTGCCAAGTAGATGGCCCCTCATTGGCTTGACGGCTTGAATGTTGAGGGGCTACTTGCTGCTCAGTTAGGCTTTGATTGCTAAGAATAACTGGCAGCAGTTGTTTTACCATGGGTTCATAGCGAATTAAAGCGGCAGTCGCCAGTGTGTGCTGCTCAGATTTAATGGCTTTGCTGGACTCTTTTTGGACTAAATACGCCCCCACCGCAGCAAGAATAACTATCGGCAAAAACACCAGCAAAATAAGCTGAGCATAAGCACTGCTAAAATCGATTATTTTTTTTCGCATAAAGAATAAGGCTATTTTGAGGGCAATAAACCAAGAAAGAATAAGCGCCAAGAGCGCCGCTAGATTAAGTGTAACAGGTTTTCAACGTATTGCAGATAACCTGAGAGGGCGCAAAATGTTATAATCTTTTGCACTTATCATCATACAATACCTACCGCCAATTTCTACTGAGGGCCTTTATGTCAAATACGTCGCAAAATTCTGTGAACTTTATCCAACAAGTCACCACTTTATCAGACTGCTTAGGCAACACGCCTTTAGTTGCACTACAGCGTCTACCCAAGCTTGAAGGGATAGATACTTCAGTACAAGTTTTGGCCAAGCTTGAAGGCAACAACCCTGCCAGCTCAGTAAAAGACCGCCCTGCCTTTAATATGATTTTACAGGCCGAAAAACGTGGTGAAATTAAGCCAGGTGATACGTTAATTGAGGCCACCAGTGGCAATACTGGTATTGCTTTGGCGATGGTAGCTGCCATGCGTGGCTATAAAATGATTTTGTTGATGCCCACCAACTCCACCCAAGAGCGCAAAGATGCCATGGCCGCTTATGGCGCCACTTTAATTGAAGTGGACGAAGGTATTGAAGCCGCTCGTGACCAAGCTTTGCAGCTACAGGCTGAGGGCAAAGGCATCGTCTTAAACCAATTCGCCAACCCAGATAACAGCGCTGCTCACTACCAAACCACAGGACCTGAGCTGTGGCGTCAAACTGGCGGACGTATTACCCACTTTATCAGCTCAATGGGTACCACAGGAACCATATCAGGCACCGGTAAATATCTCAAAGAGCAAAACCCAGATATCCAAGTTATTGGTTTACAGCCCGATGCAGACTCTGCCATTGCCGGTATTCGCCGCTGGCCTGAGGAATACAGACCAGCCATCTATGACCCCACAGTGATTGATCGCACCATAGACATCAGCCAACATACTGCAGAAGAGTACATGCGCAAATTAGCACGCACCGAAGGCATTCTAGCTGGGGTTTCTTCAGGTGCAGCCGCTTGGGCAGCGCTACAAGTGGCCAAAGAGATTAAAGACACTCAGCCAGACGCTGTGATTGCCTTCATCGTCTGTGACCGTGGTGATCGATACTTATCTACTGGGTTATTTACCGCCCAATAGCTTTGGTTTATATCGCTGTGGTTTATATTGCTTTAGCTTATTGTGCTTTAGCCACTTTTATATCATCTTTGCTCGATGTGCCCTTGTATATCAAAGACAGCTTGAACGGCTCTCTTAAAAAAATAGGTGAACTGCCATGCCCGACTTTTCTAAAACCCCCGCTTTGGTGTTTGATATTGAAACTGTGGCAGATATTGAAGGGGCACGCCGGGTGTATCCGCAGCTGGCCAAACTCAATGATGACGATACCTTAACAGCGCTCACCAGCCTACGACTCCAAGAAGCAGGACATGACTTTATGCGCCTGCCGCTTCAAAAAATTGTCTGTATCTCTGTGTTGTATATCAAAGATGGCCAGTTCTCTTTGTTTTCATTGACCGCAGATACTTTAAGCGAAAAAGAGATTATATCTACCTTCTTTCGTGCTTTTAAAGACCTAAATAGCTTGCCACAACTGGTGAGCTGGAATGGTTCAGCTTTTGATATTCCTGTACTCATTTATCGGGCCATGCAATATGACTTAAGCGTACCGCTGTTGTTCGAAGAAGGTCATCGCATCACTAATATGCGTTATGATAATTACGTCAATCGCTTTCACACTCGGCATTTGGATTTAATGGACCGCTTTAGTCAATATGGTGGCAGTCGCCGAGAGTCCATGACTATTGTTGCTAGCCTATATGGTCTACCAGGAAAAATGGCCGTAAAAGCCAGCCAAGTGGCGCAAATGGTCGCTGATAGTCAGTGGCGTGAGCTGAATCTGTACTGTGAGTCTGATGTGCTAAATACTTGGCTTATTTATCTACGCTGGCTGCGCTTAACTGGTGTCTTATCCTCTAGCGACTTTGATATGTGGCAGGCACAGACTCGGGATTATCTGACCAAAAAGCTCGATGATAACAATCAGGTTCAGCATCAGCTTTTTTTGGATCACTGGCAACGGTAACTCTTCTTAGTTGTTAATTATCTATCGTAAAACTAATCTCATTTCTACACTGACAGCGCATGGCTAAATGACGTTTTATGCCCTGAGTGCTGGCTTTTTAATCATTGTTAAGCGCTTTTTCGTTCTATGCGAGGTAAACACAATTGTCATTATTGATAACACTGCGGCCTCGGGTTATGCGTTTATGTGTTAAAATCACCCCCACAGTTCACCCCCTTATTTTTCAGCACATTTAACAGATAGGCAGGTTTATGCAGCCCACCGATACCAACAACATTTCTTCTAAAGCCAACAGTAGCGCTGACCATGCGTCATTGGCCGCAGCACCCAGCAAGAAGCTCTCTAAGCCCAGCTCGCGTGTGCGTCGTCGCCTAAAAGATGCGCCACCTCTTGCCTTCAAAATTGACGGCTTATCCCATGACGGACGTGGTGTGGCTATTTATGGCAATGAGTTTGGCGTAGAAGATGGCCACAGTGAAGACAAACATGGCAAAAAGGTGTTCGTAAGCTTCGCCCTGCCCGATGAGTCAGTCAAGGTACGCTTGACCAACAGCCGCAAAAGCTTTGAAGAAGGCGATGCGGTTGAGCTTATCGCCAACACTCATCCTGAGCGCCAAACCCCACCTTGTCCACACTTTGGGACCTGTGGCGGCTGTAGCTTGCAGCACTGGCAACCTGAGGGCCAAATTGCCTTTAAACAGACGGTATTGGCTGAGCTACTTGAACACCAAGCCAATATCCAGCCCGATAACTGGCTGCAGCCAGTGGTGGCTGATCGCCTAGGCTATCGTACCAAAGCGCGTATGGGCGTGCGTTATGTGGCCAAAAAAGATACCGCCTTGGTCGGCTTTCGCGAACGTAATAGCAATTTCTTAGCTGAGCTAAACGAGTGTCACATTCTTGATAAGCGCATTGGCTTTGAGCTTGAGAACCTCAAGAGCTTAATCAGCAGTTTAGAGGCGCGGGCGCACATTGCCCAGATTGAATTGGCGATGGGCGAAGCCATCCCTGAGCTTAAAGATGGCAATCAACCTGTGGCCTTAATTTTACGTCATTTAGAGCCGCTATCTAAAAGTGATATTGATCAGCTAAAGGCGTTCTTTAAAGCACGCAATTGGCAGCTATATTTGCAGTCTAAAGGCCCGGAGAGTATTGAGCGTATTGCTCTACATGACACAGACGATGTCAGTGAGCAGTTTGGCCGCTTGTATTATCAATTACCTGAATTTAACTTAACTTATGAGTTTATTCCAACCGACTTTACCCAAGTTAACTTATCGGTTAATCGCAAGATGACCAAGCTGGCTTGCGACTTGTTGGATTTAAAACCTGGTGAGCGTGTGCTTGATTTATTCAGTGGTCTAGGCAATTTTAGTCTGCCTTTAGCCCGTTTGGTGGGCGGTGAAGATGGCTCACAAGGTCTGGCCATTGGGGTAGAAGGCTCAGATGCTATGACAGCACGTGCCGCTGATAATGCCAAACGCAACGGCATTAGCAACACTGAGTTTTATAATCAAGACTTAACTCAAGACTTTAGCGAGCAGCCTTGGGCGCAGCAAGGTTTTGATGCCATCTTGATTGACCCGCCTCGCTCAGGTGCTTGGGAGGTTATGCAGTATCTACCCCGCTTTAACGCCTCACGCATTGTTTATGTGTCTTGTAATCCTGCCACTTTAGCACGGGATACCAAGGCGTTACTTGAGCAAGGCTACCGTTTAACAGATGCCGGCGTAATGGACATGTTCTGTCATACAGGTCATGTAGAATCTATTGCACGTTTTGAAAAATTACAAACCGTTTAGCGTTTAGAACTTTCAACCTAATCTTATATGACAAATGCGCCTAAGCTAAGGCATTAAAACCTTTATTATCAAATTGGGTTTTGCCTTAGTATGGGCCGCGCTCATGTTACCTTTAGTTCACAACAGTTCACACAGCTAAGCTTGAATTTTTATCTGTAAATAAGATAATAATAAATAAGAGTTAGGTAACAGTAAGCGCATGGTCATTGGAAGTGGGCGACATTGTGTCAGCCCCGGTGTGGTGTGCTAAGGGAGGATTACTTGGTAAAAGTTCGTGAAGGGTTGCCCCTTATTGACGGTCAGACAACAACAGAAGATAGTGCCTCCCTAGCTGCACAAATGATTGCTCAGCAGCAGCACGGCTATTACAATCCCAGCCGCTTATCTTTTGAGATGCTCAACGAAGATCTAAAAAAACAGTTAGCAACCTCAAAGCTGACGACGGCTATGGATCGCTCAATACAAGCGGATTATTTGCCTCTAAATGATGCCGCCTTAGTCAAGCGACTTCAGCTTGATACCCTCACCTATTGTCATAATGACAGCAATAATAACAATGCTACCAATGAGATAGGCATACCCGGTAGTATGTCAACTCAGCACAGCCCTGCCAAAAATGAAGCCCCCACAACTGATGAGCCAAGCAAAGATAAGAAGCTGGCTGATAATACGATTATTGATCTGCCCGCTTGGCTAAAAGCGGTGTCTTTACGGGTTAATATTCCTGAACTTCCTCATTTGGCCAAAGCCTGTGATTTAATCGGCACAAAGTCTAGCCTAGGAGAAGAGGACAACCGCTCTAGTGCCTATATGACAGGTATCGGCATGACCGATATCTTAACCTACCTCTACCAAGATGAAGATGCGCTCACCGCAGCCATGTTATATCGAGCGGCTCGTACCCAGCTGATTTCTCATGAGCGTATTCAAGAGATATTCGGCAATGAAGTCGCCACACTCGTCAGAGATGCACTGGCCTTGGGACAGTTGTCAGAAACCATAGAAAGCAACAAACGCTTAGAGGATCACTTCGCTAATAATCAGCGTGAGCAGCTGTCAAATATTTACAGCATGCTTATTTCAATGACCAATGATGTGCGTGTGGTGCTCATTAAACTTGCAGAGCGCACCTTTGCTATGCGTGAGCTGTCCTATGCCAGTGAAGAGCGTCGACAGCGTGTGGCACGGGAAGTTATGACCATCTATGCCCCTTTGGCACATCGCTTAGGTATTGCTCAGATTAAATGGGAGCTTGAGGACTTAGCCTTCCGTTATTTGGCGCCTGAGCGCTATAAAGAAATTGCCAAATTACTGTCCGAAAAACGCAGTGAGCGTGAAGAATACATTGAGCGAGTCCAAGCTCAGCTAGAAGCGGCTTTGGCTGAAGCTGGCATTAAAGGTGAGGTTTCAGGCCGCGTTAAGCACATTTACTCCATCTATCGCAAAATGAAATTAAAAGGCTTGTCGTTTCATCAGCTTTATGACATCCGTGCATTGCGCGTTTTGGTCGACACGCAAGCTGAGTGTTACCATACTTTAGGCCTAGTACATGGCATGTGGCGTCATATTCCTGAGCAATTTGACGACTATATTACCAACCCTAAAGCCAATGGTTATCGCTCGCTACACACAGCCGTGATTGCCGAAAACAAATCACTAGAGATTCAAATACGTACCCATCAGATGCACTTTGAAGCTGAGCTGGGTATGTGCGCCCATGTCAATTACAAAGAGGGCGGCAAAAACAAGCAAGATGCTTATTTGAGTCAAAAAATCAACTCACTACGCCAGCTGTTACTGGCTGGCAGTGATACCACCAATAAAAATTTAATCCAAGACGGGATTAACAAAGGGCCACATGAGGGCTTAACTGACGAGTTTGACCATGAGCTTGATGAAGAAGAGCAATTGGTTGACTTTGGTGAGCTTGAGCATATTTATGTGTTTAGCCGAGATGGGGACATTACTGAGCTGCCTAAAGGCGCTACCGTGCTTGATTTTGCCTACTATGTGCATACCCAAGTGGGTAACCGTGCTCAGGCAGCACGGGTTAACCAGCGCTATGTACCACTCACCTATCAGCTCAAAACCGGTGAGCAGGTGGAGATTATTACCAAGTCTTCCCGTGAGCCCAATCGGGATTGGTTAGTGCCCTCACTTGGCTATATCCAAACCAGTCGTGCCCGCTCAAAACTGCGCCAGTGGTTTAACAAACAAGACCGTGACAAAAACATCGATATTGGTAAGCAAATGCTGGCCAAAGAGCTGACTCGTCTGTCAGTGCACCCCAACAGCATTAGCCTAAAAGATTACGTTAAACATTTTAATAACGTCAACTCCCCCGATGATATCTTGGTAGGATTGGTTACCGGAGAAATTGGCCTACACCAGTTAACAGGTCATATCTCCCGTGAGCTTGATCTGGTTATTGATAATGAAGAGCAAGACTATGCGCCCAGCGTACATCCTAAAGTCACCGGTAAGCTCGATGCGTATAAGATCAATATTGATGGGCTAGATAATATCGAAATGCGCTTTGCCAATTGCTGCCAGCCAGTATATGGCGAGCCTATTGCCGGCTTTATCACCCAAAGTAGTGGCGTCTCTATTCATAACCGCGGCTGTGCAGAATATGCCCGCTTAATTGAACGTGAGCCTGAACGTCAGATCTCAGCTTCCTGGGTCTCTCAGCAGACCAGCTATCAGCCGGTTGAGATTATTATCGAAGCTTACGACAGACGGGGCTTACTGCGAGATTTGACCCAAGTGATTGACAAAGAGAATGTCAATATTCGCGGCGTGGATACCAATAGCGATGATGACAACGTGGCACATCTAAAATTTCGCTTAGAGGTCACCGGCTTATCTCAGTTATCAAAGCTACTGGCCAAGCTTGAGCAGCAGCCTGGAATTTTACACGCCAGAAGAGCAATCTAGTTATGCCTGAATTACCTGAAGTCGAAACCACTAAAACCAGCCTTAAGCCTTTGCTCAAGAAACAAGTGGCGCAGGTTGACGTGTATCAGCCCAAATTGCGCTGGCCGGTACCCGATGATATTCATCGCTTACAGGGCTATACTTTGCAGCAGGTAGAGCGCCGTGCTAAGTATTTAATTTTACAATTTCAACGCCTTCCCTCTCAAAGTGGCGCTAAAACAGCTAATATGCCTGATACCAAGTCGATAATCATCCACCTAGGTATGTCAGGCAGTCTGCAACAATTCCAAGTTGGCACGGATAAGCGCAAACACGATCATTTAATTATGCAATATAAAGCGGATGATACAGAGCCAGCCATACAGCTGCACTATCATGACCCTCGCCGCTTTGGGGCAATTTTATGGTTCGATGATTATGCCGAAAAACTGTTTGATCATCTAGGTATAGAGCCCTTAGATGACCAATTTTCAGGCGACTACCTGTTTGATAAGATTCATAGAGTCGCTGAGAATGCCATCCGCAGTTGTCATAACAAACCGCTGTTAAAGCCCATTAGTCGGCCTATCAAAGCGGTGATTATGGATCAAGAAGTTGTGGTCGGAGTCGGTAATATTTATGCCACAGAGAGTTTGTTTTTATCAGGCATCCATCCTATCACCCCTGCCGATCAGCTGAGTAAAGTGCAGTTAGCTGAACTGGTAAAATACATCAAAGAGATTTTAAAACAGTCAATCACTCAAGGTGGCTCAACTTTAAAAGACTTTACCGTAGCCAGTGGTACAACCGGATACTTTCAGCAAACACTGTTGGTCTATGGCAAATATAAATCACCTTGCCCGACTTGTGGTGCTGGTATTGATAAGATAGTGATAACCGGCCGCGCCAGTACCTTTTGTCCCACTTGTCAGCCTGAGCCATCTTAATCTCGATTACGGTCACCTAACATTAAAAAAAGAGACTAACCTAGGTGAGTCTCTTTTTATGTGACATCTAACTTGTATCAAGTTACGATAGCCATAAGCGTGCTATTTGCTTAGTTTCTGGCTAATTTCACGTAGCAATAACACTTCTTCTGATGGGGTCTCTTCAACTACCTCTTCCACTTCATT
The DNA here is from genome assembly GCF_003209315.1 of Psychrobacter sp. YP14. Lineage (NCBI taxonomy): Bacteria > Pseudomonadati > Pseudomonadota > Gammaproteobacteria > Moraxellales > Moraxellaceae > Psychrobacter > Psychrobacter sp. YP14. The sequence goes on along the minus strand of NZ_CP029789.1, from coordinate 455,890 downwards.
CTTACGACGCATTTTGTTCATGCCTTTAACCATCATGAAGATAATGAAGGCTAAGATTAAGAAGTTAATCAATACTGTGATGAAGCTACCGTAGGCCAATAAGGGAACACCGGCTTCTTTTAGCGCATCATAAGTCATGGCCACGCCTTCAGGCGCATCACCTAATAAGATAAACATGTTCTTGAAGTTTAGTTCACCACCGGCGATAAATGCAACGATCGGCATGATGATGTCTTCAACCAGTGAATTTGTGATGCCTGAAAAAGCACCCCCAATGATCACACCCACTGCCAAATCCATGACATTACCCTTTAGGGCAAACTCTTTAAACTCTGACATCATACTCATAAATTTTCTCCAAAAATATAAAGCAAACAAAATAGCACCGACTAATATAGTAAGCACACTTAACGTGCTTAGCGCTTAAAAGCAGTACTTAAATAGGGATTAAAACTGAATAGAAACCCATCAAGACAGACGGAGTTATCTTACTGGTTACTGTTATATGTTAAGGTTTATTAATACATAATAAAAAAAGGTTAACATAGACATTGCGCCTATATTAACCTTTTGAAAATGCGGTTCAGTAGTCAAAATGTAAAATTTTTCTTCATTTTTATCGCAAAAAATAAAACCAAATTACACTTTTATACTCATGCATTTTTAATAACCCAGATAAGTTACTGAATTATTTCTCTTTTTTACGGCCGTGACGCTTACGCTCACTTTCAGACAAATATTTCTTACGTAAACGAATAGACTTTGGCGTTACTTCAACCAATTCATCATCTTCAATAAACTCAAGTGCTTGCTCTAAGGTAAACTTAATAGCAGGTACCAAAGTCAATGCTTCGTCAGTACCACTGGCACGTACGTTGGTTAACTGTTTAGCCGTGGTTGGGTTTACTACCATGTCATCACTGCGTGAGTTTAAACCAACAATCATACCTTCATAAACTTCAAGCTGAGGTTCAGCAAATAGTTTACCGCGTTTTTGTAGGTTAAATAGTGCGTAACCTAAGCAAACACCGTTCGCCATTGAAACCAGTACACCGTTAGTGCGGCCACCCACTTCACCGATCTTTTGTGGACCGTAATGTGAGAAACTTGAGGTGAGAATACCTGTACCTGAAGTCAAGGTTAAGAACTCTGAGCGGAAGCCAATTAGGCCACGAGCAGGCATAACCGCTTCAATACGCATACGACCTTTGCCGTCTAATTGCATGTCAGTCATTTCGCCTTTACGTAGACCTACTTGCTCCATGATAGCACCTTGATGCTGTTCTTCTACATCAAAAATAACGTTTTCATAGGGCTCTTGTAGTTTACCGTCTACTTCTTTTACGATAACTTCTGGACGAGACACACCAAGCTCAAAGCCTTCACGGCGCATGTTTTCAATCAATACAGATAAATGAAGCTCACCACGACCAGAAACTTTAAACTTCTCAGCTGATTCAGTATCTTCCACACGTAATGCTACGTTATGAATCAACTCACGCTCTAAACGCTCACGAATATTACGTGAGGTCACAAATTTACCTTCACGACCGGCAAATGGAGAGTTGTTGACTTGGAAAGTCATAGAAACTGTAGGCTCATCCACGGTTAATGGTGGTAATGCTTCTACATGGCTAGGATCACAGATGGTATCTGAGATGTTTAACGCGTCAATACCTGTAATACATACGATATCACCAGCTTGAGCATCATCAACATCAATACGATCTAGACCATGGTAGCCCATGATTTTTAGAATACGACCGTTACGAGTATTGCCGTCTTTATCAACCACAGTAACTGGTGTGTTGGTTGAAATACGACCACGCTCAATACGACCAATACCAATTACACCAACGAAGCTGTTGTAATCAAGGCTTGAGATTTGCATACGAAATGGTGCGTCAGCATCCACTTGAGGTGGCTCTACCACATCAACAATGGTCTCAAATAATGGCGTCATGTCATCAGCAAGGTTATCAGGACTTAAACCAGCGATACCATTTAGTGCTGAGGCATAAACCACATGGAAATCTAACTGTTCGTCAGTGGCACCTAGATTGTCAAACAAATCGAATATTTGATCCATTACCCAATCAGGACGTGAGCCTGGACGGTCAATTTTATTAATTACAACGATTGGCTTCAAACCTTGTTCGAATGCCTTTTGAGTTACGAAGCGAGTTTGTGGCATCGGGCCATCGATAGCATCTACTACCAATAGTACACAGTCAACCATAGACATAACACGCTCAACTTCACCACCGAAATCGGCGTGACCTGGGGTATCTACAATATTAATGCGGTATTCAATACCATTTGTGGGATGCTGCCATTTAATGGCTGTGTTCTTGGCAAGAATCGTAATACCACGTTCTTGCTCAATTGCGCCTGAATCCATTGCGCGTTCCGCAATATTTGCACGGTCACCAAAAGTACCAGATTGATGTAATAGTTTATCAACTAAGGTAGTTTTACCGTGATCGACGTGCGCTATGATAGCGATATTGCGTAAGTTTTGTATTTCGTTAGACATATTTTAAAGACTCAATATTTTTCGGGTAATAACCAGTAACTCTTTTTCACCGCTGCAGTATAGCATTATTATATAACAGTTAATAAACTGATTTTAAAAATGCTTTAAGAAAAATGAAGAGGTTACTCATAATATAAAACAAAAAAAGCCACCAATGTGGCAGCTTTTTTTTAAATAACTACTAAAACATAGACAAGATTCTATTGAACGTTCATGTCTTTAGTTTGATCAACAGTCATGGTTTTGTTACCAGTGATAACAGCATATACACGACGGTTCATTGCACGACCTTCTTCAGTGTCGTTTGGTGCGATTGGACGGTCATAACCGTAACCAACTGTGCTTAGACGGTTAGGAGCAACACCAAATTCGTTGGTTAGCATTGTCTTAACAGCGATAGCACGGGCTTCAGATAGACGCTGGTTGTAGCGAGCTGATGGGCCAGTTTTTGAAGCGTGACCTTCGATGCTAGCTGATGAGTTTGGATACTCACGCATTTTTTCAGCTACTTTAGCGATTTCTGGTTTGTACTGCTCTTTGATAACTGATTTGTCGTTATCGAAGAATACACGTAGTTCCATTTTCAGTTCGTCGTCGATCTGAACTTGTACTGGGCAGCCGTTTTCGTCAACAACGGTGTTAACTGGCGTGTTAGGGCACTGATCTAGTCTGTCGATTACGCCATCATTGTCGCTGTCTTGGTCTGCTTCAACAACGATAACTGGAGTTGGTTCAACAGTGGCTTGTGGTGGTGCTACTACTGCAGGTGCTAAGTGACCGCCTAGAACAACTTCTAGACCAGCAAGAGCCATACCTTCCCACCAGTTGTTGTCGAAGTTATGAATCGCACGCGCTTCACCACGTAGGCTTAATGCGTCATTGATGCGATACATAGCACCTAGACCTAGGTTACCGATAGTGTCTTTGGTTTCTGCTTTACGGTTGCTGTTGTCGCTGTCATATTTAAGTTTAGACTGACCAGCACCAATTAGAGCGTATGGACGGAAAGCTGTGTCACGGTAGCCTGTGAACTGATCAAAGCCCACTAGGAAGTTACCAGAGATCATTTCTTGTTCCATATCGCCAACTTTGGTGTCGCCGATTTGTGCATCAGTGTTAGAAACACCGTATTCAACTTGGAACTGAGTAGAAGGGGTTAGTTCGATACCAATAGCGGCACCAGTGTATAAACCGTCTTCTTGAGCTACGCCACCTTTGGTGTCGTCAGCATTTTTATAAGTACCGGTGTTACCTTGTGCGCCGAACAACTCACCTTGTTTTTCTTGAGTTTTGTTAGCTTCACTGTAGTGATAACCCAGTAATAGTGGACTTACAGTTACACCAGCAGTAGCCATAACTGGTGCAGCAACAGCAGCAGCTAGGATTGCTAGATTAATTTTGTTAAGTTTCATAAACTTCCTCCAAAGGGACGGTTTGTGTGCAAAAAACACTTAATATCTCTAATATATATACCCTAACTTATCAAAGAAAAGCCGGATACTAATTTATACTTTCGCATAATAGCTTATATATAAATTAAATAAGTTACAACATATTTTTGTGACCCAGCCATCTAGTACACATGATAATCACACAAAAAAACGCACCGTTACATTGTAATTTTTTCTAAAAAATACTGCTAAAAGAAAATGATAATTACTTAACTAAACGTTCTAGTGATGTGATTAAATGATATGTAATTAGATACAAATAAATGTGATACACAATTCATTGAAACCAATTCTAATACATTAAGTGCGAGAGTTCTATCCTAAACGCTAAGTTTTTCACCAAATGTAACAAAATTTGACAATAGGATATATTCTATTACCTTAGCATTATAATGGACTTAAATTATGATTGGTTCAAAACTCAATATATTAAAGGGCTAAGCCATATGAGCCATCTTAACAATGCTTCGATAAATGGCTTTGATCATGTTATAAAAACTTCAAATAATCTGCCTATTTATCAATCCGGCTTCACGTTAATTGAGGCCATAATTTCAGTGCTCATATTAGCCACTATCAGCTCAATAGCCCTACCCTCCTTTGTTACCGCTCAGCAAAGATGGGAAGCACATAAGATACGATCTGATATTATCAATACTTTTCGTGTTGCTAAAGCTCACAGTTTCACCCAGCGCACCAATACAGTGATGTGTTTGGCCGATATTCATCAAGTGTGTCACAAACAAGCCGCTCACTATTTACTGGTCTTTAGCGACAGTGATGACAATCATAAATTTGACTTGCAAGCAGATCAGCTCTTGTTAAAGCAAGCTTTGAATTTAAATTATGGGCGGGTGTATCTTAATGCAGGGCGGCGTCACTATATTAAGTTCTTTGGTGATAGCGGATTACCACGCGGACATTTTGGTCACATAAAGTACTGTCCTAATAATGGTAATAAGCAAAACATGTATCAGATATCAATAAACCAACAAGGCAACCATCGATTCAAGCCTTATCGCTTTAAAAAGACTGGCTGCCCATAAAGGATCGCTCTTTTTTTGTCTACTTTTGTCTTAGTCCATTCTTACTGTACTGTTCATTTATGACCGGCTTCTATGGCCTGCTTCATGGCTTTGACAGCGCTCTCAAGCCCCATAAATACGCTGTCTGCAATTAGGGCATGACCTATGTTCAACTCGTAAATACCGTCAATGGCAGCAATAGGACCCACGTTATCTCGCGTCAAGCCATGGCCTGCGTTAACAATTAATTTATCATTAGCGGCTAAAGCATAAGCTGTGGCTTGCTGAATTCTCAGCAACTCTTTTTGGGTTGACGGCTCACTCGTAAGCGTGGCTTCTGAATACTGGCCAGTATGCAGCTCAATGGCATCAGCGCCACAAGCAATAGCTGCATCAATTTGAATGGGCTCAGGGTCTATAAACAACGACACTTTTGTGCCATTTTGTTGCAAAGACGCCACATAATGCTTTAGGCCATCTACTTGAGCGGCGACATCTAGGCCACCTTCTGTCGTGAGCTCTTCACGCTTTTCAGGTACCAAACAGACCCATTGCGGCTTGACCTCTAACGCAATGCTTAGCATCTCTTGGGTAGTGGCCATCTCTAAATTCATGCGTGTGGTTAACAAAGGTCTCATGCGGTAAACATCGGCATCTTGAATGTGACGTCTGTCTTCTCGCAAATGCAAGGTAATACCATCAGCACCTGCTTTTTCACACAATAAAGCAGCTTCAACAGGATCAGGATAAGCCACGCCGCGTGCTTGACGCAAAGTGGCCACATGATCAATATTAACGCCTAATAAAGGTTGAGATGCCGTAGATTGAGTACGAGTCGTCATAAGATATCACCCTATAAAAAAAGCAATAAGTGGCTGTAATATGCCTTTATTGCCTAACACTTACCCTTTTGCAAGTACAGGCAATATGAGAAACTGTGACTTATTGATAACGAAAAAACTGCTGCCAAAGTATACGACTTTGCAGCGGCTGATAGTCAAAAAGATGGTCAATTAATTGGCGATGGATTTGTGACCAATCATTGACAGTATGGGTGGTTATTCCTGAGCGCATGGCGATAATGGATCGACCTAGCAGTGCAGATGATGCCTTGATATGAGCGCAGTCTAATTTTTCATCAGACTCAAGCTGCTTGACCCACCCCCTGTCTGGGGCAAAACGGTATAGCGGCTCAGCCTCAATGGGGTATTGATCACAGTCTTGATCCAAATCAATGGCAAAGCCTAGCTCATTAAATAAAACCTGCTCGTAGGCGCGCAGCACCATCTTTAAGTCATCTCTACTAAGTACACCCTGTAATTGCCGCATGGTCTGGCTATATTGCTCATAAATAATCGGTACACTGTCTTCAACGGGTAAGAGCTTAAGGGTAATCTCATTCACATACAAAGCAGCATATTGCTGCTGACCCATGAGACTTGGCACAGACTCAGCAATGTGTACTTGCTGCAGGGTTTTTAAGGATTTTTTTCCGCTAGCAAATAGCGTTAAAGGCACAAACTGCGGGATACCCTTTTTGGCCACCCCATGCAAAACACCATGCTCTTTTGTCAACAGATAATAAATGCTGCGTTTTTCTTGAAAGGGCCGCTGATGTAAGCTATACGCTTGTAGGGGTTCATTACGCATGGCTGTCATCCTCAAAAAACTGACTAACTAAGCACACCCTTAACGCACCTGTCTTGATAGTGATCGCCACTTGGCTCAGGCTAAGTATTAGTACCCTAAGCTGCTGAGCGCACGCGCATCATCTGACCAGCCTTGCTTCACTTTTACCCACAAGTTAAGCATAATTTTGCGCTCAAACAAAGCTTCCATATCTTCACGAGCGGCTGTACCCACTTGTTTAATGCGGCTGCCTTTATCACCAATGATAATGGCTTTTTGGCCATTACGTTCAACAAAAATAGTGGCATCAATAAAGGTTACCGCTTTGCGCTTACGGCCAGTTTTTGGATCAATGTGCGCCGGCTCATCTTTGAACTCGTCAATTTGTACCGTTAAATCATAAGGTACTTCGTCACCTGACTGACGCATGATTTTTTCACGAATAATTTCGCTGGCCAAAAAGCGCTCACTGCGATCGGTGATTTGCTCAGTGTCATAAATGGGTGCGCCTTGAGGCAGATGTGAGCGGATCACTTGCTGCAAACGCTCTAGGTTTTGGTTCTTTAAGGCAGAAACCGGAACAATATCTGCAAAATCAAAGTTTTCATGATAGGTTTCAATAAGTGGCAGAATTGAGCCTTTATCTTTAATGGTATCCGCCTTGTTAATCACCAGTACCACAGGCGTATCGGTCTCACCAATCTTCTCTAAGGTCAATAAGTCATCTTCACGCCACTGATCGCCATCTACCACGAACAATACTAAGTCAACGTCCACCAACGCAGAAAAAGCAGCTTTATTCATACGCTCATTAATCAAGCGGACTTCATTGCTGTGAATACCTGGAGTATCGACAAACACCGCTTGCATATCTTCATGAGATAAGATCCCATGAATACGATGACGGGTTGTTTGCGGCTTACGCGAAGTAATAGATAGCTTTTGACCCAACATGTGGTTCATTAGCGTTGATTTGCCGACGTTTGGACGGCCCACGATGGCCACATAGCCTGCGCGGTAATCTTCTGGCAGGGCATTGTCGTCGCCAAAAAAGCTGTCTAGTAAGTTATCTGTTCCCAAATTTGTTTCAGGAGTGATGTCTTGATTGTCTTGTGGTGCATTTGCCATATATCTGTTTATCCGATGTCGTTATATAAAAGCGCTATATTAGTGGCGCTTTGAATGTGAGTTGATTTATAAAAAATAAAAGATTTATAAAAAATAAAATTAGGAAGAATAGAGGATTTTTATCAAGTCAGCCTAAGCTAAGCTTTGACTTTAATAATGCGGTCGTTAACCAATTTATTGAGCTGATTAATCATTTTTTCAGCCGTCTTTTGTTCCGCAATTCGGCGGCTTTCACCAGACTCTACAATGGGCGTAGTGTGCGGTACATCTACCTCACAGCGCACAATAAATACTTGGTTGGGCGCATTGCCTTGCGTCTCGAGCAAGTCATAATTGGGCAGCTCAAACTTATAGCCTTGTAACCATTCTTGTAGCCGGCTTTTGGCATCTTTTAGCACGCGTTGATCATTGACGTTGTCTATCAGCTCCGCAAACCAATCTAGCACACAGGCTTTGACCGTATCCACGCTTTGACTGTCTAAATAAATGGCGCCAATTAAAGACTCCACCGTATCTGCCAAAATTGAGGCACGCTCTCGGCCACCGCCTTTTCGCTCGCCCACACCCAATATCAAATACGACGATAAGTTAAGCTTTTGTGCCACGACTACCAAGGATTCTTGGCGCACCAAAGTGGCACGCATGCGAGTCAAACGGCCTTCATCTTGTTTGGGGTACTGATAGTACAAAGCTTCACCGATAATCATCCCTAACAGGGCATCGCCTAAAAACTCCAAACGCTCGTAGTTTATTTTGCCATCAAAAGAGCGGTGCGTCAGTGCAAGCTTAGCCAAACTGGTGTCGTTAAAGCTATAACCGAGCTGTTTTTGTAAGCTTAGCAGTCCCAGCTCAAAGCTGGTATAGCGCTGTTTGGGCGACTGCTTGCTCGTATGGGCTATTTCAGCCGTTTCTGTCATCTTACTGTTATCACCACTGGCTTTTCTAAAAACTTTTGGCATATTAATTAGGCACGTTAGCCGCCGTTATTCTCTCAAGCTTTTATATAAACTTATAAAAATTTGGATTAAATACAGCAGCACTTGTTGAATAAAGTGAAAAAATAAATTAAAAATCAGTCGCTCTATCGATCAACCTCTAGACTTGATTAATCAATAGAACGGTTATGACTAAAGGTAGGTAGATTACTTAGACCCGGCTTTTTATGCATCCACACGTAGACCGCTTTACCCGCTAGGTTTTCATCAGGGACAAAGCCCCAATAGCGACCATCTTCACTGCGATCTGAGTTATCTCCCATCACAAAATAGTTGCCTTCAGGCACCTTGACTTGCCAACTGCCCTCATGAGTAATGGGCTGTTGTAAAAAGTTAGAATATTCTGAACCAAGTAAATTAGGCGCTAAGTAGCGGCGCAAATAACGATGCTCACCCAACTTTTCTTGAAAATAACGGGCACCCTGCTCTTCATTGCGCGCCACCGCCACCGCATCTTGTGGTGACAAATCCCACTCACGGCTTGGGTCACTGCCTTTCACTGGTGTATAAAGTTGATCAACCATAGCTTCATCAGCCGTAAAGCTAACCGGCTCACTCGGCACTACCTGGCCATTTACTGAAAGCTTGCCTTGGCTAAAGCTGACCTCATCACCTGGCAAGCCAATGATACGCTTGATGTAATAAATCTTCGGGTTTTGTGGATAGCGAAACACCACCACATCACCATGCTCAGGCTCACCTACATCAATAACTTTATTATAAGTGAGCGGCAGACGAATACCATAAGCGTATTTATTCACCGCAACAAAGTCACCGGTATATAAGGTCGGTACCATAGAAGATGACGGAATATTAAAAGGCTCAACAATAAAAGAGCGCACAATCAATACTGCAGCCAACACCGGAAAATAATCATATGCCCAACGTACCAAGAAATTCTCATTTTTTGACTGCTTTGGCAAATTGGCTGTGGTTGCGATACTGGCCTGACGCTTGGCTTCGCGGTATTCTCTATGTGCCTGTTTAACGGGCATAGGGGCATCATCGATATCAATATTATCAACATCTACCGTGCTGTTATCTTTAGGCACAAGATTATGCTCAGCCAAAGCGGTCAAATAAGCGTGCTTCTTTGTGGCAAGGTTGGCTTGGGCAGCTTGGCTTTCTTTACTATGAACGCCGCCTGCCAGACCACCGCCACGCTTATGTTGCTTTAGCCACAGCTTATCGAGCAGCCATACCACCCCTAAAATTAAGGTTATTGGCACTAAAATCACATTAAAATCAAAGTCCATACTGCTGCCTTAACCGCTTCATTATCATCCTAAGCCTACGGTGCAATTTGTCACACTTACTAACGACAGGCTTGTGCTGATGCTTCTTACTGTGTTGATATTAAGATAGCAGTGCCTACAACCTAGGCTCTGCCCCTATTCATTTTATGTTAAAAAGCTTATTGGTTGTCTACCTGTAGTACCGCTAAGAAGGCTTCTTGTGGAATCTCCACACTGCCCACTTGCTTCATGCGTTTCTTACCTTCTTTCTGCTTCGATAGTAGTTTCTTCTTACGAGAAACGTCACCACCATAACATTTGGCAAGTACGTCTTTGCGCATGGCTTTTACTGTACTACGCGCAATAATCTGGCTGCCAATGGCCGCTTGGATAGCGACATCGAACATCTGACGCGGAATCAGTTCTTTCATTTTTTCGACCAATTGACCACCGCGGTAACGGGCCTGTTCTTGGTGACAAATCATGGCCAAAGCATCCACCTTGTCGCCGTTGATTAACACATCTACTTTAACCAGCTTATCGACTTCATAACGATCAAACTCATAGTCTAAGGAGGCAAAACCACGAGAAACAGATTTTAAGCGGTCAAAGAAATCCATAACCACTTCACCTAGTGGAATATCAAAAATCAATTGAACTTGTTTGCCCATAAAGCGCATATCAACTTGCGTACCGCGGCGCTCCATACACAAGGTCATGACGTTGCCTAGATAATCTTGCGGCACAAGAATATGGCAGCGAGCGATAGGCTCACGGAACTCTTCAACAAAGCCTGGATCAGGCAGTCTTGATGGGTTATCAATCAGCAAAATCTCGCCATTTTTCTTTTTGATCTCGTAGATCACAGAAGGCGCTGTGGTAATCAAATCAAGGTTGTACTCACGCTCTAGACGCTCTTGAATGATTTCCATGTGCAGCATACCTAAGAAACCACAGCGAAAACCAAAACCTAGTGCATCTGAGGTGTCTGGCTCAAAGAACAAGGCAGAGTCGTTAATCTGCAGCTTTTGTAGCGCTTCACGGAACTTCTCAAAATCACTTGAATCTACCGGGAATAGACCGGCATAAACCTGCGGGGTAATCTGTTTAAAACCTGGAATTAAGTCCACATCGGGTGTTTTGGCATGGGTCATGGTATCACCCACAGGCGCGCCATGAATGTCTTTAATACCAGCAATCACAAAGCCCACTTCGCCAGCTTCTAATTTACCTGTTTCTAGCGGCTTTGGTGTAAATACCCCAATTGAGGTGACCAAGTGTGAATCCATCGTAGATTTAATTAAAATCTTATCGCCTTTACTGAGGCTACCTTGACGCACACGTACCAAGGACACAACGCCTAAGTAGTTGTCAAACCAAGAGTCAATAATCAAGGCTTGTAGCGGCGCATCACGGTCACCGGTCGGTGCAGGAATACGCTCAACCAACGCTTCTAACAGCTCATCGACACCCAAACCTGATTTGGCAGATACCCGAGGTGCATCATCGGCCTCAATACCGATAATATCTTCAATCTCTTGAATAACACGTTCAGGCTCTACTTGCGGCAAGTCAATTTTATTGAGCACAGGCAATACTTCAAGGCCCAAATCTACCGCGGTATAGCAGTTGGCTACTGACTGCGCCTCAACGCCTTGTGCAGCATCCACTACCAACAGCGCCCCTTCACAAGCCGCCAAAGAACGTGACACCTCATAAGAGAAGTCAACGTGGCCTGGGGTATCAATGAAGTTTAGCTGATAGCGCTCACCATTGGGGTGATCATAATACAAAGTCACCGATTGCGCTTTAATGGTAATACCACGCTCACGCTCAATGTCCATTGAATCTAAGACTTGGGCCTGCATTTCACGATCCTGCAGCGCACCACAAGTCTGAATAAAGCGATCGGCCAAGGTGGATTTACCATGGTCAATATGGGCGATGATTGAGAAATTTCGAATATTTGATAATGCGGTCACGTCTTGCGGCTACCTAGTTGTTGGGTTCATTAATAAAATAAAAAAATGAAGTAAAAAATATAGTAAGGTTAGCTATTCTAGCAGCTTTAACTCAGCTTGTAAGTGATAGAAATGCAATGCTGAGTGACAGAAGTCAAAAAAGATTGGTTTTGTGGCCTAAGCTGAGAGTTACCACCCATGATAGTACCTAAGATTTTTTATGGTCAGGCATTCTGGCGGTGAGAATTAAAGAGCCTATGCGGCAAAAACTGAGTGGCTAACAAAACGATGAGACATAAAAAAAGCCAACTACTTAGCTTAATATGGCAAAGTAATCGGCTATTTTAGGCACGGTGGCCAAATATATGGTGGCGATGAAGAGACTTGAACTCTTGACCTCACGATTATGAGTCGTGCGCTCTAACCAGCTGAGCTACATCGCCATTTGAGGGCAGTATTATCCCTAAAACATTGTTAGCCGTCAACCCCTAAATTAAAAATATTTTCAATTTAGAGAATAATCTCTGCTACTTCGTTAGCTAGCCGCTATTATATACACTTTTTTTAGGGAAAATATAAAATATTTTGGTAAACCGATAAGCCGGGTTCTGTCGTGAACGATCATTCATCTAGGCGCACCGTTGCCAGTACGCTCGAGCAACCTACCCGTGTCCCCTGCAGGCGACAAGTAATGGACACCTATTTGGTCTTGCTACGCGTGGAGTTTACCTTGCCATGAACTGTTGCCAGCCACGCGGTGCGCTCTTACCGCACCCTTTCACCCTTACCTCACCACTTTACAGCTAGGCTGTAGAGCTTAAATTGAGGCGGTCTGCTCTCTGTTGCACTTGTCGTCGGGTTACCCCGCCCAGCCGTTAGCTGGCACGCTGCCTTATGTAGCCCGGACTTTCCTCCCTTTTGTCTTAAATAATCACACTTAACGCATCAATATTTAACTTAAAACGGCGATCGTCTGGTTTACCAAGCGGCAGAGTATAACAGAGCCCAAAAAAAACAGCCACTACTTTAATTAAATAGTGGCTATTTACAAGCGGATTTATTTTAAAATCTAGCTAATTATCTACGCTCACATTGTACAGCGTATTCATTACCATCTGCCCATTTTAGGCTCATAATGCCATAGTCTGCTTTGGTGTGCCAATCATAAGTCACATTTGGACTATCACTGTTTACATAGCGAGCGCCTGACCCTGAGGTAGCAATATTCATGGTTAAGGTCTGGTTGTTCCAGTTGGCTTTAGGTAGGCTTGCATTGATCATCGCTTGTTCACCATCCATTGAGTACTTAGCTTGGACAGTAGCATTATCTTCACAAACAAACTGCTCTGGCGCCATACGGTCATAAGCTTTGTTGGTGGTCTGCTGAGTGGTAGTCGTGGTGGTTGGGCTAGTCGCACAAGCGGCCATAACTAAGCTTAGAGGTAATAAAGTTAATAACTTTTTCATAAACGAACTCCAGTAGCGGTTGTTATCAATTAAGGTAACAAAATAAAAAATACAACAATTAGCATCAATATCTTGCTATGTTCAAAACCAATTATTCAAAGCCAATTATTCAAAAGCCAATGACACAAATAATAGGCAATAAGATAATTAATCTGCTTTCTATTATATCCACACTAAAAGCTGTGTCTGTTACCTCTTGTCAGCTCTGTTAGTGTTCTCTTCATGATTTTGATTAAGTTATGTAACAAAATAATTAATCTGCTTTAACTGTTGAGTTTTTTGTGTCCACTAAAGGCTTATCTGTATACGTCTCAATAACCATATTTGAGCTGTAACTGCGCCAGTGATTGCTTGATATTTTCGATACGCTGATTGACCTGACTTGCCTTATTAGGCAGCTCTACCAAATAAGTACGCGCTTGTTTTTCAGTAGCAAAATTAAGATTGTCACCACCACGCAGCTTTTCATACTCTTTTTGATAGTTATGCAGTCTGTCCTCCTCGATACTCAGCTGTTTATTTAAGGAGTAATAGTGGCGGCCGTCGGCATTAATACGCTCCAAATTGGCGGTCACATTGGCTGGGCAGACTGCATTCATCTGTGCACCTCTACGGCCGATTTGGTAAGCATTGGTCGCCGTACAATATTGGGTCAAACCCTCTTTTCGGCCCTGCGCCCACGCCTCGTAATCTGTGGCCACCCCTGCTTTGGCACAAGCTTTGTTGTGATTGTTCAAATAATCAGCAGAGCGCCCTGCTGCCCCATCGGCGTAACCGATAGCCTGCCAATTGCCCGTGCGGCACTCTTGCTCTGATAACGTTGCACAGCCTGTCAGCACTGACATCCCAACAGCCATGCTTAGCAGTAGATATCCTTTTTTCACAATATTTTACTCCCTTATAAAAGCGGCCAACAAAGGCGTATGCCCTTGCCGGCCGGCTGTGTTGGCTTGTATGAATACAAATAACACCGTTATCTGCTACCACTGAACGAATCTTGGATCAGCAACCTTAGCTTATGGCTGCTATCGAGTTAAATCCAGTGAAGTGATGCCAGTGGCAGTGTCTTCTTTTAAAGTACGCTTTAGCAGCATGTAGCCGGCAATGCCTGAGATGATAGAGCCTAGGATAATACCCAAGCGTGGATCGAAACCTTCGGTAACGCCGCCAAAGGCTAGGCCACTGATAAACAAGCTCATGGTAAAGCCCACACCGCACAGCAAAGAAACACCATAGATTTGCTTAAAGTTGGTGCCATTAGGCAATGAGGCTAGGCCTGCTTTAATAATGCTCCAAGTCATCAGCATAATACCCACCTGTTTCCCGATAAATAAACCGGCCGCAATGCCAAAGGGCACTGAGTGTAACAGCTGACCAAATCCAGCACCTTGCAATGAGATACCAGCGTTTGCAAAAGCAAATAGCGGTAAAATCGCAAAGGCTACCGTGCCATGTAGGTCGTGCTCTAAGTCTTCAAGGGGCGAGTGCTCAGGGTCATCTGTATTCACCATAGGGATAAATAGCGCTAGGATAACCCCCGCCAAAGTGGCATGAATACCGGATTTTAATACCGCAATCCACATGATAATCCCAAAAAATAAATAGGGGGTAATTGCCGTGACATTACGGCGATTGAGCAGGTATAAAAACGGCAAGCACAATCCTGCTATCAATAAAGATAACAACGACAAGTCACTGGTATAAAACAAAGCGATAATTAAAATGGCGCCAATGTCATCAAAGATGGCAATTGACACTAAAAATATCTTTAACGAGTTCGGTACACGGCTACCAAGCAAACTTAAGATACCAATGGCAAAAGCGATGTCTGTGGCAGCAGGAATTGCCCAGCCTGCCAAGTACTCGGGGTGGCTGGCATTAAAAGCGACGTAGACCAAAGCTGGCGCTATCATGCCCCCGACGGCCGCCGCCGCAGGCAGGACAATTTGATTGATATTAGATAATTCACCAATCAATACCTCGCGCTTAAGCTCTAAGCCGACTAAGAAGAAGAACACCGCCATCAAACCATCATTAATCCAATGATGCGCATCTTTGCTGATAATTAGCTCGCCCACCTGAACCACCACAGGGGCGTGAATAAAAGACTCATACCAATCATGTAAGGGAGAGTTGGCAACGATCATGGCTGCGATGGCTGCCAGTGCCAGCACAATGCCTCCTGCCGCCTCATACTCAAAGAATTTTTTTAGTTTCTGGTACACCGTATATCCTCACTTTCTTACCAATGGGCAAACTCTATCGGCCCATCAAATGATTTAGTTTATTGTTTTAACGAATAAGTTAGTTGCAATTATGGTAGCAGAAAAGTGGCCAGCAACGAGATAAAATTTAAGTACAGCTTTAAATACGCTTATGGTTACTTATGACAAAGCTACTCGGCATTTATCTTGAATAGATAGGCAGCTCGGCGCCTAACTGACCTGATTGGCGTGCTATAATTTGCTGCATTTTTTGGGCCCATTTATCAAAATAGGCCGCTAAAAATTTTCGTTTAGTATCCTCTTAGCACTCTTTTAGCACCCTTAGCTAACTACCTTTGTTATCGGTCTTAGCCGTGATGCTGTTGATTTTTTTTGTCTACCCCACTTGTGGATGTCATTTATGGACTTTTCCTTAACCCTTGAAGTAATTTTAATGTTAACTGCCGTAGCAGCCGTGGCAGGATTTATTGATGCCATTGCCGGTGGCGGCGGACTGCTCACCATTCCCGCTATGTTATTGGCCAACATTCCCCCAGTTATGACTTTGGGCACCAACAAGCTTCAGGCAGCCTCTGGGGCGCTGACCGCCTCCATTACTATGATAAAAAAAGGCGTGGTGAAGCCAGCCACTATGAAAATGGCCATTGCCGGCGCTTTTTTTGGCTCGGTATTGGGCACCATCGCTGTGCAGATGTCACCACCGGATATGCTTGAAAAGATCATTCCCTTTTTGATTGCCGCTATTGGGATTTATACCTTATTTGCGCCAAGCTTGGGGGATGTGGAGGCTGAGCCTAGAATTAAGGAGACCACGTGGCAGCGTGTGGTGGCACCCTTGATAGGCTTTTATGATGGCTATGTCGGCCCGGGCACCGGTATGTTTTTTGCGCTAGGTAATGTGGCACTGCGGGGTAGAGCCATTATTGCGGCCACAGGAACTGCCAAAGTGCTTAATTTATCGACCAACATTGCCTCGCTGATTTTCTTTATCTTAGGCGGTAATGTGCTGTGGAAAGTGGGTCTGGCGATGATGGTGGGTCAAACCATAGGCGCTTATGCCGGCTCTCACATGGTGGTCAAAGGCGGTAGCAAGCTGATTCGGCCGGTTATTGTACTGGTCTGTCTGGCCATGGTGACTAAGTATGTGATGGGTTGACTTCCTCCCCTCGCTAAACCGAGGGGATTCCTACAGCTAGACGGTCAAGCCCGACCGCAAGGATGTTCTTAGCAGCATTGATATCTCTATCATGCCATGTGCCACACTCAGCACACCTCCATCCTCTTATTCCAAGTCCCGCTCTACCTTTCGGACTACTGTCACTTATTTGGCGGCAGTACGAGCAGGTCTGGGTAGTGTAACTCTCATTTACGATCTCAAGCTGACAACCTGCATGCTTGCATTTGTATTCCAGTTGTCGTTTAAGTTCAAACCAACCTGCATCGTATGTCGATTTAGCGAGTTTGGTCTTTTTAGTTGTAAATGAGCGTGATTTAACATTACCAACCACTATCAAAGCATTGCCCTGCACAAGTTTGGTGGTGAATTTATGAGTTAAGTCTAATCTTGTGTTTTTGATTTTGGCGTGGATTGCTTTGACATGCTTTTTATTCTTAGCACGCTGGGCTACTGCTAATTTATTCGCCCACTTTTGCGTTTGCTTAATAATTAGCTTGTCGCCATTTGAGGTAGTGGCAGACTCTGTTAAGCCCAAATCAATACCAACGCTACCTTTGCCACTAAATTGCTTAGGAAAGTCTTTAACGGTAATACACGCATACCAACGATTACGGCTGTCTTGTACTATCTCTAAGGTGTTTATTTGATATAGACTGAGGTTGTAGCTATCGAATACATCTATAATAAGCTTTTGACCTTTGGATAGTGATAGCTGTATTGTTGATTTAATCGCCTTTTTGCCTGTTTGTCTTGTGCTTAGGTATTTAATAGCCGATTTCTTAAAAGGTATCCACCCAAGGGATTTACGTTTGGCATCAGGACGATTGCTGCGCCAGTTAAGTTTGGCTTTTTTAAACTGTTTGCGAGCCTTGGCGTGAGTCTCATTGATAGCTTGTAAAGTCTGACTGTGTAATCCTAAATACTCACCGCTTCCTTTGGTGTACTCACTTAGATCATAAGCACTAAAAAACTTACCGGTACGTTTTAGATGCTCAAAGCACAGCGCATTGACATAGTTCCACACGAAGTTTACCGAACCGCTTATCCGATTCAGCTCTTTTATGTGCTTGTCTTTAATGCGTAGTTTGAGGGTTTTCATACCTTTAGTATGGCGAGATTAATCTTAGCTTACAACCCTTTAAGTACTGCTCACGACAGTACATGTCGCCTTATATCCACCCCCTGAAGTGGGTGGTTTTACGGCGACCGGTGATAAAGGCTATCTGCTTGAATTTTAGGTAGCCGCTAAATCAGACCAGACACAAAAAAAGCCCCAATTGGGGCTTTTTTTATGAGTTACCGTGAGTGCTTAGCCTTTTTTTAGGTCATCATACTCGCTGCCCATAATGCCATCACTCATCACATTAGCAAACTCTTGCTCGCTTTCTGGATCAATGTGGCCATCGAATACCTCTTTAGTACCCGCTTCAGGATCGTTATACACATCAATGTCCATCTTGCCTTCTGCTTTTGCCACAATGGCAGTCACAGCCGCATCACCACCGACGTTTACTGCAGTACGTAACATATCAAGCAGACGGTCTACACCTAAGATAAGACCGATACCTTCGATAGGCAGACCCACTTGAGCAAACACCATCGATAGCATGATCAGGCCCACACCAGGTACCCCAGCTGTCCCGACTGAAGCCAGTACTGACATTAGGATAACCATCAAATACTGGCCCGCACTTAAATCAATACCATATAAATTGGCGATAAAGATAGTGGCGGTACCCTGCATAATGGCCGTACCATCCATGTTGATGGTCGCACCAAAAGGAATGGTAAATGACGCCACCGAGTTATCCACACCCATACGCTTGGTCACTGTGCGTAAGCTAACGGGGATGGTGGCGTTTGAGCTTGACGTACTAAAGGCAAAGATCTGCACTTCGCGCATTTTTGATAAAAAGGTTCTCACCGATAATCCGGAGGTAAGCTTTAGGATAATCATCATGGTGACGAAGAAGTGGAACGCCAAAGAGCCAACCAACACGGCGACGTAACCAAATAACGAGAGCATCAAGTCTAAGCCTAAATCAGACATGGCTTGGACCAACAAGGCAAACACCCCGTAAGGCGCTAGGTTCATAATGATGGTTACCATTTTCAAGATAACTTCATTAATCAGCTCTAGGCTTTGTACCAGACCTTTGGCCGGCTTGCCCACCATCAAAATACTCACCCCAATTAAGATGGCGAAGAAAATGATAGACAGCATATCGCCATTGGCCATGGCACTGATTGGGTTAGAGGGAATAATATTTGAGAAAACATCAATCAATGGTGGTGCATCTTTGGCTTCAAAGGCATTCTCAGGCTTTAGGTTCATGCCTTTACCGATACCAAAGATTGAGCCGAGGCCAATAGCAGTTGCAATAGCAATAGCTGTGGTGACCATATAAATAAAGAAGGTTTTGGTACCGATACGGCCCAATAGACGAATGTCGCCAATACCACATACCCCACAAATAAGTGAGATAAGAACCAAGGGTACCACCAACATTTTTAGTGAGTTTACAAACAGCTTACCGACAATACTAAATAAGCCATTTACTAGATAGGTATTAACAAACCCACCTTCGGCATTCAATCCTGTATAGTTAAAAATCAACCCTAGGATGATACCCAATAACATAGCCACCAGAATCTTACTGGTTAAACCCATATTTTTCCACATAACTTTGTCCTTAAAGCAAGACCTGTCTAGCAAGTTGTTTGACCATCATTAAAACACAATAACTTATCAATCCCTTACTAATTATGGTCTGCCGAATCAATTCATAAGTACAACAAGCAATGTTGTACCGAAACATCCGCGATAACTCGCCTTATCATCCCTATAGAGTTAAAGACAGTTGCAGGCCACACTCCTTGTGTCTATCAAGCCACCTACTTTTTAATAATCAGATTAGGGCACTTCAAATAGTCTTTATAGGCGCCAATGCAGCGTTCTATAAATAGTTACCCTAATGTAAAGTAATGTGTCTCGACCGTATGCCGCCAATATAAAGTAAAAGTTACCCTTATCGCAAGTTATTTTTATAATACACACCCATACACATTCTAAGAAGTGATAACTTATCGCCCGTCTTATTAAATGGTACAGGCCAAGTCAATAGATTAAGCGGATGAATATACAGGGGGGAATGCGGTAGAATAGAGACCACTCTAATAACAATGATTTAACCCTTATGCTTGAGCTTCGTCATCTACAAACACTAACTGCCTTACGTGCCCACGGTTCACTTGCCGCTGCCGCCGATGAGCTGCACGTTACCGCGTCTGCAGTCTCGCACCAATTAAAAGAGCTGGAGAACTATTATGGGGTAAAACTGGTCAATCGCCGTACTCGCCCCTTAACCTTCACGCCGGCAGGAAAAGTAGTGCTAAAGCTGGCAGACAGCATATTACCTCAAGTCACTCGTACCAAAAACAACCTAAAAAGACTGGCACATGGGCAAGCCGGCCGATTGCGACTGGCTTCTGAATGCCACAGCTGCTTTGATTGGCTGATGCCGATTTTGAATCAGTTCCGGCGCGAATGGTCAGATGTGGAGCTAGATTTTGCCACAGGCTTTGAGCCTGAGCCGCATCATCTACTCAGTGAAGGCGATATCGATTTGCTGATTACCACCAGTGATTTGGATATTGAAGGGATTTGTTATCAGCCGCTTTTTAGTTACGAAAGCCGATTGGTATTGTCGCCGACGCATCCTTTGGCCAGCAAAACAAGTATCGTACCTGATGACTTGGTTGATCAAACCTTGATTGCCTATCCGGTAGAAACCAAAAGGCTGGATGTGATTGCTAAGTTTATGGCGCCTGCTGAGGCCAGCTTTGCCAAAATTCGTACCACTGAACTAACAGCCATGCTGATTCAGTTGGTAGCAAGTGAGCGCGGCGTGGCTGCTCTACCTGACTGGGTAGCTGCAGAATATGAGAAAAAAGGATGGGTGGTCACTCGACCTTTTGTGGCGCCTGAAGGCTCAGATAATAGGCTTAACCCCATCACACATCCCAGCAGTCGAGCACACTCTTTGCCAAAAACTGGGATTTATTGTCAGTTATTTGCCGCCACCCGCCAAAGCAGCCAAGACACCGCTTACATGCAAGGCTTTGCTAAATTACTTGAGGAATTGGTTAAGCCTTAAAGCTGCAATCAACTACTTTTAGAAGCATAAACGGGTGAGGTAATAGCCCATGGCGGTCGCGGTTAATGTCAACAACACATGCACTGCGATCAGTACCAATCCAGCCATAACCTTACCACTATTAAGCAGTGCAAACACCTCACTGCTAAAGGTACTAAAGGTTGTAAGACCGCCTAAAAAACCGGTCATCACAAACAGCTTAACATTGGGATGCCACAGCTGGCCCGCTTTCATAAATACCACCATGGCCATCCCAATTAATAGCCCGCCAAGCACATTAGCGCCCAGCGTGCCCAGTGGAATCCAGGCATGCAAAGGATTAAGTCGGCCCAGCAGTGCCCGCAAACAAGCCCCAAACGCTGCGCCCATACCGATGGCTATCCACTGCATCTGGCCTCTCCTGTTATTGAGCTAAAGCGGGCAAATCACTAATGTTCCAGCGGGGTACACAGCTGACAGACAGCGCATCTTGTTGACCTGCTTGCAATCTTTGATAGCCGGCATAGGCAATCATTGCCCCATTATCGGTACACAGCTCTAACGGCGCATAATGTACAGTGGCACCAATTTTGGCAAGCTGCTGCTCCAAAGTTTGACGCAAATGCAAATTGGCACTCACCCCGCCAGCGATAACCAGTTGTTTCATACCAGTCTGCTTTAAGGCTTTGACGCATTTTTTGACTAAGGTATCGACCACTGCGTGTTGGAAGCTTGCGGCAATATCGGCTCTGACTTGCTCGTCATTATCTGAGCCTGGAGTGTCTTTAATCAGATTGTGCACCGCCGTTTTCATGCCGCTAAATGAAAAGTCCAGTCCTCGGTGCAACATAGGTCGGGGCAGCTCATATTTTAGAGGGTCACCTTGTTCTGCCAGACGCGCCACATTTGGGCCACCTGGGTAAGGCAATCCTAGCATCTTGGCAGCTTTGTCAAAACACTCACCGGCGGCATCATCGATACTTTCACCTAATATTTCATACTCACCGATACCATGTGCGGCCACTAATAGCGTATGCCCCCCTGATACCAACAAAGACACAAAAGGGAACTTTGGCGGATTAGGCCCCAATAAAGGCGATAATAAATGCCCCTCCATATGATGAATGCCAATGGCTGGCACGTCTAAGCCATAAGCTAAGCTACGACCAAATAATGCCCCAGTCATTAAAGCGCCAATCAGACCTGGGCCTTTGGTATAAGCAATGGCGTCAATCTCATCTTTACTGATATCACACTGCGCCAACAGCTCATCAAGTAGTGGCACCAATTTACGAATATGGTCACGACTGGCAAGCTCAGGCACCACGCCACCATAGGTAGCATGCAGCTCAATTTGTGAATACAGTACTTGACCCAGTAGGCCATTTTTGCCCTCAGCCAATAGCTCGCTATCAAAGATAGCCAAGCCTGTCTCGTCACAGGAAGTCTCTAAACCTAATACTTTCAATTAGCACCTACTTGTTAAGTGATTAAAGGGTATATTCTGAAGCGGCTTGTGCTTATCTTTATCACTTATTAACAGTCTGGTTGTGTCTAACCCTCTCACTATTAATAAATGATTTATGCCACTATTTAATTTATGCCACTATTTAATCAGTGATAAAAAACCGCCATGGTGAATACACAATGGCGGTAGTTTATCAGATTATCAAGGCGATTTTTACCGCCGAACGTTGCCGATCAGCAGGTCATGGCTTCTTAGGCGGTGCGCAATAATGCCTCTACCCTCAAACGGCCATTTAGCTGGCGTGCTCAACCATATAATCTACAGCAGCATGCACCTCTTCGACACTTGCCGTACCGTCTGCTTGGGCTGGCATGGCTTTAAATCCTTCAGCAGAATGCTTATATAGCACCTCTTTACCTTGCGCAATACGCGGCGCCCAGTCCGCGTTATTACCAAACTTAGGTGCATTTAATAACCCCGGCTCATGGCATTGCTTACATTTTACTTCATACAATTTTTGGCCGGCATCTGCAGCTAAAGGCGCAGACTGTGCTGGTGCAGCTGCTGTTGTCTCCTCAGCAGGTTTAGCTTCTGAGCCCTCACTGGCAGCAGTAGGTGCTTGCTCAGTAGACTCTGAAGACTCTATCGTCTCAGAAGCTTCTGCTTCAGGTGCCTCGCTTTGGGTGGCTGCAGGATCAGCAGGAATGCTTTCACTCGCACTAGGCTCAGCTTGGTTCTGTGCCTCGGTATCATTACCGCCACTACAGCCCACAGCCAAGCCTAAAGTTAGGGCGCTAATAAGAAGCCAGCCACTTTTGGCTGAATAAAGCTTGGGTGCCACTTTTGATTGAGCGTTGTTTTGATTGTTAATGGTTAGCATGAGAAACCTCGCCTTTGCTAAATCTGGTTAAAAGTCCATGTTACATCTATAGTAGCGTCCGTGATGGCGCCCTATTTAATCTTTAATACCACATCCTGTCACGCCAAAACCACTCATCTACTGCGCCCGCTTTAGCACTTATTAGCACTCGCCTATTGTGCTATTTAGCCTCAGGTGCCATGTCAGCAGCAGGAGCCGCGGCATCGGCTGTAGTATCTGTAGTAGCAGGCGCTGTCGCACTGTCAGTCGTCGCAGCAGCATCTGTTGTGGTAGTGGCTGCACCTTCAGCCGTAGGCGCAGCAGCATCAGTACCTGCAGCATCAGCGGTAGCCGTACCTTCGGCAGCAGCAGTGGCAGCTGGGGCTGAAGAAGCTGGCGCAATATCTTCAGGTTTTAATGGCTCAGGCTTAGGCGCATTGGCTTTAGCCATTTCCGCCGCCTCATCTAGTTTATCAACCGCTTTGGCTTCATGTTCACCGCCACCACAGGCTGTCAAAGTTACTGCGGCACTTAACATAATAGAAGCCAGTGCGGTCACACGAAAAGCGGCTGATTTTTTTGGGGTTTGCTGAGCAATTAATGACATTACGAACTCCTAAAAGGATTGTAGATACGCTAAGCGCAAGTTATGTTAATAAAGCTGTCTTATTTAAGTTAAAACAGTCAATCTAGGACATAAGCGTTAAGTATCTAGATGCATCGGTTGATTAAAATAAGGACAGTAGCCTAATGATATCAGGCATAAAGGTCTGCTAAATCGACTCTGCAATAATATCACAACCGCTGGCCTCTCACTATCACCCAGCTAAGATTTTAGCGCATTGACTACAATAATTTGTCCGATCTCACTACCCAAGCGGTCGCCAAAAATCAGTTACTTCTATGAGGACATATCAAAAAACAATTATAATCATTCATTATAAATGAATGTTTTATCGCATTATAAACTGTTTAAATATTTGCTTCAAACCTATTTATTGTAAATGGCCTGTCTTTTTTTTGCCAAGCCTAGAAAAAATAAAGCCTATAAAGCAGTCAGCCTATGAGCATTGGCGGCTGCAGCACATTGACACAAGGCACATTTTTTAGTATAATCTCGCTCTTAATCTAATATACGTATTGAGATTATTAAGTTTTTATCCTAGTAATAGCTGATGCCGCATCCTTTTGAGACACTGCGGCTAATACCAACCACACAGCATTACTAATGTCCTTAGTCTCTTATTTCCACTACTTATTTAAGGAGTCTGCATGCCTTCAGTTAAGGTTAAAGAAAACGAACCTGTTGATATCGCTATCCGTCGCTTCAAGCGTGCCTGCGAAAAAGCTGGTGTTTTATCTGATGTACGTAAGCGCGAGTTTTACGAAAAGCCAACGCAAGAGCGTAAGCGTAAAAAGGCAGCAGCCGTAAAACGCTACAAAAAGAAATTACAGCGCGAGTCTATCCGTACCACTCGTATGTACTAATCAGTAGCCATTAAAGCTTATTGCTTTAAATACTGATTAAAAAACCACCTTATTTTGTCGCCTACTTGCATGCATTGCTAATGGCGCCATAATATAGGTGGTTTTTTTGTGCTAAAATTTTGGCAAATAGCTTGTTTATGCCCTTATGTTTTTGTCTACTTTTCTTACAAGAGCCCACTAGACAGCTTTGCGCCTATGGGCTTAATCTAGCATGACTGTCTGTCAACATTTACTAAAGTTAAGGCAATCACGCCCTTTTATAATCATAACAATAGGACACTATTATGAGCGCGTTAAAAGACACCATTACCGAACAAGTCAAAACCTCTATGAAAGCTCGTGAGCTTGAAAAAGTAAAAGTACTGCGTAATGTTCAATCAGTCATCAAACAAATTGAAATTGATCGCAAAGTTGACTTAGATGATGCAGGGGTATTAGAGATCTTACAAAAGCAGCTCAAGCAGCGCCAAGAGTCATTGCATGTCTTCCAAGATAATGGCCGTGATGATCTGGCTCAAAAAGAGCAGTTTGAAATTGATATTATCAATCAGTTTATGCCGCAGCAGATGAGTGATGAAGAATTAGCAGCACTTATCAATCAAGAAATCGCAGCCCAAGGCGCAAGCTCAATGCAGGACATGGGTAAGGTTATGGGCGCCTTAAAAACTAAAACTGCTGGGCGTGCTGATGCGGCGGTCATGTCACAGCTGGTCAAAAAAGCATTAATGGGCTAGTACTGACAGCCACCTAAAGCTATCAACAATAACAGCTAAGGACGAACCTCCTTGGCTGTTTTTACTTGGGCAACTTCGCTATCAATACTGGCCAGCAGTGGACGGCTATTAAAGCCTGAGCTTGAGCCGGAGGCTTTACTAAAGCTCTGCACCAATGTTTTAGCCTGCTGCAATGACACCAAGGCATCATTATACTCTCCTTGCCACAGCTCACCTTTGGCTCTATAGCGCAAAGCATTGACGGCTGAGATTTGACTCAACGTGGTATTAGACTGCCGGTTGCTAGTGGCCAGTAGCTCATAGGCTCTTTGCATTCTAAATAAGGCTTCAACATCATATTCACGGCTTTGAACCAATGGCTTCATTAAGCTGATCACCTCATTATATTTACCCAATTGCAGCCAAGCATCTGCCAATAACATCTTGGTATCACGGCGCTCAGGATACAGATTATAATAAGGAGTAATCAGTGACTCTGTACGTTGCCAATTGCCCTGCATGCCGGCCACTTGGCCTTGACTGATAGCAAGCAGCACATCAAATGCCATTTTGTCTTTGGTCGAGCTGATAGCTGTATTTTTCAGCTTTGAGAATTGAGCCGCCGCCTCATTATAGCGCCCCTGCTTACCATACCAAAAAGCCAGCGCCATCGTGGCACCTGTACTTTGCTTTGCAGCCGCCAATAAATCGCCTTCAGTCACTTGATTACTCAACACCTTTAAACGCCACCTTAAAAGATCAAAGGTCAGCGGATCACTTTGGTTGTGCAGGCCAACTGTGGCATAGCTATTAGCACGGCTTTGTGCTTCACTTAATCGCTCAGAGCTTAGCGGATGGGTCATGATAAAACTGGGCAAATAGGCGTTTTTGACCATATTTAATTGCGTTTTTTGATTTAAGGTGGCAAAAAATCGCGGCATGGCTCTAGGGTCATAGCCGGCTTTGGCCATAAGCTGCATACCGATGCGATCTGCCTCACGCTCATTACTACGACTAAAGGCCATTTGCGCATTTAACGCGGCGGTCTGACTGCCCATCATCACCGCCGCCGCTGCATCTCCATCAGCGGCAGAGGCAGCGATTGCAGCCAATAAACCGCCAATTTGCATCATTAACGCTTTTCGACTGGCCTCATCTCTATGCTCATAATGGCGCTGACTTAAATGCGCCACCTCGTGGGCAATCACACTGGCCACCTCATCCATGCTATTGGCATCAATAACGGTGCCAGTATGAATACCCATGACTCCGCCGGGAATGGCAAAGGCATTAATACTGGCATTGTTAATGACCATCAAAGCAAGTGGCGCTTGGCTACGTGCTTGGGCATTAATCTGCCAAGCCAAGCTCTCTAGCTGCTCCTGTGACCACGGATCATTTAACAAGGGTGCACTTTTGCCAAGCTGCTGTAGCGACCACTCGCCCAGCACTTTGTGCTGATTG
This sequence comes from Psychrobacter sp. YP14, assembly GCF_003209315.1. Classification (NCBI taxonomy): domain Bacteria; kingdom Pseudomonadati; phylum Pseudomonadota; class Gammaproteobacteria; order Moraxellales; family Moraxellaceae; genus Psychrobacter; species Psychrobacter sp. YP14. The sequence continues at coordinate 428,933 of NZ_CP029789.1, read as the reverse complement.
GCTTCAATAAAGCGTCCACCCCCACTGCCCAGTTCAGGCAGGCTAAAATTTGGATTATCAAAGCCTATCGCTGAAGCGGAGGTGGCATTGATAGCTGCAGTTGGCGCCGCCGTGGCCATCAGCGGCAAACCAAGCAGTAATAAAGGGACAGCGGCTGTGCAGTAACAGCGATAAGTAACTTTTACAAATCGCACGGCTGCCCCGCTTTGCTGACTGTCACGCTGATGAGAAGTGACAAAACGTCTAAAACCTGACGGTAAGTTCAATAGATTCAACCTCTATTTGTTATCCTTGCTAATAGTGATCATACGCTTGTCTGCCTGTAACTTTAGCAAACAAAGCGCTGCGGCTGCTTGAATTTTAGCGCTTTTATTATTATCTATAGCCATTAACGATGCAGTTATATTGAGCTATTGTCAATATCTTATGACCTACATCCCGTCTGTAACCGCTAACCTCGTATGCACTTATTATAGTAAAAGGTGATTTTACTTTGATGATAACATCATAACCGGTTAACCTTATGCCATCATCTCTGGGATGTAATTTTTTATAATACCCTGACCTTTTCAGCGCAGTGTATAACCCCTTTATAACAACCCACAACTTCTTTTATTCATTAGTGAAACTACTTATTTATGATAAATAATACTTTAAATCCGCAACTTGAACAGCTTTTGAGCGAGCAAATGACGCCTTTATCTACCGCCGATCAGAACACCATCGCTGAGGTTAGCCAAGCGGCGCCCATTAGCGCCTTGGTCGATGGTCGCGGCCTTGCCTGCCCGATGCCGCTACTAAAAACCAAGGTTGCCTTACGCAGTATGCAGCCTGGGCAGAGCATCTATGTTCTGGCCACTGATCCAAATTCACAACATGATTTGGCCGCTTTTTGTGACCATGCCAATTTGCAATTAGCCCTGAATACCAGTAGTGTTCAAGGGTCAGTCGATAGTTTAGAAAAACTCGATACAATCTTTCACCTCATCATTACCAAAACCAATGGTAACTAGGGTGCGCTATCCTTTACAATAGATCTCAATAAAGTTATTACTTTGAAGGTCAAAACATGGCTACTCCAAAAAAAACCAAAACAACTAAAAAAGAGACGGCTAAAAGCAGCCCACCTACAGCGGTCACCTCTGAATTAGATCCAATCGATTTAGATATCGATGCGGAGTTAGATGACGATGATCTGGCTCTAGATTATGACGAGCTTGGTGATGGGATAGACGATGATCTGCTGACCCCCGAGCTTGCCAAAGCCGATGACTGGGTAAGCGACTATCCCAACACCAGCACACGCGACTTAGTGCCTGCGATGCCGGTGAACCTATCAGCACCCGGTATCAACTTGGGTGCTTATATGAATTCTGTGCATCAGATACCTATCTTGACCACAGAGCAAGAGCAAGAATTGGCGCATCGTTATTACGACGATGGCGATGTGGAGGCAGCGCGTATCTTGGTTATGTCACACTTACGCTTTGTGATTCATATTGCGCGCAGTTATTCAGGCTATGGCTTGCCGCAAGCAGACTTAATCCAAGAGGGCAATTTAGGCTTAATGAAAGCAGTAAAACGCTTTGACCCCAATAAAGGCGTGCGTCTGGTGTCTTTTGCTGTGCACTGGATCAAGGCTGAAATCCATGAGTTTGTGATTCGTAACTGGCGCATTGTCAAAGTGGCCACCACCAAGGCACACCGTAAGCTGTTCTTTAACTTACGCAGTCTAAAAAAGACCAACAATCAGCTGACTTTAGAGGAGGCCGATGCCATTGCCGCAGACTTAAACGTCACCCGCAAGCAAGTGCTGGAGATGGAGTCGCGTCTGACCTCTTATGATGCGTCATTTGAAGCACAGTCCACTGATGATGAAGACGGCCACTATGCGCCTCAGCTTTTCTTGGAAGATGGCGTTGATCCGGCAGAGATGGTGGAAGATGCTGACTGGGAAGAGAACAACACCAATGCCTTGATGGATGCTATGGATACTTTAGATGAGCGCTCTCGTGATATCGTTGAACAGCGCTGGTTGTCCGAACAAAAATCCACCTTGCATGAGTTGGCAGCGGTGTACAATATCTCAGCTGAGCGCGTGCGCCAAATCGAAAAAAATGCCATGGATAAAATCCGTGAGGCCATGACCATCGACAGCGTCATTATGCCAAGCGATGATGCTTATTAAGCAGATACAGCATTTAGGCAATAAAGGCTTTTACTGGTGAGACAGTGAGAGCCTTTGGCATATCTGGGATATCCCCTTATCACTGTCAATTAGACTTAATTTTATAAGGCATTTATAAGATTAATCAGACTTAATATCTCAATAACAGGGCACATATTATGAACTGGATTGCTATTGCAGCCATTAACTTGGCAATGGCGGTTGCATTAGGCGCTTTTGGCGCTCATGGCATTAAGGCCATAGCATCAGCAGAACAGCTGGCGTGGTGGCACACAGGTGCCCAGTATTTGTTTTATCATGCGCTAGGCTTGTTACTGGTCGGTCTGCTTATCAAGCTGGGTTATACCACTCAGACTACAGCATGGCTAATACAAATTGGGATTATTATCTTTGCAGGCAGTCTATTTGCGATGACCTTGGGGGCACCACGTTGGTTTGGTGCGATTACACCTATTGGCGGCAGTTTAATGATTATTGGCTGGGTGTGGCTGGCCATCACCGCCTTTAAGTTGGTACCTCGCTAAATAACAAAATCTTAAACTTGGACAGTTATCACTAAAGACAGGGATTAACCATGTACACCATTACCGTCAACGGGCAAATAATTAGCACTGAGCAAGACAACGTAAAAGCTGTATTAGATGAGCTTGAGCTTACCCAAGGTCGTTATGCAGTAGAGATTGATGGGGCGCTTATCCCTAAGTCTGAGCTTATGGCCACTGTGTTAGTGCAAAATATGAGTATTGAAGTGGTACAAGCTGTCGGCGGCGGCTAAATTGGGGACTGAGCACTTTTTATAGATCTAGTTATATCTCAAGTCGTATACCAATCCAAACACACCTTTAAGCTATCAATAAAGCCCCTACTCTTTCGAATAGGGGCTTTATTAGTTATAACTTGTCCTGTTTATGACCTATTTTTGCTTTTTTAACCGCTTTTAGGGGTATCAGTCTTAAGATTATCAAGCTTAAGGTTATCAAATAATCCTAAGCTATCACCCTAAGCTAGAACCTAATAAGCAAAAGACTCTTCGGAGGCGGGCTCTACTACCGGTAGGCTAGCAACCAAGCGCTCTCTACGTTTAGAAGAGCGGGTCTTACGGTCAATACGTGTTTTATATTTACGGACTTGCCGGTCTAATTTATCTGCCATTTCATGGATGGCCTTATACATATCATCATCATACGACTGTACAAACATTTCTTGACCCGCTACCCGCATCAGCGCTTCTGCTTTGTGGTTATTTTTACCACTGTGGCTGGCATCTGTACGATGATTGTCCAGCGAAAGAATCACTTTAATGCTTTGAATTTGATCGAAATGGCGTTCAACTTTTGAAAGCTTGTCCATAACCATGTCTTTCATAGCGTCAGTAATAGTGATGTGATGGCCAGTAATTGAAATGTTCATAATGCTTACATCCTTTTTTGATTTGAGCAGCTACCGCTGACTCAAGGAGACTTTTTTATAATGACCGATTCAATGGCATTTTTTTAGTAAATGGCATTTTTCCTGTCTAAGTCATTGTGTAAACCTTTGTATTATCTAAGCTTTTTAAAAAACCTATAAGATAGCACTCCAGCATTATTGGTTATAGCGTCTTCTAAAATCCGTATTAGAATCGCTTGCCCGCAACTTAGGTTAAGTTAAACATTTGTTGGGACAGCTTTAATTTGACATGAAAAACACATTTGCACAAGAACAATTATTGTAAATAAATGTAAATAAATAAGGTTATTTTCTCCATATCATTTATAATCTGAAATTTTTTTATTTTTTAAATAACGGCTATTGCTTGTCTAATGGGGCTTTGTGACGATTTGATGAGGTCTACGCCTCGGTTATGTTTAGGCTAAAACAGCAAAAACTTATTTTCAAAAAAACTTACCGCTAAGCGCTAACGACTAGAACTTTAACTTGCGCTGTGTAGAAGAGCCAATATTCATGGCTTCTCGATATTTGGCCACTGTGCGCCGAGCAATATCTATACCTTGCTGCTGTAAATGCTGCTTAATGGCACTGTCCGACAACGGCTTTTTGGGGTCTTCAGCGTCAATTAATGCCTCAATCATGGCACTAATGGCTGTGGAGGAGACGTCACCTTGATCACTTGAGACGTGGGAGGAGAAAAAGTGCTTGAGGGAGAACAGCCCTTGCGGGGTTAAAATGCTTTTACTGGTGGTCAACCGTGATACGGTAGACTCATGCAGACCTACCTCTTCAGCGACTTCCTTTAAAATCAATGGCTTCATGGCAGTGGCACCTTGTAATAAAAAATCTTGCTGCATTTTTATAATGCAGGTGGCCACTTTAAGTAGGTTGTGATTGCGCTCTTCGATGCTTCGGATAAATAAGCGGGCATCCATTAGATTATCACGCAGATACACGTTGTCTGGGCTGTCATCCCCGCGCTTAACCAAGCTTGCATATTGCTGATTGATTCTTAGCTTAGGCAGGGTCTCTGGATTCAGCTCGACCTTCCACACCGCCTCACTGCCGCCTTGGTTATGCACCAGTTGTACAATCACATCAGGGATATCATACACCTCAGGAGTGCTGCCATAGTCTGGCTGCGCTTTAGAAAAAGCCAATCCTGGCGCGGCATTCAGGGTACGAATCAATTCGAGTGCGGGGCTGATTTCATTGTTTTTTAGACCCGTGCGACTCATCAATTCTTTAATATTGTTACTCACAAGCAGTTGATGCTCATCTAGCAGACGCAGCGCTTGACGCATATAAGGGGTATTCTCATCCAGTGCACGCAGCTGAATTTGTAATGATTCGGCCAAATTGCGCGCCCCCACTCCCAATGGCTCACAGCTTTGAATCAGCTCGATGACCTGTTGGATATGTTCTAACTCAATTTTTTGCTGCCACTGATAGAAGCTGGCCATTTCATCAAAGCTGTCTTTTAGCTCAGCCATGTCTATTTGAATAAAACCGTGATCATCCAAAGCATCAATCAAATAATCAGCGATAAGCGACTGCACTGAGGACAGCTTACTAAAAGTGAGCTGCCAGCGAATGTGGTCTTGCAAACTGACGGAGGTTGCACCTTGATAATCGCTCATGCCTTGGGTGTCTGGTGCGGCAAGTCCAGTGGGGCTATGGGTATAGATATCATCCCACTCAGTGTCTATCGGCAGCTCACCGAGACTGGTGTCTAGGTTTGATGCTTCAGCCTTAAGATCGTTATCTGCTGTGGTGGTGATACTGATTAAAGCTTGGTTTTGCTCTATATCCCCCTCCGCTTTATTTGTGTCATCCAGCGCGTTCTCGTTTAAGTCGTTTAAGTCATTTAAGTCACCTAAATTACCTAAGCCATCGCCATCTAACTCGCTAAATACATCCTCAGTCGCCCCTTCCTGATACTCTAAGCCATAGTCGTCATTATAAGGGTCATACACCTCCTTTTGTGCTTCGGCATCAAGCTCCAACCGAGTCAGCTCCTCAATACTGTTAAAATCCTCAGCATCAATATCATCATCCTCTACCCGCTCTAATAAAGGATTGCTATCAAGCTTCATCTGCACCTCTTGCTCAAGCTCAAGGCTTGATAACTGCAACAGCTTAATGGCTTGCTGCATCTGAGGTGTCAGCTTTTGGGTGGTGGATAGATTAAAGCCTAAATTAAAGGAAGTGCTTATCATAAGGGTATTTATCTCAATTAGGGAGGACTACTGGCGGACTCAGGCCGGACACGCCGCTTTATTAGTAGCACATATTATTTAGAAAATCACGAAAATTAGTTAGTTGTAATAAACGCATTAACACAAACTGCTGCCATAAATCAGCGGTAATATCTGGGCGATGGGCTTTTTAAAAAATACCTTAAGTCTTTGTTTTAGTAAACAAGCTTGTTGATTATTTATGGTTGTTTTTTTGGTCAAGCTGGCCTACTAATGTTTGGGGGCTTGACATGGATAACCCGTGGCTTTGCTCTACAAACACACCGTTTAATGCCAGCGGTTCTAGATAGATTCTAACCAGCGAACATGCTACTCTAAATACAATATTGAACCAAAAAACAAATAAGCTGGCCGTGAGTTTTTAAGGTAACTATTGCTAGTTAAACTACAAATTGCTAGTTAAACTACAAATTGCTAGTTAAGCCACAGGCTATTTGAACCACAGATAAAAGGACAAGGCGATTATAATGGACCCTATCATTGGATGTGTGCAGCTGAGCAGTCAGTTTGATATCGAGACCAATTTAGCGAATATACAACGTGCTGTAATCGCCGCTAAGCAGCAAGATGTCCACCTATTGGTGCTGCCTGAGAATGCTTGCCGGATGGGGGGACAGCAGCAGCTTGCCGAGCGCTTCGATGAGCTGTCGCAGTGGTATGCCACATTGGCCTTCGAGCATCAGATGTTCATTGTCGCTGGCAGTTTGCCTTGTGCGTATCGTCCTGATGGTACGCCAGTACCTGGTGAACGTTTGCGCCAAGTCAGTCAATTATTCTCGCCTGAGGGCAAGCGAGTGGCGCGTTATGACAAGATTCATTTATTTAAAGCGCAAGTGGCCGATAACACCGGAAGCTATGATGAGGGCAGAACTTTTGAGCCTGGTGATACCACGGTAGTCGCACAGTGCGATATGGCCAACCTGCTTGGCCAATCAGCTCAGACTCAGCCTCTGTCTGTGGGGATGATGGTGTGCTTTGATCTGCGCTTTCCCGCCTTAGCGCAAAAGCTGCGGCAATCAGGCGCCGAGATTCTAACCGCACCATCCGCCTTTACTTATCAAACGGGTAAGGCGCATTGGCAGTTGTTATTACAAGCACGTGCCTTGGATGCTCAGTGCTTGGTGGTAGGCTCAGCTCAAGGCGGCACGCACGATATCCCCAGTGGGCAGCGGCAGACTTGGGGGCACAGTAGCATCATGAATGCTAATGGTGAGCAGCTGGTCGGCACCAATCAGACCGAGCTTATGCAGCCTGAGCAGGGATTTGAATTAATTACTGCTCCCTTTGAGCGCACAAAGCAGCAAAATTGGCGCCAAAACATGCCCATCCATCACTGTCATCGCTTGGCATAAACCCTAAATAACAAAGCCAGATGGCAGGTGGCTATCTGGCTTTGTTATGGGTAAGTACTGGGTTATGGGTAAGTACTGGCGGTATGTTAGCCACGTTGGTTAAGCGTTAACGAGGCGTTTTTTTCTCCTGCGAGGCTCGAGGATGCGCTTTATCATACACTTGAGTCAGTCTATCAAAGTCTACATGGGTATAAATCTGCGTGGTGCTGATATCACTGTGGCCAAGCATCTCTTGCACTGCCCGCAAATCGCCACTGCCTGACAGCATGTGCGAGGCAAAACAGTGGCGCAGCAAATGCGGATACATATTTTGGGCAATACCAGCTCGGGCAGCGGCAACTTTTAGGCGCTGCTGCACCGCTCGTGTGGTCAATCGAGTACCATGTTTTTCACTGATAAATAAAGCCCTATCACCACGCTCTTCCCACAGATTGCGATGTGGCAGATACCTATTAATGGCCTTTAATGCTTGGCGCCCCACTGGCACTAAGCGGGTTTTATTACCTTTACCTGTCACCCGCACCTCGCCACGCTCCCCTTTGGCATCGATACGCAGATCAGCCACATTCAGCCCGACCAGCTCCCCCACACGTAGGCCACTACTGTAGAGCAGCTCAAACATCGCCTTATCCCGTATCCACAGCCGAGCCTGCTCTGGTGTATCTGGCATGGGCTGCTCAAGTAGCTGAGCAATTAAGTCGCCATCAGCAATACTGGGCAGCGGCCGAGGCGCACGCTTGAGCTGATAACCGGTGGTGGGATTGATGCGGGCTTGGCCTTGCTCAATAAGCCAGCTATAAAAGTGGCGAATGGCCGACAGCTCTTGCTGCACGCTAGAGATGGCCAGCGCATCAGTATCTAAGCGCTTAGCGATATATTTGGCCAATTGCCGTTTATCACAGCGGGTCCAGTTGAGCTGAGCCTGCGCCAAAAAGCAGGCCAATTGATACAGGCCTGCATAATAGGCATCAATGGTATGCTCTGACATCTGACGCACCGACAGCTCGCTTAACCACTGCTCCACTGGTGGCAATAAGGCCTCTAGCTCAGCAAAAACAGGTTTGGTGGCCAAAGAATCCTCTAGCTGCTGCTTCTCCAGCACTTTATTTGTCATGACTGTGGTTGACCTAACCTTGCTTACACCTAGCTTAATGGCTTAAGACCGGCCTGCGCCATAATACCATCAGGACTGAACACACCTTCATAGACGAAAGCGGTCGGGCCGGTCATCATCACAGAATAGCCAGGTGACCAGCGAATCAGTAAACTGCCGCCATAAAGCTGCGCTCTAATCTCCTCACCCTCATCCAGCCAGCCTTCGCGAATGCCTGTAGCGACCGCCGCACAAGCACCTGTACCACAGGCTTGGGTCTCGCCCACACCGCGCTCATAGACACGCAGACGAATGTGACGCTGGTTCATCACCTGCATAAAGCCAACATTGACCCGCTCAGGAAATGCCGGATGCGACTCAATGGCTTTGCCAAGCTTCTCAACATCGGCCGTCAAGATATCATCGACCTTAATAACCGCATGTGGGTTGCCCATATTGGCCACATACAATTGTACCGGCGTCCCCTCGACATCTAGGTGATAAGCGTTTTGTATTTTAGTAATGGCTTTGGGCGTAAAAGGAATCTCTGCCGGCTCAAAGCGCGGCTTGCCCATATCCACCTCTACCCAGCCGTAATTATCAGTCGATAACGTCAAAATACCTGACTTGGTTTCAACCCGAATACGCTGCTTGAATGACAGTTTGCGCGCCTGTACAAACCGGGCAAAACAGCGTGCCCCATTACCACATTGCTCCACCTCACTACCATCTGAATTAAAGATGCGGTAGCGAAAATCAACATCTGGACGCATGGGTGGCTCAACCACCAGCAGCTGATCGAAGCCAATACCTAAGTTGCGATCAGCCAATAATGTAATCAGCTCTGGTGTCAGCTCCAAACGCTGAGTGACCAAGTCAATGACCATAAAGTCATTACCCAGCCCATGCATTTTTGTAAACTCTATAAGCATATTTTATATTCCTTAGATTCTATTTATGGCTTATCTTAACATGCACAATATCACAATGATAATGCCTAACTGTGCTGTATTGGCAATTGGCTTATCTGCCCTTAAGTTTTGCTTAGCGATACAGCACACAGCCGTTATTAGATGGCCAATGAATACAAGGGCAGCGCTGAATGATGCGCTAAAAAATAAAAAAACCTGCACAGTAAATGCAGGTTTTTTTGTCAATTATCAATGCACGTTGAGCAGATAATTATGATTAATTTTTTTAATGCGTTGATGGCTTAATCTATATCAAACGTTGATTCCGCCTCAAATAACTGTGCTACGGTCTCACGGGCGCGTACCACTTGGTGCTTATCCCCTGACACCATAACCTCAGCAGGACGTGGGCGCGAATTGTAGTTGCTACTCATCACAAAGCCATAAGCGCCAGCACCGGTAATGGCCAAGATATCGCCAACTGCTAGGCTTAACAGACGTTTTTTGGCCAAAAAGTCGCCGGTTTCGCACACAGCGCCGACAATATCCCAGCTCTTCTGTGATGCTTGCGACGCTGTTTGTACCGGAATGACCGCCATTTCGGCTTGATACAGCGCTGGACGAATTAAATCATTCATAGCCGCATCAACAATAGCAAAGTCTCTATGCTCAGTGGGTTTTAACACCTCAACCTTGGTAACCAGCATGCCAGCGTTGGCAACAATACTGCGGCCCGGCTCAAAAAATACTTTTAACCCAAGCTCTTGTAGTTTTGGTAATAAAGCGGCGGCAAACTCACTGACCTTAGCCACCTCTTCATCAATATAGATAACGCCCAAACCACCGCCCAAATCAATGTGCTGTAGCTCAATGCCTACTTGTTTGAGCGCTTCAATCAGCTCACACACCTTATCCAAAGCGGCCACAAACGGATCAATTTCGGTCAACTGTGAGCCAATATGGCAGTCGATACCGACAATCTGTAAGTGCTCTAGGCTTGCGGCATGTTGATATGCTGCCACAGCGATGTCATGACTGATACCAAATTTATTGTCTTTTAGGCCGGTTGAAATATAAGGATGGGTTTTGGCATCGACATCTGGGTTGACCCGAATGGAGATCGGCGCCTTAACATTCAGCTCTGCTGCCACCGCATTTAGCGTATCAAGCTCACTTAATGACTCTACGTTAAAGCAGCCAATACCTGCTTTAAGCGCCGCTGTGAGTTCAGTGACGGTTTTGCCCACACCTGAGAATACAATTTTACTGGGGTCAGCGCCCACGGCCAGTACTCGAGCCAGCTCCCCTGAGGACACCAAATCAAAGCCTGCACCGGCTTTGGCCAATACCGACAACACCGCTAAGTTTGAGTTGGCTTTGACCGCATAGCAGACCTGATGGTCAATGGCTGCAAAACTGGTAGTGTATGCCGTATAAGCATCCAAAATAGCCTGCTTTGAATACACATACAAAGGCGTACCATACTGCTCAGCCAACTGCTGTACAGAGGCTTGCTCCACAAACAAGGTCCCTTGCTGATAGCTTAAAGTGGGCAGTTTTTTGACAAAGACTTCAGGATTGATGCGTAGACCAGATTCGCTATGTTGTACGGCGGCTTGAGATAAGTCGGGGTTGCTCATAATATAAAGGTGTCCAAGTCAGAGAGTATAAATCAACAAAAAAGCAGTTTAATCAACTTATTAAACCATTAATGTCAAAGCAGGTAAAGCGGTGCACCCAAAGCACATTAATAATCTTCAGGATCCTGCTCAGCCGCTTGTTCAACTTGCTCGCGGGTTTGTGCCTCTTTTACCTTATTAGCCTCACTCTTATTGCCTTTATAAATCATAAAATCAGTATTGCTAGGCGCCTCTTCGGGCAAATATAACGCCCCTTTTTGACCACAGCCGGTTAACATCAGCGTCCCCAACATCATAACCATAGTTATAATAGGGGTATTGGCTTTTTTACGCGCCTTTTTTTGTGCATTTTTACCGCTCATTTGAGCACCATTATTGTCAAAATATAGGCGCTCACAGACTAAATCAGTTAAGCTTGAGTTAAATAAAATTTTTGGGTAACGGTTTGCCATGAGCAGCTTCCTATGGGGCCCAACTAGGCCGATATTGCTAAATTAAGTGTAGGCTATGGTACCAAACTTCTGAAAATTTGCCTAAAGGGTTTTGATGGTTTTTCATAAGCCCTCTAAAGAAAGTTTTTATTTTTAAGCACTTACCCGCTGTTTTTAAAATTAATCTGAGCTATACTTAATATAGGCGCATACCATAAGTCGCTCATAGCTGTATTTAGGGCACTCTCCAACTCAGTTATATTTTATTTCGTGTAGAAATTATAATAAATTTGGCTTGGCCAAATATAAAGCCACACCCAATAGGATGTTATGTGTTGGTAGAAGATAATGTAGGGCGTTATGCGCCTATGGCTTAAAGAGCACACCTCTTGTGGTGTATTTTTTTGCTTACTTTCTTTTCACTTTTTAATGTAAGGACACAAAATGAGCAATACCATTATCAGTAACCCAACGTTAGTCGTTAACTGCGGATCCTCTTCGATCAAATATGCTTTAATTAGTGAAGACAATCAGCACAGAATCACCGGCTTAGCCGAAAACCTAGGGTTAGATAATGCCCGTATTGTTCACAAATGCCTTGAAGGTAAAAAAACCGAGGTGACCATTCCAGGTGCCAACCACCAAGCGGCTTTGGTGCGTATCATGGATTTGTTGGGCGACCAATCTCCTATCGCAGTAGGTCACCGTGTGGTGCATGGGGGACGCGAGTTTAGCCATGCCGAAAAAGTTACCCCGCACGTTATCGAAGAAGTCAAACGCCTAAAAGCTCTAGCACCGCTACACAACCCTGCCAACGCCATTGGTATTGAAGCGGTTCAAGCCATCCATCCTGAGCTGCCCCAAGTAGTGGTATTCGATACCGCTTTCCACCAAACCATGCCGCCCAAAGCCTTCCGCTATGCCATTCCAAAAGAGATGTATGAAAAAGACTTCATTCGTCGTTATGGCTTCCATGGCACTTCACACGCTTATCTGTCTCACCGTGCAAGCGAGTTAACCACACAATCAGGGCCACACGGCTGGCTGATCGCTCACTTAGGTAATGGCAGCTCGGAAACAGCGGTCTATGATGGCAAAAGCTTAGACACCAGCATGGGTCTTACCCCACTTGAGGGGTTAATGATGGGAACCCGCTGCGGCGATGTCGACCCAAGCTTACACATTCACCTCAAGCGCACGTTGGGGCTAAATCTAGAGCAAATCGACACTATTTTGAACAAAGAAAGTGGGCTACTTGGCATCTCTGGTGTCTCAAACGACATGCGTACTGTTGAATCCATCGCCAATGATGACTCACATCCCAACCAACAAGACGCCAAATTAGCGGTAGAGATGTTCTGCTACCGCGCTGGTAAATATTTAGCGTCATTGTCTTGCGCCCTACCTGATATGACGGGTATTGTATTCTCAGGCGGTATCGGTGAGAACTCAGCCACCATCCGTGCCGGTATCTTAAATGTGATGCGTCATTTTGGTCTAGATATAGATCAACAAAAAAATGCTGAGTTATATGGCGGAGAAGAAGGCAGTTTTCATACCGCTGACAGCCGCTATGAATTATGGGTCATTCCAACTGATGAAGAGTATCAAATCGCTGAAGAGACTCGAGCCGTATTGGGACTATAAGCATAAACCTGCTTAGCGATGGGCGGGCAGGTTTATATCACAAAGCTGATTTTTGGCTTGATGCACTTTTTGAAAACAACTCATTTAAAAATAACTCATTTAAAAAATAACTAAGGATTGATTGATGCAAACTATTTTGCTGGTCCCTACCGGTCGTGGTATTGGCCTTACATCTGCAGGTCTTGGTCTGATTAAAGCGTTCGATTACTTGGGCATAAAAGCTGGCTTTATGAAGCCATTTTTGCAAGATGACTCGTATGATTCACAGCACACCTTAGACAGCTCAAGTGAGCTTGCGCACAAAGCTTTTGGCTTAACACCGCCTGAGTCTATCCCCCGTGAGCGTGTTGAGCGCATGATGAATGCGGGCAATGTTGATGACTTAATGGAAGATGTGGTTACCAATTTTCATAAGTTAGATGACGGCTACGGCGTGGTGGTCTGTGAAGGCTTGGTGCCCACAGAGGAAGTCAATTACGCCTCGCAAGTCAACTATGCGTTGGCCACTGCGCTTGATGCCAAGGTTATTTTTGTGAGCATGGCTGACCTTGAAAACCCCAAGCAATTGGCGGATAAATTAGACTTACACGCGCGTGCGTTCGGCGGCTTAACCGGTGAGCGTACTTTGGGCAGTATCTTAATGCGTGCCAATAACGTACCCAATACCTTTGATACGCAGCCAGTCGCACCAGGTGAGGCCACACTTGAGCTGGATGCTGAATTTATCGAAGCGATGCAAAAGTACTCTCCAAACTTTGCCACCGAAAAATATCATCTCATTGGTGTGGTACCGTTTAGCAACAGCTTGTCTGTGCCGCGCACATGGGACATCGCCCAGCAGTTAAATGCCACTTGGCTTAACCAAGGTGAGGCAAAACAGCGCCGTGTGTTAAAAACCAGCCTAGCGGCGCGTACCATCTCGCGTGTGGGTGAAATCTTCAACCGCGGCACCTTGATTGTGACCCCAGGCGACCGTGATGACTTGTTATTGGCCACAGCGATGGCTGCCATGAATGGTATCCCCATGGCCGGTATCGTATTAACCGGTGGTATCATCCCCAACGATACTGTATTTGAGCTGTGTCAGCCTGCGCTAAAAACCGGCTTGCCCATTATGAGCGTACCGACCAATAGCTTAGAGACAGTGACCAACTTATTTAACATCAGTAATGAGATTCCACGAGATGATGTGGAGCGTGCTGAGACTGTGACCCGCTTCGTGGCCGCGCACTTAGATCTAAATTGGCTGAAGTCTTACTTTGAGCGCGACTACAAGCCTCGCTTGTCTCCCTCAGCGTTTCGTCATCAAGTGGTCAAAAAAGCACAACAAGCCAAAATGCGTGTGGTGCTCCCTGAAGGCGAAGAGCCACGCACCATCGAAGCGGCCGCCATCTGTCAAAGCCGCGGCATTGCCCAGTGTGTACTTATCGGTAACTCCGATGAGATTGCGCAAGTGGCCAAAAACCGCGGCGTAGATCTGCCAAAAGACATCGAAATCATCGATCCGGCCACCCTCAATTTAGACAAATACGTTGCCGCTTTTGTTGAGCGCCGTAAAGGCAAAGCCTCTCCAGAGCAGGCCGCTGAACAGCTAAAAGACACCGTGGTATTGGGCACCACCATGCTGCATATGGATGAGGTGGATGGTCTGGTATCGGGTGCTATTCATACCACTGCCAATACCGTACGTCCGGCTTTCCAGTTAATTAAGACAGCCCCTCAGTACTCTCTTGTCTCCTCTATCTTCTTTATGTTATTGCCTGAACAAGTGGTGGTCTATGGCGACTGTGCCATTAACCCAGACCCCAATGCTGAGCAGCTAGCAGAGATTGCCATTCAGTCGGCCGCCTCTGCCAAAGCCTTTGGTATTGAGCCCAAAGTGGCGATGATTAGCTACTCAACCGGCGCCTCTGGTACCGGCGACGATGTAGAAAAAGTCAAACAAGCCACTCAAATTGTACGTGAACGTGCGCCTGATTTAATGGTAGATGGCCCACTACAGTATGATGCAGCCTCTGTGCTTAGCGTGGGCAAACAAAAAGCGCCTGACTCACCTGTAGCGGGTCAAGCTAACGTGTTTATCTTCCCTGACTTAAACACCGGCAACACCACTTACAAAGCGGTACAGCGCAGTGCCAACGTCGTCAGCGTCGGCCCGATGCTACAGGGCTTAAACAAGCCTGTTAACGACTTATCACGCGGTGCTTTGGTTGATGATATCGTGTACACCATCGCCTTAACCGCCATTCAAGCCAGCAGCTCTGAGATTTAATTACTGTTGGTATCGCTAATAGCTACAGGCATTTTAATGGCAACTGCCAAAGAGATAACCTCATAGCCTAAAAATAGCCGGCGCTTTGCCGGCTATTTTTATTGATACTATTACATATTAGCCAAGCGGTTTGGCAGACAAGCGACACCCCATCTTACCCTATGGCTTTTTTTACTTTAACCTTTTTTTACTTTAACCTTTTTTTGCTTTAACCTTTTTTTGCTTTAACCTTTTTTGTTTTAACATAGAGGCGCTGTGATAAGCTACTGTGTCTGTTGATGGCCAAATTGGTCTTACTATCGCTAGATTTTCGACTGGATATGTCATGCCTGCCCCTACTCTTGCAACCACAACCACAACCACAACTACAACCCCAGCCTCTAGCCCTTCATCTTGTCGTCATTTAGAGACGGATGCTTATCCGCGCCATGCTTGCGCCACCCGGCCCATCCAAATTTATTTGGGCGGCTCATTTGATCCGGTGCATAACAGCCATTTGGCTCTGCTTGCCCATGTTTATCAGCATCTACACACAGCCAAGCCTCTCTCAAAGCTGAGTGCCTATTTTATGCCCACCTCACGCTCACCGCTCAAAGACAACAGCAGTCGTCCTGAGCATCGTATGGCCATGTTACAGCTGGCTATTGATGAGATGACTGCAGCTAAAGCGCAGACGGCAATCAGTCCCGCTGACTTTAGAATCTGTGACCACGAAATTTGGCAAACCCCGCCCACCTATAGCATAGATACGCTCAGAGCATTGCGTCAGGCCAATCCTGAGGCCAGCTTGGTGTTTGTCATTGGCGCCGATAATGTCCAAAGCCTGCCCCAATGGCGAGATGGCGACCGGCTTATTGAGTTTGCTCATCTGTGGGTAATCCCTCGTGATCACTTACAAACGCACCAACACATTGCTAATTTACTGCCAAATAAACTAAAATCTGCGCTCACTGAACATATTGAGGACTTGAAATACGCCGCAAAGGGCCATATATACATAGATTCGCACCGTGTTGACCCCATTTCTAGTAGCGCCATACGCCAAGCTATAACTGAGGGCAGCTTTGATATTGCAAAATCTGCTTTGCCACGCTCTGTTTATTCGTATATTATGAAAAATAATTTATATCATTCTTACTGAGTTAATGGCTGTTACAACACCTCTACGTGCAAACCTTATACCCTCTTAATGACCTAAATTTTCAACCCAAGCTTGTATAACTTTCTTTTAGCCTAGTCTGCTTTAGCCGAGCGCTTTTGGCAGCAAGCGGATATAAGAAAACCCAAAATAATTTATAGGATAGCTATGACATTAGACGCAACCCAAAGAACCCCCATGAGTGACGAGAGACTACAGTTTTGTCTAAACATGGTTCAAGAAACTTTAGATGACCTAAAAGCTAAGAACATCACCGTACTGCATGTGGCCGATTTAACTGACGTCACCGATTATATGGTTATCGCAGATGCCACCTCGAAGCGCCACGTCAGCGCCTTGGCAGATGAAGTGGGCGCCACCGCAAAAAAATCAGGCTTTATGCCACTGGGCCGTGAAGGTGAGAAAGACAGCGACTGGACCTTAGTAGATTTAGGCGGTGTTATCGTACATATCATGACTCGCCAAGCACGTGAGTTTTATGATTTAGAAGGTCTATGGTCTTCACCAGAAGAGCTTAAGAAGTTAGTAGCGCGTGATTTAAGCGAGCGCTAGAGCATCTATTCAGCGACCCCCAAGTCGTTATTGTGTTATGAAAGGCGCCTTATGGCGTCTTTTTTTGTCTTCGCTTTGCCCCATTTAAGCATAAACTGCTATTATTGGCCTCTTTTTAAAAGCTTGTTCGTCTCTTATTGCTCCCTTGTTTATTTAAGGGGGCTATTTCAGGACTTTTTGTGGCCACACATGCCCTGTCAGGCGAACAAAACCGTAAGGATGCAATTATGGCAAAGCTATGGCTTGATTTGGGAAACACCCGATTAAAATACTGGCTCACGGATGATGTGGGACAAATCATCACCTCAGATGCCAAGCAACATTTGCAGGCGCCCGCTGAGCTGTTAATCGGTCTAACTGACCGCTTTGCCAATTTGGCACCTGAGTTTATTGGTGTGTCCTCGGTACTTGGTAACGAGGTGAACGCGCAAGTGGCTCAGTCGCTGTCTACGCTCGATATTGCTTTTGAATTTGTGCATGTGGATGCCTGCCACCCACTGCTCAGTAGTGATTATGATGCCAGTCAATTGGGGGTGGACCGCTGGTTGCAGATTTTGGGCGCGGTAGACAATAAAAAACGCCAATGTATCGTAGGCTGCGGTACAGCTTTGACCATAGATTTGACCGATCATGCCCATCATTTGGGTGGCTATATTTTCCCCAGTATTTATCTGCAACGTGAAGCTTTATTCTCTGGCACCAAACAAATTAGCATTGTTGAGGGCACTTTTAATAGCATCAGTGAGGGCACCACGACTTCAGATGCGGTGCACCGCGGGATTTTATTGTCCATTGTTGGTGCCATAAATGAGATTGCACGCCGCAGCCCCAACTATGAGTTTATCTTGACAGGAGGAGATGCGCCTATTCTAGCTCAGCACCTCACCGTCCCCATTCATATCCGTGAAAGCCTATTGCTAAACGGGTTAATGCGTTATTTTGATGAGCCAAGCCGCCAAAACTAATCGGCAAAAATCAAATACTTAGCCAAAAAAATCCCCAGCCTATAAGCCTAGACTGGGGATTTTTATGTGCGCTGTTATTTAATATAGACCGCTATTAAGAGCGCGTCTATGACACGCTTATTGGCTCATAAATGGATAGTCAATATAGCCTTGTAGACCACCACCATAGAAGGTTTGAGGATGCTGCTCGTTTAACGCGGCATCTTTTTGGAGACGCTCTGCTAAATCTGGGTTGGCGATATAATCACGACCAAAGGCCACCGCATCAATATAGCCCGCTTCAATTAAATCCTGCGCTTTTTGGGCACTATAGCCACCAGCGGCCACGATAGGGTTGTTAAAAGCCGCCCGTAGTTTTTGTCTAAACGCTTCTGAATAAGGCGTGCCACCGGCCCAGTCTGGCTCAGACATATGCAAATACATAAGGTTACGGCTGTTGATTTGCTCAACCAACCAAATCGCCTCATCTTCGTTATAACCCACATCAACGTTGTTAAAGCTACCCAGTGGCGAGATGCGAATGCCCACATGATCTTGGTCCCAAGCAGCCACACAAGCATCGATAACCTCAAGCATTAAGCGGGCGCGGTTTTCACGGCTACCACCATAGTTGTCTGTACGCTTGTTGGTATGCTCCGCCCAGAATTGATGTAATAAATAACCGTGGGCACCGTGGATCTCTATACCATCAAAGCCGGCTTGCTTGGCATATTGGGTCGCTTGAGCGAAATCTGCGACGACTTGTTTAATCTCCTCTAAGCTTGCCATACGAGGCGTTGTGGCCTCAACACGGATAGGAGCACCTTGGTCATCACGTAAGGTAGTACGGACACCAACATCAACATCAGAGGCTGAAATAGGCGCCTTATTATCAGGCTGTACGCTGTTGTGTGATACCAGGCCGGTGTGCCACAGCTGCACCACAATTTTGCCGCCTTTGGCATGTACAGCATCGGTAATGACTTTCCATGCTGCTACCTGCTCCTCGTTATGCAGACCTGGTGCACCTGCGTAGCCTTTGGCCTGCAACGACACTTGAGTGGCCTCTGTAATAATCAGACCTGAGCCTGCACGCTGTGAGTAGTATTCAGCGGCTAATATGGTGGGCATATCACTGGGCTCAATAGAGCGCAGACGGGTCAAAGGCGCCATAAATACACGGTTTTTAAAGGTTTGGTTGCCCATCTTAATGGGGTTAAATAACGGGGCGTATGCCATGCGACTTCCTTTTTAGTTATTCATAAAGTTTCACTGTCTTACTGCACTAAACCTATCGGTTTATGAGTTGGATAATTTAGCGCCATAATGGCTCATAGTTAACACAAAAGCCATCACTATTAAGGCTTAATAGCTAATGGCAACCGTATAAGGGCAGAAAGATGAGCGGGAGTGGCTGCTATTATGGCGGTTATCTTTTTAAATTTAAAGCAGATTAGACCGGTCGTTACAATTTATTTGTATACTGACCATAAAAAACCCACTAAAAAGTGGGTTTTTGAACTTGCTTTGGCCACACAAGCTTAATCATTGGCATGGGTTTTTTCAAATTCATCATGCTCTACTTGATACAATGCCCCCAGACGCTGCTGCAAATCGCTATCCAAGATTTTGCGGGCTTGTTTAAAGAATTTTTGTTCTTCTTCGGTTAGGTGATGGCGTACTTTTTCAATTAAGTCAGCACAGGTGGTGTCCCAAGTCTCTTGACTGATACGACCATCATCTAGCGTTTCCATCATCTCGTCCATCTCATGATGCTCGGTGATGGCATGACGTGATAAATCTAGGCCTTCATCGTGCTGCATTACCGGAATATATAGATGGCGCTCTTCAGCCGCCGCATGCGCTTGCAGCTCAAGTTTCAGTTCTTGATAGAGTGCTTTGCGCTTATCGTTATCGCTTTGTTTTTCTAATTGATCACACAGATCGCGCTGAATGTCATGCTTAGCAATTAACGCAGCAAAAATATCTTGATCAAAGTCCACACCACTACTGTTACTCATCGCTCTCTCCAAAATTTATCCATAAATGCTTCAAATTAGCTAAGCTGGCTATAACCTAAAAACCTATATTATAACCAGCGGCTTATCAAATTATTATAGACATAACAGGGGCTAATTGCTGTCTTAGTTAGACTAAGTTTTGTGTGGGCGTGTGACTAATGAAAGCCATTCTTATTTATGCCGTATTCACTACCCAAAACATGGCGTGATTTTGGCCAAAACAGAATAAACAAAAAACTATTTTTTCTTTCTAAGCGATTTAAATAAGCCTTCGTGATGGATTTTAGGCATTTTTAGGGTCACAGTACCAGAGAGCATGTCATGTACCGCCAACCCACCTCGATTAAACAGGCAAAACAGGTAATTAAACATCAGACCAAAAAAGGCACTAAACAGCATCGCTGAACGTGAATTATGAAAAGCATAGCCAATCATGCCGCATATCACAGGTACCACGCAGGCCGCCAAAATACGCTTCACCGTCTTAGACCAAGTCAGCAGTTGACCTTGGCTATCGACCGTCTTTAAGCGCCACGTTTGCATGCCTAGCGTCTGCCCTGCTCTACGCCAAAATAGCCCATAAAAGCCAATTAAGGTCACAATAAAGGCTGGCGTTAGCACCAGATTGCGATACCACGCAGGCAAAGTCTGCGCCTGATCTGAGGTCACCCCCGTCTCCATCGTCATCATAGTGCCAAGCACCGTCAATACCGTCCCCACCAAAAACAACAAGGCCAAGATCAACATGCCATCATAGACAATGGCAATAACACGAGTGGCTGCTTTGGCGATTTCAGGCTCACCTGAGACGCTAACTCCCTCAATGCCCGTAGGACGTAACCCCTTTTCAGAGGATGCTGTGGGAGGTTTAGACAGGTTAGAACGACGTTGTTTTGACATGGTTGTACAGACCACCCGATATTTATAAGTGACAAAAAAAGAAGCAAAGCCGCTATTGTAGCGTATTTTACACAAACTGGTAGTGGCGATACACCCAGCTGTTTTTTCAATAAGTAGACGACGGTTAGGTAGACAAAAAAAAGAGAGAGGAGAGAAAAGAGAAAGACTGCGCTGCTGAAAAACCAACAGGCATAAAAAAATCGCCAAACAAGGGCGATTGATTTAATGTAATGTTAGATGGTGCGCCTGGAGAGATTCGAACTCCCGACCCCTTAGTTCGTAGCCAAGTGCTCTATCCAACTGAGCTACAGGCGCATATTTATCTAACTTACTGTGTTAGCAACTGCTGGTGTGTTACCACTCGTTGTTAACAGGATGGCTATTATAGCCAGTTTTTTTTAGTAGTCAACCTTTTTTTTGAATTTTTTTAAAAATTTAAATCTTTCAAAAAAAATGGCGGTGAAGGAGGGATTCGAACCCTCGATACGCGTTAACGTATACACCCTTAGCAGGGGTGCGGTTTCAGCCACTCACCCACTTCACCGAAACTGCTAAAACGACAACATTTGATCATTGGCTAACTTAACCAGTTACCTCATGTTGTGGGCGAGTATTATAACAAACTAAATCGACTTTGCAAGCCAGATTTCAAAGTTTCTGCAAACTTTCTGCAAATAAAGCCCATATCGTCTCATTTATTGCCCTACTCGCCCTATTTTATTGCCTTTTCATTTCTTCCCCATCACAAATAGCATTTAGGAAAGAGAGGTGGGTTGGCAATTAGCCAATCATCGGCAACAAGTTATTGGCAATGATCTGAACGAAAATCTCAATCAACAGTAGACCAAAAATAGCTATCATAGGCGATAGATCTAACATACCTAAGCTTGGTGTGATACGGCGAAAAGGCGCTAAGATGGGCTCAGCCATTTGCATAATCAGCTCAAAGATCGGGTGCATCTTTTGGGTAAATACCACTATCCAGCTAATAATAATTGAGCCAATAATCAAATAACGTGCCACACTCAAGAAGCTTAGAATTAACTGCAGTGTGCCCTCAAAGAACAAACGAATGGGCGTGTAACTGTGGCCCACAATCGCTGCATTGCCTGAGATGTCAATGAGCTTTAATAAAAATAGCAGCATCACCGCCGCTAAGTTCACCCGTCCTGCACCAACGGTAGGGAAGATACGACCAAACAGATCCACAATTTGAGTGGCTTTATACGCAGGCTCAACATAAGGATGATTGCGCTCAAGACCTGCAAATTGCAGCATAAAGCGGATAAAAACCAGTAGCATGGCAAAGTTTACAACCATGTTAAATAGGGCATACGAAAGACTCATTCAGCGTACTCTTACTCATTCGTTATATAAAGGGGCGACGACCAGGTTTATTTAGTTGCTTAAACAATAACTGTGCGCTTAAAGCAAAGCGGTAAAAAATTAGCGCTACATCATTAGTCGGCCAGCTCTTGGCTAATCTGTTCACTACGCGTGTAACAAGCCTGCATCGCTTTTTTAATGATACCGGCAAAATCATCTTGCTGTAGTGACTCAATAGCCGCTTGCGTAGTGCCGTTTGGAGAGGTCACTTTACGGCGCAGTTCAGCGGGTGCTTCGCCGCTGGTGATGGCCATTTGAGCGGCACCCAAAGCAGTTTGCATCGCCAAAGCAGCCGCCTGTTTTCTATCTAGTCCCTGCTCCAGGCCTGCTTCAATCATCGACTCAATCATATAAAAGAAATAAGCCGGCGCTGAGCCAGATACGGCCGTTACGGCATGCAGCTGCTTTTCTTGTTCTACCCAGCTGACCAAACCTGAAGCGGCCATAAGTGTCGCGGCAAGCTGCTTGTCGGTCTCACTAATGCTGTCATTGGCATAAAGACCGGTTGCGCCTTTTTGAATCATAGCTGGGGTATTGGGCATAGCGCGGACAATGTTCTGATAGCCGCCAAGCATTTTACTTAAGCTGTCGGTAGACAAACCTGCCGCCACAGAAATAACCAATTGTCTGTCCAAGACGTCAGCAAAATCAGCCACCACTTTATCCATAACTTGAGGCTTAACTGCCAGCACAATCACATCCGCTGTTTTTGCGGCAATTTGGGGATTGTTGGTATCGGTCGTGCCTGTCGGATCTACGGTATTTATCTTTTGGCTTTTTAAGACATCGCGAATATCTTGTGAAGGGTCGGCTACGGTAATATCGTTTGGCTTAATGCCTCTTGCTAATAAACCACTAATAAGGGCTTGGGCCATATTGCCGCCACCGATGAAGCTGATTTTTTTACCTTTAAGCTCTGACATGATTACTCCTGTTGGTTTCACGCACCCTAATTTTTTGGGCGAAATTAGACTTCCGGTCTAACACTACGCGTCACATCTGTGTGTTTATTTTGGCGCACAAAATTTGTACTGATATGGCTGCTAGTGTATCACATCACTTTACAGATTATAGTATTGACGCAGCAGGCAAATGCTCGCGGCGCTTTTCTTAAGATTTTAATGAATAGATATGGTTATGATTTCGCACATAAGTTAGGCGGATATGATTTTATTTAAGCGCTTAAAGTTTTGACGTTTAGACATCAGCTATTTAGACATTAACACTCTAAAATCTGAGTGCTTAGAACCTCAGTGGCCAAAAGCTGATTAATTAAAGCGGTAAACTGACTTTGCAGCACCCAAATTCTATCGATACAGATAATAAATAAGGGGACAGCAGTGGATGAGTCCTGCAAAATACCATCAGAGCCCATCATATCTAAGCGGCACAGCACCACAGAGCCACGCTTAAAGCTTGGCTGATCTAAAGCTTGTAGCAGCTTTTTGCCCGACTTACGCCCACTACGCCCCGCCAGAGCCAGTTTAATTGTCCGAGGCAAGGGCTCAAAGATAAGCTGGCAGGGGGTTACTTTAGCATCCGCGCTATTTAACAAACGGGCTAAATGTGCCATCAACCCCCTCACCCCAGTTAATTGCCAATCAAACTCTAGCCCCGACTGCTTTAAAGATAAAACATCGGTATCTGCTAGGTTTAAAGATAGCTCCTCAGCATTGTGCGCCAGCGGTAAGTGTATTTGATGCGGCATCATCTGTAGCCACTGGGCATAGGCGTGCTGTAAGCGATACAGTTTATTTTGATAACGGCGTACTTGATACTGCTCACTGCCAGCATCGAAATAAAGACAAGTTTGGTGGTTGCTGTCTTGGCGAAAGCTAAGTGCAAGCACCTCATCCACTAGGCGCTTTGAGGGCGGCAATTGATTAGGGTACGGGGCGAGCCAGTGATGAATAAGCGCCGCTTGCCGTGGTGCAGATAACCCTGCCAGCTTATCTAAGGCAATCACAGACTGCTGCTCAGTAGCGGCTAGAGCCACCTGCGCCAAATCCTGCGTCACTTGCTCATCAATACTGTCACTGGCCTGCTGCATAAGCTGCGCCGTACGCGCCATGGCCTCAGATGCTTGCGGGTAGCGCTCAGTGATATGCGGCAACAACACACTGCGCAGCCAAGCTCTATCATTTAGCGTCTGCAAAGCAAGCTTTGATGGCGACTGTGCCACATTGGTTGGGTCATCGATATACTTTAGATTGTGGCGCTGGGCATATTCAGTAATCTGAGCTCGGCTAATCTCTAGCCAAGGCCGCCACAAAAAGATGCGTTTACGCGGCTTATTAACATCTGATGGCAACTGCGCAGTATGAGCCTGCTTTGAGGTCCACTCACGCATGGCGCCCAAACCCGTCACCCCGGCTCCATTAAACAGCCGCATCAATAAAGTCTCGACCTGATCGTCTTGATGATGGCCCAGTATTAAGACATCATCTTGATTCATCAGCTGCATCATGGCTTGATAGCGACCATCGCGCGCCGCTTGCTCACTTTTATGAGTTAAATTAAGACCAATAATTTGGCAGGCCATATCATGCTGCTGCGCCCACTGAGCCACTTGCTGCGCCCACTGATCATTGGCAGCTTGCATCCCATGATTGACATGAATGAGCTGCGGCAAAAAAGGCAGCCGGCCTTGATCGAACAAAGTACGGCACAATAGCGCCAGTCCTAAAGAGTCACGCCCCCCACTACAAGCCAGCCAAACCCGTTTACCAAGTAGCTGTGCGTGATGGGCATGAAAGCTGTCCATAAAGGCCTGTGAAATACAGACAGGGGTAGTCATAATAAATTGCGGCCTCTTAGCCAGTCTGTCAGCCATTGCACTGCAAGCGCTGCTCTACAAAAAACTAATCTGCAAACAGTAACGTATTAAAATAACGGCTTAAAAAGCACGCCTACACATTATCACCATAATAAGTCACTCTATTATCTCGCAAAAAGCCGGCTAAGCCCAGCCCATAACGCTGTGCCACCCGTACCGCAGTACTGGTTGGTGCTGACATACCAACCAGCCAAGGCAGACGACAACGCACTGCTTTTTGAACCAGCTCAATCGACAGTCTTGAGGTCATGACCACAAACTCTAACGCCACTTGATTGCGCAGCTGCCACCCAATAAGCTTATCCAGTGCATTGTGTCGACCGACATCTTCAAACAAGTACAGCTCTCCTTGATACCAAGTTGCTGCTGCATGTACTGCGCCCGTTAGCTGATGCGTGGCTTGGGTCGACTCAATTAGTGCTCTAATTTGTAATAACTGCTCTAGGTTTGGACGTGTCTGCTTGTCGGCACTGCTATTAGGCGAGCCATTATCAGCACGGCCATTAATAGCGTTATCACCACGACCATACGCCGCTTGCTCTACGCTGACAGGCTGTACTGGATAGTTGGGGGAGCTTGATGCTTCATCGCTTGTAGCATAACGACTATAGGCGCTTAGATCCGGCAAAGCCTGCTGCAATCCGGTCATTCCGCACATTCCGCAGCCTGTACGCCCAGCCAGTTGCCGGCGCTGCGCTAAAATACGCTGATGGCAGCGCTGATTGAGCACTAAGGTGACGACGTACGCTTCATAATCACTGAGCAGATGCGCCCAGTTTACGGCAGCTTGTGACTCAATAAGACGTGACTCCTTTGCGGGTGCGAAAGCCTGTAAATCCTCAACACTATTAATGGCGGTAATCTCCCAGTCGAGCAGCTCACCACTGTGCTGTATCAAGCCTTCACTGTACAAAAACCCCAGTGCCAGATGCTCAAGCTGAGCGGGGCTAGCCATCAGCACCGCATAATGAATACCATTGATGACCAAAGCCACTGCCGCCTCTACTGCTAACGTAGCCAGATGGGTCTCAATCTGTAATGGCTGAGCATCTTTAGTGGGGGTACGACTGCTAACACAGCTGCCACCACCTATAGACGCCTCATCACTGCGCGTAAAACGGTGCATTTGCGCACTGTGCTCTCGAGTCAACCGGCGTTGTAACTCCGCCGGCACGCCTATCTGTGAGTCAAAATGTGCTGCTGTATTGTCCATATCGTCTTAATTAGTGTTAAATCGGTCATCATTAAGCGGTCGCTGTAGTGCTGGGCTCGGATATCGCTTGTTGTTGTTCATCTAAGTCTACCTTTTTTAAGGTAACCGTAACCGACTTGTAGGAGGGCGTCAAAGACTCCAAGGCATGACTGTCTAAGTCTATCAAGTCATTACACTCAGGATAATAAGCCGCCACCGCATTGGCCGCAATGTCCATTTGGGTCAATACCAAAGGGCCTAAGCTGCGAGCGCCGCCTTGACTGTCGACTCGTGATACCACTACTTTATCACCCGCTTGCCAACCCAGACGGCTTATCTCATCAGGGTGCATAAATAGCACATCACGATGCGTGGTCTGACGATACCTGTCCTCAAGACCAAAGATGGTGGTATTAAACTGATCATGGCTGCGTACTGTGGTCAGCTGCCAGACCATCTGCGCTCGGGCAGGATCCGCTTTGGTATCTGCTTGGCTGGCCATCTCATCTGCCACATACGTAATGTCGTATTTTGGCACCTCAAACTGCGCTTTACCCGACTCAGTCTCCCACTTATGATGACGGGCTGGGTGATACAGATGAAATCCGCGCTCCACTTCACGAATGCGCTGATTAAAGTTCTCAAAGCCTTTGATTGCCTGAGAAATATAATTGCGTGTCACATCATAGTCTTCTGCCATCATCGACCAATTAATAGAGGTGTCTTTACCAAAAAAGGCGTTCGCTATACCGGCCACAATCTGTGCCTCCGACTTTAGATGATCGCTCATTGGCTTTAGGCGGCCTTGAGTTCTGACCACTTGACACATCGAATCCTCAATAGTGGCAAACTGCTCTCCGCGGCCAGTAATATAGCGTTCAGTGCGGCTTAAGCACGGTAGAATTAAACTGTCCTCGCCTGGATACAGCATGCTTTCATTAAGCTTGGTACCCACAAAGACATTGAGCTGATTGTCAGTTAAAGCGTGCTGGATGGCATGCGTATCAGGCGCAGCCACTGAGAAGTTGCCACCCATACTCATAAATACTTTTATCTTTTTTTGTATCATGGCTTTAGCACCGGACACCACATCGTAGCCGTGCTCTTGTGGCATCGGGCGCTCAAATACCTGCTGTAATCTGTCTAACAGCGCCTGAGATGGGCGTTCATGAATACCCATAGTGCGATCGCCTTGCACATTGGAGTGGCCACGTACCGGAGAAGCGCCGGCACCCGTTATGCCTATCATACCCATCATAAGCAGCAAGTTTGTAATCATGGCCACATTGTCATCACCTTGCACGTGCTGGGTAATCCCCATACCCCAAGTGCAAATGGTCGCGGGGCTATCCGCCACCAGCTGTGCAAGACTCACAATCTTAGCTTGGTCAATGCCGCAGCCACGCTCAATATCTGCCCAGTTTTGGGTCATAACCCATGCTTTTAAGGCATCAAAGCCTGAAGTATGCTGATCAATAAATTCATGGTTTATGTTGTCATTCTCAATCAGCCATTTGGCAAGGCCCGTGAGCAGTGCCACATCACCACCAATTTGGATTTGGATGACCTCATCTACCATGGGGTCACTGCCACCACTGACCATATGGGTCACTTTTTGTGGATTTCTAAAGCGGCTAAGCCCTTGCTCGCGCATCGGATTAATCGAGATTATGCGGCAACCTTGCTCATGAGCGTGTGCCAGCATCTCGAGCATACGAGGATGATTGGTAGCCGGGTTTTGGCCGAACATCAATATCAATTTGGCCTGCTCGAAATCTTCTAATACCACAGTCGCTTTGCCCACGCCCAGCTGACGACTGAGCATTACTGAGGTTGGCTCATGGCACATGTTTGAGCAATCAGGTAAGTTATTGGTGCCGAAGCTGCGAACAAACAGTTGAAATAAAAAGGCCGGCTCGTTGGTCACTCGTCCCGAAGTATAGAACATCGCTTGATGCGGTGACTCAAGACGGTGTAAGTATTCAGCCACACGCTCAAAAGCTGCCTCCCACGCAATGGGGACATACCTATCTTGACTGGCATCGTATTGTAAGGGCTGAGCCAAACGACCTACTTGTTCAAGCTCATGACCACTATAGCCTTGCAGCTCGCTGACGGTATGCTTGGCAAAAAAATCAGCATCGGCCTTAGCGCTCATGACCTCACTGGCTAATACCTTAATGCCCGTCTCGCAGACATCTATGGTCTTATGCGATTTGTGATCAGGCCATGCACAGCCTGGGCAATCAAAACCGCCATTGGGCTGGTTGCTGCCAAACACACTTAAGCTGCCGCGCAAAAAAGCCTTATAATCCATAAGCACACGAGAAGAATCAATCAACGCCGACCAACCCGCAGCGGGGTGGTTATAAACCGGTATCTTTCGCATAACAATCCTTATTACCAAAAACAGTGTTTATTAACCCAAGTTTAGTATAACGCCTTATATTTACTGTATTGTATGAGTCGTATTCACACAAAGGCTGGCTAAAGGCCATTTGGCCAATATGCTAACTAACCAGTATACAAGGCGGTATTTATATTGGCAGGACGATTAACAAAAATCTTCAAAACTGTTTGGCCTTGACCGAAGATTATAAATAATTAAGACGAAAAAAAACGAGCCAAAGGCTCGTTTTTTTTGATTCATCTAAAGTAATGAGTGTTTAATGATCACCACTTTAAATCATCATCGCTAATTAGATAGCTGTGATACCGTGGGCTTGTGGGCCTTTAGCACCTTGAGTTACGGTGAACTCAACTTCTTGGCCTTCAGCTAAGGTTTTGAAACCTGAGCTTGCGATTTCGCTGTAATGAGCGAAAACGTCTGGACCAGTTTCTGGAGCGATAAAGCCAAAACCTTTAGCTTCGTTAAACCACTTTACTGTACCTTTGATAGTATCTGACATATATATAATCCTAATTTTAAAACATAATGACCAATTTGGTCGGTAACGCTCTGAGCAACTACGGTAAATCTTAAAACGGAGGATTAATGCTAATACTACGAGGTAATGATTTGTTGTGGGCTTCTCTCAAGCAGGACTGCAGTATAGGTGGATTAGAACCGTTAAGCAAGCTTTATTTTAAAATAACTTAAAATAATACCGATTAAATTTTAAAAAATTTTAAAAATATAACCTAGACCGTTGTATTTATTACTCTAACACGGGTTTTTAGGCAAAAAAAAAGACAGGCCTAAGCCTGTCTTAACGCATCTAACTATATATTAATACCCTAATGATATTAATACCCTAATGTTAATGCCGTAAAAAAGCCTGTGACCTCACTTTTGCTTAAGCAGATGGGCTGTCATCACATGGCGTCAGTTAATTTAGCCTTCTACTAAATTTAAAGTAGAGTCAAAGCCTTTTAAACGCTGATAACGCTGCTCAACTAAGCTGACACTGTCTAGCTGTTTTAGCTCTGCTAACTGCTCAGTAAGCAGTTTTTGTAATTTTTCCATAACTGGTTTGGCATCAACATGCGCGCCTTCCCCTTCTGGAATAATGGCATCAATCAAGCCCATATTATACAAGTTACTTGCATTGAGCTTCAGTGCTTCAGAAGCTTCAGGGGCTTTTTCGGCAGTTTTCCATAAAATAGAAGCACAGCCCTCTGGTGAGATGACCGAGTAAATACTGTGCTCAAGCATATTTACCTTATCACCCACACCGATAGCCAGTGCACCACCTGAGCCACCTTCACCAATAATGGTGACAATAATTGGCGTCTTTAGACTACTAAAAGTGGCAATACTCTCGGCAATGGCCTGAGCCTGACCGCGCTCTTCAGCACCCACACCCGGATAAGCACCTTGGGTATCGATAAAGGTCATTACGGGTAGGTTGAAGCGCTCAGCAAGCTTGACTAAGCGAATGGCCTTACGATAGCCTTCAGGATAGGCCATACCGAAGTTGTGGGCGATACGCTCACGGGTGCTGCGACCTCGATGTTGACCGATAATTAATACCGGCTCACCATTAAAACGGGCCAGCCCGCCTATAACGGCTCTATCATCAGCAAAAGCTCGGTCGCCATGCAGCTCATCAAACTCAGTAAATAGCTGACTCACATAGTCTAAAAATAGCGGGCGCTTTGCATGCCTTGCCAGTCCAACACTTTCCCAAACAGAACTCATGATTTATCCTTAAATTATAATTATATTATTTTATAGTGTGATGTTTGATGAATTAGTAGGCGCCAGCACAAGTCACACTAAGCTCAACGCCCCACTTCTTAAATTGATCAATATCGTCTTTTAGATCAAATACCAGTAACGCATAGTCTTCGGAGTCCGATTCTACACTAACTTGCCAGTGATTTTTATCAATAACTGTCAGTTTGAGCGCACTTTTATCTAGATCATTACGGCTACGATGTACCAACACGGCCAGCCTTAATAAGAGGCACAAATATACCAAACTCGGGCCCCCTACTTCCAGCGCTTGTTCAAAATTTTCGGTTTTTAGTTTGCGTCTGTGATTGCGTGCCAACTGTGACATTCGGCCTTGATCCACTTGGGAGAATCCAGGAATATCTGAATGCAGCAGCAAATAGGCGCTGTGATGATGATAGCCGCTATGACTGATTGCCAGACCAATCTCATGTAAATAAGCGGTGCGGCGTAGCAGGTCATTGTCTTCGCCGCTTAGCCCTAAAGCGTCATGGGTCTGATCATAGAGGTTCTCACAGCTTTTCACCACGCGCTGAGCTTGTCTTTTATCAACAGAATAGCGCTCAATTAATGCCTGTACGCTGCGATCACGCACATCTTCACTAGCGAAGCGGCCGAGCATATCATACATCACCCCTTCACGCAGCGCCCCATCTGAGTAGGCAATGGTTTCAATACCCAGCACCTTCATCGCCGCACGCAGCACCGCCACACCAGCAGGGAATACTGCTTTACGGTGCTCTTTTACCCCTTCTAAATCAATGTCTTCTACACGGCCAATTTTTAGTAAATGCTTTTGTAGGTTTTTCACACCTTGGTAGGTAATGCGCTCTTGCTCATCCGACCAACCTTGAGAGACCAAGACATTACGCACAGCTTTAATCGTACCGCTTGAGCCCACCACACTGGTCCAGCCGGTTCTTTGATAGGTGGTGCTAATGCGTAAAATCTCTTTGCGCGCATCGGCTATGGCTTCTTGAAAAGCGCTTTCGGTAATATCGCCAGACTCAAAGAACCACTGGGTATAGGCCACACAGCCCATTTGTAGACTTTCGGTCAATAACGGATCGAACTCTTGACCAATGATAAACTCAGTTGAGCCCCCACCGATATCAATGACCAAGCGCTTATCACTACTGGCATTGGTGTGCGACACACCCAAATAGATCAAGCGTGCCTCTTCTCGTCCAGCAATGATTTCAATGGGCTTTGGTAAGATTTCATTCGCACGGCGGATAAATTCATCAGAGTTTTTGGCCTGACGCAAGGCGTTGGTGGCGACAATACGCAGTCTATCAGGCGATACTGAATCAAGCCGCCCCATAAACCTGGCCAAGCACTCTAGTCCACGCTGCTGAGCGTCTTCGCTCAAGATTTTATTTTTATCCAGGCCGGCAGCCAATTGCACTTTTTCAGACATAGAGGCAATTTTGCGCACCTCTCCATGATCTAAGCGAGCAATAGCAAGGTGAAAGCTGTTTGAGCCAATATCAATGGCCGCCATGAGTTCATCATTCGCTAAAAAGTTATTTGGCATAGGCGGGTGTCTTACCTTAAGTGAATGCAACGATTAAAAGTTAGTGGCTATTTTTGAATTAAATCATGTTTTGAATTAAATCATGCCCTATTTCGGCAGTTTTAAATCAGCGCTATGGGCCAATTATACCAATCTAGAACGAAGCCTTGCCCCATTCTACCAAAGTCTTAATATAATTGGCCAAGTCCATTTACATTTAAGCAAAAATCCTTTTTTCAAAGCGCCTATTACCGCTTTAAAAAAAAAGCCTTTTTTATTCCAATCCGCAAAAAACATGCAAGCGACTAGAACAAAAAAGGCCCAACAGCGCATCAGCGATTTATGACGCAGCTGACATCTCAGCGAACACGTCATCAGCGGCTTTGATGGTCGCATCTAAGTCTTCGGTCGTGTGTTTTGAAGACATAAAGCCCACTTCATAAGCCGATGGTGCCAGATAAATACCACGATCTAACATACCATGGAAGAAAGTGTTAAATTTATCCATATCACAAGCGGTCACCTCATCGAAGTTTTGGGGAACACCCGTGGCCTCATCTTTGACGAAGAACAGGCCAAACATACCGCCAAGCTTAGTTGAGCGTAGCTTAATGCCATGCTTGTGTGCCGCGGCTTGGATACCCTCTACCAGATAAGTGACTTTATCAGCCACGCCCTCATAGAAGCCTTCCACAGTTAAATCTTCAAACATAGCGATACCGGCACGCATCGCCAATGGGTTGCCTGACAGCGTACCTGCTTGATACACGCCGCCCATAGGTGCTATACACTCCATGATTTCACGCTTACCGCCAAAGGCACCTACTGGCAGGCCAGCACCGATGATTTTACCAAAACAGGTTAAATCTGGCTCAATACCAAAGTGTGCTTGCGCGCCTTTTAGGCCCACGCGAAAGCCCGTCATTACTTCATCAAAAATCAACACAGCGCCGCCTTGAGTACACTGCGCACGTAAAGTATCGTGGAATTCTTGACTCGGTACGATCATGTTCATGTTGCCCGCAATAGGCTCAACAATCACACAGGCAATCTCATCACCCCATTTCTCAAAGCAGTCTTTAATCGCTTGTGGGTCATTGTATGGCAAGGTGATGGTGTGCTTGGCAAAGTCTGCAGGCACCCCTTGTGAGGTAGGCTCGCCAATATCTAACATGCCAGAGCCCGCTTTTACCAATAGGCTGTCTGAGTGACCATGATAACAGCCCTCAAATTTAACAATCTTGTCACGGCCAGTGTAGCCACGAGCCAAACGAATGGCACTCATGGTGGCCTCTGTGCCAGAGCTGGTCATACGAATCATCTCAACGCTTGGAACGATATCACAAATGATGTCCGCCACTGAGGTCTCAAACGTGGTTGGGGTACCAAAGCTTAGACCATCATCGGCCGCAGCTTTTACCGCTTCAATCACTTTAGGATGGGCATGACCCAAGATCATAGGGCCCCATGAGCCGACATAATCAATATACTCATTGTCTTCGGTATCATAGATTTTGCTACCCGCTGCTTTGTGCATAAATACTGGTGTGCCGCCCACGCCAGCGAAAGCGCGCACAGGAGAGTTTACCCCACCTGGAATGTGTTTTTTGGCTTGCAAAAAAAGTTGTTCGTTCTTTGTACTCATTTTTATATTCATAGTCTCACTCATCACAGTCACTCTTAATTTTATGGATAAAAAAACCTTATTATCTTTTTTGATTTTAAAGGTTACGGGTTCTAAAAACAGGGGCTAAAAAAAGGGCATCAATACTTATGTTGACTATCTTAACAAAAAAAAGTGAGCTCTGATGAGCCCACTTTGTATCTTTGTCGATTTAACCTTTATTTGAGCTTAGCGCTTATTTAAGCGTTTTGTTCAAATTTGGGTTTTCACTCGGTTTAGGCTTAGGTTTATAAGAGTCAAGGCGGCCTTGCTCATGCTCAAGCCAAACGGCATTGACAATCGCCAATAACACAGCGAATCCAAGCCCTAATATCCATGCAAAATACCACATAATTTTCTCCTAGATAAGTAGATAGCTTAGTACGAAGTGTGATCGTTTTCGCGAATATAGGCCACAGTTACTTTACCGCGCATCACGCTATACGCCCAGCTGGTATAGAACACCACTATGGGCAGTAGCAGCACCACGACATACAACATCACCATTAACGTTAAGTGACTTGAGACACTGTCCCAGATGGTTAAGCTGGCATTGGGGGTAGTCGATGATGGCATGATAAACGGAAATAGTGAGACGCCTGCGGTCATGATAACCCCAACAATGGCCAAGCTTGAGGTAACAAAAGCGGTCAATGTCTTACGCGCTTTTAAGAGCACAGCGGTCAATAGTGGCATAATGATACCAAGTGCTGGAAAAGCCCAAGCCATTGGGTATTTTGCATAGTTTGCCATCCATGCACCCGGCTGTACCACCACCTCTTTGGTCAAAGGATTGGCCAAAGCAGCTGGATCAATCTGAGAGGTAATCGCGTAGCCATCAATAGATTGGATCCACACGCCTGCACCCACGAACAACACCACCATGACTATCGCTGAAATCATCGCGTATTTGACCGTGCGATCTTGGATAACGCCTTCGGTACGGTGTGCTAAATATGCGCCGCCTTGCATGATTAATAAGGTCACACTGACCAGACCACACAATAAAGCAAAGGGGTTTAATAGCTGGAAGAAACTACCTGTGTAGGTAGAGCGCATCATTTGATCGAAGCTAAAAGGCACGCCTAAGAATAAGTTACCAAAGGCCACACCAAAGACCACTGCTGGCACAAACGAGCCGACAAACAGACCCCAGTCCCAAGCATTACGCCATCTTTGATCCTTGACCAAGTTGCGGTATTTAAAGCCCACAGGACGGAAGAACAGCGCCCAAAGTACCGCCATCATCGCCCAATAAAACCCACTAAAAGCTAAAGCATAAACCATAGGCCAAGCGGCAAACAGTGCACCACCGGCGGTAATAAACCACACTTGGTTGCCTTCCCAGTGAGCACCGATACTGTTAATTACCACACGGCGCTCGTCATCGTTTTTACCAACGAAAGGCAGTAAGGAGCCTACGCCCATGTCGTGACCATCCATAATGGCAAAGCCGATAAGCAATACGCCAACCAATAGCCACCAGATTAATTTTAAAGTTGCATAATCAAATAACATCGTTGACCTCCTTATTGCTATGCACTGGGGTCACATTACGTGGGGTTTCCCCATCATAACGGCCGGTGCCTAAACTGGCTGGGCCTAGCTTGACATACTTCACCATCAGATAGACTTCGATAATTAGCAAGATGGTATAAAAACCGACAAAGCCTGCCAATGAGCCATAAACGTTGGCCACACTGAAGTTAGTTACTGATAAATAGGTCGGAAGTACCCCATAAATAGTCCAAGGCTGACGGCCATACTCGGCCACGAACCAACCAAGCTCAATGGCAATCCAAGGTGCAGGCAACATAATTACCGCCCACTTTAATAGCCAAGTTTTTTCTGCAAAGTTGCCTTTAATGGTATGCCACATGCTCACTGCAAATAACGCCAGCATCAAGAAGCCTAGCCCCACCATACCACGGAATGACCAGAACATAGGCTTCACCGCTGGAATGGTGTCATCCACTGCTTTTTGGATCATATCAGGGGTAGCTTGAGTGACATCTTCGGTGTATTTTTTAAGCAATAAGCCAAAGCCTAGGTCTTCTTTTACCGCTTCAAACTGGGTCTTTAAGGCGGCATCTTGTGGATTTTCACGTAGCTGCTCAAGTAAGTCCACTGCCTGCATCCCATTCATAATGCGGCCTCGGTTGACCTCTTTAATCTCATGAATACCTGGGATTTCTTTATCTAAAGATCGCGTACCGATAATGCCCATCGCATAAGGAATTTGGATTTGCCAATCGTTTTTTTGCTCTTTTTCATTAATACCTGCAATCAGGTTAAAGGACGCAGGGGCAGGCTCGGTGTGCCACATGGCTTCAATGGTCGCCATCTTGGTTTGCTGAGCGGCGCCAATAGAGTAGCCTGATTCATCACCCAACACGATAACACTTAAGATTGAAGCCATACCAAAGGCTGAGGCTACCTGAAAGCTACGCTTGGCAAAAGGCACGTCACGTTTGCGTAGTAGGTATAAAGCTGAGATGGATAAAACGAACATAGAGGCGGTGACATAACCGGCTGATACCGTATGTACGAATTTGTTTTGGGCATCAGGGTTAAATAAGATGGTTGCGAAGCTGTCCATCTCCATACGCATGGTTTCGTAGCTAAATGATGCGCCTACAGGGCTTTGCATCCAGCCGTTGGCAATCAATATCCACAGCGCAGACAAGTTGGTACCAAGCGCCATTAGCATAGTGACAATCAAATGCTGAGCGCGCGAGAGTCTATCCCAACCAAAGAAAAATAGGCCCACCATGGTAGACTCTAAGAAGAAGGCCATAAGGCCCTCAATGGCCAGTGGCGCACCGAAGATGTCCCCAACGTAATGAGAATAATAGGCCCAGTTGGTCCCGAACTGGAACTCCATGGTAATCCCTGTGGTCACCCCTAAAGCGAAGTTAATACCAAAGAGCTTCCCCCAGTATTTGGTCATGTCCTTCCAGATTGGATTACCGGTTGTGACATAGACGGATTCCATAATCACCAGAATCCAAACCATACCCAAGGTTAACGGAACAAATAAAAAGTGGTAAAGCGCTGTTACCGCAAATTGCAAGCGGGATATATCAACGAGATGTTCAGTAATCATACCAAACCTCCTAAAAAGAAGGACTAATTCACACCATCATTTGAGCTGCACAACATAGGGCCCACTGTCCACTCACATCCTTGCTCATCCGCCCTAATTACTCATCCTACTATGCACTAAAAACCAACTGAGTGATCAATCCTGCGTTACCCATAATTTTTAACATCTTTCAGAATCGTTAGATGTCAGGAAAATACTAAAACATTACCCACTCACCTTACTAAACTCAAATGGTAAACAGGCAAACCTTTTACTACACTATACGCCTATACAGCTTGGGTACTGATAAAATATATTTATCAATACTATTTAAGAAACTTAACTTGATTGTTGGCCAGACAATGAGCTGAACGGCTCATTCTTTGAAAACCATAGTTTAATTATGGAATTAATCTGGGGATATAATACATAATTATATAATGTTTCGCTAGGGCTGGTTTGGCCTTTTATGTATCTGCGACTTCGGCTAATAATTATTAAATTTTCTACACTCTTATATTATCAATAACTTAGATACATTAGCACACAGTGGCTACATTTGCTTTTGATTGCAGTAAGCTTACAATAATTGGTAAATGTTATACCTAATTTACGCCCTTCTCTTTTATGTTTTGTATTTAGTAACTTTCTGTTTTCTTACCTAAGATTGATGACACTATGGCAACACTTTCTACTGCCGAAAAAGACTTTTTAAAAAAGCTGGTAAATACAGTGCGTCGCCCGTTAACGATGGCGTGGCTGCTGACGGTTATCAGCAGCTTATTATTTGTGTGGCAAGCGTGGTTATTGGCCAGTTTATTTAGCCATTGGTTGAGCAACTATTTTAATCAAGTGCCGTTATCAAGCGGGGTGTCGGGCAGCTGGTTTGTGGGGCTGATCATCTGCTTTGCCCTGCGCCCACTGCTCAATACTGGCCGTGAGCTGCTCAGCACTCAGGCAAGCTTACAAGTACGCAGTGATTTACGCAGCTCGCTACTTATCACTATGGCCAAGCTTGGACCCAATCTGCGCCACTTCGGCAGTGATGGCAGCCTCTCTAGCCAAATCATTGATCAGACCGATGCCTTAGATGGATTTATCAGCCGCTTTAGTGTCCAAAAACAAGTCACGGTCAGCACCCCACTCATCTTGCTTGTCGCTGTGGCTTGGCAAAGCAAATTTGCCGCAGCCTTGTTATTGATGACCGCGCCTTTGGTGCCTATATTTATGATTTTAATTGGGCATTTAACTGCCCGCAAAAGCGCCGCTCAGTTTGGCGCCCTGTCGCAATTAAGCGGCCGGTTTTTGGACTGGATCCGCGGTATGCCCACCCTTAAGCGGTTACAGGCGACACCTATTGCTGAGCATGATTTGGCTGTAAGCAGCGAAGACTATCGCCGCCGCACCATGGATGTGTTAAAGATTGCCTTTTTAAATGGGGCGGTGCTTGAGCTTTTGGCAGCGCTCAGCATTGCCTTGGTCGCGGTCTATTTAGGCTTTGGGCTAATGGGCATTTTGCCGTGGGATAAAGGTGATGTGCCAGTACCTTACTTCGGTGCCTTATTCATCTTGCTGCTGGCACCTGAGTTTTATGTACCGCTGCGTCAACTGGGCGCAGACTATCACGCCAAAGCTGAAGCAGAAGGCGCTGTCCAAAGCTTGCTGCCTATTATTAACGCGGCCGAATCTACCAATGCTGTCGTTATCCCTCAACAGCCAAACACACCCCCTACTTCTACCACGACATTACCACAAAGCTTTGGCCTACAGTTAAGTAAGGTTAGTATTCAGACAGCGGTGGTGGATATCCAAGCGCCACAGGAAGATTCAGCGCCCTTAGCTGATAATGACTGTACGGCTGCTGTATATCGCAGCCGTCTGGCGCCGTTAACGGTAGAGATAGAGCCGGGAGCGCGCGTGGCCTTAGTGGGCGAAAGCGGCAGCGGTAAGTCAAGCCTGTTACAGGCTTTGATGGGCTTTGTCAGCTACCAAGGTGATATCACCCTTTATAATGCTGCTGAGAATTTTAGTCAAAACTTACAGCACATCGCGCCGGAGCAGTTGCGCCAAAAGCTTGGATATTTGGCTCAGCAAGTGGCGCTGATGCCGCTAAGCATTGCTCAGAACCTACGTCTTGCCAATCCTGATGCCAGCGATGCTCAGTTGATTGAAGTACTCAAACAAGTTGAGCTGTGGTCATTAATTGAACGACTACCACAAGGCATGGACACCTTGTTAGGTGAACGAGGACAGGGATTATCTGGGGGACAACAGCAGCGGCTGGGCATCGCTCAGTTGTTATTAAGAAACGACAGCTTGTGGCTGCTTGATGAGCCTACCGAACATCTAGATCCTGATACGGCGCAGCGCATTCATCAGCTTTTGCAGCACGTGAGCCTCGGCAAAACGGTGATTTGGGTCACCCACGCCAAAGAGCAGCTGCCTTGGCTGGATAAGGTGATTGCCATCAGCGCTCCGGTTACAGCAAGTGTGGCACAAGGAGCAGACCATGAGTAAACATCCGATCCGCTCACACAGCGAGCTTGATAGCGCAGCCCGCCACACCCCTGCTTTTCGTCTTCGGGATATGTTCAAGCCCTCGTTTGACTTATGGCTCATCTCTTGGGGCTTAGGGCTGATCACTGCATTATCTATGATAGCGCTGCTGATGATCTCTGGGTGGTTTATTACGGGTGCGGCGCTGGCCGGAATGATTGCAGTCGGCTCGCACAGCTTTAATTATATGCTGCCGGCCGGTATTATCCGGATGCTGGCCATGGCACGTACCGCTGGGCGCTATGGCGAGCTGATGGTGTCACACCATGCGGTGTTTGATTTATTAAAAACGCTGCGCCTTCGCTTTTTTAACCGCTTAGCTGCACTACCGCTTACTCAGCAGCGCAGTGCCCTACAAGCCTCACAATATATGCACCGATTGGTCAGCGACATCGATAAGTTGGACGAATTTATCTTACGCGTTATCTCGCCTTGGCTGATTGGCGGCTTAAGCGTATTGCTATTGGGGGTTTTTATAGGCTGGGCACTTCCGATTGCGTCAAGCTTTAAGCTCATTATTTATGTGCTGCTGGCTTTAAGCCTAGTGATTGCCTTACTGGCCAGTTATAACGGCATCGCTCAGGCCAAGCAGTTATCTCAAGTCTCTGAAGCACGTCGCCAGCAGCTGCTATCGCCGCTGGCCATTATCACCCAGCTGCTACTTTGGCAGCAGTGGCAGACGCAAACTCAAGGCTATGTGGCACAAGACAATCAGCTTCAAAAACTACAATGGCAAGCCCAAAAGCGCCGCTCTGTATATATGCTACTGATTCAGTGGCTGTTTTATTTGGCAGTGCTGACCGTATTGTTCGCCATCTATAGCGTCACTCAAGGCGGCTCTGAGACAACCTTGCTGCCTAAGCTGCAATCGGTGATTGAGGTGCCATTGGTATTGGCAGTGACCTTGGGGCTGCTCGGTATTCAAGAGATTGTCGTGCCGCTGGGTCAGCATTATTTGGCTTTAGGCAATAGTATCGCTGCCAAAGACCGGCTAAATGATTTGTTATCAAGCTCAAGGCCGACCCTTACCCCCAATCAAGCTAACATTAACATTAACATTAACATTAACACTGACACTGACACGGTTTCTACCTCTGCACCCAAGCCGCTGCACCGCTTACCCCAAGCGCCGTTACAAGCTGAGCTGATTTATGTCTCAGCAAAGATTGAAGGGGCCTTAGTCGGAGCAAAAGAGGTGAGTGTCACGGTCAACTCAGGTACGCCGTTGATTATCAAAGGCCCTTCTGGCTGTGGTAAATCGACCCTGCTGCAGGCCTTAGCTGGTGAGCTGCCGCTGCAGTCAGGTGAGATTCAGTTAAATGGTAAAAACTGGTTTGAGTATGACTGGCAAGACCAATTGGGCTACTTAGGACAGCAGCTTGATATCTTTGATCAAAGCTTGGCGGCCAACCTGCGCCTAGGCAAACCTGAAGCCAGTGATGAAGAGCTAATCGCCGCCTTAGATAAGGTGGGACTACTGGGCTGGCTACAAGCGCAGCCACAAGGGCTGGACACCGCTTTGGGCGAATATGGTGCCGCCATCTCAGGCGGGCAAGCACGCCGCATTGCTTTAGCGCGTCTGCTGTTAAAGCCGCGCCGCGTACTATTATTAGATGAGCCTTTTGCAGGTCTTGATGCGCCTACCAGAGCACAGCTGTGGCAAAACTTGCGTGAGCATCAACAGCAAAACCTACTTATTGTGGTCAGCCATCATCAGTGGGATATGGGGCTCTGTGACAGCATCAGCCTACCTGAGACCCAGCTTTAAGCCAGCTGCTGGGCTTGGCCAATTGCTGTGTTGACTCAGATACGGGCGAATTTAATCTTTTATCGTATCTATCATATTTATCTTATGGCCTTCATCCCACCACCTGTAAGGTGGTGGGACTTCGACCAATTTGTGTTAAATCTCTAGGTCCGATTTTTCTCCCAATTCATATAATGCACCTGCACGACCGACAATAAGCGGATCAACATTCCCCACCTGACTCTTGTCTCTGCCATCGTAGGGAAGTCTATTTAACACATAGCGCATGGCATTAAGACGGGCACGTTTTTTACAATCTGACTTGATGACAATCCAAGGGGATTCTGCGGTGTCAGTATTATAGAACATGGCTTCTTTGGCCAAAGTGTATTCATCCCATTTATCCAGGGAAGCCAAATCAATGGGAGATAACTTCCACTGCTTTAAGGGATGCGCTTCACGCTGAGCAAAGCGGCGACGCTGCTCATCACGGCTCACTGAGAACCAAAACTTGATTAAATGAATGCCCGAGTCAATTAAGTGTTTCTCAAACTCAGGAGTTTGGCGCATAAAAGTAGCGTACTCTTCTTCCGTACAAAAGCCCATTACCCGCTCAACGCCAGCGCGGTTGTACCATGAGCGGTCGAAGAACACCATCTCTCCAGCTGAGGGCAAATGCTGCACATAGCGCTGGAAGTACCACTGCCCCATCTCACGCTCGGTGGGTTTTTCTAGGGCCACAACTCGTGAGCTACGAGGGTTTAAATGCTCCATAAAGCGCTTGATAGAGCCGCCTTTACCGGCCGCATCACGCCCCTCGAAGATAATGACCACTTTTTTGTCATTTTCACGCACCCATTTTTGTAGCTTTAAGAGCTCAACTTGCAGGTGATACTTTTGTTTTTCGTAGTTTTTACGCGATAAGCGGTTTTTATAAGGATAGCCGCCTTCACGCCAGTTATCAGATAACTCATCGTCTCTTTTGGTGCCTGTTTTGACAGCATTGGCCAACGCATGATTGGCAAATAGATTTTTTAGCTTTTCTAGGTCATCTGGAGAAGCATCATGAATGAGCGATTGAATGCGATCTGATATCGCTTCGATATTGCCCTCTGCTAGTTGTTTTAGCAGTACCTGATCAATGACTTCTTTGGTCTTTATACGTGAGCTGTCTTTTTTCTTTTGGGTTTCATACTTTTCAATCTTTTTGGGATTGGTCACATAAGCGTCGCTAATTTTCTCAGACTTATTACTTTTTTTTGACATAGTCGCCCCTTGCTGTTAGCTTTAAAAAAAACATTACATAGTTTTATTTAATTATTATAGCAAGTATTTATAGTGGCTATTATCAAATTCTACTACTCATTACATGTTTTATGCTTACCTCAACTAAACCCTTAAAAATTTTATGGTTTAAACTATCAAGATAAATTTTAACCGCTAACATAGCGTCGTTAAGCAGCTAGAAGCCAATGAAATGCTGATAATGAGTATGGCTGCTTGGTGTTGCCTCTATGCGAACTGAATTTAACCCTCTATAATCCAAAGCAATGAGCGCTTTATCTCGATTATGGAAATACTAGGTGCCCCTATGAGTCGCATTGTTTTAAGCACATCCTCCTCTGGGCTTGATGATATGGATATCAAACATAACATTGAGCTTATTCGGTTGCGCATACACGTCAATAATGTTGAATTTATTGATGGAAAAAATATCAGTAGCGAGCGCTTGCAGCATCTTATGAATGAGGTGAGCCATTCCCCAGTACACACCTCTCCAGCGCCTGCGCATGAAGTGGCTATGATGCTAAGCGGCTTACAAAATAAAGGCGTAAAGGAGGTGTTTATCACCACCTTATCATCACAGGTTAGTGACAGCTATCAGATTATCAGTGAGGTCGCCCAAAGCTTTAAAGACAGCATGGACATCTACGTCTATGACACTAAGGATTTGAATGCGTGTGAAGCGCTACTTGCCTTAGAAGCAGATTATTTGATGCAGCAAAACTATGCTATGCAAGACATCGCCTCACGCTTAGATGCCCTACGCCGCAGCCATCATATGCTATTTGCTGCCGATGATTTATCCTACTTAATAAAAAACAAAAAGGTGTCTACCACAGCAGGATTTTTTGCCAATTTATTTAGCATCAAGCCGGTGTTGCAAGTCTC
This sequence comes from Psychrobacter sp. YP14, assembly GCF_003209315.1. NCBI lineage: Bacteria > Pseudomonadati > Pseudomonadota > Gammaproteobacteria > Moraxellales > Moraxellaceae > Psychrobacter > Psychrobacter sp. YP14. Next base: position 385,804 of record NZ_CP029789.1, on the reverse strand, counting down.
TGATGCAGGTGACGTGGTGCCGATTAGCAAAATCCGCAAAATAGACAAAGCCTTTGAATATATGGTCAACCAGTTTGAAAACGTGATACCGCGCGCCGATTCTTTCGCTTATGTCCTAAGCGCCGGACGACCCGATTTAGATAGCCGTTTTATTGCGATGCTCAAGCAAAAAACAGGCGTGACAGACATTGCGGTATTGCCAGTATCCGCCATATCCTTAGCCAATCATGGCCCTAGCGGCTTAGGCCTGTGTGTCTTTGAAAGCGATGTGCCCTCTGCTGCCAAGTTGTTTGCTAAATTTTAAGCTTGTAATACTAGACAATCAGATACGACAACTAAAAAACCTCGCCAAGACTGAACTAAACCGTCCAAGATTTGGGGGTCAGTTCATCGTAACGAGGTTTTTTGAGGGTATAAGTATCGGTGCCTGTCATGACACGATAAGGCAGTTAAAACTAGGCTTTTTTCACCACAGATGACTTAAGCTTCATTTGACCAAAGCCCTCTACTTTGCAGTCGATGTCATGATCATCAGGCGCGTCATGGATGAGACGAATACTTTTTACTTTGGTTCCCACTTTAAGCGGTGTCGATGACCCTTTTACCTTTAAGTCCTTGATAACAGTTACAGCGTCGCCATCTTGTAGCTCATTACCTACGGCATCACGGATAACGTTTTCAGTCTCTGCACTGTTACCGTCTGCTTCGGCAGCTGTCCATTCATGGGCACACATAGGACACACCAATAAAGCGCCATCTTCATACGTTAAATCAGAATCACAATTAGGGCAATTAGGTAAGCTCATTTTATCCTCATTTGAATCATTGAATTAATTTCGCTTAGTATTGTAGCGCAAACCACAAAATTTTGCTCAAACAGCGGTTGAAATATCTCAGCGTTGCCAAAATTAATCTCTCAATACCCCAAACTGTCATTACCCATTAAAACGCTTATAATAAAAGATGCCAGTACACAGCTGATTAAACCTCAAACAAAATATCTATTAAATCCAGTTCACTAAATAAGACATCTACTAAAAAGGATAGAGTTATGAGTAACTTAAGCTTTAAGCAAATCACGCTACAAGGTGATGATGCTGCAAAATTTCTTCAAAGCCAGATCACAGTAAACGTTAATAGGCTCACTGCAAGCTATCAGCCGGCGGCCATCGCCAATCTCAAAGGCCGCATTGAATTTGGACTTTGGATAAAAAAACAAGATGACAAACAATTTGATATCGTCATCAGCAGTGATTGCTTAGCACCGCTTCAGGCGCATCTAAAAAAATTTGGTGCCTTCTCTAAATTTACTATCTCAGAGCCCATCGACATCTATCCCTATGTGGGGGATGAAGCAGGACAAGCACAGCCCACCTTTAGCGAAAACGCTGATGAGCAGAACATGACCGATTGGATGTCTGCCAGTATCGCTACTGGTAACTACTGGATTACTGAGGCAACTCAGACGTTATTTCAGCCGCAAGAGCTACGCTTGCATCAGCGTGGCGGCGTAGACTACGACAAAGGCTGTTATTTGGGCCAAGAGGTCATCGCCCGTATTTACTTTAAAGCGGCGCCAAAAGCCTTCTTGCACCGAGTAAAAGGCACAGGAGCTGCCCCCAAAGCAGGCGAGAGCTTGGACAAAATTCAAGTGGTTAATGCCATTGATTTGGCCGATGGTTCAGGCTATGAGGCCTTAGTAGTGGCGCGTCCAGAACAGCTTGAGCAGGCGCAGCAGTTACACGTATTGGACTTACCACCAGCGCTACAAGCCAGCGTGGCACGTGACGCTTAAGCCAAGCACCACTTAGGCCACTGTCTAAGCTATCAGATCTAAGCTGACTCAGGTCAGATACCACAAAAAGCGATCCGAGGATCGCTTTTTGTTAGCTAGATTGTATCAAAATTAACCCAATGAGCTCAGTTAATCCCATTGTCTAACCTTAATTATTGAGCGGTTTGGCCTTTGTGCTCGCCTTTGGCTTTGTTTTTGAACTTAGCTTGACGCTCTTCACGCATCTGTTTTAGCGTCGCTTTTTGTTCAGGGGTTAAGATTTGTGCCATTGCGTGCTGAGCTTGAATGCGCTCAACGAACTGCTGCTTAGCAATGGCCGCCTGCCGATCGGCTAGCGTGTTTAAGGCAGTGGCATTGATAGTAGGACTGTTAATCAAAGCTTCGGTTTGAGCACGGGTCTGCTGCATCTGTGCTTGACGCTGTGCACGCTCACCTTGACGTTTTTCCATTTGCGCTTTTCTTAAAGCCTGCATCTGTGCTTTTTGCTGCTCAGTTAGGTTTAGCTTCTCAAAACCTGCACCTTTTTTGCCCATACGGCCCATTTCATGGCCACCTTTATGGCCTTTATACTGACCATGGCCACCTTGTTTATGCTGCATTTGAGTGGCTGGATTGGCTTGTGACTCTGAAACAGCGCTGGCTTGCGTGCAGCCTACCATTGCCAAACTACCTGATAGGGCCAATACTGAACCTAGTACGAATTTTTTCATATGAATCTCCATAATTTACTATTTGTTGGTGGGCCAAGCTTAATATCTAGCACTTGTCTCATCGTTAGCTACACATTAAATAACTGGCGTAATAAGTGATTAAATAGGCCGGTTACACAGGTCGCTCAGAGCAGGCCTGCTGTCTATGTGTGCCATAATAAGTCAATCCAACGTAACGTAGGTTGATGAAACTTTAAGAAAGGTAACAATTGCAACAATACTTCTCATCGCACTTGCTTGTGCTAAGAGCCATGTTTAGTATTCTAGGCACAGGCTGATTTTGCGGTTTTGCTCAGACAAGCCTCTTTTTGTAGACGCTTATTGACTCACTTTTTAGGAATTTTGTATGACACATATTTTATTAGGCGATGACGATAAAGAGCTGACCGATTTGTTACAGGAGTACTTGACCAATCACGGTATCCGCTGTGACTGCGCTTATGACGGGGAACAGGTGCTCAATAAGATAAGATCTCAGCCTTATGATTTAATCGTGTTAGACATCATGATGCCCAAGATTGATGGGTTAAATGTGCTGCGTCAATTACCGACCCTGACCCAGACGCCCGTTATTATGCTCACGGCTAAAGGTGATGAAATTGACCGTATCATTGGCCTTGAGCTGGGCGCAGATGATTATATTGCCAAGCCTTGTAATCCACGTGAGTTGTTGGCTCGCATCAATGCTGTTATCAAACGCACCACTATGCAGCAAAGTGATATTGTACCGCTGGAGCATGAGCGCCTACAGTTGGATCAAGTGCACCGTATCTGCACGGTAGATGGCGAGACGCTGCAAGTAACCGGAACTGAGTTTGACCTGTTGGTGGCCTTATTACAGCAGCAAGGCAATGTGGCAAGTAAGGAGTGGTTGTCGCAAACTGTGCTACAACGCGAGCTACAGCCTTTAGATAGAAGCCTAGATGTGCATGTCTCACGGCTTAGAAAAAAACTACAACCTTATCATGAAGACCCAATAAAAGCGGTGCGCGGTAAAGGCTACCAACTGGTTTTATAATCTTATGCTACCGGTTACGGCTTTATGTTGGCGTCCATTCACCCTACATCTAAAGTCACTGCTTTTATTTTTTGATGTTTTTAGCTCTCTAGTCTCTTAATCCGTAGGTTTTCATGAGTAACCCTACTACCAAACCACCTTTGCATCATAAGCTTAACCAGCCCCTAACCTTATTTTGGTGGCTTTTTTTGAGCATGCTCACCATCTTGCTGCTGACCTCAGCCCTGTCTGTGGGTATTGAACGCTGGATGAATGCCAAAGAGCTCAATAACCGGATGCAATTACAGATAGCACGCTTGCTTGTTGCTCGTCAAAATACTATGGCGGCGTTAAGCGAGGATGATTTAGACACAGTACGCCAACTGTATCGTGATGAGCGCCGGCTCATGGCGCAAATGCGTATTATCGATCAACAAGGACAAATTTTATTTCCAAAGTTTGGCCGCTTTCGCTCTGAGCATGAGCCTTTAGGCCCTCCTTCCCCGCCAGATAGGGACTCTGATAGCAGACCACCTCCAGAATTACCACCCCCCTTATCTGAGCCATCTTGGCAGCAGGTAAGCGCAGACGTGCTAAATTACCCAGAGCTTCAAGACACTACCGTGACCTCTGCCAGTGGTCAAACTTACACCGTGCAGCTGCAGCCTCGATTGTCGCTGCGTGATTTGGCTTCACTGCGTAAGGACCATACTTTAATCCGAGTGGTGCTTATTTTGGTGTTTAGTATTTTAGTGTGTTATTGGCTCAGTCAGGCACTCACCCGCCGTATTCATAGATTACAAAAGGCGGTGCACTTAATGAGTGAAGGCCGATTTAAGGCTGGTGAGGAGCTGACCGACTTGGGCAATGATGAGCTTGGGGCACTGGCTAAGGATGTCTCTAAGCTATCGACTCGCCTAGCTGACAGTGAGCTTGCGCGTAAGCAGATGCTCAGTGACATATCTCATGAGCTGCGCTCGCCGCTGGCTCGATTAGAGGTGGCCACAGAACTCACGCGCGACTTTGCGCCTGAGGCCAGTCATTATTTGGATCGAATCGAAAAAGAGTCAGCACGGATGAATGAGCTTATCGAGCACATCATTCGTATTCAGTCACTACAGATGCGTCAGTATGCTTTGGATATTGAAGCCTATCAGCCAGTGAACTTGTATGCACTGCTCGATGAAATAAGAGAAGATGTTTGCTTTGAGTTTCAAGATAAAAGGGTCACCTGGCAGTGGCAAACCTCATCCACTATCTTAGGCCTCAGTACGTCCTCACACCCTAAGCCCTCGGCTGTCAGCTCAAGTCATGAATCACGATCAGCTGCAATCAGCCGTCAAGCTACAGCTTACACCCTACTAGGTGATCAAGAGCAGCTACACAGCGCATTTGAGAACATTATCCGTAATGCCTATACTCACACAGCACCAAATTCAGTCGTGACTGTGGTGCTGCAGTCAATCATCGATGAAAAGACAAAAAACCCAGCCATAAAACTGCAAGTGATGGATGCTGGTGATGGGGTTGCAGACACCGATTTACAACGCATTTTTCAGCCGTTTGTGCGCCTTAGTGCGTCACGAGAGCGCTTAAGTCAAACGCCCACAGCGTCTGTCAATTCGCCGCAAAAATACAGTGGATATGGATTGGGTCTGGCAATAGCTCAAGCCATTGTCATCGCGCATCAAGGCAGACTGGTCGCTTACAATCGCCAAGATGGACACTCCGGTCTGGTTATTGAGGCCATTTTACCCATTCACAGCACGCTCGAATCGTAGCCCTTGAATCGTAGGCTAAAGCTACAAATAAAAGCAGTAGACACAACAAAGCCGCATAACTTTCGCTATGCGGCTTTTGCTGTTAGTCCTCCTGACAGTCTATATTAGCTACCCCATCCTAGAATAGTTAATCATAGCGAGCATCCTGCTCTGGTAATGCGCCCTATCCCTGCAAGCCTGCGCAGTATAGGTCATGTTGTGTCCTTAACCCTTCATGACGCTGCACCAACCTAGATGCTTTGTTCATGACTGTTATCTTTAATGGCTAAAACCAATTAACCCTTGAAGACAATTATTTATCCTTAGTACGGAAGATTTCATTGCAAACAATGTCACCACTCTATCCTTGAGTCACCATCCTTGATGCCGTACAGCTATAGTCTCAAATTAACCTTAGTAGCATAAGACGCAAAAAGCGCTTTGTGGTGTAAGCTTATGCTTACAAAATTAACAACCTTATCCTGTTATCTCCCCCTCTTGTGTGCTTTATTGTTGCTAAGCGCGCCTCATACCCAGAGTTAATAAGGGGTAAGCGCCAATAAGATATGTAAGCTATCTGGACTTTTCTACGGCTCATCTTTATGCTTTATTTTTTGGGCGCAAACAATAGCTGGGGTTATCTATTATATTTATCCATCAAAATAACAAATCCGCAAAAACAACAAAGCCGCACAACTTTCGTTATGCGGCTTTCGCTGGTTGTCATCCTGACAGTCTGTTATTGACTACCCCATCCTAGAATAGTTAATAATAGCGAGCTTCCTGCTCTATTTACGTCATTTACTCTTAACTTAATATCACATCCTGTGATTATCTCGTCTCAAGTTGGGTTTCCCTACTTAACTCATAAAGCTTGAAATAAATTTTTCGTCTTTACTTGTTAACCTTCATCCTTAATACGGTAGCGGTTAAGCACTCAATCCTTTGAGTCATCATCCTTGATGCCGTGAAGCTATAGTCTCAAATTACGTAGGTAAGTGTAAGTCGCCAAAGCGTCATGTGTTGTAAGCATATGCTTACATCGGTATTTAAAGGGCTGCGTCAACATAATTGTTAGCTAAAGTCACAATAGAAACCAAAACCTCATAAGAAGCCACTGATGATAAACACAGTTGATACACAGCATAGCTCACTAAAGCGCATAATGATTGAGCAGGTTAAGACAAGACTTACCTTAACCTAGTGAATTTTAAGATTTTTGAATAGTGGCTTTTGAATATAGCCAAAATATGAAGTAAAAGTCATCGCATATTTTTTACCCATAATAACTCATTAATAAATTATTAATAAAAACAAGGAACTATCATGAATAAAGATACCTTTAAAGGCGAATGGAAGCAGCTAAAAGGCAATATCAAACAACAGTGGGCCGAACTGACTGACGATGATTTGACCCATGCTGAAGGCAGCTTTGACAAATTAGTAGGTAGAATCCAGGAGCGTTATGGTGACACTAAAGAAAAAGTTGAGCAGCAAGTACATGACTGGCGTACCAAGCACGACGTCTAAGTCATGGCTATTGACTGATTAATTTGACCAGTTAGCATTTTATTAATTAATAATCTCATCAATTAATCATTTCATCAATTAATAAAGGAGGCTATCTGCCTCCCAGCAAGCTGTATGATCGCTATGAATGAGAAAAAATGATCTATTTTAGGTCGTTTTTTCCGTTGAAAGTGGACTGCTTACGGCACTCAATGAGCTTTAAGCTGAGCATACATATAGGTCAAAAACAACAAAGCCGCATAACTTTCGCTATGCGGCTTTTATTGTTGTCATCCTGACAGTCTATTGTTACCTGCTCCATCCTAGATTAGGTCACGCAAGTGAGCATCCTGCTCTGATCATTCCTTTTCTTTTTATCCTTAATTCTCACATCCTATGAGAATAAAGTAAAAAGTATGTATCCTTACCAAACCCATGACACAGTATCAATCTAGACACTCTGTTCATAGATGCTAATTAGAAAATTTAATCGAAGTCAAATTTTGTTCTTAGCGATTTATCCATAATACGGTAGCGGTTAAGCACTCAATCCTTTGAGTCATCATCCTTGATGCCGTTAAGCTATAATCTCAAATAAGCGCTGTGCGCGTAAGTCGCCAAAGCGTCATGTGATGTAAGCATATGCTTACAAAGCCTTATTTTTTGAGTAAGACACGATTAAAAAAATTGGTTAGCCCTTTTATTTAGGGCGTTAAGCACCCTAACTTGTGGTTAACGGCACAAAAATTTGATGACTCATTTTTTAAAAATATAAGTCGAATGAAATAAATCGTCCTTAGTACAGTGCTAAAAATACAGTGCCAAACCGCAAAAAAGCCCTAGTATTTTAAATACTAGGGCCTTGAGACGTCATTATTCTTGATTAGTGACTACTTGGCGCTGCGTAGCTCATCGAACTTTTGTAGCTTACGGGCATCAAGCATCAGCTTGGCCGCTTCAATCACGTATGCCTCTTCTTCTGGTAGCTTAGGACGCTCATCATTTTTTAGACGACTGCGCTCTTCGAACATGGCTTCGACAGCAGCTTGATACTCAGTCCAGCTGGCATAAGGCTTTTGACCGGTGGCCTTACGACGCGCATTCTCTGCATCTAAAGTTTTTTGCTCAATCTGTTTTTGATGTGCGCGGCGCTCAGTGATATTTAGCTTAACCGCATTTTTGTCATCTTCCATATTGCGTAATTTATTTAGCGTATCTAGATAAACAAACTGCGGATTGGTGGTTTGACGAATCTTGGACTGCTGATTTAAGGTCGCTAACGTCTTACTGCTAAATTTGCCTTCAGGCTTATAAGGCGAGGTCTTGATGGTGTCCCAAGCCATGGCATTTTTTTGGTCGCGCTCACTAAACTCAGCACCTTCATAGATATTGACTAAAGATACATCAGGCACTACCCCTTTATTCTGGGTACTGCCGCCTGTAATGCGATAAAACTTACGCTGAGTCAACGTGGCTGAGCCTAAGGCCAGACTATCTAACTGAATCTGAGCTGAGCCCTTACCGGTGGTGGTACTACCCACTACTAAGCCGCGGCCATAGTCTTGAATGGCAGCGGCGAAAATCTCAGAGGCAGAGGCTGATGCCATATTGGTAATGACCACCATATCGCCTGAATACAGCTGCTTACCACCATCTTCGTCTTGATAGACTTGCACGTTACCCTGGTTGTCACGAATCTGAACCAGCGGCCCTTCTTTAATAAATAATCCTAGCATTTTAGCCACTTCATCTAAGGAGCCGCCAGGGTTATTGCGTAGATCGACCACCAGGCCGTCAATGTTTTCTTTATTAAGCTTCTCAAGCTCTTTTTGAGTGTCGATACTCACGCTGCGGTAGTTTTGACCACTGCGGCGGGCTTGATAGTTTAGATAGAAGCTTGGTATTTCAAGCACACCGATGCGTTTTTCTTCCGTGCTGCCTTCAGGTTTTACCGTAATCACCCGATGAGTCACGCCCGCATCTTCTTGCTCAATCACATCACGGGTGATGACAATGGTACGTGCTGAGGCGTCAGGACTATTGGGCTGCTTAACTTTGATGGTCACATCTGTGCCACGTTTGCCGCGGATTAAGGCCACCACTTCACGAGTTGACCAGCCCACCACATCTTGCATATTCTCGCCATCTTTGGCCACAGCCATGATCAAATCATTGGGCTGCACTTTGCCTGATTTGGCAGCGGGTCCACCATCAACCAGGGTCACAATCTGGGTATAATCTGGGTTTTTACGATAAGGGCGAATAGACACGCCAATACCTTCTAATTGCAAGTTGGACTGCACTTGCATCTCGACCGATTGCACAGGGGCATAATAGTTGCTGTGCGGATCATAAGTTAAGGTGGCTGTATTTAGCACCGACTCCATGATCTCATCGCTCTTAATGCGCTGTAGCTGCTCTTGCTGACGATGCAAACGATTTAACAAAATCTCTTGTGGGCTTCTGTCCTCTCCTAAGATTAAGTCGTTACCTTTGGTCAGCTCAGGGTTTTTGGTATACAGCTCATCACGAGCCTTGTCTTCTTCTTGACCCAAAGTTAGATTGATAATCTGCAAAGTTAATTGACGGCCCCAATAGCCTTGTTGCTCTGAAGCACTCTTAAAGCGGGGTTCTTTTTCACGGTCAAGCACCACAGAATCATTGCGATTAAGATTGACAGGCTTACTTAAGAACTTATCGGCGAAGTTATAGTACTCATTTGATCGCTGGGTATAACGATTAAAAATTGCCTGTACTGCGCTGAGATCGCCCTGCTTTAATCTATCGGCAAAAGTTGCACCGTATTTGGTGGTTAATTCATTAATATCTGATTGCAAAAATAGAGTATGATTGGGGTCCAAACGGTCAAAATACATATCCAACACTTTACGGCCCATCGCCTCATCAAAGCGCTTATTGGAATAATGCGCTCTGTCTAATAAAGCGGCTACTTGGCGTGTGGTAAGCTTTTGCTCGGGTGTGGCAACAAAGGCGCTTTTATCCGCAGCCACAGCAGAGCTATAGCTGTGTGATAACACCACACCGGCCATACCAATGGCGGCGGCACTTAACACCAGCTGGGTTGGTTGAAATCTCATCAATTACTCTCTCTTATTCTTGTTACATTATGGATATAATGCCTTGATATTAGCATAACAAACTGCCCTTGAGTGTCTAAAACTGTATAAGCATTCTTACCTAATTTTATTACTGACGGTTTTGAAGCTCAAATGACGCCGGCAGTTGTTGGATATTGCTGTAATAATATGCCTAGGGTAATAATAACCAATTCATTTTTTATTTGAAATAAATTCTAAGGGGAAGCTTTATGTATGGGCCATTAATGATAGATGTGGCAGGCACCGAACTGACTGCCGAAGATCGCGACGTCCTAAGCTGTGAGCAGGTGGGGGGTGTTATTTTATTTGCCCGTAATGTCGAGACCCCCGAGCAAGTACGGCGGTTATGTGATGAGATTCATCAACAGCAGCCCGATATCATCATCGGTGTCGATCAAGAAGGCGGACGGGTGGCAAGACTGCGTCAAGGCTTTACCCCGCTACCAGCAATGGGAAAACTGGGTGATTTATTTGATTCAAACCCTTGTGGGGCGCTTAGCTTGGCTTACGACTGCGGCTATCTTATGGCCGCAGAGGTCATGGCGGTGGGCATTGACATAAGCTTTGCGCCCGTGCTTGATATCAATGGGGTCAGTCAAGTTATCGGCGATCGCAGCTTTCATGCGCGCACCGAAGCCATCGTGGCGCTTTCTTCTCAGTTTATGCGAGGTATGAAAGCTGCAGGCATGGCAACCACAGGCAAGCACTTTCCAGGTCATGGTTCCATTGCCCCTGATTCACATGTGGCAGATGTCATTGACAATCGCAGCTTTGAGCAGATTAAAGCGGTAGACCTGCAGCCCTTTATTCAGTGTCAGCCTTGGCTTGATGCCCTTATGCCCGCCCATGTTATCTTCTCTCAAGTAGATGATAAGCCGGCAGGATTCTCCAAAGTATGGCTACAAGACATTGCTCGAGAGCAATTGGGCTTCAATGGGGTGTTATTCTCAGATGACTTATCTATGAAAGCGGCACACGTGGCCGGTGATGTCAGTGCTCGAGTTACCGCAGCTTTAGAAGCTGGCTGCGACATGGCCTTAGTGTGTAATGATAGAGAGGCAGCGCTGCAAGCCATACAGACCGCAGCCCAGTTGCCCAAGCCCAATCAAACCCGGCTTGAAGCGATGCGTAGTCAGCTGCCTACTTGGCAAGGCTCACTAGAGGCCACTTGCGCCCAATTTGATTATTGGGCAGTGGCGAAACAAAATATTACGCAGGCTTTTTTTAACGAACCATTAGTGGCTGCGCAAGCAACCGATCCCACTGATTATAAGCGCTAAAGCCTTTAAAACTGATAACTGTATAACAGACAACCCATAAAAAAGACCGCCTCTAAAGGCGGTCTTTTTGTGTCAGCTGCTTGACCAACCACAGCAAGCAATACTGACGATACATTATTTATGGCTACTTATTTTATGGCGCTTAAAGCTAACCACTTACTGATTACTGAGCAGTGTCAGCTTGTGGCTCAGTTGTGGCCTCAGCAGTAGGTGCTTTGATATCTGCACTGTCTGATGGTGTTACAGTAATCGGTGTATCCATACCCGCTACACTTTCATCATATACCGTAAACTCGATACGACGGTTGCGGAATTTACCGTTTTCTGTTTCGTTAGTGGCCATAGGGTCTGTTTCACCCATACCTTTGGTCATTAGCTTAGCAGCATCGGCACCTTTAGATACCAAGTAGGCTTTTACCGCTTCTGCACGGCGCTGAGATAGATCTTTGTTATAAGCATCATCACCATCGCTGTCAGTATGACCTAAGATTAGCAGCTGCATATCAGGTACTTGCTTCATAACTTCTACCGCACGATCTAGTACCGCTTGGTTTTCAGCTGGGATGTCTGTTTTATCTACTGCAAAGTTAATAACTTGTAAGCTTAGTGCACGAGCCACATCTTTTGGATCTGGATTTTCACCTAGGTTATCCATAGCTGTCGTAGCATCTGCGATACTTTGTTTCACTTCAGCATCAAAGTCTACAGGACCGGTTGCAACGACATTAAGCTCCGGAGCAGCGGCTTTAATATCAGCCACTAGCTTGTCTAGCTGAGCTTGATCTGGCGCATCAATACGCACATCATTGCCTTCGATAATCACGTTAGCATTAGGTGTATTTTTGATGAGAGGTAAAATAGCAGCTAAGTGCGGTGCCGCTGGCATGTCAGTGGCAAAGCCATCATCGATGTCTGCGCGGCAGTTATCACCACCTGTGCCAAACACATCTTTTACAGCCGTCATTACTGTGTTGCTTAACTCTTCATTACCTGCATTGATACGACAAGCGAATAACTCATTGCCTTCGCCAGTAGCAAGACTTAACACTGCAGGTGCTAGCGCGGTATTACCGGTAACTGCAGGTTCAGCAGGCTGCTGTACCGTTTGCTCTGGTGTAGCCACAGGTGCAGGATCTTTTTGGCAACCTTTTAATAGTGCCCACGCTAGCGCCGCTAGGATAATTAAACCAATAATAGGCAATAATGCTTTTAAGAAGCCGCCACTTTCTTTTTCTTCACGTACCAAAGGCTCAGTACTGGTGGTATCAGAAATACGATGGCCAGCAGGTGTCGCTGTGGTATTGGTTGTGGTGGCATGAGCGGCATGAGCACCGGCTGCACTAGCGCCTAGGCCTAGTAGACCGGCAGGCAGAACGCTGGTTGCCCAAGTAGGGATATGATTACGATATGACTCTAGGTTATCACGTAAAAACTGAGGAATAGGTACACTACCCGCTAAGCTTTTGATTTCATTAAAAGCCAAAGGCGCTGCTGAAGCTATCAGGCCCTTTACTGAAATGGTATCTACGTTATTATGAGCCGCTAATTCTTCAGAAATGTGATTTTTTTGGCCTTCATCAGTCCATAGACGATCGAACAGACCTAAGTCATCACGATGAATCTCTTGTGAGCCTACACGAGTAAAGCTCTCCTGATCGGCTAGTTTAGCGATGAATAAAGCGTAAAACTGCTTTAATAAGCTTTCGTTTTGTGGGTTATGATTGTCAGCCAGAACAGCTGGGGTAACGGTACGAGCCAAGTGACCAATAATATCCATGAGTAACTCTCCTAAAAAATTAAAAAATATCGGGTAAACAGCAGTTAAAGGGAGCAGATTAATTGTTATTAACTTAACGTCTAATGAACGCCTAAAGCCGAGGTTGTTTATAGTTATTACGACCAATTAAACCCTATTGATGTATTTAACTAAAGCGCTGTTTACCAAACTTGCATACTACAATACGCTATCTTTTTTCAAATTCCGTTATAGTAAAGTAAAGTCTAAGTTAAGGCTTGTTACAGAAACGTGAAATGGTGACAAACTGATAATAAATGAACCTAGAATCTCACACTAAAACTGGTGTAAATAACAACTAACCTCTTAGATAAAAAGTATCCTAGCCTAATGATGAGTTGATATAACCCTATAGCACCATCAATTTGGCTTATATCGCTGCATATATCATATATCATAGGACATCTCATTTTAGTAAGGACATCTTTTGAACAGTTTACTTAGTAGCCATACCACCTTGATTATTATCATCACCGTTATTGTCAGCTTATTGGCCTGGCAAAACAAAGAGATGATGAGCAAGCTTATTTTTTATCCACCTGCGGTGAATAAAGGCGAATGGTATCGCTTTATTACCCACGGCTTCGTTCATGCTGACAGTACTCACCTACTGTTTAACATGTTTACCTTATATTTCTTTGGCCGCGCAGTAGAACGCTTTTTTAATCAATTTTTAGGTGGTTTTGGGTTTATTGCTGTGTATTTAGGCGCCATTATCGTGGCCATGATACCCAGCTATTTGCAGCACAAAAATGATCCACGCTATCGCAGTCTTGGCGCTTCGGGCGGGGTATCGGCCATTTTATTCTCCTTCATATTAATGGCACCTTGGAGCATGCTGTATTTGTTTGCTATTGTGCCCATCCCAGCCATCGTATTTGCCATCGCTTATGTTGGCTATAGCATTTATGCCAACAACAAGGGCAACTCAAACATCAACCATCTGGCTCATTTATGGGGCGGTGCCTTTGGTGTGGTGGCCACCATTTTATTATCGCCCAGTGTTTTGGGTCACTTCTTTAATGCCTTGATGCATCCAAGTTTTTAGCAGTGCCTAATGACACCGTGACTCACAATCAAGTATCTAAGTTAGTGACAACGTTAGTGACGTCCACAAAAAAAAGGAGCGCTAAGCGCTCCTTTTTTGTGGACAATGGGTGTGTTTATTAATTTAGCGTTTGACTCGGCGACTTAAAAGCGTGATGTGACCAGCTTACTTTTTGCGATAAGCATCTTTCAGACCCAGAATAATCAAATCAATCGCTTCGTTATTGCCGTCACGAGCAGCTCGGCGCATTAAAGAAGATGGCGCATGCACTAACGTCTGAGTAAGACGGCGGGTCAACTCTGTCATGACCTCCTCTGCAGTCGCCTCTGAGGTTCTCAGCTCATGCAATGCTTCATTTAATACAGCTTCGGCCTTTTGTGCAGCAAGGGCACGGTAATCATGGATATCTTGACCTACTTTGCGTACCTGGAAACGGCGCTCAATCTCAACCACCAAGTGACTAACCAAAAGCTCTGCCTCTACCGCCGCCTGACGACGCTTCTCTAGGTTGCCGGCAATCACATGTTGCAAGTCATCAATAGAATACAAGTACACATCATCAAGCTTACCTACGCTTGGATCGATGTCTCTAGGCACTGCTAAATCTACCATGAGCATGGGTTTATAGCGGCGTTTTTTTAATGCGCGGCGAGTCATGGCCTTGTCAATGAGCATGTCCATACTACCGCTACAGCTGCTCACGATATCGGCTTGATACAACAAAGAGTCCAGCTCTGTGAGCGGGTGCACTTCAATCTGTATACCCAAGTGCGCAAGCTCTTGCGCCAGAAGATTGGCACGCTCCGGCGTACGGTTACAGATTAAGATACGTTTAACCCCAAGCCCAGCGATATTCTGTGCCACCAAGCGGTTCATTTCACCTGCGGCAATCAATAAAAAGGTAGTTTCTTCCGGACGATCAAAAATTTGGGTGACAAGCTTAGAGGCCGCGTAGCCCAAGGAGATGGCCTGAGTACCCACATCCGTCTCATTTCGCACTCTTTTTGCCGCAGCGAATATTTGCTCCACTACCCAGTTTAGCTGATTGGTCAAAAAACCTTGTTCTTTGGCCTGGTTGACCGATCGTTTGATCTGACCGAAGATTTGTGGCTCCCCTAAAATCATAGAGTCCAAACCGGCTGCTACGCGCAGCATATGGGTGAGCGCTTGACCATCGACGTAGTCATATAAATAAGGGCGGGTCTCTTCAAGAGGTACTTGCTTAAAGTCTGCCAGCCACGTGATCAGTTGCTCCGTTAAATCAACGGTGCTCACAGGCTCATCAGCCAGCGACAAATCGCTTTGCTTACTCAAGGCAGCATCAGAATTGGCAAGTAACTGGGTGCTGGGCGCTAAAGCATAAATCTCAGTACGGTTACACGTTGAGATGATCAAACTGCCTGCGGTGATTTGTTGCAATTGTGCTTGCGCCACCTGGATGTCGCCGCCCACAAATGCTAACCGTTCACGCAAGGCGACGGGGGCAGTTTTATGGTTCACACCGATGACAACAAGATTCATGTAAAATCTACCCATTAGTTAGAGATTAAGCCGTCAACATTCCGTGCAATTAGCCTTTGCTAACTGCATACCATGAATGGGCATTCACTGTGATACCTGTACGGACAGACACGCACCCATTTATCACCGCTTAATAAATGCGGTAGTATAACAGATGCTCTAAACCGGTAATTATAGCATTGAATGCCTATTCAATCACGGTCTGTACAGTTTATCCTATACAGCCGGCTGATTAATAATGACCCCTAGCGGAATAAACGTTAAATATCAACACGATTCAATAAAAGCGTGGGCAATATATCCCCTCATCACCGTCAGCTTCGACTGGCTTAGGTTACTTTCATTATGAGCGCACAAAATACTTTTCACCCCACTGTCTATCTTGGCACAGGGGGTTATAGCGATACAGATATGCTGGGTACGCTCTATCCACTTGGTACCAAAAAAACCGACTTTTTAAGCGAATATGCCAAGCACTACGGCGCGGTTGAGATTAACAGCAGCTTTTATGCTCCGCTCGGACAAAAGGCGTATGAGGGCATGCTGAGAAAATCGGAAGCTAAGATAAAATTTGCCATAAAACTGCATCAAGACTTTAGTCATACCCTAAAAGCCACACCCGAGCATGCCGAGGCCTTTATTGAGGCAATTCAGCCCTTAATTGAGGCCGACTGTTTAGCGCCTTTATTAATTCAGTTTCCACACGGCTTTGATCGTACCCGTGAGCACCGCCTGTATTTGGCCAAGCTTGCCGATTGGTTTCATGACTATCCACTGGCTGTTGAGTTTCGTCATGCCAGCTGGCACATCGCTCAAGTAGAGCACAGCTTTCAAAAATTTGGGCTGATATGGTGCAGTGTCGACTACCCTCAAGTTAAGGGTCTGCCCAACTCTCGGCTGCTATTCACCCAAAGCACTGTGCAACACAACACGGCTAAGCGTATCGGCTATTTGAGGATGCATGGCAACAATCTCAACTGGTGGGATGCTATGTCAGCCAGTGAGCGTCATGATTATCGCTATACGCCTCAAGAGATGCAAAACTGGGCTCAAGCCATTGCCAATCAGCGCCAGCACTTCGATGAGTTGTACGTGTTTTTTCAAAACTCCACCAACGCCCATGCTTATTATAATATCGCCATGTTACGTGAAGCATTACAAGCCTTGCAGTTTCAAGTGCTATAAGCGCTATCAGTGCTGAAAGTGCTGCTGGTATAAAAAAAGGATACCCGAGGGCATCCTTTTTTATTGAGTCTAACACTGAAACATTGAGAGTAAATAACTTATTCTTCAACGCCTGCGTCTTGACCTTTGTACTTAGCGTTTGCGTAATCCCAGTTAACCAACTTCTCTAGGAAAGTGTCAACATAGTCAGGACGACGGTTACGGTAATCGATGTAGTAAGCATGTTCCCATACGTCACAAGTTAGAACCGCTACTTTACCGTGTGCTAGTGGTGTATCAGCGTTGGCAGTTTTCATGATAGACAGTTTGCCGCCTACAGAATCTGCTACCAACCACGCCCAACCTGAACCGAACTGTGAAGTGGCTGCGTTTTTGAACTCTTCACGGAACTTGTCGTATGAACCGAAATCTTCTTCGATTTTTGCTTTTAGATCACCAGTAGGTTCGCCGCCACCATTATCTGGAGTCATGCAGTTCCAGTAAAAAGTATGGTTCCAAACTTGAGCAGCTTGGTTGAACATGCCTTGCTTGCTGTCATCTTTAGCAGTGGCAGTGATGATTTCGTCAAGCGCTTTGCCTTCAAGACCAGAACCTGGTAGCAATTCATTTAGCTTGTTGACATAAGCAGCATGGTGCTTGTCATGGTGAAATTCTAAAGTTTCAGCACTGATGTGTGGCTCAAGTGCGTCTTTTGCATAAGGAAGATCTGGTAGAGTAATGTTTGACATATTATATTATCCTTTGGCTGTGTTAGCCTGTTCTTAACAATCTTTTTGACTGTTATGATGCTCATGCTAAAACGCATATCACATCAGGCTAAGTGGCTTGTTTTTATTAAAAATTCCTAATGTCGTAATGTCTTTACTACTCATCCGCTCTCTTATATGAAACATTGAAATCGCACAAATATAAGCGAATAATTGAAAGACCATTACTAATATATGCACTCTTAATTAGTCAATCAAGTGTGCATTACTACTACAATCATAACCTCTAAACGAGCATAGTCTCTAAACGAGACCTAAACAATCTAGCTGGTTGAAAGCTGATTACTTTAAGCTGATATTTAACTACCAACTAAAGATTATGATCGCTAAGTCTTGCCGTATACTATAGCAAAGCAAATCATCAAACTCAGTTACTGAATGTTATATCTTGCGTTAATTTATTAATTTCTACGATTAGTAAAATCAATCACACCTTGGTTTATCGACAAATGTGTGGTTTTCATGATGATGTAAAATGACAAAGTCCATGACAGATAAAGTTATCAAATATAATCAAAATAAAATCTAACCTTTTATCTCATACTGTAATTCATCATCCTCTTTTATAACATTATTTATCCGTCTTTTGACAAGCAATTTTTTAATAACTAGCAATCTTTTAATAAGCAATAGGATTATAACAATGAATGACCAAGCCAATGGCTCAACGACCCAAGCTATGCAGTGGATATTAGCCAGTAATAATAAAGGCAAACTCAGTGAGTTTAAGCGTCTGTTTAATCAGGCCGATCTTAATATTGATATCGTACCTCAAGGTGAGCTTGATATAGAAGACGCGGTTGAGGATGGCTTAAGCTTTGTGGAAAACGCCATTATTAAAGCGCGCCATGCCAGTCGTTTAAGTGGCAAACCCGCTATTGCTGATGACTCAGGGTTATGTGTACCTGCCCTAGGTAATGCGCCTGGTATCTATTCTGCACGGTATGCCGGCGAGCACGGCAATGATGCCAATAACAATGCCAAGTTGTTAGCAGATTTACTGCCACTGCGTCATAAAAACCCAAATGCCCCTATCACAGCATATTTCGTCTGCGTGTTGGCCTTAGTGCGTCACGCCGATGACCCGTTACCTATTCTTGCCCAAGGCCTGTGGCAAGGCGAGATACTTGAGGCGCCTCAAGGTGAGCATGGCTTTGGCTATGACCCGCTATTTTGGGTACCTGAGCTGAAATTGACTGCAGCACAAATGCCGGCCGAGCAAAAAAATGCCATCAGTCACCGAGGACGCGCCATGCAAAGCTTGCTACAACAGTTGTCCGCACAGTAGCGCTACACAGCTTATAATCGGCTTTAAAACTGAGTAATTTTTACTTTATTTTTACTTTGATAGGCTGATAGACTATACTGTTCTACTTTTATAATTTTATAGCGGTACCAGTTGTACCACGGCTACACCATAAGCTGTGCGTGCTTTGCTGCTATTGAGCCTTAAGTGTGTGCCCCTTGAGTCACCAAGGCCACCTCCTTTTAGATCAGATGGCTAGTGGGATGCGTGGTATTTACTCACAGATGAGTCACCACTTTTTGGCTATCTATTTATTAAAACCAGTTTTAGCGTTATATTCTTGGCAATTCTCATGCTCTATATATCAAATTGATTGATCTGATATAAAATGGGTATTGCTTATCATTAAAATCAAACGATTAACATACAGGGTTAATAACCATGGCAAAAGATCTACAAGTAACGACCAGCAAGGTCAATGACAACCAAACACAACTTACTGTAAAAGTGCCTGTTGAACAAATCCAAAACAAAGTGGAAGGCCGTATCCGCAATGTGGCAAAAACTGCCAAAATTGATGGTTTCCGTAAAGGTAAAGTGCCTGTTTCACACATCCGTGCCCAATATGGTGCTGGTATTCAGCAAGAAGTGATCAACGATGTGATCCGTGACACCGTATTTGAAGCGATTAAAGCTGAAGACGTGCGCGCTGTTGGCATGCCAAACATTGATGATGTAAAACTAGAAGATGAATTCTTAGTATATCAAGCCACAGTTGAAATCTTCCCAGAAATCAAAGTTGAAGGCATGAGCGACATCAAAGTTGAGCGTCACACAGCGACCATCACTGATGAAGACGTTGACACCATGATTGAAAACCTTCGCAAACAGCGTCAAGAATTCGCTGAAAAAGAAGGCGCTGCCGATGAAGGCGATCAAGTTACTTTTGATTTCGAAGGTTCTATCGACGGCGAAAAATTTGAAGGCGGCTCAGCTGAAGACTTCAAACTTGTGTTAGGTAGCGGCCAAATGATTCCAGGCTTCGAAGACGGTATCAAAGGTCTTGCTGCTGGTGAAGAAAAAACCATCGACGTGACCTTCCCAGAAGACTACCAAGCTGAAAACTTAGCAGGTAAAGAAGCTCAGTTCAAAATCAACGTGAAAAAAGTTGAAGAAGCCAAACTGCCAGAAATCAACGACGAATTCTTAGAATTATTCGGCGTAAAAGAAGGCGGCGTAGAACAGCTTAAAACTGATGTTCGCAAAAACATGACGCGCGAAATCAAAAACGCTGCCCGTAATCAAGTCAAACAAGCTGCCTTTGATGCGCTACTTGAAAAGAACGAATTTGACGTACCAAGCGCTATGGTTGACCAAGAAGTTGACCGTCAACGTAACCTAATGATGCAGCGCTTTGCTCAGCAGTTCGGCGGCAATGCTAACAGCATCGACAAAGACATGTTGCCACGTGAGCTATTTGAAGAGCAAGCCATCCGTGCGGCCCGTCTTGGCGTTCTAGTATCACGCGTTATCGAAGAAAACGATCTGAAAGTTGACCAAGAGCGTGTTGAGACTTTCATCAAAGAAACGGCTGAAAACTACGAAGATCCTCAAGAGGTTATCGAGTACTACACCAATGATGCACAGCAGCGCGCTAACATCGAGTCTGTAGTATTAGAAGACCAAGTGGTCGACTTCTTACTTGAGCAAGGCAAAGTCACTGACAAAGAAGTTGGTTACCAAGAGCTTCTAGCCTCTCAGCAACAAGGCATGATGTAATCATTCAAAAGTTGTTTTGGCGTTAGGTCTTAACTTTTGAAACCAAAAATGCCCCAGCTAAATTAGTTGGGGCATTTTTTATGGCCTGTCACATGAGTTATGGCCTGTCACACTAGTTATAGCATGCCGCAATAACTGACGGTCAGTGCAGGCAACTCCCTTTCATCAGCCTCAGGCTTGCATGAGCTGACAAGATGAGCTTTATGACACTATGTGATAAAGTGGGGGAACCCATTAGCCCATTAAAATTATGTATTAATCGGTCATCATCAAGTAAGATAACCAGGTTAATATAAGCTTGGCGCTTGATTTATCGCCAACCACCCCAAAATATAACTATATCAGACAGGCTCAAGCCGACATTCGGCGCTATAAAAGCCTGATTAACACAGCCGCTTACTTAGAATGATCATCAAAAAATTGTAAAATTGACCAATCCACAGGGAATATATATGACTCACCAAAACACCCAACAAGATATCGAACGTATTATTAACAACCCTCACTTTGAGACATTGGTTGCTGCCCATGATGTGGTATTAAGAAACATGCGTGATGCGACGGTTAGCGTTCCGCAAGCAGCATTAGTGCCTATGGTTGTGGAGCAATCTGCCCGTGGTGAGCGCTCATTTGATATCTACTCGCGCCTACTTCGCGAACGGGTTATCTTTTTGACCGGTCAAGTTGAAGACAATATGGCCAACCTAATTGTGGCGCAGATGCTGTTTTTGGAAGCAGAAAATCCAGAAAAAGACATCCATTTATACATCAACTCACCCGGTGGTTCAGTGAGTGCGGGTCTGGCCATGTTCGATACCATGAACTTCATCAAGCCTGACGTATCAACCATTTGCATGGGCGGTGCTTACAGCATGGGCTCATTCTTATTGGCCGCTGGTCAAAAAGGCAAACGCTATGCCCTAGCCAACTCACGTGTGATGATTCACCAGCCCTCAGGTGGCGCACAAGGTCAGGCAACTGATATCGAGATTAATGCTCGTGAAATCCTAAAAATCCGTGACCGCCTAAACCGCATCTTAGCTGAGCGCACCGGCCAGCCACTAGAAAAAATTGAAAGAGATGTTGAGCGTGATTACTGGCTAGATGCTCAAGAAGCCAAAGCATACGGCTTAGTTGACGAAGTATTAGAGCGTCGCCCAGAAGAAGCCAAATAACCCCGTACCCCGTGTAAGCTCTGCTAATGATCAATATGGATGATTCGCAGAGCCGGAAGCAGCCAGATAAATGGCTGCCTAACCGGTTAAAATCGTATTAAATTTACCCCTCCTGCACCCACCTTGAGTGATGGCCCTGTTATTAGGCTTATGGCATTCAAAGCTGGGTTTTGAGGGCGAAGCACTTATTAAGGAGCGCCAAGCATGGCAAAGGACAAAACACCACAGTGTTCATTTTGTGGTAAAAAGAAAGACGAAGTTGCCCAGCTGATTGCAGCGGATGACGCCAATATCTGTAATGAATGTGTGGCGCTATGCACAGACTTAATTGAAGAGGGCGACTTAAATACTGTCGACTCAGAAGACGGTGAAGTGAACACGTGGCTGACCAAAAAGCTGCCTACGCCAAAAGAGATTCGTGAACATCTAGATGGTTATGTGATCGGTCAAGAAACCGCCAAAAAGGCATTATCAGTGGCCGTTTATAACCATTACAAACGCTTAAAAGTAGCCGCTAAATTGGCCGAAGATAAAAAGCAGGCCAAATTGGGCGCTGATGATGCCATGGTTGAGCTGTCAAAAAGTAACATCTTGTTGATTGGTCCTACCGGCTCGGGTAAAACCTTATTGGCGCAAACCCTAGCACGTATGCTGGATGTGCCGTTTGCGATGGCCGATGCCACCACCTTAACCGAAGCCGGTTATGTGGGTGAAGACGTTGAAAATATCGTACAAAAGCTGTTGCAAGCTGCTGATTATGATGTCGAAAAAGCGGAGCAAGGCATTATCTACGTCGATGAGATTGATAAAATCAGTAAAAAAGGCGAGAACATGTCTATCACCCGTGACGTATCGGGCGAAGGCGTGCAGCAAGCGCTACTCAAATTAATTGAGGGCACGGTTGCTGCCATTCCACCCCATGGTGGCCGCAAACATCCCAATCAAGAGCTTATCCAAGTTGATACCAGTAATATCTTAATTATTGTTGGCGGTGCTTTCTCAGGTCTTGATAAAGTCATTCAGCAGCGTACCGAGAAAACTGGCATTGGCTTTAACGCTGAAGTTAAGTCAAAAGATGATGGTAAGCAATTGTCTGAACTGTTTAAGCAAGTAGAACCTGAAGATCTGATTAAATTTGGTCTTATTCCAGAATTAATCGGCCGTCTACCAGTCATAGCAACGCTTGAAGAGCTCGATGAAGAGGCATTAATGCAGATTTTAACTGAGCCGAAAAACGCCATTGTTAAACAGTACCAGTACTTGTTTGAAATGGAAGATGCTGAGTTAAGCTTCACTGAAGCGGGACTAAAAGCCATTGCTCACAAAGCAATGGAGCGTAAAACAGGTGCCCGTGGTCTGCGCTCAATCGTAGAGAACGCACTGCTAGATACCATGTATGAGCTGCCTTCTATGAGCGATGCGAAGCAGGTTGTGGTCGATGAAGATGTTATCAATGAGGGCGCAGCCCCTAAGATTGCTTAATCAGCCCTTAAGCTGTAATAAGCCTTTATGACCGCTGTTATCTTAGCGGCCCTAGCTTTATCCAAAAAACGCTTGCCTTAATCGGTGAGCGTTTTTTTATGGCTATTTTCTGATGCCACTTGTTAATTGTTATTTTCTTATGCCACTTTTTTATTGCCACTTTCTTATTGTCACTGGCTATCAACTGGCCTATGATGACAGGCACAATTGCAATAATTTTAAGCAGCTTTACATACACTGCCCAATGAACGCTCAAGGATGATACCGCATGTCAATTCGCTTGACCCTCCCCCAATCTTCGTTAGTCCATCAAGTCACTCAGCCCTTAAAACAGCGCTTATCCCCCATTGCCCCCTTTATGGCGCCATATATAGACCAAGAGGTCATTACTCATTTCTACCAAGGCCATGTGGCAGCCATTACCGGTGCAGGCTCAGGCATCGGTCGAGCGCTGGCTTTAAACTTGGCTCAGGCCGGCTGCAATCTGGCCTTATCTGATATTAACGCCAAAAACTTGGCTGAGACTGAGCAGTTATTAAAGCCGTTTGAGATTAAAATCACTACCCAAGCTCTAGATGTCTCTGATAAACAGGCTGTATTTGGCTGGGCCGATCACGTCATGCAAGATCACACTCAGGTAAACTTTATTTTTAACAATGCTGGCGTGGCATTGTCGTCCACAGTTGAGGGTGAGAGCGTTGAGGATATTGAGTGGGTAATGGGCATTAATTTTTGGGGCATGGTATACGGCACCAAAGCCTTTTTACCGCTGATTAAACAAAGCATGCAGCAAGCGGGCAACGCCAAGCACGGTCACATTATTAACATCTCAAGTCTATTTGGTATTATTGCTCAGCCAGCACAATCTGCCTATAACGCCAGCAAATTTGCCATCCGCGGCTTTAACGAAAGTCTACGACAAGAGCTTGATATCGAGCGCAGCGGTGTGTCTATTACCTCAGTGCATCCTGGCGGCATCAAGACCAATATTGCCAACAACGCCCGTGGTAACGAAAGCGTCAGCGCCTTGGGGATGGCAACCGGTGTTAAGGGCCTTAAAAGCTTTAACAAATTACTTAAATTTGACCCCGATATGGCGGCAAAGATTATTCTAATGGCCGCTGCCAAAAATCAGCCCCGCTGCCTGATCGGTGATGACGCCAAGTTAATTGATTTGCTGCAGCGCCTTTGCCCCTCGCATTATGGCAAAATCATGAACAAAGCCAACAAACTTGCTGCCAAAGCCAAAAAATCGCGCCGCAAGCACACAACTACGCAGAAACAATAGTTCAAATGCACCAAGCACTATACAATGATGAGCTATCCTAGTTAGGTCTGTCTTGCACTTGCAATAAGAGCCAGTGCCTGCCAGTTTATGTGCTGCTGCCAATAAACCCTAACTGACGACTCACCTTGATAAATCAGCTTGTACTGGGCATGGCTTTGATGCTTGGTGTAGCCTTGTTACAGACACATTGGTTATTTTATGCAGACTGACTCTTCCACCCCCTTTAACTCTCTTCAAGCACCTTCTTTTGTACTAAAAATGACCGCCATGCTTATTGGCGTCTTTGCGTTTTTGCAGGTGTACTCTATTCAGTCAATTTTGCCGGTGCTGATGCTTGATTTTAAGGCCAGCGAAGTGCAAGTCGGTATGGCGGTAGGCGCCACAGTGATGGCCGTGGCAATCATGTCGCCCTTTTTGGGCATGCTCTCTGACGCGGTGGGACGCAAATCTATTATTGTCGGTGCGTTGTTATTTTTGGCGATACCAACAGCGCTGATTGCGCACAGTCAGAGTATAGAGAGTCTGACCATTTGGCGCTTTTTGCAAGGCTTATCGGTGCCGGGCATTACAGTGGTGACCATCGCCTATTTGGGCGAGGAATTTAAAGGTCATGCGGTTGCAGAATTAATGTCTTATTATGTCTCAGGATCGGTACTGGGCGGATTTTTAGGGCGTTTTATTTTGGGTCATCTGCATGAGTGGGTTGGCTGGCGTATTGCTTATTATTTTATGGCTGTATTAACTGTGGCCGGCGCGCTTTGGGTGGCTAAGACCTTACCTGCCTCACAGCATTTCGTTGCCAGCCCCAAGTTTCGCACCTCGCTGACCACTTTGGGCAATCACTTGACCAACCGCTATGTGGTCTCCGCCTCACTGCTTGGGTTTTGTGTGTTATTCTCATTGGTAGGCTGTTTTACCTTTATTAATCTGCATTTGGCACAGCAGCCCTACCATTTAACTACCGGACAGCTGGCCAACATCTTTGCGGTATATTTAATTGGTGTCATCATTACCCCTTTATCTACCAAGCTGTTGCAGCGCTTCGGCTCAGTGCGCACCATCATTACCGCGGTATTGATGTCTATGCTGGGCGTGCTCATTACGCTTAGCGGACCGCTGTGGCTGATTTTAATTGGTATTAGCATTATGTCATCGGGGGTGTTCATTACCCAGTCAGCGACCATAGGCTATATCGCCACCAATGTGCACCATGGCCGTTCATTGGCCTCAGGTATCTACTATATGGGCTATTACGCTGGCGGCACCGCAGGGGCCTGGTTATGTGGTCTGGCTTATGCTTATGGCCAATGGCACTTTACGGTCTGGGTGTTATTGACGGTACAAGTAATCGCCTTATTAATTGCCTCTATTGGCATGGTAAAAACCTCAAATAACCCGGCAGATTAATGACCATTTAAGCGGCACTTAGCCATGAAAACAATAATTTTAATTGACCGACGACAACCAATTTTGTTAAATTGAATATCACTAAAACGATAAAATATGTATCGTTTATAACAATGACCGCTAACTGTCATTTCTTTTGTGTATTAGCAAGGACTGCTAACAGAGCCAGTGGCCTATCTACGTGGGCCAACTTGCGCCTATTTTTAATCAGCTAAGGACAGCACCATGAATCACTCCCACTCTCCCTACGTCACCTCCGCCACCGAATCTTTTGCTGAACTGCATCAAAACTCGCTTAGCGACCCCAATGCTTTTTGGGGCAAACAGGCCGAGCGCATTTATTGGCATAAGCCGCCACAGCAAGTCTTAGATGACAGTAATCCGCCCTTTGCCAAATGGTTCGTCGGCGGTGAGACCAATCTTTGTTATAACTGCGTTGATCGTCATTTAGAGGCGCGTGCTGAGCAAGATGCCTTCGTCTGGGTGTCCTCTGAGATTAACCAAGAGCTGCTTGATAACCACCCTGGCGTCGCCGAAGCCTTTAAAGCGCTTGATAATCATGTCGAATTTTATACCGATTATGCCAAGCGACGCTTGACTTACAACCGCTTGTATAAAGAGGTCAACTACTTCGCCGATGTCTTACAGCGTTTAGGGGTGGGCAAAGGTGACCGCGTCGTGATCTATATGCCGATGATTTTAGAGGCCGCTTACGCCATGCTGGCGTGTACTCGTATTGGTGCCATTCACTCGGTCGTCTTTGGCGGATTTGCAGCGCATAACTTAGCGGTGCGTATGAGCGATGCCGAGGCCAAACTGGTAATCACCGTAGATGCCGGTCTGCGTGGTGGTAAGGTCATTAACTATAAAAACTTGGTCAATCAAGGCGTCGAGCAAGCTGAGCATAAGCCTGAGCATGTGCTGGTCGTCAACCGCGGGATTATGCCTTATGAGCGCCAAGCCATTGATGTAGATTATGCCACTGAGCGCCGTATCAGCTGTGACAATCGCGCGGTGGTAGAGCCGGTGTGGCTTGAATCTAATGAGCCATCTTATTTGCTGTATACCTCAGGTACCACAGGTACCCCAAAAGGCGTTCAGCGTGACACTGGCGGCTATGCAGTGGCACTGACCACTACCATGGATTATATCTATGATGGCAATCCAGGCGAGACCTTTTGGGCCATCTCAGATATCGGCTGGGCAGTCGGACACTCCTATACCATCTATGCGCCCCTGCTTGCCGGCCTAACCAGTATTATGTATGAAGGCCTACCGCACAACCCAAACCCAGGGATTTGGTGGCGTATCGTTGAGGCCAATAAGGTCAATATCCTATTCACTGCACCTACTGGGGTGCGCATGCTCAAAAAACAAGATGAATCTTGGCTGACCCGCTATGACACCAGCAGCGTCAAATCCTTTTTCTTAGCTGGTGAGCCTCTCGATGAGCCCACAGGCGAATGGCTATCGGGTCATTTGGGCGTCCCCATTATTGATCACTATTGGCAGACCGAGACCGGTTGGCCCATCTTAAGCCATGTGCCCAAATTTGACTATAAAGCGCACAGACCCGGCACCCCAGGCTACCCCATGTATGGCTATGACGCCAAAGTACTCAATGAAGAAACCGGCGAACCTTGCCAGCCTGGTGAAAAAGGCCTGCTTGCCATCTCAGCACCACTACCGCCTGGCTGCTTAACCACAGTGTGGCGCAATGATGAACGCTTTATGAAAAGCTATTACAGCCTATTTAATGGCAAACAGTACTCAAGCTCAGACTATGCCATGATTGATGAAGATGGCTACTATCATATTTTAGGTCGTACCGATGACGTCATTAACGTCGCCGGCCACCGCTTAGGCACCCAAGAGATTGAAGCGGCCATCAGCGAGCACCCTGAAGTTGCCGAAGTGGGTGTGGTGGGCATCAAAGATGAGCTAAAAGGCGAGCTGCCCATCGCATTTTGTATCCTGCGCGACCCATCAATTATTGAAGAGACCGAAAACCGCTTCCGTGTCGAGCAGCAAATCATGGGTGTGGTGGCCAAGTCTTTAGGTGCACTGGCTCGACCTGCCGCCATCTATTTCCCCAAAGCCCTACCTAAGACGCGCTCCGGCAAGATTTTGCGCCGTGCCATCCGCGCCCTTGCTGAAGGACAGGACACAGGTGACATGTCCACCTTAGATGATCCGACAGCCATTGATGCGGTGAAAGCGGCTATTGAGAATTATTAAGCACTCGCTTAGCTACCAAGTATTCACCCAATATTTATTATCAGTCACTAAACTTTATCGTTTGGAGGGAGTGCTGTCTGAGCACTCTGCTTTATGGACTCGCAATACCATTTAGAAGGAACTAAATATGAGTATTTTTGCGATTTTATTATCTTTAGCCTTACTTATGTATTTTGCTTATAGAGGCGTAAGCGTATTGGTTCTTGCACCTATATTAGCAATACTCGCCGTAGTGTTAAGCGGTCAAGGCAGCGAATCAATGGGTATATACACTCAGGTCTTTATGGAAGGTATGGGTGGTTTCGCAGTTAAGTATTTTCCATTATTTATATTAGGGGCTATTTTCGGAAAATTAATGGAAGACTCTGGCTATGCCTACAGTATTGCTCAATATATCGTTAATAAGTTAGGCGACAAACATGCATTACTTGCTGTCGTCATTGCTTGTGGCATATTAACCTATGGGGGTGTATCAGTTTTCGTAGTAGCTTTTGCTGTTTACCCTATTGCCGCTGAACTATTTAAACAAGTCAATATTCCTAAACGCTTTATTCCAGGTGCTATAAGTATCGGTGCATTCACCTTTACGATGACTGCACTTCCTGGATCACCTGCCATTCATAATGCTATTCCTATGCCTTACTTCCAAACCGATGCCTTTGCAGCACCAGGACTAGGTCTCATTTCTGCAGTTCTAATGTTAGGTGGTGGGATGCTTTGGATGAATCATCAGTTACGTTTAGCTCATCAAAATAATGAAGGATATGGAACTCATACCTTAAATGAAAAAGAATTAGATTTGGGTGGGAAAATTCCTAATTTCTGGGTTGCCTTACTACCTATCGCTATAGTCGTAGGAGGAAACTACTTATTTTCTAAAATAATTATTCCTTTGTGGGATAACAGTTATCTTGCAGATGAAAAATTTGGTGGGGTTACCTTAAGCTCAGTTTTAGGACTTTGGTCTATTATTATATCTTTAGCCATTGCTTGCTTATTTGTTATAGCATTTAATTTTAAGCGCATTAAAAACATAGCAGATAGTCTAAACAAAGGCGCAACAGGATCACTTTTACCTATCTTTAATACCGCCTCTGAAGTAGGTTATGGCTCTGTCATTGCTAGCTTAGCAGGTTTTGCAATTATCCAACACTTTTTGATGGGTATTGCCCCAAACAATCCAATTATTTCAGAAGCAATTATTGTTAACGTCTTAGCGGGTATTACTGGATCAGCATCTGGAGGTCTCGGTATTGCTTTAGAGGTTATGGGCGCCAACTATATGCAGCTTGCCCAACAGTACAACATAGACCCTCAGTTAATGCATCGTATAGCAGCTTTGGCTTCTGGTGGTTTAGATGCTTTACCGCATAATGGCGCAGTAATCACTATGTTGACTATTTGTGGCCTGACACATAGAGAATCTTATAAAGATATCTTTGTCACTGCTGTAGTGGTTCCAATTATCGCTTTAATCGTAGTAATTATATTAGGAACTGTATTTGGCTCTTTCTAACCATTTTTACCTGAAATAAATTATTTCAAAACAACATATATATTGCTTCACTCTATAGCACATAAAATAGGGTATATTTTAAAAAATTTTTCTTGTAAAGTGATATGCTTTGTATCATTATATAGAAACCATTAAAGATAAGGACATCTCATGCATCACGTTAAACAACTCATCAACGGTCAATTCGTCGACTCTAAAACCTCTGAATGGATTGATTTAACCGATCCTGCCACCCAAGAAGTCATTGCCAAAGTACCACAAACCACCAATGACGAGATTAATGAAGCGGTTGCTGCCGCCAAAGAAGCATTTAAAACATGGCGCAAAACTCCGATTACTACCCGTGCCCGCATCTTCTTAACCTATCAAGCCCTTATCCGTGAGCACATGGATGAGTTGGCTGAGCTATTAACCTCAGAGCAAGGTAAGACCATTGCCGATGCGCGCGGTGATGTGTTCCGTGGTTTAGAAGTGGTTGAACATGCAGCGGGTATCGCCAACTTACAAATGGGTGATTTTGTTGAAAACGTCGCAACCGGTGTGGATACTTATAGCATCTGGCAACCTTTAGGTGTGTGTGCTGGTATTAC
Organism: Psychrobacter sp. YP14; assembly: GCF_003209315.1. Lineage (NCBI taxonomy): Bacteria > Pseudomonadati > Pseudomonadota > Gammaproteobacteria > Moraxellales > Moraxellaceae > Psychrobacter > Psychrobacter sp. YP14. The sequence goes on along the minus strand of NZ_CP029789.1, from coordinate 355,597 downwards.
CCCATTTAACTTCCCTGCTATGATTCCGCTGTGGATGTTCCCAATGGCGATTGCTACCGGTAACACCTTTATTCTTAAGCCATCAGAGCAAGACCCTATGGTCACCCTGCGTTTGGTTGAGCTTGCTATTGAAGCGGGCGTGCCAAAAGGCGTGCTAAACGTGGTGCATGGCGGTAAACCAACGGTCGATGCCATCTGTGATCATCCAGACATCAAAGCGGTATCTTTTGTGGGTTCAACCAATGTCGGTCACCATGTGTATGACCGTGCCAGCAAAGCCGGCAAACGTGTTCAGTGTATGATGGGCGCCAAAAACCATGCGGTAATCCTGCCTGATGCCAACAAAGAGCAAACCCTAAACCAATTAGCGGGTGCCGCCTTTGGTGCTGCCGGTCAGCGCTGTATGGCACTGTCGGTTGTGGTATTGGTCGGTGATGCTAAAGACTGGATTGATGAGATTAAAGCCAAAGCTGAAGGCTTGGTAGTATCCGCCGGTAAGCATGACAAGGATTTAGGTCCACTAATTAGCCCACAAGCCAAAGAGCGGGTTGAGCGTTTGATCCAAACCGGTGTCGATGAAGGCGCTAAGCTGCTACTAGACGGCCGCGGCATTACTGTGGAAGGTTATGAGAACGGTAACTTTGTGGGTCCAACCATCTTTGATAACGTCACCACAGACATGCAAATTTATAGTCAAGAAATCTTTGGCCCTGTGCTGTGCATCATGCGTGCCGACTCTCTTGATGAGGCCATTGAAATCATCAATGCCAACCCGAACGGCAATGGTACCGCTATCTTCACCCAATCTGGTGCAGCGGCGCATAAATTCCAGCAGGATATCGATGTAGGTCAGGTGGGTATTAACTTACCAATTCCTGTGCCACTACCTATGTTCTCATTCTCAGGCTCACGTGCCAGCAAGCTTGGCGACTTAGGCCCTTATGGTAAACAAGCGGTACAGTTCTATACTCAGACCAAGACGGTCACCGCGCGCTGGTTCGATGATGAAGCCAGTAAAGGTAAAGTAAACACCACGATTTCGATGTAGATTTGACGCAAAACCCAAGCTTTGATAGTGATTGAGTCTATAATGGCCATATAGTCGGTAACATTTATATACTCTTTAATGGTTATATAAATAGGCTGCTCAATCACTATCTGGCTTACGCTTCATTATCGTTTGAGGCGGCTCATATATTAGCTACTCCACTATAGTTTACTTGTTATACTTAGGTCAGAAACACAATACTAACAACGCACGACCTCATTAAATTGTTAAACAGGATGCATCATGGACTTTGCATTGACCGACGACCAATTGGCGTATCAGCAAACCGCACGCCAATTTGCCCAAAAGGAATTGAAACCCAACGCTGCCGAGTGGGACAGAAACAGCCACTTCCCTGTGGATGTGATTAAAAAAACCGGCGAGCTTGGCTTTTTAGGACTATACACCAACCCAGACTATGACGGACTCGGCCTACCTCGTTTAGACTCTGCCATTGTTTTTGAAGAGCTGGCATGGGGCGATACCGCTGTTGCCGCCTATATCAGCATCCATAACATGGTCACTTGGATGATTGGCGAATATGCTAAAGATGACGTCCGCGCTGACATTGTTCCTAGACTGGTCAGCGGCGAGTTATTATCAAGCTACTGCCTAACCGAACCCAATGCCGGCTCTGATGCAGGCTCTTTGACTACCAAAGCCATTAAACAAGACGGCGAAGATTATTATCTACTCAGCGGTGAAAAAACCTTTATCTCAGGTGCAGGCTCAACCGATATTTTAGTGGTTATGGCGCGTACTGGCGATGCCGGCCCTAAAGGCGTGTCTGCCTTTGTGGTCGATGCACACAGTGAAGGCATCAGCTACGGCAAAAATGAGCACAAAATGGGCTGGAAAGCTCAGCCTACCCGCACCATCCATTTCAAAGACGTCAAAGTCCCTGCCAAAAACTTGCTTGGCAGTGAGGGCGAAGGCTTTAAATTTGCCATGAAAGGCCTTGATGGTGGCCGTATTAATATCGGTATTTGCGCCGTCGGTACCGCTCAAGCGGCATTAGAGACAGCACTGAACTATGTGCAAGAACGCAAACAGTTTGGTAGCGCTATTGCCGAGCTGCAATCGGTGCAATTTAAATTGGCTGATATGCTGACCCAAACCATTACCGCACGTCAGATGCTATATTTGGCCGCCAATAAAGTCGATAAAAAACATTCAGACGCCACTACTTACTGTGCTATGGCCAAACGCCTAGCGACAGACTTAAGCTTTGCGGTAGCCAATGAAGCACTGCAACTGCATGGTGGCTATGGTTATCTCAACGAATACCCGCTTGAGCGTCATGTACGAGATTTACGTGTGCATCAAATTTTAGAAGGCACTAACGAGATTATGCGTGTCATCGTGTCACGTAAAATGTTGAGTGACGGCGCGTTGGATAGCTTACGTTAGTGATAAAAGCAGACTGTCGACAGCAGCTTATTGGCTACAATAATCGTAACAGTAGATGCGTAAACTAAAGCGGTATGATGACTGGAACTCATTTATTTGCACTGTCTGAGAGATAAAGCCAGAAGCTTAAAAAATGATGCCCAGTCGCTTAGTAAGCATACAAAATAGTGAATATAAAAAATAGGGATATTATGAGCAACTACACCAACCTAGATCTTAAGATTGACGGCCATGTGGCCACCCTTACCTTAAATAACCCACCTGCCCACACTTGGACGGCAGAGAGTCTAGCCGCTCTAAAACAGCTGGTCACTGATTTAAATAACAATGATTCGGTCTATGCCCTAGTCATCCATGGCGATGGCGAAAAATTCTTCTCAGCCGGTGCCGATTTAAATACCTTTGCGGATGGCGATAAAGGCAACGCGATTTCAATGGCGATTGCCTTTGGTGAAGCGTTTGAAGCGCTATCGAACTATCGCGGCGTGAGCATTGCCGCCATTAATGGCTATGCGATGGGCGGTGGCCTAGAGGCTGCTCTAGCCTGTGATATCCGTATTGCCGAGGCACATGCGGTTATGGCGCTACCTGAAGCTGGGGTTGGCTTATTGCCTTGCGCCGGTGGTACGCAAAACCTACCTTGGCTGGTCGGTGAAGGCTGGGCAAAACGTATGATTTTGTGCGGTGAGCGTGTCGATGCAGACACTGCGCTGCGTATCGGTCTAGTCGAAGAGGTGGTCGAAAAAGGTGAAGGCTTAAGCACAGCACTAAAACTTGCTCAAAAAGTCGCCAATCAATCACCAGTCGCAGTCACCTTATCCAAACAACTGGTGCAGTCAGCTCGCCACACACCGCCGGCGTATAACCTGATTAATGAGCGTGAAGCGTTTGTCAAATTGTTTGATACTGCCGATCAAACCGAAGGGGTCAATGCATTTTTACAAAAGCGCAAACCCACTTGGCAAAACAAATAGCTTGCACACATAGCCCTTCTTGCTCATGGTTTATAACAAGGTGACCGATATGTCCGATAACATCGCATCAACTGCTGCTTCTACTGAAGCCTCTGTCCTATTTGCCACACATACCACTCAGTCAGGTCATGTGATTGGTGAGATGACGCTTAATTCGCCCAAATCGCTGAACGCCTTGAGCATCGATATGTGTCAGCTAATGAGCGCGAAGCTCACACAGTGGCAAAATGATAGCAAAGTTGTGGCTGTGCTACTGCGCGGTTCAGGAGATAAAGCATTTTGCGCCGGTGGTGATATCCGTAAGCTGTATGACAGTATGCTAGATAATCCGCCGATGCCTAACCCTTATGCCACTGATTTTTTTGGTAGTGAATATGCGCTATATCGCCAAATGCATTTTTATGGCAAGCCCATTATCTTATGGGGCAATGGCATCATCATGGGTGGCGGCATGGGCCTAATGGCCGCTTGTAGTCACCGTATTGTGACTGAGACCACCAAGTTTGCCATGCCAGAGATTAGCATTGGTCTATTCCCTGATGCCTCAGGCAGTTGGTTCTTACAGCGCATGCCAGCCAAAACTGGACTGTTTTTAGGCTTAACCGGTGCGATGTGTAACGGCAGTGATGCACAGTTTGCAAGCCTTGCCGAATATGCCCTGCCCAGTAGCCAATATCAACAAGTCATTGACACCTTAGCAGCGGCCGCATGGGAAGATGCCCCAGCCTCCAGCGCGCTTTACAGCCAAGCGCATCGTGTCGCTCATCACAGCTTAGCGGAGCTTGAGCGGTCGGCTAATGCTGCAGATAATGCAGATGTTGTATTCAAACCGAGCAAATTGGCTGAGCACTGGGCCAGCATTCAGACGCTGATGGTCAGCGGCGGGCTCAAAGAGATTGATGCACGCCTACAAGACGATGCTGCCTTGGCCGAAATCGATCCAAACTTCGCCGAAGACAGCTGGACTCAGCGGGCATTGGCCACTTATCGTGCTGGCTGCCCAGTGACTGCCGCGTTAACCTATGAGCTGTTTCACCGCGTTAAAGACTTATCGCTTGAGCAGATTTTGTATGTAGAGGCCAATGTGGCAGTGCACTGTGCCAATAATCCAGACTTTAAAGAAGGGGTACGCGCGCTGCTTATCGATAAGGATAAAAACCCTAATTGGTCACGCACCCTGCAACACTGTTTAAGCCAAGAAGGTCGCGCTTATATCAATAGCCACTTTGACAACCCTTACCCAAAAGGTGAGCATATTTTCCAAGAGTGGCTGAGCTTTGAGTGCAAAGGCTCATTGATGGCACAGAACCTAACCCATGAGGCGCAAAGCTAACACCACGCTTACTTTGGGCTATAAAAACTGCTTAACCCCAAATTTATAACTTAAATGATTTCTTTGTTTTTTCACTTTTTCATTTCTTTATTTTTTCATCAAGGAGCGATGATATGACCCAAAACACCCCCAAAGACACCCCCAAAATTGCATTTATTGGTCTGGGCAATATGGGCGGCCCTATGGCAAAAAACTTGCTAAAAAACGGCTACCAGGTCACCGTCTATGACCTATCAGAGGCCGCGCAGCAGCAATTATCTGACGCTGGCGCATCAACCTCAAGCTCACCAAAACAAGCAGTGCAAGGTGCGGATGTGGTGATTACCATGCTGCCGGCCAGCAAACATGTGAATACGGTCTATCTGGGTGATGCTGAAGCAACACATCTGACCGCCGACGGGCTACTGTCAGAATTACCCAGTGGCACCTTAGTCATTGACAGCTCTACCATTGATGCTGCCGCCGCCAGAAACGTGGCTCGTATCGCCACCACCAAAGGCATCGATATGGTAGATGCTCCGGTGTCAGGGGGAACCGCAGGTGCAGAAGCTGGCACGCTCACCTTTATTGTAGGCGGTGAAGACAGTGCCTTTAACCGCGCTGAACCTATCTTAAAGGCCATGGGCAAAAACATATTTCATGCCGGCAGTAATGGCGCCGGACAAGTGGCCAAAATCTGTAACAACATGCTGTTGGGCATCCTAATGAGCGGTACAGCAGAAGCTTTAAACTTGGGCGTCAAAAACGGATTAGATGCCAAAGTGTTGTCAGATATTATGCTACAAAGCTCAGGACGCAACTGGACACTAGAGGTGTACAACCCTTATCCTGGTGTATCTGAAACTGTACCATCTAGCCGAGGCTATAGCGGCGGATTTATGAGTCAGCACATGCACAAAGATTTGCACTTGGCCTTACAAGCCGCTGAAGACATCAATGCCGAAGTGCCTATGGGTGCCCAAGCTGCAGCCTTGTATGATGAGCATATCAAAGAGCACAATACAAAAGACTTCTCGAGTATCATGGCTCATTTTGACAGCAGTGTACTTCGTTAACTTTAACATTTAACAGTCCCTCTGCTAAAACAATAAGCCCAAGTCACTGACTTGGGCTTATTGATGTATATGATACTTGTGGTGAGGGCGGTGTTAGCTTTGTAGCTCATATACCAAAGCCTGGATATCCAGCGCCGCTTCCTGCAAGCGAGGCACCGACTGCATCATGTCCTCAAGTGACACCCGAACGGTCGGTGCGTGCATATATAACGAGGCCAAATAGCGATCTTTTTTATCCAAAATAGGAACAGAGACTGCGACCATCTCTGAGATAAACTCTTCATTGTCGATACCGATACCCGTCTTAGCAATCGCATCAAGTTCAATATTAAGCTTATCAACATCGGTGATGGTGTTTTTGGTGAATTTATCCAAGCTTAAGTTTTGTAGCATTTTATCGCGCCGCTCAGGCGATAATTGACTCAGATACAGCTTACCGGTTGCGGTACACCACATCGGCGACTTAGCGCCCACAGGCAAGTAGATTTGTAGCGGCAAATCCGTCTTCGCCCGGTTGGTATAAATCATATGCATATTGTGCGGCACACTAATTCCGCACGTCTCTTTCACATCACGCACCAAACGCTGCAAGATGACATGACGCTCACTATAGAACTGACGCTGTTGCCACAGCTCAACGCTTAAATTGCGCACTCGGCGTCCTGCAATGATGCCGCCGGTAATGTCTATGGTGACAAACCCCTCATCTACCAGCTGCTGTAGCAGCCGATGGATGGTGGGCTTGGGGATATCGAGCTCTTGTGATAACTCTAAAGGTGTGATGGGCTTTGCCGCATAAGAGACCGCCTCAATGATTTGCAGCACTCGAGTAATAGAGGAGACTTTGGGCATGATCCATATACCTTTAAATGTAAGAAATACCTTTGAATATAAAAACTAACGGGCTTACTTAATGTCTCTCATTGGCTTAGAGACGACTCAGCGGCGCTGCTCAACAATCAACGAGTCAATGCCATTATTTTGTAGTTTTTGCTGTGCGGCCACGACATTTTGACGGCTGGTCATGGTGGGTGACACCACTTGGTAAAACACCTGACCATTGTTCATTTTGCTTTTAACCACTTTGGCATCTACGCCTGCCATCAGCACTTGGGCGCGGCGCTTATCTGCTTCATCAGCACTACTAAAGCTGTTAATTTGCAGAATATAACTCGGTGGTCTGCTAACAGCAGCAGGCTTAACGCCAGCTTGAGTCACTCGGTTGGCTTGGCCTGTGCTCTGACTGGTTTGGTTGCCACTACTGGTGGACGGCGTAGGGTCATCATAAGTCCCCTCCTCCTCCACAATCACAATGTCATTATCCCCACTGGCTGCCGGCGCATTTGGTTTTACCGGTGTCTGAGTAGAGTTGTCTTGTACTCCGGCCAAATCATCAATAGATTGAATGCTATTATCACGAGTTTGGGTACTTGGCGTGGTTACCACCACATCAGGTTGTAACACATCTGGGGCAGTCGTGGTCTGCGTATCTTGATCAAACACCGCTTCATCTGGCACGCTGATCATCTCTTGATCGGGCAGCAAGTCATAAAACTCAAAGTCATTGGTCTCAGACTTAGGCTGATTGATCGGCTCAACGGTTTTTTGCTCCGCTTTGGTCTCGCTACCTAAGTCAAACGGGTTCCAAAGATACAGCACACCCAAACACATGACAGTCAATATGGCGCCAACGAACATCCACAGTAAGCTTGCAACCCCACCGCCCTGTCGCTTTTGTACCGCGCCTTTAGGTTTTTTTGCTAACATAAATTTTCTCCATTTATGAATCAGTCAGGCCATGCTCGTTGGCAATTTATAAGTTAACCATTAAGTCACTAACATGAGCGAGTATATCAAATAACTTATAATGCTAAATTAATCACTTTAGCAGCTTTTTATTCTACCAAAAGCCTGCTACATGCTAGTAGGTGCAGACAAGCCCAGTAAGCTTAAGCCGTTGGCCAATACCTGACGCACCGCCTTTGATAGGCGCAAGCGAGCCTGCATCATATCCAGCTCCTCTTGGCTTGGTGTCTCATCAGCAATAATGCTCACCGGCAAGATACGATTGTCGTTATACCAAGCGTGGAATAAGGAGGCCAAGTCTTTTAGGTAGTTGGTCAATACGTGTGGATCGTAACCAGTGGCTGCACGCTTTAAGGTCGCAGGATAAGCGGCCAGCAGTTTAATCAGCTCACTTTCGGCGTCTGCGGTTAATAAGTGTTGTTGCGCACTGCCTTGAGCGTCGTCCACATCGAAACCCTTGGCTGCTAATTTTTCAAGTACGCTGCACACGCGGGCATGAGCATATTGAATGTAATACACGGCATTATCTTTGCTCTGTGATTTTGCCAATTCTAAGTCAAAGTCAATGTGCACTTCAGGCTTACGTGCCACATAATAAAAACGGGCGGCATCATTACCCACTTCTTCACGCAGCTCACGCAGCGTCACAAATTTACCTGAGCGTGATGACATTTGGATTTTTTCTTCACCGCGCCATAATGCCACAAACTGAACTAAAATAACTTCCAAACGTTTTTCATCGATACCCAGTGCAGTCAAAGCGGCACGAACACGGGCGATATAACCATGATGGTCAGCGCCCCATACGTTAATTACTGTGTCAAATCCGCGCTCAAATTTGTTTTTGTGATAAGCGATGTCCGAAGCAAAATAAGTGGTTAGGCCATTAGCACGGCGCACCACACGATCTTTTTCATCACCGAAGTCGGTAGAACGGAACCAAATGTTGCCGTCTTTTTCATACAAATGGCCTTTGCTGTCAAGCTCAGCCAAAACCGGCTCAATTTCATCTGCTATGGATTTTTCGCTAAACCAGCGCTCAAAACGCACCCCAAACTCATTAAGATCGTCTTTGATATCTCCCAAGATTTCACTCAAAGCTGCATTTAAGAAGACAGCATAGTTATCGCCAAGTGCTTGCTTGCTATTGGCAATTATCACATCAATGTGTGCATTTTTATCCCCTGAGACCACCTCTTTTTCACCGGCGTCATTCACCTCAGAGACTTCATCTTCTGGTGCATTTGCGCTGATATCAGCATAGCTGTGCACATAGGCGTCGTTTTGCTGGGTCTTAATGGTTTGTGCAATGTCGGTCACATAATCGCCTTGATAACCGCCCACTGGAAAGTGAATTTGCTCGCCATTTAACTGTAAATAACGCAAATAAGTACTGGTGGCCAAAATATCCATCTGACGACCGGCATCATTGACATAATATTCACGAGTCACCTCATAGCCCACAGCTTCAAGCAGGTTTGCCACACTCATACCAAAGGCGGCACCGCGGCCATGCCCCACATGCAAGCTAGAAGTTGGGTTGGCAGATACGAACTCAACCTGAATTTTTTTATTCGCAAATTCATCGGTTAAGCCATACTTCTGATTTTTAGCAAAAATGGCATCCAATACCGCAAATTTTGCATCAGTATTTAAAAAGATGTTGATAAAGCCAGGCCCTGCAATCTCTAGCTTAGCAATGCTGTCATTGGCTGGTAAGGCCGCTGTCAACTGCTCCGCTAAGGCGCGTGGGTTGGATTTGGCGGCTTTAGCAGCGGTTAGGGCGATATTACTGGCATAGTCGCCGTGCTCAGGGCTTTTGCTGCGCGTGATCTGGCTGTTATTCTGCCAATCGGCCGGCAATACGCCTTGATCAATCAATACTTTGGCGGCGCTATCTAGTAATGCAAAGATTTCATCAATTTGAGCTTGCGACATAATTTATTAAACTCTGAAGTTAAGTGAATTTGGGATTGAGATAAGGTTTTGATACAAAATTTGAAAGGGTACTCATATATTTGGAGCAACCCTTTAATATATCAAGGTTAGCTTACTTTTTCCATCAACTTTCATTTTTGTTGTTTTGTTATCAGTCGCCCACCAAAATGGCATTATGGGGTCACTCTCCTCTATAATGGGGCACTCTAGACTGACTTATCACACTCTGAGCACTGTTTTAGACAGTACCCTCCTATTTTTATCATTATTTTTGGAATGCATTTATGCTTGCTGCCGTGTTTGCTATTGCCGCTGAAACCGTAACCAAGTGGGGCCTGTACGTCTTACTGCCTATTTTTATCGCCTTTTTGTTCTTTATTATGTGGGACATTTCCAAAAAATCTGATGCAGGTCGTGCCGGCACTTTTTGGATTTTTTTGGCCCTAGGCGCAGGCTTCGTCGGCTTTTTATTAAAGCTGGTGCTAGAAGTTGTGTTCGAAAAATGGGTGCTTTAGAGTCCCTACTTCAAGTCAGCCCAAGCGTCACCGGCTAATTTGCTATCGACGCTTGGGTACTGTTATGCTCGATAATCTTAGCGACATGAGTGGGTAATTGCCATGCACCACCTGCAAAGCCGCGGCACATACCTGTAGTTGCTTCTGTGGCAAGTACAAAAGATTGGCCATTCCATACCCACTGTTTTTGTCCCCAACAGTCCCCTATCCCGCGAGCTTTATGAATTGCCCAAATCTCACCGTCAGAATACTCTGAGCCAGAGGTGGTGATAAGCTGAGGCGAACTCGGTTTGGCATGGTCTATCAGCCAATACCCATATCCCATATTATAAGCACCACGCCAGCACAAATGACTGGCCAGCGTATGCGTGGCATCTACCCGCTCAAAGCTCCAGTCAAGACCCTCTGTGGCATACTCCCTAAAAGATTGAGACTGCTCAGACTTAGGATTTGCCAGTTCACACGCCCCCATGTCATCTGAGCTGCCCATTAATGGTTTAGAGCCTACCCTCACCCATTTTTCAATATTAGCGTTAAAATAGTTAAGCGCTGAGGGCGACAGTGTCGTTTGTTTTGCATCAGCATAAGCGAACGCTTTGTGAATAATGGGTTTTGCTACTGCTGATTTGGGCACTTGTTTATTCAGATGGCTATGACTGACTAAAGCCAATGCGTTACCGACTCGCCCTTGTGCCTCATCTAATTTAAGCAGTACCGCACTCATACCTTTATCGCTAACTTGCCAACGTTTACTACCCACATTAGAGACGGCGACTATGTCTATTTTAGTATTTTGACGCGCTCGCCTAAGTAGCGCTTGGGCCTGCTTTTGGTTTAATTGATAAACACCACCATCTGCCCCATCTGAACCAGCACTGAGTTGCCCATAAAACTTATCGTTTAACCACAGCTCAATCTCGTTGTTGCCGTTATCATCTTCTTCGCTTGCAAACTGCACCTCAACTTTCGGGATGCTCTGCCTGGGTATCGCCGTGATTAAAATTGAAGCTGGTCTATCCAGATTATCCTCACTTGAATAACCCGCCGCTCGGCAAGTTAACGTATTATCACAGACCAATTGCCAGTCGTCTTTGCTGTAGCCACCATCCTCAAATGGCTTGCCATAGCCCTCTGCGGCCACAGCAGGTAACGTGATCAGCGTCGACAATCCAAATAAAGCAGTGCTTAGCAAATGCAATTTATTCATGGGGCATGCTCCTGTTGTGTCGCCTAGACAAGAGATGTCGACGAGCATTGATTTATATGTTAACTGTAGCACGGTACATGCAGTTGCAATAAGCTCTTTAAATGAATTGCCAAATAAGTGGGGCGGGCTACTTAGTGGCGATTAATGTTGCTCGCATGGGCGCCGGATACCCTTCAACCGTTTTGGTGGGGTCATTGGGATCCAAAAAGTCTTTGAGCGATTGATAGCTCATCCAGTCTGTGGCGCGCTGCTCTTTGGTTGAGGTAATATCAATATCCACACACTTAACCTCACTAAAACCAACCTTTTCTAGCCAGCCGGTTAACGCTGCTACAGAGGGAATAAAATAAACATTATTCATCTTCGCATAGCGATTGTGCGGCACCAGTACGGTATTGGCATCGCCTTCGATAACTAGGGTTTCTAACACCAATTGCCCACCATTTATCAGCTGGTTTTTGAGTTGAATCAAATGCTCAAATGGTGATTGACGGTGATATAGCACCCCCATACAAAATACGGTATCAAACAATTGATTGCCTTGATCTGAGCTTGAGGGTAACTGCTCTAAGCCAACAGGAATATAGTGAGTGCGGTAGCCGACGCCTGTTCTATCACTGTCCATATCAGTATCGAAGCCTGCCACAAAGTGACGAATGGCCATAAACTGATGATAAAAAAGGCAAGAGGGGTCAATGATAACCACTTGCTTAGCCCCTGCCCCTGCCATGCGCCAGCCGTGATAGCCTGAGCCACCACCGACATCAAGCACATAACGGCCTTGTAAAGTACCTAAATGAGGCTTTATGCGATTCCATTTCCAATCACTGTGCCATTCAGTGTCGATAAACACTTTGTTCTCACCTGTCCCAATCTGAAACGGGCCTTTGCGCCATGGCATTAATTGCTTCATTAAAGCGGTAATTTGCTTGTTTTGACCGTCTGTCAACTCTGCATTGATGGTCAAAATATCGCTGTTTAAATCAACGCTTTGGACATCAATTGTCGGTAGGTTTTCAACCGAAGACAGATAAGCCGGTGCATGCGCATAACGGCGTTTGTCCTTAATATCAGACAGCCATTTGGGTAGATTTGCCAACCATTCATTGGCAATAGGCCGATATTTCGCGCGCCCTATCAAGGCAAGGTACAGTTCACGTTCGGCAGTGGCGATGGTTTGGTTTGTCATAGAGGCTTCGTTGTGTTGATATGTTTAATTCGGCGTTATGTTTGGTGTTCGGCTTGATAATAAAGGTCGCTATTATAAAGGGTAATGCGCTTAGGGTGAACTTTGAAAAAATTTTGGGTGAAAATATAAATGCAAACAATGGATAGAATAGTGCTACTTAAATTAAATCTCCGTCGTTATGACATACCCTTTTATCTTCTCATCTTCACTACGCAAATCATCATATTCAAAACCACCTAAATCACATTTTTCTGCTTTAAAGACAATGTTACCAGACTCTAACCAATGCAATGCATTTTTAGTATCGTAAACAATATCGGGATAATAACTTTCAACAATATCGTTAACATCACCATGTGAATCCGAGGTTTGGGCATGCATAACCCAGAGCCCGTAACTCAAGCCTAGCTTTTGTAAAAACTCATATCCTATAAAATAAAACTCATATAACATTCGAATAGAGTGAATATAATCACCGTCTCTATTAATAATTGAATATAAGTATTCTTTTATTAAATCTGCTTCAAATTTATGAAAACCAACATATTTTGCAAAGCTAAGCTGAAATGCTTTAAGACTATACTCATGGCTATAATCAAAAGAAATCAGTTCAAGGTATAAGTCTGGATTTACAGACGCCAAATCCTCATTTTGATACATCCATTGCTCAAAGTCTTTTAGGCTCAACTTTCCGGTAATAACTTGATGAATCTTTTGTTCAAGTGAAAATGGCACCATATTATGACCTTATTTAATATACTTCTCACTTCAAAACCACAGGCAACCCTGACACCACCAAAGTCGCTTTATCCGCCACTTGTGCCAGATATTGATTAACCCAGCCTTGTAACGACACAAACTGTCGACCCTCAGCGGTGCTGGCGTGCAAGCTCATACCGATTTCGTTGGAGATAATAAACAGGGTGGCGCTGTGTTGATTGGCAAAAGTCACTAGAGAGTCAACTTCTTGCTTGGCAAGCGTCAAGCACTGCTCAATGTCATAGTTGTAATCCATCACATAATTGGTCAACCATAAAGTAACACAGTCGATAACAATGACAGGTATGTGGTTATATTGCTCTGAATCAGACTTGTGCTGATTAAAATAGCGCTGTAATGCTTCTGTTAAATTCAAATCCGCTTCAATGGTTATCCATTGACAGCTCGACTCTGCTCTGTCATGGACATGGCGCTGAACACGCTTAGCAAAATTCTCATCGAGCACCCGAGAAGTCGCCAGATAATAAGGCGTGGCGCTCATCTGCTCAGCTAAGCTTTGTGCAAAGCTACTTTTGCCTGAGCGCTCGCCGCCGGTTATGTAGTGAATCACTCAAACGCCACCCTACTTAAACGCAATCATAGACGCAAAGTTTAAAAACTGGAACCAGGTCAAACTACGATTAAAGCCTACTTCTGCTAGACGCTGATGATGCTGATCTAAAGCGTCGGTAATTAGCACATTTTCTAACGCATTACGTTTGCCGCTAATCTCAAGCTCGCTATACCCATTGGCACGCTTGAAGTCATAATAGCGCTCAACCAACCACGCATCATCTTGCTCATCGCCGGTGTGGGTCTTTTCAGTCAATACCAAAATACCGCCGTCATTAAGCGCATCATATATGTTTTTTAATACCTGAGTGCGGTCAGCAGGCGGTAAGAACTGCAAGGTTAGGTTTAATATCACCATATCGCAAGGCTCAAGCTCAAATCCGCGAATATCAGCCGTAATGACTTCGATATCGTGCTCTGGATAGTTCTGTTGCAGCAATACCTCAGCTTTTTGAGTCATTGCCGGCGAGATGTCTACCGCTTTAATTTGTAGCTCTTCTTTGCTAAAGCCGCCTTTTTCATTCAGCAGCGCCATGGTGGCCCCGCCCAGCGAGCACCCCAGGTCATAGACTCGGCTGACCCGTTTACCCTCAGCATTTACTTGGCCAGCCTGGCAATGACGCTTGGCAAAAATCGGCAACATTGCCAGCATTTGCCCGTATCCTGGCACACTGCGGCGAATCATATCAGGAAAACAGGCCACCACTTGCTCATCAAATGAAAAGCGCGCGGCCTTGTCTAACGGTGTGGTAAACACATTGTCATACACCACAGTTTCTTCAACAAGGATATTGGACTGAGGGTGCTTAGCATCGGCATCTGTTGTATTAGACATATCAAGTCTCTTATTCAATTTTGAACACACTGTATTATAACATTACTGTTTTTAACTTATCGGCTGATTGTATTTTGTTAGAATTAACACCGAGCTCGTTAATCAGTGAATAGAGTAAGTGAATAAAATAAGCGAATAATAAGGACAAACCATGCAAACAATTATTTTAGGCGGCGGCTGCTTTTGGTGCACCGAGTCTGTTTTTCAGTCGGTAAAAGGGGTGCAAAAAGTCACCTCAGGCTATATGGGCGGCGAAGATGCCAACTTGGCCAATTATAAAGACGTCTGCTCTGGCACTACCGGACATATCGAAGTGGTGCGCGTTGATTTTGATGACACTATTGTGCCTTTAGAGGTGGTGTTAGATATCTTCTTTGCCACGCATGATCCTACCACTCGTGACCGTCAGGGCAATGACATCGGTAGTCAATATCGTTCAGTGGTTTTCTATACCGATGAAGAAACTCAAAAACCAACCATCGACCGTACCATCAATAAACTGCGTGACATGGGACTTGATATCGTCACTGAAGTGCATCCTGTTCATGAGTTCCATGTGGCAGAAGACTATCATCAAGATTACTTTAATAAAAACCCAACCCAAGGCTATTGCCAAGCGGTTATTCCGCCTAAGTTAGGCAAACTACGTAAAGAATTTAAGCAATATATGGCCAAATAGGGCTGCGTGTTAACACCTTTATGTTGAACACTGTTGCTGGCATCATGAATCATGGCGCCAGCATTTTTTTGTGAGTCAATATATAGATAATGGGTTATCATTAATCTCACTGTATTGTCTCACCACAAAAATACCTTTGTTACTAAGCGAGTCATTATGAATCCTGAATTTTGGCAAGAAAAATGGCAAAACCCGCAGCCAGGCTTTCATCAAGCAAAGCCAAACCAGCTTTTGGTCAGCTACTTTAAGTCTCTTAGCCTAGTCCCTGCCAGCCGTGTTTTTGTGCCTTTGTGTGGCAAGAGCATAGATATGCTTTGGCTGGCTGAGCAAGGCTATGATGTGATTGGCTCAGAGCTGATAGATAGCGCAGTACAGCAGTTTTTTTCAGAAAACAATATCGAGATGAGTATCACTAAGCATCCTAAAAATGAGTCTATGAATATCTATCAAGGCCAATATGCCGGACGACTGATCCAAATCTTTGCAGGCGATATCTTTGAGCTGAGCCCTACTGATGTGGGCACTATCGATGCCGTTTATGATAGAGCCGCTTTGGTGGCCATGCCCGATAAAGCGCCCACTCACTTGCGCCGTCAATACGTACAGCAAGTCATAAAGCTAACCCAAACTGCGCCGCAATTGCTGCTTAATTTTGCGCTGAATGCGCCAGCGATGGATGAGGCCACGCGTCTGAGCCGCCAGCAAGGTGGGCCGCCTTTTGTGGTATCAGATGACGCCATTTATGGTTACTATCAAGAGGCGTATCAGGTTGAGTTTTTAGGTCAAGATGCTTTTGAACCGACTGACCGCTTGATTAACCAAGCTTGGCGATTAATTAACCAATCGTAACCGGCCTATCTCCCTGCATTTATAGCGCCTCTCTCCCTGCATTTACCACAGACTTGATGACTATTTACCTATGCCGCATACTGTTTTGTCCAGCCCAGCCGCCACAGTTAAACGTATTAAAATTGGCGCACTAGATGCCCTAGATATCCGTGCTCCGGCGTATCAAGCGGTTGTATTACTACAAGGTGCTCAGCTGATTTATTTTTCTAGCGGCAAGCTGCCCACAAAAGACTTTGAGCAATTAGCGCCGCAGCATGTTAGCGATAACTGGCTGTGGGTCAGCGCGCAGGCCCAATACGACACTCAAGATTCAGTGCGAGGCGGCGTGCCTCTATGTTGGCCGGTATTTGGGCTGTTTAGTGCCAATCCTGAAGCGGTTAAAACAAGCTTTAAAGATAGCCCGTATGATGTAACTCAGCATGGCTATGCCCGCACACAGGTTTTTGATTTTGAGCGCTTTAGCAGTGAGATTGGTGATAGTAAGAGCTCAGAGCTGGTATTAACGCTGACAGGATCCAGCTCGCCCAAGCTGGATTTGACAGTGACATTTAGCTTTAATGATCAGGGCGTTAACATTAAGCTGACCACACAAAATCAAGAGGCGCATACTGTGCATTTCTCGCAGGCGCTGCATACCTATTTGCCCACTGCAGATATTACGCAAACGGTGATTGGTGGCTTTGATGGTGTCAATTATAGTGATACGCTACAGACAGATGCGACAAATGGTGGCTGGCAAACCAAGACCCAGCAAGGTGATATCAGCTTTCAGGGTGAAGTTGACCGTATCTATCACGGCGCGCCAGACATCACCCTCACCACCCCTACCCAGCGCTATCAGCTTATCGCTACAGGCAGCAATAGTACGGTTGTTTGGAATCCGTGGATCAAAAAGGCCAAGCAGGTCAGCCAATTTGCCGAGGATGACTACCTACGTATGCTGTGTATCGAGACCGCCAATGCCCATTTGGATGCCGTCACCTTGCAATCAGGCCAAACCCACAGCTTAAGCTTAAGCCTATCCCAAGCTCATTAGCCTGCCTACCTTAACCTCACCTTGTCCCGTCGTTTTGTTATGGTAACCAAACTGCTGTATACCTTTTATTTACGCTGTATTTTGGTTACCCTAACCTGGCGCTGTTTATAATCTTATAAACCATTTAAAAAGCCCATGTCTTAAGTTGGCTGGATTTGCTTACTCGTTTTTTATCAATGTGTTAATAAAACGGTTAATAACATAGCCCCCAATACTTAGGGTGCCTAACCTTACAGGATAGACTTTGGTCACTTAGGACACCCAACAAATATCTCATAACCCGTTACTTTATTTTAAGGAATTCCTTTATGCTGCGTACCCCTCTTGCTGCTACCTTGACCACGGCCCTTGGCATTTCTTTGGCGGCCACCTCAGCACACGCCGCCAAGCCGCCGGCCCCTAACTTATCAAATGCTGAATTTCAACAGTGCTTAAGTGGCCTAAAAAACTCAAGTACTTTTCGCGGCGTAAGCAGCTCAACTTTTGAAAACTATCGCCCCATCGAGCCGGATCCGAGTGTGATTGCTTCGTTAAACTATCAACCTGAGTTTCAAAAAGATGTGTGGGATTATCTGTCATCATTGGTGGATAAAGAGCGCGTTGAAGATGGTATTCGTGCCAAGCATGAGATGGCAGATACCTTACGCCGCATTGAGGCGCGTTACGGGGTGAAGCCTGAGCACGTGCTGGGCGTGTGGGGTGTCGAGTCAAACTTCGGTCAAACCTTAGGCAAAAAAGATCTGTTCCAGTCACTGGCTACTTTGTCTTGCTTTGACCGCCGTCAGTCTTATTTCCGCGGCGAATATGCCAATGCCCTAAAAATCGTACAACAAGGCGACATTCGTCCACAAGATATGACAGGCTCTTGGGCAGGCGCTTTTGGTCAGACTCAGTTTATGCCCGGTACTTTCCTTGATTTGGCGGTAGACTTCGATGGTGATGGCCGCCGAGACTTGGTCAACAGTAAGGCTGATGCGCTGGCATCAACTGCCAACTTCTTAGCCAAACGTGGCTACCGCAGCGGAGAGCCATGGGGTTATGAAGTAAAAATTCCACAAGGATTCTGGGGCAGCAATAGCCGCAAAGACAAAAAGTCTATGAGCTACTGGCGCGACAAAGGCTTCACGTTAGCCGATGGTCGTCCTCTACCTTATGACTTAAGCAGCGCAGGTTTACTGTTACCTGCCGGCCTAAATGGCCCTGCCTTCTTAGTGGGTAAGAACTTCGATACCTTCTACTCTTATAATGCTTCAGAGAACTATGCGTTAGCCATTGCCCACCTGTCTGATTTGATCACTAAAGAGGACAGCAGCAAGACCGACTTCATCACCGCTTGGCCGACCGATGACCCAGGCATCAGCCGTCAGCAAGCCAAAGACATTCAGCAAGCACTGCTTAATGCCGGTTATGACATTGGAGAGGTTGATGGCATCATCGGTGATAACACCCGTCTGGCCATTCAGCAATATCAGACCAGTAAAGGCGTATTCCCTGCCGATGGCCGTGCCGGTCAGAAGTTCTATCGCTTGATTATGGGCAATACTGGAGGTAGCGCCAATAACCCACGTCCGGCGTCAACCTACGCCTCATCCTCTTATCCGGCGCAGCCAAGCCAAGCGCCTAGTGCGACCAATGACAGCATCACCCGCTTAATTGAGCAGCAAGATGGCTATCGCCGTGAGCTTCAAAGTGATGGCACCATCCGTTTAATTAGAGTGGATAAAGGTCAATAAGCCCAAGGCCATACGTGAGTATTTAACTAAATATTGCCAACAATACCGCCAACAAAAAGCCATGCAATTGCATGGCTTTTTTTAAAATTATGTTGATGATTAAACGATAGGTGGCGGCGTCGGTTTACCGTTTTCACCATCCCAGTTTTCACGGGCTTTTTCATCTAAGTCTGCTGGGGTTTTGGGCTCCCACTTGCCGTTTTCTTTCCAAGTGGCATCTCCCCAGTCCTCTTCTTCTTCATCGTCCCACTTTTTATAGTTCTCGCTTGGGTCAATACCACGGCGCTTCATATCAGCAATTTGCTCTTCTAGCGTGTGGCCGCCTTCTGCTTGATGTAGGACTTGTTCTAGATGATCGATTTCGTTTTTTAAATTGTCTTGGTTGCTCATAGTGTTGTCCTTAGACCTTGAGAGTCGCTTATTTTTAGATATTATTAGTTTAGATATTATTAGCATGGGATATGATGAAATTCTACTTTAAGCTTAGCGCAACTACAATGACAACACGTATACTTTATATTACTAATCCGAGGGTTTGGTAAAGCATATGGTAAAACATAGGGTAAATGACGATCGCTTTACACCGGATAGATTAATCGCTGCACCATAGTTGATACCTGTGCCAAATCTGCTTTGGGGTCGGAGACGAAAAATGCCAGCTTGGGCACCGCTAAGCTTGACGCGTGTTGCGGCTCTAAATCGCTAAGACGGTCTGTGTGACGTTGTGTGGTATGCCCCACAGACAGCCCTTGCATGCTGTGTAGGACAGATTGAGTGGGCAAAAGAAACTTATGGCGCAAGCGCGCAGTACTGGATTCAGCCGCCGCTTGCTGCTGCAGCAAGGCTTTAACTCGGGCCGCAATGGCAGCACCTGAATCGACTACTTTAATATCCAGTCCTTGCTTGGCTACCTCAGCTAAAACAAACTCTCTAAAAAATGGATAATGGGTACAGCCCAGCACCAGATGATCAACTTGTTGCTGAGCAAATTGATACAGCTGCTGCTTTAATCGCATCGGCGTGTCACTGTCCATGGGCATGCCCGCCTCGACCCAAGGCACCAATTCAGGATCAAACCATTTAATCACGGTCACTTGCGAGGGCCGCGCATACTCATCAATAACTGTATTTAATAGCGGCCCATCCAAGGTAGCCTTGGTGGCCAGTACCGCCACATTTTTGCTGGTACTATTTAATACGGCAGGCTTAAGTGCGGGAACCAACCCGACAATAGGTATGTGCGGGTATTTTTGCCGTGCCAAATGCAGCGCATGCGCCGACGCACTGTTGCAAGCAATCACCACCAGCTTACAGCCTGCAGCCACCAGCCAGTCAACTGCCGTCAGGCTTAGCTGCTGAATTTCACTGCTTGGCCGAGGCCCATAAGGCACATTTAAGGTGTCGGCATAATAAATAAAATGCTCTTGGGGCAGTGCCTGCTTGAGGTGCATATACACCGACAACCCCCCCACACCTGAGTCAAAGATCCCTATGGGCGCGGGACCAGTAACAGAAGGCGGCATCTGCGCCTTATCGTCATCGGCAGCCACTTTTTGACTGGCATCTTGGGATTGGTTGATAGCTACAGCTTGAGTTGTCATGGCCTAGGCTTACTACGCTAAAGGTACTTGAGCCGCTGCAGTCACCTCTACTGCGGCCCAAGTACACATAAGTTAATTGGCGACCGTCATCGAATAAGCGTTACCACCACTTTGTAGGATTAGGCTGGTTTGAGCGTCCTGCTCAGTCAGCTCCCCTAATTTCACCAGGTGCATTAACACCGTGCGTGACAGCAAACCCTTCATGCCAAAGCGCACCTCGATATAAGGGCGCTGCTCGCCTTGATACTCGCCCATTTGTAGGGGATGATCCTCATCTAAATGGACCACATCGCCGGTGCTGGTGATAAATTCTATGGTCTGAGTACCCTCTTGTTCGATGACATTGACTTCAGTGATTAAAAAAGGCACATCTTCTACCTTAATGCGCAGTTTTTCAACTGGAGTTTTTAAATAATACGCACTATTCTCGTCAGTCCCTTCTCGCCAAAGTACGGTGGAGAACAAGTCCACCAAGGATTGACGGCTAATTTTGCTGCCCTCGTGCCACCACTCACCATTGGCTTTAATCACCAAATCCATCTCGCCCACACGCTCAGGATGCCACTTATCCAGCGGCGGAATAGAGCGGCCACGGCGGTCTGTGACTTGATGTTTAAGATACTCCGAAAGCGAGTCTATACTGGCTTTGGCTAAAGTGCTGTTTGTCTCTGATTGATTATCTGGGTTTGCCGTTATTTTTGGATTAGAACAAGAGTGTGACATATTAGGCTACCTTTATTTGATAGTTATTATCTGTTATTGCTATCTATTGTTATCGGCGTTGATCATTTGTGTATTATTGACTCACTTGATACTAAGATTATGAAATTTTACTGATGAGTCAAACTGCCGTTAGCTTGACACAGACAGCTGTTACAAGGCCTATGCAGGCGACAGCGACATTTACTTTACCACGGCTGAGTCACAAATCGTGTCGTCTTTATCCAACTTTTATTTTATAATGGGTAACCAACTGCAACCCTTTTTTTATATTTCCGCCAGCCTAAGTCATAAGAACTTATTTTTATACCCGACTGTGGTCGCTTATTGGGATACAATTGGGTATATTTATAGGAGTTCAAACAAACATTTGCTAGCGATTAAATTAACATAATCCACACCAACTATAGGGTCTGGTGTTGGCATTATTGAGCCAGCTATAAGGAGTCTGAAATGCAAGATGAACAAATAGAACGTGAATCGATGGAGTTTGACGTTGTTATCGTTGGGGGTGGTCCCTCTGGGCTATCTGCCGCTATTCGCCTGCGTCAACTTGCGCTTGAAGCTGGCCTAGATGAATTTATGGTTTGTGTGGTAGAAAAAGGCTCTGAGTTCGGTGCTCACACTTTATCTGGCGCTGTGATTGAGCCTCGTGCTATTAACGAGCTTATCCCAGATTGGAAAGAAAAAGGCGCGCCTTTAAATGTTCCAGTGACTGAAGACCGTGTGTACTATCTCAATTCAGCCACCCGATCTATCAAGACGCCGGACGCATTGATACCTGCGCCTATGCACAATGAAGGCAACTATATTGTGTCATTGGGCAACGTGGTACGCTGGCTGGCCGAACAAGCCGAAGAGCTTGAGGTTATGATGTTCCCAGGCTTTGCTGCCTCTGATATCTTGTATAACGATGATGGCTCAGTACGTGGTGTATTAACGGGTGATATGGGTGTGGCCGCTGATGGCTCACACAAGTCAGGCTATGAGCCAGGCTATGAGCTAAACGCCAAATACACCATCTTTGCTGAAGGCTGCCGTGGTCATTTAGGTAAGCGCCTTATTAGCCGCTTTGGCCTAGACAAAGACAGCGACCCACAGCATTATGGCATCGGTCTAAAAGAGCTTTGGGAAGTTGACCCAAGCAAGCATGAGCCAGGCGTGGTTATGCATGGTTTAGGATGGCCGTTAACTGAGACCGGCTCTACCGGTGGCTGGTGGTTGTACCATGATGAGAATAACCAAGTCAGCTTCGGTTTGGTGATCGACTTGGCCTACCACAACCCTTATATGTCGCCCTTTGATGAGATGCAGCGTCTAAAAACACACCCGGTGATTAAGCAGGTATTAGAAGGCGGTAAGCGTCTGTCTTATGGCGCGCGTGCATTGACCAAAGGTGGTCTCAACTCATTACCTAAGCTGACCTTCCCAGGCGGTGTCTTGGTCGGTGATGATGCCGGCTTCTTAAACCCTGCTAAGATTAAAGGCACACACACCTCAATGAAGTCAGGCATGTTGGCTGCTGAAGCCATTTTTGCGGCGCTTCAATCTGGTCGTCAGCATGATGAAGTCGACAGCTACAGCAAGATGTACAAAGACTCTTGGTTGTATCAAGACAACCATGAAGCGCGCAACTTCTCGCCAGCTATTCACCGTATGGGCCCACTTATGGGCGGTGCATTCACCTTTATTGAGCACAACTTACTCAAAGGCAAAATGCCCTTTACTGTCCATGACACCACCCCTGATTACAAGGCGCTGGATAAAGCGGCGCAAGCCTATAAGCCAGATTATCCAAAGCCTGATGGTAAGCTGACCTTCGATAAGCTGTCGTCTGTGTTTATTTCAAACACCAACCATGCTGAAGATCAGCCAAGCCACTTAAAGCTGACAGACCCAACGGTCCCCGTGACCGTCAACTTACCGATTTATGCTGAGCCGGCACAGCGTTACTGCCCAGCTGGCGTGTATGAAATCGTGAAAGACGCTGAAGGTGCTAAGTTCGTCATCAATGCCCAAAACTGTGTGCATTGTAAGACCTGTGATATCAAAGACCCCTCACAGAACATCACTTGGGTCGCACCAGAAGGTGGCGGTGGCCCCAACTACCCCAACATGTAACCCATCAGGATATAAGCTATTGCTTTACCCTATCGCTAAAAAAACCCAGTCACGTGACTGGGTTTTTTTGTAGCAAAATAGCGTGTAAATTAATTAATTAATTGATGAGTTAATCCTTCCACGCATCACGGTTGGCTTCATCTTTTAACTTCACAAACTGATCTGGATCAAAGGTGATTTGATCAGGGGTCTTACCCTCTTTTACCTGGCGCTCATAGTCACGTAATACGCGCAGTGCCACAGGAGATAAGATGATAATCGCCACCAAGTTGGTTAAGGCCATTAAACCCATAGATAAATCAGCAAAGTTCCAGATGGCAGGCAAGTTGGCCACTGAGCCAATAAATACCATGGCCAATACCATAAAGCGGAAAATCATAATCGCAGACTTAGCACTTTTTTCACCAGATATGAACTCTAAGTTTGACTCACCATAGCTGTAGTTGGCAATGATAGAGGTAAAGGCAAAGAAGAAAATAGCCACTGCAATAAAGTAAATACCTGAGTCGCCCACATATTGAGATAAGGCCAGCTGAGTGAGTTTAATACCTTCTTGCTCAACATTGGGATCATTCACAACGCCCGATAAGATAATAATCGATGCGGTAGCAGTACAAATAACCAAGGTATCGATAAACACACCCAGCATTTGCATAAAGCCTTGTACGGCAGGGTGATCAGGATGACTCTTGGCCGTTGCTGCTGCGTTTGGTGCAGAACCCATACCCGCCTCATTTGAGAACAGACCACGTTTGATACCGTTAATCATTGCTTGAGCGATACCATAGCCAAGTACCCCGCCAGCGGCTTGTTCTAAACCGAAGGCAGATTTGATGATTAAGGCAATGGCAGCCGGGAACTGACTAAAATTAGTCACAATAATAAACAGCGCCAATAGCACATATAAGATGGCCATTACTGGTACCACTTTACCTGCCACACGCGCCACTGAACGAAGACCACCAAAGACCACCGGTGCTACCAATACCACCAATACCAGACCAGTCAACCAGGTTGGTGCACCGAACGCTTGATGCGTGGCTTGAGCGATGGTGTTGGCTTGTACGCCATTGAAGGCCAGACCAAAGGCCACCAACAAACATAATGAGAAAAAGATCGCCATCCAGCGCTGACCCAAGCCTTTTTCGATATAGTAAGCTGGACCACCGCGGTATACATTATCATTGTGTGGCACTTTATAAGCCTGCGCCAAGGTCGATTCAATAAAGCTGGTCGACATCCCCAAAATTGCAGTAATCCACATCCAAAATACCGCACCTGGACCACCGATATAGACGGCAATGGCTACACCCGCTAAGTTACCCGTACCCACACGAGCAGCCAGTGAGGTCATTAAGGCTTCAAATGAGCTAATCCCCCCATCTTTACGGCCCTGACCTGAGCTACGCAGTAGATTCCACATATGACCAAACTGACGAAACTGTACAAATCGGGTGGCAATGGTAAAAAAGATACCGGCACCAATTAGAATAAAAATTAATAAACCATACCAGGGGTTGTCCATGATTAGCCAAGAGTCATTACCCCAGATAATCCCATTTCCCCAATTTACAAACGCATTAAAGCCTTCTGCGAAGACGTTCGTTGATTCCACCATAGCAATTCTCCTTGTGTCTAAACCCTCCAAGTGCTTAATGCAACTGGCTTTGGCTTGATTTTCTAATACTTAAAAAGCCAAGCAAAACCCAGGCACCAAGCTTTATTCAATATAGGCAAGGTTTAGAGCAATTAAGTGTGCTTAATTTTAATACATGATACGTGGAGACGCCGTTTGCATCGATTAAGACTCGCAAATGGGCTGGCGCCAACGCCCCCATCTCTAGATAATCAGATAGTGACTGCCAAGCCAAGTGTCAACTTGTACAGACAAGCCGGTCATTCTAAGAAAATGTCGAGCTGAGTACAACAAATACTGTGAAAAAACTAAACTTTAATTGAGAAGGCTTAGCTATTTTGAAGAATAAAATATATATCTTGAAAGGATGCTTATCGTGAAATTATTTAACTAAAAAA
The DNA here is from genome assembly GCF_003209315.1 of Psychrobacter sp. YP14. Classification (NCBI taxonomy): domain Bacteria; kingdom Pseudomonadati; phylum Pseudomonadota; class Gammaproteobacteria; order Moraxellales; family Moraxellaceae; genus Psychrobacter; species Psychrobacter sp. YP14. The sequence continues at coordinate 330,182 of NZ_CP029789.1, read as the reverse complement.
TGCAAAATATGAAAATAGTTGATTGCTATCCCAAGATTACATCTGTAAACTTAAATGAGTCTGTAACTAACCTGATACATTTTAGGTCGTTTTAGAGATGAATTGAAAGGTTACTTACACACTTTCACAAGAAACTATCAGGCTGCAGGAAGCAGTCTCCCACTAGAGGGGCCACCCCCTACTGACAAAAGGAGTTTGTCTTATGAATCCCTCACAAGATTCGTCAGGCTATTGGAAAGCCAACGTCCGTCTTATCCTCATCTGTTTGTTTATCTGGGCTTTTTGCTCATATGGTTGCGGCATCTTATTTCGTCCTCTTCTGGCCGGTATTAAGTTTGGCGGGGCCGATCTTGGGTTTTGGTTTGCACAACAAGGCTCAATCATCTGCTTTATCCTTCTTATCTTCTTCTACGCTTGGCGTATGAATAAGTTAGACAAACAATATGGCGTAGACGAGGAGTAACCCTATGAGCCAATTTACTATCAATCTTATATTCGTTGGGGCTTCTTTTCTGTTGTACTTTGGCATTGCCATTTGGGCGCGTGCAGGCTCTACAAAAGAATTCTATGTGGCCGGTGGTGGCGTTCACCCTGTGTTAAACGGTATGGCAACGGGCGCTGACTGGATGAGTGCGGCGTCCTTTATCTCTATGGCAGGCCTATTGGCAGCCGGCGGTTATGGTGCCTCTTCCTATCTGATGGGCTGGACCGGCGGCTACGTGTTACTAGCCATGTTACTTGCGCCTTATTTGCGCAAATTCGGTAAATACACCGTACCAGATTTTATCGGCGATCGCTTCTATTCAAAAACGGCGGCTTTAGTGGCCGTGGCCTGTTTGATTATTGCCTCTACCACTTATGTTATCGGTCAGATGACCGGTGCCGGTGTTGCCTTCTCACGCTTTTTGGAAGTGGACAATACCACCGGGCTTATTATCGCCGCAGTTGTGGTTTTCTTCTACGCTGTATTAGGTGGTATGAAGGGCATTACCTACACTCAGGTGGCGCAGTACGTGGTACTGATTATCGCCTACACCATTCCTGCTGTCTTTATCTCACTTGAATTAACCGGCAACCCGATTCCTGGTCTAGGTATGTTCTCAAACCATACTGAATCTGGCATTCCGCTACTGACTAAACTTGATCAAGTGGTCACAGACTTAGGCTTTACCGCCTATACCGCCGATGTACCTAGCAAGCTTAATATGGTGTTATTCACCTTATCACTGATGATCGGTACCGCGGGTCTGCCCCACGTTATTATTCGCTTTTTTACCGTTCCTAAAGTAGCCGATGCGCGTTGGTCGGCAGGCTGGGCACTGGTATTTATTGCCTTATTATATTTTACTGCCCCTGCTGTGGGCGCTATGGCACGTTTGAACCTGATGGATACCGTCTATCCTCAAGGTGTTGATGCCCCTGCTCTACCTTATGATGAGCGTCCAAGCTGGATGCAGACTTGGGAAGAGACCGGTCTTATCAAATACAATGACCTAAATGGCGATGGCCGTATTCAGCTGTATAATGACTCAGGTCTGGGCGCTGCTAAGGCGGCACTGGCCACAGCACAAGCAGAAGGTGGCGATGTTGCTGCCGCCACTACCGCCGTTGAAGAAGCCACTACCGCGCACGCTGGCGAGTTAGAAGGCAAGTTTGTCACTGCCGGCTGGCAAGGCAATGAGCTTGATGTGAACAATGATATTTTAGTACTGGCCAACCCTGAGATTGCCAATCTGCCACCTTGGGTTATTGGTCTAATTGCAGCAGGTGGTTTGGCTGCAGCACTATCTACGGCCGCCGGTCTGTTACTGGCCATCTCCTCTGCCATTAGTCATGACTTGGTAAAACGTAACTTCAATCCTGACATCACCGATAAAGGTGAGCTGCTGGTAGCCCGTATTTCAATGGCGGTGGCTATTGTGGTGGCAACTTACTTAGGTATTAACCCACCTGGCTTTGCCGCGCAAGTGGTGGCATTAGCCTTTGGTATCGCGGGTGCGTCTTTATTCCCAGCACTGATGATGGGTATTTTCTCAAAGCGTATCAACAACTACGGCGCTATCGCAGGGATGCTGGCAGGTCTAATTACTACCTTAGTTTATATCTTCGTATACAAAGGCTGGTTCTTTATTCCACATACCGCCAATTTTCCTGACACTGCAGAATACTGGCTGTTCGGTGTATCACCCATGTCATTTGGTGCTATTGGTGCGCTGATCAACTTTGTTGTGGCTTTCTTAGTGTCATCAATGACCCAAGCGCCTCCTGTACACATTCAAAAATTGGTAGAAAGCGTACGCTCTCCTCGTGGTGCTGGTGCTGCTATCGATCATTAATGTTAGACAACCGCGGTATATTTATATGAAATTAAACGCACTCAGTGGCCGGCCCACTGAGTGACCAACACAAGATGAATAGGTCAGTAAATCGACTTATTCATCTTTTGTTTATGAGCACGAGTGTTTATTGGTGCTAGTACTGATTGGTGCTAGTATTTATTAGTATGAGTGTTTATTGCCACTGGCCATTTTCGACCCACTTATTTTGGACCCCTGCTTATGATTTATGAATTTATTGCCACCGTAACTGCAGGCTTTGGTATGGCCGGTATTGCCATGATTATACGTCACCTGACTAAGCTTACTGGCAAACAAGCCCCGAAATGGCTGATTCCCATTTTTGCTGGTATCGGTATGTTAGGCTTCCAAATTCATCAAGAATACCACTGGCAACAGCAGCAAATAGATAGACTGCCTGCACAGGTAAAAGTGGTCAAAACCGTCGAAGGTCAAGTGTGGTATCGACCTTGGAGTTACCTAAAACCGCAAGTGATCCGCTTTATGGCCGCAGAGTCAGGCAAGCCTGTAGCCACAGATATCACATCAAGCACAGACGACATCAGAAGCACCAACATCTACTTATTTGAAAGACGCATCAGCACCAAAGTCATTGCGCAGCTGGTTAATTGCAGTCAGCCTGCCATCACCAGTGTCACCATCACCCCTCCTTTGTCTGCAACCAACTTTCAACAGCTGCAATGGCAACCGTTGGCCACTGATGATGACTTATTACAGGCAGTCTGCCAGTAAGGCTCATGTCAGTAAGGCTCATATAAGTACGGCTCATATAAGTACGGCTCATCTGATGAATGCCATGCATGGTCTACTCTATACTCATTCGGGCACGGTTTTTGGCAACGGTTTTATCCCCGATGCCTTTTACCTTTGCCAAATCATCCACCGAGCCAAATGGCCCAAAGGCGTCTCGATACAAGATAATTTGCTGCGCTTTACTGCTGCCAATGCCGGTGAGCTGAGTCAGTTCACCTTCGGTTGCGCTATTTAAATGAACCGTCACGCTTTGCTCTGCCAATTGCTGATTTTGCTGCTCATTTATTAGGTGTGCATAGGCTTGATGGGCATCGGCAAAGCATTGCTGCGCCCAAGCACCGGGCATTAACACCACCTGCATCATGCACAGCATTCCCAAAATTAAAGCGCTAGTACGCCTATTCATGCTGTTTGGCCAGCTCCCATAGCGCATCCATCTCCTCTAAACTGCTGGTTTGTGCCGTCTTACCTTGCTTGGCCAGCTGGGCTTCAATAAATCCAAAGCGTGAGCGAAACTTATGCACGCAGGTCAAAGTGGCCGCTTCTGCATCTAAATTAAGCTTTCGCGCCACATTGACTAAGCCAAACACACAGTCGCCAAGCTCTTTTTCAAGCGCTTGCTTATGTGCTGCATCCATACTCTCACCGGCTTGCGGCAGAATTTGCTTTAACTCGCTAATCTCTTCTTCCAGCTTCTCTACTGCGCCCGCCACTCCTTCCCAGTCAAAGCCCAATTTGCTGGCCGCTTGTTGTAAGCTTTGCGCCTGCATTAAAGCACTGCCCGCCTTGACCGCATCTAGGCTTCGTTTGGGTTTGCCACGGCGTTCACGCTCTGCATTCTCGATGGCTTTAATCTCATCCCAGCGTTTTTTTACTGCCTCCTCATCGGGCAGTTGATCGGCCTCAAACACATGGGGATGGCGACGAATCAGTTTACTCTGTAGCGTATAGATCACATCGCCTAAGTCGAATTGCTGCTGCTCGGCATAGATTTGGCAATGAAAAACAACCTGCAGTAACACATCACCAAGCTCACCTTTGATGTCTTCAATATCGCCCTCTTGAATGGCCTCTGCCAGCTCGTACGCCTCCTCTATCGCATAAGGGATTAAGCTGTGATTGGTCTGCTTAATGTCCCAGGGACAATCAGCGCGTAGTCTGGCCATCAAAGCCAACAAGTCGTGCATGTTGGCCGTTGGCTCAGGCACACCCCTCACAGGTTTTGGCGCTATCATTTTTTTATCGTGCATATCAGGTGTCTTTAACATAAGGGTGGACTCTCGTTGTTCATATTATCTGCTTATGGCAGCGTTTTTAATTTGTCATATCAGCAGTGTATCATTTTGAAATTGTAATTATGACCCCATCAGAATATAGTAAACTGTAACATTACAGATCCAATAACGTTAAAACACACAAGAATAAAGATATGAGCAACTCTGACAGCCCTGAAACTGCCTCACATTTACACCCCTCATCTGCGCACGCTGCTGCTATTGGCTTATCCAAGATTGTGGTCATCGGTGCAGGCTATGTGGGCCTATCCAATGCTATTTTATTGGCGCAGGCTCATTTACATACCCAAGTAATGCTGTTTGATATCGACCAAAACAAAATACAGTTATTACAACAAAATCAGTCACCGCTACAAGACACCGAGATTTGTGATTATCTGGCGCATAAGCCGCTCAACCTAACTGCCACGATGAAGTCGGTGATAGAAGATCAAGGTATTTATCAAGCCAGCGATTTGGTGATCATTGCCACCCCGACGAACTACGATGTGGCCTCAGGCAAGTTTGATACCTCCTCGGTTGAAGCCAGTATTGCCGCAGTGCGACAGCAAAATGCGACGGTACCCATCGTGATTAAATCAACCATTCCGATTGGCTTTACCGACAACATGCGTCAGCAGTTTGATAATCAAATTTTGTTTATGCCGGAGTTTTTGCGTGAGGGCCAAGCGCTGTATGACAATTTATATCCGTCTCGTATTATTGTGGGCGCAAGCTTAGAGCAGCAAGATTTGGCATCGGCCTTAATGCACTTATATCAACAAGCCAGCCTAGCGCCTGAGGTGGCGACGCTGATGATGCCGCCGACGGAAGCTGAAGCCGTCAAGCTATTTGCCAACAGTTATCTGGCCACCCGCATTGCGTTTTTTAATGAATTAGACAGCTTTGCTGAAAAGCATCAATTAAACAGCCAGTCCATCATCACCGGCGTCGGCTTAGACCCACGTATTGGCCAGCATTATAACAACCCCTCTTTTGGCTATGGCGGCTACTGCCTACCCAAAGATACCCAGCAGTTAAAGGCCAATTATGCCGGTATTCCTGCCAACTTAATCCATGCTGTGGTCGATGCCAACAATACCCGCAAACGTTTCATCGCCCGTCAAATCATCGACAAAAACCCCAATCAAGTGGGTATTTATCGCCTGAGCATGAAAAAAGACGCTGATAATTTTAGAGACTCGGCGGTACTCGATGTGATCAATACCCTAAAGCAGCATGGGGTCAGCATTAGCATTTATGAGCCGGCTTTAGAAACTGACAGCTTTGAGGGCTGCCCAGTGATCAATGATTTGGCGCAGTTTAAACAGCAAAACGACTTGATTGTTGCCAACCGCTGGCATGATGAGTTATCCGATGTGAAAGACAAGGTTTACTCACGAGATGTGTTTGGCTATAGTTGATCGCCGCAGCGACTCTGTGACCAAAAATTAAGCCCCCCTGATTCAGTTAATTAAGTTTACTAATTTTATATGCGATTAAAAAAGGCCACCAATGACCACAAATCCTGTTATTTCTGCTGATAATCTGCCACATCGTCCTATTACCTCGTTTAAAGCTTATGACATTCGTGGTGAGCTGGGCGTTAACCTTGATGAAGACATTGCTTATCGTATCGGCCGAGCTTTTGCCCAGATTTTGGCCAGTCAAAAAGCCGACAGTGAGGGCAATGACACCTTAGAGAACAGCATTGTTATAGGTTGCGATATCCGTGACTCAAGCGAGACGCTCAAGCAGGCTACCATTCGGGGCATCATCGATGCCGGCGTCGATGTCATTGACCTGGGCATGACCGGTACCGAAGAGGTGTATTTTGCCACCAGTCACTATCATGCCTTAGGCGGCATTGAAGTCACCGCCAGTCATAACCCAATTAACTACAACGGGCTAAAACTGGTGCGTGAAGGCTCAAGGCCCATTAGTGCCGACTCTGGCCTAGCAGAGATTCAAGCGTTAGCAGAGCAAGGTGATTTTGCCGCTATCACTCACGCAGGCACAGTGGTAGAAAAGTTTGATAAAACCGCCTATGTCGATCATTTAATGCGCTTTATCGATACCAATAAGCTGGTGCCATTAAAGATTGTCATCAACTCAGGCAATGGCAGTGCAGGTCCCACCGTGGACTTATTAGAGCAGCGTTTACAGCAAAAAAACGCCCCCATTGAAATCATCAAAGTACATCATACACCCGATGGTAGCTTCCCCAATGGCATCCCTAATCCTATGATTTTGGCCAACCGTGAGTCTACCCAGCAAGCGGTAATCGACAATAAAGCGGACTTAGGTATTGCCTTTGATGGTGACTTTGACCGCTGCTTTTTATTTGATGCCCAAGGCGAGTTTGTAGAAGGCAGCTATGTGGTCGGTATGTTGGCACAAGCCTTTTTACAAAAACATCAAGGTGCCGCCATCGTCTATGACCCACGTGTCCTATATAACACCGAAGCGCTTATCGAAGAAGGCAAGGGTGAAGCGGTCATCAGTAAGTCCGGCCATTCGTTTATCAAGCAAGTGATGCGTGAGTCTGGCGCAGTTTATGGCGGCGAAATGAGCGCCCACCACTACTTCCGTGACTTCTTTTATTGCGACAGCGGCATGATTCCTTGGCTGCTTACCATCGAGCTGTTATCGACCACCGGCAAGTCTCTAGGCCAGCTGGTCGATGAGCGTATCCATGCTTACCCCAGCTCTGGTGAGATTAACTTTAAGCTCACTGAAGCTAGCAGTGATGACATCATTAAGGCGATTGAGGCATATTTTAGTGGACAAAACCCTCAAAAGAACACTTTAGATGGCTTAAGCTTAGACTTCGGTCAGTGGCGCTTTAATATCCGTGCCTCCAACACAGAGCCACTGATTCGCTTAAATATAGAAACCAAAGGCGATGAGGGTCTGCTTACTGAGAAGACATCTGAGATTAAACAGTGGCTTGCCACACAAGGCGCTCAAGTTGCTTAGCTGTTTAGCTGCTTAGTTGTTTAGCTGCTTAGCAGGGCATCCAATGATTACCCCGTTCAATCAGCCGCTAGATAGGTAAATTAAAACCCCGCGACTTACATAAGTCGCGGGGTTTTTTAGTGACATGAATTTAAAATCAGGGTGGTTATTTACTGCGGCCAATTCCTTGATACGTTCCTACTAAAGCGGCCACTTGATTTTTTGCAAAGGCATTTTGGGCATCAAAGACTGGCACCACCACCTCATTAATGGCACTGATAGGTAGACGCTTGGTGCTTGGCCAAGACAGCACAAATAACGCATCGCTATCGGCCAACTTATCGGTGGCAGAGTCAATGAACTGTAACAGCGGCTGATCAGGGTATAGACTTGCCAGCTCAGACTGTGCCTCTAGCGCATAGATATGGGTGGTAATGTTGTATGACCACAATAGGCGTAGTAACGGATGAATGGCAGAGGCGGAAGTGCGCCCTGAGCCTGCTTTATAGCTTGCGCCCCATATACTCACCTGTTTGTTTTCAATGGCACCATCAAAATGCTGCCAGAATTTACGGAAAATCAGCTCTTTTTGGTCATCATTAATGATATTGACCGCCTGCATTAGGCGATGTTCAACCTGAGTATTTTGTAAGGTTTGCTGTAGGGCGCTAATCTCAGCCGGCAAGGTTTGACCGCCAAAGCCCCAGCCTGCTTTTAGATAGCTCCTGCCGATACGGGTATCTAACCCCATAATATTGGCAACCTCAAGGATATCGACGCCTTGCTGATCGGCCAGTCTCGACCATTCATTCATAAAGCTGACGCGGGTGGCCAGCATGCTCATAATGGCACTACGAGAAAACTCAATGGTGGCAATATCGCTAATATAGCGTTGCTGAGCCTGCGCTATTAGCGGCTGCAGCACCGCCACTTTATCGATAGAATCTGCAGTCTTCTCGCCCATCAGCCATAATTTTGGCGATAGCATCGAAGGATAGGCACTGCCGTCTTGTAAAAACACAAAGGGGACATAATACACCCATGGTCTTTGGCACTGCTTGGCCAGGCTTGCAAATACCCCTAGGGTGCTGATACCACTGAAAATAACTGGCGTTTGACTGGGTACTTGGCTGTCATTCAGCTGACTGACCCATGCTTGCTGCACCCCATCCAAAGCGTGCCAGCTGCTGGGCAAATCGCCATAAAACAGCCAGTAGAAGCTGGCCTTAGTATCGCTAAATAATTGGCTTGCAAGCTGTGGCATGTCCTGCAGAACAATGCTGTTTTGATTGAGATACAGCTGCCATAGCGCTTGCTGTTGATGCTCAAAGGTGTAAGTCTCAAGCGTATGCTGCAAGGCTTGTTGGTCTGCATACAGGCACACCTGATTGCCAAGACTGACCATGACTGTCGCGGTGGTGATGGCATCGATAGAATGACCCACGATAACGCAGTGGTCGGTAACAGCTTTGCTAGGGTCAGCAGGCGAATGAGTTGACGTTGCCATGATACGCATATCCTTAATATTTTTTAATGGTAATAGAGTCAGTGGGGCACATTGTGCCCAGCAGTGATGGCCAACAGCAAGCTTTTGTGCGTTTAGCTGTCTAACTGCTGATTAATGTGCTGCAGCAATGCTTGAGTCGAGCCATCAAAGGCTTCTGCAGCAAGCTGAGTCTGTTTATGAGCGTCATCTGCTGCTGCGTCAGAGGCCACAGATGTATCCAAGCGAATATGAGCAAACACCTCATTGGCCACCTGTTTGCCCATCTCCACTCCCCACTGATCAAAGGGGTTGATGTCCCAAATACTGGCCATGACAAATACTTTGTGCTCATACAGCGCGATTAAGGCGCCAAAGCTGGCTGGCGTCAACTCATCGAGTAGCAACGTCGTCGAGGGCTGATTACCACGGTAACGCTTAAATTTATCAAGCTCAGTGGCCACCTGATCAGGCTTAGCGGCTAAAGCATCGTTACCAAAGGCCAGTACTCGGCTTTGTGCCAAGCAGTTGGCCAAAGATAACGCATGCTGCTTTTTGAGCTCGTCAGCTTCACGACTTTGATAGTAATTAACACAGGCAATAAAGTCACAAGACACCTTTTGAGTACCTTGGTGCAATAGCTGATAAAAAGCATGCTGAGCATTCGAGCCAATCTCACCCCACAAGATAGGACAGGTGGCGTAAGGCACAGGCTGGCCGCCATGCGTGACCGACTTACCGTTACTTTCCATCTCAAGCTGGGTTAGGTAACTTGGAAAATATTTTAAACGGCCATCATACGGCAATACGGTATGGGCATTAATCCCCAAAAAGCTGCTGTTCCATACGCCGATAAGCCCCAGCAAGACGGGTAAATTATGCTCAAAGTCCGCGTGCTTGAAGTGCTCATCCATAGCGTGAGCGCCCGCCAGCATTTCATAAAATCGCGGCATCCCAATGCGGATGGCCACAGCCAGACCAATGGCTGACCACATAGAGAAGCGGCCACCTACCCAGTCCCAAAGCTTTAATTGATGCTCTTTGGCAATCCCCCACGCACTTACTCGCTCCGTATTGGCTGATATCCCAATAAAATGACGGCGCAACAAAGTAGCTGGACTGGCACCGGTGGTCAATAGCCAAGCTCGGGCTGTCTGCGCATTCGATAAGGTATCGACGGTACCAAAAGACTTAGATGAGATGATAAACAGGGTGGTCTCTGGATTTAGCTTATCGAGCAGGCTGCCCAATTGCGTGCCATCCATGTTAGACACAAAGTGCACTCGAATATTACTGTCTGCCCATTCATCGAGCGCGGTATTGGCCATTACCGGACCCAAATCTGAGCCGCCTACCCCAATATTGACCACATCAGTGATGGCTTTGCCTGAATAGCCACGCCACAGACCGCTACGAATGCGATCAACCAAGTCTTCTGCTTTGGCCAAGCTGTCATGCACCTCAGCCACCACATCCACCCCATCTACGGTTAGACGAGCCGACTTAGGCAGACGCAATGCGGTGTGCAGGGCTGCACGTTTTTCACTGGTATTGACTTTATCGCCTTGATATAACGCAGCCAGCTTTTGTGGCAATCGGCATGCTTTAGCCAACTCAAACAGCTCTGCTTTCACCGATTCATCTAAGCACTGCTTGGAGTAATCAAAAAACATGCCTTGAGCACTGAGGCTAAAGTTGGTACTTCTATGGGTATCTTTGGCAAATAATTCAGTGATTGACCAAGGCTGCTGCGCTAATTGCTGAAGCCTTTGCCATTGGGGCAGCTGATTGGGCAAGGTTTTATCCATAAACAGAGTACTCAAAAATTAAGTGTTACAAAAAGCGTTTAATGTCTGTATCCCTAACCTCATAGACAGCTAAAGCTATATGCGCACAGTGCTATTTATCAGGTCTAGGTCGTTATAAGTCTTAAGGCTGGCTGGCTTAGGCTTGTAGCTGCTGCTGAGCAAAGTAAATAAAGGCCTGCATATAGCTGGTCATATCACCGGCATCAAAGCTATCACCGAGCATGGTCGTGACATCAACGCCTTGAGTACTAATAAGCGCATCAATGGCGTCCGTTAGCTGAATCTCACCGCCCACAGAGGGCTGAGTATTGGCCAAGTAGTCAAAGATAGCGGCGTTAAATACATAGCGTCCCACTACCGCCAGATTAGAGGGGGCATCTGCTAACTTCGGCTTTTCGACAAAACCTGCCACTGCGAAATTGGCGTTTTTGTCTCCTGTTAGCTGCGACAATTGATCAGCATCTTTTAGCTTAGCAATGCCATATTTTTGTACATCCTCATCAGCAACATGGCTAACTAGGATTTGTGAGTGATGGGTTTGCGCAAAGGCTTGTATCATATAGGCCAGATTGTCTTTATCCATCTTGGTAGTAAATGGGTTTAGCACCACATCAGGTAGCAGCACCGCAAAAGGATTGTCACCGACAATAGGACGCGCCTTTAAAACCGCATGACCCAAACCTAAGGGCTTGCCTTGACGAATCACAGATACTGAGACATCCTCAGGCAGCCAGTTTAGGCTATCGGCCAGCTCATCTTTTCCCTTAGCGCGCAATTGATTATCAAGCTCAGCATTGACATCAAAGTAGTTCTCAATGGCGCTTTTTTGAGCATGGCCCACCAAGACGATGTGTTTAATCCCTGCCGCTATCGCCTCTTCTACCACATAATGAATGGCTGGACGATTGCCAAGTGGTAACAGCTCTTTGGGCACAGACTTTGATAAAGGCAACATACGGGTACCGAAGCCGGCAACAGGGATAACGGCATGAGTAACTTGAGTGGTCATAAGCATCCAATTTAAAATATCAGTTTAATTTTTTATAAACATAGAGTAAGCCCTAATTATCACTCTATTGTAGCAAACTTAGCGCTCAGCACCACCAACAAGCGCACAAAGCTTACTAAAAACTTAGTCAGACAATTAAATATACGACAAAAAAAAGAGCACCCCGAAGGATGCTCTTTGAGTTAACTTACCGTTAACACCGAGACGGGCAAATTACCAACCAGTAACTTGTTTAACCGTCTCACCAATCTTAGATGGGTCACGAGTGTACGCGATGCCCGCATCTTCGAATGCTTTGAATTTTTCTTCTGCAGTACCTTTACCACCAGAGATGATAGCGCCGGCATGGCCCATACGCTTACCTTTAGGGGCAGTCACACCAGCGATGTAACCGATAACTGGCTTAGTGACGTGCTCTTTGATGTAAGCGGCAGCTTCTTCTTCAGCAGTACCACCGATTTCACCGATAAGTACGATGGCTTCAGTTTGAGGATCTTCTTGGAACATCTTCAAGCAATCGATTTGGTTCATACCTGGGATTGGGTCACCACCAATACCGATACAAGTTGACTGACCGAAGCCAAGCTTAGTGGTCTGAGCCACAGCTTCATAAGTCAAGGTACCAGAACGTGAGATGATACCTACTTTACCTGGCAAGTGGATGTGGCCTGGCATGATACCGATTTTGCACTGACCTGGGGTGATAACGCCTGGGCAGTTTGGACCAACCATTTTCACATCGCCAGCTTCTTCGATGTAGCGTTTGGCTTTTAGCATATCTAAAGTAGGTACGCCTTCAGTGATAACAACGATTAGCTTAACGCCTGCGTCTACCGCTTCGATGATTGAATCTAGTACGAAAGGTGCTGGTACATAGATAACTGACGCGTCAGCTTGAGTTGCTTCCATCGCTTCTGCCATGGTGTTAAATACAGGCAGACCTAGGTGAGTTTGACCGCCTTTACCTGGGGTAACACCGCCAACTACTTTGGTGCCGTATTCGATGGCTTGTTCTGAATGGAAAGTACCGTTTTTACCAGTAAAACCTTGCACCAATACTTTGGTGTCTTTATCAATTAATACACTCATTATTTACTCCTAGTAGGATTCACTTATTATAGGTTTGATACAGTTGTGATAGGCGAATTATGCCGCTTTTACAGCATCAACAATTTTTTGTGCAGCATCAGATAGGCCTTGAGCTGAAATGATTTCAACGTCAGACTCATCTAATAGCTTAGCGCCCAATTCAGCATTGTTACCTTCTAAGCGAACCACAACAGGTACAGTAACGTTAACTTCTTTAACTGCCGCGATAATGGCTTCAGCAATCATGTCACAACGTACGATACCACCGAAGATGTTGATTAGAACGCCTTGTACGCTTGAATCTTCTAAGATGATTTTGAAAGCTTCAACAACGCGATCTTTGGTTGCGCCGCCGCCAACGTCTAGGAAGTTAGCTGGCTTGCCGCCGTATAGCTTGATGATGTCCATAGTTGCCATAGCAAGACCGGCACCGTTAACCATACAACCAATGTTACCTTCTAGAGCCACATAGTTTAGGTCAAATTCAGCAGCTTTAAGCTCACGCTCGTTCTCTTGTGATGGGTCATGAAGTGCTGCGATTTTTGGCTGGCGGAATAAAGCGTTTGAATCCACGCCGATTTTGCCGTCAACACAAGCCAATTCACCATTTTCACGAACGGCTAGTGGGTTGATTTCAATCATGTCAAAGTCGTTTTCAACGAACGCTTTGTAAGCGCCAGTCATTAGTTTAACGAATTGATTGATTTGTTTGCCTTCTAGGCCCAATTTGAAACCTACTTCACGCGCTTGGAAAGGCAATAGACCGACTAAAGGATCAACGGTAATGCTAAAGATTTTCTCAGGAGTCTCTTCAGCTACTTTTTCAATCTCAACACCACCTTCAGTTGAGGCCATGAAGGTTACGCGACGAGTAGCGCGGTCAACAACGGCACCAAGATATAACTCAGTTTTTACTGGGTACATGTCTTCGGCAACTAATACGAAGTTTACAGGCTGGCCTTCTGCATCAGTTTGGTAAGTCACTAGGTTAGTACCGATTAAGCTTTCAGCAACTTCTTTGGCTTCTTCACGAGTTTTAACAAGCTTAACACCGCCTGCTTTACCACGGCCACCAGCATGAACCTGTGCTTTAATTACGGCTACGTCAGTTGGGGTTTTATCAAAGGCTTCAGCCGCTTCTTCACCGTTATAAGCAATGATGCCTTTTTGGATAGGTAGTCCATAGCTCTCTAGCAATAGTTTTGCTTGATACTCATGTAAATTCATAAAGTTATCCTTTAGTTTTTTTATTTAGCAGGGTAAAGCTGATTTAAATGTTTTGGCAATAGCGGCAAATAAATGACCTAATACCACGGCCGTTTACTGCTTTATGGCTTAAAACAATTACACTCAGCAACTCACTTTAGTAACAGACTTTGTCAAATCACTCATAGACTATTAACCGCCTATGAGTGATTTATTGGTGTCTATAACTGTTTTTGTTATTTACGTTTTTTACGCTGAATCGCATGGATAGCACGGCCATCAGCAGATAAAGCAGCTTCGTGTACCGCTTCACTGATGGTTGGGTGAGCGAAGGTCATTAACTGTAGGTCTTCAATGCTTGAAACAAATTCCATCGCAATCATACCTTGGTGAACGATATCGCCGGCACCAGCACAAATAGCATGCATACCCAATAAACGGTCAGTCTTAGCATCAGCCACTACTTTAATGCTACCTTGAGCTTCGCTTTGTGCTAAAGCACGACCGTTAGCTGCTAGGTTAAATGAACCGGTTTTTACTTCATAACCTTGCTCTACCGCTTGCTGCTCAGTTAAGCCTACCCAAGCGATTTCTGGATGGGTATAGATAACGTTGATAATAGTATCATAGTTCACTTGTGCTTTTTCGCCATGGATACGTTCAACGGCCATCATGCCCTCTTCCATCGCTTTATGCGCAAGCATTGGGCCACGTACCAAGTCACCGATAGCATATACGCCATCTAGGTTAGTTTTGCACTGATCATCAACTTCAACCAAACCGCGGTCAGTTAGCGTGATGCCTGAATCTTCACCCAGTAATTTTTCAGAGTAAGCACGGCGACCCACACAAACGATTAGCTTGTCGAAGGTTTCCTCAGCAGACTCACCACCTTTCTCGCTGGTCACAACCACTTGACCATCTTTTATTTCAGTGCCGGTTACTTTGGTATCAACGCGGATATCTAGACCTTGTTTTTTAAGTAATTTGCCCGCTTCTTTAGCAATGTCTTTGTCAGCTGCTGCTAAGAACTCAGGTAGCGCTTCATATACCACCACTTCAGCGCCAAGACGACGCCATACAGAGCCTAGCTCAAGACCGATAACACCAGCACCAATCACGCCTAGACGCTTAGGTGTTTCAGTGAAATCTAGCGCACCTGTTGAGTCAACGATAATGCCTTCTTCGTTGTTGACTGGCGCAACAGGGATATCAATGGGCACAGAACCGGCTGCTAAAATAACGTTTTTAGCGGTGATAACAGTCTCAGACTCATCTGCTAGCGCCGTAAATTTAACTTTTTTGTCGCTGCCTTTACCGTCAACTAGCGTACCCCAGCCTTGTAACCAGTCTACGCCGTTGCCTTTAAGTAGCATAGCAACACCGCCGGTTAACTGCTTAACGATGCCTTCTTTACGCTCGATCATTTTGGCCACATCAATCTCAACATCGCTGGTAGTGATACCATGCTCTGCAAGCTCGTGTTTGGTGGCTTCATAACGGTGTGAAGAGTCTAGTAAAGCTTTTGATGGGATACAACCGACGTTTAAGCAAGTACCGCCCAATGCAGGCTCACCTTTATAAACGCGTTTTTCGATACAGGCTACGCTCATACCCAATTGACCGGCACGAATAGCGGCTTCATAACCACCTGGACCACCGCCAATAACTACTAAATCATAATTGTCTTTCATAGTATATTCCGTCTTTTAATCAAAGAATTGTAAAAGCTCTTTATTTATAGTTTGAATTATGAAATGACCTACTTAGCTATGCTTGTTAAGTCTTTAGCGAAGCTTCGAGCCTCTGAATCAAAATCATCACTCAAAAAACTGTGTGCTAAATAACTTAATAATCAATCAATCCATAACGAAAAAGCTTGTATCAGAATCTCTCCGATACAAGCCCGTTGACCTTATAGGTCAAGTAGTAGCATTGCTGGGTCTTCAACCAACTGCTTGATGGTGACTAAGAACTGTACCGCATCTTTACCATCAATCATACGGTGATCGTATGATAACGCTAGATACATCATAGGTAGGATTTCAACTTGACCATTAACCGCCATTGGGCGCTCATTGATCGCGTGCATACCTAAGATGGCAGTTTGGGGTGGGTTCAAGATAGGCGTTGACATTAATGAACCAAATACACCACCGTTAGTGATCGTGAAGGTACCACCTGTCATCTCTTGTAGTGATAATTTACCATCACGGGCTTTACCAGCGAAGTCGCGGATGCCGCCTTCGATGTCTGCCATGCTCATACGATCTGTATCACGTAGTACAGGCACCACTAGACCACGGTCTGAAGATACCGCAACACCAACGTCATAGTAACCGTGATAAACGATGTCATCACCGTCGATTGACGCGTTAACAGCTGGGAAGCGTTTTAGTGCTTCAGTAGCGGCTTTAACGAACATAGACATAAAGCCTAGACGAGTGCCGTGACGTTTTTCAAACTGATCTTTGTACTTAGCACGTAGATCCATTAGAGGCTTCATGTTCACTTCGTTGAACGTGGTCAACATCGCAGTTTCTTGAGAAGCAGCTAACAGACGGTTGGCCACAGTCTTACGTAGACGAGTCATAGGCACGCGTTTTTCAGTGCGCTCACCTACTGATTCTGCGACAGGACGGCCACTGTCAGACTTGATAGAGCTGTCCGCTTTCAGTGTTGGGCTGGCCATATCTTGCTTAGTCACACGACCGCCACGGCCTGTGCCTTCTACATTTTTAGGATCTACACCAGACTCTTTGGCTGCTTTACGAACCGCTGGGCTTTGATCTTTATGATCGTCGGCGCTGTCAGCGCTTGCGGCAGGCTTAGCTGCTGGTTTTTCTTCAGTAGCCGTGTCGCTGCTTTCTTCTGCTTTGTCTTCAGAGGCACCAGCAGCGCTGCCTGTTGCACCAGCTTCAAATTCAGCGATTAGCTCGTCAGACAACACAGTGTCGTCTACTTGCTTAACAATTTTAGTTACCACACCGTCATCTGGAGCAACCACTTCTAAGACCACTTTATCTGTTTCGATTTCAGCTAAAATGTCATCACGGTTAACTTGTTCGCCTTCGCTTACGTGCCATTCTACGATGGTACCGTCAGCAACTGACTCTGGGAATACGGGCGCTTTAATTTCTGCCATGGGAATTGCTCCTGTTATATTAATATAAAGTGTTAATGACTTATTGATAAGGGTTAAATAAGCACATTATTTTTATGATTGGCAAATAAACAACTTATGCATAAAGCTTTTTGGATTAAGAGGTTGTTTACGGTAAAAAATAAATTCGGTTGGTTCTAAACAAATGCCGAAGGTCTAAGCAGTTACCCGCTTAGACCTTGTTTTGGCTTATTTTAGTTGGTCTACTGAGACACCAAGACCACCGGCAACCAGCTCACGCTGCTGACGCACATGGATTGAAGGAAGACCAGTTGCTGGCGCTGCTGACGCAGGACGCGCGACAGGGTCTACCACACGTGCCTTGGTCACACGAGGCTGATTGTCAGCTTGTGGGCCAAAGATACGGAACATATGCGGTGCTAAATAGTACCATGCGCCTTGGTTTAATGGCTCTTCTTGACACCATACAATCTCTTCAAGGTTGGCATATTTTTGAACCTCTTCTACCATTCTTTGTTGTGGTAATGGGTACAGCTGCTCGATACGAACGATGGCCACATGGTCTAGGCCCAGCTCACGACGCTGCTCTAGTAGGTCATAATAGACCTTACCACCACACATGACGATACGAGTCACTTTATCGTTATCTAGCTGATCGATCTCTGGTAGTACAGTTTCAAATTTACCGTTAGCAAGCTCTTCAAGCTCTGAGGTCGCAAGTTTGTGACGCAGTAAGCTCTTCGGTGACATTACCACTAGTGGCTTACGAATTGGGCGTGCCGCTTGACGACGTAAGGCGTGGAAGATTTGTGCAGGTGTGGTTGGGGTAATCACTTGCATGTTGTCTTCAGCACACAGTTGCAAGAAGCGCTCTAAACGGGCTGATGAATGCTCAGGACCTTGACCTTCAAAGCCATGTGGTAGAAGCATGGTTAGACCACACACACGCTGCCACTTGGTTTCACCACTTGAGATGAACTGGTCAATCACGACCTGCGCACCGTTTACGAAGTCACCAAACTGAGCTTCCCAAATGATAAGTGCTTTTGGTACTGTCGTTGCATAGCCATATTCGAACGCCAATACCGCTTCTTCTGACAACAATGAGTTGTAAGTGGCAAAGCGAGCTTGGGTGTCATTTAAATGCGCTAGCGGCACATACATATCACCATTTTCAACGTTGAAAATCTCTGAGTGACGATGTGAGAAAGTACCACGGCCCACGTCTTCACCGGTAATACGCACTAAGAAGTCTTCGTCTACTAGTGAGGCATAAGCTAAAGTCTCAGCAGCACCCCAGTTTAAAGGCTCTTCACCAGTTTGCATCGCTAAGCGCTGCTCGACTACTTTTTGAACTTGACGCTGAAGCTTAAAGCCTTCAGGCATTTCTGCCATGCGGCGGCCATAGGCTTTTAGTTTTTCGATATCAACACTGGTATCCCAGTCATCTTTTAGCTCATGACCTAAGTAGGGGCTCCAGTCCACATACAGCTCTTCATTAGGCTGCTGTACTAAAGAGTTAGCAACATATTCGCCTTTGTCTAATGCTTCGCGGTATTCATCTTCAAGCGTCTTGTCGTCGCCTTCAGAGATAACACCTTGTGACATTAGCTTTTGGGCATACTGAGTACGCGTGGTTGGCAGTTTTTTGATGATCGAGTACATCAGTGGCTGAGTGGCTGATGGCTCATCGGCTTCGTTGTGACCGTTACGGCGGTAGCAGAATAAGTCAATCACGATGTCTTTGTGGAACTCGTGACGATAATCTAATGCCATTTGAGCGGCAAATACGACCGCTTCAGGATCATCACCATTGACGTGTAAGATTGGTGCGTGCACCATTTTAGCGATGTCAGTACAGTACTCTGTAGAGCGAGCGTCTTCTTGACGGCTGGTAGTAAAGCCCACTTGGTTGTTAATAACAATGTGAACGGTACCGCCTGTGGTGTAAGCACGGGTCTGTGACATCTGGAAGGTTTCTTGAACCACACCCTGCGCAGCAATCGCAGCGTCACCATGTACTACCAATGGCAATACTAGGTTACCATCTTTGTCATTGCGGCGAACTTGACGGGCACGTACTGAGCCTTCAAGTACAGGAGAAACGATTTCTAGATGTGATGGGTTAAAGGCCAATGCTAAGTGCGCCTCACCACCTGGTGTCATCACGTTTGATGAATAACCATTGTGGTATTTTACGTCACCTGAGCCTTTTTCTGGCATGACTTTACCATCGAACTCATCAAATAAGTCCGCTGGGTTTTTACCCAAGATATTAACCAATAGGTTTAAGCGGCCGCGGTGAGCCATACCGATAACCATCTCTTTGGTACCGTAGCCACCTGCACGCTGAATAATTTCGTGAACCGCTGGAATAAAGCTTTCACCGCCCTCAAGACCGAAGCGCTTAACACCGGTGTATTTACGTGCTAAGTATTTCTCTAGGCCTTCGGCCGCAGTTAGACGCTCAAGAATCTCTTTTTTCTTCTCGTTGTCAAACTTGATGTAGCCTAGGTTGGTTTCCATGTAGTTTTCAAACCAGCGCTTCTCAGTGCTGGTCGTCACGTGCATGTACTCAAGACCGATGTGGCCACAGTACACACGCTCCATGATTTCGATGATTTCGCGTAAGCTCGCCTCGCTCTTACCAATGTTTAAGTCACTGGTTGAGAAGATGGTGTCTAGATCCGCCTCTGATAGACCATGATACGCTAAGGTTAGGTCTTCTACATCCGCACGTGGCTGTAGACCTAAAGGATCAAGCTTAGCACGGCGATGACCACGACGGCGATAAGCTGAAATTAGCTTTTGTACGCCCATATGTCTTGGATCAACGCAGTTGGCATCTAAGCTGCCTGAGGTAGCAGGAGCGGCAGCGCCTTTATTAGCCGTTTGATTACGGGCTAACAGTAAGAACTGATCTTGGATGGCATGATGCAGGGCATCATTGTCGCTTTGATAGTTTTTGAAATAAGCTTGCCAATCAGCATCTACACTACTTGGGTCTTGTAAATACTGCTCGTATAGAGACTCGATATAGGTAGCGTTGTCCCCTGCAAGCTCTGTAGCATCGGCTTTTAAGGTATCATTAGTCATAGTATTCATAGTCTTTTCTTATTTACATTAAAGTTTAATTAAAATAAAACACATTTATTTCATGCTATCGCTATGGGTGATTCACGTCTTTTATGAATAGTCTGCTATAAATAAAAAAACTGGGCCATTTTCTAGCCAGATTTATTTGCATTATTATAAATCAAACTGACTTAACCTTAGTCTCGTATCTATAGGATATTAATAAAATATCAAGGGCAAAGCGGATATTTTTATCAAAACCTGTGATCTACTGCTCATTACCCAGGTATTCACTGTTACTAAAGCATTAACCGTTAACGTTTGTCTCAGCCTTCAGCTCTTTGGCCAATGCGCTTGCCAAATCTCATCAGGGCGTCATGGTTAAATTTCAGTCAAGCCTTACAGCCAAAATGGCCATAGTGCTCATTAAATTAGGCAGTGATCTAATAATTTGAATAATTATGGGTTAGCGTCTGAAATATTGCACATAGTGTGCCATATCTATTGAAGTATTGTCTGTTGTTGCTAGGTGGTTATCCCTTAACAGGATACAGTTGCACACTGAGTATAAGGGTAACATGGAATCGAACCGAGCAGCGTTTGTTTCTTCAATAGTATGTATTTAGTTGCTAAATGATGATTATTCGAATGTGTCTAATTTTAACAAAAAAAGACCCCTATCAACAAATAGAGGTCTGTCGTATTCACGTAAGTAATGCTAACCGATAACTTAAACCTGTAATATTAATTAATGCTATTAATTACTGTATTAAAACGGGCTAATTAGATATTAACCGGCCTGCTCTAATAACAAGTTACGTAAATGACCGATAGCACGGGTTGGGTTCAAGCCTTTTGGACATACGGCCACACAGTTCATGATACCACGGCAACGGAATAAGCTAAACGGATCGTCCATACGAGCAAGACGCGCTTGCGTATCACTATCACGGCTGTCTGCCACGAAGCGATAAGCGTTCAATAGCGCTGATGGGCCTAAGAACTTATCAGGGTTCCACCAGAATGATGGGCAGCTGGTTGAACAGCACGCACATAAGATACACTCATACAGACCGTTTAGCTTCTCACGATCTTCTGGAGATTGTAGACGCTCAGTAGGCGGTGCAGGCTGATCGTTGATTAAGTACGGATGTACTTTTTCATACTGCTCATAAAACTGGTTCATATCCACAACAAGGTCACGCACAACAGGCAGGCCAGGTAGTGGACGAATGGTAATTTTCTCAGGCAAAGTGTTCATGTTAATCAAACATGCCAAGCCGTTTTTACCATTGATGTTCACCCCATCAGAGCCACAAATACCTTCACGGCATGAGCGTCTAAAGGTGATGGATTCATCTTGTTTTTTCAAACGTAATAAAACGTCAAGCAACATACGATCTGAGTCTAACAGCTCAATCGTATAAGTTTGCATGTAAGGGGCTGCGTCCTTATCAGGATCGTAGCGGTAAATCTCAATGGTGCGAGTACCTCGGCTCATAGTGCTAACTCCACACGGCGTAAAGCTGTTTTTGCATAACCTGTCACAGTATCTGTAAAACAGCTTTACTAATTTAAAAAATTAAATTCAAATAATTAACGTTAAACGACGGCAAACAAAAGCGGTAATTAGTAAACACGCACTTTAGGTTCAACGTAATCAACAGTAAGCGGTACTTTACGAACCGGCTTATAAACAATCTTATTGCCTTCTGAGTACCAAACAGTATGCTTCATCCACTCGTTATCGTTACGGCCGTTTGGTGCGATTGGATCATCTTCTGGACGATCATAATCTAACACGGTATGCGCGCCGCGACATTCATGACGCTTGGCCGCTGATAGCATGGTGGCTTTGGCCACTTCGTAAAGGTTAGCAACTTCTAAGGCTTCAATACGCGCGGTGTTGAACACTTGCGACTTATCTGCCAAATGAATGTTATCTACTTTATCTTTTAGAGCCAATAACTTCTCAACACCTTCATCCATCAACGCTTGAGTGCGGAATACACTGGCGTGTTTTTGCATTAGGGCGCGGATTTCATCAGCCACTTCTTGAGCGTTATAGCCTTGTGTTGACTGTTGTAGCTTGTTCAAACGGCCCACAGTGAAGTCTAGTACACGGGGGTTCATTGGATGGTAGTTATGATCTGAGCTACCGAAGTTATCAATGATGTGTTTGCCCGCAGCACGGCCGAATACCACCAAGTCAAGTAATGAGTTGGTACCTAAACGGTTGGCACCGTGAACACTCACACAAGCACACTCACCAATGGCGTATAAGCCTTTAACGATTTTGCCTTCTGTGTATAGGCCTTCTTCATCCACATGACCGTCAAGATCTGGCACGATAACCTGACCATGAATGGTGGTTGGAATACCGCCCATCATATAGTGGATGGTTGGGATAACTGGGATAGGCTCTTTAGTAATGTCGACGTTGGCAAAGTTCTTACCAATCTCGAATACAGAAGGCAGACGCTTCATAATGGTCTCAACACCTAAGTGAGTCATGTCCATTACGATGTGATCTTTGTTTGGACCACAACCACGGCCTTCTTTAATCTCTTGGTCCATTGAGCGTGATACTAGGTCACGAGGTGCCAAGTCTTTAACCGTTGGTGCATAACGCTCCATGAAGGCTTCACCATCTTTGTTACGTAAGATAGCGCCTTCACCGCGGCAACCTTCAGTAAGAAGTACACCTGCACCGAATACACCGGTGGGGTGGAATTGCCAGAATTCCATATCTTGTAATGGAATACCAGCACGTACTGCCATACCTAGGCCGTCACCGGTATTGATGTAAGCGTTGGTAGAAGCTGAGAAGATACGACCTGCACCACCCGTCGCTAATACGGTATTAGTGGCTTGGAATACGGCAACAGTGCCGGTTTCTTGCTCAATGGCTACCACACCATTGATGTCGCCTTTTTCATCTTTAATAAGATCGAGCGCGATCCATTCGATGAAAAACTCAGTACCCGCTTCTAAGTTCTTTTGATATAGAGTGTGTAGTAATGCGTGGCCAGTACGGTCAGCGGCCGCACAAGCACGTTGTACCGCTTTTTCACCGTAGTTTGAAGTGTGACCACCGAATGGACGCTGATAAATCGTACCATCTGGGTTGCGGTCAAACGGCATACCCATGTGCTCAAGCTCATACACTACTTTTGGCGCTTCACGGCACATAAATTCGATAGCGTCTTGGTCACCCAACCAGTCTGACCCTTTTACGGTGTCATAAAAGTGGAAGTGCCAGTTGTCATCACTCATGTTACCTAAGCTTGCCCCAATACCACCTTGAGCTGCAACGGTGTGCGAGCGGGTTGGGAATACTTTGGTAATAACAGCTACTTTCATGCCGCCTTCTGCTAATTGCAGCGCTGCACGCATACCTGAGCCGCCACCGCCAACGATAACAGAGTCATAATTTAGGGTTTTAATATTACTAATTGTATTGTCTTGTCTAGTTGCCATTACGTTTTCCTAATGAATACGTTAGTCGTCATATAAGCTGGCGATGGGCGCTATAGATATCACTATCATAGCCTCACATTACCAGACAGGCTCACTTAAATCTAAAGTCGCTAACAGGTGCTTAAGCCCCCAAACCTAAATCAGGGCAGTTCGCGCTATATACAATACTAATTAACAATATAGCCAAAACCGCCCAAACTGGTCTGTTAACCTAGGTTTAGTAAACCTGGACCCCAGAAAATCATGACGCCCCAGAATAGGTATACCAAAATTGCGATAATCATAGCAGCTTGAAGCACAAGGCGTAGGCCAGTAGATTTAACATAGTCGGTAAATACCGTCCACATCCCTACCCAAGCATGAGCCGCTAGCGCAATAATTGCGACCAAGCTTAATAGGCGCATGGGCAGGCTCATAATGAAGCTAACCCACTGCTGGTAGGATACATCACCATTAATTAAGAAAAACCCTACCATTACCACAGCATATATGGCCAATACGACGGCACTGATACGCTGCATTACCCAGTCGCGCGAGCCTGAGCCGGTTAGGCCTGTCGCACTTTTAATTCCAGAATCATTTCTTCTCATTAGAACATCACCCATACAAATGACAGCACTATCAAGATAGCGGCAATAACAAAGCTCACAATTGACGCAGTTCTACCTGACTGAAGCTCTTCGTTAAAACCCATGTCGGCAAATAAGTGCTTAATACCCATCACAAAATGGTAAGCCGTTGCTGCGACAAAGATCCACGCAACAAAGCGCACAAGCACATTGTCAAACACAGCGAGAAAATCTTGAGGAGAATATAATGAGGTTTGCAAAAGCCACAGCATCACCGGAATTAATAAGAAAAGAATAATTCCTGAGATACGATGTAAAATCGAAGCTCTGGCCGTCGGTGAACTGTTAACGCTTATCACTTGGCTAAGTGGCAGATTAATCGGTCGGTTGCTTTTCACAGCGGGCGTCCTTTTGCGGTTGACACTCGTGGATACGCTTTTAACGCCAAAAAACCAAGATGTAATGCGATTAATAAGGGCTTGTCAAACACTCACCTAGTTAATTCATTACCAGCTCTGACGCATAAAACGGACACGAGACGGATAAGTTAAGGAGTTGCTAACTGGCTAAATTCATACCTAGCCGTACTGTAAAGCTTACAGCACTCTAAATATATTTTAATGTTAAAAAAGACTTAGAGCAGTTGGAGTTGATGCTAAAGCTTACGCCGTCACTCAAATCCTCCTACCCTGGTAGGCCCATCCAATCAAAAAACCAGACAGAGTGTTAACAAATACAGAATTGAAGCTTGAAAGGCGTTGGCGGCTGACATAAAGCTAACTTATTGTAATCACAAATAATTTTATACGAAAAATTTATAATTAATATTAAATATACCTTAATACCACTTAGGTCTGATTAGATATTAATTAGAAATCTGGGTAAATTCTCTGTGACCAATCAATTAGATAAATGACAAGCCAGCATCTATAACGCTGTAATTATAGAGTTTGTTGCTGTCAATTACAAATAAATTGCCAAATTAACGCTTTGTGAGACTTTATTACCGACTATTACCCATTGCTGCCGGTTAGATTGTCTGTGTTGTTTATTTGCTGGTCAAAATCAGTGCAAGGCCTGAGCGCTGCGGCTAAGTTGGTATAGAACTTAAGGGTTATTGACTACATTAGGCGCTATCAATCACAGCCGCTTTGGTCGAATTTGCCCCGCCAATACGGACACAGCACCGCTTGGTTTTGACCAAACTAATACGTAACTAAATGTTTCTAAAAACTGTCCTCACCGTTACGCCAAAAACCTGAAAATCCACTGGGTGCTCACGCTTTAGTTATCACCCTTTACAAAGTAGGGCTAAACACTGACAAGACGACGGCCGCCTTGATAGATTAAGGGCAACCTTAAAATTAAATCTGGCACCCTCTTTGTTTTACTTTAGATTTAACAACATTATTTTTCACCACACCTGTCAAAAAATCAGTGATGAATCTGCGCTAAGGCTGTGCTGCAAATCCGGCAATATGGTCAACAATCATTGACTAGCGGGGGGAATCTGCGTTATAAATGTTTTTTTCAATTGTCTGTATTAACTGGTAGTATATCGATCGTCCCTGTTAGCAGCCTCTCTTAGTGTTGTCACAAGGACTGTGTGCAGATAGTAAATCATTGCCACTGCCCGCCAGTTACTTCATAACAATAGTATTACCCCCATAATCTTGTGTTAAACAACCTATCTCTTAAAAAGGTAACCTGTTGTTAGCGTTGGTTTTTTAAGAGATTTAATGCAAGCTTATATGACCAAGTTTCTTCCAAGAAAATACGTAGACCCTACGTAGAGTAATAGTGTCATACCCTGATAGCGGGTGTTCTTTATAAAATACCAGTTACTGTCATTCGATGGGTAACTGGCTTAGTTTTAGGCTATCACCCCAAAAACTAATTATTTATTCCAACAATTAAGAGGATCTTATGGCTAACGAAACTGCATATTTAAAGGTAGATGGAAAGGAATATGAATTACCTATTATTGAGGGCACTTTAGGCCCGTCAGTAGTTGACGTTTCAGCTTTCCAAACCGCAGGCTACTGGACCTATGATCCAGGCTTTAAAGTAACTGCTCCTGTTGAGTCAGAAATCACTTATATTGATGGCGATAAAGGTGAGTTATTGCACCGTGGTTACCCCATTGATCAACTGGCTGACAATGCTGAATACTTAGAAGTGTGTTATGCCCTACTACATGGCGAGCTACCAAACGCTGAACAAAAAGCGGACTTTTATGAAAAAGTACGTAGCCACACTGGCGTTCATGACCAGCTACGTAAGTTCTTCGAAGGCTTCCGCCGTGATGCTCACCCTATGGCCATTATGGTCGGTGTGGTAGGTGCGTTATCTGCTTTTTATCATGACAACCTAGATGTGACTGATGAAAAACAACGTGACATCACCGCCATTCGCCTAATTGCAAAAATGCCAACCATTGCGGCAATGAGCTACAAGTACACCAAGGGCGAACCGTTCATGTACCCACGTAACGACTTTAGTTACGCAGAAAACTTCTTATACATGATGTTCGCCACCCCTGCAGATGTAAACTACAAAGTGAACCCTGTTCTAGTGAAAGCTATGGACAAGATCTTCACTCTACACGCAGACCACGAGCAAAACGCTTCAACCTCTACCGTTCGTCTAACCGCCTCTACTGGTGCCAACCCTTACGCTTGTATCGCAGCGGGTATCGTAGCGCTATGGGGCCCATCACACGGTGGTGCTAACGAAGCGGTACTACAGATGCTTGATGAAATCGGTACCGTAGAGAACGTTGATGAGTTCATGGAAAAAGTTAAGCGTAAAGAAGTGAAGCTAATGGGCTTTGGTCACCGCGTTTACAAAAACTTCGACCCACGTGCCAAAGTGATGAAAGAAACTTGTGACGAAGTTTTAGAGGCGCTAGGTATCACTGATCCTAAGCTTGAGCTAGCGATGAAACTTGAAAAAATCGCTCTAGAAGATGAGTACTTCGTAAAACGTAACCTATATCCAAACGTTGACTTCTACTCAGGTATCATCCTAAAAGCAATCGGTATCCCAACTTCAATGTTTACCGTTATCTTCGCTCTAGCACGTACGTCAGGTTGGATCAGCCACTTGTTAGAAATGCACTCAGCACCATTCAAGATCGGTCGTCCACGTCAGTTATACACTGGTAAAACCAAACGTGACTTCGTAAAACTTGAAGACCGCAAATAAGCGAGTGTTCGTTTAAAATTTAAATTTAGCTTGTGCTAAAAAAAGCGTCCGATATGACTATCGGGCGCTTTTTTATTGGGTATTCAATTTAAGCTGTTTTTAAATAGCCGCTTTTAAATGGCCATTTTCGAATAACTGCTTTTAAATGGCTGCTTTTGAATAGCTGCTTTTAAATGGCCAGCCCATAAACACCTGCCCACCACACGCACTCGCCTAGTTAAACGTCTCAGCTTTTGTTCATAGTTTTTAATTTGCTCATCATACGCGGCAATTTTGTCATTGAACTCTTTGGCCAACGCATCAAACTCGGCCTGCTGCTTCTGCTGAGCCTCAATCTGCGACTGTTTGAGCGCTTCAAGCTCGGCGCTTTGCTGACGCTCAATCTGATCCCATGCCTGATACTGTTTGAGCATTCTGGCCAATGCCGGACTTTTTGCCACCAAATGCTCAGCAAGCTCAGTATTATGAAACACACCTGGGGTTAACGTGGCGATATTAAGCAAGGTATCAATGGCCTGAGCCGGTAGCGGTATGCCCTCCTCTAGATACAACGACTGCATGGCCACGTTATAACGGCTGCTAATCTCGGTGGGCGTTAGCTGCTCAGGCGGCTTAATAGCCAAGTCTACAAGCGGTAAGCTGGGTAGCTCTTGGGACGGCTCTGCCTCTTGCTGGGTCGCCGCCTGTGCCTCACCGCTGCCCGTTATACCTGTCATGTCAGGGTCAGTGGTTTTGGTGGTCGCTTCAGAACCAGAGCCAGCTTCAGAACCAGTGCCAGTTCCAGCTTCAAGGCCAGTTTTTGGATTGGACGCGTCGACCTGTTTGGTAGCCACCTCCTGCTCTGCAGCATCTGCCGCTTGCAGCGCTTCATATTCAGCCTGCTGGCTTTGCTGTAGATCCAGCATTTTATTCACAAATTCTGCCTCGAAGGTTTTCACCTGGGCAGCAGCTTCTGCACTCATTGGCGTGGGTGTCTGAGTATCTGAGGTTTGCGCCGCCTCGCTGCTTTGGGTGCTATTGTCTGGGGCTTTATTGGTGGCCGACTGCTCAGTGCTAGGCTGGCAAGCGGCCATTCCCAAGCTTGAAAGCAGCGCCAATGCCATAAAAGATTTTTTTATGGGCTGTGATTTGTTATTGGACGGCTTGACAACATCGGATGCGATAAAGCTCATGTATTGGTCTCCTGGGTGCTTAGCTTGTCTACTTGAGCATCGGCCTGAGTCTGATGCTGGCGCTGCGCTTGCAACAACGCACTATTGCCAAGCGCTTGGTTTTGCAAAAATGGGATACATGCCTGCCAGGCGCTGCAGTCTTTGCCCTGCTCTCGGCGCACAAAATAGTCCTGCACCATGCGGGCTTGCTGCTCAATACCATAGCTAAAAAACGGTCTGCCCTCAGCAAGTCTGTAATCGTATCGGCGGTTCATCATGGCCCCGCGCACCACCTTAAGGCCTTGCTGCAGTTGCCACACGTGGGTGAGCTCATGAATCAGCCAGCTTTTTTTACCCAAAGACTGCTTGCTAAAGTCCTCGATCCAGTCTTTTGGATTAAAATAAATATTGCCATTGGGGCTTACCGCATAGGTTTTTAGCACCCACCACGCGGTTTTTAATCGCACTTGTGAGACATCAAAGTCAGCACCGAATACCGAGTGCGCCATGGCAATCTCATCAGCATTTAACGGCCGACTTTTTTGCTCAGCCATAGGCGTTAGCTGACTTGCCACAGACTTTAGCTGACTTAAAGGCAAGCTGCTCACGGAGCGATGCGCTAAGGTTTTTAATGGGATGATGGCTTTTGACGCTATTTTTAAGGGCGCTATTTTTGATAGCCTATTTTTGGGCAACATATACGTATTCTTTATAAATTAAGGTATAGATTAAGGTGATGGATATGAAAAAGATGACCACACCCTAATAATGAGTGCAAGCGGCCATAACTACAAGTGAACGCTTCGGATATCTCACGCTAATCCCACAGTTTTAATAAACGCTTACCAAGGCTTAACTTAGCTATACTTAGCTTGCAATTAGGTGGGACTTAGCTTGCAATTAGGCTGATTTTGGGCTGTAATCGTGACTGATTGACACGCCTTCACGCTAATTGCACTGAAGTTTACAACGCGACAAGGCATACTAACACGCATTGTCCTGTCATCTTATGGCGACTGTTTTATGCTATCGTCCTATGCTATGGATACCACAAAGACTGTCGCTACGCATGTTAAAAACGTTATAAAACAAGGTAATCATTGCCCATTATGGCCACTCACCCCCACTCTGCTATTTATCCTGATATTCCTCTGGCTCAGCGGCTGCGCCCTAAGCGCCTAGATGAGGTCATTGGTCAGACCCATCTTCTAGCGCCGGGTGCGCCCATCCAGCGCTTTGTCAAGCATGGTCATCTGCCCTCTCTTATCCTGCACGGGGAAGCGGGTATCGGTAAGACCACCATTGCCATGCTGTTGGCCGATGCCGTGGGTCGCCCGTTTTACCCATTATCAGCGATTAACACGGGGGTAAAGCAGCTGCGAGAAGTACTCGATGCAGGCAGTAGCTCTGGTCAAGGGGGGCTGGATTTTGCGTCGCCCGTGGTATTTATCGATGAGATTCACCGCTTTAACAAGGCGCAGCAAGATGCGCTGCTAGGAGCGGTGGAATCAGGCGACATTACCCTAATTGGCGCCACCACCGAAAACCCCTCGTTTAGCGTTAATAATGCGCTGCTGTCACGCTGTCAGGTATATCGCTTGCAGCCGCTCGATGACACCCAGATTGGTGAATTGTTGCAGCGGGCGCTTAACCAAGATGAATTTTTATCTCAGCTCAGCATTGATCTACAAGCGCTGCCGCAAATAGCCAACTTAGCCCAAGGCGATGCCCGCAAGGCGCTTAACTTATTAGAGATGGCGGTACAGGCCTCTGACCACAGCAAGCAGCCGATTGTGATTGATGATGCGCTGTTATCAAGCGTGGCACAGACCACCTTGCAGCGCTATGATAAAGATGGTGACCAGCATTACGACATTATCTCAGCGATGATTAAGTCGGTGCGTGGCTCAGATCCTGACGCTGCTTTGTACTGGATGGCGCGGATGCTGGTAGCTGGCGAGCCGCCGGAGTTTATCGCTCGGCGCTTGGTGATTTTGGCCAGTGAAGATATCGGAAATGCCAACCCCAATGCTTTGCTGCTGGCCGATGCCGCCTTACGCTCGGTAAAAGCCATTGGCATGCCAGAGGCGCGGATTATCTTAGGCCAAGTGGTGGTGTATCTGGCCACCTCCGCTAAGAGTAACAGCACGTATTTGGCAATTAATAAAGCGATGCAATTGGCACAACAGGATCAATCACCTGTGCCGATGCACCTGCGCAATGGGGTCACTAAGCTGATGCAAAGCCAAGGTTATGGTGAGGGCTATATTTATCCGCATGATTATCCCAATCATTATCAGCCGCAGCAATATCTACCGGATAACTTGGTGGGTACTCGCTTTTATGAGTATGCCGATAACCAACGGGAGCAACACAGTTTACAGTTTATGCAGTGGTTGCAGACGCAGACACCTTCTAACAACCCTTAATAAACCAAATAAGCAATAAACCGAATAAGCGTTAATAAATAAGGGTATGCGCTGATGATAATCAGCCGCTCACAGATTTTTCAATCACATTGATTGACTGTAGTGAATGGCACTGAGACTCAGTTACAGGTACAATGGTTGCTATAATTAGCCCTTAACTGAACGAACAATATTTAACGAACAATAAAAGAGACAACACATCATGGCACTAGATAATATTAAAGACATCATTGAAGACATTCGCGCTGGTAAAATGGTCATCTTAATGGATGATGAAGACCGCGAAAATGAAGGCGACCTGATTATGGCCGCCACTCATGTCAACCCTGAAGCCATTAACTTTATGATTACCCATGCCCGCGGCTTGGTGTGCTTGACCTTGACTGAAGAGCGCTGCCGCCGTCTTGAGCTGCCGCTGATGAGTGACCGTAACGAGGCCAAATTCAGCACCAACTTCACCGTGTCTATCGAAGCGGCTGAAGGCGTGACGACTGGTATCTCTGCTGCTGACCGTGCACGTACTGTGCAAGCGGCAGTGTCTGCCACAGCCAAGGCTGAAGACATTGTGCAGCCTGGCCATATCTTCCCCATCATGGCGCAAAAAGGCGGTGTATTGCACCGTGCTGGCCATACCGAAGCTGGTTGTGACTTAGCACGCCTAGCCGGCCTTGAGCCTGCCGCGGTTATCGTAGAAATCATCAATCCCGATGGCACCATGGCCCGCCGTGATGATTTAGAAAAATTCGCCGCCGAACATGATCTAAAAATCGGTACCATTGCCGATCTTATTAACTACCGCATTGCCAATGAGCAAACGGTCAATGAAGTCAGCAAACGTCCATTTGAAACCGACTTTGGCACCTTTACCCTATATCAATTTAAAGAATACGGTGCGTCAGAGACTCACTTAGCCATTGTCAAAGGCAATCCTAGCGAAGGCGTGAGTACCGTACGTGTGCATGGCTTCCATCCGCTACGTGATTTATTTGCCGCCAAACGCGATGCCACTGGCCGCAGTGGTTGGAGTATCCAAAACTCTTTACAAGAAATCAGTCAGTCTGAGCGCGGCGTACTGGTCTGGATTGGCAACAATCAGCCGGTTGATCTGGGCGAAGCGCTTGAGCTTGCCAGCAACAATCAGTCTGTCTCTACGCTATCCAATCAGCCTTACCGCAGCATCGGCGTGGGCGCACAAATCTTACGTCACCTAGGTGTACGTGACATGCGCTTATTATCTACCCCGCTCAAATTTAATGCGTTGTCAGGCTTTGATTTAAATGTCGTCGAGTGCATTGACTCACCTGATGCGCCAAATGCTTAATACGCTCAAAAACAAGGCATCTGCTTTAAAGCCGTCTTCGATGACGGCAGCCTCTGCCAAGATGCCTAAATCTAAGCTTAAGCCTTTGCTCTCAAAGACGCTACTTACCAAGCCTTTGGGAGTGGCAAATCAGTTGCTGCAGCCATATCACATTCAGCTGCAGCACTGGGTCAGCTACGATGGCAGCCAAATTCCTGTGACGGTCGTTGGTAATCCATCCGCCACACCTGTACTCTTGCTACATGCATTTGGCATGGATGCCCGTCAGTTTTTACCCTTTGTGCTGCCGCTGGCTGGCCAATACTGCTTTTATCTGCCTCATTTTCGCGGCTTTGGGTTAGCCGCTGCCACGCCCAGCAGTGAGTTTAACTTTATCGAGCAGTATGCCGATGATGTGGATGTTATTCTGACTCATATTTGCAGTAAACATCAGGTCAAGTCAGTCGATGTGGCCGCCATCTCTATGGGCGCTTTGGTCATGTGGGCGCATTTTAATCGCCATGCACAGCATACACAGACAAACAGCGCACAGGCAGAAGATAACCTAGCAGGTAAGCTACAAGGCAAAGCAGAAAGCAACTGTGAAACCAAAGCAAAAAGTAACTGTGAAACCAAAGCAGAAGCCGCGTTTGAAACTGCATCTAGAGTTAAGCGTTATTTGAACATTGATCAATCGCCTATCGTGCACAATCATGCTGACTGGCAAGGCGGGGTGTTTGGGGAGAAGCAGGCCGAAGTATTTGAACAATTTAATACGGTACTGCAAGCAACTTTGCCTTATGTTAATCAGCAAAATGCTAATGGGCAAAGTGCTAGTGGGCAAGCACCCCTGACATTTACCCAATTGCCGCATCAGGTAAAACGGCAAATCACTCAGATGGAAACTGCGTTTTCATTACTGTCAGCCGGCCGCCTTGCGTCGCAATTATTTATTAAAGCCAGTGGTTATCTGCCCGATCATAAACTGGCGGTTTATCAGCACCCCACTTGGCAACAAAAACTGCGTGGTCTTCAGGCGTATCTTGACCTACCGTATGATTACCGAGATGCTCTGCCGGTTACCCAGACTCCGGTGACCATGCTGATCGGCACTCAGTCACAGCTGTATGACCCCAAATGGCAACGCCAGGTGGCCAATATTTTGCCCAATGCTCAGGTGATTGAGATTGCAGGCTCTGGTCACGCCATTCCACTGGATGCACCGCTGCAGTTCTCACGTGTGTTAAAGCAGTTTTTGGTTTCAGCCTAAAAGTCAGGCTTAATCAGGCTTAAAAAGCAGTCAGGCTTAAAAAGTGGGCTTAGCAGATGCCCTAATGTTTACTATATTTTACTATTGGACGCTATGACCGACTCTTTATTTTCGACCCACCATTACAGCTACCCTACGCTTGATGACACCATTCGTCAAAAAATGGCGCATTTACAGCAGTCTATCGCCAAGCTTGAGTCGAATTTAATCACCCCAGAGTCCATGAGTAAACGCTTATCAAACACAGTAGATGATCATAAAATAGCTGATAAGCACTTAGCTTCACACAACAGCGTATTGGCACAAAGCGAAGTTGATTATGCTGGCGAACTCAACCCAAGCCAGCTACTGGCCGCCACCACCACCGAAGGTAAGGTATTGGTCATTGCTGGCGCCGGCTCTGGTAAGACCAAAACCCTCACCTACCGCACCAGTTATTTGATTGAAAGCGGGGCGTCTCCAAGCAGTATTCTGCTGCTGACCTTTACTCGAAAAGCAGCCAACGAAATCAAGGGCCGTGTCAAAAGCCTGTTGGCCGAAAGCTTTGCCGATAATCGCGCGTTAAGCGGCCTGGATCTGAATGCCATTACCAGCGGCACCTTTCACTCTTTTTGTAATATGCTGCTGCGCCGCTATTCAGGCTTACTGGGCATCAACCCTAAGTTTACGATTTTGGACACCGGTGATAGCGAAGATGCGCTGGATATGATTTGCAAAGAGCAAGGCATTGTGCGCAAAAACATGAAGCAGGCTTTTCCGCGCAAAAAGACCCTACAAAATCTCATCTCCACCTCTCGCAACCGTCATATCTTACTGCGCGATTTGATTGAAAATGACTATCCTGATATCGCCATCCATATTCCGCTGATTGAAGATCTGGCAATAGCGTATCACAAGTATAAGCGTGCCAATCATTTATACGACTTTGACGATATTATCAGCCAGGTGGTTTATCATCTAAAAAACAACCTGCAATTTCGCAAGCTGATTCAAGACACCTACCGTCATGTCATGGTAGATGAGTATCAAGATACCAACATTCCCCAAAAGCAGTTAATCGACTATCTCTGTGAGCCTGATAACGTGTCGCTGATGGTGGTCGGTGATGACAACCAAAGTATTTATGCGTTTCGCGGCGCCAATTACGAAAATATTCTACTGTTTGCCGACGGTTATCCCGACGCTAAGCTGATTAAACTTGAGCAAAACTACCGCAGCACGCCTGCCATTTTAGACTACGTCAATGCGCTGTCTGAACACATCACTTTGGGCTATCAAAAAAAGCTGTTTTCTAACCTAGCGACTGAAGGTGAAAAGCCGACACTGTGTCGGCGCAGTAATGACAAGCAAGAGGCGGTTTATATTGCTGATAAAATTATCGAGCTTAAGCCAGAGTATGATTTTAATGATTTTGCGGTACTAAGCCGCACCTCGTTTCAGTCCAACGAGATTCAACTGCAGTTTATGCAGCGCAATATCCCCTTTATCGTGGTAGGCGGTATCAAATTTATTGAAAAGCGCCATATCAAAGACATCTTGGGGCTGGTTAAGATATTATACAACCCCAATGACACCATTGCTTGGCACCGTATTTTAACCTTGTTCAGTGGCGTTGGTGATGTGACCGCATCTAAGATTACCCAAGCCATTACCAGCAGCAATGACTCGTTACAGCCGCTACTCGATCCCAAGCTGACCAAAAACAAAGCGCCCATTAACGAGCTATACCATGTGCTAATCAAAGCGCAGCAGCAAGCCACTGTCGCCGATATCTTGCAAACCCTGATTGACTTTTATGCGCCTATTTTAAAAACCTTGGAAGACAATTGGCGGGAACGCTCTGAGGACTTTCGAGTACTGATTAATTTAGCGCAAGAGCACAGCAGCTTAGATAACTTCTTGGAGAATTTAGCACTCGATCCGCCCAATGACTCAGTCGCGGTAATGACTAATCCTGAGGACAAACAGACCGATGCGGTGACTATTTCTACCATTCATAGCGCCAAGGGTCTTGAATGGCCGGTGGTCTTTGTTAATGCCTTAGTCGATGGCCTAATGCCGCATCACCGCTCTTTGCATGAGTTTGAGGCGTTAGAAGAAGAGCGTAAGCTGTTTTATGTGGCCTGTAGCCGCGCCAAAACCCACCTATATTTAACCGCCCCTGATTATTTTTCAAGCTTTGCCGGTTACTTCGATAAGATATCCCGCTTTGTCAGTGAAGTGGCCACAGATACCCTACAAGTTGATACTGCAGA
This sequence comes from Psychrobacter sp. YP14, assembly GCF_003209315.1. Classification (NCBI taxonomy): domain Bacteria; kingdom Pseudomonadati; phylum Pseudomonadota; class Gammaproteobacteria; order Moraxellales; family Moraxellaceae; genus Psychrobacter; species Psychrobacter sp. YP14. The sequence goes on along the minus strand of NZ_CP029789.1, from coordinate 294,385 downwards.
ATCTATAAGAAAATCTGATGACTCTCAATCAAATGACCCCGAATGGTGGTAGCAAGCATAGACATTAAAAAAATTCCCTACTTTTATAGTATATATTCTGTAGTTTTATAGTAATATATCAGCATATTTAGGTTGCACTCTTAATTTAATGTTAAAATGTGCGTAATAGTGGGCGGGTTTTGCCAATATAATTGCTGCCTATTAAATATTTTGCTCGGTGTATCACGGGTCAGGGTTGTTAGAATTTAGATTAAAGGTAGAGAAGTTAACATGAATGTTTTAAAAAGCCCAAAATCACTGTTTGCCAGTACCTGTCTTGCGGTGTTGATAGGCTTAACTTCAGGCTGTGCCAGCGTCAATTCTGGCTTACAATCCGGTGAACTGCCACCACAAGGCGCCTTTATTGCTGAAAATGGCATGCAGTTTAACGTTCAGCCTTTAAGCTTGGCTAATTTGCCAGCCTCACCTGCTTATTCTACTAGCCGTAGCAATCAATCGACCATGAAGAATGCGCGAGTGCGTGAATTATTAACTAATTCACGTGCAGCAGACTATAGGATCTCTACCAGTGATATCTTAAGCATCAATCTTATTGGATATCCAGAGATTACGCCGCCTATTCCAAGTACTGCCATTACCACAGCCACCAACCCTTATGCGTCAGGCTATCCTGTGGACCAGCAAGGCTATATTCAGTTCCCCTTGGTAGGCCGAGTAAAAGCCAGTGGCCTGACCGTCACTCAATTTACTAATAATTTACGCAGTCAATTACAGCGCTATTTAAAGTATCCTGATCCGCAAGTAAAAATTGTGAATTATCGCGGTAATAAATTCTTTATCGATGGTGAAGTGCGTCAGCCGGGCGAGTTCAATATTGCCGATGCGCCTGTTTCTTTATATGGTGCCATCTCTATGGCAGGCGGCGCCACGCCAGAAGGAGACTCTAATAACGTGGTGTTGATGCGCCGCGGTACGAGATATGAGCTTGGACTGCGTGATCTACAAAACATGGGGCTATCTGCCAATCAAATCTATCTGCAAGATGGCGACTCTATCCATATCAATAGCTTGGATCGCAATAAAGTCTATGTGTTGGGCGAGTTTGGCGATATCAAGCCATTAGAGATTCCAGAGCAAGGGATTAGCTTATCGCAAGTTATTGGACAAGCTAAAGGCTTAAACCCCTTGACAGCCAATGCGGCCAAAGTCTATGTGGTGCGTGATCATGGTAATGCCTCGTATACTGATATCTATTATGTCAACTTACAGACGGTCACTAACTTAGCGTTAGCCAATCGCTTCGAGATGCAGCCAGATGATATTGTCTATGTCGATCCGACGGGCCTAACCCGTTGGTCAAGATTTGTTAATTCAATACTCCCCTCGAGCACGGCTATTACACAGCTATCAGGTTTATAACGGCTTTAATATTACTATAAATAGTATATATTGTTGATGTTAACTATCTGTTTTGTGGTTTAGGAATCAGTCATGGCTTTTGAAAATATATTGGTAGTCTGTGTGGGTAATATCTGCCGTAGCCCGATGGCAGAAGCGTTATTAAAGCAGCGCTTTCCTGATAAAAATATTGACTCAGCAGGTGTGGGTGCCTTGGTCGGCCATGGTGCTGATCCTGCGGCTATCGAAATTATGCAGCAGCAAAATATTGATATTACCGGTCATGTTGCTAAGCAAATCGATGAAACACTGGCATTAAAATATGAGTTAATATTGACCATGTCTGATGGACAGACTAAGTGGATTGAAGAGCGCTTTCCATTTTGCCGCGGTAAAACCTTTAAACTGGGTCATTGGCGTGATAAAGATATTTCTGACCCTTATAAGCATGAAATGAGTGCCTTTATAACCGCTTACCAAGACATCATAAGCAGTATAGATGAGTGGCAAGACAAACTGGGTTAGAACAAAAATGCCAAATAGCTAGGCTGCCCTACTATTTGACCTTTTTCTACCTGATTCTTTTACCCGATTCTTTTACCTGATTAATTAGTAATTAACGAATAGCGAAGCCTTATGAGTAAAACTGTGCCAAACACTTCTATCAATGACGCCACTCAAAAAGATGATGAGATTGACCTAATTGCACTGTTATTAACTTTGTTACGTGGCTGGAAGACTATTTTGACCTGTGCCCTATTAGGGTTGGCACTGGGGTTTACTTATAGCCGCTATGTACAGCCAACCTATCAAACTGACGCCTTACTACAAATAGATGAAAAATCTCAAGGTGTTGCCGCGTTAGGCGCGAACATCTCAGAGCTGGTCGGCGAAGCCAAAAGCCAAGCAGAAACTGAACGTGAACTAATCAAATCACGTATGGTGCTAGGCCCTGTGGTTGATAAGCTGCACTTAGACTTACGCATTAGTAATCCAGAGATAGGCGCATTAGACCGTATTGCTCAATCAGAAGTCCCTACTCAGATCAGTACTGAGCAAGGTGTGTTTTTAGACACCAAAAATGGTGAAGCACAGATCACTAGCTTTGAGGTGCCTTTGGCTTATTTAGATAAGCCGTTTACGTTAGTAAAAACGGATAAAGGCTTTGAGCTAAGTATTGAGATCAATGAAGAGCTGACTCAGTATTCTGGCGCTATCGGTACCCCTACTACCATAACTACCCCTGAAGGGGATATCAAACTTTCAGTGGCTGCTCTACCATCGGCAGGGCATCCTATTCGCTTAACCAAGCTCTCAACGCCTTCGGCTATTGATGCATTAAGCAGCCGCTTATCAGTAACCGAGCGCGGTAAACAAACCGGTATTGTTCAGTTAACGTTGACCGGTGAAGATCAAAAGCAGGTCAGCCGCGTCCTTGCCAATGTCGTACAGTCTTACGTTGATCAAAACTTAGCCCGCGGCTCACAGCAGACGACCACCACTATTGAGTTTATGGAATCACAGATTCCACAGCTAAAGCAAAAGCTTGAGCAATCAGAAGAGGCTTTTAACAAGTTCCGTGAACAATACGGTACGATCGATGTGAGCAAAGAAGCTGAACTGCTGCTCACTGAAAGCTCTCAAATTGAGCAGCAGCTTAGCGAGCTTCAGCTGAAACAGGCAGAGCTATTAACTTACTATACTGAAGATCATCCGTTGGTCATACAGATTAATGATCAATTAGCGGTATTAAATGCCAGACGCCAAGAAATCAAAGATACCGTCACGCGTATGCCAGAAGTACAGCGTGAATTCTTGCAGCTGTCACAAGATATGGAGATAAACCGTGAGATTTATCTGACCATGCTCAAGAACTATGAGCAGCTTAAGATTGCGCGTGCTGGTGAAATCGGCTATGTGCGTGTGGTGGATATGCCTATCAATACCTATAAGGCTATAGCACCGAAGAAGCTGCAAATCTGGGTACTGGCTCTATTATTGGGCACTATGCTAGGCACATTATTAGTCTTTCTTAAAAGCTTGCTACGTAATACAGTTAAAGATCCAGAGCGTTTGGAGGCCAAAACTGGCGTTCCGGTTATTGCGACCATTCCACGCTCTAAGACCTCATTTAACTTAAGCAAGAAGAAAGACAGCAATCGTCGCTTGCTGGCGATGGTCGAACATGATGGGCTCAGCTATGAGGGTATTAAAAGCTTACGCACTTCTTTAATGTTTGCGATGCCAAAAGTGAGTAAAGTGGCAACTGTGTTAGGCTCTGATGCTATCGATGCTCATAAACAAGGTAAGGTGATTGTCATCTCTGGTGAAGCGCCAGGTATAGGCAAGTCCTTTATTTCTTCAAACCTGGCTGAGACTTTCTCTCAACTCAATAAAAAGGTACTGATTATCGATGGTGATATGCGCCGTGGCGAGCTGCATAAAATATTTAGTGTGAACCAAAATAGCGGCCTAGGTGATTATTTAACTGAGAGTAATGCCACTCTATCAGAGTTCATTCATCCCACCAGTTTTGATTTTATTGACTTTATGCCACGTGGTAAGCATCCGCATAACCCAGCATCACTGCTGTCCACTGAGAAGTTTGGCAATATGATGGTTCAGCTGATCGATATCTATGATTATATTATCATTGATACCCCACCAGTATTAGCAGTCTCTGATGCGATTATCACTGCACAGTATGCGGATAAAGTACTGATGGTAACCCGCTACAACAGCTCTATTGAAGGACAGTTAACCTACGCTGTGAGACAGATGAATAAGTCAAATATCACCGTAGATGGTATTATCCTAAACGATGTGGTACAAGGCATCACCGATAAGTACAGTTATCACTATAGTTACGCTTATGGTAATTCAAAAGAGTAATTGCAATTTTTTACATTTAATAGATTAGCTTGATGGCAAACAACATAGCGATATAGCGATGCAAAACAATCATAAAGGCAATCATAGCAATAAAGATTCTGATAACAACCTAGGTAGCGCTTCTCATTCATCTCCTAAGTTGAGTGGAGTCGCAGAAGGATTATTAGGGTTACCACGACCGATAAAACAAGCTGTTTTATTGATTGGGGATTATGTCATTTCTATTGTTTGCTTGTTTCTAGCATTATCACTGCGTCAAGGCGTACTGGATGTTAATGCCAGCCCTTTACTGGTCGCTTTATATGCTTTAGTACCAATTTTAGGCTTATATGTGGTCGGATTTTACCGCGGTGTGACTCGTATCTTCTTCGATACCGATATGCGCCGCGTGCTTAAGCTATTTGTCATTATTTTAATTGTATTTACCGTTGTCTACCTATTCGACTTTATTACCAGTATTCCGCGCTCAGTGCCACTGCTTTATCTATTTATGCTGTTTATCTGGCTATGGGGCAGTAGACTGTTCCTACGCGACTTATTATTGCGCTTACAAGGTAAACCTGTCTATCAAGATTTAAGTAAAAGCTCTATCGAGCGCGACAATGTGCTTATCTATGGGGCTGGCTCATCAGGTACTGTGCTATTAGAAGCATTACAGGACTCTCCCCGCTATCAAGTCGCTGCTTTTATCGATGATGACAACCGCTTAACTGGCGGCCATATCCTTAATAAACGTATTTATCCAGCGACCAATATCAAGCAACTGGTTGATGATCTCAACATCGCTCAAATATTTTTAGCTATGCCCTCGGTCAATCGCCAGCGTCGTCGTGAGATTATTAATAATTTAACCAATCTGTCTGTAAAAATTAAAGAACTACCTAGTCTACAAGATATTGCTGAAGGTAAGGTTACCGTCAGCACCATGCGCCGCGTCGATATTTTGGACGTATTAGATCGCCAGACCGTTGATCCTGATCCTATATTGCTTGCTAAGAATATTGAAGGTAAGAATGTATTGGTAACTGGTGCTGGTGGCTCAATCGGTAGTGAACTGTGCCGTCAAATTATAAAAAACAAGCCTAAATGCTTGGTATTATACGAGTTGTCTGAATATGCACTTTACGCTGTTCATCAAGAATTATTAGCTTGGCAAGCAACAAACGTAAACCAAATCCAAACAGAAATTATAGCGCTACTAGGCGATGTTAAAAATGAAAAGAAGTTAAAGAAAGTGTTTGATATGCATACTATAAACACTGTTTATCATGCAGCAGCTTATAAGCACGTACCTATTGTAGAGCACAACCCCTTTGAAGGGGTCATTAACAATACCAAAGGCACCTATCATTGTGTTAAAGCTGCAATTGAAGCGAAAGTTGAAACCTTTGTATTGATATCAACAGACAAAGCAGTACGCCCTACCAATATCATGGGGGCTTCTAAGCGCCTAGCAGAGCTGGTATGCCAAGGCTTCAGCAATCAGCACCCTAACACAAAAATTAGCATGGTACGCTTTGGTAATGTCTTGGGCTCATCGGGCTCAGTAGTGCCACTATTTACCAAACAAATCGCTAAAGGTGGCCCTATCACGGTGACTCATCCAGAGGTAACCCGCTACTTTATGACCATCCCAGAAGCAGCAAACCTAGTCATTCAGGCAGGTGCTATGGCACAAGGCGGTGAAGTCTTCGTATTGAATATGGGTAAACCGGTAAAAATTGTCGATTTGGCGCGCCGTATGATTCACTTAAGTGGTTATGAAGTAAAAGACGAATATAACCAATTAGGGGATATTGAAATTATATTCAGTGGGTTACGTCCTGGAGAAAAATTATATGAAGAATTAATTATAGGAGGTGATAATATTGAAAATACTCAACATCCTTTAATTATGCAAGCACGTGAAGATTATTTTGAAATATCAGTTATAGAAAACACTCTTACTGAGCTTAACCAACGTTCATTGTTACACGACACAACTTGGCTAAAACATAAACTATCTCAGTATGTTGAAGGTTATAACGTATGAATTCTAACTACGAGTTTCCATTCGTTGTCAACTATTAGATTTTTCCCTATTACTTCTCTTAAAGGCCTAACCTTGATTTATAATTTAAATATAAATCTTTAATTTTTTTAATCCGATAGTGTAACTATCCCCTAAAATAACACAGCTCAAACGTAGAATTTCTTATAAAATACCCATAAGGAGTTTTAATATGAGCAAACGAATGACTGAGACCCAAATAGTATCGATATTAAAAGAAGCAGAAGCTGGAGTACCTGCTAAAGAGCTGTGCCGTAAATACGGTATTGCTAGCTCGACTTTTATAATGAGGAACGTCAAGAAACAGTCTGGGAGACTGTTTTAGTGACGCAAGACGGAGCGATAGCGAAGTTAGATCCAAGTATGGAGGCATGGAAGCCTCTGATGTTAAGCGACTAAAAGAGCTTGAAGAAGAAAACCGTAGGCTAAAACAGATGTATGCTGATTTAAGCCTCAAAACGCAAATGCCCGAAGAGATCATAAAAAAGCTATAGCGCCTGCCCTTGAGCGCAAAGTCTGGGCACAAGAGTTACAGGCGCAGTATGGTGTCAGTATTGCGGTAAGTTGTCAGGTTGTCTGCATGAGTCGAACCGCTTACTACTATAAGCCTAAGCTATCTGATGATAGTGAGATTATTGATGTCTTAAACAAGCTTACTGACAAGCACCATTGTTGGGGTTTCCCAAAGTGTTTTAAGCGTATACGCAAGCTTGGCTATTCATGGAATCATAAGCGAGTACACCGTGTTTATACCGCGTTAAACTTAAACCTACGCCGTAAGTCTAAAAGACGGCTAGCAACACGTAACCCCCAGCCGCTAAGTGTGCCAAACGCATTGGGTCATACTTGGTCTATGGACTTTATGAGCGATAAGCTGCACAACAATATTCGCTTTCGAACCTTTAATGTGATTGATGATTACAACCGTGAAGTATTAGGCATTGATATTGGTACCAGTATGCCTTCACTCCGAGTGATTCGCTACCTCGACCAGTTAGCCGAATGGCATGGTTATCCTAAGCAAATTCGTGTGGATAACGGCAGTGAGTTTACATCTAGCACATTCACTGATTGGGCATCAGCTCATGGTATTTATATTGATTATATCGAGCCTGGCTGTCCTTATCAAAATGCTTATATTGAACGGTTTAATCGCAGTTACCGCAATGAGGTTTTAGACTGTTATCTTTTTAATAATTTAAACGAGGTTAATAAGCTGACTGAGGACTGGATCAAGGTTTATAACACTGAAAGACCCCATGATTCACTTAATGATATGACACCTGCCCAGTACAGACAGGTGGCTTAATTATTCTACGATGATGTTGTGTTAAGAATGGGGTAGTTACAATAGCTTGATAAATTAAAATACTTATTTAACTGTATAAAACTTAATCCACTTAACTATTACTACTAAGAAAAAATAAGCCCCTTAATGTTAAAAAAAATAAAAAATATTTCTAAGAGCATTTCTAGTAATAAGGATGGAAAAACTGTTAGTGTTAATTTTGGATACTTACTAGTATTACAAGTTAGCGGCTATATATTTCCTTTATTAACTATACCCTATTTAGCAAGAGTTATAGGAACTAATGGCTTCGGCAAGATAGCATTTGCAAGTGCTGTAATGGTATGGTTTCATACTGTTACAGATTGGGGATTCAATTATACTGCTACTAGAGACTTATCACTCAATCGAGATGATCCAAAAAAAGTTTCAGAAATATTTAGTAATGTATTATGGGCTAGAATTTTATTGATGTTTTTTTCATTAATTATTCTAATAATAACTATATATATAATACCTCTCTTTTATGAAAATAGAATTATTTTACTAACATCATTTTTGCTTGTACCTGGATGGATCTTTTTTCCTGAGTGGTTTTTCCAAGCTGTAGAGAAAATGAAATTCATCACAGTTTTTAGCTTAATTAGTAGAGCCATTTCTACAGGCTTAGTATTTATTTATATAAATAATGAAGATGATTATATTTTTCAACCTTTATTCATGGGGTTAGGACAAATTCTTTGTGGTTCGATAGCTATGTATATAATCATATTCAAGTGGAAAGTAAAATTACATCCTCCTAACCTTATTAAAATTTTTACTACCATTAAGAAAAGTACAGATGTTTTTCTTAATAATCTATTGCCAAATTTATATAATAGTTTTTCCATAGTTCTATTAAGCTTTTTTGGAGGAAGTGTTGCTACTGGTATATTTGATGCTGGCAATAAATTTATAGAAATTAGCGATCAATTTTTAAGGCTTATTTCTAGAGCAGCATTTCCATTACTTTCAAGAAAAATTTCATTACATAATTTATATCAGAAAATATATCTTTATAGCGCAATTATTATCTCATTCTCTTTATTTTGTCTTGCTGACATTATTGTTAACATATTCTATACTGCTGCTTTTGATGACGCTAAAATCGTTTTAAGAATTTTATCAGTTAGTACTGTGTTTTCAGCCCTTAACAGTATTTATGGCATAAATTTTATGATAATAAAGGGATATGAAAAACAGTTAAGAAATATAACTACAATTTGGTCAATACTGGGTTTAATAATTGCAATCCCTTTAATATATTATTTTGGCTATATAGGTACTTGTATCACTATTCTGACGGTTAAAATTTTCCTTGGATTACATACTACTTTTTTTGCAAAAAGAATCGTTACCTTATGACATTAAACTATTTTTATCTAAGAGCTTGATATGTATAATGTAATTGTCTTAATTGCCCAATTAATAGTTTTTATATGTCTTGTTAGCGTTTACCTAATAGGTATGCCTGCCTATTTTAGTTATACTTACATAGTGGTTATACTTATTATATTAGGTATTTCATTAATTCTCTTCTCAATTAGGAAGTTACCACCTTCTTTAAAAGGTAATTACCTAACAAGTACTTTTCTTTTTAGTCTAAGTTTCCTTATAGTTCACTTTCAGTTTTATTTAGATTATGCACTTGGCTTGAGACAAGATCTAAATTTAGGTATGATATATTTAAATTATGATATAGTACCTAAGGCTATTAGCTTAGCAGCTCTTAGTGCTATAGCATTTTTTATCGGTAGTACATTCGCATTATTATCCCCTCCAAAAAGTCGCAAATTCGATATAGATTTCGATGTAGATATAGGTAACGAAATCCAATCCCTTCGAATCATAAAATTAATTATGGCATTTATGCTAGCGTTATATTTCTATGGTACTCCCCTGTATTATTTTCAAGGTGGTTATAATGAGTTAATGAATAATGGTAGTCTTTCCTACATCCACTATAAATCTGCTCATATATTCTATCTATCAATTGCAGCTTACATTATCTGTATGATCAATATGATCTTAAAAAAGAAAATGAAGCTAAACATATCTCAATATTTCAGAATCATTGGCCCAACAGCTTTAACTATTATAGGGATATATTTATGTTCATGTTTAATCGCAGGAAATAGACGACCTCTTATTGCAATCTTAACCTTACTGGCTTGTGGCTATTATATCTCCCAAGTAAAGAAACTTAAGTTAAAAAATATGGTAGTAATCATATTAGTTGCTGCAAGTGCATTACAACTTACAAGTTTCCTAAGATTAGTAGATGGTCATCGAAGTTTAAGTGAAAGAATAGAACTAGCAATAAATAATAAGGCTGAAAGCGCTAATTATACTGAACCAAGTATCTTACCCTTTACTACAGAATTAGCAAATTCATTAAGAGCGTATCACAGTACTGTCATGCATATGGAAGAAAATAAAGGAGTATTTGGCCTTAGTACCGTGGGCTATCTAATAAGTATCATTCCTGGACTAGGTTTATTAGTGGAAAGTATGACATCTATAAAATTAACTACTAGCTCCCTTTTGATTACTGAATGGATGGGTGCCGACCATGGAATGGGAACCACAGTTTTAGCGGATGTATATATTGATTATGGCTTTATCGGCTCAATCATTATTTTTTTACTTTTTGGTGCTTTGCTCTCTAGGTTGGATGCTGTTACTTATGAGAGATACCTTAATAACAACTTATTAGTGCAAATTTTAGCTTTACTATACATAAGTAATGCTGTTTTCTTAGCTCGATCTTCAATTATGCAAGTATTTGCAGATATTGTACTAATTTACGTAATAATTAAAATTTCTAAGATTTTATCCCCTAAAAGAAGTGTTTACTAAATTTCAATTATCCGTATACGGGAAATATAATGAGAAAAATATTATTTTATATACCGTCTTTTGAAAGCGGCGGTGCAGAAAGAGTTGCTTCTGTGATGATTAATTACTGGAACTCTAAAGAGAAATATGAAATTGAAATAGTAAATACTTTGCCTAAGAATAAAGATTTCTTTACCATATCTCCGCAAATATCTAGAATATTTCTCGATTTTAATTACAATAAGCAAGGCTTTGGAAAAATAAAAGAGAAATTTAGTAGAATACGAAAGTTAAGAAAGACTCTATCAAATAGTAATGAAGATTTCATAATTTCATTTTTAACTACTCCGTCTATTTTAATTTTACTAGCTTCAGTTGGACTCAATAAGAGAATCGTCTGCTGTGAACATACTAACTATTATTCTTATGGGAACAAGGTAAGTCGATGTATAAGAAATTTTTTGTATTTTCTACTTGCTGATAAAATTACTGTATTAACTAAACGCGATTTATCAAATTATCCTAAGTACCTTAGGTCTAAGATTTTTATCCTTCCAAATCCATTAGGAGTGGATGGGTTCAAATTATCATCAGAAAAAATCCGAGATTTTTCTAAAGATGGATTGGCTAATTCTACCACTAAATTTCTCTTCGTAGGTAGATTGAATAGGGAGAAAGGGATTGAAAGGCTATGTTCTATACTATATCAAATAAGACATGAAGATTGGAAATTGAGCATTTGCGGTGATGGTCCATTGAGAAAGTATTTAGAAGACTTTATTGATAAAAATAATTTATTTGATAAGGTTTCGTTAAAAGGAGCTGTAAGTAATATACAAGATTACTACTCTAAAGCAGATATATTATTAATGACTTCTCTTTGGGAAGGTCTACCAATGGTAATTGCAGAAGCTATGTCATTTAAACTACCTGTAATTGCGTTTGATTGTCCGACGGGACCTAGAGAGTTAATTAAAGATTCTCAAAATGGAATATTAGTGCCGGATGGAGATATTGATAGATATGTTCAGGAACTAACTCATTTAATACATGCTCCTCATAAAATAGAATTTATGTCGCGTCATACTCGCAATTCAGTGATTAAATATAAAATTGAAAAAATTGATGAAATTTGGGATCAAGTCTTGGCTAAAAAATAGTCCTACTTCCATAATAACAATTTATACTTAATCAGAATTGCATAGGAATATTACTTAATGAAAATATTAGTATTAGGTTATTTAGGTTATATGACCAACCAGTTAGATGGTCAAACTATTAAAACTAGAAATATCTACTCTTTATTTAAGAAGAGTTCTGATAATGAGATATCATATTTTGATACTCAAATATTTCAAAAGTCGAAATTAAATCTACTTAAACTTATAAAAACTATTATAGAAGCAGATATTATTTATTACCTTCCTGCTCAAAAAAATTTAAAGTATATTTTTCCAATAGTATGGGTAGTCGCTAAAACATTCAAAACTAAACTAAACTATTTAGTTGTTGGCGGCTGGCTTATGGAGTTTTTAGAAAAACAAACTATTCATAAATACTTGCTTTCAAGAATTAATGGAATATACGTTGAAACAGACACTTTGTATGAAGGTTTACTAGCCATTGGTTTTAATAATGTCTTTAAACTCCATAATTTCAGGATAACGTCTTACCCCGCTTTGCAAAATAAACAAGTATTAAATAACGAAATTAATATAGTTTTCATGGCTCGTATTAACCCTCAAAAGGGAGTAAGGTTAGTTTTCGATTTGGCAAAGGCTATTGAAGATGAAGGCTTAAAGAATGTAAATATAGATATTTATGGACCTATTAGCACGGATTATTCAGAACAATTTTATAGTATGTTGGAAAATAGCTCTGTTAATTATCTTGGAGTGCTAAATCCAGAAGATATTAATACTGTTTTACAAAAATATGATTTCTTGCTATTTCCAACTAAATATTATACTGAAGGCTTTCCAGGAACGATTTTGGATGCTTATATATCAGGTCTACCGGTAATATGTACAAATTGGTTAAATGCTATAGAATTTGTTGAAAATGGTAAAACTGGGTATATTACGCCTTTTAATAATGATCAGGAGTTTATTAAAAAAGTAATATATTTAGTTAGAAACCCTGACCAGATTTCTATAATGAAAGAAAATGTTATGAAAATTCGTCATAAATATAGTGCTGAAAATGCATGGGATATCCTTAAGAAATCTTTAACGTAATAAATATATATTACATATTTCATAGCTCTTAATAAATTGAAATTTAGGGTGTGTTGACATATAGAGAATAATTGATAATCATAGTGCTATGACTAGATTAACACTAAGTGATGCCCAGTGGGCAAAGATAGAGCCGTATTGTGCAGGTAAAGAGACCGATGTTGGTAGAACAGCCGTAAATAATCGACTATTTATAGAAGCTGTTCTATGGATTGTCCGTACAGGTAGTTCGTGGCGAGATTTACCCCCTGAATTTGGTAACTGGAACAGTGTTTATAAGCGCTACCGTCGATGGGTAAAAAGCGATAGGTTTAGTAACCTATTTAACGCCCTAAATGACCCAGATTTAGAGTACGCCATGATTGATGGCACTATTGTTAAAGTACATCGTCATGGACAAGGTGCAAAAGGGGGGCTTGTCGTCAGGCAATTGGCAAATCAAGAGGCGGTATGACCACTAAAATCATGGCAATGGTTGATGCATTAGGCAACCTTGTTGATTTTACTTTATTGAAAGGACAGCAGCATGACATGGCTGGTGTTAAACCTTTAATTAAAGACAAAGAGTTTGGTGCATTGCTTGCTGATAGAGCCTTTGACACGGATTGGCTACTACTGGACTTAGAAGAGCGTGGTAGCAAAGCGGTCATACCCCCTAAACGCTCTCGTTTAAAGCAACGAGATTTCGATAAAGAGATGTACAAATGGCGTCATTTAATCGAGAACTTCTTCTGTAAGCTCAAAGACTTTAAGAAAATTGCCATGCGTGCCGAAAAAACAGATGAGTCGTTTGCTGCTAATATCTATTTAGCAGCGACGATTATTCATTTACGGTAATTGTCAACACACCCTAGTTTAAAATAATTTTTTATTTAATCATTATTATGATTTAGATGATATATAGTAAGTTATAATTTGAGTATCAAATAGCTAGAATTTTTGAGATAAAAAATATTTTTTTAATAGTATATATAAACTATTAAACATAATTTTATTTAAAATATTATGGAAAGATATAATGAAAATAGTAGTTTCTGGAACAGGATATGTAGGCTTATCTAATGCTATGCTTTTAGCTCAGCATAATGAGGTAGTGGCCGTAGATATCGTCCCTGAAAAAGTCGAAATGCTTAACAGATCTAAATCTCCTATAGAAGATAAGGAAATAGAAAAATTCTTGCAAAGAGAAGATCTTAATTTTAAAGCTTCTTTGGATATTCACGACGCCTATAAAGATGCAGATTATGTAATAATAGCTACTCCTACAGATTATGACCCAAAAACGAACTTTTTTAATACTCAAAGTGTAGAATCTGTCATTAAATCCGTACTATCTATTAATTCTCAAGCAATTATTATAATCAAATCTACAGTTCCTGTAGGCTATACTGAAGAAGCTAAAATTCGATTTAACACTAATAACATTATTTTTTCTCCCGAATTTCTTCGTGAAGGTAAAGCCTTATATGATAACTTATATCCTTCTAGAATCATTGTAGGTGAAAAGTCTGTTAGAGGTCAATTATTTGCTGATTTACTCCTTCAAGGCTCAGTTAAGAGAAATGCCCCAGTATTACTAACCAATAATACTGAAGCAGAAGCGGTGAAACTATTTTCTAACACTTATTTAGCTATGCGTGTTGCCTATTTTAATGAATTAGACAGTTATGCAGAATCATTCGGTCTTGATAGTAAACAGATTATTGAAGGGGTTGGTTTAGACCCACGCATTGGGACTCACTATAACAACCCCTCTTTTGGATATGGAGGATACTGCCTACCAAAGGATACTAAACAACTTTTAGCAAACTACCAGCAAGTACCTAATAACCTTATTCAAGCTATTGTAGATGCAAATCGAACTCGTAAAGACTTTATTGCAAACTCGATATTGAAACGTAATCCAAAAGTAGTAGGAGTTTATCGCCTAGTTATGAAGTCAGGGTCTGATAATTTTAGAGCCAGTGCTATGCAAGGCGTAATGAAAAGACTTAAAGCCAAAGGAGTTGAAGTTGTTGTTTATGAACCAAGTCTTAAAGAGCAACAGTTTTTTGGGTCTCAGGTATTATGTAATCTATCTATCTTTAAACAAAAATCCGATATAATATTAGCCAATAGAGTATCTAAAGATTTAGAAGATGTCCTAGAGAAAGTTTATACTAGGGATCTATTTGGTAATGACTAAAAATCAAAAGATATTTTAATAAGGTAAACAAATGCCACTTGTATCCATAATTACTCCTAGTTACAACTCTGAAAGATATATATCACATACTATCAACTCTATACTTTTTCAATCCTTTCAAGATTGGGAGTTACTCATTATCGATGATTGCTCTACAGATAGAACTACCGAAATTGTTAATGAGTATTGTATAGATGATCCTCGGATAAATTTAATTAGTCTAAGTGAAAATAGTGGGGCTGCTGTAGCACGTAATACAGGTATTGAAGCTGCTACAGGCCGTTTTATAGCCTTTTTAGATAGTGATGATGCTTGGCTTCCCAACAAGCTAGAACAGCAGCTTAAATTTATGCAAGCTAACAACTATAGCTTTACCTTTACGGCTTACCAGAAAGTTAATAATAATGGTGAAGTTATAGGTGAACTTGGTGTTTCGAAGAAGCTTAAATATAGTGATTTGCTTAAGAAATGCGAAATTGGCTGTTTAACTGCTATGTACGATACAAAAGTACTAGGAAAAATATACATGCCCTTAATTCGTAAAAGACAAGATTTGGGACTTTGGTTGAAAATATTAAAGAAAACGAAATATGCATATGGTTTAAATAAGGTTCTTGCAACGTATACAGTTCGTAATGATTCCATATCTTCAAATAAGCGTAGCGCGGCCACTTATACTTGGAAATTATATCGTCAAGTGGAGTCATTACCTTTCTATAAATCGCTATATTATTTTTCTCACTATGCGATTAATGGAATATTAAGAACTAAAACTCCTAAACTGGGAGAAATATTAGGTGTGATTAAGCATCCTGATTAAGTAAGACTTTATATGAACCCAATGATTTTAGAATACTATATAAGGAGCTTTTTTTGTCTAACTTCCTCCCTTTCTCTCTACCTGAAATAGGTGAAGAAGAAATTTCTGAAGTCGTAGATTCTCTACGTACAGGCTGGGTGACTACCGGTCCCAAAGCTAAGAAGTTCGAAGAAAACTTTGCAAAATATCTAGGATCTGATGTTCAAGCATTGGCAGTTAACTCTGCTACATCAGGTTTACATCTTGCATTAGAAGCAGTGGGTGTGGGGCCTGGAGATGAGGTTATTGTACCAAGTTATACCTTTACTGCTACTGCTGAAGTAGTGCGATATCTTGGTGCAACGCCTGTATTTGTAGATAGTGATCCAGTGACTTTGAATATTGACTCTAAAGCGATAGAATCAGCTATTACCAATCATACTAAAGCGGTTATACCTGTCCACTTCGCTGGTTTGTCTTGTGACATGCAATCTATTATAGCCATAGCGAAAAAGCATAATCTTAAAATTATTGAGGATGCGGCTCATGCCTTCCCAAGCCGTTATCAGGGGAAACTCATTGGGACTTTAGATACTGACGTTACTGTCTTTAGTTTTTATGCCAATAAGACTATGACCACAGCAGAGGGTGGGATGTTAGTTTCTAGAAATCATAATATTATCGAACGATGTAAAGTTATGCGACTACATGGAATTAGCCGAGACGCGTTTGATCGCTACTCCTCAACTAAGCCTGCTTGGTTCTATGAAGTGATCGAGCCCGGTTTTAAGTATAATATGCCAGATATTTGTGCTGCTATAGGTATTCATCAATTGAATAAGATAAATCGTTTCCATGACAAGCGTGTGGCTATGGCAAAGATTTATGATGACGCTTTTTCTGATCTCCCTCTTACTTTACCTGCCCGTTCTTCAGATATATCTGAGCATGCATGGCACTTATACCCTATTCGCTTAAATGACGAAGTTAAAATAACTCGTGATGAATTCATTATTAAAATGTCTGAGTTTAATATTGGGTGTTCTGTCCATTTCATTCCTTTACATAGACAGCCCGTTTGGAGAGATGCATATAGTCTGACTCCTGAACAATTTCCACATGCTGAATCTGCATTCCAGCGAATTGCGTCAATACCTCTGTATACTAAAATGACAGAAGCAGATCAAGATAGAGCAGTTGCTGCTGTGAAGCAGGTGATTGAAAGTACATAAATTTTATATTATATGTAATTATTTTAAACTTCCATATCTATACATTTATTAATAATAATTACTCTATAATAATTCAGCAGTTCCAATTGATAATATGAATAGAAATTTTAATCTATATGCTTTTAGAAGCATAACTTTTAAGGTATAGCACAGTGTCTAAAAAAAGAGTTTTTGATATTGTTTTATCAGCTGGCGGATTAGTTTGCTTATCTCCATTGCTTGTAACAACTGCTATCATAATAAAACTTGATTCTGAGGGTCCTATTTTTTTTAGACAAACACGTGTCGGTCGTTATGGGGTTCCTTTTCGTATCCATAAATTTAGAACAATGACTTCTAATGCAGAAAAAAGTGGCAAATTAACTATTGGCAATAATGATCAAAGAATAACAAAATCTGGGAAAATACTTAGAAAGCTAAAAATTGATGAACTACCTCAATTAATAGATGTTTTTACAGGTAAGATGAGTCTTGTTGGACCTCGTCCTGAAGTACAAGAGTTCATAGATTGTTATCCTTATGAAATAAGAAAAAAAGTGCTTTCGGTAAGACCAGGGATTACTGATAAAGCTTCAATCGAGATGATTGATGAAAATGAAATACTCGCTCAATATGAAGATCCTAAACAAGCTTATATTGATAAAATATTACCTCTTAAACAAAAGTATTATACAGAGTATGTAGATAACCAAAGTATGTTACTAGATATAGTGCTTATTGCCCAAACAATATTTAAGATAGTTAGTCGTTAATTAAAATGATTTAAAATATACATATTATATAATTTAAATATATTAAAGAGCCCTATTATTATGCCTTTACAATCTATCAATAAGACAGTTATTCTCTATCAGTTAAGTATTGGATTGGGCTTTATATTATTAAGCAATTTATCTTTAGCACAAAATCTACAACTTAATGATATGGCCTTAAAGTCAGAGCTTGACTGGTTACGCTCTCAAGGTGTGGTCCAGGTTAGTACCAGTACTTGGCCTTTAACAGCTAATGAAATAAATCGTGCTTTAGAAAGTGCCAATATTAGGACTCCTGAACAGCAGCAAATTGTACAGTTTATACGCTATACATTAAATAAGCAGCCAAAATCCTTAGTCAATACGACTGTATCTGCTTATGGACAAATAGATAGAAAGCAGCTTCCTCAAAACTTTGCTGATGATAAACTGGCGAACTTTGATGCAAGTGCTCGTGCTGGAATTAGCGAAGATAACTGGGAAATTAACTTACAAGCCAACATTAAAGATGACGATATTGATGATAAAGATGTCAGCTTTGATGGCTCATACCTGGCGGGCAAGTATGCCAATCAGTGGCTCATTGCTGGTCAAATTCCTACTTGGTGGGGACCAGGACATGATGGCAGCCTTATCCGCGGTGATGCCAGTAAACCTGTCGTCGGTGTTACTATGCAGCGTGATATCCAAGCAGCACCCAGTTATCGTTATCTCAACTGGATTGGACCTTGGCAATATCAACTATTCGCCGGTCAATTAGATGATTATAAAGCTGTCCCTGACACCAAACTAATCGGGATGCGTCTAACGGCTAGCCCTACAGATTGGCTAGAAGTGGGTGCTTCTCGCACCTTTATGTGGGGTGGCGAAGGCCGTCCTGAAAACTTAAGTTCGTTTTGGGATGCGCTTATAGGAACAAGAGATAATACTTACAGTAGTGATCCAAATGATGATCCTGCTAACCAACTTGCAGGTTTCGATTTACGTGTGAACCTAGCACCCCTAACTAATCTTCCTGTCGGGATTTATGGCCAATATATCGGTGAAGATGAAGCTGGTGGATTACCTTCGAAGAATATGTACTTAGCCGGTATCGACTTTGCTTCTAGTATCAATACGTATAGCATGGGTAGCATGCCTTATCAACTGTATACGGAATGGACAGATACTCGCACAGGTGGTGATGTTTCAGATATCTCTTATAATCATGGTAAATATACCGATGGCTATTATCAGTACGGCTATCCCCTAGGATACGCATTGGGTGGAGATACCGAAAGCGTTACGGTTGGTGGTAAGCTATGGGTGGATAATCAAAACTTTATCAATGCTAAGATGCAATATGCCAAAGTTAACCAATCGGGAATAGAAGGCAGCAGCTCTTATAAAAATAACCGAGCTTTCCCTGAATCAGATAAGCTAAAAGTATTAGACGTCGCTTGGGAACATCAATTAAATCCAAGAACTACTATTTCTAGCCGTGCTTGGGTATCAGATTCCAATATCCATTCAACAGAAGTTGGTGGTGGTATTGGCGTTCAATTTGATAATTTTTAAAGAGATTCTATTAATGAAGAAGATAAGTTGCATAGTCGAATATTTCAATTCTCCCCACCTATCACAAATATATAAAGGCTTCCAGATTTTAGAAAAAAAAGGAGTAATAGATCTAAAATTTATAAAAAAAACAGGTAGTTTAAATAAGCCTATTATTTCAGCATGGATTAATAACGACATTCATATTATATATGACACATTAGATGGGTTTAACTGGATAGATAATAAATCCACTGAAGAAAACTTAATATTTTTTCAGAATAACTATCACTGTGATCACTATTTTAAAAGAAGCTATAATTCTAATTTACTCAAATATAATCATGGATCTCAAAGAACTATTCATGATTTAGAGTTTAACTATGATATGTCATATGAGTATGTTTCCCTCGATATTAAGAGACTGATGAAAGACACTGCCTGCAAATATCTGCCTTTCTATAATTCAAGTATTAATTATAAGGATTTTGAGTATTACCCCAATAAAAACACACAGCCTAAAATATTATTTTCTGCTCGATTATGGAATCCTGACGATGTCAAAGATGGAGAAACTCGATTAGAGAGAGAAGTTATCAATAGCAATCGAATCAAATATATTCGAGAATGCAAAAAAGAGTTTGGAGCTATATTTACAGGAGGTTTACAAGATTCTGAGTTATCGAGGAAATTAGCAAAAGACTTAATCATACCAAATAAAAAAACTAGCAAACTAAGTTATGTTAAAACAGTTAAAGAGCATGATATTTGTATTAGTACTTTGGGGTTACATAAATCTAATGGTTGGAAGTTTGGGGAGTATATAGCTGCGTCAAGAGCAATCATATCTGAACCCCTATTCTTTACTTCCCAAAACTTTATAGAAGGTAAAAATTATCTAGAAGCCTCATCAACTGATGCTCTGATTAATAATATTTATAAGATTATTGATAATACAGATTATAAGTATGAAATGATGCTAAATAACTTTAGATACTATAATCAATACTTGAGGCCTGATATACTTATCCTTAATTCTTTAGTTAAAGCCATTAGTAGTTAAACTAGGTATAATTAATCTTTGTAAAAAATGCTAAACCACTCCAGTTTAGCACTTTTCTAATACATGATTGAAAGTTTTAATTTTGACCTAAGCTTTGTACCCACCCGGATTCTGACTCTGCCAATGCCAGCTGTCCTTACACATATCTTCAATCGTTAATTCAGCTTGCCAGCCTAATAATTGCTTGGCTTTATCAGCACTGGCATAACAAGCCGCAATGTCTCCAGGGCGTCTGTCTACCAATTGATAAGGCACACTTTGACTGGTCACTTTTTCAAATGCTTCTACCAGTTGCAACACCGAGCTGCCATTACCAGTACCTAGGTTAATCGCCTCAAAGCCTAGGCCAGTTTTGGATGCTTGCTGACTTTGTTGGCTTTGATTGTAAGTAATATAGTCTAAGGCAGCCACATGGCCTTTTGCTAAATCCACCACATGGATAAAGTCACGAACTCCTGTACCATCGACAGTGTCATAATCACTGCCAAAGACACTCAGCTGCTTTAATTTACCCACTGCCACTTGGCTAATATACGGCATTAAGTTATTAGGGATTCCATTGGGATCCTCTCCAATTGAGCCAGAGCTATGCGCACCTACTGGATTAAAGTATCGTAGACAAGTAATATTCCAGCTCGGATCAGCCTGCGCCAAGTCTTGCAAGATATACTCAACGGTTAACTTCGATTGCCCATAAGGATTAGTACAAGAGCGTGGCGCTGTTTCCGGGATAGGTAGTGTCTCAGGATCGCCATAAACAGTAGCAGAGGATGAGAAAACAAAGTTCTTTACACTATGCGCTTGCATTACCTCTAGCAGCTCAAGAGTGCCCGTGACATTGTTTTTATAATATCTTAATGGCTGAGCAACCGACTCTCCTACCGCTTTAAGTCCTGCAAAGTGAATCACCCCAAAGAAATCATGTTGTTCAAATACTTGATTCAATAGCTTGCTATCTAGTACATCCCCTTCGATAAAGGCAATCTCTTTACCGGCAATTTGCTCAGTGCGTTTTAACGCTTCAAGGTTACTGTTAGACAAGTTGTCATAGACCACAACCTCGTAGCCTGCTGCTATTAGCTCAATACAAGTGTGTGAGCCGATATAACCCACACCACCAGTTACTAAAATTTTATTACTCATCATCAATCCAGATAGGTTTTTATTTTAAAGGTTTAAATTAATAGTTTAATTGTACTCGCTTAAGCTTGCTTATCCAACCGGCTAATAGTCACCCCACTAAAGCCAAATAAAATTGTCAGCAGCAGCGACAAATAACAAAAGAACGTATACGGCAGATACTCTAATACAGGAACCTCAAGCGCTTGGCTAATAAACACCCCACACACACTCCATGGCACCAAAGGATTAATCACCGTACCCGCATCTTCAATAGTACGTGATAAGTTCTTAGGATGTAAGCTCAAACGCTCAAAAGTCGGGCGAAATGCCGTCCCTGATAACAAGATACTTAAATACTGCTCGCTAATAAGCACATTGATGCTCAGAGCGGACATAGCCGCGGCAAAAATGGCCTGGCCGGCTGTGGTCAATTTATCGTGCATGCCAGCCAGCAAAGCCGGCAAAATACCCAGTTTTTTTAACAATCCGCCCAGACTTAACGCTAAGATCACAATGGTCTGCGTAAAGAACATACTTTGAATACCGCCTCGGGTCAGCATGCCGCCTACTTCGCCCAATTCTAAATTTGCAGCAGGCGCATATCCAGCAAACAGATAGCCACCCAATTGCTCAATACTGGGTGAGCTGTGTATATAAGTAATCATCAAGGCACTGATAATGGTGCAAATAATGGTATAGATGGCATTGACTCGAAACATGGCCAACACTATTAATACCACAAAGGGCAGTACAGCATAGCGGTGTACCAAGCCACTGGCGACAAGCTGATTTTGTAGTACAGTGACTTGGCCTAAATTGGCGATTTGCATCGGCCCGGTTAACATCCAAAACAGCAGCACGCTAATGATCCAAGCCGGCACCGTGGTATACATCATATTGCGTAAGTGCTCGAATAAATCAATCCCCACCACAGACGACGCAATGGTACCGGTATCTGACAGCGGCGACATCTTATCACCGAAGAAGGCGCCAGAGACCACTGCCCCTGCTGCAATGGTCACATTGGCATCAAAGGCATTACTCATGCCAATAAAGGCCACGCCAAGCGTCGCTACCGTGGTCAAGCTGCTACCTAGGGCAATACCAATAATCGAGGTGAGCACAAAGGCCGAAATATAATAAAACCGTGGAGAAATCAGCTCAAAGCCGAAGTACATCAAGGTGGGTATGGCCCCCGACATCATTAAAGCTGCCACCATAAGCCCGATAAAGAAAAACAGATAGATAGCCCCGCTGCCACTGACCACCCCATCTGTCATCGCCGACTGTAGATGGGTAAAGCCCAATCCTCTTAGCCGCCCCATTAATAACAAAAAGCAAATCGCTAATAATAACGACAGATGCGGCACCCAGCCAAAGCCAATCATGGTCACGCCCATAATTAAAACAACACATCCAGCCATCACAAAGGCTTGGATGGGCGACAGCTGCGGATCGAGATGCGGCGAGTGGCTTGATAGCTGAGTGAAAGCAGGGTTAGGCGTTGACTGGGGGTGGTGAGTAGAGTCGGTGTGATCAGGCTGAGCGGGGGTATTTGATGACATACACTATCCGTTTGATAAGCGACGTGGCATAAAAAGCGCCCATAATAGCAATTTTTTGAGCAATTACATAAGCTTTGGCGCAATAAGCATGCAAACAATTGGATTATGGCTCAATCTAACATTGAGTTAACCGCCAATCTAGTTTATTCTTTTAGAGTGTGTGACCTACAACCTTCTGAAAGGAAATAAAATGTTTGAACGTGTCGATTTTTATGCTGGTGACCCAATCTTAGGCCTTATGGTTGAATATGCTAATGACAGCAACCCCAATAAGGTAAACCTTGGCGTTGGCGTTTATTACGATGAAAATAACGTACTGCCAGTGCTTGAGTGTGTAAAGACTGCTGAGCAGCGCATTGCTGACCCTATCTCTGCCCGCCCTTATTTGCCTATGGAAGGCTTACCTGGCCATCGTAAAGCTTGCCAGGACTTATTGTTTAGTAAAGACGCACAAGTATTACAAGACAAGCGTGTTGCGACCATTGCGACCATCGGTGGCTCAGGCGCTCTAAAAGTCGGCGCAGACTTTATCAATGCTTGGTTCCCACAAGCCAAATGCTACGTCAGCGACCCAACCTGGGGCAACCACATCTCTATCTTTGAGGGCAGCGGCATCGAAGTGGGTAAATACCCCTACTATGACAAAGCCACCGGCACTGTAAAATTTGACGAGCTTATCGCCTTTTTTAACACCTTAAACAAAGACGACGTGGTGCTATTGCACCCTTGCTGCCACAACCCTACCGGTGTTGATCTAACGCAAGCCCAGTGGGATGAGCTACTACAAGTAGTACAACAGCGTGAGCTTATTCCGTTTATGGACATCGCCTATCAAGGCTTTGGCGAAGACATGGACAGCGATGCTTATGCCATCCGTAAAGCGGTGGATATGGGTCTGCCTTTATTTGTCAGTAACTCATTTTCAAAGAACTTATCGCTTTATGGCGAGCGTGTCGGCGGCCTATCTGTGGTCTGCCCAACTGAAGAAGAAGCCGAGCGTGTATTCGGTCAGCTTAAATTCACCGTTCGCCGCATCTACTCAAGCCCACCATCACATGGCGGCCGCGTTGTAGACATCGTGATGAATGATGAAGCGCTGCACAAACAGTGGGTTGGTGAAGTTTATGGCATGCGTGATCGCATCAAAGCCATGCGCTTAAAGCTAAAATCAGTACTAGAGACCAAAGTACCAGGTCGCAACTTCGACTACCTAACCACGCAAAATGGTATGTTCAGCTTCACAGGCCTAACTCCTGAGCAAGTAGAACGCCTAAAAACTGAGTTCGGTATCTACATGGTGTCAAACTCACGTATGTGTGTGGCCGGCTTAAATGGCAACAACATCGACTATGTGGCCAATGCCATGGCAGAAGTTTTAAAAGACTAATTGCCAATCTGGTTTAAACATTAAGTATCAAAAAGCTGAGCAGTTGCTCGGCTTTTTTTAATTAGCGACCTACTCTAAAGTATTATTGGTAAAGCTTAAGAGTTCAGGCAGAATATAACTCATATAACCAATATAAAGCTGCCCGCTCCCTTCTCTCTCACTGTAGATTGCTTATGAAAACACATTTAAAACTTATCGCTACCCTGCCCGCTTTATTGCTACTGGCCAGCTGCTCTAATACCAATAGCCCTGAAAAAACCGATGCCGCCCCGCAGGCTGATAGCAATACCCATAAAGCCCAATCTAGCGAGGTCATGCGCATTGCCGCCGCAGCCAACTTAGCTGGCGTATTACCGGCAGTGATTGATGCTTATCAAAGCGAAGAGGCTCATAACCCAGATGCTGCAAGTACTCCCAAGCCAAAGATTGAAGTGACCTATGCCTCATCGGGTAAGCTGTTTGCACAGATTAACTCCGGTGCCCCTTATGACTTGTTTTTATCCGCTGATCAAAACTTCCCTGCCAAATATGCTCAGCAGCAAGCCACTGCTAACGTCACTGTACAGCCACCTTTTACCTATGCACGCGGCCAATTGGCGCTGTATAGCAGCAACCAAGATATCAGCACCGTTAAAACCTTAGACACAGCCAGCCTGCAGCAGTTACTCATCACCCAGCCCAATCAAAACAAAACGCCCATTAAAATTACCCTAGCCAATCCAGAGCTGGCACCTTATGGGGCATCGGCCAAAGCCTTTTTACAGCAGCAAGGCATTTATGACAGCCTAAATGGCAATAAAACCATTATCCAATCAGAGAACATTGGTCAGGCCTTCCAATATGCGCACACCGCCAGTACCGACTATGGATTTGTGGCGTTATCACAATTGATCAGTGCCAAGGTGGCCCCCTCAAACTATCTAATTCTACAGCCAGGCAGCTATCCGGCCATCTTGCAAGACGGTATCGTGGTGAGTGACAGTGCCGCTGCTATCGACTTTAGCCATTATTTGCAGTCCAAGCCGGCGCAAAAACTGTTTGCAGACGCCGGATACTTACCGGTAAACGCAGGCCATGCCGCCTCTGACTCAGCAAAGTAGCGAGCATAGTAGCCAACATAAACATAGTAGCCAATATGGTAGCCAGCATAGTAGCAAGCAACATAGATGAGCTAAATTAGCTAAATGACAAGGCCATAACCGTTTAGAGCCCGCTTAGCACTAGGTAAAGCGGGCAAATATTGCTATGCTGTATGAGTCCCTTTCATTTACTGCTTTAAGCCTGTGGTCTTGCTGATTTTATGTCACCTCTGTCGCCTCAACTCTCTGACATGCTGCTTCCGCTATGGTTAAGCCTCAAGCTTGCTGCCATCACCACCTTGTGCCTACTGCTGTTTGCGACTCCACTGGCCTATTGGCTGGCCAAACCTTCCTCTAGCAATCTGATCGCGCGTATTAAGATTATGCTGATGGGTATCATCGCCATGCCCTTGGTATTACCGCCCACGGTGCTTGGCTTTTATTTGCTCTTGCTGCTCAGCCCCAATTTTGCACTGGGTAAATGGCTTATGGCTCATGACATCGGCGCTCTGGCATTCACCTTTAAAGGCTTGGTGGTGGGCTCCATCATATATTCACTGCCCTTTTATATGCAGCCGGTGTATGCCCAGTTTTTACGCATTCCCAAAAGCGTGAGTGACATGGCGCTGCTGCTTGAACCCAGCCGATTGCGCCGATTTACCGCCGTATCCTTACCGCAAGCTAAGACTGGCATCATCTTAGGTAGCCTGATTAGCTTTGCGCATACCATTGGTGAGTTTGGGGTGGTACTGATGATTGGTGGCAGTATCGCCGGAGAGACCAAGGTCATCTCCATTGCCATCTATGAGCAGGTCGAAGCGCTTAACTATGACATGGCACACACCATGTCACTGTTGTTGGTGTTACTGGGCATCATACTGGTGGGTCTGATTGCCAGTATCAATCGTCAGGTCAATGAAGGCTCGCTGACAACAACAAATCGCTCGCCGCCTAAGCCCAAAAGTAAGCCCAAAAGATAGCTACTCTATAGAACAGTCACCCATAAAAAATCCAGCATAAGCTGGACTTTTATTAGTTATTGGATCTAAGACTAAGTTTCTTAAATTAACTCTGTTTTATTAGCCATTATTTCTTAACCATTGTTACTTAGCCATTGTTTCTTAACCATTGTCACTTAACCATTGTTACTTAGCCATTGTTACTTAACCATTGTCACTTAACCATTGTCACTTAACCATTGTTACTTAGCCATTTAGAAGGCTCATCTTGGTAATACTCTTGCTTCCATACCGGAATATCGGCCTTAATGGTGTCTAATATCCATTTGCAAGCATCAAAGGCAGGATAACGGTGCTTAGAGGACACCCCGACCCACACCGCCATATCACCAATTTCTAACGCCCCTATGCGATGAATCGCCACCGCATTTTCGATATCGAATAAGCGTTTGGCTTCCTCAATAATCAGTTTGCCTTGGTTAATCGCCAATTTTTCATAACCGTAATAGGTCAGGCGGGTCACTTGGCTGTCGTTATTGTGATTGCGCACCCAGCCCTCAAAGGTGGCCAAAGCGCCGCACTGATCATCTTGCAGCATATCTTTTAGGCGCTCAGCGTCAATGGCCTCATCAAGCAGCGCAAAGCCTTGAGACTGTGCCAGCTGATATACCTCCTCTACGCTGTGCGATATGCTACTTGCCTGCTGATGCGGCTGATTGGCCGTGTCCAAAGCAGATTGACTGTCCATGTGTTACTCCAACAATTATTTATCTAAACGGCTAACCACCGGCCACAGGTGGAATAAAGGCAATGGTATCGCCATCATTAATCACATCATCCCAACTGGCAAACTCATCGTTAATGGCCACACGCACCTTGGCAGGCTCAAGCGTAAAGCCGTGATCTTGTGTTAACTTAGCATAAAGCTCAGGCAAGCTTAACTTACCCTCTACGCTTAATTGCTGCTGACCTTGTTGCGCTTTTTCTGCCAAGCTTGCAAAAAATAAAACCGTAATATTCATAGTGTACTCAGCCTATTTAGTCGCTTTTTAGTAATACAGAAAATTAATACAAAAAATTATTGATATAAAAAAACAGTTTAACGCTATGTGACTGGTCGTTATTTTATGCATATCTAACCACACCTGTTGGGTGCTTCTAACATAACGACCAGTGACAGCTACCTCATTTATTTAGCGTCGAAGCAAATTCAATCCAGTTCAATTCAACCCATTTTAAGCTTAGCTAAGCGCTTTGATAGTCAGACTTGCCACCAGTCTTAGTCACCAAGCGCATCTCATCGATAATAATGTCGTGCGACAACGCCTTGGTCATATCATAAATGGTCAAGCAGGCCACACTCACCGCCGTTAACGCCTCCATCTCCACCCCAGTCTTATGGGTGACGCGCACCGTGGAGGTGACTTTAATGGCGCATGCCTCATCCTCATAGCTAAAGCTTAAGCCCACCTTATCAAGTGGCAGCGGATGACACAGTGGGATTAGATCATGGGTGCGCTTGGCGGCCATAATACCGGCAATATGAGCCGTCTGAGTGATGCTGCCCTTCTTGGTCATGCCATCGGCCGCTTTTATCTGGCTATAGATGTCTTGTGGAAACACCACATAACCCTGCGCCACTGCTTCACGCGTGGTCACTGTCTTATGACCCACATCCACCATATGAATATCACCATCGGCATCTAAGTGCGATAGCTTGTGGGCATGCGTTTGCACAGAGTTACTTGCTAAATCTGGCGTGCTTTGTTCAGAAGTTAATTCTGAGCTTGATTCAGAGTTTGATAGTGACATAAGAGCTTTGACCTAAAATGTTCAGCTTAACTGGGTTAAATTTTATTGAGAAAGTGGCAATAGCTTGCAACAGCTTTGAATAACCTGAGCTTTGAATAACCTTGGCTTTAAATAACCTTGGCTGGTTTCAATATTCAACATTTAATATTCGGCATTTAACATTTAATAGTCGATAACCGTACGAGCTTTATTTATAACTGCTGACAAGCCAATTGAAACTGCTGCGGGGTATTTAAATTAGAGCGCGTGTACCAAGCTTGCGGCATGGGCAGCGACTGGCTGATGGGGTAAATAAAGCGCATCACTCGGCGCTCTCCGCTGTCTAAATAAGACTTTAGTGATGCAAGCAGACTTAACTGATACAAGCCCAATAACGGATAGTCTCGCTCGTTATCGGCCAGACAATACATTTGCGGCGGTGCATTATCCTCATTAACGGCATCAACACTGCTTGATACGCTTTGAGCCTTTTTTTCAGTCAGATACTGCCAAATATCAACGCCATTTACTAAGCTATCACAGCTGACCACCAGCATCCATTGTGACCCAGCGTCAGAGTGGCTATGGATATCAGCAAAGCGACTATTCGTCTGGTTATCTTGCAACAGCTGCTGCATGCCAGCCAAGATAGCGCCCAGTGGCCCTGCTGAATGTTTCTCATTGGCATTGGCCTGTAACGAGCGGCTGCTCGGCTGATAATCGGCAATATGACGAATACCGCCCTCTTTATTACCGCCCTCGTTATTAGCAACACTGTGCTCATCAAAAATATTGTGCTCGGCCTGTATGTGCGTAGCAAACCCCTGCCCATTATCAGCGATTAAAATTGGCACCCCAAGCTGCGACGCACTGCGCACATGATACTGTAGCAAGGTGTCACCACAAGGCAGCTTTAATAGCGCCTTAGGTGCGCCCATACGCGTCGATAAGCCGCCGGCGAGGATAACCACCCCCGCTAAAGCTAAAGGCTTTGCGTCCAGTCTGCGCAGCAAGGCGTCTGTCATATAACTAATCGTGGCCTGGGTTAACGCGCATTAAATGCGGCACAAAGTTACAAGGGCCCGTGCGGCTGTCTAACTGATCTTTGATAATCTTGGTCCAACCGGTACGGCAGGCACCTGATGAGCCTGGTAGACAAAAAATCACTGTGTTGTTGGCCATACCAGCAATGGCGCGCGATTGCACCGTTGACATGCCAATTTCATCCTTGGAGATCAAACGGAACATCTCACCAAAGCCATCGATTTTTTTGTCAAATAACACGCTGACCGCTTCAGGCATGCTATCACGGATATAAAACCCCGTGCCGCCCGTGGTCATCACCGCATGCACCTCAGGATCAGCAATCCAGCCACTGATCACGGCTCGGATTTTGTAAATATCATCGGTGATTAACTGACGATCAGCCAGGTTGTGTCCCGCTTCTTGCAGCGAGTACACCAGATACTGACCTGATGTATCTTGCTCTAACGTACGGCTATCAGAGACGGTCAATACCGCCACATTTAACGGAGTAAATACTTTTTCTTTTGACATAAAAGCGCCTTAAATAACAGGGAAAACAATTAAGATTTAAACAGATGGCTTGGAAACGTACCTTTTGGCTTAGCCGTCAATCCTGTTAACCACCAATCATCGACAAGTTGTGCATAATGCCGCTGTTGGATTCTGCCAAGTGATGGTGCTCAGGTTTTATCGGCATAAATTCATGGAGTTTTTGTACCAGACCCGCCACATCTTGCTGCTGTAAATACTGACGGATATCGTAGTTACCTTGATCAAATAAGCACAAATGCACCTTACCCAGGCTGCTGACCCGCAGTCGATTACAGCTGTCACAAAAGTGCGCCGCATAGGGGGCAATCATACCAATACGGCCCACATAATCGGGGTGAGTGTACTCTATGGCTGGGCCATCATTTTGGCCTCTATCCTGCGCTTGCCAGCCATGACTTAGCAAATAATCAGTGATCAGCGCTGACTGTGCATGCTGCGCAAAAAATAGATCACTGTTGTCGGTGGTCTGCATAAACTCAATAAAGCGGTAGGTGACCGGACGCGTTTTGACATAGTCTAGGGCCGCAAGCAGACTGTCGTAAGCGGTCTCTTCCATCAAGATGCCATTGAGCTTTAGCTTAATATCAGTCGTCTCTAGCAGCGTATCCATGTCCTGTAGCAGCTGCGGCAACATATCAAAACCAGTCATTTGCTTAAACGTGGCCGGATCAAAGCTATCGACACTGATGTTTAATTGATCAAGGCCGGCTTGTTGCCAATTGGCGATGTGCTTGCCCAGTTTATAGCCATTGCTGGTCATCGCCACAGTTTGGATGCCGGGCGTGGCTTTGACTTGCTCAATAATTTGAGTGACATCTTTTCGGATAGACGGCTCGCCACCGGTTAAACGCACCTTTTTTGTGCCCACTTGAGCAAAAGCCTTAATCAATACCTCAATCTCTTGCAAAGTCAGCTCATTGTCCGGACGCTTGCCTTGATAGCCATTGGGCAGACAATAGCCACAGCGAAAATTACAAAAATCAGTAATCGATAGGCGCAAATAGGTCAAGCGCCTTGAGAAGCCATCGGTCAATAGATTGTCATTAGTTTGGGGCACATGACTGCTCACAGAGGCAGCCGCTGCGCCTTTGGTAGGTCTTAGTGTGGTCAAGGTACTGCGCGCAAGCTGGGTAAATGGCGACATCAAGTCAGCCGGCTTTATCGCTTTCGGCCAGGCAAAAGAGGCGCTTGCAGCAGAGGGTATAGTAGAATGGGTAAGCGCATTGATAGAGTTAACAGTAGGATGCAAGAGCGCATGAGCAGATGACAGCGGAACATGACCATCAAACATAACTGAATTGGGGGAAGGTGTGTATAGCCTAGCTTTCCCTAGGTTGGAATTAAGAAGGGTCATATGGGGTACCGTAGTCATTAGTAGTGAATGTGCTCTAAGCGTTGCCTCAGGTTGTGAATGAAAACTTAAAAAAGTTGCGATAACGTCATTATAACAGGTTACGGCCTAATAGATACTTACCCTAAAGGAAGCCCTGCTTAAGACCAGATACCTCTTTAGGAGTATTGATGACGGTTAAAGGTATTTCTGATAGTGACCGTTATTTATGATGGTGACAGCTATTTGTAATAAACCAACATTAGATAAGCGCTATGACCAAGCATAGCGCCTAGCTAGGGCATATATAGCAGCTAGATAGCGCTTATATAGCGCACAGCCAGTTCCTTCAAGCCCATTAACTCCAAGGAAACAGCTGCACCGTCACCTGTTCACCGGCGCTCATACTGCCCGACTGCTGGGGCAACACAATCAGACAATTAGCATGGCTTAACTGCTTGATGCGGTGCGAATCTTGTTTGCCAGCAGGGGTCACCACATACTCCCCTGCCTCATTTTGACTGACAATACCGCGCTGAAAATCGGCGCGGCCTGGCGACTTTTTGACATCGCTAGACAAAGTAGCAGTAACGGTCAATGGCAGCGGCATGTCTGCCACATCGATACCCGACAAGCGCCATAGGGCAGGAATGATAAATTGCAAACTGCCCACCACAGACGATAACGGATTACCGGGCAGTCCAAAGTATAATACTGGCACCGAAAGGTCTTTGTTTAATTCACCAAACACAAAAGGCTTGCCCGGCTTCATCGTCACTTTATAATGGTTAATCTGACCTAAGTCTTCAATCACGGTGGTTAAAAAGTCATAATCGCCCACCGACACCCCAGCGGTTGAGATCACCACATCACACTCTTGCATCGCCGTTAATACCGCCTGCTTGGTGCTCTCTAAGTCATCGGGGATGATGCCATAATCATGAATCTGTACGGGCAAATGCGCAAGCATACTCTTGAGGGTTGGCGTATTAGAGTTGTAAATCTGTGCCAAGCTTTGTAGCGGCTCACCGACTGCGACCAGCTCATCTCCTGTGGCTAAGATACCCACAGTTAGCGGCTGATACACCTCGACTTGGGCCACGCCCAAATTGGCAAGTAGGCTAATATCAGCAGGGTTCAAGCGTTTGCCAGCGTGTAGCACCACCTCACCGTATTCAATCTCCTCGCCTTGGCGGCGGATATTATTGCCGGCCACCGCCGTTTTGGTGAGCTGAATCTGATAGCTTTGGGATTTATCAATGCTGTCTTTGATAGCCGCAAAATTGGTGTTCTCTTGCATCACCACGGTATCACAGTCGCTGGGCACGACTGCGCCGGTAAAAATACGCACGCCTTGGCCTGGCTGTAATTGTGCCTCACCAGTTACACTACTGCCGCTAAAAGGCGCGCCGGCTTGTGACTCGCCCACAATCTCAATGTAACTGCCCGCGTCAAGAGTACTGCCACCGGCAAGCGCATAGCCGTCCATGGCCGATAAATTCTGACGCGGCACATCAAAGGGCGAGATGATATCGGTCGCTAAAATATGATGCTGACTGGCCAATAGATCACGGCGCTCAGTGGTGCGCTGCGTCAAGCTTGAATCGGTTTGATTGTAACTATTAATACGCTTAGTAATGGCAGCTTGTAGCTCAGCAACAGTGATCATAAATACGCTCTCTTTGATTAATCGGGTTATTCACAGGCTTAATAAGTCCTAACATCATACCCCATTCTACTCGGCCTCGGCCATGTCTTCCAAGGCTTGTCTGTCTTCTTGTACAAAATGCAGCAGCAAGTCAATGATGGCGGGATACACTTGGGTTTTTACCCGAATGTGTTGGCAACGCGCTGCAAACTTAGGCAGCCAACTGAGCAGCGCATCATCTAAAAAATGCTGTTGCTGTACAGCCATCTCGATAAGGTTCACCTGCTCATCGACGCTGCTTTTAATCCACAGGCTCATCACTTGCAAATAAATACTTAAATGATCTTTGGGCTCACGAAACTCAGGGTGTAAGTCGAGCTTATGACTGGCCAAAAACTCACTCATTTGCTGCGCCGGCTTGCCATAAAGCATCTGATCGGACTCAAGATAATAAGAAGCGTACGGCGGCGCACTTTGATGACCACTTAACAAAAACAGGTGGGCAAAGTCTGCAGCGAGCTCTAATGCTCTATCTGGCGCTGGGATAACTTGCAGGTTCTCCAGTGTTGTTTGTAGCGCCGCGCTTTGCGGCTCAAGATTAAGATCACTAAAAGCGGCATGCAGGCTTGGGTATTGGGCTTGCAGCTGCGTTAAATTGGTCTTAGTTAACTCACGGGCGAACAGCTCGGCAAACCAGCGATAAAGCGTAGCACGGGCAGTATTGGCTGCCTGCCATTGTTGACTATTATTCATTTTAATTCCATTACACTAAAGAGTTATGGGTGGTCGCAACAAGCGGCATAACCACAAAGTAAGGGCCCTGCTTAGCGCTTAAGCAAAGCCCTTGTAAGCATGAACCGCTTATATCAGCGACTAGCCTTTGTCTTCTGCCGCTGGCGTGCCGTCTGGATTGACATAAGTGGGACCACCAAACGAGGTCACCGCTGGCGCTTTGCCGACGAATTTTTCAATCTCAACCAAGCAGGTATTGGCACTTGGGCCCTGCGCCAACATCGAAGTCCCGATATCTAAGGTCAAGGTATTGGGATCTCCATAGGTATCCAGGGCGCCAATTTCAGGGCCGGTCGGGCCATACCAAGCGCCTTCTTGAATACGAATGACGCCAGGTGGGAAGTTATCAGAGATGACGGCGCCTGCAAGCAGCTGCCCTCGGTCATTAAACACACGGACTAAGTCACCATCGCTAATCCCTCTTGCTCTGGCATCTTCAGGGCCGATATAGCAGGGCTCACGGTCTTGAACGGTATACGTAGCACGGCGCTCCTCAGACTCACAGGTCTGTGAGTGCAAGCGGGTGTCTGGGTGCACCGATTGTAGCCATAACGGATACTTATCTGAGCCTGGGCCACCGTGTGAGCGCTCGGCTTTTTCCATCCAAATAGGATGACCTTTACAGTCTGCATAGCCGTAGCTGGCTATCTTGCGGCTGCTGATCTCAATAAAGCCTGATGGCGTACCCAGTGCGTTGACCTCAGGGTCTTCACGGAAGTCTGCGTGACGTACCCAGTTCTCCCCTTCTGGGAACAACACATAGCCTTTTTCCCAGAACTCTTTGAACTCCGGCATAAAGAAGTCTTTTTTTAGGTTCTCAGCACGGCAGTCTTCATAAATCTGCTCAATCCACTGCATCTCATTCATCGCCCGGCTATACTCAAGCTCGCGGCCCATACGCTTGGTAAACTCATACCAGATTTCAAAGTCAGACTTAGAGTGATACAAGGGGTCTACCAGCTTGTGCATCGCAATCACGCCTCGGTTACTGTACGAGCCATAAGCGTCAATGTCGTTACGCTCATAAGGGGTACAGGCCGGCAATACGATATCAGCGAAACGGCAGGTGGCGGTCCAGTTATAATCAACGGATACCACGGTCTCCATATTGCGATAGCCTTTTTTCATGCGGTTGCGATCTTGGTGACGGTGCCACTGGTTACTGCCCGTAAAGATCCCCATTTTCAGCGGTGGTAGGGTCACTTCATGGCCATTAAAGTTAATCTTCTTACCAGGCTCAAGCAGACAATCCACCATACGCGCAACCGGAATGACAGAGCTATAGCCATTGTAATTGTTATTGTCATATTTAGGCTTACGGCCAGTGTCTAAGTTTAGTGGGAACGCGCCTGGCATAGAGGCGCCAGAGGTCGGCACACCCACAGAGCTGTAGTGGTGTGAATAACTGATACCGCCGCCTGGCAGACCTATTTGACCCAGCATCGCTGCGATAATCGCCCCCATCCAATACGGCTGCTCACCGTGCTGCTGACGCTGAATGGCCCAACCAAAGCAAAGCTGAGTACGGTTTTTGGCCATTTTACGTGCCAATTCGCGAATTCTATCGGCTTTTACGCCGCAGATTTTCTCAGCCCACTCAGGGGTCTTCTCCACCTTGTCTTCGGTCTTACCCATCAAGTAAGGGGTGAATTCTTCTAGCCCCAACGCATACATGTCGATGAACTTTTTGTCATACAGATTCTCGGTGTATAACGTGTGCGCCAGACCCAGCATAAATGCCACGTCTGTCATAGGGTTGACGAATTGATGCTCACACTCTAGGTAGTTTTGCGTCTTGCTCTTTACCGGATCGATACAGATGACTTCGATCTCTTTGTTGCGAACCTTGTCACGCAAGATCTCGTAGTATTCATAAGCTTCATGGGTCTCAGTGTTCCAGCCGACCTGTAAGTTTTTGATCGGGTCGTTGGCCCAGAAGATAATCACTTTGGCATTTTCTAAAATCAGTGGCCAAGACGTCCCTTGTGAATACACCTCAGTGGAGCCTAAGATATATGGCAAAATCATCTGACCGGCGCCAGTTGAGTAATCCCCTGCTGTCCCTACACTGTGGCCGTGCATGGCAATGGCACGCAGCATATGGTTACCACAGCTGTGCACGTTACCTACCGAGCGCCAGCCCACGTTCGCGGTGTGTAGTGCCCAAGGCCCGTAGTCTTTTTGAATGCGCTCAAGCTCTTGATACAAGATGTCTAACGCCTCATCCCAGCTGACACGCACAAAGCGGTTGTCGCCGCGCTGTGAGGTGTCGCTGTTTTGACGGTTTTTGTACCAGTCGACGCGAATCATCGGATAGCGTACCCGTGAAGGGCTGTAAATAATGCCCGGTACGCCATCTAAAATCTTAGTGGGATATTGATCAAACTCAAATGGTTTGATTTCCACCAGCTTGTCCGCCTCGACTCGAGCACGAAAAGCGCCCCAGTGTGCGCCGGACATTTTCCAGCCACTAAAGTCCTGCGGTTTGTCGCCTGTGGCTGAGGTCAATACGCTGTCATCGGCCAACAGCGGCGTAGGGAGTAGCGCCGTACCCGACAAAGCCGCCAGCGATTTTAAAAAGCCCCTGCGATTGATATTTTTCATAATATAACCCTTATTATTCTGCCTATTCTTGTGTGTCTTATTATGCGCATGGTGCCTTATGGACGAGCCATCTGAGGCGTATTCTCAGGTGAGCCTGGGGCATTTTTGGCACCCGCAAAGTCAGATGAGTTCAGCTGTAGGTATTTGAGTACTAAGCCGCCGGTATCTGCGTCAAGGTTGGTAAATCCAACCATACCACTCCATAGCCCTGGCCATTGGTTGGCATCATGCGAGGCTGGGTTTGGTTGACGGTGACACACACTACAGTTCTCTGCATAAGTCTGTCCGGCGATGTCCCAAGCAGGCTCTAGACTCTTCATTAATAGGCCATCTTCTACCCAGAAAGTACCGCTGACTTTTTGCCATTCAAGACCGGTTAAAGGATCCTCTTTGGACTCTTTTACCTTCACAATACTCTCATCACGAGACAGATCTTTTTCAATGACGGCATCGACAATGTTTAGGCCAAAGTGAGTGTACCAAACTCGGCCGAAGCCCTTGTTCTTACGCCACATATCCAGCTCAATTTGAGTCATGCCTTTTTCGTGGGCAATAACTTTTGCAGGCGCCGCCACTTCAATGGTGCCCGCTTGCTTGGTTTTTTCAGCATCTAAATATAAAGGTTGCGGCACGATGTTATAGTAAGTTTCGCCCACATTAATCTTGGTGCTGCCCGCCTCAGATACCAAAGAGTCGAACGCGGGGTTGTGCATGCCTTCCATAACTGGTAATTCGTGCGCAATCCCTTTGTGACAGTCAACACAGCTGGCATCACGCTCAGCGGCGCTACGCATAATCATCTGTGAGGTCACGCGCATTTTGCTAAAGTCCATGCTGTCATAGTCGTGACAAGCGCGGCACTCTTTTGAGTTATTCGCCTTAAACCGAGCCCATTCACGCTGCGCCAATACCCCGCGGTGTGCCAAGAACTTATCGCGTGTACCGATATCGCCCATAACGTGTGACAACACTTCACGCGAGGCTTGCATCTTACGGGCAATCTTATCGGTGAACTGGTGTGGCACGTGACAATCTTGACACTCAGCACGCACCCCAGTGCGGTTTTGCCAATGCACTGTTTTTTGTAGCTCAGGCAGCATGTTGTCTTTCATGGTATGACAAGACAAACAGAACTCTTCGCTATTTGTCGCTTCTAACGCTGAGTTAAAGCCTGCCCAAAACCATACCCCGCCTACGAAGCCGATGATAATCAATACACCAAGCCCAATTTTTGCAGCCGGTTTAAATAGAAGCTGACGCAGCCAACCAAATAGGCGTTTAATTGCGTTCATGATGATTCCTTGCCATTGTTTGCATCAATTGCTATCCGTAAATAGCTCACTCGCTGATTAGGTGCTTGATGCCTTTTAATAATCAGTAATGCGCATTGGCCAAAGCCGATACGCGCTCATTGATAGCCCATTTATCTCAATAAACTGGCTGAGTTTACGTGGGTGGTCCCCAAAAAAACATCTGGCCAAACCACACAATAAAGCCATACGCACAGACAAATAATATGGCCAAAAATGGCAAGGCGATAAAAGACATAAGTAGCGCGGTAAGCCACTCACGCTTGATGGGTTGCTCTTTTGATTGCATACAACTCCCCTTTTTGTTTCTTTATTTTCGATAATGTTTGTTGTCGATAATGACTGCTGACTTGCTAATGGCTGTCTGATAGTGGCTAACCGATAAGGTCAAAGATAACGACCCGTCAGTGTTAATAATTCATAAGCGCGAGAAGGCTTACTGTGACGGCAGATAGCAATTGCCGTTGGAGGTAACATTGCTTAGCCAATAAATGAGGCGCGGTATTGGAGCAGAAGGCTTTAAGGCGCGCTAAGCACAGTCCTTGCGAATGCGCTGTGACCACATAAAGTTTAAAAACTATAAATGTTACTTTATGTAATCTTTAATTTTAAACTAAACTTAACCTACGATTAATATAAGTTTAGATATATTAAAGCAATGCTAATGGCCTATCATAAAACTCGATTACGCTATGACAGTCATCCAATTTATTTGGCTTGTCTGATAATCACTTATTTTTTGTGCCCTGACCGCATATAGTTATAAAATATATATACAATTTGATAATATCCTTATTATAATTAAGGTAATAGTAAATAGCCACCAAATTTTGCCATTTTTGTGAAAAGCTGCTTAATTTTTATAGAAAAACACCAAGCATAAATATTTCTAATTTGTGAACGAAATACTAAGGTTGTATTGCACATCGTGTGTATTTCGCAAAACTGCTATAAACACAGCCCGTCAGGCAGCGTTGTTGTATGGATGAGTAGATGTATGGATGAGTAGGTATATGGGTGGTTACAGGTATGGACGGTTAGGTGTGTGAGTAGGTAGATAAAATGAGATAGATGGAGAGTAAGATAGATAGATAGAGAGTAGGATAGAAAGAGATACGTGATTAAAAAATATCGAATAAACTGGGTATGAGTAGTAGATCGGATCAGACAGGCTCAAAAACTGGGCATAAAAAAAGCCCCACATAGTGAATATGTGGGGCTTTTTTTGCTCTAAGAGCGAATTTGGAGCGGGAAACGAGATTCGAACTCGCGACCCCGACCTTGGCAAGGTCGTGCTCTACCAGCTGAGCTATTCCCGCATTTGGTAAGATCGTGCTGACTAGCTAAGACAGGTATTATAGATTAAAAATAGAATCTGTCAATACCGGCCGTTTGAAACGTGCGCTTAAAGCTAAAATAACGTATTACTAAATAGGTAATCATATTAAAGCAAATTGGAGCGGGAAACGAGATTCGAACTCGCGACCCCGACCTTGGCAAGGTCGTGCTCTACCAGCTGAGCTATTCCCGCTTAATCAGTCGCTTAGACCATAGTCATTGCTGCGTCTTGATAGGTGGGCTATTATAGATTAATTTTGTACAGTGTCAACACTTTTTTTTGGTTTATCGCATTTTTTCGTTCGAAGCGCGAAAAATTCTGTCAAACCGTAACTCTACATTTACAATAAACCGCTGTTTTATTACCTTACCAGACATAAAATTTCGTTACTATAGCGACAATATTGATGACTTGGATACTCATTGCGCCTTGGCTATTAATGGCTTGCGCAGTACTTTCCTTATTGAGAGGATAATAATGAAAAACTTTTTAATTCGCAGCACCCTTGCCGCCTCTTTATCGGTTATGGCATTAACCGGCTGTAGCTCAACCACCAATTCAGGCCTTATCGGCAGTGACCGTCAGCAGCTGTTATTGGTCTCAAGCGATCAAGTACTACAAATGTCAGCGCAAAGTTACAATCAGCTGCTACAAAAAGCAAGCAAACAAAAAGTACTCGATACCAATGCCGCCCAGCTTGCCCGCCTAAACAGCATTGCACGTAAGCTCATTCCACAAGCAGAAGCTTACCGCGGTGATGCCAAAAATTGGCAGTGGGAAGTGCATACCATTAACTCACCTGAGTTGAACGCTTTTGTATTACCCGGTGGTAAAATCATGTTTTACTCAGGCATTATCGATAAGCTAAAGCTGACTGATGCTGAGATTGCCGCCATTATGGGCCACGAAATGGCACACGCCTTACGTGAACATGCCCGTGAGCGTATGTCGAGTCAATATGCTACCCAGACCGGCATTGGCCTTGCCGCCAGTATCTTTGGCCTATCACAAGGTCAAGCTGAGCTGGCCAATATTGCCGGTGACCTAGGTATTGCCCGTCCGCACAGCCGCACCCAAGAGTCAGAAGCGGATCAGATCGGTCTGGTGCTGATGGCCAAAGCTGGCTATGATCCAAATGCGGCCATCAGCCTATGGAAAAAAATGCAGGCAGCCAGCCAAGGCGAGCCACCACAATTCTTAAGCACTCACCCTTCAAGCTCTAGCCGTATTGCTACCTTGCAAGCGCTTATTCCCCAAGTGATGCCTTACTACAAAAAGTAAGCGCTTAACCTACCCTGCTACGCTTATTATAACCACAGCCAACTGCCTTGCATTGGCTGTTTTTTTGTCCAAATAACGCCTCAGTGATAAACTCGTAGCAATTTGTTTGCACTTGTACACTGGAGTATAAGACCCATTAACTGCTAATATAGGCATATTAAAACTGTGCACACTTAAATTAATGACCACAGTTATAGGCCGTATCGTTTAGGAGATATACTTTGCAAGTTCATAATCAGCTTATTGAACGTCTTAACGCACTTAGCCCTACGCATGTCGATCTGGTTAACGAGTCTATGAATCATGCCGGCTATTTTGAAGGCAAAGAAAGCCACTTTAAACTTACCATAGTCAGCCCTGAGTTTGTGTCAAAAAGAGCCGTGGCACGTCACCAGCTCATCTATGCACAGGCCGGTGAGTTAATGACCTCTCAAGGCGGCAGCATTCATGCCCTAGCGATTCATGCGTATACCCCTGAAGAGTGGGATAGCTTATTACAAGAGCAGCAATCTGTACCTGCTAGCCCCTTGTGTGCAGGACAAAACAAAGGTTAGCGTCTTTATTTTGGCTTAAATCTAATTATCTATACCGTCCCATACCCATCGGCTTGAGGAACTTATGAAACACATGCACATGTTGATGGCCTTTATAACCATTGCATTATTTTTGTGGCAAAGTTATTTGGTGTTGGCCAAAGGTGAGCGTTTCGATAAAAAAGGCAAAATTGCCACTCACATTGTCTACACGTTATTGATTATTTCAGGCGCAATCACGGTGATGCCACTTCTGTCTACTGGGGCGCCATTACAGTGGGTGGCGGCCAAAATTATATTACTCCTTGCGGCAATAAGTGCTAGTATTAAGGCCTTTAGAGCCACAGCGACAGTTGCACAAAGTAAGGCGGGCATCTTCATTGCCTTAGTGGCTTATATCGGTATTGTTACCTTAGCTTTCGTAAAACCGGGTAACTTTTTTTAGCCGTTAACACATTAGCCGTTAACACAATGGTTACCCCACGACGAACCCAACAGCAAATCTAGGAACCCTTATGCCAAAACTTACTCTTAATGCGCTACTGGCCTCAAGTGCTCTGCTCGGCACCTTGGTATTAACCGGCTGTGCCAGCACCGGCAATGTCACCCCGCAGTACATTCCGCCCAGCACCTATCAAAACTATGACTGTGCAAGCTTGTCTCAAGAATACAATCGAATCAACTCTTATATTAATAATGAAAAATCCAGCGCTTCGGGCATCACCACCACAGGTGTGGGCGTCGGTGTATCGGCAGGACGCTGGGGCATTTCACCCAACATAAATATCGGCCTGGGCAAAAGCAATAACAATGCTGCCCGTGATGCCAAGCTCTCTCGTCTTTATGGCGAAAGCGATGCGGTCGTACAATCTGCCCGTATCAAAAACTGTGCCTTTGCGGCCAAATTAAAGGTGTATGGTGAATAAACACCAACATTAAACAAAAACTAGGCAATAAATAAACAACAAAGCCAAAGCTAAGGATAAGGCGATACCATCATGAGTCTACCTATAAATAATAATAATCCAACAACAAAAGCCCCCCATTATGAGCGCAGCGACCATCAACGTGTGGTCATCACAGGCATGGGCGCCATCACGCCTCTTGCCCTGGATGTGGACAGCACTTGGCAGCGCCTCATTGCGGGTGAAAGTGGTATTAAGCCCATTACCCATTTTGATGCGTCTACTTATCGCTCACAATTTGCCGGCACTATTGAAGGCTTCGATGTCAGCCAATATATGGCCGTAAAAGAAGCACGCCGTTATGACAGCTTCGTCCACTACGGCGTAGCGGCAGCGGGCATGGCCTTAAAACAAGCCGGCTTTATCGATACCCTGTCTGCTGAGCCTGCTCCAGTTCAAAACGTAGACCCTGATCGCTTCGGTGCCATCATTGGCTCAGGTATCGGTGGTATCCAGATTATCGAGGACAACCGCGATGCGCTGGCCAATCAAGGCGTGCGCCGTGTGTCTCCGTTTTGCTTGCCAGGCACCATTATCAATATGGCCTCAGGTATGGTGGCCATTAAGCACAACTTACGTGGCCCAAACTTAGCCACTGCCACTGCATGTACCTCAGCCTCGCACGCCATTGGTCTGGCCGCCCGTCTTATCGCTTATGGCGACTGTGATGTGATGCTCGCTGGCGGTAGCGAAAAAGGCTCAAGCCCGCTGGGTATGGCAGGTTTTGCTGCAATGGGCGCTTTGTCTACCCGCAATGATGAGCCAACTCGTGCCAGCCGTCCATTTGATAAGGACCGTGATGGCTTCGTATTGGGTGATGGCTCAGGGGTACTGGTGTTAGAAAGCTTGGCCCATGCCAAAGCACGCGGCGCTAAAATCTTAGCAGAGCTTGTGGGCTTCGGTATGAGCGATGATGCGCATCATATCACTGCGCCGCCGACCGATGGTAACGGTGCTGCCCGCTCTATGGTTATGGCCATCAATGATGCGGGTATTAAGCCCTGTGACATTGGCTATATCAATGCGCACGGTACCAGTACCCCAGCCGGTGATATCGCTGAGTCTCAAGCCATCGAGACCGTCTTTGAAGCCTGTAAAGACAGCATCTTGGTCAGCTCCACTAAGTCTATGACCGGACATCTACTGGGCGCCGCCGGTGCTATTGAAGCGGTATTTAGTGTTAAGGCTCTATTAGAGCAAGAGGTGCCGCCCACCATTAACCTTGATAATGTCGATGAGCAGTGCCGTCTGGACTATGTAGCGCACAAAGCCCGCTCTGTCACAGATCTTAATTACACCATGTCCAATAGCTTTGGCTTTGGTGGTACCAATGGTACATTAATCTTCGGGCGCTGGTCAGAGTAGCTTTACACGCCTGCTGCTTAATGGCTTGATTTACCCTTATTGTCTAATCCAACAGGAGACCTGTTAGCATGTCACAAGTCGCGTTCTCGCATCAATTTTCACACCGCTGGAGCAATGCGCCTCAGCCTGTGAAAGAGGCCTTATTTCAAGAGTTTGATGATATCGTCCGTCTGTTAGAGGCTGAGACCGACTTAGACAGCTTTGAGTTTACTGTGCCGGATTTGCATGAGCATATTGAAGCCATTTATGCCGAGGTCGAAGCTGAGCATGCCGCAGCTCGCCTGCAGGCAGAGCAGTTAGAAGCTGAGCGTCTAGAAGCTGAGAGACTAGAATATGAAAAGCTTGAAACTGAGCGCTTAGCGTTTGAAGCACAGGCAGCTAAGCAGCACGCTTTAAGTCAGCAACAGGCTGAGCAGGCTGCCGAAGCACAGATTGAGCAAGACCATTCAGCAGATAACTTAGCCGAAAGCCGCTTATTAGACACCGCCTCAGAGTCTAGCCTAGCTGCTGACAGCACAGCTGATACCCTCGAT
This sequence comes from Psychrobacter sp. YP14, assembly GCF_003209315.1. Taxonomy (NCBI): domain Bacteria; kingdom Pseudomonadati; phylum Pseudomonadota; class Gammaproteobacteria; order Moraxellales; family Moraxellaceae; genus Psychrobacter; species Psychrobacter sp. YP14. The sequence continues at coordinate 250,895 of NZ_CP029789.1, read as the reverse complement.
ACCCTCTCTGACTTGGATCAAGAAGCCTTAAACCAGAGCAAGCTAGATCAGAGCGAGATTGAAACCGAGGCGTATCAGCAAGCGGCGGAGGTAGCAAGCCCGGTTGCAGCTGACACGGCAGCAACCGATAAGGGTGAAACGAGCAAGCACGTCACTGCCCCCGATACCAGCACCCCGCCCGCTTTTGAATTTGCGGCGCTCAAAGGCGAGCTTGATGAGGAGTTTATCAAAGGTCTTGAGGCGCATATCGATGACTACTTAAGTGAGCAGTTGGCCGATATGTCAGAGAATTTAAAAGCTTGGCTGCGTGATCAAATCATGCACCGTTTAAGCAGCAAGTAAGTCTTAATCACAGCACAGCACAGCACAGACAACAAAGCGGTAGGCCTCAAGCCTACCGCTTTGTTGTTTGTTGCTGCTCAGTCTACTCGTGCAACACTTTATAAATGGTGTTGGCCATCACTTTACCAATACCGTTTACCCCTTCAAGCTCTTGCTGCGATGCGCCCAGTAGCTGTTGCAGCCCGCCAAAGTGGTTGAGTAAATCACGGCGGCGCTTCTCTCCCAGACCTGGAATGGCTTCAAGTACCGATGATGAGCGGCGTTTATCGCGTTTTTTGCGATGCGCCGTGATGGCAAAGCGGTGCGCCTCATCACGAATATTCATAATTAAATGCAGCGCCTTAGAGTCCATCGGTAAGTCGAGCGGTTCATGCTCAATAAAGTGCAGCACCTCAAGACCCGCTTTACGTCCCTCGCCTTTGGCTACCCCAATCAGCAAGGTGTCATTTAAAAGGCCAAGCTCAGTAAGCACATTTTTGGCCATAGACAGCTGACCCTTACCCCCATCGATGAGCAGTACATCTGGCAAAGGATGCTTCTTATAACGACGGGTAATGGCCTGCGCCATAGCAGCATAGTCATCGCCATCTTGCACCCCATGAATGGCGTATTGTCGATAATCACGTTTACGGGCGCCGCCTTGATCGAACACCACACAGCTGGCAATGGTCGCCTCACCCATGGTATGCGAGATATCAAAGCACTCTATGGTGTCTATGCTGCTTTGGCTGACCGGCTCGAGCACCTCTTTTAACGCAGCAAATCTGGCATGCAGCTCCAGATAATCGCCAAGCTTGGTCTTTAATGCATTGTGCGCATTTAGTTTGGCCAAATCCAGCCACTCTGCACGGTGCTCGCGCACATTGGTTTTGATGACCGTCTTAGCCTCAAAGTGGGTGCTTAGCGCCTCTTGCAGTGCCATCTGATCCGGCAGCTCGTGGCTAATGATAATCTCTGCTGGCAAATCATCGGTAACTTGAAAATAAAATGAGGTGATAAAGGCAGATAAGTTGTCATTGATCGGCTCATTGCTATCGACATCGGGGAAGTAGTTTTTGCCGCCCAATACCCGCCCGCCACGCACGGTTAGCACATTAACGCAGGTCATACCTGCTTGACTGGCAATGGAGATAACATCGGCCTCCCCTTGCACTGTATATACCGCTTGGCGTGATTGTACTTCACGCAGCATGGAGAGTTGATCACGATAAAAGGCTGCTTTTTCGAAGTCTAGCGCTTCAGCAGAGTGTTCCATCTTCTCAATCAAGGTGGTGTGAATGTCGCTTGAGTCCCCCTTTAAAAAGCGGATGGTGTTTTGTACATCGGCTGCGTACTCTTCAGCAGACACCAAGCCGACGCATGGGGCGCGGCACCGCTTAATCTGATACTCAAGGCAGGGGCGTTTGCGCTGACGAAAAAAGGTATTGGTACATTGGCGCATCTGAAACATCTTTTGCATCAGCACCAAGGTTTCTTTGGCAGCGTGTGCTGAGGGGAAGGGTCCAAAAAACTTGCCCTTTTGATGCTTGGCCTTACCGCGGCCATAAGCCAGACGCGGATAAGGCTGGTCAGCGGAGATAAACACATACAGATAGGATTTGTCATCACGCAGCAGCACGTTATAAGGCGGACGATGCTCTTTAATCAGGTTTTGCTCAAGCAATAACGCTTCAGTCTCACTGCGGGTAATGATGGTCTCGATGTCATGAATACGAGACACCAGCGCACGGGTCTTAGGGTGGTCAATGGTTTTGGCAAAATAGCTATTGACGCGGCTTTTAAGCGATTTGGCTTTACCGACATACAAAATATCACCGTTTTTACCCAGCATCTTATACACCCCTGGTAAATTAGGCAGTCTTTTTATCAGATGCTTTAGACGGGCTTGCTTGTCATCGGCTTGAGCCGTTAACGACGGAGTCACCATAACGTATTAAACCAAAAATTATTAAAGATACCTTTATTTATGGGGCTTTTGGGGCATTATTGCAAGCACAAAAAAAAGCTGGCATAACGCCAGCTTTTTACAACCTTTTTGCTATACGTGAGGCTTAGACTTATGGTGAGAGCTTAGTGTCTAAAGCTTGGCATCAATGCAGGGATACCTGGCAACATACCTACCATGGCCATAACCACCGTTAATAGTACGAACATAAAGGCGGGAATAATCCAGCGGCTCATTTTACTTAGGCCTGCGCTGCGCTCTTTTGAGCCAATAAGCCCTAAGTTGTCTAGTAGCATAGTTAAAGACCAACCAAAGGCTGGGTTTACCAAGGCAGAGGCGAATACTACGATGGCTGCAGATTGAGTGGTTTTGCCCTCACGTGTCATCTCCATGCCCGCCTCAAGTAGCGGAATGAATACGCCCACAATCAGCGCCACACACATCACAGGCTCCCAGATGGCCAAATCCATAGGATAGCCCCAAATCGCTGCGATCACACAAAAAACAGCGGTCAAAATAGCGCCTGCTGGGATAGGACGCTTCGCAATTGCTGCAGGCACAATATAAGTTCCCCAAGATGAGGTAAAGTTTGCGCCGCCTAATACCGAGCCCACTACCTGACGGATAGAGGCACTGGTCATGGTGTCATCAATGTTCATCACCACACGCTCCGTGCGCTTGGGATAGCTGATTTTTTGGAACACCTGATGGCCTAAGAAGTCAGGTGACCACATGGCTACTGCCAGTACCGCGAATGGCAGTACCACCATGAAGCTCTCTAAATTGGGCAGACCCAACATCCATCCTGTGTTTTCACCCCACCAGTACATCGGACTCATATGCGGCATACCTGGCGCAGTCTCAAATGCAAAAGGCGCACCCAGTAAGAAAGCAACACCGCCGCCCAATAAGCAGCTCAAAGGAACCGCAAGCCAGCGCTTATTGTAGTTTTCCAGTACCGCATACAACACAATGGTGCTCAAAATTACCACAAAGGCAATGTGCGGCATATTGATGTCTTTGGACCAGTTAAGCAGCTTGGTCACCTGAGAGGTGGTACCAATAAAGCCCAAGTACAATAGCAGACCGCCACACACCCCTTTACTGGTCAAGTTGGCCAGCAGACTCCCCCCTTTACTAATGGCGAGCAAGATACCAAACAGACCAATTAACAGACCAAAGGCCATCGGGTGACCGCCTGCCAATACCACAATAGGAATAAGCGGAATTAAGGGGCCATGGGTACCGGCCAAGTTGGCGGTAGGAAGAATAAATCCGGAGAATAGCACCACAAAAAACGAGACAATAAGTAACTCATAACGCACGTTTTCTAGAATAAAGGCATCACCCAAATTAAGAGCACCGGCGAAAGTCGCGGCAATGGCGCCCACCATGACCACTTTACCAATGGTGGCTGCTAAAGCAGGAATGGTATCTTCGAATTCAAAGCGATAATCACGAAACGGCAAGTTGGGTTTCCAGCGCTTAGGCTGCATGATTTGTAATTCGTGATTAAGGTAGTCATCGCGACTGGCGAAACTTGAACTGGGCTTGTGCAGCTGCTCATAAGTACCGGTTAAAACAGGACCCTCATCAGTGATAGAGTCGTGTCCTGAATTAGGCAATGAGTCATTACTCATAGTATCTCCTTATACTAATAAAAAATATCTTCCGTACGCTTAGGATGTTAAAAGGAATAGATGTATAAATTCATACAGTACATGTGTAAGCTTATTGTATTCTAACTGCACAAATAATACGAGTGCTATTTATCGCTAAATCACTGATTTATAGAATAAAAATTGTCTAGTCAAATGAAAAAGCCCCAATCAATTAAGACTGGGGCTTTTTCCTAATGGCTGTTAAGGGCCATTAGCTCTTTTTGGTATACAACTAATTAATGCTTTAACCTAAAGTAGGATCAGCTTAGATGCCTGGTGCAGTTTCTACTGCTTCTGGAACGTTCGCGCTAGTTTTAGTCTGAACGCGTGCAGATAATTTCTCACGGATACGTGCAGATTTACCAGAACGCTCACGTAAGTAGTAAAGTTTCGCACGACGTACAGCACCACGACGCTTCACTTCAATGCTATGAATGATTGGTGAATGTAATTGGAAAGCACGCTCAACACCGATACCGCTTGAGATTTTACGAACGGTAAATGCAGAGTTAAGACCACGGTTACGCTTAGCGATTACCACACCTTCAAAAGCCTGAAGACGCTCACGGTCACCTTCACGAACTTTTACTTGAACAACAACTGTATCACCAGCAGAGAAGTTAGGACGCTCAAGTAGTTGTGAATTTTCAACTGCTTGTACTAATGGATGTACATTACTCATGAGATTGCTCCTCACATGGGACGGCATAGGCTAACACGCATACCACCCGTTTATAATAATCACCCCTTAAGCTCAATACGAGCGGACTGGGGAAACAGGAATAAGAAATCGGTTTTCGATTGTTATTGATATTGAACCAATAACCCTAACGGCTTAGGCCATGATATTAAGTTGGTTTATCATCGGGTTTAGCCAGCTAGTTTAGAATCTGGGATAATAAAAAACAGTAAAGTTAGCACTTAGACAAAGCATATTGAAAGTTCTATCGGCTCTCTACTTCATCGTTTTGTTAACTTTTTTGAGCAAGCGGGCTTGCTCGGCGTTTGGGGTAAAGGATTGCCACAAGTCAGGACGCCTTTGTTTGGTGCGCTCAACTTGCTGCATAAACCGCCACGTTGCGATATTGGCATGGTGTCCAGATAATAACACCTCTGGCACTTGTAGCCCCTCAAAGTCATGAGGCTTGGTATAGTGCGGACAATCTAGCAACCCTTCAACAAAGGAGTCTTGCTCAGCCGACTTTGCATCACCCATAACATCGGGCAATCGGCGTATGACACTGTCCATCAATACCATCGCAGGTAGCTCACCACCGGTCAATACAAAATCTCCAATAGAGATCTCCATATCAACATAACGCGCTAACAGTCGCTCATCAATGCCTTCATAGCGACCACACAACAGAATCATAGCCTCATAATGACGCATAGAAACCACTGCAGCTTCATCTAATTTATCGCCTTGCGGAGACAGATAGACAACCGGACAGTGCTCTGAATCTGTGATACAGCCGTGTAAGCTTGCTTGCGACTTGGCATACGCTATGGCTTTTGCCAAAGGTTCTGCCATCATCACCATACCCGGACCACCACCAAAAGGGCGCTCATCGATACGGCGATAATTGTCTGTCGTAAAATCGCGAGGATTTATGCAGTCGATAACCACTTGCTTATTTTGAACCGCTCTACCGGTGATGCCATACTCACTTATCGCGGTAAACATCTCAGGTAAAATGGTGATGACAGCGAAATACATTAGGTCACCTCCATCTTATTAATGCGTCAAAATACAGACAATCGTTGAATAACTAGGAATCATTGTTAAGCCTTAATCTAAATTATGGGCTTAAAAATCACGTTCCCAATCTACAACCATCCGTCCGGCAGCCAAATCAACCACATCGACAGTTTGTTTGTGCCAAGGAATCATGCGCGGCTCATCATCGATACTGTCTTGACTCGGCACTACCTTCATAATCGGGTGTGCGCCAGTTTCGAACAGCTCTTTGACTGTGCCTAGGCACTCATCTTGCTTATTAATGACACTTAAGCCCACCAAATCAGACCAGTAGTACTCGTCCTCTTCAGTGCCAGGTAAGCTGTCTTTATCAATCCAAATACTAACCCCGTTCATCGTTTCGGCGACATTGCGATCAGGGACTTGCTCAAATTGAGCCACAATACCTGTGCCTTGTCGGCGCCACTGAGTCACGGTCAGGGGTTTAAAGCCTGTAGCCGTTTTCATCCACCAAGGCGAATAACTAAAAATAGCTTCTCGTTCCTCAGTTTCACTAAAAACCCATAACCAGCCTTTAATGCCGTATGGTTTTTTTAGTTGTCCTATTTTCATAAGACTGTCAGCGTTTGGTTTGGTCATAAGACTTGCTCAGCCACAATTAATAAAAAAACAATTACTCAAAACTTGGTTGCAATGAGATACACTCCCATTGCAAGGCAAATGATGTCTTAAGCAGTTGCTTCTTCAGTTGTTGGCTTATAACCTTTAGCCAATGCTTTAACGCGATCTGAAGGCTGTGCGCCTTTTTCGATCCAAGCATTGTAAGCGTCCATGTCTAGACGAAGTTCAACTTCTTGACCTTTCGCTAGTGGGTTGTAAAAACCTAAGTTTTCGATGTAACGGCCATCGCGTGAACGACGTTGATCAGCTACAACAACTTGATAGAATGGGCGTTTTTTGGCACCGCCCCGTGCTAAACGAATAACAACCATTTGAGTTCTCTCTTCCGTAGGTATACCAAAAAGGGCATAATTATATCAGAATACTAATGACTTGGAAACCTTTACCTTAATTAAAACTGTAACCAACAATAAACTACTAAGCGATATCCCAATGACCCACTCAGCCTCTCGTTCCATACGCTCACGTTTTAGACTGAAGCCTTATTCCAACACTTGGCAGACCACCCTTGCTGTGATGCTGGTAGTGACCGTCAGTGTGGCGGTTTCAATCTGGTTTTTTTGGCGCAGTTTGTATTTGCCCGAGCTAAAAAACCATGCTCGTTACCTAACCACTGAGTTGAAGCTCGTCAATGCAACGCGTCAGGATTGGGCAGACAATGAGGAGGTTAGCCGCTGGATTTTCGCCCACAATCATATTGCGGTGGTTGAAGATCCCAGTCAGTTTCCTGATGTTTCAGATAAAGCTGTGGTTGAGTTTTTTACCGATGTTATTCAGCAAGAAATCAGCCAGCAGCTAGGCCGTGACAGTGTGGTTTATTTTAAGTTTAAACCCACGCCGCAGCTCTGGGTTCAGGATACAGCATCACCGGAGTTTTGGATACGTGAACCTGTTATATTTTATGCACAGTATAGCCCAAGTTCGCTGATTTTCTTCTTACTGGGCATTCCGCTATTGGCATTGGTGACCATTTTATTATTGGTACGTCAATTAAACCGTCCGCTGCGTAAGCTACAACAAGCGGCGACCAACTATATCAGTTTGGGCAGCGCCACGACCCTACCCACCAATACAGGCACCACTGAGATTCGCCGCGTAAACATGGCCTTTAACCGCCTATTTACGACACTAAATCAGGCTCAAAAAGAGCGTACCATTATGCTTGCCGGTATTTCACATGACTTGCGCACGCCCCTGACTCGAATGCGGCTTACCGCTGAGATGCTGCCCGATGAGTTTTTTCGAGAAGGGCTGATTTACGATATCGAAGACATGGATGCCATTTTAGAGCAGTTCATCTCCTTTATGAAAGATGGCTCCGATGAGGCGGTCAGCTTGACCAATTTGGACAGTATTTTTAAAGAGGTGATGGTGCAATTTGCACCCCTTGAATTCATCTATCAATCCGATGGACTGCGCGAGGTGGCGGTCAGACCCATGTCTATCAAGCGTCTTATTATTAATTTAATCGTAAACGCTCAGCGCTATGGTAAGCCGCCCATTTATTTGACCGCTACCATTACCCCAACCTTTAATTCGCAACAGGTGGATCCAGATGACGAAACCTCAGTGTCCACGCCAGGTATGGTACGCAAGGCTAAGGAGCAATTAATCATTTGTGTGCGCGACTGCGGCCCTGGGGTAGCAAATGATCAATTAGAGCGCATTATGCAGCCCTTTGAGCGTGGAGAATCGGCTCGGACGACTCAAGGTAGCGGACTGGGTCTTGCCATCGTACAGCGCATTACAGGGCTACATCATGGCACGGTAGAAGCCATCAATCATCCTGAAGGCGGATTGCAAGTATGTGTGCGTATCCCACTGCTATCTCAGACCCAGCCTACGGACTGGGAGCCTAACGATGAGGATGACGTAGAAGCCTATCATGAATAAGGTCCGCATGAGCAAGACCAGTATGAGTAAGACCAGACAATAGGACAGCTAATGAATTAGCTGTCGCTGTCTATCAGTTTACGAGCGCCTTTTTCTTGCGTTAATTGATCGGCTGAAATGGTCTGGGTTAACGGCTTAATCGGCCAATTCATGGTAAAGCGAGCGCCGCCCAATTTCGGACTTTCATCCACAGACATGGTGCCATTAAACCAAAACGCAATACGTGACACGATAGACAGCCCGAGGCCATAGCCCCCTGAAGCGCGCGTGCGACTGTCATCTAAGCGCGCAAAAGGCACGAATACCTTATCGCGATCTTCTTCTGGAATACCGTGGCCATCATCTTCTACCGACACAAAAGCCTCGCCTTTACGTACGCCGGCGCTAATAACAATCTTCGACTCAGCATAACGCAAGGCATTACCCGCCAAGTTCTGCACCACACGGTGTAGGTAGCGTCTGTCTGCCACCGCAGTCACCTTGGCTGTCGGTGCTATACCCACTATCTCAATAGGCTTACCTAACGCATTGGTCTCACGCACAATCTGATCGACCAGCTCTTTTAAGCTCACCGGCTCAAGGTCTAGCTTAGGCGAGCCTTCTTCTAACTTAGCGTAAGTTAAAATCTCATCAATAAGACCATTTAACGACTCAATATCTTCATCGATATAGTCGCGTTGCATCTCTCGAGATTCTTGATCTTCAGTATCGGCCAACATATCTACCGCAAAGCGAATACGTGCCACAGGGGTGCGCAGCTCATGTGACACCGCTCTGGTTAGCTCCCGCTGTGACTCAATAAGGCGCTTGATGTGCTCAGTCATGGCATTGAAGGTGGCGGCCAATCGAGCAATCTCATCTTGACCCACCACCTGCACGCGGGTATCTAAATTACCATCGCCGACTTCATTAACACCGGACTGAATCAGTTGCAATTTGCGCTCAAGTGGGAAAATCAGTGCATACACTCCCAAACTAATAAGGAACATGCTAATAAGCACCACACTGATAATCAGATTAAAGGGGAACCACTTAAACAGACTAACCGGCCCAATAACCAACGCCATATTCTCAAGCTCAGAGGGCGCTATAATCTTAATAGAGGAGTCATCAGAGCGGGTACTGTCACGAAATAGCATGACCACTTCATCACGCTCTAGCCGGCGCAGTTGATCATCATCTAGTTCAAGCTTATCAACATTTTCAATGCTAAGTGGAAACGCGAATTTTTCTGAAATTTCACTAAGACGCTGACGCTTGCTTTCAAGGTCAGGAAAGTAGGACAAATCATTTAAAAGCAGCACTGCCATGGCACGCACTTGTTGCTCAGTGACTTTGCTAATACGCACAGTAATGACATTATCTTCACCCTCGATAGGATGAAAAATGTCGGCATAGGCCGGCTGAGCGACATAACGTACCACTGTTTTTTGTTGCTCTAAACGCTTAAGCTCACTGGCCTTAAAGTCGATACTTGACTCTGGCTGAATACTAAAATTATTACCAAATAATTGACTGATATCATTAAGCCAATATTCGCGCTGGGTCTCAGAAGCTTGCTGCTTTAGACCCGAACTGACCAAATACAAAGCGCCTGTGGCCACGTTTTCTCTATAGGTTTGAATACGCTCTTTATTGATGGTGTCCACCAACAGCTGGGCAAATAAGGCAACAAAAAGACAAACCAATAATAAGCCGGCATAGATGCGCAGAAAAATACTATGTTTTAAGGATGAGAATATTGGCATATGACATCTAATAAAATTAATTTTATCCTAGTTTACCCTAATTTGGATTTTTAACCTACCGATGACCAAGCTGCTACCAGTGTCTACTAAAGCTACCCGTTTATGAGTTAATATTGGTAGTTAACAACATAAATGAGTGGGTAAAGACTTAAAAAATAATCGGTTGGCGTTAAGAGGTCGCTTAGGAGGAAATGATACTCAATTATAAGGCCAGTTCCGACTACTATGGTTTGAAATTTTGTTGTCAGGGCACAAGTTTTGTAAAAAAACTGTCAAAATAGGCCATTAATTAGCACAAAGTACACAAAAACCAGTCGAACACGACCGCTATGCTAAAGATCAATCAAAAGCCAAACACAAAAAAGCCAGCTATTATAGCCGGCTTTGTGATAAATCAAAGCTAATCAGACAGCAGATAGCAGTTAGGCCTATGTCAGCTTTATATCACCGCATGAGCAACACCATCTGCAGCAACTATTTAGGTAAAAATTAGTTGCCTTCTTTAACGAACAAGTAGCCTTTACTGCGTACTGTTTTGATGCGTTTTGGATTTTCTGGATCATCACCGATTTTTGGACGAATACGTGAGATACGTACGTCAATTGAACGGTCTTGACCATCATACTCAATACCACGCAGACGCTCAAAGATGTCTTCACGTGATAAGATGCGACCTGCATTTGAGGCCAACAGCCATAGTAAGTCATATTCAGCACTGGTGAAGTCAACCAATTCGCCATTTAGGGTTACTGAGCGGCCACCATTGTCGATAACCAGCTCACCAAACTCTAAGCGCTGTGGTACTTCTTCTGAAGGTGCATTCTCTGAGCGGCGTAATAAAGCGCGGATACGAGCCAATAATACGCGAGGCTGAGCAGGCTTAGCGACATAATCGTCAGCACCCATCTCAAGACCCAAGACTTGGTCCATGTCTTCTGTACGCGCAGTCAGCATCAAAATTGGGCTGTGGTAATGTGGACGTACTTCACGGCAAACGGTTAGACCATCGCTACCTGGCAACATCACATCTAATACAACCAAATCAGGCTGTTCATTGATAATGCGGCGGATAGCACGGTTACCGTCAGTTTCGATGGCGACATCCATGCCGTTTTTAACCAAGTAATCTTGGGTTAACATAGCAAGACGTTCATCATCTTCTACAATTAAAATCCGTGGGGTTTGTTCTTCTTCAATATTAGACATTATTCTTCCTCAAAACAGTTATCAATGTTTATTGTGATTGCCTTCTCTACTTAAAAGTATGCATTACATTTAGTATATAGATTAACTATATTGTCATCAATCAGTATAGCCATAAAAGCCTTTATTAATCAGGCTTGAGTTTATTATGTTAGCCCAAAAGCCTATTTATTCATACCTTAGTCTATTCAAATACTAATGCCACTTCAGCGCGTGAGCTTTATTAATAAACAAACTAATAGTTATCGACTTAATCTTAACACATAAAAAAACAGCCTAGTATAGGCTGTTTTTTTATTTTAATAAGTATTTAATATGTATACACTACTAGGCAGTATAAGCCTTAAGCACGGTTACGATATTTTCTAATCGTTTGTAGCTGGGCAACAGATTCTGCCAAAGAGGCCAATGCCGCATTGGTCTGTAAAGTCTCAGTCTGATTAGCCAGCATTTGCTCCGCTTTTTTACGAGCTTCAACAATCTTAGCTTCATCTAAGTCATGGGCACGCACTGCAGTATCTGCAAGTACGGTCACAAGCTTAGGCTGAACCTCAAGAACACCGCCAGACACATAGATGACTTCTTCATTGCCATCAGGTGTTTGAATGCGCATTGAGCCCGGTTTTAATAGTGTGATGAGCGGGGTATGACCTGCTAATATACCAACTTCACCTTCACTACCCGTCGCAATTAACATACTGATTTCACCAGCATATATCTCTTCACGAGCACTGACTACTCGGCACTGTAAGGTTGCCATGCGACTCTCCGTTATTCACTCATTAACTTACTAATTTGATATAAATGTCTTAAATTGCGATAGCTGATCGCTAATCTGAGTGTGACATACTTTATATGAAATATGCCACACCCTGTTTAGCACTATCTCATTAAGCTGCAGACTTCATTTTCTCAGCTTTAGCAACCACTTCATCGATGCCACCTGCCATGTAGAACGCTTGTTCTGGAAGGTTGTCATACTTACCGTCTAAGATATCACGGAAGCTTGAGATGGTTTCACGTAGCGTGACATATTTACCAGGTGCGCCGGTGAATACTTCTGCCACGTGGAAAGGCTGTGATAAGAAGCGCTGGATCTTACGAGCGCGGTATACCACCATTTTGTCATCTTCTGAAAGCTCATCCATACCAAGAATGGCGATGATGTCTTTAAGCTCTTTATAGCGCTGTAGAACTTCCTGAACACCACGAGCAACGTTATAGTGCTCTTCACCGATAACCAGTGGATCTAGCTGACGAGAAGTTGAGTCTAGTGGATCAATCGCAGGGTAAATACCTTGAGAGGCGATATCACGGCTTAGTACCACTGTCGCGTCTAAGTGAGCGAACGTCGTTGCTGGTGATGGATCGGTCAAGTCATCCGCAGGTACGTATACCGCTTGGATAGAGGTAATAGAACCCGTTTGAGTTGATGTAATACGCTCTTGTAGTACACCCATCTCTTCAGCTAGTGTCGGCTGATAACCTACCGCTGATGGCATACGACCTAATAGTGCTGATACTTCAGTACCGGCTAGTGTATAGCGGTAGATGTTATCAACGAATAATAGAACGTCTTTACCTTTACCGTTTTCATCTTTTTGATCACGGAAGTATTCAGCCATGGTTAGACCAGTTAGTGCAACACGTAGACGGTTACCTGGTGGCTCATTCATCTGACCGTAAACCATCGCAACTTTAGAGTTGGTGAAGTTTTCAACATCAACAACGCCCGCTTCTTGCATCTCGTGGTAGAAGTCGTTACCTTCACGAGTACGCTCACCCACACCAGCGAATACTGATAGACCTGAGTGCTTAAGCGCGATGTTGTTAATTAATTCCATCATGTTTACGGTTTTACCAACACCGGCACCACCGAACAGACCAACTTTACCACCTTTAGCAAATGGGCAAAGTAAGTCAATTACTTTAATACCCGTTTCTAAAAGGTCAGTGCTGTTAGCTTGCTCATCATATGATGGCGCTTGACGGTGGATAGACCACTTGTCTTCAGAATTAACTGGGCCTTGCTCATCAATGGGGCGACCCAATACGTCCATAATACGACCTAAGGTGGCTTCACCCACAGGTACGGTAATAGGGGCACCAGTATTGGTTACTGGTAGACCGCGTTTAAGGCCTTCTGTCGATCCCATTGCAATAGTACGTACAACACCGTCACCCAGCTGTTGCTGAACTTCTAGTGTGGTATCAGTACCATCAACGACTAATGCATCATATACTTGAGGCACGTCAGTGCGGTTAAACTCGACGTCAATAACTGCGCCAATAATTTGTACTATACGACCGCTACTCATGGCGTTCTCCTTGAACTTCTAAAATATAGGTATGTCAATTAGGAAACAGCAGCAGCACCGCCGACAATCTCCGAAATCTCTCGGGTAATTGCCGCTTGACGCAGCTTGTTATAAACTAACTGTAAATCATTAATTAGGTCACCAGCGTTATCAGTTGCTGCTTTCATCGCAACCATACGTGCCGACTGCTCAGAGGCAATATTTTCCATGACCGCTTGATAAACAATTGATTCGATATAACGATTAAGCAAACCATCAATCAATGTCTTCACATCAGGCTCGTAGATATAGTCCCAGCTAAGCTCTGTATTGATGCCAGCATCTGCAGAGTCAATAGCACTGTCTGGTAGAGGAACCAATTGGGTAACAATAGGTTGTTGCGTCATCGCGTTAACAAACTTATTGTAAACCATGTAAATACGATCTAGACGACCATTAGCATAATCATCAAGCATGGCTTGAACAGGAGCATTTAACTGCTCAAATGTTGGATTATCGCCATAATCAGTGACTGCTGAAGTTACTTTACCGCCAAAGCTCTTAAAGAAGCTGACGCCTTTAGAGCCAATTACAGCAAACTCAGCTTCAACAGACTGATTTTGAAATTCTTGAACGTGGTGCATTAACTTTTTAAACAAGTTAATGTTTAACCCACCTGCCAAACCACGATCAGAAGTCACTAGAATATAGCCAACACGATTTACCGAACGGTTAGTCATATAAGGATGCTTATAATCTGAAGAAGCATTCACTAAGTGTGAGACCACACGGCGCATACTTTCAGCATAAGGACGACCAACTTCCATACGCTCTTGGGCACGGCGCATTTTACTGGCGGCTACCATCTGCATCGCACGCGTAATCTTCTGCGTACTCTTGATGCTGGTAACCTTAGCACGAATTTCTTTTAAACTTGCCATAACATTTCCAATTCGGCGGGGTTTAAATGAGGATTAATCTTGAAACGTCACACTTCAAATAGTGCGACCAGCTAAGCTGATCGCACCCTTGTTACTTAGAAAGTGTGGTTTTGTAAAAACGTTTCAACTGAAGATTTTAATCGGCCCGCAATATCATCATTATAGTTTGCAGTGTCGTTAATCTCTTGCATCAAGTCAGCTTGCTCGTCATACATGTAACGTAGGTAAGCCTCTTCCCATGCACCAATTTTCTCAACAGGAATAGCGCTTAAGTAACCTTCGTTCGAGGCGAAGATAACCGCGGCTTGTTCCGCAATTGACATTGGTTGATACTGCTTCTGCTTCATTAATTCGGTAACACGCTCACCGTGATCAAGCTGTTGCTTGGTCGCGTCATCAAGGTCAGATGCAAACTGAGCAAACGCTGCCAATTCACGATACTGAGCCAATGCAGTACGAATACCACCAGATAATTTCTTAATGATCTTAGTCTGAGCGGCACCACCAACACGTGATACAGAGATACCGGCGTTAACTGCAGGACGAATACCTGAGTTAAATAGACTTGATTCTAAGAAGATCTGACCATCAGTAATAGAAATTACGTTGGTTGGTACGAATGCAGATACGTCACCTGCTTGAGTTTCAATAATAGGTAGTGCGGTTAAAGAACCGGTCTGACCTTTTACTTCACCGTTAGTGAACTCTTCAACATACGCTGCGTTTACGCGTGATGCGCGCTCTAATAGGCGTGAGTGAAGATAGAAAACGTCACCTGGATAAGCTTCACGACCTGGTGGACGACGTAGTAGTAGCGAAATCTGACGATAAGCTACCGCTTGTTTTGATAAATCATCATAAACGATTAGCGCGTCTTCACCACGGTCACGGAAGTATTCACCCATAGTACAGCCAGAGTATGGCGCGATGTACTGAAGTGCTGCAGGCTCAGAAGCTGAAGCCACAACCACAGTTGTGTAGGCTAAAGCGCCAGTTTCTTCAAGCTTACGTACTACGTTTGCGATGGTTGAGCGTTTTTGACCGATGGCTACGTACACACACTTAATGCCAGAGTTTTTCTGAGCAATAATGGCGTCGATGGCCATAGCAGTTTTACCGGTCTGACGGTCACCAATGATAAGCTCACGCTGACCACGACCGATTGGAATCATGGTATCAACCGCTTTATAACCGGTCATTACTGGCTCATCAACAGATTGACGAGCGATAACACCAGGGGCGATTTTTTCAACTTTATCAGTTAGCTTAGCGTTGATTGGGCCTTTACCATCAATAGGGTTACCTAAGGCGTCAACCACGCGGCCTAATAATTCAGGACCTACTGGTACTTCTAAAATACGGCCAGTACAGTAAGCTTTTTGACCTTCTTGAAGACCTAGGTAATCACCCAAAACAACCGCACCGACGGAGTCTTGTTCAAGGTTCAATGCCATACCATAGACATCGCCTTCAAACTCAATCATCTCACCGTACATCGCATCTTCAAGACCATGAATCTGAACAATACCATCAGATACTTTGACAATAGTGCCTTCATTTTTAGCGGTTGCACTCGTATCAAGGTCTTGAATACGCTGCTTAATCAGTTGACTGATTTCTGCTGGATTCAATTGTTGCATTGCCTTGTTTCCTTTAATTTGTGATTGCCTGCTTACTCGCCGGTTTATTAGTACTTAGTAACTGTTATTATTAGGCAAAAGTTACTGTTATAAGTACTTTAATAATAGCCTGTATGTATACAGTAAGCCGTGTTGGGCCACTATTATTATTTTTAATTATGCGTTAAGCAGTTAGCTGTGTTTTTAACTGTTTTAATTTTCCACGCACCGAGTCATCAACAAGCTTGTCGCCAATTTTAACAGTGGCACCCGCTAATAAACTAGGATCTACATCTTCATGAATAATAACAGATGCTTTTAAAGATTCTTCTAAGCGCTTTTGAATCATGACACGCTGTGTCTCACTTAGCGGATAAGCAGACGTCACATATGCGTTGACTTGTTTGAGTGCTTGAGCACGATGCAAGCGAAATTGCTCATATACCTGAGGTATTAAGCTCAAACGTTCTTGCTCGGCCAATTGGTGCACAAAGTTTTTGATTTGAGGGGTTGCGGCCGGAAGAGCTTGGTTAGACTGCGCCTCATCTTTATGACTTTGAGTGCTAAGAAGCAAAGACTTAAGCGGTGTCTCCTCAGTTGAGGTTACTTGCTCGTCATAGATGCTAACTAACATGTCAGCTTTTTGCTCAGCAGTAATAGCGGGGTTTTCTAGCATTTGCACAAAGGCAGAATCACCAACCACGCTGCTTGCGATAAACAAGAAATCTTCCCACTCACCAATGACTGAGTTTTCATGGGCATAGTCAAATGCTGCTTTGGCGTAGGGTCTCGCTAGTGTAGATAATTCAGCCATTATGTCCTCTTAGCCATATTTTATGTAAAACTTTATATAAAACAAACCAGGTATGAGAAATTGATTATTGATAAGAGTTAACCCCTACTGTGGACTAAGGTGATAACGAACAGTCAACAACATCGCTGTGGCAAACTGCAGCATTATTAGCGCTTAGCTCAGCCGATTGACATCAACTGAAAGAACAATAGTGCTTTTAATTTAACTCTATCAATTATAGCTTAGCAGCCAATTCATTAAGCATATTGGCGTGCGTTTGCTGATCAACTTTTTCTTTTAGAATTTGCTCAGCACCAAGTACGGCAAGCTCAGAAACCTGAGTACGTAAACTTTCACGTGCTTGATTGATCTCAAGATCGATTGATTCACGGGCTTGTTGACGAATACGTTCGCCTTCCACTTGGGCTTGCGCTTTTGCTTCTTCGATAAGCTGGTTAGCGCTTTTGTTCGCTTGCTCAATCAGTGCAGCAGCTTTCGCTTTCGCTGTCGCAAGTTCTTGCTCAACTGATTGTTCAGCACTTGCTAAGTCTGCTTTTGCCTTCTCGGCTGCATTAAGACCATCAGCTATCTTTTGCTGACGCTCACTAATAGCACCCATAAGAGCGGGCCAAATGAACTTCATGCAAAACAGAACAAAAATTGCAAACGCTATGGACTGACCGATTAGGGTAAGATTAATATTCACACGATCACCTCTTTATTAATAAAAATCAGTATCATTGACCACTCGGTATCTGATAAAAATTCAAAATTACTTCGAATGGTCAACAGGGGTCACTGATGTTTAAATTAAGCTAGAGGGTTTGCGAATAATAATAACATCGCAATACCAACACCAATCATTGGTACCGCATCTAGAAGACCGGCTACAATGAACATGCGAGTTTGCAACTGTGAGCCAAGCTCAGGCTGACGTGCTACGCCTTCTAGAAACTTACCACCTAAGATAGCAAAACCAATGCCTGTGCCTAGAGCACCAAAACCGATTAGTAATGCAACTGCGATAACTGTGTAACCACCTAATACTGGATCCATTGATGTATCCTCATTTACCTAAGAAAAACTTTAATTAATGTTCGGTTTGTGACGCTAGTGATAGATAAACTATCGTTAACATCATAAATACGAACGCCTGAAGGGTAATAATTAATATATGGAAAATTGCCCAAGGTACTGATAGTGCCCACTGAATCCAAAATGGCATTAAGGCAATCAATACGAAGATCAGCTCACCTGCGTACATGTTACCGAATAAACGTAGACCAAGTGAAATTGGTTTGGCAATTAGAGTAACAAATTCTAGGATGAAGTTGATTGGGATTAAAATAATCTTTGCAATTGGGTTTTTAGCGCTGAAAGGATGAAGGGTTAGTTCACCAACAAAACCGCCTAGACCTTTTTCTTTGATGCTGTAATAAATAATCAATGCAAAAACTGAGAACGACATACCTAAAGTGATGTTCGGATCAGTAGTTGGTACGATTTTAAAGAACACATGATGGGGATCATGGCCCATAGCAGCACCCACTTTTTGGGCAAGTACTGGAATGTAGTCGATGGGCATTAAGTCCATCAAGTTCATCAAGAAGATCCACACAAAGATTGTTAATGCTAATGGCGCAATTAACTTTGATGTGCCGTTATAAGAATCGCGAACGTTGGTGTCAACAAACTCAACAATCATCTCGATCGCTGATTGTAGCTTGCCAGGAACACCTGCGGTCGCCTTTTTAGCAACCAACCAAAATAATGCGCAAAACACGATACCCAGACCAATTGACCAAAGCATTGAATCCAAATGGATGGCCATAAAGCCCATCTCACCGGCTTCTTTTGCAGTATGAGCTACTTTCCAGCCTTCGCCAGGCAAGTAGCCATAAGTCCAGTTGGTCAAATGGTGAGCAATATAATCAGTCGAGGTTATTTCAGCTGCCATAATCTTAGCTTCTTATAAGTGTGTGTTAACCTTTAATTTAATTAGCAAAAAATAGTAATTTCGAACTCTTTGCTAATTAAATTTCGGCGCTCAAAAAATCACTACTTATATTAAAGTAGAGAGGTAAAAGTGTAAAGAAAACGTTTATTTTATTTAATAAATATTTCCAGATTGTAAACCTGTTACTTTATCTTACTCAAAACTGCCAGCGTATCATACACTATTTACGCCTTTAATTGACAGTTTAAAAGCAGATAATGCTAAGCACTAATTTAAGCTTAACTGTATTAAGCTTGCTCACCTTCTCTTTGATTACAAAGTTTAGACAGCGGTGAATGCTTTGAATACACAGACCCTAACGGATTTTCCATAAGGTTAAAAACTGCCCTATCTGCATGGTCATAAATCCCACGACGATAGCAGCGGCTGAAAGCGACTTAATAGTCATAAAAATAAGACTAAATCCAGCAATAACGATCACCCATTTAACAATTTGACCAAAATATAAACTGCCTACTATATTTTGTCTGGCTTGAGCACCGCTATAGCGAAATACAAACCAAGCAAAGACTGTTTGGGCAACCCAGTTTAATAACGCCCCTAAAGCCACGCTTTTGGCGATAATAAACGCATAAGCGCTGTTATTGCTTGTCGTATTATTAAAAAAAGCAAAGTCAATTATCCAGGCAGCACCAATAATCACTAGAAGAACGAGGGCTCTAAGCCGAGCTTGTCGTCGTAGTTTTTGGCGTTGCAGCTCTTTTCTTTGCGATGCGCGTAGTGGCGCTTTTGATTGAATTGACATGGCTTTTCTGTAATACAAAACGCCGACTATTATAGAGAGCGCTTTTCCCTAAAGCAAGGAAAAAATATCGTTTTGTCAAATACTTTTTTTATACAACACTGTAAGCAATATTTAACAGCAACCTTAACAATACTCAACGTCAGCTTATACCGCTCTAGCCAATACACGTATTGATGTCTTTGGCCAAAGCTTGCCAGCCTGAGATAAAGTCAGTGGCGCCGCTCATGTCTTCTTGTTGCACTGTACTATTAATAGGTTTTAGTTTGCTGAGCACGCCTTGATTACTGTCTGCTTGCAACAGCATACACATGGTAGGCTTGGGGCGATTTTGTTTTAACCAATGAAATTGACTGGCTTTGGGTGGTAGGTGATGGTCTGAGGTAAGCGCCCCTGCTAAGCGTAAATTAAGGGCCGGCTCTATATAGTGAAAGGCATCATGATACGCCCAATAAGGTCGAGGCGATTTGCTGCTGACGAAAGCCTGTTGTACTGCTCTGTCCATTTGCTGTGCGAAGCGTTGCACGTTGGCGGCATAAATCGCTTTGTACTCTGGATTGGCACGACTGTAAATTGCGCCCAGTGCTCGGGTAATGGCTTTGGCATTATTGGGGTCTAGCCAAATGTGCGGATCTAAAGTGCCTTCAATGGGCTCTGCTTTGACATCACGCAGCGGCTCACGATGAAAAGCCTTTAGGCCAAATAAGCTAATACTATTATGAGTTTTTGCCAAAGGCTTGGCCAAATTGGACTCTAGCTGACTGCCAAACCAGATCACATAACGGCTGTCTTGTACCGTCTTCATATCGCTGGGGCTTAGGCTGCCATGATGGCCCACATCACCTGGATCTAATAAAAGCTTGCCTGAGGGCGCGCCCTTGGTGACCGCTTCACTGAGTAAAAACAAAGGATAGTTACTAATGGCAATCTGGGTATTGTCGCGTATGGCAGCTGGCAGCTGGTCAATCCCTATAGGGGCGGCGGCTGTTGATGGCGCCGCAGCATTGGCAGAGGTGGTCAGTGCTGCGCTGGTTAATAACAGTGCCCCTACCCCGCGTGCTAACTGCTTTAAACGCACAGATAATGACTGTTTTGATAATAAAGAGTGTAAGGCGGTGTTAGGCTGAGCTGGGAACATACTATTCTCTGTGATAAGGCAATTAATGATAAGCAGCTGGCAAATACTAATGACGCAGTGGCGAGCAGACGCGCGTAAGTAAAATAGCGTCAATAAACAGTATTCTCTATCTATACACAGATATGTTATACTATAACTAATATAATTTTAAGCATTTTTACAAATTTATTGTAAGGCCCACTTCTGAGGTGAGTTATGAGCGTATCTAGTAATGCCCCTGACGCAGTAATTAGCGCCCCCTGTGACCATCATGGCCCACACTTGCATGATGTGCATGCTTTAACTCAAGCCGAGATTGAGAATCGGCTATTGGCTGCTGAGCAACTTTGTGCGACTAAAGGCGCCCGTTTTACACCCTTAAGACGCACCGTTTATCAGCTGATTTTGCAATCTGATAAGCCGCTTGGTGCTTATGACTTAATCCAAAGCCTGCAAGACAGCCGCGCCCAAGATCAAGGCAATAAAGCCAAGATGGTGGCGCCGCCGACCATTTATCGAACCTTAGAGTTTTTGTTAGAATTCGGCTTTATTCATCAATTGACCTCACTGAATGCCTTTGTACCCTGTTGCCATCCCCGCGATGAGCACAATGCCGTATTCTTATTATGCAATGACTGTCAGCGGGTACAAGAATGTAGCGGCATGCCCGTTCAGGAGATTTCAAGCTACGTGAAGCAGCAAGCTGGCTTTGAGGTCAAACAAAGCGTGATGGAGCTTAAAGGGTTATGCCATACCTGCTCGCCAAGCCTAGCCGATGCGGTAGTACAAGGATAGTCTATGAGCCTTATAAAAGAGCCTAACCCGCCTAAGGCCAGTGTTATACCCAGCGCTGGGATAAATATCACAAAGCTTGCCGCTGAGGTTAATGCTTCTGAGTCAATCTCAGTATTAATGCATTTGGACAACGTAGGCTTTAGCATTAGCGGCCGAGGCTTAGATAGACAAGAAGGTGTCTCTGAGCCGGGCAAAGGCAAACTCTCCGGCTGGCTTAAAGGTGCCCGCTCTGCCAAAGCTGAGTCCTTAGCACTGGCTGATGACCCGGCACAAAAGGTGCTACTAAGCAATATCAGTCTTAGTATTGAGCGCGGTGAGAAAATCAGCGTCATCGGCCCCAACGGCGCTGGCAAGTCCACCTTAATGAAGCTTATTTTGGGACTATTGACCCCCACTTCAGGGCACATCAAACGCCATCCCAAGCTTGAGATTGGCTATGTACCCCAGAAATTTAGCATACCCGCCATACTGCCGCTACGAGTGCAAGACTTATTGGCACAGACCAAAAACCGGCTGACTGCTGAGCAGCAGGCTTTTTTGTATCAGCGTCTGTCCGTTACCCCTCTTCTTAAGAAGCAAGTTATCCATCTGTCAGGCGGTGAGACCCAGCGTATTTTGCTGGCACGCTCATTGCTCAGTAAACCCGACCTGCTTATCTTAGATGAGCCGATGCAAGGCTTAGATCCTGAAAGCGAGCGCTGGCTGTATGAGTTTATCGATGACTTACCACCTTTTTTGCAGTGTGCCATGGTGGTGGTCTCTCATGATTTACACTGGGTGATGCGTGGCAGTCGCCGAGTCATTTGTCTCAATAAACACATCTGCTGTGAAGGGCAGCCCAGCGACTTGGGCGTATCTCAAGAATTCAAAAAGCTTTTTGGTCATCAATACGAGCAGCCCTATATTCATCAGCCGCACGAGTGTCAGCATCATGCACCGCATGAGCATTGAGCCTAGGTGCGATATATCTTTGGCCGTTTGAAACTGGGCTGTTTAATCATGGGCCGCCGCTTGCGTGTTGCGAGTCCTACTTCTTCTGTAACCTTTGTGGAATAACCGCGTTTATGCTAACTGAATGGCTTGATATCATTGCGCCTGCTTGGATTGCTGGCAGCTTATTGGCCTTATTATCGGCGCCTTTGGGCTGCTTGGTATTGTGGCGGCGTATGTCGTTTTTTGCTGATGCGCTCGCTCACGGTACGTTATTTGGGGTGGCACTGGCCGCCTTGTGGCATCTGCCCTTTGGCATAGGGATTGCTTTGGTCAGTGTGTTGGTGGTGGTCGGCCTATTGTGGCTCGAAGATGTGCGCCTGCCCAATGATGCGCTACTGGCTGTCGTCTCGGTAACCTTATTGTGTCTGGGACTGCTCACCTTAACGCAGCTAACCCAGATGCAATCTAATGTGCTCAGTTATTTATTTGGCAACCTGCTTGAGGTAAGCTGGACTGATTTACCATTATTGTCGGCCTGTGTCGGCGTGGGTATTGTTGTTTTGGCTGTGATTTGGCGCCCGCAAGTGATTTTGGCCACCCATCCTGATTTGGCACAAGTGGCGGGTATTAAAGCCACACGTCAGCGCTTGTTTTTTATGGGCGTTTTGGCCGGATTTTGTGCGCTGGCGCTCCAAGCGGTGGGCAGCTTATTAATTAGCGGTCTGCTTATTTTACCGGCGCTGACTGCCCGATTATTCGCCCATTCACCGAAACAAATGGTGATTATCGCCGTCATCTTGGCACAGCTTGCTGTCACCGGCGGGGTTTGGGGCAGTGTCTTACTTGATATTCAAACCGGTTTGGCCATTGTATTGGGATTGGCCTTGGCATTTTTTGCCGCTTTTGTCGCATCTCGCGCCCTCTAGTCGCCTTTTGGTTACGGTTTAATTTTTTGGGAGTTTGCCATGGCGCCATTGCCTCACTCTGTTAGCCCACGTCATACACAAGTCGCTGACAACGGTCGTCTTTCCGAGCCAACCGATTATCATCCGCCCACTGAGATAAGCACAGACGATGGTACGGTCAATATATTACAGTTGACCGATTTACATCTGTATTTTGACACGCCCAAAGCTACCCATGAGCAAGATATCAACAAAGACTTGGCTCATCAGACCATAACCGGCATTTGTCAAAATAACAGCGCCAAGCGTGGC
Source organism: Psychrobacter sp. YP14 (assembly GCF_003209315.1). Taxonomy (NCBI): domain Bacteria; kingdom Pseudomonadati; phylum Pseudomonadota; class Gammaproteobacteria; order Moraxellales; family Moraxellaceae; genus Psychrobacter; species Psychrobacter sp. YP14. The sequence goes on along the minus strand of NZ_CP029789.1, from coordinate 227,252 downwards.
GACCCCCACAGTGTGGATGCGATTAACCATAGTGTCACACCAGTTATCCATAATTACGCAAGCTTCGAGGCATGTTTGACACAAGCGTTAAGCGAGGATGTGCGCTGTGATTTAATTGTCGTTACCGGAGACTTGGTGAGTGAGATCCATCCGCAGCTCTACCAGCATCTGTATCAAAGACTACACCAAAGTGGCATTCCCTTTGCTTGTATCGCTGGTAATCATGATGTCACCGATGAGATTGGTAAGGATCTGCCTTTTGAGCAGCGCAGCTTTGAGCCGCATGAGCCTGACTCTAGATTACTGTCTCGCTATAGTATGAAGCTTAATGGCTGGGAAATACTTTTTATAAACAGCAGTGTACCGGGGCAAATCTTTGGCCGTATAGGTAACAAAAATCTGTACTGGCTCTCTCAAAAATTAGCAAATAGTCATCATCCTGTCATAATTGCCATGCATCATCACCTGCTTCCAATGCACTCCGCTTGGATAGATGCGCACATTACCCAAGATGCTACTGAGTTTTGGCAAACTGTCGCCCCCTTTAATGCCTTAAAAGCTGTGATAGGCGGTCATGTGCATCAAAGCTCAACGAGGAGCTACCAAGGCGTGCAGTTATATAGCACGCCCTCAACGGGCTATCAATTTAAGCCTGGCTGTGATGACTTTACTTTGGATGATGAGGCAAAACCCGGCTATCGCTGGCTGAGCTTAAAAGCCAATGGTACCTTGCAAAGCTGGGTAGTTAGGCTTGAAGATAATGCAGGATAATCAACTTCAAATTTATAGTCACTCCATGATAATTGCCGCCTTACTATTGAAAAAAGGGGCAAAAGACCTCATATAATTGTCCTAGTAATAAAAAAAGAAATGTGATATAAGAGTCAATTATTTTTATTTGGCACCCCCTACAAAATGGATATAGGAAACTGTCATGAATCAAACTGCTACTGACGACCTAACTTTTAAGCCTTATGAAGCTAAAGCAGATGAAGAGTACATGTCAGATGCCCAGCTTGAACATTTTGAAAATATTCTTAAGACATGGAAAGCACAGCTGGTAGGCGATGCTGAAAGTACTAAGACTTATATTCAAGATGAGTCGGCTTCATTATCAGACACCAACGACCGCGCCACCCAAGAAGAAGAATTTGCGTTAGCACTGCGTACTCGTGATCGCGAGCGTAAGCTTATCCGTAAAATTGACAAATCATTGGCTGAGATTAACAGCGGCGATTATGGTTTTTGCCAAACTTGTGGTGTAGAAATCGGTTTGCGCCGCTTAGAAGCACGCCCTACCGCAACACAGTGCATCGATTGCAAAACATTGGCTGAAATCAAAGAACGTCAAAACTGGGGCCATTCATAATCAATACCGATTGCCCCGTTAAGTTTTTGTGATGCCAGTATCAATACTCAATAGGCCTGCCGCTACTTTTACTAAGCCAGCTGTGGGCCGTTTTGCTCCCTCCCCCACAGGTGCGCTGCATTTGGGCTCGTTAACCACAGCCATTGCCAGCTATTGTCATATCAAATCTATCGGCGGCCGCTGGCTGCTACGTATCGAAGACACTGACCATCAGCGCTGTTTGCCTGAATTTAGCCACCAAATCTTACTCGATCTAGAGCGCCTAGGACTACACTGGGATGGCGAGGTGTGGTATCAATCTCAGCGTGAAGCCATTTATAACGAGCTGCTCGAAGACACCTTATTGCCGCGCGTTTATGGCTGCCAATGCTCACGTAAGCAGTTAGCGGGACATGAGATTTATCCCAGATACTGCTTGCCTGAGGCTTCCTTACGCCGCCATGTTGACCAAAAAAGCCAAAGCTTGGCAGGCAAAAAGGTACGCATTGAGCTGCCTGATTACAGTATTGGGTTCTTAGATGGCATTCAAGGCATGCAGTGGGCCAATCCGCAGCGACGCTTAGGTGATGTGGTACTGCGCCGCGCCGATGGCACCATAAATTACTTTTTGGCCGCCAGTGTCGATGACGGCCTACAAGGCATTACCCATGTGATGCGTGGCCTAGATATCTTGCCGCTCACCCCAGCCCAAATTGCAATTATGCAGTACCTAACGCTACCAGCAGTCGCGCACTGGTATCACCTACCATTGGTGGAAAATCAGTACGGCCAAAAGCTGTCTAAACAGAATCTAGCCACCCCCATTGATACCTCAAGCAAGCACCATTGTCAGCGGTTAATCCAGCACGCACTGCTGTTGTTAAAACAGCCTGAGGTCGAGATAGACACCCCTGAGCTGATGCTCAAGCAAGCCACTCAGCAGTGGCAACACACCCCGCTACACAACCAAAGCCGCTTAGGCCGCAGCTCATAAGCTGTGCCAAATGCGGCTCTCTATGCCCGATGATATGCCACCCTTAGCCCAGCCATGTGCGCTACCGGCGAACCGCTCTCCCTTATTTTAAAAATCACAGCAAAAAAATAAGCTTAATAGATCGCTATTAAGCTTATTTTTGTCTTGAACAAAACGGCTAATTTATCCAAGCATCCCCATTAGTACGGACACTTTAATAGCCTCTATTAATAGTGACGGCACTGCGCTGACGGGATTTGTGGACTGAGTTTATAGATGTTTAGTAGTAAGCCAACCATGATTAAACTCACCAACATAGAGGAACCACCATAGCTAAAGAAAGGCAGAGTCAAGCCCTTGGTCGGCATCAGCCCCATGTTCATGCCTGAGTTAATAATGCCCTGACCGATAAAGATGGTCGCAAAGCCAAAGGCAGTATAACTTAAGCGCATCTGGCGATTTTTTAGCGCAATATAGCTGATGCGCATCGCACTGACAATAACCATCGCCTCCAAAAACAATACCGTCAATACGCCAACAAAGCCCAACTCTTCGGCAGTAATCGCCAATAAAAAGTCAGTATGGGCTTCAGGCAAATGCGCCAATTTTTGGACACTCTCACCATAGCCTACCCCAGTAATTTCACCACGGCCAAAAGCAATCAAACTGCGGGCCAACTGATAGTCAGAGCCTTGGATATCATCAAAGGGATCTAAGAAGGAGCTGGCTCGCGTCATCCGGTATTCTTGGAACATAACCGCATAGGCGGCCCCAATTAATACCCCAATTAATAAGAAAATAGACTGACTGCGGGGCGCTCCCGCCACAAAAAATATGGCCAAGATGGTACCAATGATGATGACCAAAGACCCAAAGTCAGGCTGTGACAAAAACAGCGCCGCTAAGATTGTCACCACGATACCCATACGGGCAATACCACCATAGCCTTGACGCACTTCATTGCCACGGCGTACCACAAAGTCTGCGGTGAACAACACCATGACCAACTTAACCAGCTCAGCGACTTGGAAGTTAAAAGAGCCCAGCTCAATCCAGCGCTTTGAGCCATTAATAGCATCACCAAACGCTAAAGTTGCCAACAGCAATAATATGACCACCACCAACGCTGAAGCCAGCGACAGCATGTCATAAATCCAAGGCAGGCGCACCTTATAGGCCATAAAGCCGGCCACCAGACCCATGGTCATATACATTAATTGGTGGTTAAAGAAGTACAACTGGTCAATATCGTGCATATTGGCAAAAGGAATGGAGGCCGATGCCACCATAATTAGGCTCAGTACCATCAAGCTACCGACACTGGCCAGCAGCACGCTACTGGCTGACGGCCATGAAAATACGCCTGTTTTGTCACGCTTACGTTTGGAGAGAGCATTGGGGGTATAACCCGATGCATTAGCAGTATTTTTTGCCATAGAAGATCAACTGTACTTAAAACTGTATGTTAAATGAGGATAAAGGCCAAGCCTCTATCTTTTTATAAGTACCTAACACGTGATAAAGCGCGATATGTTAGGCAATTATTAAATGGTCAAACTAATCTTTGAGCTTAACTACCAGCTCACAAAAGTGCTCACCACGCTTAGCATAGCTAGGATACTGATCTAAGCTGGCACAAGCAGGCGATAATAAAACGGCAGTTACTTGTGATAGGCTGCTCGATAATAAGCTGTTTGCTTTCGTCATCGCCTGAGCCAAGTCATGGCACTGATGAGTCTCGACATCACCACTTAAATTGGCCTGCTGCAAATGCGACTCTATTAGCTCGGCATCTTGTCCTATCAGTAGGATTTGGCTGACGTATTTATTAATTAAAGGCACAAGCTCGCCAAACTGCTGACCTTTGCCCTGCCCGCCTAAAATCAGCATCAACTTGGTCTTAGCGCCACTTTGATTGCCATACACTGAGCCTAAACCCGAAATGGCCGCCAAAGTTGAGCCGACATTGGTGCCTTTAGAATCATTGAAATAATCCACGCCCGCCACATTATCCACAAATTGACAGCGGTGTGGCAGTCCAGAAAACTCTTGTAACGTTTTTAACATGCTCTGTTTTGGCAAGCCAGCAAGCTCTCCAAGCGCCAAGGCGGCTAATGCATTAACCAGATTATGCTTGCCTTTAACTTTGAGCTGATCTGCGGCCAATAACTTCTCAGTGCCTTTGGCCAAATAAATGCGCCCATCGCCTTCTGTAATTAGACCATATTCGCCCAAATCAGGGGCGCCAGATCCGACACTTAGACGCGGCGTATTATCCGCAATTAAAGGGCGAGACAAGGCATCATCACGGTTAACCACGACCGACTGTGCCCCTTGGAAGATACGGTGCTTGGCTTGATGGTAGCCGAGCATATCGCCATGACGGTCTAAGTGATCCGGCGACATATTAAGCACAGTAGCCACTTTTGCGCCAAGATTGGTCACTGTCTCTAACTGAAAGCTCGACAACTCTAATACCGCAAGCTGCATGGCCTCCCCAAGCGCCTCATCTTCTAATAGGCTCAGCGCCGGTACCCCAATATTGCCACCAACGCCCACCTTCACGCCTGCATCTTTGGCCATTTGACCCACCAAAGTGGTGACGGTACTTTTGGCATTAGACCCGGTAATGGCAACAATCGGCGCCTTGCACGCTTCTTTAAACAGCTGAATATCACTCACAATGGCAATGCCAGCCTGTTTAGCCGCCGCCACAGCCGGTGTCGCCAGCGATACCCCTGGGCTAATAATGATACGTGAGGCTTGTAACAACAGTTCTGCATCAATGTCACCAAATGCACGAATGCTGATATTCGGCTCTAACTGCTCAGCAAGCTTAGGGGCACTATTGCCATCAGTTACCGCCACCTTATAGCCGCGGCGGGCCAGATAGTTGGCTGTGGCCAAACCTGATTGACCCAGACCGATTACCACCTGTAGCCCCTCGCCTTTTTGAATCAGGCCACCACTTTGTGGCTCAGTTTGATCTGTATGCGCAGGGGTGTAATGCGACACCGCATCTTTTTCGCTACTATGGCTTCGATGAGGCGTGCGGGTATGTGACACATAGTCTGTGCTTTGTTTGTTCTGGGATGGGGTAACGGTTGGGTCAGTACTCATGGTCTGTCCTTGTCTCTTTATTGTGATATGATGCACCCATTTTTTTGTAGCAATTGGTAACTATGACTGCCACAATAGCACTCATAACTTCCTAGGCTTACTTAGTTTGGCCAACTTGTGGCGCGCTGTGTGTGTCCACAGGGCGGCTTAATAATGATAAAATAGCCACATAGGTCAGGGTGTGGGCACAAGGTATTTATTCTACCATGACCCCTGCCTCAATAGACTTAATTTACTGACGTTTTGTTGCACTAAAAAGCGTTTTTTTTGGCATTAAGGTCAATAAAAATCTGCTTAAATGACAAAGCCTTTGTCCCATACTGGCGGATACTTCTCTTTGGCAGTCAACTGTAAAACTATAGTTAACTGTGAGTTGAACGTCATTTCATCTTAGCACCACTTTTGTGCTGTGAATATTTTATGAGAATCTTGCTGCCGGAGCGCATGCGCTATAAAACGTATGTTGCTTAATACAGTCTACCCTAAATTTGGCACACTGTTTAGCACCGCTACCTGATCTTATGAAAATCACAGTGATTTGATAGATAACCTAACAAATAATCGATTCAAACCTATGACAGTACTTTCAATAAATACGCTACGAGACGAGTGGTTTTCAAATGTGCGGGGCGATGTGCTTTCTGGACTGGTGGTCGCCTTGGCCCTCATTCCAGAAGCCATTGCCTTTTCTATTATTGCAGGCGTAGATCCGAAAGTGGGGCTATACGCTTCCTTTTGTATCGCCGTCGTCATCAGCTTCGTCGGTGGCCGCCCCGGTATGATTTCAGCAGCCACCGGAGCAATGGCCTTGGTCATGGTGACCTTGGTGGCAGATCATGGCTTACAATACCTGCTCGCTGCCACTTTATTGTGCGGTGTCATTCAGTTTTTTATGGGGGTATTTAAGCTCGGTAACCTCATGCGCTTTGTGTCGCGCTCTGTGGTTATTGGCTTTGTTAATGCGCTGGCCATTTTAATCTTTATGGCGCAGCTACCAGAGCTCAACCCTGCGGTAGATAGAGTCGGCTTACCGGTGTATATCATGACCGCAGCAGGTCTGGCCATTATCTATGGTTTTCCACTGATTCCAAAAATCGGTAAACTTATCCCCTCACCGCTGATTTGCATTGTTGGCTTGACTGCCGTGGCGTTGTACATGGGGTTAGATATCCGTAACGTCGGCGATATGGGCGAGCTGCCTGATACGCTGCCGATGTTTTTGTTGCCTGATATCCCTTTAACTCTAGATACCTTACTGATTATCGCCCCCTACTCCATCGCTTTGGCTATTGTCGGTCTGCTTGAGTCGATGATGACCGCAACCATCGTTGATGACTTGACCGATACCACCAGTGACAAAAACCGTGAGTGCCGTGGCCAAGGTATTGCCAACGTTGCGTCAGGTTTTTTCGGTGGTATGGCTGGTTGTGCCATGATTGGTCAGTCTGTGATTAACGTAAAATCAGGCGGCCGTACCCGCTTATCGACTTTTATCGCAGGGGTTGTGCTGCTCATTATGGTGGTGTTCTTAAGCGACTGGGTGAGTCAAATCCCAATGGCAGCGCTGGTCGCCGTAATGATTATGGTATCTATTGGTACATTTAACTGGGAGTCGCTGCGTGAGTTTAAAACCCATCCTGTCTCTTTTAACGTGGTGATGGTGGCCACCGTAATTACCACAGTATTTACGCATAACTTGGCGTATGGGGTATTGGTTGGGGTGTTGTTATCTGCGCTGTTTTTTGCCAATAAAATCGGGCAATTTTTAAGCGTATTAAGTGAATACGATGAAACCAATAACACCCGTTATTACTATGTTCACGGCCAAGTGTTCTTCAGCTCCACCACTCAATTCTTAGACAGCTTCGACACCAAAGAGGCGCTTGATCAAGTGGTGATTGATGTAAGCCAAGCGCATTTTTGGGATGTGACTGCGGTTGATACCTTAGATAAGCTGGTGATTCGTTTTCAACGCGAAGGGATTGATGTTAAAGTGGTGGGACTCAATAGTGCCAGTCGCACCCTAATTGATAAATTCTCAGTGCACGATCGCCGTGATATTGGTCTGTTAGATTAATGACCATGAGCTTATTTATTTGATGCTTAATAAGATGCTTATAAATAGATAAACACTGAGTTTATTAAAGTTTTGGTTATAAATCCTGCTTTGGCATTGCCTGAGTGGGATTTTTAGTTTACGTTATCTCTATGCCTGTTAAGCTGAGTGAGTGATATGAGTAATTTACGCCCTGATAGTGTGATTGCCTGCCTAGATTGTCCCAGCCACGTCCAAGCTGTGCTCAATGCCAGTCTGTGGGCGGCCAAAATGCTGCAAGCACCCGTAGGCTTGCTACATGCTGCACCCAGCGTACACCGCAAAGCAGCTGTGGATTACTCCGGCTGCCTGGTGGCAGATGATGGCAATCACTTGCTAAACCAGTTGGCTTTAGAAGAAAAAGACAGCAATGGTAAGCTACGTGATCAAGGTAGACTACTGTTAAAGCAGGCCGAAAGCTACTGCGAGCAGCAGCAAGGTCGGTATCAGCACCATTTGTATACCTTGCACCGCCACGCTTCCATTGCCGAAAGCTTAGATTATGTCGATGAAAGTGCACAATTGGTGGTCATTGGTCATCAAGTCACCTGTAAAGACACGTTGTCACAATTGATTCGTGCCAGCCGCTGCCCCACCTTGGTCACTCATGAAACCTTTAAAGCCCCCAAGACAGCTTTGTTCGCCTTCGACAATCGACCCACCTGTCATGCACTACTAGACTGGCTATGTAGCAATGCCTTGGTGCGCAATACCAGCTTGCATGTGGTTATGGTTGGTGAAGAGAATGAGCGCAATAAAGATGCGCTACGGGAAGCCTATGCCCGCCTTACCCAGTCAGGTATCCAGTGTAAAAAGGCGTTGATTGAAGGCCGTGATGTGACGGCAGCCTTGATGTATTATCAGCAGCAACATGAGCTGGATATGCTCATTACTGGCGCCTTTGGCGAGTCAAGACTGCATGAGTTTTTGCATGGCAGTAACACTCGAAAACTCTTAAGTGCCAGTCGCACCCCTTATTTACTCTACCCTCGAATGTAGCCTGTGTGATGGCTTATAGGCCATCGCCTTATCTAGGCTTGATTGAGTCTAAAACGAGACACTCCTTTATGATCTTTAATTTCTTAACAAGAAACAGCTAAATCTAGCTTTCACAAATTAGTCACTAATGGCTAACCTTATACAATCAAACTTCGCTATAATAATTCGGTTATTGGCTGATATGGTGCAACATATTTTGGTGCATTATAGGGTTTTATGCACTATTTTGATGCAATTTAAGCCCCAAAAACGTCTTCCCCCTTCGTTTTTGGTTGGCACAATTCTTGAAACAATGACATCAAAGTGATCAGTGCTTGTGGTATCGATAAATGGTGACATTCACCTATCACGCCAGACACTATCAGAATCATTAATAAGGACTTCCTATGAAATTGATTACAGCTGTATTAAAGCCTTTTAAACTAGATGATGTGCGTGAAGCACTCTCTGAAATCGGTGTAAAAGGTGTAACCGTCACTGAAGTTAAAGGCTTCGGGCGCCAAAAGGGTCATACTGAACTGTACCGCGGTGCAGAATATGTGGTCGACTTTTTACCCAAAGTAAAAGTAGAAGTTGCGGTGACTGACGAGATGGTAGAGCCTGCCATCGAAGCGATTACTCGCATTGCAAGCACTGGCAAAATTGGTGATGGTAAGATTTTTATATCCCCACTTGAGCAAGTTATTCGTATCCGTACTGGCGAAACGGGTCCTGACGCTATCTAAGCTGTGGTTATGACAGCGCTCATTTCGGTTATTTAAGAGCAACGTCTTAAATGACCACTATAAATGATATTAAGCCACTATCCGATCGCATTCCAAGGGGGAATCATCATGGAAAACCAGATTTTTGAACTACAATACGCTCTCGACACCTTTTATTTTTTAGTGTGTGGCGCCTTAGTCATGTGGATGGCGGCAGGATTTGCCATGCTAGAGGCAGGCCTAGTTCGCTCTAAAAACACCACCGAAATTTTAACCAAAAACATCGGCCTTTTTGCCATTGCTTGTACCATGTACCTCATTTGTGGCTATCATATTATGTATGATGGCGGCTTCTTCTTAAATGGTATTGCTGGCGGCGAAACCCTCGTGGCTGATGCTTTAGCAGACTCTGCAAAAAATGGTTTTGAGGGAGATGCGGTTTATTCAGCTGCCTCTGACTTCTTCTTCCAAGTGGTCTTCGTCGCTACCTGTATGTCTATCGTATCAGGCGCAGTAGCAGAACGTATGAAGCTGTGGGTATTTTTCGCCTTCGCTATTGTGATGACCGGATTTATTTATCCTATGGAGGGTAGCTGGACTTGGGGCGGCAATGCGGTACCTTTTATTGGTGAGCTAAACTTCGTCGATTTTGCAGGCTCAGGCATTGTTCATATGGCGGGTGCAGCAGCGGCCCTAGCAGGCGTGTTGTTACTTGGCGCTCGTAAAGGAAAATATGGCAAAAATGGCGAAATCCGTGCCATTCCTGGGGCAAATTTACCCCTTGCTGCCTTAGGTACCCTTATCTTATGGTTAGGTTGGTTTGGCTTTAATGGCGGCTCTGTATTGAAGCTTGGTGATATTGCCAGCGCAAACTCGGTGGCAATGGTGTTCTTAAATACCAATGCTGCTGCTGCAGGTGGCGCTATCGGTGCTCTATTACTTGCACGCTTAATCTTTGGTAAAGCTGATTTGACCATGCTCTTAAACGGTGCGTTAGCAGGTTTAGTTGCCATTACTGCAGGTCCAGATACCCCAACACCACTACTGGCCACTGTGTTCGGTATGATGGCAGGTATCATTGTGGTTTGCTCAATTCTAATCTTAGATAAAATGAAAATTGATGACCCCGTTGGTGCTATCTCAGTGCATGGCGTGGCCGGCTTCTTTGGGGTGATGATTGTGCCACTGACCAATGATAGTGCCACGTTCCTAGGTCAATTAGGCGGCGCTGCGGTTATCTTCGGTTGGGTATTTGTGTGTAGCTTGATTGTTTGGAGCGTGCTTAAAGCGGTGGTCGGTCTACGTATCTCTGAAGAAGAAGAGTATGAAGGCGCTGATATTGCTGAATGTGGTCAAGAAGCTTATCCTGAGTTTGTTAACTAGACTGCGTCATAACCCAGTTATTATCTACCAGTTATTATCTATAAGTCAGTTAACAACGACAGTCGATGACACCCGAATTTAAAACAAAAAAAAGGCGCCTTAGGGCGCCTTTTTTTGTGCGTGACTTACTTAAATTTCATCACACCTAAGCCTGTATCCAGCGCACAATGCGCTCCTCCAACTCATCTTCATTTACAAAATCTTCACTGACACAGCGGCCTGCCACCCCCACGCCTGCCCGACGCATACCCTGTCTGGTCAATTCAATATCTTGGGTAAGCAGTAAGTGCCAGCTGGGCAGCCCCTCTCCCAAGTAAATACGTTTATAAGCACAATTGCTGGGCAGCCACATCATGTCTGGCAGCTTATCTGCAGTCAAAGACACACACTCAGGCACGAACTGCTGACGGTGCTCATAGTTGGAGCAATAGCCGGTACTACAATCAAGTAGCTTACACGCCACATCCGTATACTCTACTTCGTATGGCTCATCTGGATCGTCCAAAAACTTCTCCAGACAGCAGCCCCCACAGCCATCACATAAAGCCTCCCATTCAGCTGTGCTCAGCTCATGTAGCGGATAATGTTGCCAAAAATTAGCTCTTAACTGCGCTTCACTCACGATAATTCCTCGTTATATGGTTCAGATTAGTGCCACCTAACAACACCAGCACGATTTTTGTGATTGACATGTGGCCTAACGATAAACAGCAGCCTAATCGATTCACGCAGGCGAATCAATACAAACCGATAGCAAAGAGTAAACCGTGTTCACATTTCTTTAATCGAAACAGGCCGCTATCTTTGTTATGTTATGAGGGGTTATAACGCAAATATTTAATCAACTGCTTCTCATAAAAACAATAACCCCATAATCAATAAGGAAATAACATGAGTATCAAAACCTACGAAATCAAAACCACAGCAGACTATGGCATGGAGCTTATCAGCTATATAGCGCTACCTGAATCAGCCACTGATGAGAGCTCAGTGCCCGGTATTTTAGTAGCGCCCGAATGGTGGGGGGTGGTAGAGCACCCGCGCGAAGTGACTGAACGTCTGGCCAAGGCAGGTTTTGCTGCCATTGCGATGGACATTTATGGTGAAGGTAAACTGACCACTGATGCCGCCCAAGCCAATGAATGGATGACTCAAATGTTAGAGGATCAAGACAAGCTGATGGGCCGCTGCCGCGCTATTTTAAATGACTTTGCCGATCAACTGCCCGTAGATGGCAAACGCCTAGGCGTAGTGGGTTATTGCTTCGGAGGTAAAATAGCACTGGATATGGCCCGTGAAGGCATGCCAGTAAAAGCCGTCGCCACTTTCCACGGCAACCCTACCCCAAAACAGCCTGCCGAAAAGGGTAAGTTTACCGCCAAAGCGCTCATCGCTCATGGCCGTGATGACAGCATGGTGTCGATGCAGGCCATTGATGGCTTAAAGCAAGAGCTTGATAATGCGGGTGTGGACTACACCGTAGACGTCTATGATGATGCCAAGCATGGCTTTACCAACCCTAATGCGGACAAACGCGCTGAAGAAAACGGGGTAGACTTGGGCTATAACGAAAAAGCGGCGAACCAAAGCTGGGATAAGATGATTGACTTTATGACGGCAAATTTAAAATAAGCAGCTGTCGGGGCACGCTCTGACTCTGCCAAAATTAGCCATCTTACATTTTGGCTATATCTGTAATGAAATAAAGGCGCTCGCTGCCACAGTTGAGCGTCTTTATTTTGTGCTCTATTTGTCTTACATAGCAATGTGCCAACCTCAGCCACAGCGCATCTTAAAGCCGAATAGTGTAAACTTAAGCGAATGCGCAAAAACTAGATAAAGGTTAACTGAGTAATGATACAAAACCCAAGTATTCAGTGGTTCCCAGGCCACATGAACAAAGCCCGTAACGAAATCAAAGAAATCATGCCCGATATGGATGTGGTCATTGAAGTTATTGATGCCCGCATTCCATTTAGTAGTGAAAACCCCATGGTTGCTGCCCTACGTAGTAATGAGGCGGGCTTTCAAAAGCCGGTGATTAAAATTCTCAACAAAGCGGATCTTGCTGACCCAGAACTCACACAGATTTGGATTGAACAATTAGAACAACAAAGCCAAGTTAAAGCCATCGCCTGTGATGACAACAAGGCTAATGACGTCAAGCGTATCATACAGATGTGTAAAGACCTGATACCCAATAAAGTCGGCACAGGACGTCAAATTAAAGTGCTGATTATGGGAATTCCTAATGTCGGTAAATCAACGCTGATCAATACGTTGGCAGGTCGTAGTATCGCCAGAACCGGTGACGAGCCAGCGGTCACCAAGTCACAACAGCTGATCAAAATTGATGACGACATCATGCTCTATGACACGCCAGGTATGCTGTGGCCAAAAATTGAAAACCCCAACTCAGGCTTTCGCTTAGCCGCCACAGGGGGTATCAAAGATACCGCTTTTGACTTCTCTGATGTGGCCGGCTACACCGCTGAATATCTCATTAAGGCCTATCCTGAGCTGCTAAAAGAGCGTTATAAAATTGATGAGCTGCCGCAGAGCGATTGGGAGTTCTTCGAGATGGCTGGGCGCAATCGCGGCTTTTTGAAAAAAGGCGGCGTGGTAGATACTTACCGGATGTCTGAGATTTTGATTAACGAGCTGCGTAGTGGTCAACTGGGGCGTATTACGCTTGAGACGCCTGCCATGCGTATCGAGGAGGACAAGTTGGTTGAGCAGCTGCGCGCCGAGGCCGAAGAGCGCAGATTGGCCAAGATTGAAGAAAAAAAGCTACGCAAAAAACGGGCGCGTAAGAACCGCAAATAGGTGGATGATGCATTAACAGTTTTCGTATTCTGAGTTGGGTTATTGAGTTAACCCAGCTCTTTTTTGGTCATGCAAAATTCTAATTTGTCCCCATATAAGTAGCTTAACCTTAATAAGACAGTCGCCTTTATGAGCCAGCCAATCGCTAACGTAAACACCAATATTAATACCAGCACCAGTACTAATACCAACACCCATCTCAAGCCACACACCTTTAATCACAGTGACGCTGAGCTCACCGACTTTGCTCCGCGCATTCTAAATTGGTTTGATATAAGCGGTCGTCATGACTTGCCATGGCAACAGCATAAGACAGATACCCCAAACCCCTATATCGTTTGGTTGTCTGAGGTGATGCTACAACAAACCCAAGTCACCACAGTTATTCCCTATTTTCAGCGTTTTATAACGTCGTTTCCCACCGTACAAGATTTGGCCAATGCTCAGTGGGATACAGTGGCTGAACACTGGGCAGGGCTTGGCTACTATGCCCGTGCTCGCAACTTACACAAAGGCGCCAAACAGCTGGTCGAAATTATTAAGACAACAGGCCGCTTTCCACAAACCGTTGAAGATTGGGAGGCGATTTCAGGTGTGGGTCAGTCTACGGCTGGGGCGATTGTGGCCATGGGCCTACATGGCTATGGGGTGATCTGTGACGGTAACGTCAAACGGGTGATTACCCGCTGGGCCGGTATTGATGGCGATATCACTAAGTCTGCGACCAATAAAGCGTTGTGGGCTTTAGCTGAGCGTCTGACCCCTACTGAGGATAGCGGACATTTTGCCCAAGCGATGATGGATATGGGCGCCACCTTATGTACCCGCCGTCACCCAAGCTGCGAGGTCTGTCCTATAAATAGTGACTGCATTGCTTATGCAGAGGGTAAGCAAGAATTTTATCCTGTTAAAGCCAAAAAGAAAGCCAAACCGAGCAAGTTTAGCAAGGTGATATTGATTCAAAATGTGCAGGGTGAATTGTTATGGCTACAGCGTCCTGATAGTGGCATTTGGGGCGGTCTGTGGGTATTGCCGATGCAATTTGAAAAAAAGACACAGGGTAAAACAGTGATTAGCACCAGCTTGCAAGAGGTAGCATATGAATCAGAAAATACGTTGGCCGAGCAGATTATCGATAAATGGATAGCCGATAATAACGGACAGCTACAGCTGCAATCCATCAGTGCAGAGCTATTTGATGACGCACCTATCAAACATACGCTGACCCACTTTCATTGGTATTTGCAGCCGCAAGCACTGCCTTTGACGCCCGCTCAAAGCCAAGAGCTGAGTGCAACACTGGCGGACGCTGGCATTCACTTTGTTTGGCAGACTGCCACGTATGCCAAGGCCCATCTAGGACTGCCTAAGGCGATGCTCAAAATATTACAAAGCTTAGCGTAGGCTGTTTCAGAACGGCAGCCCTTATGAGCGCCGCCTCTAGGCTCATAATCACAGTTACTTTAACATACTGAGTCGCCATCGACTTTAACGGTATTTATTGTTAAAGTGTTTTGACCACAAACTTAAAAAATATTCAGTGACAAATAATTGAGACTCTTTAGTATGTTAAACAGCCCCTCTCTACCCCATCAAATCGACACTCAGCCCAGCAAAAAGTTGACCTTATTAAAAAGCACCTTGGCATTGGTACCCGCCATTATTTTGGCCAGTTGTGCCAGTCAAGCACCAATACAGCAAGTACCCATTCAAAAGCCAGCCCCTGTGATTGTGGTTAAACCGCAGCCTACCCCGCAGCCAAAACCCCAGCCTGCGCCGCAGCCACAAGCTAGCTATAGCAGCTTCTCAGAGTGGAAATCAGATTTTAGCCGCCGTGCGATGAGTCAAGGCTATAGCGCTTATGATGTCAGCCGTATTTTAGACTCTGCTCAATTAAATCAACAGGTTATTTCACTGGATTCAAACCAAGCAGAATTCGTTAAAATGCCTTGGGATTATGCCGATTCAGCAGTATCGGGCGGCCGAGTTAGCAGTGGTAAGAGCAAGTTTAATGAGCAAAGAAGCCTATTGTCCCGCCTTGAGTCACAATATGGGGTGAATGCAGAAATCATCGCTGCCATTTGGGGCATGGAGTCCTCTTATGGTGCAGTCACCGGCAACAGCTATATCCCAAGCTCGCTGGCCACGCTCGCCTTTGAAGGCCGTCGCCGTCAGTGGGCTGAAGATCAGCTATTGGCCTTAATGCAGCTTATCCAGCATGGTGATATCTATCCCTCTCAGCTGAATGGGTCTTGGGCCGGTGGTATGGGTCATACCCAGTTTATCCCTGGCACTTGGCTGGCCCAAGGCGTAGATGGTGATGGCGATGGCCGTCGTAGCCCTTGGGTTACTGCTGATGCCTTATCTTCAACGGCCAACTACTTAAGCAACTCAGGCTGGATGCGCGGCTTATCCCCATTTTATGAAGTGACTTTGCCCGCCTCATTTGATTACAAGCTGTTGGGGCAAAAAATGCCCGGTTCAACGTGGCGCTCTATGGGCATTACCCCTATTGACGGTGCCTATTTAGATGCAGGCACGCCATTTGAGATGTGGCTACCTGCCGGTAAAGACGGCCCTGCGCTACTATTAAGCCCAAACTTTGATGTGATTAAAGTGTATAACAACTCCTCCAACTATGCGCTGGGTGTTAGCTTATTGGGCCGCGCCATCAATGGTCAGCCGGGTATCCAAAAAGCTTGGCCTCGTTATGAACAACCGTTAACCAGCGCTCAAGTACGCAACTTACAGCAGCGTTTAACCAGTGCCGGCTATGACACCAAAGGTATCGACGGTATCATGGGCACCAATACCCGTAACGCTTTTGCCAAATGGCAGGCGGCCAATGGCCAAACTGCAGATGGCTTTGTCACTCAGCGCAGTGCATCCGCTTTAATCTGGTAATGCTGTAACCGTTATCAGATAGTCCCATCGTCAAGGCTTTTAATCGCTAAAATCGGGGCAAAAAAAAGCCGCTTATCTTGATTTAAGATAAGCGGCTTTTTCAATGCAGTTTTATGATGACACACAGAGTAGATTGTCTAAAAGCTTGTATCGCTATCCGCGAAGGCGCATTAAACCCTCTTGCTGTACGGTCGCTACCAGATTGCCATTTTGCCAAAACTGACCATGGTTTAAGCCTTTAGAATGAGAGGTGGTGTCACTCCACATGTCATACAACAGCCACTCATTAATATCAAAAGGGCGGTGAAAATGCATTGAATGATCAATACTGGCAGCCTGCAAACCTTTGGTCATAAAGCTGATGCCATGTGGCATAAGGCCTGTGCCTACCAGATAATAGTCTGAGGAGAACGCCAACAGTGCTTGCTGGATGGCGACCGGCTGTTCGCCAAGCTCACGAATTCGTAGCCAATTGGCCTGTCTTGGCACCATAGGCTCAGGATATACGGGATCACGCGGCTTAACCGGTTTAATTTCCACATGACGCGGACGCATAAAGCGCTCACGTAACGGTTCAGGCACGCTACCCACGTGATGCTCTTTTAGCGACTGCTCAGACTCTAAATCCTCCGGCGGCGGATACGCAGGCATTTCTTCTTGATAGTCTAAGCCACCTTCCATGGGAGAAAAAGAGGCAATCATAGAGAACACCACTTGCTCAATCATATTGCCATCATTGTCTTGTTTCATCTGTACCGCGGTTACTTCACGCGCTGACAGACTGCGCCCATCACGTAAGCGTCGTACCTGATAGATAACTGGCTGACCGATACTGCCGCCACGCAAAAAATAGCCATGCAAAGAGTGGCAAGGCTTATCCTCATCTAAAGTTTGAGCGGCTGCCATTATTGCCTGTGCCAGTACTTGACCGCCAAAGATACGCTTCCCTACGTAGTCATAACTTTTGCCTTCAAAGATATTTTCCGAAATCTCGGTCAGTTTTACCGTATCTAATAGTTGATCTACCAGCTGTTTATAATCAGGCATTTATCTCTCCAATGACCCTAAATTGATAAGACCCCGGCCTACTAAAGCAAACCAGATGCCTTGGAATAATCGACAACATGGTCGCCTATTTTAAGTGAGCAAACAAAGCAAGTGGGCAAACAAAGCCATGACGTTGACCCTAGCCTGTCCGTGTGGATAGGCTTATCTACTAATCCCTATCTTTTAGCTTACTTGCCTAAATACGGCTGCTAAGACTGCCATATATCACTTAAAAAAGGATAATGATAATGCTTATCATAGTGGTTTTTTGCCACTGAATAAAGACGTTTGTTGCCTTACTAAACCCAGTAGCATATCGGTATTGAGGTCAGTGTTGTGCTAAAAAGTGTAACCTCATCGCCTACTATTGGCTAATCCCTACTTATTTTGACGGACAAATCACTGAAATAATTACCAATTATTTGGGCTGTTTTTGCCCAAAATTTTAGTCAGGATATAACAAGCAGCAACCGAATCAATCCTCTATAATAAGAGGGTAATTAAGCAATTTGAGAGTACAAGTGTACTACTTTATTTATTTTCATGGCAATATAGCCCAATCTTTTTTATAGGTTTAACTAAGACTTATGCTACCTTCTCGTTTAATGCATTCTTTAAAGCAGCGCCTAAAAAAACAGCGCCAGACCCAAAAAAGTAACCGAGATAACTCGTCGGATGCTCAGCGCTCAGCGCTTAGCTTTCAAGAGCAAGCGGCGCAGGCCGGTGCGGCCATCTCACGCTCAGGTCGCTCAGTAAACCAGCTTTACCGCAAGCTATCTGGAAAGAGCTTAGAGCTTGCTGTAAAGCCGAAAGTTATCGGAGAGCTGCCTGAAATTAATACTGAAGAGGGTGCACTGACCTTTTATGTCTTACGTGAGTACTCTCGCTCTAATAGCGTCTTAGTTGACTTACAAACCAAAAAGCATGGCTTCCCGCCCGCCTTGGTTGGAGTAGAAGACAGCGTGCATAATATAGATGAGAATGCGGCTGTCATTTTCCTTAATCACCCTGATGCCAAAGGTCGAAAAGTATCTCCAAGACTGGCCAGACTGGTCTCTGCTTGCCGCCAGAATTCAGCACCTAAGATTAACTTAGTGCCAGTATCTATTCTTTGGGGACGTGCACCAGAAAATGAAGATTCCTTATTTAAACTGCTAATGGCTGACAACTGGGAAGAGCCCACTATTGCTAAGCAGCTGTTTAATATTGGGGTGATGGGCCGTGATACTTTTGTGCAGTTTCATCCACCCCAGTCTTTGCATGACATTATTGAGACTTTATCGCAATCAGGTGCCGACCATATCCCAGGCGATGAGGCAGAAAAAGTGGCCAATGATCTCTTTGATGATGCCAAATTGGCCGATACAGCTCTGCCAAAGAGCGAAAAAGAGCTACTACTACAAGCCAAAAAGAACATCGAGGCTCTACCCACCTCGACGGCTTTGCTCACTGCCACTGAGGCCAACTTTAGCTTAACCTTATTGGTACAGCATAAGCTCAATGGATTCTTAGACAGTCAGCGTCAAAGCATGATTGGCCCTGACTTATCAGACAAGCGTAATTTGGTCGATAAATTGATCCGTTCACCGGCCATCAATCATGCCTGCGAGCAAGAAGCAACCGCCTCTAATATCAGTATAAATGAAGCCCGCCAGCTGGCGCGTGGCTATGCCAATGAGATTGTAAACGACTACAATTACTCTGTCGTCAAATTCTTCTACAAGTTTTTAGACTGGCTGTGGACTCAGCTGTATGACGGCGTAGAGGTGCATCACTTCGAGCGGGTACGCAGTCTGGCTGCCACCCATGAGCTGATTTATGTACCCTGTCACCGTAGCCATGTGGATTATCTGCTATTGGCCTATATTATTTTTGAAAAGGGGCTGGGTCTCCCCTATGTGGCCGCAGGGAACAATTTAGATGTGCCTGTCATCGGTCCCTTATTACGTAGTGCAGTGGCGTTTTATATTCGCCGTAGCTTTAAAGACAATGAGCTTTATAAGGCTGTATTACGTGAATATCTACACACACTTATCCAGCGCAACACGCCTATTGAGTACTTCATTGAAGGCGGACGCTCACGCTCAGGTCGCCTACTGCCACCCAAGTTAGGTATGCTAGCGATGACGGTGCACAGCCATCTGCGTGGCTCCAACAAGCCATTGGCCTTTATTCCGACCTACATCGGTTATGAGCGTATTATGGAGGGTGGCACTTATATTGGCGAGCTTAAAGGCAAGCCAAAAGAATCTGAGTCGCTATTAGGCTTATTAAAGGTCAGTCGTAAGATTGAGCGTATTTTTGGCCATGTACATTTAAGCTTTGGTACCCCGCTGCATATGGAAGACTTTATGCAAAAGTTCGATGTGGCGCCCAACAGCTTGCCGGCCGATCGCACCAATACACCATTAGACACCAAAGCTGCGGCTATGGTGGATAATTTGGGTGTAAAAATTATGCAAAACATCAACAAGGCTGCGGTAATTAACCCCATCTCTTTATTGTCTTTGGTGTTATTGTCTACGCCCAAAGCCGCTTTAGATGAAGAAAGCTGCCGTGAGCAGATTGCCTTGTATCAAGCCATTGCCAATGGCTCTCCTTATGCTGAGGATACCATTATTACGGATATGTCAGCTCAGTCGATTATCGATTATGGCATTAAGCTTAAGCTTATCGAGCGCACCCCGCATATCTTAGGTGATATGATTAAAGTGATGCCCAAGCAAATTGCTATTTTAAGCTACTTCCGCAATAACATTTTGCACGTGTTTATTATCTCCTCCTTCTTAGCTGCGCTTATCTATCGTAATGGCCGCATCGAGCGCAAACATTTAGACAGTATCGTCACTCAGTTGTATCCCTTCTTACAAAGTGAGCTGTTTTTATACCGTGCCGCCCGTAACTTACCAAGCTTAATTGATGAAAAGCTGAGTAACTTAATCGACTTGGGTATCATTGTTGACTTGGGCAATGGCATCTTAGGCACCCCTGAGAAAAACAGTGAACAGTATCAGCAACTTGATATGCTTGCCTCTCCAGTTTCACAAAGCCTTGAGCGCTACTTTATGTCACTGGCGCTATTGGCTCAGCAAGGCTCAGGTAATTTAACTGCTGATCAAGTGGTCGATTTGTGCCATCTTTTAGGCCAGCGCTTATCGGTACTGTACGCCGATGATATCCCTGACTTTTTTGATCGTGCCTTATTTACCAGCTTCTTAAACGCACTCCTTCGTCTAGATTATGTACAAAAAGATGCCGAAACTGGAGTATTAACATTTGATGAGCGTATTAATAACATCGCCCGTCATGCTCATTACATTTTAAACCCAGACATCATGCAAATTTTGCAGCACGTGGCAAGCTTAGATGAAGAAGAAATCAACCACGCCATTAGCGAAATTAATAACAAAAAACTTATTAAATTTAGTCGTAAGCGTTAGTGGATTTTTTGCGATATGAACGGAATCTAAATCCATATCTTATTTAAAAAAAGGACAGTCTATAGGCTGTCCTTTTTTTTATTTTATAAGCAATGCTTAACCATAAATTATTGATATAAAATAATTTTTCTATTTCTAGTATATATTTATTGCAATTTTATGGCAGCTGTGTGATTATCGACGCCATAGCGGTGGAATGATTCCCATTTAAACAATTATTTAATATCAATTTTAAAGATATCGGGTGTCAGTATGCAACATATAATAAATACAACAGAAAGGACTCTCATTAGCGATATTGCTAACAGCCTAGAAAAGCACTCAATGCAATGCCGCTGTGGCTCTCTAGCAGCACCGCTACACAAACAGGGCCACCTTTATCAATGCTTATCCTGTGATAAGATCTATGATGGTATAAGCTACAATTTTACGCGCTTAAGCCCGATTTGCTCAGGTGAACCCCCATCCATCTATAGCGACATCATCCAGATAGACTGTTTTCATGAAGCCATTAAACTGCTCAAACAAAAGGTAGAACAACAACAGATGGCCTCCCCTTTTTATAGCAGAATGTTCAAACAGATTTTTTCTAAAAAAAGACACTAGACTTTAAATCAGCAAAAACTACTCGCTGATGCGTCACCCTATATTTATCACCATATGAGACTATATTTAAGTTTGAATATGGTAACGTCTTTTAAAAGTCATCAAGATTTGGATTATTGAGCATAAAAAAACCAGATACACGAGTATCTGGTTTTTTTAATTCATCCACTTATTTTTGGATGGGATCTACTTTGATAGGCGCAATGTTTTTTACGCCTAACCTTGAATAGACTTAAGCTTGAGTCTGCTCTTGCTCAACGCCTTTCATGGTTAATTTGATGCGACCACGGTTGTCTACATCTTGCACCAACACATTGATTTGCTGGCCTTCACTTAGGTAATCCGATACGCTCTCTACACGCTCATCAGCGATTTGTGAGATGTGTACCAGACCATCAGTACCTGGTAAAACCGTTACGAATGCACCAAAGTCTACAACGCGCGCAACGGTGCCTTTGTATACTTTGCCCACTTCCACTTCAGCGGTGATGGCTTCGATTTGACGGATGGCTTCTTTGGTCGCGGCTTTGTTTTCACCAAAGATACGAATGGTACCATTGTCATCAATATCGATAACCGCACCGGTGTCTTCGGTTAATTGACGGATGGTTGCGCCGCCTTTACCGATCACATCACGGATTTTATCAGAATTGATTTCGATGACCGCATAGTTTGGTGCATGCGCATTAATTTCAGTACGGCTGGCTGGCAATACTTCGTTCATGGCATTTAAGATATGGATACGGCCGGCATGAGCTTGCTCAAGTGCTTTTTCCATGATATCTGAGGTGATACCTTCAATCTTAATATCCATCTGTAAGGCTGTGATACCATCTTTAGTACCGGCCACTTTAAAGTCCATATCACCTAAATGATCTTCATCACCTAGGATATCTGATAAGACAGCAAAGCGGTCGCCTTCTTTGACCAGACCCATAGCGATACCAGCTACTGGGGCTTTTAACGGTACACCGGCATCCATTAAGGCAAGGCTGGCACCACAAACTGACGCCATTGAAGACGAACCATTTGATTCAGTAATCTCAGACACCACACGGATAACGTATGGGAAGCGGTCGCTATCTGGAAGCATGGCTTGAACACCACGGCGAGCCAGACGGCCATGACCAATTTCACGACGCTTTGGCACGCCTTCACGGCCAGTTTCACCCACTGAATAATGCGGGAAGTTGTAATGCAGCATGAAATGATCTTGGATAGTACCCGCTAGCGAGTCAATCAAGTTTACATCACGTGAATTACCTAAAGTCGTGGTGACTAGAGCTTGCGTCTCACCACGGGTAAATAGCGCTGAACCATGGGTGTAAGGCAATACACCTACTTGAATATCTAGCGCACGAACGGTATCTAAATCACGACCATCGATACGTGGCTTACCTGACAAAATGGCGTCACGAACGGTGCGATATTTTAGATCATTATAGATTTCTTTAATTTGAGCTTCTTTTTCAGCAAACTCTTCTGACTCAGGGTCACCTGCTAAGGCGTCAATAGCTGCAGCCTTGATCTCATCTAGTTTTTCGTAGCGTGCTTGCTTATCGCTAATGGCATAAGCTTCAGCCACTTGCTCACCAAACTGTGTGGTTACTTTTTCTTTTAACTCAGCATTTAGCTCAGGTGCCACAAAATCTTGTTTTTGAGTTCCCACGGCTTTGGCCAGCTCAGCAATATTATCGATAACAATTTGCTGCTGTTCATGACCGTACAATACAGCGCCCAGCATTTGGTCTTCAGACAGCTCAGCAGCTTCTGACTCAACCATTAATACCGCTGATTTAGTACCCGCCACCACTAAGTCAAGATCACTGCTCTTTAACTCTTCAATTGAAGGGTTAAGCACGTATTCGCCATTGATAAAGCCTACACGGGCACCACCAATAGGGCCATTAAACGGCGCATCTGAGATTGAAAGTGCAGCTGAAGCACCAATCATGGCAGCGATATCAGCATAGTGCTTTTTATCACTTGAGATGACTGTGGCAGTAATCTGGATCTCGTTGACATAACCTTCTGGGAATAAAGGACGGATGGGACGGTCAATGAGACGTGAGGTTAGGGTTTCAAACTCAGTAGGACGGCCTTCACGTTTGCCATAAGCGCCTGGGATTTTCCCAGCAGCGTACATTTTTTCTTGATAGTTGACGGTTAGCGGGAAGAAGTTTTGACCTTCTTTAGCATCGCTTTTTACAACCACAGCGACCAATACTGATACGCCGCCCATATGAACCAATACTGAATTGGCTTGTCGTGCGATACGACCGGTTTCAATAACAACTTGTTCGTTGCCGTACTGGAACTCTCGAGAAATGGTATTAAACATTGACATTAATTTTTCCTATTTTTTATAAACTTCGGATACGAATGAATAAATTCGTCTATTGCGACTTAGTGTTAGCCTCTAACGTTTAACTGCTCTTATCCAAATACCTGCTCTCATCCAAATATGATGAAATACACAGCTTTTTGGTAAACACCTTACACGTTAGAAGCCCAAGGTCAGCAACTAGACGGCTTCTTATTTTACAGGGATTTGCCATACTTGACCAATAAAAGTCATGCCCTCCCTGTGGGGCATTTAGCTAAGCGACTTTATAAAGTCTTAGGCTGGCTAAATGTTTAGATACAAAAAACGGCGTGAAATATTCACACCGTTTTTTGTTTCGTAAGGCATGAGCGCTTTAATTTAAAATCTACTGTGACATCAAGCCCAAATAAGCAGTGCTTGAGGCCAAGATAGAAATTAAAATTAACGACGCAAACCTAGTTCACTAATTAGTGACGCGTAACGAGTTAAGTCTTTACGTTTTAGGTAGTCTAACAGCTTACGACGTTGGTTAACCATACGGATTAGACCACGGCGGCTGTGGTGATCACCTTTATGCTCTTTAAAGTGAGCTTGAAGATCATTGATACGAGCACTTAATAAAGCGATTTGTACTTCTGGTGAACCAGTATCGCCAGGGGCGCGCTGATATTGAGCAATAACTTGTTGACGATCGGTGTTAGTTAGCATAACTGTCTCCTGCAATGCATTGATAAAATAAAGTCAGTTTCATTGGGGACATCCCTGCATTACTAGAGATGACCTAAAAAAATGACTAAGTAAGCCTATCATTATAACAAAAAACTACTCTGAAGTGAGTAGTTTTTTTTATGGCCTAAAAGCGCCTATTTTTTGGCATCGGCCTCGGTAGCATGACGACCTAAAGCTTGACTGTCTTCTTCGGCAGTAGTTGCTTCGGCTAATGAGTCAGGCGTTTGGCGCTCTTCTAGCGCCTCTTCAATGGCATCACCATTTAAGGGGGTAGCGCCTTGTTGAGTATTACTCATATCGTTCTCCTAAATAAAGGGGGTAGACAACAGATCATTTGCCCACATAAAGGGCTAATAAATGCTGAAATCTATTTATCGTTACCCTGCGCTAAGTTATCTGCGATACCTTCAGCGGCCTGTTCCTCTGATTTGTCTTTATTTTCACCTAAATTACCTTCTACTTGGTTCTTTAGACCGGCTAATTCGGCGTCCGACTGCTGCTGTTCAAATTTATTATCATTAGACTGTGTCATAATATATTCCTTATATGATGATTTTTCTCAATGTATGGGTTAGAAAAATTGAGTATGGGTTAGAGGGAGAGATTGATAAATTAACCAGCTATTAAAGTTAAGACAGTGCCTTATCAATAGCTGCTACGAAGTCTTCGATATCATCTGGCTTACGTGACGTAATAATATTGCCATCTTGCTGTACAGATTTATCCACGAAAGTACCGCCTGCATTTTCTATATCAGTTTGCAGTGACGGATAAGCGGTTACTGTTTTACCTTTTACCAAACCGCTATTCACTAACAGCCAAGGTGCATGACAGATGGCCGCTACAGGCTTGTTGGCATCGTAAAACTGTTTAACAAAATTTTGGGCACTCTTGTCGATACGAATGGTATCTGCATTAACGGTTCCACCTGGTAAAACCACCGCGTCATAATCCTCAGCGCTTGCCTCACTTAAAAATAAGTCAGCAGTAAAGGTGTCTGCTTTGTCCACATCCTGCTGCATGGCCTGAACTGTTTTATTCTCGTTGGTGGTAATCAGTACGGTCTCATAACCTTTGTCCTTTAACAAGCGATCTACGTCAGCATATTCGGCTTGCTCAAAATGAGAGTTTAATAAAAAAGCGATACGCTTACTCATGATTTAGATCTCCGTTATTTGTTAGTCAATTATCTTTATTGGTTAATTTATAGGTTGCAATCTATCCGTTGATAATTGGTCATTTAGTCACAGGTAATTTTAGTCGCAGGTAGTTTTATACTTTTATTATCCCCGCTCTTATCTGTTGTTCTTCTTTCGTTGTTCGTCTTTTGCTTTTTTTCTTGTTTTGCTATTGATGTTCTACAAGTTATTATAAAAATAAGTATTTATATCGTTATTATTGTCAGCTGGGATATGCTTTTATAGTTGTTATTCATAGTGTTAATTATGTTTTATCGCCTAGCTTTATTTGGTTAATTTTTTTGTTGTGACTTTCTTCTTTTCTTTCTTTTTTTGTTTTGTTTTTTTAGTTTTTATTGAATGTCTTATTCTAAGATACATCCGTGTGTATTCATTTTTTGAACTTATTTTTTTATTGTTTTTATAAGACCGGCGCGCTCCTTGTCAGTCTTGATATTAAGAATACAAGCTAAATATCAAGGCGAAAAGATACCAGTTGCAAGGAAATGTATTGTATTGTGAGCTGTGTTTAAACTCAGTAAACTGTTTAAAGGGTGAATTATGATAAAAAGCATCTATCTCAAGCACAAAAAAAGCCCATACCAGTGGGTATGAGCCGTATTTTGCAAAACTTACTGATAGCTTTAAAGTAATTAATAGTTTACCTAGTATTCACTACCATTAACCAATCATTAACGTTGAATCATTTTTTTGGGCTGTAAGCGGCCATTTAGCTCTACTGCCCCCAAGCCTAAAAACTCGCCTTTAGGGTTCACAAGCTTGATATCTACTGAATCTAATGCCTCGTCCTTACCACTATCATCTGCATCACTGTGCCGTTGCCGTTGACTTAACATGGCCTGTATATAATTAGTGATGTCCTCATCAAGCTGAGGCTTGATATTAAGACGTTGCCCCATATGCAGGCGAGCACACTGACTGTCAGACACCTCAAGGGTCGGTATGCCATTGATACAGGCATCAATACCCAATAAATAAGCCAAGCGCTGCTCGTGAGATAGATCCTCAAGCGCCTCAAGACTTACTGCTTCGGCAATATCAAAATGTCCCACTTGAGTACGGCGCAGAGCAGTTAAATGCCCAAGCGTGCCTAACGCTGCGGCAATGTCTTCTCCCAGCACTCGAACATAGGTGCCTTTTGAGCAAGTGACATTTAAAATCAGCTCGTCGGACTGCGCGCCCAAGTTTAAGCTTATTGCTTGAATAGTGATAGGCCGTGCCGGACGATCAATCTCAATACCGGCGCGGGCATACTCATACAGTTTTTTTCCGTCTTTTTTTAGCGCAGAATACATGGGCGGTATTTGTTTAATATCTCCCATAAACTGCTGCGCCACAGCCTCTAGCTCAGCCGCAGTTAGCTTAGGTATAGCCGCGGTAGCAATGCTCTGCCCTTCTGCATCTCCAGTATCGGTTTGTATGCCAAGCTTAATAGTGGCCTGATACGCCTTATCAGCATCAAGCTGGTAGTGACTAAACTTAGTCGCCTCCCCTAAGCATACAGGCAATAAGCCGGTCGCCATAGGATCTAGAGTCCCAGTATGACCGGCTTTTTTGCTGTCGTGCAAAGGTGACTTAAGCAGATACTTAACCTTAGATACCACCTGCTGCGAGGTCAGACCTTGCGGCTTATCGATTAAAATAGCCCCTGAAACTCGGCTTTTTTTGAGCGGAGCAGCAGGCGCTGATTGAATGATTTCTTCGGTCATCATATCTACTCTAAGTTGATTTTGATTAAGAACGGTCTTCACTGTCTAAGCGGTCTGCATCATCGTCTGCTGATGTCTGCTCCGTCTTAGTCACTGCCTTATTAATCAGGTCCATCATGTAGTTACCGCGCGCTGTTACTTCGTCATAATGGAATCTTAAGCGAGGTGTGGTACGGGTCTTTAAGCTGTGACTTAACTCAGTACGCAAAAATCCTGCCGCTTTATTAAGCACTTTTAGGCTCTCTTCATGACTGTGCTTGCTCATCGCATCATTAAGCTCAGGCTCCATGATGGTGACATACACGTCTGCATAGCCCAAGTCAGAGCTGACTTTGACACTCGAGATGGTCACAAACCCTGTCAAACGAGGATCATTAACATCATCACGGATAAGTACAGCAAGTTCACGCTGAATTTGATCGCCCAAGCGCTGTAAACGTTGGTTCATGGTTATATCCTTCAATGTCGTTATCAGGCTTAGATGGCCTTTATTTGGCCAAAATTGTGATAACGGATAATAAAATAGCTAAAAGAGTTATCGAACAACTCAATAAATGGGGCTTGTCAAAAAGCTGTTAAAATTTTACTAAAAAAAAAGACCTAACAGGATGACCTGATAGGTCTTATGCTACAAGAAAATCAGATTAGATGGTACGCTGAATTTCTTGGATTTCGAATACTTCGATCTTATCGCCGACTTCTACATCGTAGCCGCGAACCGCAAGACCACACTCCATACCAGAGCGTACTTCGTTCACGTCATCCTTGTAACGACGTAATGATTGCAATTGACCGGTAAAGGCCACTTTGTCATCACGTAATACGCGGATAGACTTGTTACGGTATATGGTACCTTCAACCACCATACAACCGGCAGCTGCACCAAATTTACTAGAGCGGAATACATCACGTACTTCAGCAATACCCAAGATTTTTTCGCGATGCTCTGGAGACAACATACCACTCATTGCCGCTTTAACATCATCGATTAGGCCATAGATAACGCTGTAGTAGCGAATATCGATACCGGCTTCGTCAGCTTTGCGCTTGGCCGCATTATCGGCACGGACGTTAAAGCCTAATAATACCGCTTCGCTTGACTCAGCTAATGTCACATCAGACTCAGCAATCGGACCAACACCTGAGCTGATAACCTTAACTTTAACTTCATCAGTTGACAGATCTTCTAAGGCTGCAAGTAGCGCTTCTAGTGTACCGCGTACGTCTGTTTTTAAGATGATGTTCAAGAATGACAAGTCATCTTGGCCCATCTGCTCAAACATACTCTCAAGGCGCATTTTGTTTTGACGTTCAAGTTGACGCTCACGCTCACGAGTGGCTCGGAATTCAGCAACTTCACGTGCTTTCTTCTCATCAGAGACTACCAAGAATTCACTACCTGCCGCAGGTGTATCTGGTAGACCTAAGATTTCTACTGGAATAGAAGGACCCGCTGATTTGACACGTTTGCCGGTCTCATCAGTCATCGCACGTACTTTACCGTAGAATTCACCAGCAAGTACTAGGTCACCTTGGTTTAGAGTTCCTTTCTTAACTAAGATAGAAGCAACTGCACCACGGCCTTTTTCTAGACGAGATTCAATAACCACACCTTGAGCGGCGCCGTCTGTTGGGGCTTCAAGCTCCATAAGCTCAGCTTGTAGGTTAATCAGCTCTAACAGCTCATCAATACCTTCACCGGTCTTAGCAGAGATTTTCGCCATAGGCACATCACCGCCCCACGCTTCAGTAACCACTTCTTTTGTGGTTAACTCATTTAATACGCGATCTGGATCTGCAGTGCTCTTATCCATCTTGTTAATAGCAACAATTAGCGGTGTACCTGAAGCACGAGCATGGTCAATAGCTTCTTCAGTTTGCGGCATCATACCGTCATCAGCAGCTACTACCAAAATAACGATATCCGTCGCTTGAGCACCACGTGAACGCATGGCGGTAAACGCTGCGTGACCTGGGGTGTCTAAGAAAGTAATAACACCGCGATCGGTCTCAACGTGATAAGCACCGATATGCTGGGTAATACCACCGGCTTCACCCGTTGCTACTTTGGTTTCACGGATTTTATCAAGCAGCGAGGTTTTACCATGGTCAACGTGACCCATAATGGTAACCACTGGCGGACGTGTCTGAACATTACTGCGGCGCTCTTCTACCGCTTCTTGTAAGTCGTCTTCAACCTTGGTATCGCTTACTGGAATTGGGTTGTGACCCATTTCTTCAACGATTAAGCTGGCCGTGGCCTGATCAATCTCTTGGTCAGCACTGACAATCTCGCCCATCTTCATAAGCAGTTTAGTCACTTCACGGGCTTTCACCGCCATGCGCTGCGCTAAGTCTGAAACAACGATTTGCTCGCCGATTTCTACATCATGCACAATCTTCTCAACCGGCTTCTCAAACTTATGCTGAGAGGCTTGGCTTGATTTTAGACCATGCTTACGGTTGCGAATTTCACGCTCTTCTTGACCTTTACGGCGACGGCCACGAGTGGCAGTGCTGGCAGATCCACGTTTAATTTCACGACGCTCTTTTTCAAAAGACTCTTCTAACGCTTCACCCACCAGACCTTCGGCCAATGGCTCATCCTTACGAACTTCTGCCACGGGATCTTTGTCGCTGTATTTGCCAGCCATTTTGCGCATCTGCTCAAGGGTTTTCTTCTGAGCTTCTTCGGCTTGCTTACGACGGGTTTCTGCTTCAATTTGACGTAGACGTTCTTCTTCTGCTTCACGGGTTTCGCGGGCTTTACGCTCAGCGGCCGTTTCTACTTTAGGTTTGGTCTGAGCCACTTTCTTCTTAGGCGCTTCTTTTGCCGCAGCAGCAGCTTTACTGCCTTTTTTCACCACGACAGTAGATAACTCTTCTTTTTTATCGCTTGAAGAGGAGCCACCACCTAAGTTGGCACGCATGGCTGCCAAAGTTGCTGCTTGACGTTCTTCAGCTTCTTTTTTGACCTGCTCACGCTTTTTGGCTTCTTCTTCGGCGCGTTTTTTGGCTTCTAAAGCCGCTTGTTCACGCGCTGCAATTTCTTCAGCCAGTTTATTAGGATCTGGCTTTTCAAATACTTTTTTCTTACGCACTTCTACATTGACGCTTTTTGACTTGCCCGAGGAGCCAGTCACACGAGCGGTGCTCGTCGTTTTAGATTTTAGGCTAATACGACGCTTCTCTTTTTGTCCGTGCGATTGTTTTAAGAATGCTACTAACTGTTCTTGCTCAAGCTCGGTGACCAGGTCATCCTCGCCACGAGCAGGCAGCCCAGCATCAGTCAGTTGCTTTTGTACTGCACTGACTGTCTTGCTTACCATGTCTGCTAATTCTTTGACGGTCTTATCTGCCATTTATAGTCACCTATTTATTATTCTTCATTAAACCAAGATTCACGTGCTTTCATGATCAACTCACCAGCAGTTTTCTCATCAAGACCTTCAATGTCTTCAAGATCAAATACTGCCTGTTCTGCTAAATCATCTAACGTGATGATGTCACGTTGAGCCAGCTTGTACGCCCAGTCGGTCGTCATGCCGTCCATTGTGAGCAACTCTTTGCTTGGCTCTTTCATATTTTGCTGTTTAACCAGTTCATCAGCAATGACTACTTCTTTTGCACGCTCTTGAATCATTTCAATTGCGTCGTCGTCAAGACCTTCGATGTCATAGAAGGTTTCAACAGGCACATAAGCCACTTCTTCAATACTGGTAAAGCCTACATCTACTAGCGCTTGAGCTAAGTCTTCATCTACTTCTAGACGATTGTAGAACAGCTCAAGATAGGCTTTTGTTTCGTTTTGTTGACGTTCAAGGTATTCCGCCTCAAGCATCATGTTTAACTTATAACCGGTTAGCTCAGAAGCCAAACGTACGTTCTGGCCTTGGGCACCAATGGCGCGCGCTAACTGATCGTTGGCGGTAAAGATGATGTCTGCGGTCTTGGCATCTTCATCTAAAATAATACTGCTAACATCTGCAGGCTCAAGTGCACTAATGATATATTGCGCGGGGTCATCAGACCACACGATCACATCAATACGCTCGCCATCAAGCTCAGACTGTACCGCTTGGATACGGGTACCACGCATACCAATACACGCGCCCACAGGATCAATACGATGATCATTGGTTTTTACTGAAATTTTCGCACGAACTCCAGGCTGACGAGCCACATCACGGATTTCAATGATTTGTTCGTTAATCTCAGGCACTTCTTTGTTCATTAACGCCACCAACATATCTGGGCTGGTGCGCGATAACAATAACTGTGCGCCGCGGTTGTCACGGTTCACATGGTATAGGATAGCATTAATACGAGACTTTACACGTAATTGTTCACGAGGCAGCATTTGATCACGAGATAAATAGCCTTCAGCATTATCCCCTAAATCAATAATATAGCCATCACGCGTTTGTTTTTTAACTTCACCATACATCATCTCACCAATTCTTGGCTCGAAGGCATCGGCAGTTAATGCACGCTCTGCTTCACGAATTTTTTGGATAATCACTTGCTTGGCCTGAGTGGCGGCAATACGTCCAAATTCGATAGATTCGATTTGCTCTTCTTTAATGTCGCCAATAGACCATTCGTTTTCATCTAAATCACTGATGGCTAACTGACATGCTGGCATTTCGTGGTCTTCGTCGGCAACCACAGTCCAATAGCGATAGGTATCATAATCACCGGTATCACGGTCAATTTCAACCCTTACCGCCACTTCTGGCTGCTCGGTATAAACTCTTTTTTTGGTAGAAACCACCAAAGCCTCTTCAATTGCCTCAAAGATGTCTTCTGGATTTAGGCCTTTCTCGTTACTGACGGTTTCTACTACCGTTAAAATTTCTCGACTCATTACACACCTATCCTCGCCTACTTGTCATTTAAAGTAGCAAAAAATTATTAAAATTTATTTTTTATCTTAGGCCTAAAAGCTGCGATGTTTAATCTCATTCAAAACGCGGCCTACTATTTCCTCATTCTATCTAGTCTCTACACGCTATATAAGCACACAACTTATCGATAGTTGGCATCCCTTATAAATAATTAAGACATGCAGATTAGATTAGACTGAATTAATAGTAACTGACGATGTCAAATCAAGTTAAATATGACAGTAAGCTTTCAACCAACTTATACCCTAAGACTACAGATCTTGATAGATTAAATTTGCTTTATCAATATTATCAAGGGCAATATCATAGCGCTCACCGTCAGCGGTCACGACCGATAACTGCTTGTCATCTAATTGCTCAAGCTTACCGGTTACTTTGCGGCGTTTTGAACTTCCACTACCCACAGCTTGAATCAAGCGTAGATTGATGGTCTGACCCATATAATCTGTCATTTGCTCAGGGGCAAAGAAAGGTCGATCAAGACCTGGAGAGGACACTTCAAGTACATACTCGCCCGCGATGGGATCATGCACTTCAAGAACACCACTGACTTGGTGGGTGACGGCAGCACAATTTTCAATAGTAACTTGTTTATCGGCTGCTTTATCTTCTGGCAAGGCTTCAATATAAATGCGTAATAGCGAACGCCCACCTTGCGGTAGGAACTCCACACCCCATAGTGCCACATCACAAGCTGCAACAGCTGGTGCAATAATATCGGTTAACTGGGTGACTTTGTTAGATAGCTTCATGACTTATTTGTTTAGTCCATAAATAGAAGTATCTATTATAAATGCATATTATGACTATTAGGCAATATTAAAAATAACAGATACAAAAAAACCCACAAACAATATGGTGGGTTAAATGAAAAAGGTAAGATTGAAATAAAAAATGGTAGCGGGGGCTGGATTTGAACCAACGACCTTCGGGTTATGAGCCCGACGAGCTACCAGACTGCTCCACCCCGCATCAATCTAGGCTGACTATTATATGGAGTTTATTAGGGGTTGTCAAGCATTAAACTAATTTAAATTCAAAACTTTAACCACTACCCTGATAACGCCTATTCTAACAGCTTTACCTGATACATCTTAACACATTTAGCCAGCTATATCGCCGTAACTTATCTTATTATAAGCTTTTATAACCAAAGCTGGTTTTGATAAGTGCTCACGCTTATTTGCTGTCCACAGCCATCATAACCGGCTGTCCTATATTGTCGTTACTACTTGTATATAAGGCATATATGGCTTATTTTCAATAGCAATGTCGATAAATCTGCTAATTTAATCGGATTTAACAGACACATCATACAGTATAGGTACGTGCTTTGTCTTTATATTGGTGCGATTGGAGGGACTTGAACCCTCACGGCTTGCGCCACCACCCCCTCAAGATGGCGTGTCTACCAATTCCACCACAATCGCATTGTCTAATTCAATCTGCTCTCTATTTATTTTGCTTCTGACTGATTTTTACTACCCAAGCTGTTATTGAGGTTAAACAGATCGGTAATCACGATATCTCAGATAGCAACACTACTTTTTTATATAAAATCTATATAAAAGAAGATAGTGCCCATAGATTGCTTTAATATTTATGAAATTAGGTGGCACATTCTACTCGTCTTTGACAGTGGGTGCAACCTATTTAGTTTACCACCAAGGCCAACTGAGCTGCAGCGCCTTGTTTTAGCTATGCTAGCCTATTCAGCAGGAGCCGGCGTAGGCTCAGGGGCCGTCGCTGGTGCTTGCGATGCGGCCGGAACATCTAAGCGATACTGACCTTCAGCCTGTTTGCGTGCATGCACCGCCAAAGTTAGACTGGTAGTAAAGAAGATAATCGCTAAAATGGCTGTGGCACGGGTCAAAAAGTTGGCACTACCGGCTGCTCCAAATACTGTGCCTGAAGCCCCTGCGCCAAATGAAGCGCCCGCATCAGCTCCCTTACCGTGTTGAATTAAAATCAACCCAATCATGGCAATAGCAACAATAATGTGAATCGCTAGAATAATGTTAAACATGCTTTGCCTTACTTAATCTTAAGAGTTAAAGAGGATAATGTTATCAAATATAAGGGAGTGTTTATCCCCAGTTTTACCACAACAACTATCTATTATGACAACGTTCATGTCACCGTTTATCAGGGCAGAGCGCTAAGCTATCAAGCCTAGCGCCGCTTATTTTATCTAGTTATTAAAGCATTTAGCAATCGCAAGAAAGCTGTCTGCCTGCAGGGCGGCGCCGCCAACCAACACCCCATTGATCTGGTCTGAGGCAGCAAAATCTGCAGCATTCTCAGGCTTAACGCTGCCACCATAAATCACTGGGGTGGTATCAAGCTTATTATCAAATGAATGCAACTGCTGACGGATAAAGCGATGTATTTGCGTCACCTGCTCTACGCTTGGTACCTTACCGGTACCAATGGCCCACACCGGCTCATAAGCGATAATCAGGTTTTGCTCGGCATATCCCGCCTGCTCAGGCTTTAATTGCTGTAAAAAGTCAGCAATAACTTGTAACTGCTCATCCAACACTTGCTCAGTGTGACCCGCCTCAAAGTCGCTCTCTGACTCACCAATGCACAAAATCACGCCCAAGCCTTGCTCAGCGCTATTAAGCAGCTTTTTTAGCAGTACGGCGTTGCTTTCTTTATAGTACTGACGGCGCTCAGAGTGACCGACAATCACCCACTGTACGCCCATATCTTTTAGCTGCTTAGCTGAAACATCACCAGTATAAGCCCCTGATTCAGCACTGAGTGCGCTCACATCTTGCGCAGCCAGCTTAAGAGTAGATGAGTTGGC
The DNA here is from genome assembly GCF_003209315.1 of Psychrobacter sp. YP14. Taxonomy (NCBI): domain Bacteria; kingdom Pseudomonadati; phylum Pseudomonadota; class Gammaproteobacteria; order Moraxellales; family Moraxellaceae; genus Psychrobacter; species Psychrobacter sp. YP14. The sequence continues at coordinate 192,125 of NZ_CP029789.1, read as the reverse complement.
GTTAAGTGCCTGCTGCACTGGGCTTAAATGTAAAAAGCTTGGGGCCAACATAAGATGGCAATTATCCATGCTGCGGATTTGAGCGTCAACGCCTTCTACTAAGTCTGTCACCAAGTGCTGTACTTGCTCAAGCGACGTAGGATTTAGCTTCCAGTTTCCGATAACCCAAGACTTCATAACACGCTCACCTAAAAACCAATTAATCAAAAGGGCCTATTAAGCCCCGAATAAATAAAACCAAAATAACAAACAACATTGTGACAGCGCATTGTTTAGGTTTAGCTGTCTAAAAATATGATAGCCCTAAATTATATCATAGTCTTATCTAACAGATTTAGCCTTTGTTGTTTTGAAAACGCCAAAATTTAAAATTAAAAACTGTGTTAACCTAAGCTAACTCAATTTACTCTGGCTAAGCCGTTAATTTTAGGCCACTTGTCTGAACAAACCACCCGATCTTAACTGTAAGAGGTTGCTAATGCCCCTTACGCCTACTCAGACAAGGATGCTATATGTCCCGGCCCCCTTCGCTTAATCAACTAGCGGCCGCTCCCTCTGCGACTCTAGCACAGGCAGAGCATGGCGCGCATCAGCCTCATGATTTACAGCAAGATCCGGTAGTTCAGCTGGTACAGGATTTATTGTGTCAGGCAGTAGATAAAGGCGCCTCTGACCTACACTTTGAGCCCTATGAGCATACGTTTCGGGTACGCTTTCGTATCGATGGCGTCATGCAGCAAGTGGCCACACCAGCGCTTGAGCTGCAAGCTAAGATATGTGCCCGCCTAAAGATTATGGCACAAATGGACATATCTGAGCGGCGTATGCCTCAAGATGGCCGTATTAGGCTGCAACTAAATGGGATGCCGACACTAAACTTTCGTGCCAATGCTCTACCCACTTTGTTCGGTGAAAAAATTGTGCTTCGGGTTATTAATCCAGCCGCCTCTATCGCTGGTATTGATAGCCTCGGGCTTGAGCCTGAGCAAAAACAGCAGTTTTTACAAGCGCTACAGCAGCCGCAAGGTATCTTATTAATTACCGGCCCCACAGGCTCTGGCAAAACCTTATCGCTCTATACCGGTCTAGATATTTTAAACACGGTGGCCACCAATATCTGCACTGTAGAAGATCCGGTTGAAATTAATTTAACAGGTATCAATCAGGTCACCGTCAATCCTAAAGTCGGACTGAGCTTTGCGGTGGCCTTAAAGTCATTTTTGCGCCAAGACCCCGATGTATTAATGGTGGGTGAGATACGTGATTTTGAAACCGCGGATACTGCAATTAAAGCGGCACAAACTGGCCATTTGGTGCTCTCTACCCTGCACACCAACTCAGCTGCTGAAACCTTAACTCGCCTGCATCATATGGGCGTAGCTTACTTTAATATTGCTACCGCCATTAGTCTGGTAGTGGCGCAGCGTCTGGCAAGATGCTTGTGCCGCCACTGCAAAATCCCTTGTGTGGTTCCTGAGGTAAGTCTCATTGAGATTGGCTTTAGCGCCGAAGAGTTGGCACAGCCTGAGCATATCATCTATAAGGCGGTGGGCTGTGATAAGTGCTGTGAGGGTTACAAAGGGCGCATCGGTGTGTTTGAGGTGATGCCCATGAACACGGCGCTTGCACAAGTGATTATGCAAGGTGCTAATGCCATTGAGATAAAAGCGGCTGCCACCGAGCAAGGCTTTTTTGACTTAAGGCGGGCCGCTATTTTGAAAGTGCTTCAAGGCATCCTTAGCATTGAAGAAATGACCCGCATGACGGCCCAGTAATGCAGCGTTGGCTACTTTATCTATCTGAATCTATCTGGCACTCTTATTTTCTTTACTTGAGGTATCTGTTGTGAGCCCCGTCCCCAATCGAACCACACTCAAAACGCTTGAGTTTGTGTATCAAGGCATCAACCCTCAAGGTATGAAGGTAAAAGGCATACTGACCAGTAGCAGTATGGCGCTGGCCAAAGCTCAGCTGCGCAAACAAGGCATAGTGACCCAGCGCATTCGGCGCAAGCCCAAGTCGCTTTGGCGTCGGCAAAAGAAGATAACGGCACTTGATATCAGTCTGTTTGTGCGGCAATTGGCGACGATGACCAAGGCCGGCGTGCCCATAGTACAGGCCTTTGAGCTTATTGCTCAAGCACTTGATAAACCCAGTATGAAGCAGCTGGTTTTACGGGTAAAACAGCAGCTTGAGACTGGTATGTCCTTAGAAGATAGCCTGCGGGCCCATCCAAAACAGTTTGATGACCTGTTTTGTGCTTTAGTGTCTGCAGCAGAGCACTCCGGCACGCTAGATACCCTACTTGAGCGCATCGCTGATTACAAAGAAAACAACGAGCTGCTTAAAATTAAGCTAAAAAAAGCCATCAAATATCCGATAGCCGTCATGCTGGTGGCGATGATTGTCAGTATTATTTTATTGTTAAAAGTGGTGCCGGTGTTCGCAGACCTATATGACTCTATGGGGTCACAGCTGCCTGCCTTTACCCAATTTGTAGTCACTTTGTCTCATATCATGCAAAAGCTTTGGCCAATTTTTTTGCTACTGACGATAGCGGCTGTAATCGCGTTTAGGCAGGCCCAAAAACGCAGCTTAGGCTTTAATCAGTGGCTCGACAAAGCGGTATTAAAGCTGCCCATTTTTGGTAGCATAGCCTATCAAGCCATTATTGCCCGCTTTTGCCGCACCTTAGCCACCACTTATGCTGCAGGTGTCCCGCTGTTAGAAGCACTAGGCGCCACTGCCGCTGCAACCGACAATCACGTCTTTGAGACGGCCACCTACCAGATGAGACAACAGGTAGCTGCTGGTCAACGCCTTGAGCGCTCCATGCGCAGCAGCCAGCTTTTTCCAGCTCTTGCCGTACAAATGGTGAGTATCGGCGAGGAGTCTGGCAGCTTAGAGCAGATGCTTAATAAGGTGGCTGATTATTATGAAGCTCAGGTGACCCATGCCGTTGATGGGTTAACCGACCTAATGGAGCCCATTATTATGGTGATCATTGGCTTGCTGGTCGGCGGGCTGATAGTGGCGATGTACTTACCTATTTTTCAAATGGGCTCAATCCTTGGCTAGCGGCAGTGTTTTATTGAGCGCTAAGCCCTTATTAATCTTCTGATGAATCATGTCTCAATTTTTATAAACAATAGGCTGATGTTATGCAGTTTTGGCAAGTCTGGCAGTTTTTTGAACCGCACAATTTAGCGACGCCTGATGTATTTGCCCTTGGTGTGTTTGCCATAGTGGGCTTGTGTGTGGGCAGCTTATTAAATGTGGTGATTTATCGCACCCCATTAATACTGCAGCGGCAGTGGCGACTGGGCTCACTACAGTTTTTGCAATCGCAGCCTGATGTGCCAGCGGATGCGCTAGCGCCTGTGGCTGCCTGCATCGCCCAAGATATGCCATTGTCGCTGTGGCGCCCAAGCTCACAGTGCCCGCAGTGTCATACGCCCATTGCTTGGCGTCACAAACTGCCTATTATCAGTTGGCTGTGGCTAAAAGGCAGATGCGCCTCTTGTCGCCGCCGCATTGGTTTGCGTTATCCGTTGATTGAGCTTCTGACCGCCGTGCTGAGCGTTTTGGTGATTTACCAATTGGGCGTGTCGCTTGCCGGCCTTTGTGGCTTGGTATTTTTGTGGTTATTAATTGCGCTGGTGGGGATTGATTTTGAGACGCAGTATTTACCCGATAATCTGACCTACCCCTTAGCTATCTTGGGGCTTATGGTGAACAGCCACAGCGTTTTTGTGTCGCCAAGCTTATCTATTTGGGGGCTAATCTTAGGCTATCTTAGTCTATGGGTGGTGGTGAAAGTATTTTATTTATTTACCCGAAAGCAAGGTATGGGCCAAGGCGATTTTAAGCTACTGGCTGCTCTGGGAGCTTGGCTTGGGCCATTTATGCTGCCATTTGTCATCTTGCTATCTTCCGTGCTCGGCACTATCATGGGGCTTATATTGCTAAAAAAACGACGGGAGAGCCAGCCCTTTGCTTTTGGTCCTTATTTGGCATTAGCGGGCTTGGTTGCACTGTTATATGGTGAGGCGTTGATGCACTGGTATTTGGGACGCTATTAGCCTAGGGGATTACTAATTTAGAATGCTACGAACTTAGGACTCTATTAGCTTAGGACTCTATTAGCTTAGGACTCTATTAGCTTAGGATTCTATTAGCTTAGGACGCTGCTGGCTTAGGGCTTTATTGGCTTAGTGCACGCCTCATTTGGGTGACTACCAAAGGCTATCGGCGGATTAACGATAAAAACACAGTCACTAGTCATCCCCTATAGATAACACCCCACAGAGTCACCATTAACACCCTGTTGAGATTGAGTACACTAATTAATACAAAGCTGCCGTAAAAACATGCTACTTTTATCAGCCAGTTAGCCCTGAGTCAATAAGCCAGAGTTAACCGCTTCTTTTATCGTAATTTTAGTAGCTGTTTTCTCGTAAGTTTAGCAGCAGATTTCAATAACACCGCTAAGCTTTTGGTTTTGATAGCTGCTTGGGGCTAAATATACGCCATAGCAAGCGTAAGCTTTAGGCCACAATCCCAACCCCGTTCAATCTTATAGAACACCCGCTTTAAGGTATTGCCATGACATACGCCAGCGCCGCCACTTTGGACTCTTATATCAATGATGCTCAAGAGGAGCCTGTGATTGACCCGCCACAAAAATTTGAAACCTTTTATGTCAGCAAGCCCATTATCGGCCTAACCGGCGGTATTGGCAGTGGTAAAACCGCCGTCTCTAACTGGTTCGCCACTCAGGGCATCGACGTGGTAGATGCCGATGTGGTCGCCCATCAAATCATGCATAAAGGCAGCCCCACCCTACAAGCACTGGTAGAGGCCTTAGGAGAGTGGGTTGTTGATGCGCAAGGAGAAATGAACAGACGCGCAGTTCGCGAGCATGTGTTTGCCAATAACAAAGCACTGCTAACTTTAGAATCGATCACCCATCCTGCCATCCGTCAAGAAATCAAAAATCAGCTCAGTCAAGCTCAGTCGGCATACGTTATCTTGTCAGCGCCCTTGCTGCTTGAGAGCTATGAAGCAGGCCTGGTGTCTTTGTGTGATAGAGTACTGGTGGTCGATGCCTCCGAGGAGACGCAGCTTAAACGTGCCAGCAGCCGAGATACCCAAAGCATAGACAAGATCAAAGCCATTATGGCCAATCAATTGACCCGAGAAGCCCGTATCGAGCAGGCCGATGACGTGGTGTGTAACAATGGCGACTTAGATGCGTTGTATGCGCAATTACTGCCGCTGCATCACAACTATTTGAACCTAAAAAAAATGTAGCCTCGTGCAATAAAGCCCCGTGCCTTGACACACAAAGGGCGCGCTTATGCTAAGCGCGCCCTTTTTGCCTCTTAAGCTGTTGTCTGTCTTAATCAGATTGATATTAAGGCTGATGACGCTGACGGCTCACTTCATACAAGACCATGCCCGTGGCCACACTGACATTCAAGCTCTGTAGTGAGCCATGCTTATTACCAGTCATGGGAATGTACACCAGCTCATCACAGCGCTCGGTGGTCAAGCGGCGCATGCCCTCACCCTCTGAACCCATAATGATGGCCACCTTACCCTTTAGATCCACATCTGGCAGAGCCTTAGCGGTGGCGTCAAGCGCCGTACCATAAACAAACACCCCTGCTTGCTTTAAGTTCTCAATACAGCGTGCCAGATTAGTCACAGCGATGACTGGCATGATTTCCATGGCACCTACCGATACTTTGGCCACAGTTGGTGTGAGGCTCGCTGAATGGTGCTTAGGGCAAATCACCGCATCAACACCCATCGCCGCTGCCGTACGCAAGCAGGCACCTAGGTTATGCGCATCCGTAATCTGGTCTAACACCAAAAATAGGGCATCATCTGATTGAGCAAGACTTGCTATCTCACCTTCATCGGCCATGGCTAACGGACGGGCATTGAGTACCACACCTTGGTGCTGCGGACTACCGCACAATGCGGTCAGCTTATCACGGCTGGCCTCCTGGATGCTCACCCCCATCTGCTCAGCCAATTGTAAAATCTCTTCAAAGGTAGAGTCGGCTTCGTCCTGAGTGCTGCTGTCTTTGTGAGCACGGCCTTGCTGAATAAATAAAGCCATGGCGTCGGTAGGACGGTGCGACAACAAAGCGTGAATTGCGTGAATGCCATAAAAATGGACGGGCTTTGCCATAAAATAACCTTTTTAAACGATGGATTTTAACGGTGAGGGCAGCCATACGGCGCAACTTGATGACTGCGTTTCTCGCTTATTATAAGACACAACGCGATGACTTTGTGGCTTAAATAACAGCCCAGAAGACACAAAAGCACCCTAAGTGGCTGCCTAGGATGCTTAAAACAAATACCAATAAGTGGGTGGTAAGCCGCTTGTCCTACCCTTCTAGGTGACAAATATACTGCACAATTTGTTCAGTACGTAGCGCAAAGCTGCTGTCCCCTGCGACAACAAAAGCTTGGCCAGCGCGATAATAAGTAAACTCATCCTCTCCGGTGATTTTTACTTCACACTCTCCTGAGGTAATCTCCATTCTCTCTGAGGTGTGGGTGGCGAATTCATACTCTCGGACATGCTCATCACAAGGTAGTATGATGCCCAGCATTTTTTTGCTGCCATCTTCAAATAATACCGTGTGGCTACTACAGCGTCCATCATAAGAGATGGTTGCATTCTTTACGACAGAAACCTGGTCATAAGTCGTCGGCATGATGACTTCCTTAATCTTAATCTACTTTATGATAACCATGGGCTAAAAATCAGATATCGCTAAACTTACAGCCCTACTCTTGTTGATGCTATTTTTTGTTATTCAATCCTACCACAATATTGCTAATATAATTGTGACAACAAATCAGTTTTTTAGTTAATGGCTATTCCAAACTGTCATTAGCCATTATCTGCTCGCTCTACGTCCTATGTCGATCAACGTTATGATCGCAGTCGCTTGCACAATACCTCGCTTGCACAATACCTATAGTAAAACTGTACTTTGGCTAAACACAGGCGCTGCCCTCTTAACCTACCCATATCCTTTTTTTACCAGCAGCCATGCCTCAATATGGGCATCAATTCACAGCCGTTATCAACAGATTTCTACCTTGCATTTTTACAGCAATACCTTTATATAACGGGCACACGACCTATTATTTTACGATTATAAAGTTGCTTATATTCAAGTTAAATCAGACTTAGATTGTGTGACTTTATGCGCCTAAAAGCAACAAATAATTGGTTATCTAAAGCAATATAAAAGTCACGATAAAAGCTGCGCACCGTTTGCTTTTATACCTTCATAGATATACGATACCCTAACTAATTTCGTCCTTTTTTTAGTGTTTTTTGATAACAAACACCCATTTTTGAGATTGCTGATGCTAACTTCGCTGACACTGCAAAACTTTGCCTTAATCAATCACCATGAGCTCTCCTTATACGACGGTTTTAACGTTATTACTGGAGAAACTGGCGCGGGTAAATCCTTATTATTAGATGCGCTCTCCTTATGTATTGGCGGCCGAGCAGACACCAGTATGGTACGTCATGGCAAGGACAATGCTGATATCTATGCTCAGTTCGAATTTGTGCTACCGGCTACAAAAAATCGCTCAACTACAGCCAAAGATAGTGCCAATAATAATACCGAACCCAGTGCCAACTCTAACGACAAAGGCACAGTGGCACTGATACAAGACTGGTTTGAGCGTCACGAAAGGGAGTTTGACGGTGAGATATTAATTCGTCGCCAATTAAGCAGCAATGGCCGCTCAAAAGCTTGGCTTAACGGAGTGCCTGTCAGCTTAACCGAATTAAAAGAGCTGGGTGCTATGCTGGTTAATATTCACAGTCAGCACGCTCAGCAAGCTTTATTAAAGCCAGCATTTGTGGTGCAGTGGCTCGATAATATCGCCGGTCTTCAGCCCTTAGCGGCACAAACTGAACACGCATATCGAGCCTATCAGAAGCTAAAACGCCAAGCTGAAGAGGTCGCTGCCAAAGAGGCGCATCGCAATGACCGTATTGAGCTGTTAAACAGTCAATTGGCAGATATATCACCGTTATTGGCGGTTGATTATGAGCAAGTAGAAGCGGAGCATGATGAGCTGTCAAACCTAGAGGCTTTGATGCTTGAAGCCAGTCATGCGGTGCAATTATTAGACAATGATTCTGATGACCCAGATGCCATGGACCTGCTGGGTAAAGCCATCCGCTTATGTGACAATCAGTCGGATGTCAGCCCCACGTTTAGTCAAGCCAGCGAATCGCTACATTTGGCGCAGCAACACGTCAGTGAGGCCGCCGCCTTATTGACCGATTATGCTGAGCAGCAGCTGCCAGACCCTGAGCGTCTCGAAGAGCTGAATGCTTTGATTAGCCTTGGCCACCGCTTATCACGCAAACATGGGCTTCCAGCAAGCAACTTGGTGCAAGAGGCACAAATCTGGCAGCAAGAGCTTAATGGCTTGGTCAATCAGCCAAGCTCTGAGGTACTAGAGGCACAAATTCAAGACGCTTGGGCCGAGTTTAAACACCTCGCTTTGACGTTAGATACCGCGCGTCAACAAGTGGCACCCAGCATAGGCGAGAAGCTGGTGGCTCAATTACAGCCGCTGGCGCTACCCAATGCCCGCTGTGAGTTTGTATTTACCCCAAAAGATGAGAGTCATTATAACGCTCAAGGGGCACACGATATTGAGCTGATGTTCAGCGCTAACGTGGGTATGCCGATGCAGCCTCTATACAAGATTGCGTCAGGGGGTGAGTTGTCACGTATGGCGCTGGTGATGCAGGTCTTACTGGCCACTCACCAGACATTAGATGGTCAGTCTGCGCACTCTCAAAATCAACACAGTGACTTTTCTGAGCCGATGCTGGTGTTTGATGAGGTGGATGTGGGTATCAGCGGCGGCACCGCTCAGGTGGTGGGAGAACTGCTGCGTCAATTGGGCAGCCGCCGTCAGCTGTTGGCCATTACCCACCAGGCTCAAGTTGCCGCTCAAGCACATCAGCACATCTTGGTACAAAAGCATCATGATACCAAAGAGGGCCAAACCACCAGTCAAATTGATATCATTAGCCATGACGCTCAAGTGGATGAGCTGGCACGCATGTCAGGTGGGGTTAATATTACTGAAATTACCCGTGAGCATGCGCGCAGTCTCTTAGCTGATGTCAGCAGTGAGTAGTACATGCCTTCAATCTGCTAAGGGCTTTTGCTTAAGCTATCCACGGGGCTAGCCGTTGCTTTTGTGCCATTTTGACCCCACCTTAAGACATTATCCTTTTTTTATATTGAGCTTTGTGTATCTATGACCCTTGATAATTTGACCCATCATTTTTTAATCGCCGCACCAAGTATGCCCGATGAGCGTTTTGCACAGAGTTTGGTGTATATTTGTCGTCACGACCGGCATGGGGTGCTGGGCTTGGTGGTCAATCGTCCCATTTTTGACACTCAAGTGGGCCATTTGTTAGACAACCTAGACATCGAAGTCACAGATACCTCAGTGATGTATGACACGCCGCTAGATGGTGGGCCTGTGTACCCTGAGGTAGGCTTTGTGCTGCATACCGGCCAACCCACATGGGCATCCTCTTTTCCCATTTCAGAAAACGTGTGCATCACCACCAGTAAAGATATCCTGCAAAATATCGCAGCAGGCTCAGCCGGTATCGGCCACTATCATCTGTGCTTGGGGCACGCCAGCTGGCATGAGGGGCAACTTGAAAAAGAGATTTCCCAAGGCGACTGGCTGGTAAGCCCAGGCGATTTGTCCTTATTATTTGAAATACCCTTTGAAGAGCGCTGGCGCCATGCGGCAGAAAAAATCGGGGTACATTTGGATTTTTTAAGCGACGAGGTCGGCCGCGCCTAATTTGGTCTTTGCCGTCCTAAGCCACGACGCTGTTACTTTTGGCGCTGTTACTTTTTATGTTGTGCCAAATGATGCTGTATCAAAGCACAGCCAATGATGGCACTGTAAGCTCGAAATTAAGACACCCTACCGATTAAGCGATATTTTTGCCTATGTTAAATGATGCGTCAAATAAAGAAAATGCAAATAGTGACGTGGCCGCTGATGCTGCTGCTCGCCCAGAACAAACCGTGCTTTTGGGGCTAGATTATGGGGTCAAAAAAATGGGCATGGCGCTTGGCAACACCGTCACTCAAGATGCACGCCCCTTTGATATCTTAGCGATGAACAATGGCCAGCCTGCTGACTGGGACAACCTACTGGGTATCATTGATACTTGGAGGATTGGACGGGTGGTGGTGGGCCTACCGCTAAATATGGATGGCAGCAGCTCGATGATTGCCAAACGCGCCCACAAGTTTGCCCGCCGCTTGGCGCATCGCTTAATGGAGCAGCGCATTCATGTACCTGTGCAGTTATTCGATGAGCGTCTGACCTCAGTAGAAGCGCGTGAGATGGCATGGGAGCTTGGCCTCATAAAAAACGAGCGTGACCCCATCGATGATATCTCCGCCTGCCTGCTGCTTCAAAGCTACTTGGCCAATCCCGATCACGCCGAAGACATTGCCACTTACAAAGCAGACTAAGCGATTGGATTATGCCATTGAAAGCCCCACTGATCCCTTAGCATTAACTCGCCCTTTTTTATTGCTCAATAACCTATAAGCCTACAGCCATGAGTACAGAGACTAAACATCACCCCACCCCTTCAACCACTGCGACCAATGGCAGTGTTGCTGGATTTCCGGTGTTGGCCATTGAGCGGCTGCGCGGTGCTCAAAAAATAAACCGCTTATCTATTTTTGTTATTGTTTTGGCCATCTTTGCCTTTGTGGTATTTGGAACACTAGCCAGCCTAAAGATGTTCCATGGCAGCCAGCAGATGTATTGGTTGTTCCATTACCTGCCTTATGTCCTGGTGGGACTCACCATTCCGTTTACTTTATATCAGGCTTTTTTGGTCTACCGTTATCGTTTAAGTCAGCCATCCATGTTGGTGACCAGCGTCGGCGGCGCAAGCTTGCTGCTTATTATTTGTCTGCTGTTCTCTTTATCAGACTGGCTGTGGCTGGCCATGGCAGCTTGGATTGGGGTGGCCTATTGGTTTCAAGCCACATTTAAGCGCTTTTTTAAATTTATTGAAGACAAACAAGGCGAGTAAATTGCGCCCTTTTTTTTACTTTTTGACAATATACTGATAAAAGGTTTCCCACTATGAGTATTGCCGATACCACTCCAGAGCACCCTATTGAGCATCACTTAGATACCCAAGGCCTGATTTGTCCAGAGCCAGTGATGTTGTTGCACCGCACTGTTCGTAAGGCTGAAGCTGGCGATTATATTGAAATCTTGGCCACCGATCCTGCGACCACCCGTGATATTCCCAATTTTTGTCGTCACCTAGGTCATAACTTAATCTCCCAATCAGAGGCAAACAATCCAGCCGGCGACCCTGAGCGACATACCGATACGCTTTATCGCTATGTGGTACAAAAAAAGCAAAGCTGATGTTGTTGACACAAATTAAGTCAGATGTAGAGAAGATAACATGAGTCGTGATCGCGCCGTACAACCCAGACAGCCCAAAGCCCTTGCGGTGGATGATGAGCCCGCTTATATCACCGAGTTTCGTCAGGCGATGCTAGCACGTGGTCTGTCTACGCGCACTCGTAATGCCTATGTGCGTGATTTAAAGCTGTGCGAGACCACCCATTCTAAAGCGCTAACGCTGTGGTCAGACATGGATGTGATGCAGTGTTTAACGGCGCTAGATAGACAAGGAAAAACGCCACGCACCCAAGCGCGTATGCTCTCAAGCTTGCGTCAGTTCTACTTATGGATGGTGGGCAATGAGCGCCGTGAAGACAACCCGTGCGAGCGTATCAAAACACCCAAGATTGGCCGATCTTTGCCCAAGGATTTGTCCGAAAACGATGTCGAAAGCCTGCTGTCTGCCCCCGATACCAGTACCGCCCTTGGTCTGCGTGATAAGGCCATGCTTGAGGTGCTCTATGCTTGCGGGCTTCGGGTCAGTGAGCTGATGAACTTATCTTTAGAGCAGGTCAATTTAAATGCTGGCTGGCTACAAATCACCGGTAAAGGCAATAAAACCCGCTTGGTGCCTTTGGGTGAGTATGCCAGTGACGCCTTGGATGATTATTTGACTCATGCCCGAGGCGAGCTGGTGGCACATTTAAAATCAGGTAACTGCCAAGCGGTGTTTTTGACCACCCAAGGCGGCTATATGACCCGCCAGAACTTTTGGTACATGATAAAAAAATATGCCAAACAAGCAGGCATCCAAAGCGACTTATCTCCGCATACCTTGCGGCACGCTTTTGCCACGCATTTACTTAATCACGGTGCTGACTTACGTAGCGTACAGCTGCTACTGGGCCACAGTGACTTATCTACCACTCAGATTTATACCCATGTGGCCACGGCTCGATTGCAGCAGCTTCATGAAGCGCATCACCCCAGAGGCTAGTTGATTGTGTTTGCTAAGCTGTAGCGGTAGATTTATACCCCTGCGTCTTAAATTGATACCTACTGCTTAGACAGACCCAGCGTTAACTTTGAATAACCGCCTAAATTTTTACCAATTCATACACCACAAAGCGAGCGGTAGTCTCAAATGGCTGACGCTCAGTAGAAGCCAATAACGCCTCTCGCCTCCCAGCACGTGCCCGATATGAATACGGGGTCATGGTCAATAAATCTGCCAAAGCCTGAGCATCTAATATCAAATCAGCCGCCACAGTATGCGTTGCCACTTCTTTAAAGTACGGCAACAGCTCCTCTAAGAACTTATCTGAATCATGCGGGCGTACCTCATCAAACAAGGCCTCGCGCATACTTTGTAAATGCCCAGCATCAGGTTTGGCAATAAGCAGCCGTCCGCCTAGGGTTAAGACACGCGCAAATTCCTCCGGTAATATCGGGCTAAAAATAGTACTGATGGCATCTAAGCTGGCATCGGCTAGCGGCAAATGCGAGGCGCTGGCCACCATCGGATACATAGCAGTGGCGCTCAAATGATCTGCCTCAACCTGATACCACAGCCCAGAGTGTTGTTTGGCGACTCTGGCCGTTGTGGCGACCGCCGGTTTGCTGATATCTAGTGCTACCAAGCAAGCGTGATTATTTGGTGTTGCCGCTAGAGCCGCAGCAATAGCACCGGTGTAATAGCCCTCTCCGCAGCCCACATCGAGCCAAGTCTTTGCCTTTGCTTGAACCGGTGGCGCTGCAGCTTCTAAGCTGGGCATGACCAAACTGGCAATGAGCTGCTGCAAAGGCTGATAAAAGCCTTGGTTTAAAAATCGGTGGCGAGCGTCAATCGACTGTTGGCTATCACCAGGATCTTTGGATTTTTTATTTTGCACAGGTAATAAATTCACGTAGCCTTGGCGCGCCACATCAAAGGGATGACGGGTCCCTTTTTCATTTTGACTGCCATCACACAGCCAAGTCTTGGCATTGATTAGCAAAGGTGACTGGCAATAAGGACACAAAAACTGCGGTTGATAACGTGGTGAGGGTTGAGAGATCATAAGCCAAAAATCCTATTACCAAGTCTGAAAGTAACCAGATACAATTTAAAGTAAAACAAAACGGGTGCCAATATGACACCCGTTATTAACTGCTGTACATGGGACTATTGCTTCAATTACTGCTTCAATTACTGCTTAAACTATTGCTTGATTAAATGATGAATAGTAGCCCTGATTAACCTGCTGTATTAACGCAGCTTTAAGGTCATCAGTCCTAACACTACCAATAAAATAGCAATAATCCAAAAGCGCACCACAACTTGGGTCTCTTTCCAGCCCAGCTCTTCAAAGTGATGGTGCAGTGGCGCCATTAATAACACACGTTTTTTGCGTAATTTGAACGAGCCCACCTGTAGAATAACCGATAAAGCTTCCGCAACAAATAGACCGCCCATGATGGCAAAGGCTATCTCTTGGCGGGTCATAACGGCAATGGTACCTAGCATAGCACCCAGTGCCAATGCGCCCACATCGCCCATAAATACCTGCGCCGGATGCGCGTTGTACCATAAAAAACCAAGGCCTGAGCCAATCATGGCTGCACAAACAATGGTCACCTCAGAGTTATAAGCGATATAAGGCACATGCAAATAATCAGCGAAGCGCACATCACCCGATACATAAGAAAATACACCCAGACCTGCAGCGACAAAGACCACAGGTAAAATGGCTAGACCATCTAAGCCATCCGTCAAGTTGACGGCATTTGATGACCCATTAATCACAAAATAGGTAAAGATGATGAAGCCTAAGCCCAGCGGTAGCGCTGATAAAGGCACTATCCAGTTTTTAAATAGGGGAATTAACAAATCCACCATGGCTTTGGTTTGAGCAGGGTCAGGCTGCTGGCTGGCGATATAATACAGCGAGCTGCCTACAAATAACGCACCCACTGACAGCCAAAAATACTTTTTACGGGCGATTAGGCCTTTGGGGTTTTTATACTTAATTTTTAACCAGTCATCGGCCCAGCCCACAGCCCCAAAGATGACCATGACCACCATTAAAATCCAAACATAGGGGTTGGCTAAATTGGCCCAGCATAAGGTCGAAAAACCAATCGAGGTTAGGATCAGCACCCCGCCCATGGTGGGTGTTCCTGTTTTTGCTAAGTGGGTTTTGGGGCCATCATCACGTACAGCTTGGTCATATTTTACACTGCGAAGATAAGCGATGGTGCGGGGGCCTAAGATGATGCTAAAAGCAAGCGAGGTAATAACGGTGAGTAAAGTACGCAAGGTTACCGAAGATACCGCCGAGAACGGTGAATAGAATTGACTCAACCAACTGTCAAATAACCAATATAACACCGCCTACTCCTCATAAATTTTTAAAAAATTATGTGTGTTTTTAGCCCCTAATCACCACAAATAAAAATGACATCGCCGCAGCCTATGCCAAAGCGATATCGCAAATTTGAAACTGGGACTAAAAATCACGACTAACAAACCAGACAACAGCCGCCATTTATGACAATAAACTTTGGCTATCGTAAAAATAAATCAAATTATCGCAAAAATGACCAACAAAAACAGGTTTAATCCAACTTTTCACCAAAAATGCACATAGTCTAGAATCAATCGACGTATTAAATAAGCTATTTTTGGTTATAAGCTACCCGCCACCTATAGAGATGAGGGGCTTGTGCTAATTTGTGTTAAATCGTCAATCAAGGTTTCCATCGTGGTGGTGCGCGAGCCTTTAAATAATAAGGTACACACTTGGCCCTGCTGCTGTTGCGTCTGAACCAGCTCAATAAGCTTGGGCAATAAGTCAGCTTTGGTATCAAAGGCGTATGCCTGTGTCATGCCTTGACTGCTGGCTCCAGCTACCGTGTCTTTGGCAAACTCACCGGCACACAACATATAGTCTACCGCTTTGTTAGCAATCGCTTCACCCAATTTATAATGCTCGCTAACCGCGTCATCACCCAGCTCACCGATGTCACCCAGTACCAAAATTTTGGTGCCTTCTTGAGCCGCCAGTACATCAGCAGCGGCGCGCATAGAATTGGGGTTGGCATTGTAAGTATCATCAATGATGTGATGTTGACCCAAGCGCTGTCTACCCAGTCGGCCTTTGCTGGATTTGGCTTGGTTTAGACCTTGCGCAATTAATTCAGCCGACACGCCAGCGGCGTAAGCACAAGCAGCCGCCGCTAAGGCATTACTGACATTGTGCTCGCCGGCCATAGGCAGCAGGACGGATACCATGGCAGGTGCTTTGCCCTCAATAGCGAAGTGTAATTGGAAGCGGCTTTGTAGCGCAGTGGTTTTAACCTCCGTAGCATAGACTGCAGGCAGCTTTGCCGTCCGCTGCTCAAGCGAATGCCAACCAAAGCCAATAACGGTATCGGTATGCTGCTTGGCGGTGCTCATTAATTGATCGCTATAATCATCATCACAAGGCACAACTGCCGTGCTTGCTTGCGTCAGCGGCTGATAAATCTCCGCTTTGGTCTTGGCGATATTGTCACGGCCACCAAACTCTCCCAAATGCGCTGTCCCAATATTTAGGATGCAGGCCACATCTGGCTTGACCATAGCAGCAGTATAAGCAATCTCACCGACATGGTTTGCGCCCAGCTCAAGCACCGCATAACGGTGCTGCTGCTCTAATTCTAGCAGCATCATAGGCACCCCAAAGTCGTTATTGAGATTACCTCGGGTCACCAAAGTTGTGCTTTGCGCATCGGCAGAAGCGGCTTCAACTTGAGCAAAGATATGACGCAGCATTTCTTTGACAGTGGTCTTGCCACTAGAGCCGGTTAACGCGATCACCTTTAAATTAGGATGCTGCTGACGGCGATAAGCGGCAATTTGACCAAAAGCCAATCGAGTATCATCCACCTTAAGCTGCGGCACATTAACCTCTGATAGCGGCTGACTGACAATAGTGGCAATAGCGCCCTTCTCCACGGCACTCGCCACAAAGCTGTGTCCATCAAAGTTCTCACCGACAATGGCAAGGAAGATATCACCTGCTTCGATTTTTCGGGTATCGGTGATGATACGAGTGGCACGTAAGCTCGATGAATCTGCCGCTTCAAGCCCTATCCACTCCCCGTTTAGTTGAGCCGTTGCGGCGAGTAGCTGCTCAGGTGTCCAAATAAATAGTCCATTCTCGGGGTGTCGTTGGCTCATGATTATTTCGTCTCGTTAATTTAATGGGTCAGGATATGAAATATAAAATATAAAATATTAAGGTGATAAGGTTAGCGGCTTGAGGCCTCTGAACTGTGCGCCGCAATTAATGCCTGCTGTAGCACTAAGCGGTCATCGAAGTCATAACGCACGCCTTTGATTTCTTGATAAGTCTCATGCCCTTTACCAGCAATGACCACGATATCATCTGCGGCAGCATGCTCTACGGCATACTCGATGGCCTGTTTTCGATCGGCAATGACTGTGGTTTTGGCATGCTGCTCATCACTCATCCCTTGCTGCATGTCCTGCAAGATCATTTGCGGATCTTCACTGCGCGGATTGTCAGAGGTTAATACCACTTTATCGGCAGTGGCCAAGCCCGCCTGCGCCATGAGAGGGCGCTTACCCTTATCACGGTCACCGCCGCAGCCAAAGATGGCCCATAAGTTACCGCTGCAATGCGATTTTAAACTGGTCAGCACTTGGGTTAACGCATCCGGCGTGTGCGCATAATCGACAATAAACACCCCTTGCTCAGGCTGTGAGCCTTGCTCATCTAAGCTCACACGCTGCATACGGCCACTGGCACCATGCAGCTGTTCGACTAAGGCAGGGATGCTCTCAGGCTCGATACCTAACGCGATCGCTCCGGCGACAGCTGCCAATAGGTTGGCCACGTTAAAGCGGCCTAATAAGGGGCTGTGCAACGTCAATGGCCCAAAGCTGGTTGCGGCCTCAATTTTCACCCCATCTAAGCTTGGCTCAATGGTTTTGGCGATAAAGTAGGCATCACGTTGCAGATCGCTTTTTTCGATAAAATCGCCCTGTAAGCTGTACAACCAGACACTAACCCCTGAGTTTTGCGCTGTCTCAATCATCAGCGGCGCAAACTCATCATCTGCATTAATCACAGCATGTGTTAACTGTGGAAAATAAGCTTTATCAAATAAGCGTGCCTTGGCTTGGGCATAATCTTGCATATCTGGGTGATAGTCTAAATGGTCACGGCTTAAGTTGGTATACAGTGCCACCGTGACTGGTACGCCTTGCAAGCGCTGCTGATCCAGACCATGTGAGCTGGCCTCTAGGGCTAATAAATCCACCCCTTCATCACTCATCTTACGTAAGAAGCCTTGTACCGCTAGCGCATCGCCTGTGGTATGGCTGGCCTGTACGAGACTGTCTAGACGACCGTTACCCGCGGTCCCCATCACTGCACTGTTTTGTAATTGAGCGACCTCTGAAAACTGACACAACTGAGCCATTAACTGACTAATGGTGGTCTTGCCATTGGTGCCGGTCACAGCGATAACTTGCGGCAGTGTTTGTGCCAAAGACTGTGCATCACCGATCTGTGAGAGCGCATCATCAGACAAAAGACTCAACTGAATCAAAGTGCCCAGTACATCACGGATATCGGGCACAAATAAAATAGGACAGTCTGGACTTGAGTCGCTTGGTTTATTTAAATTCTCTAAGCCTAACTGCTGTGGGTCAATCTCACTAATGATAAATGCCGCTTGCGGTAAGGCGGTTTGGGCATACTGCTGGCTTTTTTGCAAAGGCTGAGTCTGACTTTTTAATAACACAAAGGCTGCCGGTGCGGACGACGCATCACGCTTTGCCAACTGACGGCTATCGAGCACAAACTTTGAGAAAGGCACATCAAGCACTGCCGGTAGGCTCAGTCGCTGCAAGGTGGACTGATGCTGCGGTAATATCTTGACGGCGGCGTTAACTATAGAGCGTAAGTGAGCAGCAGGTTGGGTATGTGTCATCCTAGAGGGCCTTATAATTTACTTGTGTTTATTGACCAAAGCGCTAACGCTGGCCTATTGACCAGTTAAGCGGCCAACTGCCACAGTTGGCCGCCTAAAAACGGCTATTCTGCCTTTAAGGGTTTGTCTAACGGCACGTTATACAAACGCAGCGCTTCTTGCATCACATTTTTAAAGACAGGAGCAGCAACGATACCGGCATAATAGGTCTGACGGGGGTCTTCAACTAATATCACGGTCACCAAGCGCGGGTTGGACGCCGGAGCGATACCTGCGAACACCGTGCGGTATTGATCGGTGTAATAGCCGCCTTTTGGATTGACTCGGCGTGAGGTCCCTGTTTTACCTGCAATGCGGTAGCCATCAATGGCAGCGGCCGTTGCCGTACCACCTGGCTGAGTCACGGTTTCCATCATCTTGACCACGGCCATGGCATCTTTTTCATCGAGGACACGTTTGCCAGCAGGTTTTTGGTCTTGTTTAACCAAAGTCAGTGGATGCATCACCCCGCCTGAGCCAAGCGCTGCATAAGCTTGAGCAATTTGCGCCAGCGTTACTTGCAGGCCATAACCATAGCTCACCGTCGCTCTGCGTGAGGTCTCGTTCTCTTTAGGCGTTGGAATGATACCTGGCTGTTCACCTGGGAACTGCAGCGCAGTTTTTTGACCAAAGCCGAAGTTCTTTTGCATATTGGTAATGGCATCAGGGGGTAACGATAAAGCAATCTTAGTCGAGGCCACGTTACTTGATTTTTGGATCAAGGTCGCCATGGTAATTGAGCCTAAGTTATTGTGGTCACGGATGGTATACCCCTTGACACGGATAGAACCTGGGCTGGTGTTAATTAATGAATTCTCGGTATATTTACCAGATTTTAAAGCGGTAGCCACTGTAAAAGGCTTCATTACTGACCCTGGCTCGAACACATCTAGCACTGCCCGGTTACGCTGGTTATTACCGGTCATTTCATTTAAGTTGTTGTTGTTAAACGAAGGCCAGGTCGATAAGGCAAGCACCTCACCGGTGTGTACATCCACCACCATACCAGTTGACCAGCGTGCTTCTTGCACACGGCCCACACGCTCAAGCTCTTTATATAATAAGTACTGCAAGCGAGAGTCGATAGACAGTGCAACGTCTTGACCGGGAACCACAGGCTTAATTTGCTCCAGCTCTTCAATGCTGTTTTGATAGCGGTCTTTTAAGACACGCACCTTACCATCTTGCCCGGCTAGCTGCTTTTCAAACTGACGCTCAATACCGGCACGGCCTTCATAACCACTATTGGGATCATTGGCATTGTGGCCCATAAAGCCCAGCAGCTGTGCATTGGGCTGTGGCTGCGGATAATAACGGCGAAACTCTTGGTTTTCATACACCCCTGGGAAGTTTAACGCCATCACCGCATCGGCAATCTCTGGGGTGACCTTATTTAATAAAGGTAGATAATGTGAGCCTGCCCCCTTGGGCATTGCTGCTTTTACTGCCTCTTCATTAGTGGCATCAACGCTCTTATCAATGGCTACAGATTGCTGCAGACGCTCAAGCGACATGCCTGACACGCTGGCCAATTGTGCCAAATCCATCTCTTTTAGCTTTTTTAGCAAACGCGCTTGGGCTTCGGGGTCATCGGCATTTTTTTGGATGCGTTTTTGCAGCTCGTAATAGGCTTGGGCATAGTCGTATGGGCTAAATGACACGCTGGCCAAAGGCGCACTGACCGCCAATGGCTGTAAGTTGCGGTCAGTAATCATACCGCGATACGAATGCTGAGTGCGCTCACTGGTAATAATTTCATTGCCTTTATCAATGAACTTTTGGGCATTGAATATTTGCAAATACATCGCCCGGCCGATGAGTACTACCAAAAAAAATGCCGCAAACCCCCACATAATCTTAAAGCGGATAAGATCACTTTCTATGCTGCCTCGGCTTGAGGCGCCCACGGTGGTCGATTTAAATATTTTGCCGCTGCGGTGCTTAACACTGGTGTAGACCTCACTGTCGCTTTGGTCTTTTTTCCAAAACTTAAGCTTAGACAGCCCTGAGTTAGGCTCAGCCTTATTATTGGCTTTGCTGGTTTTATTAGCAGCTGTTTTCTTTGGGGTGACCAAAGGCTCGGTTACCTTACCGTGTAATGGCTTATCGGTACTTTTTTTGGTAGTGCCTTTTTTGGTAGTCGGACGATTAGAAGGCTTCTTACTCATCTTTGCCCCCTAGTGATGGTGCGGTGGTGGTGTCGGTCTCTTCAGACTCGGTTTTGGGTTGTTCAATGTTCAATCTATCCCCAGGCTTAGCGGCCATCGGCTGCAAAATAAGCTTGTCTTTATTAGAAGGCGAATACATGCTCAGCTGAGTCACAGCACGGCTGGCTATTTGCGGCGTGGCACTAAAGGTTTGCTGTTCAATGACCAAACGCTGATTTTCAATTTGCAAATTGCGGTGCTCAACCTTCATTTTTTGCAGCGCCATATAATCTTCATGATACTGCTGCACCTGTTCAGACGTCAGCACCGCTGTCCAGATAATGCCGATCGCCAGCAAAATCATGACCGTGCCATAGACGCTCACCCCGCGGTAGCGCTTGGTCAAAAACTCGCTGATTTCCAACGAGTCTTTATCAATTTGGGTCGAGCTTTGGGTATTATTATTTGCCATATAGTGACTGATATTATGACCGCAGCGGTCTTTAAGGATAAAAAAAATGACTCAGTAAAACAGCCGCTTTATGGAGTTTTGGGGCGTTAATTGACTTAATCATACCCCAGTTAGCGCATCCATTTAACTGAATTTATATTGCCTAGGTTCGCCCTAGCTGTGTTGCGGGCTAGGGTCGGTATTATATGGGGTATCGGTGCGTGTTGCTACTCTTAACCAAGCACTTCTTGAGCGATTATTCACGGTGACCTCCGCTTTGCTTGGTGCGATACGTTTGGGCTTACTAAAATAACGTGGACGCTGCGGCGGCATCGGTAAGTTTTCATCTTCAGGATACTGACCTCGGCTGTGGCGCTGCAAAAACTGCTTAATGCGGCGGTCTTCTAAAGAGTGAAAGCTGATCACCGCAAGCTGACCTTGAGGGGCAAGCAGCGTTAGGCTTTGTGCCAAAAAGCTATCTATATCGCCCAGCTCATTGTTAATAAAGATACGCATCGCTTGGAAGCTTTGGGTCGCCGGATGTTTGCCTTTTTGCCACTTGGGGTGCGCCTGCTTAATCACCTCCGCAAGCTCTAAAGTCGAGGTGTACTGCGTCATGCCCTTGATGGCACGAGCAATACGTCGGCTGTGACGCTCCTCACCGAAGTCGTACAACACATCGGCTAACGTCTCTTCATCCACTGTTTGTAGCCATTCGCCTACCGACTGTCCTCGGCTGGTGTCCATACGCATATCAATGGCACCATCACGCATAAAGCTAAAGCCGCGGCTGCCATCATCAAGCTGTGGTGAGGAGACGCCCAAATCAGCCATAATACCGTCAACTTGGCTCACCCCGCGGCTATTTAAGCACTGCGTCATATCAGCAAAGCTGTCGTGTACCACTATCACCCGCTTATCTTCTGCGGCCAAATCATTGGCCACATCAATGGCCTCTGGATCTTTGTCGAACACAAACAGCTTGGCATCATCACTTAAATAGTTAAGCAAAAGCTTGCTGTGCCCGCCACGGCCAAAGGTCGCATCGACATAAATCCCGTCATGCTTGGGGGTGTTATCATTGAGCGACTTTTCGCCCAAGACTGCCGCTACCGTTTCAAACAGTAACACCGTTTCGTGGCTAAACTCTGATTTTGAGGTGGGGCGTGGTGCGGAGGTAGGGACATCGGTCACAGTAGCTAGTATTCCTAAAAAACGTAAACCAACCTGATAGCCATCAACATCGCAGACTTAGCTTATCAGTGTGGTTAAAACAGGCAAGTAATAAATAAGGTATTTTAACCATCCATTATCGCAAGCTATGTCACCATGTCAAGAAAAGTAAGATAAGTTAACCAAACAAAATATGTTACCTCTTTTTTCAGGCACTAAACCCACTTTTAGCGCCGCCTCATTGCTGAGCACTGGCCGCTTATTTTGAGCTTTAAAAAAGCCTATTCATCACCATAAAAAGTCAAAAACTGGCCAAAAAGCTTAGCTAGTGCGGGCATAGAGCCAAGATTATAAGCACCAAATCAAACCTGCTATAATAAGCGTTAAAGTTCATTTACTGCTGCAAATTTTTTGATAAATCGTAACCAAATTTTAAAACCACCCAACATAAACCTAAGAGAGCATCATGACACAAACCACTGCCCAGCGCCCTGTCCGCACCCGTATCGCCCCCTCACCCACCGGCTTTCCTCATGTAGGCACTGCCTATATCGCCCTATTTAACCTAGCCTTTGCTAAAGCACATGGCGGTGAATTCATCCTACGTATTGAGGATACCGATCAAAGCCGCTCAACTGAGCAGTCAGAGCAAATGATTTTAGACGCCTTACGCTGGGTCGGTCTAGACTGGGCGGAGGGTCCTGACAATGGTGGTCCGCATGCCCCATACCGTCAAAGCGAGCGCAGTGAAATTTATAAACAGTATGCTCAAGAGTTGTTGGACAAAGGTCATGCTTTTCGCTGCTTCTGCACCCCTGAGGAGTTAGATGCCATGCGTGCCGAACAAATCGCACGTGGTGAAAACCCTCATTATGACGGCCGCTATGCCAACTTACCTCGAGAAGAGTCTGACAAAATGGCTGCCGAGGGTAAGCCATTCGTTATTCGGATGAAAGTGCCCACCGAAGGCGTGTGTAAAGTACAAGACATGCTACGCGGCGAAGTGGAAATTCCTTGGGAACAAGTGGACATGCAAGTGCTGTTAAAAACAGACGGCCTACCCACATATCACCTAGCCAACGTGGTGGATGATCACTTAATGGAGATCACTCACGTTATCCGCGGTGAAGAGTGGCTAAACTCAGCGCCTAAGCATCAGCTATTATATGATTACTTCGGTTGGGAGATGCCTGTGCTGTGCCACATGCCACTGCTGCGTAACCCAGATAAATCAAAGCTGTCTAAGCGTAAAAACCCAACGTCTATTACCTATTATCGTGATGCCGGCGTGTTGCCAGAAGCGCTACTAAACTACTTAGGTCGTATGGGTTACTCAATGCCTGATGACAAAGAAATCTTCACCCTTGATGAGATGATTGAAAGCTTTGATATCACGCGTGTGTCGTTAGGTGGCCCTATCTTTGATCTTGAAAAGCTACATTGGCTAAATGGTGAATGGCTACGTGCGCTAACCCCAGAGCAGTTAAAAAATAAGATTTTGGACTGGGCAAATGATTCAGACAAATTAACCGCCATTGCAGCGGCGATTCAGCCCCGTATTCATCTGTTGTCTGATGCCGTGAACTGGGGTGGCTTTTATTTCCAAAATCTGCCAAGCATTACCGCTGAGAGCTTCGAGCACAAAACGCTCACACCTGAGCAAATCATGGAAATCTTGCAGATTGCCACTTGGAAACTTGAAGCATTACCTGAGTGGAGCGAAGACAATATCTTTAAAACACTTAAAGGCTTAAGCGCTGCGCTCGATATCAAACTGCGTGACATGATGGCGCCGTTCTTTATTGCCATTGCTGGCAGCACCTCATCGACGCCTGTGATGAACTCTATGTATGTGATTGGCGCTGATATGACCTTAACTCGCCTGCGTCATGCCGTTGAAGTCTTGGGCGGTATTGGCAAGAAAAAGCTGAAAAAGCTTGAGAAAACTGCAGCGGATATGCCAGACTTTTTGGCAGCTGAATAACCGTTAACTTAGACAAAAGCAAGTTTAGACGGCCCCCAAAAAGGACTGAGATCTGTATTGTACAAATCTCAGTCCTTTTATTTTGAACCAAATGCGCTCATTACTTTAATCAAAGTCAGCTGCGCCTAGCCCCTCTTTTTACTCTCCAAATCCCGCCATAATAGCCACAGCCTCATATCAAGCTCTACTTGGTGATACTGCGGCTGCATATGACAACACATCTGATAAAAAGCCTTATTGTGGTCGCTCTCTTTGAAGTGTGCCAACTCATGCACCACAATCATCTGCAAAAACTCAAACGGCGCCTCTCTAAAAATGCTCGCCACAGTAATGCTATTGTGCGATTTAAGCTTGCTGCCCTGCACCCGAGACTGATGGGTGTGAATACCGAGCGCATTTTTTAGCACACTCAGCTTACTGTTATAGCTCACCTGAGATAAAGTGCCAACATTGCGCATATAACGGTTTTTTAGCTCAGTGACGTATTGATACAGCGCCTTATCACTTTGGATCTGGTGCCGATTGGGATATTTTTGCTGCAAATAATCACCAAGCTTGTCTTGGGCGATTAAGGCGCGCGCTTGGCTTTGAACTTGCTCGGGATAATGGGCAATATATTTTAATGCAGTCACCTAAGGCTCTCTTTTTACAGGTTATAACTGGGCGGGTGTATGATTTGAAAAAAGAAAATCATTTAATAAGAATTTCTTAATTTAACAGTGCACATCATTATGTTACATTAACAATATACAGTAACAAAGACACCAAACTATGATACCTTGAATTCTATACTATAAGACATCAAATAGAAGATATATCAATCATTAGGAGAATAACAATGACTACCTCTGTAAAAAATGATGTGACCATTACCCAACCTCGTCAAGTTGAGCAGCTATATGCTGGTGTAGACACACAAGATGGTGCAGGCGTTAAATTAACCCGCGTACTGACTCATCAATTACAGCATCGCCTTGACCCTTACTTGATGCTCGATAACTTCAAAAGCGATAACCCAGATGACTATATCGCAGGTTTTCCAAGCCATCCTCATCGCGGCTTTGAAACCGTAACTTATATGATTGAAGGCCGTATGCGTCACAAAGACAGTGCCGGTAATGAAGGCTTGCTTGAAAATGGTGGTGTGCAGTGGATGACCGCTGCCAGTGGCGTGATTCACTCTGAGCTACCTGAGCAAGAAGATGGCGCGATGGAAGGCTTTCAGCTATGGCTAAACCTACCAGCTAAAGACAAAATGAATGCCCCTTGGTACAAAGACTTCCAAGATGCTGATTTGCCAAAATTTGTGACCGAAAATGGCACAAAAGTAACCGTCATTGCCGGTGAATCCAATGGTGTAGAAGGTGCGGTTACTCGTGAGGTGACTGAGCCTACGTATCTAGATATTCATTTGCCGGCCGGTGCCAGCTTTAGTCACAATATTCCAGCCAGCCACAATAGCTTTGTGTTTGTCTACCGTGGTAGCGCCAGTATTGAGGACAAGCGTATACCAGTTAAAAACATGGCCATCTTAAAAAACGACCCGAATGCTGATGGAGTGACTATCCAGGCCGGTAATGAAGATACCAAAGTCATCTTGGTAACTGGTCGTCCTTTAAATGAACCGATTGTGCAGTATGGCCCATTTGTAATGAACAGCCAGCAACAGATCATCCAAGCGGTGAACGACTTCCAGCAAGGCCGCTTCGGTGAAGGTGCTTAATTTGTCTCTTATCAATTGTGTATAACGGTTGATAACCAAAGGCCACGGCTAGTCCGTGGCCTTTTTTTTGCAAAAAATACAAATTAATTGAAAATAGGTGTTGACAAGGTTTGAGATATTGCCTAAAATACGCCCACTCTTAGAGAGGGGCTATAGCTCAGTTGGTAGAGCACTTGCATGGCATGCAAGGGGTCAACGGTTCGACTCCGTTTAGCTCCACCATATTTTCTAAGACAGTTGATAATCAAAATATTTAATATATAATGAGTATCAACGGCACCAACGTAAGCACCTAGGCAACGCTATTTATAGCACCTTACGTTGTAAAACTATTTCATGTTTACATGATTTTGTGTCCCGTTCGTCTAGAGGCCTAGGACCCCGCCCTTTCACGGCGGTAACAGGGGTTCGAATCCCCTACGGGATACCACCTATTCGAGCTTATCCTTAATCTATTTAAGAGATAAGCACTAAACCTCCAATCAGAACGATTGGAGGTTTTTTTACGTCGGTGTATTAGTCCAGCACCTTATTACCGGTAAACGCCCCATCCCCATCAATAGCCCCAAAAAAAAGCGATGCCACCCTATAAAATGACATCGCCTTCTTGCAATAGGCAATACGAATAAGCGTCAGAACTAATCCAAACGCAGACCGATAATGGCTGGGATACCTTGACGCACCACCTCAATGGTCACCACGCCCGCTTCAGGTAATTGACGTAGTGCCCGCTGGAAGTCATCGATACTCTTAATCGACTTCTGATGCAGGTTAGTGATAACGTCACCGGCTCTTATACCAGCTCTGGCTGCTATCCCTGTAGGATCTACCTCGGTTACCAATACCCCTTCTCCGTCCAGCTGTGCCAAGCTTTCACGAGGCAGCGCCTGAATGCGCAAGCCTAGACGAATTTGGCTGTTATTAGACTTAGTGACCACCGCATCTGGTGCCACATCATCGGGCGCTGCTGATAACTTACCAATGACTGCAATCTTTTTGCCTTGACGTAATACATCGGCCTTAAAGCTCTCACCTGGCTTACTGCGGTTAATGATGTTTAAAAGGTCAGAGGATTCTAAAATCATTTTACCGTTGTAATGGGTGATGATATCGCCCGCCTTTAGGCCAGCTGCTTCTGCTGGCGACTTAGGGGTAACCTTAATCAGTAGCGCCCCTTGCGGCTTACTTAGGCCATAAGCTTCGGCCAAGTTGCGGTCGATGTCTTGAGGGAATATACCCAGATAAGCGCGTGACACTGTGCCGGTTTGTTTTAGCTGCTGATAAATATCCATCGCCTCATTAATGGGGATAGAAAAAGACAGTCCCATATAGCCGCCAGTACCACTGAATATTCGAGAGTTAATGCCAATAACTTGGCCGTTACGATTAAATAGTGGACCGCCTGAGTTGCCTGGGTTTAGCGCCACATCCGACTGGATAAAGGGCACGCTAATATCCCGTGAGAAGTTACGCGACTTGGCACTGACGATACCGGCCGACGCTGAATAATCAAAACCAAAAGGCGAGCCAATAGCCAATACTGGCTCACCCACTTTTACCGCATTGGAGTCACCGGTAGGCAGTGCAGGATAAGACTTACCTGGCTGGGCTTTTACCTTTAATACCGCCACATCGGAGCGCTCATCACTGCCGACCAAAGTGGCATCAAGCTCGGTGCGGTCATTTAAGGTGACCGTAATCTTATCTGCCCCCGCAATCACATGGTGATTGGTCAACAGATAACCATCTGAGGTCACAAAAAAGCCCGTACCATAGTTGTATTCAATGGCCGGGGCTGTTTGGGCACCTGGAATGCGAATGCGGTCACCGAAGAACTGTCGCAGCAGCTCAACCGTTTGAGCCTTGGCAAGCTCCTCTTCACTCACCTTAGTCACTACGTTGACTCTAGCAACGCCCGGGCTCACCTGCTCCACCAAATCTGAGAAATCTGAAGCCACAACCGCGGCCTGTGCTGCCGTAGGTATAGTCGCAGAGGTAGCCAATAAAGCTGTGCCTGCGCTTAGCCCCAAACTACCTATGCCAAAGCCACTCAGTGCCAGCACAGAGCCTGCACCGAACGCTTTAAGCTTTTGTTGGCTTTTTTGTAAGCTTTGAGACAAGTAAGTTGTTTTTAATGCGCTAACTATCGTTTTTGGTCTGTTGGGCGTATTTTTCATTGTTGATTCTCCAAGTGAGTCTGTGCTCAAAGATCCGCTGACAAGCAAAATATACTGGCCCGCTTAGGTCTTAATGAGTAAAGGTGTGTGCTTAGGCATAACCGCAGGGTTATCAGAGACGAGGTGATACTCTATTAGACAACCATTGAGCTTAATTAAGTTTATAACCCTAGCAATACACCGATCGAGCATTACTTTTTTTATATGAGTGACGTTTATACTATATCGTAACTGCTTTATATGCTACACGACTTATATCATAGATTTTCAACACGCCAATTACACATGCTTTTTATTTTGTTACCTAAAATCCAGACGCGGCTGATGCCAATTTGACTTTACAAAATCATCCTGAGCGTTAGCCCTTTTATTTTAGGCAATAGCGCCTATTTTTTTGAAAAAAAGGGGTTGTTTTTACTCAAAATCAACGCCAGTTTTAATCAATTTTAGTCGCCGTTTTATGGCAACTGCCCCATTGTATCGGATGTGTTACTTTATTTCGTGATATGATAACCTCATTAAAACTCAGTATTTGTTACGCTGGTTATCTTTATATTGTAGTTAGCAAAGCCTAGTCGTTACTCACTAGGCTTTTTTTTCGGTGTCGCTTTTATATACCATTGACAAGTAGCAGGGAACCCAGATATTTTTTAGTTTCGCCCGCTTTTGGTCTAAATGACACTGCAAACACAAGGAATTTTTCATGGATACCGCCTTATTATTATCTGGCGTGGTTGGGCTTGGCATTGCAGCGCAGTGGCTGGCTTGGTATTTAAAACAGCCGTCTATTTTATTTTTATTGCTCATTGGCATCTTTGTCGGTCCAGTTATGGGTTATTTCGACCCTGATGCGGTCATTGGCGATTTATTATTCCCTTTTATCTCTTTGGGCGTGGCCATTATTTTATTTGAAGGCTCATTGACCTTAGAGTTTGAAGAGATTAAGCAGCACGGTAAAGTGGTACAAATGCTGGTGTCCTTAGGGGTAGTGATTACTATCGCTGTGGTGGCATTATCCACCTACTTGTTGTTTGATGTCGATCCGCTTATCGCTTTATTGTTCGGCTCCTTAGTCTGTGTGACAGGGCCGACGGTAATCATGCCTTTGCTGCGCAGTGTGCGGCCCAACAAAACCATCTCCAATATCCTAAAATGGGAAGGCATCATCATTGATCCGGTAGGCGCAATCGCCGTGGTCTTGGTGTATGAATATATCATCTCAGGCGGAGAGGCCAACAGTATCTTCTTATTCGCTGAGATTGTGGTTATTGCCACCGCCATCGGTATGTTTGGGGCATTCGTATTGGCCAACTTGATCAAGCGCCATATGATTCCTGAGTTCTTACACAACGTCTTTACCTTAGCTTTTGTGCTGCTACTGTTCTCTTTATCCAACCATTTAGAACATGAATCAGGTCTACTGGCCGTGACGGTCATGGGTGTGGCTCTAGCTAACTGGAAAGGCTTTCCGCGTGAGCAAATCTTGGAGTTTAATGAGTCATTAACCGTCTTACTCATCTCAGTGTTGTTCATCGTACTCGCTGCCCGTGTAGAGCTAAACAGCTTATTGAGTGTGGGCTTCCAAGGCTTGGTGCTGCTGGCCATTGTGATGTTCGTGGCACGCCCTTTATCGGTGTGGGCATCGTCTATGGGCTCGAACTTAAAGACCTCTGAGAAGATGATGATCAGCTGGATTGGGCCACGTGGTATTGTGGCTGCTGCCATCTCCTCTTTGTTCGCCATTCGCTTGCAAGAGTATGATATTCAAGGTGTTGAGCTGTTAGTACCCCTAGTATTTATGGTGATTATCGGTACTGTATTGATCCAAGGCTTGGGTGCCAAAATGGTGGGTAACCTATTGGGCGTGCGTGAGCCTGCCAGCAATGGTGTACTGATTGTCGGCTCAAACCCTGTGGCCTTAAAAGTGGCTGAATCCCTACAAGACCAAGGCTTCGATGTATTGGTGGCGCACAATAACTACACCAATATTGCTAAAGCACGTATGTCTGGCCTACGCACCTACTTTGGTAACCCCATCTCAGACCATGCCGATCGGCATTTGGATTTGATTGGTATTGGCCATTTATTTGCGATGAGCACCGATAAGGAGATGAATACCTTATCTGAGCTGCATTACCGTCATGAATTTGGCGAACAAAAAATTTACCGTCTAAAATTTACCGAAGATAAGGCCAAAACCGAACGCGAAACCCGCCGTGCCAACTTTACATCACGCTGGCTGTTCGGTAAAGATGCCACCTATACCAAGATGGCCAGTATGCTGTCTAAAAAGGCACGCATCAAAATCACCAACATTACCGACAGCTATAGCTACAGCCAGTATCGCGCTGATAATAAGCAATTTGTCCCCTTATATACCATTGATAAAGAAGGTCATTTGCATGTGATTACCGACAGCTTTGAAAATGACATTCCTCGTGATCACAAGCTGGTGGCGCTCGTCATTGAAGATGAAGTACAGCCTAAAACAGTCGATGTCACAGAAAAGCAAAATCAGGCCCGTGCTTTGGCCGACTTGCAGTTTGAGTCTACCTCCAAAGCGCCTGAAAAACGCAAAGAAAAGACCCTCAATGAAGATGTGCGTGACCCCAACTATGGCGCCCAAGCGGCCACGACTCCTGCCAAAGCTGAACCTAAACTGGGCGCCTCTGACGCCCAAACAGCAGCCGTTGATAGCCAAGTGGGTCAAGACACAGCTCATGCAGACACGGCATCGAAGTCGGCAGCCTCTACGCTACCGGCCACTCAGCTTGAGGCAGATCTGGCCAATAAGCTTGAGCAAAGCCTACAAAAGCACTCTGACAGTGCCGCAGCTGCCCCCAAAGTGAGCAAAGCGGCCTCCGTAAAATCACTACAGTCACAGGACAATGGCAATTCACAAGCACCCAGACAACCTGATGGGTCGCTAGATCCGCAGCGTCTGCCTGATACCCATGCCAAAAATAGCTCAGATAAATTGTCTTAAAACCAGGTTACACACCGCAAAAAAAGAGCAGCCCGAATACGAGCTGCTCTTTTTTATGACTCAAAACTTAGCAAACTAAAGCTTGGCAAGAGGTGAAGTCGGTCATTGAAGCAAAGGCAAAGTCTCACCCTTAGGCTGCCCCGCTATAGCTGCTGGCTGACTGCCTGCCAAATTCTATCCGCCACTTGCTCTACCTCACCTTGAGCATCGATACGCTGAATGCGCTGCGGATGTGCTTGCTGCTGAGCCTCAAAACCTTGATAAACACGATCAAAGAAATCAAGTTGCTGCTGTTCAAAGCGGTCAGCTACACTACGTTTGCCGGCGCGCTGCATGCCCTCGGCGACTGGCAGATCTAACCACAAGGTAATGTCAGGTAAACGCGGTACAAACCCTGCAATAAGAGCCTCGATTTTATGTAGCATATCGGCATTTCCAAAGCCTCGTCCATAGCCTTGATAGGCCACAGTAGAGTCAATAAAGCGATCACAGATCACCCATTTGCCTGCGCTTAATGCCGGCATAATAACTTGCGCTAGATGGTCACTGCGCGCAGCAAACATCAATAACAGCTCAGTGTCATCATTAATCTGAGTACGTGTGTCTAACAACAGCTCACGCAGCTGCTCAGCAAAGGGGCTTCCGCCTGGCTCACGGGTGCGGACATACTCGATGCCTTGAGCTTGCAAGCGCTCACACAAGCCATTAATCGCTGTGGTTTTTCCTACCCCTTCGGTGCCTTCAAAGCTTACAAACTTACCTAGACTCAATATCGATTACCTCGTTGTTGCCAGTATCACCCTTGTTAATATCAGGGTGTTTTTCCCATATCTAATAGGCGTACTTGTTGTTCGCCTACATCTATTTATTGACCGCTTTTTTGTTGGCGCATCACCGCCAAATACTCTTTTACCGCTTGGTTGTGCTCCGCATAAGTCTTGGTGAACTTATGACCGCCGGTACCCGTCGCCACAAAGTACAACACATCACTGTCAGCTGGATGTAGCGCAGCGTCAATAGATGCCGGTGAGGGTAGCGCAATGGGGGTGGGTGGTAAGCCGTCGATTTGATAGGTGTTATAAGCGGTCTTTTCATTGATATCAGCACGGCGGATGTTGCCCTCATAACGCTCACCCATACCATAAATAATGGTAGGATCCGTCTGTAGGCGCATCGGCTTATTCAAACGGTTTACAAACACCGCAGACACCAATTCACGCTCACTATCGACACTGGTCTCTTTTTCGATGATTGAGGCCATAATTAAGGCTTCATAAGGCGACTTATACGGCAGACCTTTAGAGCGGCTCGCCCACGCCTCATCCAGCGCTTTTTGTTGGCGCTGGTACAAATCGGTCAAGATCTGCTTGTCGGTCACCCCTTTGGCATAGTGATAGGTGTCTGGGGTAAACCAGCCCTCTAGATTATCAGCAAACTCTCCCTCTGGGGTGACAGCATCGATACCCAGCAGCTGCTTCAAATTGGGTTTGGGCTTGCCGTTTTTTTGTAGCACCTCTAAGGTGACACCCGGCGTGTTTGCAATCACTTTATATAAATCAGCGGCGGTCTTGCCCTCGATAATCTGAATGGCCACCATGTCCACTTTCTCGCCTTGTTTAAAAGCATCAATAAGCTGCTTTAAGCTGGCATTGGCAGGCACTTCATAGGTGCCTGCCTTTAGTGGCGTATCGACGGCCGACTTGATATAAAGCTTGGCCAAGCTGGCTGAGAACATGGGCACATCGCGCTGAAACTGTGGTAAGAAGCCATAGTAACTTTGACCCTCTTCCACCACTAAGTCGCCGGCGGGTCGATCAGAGTGACCAAACAGGGTCTGATAAGCCATAGCCACCACAAAAGCAGCCATTAATCCCAGTACCAGCAGCAGCTGATAGCTGCGATTGGATGTGGGTTTTTGCGGCGGCTTTTTATGACGAGAAGGGTCATCACAGACTAAGGAGACGTCAGTGTGAGGTGCTTCATTTTGGTCAACATCTGATGGATTGTGCGGGGTATTGCTGGGATTTTTTGAATTAGAATCGCTCATAGCCACTCACGAGGTAAAAGTTTGCTAGAATTTAGCACTGTATGCTCGGATATTCAATGGGGATTAGTCATCTAAGCGTATCTGGCTTGTTTGGGGTTGGATTTATTTGATTTACAGCCTTAGCGTTGGTTAAACACGCCCATCGACAAGACGATATAGTCTTAACTTATAAAAGCTATCTTCAGACAGATTTTGCCGTATACGCTCTTAAAGACAATTCTAACCACTGATTACCCACAATAAGCTCACGCACTGGCATCACCCCGCGCACCGCATTACAGAAGAACAAAGCTTCTAGACTGAGTAGATCGGCATCTTGCAAAGCGCGAAGAACCACGGGTTGTCCTAAAGCTGCCAATCTATCGATAATCACTTGGCGCATGGTACCGCGCACTCCCGATGCCTCAATGGACGGCGTAAACCATTGATGCTTGATATAATCATCATCGCTGGTGAGTTGATAAAACACATTGCTCATCACCCCTTCGACCCAGTTGCCAGCCATATCGGCCACCAAGGCCTCTGTCAGCTTGGGGTGTTGCTGCTTCATGCGCTGCAACTCGCCCGCTATCATCACCCCGTCTAAACGATTTAGGCTTTTAAGTCCAGCAAGTGGCGCAGGAAAACTGGCAAGACGCGACTGCAAGCAGGTGGCAATGGTCGCAGGCTGCTGCAAAATCACCTGCCCAAGTGAGCTAGACAGATGAGCAGAGGGCGCCTTAATGCCTAGGGGTAAGTCTAAGAACCGAGCTTGCTGCTGAGCCAAGATATCGCTTGGCATAATCCCCACCCAAATAAGCGCCTCATTGTGTTCAGTTGACGCACTATAAGCATAGCCACGCACAGACTGCGTAGGGCGTGAGATGATAATTTTGATAAGACCATGGGTTATGTTGGCGGCGCACGCTTGTAGTGCTTGCCATAGCGCCTCGCTGGTGGGGGTAGGCAAAGATAAGTTGAGTGCGTGGCAGTGTGATCGCAAGCGCGCTTGATGGTAGGACTGCCATAGCAGTGAACCATCATACACACCCATGGTGGTAAAAAACCCATCCCCATACGCCAAGGCCCGAAGATTGGGGGCCGTATCAGAAGCAGACTTATCCCAAGCCACTAAGCCGGTATCACTCATCTGATACCACTGCATTGCGTGCGACATAGACGTATCCTTAGGGTGATGAGTAATGGGGTTATCGATGCTTTTCACACGGGGTTATTGGGCGACAAACTGCCGCTACACAGCTATTTTTTTAACACCAACATACAGCTATAAAACTCACATTTGGCCAGCTCAACTTGACGCTCACCGATCTTTTTATTTTTGGTAATTTGGCCCGATAGCATGTTAGCAACCAGTTGACTGCCTTCAGAGCCCATAAGCTCGGCGGCTACTTGGTACATTTTTTTGGCATGGTCAATGCTCATTTTCTTTTCGCTATCTGAGTCATTGGGGTTGGCATAGTACCAGCCGAATTCTAGGTATTCTTGTGAGTCTATAATGTCTAGATAAGGCTCATCGCCTTTCATAAAGCGGTATTTTATGGCGGTGTTACTGGCGTAATCTAGGCTATTTTCATCTGTTACCGTCACTTTGCCCAGTTTGCGCTGCAGTTGTTTTAGATCTGTGGGCTCAAGGCGTTTGCTGTCATCGCTCTTCCAGTTTTCGACATCGTAGCTCACCGGCTTACCCTCAGGAACCACAGCGGCCTTGGTGCGATTGTTTGCCATATCAGGCGTACTCTCGGCTGCTCCAGAATCGGCCAAAGCTTGCTCCGCGGTGGTCTCTACGCTGGTGGTGCTCTCCTCTACCTTGCTACACCCCGTAACCAATAAGCAGGCGGCCAGACCCAAGGTGCCTATACGAGTAGCAAGGCCTTGAGCGGAAGACTGTGGTAGAGAAGCGTTGGCTGGCTTGTTCGAAATAATGCTGAAAATCATTCACGCACACCTTTTCACTTATATTGTAAAACCGTTACCCACCTTGGTAACTTTTCAATGAATCCTTCACAATAAAGGCATCACTTTTAGGGCATTGGGACTGTATTGCTAACTGATAATGACGCCCATAATAGCATTTGGCCGTATTATTGCCCTAGCATCAAATGGGGGGCAATTATCGAGCCAATTTGATACAGCAGCGAATGCTTAGTGTATCCAAAACCCCCGCCATTGCATAGTGGAAAAAGCATGAAGCCCCAGTAAAACCTTACAGGGGGCTGTCACGACGATAGTGGGTTTGTTATATTAAGTTTTTTGTACTAAATTATAGTCACCCATAAGCAGCGTAGCATAATAGTTGACTTGCTTGAGCCTAACACGGCCACACACTTTTTTGATATTTTTCGATACGTTTGATATTTTTCGATACTATAATCAAGCCACAGTGCACTATCCCACCGATTTTTTTACTTAAAGAGTGCCTTATGATCCCATCTGACATCAGCCGTAATCTTACTATTGACTCAAACTCCGACACCAAACGCTCAGTTGATGCTCAGACGCAGCATTTTATGGTGATTGGTAATCCCATTGCACACAGTAAATCGCCACAAATTCATCAGCAATTCGCTAAGCAAACCGGACTCGATATTCGTTATGCGCGTCAATACTGTCCTGACGATAAGGCCAGCTTTACGGCAGTGGTAGAAGCGTTTTTTAATGGCGGCGGTGTGGGCGCTAATGTCACGGTGCCTTTTAAGCAGATTGCTTATCAGATGTGCGCCGAGCAAGGCGGCGTGTCTGCACATGCTCAGGTAGCAGGCGCCGTCAACACCTTGTTACTCAAAGACGGTAAGCTGTTTGGTGATAATACCGATGGTCAAGGTCTGGTCAATCACTTACGGCAATTGGGTTGGCCGCTACAGGGCGCAAAAGTGGCGATATTGGGCGCAGGCGGTGCA
The DNA here is from genome assembly GCF_003209315.1 of Psychrobacter sp. YP14. Lineage (NCBI taxonomy): Bacteria > Pseudomonadati > Pseudomonadota > Gammaproteobacteria > Moraxellales > Moraxellaceae > Psychrobacter > Psychrobacter sp. YP14. The sequence continues at coordinate 156,024 of NZ_CP029789.1, read as the reverse complement.
TCACGAGGTGTGGTATTGCCACTGATTGAAGCGGGTATAAGCGAGCTGACCATTGCCAATCGCACGCTCAGTAAGGCTGAAGATTTGATAGACCAGCTTTGTAGCGCCCATCCTTTGATTGCAACCATTGCCCCTACAAGCTGCACCATCGAGGCACTCACGGGTCAATACGATTTAATCATAAATGCCACCTCCATTGGCTTATCTGGCGACAGCCTGCCACTTAGTGAGGCAATTAAATGCGGCTATGCTTATGACATGATGTATGGCCGTGAGCTGCCCTTTTTGACCCATTTTCACTCACACTCCGCCCAAGTCTCTGAGGGCTACGGTATGCTAATCGGTCAGGCGGCTTTAAGCTTTACTCAATGGACCGGTAAGGCGGTAGATAGCAATTTATTCATTTAATTCTTTATTTAATTCTTTATTTAATTCTTTATTTAATTATCTAATTTTGGCTGCTCTGGGCTTCGTTGTATCGTCAAAAAAAGTCTATTTTTGCAGTCGGATTTTGTCTTGAAAAACTTTGGCCTCAAGTGTCATCAGCGGTCGCCTTAGCCAAGTGGACTGCATAACCACACCGCCTAATAAAGCGACCACACAACCCAATAAAGTATCCAAAAACCGCGCTTGCATTATCCCTTGATAAGCCATTGCCCCTACTTCGGTATGGGCGGCGCTCTTACCATATTCCGCAATAAATATCGTCAAAGGGGTGATCATAATAACTGCCGAAGCATAATGGCGAGACACCAACGTCTCTATCCACAATAGTAGGCAAAAAATCACCAACGCCACCCCTACATTGCTCCATGAAAACGACAATAAAAACGCGGCGACAAACACCCCAATGCCGGTCCCTAAAACACGGTGCAGTTGCCTGATCCACATCGTACGTAACTGCATGCCCTGCATGATAATATAACAGCTTACAGGCACCCAATAAGGATAAGGCATATCTAGCCACAGCGCCAATTCAAGCGACAACACCACAAAAAAACAGACGATTAAGCTTTCAGTAATTAGCCCAAGCTCATAGTAGTGCTTAGAGGGCGCAGGCTCAGATGCCACCCCCACCACCGCTAAGTTATAAAACAAAGACATGACCCAAGCATATAGCGCACCGGCGGCTACCACGCCTATCCTACCTGGCATATCCTCCCATCCCCCAGGCATAAATATGGCGATGACAGATGCCATCAGCACAAACATACTACCCGGCGGAGGCAGATGCATGTAGCGACCTATGGCCACCACGATAAAACAAAGTAGCGTGAATAAAGGCCATTTTAATAACTGAACCTGATGCGCTATGAGGCCCACACTAAAGCTTAGCACCATGATAATGCCCATGAGCAATAGCAAGCCTTGGCGTTGGCGCAAACTCCCTGCAACGGGCTGGTTTAGGATAATCATAGCGCCCAATGACGCCAAAATACCCATTGGCAAGTTATGGTATAAAGCACCAATAAGAATGGTAGAGGCAATAATTAGTGCTGCAGAGAGGCTGACATGCCAAGGCTTGGCACTTGGCCTAACTGTGAATAGATGCTCAGCCTCACGCTTGGCGATTTGTTTTAAACGTTTAATTGACATAAAAGATGCGGACTCTTAATTATAAAAATGTTATTGAAGGCATATATATCGAATCAAGAAACAAACTAAAACCAAAAATGACACTTTAACTACACCGAAATGTGGCGAGAATCTAAAAGCTATAGCATACTGATTGACAATTAATATTAATTAAACGGTGAGTCATTAAAGTTATCATCTACCTTAACTGTTTTTTATTGCTTATAAAACCCATCAAGGGTTGTTTGCTGCCTTATGCTTTGTGTTGGCTCTAGTTTAAGAGTATTTATAGTTAATTTTTATTTAATATTGGACGCAGCTGTGCTTATTAAATTTAACTTATGGTTATGATACAAGTATACACACATGAATAATAGTTATAAATAATAGGCTTTTATATAAATTGCGCTTATACTAACTTTCATTATTTCATTATAAAGCCTTGCATTATCCAGTGGTGATAATGTTTTACAGCGACACTTAAAATATAAAAGAGACCGCCTTATGTTAAGTTATAAAGCCCCCCTTCGTGACATGAAGTTCTTATTAAACGATGTTTTTGATTTTCAAAAGCATTATAAAGACTTAAGCAATGGTGCCAATGCCGACCCTGAAACGGTCGATATGATTTTGCAAGGCATGGCCGACTTTGCCGAAAATATTCTTAGCCCTTTATATCAGCCAGCCGATGCTGAAGGCTGCCATTTTGAAAATGGTGTGGTAACGACGCCTAAAGGTTTTAAAGACGCTTATAACCAGTTCGTTGAAGGCGGCTGGCAAGGTATCTCGTACCCAGAAGAGTACGGCGGCATGAACCTACCCATGTCTTTAAACCTTATTAAATCAGAGATGATGGGTACCGCAAACTGGCCTTGGGCGATGTATCCTGGCCTAACTACCGGCTGTATCAACACCTTAATGCAGTACGGTACTGAAGAACAAAAAGATACTTACTTGCCAAAATTGGTAGAAGGCACGTGGTCAGGCACTATGTGCTTAACTGAGCCACAAGCGGGTACTGACTTGGGTCAAGTAAAAACCAAAGCTGTGCCACAAGAAGATGGTAGCTATACGCTGAATGGCACAAAAATCTTCATCTCAAGTGGTGAGCATGATCTAACTGACAACATTATTCATATTGTACTGGCGCGCCTTCCTGATGCGCCTGAAGGTACCCGTGGTATTTCACTATTTATCGTACCTAAATTCAATATCAATGAAGAAGGCGAAGCCGGCGAGCGCAATGGCGTAAGCTGTGGCTCTATTGAACACAAAATGGGTATCGCCTCTTCAGCGACCTGTGTTCTAAACTTCGATAATGCTAAAGGCTACTTAATTGGTGAGCCAAATCGTGGTCTAAAAGCCATGTTCACCTTTATGAACACCGCACGTATCGGTACCGGTATCCAAGGCTTAGCTCATTGTGAATTGGCCTTCCAAAATGCCTTACCATATGCCAAAGAGCGTCGTTCAATGCGTACCCTTTCTGGCACAAAAGAGCCTGAAAAAGTAGCCGATGCGATTATCAACCACGCTGATGTGCGCCGTATGTTATTGACCATGAAAGCTTTCGCTGAAGGCGGTCGCTCAATGATCTATCATGCTGCCCGTTATGCCGACAAGATGTCACAGGGTGTGGCTGAAAATAACAACGAAGAATTTGAGAAGTGGGATGACAAATTAGGTTTTTATACCCCCATTTTAAAAGGCTTCTTAACTGAGCTGGCTATTGAAGCGGCTAAAGAAGGCCAGCAAGTTTATGGTGGTCATGGCTATATCAAAGAGTGGGGTATGGAGCTTATCGCTCGTGATGCTCGTATCTCAACCTTATATGAAGGTACTACTGGCGTTCAAGCATTAGACTTATTAGGCCGTAAGGTTATCTTACAGTCAAAAGGTAAAATCATCCGTGATTACACCTCAAGCATCATGAAATGGTGTGGTGAGTATGCACTGGATAAAAACATGCGTAAATTTGTTTGGGCATTAACCAAGCTATGTGCCGAATGGAATACGCTAACTGTACGCCTAATGCTAAGCGCCCGTAAAGACCGTGAAATCATCTCAGCAGCTTCTGTGGATTACTTAATGTACTCGGGCTACATCATGATGGCTTATCACTGGGCACGTATGGCTGCTGTCGCTTATGACAAGCTTGAAAACGGTGGTGTAGAAGCCCCTGAATTCTACAAAGCCAAAATTCAAACTGCTGAATTTTACTTTGATAAGATCCTACCACGCACCTCAGGTCATGCTGAGAGCATGGTAGCGCCAAGCTCGTCTATGACTGACATGGACATCGAGCACTTTGCTTTCTTAGACTAATCTATCGGCTATTTGGCCACTAGATTAAAAAGACCGCCCTATTTATTAGGGCGGTTTTTTTACCTCTACAATTTTTTACTTCACACCAAAGCAAGCTCAGCTCATACTAAACAGCTCGCCTTTTATCAGCCGATTAACTCATTTTTAGTTAACCCGAGGACAAGTTATGGCTATTATTCACCCCATTAACGCATCACATAAACCCAAATTAAGCCGTAAAAGCCGCAGCAAAATAGGCGGTGCTAAGCTTTGTTTATTGGCGCTGCTAGGAGTAAGTCAGCTCGGTGTAGCGGCTTCTATCAAGCCTCTGCACTTCGAGAAAGGGGCGGTCAGCAGTAAAGTATCTGGGGTATTAGCGGCCAAGCAGCAAGATACTTGGTATCAGTTTAAAGCACAAAAAGGTCAGTTTGCCTTAATCAATATTACCCCACTAAAAGGCACTGCAGAAACGGCAAATGTCGGCGTACTGCACATGCCCTCAAGTCAGCAAGACGGCAGTAAGGGCGGTATCGTCTATCAAAACTGCTTGCCCGAGACGGGTACCTATAAGCTGCGCATTGCCCGCAACTTAATGGCAACTCAAGGCGGCAAGGCCGGCTATCAAGCTGAAGTGATTATCCTGCCCACCTACGCCAGTCAAGACCTCTGTCAGTAGTGGACTACGGCTGCACGCGCACCTTACTGTAAGCTGCGCTAAGCTCAATGACTTCAACACAGTACTGAATAGTGACTCGGCCAGACTGCTGTGCTTCAAGCTCTTGCTGCAAACAGATGCGTAGCTTCTCAGCCAGCTCATCACGAATCTGCTGGCTGCGTCCGGGCATCAGTCTTAATTGCAGATAAATAAACCCCTCTTGCTGCTGATCATCCTCTATACCAACTAAGAAAGTCTCTACATCAAGCAGGCGCGCTTTAATGGCTTGCGGCTTATCAAAATGGCCAGTTTCCCATAGGCAGCTGTTGATCTGTTTTAGTAAGCGCTCAGGGCGATTAATGGTAACGTTGGGGGTGGCTTGAACAATAACATGTGGCATTAGGATACTCTATATAAGGTAAGTTGAAATCAAAAAAACGACATAAGTGACTTAAATCTAAAGTATTAATCAATAATATCGGCAAATTTAGCCGTCAGTGCCTGCGCCAATTGCGCCGGCGGTAACTCAATCTCCAGCCCACGTCTGCCGCCGCTGACATGCATCGTCGTCAGCTGCTGGGCGGACTCATGAATGACAGTTGGCAGTCGTTTTTTTTGTCCTAAGGGACTGACGCCGCCCAGCACATAACCGCTGCTGCGCTCGACCACTTTGGGGTCGGCCATTTGCACCTTTTTGCAGCCCATAGCCTTGGCCATTTTTTTGAAATTGAGGGTGGCAATTACCGGCAAAATGGCCACCGCCAATTTATCACTCTCAGTGGCCACCACCAAGGTCTTAAACACGTGCTCAGGTGGCAGACCCAGCTTGTCAGCGGCCTCTAGTCCATAAGACTCAGCGCTGGGATCATGCTGGTATTCATGTAGTTGATAATCGAGTTTGAGTTTTTTGGCTAAATTCACAGCTGGGGTCATACGCACTGCCCTCTACAATATCATTGAAGTGGTTTTAGAGTAACGCATTACACCAAAAACTAAAAGCCCCACTGATAAGTGGGGCGTTTAACAACTTCGATCAGGCTAAATTGTCGCTAATTTTTTTGGTAGAGACTGAGTCTAAGGCTTAACCGCCACCAACACTCGAATGCTATCTGGCACCAATGACAAATTGGTCAAGGCCTGCTCACCTTGTGCTTTAAGCGATTCAAGGCGCTCAATCTCTTCATCACGCACGTTGGGGTTCACTTGCTGTAGCTGTTTTAGGCGGTTAATCTCACGCTCCCAAATTTGACTAAAGCGTGCCAAAGCCTGAGCGCTAATCGTGTCAAGCTTACCTTGAGCAATGGCTTCAGCATCATGGTAACGCGATTCAATCACTTGGCTGCGCACTTTCACCACTTGGCGAGCACGGTTTTTGTCCAGGCGCTCAATGTGTGGCAAGATCATATCTGCGGTGATGCGCTCTGACAAGTCCCCGCCTTGCTCCCCTAAGAACACTCGCAGCATTTGGGTGGGCAAGTTGGCAGTTAAGTTCAGTACTTTTGGCGCAATGGTGGTGACTCTAAAATTCACCTCAAGCAGCAGCATGCCCTCAGGCACTGTGTTACTCTTTAACATGGCCACTGTAGTGTTACCAAAGGTACCAGAATTGGCCATGTCATAAATGGCCAACATCAGCGGATGCTCATGGGTCAAGAAGTCCATGTCTTCACGCATCAGTGCCTGGCTACGCTTAAAGGTTAGCGTCATACCATCTTCAGAAATGGGTAGATTATCCACATCAGTATGCTGGCTGTTTTCGGCCTCTGGTGGATGGATAATCCAAGATCCATCACGCTGTACACTGTGATCTAGATTGACTGAAGAGAAGAAGCGGTCTAAGAAAGCCGGCAATAGGTTATTGGCATCAAAGTCGCTCATCGCATCAGCGATACGGCCTGCCACACGTGGACGACACGAGTTGTACTCAAGCAGACGGTCACGACCTGATTGTAACTCTGCCTCTAACGCTTGACGTACTGCACCTGCCTCAGTGATTAAATCCTCTAATGCTGTTCGGTTCTCGGGTGTATCAGCCCCTTCAAGCAGCGGCTTGAGATCCACAATAAACTGCTCTTGTACCGTCTGCGCTGTGGGCGAGATGTGGTTAAAGATGTTCAGCGCCGCATCGTACCATTTATACATACGCTCTTGGGCAGTGCCTTGCACGTAAGGGACATGTAAGGTGATCTTTTGGCTTTGACCGATACGATCTAAGCGGCCGATACGCTGCTCTAAGGTATCAGGGTTGGCCGGTAAATCCCATAAAATCAAGTGGCTGGCAAACTGGAAGTTACGCCCCTCTGAGCCAATCTCTGAGCACAGCAAAATCTGTGCGCCGGCATCATCGGCAAAGAAGGCTGCCGCCTGATCTCGCTCAAGCAGACTCATTTGCTCAGTAAAGATGGCCGTCTTGATACCGGCATGTAGACGCAGAACCGCCTCTAAGCTCTCAACAGTGGCGCCGCTTCTGGCAATCAGCAGAACTTTTTTCTGCTTGAGCTCCTCTTTTAACAGACTAATGAGCCAAGGCACACGCGGATCATCTTCTAGCCAGCCGCCATCGGGTTGATTTTCTTCACCCCAAAGCTGCTCACGTAATTTGCCACAAGTTTGATAATTGCCCTGCCAGCTGTCTGGACAAGGCAGTGGATGCGGACGACTGGTACGACCATGGAAGCCTTGGACGCTATCACGCGTATTGCGAAACAGCACACGGCCTGTACCATGACGGTCCAATAACTGGTTTAGCGCATAGGTGCGCAGCTTGTCATCTTCATTAATGCCGGCCAGCTCTTCTGGGTTAGGCATACCTAATAAATGAGTCAATGCGTTGATTTGACCATCAGTCAGTGGCTTGTCATCCATCAACACTTCAGCCACTGCCGCAGTATCAGAAAAAGCCGCTTGACCGGCGATAAAATCATCCAAATCATCAAAGCGGTCAGAATCTAGCAAACGCAAACGCGCAAAGTGACTCTCAACGCCTAACTGTTCTGGGGTAGCAGTCAATAATAGAACACCGGGTGTCTCATGCGCGAAGTCTGCTACTAGCTCATACTTATCATTACCGCCCTGCTCGGGGTCCCAGTGCAGATGATGCGCTTCATCGACTACCAATAAGTCAAAGCCCGCCTCCATCGCCTGCTCATATAAATCATGATGATCAAGCAGCAAATCTAAGCTTGCAATGATGCACTGCTCAGTGGTGAACACATTTTGATCTGGGTTGTGCTCTTTAATAGCCGCAGTACGCACCAAGTCAAATAGGGCAAAGTTTAGGTTAAAACGGCGACGCATCTCAACCATCCACTGATACTGTAAGCTGTCAGGTACCAAAATCAGTACGCGCTGCGCCTTGCCTGTTAGCAGCTGCTGATGGATAATCAGTCCCGCTTCGATGGTCTTACCCAGACCCACCTCATCTGCCAATAACACACGGGGTGCAATGCGCTTACCCACTTCATGAGCGATATATAACTGATGCGGAATAATATCCACACGGGCACCCATCAAGCCTTTAAGCGGGTGACCGGCTAAGGCTGACTGCATACGCAAGATATCTTGACGTAGCTCATACCAATCCCCACGCTCAACACGACCTGCCAATAAGCGCTCTAATGGCTTAGCTAGGGTGATATTGGCTGCCAAACGGGTCTCCATAATACCGCGCGGATGGCCGTCCACATGATACTTAATCACACCCATCACCTCATCAACGCCGGTGACAATATGGGCATTACCATCTTGATCGGTAATTTCATCGCCCACCTTAAAGGTCACTCGGGATAAAGGCGCAGAGTTCTTGGCATATACCCGGGTCTCTTCACTTTGGGCAAATAAGATATGCACGCAGCGGTCGTCAACATCAATAACCACGCCTAAGCCAAGCTCGGCTTCGGTGTCGGATAAATAACGTTGACCAACGGCGAATTCGGGAATTAAAGCAGCTATTGTCATAAATCTATCAGTTCTTTTATTAAATGTGGAGTTTGCTTAGGCACAAGCCACAACGATATCTAGCACGCTGTCAGTTATGTCTTATTATAAAGGATTATAAGCACTATCTACGTTAATGAGGTCAAAGTTCGTAAATTCTATACCTAATCTTTAAAAAGCCCTTTAGAGTCAGGCAGGGTTTTACGGCAACTTATAATAAATAATGTAAAAGGAATCAATTTTACGCCTAATTTGACTCTTTTTTAACCAATTTTGCGTCTGTTTGGCTGATTTAATCAAATTTTGTTCACTATCTGCCGATTTTAAGGCAGTTTTGGGCGCTGTCACCTTACCATCTATTAAGATACTAAGCGATGTAGGCTGGCCATTGTCTTTAAAGACGCCCTTTTGAACTTGGCGCCACAATGTTAGGATGAGCCCTTACAGCCATAATTTTGTATCAACAACTGTTTATACCCCCACTGTACACAATAATAAAAAATTTAAATGGCCATTGTTCTAGACCAGCTCATTAATCAAGGTATCAGTTAATGCATCAGCCAATGTATCAGTTAACAGATGAATGAATGGGCCACTCAATAAGTCATTTAGTCATAAGGAGCAACAAATGAAAGCGGTTTTTTTAGACAGAGGCACTTTTTTGGAAGGATTGGCGCTGCCAAAACCTCAAGGTATTGATGAGTATCAAACCTTTGATGAGACGCCCCAAGACGATCAGTTAATCATCGAGCGCTGCCAAGGGGCGCAGATTATCTTTACCAATAAGGTAAAAATTAGCGCTGAGGTTATCGCCGCTTTACCGGACCTAAAGCTCATTCAATTAACGGCCACTGGCATGAACAATGTGGATGCTGACGCCTGTAAAAAACAGGGTGTTGAGCTATACAATGTCGCCGGTTATGCCGTAAAAAGTGTGCCAGAACATACCTTTATGTTAATGTTGGCGGCACTGCGCTCCGGTGTTCATTATCACAACAAAGTCATCGATGGCAGCTGGGAGGCCTCAGGCAACTTCAGCCTGATGGATGTGCCATTAATTGACTTAGAGGATACCACCTTGGGCATTATCGGTGTCGGCACCATTGGCAAACGAGTCACCGAAATTGCCAAAGCCTTTGGCATGACTGTGCTTTGGGCCGAGCATCAAGGTCAAGCGCCGCGCAATGATGAGTATACCGACTTTGACACTGTGCTCGAGACCTCTGATGTGATTAGCCTGCACTGTCCATTGACCGAAAAAACAGCGCACCTCATTAACGCTGATACTTTGGCCAAAATGAGCAAAAAACCCTTGGTGGTGAACGTGGCACGCGGCGGAATTGTAGACTCAAAAGCCATGGTTGAAGCGCTAGAGCAAGGTCAAGTACTGGGCTACGCCACTGATGTGTTTGAACAAGAGCCGACCACTCAGGAGGATCCATTATGGCAATTGGGGCAAAAAAATCATCCACGCCTGATTTTTAGTCCGCACAATGCTTGGGCCAGTAAGGCTGCGCAGCAAAAGCTGTGGGATATTTTAACCGAACAGGTCAGTGAATTTATTACCACACACAAACACTCAGTGTCATCCTAGCTATTGAGCGATAGCCGTTTATCAAAAAAGCCCCATAGCATTGAACTGAACCCCAAATGTTGGACGGTTTAGTTTAGATCAAGGACTGAGTTCTGTATTGCACAGGACTCAGTCCTTTTAGTTTAAGTTGAATACGCTCATGGTAAGAGAGCTCATACCGTGGCGACCTAGGCTACCTAGCCCATAAACAGACTACGCCCAAAACAGCACAAACACGCAAGCCATGGCCAGTAAAATACCCACAATATTAAGCTTACTGAGCGACTCTTTAAAACCAAATACGCCAACCAAAGTGGCCACAGCAATAACCCCAACGTTCATACCCGTAAACACCACACTTGGCGAGTCAGACAGCACTTGGTGCGCTTTAACATAAGCATAGATATTACCCGTATTTAATGCCCCAAGCAGCACGCCTGCGATCAAGGCTTTGCTGTCCCACACGGTCTTTTTGGCAATCAGATACATGAATAGCAAGGCAGCAGATAGACCAAAGGCCATAAATAAGGTCAACGCAAAAGCAGCCCCTTGTTTGGCCACTTGCTTAAATAAGATATCAATCACCCCATAACCCAGCCACACCCCCAGCAGCCATAGCCCAACTGGTCTTTTTATCGGTGCCGTATTGGGCGTTGAGGAGTAGACTGATTGTCCAACCACCGCCGGCTCCGGATTACGAGTAATGAGCGCCAATAATGCCAAAAACCCAAGCGCTATGCCCAAGGTGCGCTGCGTGGTCAAGGTTTCACCAAATAAGACAAAGGCGGCAACAATAGGAATAATCAGTGACAGTCTTTGCGCCGCGTCAGTAGCGATAATGCCAACAGACTCAATGGCTCGGCCTAAGATGACAAACACCAAAGGCAGTAATATGCCTAGCAGCAGAATAATACCCCACGCATCACCAAGCTGCCCTATCCCTGACAAGTCTGGCTTGAGTAATACAAATGTGAGTAAAAATGCCACAGGATAACCGGCCGCGATGGTCTGGCGGATATCTACTTGTTGATGACGAAGCACTTTGAGCAAAATAGAAACTGCCACACTGCATAGCACAGCGATAACCAGATATGTCATAGTTTTTGAGCCCAATTCATAAAAACAGCAAAGAATGTAACAATTTATTTCGAAAGATACAAGATATTTTGCTCGACCTAATTTTGACACCTCATATCACAGCTTAGCGCAAAATCAGCCTTGGCAGTCAGCAATTTGTTAAAATAAGCCCTTGTTTCTGGCCGGTTTATCCCTATCTAGTACAAACTACCTGTCTTATGCCCATATCAGCTCTGATTATACGGACTATCAGGCCTATACTTATAGAGCCGGCTTTATAGCCGACTTTTTAGGGTTAAACGTGTAGTTGTTGTTCATATACCTATTGCTTGTTCAAATACAGCATCCAGCTTTTGTGCTACTCAGCTTTTTACCTGGTATCGCATCGATATGCGACACTCAAAAAAAGATAGTGCTGCGTTGTCATATTATTCCTCTACTATGACGATTTGTGCCTTCTAAAACCACTATCTTTCATCACAACCAACATCGATCCTGCTGACTTTTATGAAAAAGCTCTTTCACTATTTTGAAACCCGTCTTTCAGCTTTCCCAGAGAACAAGATCCCGCTACCTAAAGAGGGACTGTTTAAGTTTTTGTGGGCCTGTACCTATGGTCTGCGTGGCTGGCTGCTGTTATTTATGATTCTCACAGCCGGTATCGGTATGTACGAGGCCATGCTGTTTGCGTGGATTGGCAATCTGGTCGACTGGCTTGGGATGTATACCCCCTCTAGTCTGTGGGCAGAAAAAAGCGGACCATTAAAGCTGATGGCTGTGGTGCTGATTATCAGTCCATTTTGGGTCGGCTTTGCCGCTTTGGTTCACTTCCAAGTTATCCAAGGCGTGTTCCCGATGCAGATGCGGTGGCGCTTTCATAAGCGTATGCTGGGTCAGTCGATGCAGTTTTACCAAAATGAATTCTCAGGACGCGTCTCTGCTAAAGTGATGCAGACAGCGCTTGCGGTGCGCGATACCGTGATAACTGTGGTGGATATGATGATTTATGTGCTGGTGTATTTCGTCACCAGTGGCATTATTTTATTCAAGCTCGATAGTCTACTGCTTATCCCCTTTGCGCTATGGTTGGTGTTGTTTGGGTTTACGCTTTGGTATTTTTTGCCCAAATTAAAGCAAACAGCCAGCATTCAGGCCGATGCACGCGCCTTGATGACAGGGCGCATTACCGATGCTTATGCCAACATTATGACCGTCAAGCTATTTAGCCACTCTCAGCGTGAGCTAAGTTATGCCAAATCAGCGATGAAGCAGTTTTTGGCCACAGTACATGGTCAGATGCGCTGGGTGACGGCGCTGGAATTTGTGAACCATCTCATTAGCGTCATCTTAATTGGCAGTACCGCCGCCATTGGTCTGCACTTATGGCAGCGCGGTGATGTGGGTGTGGGCGCTATTGCCGCAGCTACCGCTATGGCACTGCGCTTAAATGGCTTAACCCACTGGATTATGTGGCAAATGGCCAGCTTGTTTGAAAGCGTGGGTACGGTGCAAGATGGTATTCGCACGTTGTCTGCACCGCAAAGCGTGGTGGACAAGCCCGGTGCTCCGGATATGGTGGTCCGTGAGGGTCATATTGAGTTTAAAAACGTCGACTTCGGCTATGAAGGCAGCGACCTGAGTATCGCCACAGAAGACAGCAAGCCTGAAGCATCAACCAAGCACAAAAACTACATTAAGCTGCTCGATAACTTTAATCTGGATATCAAACCTGGTGAAAAGATTGGCTTAGTGGGGCGTTCAGGGGCGGGTAAATCGACCTTGGTTAATTTGCTACTGCGCTTTTATGATGTCGATGGCGGACATATTATTATTGATGGTCAAGCCATTGATGCGGTGACGCAAGAGAGTCTGCGCCAACAGATTGGTATGGTCACTCAAGACACCTCGCTTTTGCACCGTACAGTGCGTGAGAACATTGCTTATGGCCGCCCGACTGCCACAGACGCTGAGATTATCGCGGCATGTAAGCAGGCACAAGCTTGGGACTTCATCCAAGGCCTGCACGATGCCAAAGGCAATACCGGGCTTGATACACAGGTCGGTGAGCGTGGGGTTAAGCTATCAGGGGGGCAACGTCAGCGTATCGCTATTGCCCGAGTTATGCTAAAAAATGCGCCCATTTTATTGTTAGATGAGGCCACCAGTGCGCTCGATTCAGAAGTTGAGCACGCCATCACCGAAAGCTTAAACAGCATGATGATGGGCAAAACTGTGATTGCCATTGCCCACCGTCTATCGACCATTGCCGCGTTAGATCGCTTAGTGGTCATGGACAAAGGCTGCATTATTGAGCAAGGCAGTCACGAAGAGTTGTTGGCGAAAAACGGTGTTTATGCCAGTCTGTGGCAAAGACAAAGTGGCGGCTTCTTAGGCGATGATGAGGACATAGCGACGTAAGCTTAAGTTTAGCATGAGACTAACCTAAGCTCATGATTAGTAGGCTTATGATTAGATAAGCAAGCCTGTTAGCGCCGCTTATACTATTACACAGCTGGCTAGCAAACAGCTAAAAAAAAGGATGCACACATGAAAGGACTTCAGGTCAATGACACCGCCCAATTTGAGCATAGTATCAAGCTTTCGGGCAAACAGGCTCGCTACTATGACTTTGCTCAATTACATACTACCTCTGACAGCACTGTGTCAGAGATTGAGTCATCAAATAATCAGCCGCAGCCTAAACCTATGGCTCATTTTTATGGCGGTAATGGCTTTACAGTGGGTGTGTATCAGCCGTTACTCAGTGCACTAAGTGACCAGTTTCATGTGACCAGCTTGGCGATGCGTGGCTACTGGCATGACCTACCCCAAGATAAGGTGATGACTCGGGAGCAAGACGCTGACATGCTGATTGAATTCTTAGAGCAAACCCAAAGTGGCCCGGTCATCGGCATCGGTCATTCCCAAGGCGCTACGGCTACTGCACTGGCAGCAGCCAAACGCCCAGATTTGTTTTGTGCTATTTATTTAATTGACCCAGTGACCTTTACCAAAGCGCAATCGCTGTTGTATAGCCGTATACCCAGACGTGTGTTATTAACTCGTCAGCCCTTTAAAAGCACAAAAGTCAAACAAGCAGACTGGGAGAGCGTCGAGGCCTACTATCAACATCTGCGCGCTCAGTCACCTTTTCGCCGTATCAGTGATGAGAACTTGCGCCTATTTGCTGCCAATAGCTTAATTGAAAAGCCTGAAGGCGGATTTACGCTATTGTTTGGCCCACAATATGAGCTGGCCAGCTACTTTGGCACGCCCTATATTACCCCTGCCCTAAAAAAACTCAATCAATTAAATCTGCCCTACCATCTGATTTTGGCCAAGCCCACCATGTTTGTCAGCGATGATGTCCGCAAAAGCTGGCAAGGCATTGTGCCCCGCGACCGGATAACCACCTTAGCAGACTATGGCCATTTAGTGCCGATGGAAGCACCAGAGCAGTGTGCCAAGCTTATTTTTAAGCTGCAGTCACGCTAGCTGCGTGTGCCATAAAGATACAAGCTTATGAGCACTTTATTTGCACCAGCCCCGACCGATAATCTGTTGCCCTATGACGGTATTGTCAATGATTTGGGGCGACTCATCACTGATGATAAAGCGCTGTATCAGCAGCTGCTTGCCGAGTTGCCTTGGCAGTCTGACAAAGTTACTTTGTTTGGCAAAACCCATATAACCACTCGGCAGATTGTGTGGATGGGAGATACCCCAAGCGCATCCACACAGGCTCTTAGCTATACTTACTCAGGACATACCCGCCCTATTGAGCCTTGGCATCCGGCTGTGTTTCACGTGAAACATATGATTGAACAGCAATTACAACCGCTAAAAATTTGCACTCAATTTAACAGTTGTCTGCTAAATTACTACCCTAGTGGCGAGGAGGGCATGGGCTATCATGCCGATGATGAGCCTGAGCTTGGGTATCAGCCAATTATCGCCTCACTGTCATTGGGTGCCACCCGTAAATTTGTGTTTAAGCATAAAAAAACTCAAGATAAAGTCGAGCTTTATCTTGAGTCAGGACAACTGGTCGTGATGCGTGGTGATACTCAGCAGTACTGGAAACACAGTATCACTAAGACTAAAAAGGTGGATACCGGGCGGATAAGCTTAACCTTCCGCCATATGCTTAACCATCCTTAATGCATTCATACGGTAATCTGCTGTGTCTTAGACAATTGGCTTGCATCACACTTAAATAAAGCCCTACATCTCCAGCACAATCTTACCAAAGCTGTCCCCTGTCTCTAGCGCCTGATGTGCGTCGGCAGTTTTTGCCAATGGATAAGTATCTTGGATCTGAAGCACAAGCTTACCTTGGGCAATCTGATTTAAGACTGCGGCCAAGTCTTGAGCATTGGGCTTAGCAATAAAGCCTTCTACTTGTAGCTGTTTATCCGCCCCCGCTTTTTTTAGCTCATCGGCCCAAATCGAAGGCAATACCACCACACGGCCACCGGTCTTGACCACGGCTAATGCCTTTTTACCCGCTTCACCGCCCACCAAGTCTAATAATAAATCGGCCTCAAGCTCTGGAAAAGCTTCTTGTTTGGTGTAGTCGATCCAGCCTTCAAGTTTGCTTAGGTCAATGAAACTACCGATTTTTTGATACTTCTCAGCCGAGCAAGTAAGGGTAATCTTAATGCCTTTTTCCTCGATGGCATTCACCAGCATTTGTAAGGTGAGATGGCCCACCCCGCCGGCAGGTGCACTCATAACCACATGCTCACCTGGTTTAATATCAGCAAAATCAATCATTTGCTTGGCAGTGATGCCGACGCAAGGCAGCGCACCGGCTGTCTTTAGATC
This sequence comes from Psychrobacter sp. YP14, assembly GCF_003209315.1. Classification (NCBI taxonomy): domain Bacteria; kingdom Pseudomonadati; phylum Pseudomonadota; class Gammaproteobacteria; order Moraxellales; family Moraxellaceae; genus Psychrobacter; species Psychrobacter sp. YP14. The sequence goes on along the minus strand of NZ_CP029789.1, from coordinate 140,077 downwards.
GACTGCTTCAGGCACTTTTGTCAACACTTGAGCGTCCACAGTATTATATTGAGCATAGCAGCCGCCTTGGAAATTTAAGGCAGCCACCTTATCTCCTGGCTTAAAGTCCGCTACGGTACTGTCGACCACCTCGCCTGCCATATCAAAGCCCAATATCGCAGGCTGATTGGCAGCAAACTGATTGTCTTTGATACTTTGTGCGCCCCAGCCCAAACCTTGACGGGTTTTATAGTCGACTGGGTTAATGCCGGCGTATGCAATCTTGACTAAGACCATACCTGTATCAAGACTAGGCACCACCATATCTGAGCGATACTGCAAAACATCTGCCTCACCAAATTCTGTGATGATGATGGCCGATTGTGTCTGTGGGTACGTTGAAGACATGACATACTCCTTGTATTGTTATTGCTTTAGTGAGTGGTAGTCCTACAGCATAATACCGTTACGCTAAGAACTCTAGCCTAACTCTGTATATCTATGCCATCTTGACTGCCACCTCGCCTAAAGCATCACTACAATGTCTGCATTAAGCCTCTTTTAAAGACTCAGGTACGTCTGCACCGTCTTCGATATCTAGGCGTTTGCTTTTCTCGCCTTTGGCAACAATCCCACCGCCCACTTGTATGGCATGAATTTTACCGCCTTTATTAACTTCTACTGTATTTACCTCATTGCCTTGGGTCTCTAAATTACCACCGATATTAATTTGCTCAGCTTCTCCGCCCTCTTTAACCGATAAGCCAATGGCTTTTAGGGTAGATAATACCCCTTTCACCAGTGACTGGCCTTCACCACCGTGGGTAATCACATCACGGTGCACAGTCAGCTTGCCAATTTTACGGCTTAACTGAATACCAATTGAGCCATCGCCGAAGGTTTCGATGCTGCCAAATTCGATATTATCCACTGTCCCATCATACTGGTTATAACCACGTGCCCCTAGACCATAAGTCTTCACATCGCCTTTTACCACAAAGTTACCCACAGTACCGAAGTTTACGAATCCTATACCGCTTGGGCCGTACGAGATAACATCTTTTTCTGACAGCCAGTTATCCACATGTCCCCAAGTATCTAACACCATATCGCTAACGCCATAAGTTACGATGGTCTCATTATGGGTGAGCTGTTTGACAGTGGCGCCATAGACAATAAAGATTGCGGCAGTAATGATATCGGGTACGCCAAACGGCAATTTACCATTTGAATACACCGCACCGGTGGTAATGCGATCAGCCACAACCGTACCACCCTCATCACCAAAGCCTGAAACAAATAAGCCTGAGCCTAATACAGGGGCATTTTTACGACCAATCGTAATATTGTCTATCGTTAAATCAATCCGACTGTCTTTTTCGCTATTAAAGTTATACACAGTCAGCGCACCTTGAAGCACATTGACGCCGTACTTTTGCGGCTGCTCTGGGTAATGGCGCGCATCACAGGCGATAATGTCTACATCTTTAATGCTGACCTTGGCCGACTTAGTACCTGGACGGGTGATGAATGACAATTGCCCGACTAGGCTTAGATTTTCAAATTGAAAGCTGCCCAAATCTTGTTCTTGCAAGATGTTATAAATAGCACGGTGTGAGGCATCGGCCTGAATGTTTAAGTCTTTGATGCGGTTATTCTTGGTTAAGGCAATACCATCGGTACGCGAAAACGATAAGGTTGGCAGCTCGCCGTTTTCTTGTGCTTCACCTCGCAATATCACATTAGGGGCTAAGGTAAATGAGCTACTGACCAAGATGCTTCGGCCGATGACCAGCTCTTGTTCACCTTTCATGACTGCTTGGACTAATTCATTGTAAGTTGTAATGTGACTCATGGTATTTGCCTTTTTATTTATTGATTGCTGATTATTAAGTTGTGGGTTATTCGCTTATGGGCATTTAATTGACATCCGCCCTCCCTAAAGTCACCCCTAATCTAAAACTAACTATAATTAGATACATTAAATGGGTTCTTTTATGGCGAAGGTTAATAAATAAGATAGCTGAGTTTTATTGTTTTTTTTGCAAAAAAATGTGGTAGTTATATTAATATATGATTAACAAAGGTTAAGTAAAATTTGACATAGCTCATACCTACTCTTTGCTCAGACAAATTTTAGACACAAAAAAAGACGGGCCTAACCGATACCCGTCTTTTTTAGTTTTCGATATTGTAGCGTTAAGGTGATAGACGATAAGTCTTTATCACTTAGATTTTAATTATAGAGGTGGCCTACCACATACCACGGCGATGGTTCGTTACCCAGCGGTGCATACCTAGGACATTTAGGGTTTTCATGTTACTAAAGTTAGTCCACTCTTGTACTTCTGGACTAAATTTTACGTTACGATATAACTGATCCCAAGTCTGACCTCTACGGGTTAAGTCGAGTACTTGTTGATGCAAATCTACCATATAGTTGCGTAAGGCCACTTGATCCGCTTTAGTGGCTGGGGTGTAGTGACCAATATCAATGATATCCACATCTTGAGCCACTACCCAATCTAAAGTATCAATCCAGCCTGGATAATAAAAGTCTAAGAAGTCATTGTATGGCATGGTCTTATGCTGACACACGTCGGTACATTGTAGCGCTTTCTGACGGGGGAATAACACCATGGTCATGCTGTCTGAGTGGCTTGGCGCTACGTGATGTAGCTCTACTTTTTCGCCGCCCAAAGTAATGCTCATGTCCTTGTCAAAGACTTTATCTGGCACGGCATAAGGTAGTTTTTCACCAATAATTGGCTCAAGTGCGCGCTGATTGGCGACCACTGTTGCACCTGCTCTTTGAAACACATCCGTTCCAGCCATATGGTCAGCATGAGCATGAGTCACTACCACATATTTGACGGGTACTTTAAAGCGCTCATTAATCTCTTTATTTAACCATTCAGCCGCACAAGTCGCGCCGGCATCAACAACCAAAGCACCTTCATCGGTAATCATAACGATGCCACTGTGCACGGCCAAACCTTTGCCGTTAGTATGGCGATATAAGTTGTCTTTTAGATGCACGAGAGTAGGTGCCGCATCATCACACATGCCTACAGTAAAGTCAGGCAACACAGGACGTGCACCAATCTTCGACTTATCAACCGCCACTCCGGTATCTGAGGCCGCTGTTGCAGCCAATGACAAGGTTAACCCTGCCAATGCCAACATAGATTTTTTCAAAAAACTCATAATAAACCTCCAAAATTTTATAATAGGTAATGAAATTAAACCACTACTCATAATCTTTAACTTATAATGTAGACTATATCTTAGTGTGTTTAATTCCTAAAGTTTTATTTCATTATGTTAACTTGTGATTCATTAAGTAACTTATGATTAACTTTTGTAAAAAAATATAGATGGATTAATAAAGATTTTAGAGCTTATACCTTGTGGTAAAAGGTCTATAGATTTGTTACTCTATTATATCAGCAATCTTTCATTAATAAAATTTAACATAGTGCAAGGATTGTTTATACAAGGTAAAATAAAAACCTAAGCATAATATATCCCTTATACCGAATAACTGAGTTTTCAGCTTGCTGAAAAGACGCCTAGAAAAATATAAAAGCGTTAGTTATAAGGATTATAATAAATTGCTAAGTAAATGATTACCCCCCTTTGACAGCGTAACCTAACAGCTGTTTTATGCTTGTTTAATAAACCTTTAACCTTGGTTTTTTACCTAATTTGAGGATACTATCATGACAACTTCTAACAAATCAGCTGAAGCGTTGGCTAACAAATCACTTTCCAGACGTCAGCTAATCGGCGCTGCCGGTATTGGTCTAAGCGCCACTGTTCTACCGTTAATGAGCACTCAAGTGTTTGCGGCGGCGAATGATGCCAAGACGCCACCTGCGCCCTATCTTGCCAGCACCGCAGAAAAGAAATTAAACGTCATCAGTCTAGACCGCTTGGAAGTTGAAGCGCGTGCCGTCATTCCTAGAGCCGGCTATGAATTCGTATCAGGGGCAGCTGGTGAAGAATGGACCTTACGTGAAAACCGCCGTGCTTTTAACGACTACCGTATCGCAGCTAAGCGCTTGGTCGGTCTATCAAATAATGACATTAATATCAAAACCCGCCTATTGGGCTTAGATTTAAACTCACCCATCATGGTTGCGCCAATGGGTGCTCATGCTATGGTGCATGAAAAAGCTGAGCAAGATACCTCACGTGGTGCCGGCCTAGCCAAAACTTTATATTGCTCTTCTGGGGCCTCAAATGCCACGTTAGAAGAGATTGCAAGTGCCACAACTGGTCCAAAATGGTTCCAGTTGTACTACAACAATGATGAAGCTGTGACACGTCAGCTACTTACTCGTGCCAAAAAAGCAGGTTACTCAGCCATCATCTTGACTGCCGATGCCTTAGGCCCAGGTCAGCCTGATAACTTTAAAGCCATGGGCAGCCCATTCCGTCCTGACAAAAACTTCGGTAACCATGATCCGAAAAAAGGCGGCTTTGGTAACTTCTTTGATCAAAAAACCTCTTTAACCACCAAAGACATTAAGTTCATCAAGAGCTTCACCGGTCTACCTGTCGTTGTTAAAGGTATTTTACGCCCTGATGATGCGGATAAATTTATCCGTGCCGGCGCCGATGCCATTCAAGTATCCAACCATGGTGGTCGTCAAATCGATGGTGTACCTGCCAGTATGACTGCGCTACCGGCCATCGCTAAGGTTGTAAACAACCGTGTGCCTATCATTTTAGATGGTGGTGTACGCCGTGGTATTGATGTTGTGCGTGCTTTGGCAATGGGTGCAGATGCTGTGGCCGTTGGTCGTCCAGTATTATATGGTCTAGGCTTAGGCGGCGCGCAAGGCGTTCAGTCAGTGCTTGAGTTCTTAGAGCAAGATTTAAAAACAGCCATGCTACTTAGTGGTGCAGCCAAACTGTCTGATTTAAACCCAAGCTACATTGATATCGTTGGTGAGAATGAGAAATACGACACTTATAATGGCTAAGAGCTGATAATTAAGCGCTAAAAGCCTATAGGTGTGAATACTAAAAAAAGCTGAGCCCCGATATGGGAGCTCAGCTTTTTTTTGGTGCTGACTGTATATTAAGGTGTTGACTGTATATTAAGGTATTGATTGTACATTCAAATGACAACGGCTTACTCTTGCGGACTATTGCCATCTAATAAGTCTTTATCACCGCTGTGGTCTTGGATTTCCTCTTCTACTTTTTGCATCAATTTTGGATCAGGCTTGGCATCAAAGATCTCTTTGACCGCCTTATCACCCAGTATCTGCTTGGCGCGCTGCTTGGCTTGCTCTTTTTGTACGGTATCTGGTTTGGCTTGATTATTGAGTGCCGCTATTTGTTTGCTCAGCGCTTCAATCAGCTTAGGATTATTTGCCACAAAGCTGTTGTCATATTCAGTAGACTCTGCTGATTCACCGGATAAGGCGCTATGCAATTGCATGATGGCATGCTCTACATCTTGGTTAAAGCGCAACCGATAAATCGGTTCAGGTAAGCTAAAGCCATGGTCCTCAAGAGCATGCTTGGCTTCACGAATAGCGATACTACGAGCTTTCATGATATCGGTATCGGTTTGATCGACCCATACTTGAAATTCGAGCATGATATTGGAGTCGCCGACTTCAGTAATAATGCACACAGCTTTTGGGTTATCAAGGACGAAATCCAGACTGTTAACTGCCTCTAAGCCTACCTTGATTGCTGCTAAGGGGTCATCATTAGCATCGACGCCCAACTGAAAGGTAAAGCGGCGCTCGGGGTTTTTGGTGTAGTTTAAGATAGTACCTTTAAACACCTCTGAATTTGGCAACCGCAATTGATTGCCATCTGAGGTCATCAAAATGGTGGCCCGACTGGTCAGACGTACCACAATGCCTTGCTGACCATTAATACTGACCAAATCTCGCGCCTGAAAGGGCTGACGGATACTGAGCATCAAAGAGGCAATATAGTTCTCAATGGTGTCTTTTACTGCAAAGCCCACTGCAATACCGATGACACCGGCACCTCCGAGCAAGGTGCCAATGATGGCCTCAGCCCCCATCAGGCTTAAGCCGAGCAACAGCGCAATAACAAAGAACAGCACCTTAACCGTTTGTGCCAGCAGTTCGGCAATAAAGGGATTGGGAGTGATGCGCTGCCATAACGACTCACGCCGTGCCAGCCAAGACCCAAACCAAACTACTGCAGCAAACACTAAAATGGCCACTACCAGCAGCGGTAACGCCTGGATAAAAGCACGGATTTGCTGGTTTAGCGAACTAATTACCGGCGTGACATTGTCTTGCACATCCAGCGTACGACTAATGCGGTCCTCGACGGCCACCACATCGCTGACCCTATTGGCTAAGCTAATGGCTTGCTGCGCCTTTTTTTCATTGGGCACTTCACCCGATATACTGACCACACCTTGGCTAACCGTAACGCTAAGCGCTTTTAATCCTTCAATCTCAGAGTAGATACCGCTAATGCGCTGCTTGATATCTTGATCATTGACCTGATCAGGCTTGGTGGCAATCACGGTGTCTTTGTCGGTTATATTGCCCGCGGTAGGCACATTGACCGCGCCCGGTGTCTCAGCTATGTCTGGCTTATCTGAGTCCACCGGTTGCTGCTCAATCTCTTGATTACTCGCCACCGGCTCGGCACTGACGCTTGCGGCCTCACTGTTAGTATCTTGCTGCTCTGCTTCAGTTAGCGCTTGCGCCGGCAAGCACCATAGCCATGCACTAACAAGGAGCATCACAGCCCCTAGCCTGCCCCTATCAGCGGTGATGGGTTTTAGGCGCAAGCCAGATTCAGTGGTGCGGTGGCTATGAGACGGCTTTAAAAAAAAGGGCATTGTTCTCCGGTTACTCTGATGTTTTTAGGTTGAGGGTCTGCTTATCTGAATATCTACTGGGCTTTGGGGTGCACTACTTATCCAAATAAGCCTGAGCCTCGCCCAAATCTAGGGTGCCTTCATAAATAGCACGGCCTGTAATGATACCCTCAATGCAGTCACCATAGGGTTTTAGCAGCTCAATGTCCTTCATATCAGTCACGCCGCCTGATGCGATAACCGGCAGACCACCAACACGGGCCAAATTCACGGTTTGCTCGACGTTCACGCCTTGCATCATGCCATCACGCGCAATATCGGTATACACGATAGAAGATACGCCAGCATCAGCAAAGCGCTTAGCAAGCTCAGTGGCCTTAGTATCGGTGACATTGGCCCAGCCATGGGTAGCAACCATGCCGTCTTTGGCATCAATACCGACGATGATATGACCGGCAAACTCTCGGCAAGCCTCTTCCACAAACTCGGGGTTTTCAACCGCCTTGGTACCGATAATAATATAGGTCAGTCCCGCAGCCAGATAATGCTCAATGGTCTGTAGGCTGCGTACACCGCCGCCAAGCTGTACAGGTAGGTTCGGATGCGCCTTAGCGATTTGCATCACCACATCTTTGTGCACCGGCACACCATCAAAGGCACCATTTAGGTCCACCAAATGCAAACGACGGGCACCCTCATTCACCCAGCGAGTGGCCATCGCCACAGGGTCGTCAGAAAATACGGTGTCATCTTCCATACGGCCTTGCTTAAGACGCACGCACTTGCCATCTTTTAGATCAATGGCAGGAATAAGAAGTGGTGCCACAGCGGTCGTTACATCGGTATTTTGGGTAAAAGGAGATTGAGTACGCATATCAAAGGCCTTAGCTTAAATAGTAAGCGAGGAAAAATATAGGGTGAGTAAAAAGCATTTTTAGGTTACATTTGTAGCCTCAAACTGCTTAAATTAGCAAACATACTGGCAATTTTAGGGTAATTTAACGTATAATCCTAGGTTATATTGTATATGTATTTTGGTAGCCAGTCGCCACTGTCTTCTATGCTAAGAGGTTAGCACAGGTATAACTATTCGTAAGCATTTTTCCTAAATCTCGCGGGTTTTATAGTTCTGAAGTGCGTTTTTGTCGTGCTGCTGCTACATCTTATCTTTGCAAGATCATATCTCGGTCACTGCGCCGTTCTTGACTTGTGCAAACCCGACAGGACGTCTGGCCTTTCTTCGCTTATGGAATAAGTTCGCTTATGATTACCATCAAAAAGGGGCTTGATTTGCCCATTGCTGGCGCTCCCAGCAGTGAAATCACCCAGCATTCGCCAAAGCACGTTGCACTTGTGGGCTACGACTATGTCGGTATGAAGCCCACAATGAACGTTAAAGAAGGTGATATTGTCACAAAAGGCCAACCTGTTTTTGAAGACAAAAAACGCGTTGGTGTGATCTACACCGCACCCGCCTCAGGTAAAGTCGTTGCTGTTAATCGTGGCGACCGCCGAGTATTTGAAAGCCTCGTCATTGAGATTGATCCCAATGCTGGCCCAAATGCTAATGAGGTGACGTTCAAGCAATATGCCTCAAACGAGTTGGCGGGATTAGACGCTGAAGCTGTGCAAGCGCAATTAATCAAATCTGGTGAATGGACGGCGTTTCGTACTCGCCCTTATAGCCGTACACCTGAAATTGGTGCGCGTCCACAAGCTATCTTCGTCACCGCAATGGATACCAATCCATTAGCCTTCGACCCGATGCTGCTTATCCAGCAAGAACAGCAAGCCTTCGATGATGGTCTTGCCGTTTTGTCGACCTTATCTCCCAAAACTTATGTGTGTCATCACGGCAATGCCAATTTGCCAAAAGTCGCCAAAATAGCGCCTGGCAACAGCACCGAATATCATGCTTTTGCAGGTAAGCACCCTGCAGGTAATGCCGGTACCCACATTCACTTTTTACACCCCGTCAGCCGTGATGTGACGGTGTGGACCATTGGCTTTCAAGATGTGATTGCCATTGGTAAGTTGTTTACCACAGGCCGCTTATATACCAGCCGTCTTATTAGCTTGGCAGGCCCTGCGGTGGCCAAGCCACATCTGGTGCTTACTGAGCGCGGTGCCGAGTTAACTCAGCTGACTCAAGGTGAATTAATCTCTGGTGACAACCGTATTATTACCGGCTCGGTATTGTCCGGCCGTAAAACCATTGGCACCACCGCTTATTTGGGCCGTTTTCATAACCAAGTAAGCGTGTTACAAGAAGGCTATGAGCGCCCAGCGTTCCACTTCTTTAGCCCAGGCTTTAACCGCTTCTCAAAACTGCCTATTTATATCTCGCAGTTTTTTAAGAGCAAAAAATACAACTTTACCACGACCACAAATGGCTCTCCTCGTGCCATGGTGCCCATTGGCGTCTTCGAGGAAGTCATGCCACAAGACTATTTGCCAACCCAATTACTACGTGCCCTAATTGTTGAAGATATCATCTCAGCAGTAGACCTCGGTGCTTTAGAGCTTGATGAAGAAGACTTGGCACTTTGTACCTTTGTATCACCGGGTAAATACGAGTTTGGCGACATCTTGCGTGATAACTTAACTCGCATCGAGCTGGAGGGCTAACGCTGATGAAATTTTTACACAATATGTTTGACCGCTTAGAGCCTAATTTCACCAAAGGTGGCAAACTTGAGAAATACTACGCTGTGTTTGAAATGTTCGATACTTTCTTACGTCAGCCAAGCAGCACAACCCATTCAGCGGCGCACGTCCGTGATGGTATTGATCTAAAACGCATCATGATTGTGGTGTGGTTATGTACGTTCCCTGCCATGTTTTGGGGTATGTACAACGTCGGTCATCAAGCGTTAATGGCCATTAGCCAATTAGGGCTACAGCCTGAAGGCTGGCGCACGGCTATTACCAACATGGTCGGCTATGATCCAAACAGTATGTGGGCCGCCTTCGTTTATGGCGCCATGCAGTTTTTACCCATTTATATCGTAACTTTCGCAGTCGGTATCTTTTGGGAGATCGTGTTCGCTGTGGTGCGTGGTCATGAAGTGAACGAAGGTTTCTTCGTCACCTCAGTGCTATTTGCACTGTGTTTGCCACCTGATATTCCTTTATGGCAAGTTGCCCTTGGCATCAGCTTCGGTGTGGTTGTCGCTAAAGAGGTATTCGGTGGTACCGGCAAAAACTTCTTAAACCCTGCCCTATCAGGTCGTGCGTTTTTGTATTTTGCTTACCCCGCTTACATGTCAGGCGATACTGTTTGGACGGCTGTTGATGGCTTCTCAGGGGCAACACCTTTAGGTCTAGCGGCCATCGGTGTGACACCAGATAAATTCGTCGACGCTTACGGCTCAGCCATTACGTGGATGGATGCTTTCTTAGGCAACATGCAAGGCAGTATTGGTGAAGTATCTACCCTAGCTATCTTACTGGGTATGATTGTGCTTATCTGGACTCGCATTGCCTCATGGCGCATTATCGCCGGCTGTGTGGTCGGTCTGGTAGCCACTTCAATGGTATTTAACGCTGTCGGCTCAAGCGACAACTTAATGATGAGTCTACCTTGGTACTGGCATTTGGTATTGGGCGGTTTCGCTTTTGGTGCGGTATTTATGGCCACCGACCCTGTATCAGCTGCTCACACCAACAAAGGCCGCTGGGCATATGGTATTTTGATTGGCTTTATGACGGTGTTAATTCGCGTCATCAACCCCGCCTTCCCAGAAGGCATCATGCTAGCCATCTTATTTGCTAACTTGTTTGCGCCTTTGTTTGACTACTTTGTCACTCAAGCAAACATCAAACGTCAAACGGCTCGGAGGATGCGTCATGTCCCAGCAGACTAAGAAAAGCTCAAACTCAAACATGACCACCATTATGGTGGCCCTAGTCTTATGTTTGGTGTGTTCCGTAATGGTATCCGCCGTAGCAGTAGGCTTAAAACCCGCTCAAGTAGACAACCAGCTACTTGACCGTAACAAAAACATCTTGGTAGCAGCCGGCTTATTTGACCCAGCGAAAGACACCAACCAAGATGTCGAAGAGCGCTTTAAAGATTTTGAAGTAAAATTGGTGGACCTACAAAAAGGTCATTACGCAACCGAGCAAGAGCTAACGACTGCCGGTATCACAGATATTGACAAGTACGATGCCGACCAAGCTTCTAAAAACAAGGCGCTAAGCATCGACTTAGGTAATGATGACCCAGCTGGTATCGGCTCAACGCCAAAATTTGCCAAAGTTTATGTAAAAAATGATGCCAATGGCAAACCTGAGCTGATGGTACTTCCGGTACATGGCTATGGTCTTTGGGGCACCATGTACGGCTTCTTAACCTTAGAGGGCGACTTAAATACGGTAAAAGGTATCAGTTGGTACGCTCATAAAGAGACCCCAGGTCTTGGTGCTCGTATTGAAGAAGATAAATGGCGTGATCAGTGGAAAGGCGTTCATGCTTATAATGACCAAGGTGAAGTGGCCACAGGGGTTACTAAAGCCGGTCAACCTAAGCCAAACGAAAACTGGGTAGATGGCATCAGTGGGGCAACCTTAACCAGCGCCGGTGTAAAAAACCTTATCCAATTTTGGTTGGGTGACCGCGGTTACAAACCATTTTTAGACAACTTACGTAGTGGCACTCCGAACAACACAGCTAACGCTCAGACATCAACCACTGCGGGCGAGGAGGCATAACATGGCTACAGAAACTAAAAAAATCTTAACCACGCCGATTTTTGACAATAACCCCATTGCGTTACAAATCTTGGGTATTTGTTCGGCACTGGCAGTAACAACCAGCGTAAAAAACGCGTTGGTTATGTGTATTGCTTTGACCTTGGTAACGGCTTTTTCAAGCTTTTTTATCTCAACCATCCGTAATCGTATTCCCTCAAGCATCCGTATTATTGTACAGATGACCATTATTGCCTCACTGGTAATCGTGGTGGATCAGATTCTAAAAGCAGTGGCTTATGATGTGAGTAAGTCACTTTCGGTATTCGTTGGTTTGATTATCACCAACTGTATCGTTATGGGCCGTGCTGAAGCGTTTGCTATGAGTAACCCTCCTGTACCAAGCTTTTTAGATGGTATTGGTAACGGTCTTGGCTATTCAGCGGTATTGCTATTTGTGGCCACTATTCGTGAACTCTTAGGTAACGGCAGCATCTTAGGCATTACCCTACTACAACCCGTCACCGATGGTGGCTGGTATGTGCCAAATGGCTTATTACTACTTCCCCCTTCTGCTTTCTTTATTATTGCGATGTTTATCACAGTAGTACGTATCTGGAAGCCTGAGCAAGTAGAAGAGCCTGAGTTTGTTATTAAGCCGCAGTCGAAAGGCATGGCTCATGGAGGAGGTCACTAATGGGACATTATGTCAGCTTATTTATCACGTCTGTTTTTATTGAAAACATGGCGCTTGCCTACTTCCTAGGCATGTGTACCTTCTTGGCGGTATCGAAAAAAGTATCTACTGCCATTGGTCTTGGTGTGGCCGTTATCGTGGTAATGAGTATCACCGTACCACTAAACAACCTCTTGTTTCAGTTCATCCTAAAAAATGGGGCGCTGGCTTGGGCAGGTTTCCCAGATATCGACTTAAGCTTCTTAGGGCTGCTAAGCTACATCGCTTTGATTGCTGCTACCGTTCAGATCCTTGAGATGTTCTTGGATAAATTTGTGCCCTCACTATATAACGCACTTGGGGTGTTCTTACCGCTGATCACTGTAAACTGTGCCATCATGGGCGGCGTACTGTTCATGGTTGAGCGTGACTACAACTTCACCGAATCTTTAACTTATGGTGTGGGTGCTGGTTTTGGTTGGGCATTAGCGATTGCTTTATTAGCGGGTATCCGTGAAAAGCTAAAATACTCAGACGTACCTGCCCCACTACGCGGCTTAGGTATTACTTTTATTACTGTCGGATTGATGTCGCTTGGATTTATGTCATTTGGTGGCATGTCAATTTAACCGATTTACATTGCCCGTTTAATAGATAACAAGCGATTTTAATATTTAAAAAAGGACAAAAATCATGGAGTTATTTGGTACCGCCATTGGCGGCGTCGCCATGTTTACCCTGATTATCATGAGCTTGGTAGCCATTATTTTGATTGCCCGCTCAAGATTGGTCAGCTCAGGGGATGTCACCATTCATATTAATGGCAATCCTGACAATGATGTGGTAACCCCAGCCGGTGGTAAACTATTACAAACTCTCGCCAGCGAAGGTATCTTCTTATCATCCGCTTGTGGTGGTGGTGGAACCTGTGCCCAGTGCCGCTGTAAAGTCATCGAGGGTGGTGGTTCTATTCTGCCTACTGAAGAAGGTCACTTCACTCAAGGCGAAATCCGTGACAACATGCGTTTGGCGTGTCAGGTTGCGGTGAAGCAAGACATGAAAATCGAGATTGACCCTGAATTCTTTGATGTACAAAAATGGGAATGTGAGGTTGTCTCGAACGACAACGTGGCCACTTTTATTAAAGAGCTGGTATTAAAAATTCCAGATGGTGAAGAGGTCAACTTCCGTGCCGGTGGTTATGTACAGCTTGAGGCGCCGCCGCATGAAGTGCATTATAAAGACTTCGATGTTGCAGAAGAGTATCGCGGTGACTGGGATCATTTCGGCTTATTTAAATATGTCTCAAAAGTAGATGAGCCAGTGATCCGTGCCTATTCAATGGCCAACTATCCGGATGAAAAAGGCATTATCAAGTTTAACATCCGTATTGCCAGTCCGCCGCCTCGTGGCCCTGAAGGTATCCCACCAGGCAAGATGTCATCTTATGTATTTAGCTTAAAGCCAGGTGATAAGGTCACTGTATCAGGTCCTTATGGTGAATTCTTCGCCAAAGACACCAAAGCTGAGATGGTATTCATCGGTGGTGGTGCAGGTATGGCGCCAATGCGCTCGCACATTTTCGATCAGTTAAAACGTCTGCATTCAGATCGTAAGATCAGCTTCTGGTATGGTGCACGTTCGGTTCGCGAGATGTTCTATGTTGAAGATTATGACATGTTAGCGGAGCAGTTCGATAACTTCGAATGGCACGTGGCACTGTCTGATCCACAGCCTGAAGACAACTGGGAAGGGTATACTGGATTCATTCACAACGTGTTGTTTGAGGAATATCTAAAAGACCATCCAAACCCAGAAGACTGTGAATTCTATATGTGTGGGCCACCGGTGATGAACGCCGCGGTTATCGACATGCTACACAGCTTAGGTGTCGAAGATGAAAACATCTTATTGGATGATTTCGGTGGTTAGTGAGCGGGATGAATGCCTGCTGACAAAGAGCCACTGCTCTTAAGCCGATAAACTGTGATAAATTAAGAGCCTCAATGGAGGCTCTTTTTTTATGGCCACTATTTATAAAATCTGCCCTACTAACTCTGTCACATAAGAAAGGATGCTTATGAAAACCAAACTAAATAACCTAACCATTTGGATTACTGGTGCCTCAAGTGGGCTGGGTGAAGCGCTGGCGATAGAATTCGCTCGCCGCGGTGCCACAATTATATTAAGCGGGCGCAATAAACAAAAGCTCGAGGCCGTTAAAGCCAAATGTAAAAAACCGACAAAACACGTCGTGGTGCCCTTTGATATCTTAGACGTCGCACAAGCTGAAGCGGCTTATGCCACCGTTATCCAAAATGCGGGCCATGTCGATTGGCTGATTAATAACGCGGGGGTCAGTCAGCGCTCATTAATTATGCAGACCAGTGAGGCCGTTGAGCGCCAATTGATGGAGATCGATTATTTTGCTCAGACCCGACTAACGCGTTTGGTACTACCAGATATGATTGCCCAGGGTGGCGGCAAGGTGGTGATGGTCTCAAGTGTGGCCGGATTATTAGGTACACAATATCGCGGTGCTTATGGTGCGGCCAAAGCGGCCATTCACATGTGGGCCAATAGCTTGCGTGCCGAATTAAGTGAGGACAATATTAAAGTGGCCACCATATTCCCAGGCTTTATCCAGACCAACGTCTCCATCAATGCCCTGACTGCAGATGGCAGCGCTCAAGGCACGATGGATGACGCCACTGACCAAGGCCTAAGTGCCAAAGCCTTTGCTAAGCAAGCGGTAAAAGCCTTGGTTCAAGACGAGGAGTACATTATCGTCGCAGGTCAAAAAGAGAAGTTTGCCACCTTAGTCAACCGGGTATCACCGCCTAAGCTGTATAAACTTATCCGCGGCGCAAAAGTTAAGTAGTAAAGTAAAGCTAAGTAGTAAAGCTGCCACAAAGCCCATTAATAGCGTTAAAATATACCCCCTCCTGCTGATATAAGACGACCTTATATCAGCCCCTCTCCTTTATTTTTATAAAAATATACTTATGACGCCTTTATTCTCCGCACTGTTATCACCCACCGGGTCATCCTCTAACTTATCTGCTTCAAAAGCCATAATGGGCACGCTTATGCTGTCCACTACTGTGATGATGAGCGGCTGTGATCAACCTCCTACCTATGACTATATCAAGGGTGAGACCATGGGAACCAGCTATCACATCACTTTCCAAAACCCAAAGGGGGTGAATCAAGACGAGATTCAGCAAGCCATCGATAAGCGTCTACAGCAGATTAATCTCAGTATGTCGACTTACATGCAAGACTCGACCATCTCTAAATTCAACCGTTTGGGCGCTGGTGAGTCAATCACGGTAGATGCTGATTTTATAAAAGTATTGAATGACTCCAAACAGGTATATCAACAATCAGGCGGCGCCTTTGACCCTACTGTGATGCCGCTAATTAATCTTTGGGGATTTGGCACAGTAATGACGGCCGAAAGATTACAAAACCCGCCAAGCGCCTCTGAGATAGCCACAGCCAAAGCCCTACTCGACTTTAAAGGTATCAAGCTCACCGAAGATAAGCTTAGCAAAGACAAGCCAAACGTGGCGCTGGACTTCTCAGCTGTCGCCAAGGGCTATGGGGTCGATGTGATTGCTGAGGTGCTGCACAAAGACTATAAAATTAATAACTACATGGTGGAGATTGGTGGTGAAGTGTCCACCTCAGGGGTGAACCAAAACGCCCAACCTTGGCAAATTGCCATTGATGCGCCCATCATAGACAGTACCGTCAGCGAGCGTTATACCTTAGCGGCCATTCGCCAGCCCCTCTTAAGCAACAAGCTGCATCTGGCCACCTCGGGCAACTATCGTAACTCGGTGGTGTTCGATGGTCGCCGCTACAGCCATACCATTGACCCCACCACCGGCCAGCCCATTGCCGGCGGTGCGCCCTCTGTGTCTGTCGTGGCAGATAGTGTCTCTTTGGCCGATGCTTGGGCGACTGCTTTGACCGCCATGACTTACGAAAAAGCGCTAGCCACCGCTAAGCAGCATAATTTGGCAGTGCTATTTGTGATACCCAAAGATGGTAAGATCCATGATGAAGTGCCCTCTCTTGAGGAGATTAAAAAGAACAAAGCCGACCCTCTAGCTTACTGGGAAGTGGTCGAGACTCCGGCTATGAAAACGCTACGCTCTGGTCAAAAAGACTAAATATCTAGAGCTATGAGGTACCGGGTTTATAAGCACTATAGCTTAGATTAAGATGGCGGCGAATTGATCGCACCCGTCGCGATTTTAATCAGCCCCGCCTATTTAAGCCAAATATGGTAGAATAGATACCCAAAGATCGATGACAAATCTAGCTTGTGGCACAGCAGTAATAGACTTAGCAACAACTCTATAGTCAGCCTTGCGCCCAAGCCTCTTAATCTAAGTGAGGTTATTATGCTCGCTCAACTTCTTCCTATGCTGCTGATTACCTTCGGCGTCTTTGTCCTATTTTTTTTGATGATGGGCATCGGCTATATGGTAAAAAAAGAGCCGTTACGCGGCTCTTGCGGACGTGTGGCCAACCTGATGGGAGATGAAACCTGTCAGTTTTGCGGTAACGATCCTAATTTGTGTGAACAGATTAATGACGAAAAAGCTTTTGATAGTAAAAAGGCGGCAGACCTAGGTAAATCGGCCTTATGAACCATACCGGATAAGTCAAATCTGCCATAAAGCCCCAAAATCTCAGTAAAACCGCCAGAGAATATAGACTGTTATTAATGTTCAAACTTTCTGGCTTAGGTTCCCCCGATCATTTCTGTTATAGTTAAACCATCGCCTATGCGGTGGTTTTTTTATGCCCGCTAACCTCTACCCCGTCTGTCACAAGTAAGTGGTCTATTATGTCGCATTCTACCTCTGCCCAAAACAGTCTCAGCTCTAAGGCGACGACGCCTAACGCCTCCCAGCCCGCCCATACTTTGGGTCAAAAGACACCACCTGCGGTATTTTGGCTGGTGGTCATCGCCATATTACTGATGGCGAGCAATATGCGCTCGCCCATCGTGGCACTCGGTGCCATAGCGCCTGTGGTCCAGGACGCACTCAATATCAATGCCACCCATATTGGCTGGCTGGGTGCCATTCCTATGCTAATGTTTGCACTCGGCGCCTTAATCTCTCCGGCGATAGGCAAACGCTTTGGGCTTGAGAATACCTTAATTGCGGTGCTATTCGTCATTACTGCCGGTATTATCATGCGCTCAACTTGGGTCAGCTGGCATGGCTTCTTGGTGGGTACGGTATTGCTGTCATTGGCCATCGGTTTTGCCAACACCTTAGTGGCACCGGTTATCAAGCAGCGAACCCCGCACAATATTGCGTTAGTGACCGGATTATTTAGCTTAACCATGTCGGTGATGGCGGGGATAGTCTCAGGACTGGTCTATCCATTGACTGAGCGGATCGGTTGGCAGTGGGCGCTGGGTGGTTGGGCAATATTGGGTATTGCTGCCATTATTGCGTGGGTCATCTTACGTTTAAGGCTTGGATCCTCTCATAAGATGCCCGCAGCGGTAATGAACTCAGAGCAGCAAGCGCAAGAGGACATCTGTATTTGGAAATCAGCACTGGCCTGGCAAATGGCGGTGTTTATGGGGCTACAATCCTTGTTATTTTATACCGTGGCCGCTTTTTTACCCTCCATCTGGATCAGTAAAGGCTTAAGTGAGGTTGAGGGCGGTAGCATGGGCTCGGTGTTCCAGTTTATGGCGCCCATTGCCATTATCGGTATGACGTGGCTAATTCGCCGCGGAATGCAAATTCAGACTGTGGCCATTGCCGCCACGGTACTCAATGTCATTGGCCTAGTCGGTATTACCTATCTATCACCTCACTTAGCTTGGCTGTGGACCGCTATTATGGGGCTTGGCTGTGCCAGTATTTTTACCCTATGTATCATGCTGTTCTCTTTACGCACTTATAGCCCAAACCAAGCCAGTAAACTGTCGGGGATGGCTCAGACCGTGGCTTACTTGGTGGCTTTCGCCGGTCCTTTTGGCGCAGGCTGGCTGCATGAAGCAACTGGCGGCTGGGATAGCCCTTTATTATTTATATTGATACTGACCATCATTAACTTAATTATCGCTTGGCTTGCCAGTCGTCCTATTATGATTGACGGCAAGCCCGCTTAGCGACTACTCTAAGTCAATAATTTTAACTTTTAATCTAAAAATAACTTAAACGGTACTGTTATGAAGTTTTCAAAATACGGACAGCAATTCACCCAAACCAGCGCCATCTCTCAACTTATGGACGACCTAGGCGACGCCCTAAAAAGCCCAACACCTGTCAATATGTTAGGCGGCGGTAATCCAGCACGCATTGATAAAGTGAATGAAGCCTATTTTGAGGTCTATAAATCATTGGAAAAAGGCGGCATTGAAGGCGGCGCCATCGAATCAGTGGGTAACTACTCAAATCCGCAAGGCGATGCCAAATTTATCGAGGCCTTGGTGGCTTTTTTTAACCGTCATTACCACTGGAACCTTACCACTGAGCATATCGTGCTGACCAATGGCTCACAAAATGCTTTTTTCTATTTGTTTAACTTATTTGGTGGTCAATTCGAAGACGAAAAAGGCAATACCACCACCAAATCTATTTTATTGCCACTAGCCCCAGAGTATATCGGCTATAGCGATGTGCACATTGATGGCAAACACTTTATTGCTATAAAGCCTGAGACTGAAGAGGTTGAGCACGAGGGCGAAAGCGGCTTTTTTAAATACAAAATTGACTTTGATGCCTTAGAGAACTTGCCAGCACTAAAAAATGGGGAAATTGGTGCAATCTGCTGCTCACGCCCCACCAACCCCACCGGCAATGTGCTGACCGATGAAGAAATGGCACATTTATCGCAGCTTGCCAAACAGTACGACGTGCCTTTGATTATCGATAATGCTTATGGTGAGCCCTTCCCCAATATTATTTATCCTGATGTCAATCTAAACTGGGATGAGAATACGGTTTTGTGCTTTAGCTTGTCTAAAATAGGCCTACCTGGCGCCCGTACCGGTATCATTATTGCCGCCCCAGAAGTGGTAAAAACCGTGAGCGCCATGAACGCTGTGGTCAATCTGGCCCCCACTCGCTTTGGGGCTGCCATTACCGGACCGCTACTTAATGACGACAGCCTAAAGCAGCTGTGTGATGAGACCATCCAGCCCTTTTATGCAGCAAAAGCTAAGCTTGCCATCGAGCATTTAAAACAGCAGCTGGGTGAGTATCCAGTGTTCATTCACAAGCCTGAAGGGGCGATTTTCTTGTGGGTGTGGTTCAAGGACTTACCCATTAGCACCACAGAGCTTTACGAGCTGTTAAAACAAAAAGCCACGCTCATTGTGCCAAGTGAACACTTCTTCCCAGGCTTAGACATCAGCGATTATCCGCACGCCCATCAGTGCATCCGGATGAGTATTGCCGCCAGTGATGAAACGTTGGCATCGGGCATTAAAGTCATTGGTGAGGTGGTACGCAGCTTATATGACGCCCAATAACAGGCTGTTTTACATCCGCTGTTGTTACATCCGCTGTTGTTACATCAGTTCTTGTTGCATCCGCTGTTGCGACATAAAGCTGATGTTAACACTTGCTGCCCTGTCTAGGAAATAATAGCCATGCCCTCTACTACTGAGACGGTGCCTCACAGCGCTATGAATAAATTGTTTGGTACCGATAGCACCGAGGTGTATCTGATAAGCCAAGAGTGGGCGCAGCCCTTGCAAGCGTATCTGACGGCCAATGAGACACGGCTGGCACCTTATGAGCCCGCCCGTGAGCCCGATTATTACACCTTAGAGGGCGTACAAGCACGTATTGCAGCGGCACTAGATATGCACCGTCAACGCCAAGGCATCTCTATGTTACTCACCTCAAAAAACAGCACACAGGTGATAGGCGTGATTAACTTTAGCGGCTTTATGTATGGGGTATTTCAGGCCGGATATGTGGGCTATTCAATAGACTCAGACTATGAAGGCAAAGGCATTATGAGCGAGGTGCTCAGTAAGGCGCTTGAGTACGTGCGCAAGCACTATGGACTACACCGCATTATGGCCAATTATTTGCCTGATAATCATCGAAGTGCGCGGCTGTTAAATACGCTTGGTTTTGAACAAGAAGGCTATGCCAAGTCTTACTTAAAGATTAATGGGCAGTGGCGTGATCATGTGTTAACTGCCTTAGTCTTTGATGAAAGCTACTCTACAACCACCAGCACTATAGAGGGTCAGTAGTGCATCTATGCTGTGTGCGCCAATTTCACACGCTCATAACCATTCATAAACAGCCAAAGCGCCTGCCCCCTGTTAGTATGAGCTCACATAAGATTTCATTATTTTGTCATTCATACTATTGGGATAAAAAAAAGCCATGTCGATGCCGTTTTTTAAGCCATTATCCGCTGTTGTTATTGCAAGTGCTCTGTTAATGGGCTGCCAGCCCAGCTCAAATGATAAGACGGCCACTCAGTCACAAGCTGAGTCTGCGCCCACAGCCAAGACCCAGACGAACACCAGCGCACCCGCCGCATCACAATCCACCACAAGCGTACAAAGTAGTGCCCCAGCTGAAGTTATTGAGCAGCCAATTACCATACTGGCCCTCGGTGACTCACTCACAGAAGGATTAGGATTGCCCGAAACTGAGGCCTACCCCGCCCAATTAGAAGCGGCATTAAAACAGGCCGGTTATGTCAACGCCAAAGTCATTAACTCTGGCTTAAGCGGCGAGACCAGCACCGGATTGGTGAACCGCTTAGACTGGGTATTAAAAACCAAACCTGACATCACTATTTTGACCACAGGCGCCAACGATGCCATGCGGGGTATCGATGTGGCGACTATCGATAGCAATATTCGCACGGCCATTAAGCGCTTACAGGACCAGGGCAGCGTGGTGGTGCTTGGCGGTATGCAAATCTATGACAACTTAGGGGATGACTACGTCAAATCGTTCTCGGCCATTTATCCCAACATTGCTAAAGACACCGGTGTGGTGTTTATTCCTTTCTTTTTGGACGGCGTTGGCGGTGATGCCAGCCTCAATCAGGCCGATGCCATTCACCCCACCAAAGAGGGCTACGCGCGTATCGTCAATAACAACATCTTGCCGGTGCTTAAACCGGCGCTTGAAAAGGTCGCAGCACAAAAACAGGCCCAGACCGCTCAATAGCGCACGCTATAAATCAGCCACCTTGATTAATTACTTTGCCTAATTACCTTGTTATTTGTCCCCTGACTAAAGAGACTTTATGAGCAGCCAAATCGATAATCCAAACAGCGATGTTAAATCCTCGCCCCTACTGACGGCACGCAACCTAAGCAAAAGCGTGATGATCGGCGATACCAAGACCGACATCATAAAAGGTGTCGACGTGTCGATTGACGCTGGTGAGTTTGTCGTCATAATGGGAAAATCAGGGTCAGGCAAGTCAACTTTGCTGGGGCTACTGGCAGGACTTGATTATCCAGATAGTGGAGAGATTTGGCTTGATGGCCAAAACCTCACTACCCTAAGCGAGGATGAATTGGCACAAAAACGTCAGCAGGATATGGGATTTGTGTTTCAGTCATTTCATTTATTACCAACCTTAACCGTGGCTGAAAACATCGCGTTTCCGCTGGATATTGCACGTCGTCCTGACCCAGAGCGGGTGGTGCAATTATTGACAGCGGTTGGTCTTACCCACCGCCGTGACAGCTTACCCCATCAGCTTTCAGGCGGTGAACAGCAGCGCACAGCACTCGCCCGCGCCCTGGTCGCCCGTCCCAAAATCATCTTCGCTGATGAGCCCACCGGTAACTTAGATGAACAAAATGCGCAGCAAGTGATGCACTTATTATTGGAGCTACAGCAGCAGTCTGGGACGGCCTTGGTGGTGGTGACCCATGACCCAGCGATGACTGAGCATGCCGATCAGGTCATTACCATTCATGATGGGCAGGTAGAATAGTCTACAAGCATACGCTGCCACCAGCCTACAACATCTGATTGGCCAATACCCCAAATATCTGAGCCCGCTTAACCGTCTGTACTGCCCAAGCATAATGGGTGGCAGGCTCGAGCATGGTATTGTTGTGTTTAAATACCGCTTTGGCATCTTGAGCTAAGATAGCTTGCGCCTCCTCTAATACCCGCGTAGATACCGAAAAAGCCTGCTGTACCAAGGCAATTTGCGCCGGATGAATGACCGTCTTGCCCACCAAGCCGAGTGAGACATCGGTGGCAAGCTCTTGGATAAACAAAGCGGTATTATCGAAGTACTCACACACAGGTGCCGTCAAATAATAGCCTTGTGGCACAAAAGTCCCAATAAGCTGATGCATCAAGGTGCCCACAGGGGTCTCATAAATGGTCTGAGTGCTGGGTCGACGCAAGCGCAGGGCAGAAAATAAATCATTGCCGCCAATGCGTAATGCAAATACCCGCTCATCAAAGGCATGCGCTAAGGCCGTGGCTAGGGCCTGATTGTGTGCCGGATCAAATAAGCGGCCGGTCTCTAAGGTGGGCATTAATAGACTGTCCTCTTGCACCTGCTGGCAGGCCAAGCGCCAATTAGACAGACTGTCCATGTCCACTTTGGGCAGCACGTAGCCATCGACCAGATTAATGTTTGGCAAGGCGGCCAGCTGCATTAGCATCTGCGGATTGCGCGGGCGAATAAACACCAGCGGTCGATTGCTCTTTTGTACTGCTGATATTTGAATGCCTGTGGCCTCATCTATCTGATTTACACACTGACTGCGTGATACGCTAAGCGGCGTATCTTGTTGAACACTGGCCCAATGTGACAATAGCTTTTGTATGTTACTCCAAGCATAAGGCACATCGCTTTCGCTCACCGCATCCTCTAAGCAGATAATGACGCTGTCTAAATTTGGCAGTTTGCTGCGGCTAATCACCGCCCAGACATCCTCGCGTGTGGCAGGCATGTACAGGCTTGCCCCTAACTGATAAGGGTGCAATGGGCTCTCGGATATGGCACTTGCTGAGCTCAAAAAATTCGGCTCATTCATAGCGATATTGGGCGCATTACTGTCAGAGACACCTGAGGTAATTAAAGGGGGTAACGGGGTCATGATATACACTCTAAGATTAGAAAAACTGCGATTAGATATAAAGCTTATGCGATAGGATTTGGTTTTTTTTGATATGTAGCAGGGCTATTGGTCACGTTTTTTGATGATGGTGACCGCTTGATACGGCAAAATCTGCTCGCCAATCACCGTCACAGCCACCCCCTTTTGTTGACACAAATGCCTTAATAATGCCGTGTCAGGATGATCGGCACTGGCCAATAACACTTGCTCAGGATCACGCCGCATCACGGCTCGGGTAGCCTCAGCAATGGTGGGCTTAATACGATTGATGTTACTAATCTGATAATGATTGGCCAACGTCTCAATAATACGCTGCGCATGATAACGCGGGGCTGCATAAGTCGGCAAAGCGGTTGTGTTGGCATTTTGCAAAAGCAGCTGATGGCGCATGTCTTCTATGGCCTCGATAAAACTTAAACTGTGATCTTTATGCGCCAAATCATGATAAATCACGCTTTGATGTAAGCCGGATGTTAAGTCGTGATTGGGGGCGCTATACAAGGTTCGTGATATCAGGCCAGAGACGGTACTGCCAAGCAGACCTGAAGGTATCAGCCAATCCTCATTACTGGCCGATAACCACGCCACGCCCGCAGGGTCAGCAAGGGTTAACAAGGGAACCACACCACGGCCTTGATGAAACACATTGCTAAAGCTTGCATCTGCCGTCCAATGCTTATCCAAATAAGCCTTTAAGCTGCGTGACAGCTCACCATAAATGGCCCCTTTACCGGTCCAGCCATCGACGAAGACTATTGGACTTGTGGGGTGAGCGCTCAAGATCTTGGTGAGGGCCACCGGATCTAGCCCTCTATCACGGATAATACTGACGCCATAATGCTGACTGGGCAAATGATAAGGTGCGCCACCATCGCTTAAAGCCCGCTGTAGCAAAACCCCTATCGGCAATCCTGCCCGCACCAAACTCACCAAAATCAGTGGAGACCGGCTATTTGTCTGCGTCTCAAACAAGCTTTTTAAAGTGGTACTAAGCCGAACAATATCCTGCGCCAAGCGTAACTTTCCTTGCTGTAACGCCTGTTGATACATCTGCTCATGGGCGTCAGAAGGCGCTTTTTCTAAAGTCAGCATGTCTGAGTAATGCTGCTGTCCGCTTTGAATCAGCGCCTCTTTTTGTGCCACCGGTACATCCCTAACACCCGACTTATCAACAATGTCTAATAACAAAGTCACATCGCTTGGCAGATAGCTGCCACAATACGAAGTAATGTCTGATGGCGGCGTTGTTTTGTGTAAATCCATAGCTTAGCTGCTTTATCTTTTATATTTAAAAACGGTTATATTTAAAAACGGTTATATTTAAAAAGTATGTTTAAACAAGGCGATGTGTTAGCGAGGGTAGATTGAAAATAGGCTGTATTTAAAGCACATGAATGTGGTCATGAAGTTGACCATGATTGGGGGTGCCGTACCAATCAAGCTGCTGCAAAAAAGGTAAATCTGCCAAGCTATCGCCAAAGCCAAAGCTAGGGCGAGCGTGGTCTAAATGCTGCTCAAACAAGTAGGCTACCGCATGACGTTTATGGATACCCTTGGGCAATATGGCCAAATTATTGGCATTGCTATGGATATAAAAATCATCGGCCAACTGGGGGTGCTCAGCCAGCAGCCACTCACCAAATTGCTGTAACGCCATGGCATCTTTTTGGTGATGCTTGATGGCCAAATAAATCAGCATCTCGCTCAATGAGTCATCGCTGGAGTCAGTGCCTGGTGCCACAAAATCATCGTGATGCAGCGCCAGTCTTAATGGCCCTTGCTGTCTGTGGTTATACGCCTCAATAATCGCTATTAACTGCTGTAACTTGGCTTGTAGCGGCGCTAATATTGCGCCCATCTGGTGTTGCCAAGCCTTTAATGGCTCCCCTGAGGGCTGTAAGATAAGGGCGCCATGGGTCAGCACTTGCCAGCTGCTAAAGTTAAGCACTACCCGTTTAATCTCATGTCGGTCACGAGCTGTCACCACAATCAGCTCCGTACTTGCGAGTAACCAATTAAAAAACAGCTGCTGGCGCTGGGTCATAAGACTTAATGGCTCACCTTGTTTATTGACGGCGGCATATACCAAATGATGTGGCTCAGCAGTCGGTAGCTGCCACGCTGCAATTTTTCGTTGTGTCTGAAATAAGGTGTCATCCAAATCCATCAATGCATAAGGCTTGATGATTAACGAGTCGGGCATAAAGGGCGTTAAGCTATGGGTATTGATTGTCATCGTTAGGGACTCACCACAATCACGTTATCTAAGTTATGCCACAGCGCATCGACACTCTCAGTGGGTGTCTCGACACACAGCACAATGATATCCCACTGCTCAGGGACCACGTTATACACAAAGTTGGTCATACCTAGGCCATAATTATCTTGGAAGCTTAGTACTGCGTCAATGGCACCGCCCAAAGCAATCGGTGATCGGGTCAAAGCGCTAAAGCTCACCTGTGCACGGCTTTGTGATGTCATCAGCGCCTGCTGCTCTATCCACTCTGCCAATAAAAAAGGCAACCACACAAACTCATTACTTCCCAGCACCAAAATTCGCGTAGACTGAGCATTATCAGTGGTGCCTCTATCCTTAATAAACGGATCGCTGACCACATCAATGCCACGTGCTTTTTGATAAGCCTGCTTAAAGCGTGCTAAAAAATGAGCAAAGCCCTCGGTGCTGTCTAAGGTAGGTTGACGCCCCCAGTTGCCAGTTGCTAACAGCGGCTGACTGCCGGCGTCAGTGGTATCGACACTGGGCATAGTAATCGGCTGTGGATCGGGCGCATCGGTCCATTGCCAGTCGCCAGCCATCAAGTGATGACGCTCAAAGGCTATCCCTTCTAAGCGAAGAGCGATATGGTCATCATTGTCTGCTTGTCCTAACGACCAATCCACCAAAGTTACCAAATGTACCTGCTCAAGCTCAGTGAGCCCCGCCTCTCGTAAGGCACTGACCACATTGACACAAGTATTTCCGGTTGAGGCTTCATCATCCACCATAATCAAGGTCTTACTGGCCATTAGCTGCGCCTGTATGTGCGGCTCATCGCTTTGATAAATCAGATGGGTGCTCGCATGGCTATGGTCCTCACTAAAGGTGGTCAGTAGGCTTGCTTGCTGCTGAGCATGACGGGTGGAGTTGAGCAGCAGCGCATTGGGATAACGTGCCTGTAACGCTTGATGCACGCCTGCTGACAGTCCCACTGCGGTCTCAGCCATACCCACCACCACTATCGGCTCAGGCAAATTATCCGGCACCGTATGAGCCAAATGGCTAAAAGCTTGGCGCATGATCTGAGGCGATACCGGAATATGTCGACCCAGTACTTTGGAGACAAACAAAAACGCCCGCTTCGGATTAATACGCTGCGCAAATCCCAGCAGGTCATCAAGCTGATAGCTGTGCTCACCACTTAGCCGATAGCTTAAGTCAAGCGTGCCTCTGGGCAGCTCTACCCGCTTTTGTTGATAAGACAGTGAATCAGTTGGGGGATGTTTGCTATCGCAGGTCATGGTCAAAACTTTCCTTTGGCGCTCTGTAATACACGAATTATATGATGCGTACATCCGGCGCCGTAATGGGTCAGGTATTACAAATTGTCAATGATCAATTTTATGCGAGGGCTACTCGCTTAATGAATACTCACTTAATGGCTACTCGCTGGGCTCAATCAAAACACTACACATAATAGAGCGTACTTGGCAGGGCTTTATTTGTGTCGTGATGAGCGGCAAATCTGGCTTATCTTCAACTCCTAGCCAGTAGCCAAAGGCGATCTGGGTTAAATCGATACCACTGTGTACGGTATACCCTATACCCCCTGAAGGACGTGAGTTAATCTCAAGCACTTTGTGATTGCCCGCCTCATCAGCCTTGGTCTGTACGCTTACAATACCGTCACAACCAAAGGCACGAATTAAAGGGATAATTACCGCCATTACTGACTCATCATAGCCCAGATGCTGTACCTTGCCGACCTTATAACGGGTCACAGCAGCCAACACTTCACCGCGCTCACAGACCACATCAATAGAGTACTCTTTGCCAGGCAAATAAGGCATGAGCAACATCGGAATCGGCCGCTGTTTTACCATAACGCTGTTAGAATAAGCACTAATAAACTCAGAGGTGGTGATTCTGCGATTATCCGTGAAATACAGATGCTCAAAGCTGTCGTAGCTTGCGCTCTGTACGTCCAATGAGGCTTGAGCATGGGTATCTAGACACCAAAACCCTTGGGCAAATATGCCACTAATTGGCTTCACACAAAGCGGCTGATGACCATGGGTCTCAATCAATTGCTTAAGCTCATCTACTGTATCAAAGCGCCAGCCTTCTGCCGCAGCAATGTTGTGCGCCTGACAATGACTCATAAAGGCAAATTTATCATCGATTTTTTGTAGCATCTCAGTCGAGGTGGCGCCCGTTAGCAGACGAATACCCGCCTGCTCAAACTGAGCTCGCTGCGCCTCATAAGTGATACTATTGCGACCTGTTAACAGCACCTTGGTATTGGCCTTAATGGCGTGCTGTAACACAAACTGCCAGCGCGCCAAACCGCTTTGTTGCTCTTGCTTGACGCTTGGCTCGATAAAGACGTGATCGGCAAACTCAAAAATCTCCGGGCGCTGCGAACGATGTGAGGCAATAACTTCAAATGGCGTTATACTGCGCCGCTTTAATTGCTGTAAACTTTGTAGCATATCACGCTGACTTGACTGCCCTTCAGCAAGCCAAACACTAGGCGCACAACTAAACGTGGAGGGACACATAGATAACCCTTTAATAAAAATACCAACGACTCACTGCCTCTATTTAACAGCTGCATTATAGGCACATTTTAGGATAAATAATCGCTTTTTTATGCGTTTATTCTCTCTTTTGCTTCGCCCTTTAGCTTGCCCTTTAACCTGCTTTTTAATTTGCCTTTCGTTAAAGCCAAATCTGCTAGACTACTATCACAGTACCAAAATCATTATAAGTAGACAAAGCTGGTCATCGCCTTAACAAATCATGGCCAAACTTAAGCACAGTAGGCTAGGAAGGCTAAGCTGCCCCCTTTATTCGTTCTATGGAGAGTTATTATGAGTCAAACTTTAATTGCCGGTGCCAATGCGCCGCTACCCACCGATAATATTAGTGTACGTATTTTAAGTGACCAGCCCATTGATTGTGCTGCCTACCGCTTAGCCGAAACTGGTAAGGTGCGCGGTGACGGCGACATGGTGTTTTATGGTCAGACCCGCAGCGATGATGGCAGTGTCAGCCATCGCGGCCACGATACTGATGCGTTTTTTGACATCAGCCTACCTACGCAACCACAAACTATCCAAAAAATTGCTTTGGCTTTTTCAAGCAATCAGCCTTTATCACAATTGGGCGATATTCAATTGCAAGTGCTCCAAGGTACAACTGTACTGATGACCTGCCATGTACAAAGTGCCAATCGCAGCGAAAAAGCACTTATCTTAGGGGAATGCTATCGCCGCCAAGGCCAATGGAAATTTCGATTTATCTCGCAAGGATTTGATGGCGGATTGAAGCCACTGTCTGAGCATTTTGGGGTAGAAATCGCTGATGAGGCGCCTGCACCTAGTCCTGTAGCAACGCCACCGGCTCAGAACCGAAGCTCACAAATGCCGCCCCCTATTAGCGCACCTGCACCCAGCTCACCTGCGCCGCGCTCGGTTAATTTGTCCAAAATCAGCCTGACCAAAAATCAATCCAGTATTAACCTGAAGAAAAAAGATGATTTTGGCAAAATCACCGTCAACCTAAACTGGAATCGCCAGAACGCTAGCGGAGCTAATACAGCGGTTAAAAAGAAAGGCTTTTTAAACGATTTGTTTGCCGCAAAATCAACCGGTATAGACCTTGATGTTGGTGCGATGGTGCACCTAAATAATGGCGAGCGCACCTTAATTCAGGCACTCGGCGGCCGATTTGGTGATCTTCAAAGAGCGCCTTATGTGTTACTGCGCGGCGATGACCGCACCGGCCAAAGCCTAGACGGTGAATGGCTCGATATCAATGGTGCTCGCTGGAGCGATATCAAAGAGGTGTTTATCTTCGCCTTTATCTACGAAGGGGCACCCAACTGGGCACAAACCGATGGCACAGTCACCATTTATGTCCCCGACCAACCGCCTATTGAGACGCGGATGACGGAGGGCAATAACGCCTCAGGCATGTGTGCCGTTGCTCGGTTAATGAACCAAAATGGCAGTATTAATGTGGAGCGTATTAACCGCTATTTCTCCGGCCATCAGCAGATGGATGAAGCCTTTGGTTGGGGCTTTAACTGGAAGCGAGCTCGCAAATAAAGTCAGTTGCGGCGCCTGCTCTACTTGTGACATAAAAAAACGCTGACCTAGGTCAGCGTTTTTTTATCAGTTAGCATAAGTTATGGGTTATCTATAGTGCCCGACCCTAGCTTTAGACATGGGTTGAGTTTGGGCACCAATAATTAGGCGTGAGGGGTAATCGCTGGCATTAAGTCATTAAAGGTGCGGCCACTGGCCACTTCACCAATGGCGTGCATCTTCCACTCACCATTATGGCGATAGACTTTAGCCATAATCATAGCGGTATGATTGCCTTGAGAGGATAAGTTATAGCGCGCCACCTCAGCATTGTTACCTGCATCGACGATACGGCAATAAGCGTTTTCAACGGTAGAGAAGTTCTGACCGGTAAAGCTATTGACCGTGAACACCAATGACTTGACATGGGCTGGGATTTTGCTCAAATCCACATTAATGACCTCATCATCACCATCACCGGCACCCGTGCGGTTGTCACCGGTGTGCAAGATACTGCCATCTTTAGAGCGCAGTTGATTGAACCAGATGGCATCAACTGGCTGCTTGTTATCATCAAACATAATGCATGAAGCATCCAGATCAATGCTGTCACCGCCGCCTGACCCACCGCCACCAAATAATGCGCCTAAAAAGCCGCCTTTTTTTGCAGGGGCAGCAGAGCCGGCAACATCCCAGCCTAGGCCCATTTTAATTTGAGTTAGCGTACCACCGGCTTCTTTGCTCAGTGAAATCTTTTGTCCTTTTTGCAGATTAACTGCCATGTTACTTATCCTTGATATATGAATTTATGCAGGCGTGATGGCTGTAAATGTCGGCGTTATAAAATATTATCTAAAAATCCGCCACTGCCACCGCGTCCGCCTGAGCTACTGCCCAAAATGCTTTGTACCCAGCCTCGATAGGTGTCTCGGTTACGTGAACAGATGATGACCTTACCTTGACCTGAGAAATTTAGCACCATCCCCTCGCCACTGGTGACGGAGTTGATGATATTACTCATAAAGCCTTTTTTCTTACTGGTTGAGACCGATAAACTGTACTGCAGATT
Source organism: Psychrobacter sp. YP14 (assembly GCF_003209315.1). Classification (NCBI taxonomy): domain Bacteria; kingdom Pseudomonadati; phylum Pseudomonadota; class Gammaproteobacteria; order Moraxellales; family Moraxellaceae; genus Psychrobacter; species Psychrobacter sp. YP14. Next base: position 109,395 of record NZ_CP029789.1, on the reverse strand, counting down.
AGAGTCCCAGCACACCACATGACCATTGTCGATGACCACATCTTTGCCGGGCGTCACCTCAATCTCAAATAAAGAGCCAAAGCCTGAGACCACCAGCTGACCTTGGCCTTGGGTCTGCATCACCACAAATCCGCCGGTATCACCGAATACCGCACCACCTAAGTTGCGCTGAATATTGGCCTTTACTTCAACCTCTCGGGTAGCTGCCACAAAGGCGCCATCACTTAATGTATATTGCTGAGGGCCAATATCCAAAATCTGCATGTCACCATCTAAGGTGGGGGCCAATAAGCAGTCCCCTTCCCCATTTGTGGCAGCAATCTCTTGTTGAAACAGTGATTCATCATTGGCAAATCGGCGCATCAAAGACTGCATCAGACCGCCTTGCAACTTACCCTTTAGCTCAAGATTATTCTCCATCATAACCATCGCATTGGCTTCACAATAAATAGAGTCGCCAGGCTTTAAATTACAATGTAAAAATGGCTCAATTGTGCCAATGAGACTAAAGGTTGCCGCCATGATACTGTCCTTTTACGCCGTTCTTTTACTCAATTGGCTTAGACAGGCAGACACCCCTCTAAGCGTTTATCTATCTGCTGACTCGTGTATTAAACCGCAACACCATAAGAGGCCGCTAATGGACCTAGACCACCGCTGAAACCTTGACCGACTGCACGGAATTTCCACTCACCGTTGTGGCGATAGATTTCACCAAAAATCATAGCGGTTTCGGTGCTGCCATCTTCTGATAGATCAAAGCGAGCAATTTCAGTCGCGCCATTGTCATTCACTACACGAATAAAGGCATCGGCTACTTGACCGAAGTTTTGATTGCGGGCTTGACCTTCATAGATAATGGCACACACCGCAATTTTAGACACATCGCTAGGCACACGAGTTAGGTCTACTTTGATGGCTTCATCATCACCATCACCTTCACCCGTGCGGTTGTCGCCTGTGTGCTCAACTGAGCCATCACCTGATTTTAGGTTGTTAAAGAAGATAAAGTCTTGGTCGTTACGTACTTTACCTGCATCGTTTAATAAAAAGGCGATGGCATCTAGATCGAAGTCTTGGCCGTCTGTGGCGCGTGGATCCCAGCCTAAGCCGATGGTGATATTGGTAAGACCAGGGGCTTCTTTTGATAAGTTAACGTTGCCGCCTTTGGTTAAGCTAATAGCCATGATATTGTCCTTTATTGTTGTTTAGGGGTTATTTAATTTGTTATCGCTTATTAATAAGGATTCACTTCGCTCACGTGTGATGCTGCCCGCATTCAAAGTACTCAAACGGTAGACATTAAAAAACGAGAGCCGAAACTCTCGTTAACTATACTAACTGACTGGCCGATAAGCAAGACGATTTACCAAAACCCTAAAGGGCTGTTAGACCCTGTTATAAAGCCGTCTTTATTGCGCTTCATGGCATCCATGTTTTGGGTGTCTATCACTTATCGATCCATTACCTCTACTCAAACAAAGCGCCTAGATTTTGCCCGCTTGCTCCAGCTTTTTAAATCTAATAGAAGCCACAACTGCCCAAGCAATAAAGGCAATACCAATTAGACCAGTTACAATCTCTGGCACGTGGAACTTCATAGACAGCAGCATAATCACAGCTAGTGCCCCAATGGCATAATGCGCACCGTGTTCAAGATAAACGAACTCATCAAGCGTCCCTTTTTCGACCAAAAAGATGGTCATTGAACGCACGAACATGGCACCGATGGCCAGACCCAACATGATGATAATCACATCATTGGTAATGGCAAACGCACCAATAACGCCATCGAAACTAAAAGACGCATCCAGCACTTCAAGATATAAGAATCCGGCAATACCGCCCTTCATCACTGCGCTACCCACGTTGCCTGAACCGTTACTTGAGTTGGCAACGGTGCCATCTTCTAACGCTTCTTCAGCTTCTTCTAAGTCGCCCTCAAGCATACCTGAGACCACTTGAACACCTAGGTACACTAAGATACCCCAGACACCGGCTATTAACACCGCTAGGGTTTGTTCTTCATGAACCCAAGACAATGAAATCATTAAAATAGCGAGCGCCACAAACACGCTCATGGCATCCACCTCACCAAACTTCGCCAAACGTCTTTCTAACCAATCAAACCAGTGCACGTCTTTGTCATCAAACAAGAAGTTTAAGAACACCAGTAGTAAGAACATGCCACCAAAGGCGGAAATCTCTGCATGGTGCGCCATCAATTTGGCTGAGTACTCTGTTGGGTTGTATAAAGCTAGATTGATAACATCCATCATACCCATGTCAGCGGTCACTGCCACAATAACAATAGGGAACACCAGACGCATACCAAATACCGCGATTAAAATACCGACGGTTAAAAATATCATTTTCCAAAACTTGTCCCAATGCTTAAGCACTGAGGCGTTGACCACCGCATTATCAAAAGATAAAGAGATTTCCATCACTGCCAAAATAGCCGTAATGGATAAAGCAGAGATCAGCCCGCCCATACCGCCATGCGAGTAGCCCCACCAGGCGGCCACTATTAGGGCAAGCGTTGTAAAAATAAAATCGAAATAAAAATGTCTCATTACCTATCCTGTCGTAAAAGCTTATTGTCTGTACTAGGTTCTTCAACCTAAAGATAGGCGTCCAAGTGACCCCTTTATGCGCTTATATGAAGCGCATAAAGGGGTTTCAGGGTGCGTATCTCTACCCACCTATAATCTAACCATGATAATGGGTTCAGATTACAACACCATAGTTTTGACACATCGCTTGTAAACCGCCGGAATAACCTTGTCCGACGGCGCGGAATTTCCACTCGTTATTATGCCGATATACTTCACCAAACACCATGGCTGTTTCAACAGAATAATCCTCAGCCAAATCAAAACGAACCACCTCTACGCCCGTCTCTTCATTGACCACACGGATAAAGGCGTTGGCAACTTGGCCAAAGTTTTGATTGCGTACTTGGGCGTCATGAATGGTGACGGTTACCACCACCTTGTCCACATCTGCAGGCAGGCGAGACAGATCTACTTTGATCACCTCATCATCACCATCACCTTCCCCAGTACGGTTATCACCGGTGTGTTCAACGGCGCCGTTGTCTGACTTTAATTGGTTATAAAAGATGAAGTCATGATCGCCGCGCACACGTCCTGTATTATTTAACAAAAATACGCTGGCATCCAAGTCAAACTCAGCACCTGATGTCGCTCTTTCATCCCAGCCTAATCCAACTAAAAGTTTGTTTAAATTAGGGTCAGTTTTTGTCAGGGATAAGTTCCCGCCTTTACTTAACGATAACGCCATAACCATATCCTTATATACTGTCGTTTATTATCAGTAATTATCTTTGCACTAAGCCTAATGCCCCTGATACTGGGTCTGATAGATGGGTCTGTGCCCAACGGCAAGCCACAGGCTCAGTGCACGCTTTATGATGGCCTATCGTAACGTTTTAAGGGCTCAATAAGCAAGGCTAATAAGCTTAAATGCTAACTAAATAATACAATTTAAATTAATAATATAGCCCCCACTGTCACCACATGGTAGGCTCTAATACCCTCTAGCGTTAACTGTTGGCTAAACCAAATTTAGGCCAACAAAATGCCTGATACTGTAGTACAGTTTAAGTTTTTATCGGGATGCTGATGCTCATGAGCTATAACAAAAATATTCTACTTATCGGTGGCACCAGTGGCATAGGCAAAGCACTCCTTGAACGGCTCTGTACCGACCATAAAGTCACAAAAATATTTGCCACTTATCACCGCCATAAGCCTGATACAAATACGACAGATAAGGTGGTATGGCTTAACATGGATGTCCGAGAAGAGGGCAGTATTAAACAGGCAATTGCTGATATCAACCGTCAAACACAGCATATCGACTGGGTCATCAATGCCGTAGGCTTATTGCATACAGATACCAATCAACCTGAAAAAGCCGTAAGGCAGCTTGATGCAGAGTTTTTTTTACAGAACATGACGCTCAATGCCCTACCCAGCTTATTGATTGCTAAACACATTAAACCCTTATTAAAAGCGGGCACCCCCAGTGAATTGCATCCGGCTATTTATGCCACTATTTCAGCACGAGTGGGCAGTATCAGTGAGAATGAATTAGGCGGCTGGTATAGCTATCGAATGAGCAAAGCGGCATTAAACATGGGTATGAAGACCCTATCCATTGAATGGCAGCGCACGCTAAAAAATGTTTGCGTCGCTGTCATTCAGCCAGGCACGGTTGATACCCCTTTATCCAAGCCCTTTCAGGCCAATGTGGCCAAAGACAAACTATTTACGCCTGATGCGTGTGCAAGGCATCTACTAAAAGTGTTGAATGAATTAACGGTAGAGGACACCGGCTGCTTTATCGATTGGGCTGGTAAAACCATCGCCTGGTAACTTAGAGAGATGCTAACTTAGAACAATGATGACTTACAGCAATGCTAACTGAGAAAAATCATAGCTCGGCAGTTAATAAGCGGCGGTCATTCAACAAATTAATACAGTCTGTCACCCTTACACTGCTTTGGCTGTAATAAAGCCACTGACGTTAGGTGTTAAATTAGCTAGCATAGTGTTACGACGCCTTATTTTATAACCCATAATCTCCTCAATAGATAATCAGTTGCGCCCTTATGACCTCACACACCACGCCGACGCCATCCTCAAAGCCGTTAAACCCTTATAACAACCTAGGTAGCAAATCTGTACAGCGCAGTTGGTGGCGCAGCTGGATATATCCATTGCTGTTTTTATTGGCCATGGTGCTGTCACTATCGACCTACCTGACCCTCGACTCTATTCAGCAATCAGTACGTGATTACGTGACTGACAATCAGCGCGCTTTGGTCGGTGGTGACTTGATCTTGGAGAGCAAGCAGGCGTGGACACCACAAGTTTTACAAAATGTTGAGCAGTTTGAGGCGCAGTCTGCTGACCAAAAAGTGGTCTACGATTATCAGTTTAATGCCATGATCTCGAGTGTATCTGAGCCAAAGGCTGCTCAGACGCTCACCCAAAATCAAGTTATCCATCACGCCGCTGCTGAGTCTGCAGCAGATACCCTCCTTGCCCGTATTAAAGCCGTATCTTCAGACTATCCCTTGTATGGTGAGGTGGAGCTGGCCTCGGGCAAACCCTTGTGGCAACAGCTGACCCCGCATAGCGTGGTGGTCGAGACCCAAGTATTGACTGGGCTTCATCTTAAGATAGGCGATACGGTCAAGATTGGAGAGGGATTATTTACCATAGCCGATGAACTGGTCACTGAGCCAGATCGCCCGTTGACTGCCTTTGGGTTTGGGGCACGGGTACTGATGGCCGATACTGATTTGGCCATTACTGGTCTAATGGGACAACGCAGCCGAGTCGATTATCAGATTGAACTTGCCGGCTCTGAACCGGCCATTGTTAATGAAAGACAACAGCTTGAGGCGCTATTGGGCGACACCTCAGAGGTTAAGATTACCGATGCCAATGAGGCGGATACCTCAGTGACCCAAGTGTCCGATAATGTGCTGATGTTCTTAAAACTGCTGGTCATCGCGGTGCTGTTTTTATCCGCGGTGGCGCTACTAAGTGTGGTCAAAGCTTTTGTGAGTTTACAGCAAAATGCCAATGCCATACGCCGTGCTCTAGGCGAATCTATTAGCGACATCAAGCACAGCTACTACCGTGTATTCATTGCCATGGCGGTGTTGGCTTGTCTCGTCTCAGGCCTCTTAAGCTTGGGTATGCTAAAAGTTGGGGCTCAATATCTGACCGCCATACTGCCGCCGGATGTAAATCTGTCGATCAAGCTGATTAGCTTGATAAAAATCAGCATAGTTGCCCTAGTCATTACCTTATTGGTAGTGCAGCACAGTCTTTATTCGGTCATGCACACCAAGCCATCTGCTGTCTTAAAGCAAGCCACCACTAACAGCCGTCAGCATCCTCCGATTTATTGGTATGGTTTGGTGTTGCTGGCAAGCTTTGGGCTAATGGCCTATGAATTTGGCTCATTATTAAATGGGCTACAAGTACTGGGTGGTATGATGCTGCTGGCTGCCAGCTTTTGGCTGATAGGTAAAGGCTGGTTGTGGCTGTTGGCAACGCTTGCCAGCAATGGCTTATTTGGCAAAAAAAGCGGCTGGATGGTGCGCACGGCCGTGCACAATTTATCACGTAAAGGCAATCAGTCCGGACTGTTCTTTGTGACCTTAGCGCTATCGGTGTCGGTACTGTCGATGATTACTCTGCTTAATGACAGCCTAAATACCCAGTTTGTTAAGGCTTATCCAAAGGATGCGCCTAACTTATTTTTTCTCGATATCCAAAGTGACCAGCACTCAGCGCTAGACAGTATGATTAAAGCGCCCATCACCTATTATCCAGTGGTGCGTGCCCGCGTCAGTGAGGCCGGCGGCGTGCCTGCAGCCGATATTGTCGTACCACAAAGCGAGGGCGATGACCCCACTCGGGTATTTAATTTAAGCTATGCCGATTCAGTGATGGAGACGGAGTTTATTACCGATGCGGTTCATCCCAATCAGCTGTATGCGCCACTTGATAAGATGGCCACTGAGGCAGGTGTGGTGCCCTTGTCCATCTTAGATGGTGCAGCCAAGCTTTTAAATGTGGGCCTAGGTGATCAGGTGGCTTTTAACATTCAAGGTATCGAGATTGTCGGTCAAATCACCAGTATTCGGGAGCGCTATGAGCGTGGCCCAAGCCCCTTCTTCTACTTTTTATTTCAGCCTGAAGTGCTGGCCGATGCGCCGCAAATTCAGTTTGCCACTGCCAGAGTTGACAGTGCGCAAATTCCGCAATTACAAACTGATCTTGCCCGCAAGTTCCCCGCCATTACCACGATAGATGGTGGCGCCATTGCTAAACAGGTACAAGGTTACGTCAGTCAAATGAGCCGTCTGGTGCAGGTGTTTACGCTACTGGCGATTATTACCGGTATTATGGTGCTCATTACCTCACTGCTGTCTACGTCTCAAGACCGTTTGCGTGATAGCGCTTCATTTCGATTATTGGGGATGCAGACGGCAGATTTGTACAAAATTAACATGCTGGAGATTGGCCTACTTGGGGTGAGTGCTGGCGTGTTTGCGGTGGTGCTTGCCAGTGGTACGGCGTATGTGCTGATTACTGAATGGTTTAATCTGCGCTTTAGTGTGCCGTGGGCAAGCTTTGGGCTTGGTGCGGTGATGCTGGTCGCGATGTTATTGATTATTGCGGTGAGTTATGTGCGCTTGGTGATTGGACGTGGGATTATGGCGAGAGTGAGAGGGATGGTTTAGTGATAAGTCTTCTGTTTCTATTTATTTATTGATTATTGCAACATATAGAATCAAATAGAGGCACATTATCCTAACTAGAAGTAGGTATGAATACAGTTCAGGATATATTAATAATATAAAATATAATAACAACTTTTGAAAAGGCTGTAGTAATGTCAATTGAAAAACAGTGTATCAATATGCAATTAGGAATAGATATATTAAAGCTTCATTTTGAGGGCTCGCCTGAGAAAGCAGCCTTAGAATACTTTATAAAACAAGGTTATGTAGGCACATATAATGAAGGTTATATGTTTCAAAACACAATGAAAGCATTAATACTTGATGAGCTAACAAGACTTAATACATTTAATTCTAGGAATGATGCTTGTACTAGATTCCTAGAAGCACAGCTAACTATTCATGAAAATCATATTGATAAAATCTTATTTTCAATTAAAGGTATATCTAAGTCTACATTCACAAAGAACTTAGCAGAAATTATTGCTGCATTGAAAACTATAGGTATGGATAATGGCTTATCTCTCGAAGTTGGCTTAGCTTTATTCGATGCTTTAGATATTGATACTTTTATTAATTTAATACGTAAATTTTCTGAAGATCCCTATAGTTATCGTAAAGGCTGGCCAGATCTTACTTTAGTTAGAGACTCGGAAGTAAAGCTTGTAGAAGTTAAAACAACCGACAAGCTTCATAAAAGCCAGATAAAAACTATTCCTATGCTAATAGATGTTTTAGGTAACGATATTTCTGTATTAAAAATAATTAAACCTCTTTAATGTAGGTTGTTTTATACTATGAAAATATAAATCTATTATTAAACTGTAAAATATAATTTACATTGATTTTACTAAGCCTGTAAGAGAAATTCTGATTAACATAGATACTCACACTAGAAGATAAGATTTAGCCCTGATTGAAGCGGATATACTGACAGGTTGAACAGGATGCAGTGGTCAGGTTTGAGGCGGCGCGCGAAGCAAGCGACGCCACAAGCTGAGCCCACTGCCCTGTTCAGACTGGCAGATAGTAGCGTAAAGCAGGAAATAGCTACCAACTCTTAGACCCTCAAATATACGCCTATCCCAAACCAAAACGCCTTCTATAGCTTATAGAAGGCGTTTTTTGATGGGTTTGCTTATCTGCGCTAATGGATCAATCAAAGACACATGAGGTTAGAGAATGATAAAACAAAGACACACACTGTAACGCTAATCGCCATGCTTTTTTTAAATTCACCCCCATAAATAATCATTACAACCCTACGCTTACAAGCGTTTCATACGTATCATCATATGGAAGGTAGTTTATGGCTAATCACTCAAAACCGTCATCTGATCCATCCTCTAAGCTGCGTATTCATAGAAAGTATTATCGTTTGATATTTACCGCCCTTATGGGGCTGTTTATGTCTTGCTTGATTTCTTTGATTTTGACATATCTAAACAGAGGCTGGTTTGACGGCTTCTTTGCAGAAGTGCTGTCCTCATGGGGCACCTCTTTTATTATTGCGTGGCCGTGTGCTTATTTTGCAGCATATGTGATTCAAGATCTGCTGCTAAGCCGTATTGACTTTTATTCGGATGAGTAATGGGTTATTCGTATAACCAATGAATAGGCGTTAACAAGCGCTTTGACAAAGTGCCAAATTTTTACAAAACGCATTTGGGCTCATTGTGTTATGTTAAAGGGGAGCTGTTTTATTTATTTTTATTTGGCTGCATCTAATACAAGGAGTCGTTGTTATGCCTAGCCCTGCGTCTGGTCAATCTTTTGTTTGCTGTCTAAGCAAAATAAAGTCTATAACATCCCAGTCTATAGCACCTATGAGTGTGCCTACTGCCCTGCTTACGGCGGGGCTGCTTGCCAGTTTGACCGCTTGCTCTGCGCCGAATAATTCGGCAGCTACTTCCTCAGTGCAAAGTGAATCCAGTGGCAATACCCGTAAAAGCACAAGCGCAAATGAGCAGCCGCCAACCTTTATCCGCTCAAATACCATCCCCTTTAGCAGCGAGTCCGCACCTGTATCGATGCAAGCGGTGCAAAATATGGTGAGCGTGCCAGCAGGTAGCTACATCATCGGGCGAGATGACGGCCCAGCCATAGAGGCGCCTGCGCATACCGTTACCTTACCTGCCTTCAAAATCGATCGCACTGAGGTGACCAATGCCGCCTTTGCTGAGTTTTTGAATGCGCTTGATATCCCTGTCGATAATAGCTTTGTGGGCGGTGAGGCGACTCGTGCCGATATGCCGCTTGCCAGTGTTGAGCTGCTGATGGAAGAGGAGCGTGGCGGCGGTCTATATCCGATTATTGCGCTTGATGATGCGCAGGCACGTATCGGTTATCAAGAGGGCAAATTTGTGACCAATGATGGCTATGCCAATCACCCAGTGACCGAGACGACATGGTCTGGCGCACGTGCGTATTGTGCGTGGCGTGGCGGACATTTGCCATCAGAGGCTGAATGGGAAGCGGCGGCGCGTGGTACGGATGGGCGCTTGTATCCGTGGGGCAATGATGCGCCTGTTGGTCATAATCAAGATAGCCGTGTGTTTGTATCAGGGCAGACCGGCGTGACCAGTGTGGTAGGCAGTCGTCCTGCTGGGGTGTCGCCGTTTGGGGCACTGGATATGAGCGGTTCACAGGCAGAATGGACGTCCTCCCTACTACGCCCCTATCCTTATGATGCAAATGATGGCCGTGAGTCACCAGACAGCTTAGGTGAGAGAGTAACGCGGGGTGGCGATTATATTTATGATGCCAATGCCGATACTCTAACTGCCACCCATCGACAAGGGTTTTCTAATCTGCCTGATCGAGGTCATCGTCATATTGGGTTTCGCTGTGCGGGGTAAATTATTGCAATGCTTTAAATTTAAGACTAATAATAGAGGGATTTGACTGGCTTTGTGAATCAGTATCAGGCATTTTCTTTCGCTACTTACCCTTACCCCACCCTCTCTAATCTTAATTTAAAGCCCTTCTTACAAAACGTAGTACGCGCACACATAATGTGACTTTATTTGTTACTGCCTATCGCTTACAGTTTTAGATAAGTTAACCCAAACCTAACACAGCAGTGAGTTTGCGAGGCTTTCTCTGTATTAGAACATTCTGTATTAAAAAATGTATTGACTCAGTTGTCCGCTGCCAGGTTTGGGCTCAATTCACTGTATTAAATGGATAGGATGAGGTGAGATAATGCCGCATAAAACAATGATAAATAAAACAGCCCCATTCATGCTAGGTTGTGCGCTACTGGTCACTGGGCTAACTAACTGGCTGCGATACCGGTGATCAAGGCGTGAGTGAAGATGGCGTGGCGATGGAGGCCACTACAGAGTCGGTGACTGCCCGTGATGATGACGCAGAGCGTCAAGCGATGATTGATTATGGTATGGAAACCAAAAAGCTATTGGCATGTGGTCAGATTGACCAAGCAGAATATGAGGCACGTCAAAATCGAGGCGTTGATGAGGAAGGCTTTACCTCACTTGATGAGTACGAATATTTAGAGGCATTTTCAGAAGGGGTAACAGTGCTTAATACCCGCTATGAGCAGTACCCAGAAAAAAAAGAACAAGACTGCGCTGCTGTCGTAGATACTGAGCAGCCCATGACAGGTGACCTATCTGAGATGGAAAACCCGCATGGCGATATACCTGATGTTGGCGTCAATGACATTGTAAAAGACAACGAAAATATGGATATTGAGCCTGAGGGCGCTAACCCTACTCTATAATCTACTCTAGCTTATAGCCTACTTTTATTATAATCGTACCACTAAAAAGCCACTTACATGACAACATGTAGGTGGCTTTTTTATTGCTTGGCTTTTTTGTAGTTGACGACTGTCAGGCCAGCACCCCTTAACACCATCCACGGATGCTTTTTATCTGCATTAGATGATTTATGGATAAATCAATATATCCTTGATGCCGCTATGGTAACTTTCTAGTAAGAATAGCGTATGTACCAGGCAAAATATTAAGATATTTACAACAATATAGGCCGTACTTTAGTTATATTTCATAGTAAGCTATGCGCAATTTTGGTCAGTGTTATCTTAACTACAATTTCAAAACTTATTGGTACATTTGGAGGAGGTTTATGAGTTTAAGAAACACGAGGAACAACTATGGATCTATTGCAAAATGGATGCACTGGATTATGGCGTTCGCCTTTATTGGCGCCTATGTGGCTGTTTATTTTCGTCATTGGTTTACGGTTGATGAGACCCCGATTAACTGGACGGCACTACAGTTGCATTTATCATTTGGTGTGGTCGTCGGTACGCTGATTATCTTTCGCATATTGTGGCGTTTAAATAATATTCAGCCTGATGAAGAGCCTGGCAGTAAGCTGGCACACTTGAGCGCACATCTGGGTCACTTTGGCTTGTATGCGGTTATGATTATCATGCCTTTAACGGGTTATCTCGGCGCCAAAGTAGATACGGAGTTTTTTGGTCTCTTTGTTATCCCAAGATTTGAGAGCACCTCTATGTTCCAAGACTTTATCGAACCGACTTGGAATTTAACTTATGAAGAGTTTGAGGTACCATTTGACTTTCTTCATAAAGAGATTGTTGGTAAATGGCTGGGCTGGATGTTAGTCGTTGGTCATATCTTAGCAGCGCTATATCATCACTATGTCAAAAAAGATCGGACCATTATCAAGATGACGCGTGGAAAAGACTAATCGCTGTTCTTGTGGACAGTTTTTGCTGACTGTTTTTGCGGACCATCAAGCTCTGTCAGTGACTTGGTGTTATACCTCAAAAAGCCGATTATCCTAAGAATAATCGGCTTTTTTATGACAGCTTATGCGATTAAAATGGCTATGCTAATACTAGCACCATCTGCTAGCACCAACGGCTATCACCCGTTGCCATATCTATCTATGCTATCTATCAAACGTCTATCTATCAGTGCTATCTATCAGTCAAATGTCTTGGTTTGCGTCGGCTCTGGCGCTTGTAGGGATGGCGTGGCAGGTAATATGACAGCGCTGCGGAAGTATTTTGATTTACCATCAACCGTTTTATTAACCATGTCGACCACATCCTCGATGACATCATCATATAGACCATGCTGCAACTCTGCTTCAAATGAGGTCAAAGGATGCTTACGTGTGGCAACTCGAACATCTGTTACGCCTTGCTTGGTATAAAAGATATTTACGCTGCCATCACTATTGAGCACACAATTAAGTTGTCCATCGTCCACTTTGAGCTGAATACGCTCTGGCATAAAAATATAGTCTTCAACGTCAGTTAATTGTTTTTCTACTTCTTTTTTAAATAATGATTTTAAATCAAACACAGCCACACTCCTAAGTTTTTTATAAGATTCATTTTATTAATCTATCTTACAAAAGATGTGGCTTGTTTTAGGTTATCAAGTGTAAAACTACGTTTAACATTGGCAAGTTAAACAGTACCTAGGTTACCATTTGCCCCGTCAACCACTGCTCAAAGTCAGTGATTTGTGTTATCCAGCTTGACTCTGAGCCTGCCGCTGGCTGCTGTTTTAAGTCATTCAATCTAGATGTGACGGCATCAACAGTGTATTTTGCACCTGTCAGTGCCTGCTTTAGCGCCTCAATCAGCTCAACATTGAGGGCATCTGAGAAAATCACCACCTCTGTCATGATCGCCTGCGCCACCTCTAAGTGCAGATCAATAATGCCCCACTCAAAGCGGGTCTCGATATGGTGATTAAATTGTGGGGTTTTGCCAAAGCGCCAGTCCCAGTCGGCCATCTGCTCATAGTATCTATTAAGATGAGGCTCCTGCTTTAAGGAATCCTCATCTAATTCCTCAATCTCTACGGTTTTGCCATAGTAATCACAAAACGCCTCAATGATCGCCTGTGATAGTGACTCGTGAGTGATGCTGTCATTAAACTCTACCAGATTTGCCACTCGAGAGCGGACCGACTTGATGCCTTTGGCTTGCAGCTTTAACGGATGCGGATTAAGGTAATCGCCAAGCTTTTGCATATTGGCATTGACCAGTAGTGTGCCATGGTGAAAGCTGCGGTCAGTGGCGTGCTTAAAGGCACTGCCTGAGATTTTACGATCGCCCACTTGCATATCATTGCGCCCCGATAAGCTGGCCTCAATACCCAATTTTTTTAGTGCATTGATTATGATGTCAAAGTTGGCCTGCTGATCATAGCCGTCTTTGGGTGATAAAAAAGTGAAGTTGGTATTGCCCAAATCATGGAAGACAGCCCCGCCCCCGCTTTGACGGCGCGCTAAATACACCCCATCTTCTGCCATTTTATCGGTTTTGCACTCCACCCAAGGGTTTTGTGAGCGGCCGATAACCACAGTTTCGCTATTGCGCCATAAAAACAGGATGTGTGAATGGGCATCTAGCTCTTGGAATATCCAATCTTCGGTGGCTAAGTTAAACCACGGATTGGTCACAGAGGATTTTAAAATACGAAGTTTAATGGGCAAGGTCACAATGCCCTCCTTAAGGGGTCGACGACGAGAAGTCTTGTTGAAGGATATAGGCCATATTACGCTCAGCAAGCCCAGTAATAAAGACATAAGGGTTAACCCCAGCACTGCCAGGAATAAGCGCCCCGTCTTGCACATATATATTGCGATGGCCTTTGACACGGCCCAATTCATCTGTGGCCTTGCCAAGCACACAGCCACCTAACGGATGATAGCAGAAGTCGTCCCCAAAACCTTGGTTAAACAGTAAGCTTGATACCCGCCCGCCATTCGCCTGAGCCAATTTTTCAATCAGCTCTTTTGCGGCATTCACTGAATACTCATTTTGTGAGCGTTTCCAATTAAGTTTTACGCTTTGCGAGGCTTTATCATAGTAATAATGACCACGCTCTGGGTTATCGGTAATTGCCAAGTACAAGGTGGTCCAAGTCTCAAGACCCAACGGCAGCGGTGCCAATTCGGCAAATATCTTGTACTTTGATCCACCTCTATCACCATCCCACATGTTGATCCCTTTAACCGGAATGGTGGACTGAATCTTACCTGCAGCATGTACAAAATTGCGGCCGGTCATGATATTACCATTGGGCCCCCAATGCTGCCCAATGTGCTCATTAAGCTGAGTCAATTTACCCTGAGCTTGGCTCTTTAGCAGCAGCTCTGAGGTGCCGGTACTGCCGGCATTCAAAAACAATTTATCGCAGGTGTAATATTCTATGGCATCAATGCCGCCGGTTTTATTGAGTACCTGCACCTCAAGTCTTAGCTGATGGTTATCAAGTGCTTGAATGCTATTAACTTTACGTAGGGTTTTGACACTGACATTACCGGTAGCTTCTGCCTGTTTAAGATAGGTCAAATCCAAAGAGTACTTGCCTGCATTATTGCCATAGATCACCTCACCGCCTAAAGCCGATGGGTACACCTCCCCTTTTGCCTCTTTTTGCATATAGTCAAAGTCATAACTATTGCCAAAAAACTCCGTAGTTAGCCCCGCTTTATCAGCCTGACGCTCAGCGGCGCGCGTATATTCATAGTGCTCAGAGTTATTAAAAAAGTCTTCGGGAATTTTACTGACCTTTAAGGTCTTCATGGCACGCGGAAAAAAAGTGTCATACATTTCATTGGCATCAATCCAAGGAAAGGTCTGCTCAAAATGTGACCGTCTAGGCTCAATAGCAATCGCTCCATTGACAATCGAGCCGCCGCCATAGGCCCGACCTGCAAACACCTTCATGTCATCATACTCAATCAAATCGAGCACCCCAGGATATTTTTTAATAGGAATGGGGATGGGAATGGGGGCATTGGGCCAATGACTAAACCAGCTGGAGCGCTCATCAGCAGTAATCATTTTACAAAAGGTATCATGGTTGGGGCTTCTATCCCAGCGCATACCCATCTCAAGGATAAGTACCTTGTGGCCTTGCTCACTCAGGCGCAGCGCCGATACCGCACCACCATAGCCACTGCCCACAATGATATTACTAAAATGTCCAGCTTGAACTTGAGGCGCCGATAGTGGCTGAGCAGTTTTTGCCAAAGTCTGGCAACCACTTAAAGTAGCCGAAGCGCCCAGACCTAACCCCATGGATTGAATAAATTTACGTCGTTTCATTAAATTGCCCCCTTTTTATTTTTACTCATAACCACAGTGTAACAAGATTTACTTACTGTATTTTATAGCAAACGTAGTTTTAGCTAACCTAAAGTATCCGGTAATAAGAACCATAAAATCTATGTAAACTATGGCTGTTGGCACACCAAGGGCATCTATGTGAATGAACAGCCATACCCTAAAAATCAGCTCATCGTGTCAAAAAATCAGCCGCGACCGTCATAAATTGCGCTAAAATACCCCGTTACCCCACTGTTGCCAGAGCACATCATGACGCTTCTTGTCCCAGAGTTTAAAACAGATCCTTTTTTTAATCTTGAAGATAACTGGGCTCAAACTGCCCCCAATGAGCTTACCCACTATTATGACCAAGGCCAAGGCGTCCCCCTGCTATTGATGCATGGCTCAGGTATGGGCACTTCAGCAGCCGTTACTTGGTGGCAGAACCTCCCTTTTATCAGCCAATATGCCCGCTGTATTGCCTTTGACTTTATTGGCTATGGCGAGACGCTGAGCGCAGCCAATACTTCGCCCGATACCGCTTACGGCATTCGTCAATGGGGTGAGCATACCCTACGCTTGATGGATGCGCTGCATATCGAAAAAGCTTGGCTTGCCGGCAGCTCGCTGGGCGGCTGGGTGGCACTGCAACTGGCCATTGATCATCCTGAGCGGGTTTGCGGGGTAATATCTATCGGGACAGGCGGTGCAAAGAAGCCAAAACCCGATACCCGTGCAGCACAGCCTAAACCCAAGGGGCCGCTATCCGCCGAGCTTATTTTGCAAGACTTACAAAAAAATATTCGTAATGACGCCATAATCAGTGACACCTTGGTCAATCTGCGCTATCAAGCGGCGCTAAAAGAGGCCAAGCTCGGTCTGCGCCCCTACCTTATGGCAGCGCGTGATCGGGACCGGGAAGTCTTACCACTGGATTTAGACGCATTGGCTCAGCTGTCTCTACCGGTGCTTTTGGTGCATGGCCGAGACGATAAAGTTGTGCCTGTCGCGCGGAGCCTTGAGCTGCTTGAGGCGATTGCAACTGCCGATGCCCATTTTTATAAAGACGCCGGTCACTGGCCCCATATTGGCCGTGCCGATGAATTTAATGGCCTAATGCGTGATTATCTGGCAGCACATCACTCCCCATCACTTAATAACTAAGTCAGCACATAAGCCGCTCATTTTTCGCTATTTATCACTTAAATAGGCTGTTTATCACTTAAATAGGCTATTTATCACTTAAATGGATAGGAGCGAAAAGGGCGGCAAAATCTCAGTTTTTTTAATCGGTATGCCCCTACCGATAGTGCTCATTGTCATCACAGCTTCACATCACTGTATTACGCTTAGGCAGTATCGGCAGTAGGCGGGTTATGCGGTAGCAGATCATATATTGACTGTGAAAAAAATCTAAAAATATTTGCTATTTTGTATTGTTTTCTATACAACTTATCTATAGACTTGCGCGTTCTAAAATCAAACCCTCGAACCACCTTCTTGTTAGACCTCTATACGCGATAACTCCTTAATTTTGAGCGTTACAATCTTCGCCACAGTGACGTGGCACCCTTATTTATTAGCTTATTTATCCCACTGCAGGTGACTTAAGTGGCCTACATTAAATGTAGATTCCTCAATCCAGCAGTTGGCTTTGAAGAGATTTTTATATGAAAAAACACGTCGTTATTTTTGAGGCCCGTGGCGGCTCTGACAAAAGCAAATATGGCTATCGCCGTGATACTTACCCTATTATTGAGTCCTTAAAAGCCCGCGGCTGGAGCGCCGAGGTTATTTTTTATAGTGATGAAAATCGTGGTGAAATCTATCGCTATACCATTGATAAAGCCGATGCTTATGTGAGCCGAATTAATCCAGGCAACCTCAAAGATGAAACCGGTTATTTTCAAATGCTACGTGAATTGGTGCATCAGGGAGTCAAAGGCTTACCGCATCCTGATGTGATGATTAATTATGGCGCAAAAAATGTGGTTGAGCGTCTAAAAGGCACCTCTTTGGTTCCAGAAGATGTGTACTGCTATTATGACTATGATGCACTAAAGCACCAATTCCCCCAGACTTTGGCACGGGGTGAGCGTGTGCTAAAGCAAAACCGCGGCTCAACCGGTGAAGGCATTTGGCGCGTGCAGTTAAAAGACCCAAAAAAATACAAAGACTTGGCAGAGATCCCTGAAGATGCGCTGTTAAAGCTCACCGAAGCTCGGGATAATCATACTGAAGAAAAAACCTTGGGTGAATTCATCGAGTTTTGTTATCAGTATTTAGAGGGCGACAGTGGTCTAATCTTGGACATGCCCTTTTTACCGCGCATCAAAGAGGGAGAGATTCGTGTCCTGATGCTGCGTGATAAAGCGGTCTCTATCGTGCACAAAAAACCGGATCAATCTGCCGATGCCTTCTCCGCCACTTTATTCTCAGGCGCCACCTATCGTTATGATAAGCCTGAGCAGTGGCAGGAAATGGTAGATACGGTGGAGTCGAGCATTCCCATGCTACAGTCACGCTTAGGTGGTTATGCTTTACCGCTGCTGTGGACTGCTGACTTTATTCTTGATACAGATGCCGAGGGCAAAGACGTCTATGTACTGGGGGAAATTAACTCCTCTTGTGTCGGTTTTAGCACCCATTTAGAGCTATCGGAGAATATTGCGGATGAGATTATGAATTTGATTGAAGCTGAAAGTGTGATTAACAGCCGCTTCCCAGCCTTCACCATCTAATCACTCCCACCCTTTATTTCTAAAAGGCCGTTACTCTCAGTAGCGGTCTTTTTTTGTGTCCGATTTTGTAATTTATGAAGCATAACTTCATTTAAAAATGGTTAAATAAATATTAAATTAACAGTGTGAAGTTTTGTTTCTGTTGTTTATAAAAGTTTACTAACCGCTATTTGCGCCAATTTCCTATGTTAAACTGCCTTTTGCTACTGGTTTTTTTCTAAATTTATGACCATTGTTATCATTAAATATGACCATTGTTATCATTAAAATTAAGGGACAGCTATGAACAATAACTTTAAAAAGAAGAACTTAATATTGTTTGCGGGGGCGGCCAGCGTTTTATCCGCTTGCGCCACTCAGAGCACACCGCAAGGCTCATATAATACGCTGCAATCTGCTGATATGATTGTCACTAATGCCAAAGTGGCCGTCATGGATGACAAGCGCACTACGGCTGAAGCCATTGCCGTAAAAGACGGTAAAGTGCTGCGTACCGGTAGCGCTGCTGAGATTTTACGTCTAAGAGATGCGCATACTCAAGTTATTGATGGTCATGGCAGAACCTTAATCCCTGGTCTAAACGACTCTCACCTACATATTACTCGTGGCGGCCGTTTTTATAACTCTGAGCTACGCTGGGATGGGGTGACCTCATTAAAAGAAGCACTGCGTATGCTAAAAGAGCAAGCAGAGCGTACGCCTAAGGGACAATGGGTTCGAGTTATTGGGGGCTGGTCACCGTATCAATTCGAAGAAAAGCGAATGCCAACCATTGAAGAGATCAATGAAGCCACGGGTGATACACCTGCTTTCGTCTTATATTTATACAGCCGAGGCTGGCTGAACAAAGCGGGTATGAAGGCGTTAAATATCGACCGCAATACGCAACCACCAAATAATGACAGCCGCTATGAAAAAGATGCCAACGGTGATCCAACTGGGGTGCTATTGGCAGAACCGAATGCGATGATTCTATATCAGGTGATCGGTAAAATGCCACAGCTGTCTGAAGAAGAGATGATCAACTCTACCAAGCACTTTCATCATGAGTTAAACCGCTTTGGTCTGACCAGTGCCATTGATGCAGGCGGCGGTGGTCATACTTTCCCAGATGACTATGAAGCGTCAAAAGCATTGGCCACCAGTGGTGACTCGTCGTTACGCATCTCTTACTATTTGTTCCCACAAAAAGCAGGTGAAGAAAAACAAGCCTTTGAAAAATGGATGGCCAATAATAAAGCATCTGTGAATGAAGATATCGCCCACGACCATGGCTATGAGTTAAAAGGTGGCGGGGAATATATGACGTGGGCCGCTGGAGACTTTGAAAACTTCTTAGCCGATAAGCCGTTGATTAAAGACAATAAAGGCTGGCGTGAAGCCACCAAAGAAATCATCCAAATGCATGTTGATAAAGGCTGGCCATTTAGACAGCATTCTACTTATGGCGAGAATACCAAGCTGATCGTTGATTTGGTTGATGAGATTGACCGTGAAAATAACGGCAAAATCAAAAATGAGATGCGCTGGGCAATTGACCATGGCGAGACCATTACTGACGAAACCCTACGTGAAATCAAGCGCTTGAATGGTGGTGTTTCGGTACAAGACCGCATGGCGTATGCAGGCGAGTATTTTGTTGAGCGTTATGGTGCACAAGCGGCTAAGACTACCCCGCCATTTAAGAAAATCTATGACATGGGCATTCCATTAGGCTCAGGAACAGATGGGACTCGCGTCGCCAGTTATAACCCATGGATATCTCTATATTGGATGACGACAGGTAAGACAGTCGGTGGCATGAAGCTGTATGACAAAGACAACCTATTAGACAGAGACGATGCGCTAGAGGTGTACACCAGTGGCAGTGCTTGGTTCTCAAATGAAGAGGACGTCAAAGGTAGCCTAGAACCGGGTAAATATGCAGATTTCGTTCTGCTCTCTGACGATTACTTTACAGTACCAGAAGAAAAAATTAAGGGTATTGAGTCGGTATTAACTGTGGTAGGTGGCAAAATAGCATATGGCGCTGGCGAATATAATAAATTAGATCCGCAGTTACCAGCAGTCATTCCTAGCTGGTCTCCTGTTAAATACTATGGCGGCTATCACAATGCGCAGAAGCCTGTGGCTAAGTAGCAGATAACCCTCCAATTGATGACTAAAGTCGGTCTACCGCGTAGGCCGATTTTTAGCTCGTCACATTGAACTTGCAGGAGAGAAATCAAATGCCGTATTTAATAGAATCAATTGACCTTATTGCTAAGATAGTTGAGTTTATCGGTGTCATGATCATGTTTATTGGGCTGATATTGGCTTTTTATAAGGCAGCCATCTCTTCGAACAAGTTCAGTCATGACACTTATCTAGGCGTTCGTCAAGGGGTGGGTAAATCCATCTTATTGGGCTTAGAGGTGCTTATTGCCGCTGATATTATGGCCACTGTGGTTACCGAACCAACCTTGCGCAGTGTGGTGGTATTAGGGGTGATTGTCATCATTCGCACCTTTTTGAGCCTGTCTTTACAAGTAGAATTAGAAGGCCGCTTTCCTTGGCAACATAAAAACACCCCGCAAGATAAAGAGTAGCGTAGGCTACTCTCCCCCATAGCTTGGTTTCATTAGTTGATTTTAATAGTCATAATCGCAACTAAGCCTCCACCTAATAGCGATCTACACTATTGATGGTGACTTGATCATCGCTAATGCGTAGGCTCGGGTCGGCTTTGGCAGTATTTGTTACGATTTCACCACGTTGACACAACGCTGTAGGTCTTAATAACTGTCGCTAAATTTGTTATGTTATTAGAAGTGATAAATGGCAAAAAAAAAGCCACTTATTACTAACCGCTTGTCGTCATACTTATCATAGGTATCACTTTATCACAGGCATCACAGCCACTTTTATGATAAATACGTCACAAGCTCACTATTATTTAACGCTTATAAGCTTATCTAAGGCCTTATAAGTGAAGCTTAAAAAACTTCGGCTAAGGAATAGCCCAACACGACTCACAGAAGAGTACGCAGTTAGCCACCTTACCTATCAATGACTTAATACTATAAAAAAGTTAATAACTAGAAAAGGAAGCCATCATGAGTGATATTTTTAACGTCAAAGACAGCTTAACTGTCGCTGGCAAAGACCATGCCTACTATAGCCTACCCAAACTGGCTGAAAAATACCCCAATATTAACCGTCTGCCTTACAGCATGAAAGTGGTGTTAGAGAACCTGCTGCGCAATGAAGATGGTGGACAGTCTGTGGGTGAGAACCATATTGAAGCAGTCGCCAACTGGGACGCAGGCGCTGAGGCCTCAAAAGAGATTGCCTTTATGCCCGCGCGTGTAGTGCTACAAGACTTTACGGGCGTGCCCTCTGTTGTAGACTTGGCAGCCATGCGTGATGCGGTCGTCAAGCTTGGCGGTAAAGCCGATCAAATCAACCCTTTTATTCCCAGTGAACTGGTCGTTGACCATTCGGTACAAGTCGATGTCTACGGCCGTGAAGACTCATTGGATTTAAACGAGAAAATCGAATTTAAACGCAACAATGAGCGCTATGAGTTTTTGCACTGGGGCAAAAACGCCTTTGAAAACTTCGTAGTTGTCCCACCAGCCACCGGTATTGTGCACCAAGTAAACCTTGAGTATTTAGCACGTGTGGTGATGGCCAGTGAACAAAACGGTGAGCTCACCGCTTATCCAGATACTGTCTTTGGTACCGATAGCCACACCACTATGATTAACGGTATTGGCGTGCTGGGCTGGGGTGTGGGCGGTATTGAGGCGGAAGCTGCGATGCTCGGACAGCCCTCCTCTATGCTGATCCCGCAAGTGGTTGGCTTTGAGATGACAGGCAAGCTACAAGAAGGGGTTACCGCCACTGACTTGGTACTGCGTGTGGTCGAAATGCTGCGGGCACATGGTGTGGTTGGTAAATTCGTTGAGTTCTATGGCGAGGGCTTACACAGCATGCCGCTGGCGGATCGTGCAACGATTGCCAACATGGCGCCAGAGTACGGTGCCACTTGTGGTATCTTCCCTATTGACCAGATGGCCATTGACTATCTGCGCCTATCAGGCCGTGATGAAGCACAAATTGAGCTGGTAGAGCAGTATGCTAAAGCGCAAGGGTTGTGGCACGATGCCGATACCCCAGCGGCCACTTACTCAAGTAACCTACATCTAGACTTATCTACTGTACAGCCTGCACTGGCCGGTCCAAACCTACCACAGCAGCGCATCAACTTGGCAGATATGCATCAAAAATTTGGCGAAACGCTGCATGCCATGACAAAAGATCGCGCCTCAGAAAAAGAAGGCAAAGTACGCTTTGATGAAGAAGGCGGTGAGCAAGAGCAGGCTGAGCGTCTGTCTGCCAAACCGAAGGTGTTCTCAAGCATTGATATCGATAACAAGACTCATCAGCTACATGATGGCTCCTTGGTTATCGCTGCCATTACCTCTTGTACCAACACCTCAAACCCTGCGGTTATGATTGGTGCTGGTCTGGTGGCCAAAAAGGCAGCGGCCAAAGGTCTAAAAGCCAAGCCTTGGGTAAAAACCTCTTTGGCTCCAGGCTCAAAAGTGGTCACTGATTATCTAGAAAAAACCAAACTGATGGATGAGCTTGAAAAAACCGGCTTCTACTTAGTCGGCTATGGTTGTACCACCTGTATCGGTAACTCAGGCCCACTTTTAGAAGCGGTTGAAAAAGGCATTGAAGAGAACAACCTAGTGGCCGCTGCAGTGTTATCGGGTAACCGTAACTTTGAGGGTCGTATCCACTCGCATGTCAAAGCCAGCTATTTGGCTTCTCCACCGTTAGTAGTGGCTTACGCCCTAGCAGGTACGGTTGATATTGACTTGACCACACAGCCTCTAGGTCAAGACCAAGAAGGCAATGATGTGTTCTTAAAAGACATCTGGCCGACCTCAGCTGAGATTAACGAGCTGATTGCCAATAACATTGATGCTGAGATGTTCCGCAAGAACTATGGCGAAGTATTTAACGGTAGTGAGGCTTGGAACGCCATAAGCTCAGCCGATAGTCAGCTATATCCTTGGAGCGATGAGTCAACCTACATCAAGAACCCACCGTTCTTCGAGGACATGACCATGGAGCCTGAAGGCATTAAAGACATCACAGGCGCGCGTATTTTGGGTCTGTTTGGCAACTCAATCACCACAGACCACATCTCACCTGCGGGCAATATCGATCCTAATTCACCAGCGGGTAAATACTTACAACAGCGCGGCGTACTGCAAGCAGACTTCAACAGCTATGGCTCACGCCGTGGTAATGATGCGGTCATGACTCGAGGTACTTTTGCCAATATCCGTATCAAAAACAAAATGATGGGCGGTAAAGAAGGCGGCTACACTTATTACTTCAGCGGTGATAAGGCCACCTTAGAACAGGGTGAAGAGATGGCCATCTATGATGCGGCGATGAAGTACAAAGAAGACAAACGTCCTTTGGTGGTCTTAGGTGGTGAAGAATACGGGTCAGGCTCTAGCCGTGACTGGGCTGCTAAAGGTACTATTTTGCTTGGGGTAAAAGCGGTATTGACCAGCTCATTTGAGCGTATTCACCGCTCAAACCTAGTGGGTATGGGTGTGCTGCCTTTAACCTTCAAAAAAGGCGAAAATGCAGACACTTATAACTTAGATGGCTCAGAGGTGCTCAGCATCACAGGGCTTGAAAATGGTGAAAGCAGAACCGCCACCGTTACTGCCACACGCGCTGATGGTAGCTCTGAGAGCTTTGAAGTCAATGTGATGCTGCAGACGCCAAAAGAGCGTGAATATGTGCGTCATGGCGGTGTATTACACTATGTACTGCGTCAACTGGCAGCAGAAAACCAAGCCTAATGGCTTAATCTTGTATTGATCTTAGTGTGAATAAAAATGCCCGGCCAATTGGTCGGGCATTTTTATTTAGCGATCAATAGGAAATACTTTGTCATAAGCAATGTTATAAAAAAAGGCATAAACCAAATAAAACAGCGCCATTGCGATATCCATAATGAAGGCCTCCCATAAGGTGATACCCAAATACCAAGCAATGATCGGCATAAACAATAACAACAGTCCGCCCTCAAACAACAGCGCATGTAAGATGCGAATAAGGAGGGTTTTGTGGACACTGCCGCGCAGCTTAACCATGGCATTATCGAATAATATGTTATAAAAGTAGTTCCAAACTGTGGCAACAATAGAGGCCGCCACAGCGATAACCCCCATGGTATGCAGCTCATAGCCAAACACCCAGCTCCCCAAAGGGGCAAACAGCATCAGCCCTAGAATCTCAAAGCCTAGGGCATGACGGATTCTGTCATTTCTGCTACGCATTTTTTGTTCAGGTTGTACCGCACTTGTCATTTTTATCCTTTATGGCGCATCATTTTATTCTAAAAACTTTTGGGTTAAGCCGACAGCGGCTTATGGTTGAGAGTAGTTGCGATTGATAGTATCAGTCGTCTTTGTTAAATAAAGGGGTCCAGCGATTAATCACATACAGCATCAGCGGCCAAAAACAGGTATTGATAATATCATGGATACTGGCTGCCAAAATATCGCCCGATAGATTGGGATAACTGTGCCTTAAGTCCAAAAACTCACCCATCAGTGCAAACGCTATGGCCACAAGTAGTGCTAGCTTCAGCCGAGTGCGGTGATACCTGACCCATTTTCGGGTCAGCATCAAGGTTATTAAAAACACGCCGATCCCCACATAGATATGCAGCGCATCTCTCTCAAGTCCGGTAAGCTCAATCACTTTTATTTTAAATTGTTGAAAATCGATCACGTTATCGTCCAAAAGTTGCCTCACTTTTGCCAAGCTCTCTTTATAGCGCAAAAGTCTTCTTCAAGACTCGGCCATGTGCCCTATGGCCTTGAAGGGGAATAATAATGAAGTCGATTAGTATAAGGCAGCGACCCACAAGATGGGTTATGATTTGTTGGGATTTTCTATGTCGGCAAGTAAGCTTGATAGCTAAGTATTTTATACCAGTATTTTTATACAAAAAAATACCCACTGCCGTAAAGCCGATGGGTATTTTGCTATTTTGCTATTTTGCTAGTTTGTGGCTGTTTTTTTAGCTGCTGTCTTTTTAGCTGCGAGCCTGATTGCTATTGGCCTTGTTATTGGCCTTGTCATGTTGCCAGTTCGGTTAGATGTTCCATTCAACGAAGTTTTTTAGCAGTTGTAGCCCATCATTGTGGCTTTTTTCTGGGTGAAACTGGGTCGCAAACAGATTGTCTTTTAACACGCTGGCACAAAACGGCTGACCATAATCACACACCGCCGCCACCACAGAGTTATCTTCTGGGGCGCAGTAATAGCTGTGTACGAAATAAAAATGCGCATGCTCATCAATACCTTGCCACAGCGGATGACTCAAATCCATGCCTTCAATGGTATTCCAGCCCATATGAGGAATCTTAATGGTCTCGCCTTTTGGGTCAATCCAGCTAGGGTCAAACTGTTTTACCTGACCTTGCAGGATATCCAAACACTCGGTATGCTCAAACTCAAGCGACTCCGTAAACAGCGCTTGCATGCCGACACAAATTGCCATCACCGGCTTATTAAAGGCCGCTTCTTTGACCACCTCATCAATCCCTTGCTCACGCATCTGTGCCATACAGTCGCGCATTGCCCCCACGCCTGGAAAGACGATTTTGTCTGCTGCACGGATGATGTTTGGATCATTGGTAATAGATACCTCAGCCCCCACCGCAGCCAACGCTTTGCTGGCAGAGTGGAGGTTGCCCATGCCATAGTCTAACAATGCAATTTTGGTCATATAGTTACAATGCCTCTTTGGTAGAAGGTAGCGTGTTTAGCGCACGCTCATCATACTCACAAGCCATACGCAGCGCACGAGCAAAGGCCTTAAAAGTACACTCAATCTGGTGATGGCTATTTTTACCCTTAAGGTTGTCTAAGTGCACTGTCATCCACGCATGGTTAACAAAGCCAAAAAAGAATTCGCTGAATAAATCCACATCAAAATTACCAACGTGCGAGCGGGTAAAAGGAATGTCCATGTGCAGCCCTGGACGACCAGAAATATCTACCACCGCACGGGTTAATGACTCATCTAATGGCGCATAAAAGTGGCCATAACGACGAATGCCCTTTTTGTCGCCCAACGCTTTGGCAAAAGCTTGACCCAAAGTAATGCCGGTGTCCTCGACGCTGTGGTGATCATCAATGTAAGTATCGCCTTTACAGGTGATGTCTAAGTCAAATAGACCATGACGCTTGATTTGGTCTAGCATATGGTCCAAAAATGGCACACCAGTATCGATTTTACCTTGGCCTGTCCCATCAAGATTGACAGTGACGCTGACTTGAGTCTCAGCGGTATTACGCTCAACACTGGCTATACGATTCGGACGGTTGGCTGGGTTTGAGTGGATTTCAGTAGTCATGGCAAATAGGCTCACTAATAAAATAATAACGAAGAAACAGTCGCCAAATAGCGTCAGGGAATATAGGATATCTTGATGATAGCAAACGCCTTACCTTTAAACCATAGCAAAACTCTATTTGGCCCATACCCATAAGTAATGTTTGCTAAAATAGCCTTATAGATAAAGGCCCAATGAAGATCTTTATCAAAATCAAACCCTTTATTTCTTAATTTGACTAACCTTTGGATGACTGACATGCCACTAGAAGCCGTTGCGATTAACTCCTTTGATGCACCTTTAATGCGTGAAACCAAGCATGACGGCGAGCTGCGCGAGCGTATTGCCAAGCTATATGAAGCACAAAATGCCAATTTGGGCGATTTAGCAGACAGCGAAGCGGTCATGACTTTATTCGAAAAAGCCTTTAAGCGCGGCAATGTGATGTATGTCGGCATGTTTAATGACAAGCCAATTGCCGTGGTCGGCTGCTTCGATGATGGTCAGACCGATACCAAGCGTCTGCAGTATCTGGCACTGCACCCTGAAAATATTAATCGCGGCATTGATGCAAAATTCATTAAATTGGTTTATGATAAGGAAACCAAAAAAGGGGTGCGTCAATTTATGCCCGCCGACACTCAAATTCATAAAATTATGACTGAATATGAGCTAATTCGGGTAAAATCATAAATAAATCGCTTTTTTTTGATATATTTCAAATTATTTATCAAAAAAGGGTTGACAGACCATCGAATATTTAGTTTAATAGCGACCTCATAAAGACGGCTCGATAGCTCAGTTGGTAGAGCAAAGGATTGAAAATCCTTGTGTCGGCAGTTCGATTCTGCCTCGAGCCACCATCTTTATACCGAATACTGCTTTACAGCATAATTAACCCTCAAGCTACTTAGTTTGGGGGTTTTTTTATGGTCAAATGCTTATCTGAGGGCTATACTCTTAAGATACTTGTCACCACAGTGGTGTCTTATGTCACAATTTGACTATAGCCTAGATTATATAAACTTAGACTTACGCAAGCATCCGGAGCTGTACCGTATCGGACGCGGTGAGCAAGGCGTGCTGCTGGTTGAGCCTTATAAATCTGAGATTTTGCCGCACTGGCGCTTTGCCACGCCCGAGGTGGCACTTAAAAGCAGTGATAAAATTTATCAGATGTTTTTAGAGTATCTCGATAACGAGGATTTTGTCGGTGCCGATATGGCGCGCAAGTTTTTGCAGATGGGCTACACCCGAGCCCGACGTTATGCCAATCATAAGGGCGGCAAAAAATACAAAGGCCCAGTTCCTGACGATAAAAAAGGCCAAAGCGGCTCTCATGGACGCGAAGAGCTACCTCGCCAGCCCGAAGACCCCATCAAAGCTGAGTCCGCCCGTATCTTCAAGCACAAGTGGGACTTATGCCGCAGCAACGATACCTACCTTGCTCTAAAAAAAGCGCATAAACAACACTACGAAAAATAGGGATAGCCATCAGTGGCCCCTTAGATTGAGATGATTATGACTATGACCGCAAAAAAGCTGCTTATTTTTGATTTTGACGGCACCTTAATTGATAGCGTGCCTGATTTGGCCGAAGCTACCAATACCATGCTTACCCGTCTTAATAAAACGCCCTATCCTGTCGATATGATTCGCAACTGGGTGGGTAATGGCTCACGTATGCTAGTAAAACGTGCACTGGTAGGCGCTATAGAGGTCGCTGAGGGTCAATTAACCTCAACTGAGGTAGACCATGCCGAATCGGTATTCTTCGATGCCTATGCGCAAATTAGCGGCCAAAACACCGTTGCCTATCCCCATGTCGATAGCGGACTAAAGCAGCTCAAGCAGGCCGGCTTTACGTTGGCGCTGGTGACCAATAAGCCCATTCAGTTTGTGCCTAAGATTTTGCAATCCTTTGGCTGGCAGTCCCTGTTTGAGCAAGTACTGGGCGGTGACAGCTTACCGGTCAAAAAGCCCGACCCCGCCCCGCTGCTGCATGTGTGTGAAACCTTAGATATCTCCCCTGAACAAGCGGTGATGATTGGCGACTCAAAAAATGATATTTTGGCCGGCCAAAACGCCAATATGGATACGCTTGGGCTATCTTACGGGTATAATTACGGCCAAGATATTCGAAGTCTTAATCCCACCGAAGCTTTTGATGACTTTCAAAGCTTGGTGGACTGGCTTATTAAGCATGGCGCATAGCGCTGTGCTGCTTGTTTGTATTTTAACGCTTGTGCTATAGAGCGCTTATCCGCTGCTATTTTTTGTAATTATTGATATTTAAGGCCTTGATGATGCATAGACCCCCTGCCGATTTATTAGAAAAAGCCAACCACTGGCGTGAAGACATCGCGTTTACTCAAGAGGTGCTGGGCGCACCGATGCACTTCACCACCACTTGGGGTATTTTCTCCCCTGAGAAACTAGATGCCGGCAGCCTGATGCTACTGGATCATATCGACTTTCAAAGCGATGATGATTCTATTGACTTAGGCTGCGGCTATGGCGTGCTCGGCATGACAGCGGCGCGTGAGTGTCCACAAGGTCAGCATACCTTAATTGACAAAGACTTTATGGCCGTAGAATACGCACGCCGTAACTGTCAAAACAATGGCCTGAGCAATGTCGATGTACATTTATCAAATGGCTTTAATCATGTAGATCCCAATAAAGACTTCAGCTTAGTGATGTCTAACTTGCCGGCCAAGGTGGGCAAAGAGCAGCACTATTTATACCTATTAGATGCCTATAGCAAGATGCGCACCGGTGGCCGCTTCTACGTGGTGACCATCAATGGACTGCGTCAGTTTATGAAGCGTGCTTTTACTGAAGTTTTTGGCAATGCCGATAAAGTAAAGCAAGGCAAAACCTATACCATCACTCGCGCCATTAAAGAGTAACTAGCACTTAATGCTGCTTAATGCCCGTTTATCCCACGCCGTTATCGTCTAAGCTAACTGCCCTAGATACTAGATAAGTACAATAGATCAGCACCATAAAAAAGCCCCTCTAAAAAAATTAGAAGGGCTTTTTTATTACCAACTGTTTTATGGTCAACGCTATTCACAATGTTAGGGCAACTTGTCCCCTTTAGCCTTGACGTCGAATTAAATAAAAACCCAACAGTCCACTACCGATAATGGGCAACAGTACCATTAACAATGGCGGTGCGCCGGTGGCCAAGGACACGAAGCTGGTCAAGTCTTGAATATAGCTAAACAGCAGGCCAAAAATAATTGCCACCACAATACGCAGGCCTAAGCTGTGTGTACGCAGCGAGCCAAACACGAATGAGCAGGCCACGATCACCAAGGATAACACTGAAAAAGGTGACAATAGCTTCTGCCAAAACGCCACCTCATGCTCCAGTGATCGTGTGCCTTGTGAGGCGTTAAAGCGCTTGTGCTCATACAGCTGAGTCAATGACAAATCTTCGGCACGGCGGGTCAGCAGATACACCGAGCTTGGTGAGATGGGCAGGTTAATAACATCTGTCGACTCAGCTTGCTTGGCCACCAAAGGCTGGCTCGTGAGCGCCATTGCTTGTCCTGACTGATCGCTATCCACTGAGGTAGCCTGCGTGTCCGTTAGCTGTGCTGCTGGCTGATTGCCTAAGGTATCTGACTCTAAAATAGCTGCCTTATCGGCCACCTTTAAGGTGGTGACATTATCCAGCTGCCATTGGTAATTGGCCAAAGAATCTGATTGATCTTGCGCCGCTACCACCGGCTTGTCTTGACCCTGTTGCAGACTAGGCACATAAGTGCCACCCGTGGCCTTAGAGACAGCGGTTAAGTTATTGTCCGCATCTAAGTGCCAGCGCTTGACCTCACCGATATTGCCATTGGCATCGGCATAGTCAATAAAGATAATATTGTGCGCCTGCTCGCTGGATAAGCCCTCTTTATTATCCGTAGTGCTGCCCGCTTCAGTGGGTGCATTTTGTAGTGTCCAGTATCCATTAACTGAGGCCAATAAAGCAGTATCTGGCTTACGGATTTGACTCGCTTTGACATTGCTTTGTGGCAATATAAACTGGTTAATCAGCAGCGCTAAAATCACAAAGATAAAAGCCGGCTGCAGCACCCACCCCACAATGCGATAAATGCTTAATCCTGCCGCACGCATGACGATCAGCTCAGAGTTATTGGCCAACAAGCCCAGTCCCACCACTGCCCCAAGTAGGGCACCTGTGGGCATAAACTGCTGCAAAAAGTAAGGCGATCGATAAAAGATATAAGTTAAGGCATCAACATAAGTATACGCATCAGAGATGTCTTCAAGCTCTGCTAAATAAGCAAACACCATCTGCAATGCCCACAAGCCTAGTACGGCAAATAGCATGGCAAACAGGGCGTTTTTTTTGACATAGCGCGAGATAATCCGGCCTGAGCGGATGTCTTTTGACGCATCGGAGTGGTCAGTGTGCCTAGGTTTCATGACCGGCCTCCTTGATTGATATCAGGATTAGAAGAATGATTTGTCTGACTTTGTAGTGCCCGTTGGCCGAGTCTAAAGCGTACCCTGTGATGGATACGACTGGCCCAGTTAAGATAAAGTGCCAACACAATAAAGCCAATTAATACCAGCGGATAACTCAGCACAGACAAGGTGCCCTTGGTAATGGCGTTTTTAAGAGAAATAATCACCAACACGCAGCTGGTAAATATCAAAATTGCCGGCAACAGTCGCAGCCAGCGCCCTTGTCTGGGTCTTACTTGAGCTAGGGGCACAGCCAGCATTGGTGCTAGAATAATTAGCCAAGGCAGTGCCAAACGGTAGCCCAATTCTGCTTGGGCGGATAAGATTTGCTGTGGCTCAGGCTCAGTGCTGCCATCTGCTTTGGTAGCCACCTTTTGCCCAGTGGCCGCTTTCCATAGGGCAGGTACTGATTGGGTAGTCACGTTCTCTTCTGTCAAAACATCGGCAGGCGGTTGATTGATACTGATGCGATAACGCTCAAAACCAATTTGGCTATACACCAAGCTATCTGCGCCTACTTCATAACGTCGACCTTGAAACAGATCAAGTTGTGTCTTGCCGCTCTCTTCACTGCCCTTGACCTGAACGGCGCGTTTGGCCAACACGATAATATCGCGATCGTCATCGGCCGTGATTGCAGGCTTTGCTGCCGGTTTATCTTGCGAGGCAGCGACAGGGTTGGTGACGGCGGTAATGGCTTTGTCTTTATCAATCGAGGAGACGGACTGATTGGCGGAGTTTGAACCCTCAAGCTCTTGCTGGCCTAAGCGCACCGCAGGGGCGTTGGTGGTCGCCTCCGGTACCGTAGCGCCAGGCTTTACCGATTTGGCGGCATCTTTGGCCGTTTGGATTAATATCACATCCTGCAGCTCGGTTTTGTTGTCATTCATGCTGCCGACATACAAATGGTAGTCATCGCTATTGATAAAGGTCTGCGGACGAATAAGGTCAAAGGCACTGCTTAAAGACTGCTGCTGCCAAATACTCTCAGAGTTTTTTACCCCCCAAGGCTTACCATAAAGAGACAGCCCTGCTTCTAACACGAATAACACCAAAATCAGCGGAATCATTAATCGTGCCAGACGGCCGCGTGAGATACCACTGCCGTTGAGTACCGCCATTTCGTGCTCTACATACAGCCGCCCAAATACCAACATTAAGCCAATAAAAAAGGACAGTGGCAATACCAGTTCTAAGAAGTAGGGCAAGTTGTAGCCAATAATAGAAAACAATAGCCCCACATCCAAGCGCCCTTCAGCAGCAATACCGAAGTAACGGATCATTCTTCCGCCTAGCAGTAAAACCACTAAAAACCCCAACACCAAGGCGGTAGTTGAGGCAACTTGTCGGGTCATATATCGGCGTAAAATCACAGGCAAACTCAAATTATTGAAGAAAGATAAATTACAGGGATGAGCCAAATCAAGCACAGCTTGCATCAAGTACTGACATGATAGCTATATTCCAGGGCTCAATACCGCTTGATTACATAGGCTATACAGCAAAGCTGTGTTCGCTTATCTTTTAGAAATCAGTCCCTAATAACTGACACGTATTATAATCGTAAGCACTATCGCGATGATAGTGATATTGAGTGTAAGATAGCCCTCATATCCTAGCATGTTTCTGTCAATAATAGGGTTGCCAATAACCGGTCAACTTGATTTACCGTAAAAATAGATAGCCCAGATAAGCGTGCCCAATAAGTGCTAAGGCCCACAACTTAGGCCAATATGTTAAACTATTGCTTAAAGCAAAGCGGCTTATAGCCGACTGCGCCGCGCCTGCTCAGGATATAATAATAACCGCATAACTGCTGTCGCAAATGGCAGGCGATATTCAATAACAAATAGACTTTCATTTTTATAAACACATAGGAATTATCATGAGCTTAAGTATTTCAGTCAGCAAAACCTTGCCAAAGCTTACAACAAAAAAACTACTAAAAAAATCAGCCCCAGAAGCGGTTCAAAGCCACTGCTTAGCAGTATTGGTAGATGATGATGCCAATCTAATTGGTAGCTTCAAAGGCTTAGAAGCTTATAAGCCCCGTATTGAAGCTTTAATTGCAGCTTCTAACTTTAAAGGCAAGTTGGGCGAAACTGTGGCAGATTTTGCCTTAGCCGCAGACGCCAAAAAGACACCTTTGCAGCTGCTGTTGGTGGGTATTGGTAACCCAGATAAATTCAGCTCAACCTCTATTAAAAAAATTGCCAGTGCACTGTATAAAAACACCCAAAGCCGAGTCACTGACTTAGCCATTGCCATCGGTGATGACTTAGCGGATGATAGCCTACATCAACTGGTACTTGAGCTGCTAAACGCAAGCTATCGCTTTGATAAATATAAATCAGAACAAACAGACGCTGCGTTAAATCAAATCACTTTAGTCTCAAGCAGTGTGGCTCAAGCAGATGTAGATTACGCCGCGGCAGTTCACAGCGGTCAATCATTAGCTCGTGATGTGGCCAATGAGCCTGGCAACGTCTGCTTCCCAGAATACATGGCTGATCAAGCCCGTGCTTTGGCCAAAGCCTACCCTGAGTTATTACAAGTCACTGTGCTTGGCGAAAGCGAAATGCAAGAGCTTGGCATGAACTGCTTCTTGTCAGTATCACGTGGCTCAGCACGCGAAGGTCAATTGGTTATCCTTGAATATAAAGGTCAAGCCAATGCAGCACCTACCAATACCACCTCAAGCCTAGCCGATACTTTGGCCAATAACATCAAGGCTGTGGCCGATAAATTACCCAAAAAATCTGCCAAAACCAAAGCCGCCAAAGTGGCTGCAGATGACGTTGTAGAAGAGCATTTCGATGCCCCTATCGTCTTAGTGGGTAAAGGCGTGACCTTTGACTCAGGCGGTATCTCTATTAAGCCTGGTGCG
Organism: Psychrobacter sp. YP14; assembly: GCF_003209315.1. NCBI lineage: Bacteria > Pseudomonadati > Pseudomonadota > Gammaproteobacteria > Moraxellales > Moraxellaceae > Psychrobacter > Psychrobacter sp. YP14. Next base: position 75,461 of record NZ_CP029789.1, on the reverse strand, counting down.
GCAATGGATGAGATGAAATTTGATATGGGCGGTTCAGCGTCTGTATTGGGCACCATCAAAGCCCTATGTGAAGCCCGCCTGCCAATCAATGTCGTGGGCGCGCTGGCTTGTGCCGAAAACATGCCTTCAGGGGAAGCGACTCGCCCAGGTGACATCGTTAAAGCCATGAACGGTATGAACGTTGAAATCTTAAACACCGATGCCGAAGGCCGCTTGGTACTGGCAGATACCTTATGCTATGTACAGCGCTATAACCCACGTGCCATCATTGATGTGGCCACCTTAACTGGTGCTTGTGTGGTGGCGCTGGGTCACGTACGCTCAGCGGTATTTAGTAATAACGAAGATGTGCTATTTGATTTAGAAAACGCCAGTGAACAATCAGGCGATCTTATCTGGCACATGCCTATGGATGATGAGTATCAAACCCAGCTTGACTCGCCCATCGCTGATATTCAAAACATCGGTGGCCGTGATGGCGGCGCCATTACCGCTGCTTGCTTCTTATCACGCTTCGTAAAAGAAGACCAAGCGTGGGCGCATTTAGACATCGCTGGTACCGCTTGGGTTTCAGGCAAAGAAAAAGCGGCAACAGGCCGTCCGGTACCGCTATTCATGCAGTACCTAAAAAACCTAGCTCAATAATCAAAGCCATTAGCAATGCAAATTAGTTTTTATGTGTTGGGTGAGCGTTATCTTAACGATAACGCCGCTGCATCAAGCACTGCCTCAGCAGCCAACGCCGAGGCAGTGCTTAACTTTGTGTGCCGATTGACCCAGACGGTTTTGCAAAAAAGCGAGCACAGTTTGGTCATCGTTGACGATCAAGTAGAGCGTCTTAAACAGCTTGATACTCAGCTGTGGTCTTTTGACCCAGTCAGCTTCGTCGCTCATGATTTTATCTTAGAAGAAGCCGCTGTCAGCCAGCTGTCGGCACCTGTTAGCTTGGTATCAACGCTGCCTAAGGGTTTTGATGGCGTTATTTTAAACCTTGCTGCCACTCCCCTTCCCTTATCTGTAGAAACGACAGCCGCTGTGCTGCCAGAACGGGTTCTTGAAATCATTACCCCCGATGAGGCAGGCAAGCAACTTGGCCGTGACAAGTACCGTGCCTATCAGCAACTGGGCTTTGAGCTTAACTATTTTCCGATCAATAAATAAAAATCAATAGAGTCGCAGCAGTCTTAGCTTCTCTGTTAACCTCTTTCTTAACGTCTCCTTTCTGGTAACCTCTCTCTTAATTTCTCACGTGACGTCTTTGTTAATTGCTCACAAATCGCTCCCTTAATTTCTCCCTATTCAAGCTCCGCCTTTTTACGACCTCTGTTTTCGATCTTCTATGCAGCTGCACCGCCCGCTTAGTTTTTATTTAACTATCAAAAACTTAAGCTCAACTCATTCCTAAAATCTATTTATTTATCCTAAATTGACTATACCAATTTATAGTTATATGTTGCAGTTGAGTTGAAGTTTTGTATAATCAGTGCATGAATTGATTATGAGATAGGGATCACTTCGCTACGGGCCACGATATTTATTACTACTTAAGATGCCGGGCTCTCGAGACTCTATCGCACAATCACCCTTAGCAAAACGAAAGTATTGCAGCATCAATCAGATTGTTTGACAGGGCTGTTAACATTTTTATTTTTAAATTTTTTGTATTTACTCAGCACGAGTATTTACTAGTATGGAGCGCTTATGAGAGCCCTTATTGATATGTACCAGCGTATTGGCTTGGTACCCCTAATTATTGTTGGGCTAGTACTTGGCATCTTAATAGGCTGGTTAATGCCTTCAGTCGGTGTCGCATTAGGGCTACTCGGTAGCTTATTTGTGGGTGCCTTGAAGGCTGTGGCACCTATTTTGGTGTTTATATTGGTCATGGCAGCCATCAGCCAGCATCAAGGCGAGAGCCAAGTTCATGTTAGACCGGTGTTAATCATGTACATTTTTGGCACCTTTTTGGCGGCCTTAACGGCGGTGGTAGCAAGCTTTGCCTTCCCTACCGAGCTTATTGGTCTAAACACCATTGAAGCGGTGGCTGACCAAGCACCGCCTTCAGGGTTAAAAGAGGTATTGACCACACTGCTTATGAATTTGGTAGACAACCCAGTTAATGCCATTGCTAATGCCAACTACATGGGCATCTTAGCTTGGGCATTAATCATCGGTCTTGCGCTGCGTAAAGCCTCTGCCACGACCCGTACTATGGTCTCTGATTTATCAGAAGCCATCTCTAATGTGGTGCGCTTTGTTATCGCCTTTGCGCCTATTGGTATCTTAGGCTTAGTGGCCAATACCATTGCTGAGACCGGCTTTAGCGCATTAATGAGCTACGGTCGTCTGCTGACCATCTTGGTGGGCTGTATGCTATTTATCGCCTTGGTGGTTAATCCCATTATTGTCGCCTTTAATATCCGCAGAAACCCATATCCACTGGTCTTCACCTGCCTGCGTGAGTCTGGTATCACCGCTTTTTTCACCCGTTCATCAGCGGCCAACATTCCGGTCAATATGAACTTAGCCAAAAAACTTGGCCTACATGAAGACACCTATTCTGTGACCCTACCTTTGGGCGCGACCATCAACATGGCCGGCGCTGCCATCACCATTAACGTCTTAACCTTAGCGGCGGCCCATACCTTAGGCGTGCCGGTTGACTTCGGTTCTGCGCTACTGCTGAGTGTGGTGGCGACAGTTGCTGCTTGTGGTGCCTCTGGTGTGGCAGGTGGCTCATTACTACTTATCCCTCTGGCGTGTAGCTTATTTAACATTCCAAACGATATTGCAATGCAAGTTGTGGCCATCGGCTTTATCATCGGGGTGGTACAAGATTCTGCAGAAACTGCGCTTAACTCATCAACCGATGTGCTATTCACCGCTGCAGCTGATCCGATAATGAAAAACAAAACCGCTTAATGGCTAGGTTTTAGCACGGTTAAGCCAATAATTAATAAGCCATAAAAAAATCTCAGCACCATAGTGCTGAGGTTTTTTTTATCACCGGTCGCCGTAAAACCACCCACTTCAGGGGGTGGATATAAGGCGACACACACTGTCGTGGTTAGTACTTAAAGTATTGCAAGTTAAAATTAACCTCGCCATACTAACCCTATGAAAACACTCAAGCTACGCATCAAAGACAAACACGTAAACCAGCTAAACAAACTAGCTGGGAGTGTTAACTATGCGTGGAACTATATTAATGCGTTAAGCTTTGAGCATTTAAGACGCACAGGTAAGTACTTTTGGGCCTATGATTTAAGCCAATACACCAAAGGCAGTGGTGAGTATTTAGGCTTGCACTCGCAAACTTTGCAAGCCATCAACGAAACTCATGCCAAATCTCGTAAACAATTTAAAAAAGCCAAACTAAATTGGCGAACCAATCGTCCTGATGCCAAACGCAAAAGCCTAGGCTGGATACCCTTTAAAAAGTCTGCTATCAAGTATCTACGTAGCAGACAAACGGGCAAAAAGGCACTTAAATCAACCATACAGCTATCGCTCTGTAAAGGTCAAAAGCTTATCATAGACGTATTCGATAGCTACAATTTGTCTTTGTATCAAATTAATACGCTTAAGATAGTGCAAGACAGCCGTAATCGTTGGTATGCCTGTATTACCGTCAAAGATTTTCCTAGACAAGCAAGTGGCAAAGGCAGCGTTGGTATTGACTTAGGCTTAAAGCAGTCTGCTACCACCTCAAACGGTGACAAGCTGACAACCAAACAAACGCAAAAGTGGGCTAAAAAGCTTGCAATAGCTCAAAGAGCGAAAAACAAACAGCGAGTCAAAGCAATCCATGCCAAGATCAAAAACTCAAGATTAGATGCCATACACAAATTCACCACCCAATTAGTCAAGGATAATGCCTTAATTTTGGTTGGTGATATTAAATCACGCTCATTCACTAATTCGATGACCAACCTAGCTAAATCGACATACGATGCAGGATGGTTTGAACTCAAAAGACAACTGGAATATAAATGCAAGTATGCAGGTTGTCAGCTTGAGATAGTAAATGAGAGTTACACTACCCAAACCTGTTCGTGCTGTCTTAAAATAAGTGATAGTAGCTTGAGCGGTAGAGCAGGTCTTGGAATAAGAGGATGGAGGTGTGCTGAGTGTGGCACATGGCATGATAGAGATATCAATGCTGCTAAGAACATCCTTGCGGTCGGGCTTGACCGTCTAGTTGTAGGAATCCCCTCGGTTTAGCGAGGGGAGGAAGTCAAGGTTATCACTTAAGATATGGCTTTGGCCTATTTTTGCTGAAAGTCGACCTCAATGGTGTACACAGAGTGGGTGGCAGCTTCTTGCTGACGCTTGTACTGACGTAGCTGCTCAACCTCATCTAACAGCTCTAAAATTAAGCCAATAGCCGGAATACTGGCCTCAAAATCTCGGCTCAATCGGGAAGCTCGGCGTACTGTGGCCAGCTGAGAACCGGTGAATTGCTGCTTTTCGGGCACATCATATTCAATGATATTTTCTTCAATCAACGCCAAAACCCAACCGCGCTCAGCCCCACAAGCGGCAATGAGCTCATCTAGGCTCATAATAATATCGTTGAATTCACTAGAGTGTTGCATGATAACTCTCCTCTTATGCTTATATTTTTATTGGCGCTATCAACGCTTTATTTCGGCCTCAGCAAAACTGGCTTTTAGCGCAGCGAATGCCTCCTTTTGGGCCTCAGTGGTCAGCTCAGGATTAACAATATTTAAGGTCAAATATAAATCCCCAGCTTGCTTAGCGGGAATGCCTTTACCTTTCACTCGTAAGTTGCTGCCCGACTTACTGTTTTTGGGAATGGTCACCCCAAGTGTACCCGCGGGGGTACTGATATTAATCTTCTCGCCCAGCGCAGCTTCCCAAGGGGTAATATTCACGGTTTGATACACATCCGCGCCTTCTAGGCGAATATTGGCATCGTGGGTGATTTTTACTTTTAAGAACAAGTCGCCATTTTTGCCGCCGCCATAGCTTGCCGCGCCCTGGCCACTTAAGCGAATTTGCTTACCTTCAGTGATGCCCTTAGGAATCTTAATTTTTAGGGTTTTTTGTTCTTGAATGACACTGCCATTGGGCTGGCGACTGGGTACATTTAATTTAATGCTATAGTCATCGCCGCTGTATACCGAGTCTAAGCTGACATTAATCTCAGCGTGTTGGTCTTGACCGGGCGCTGGGCCTGCATCTTTAAAGCCACTGCCAAAGTGGTCATAGCCCTCAAAGCCAGATTGACGAGAGGACTGAGCACCACCCCTGCCGGCACCAAATGCTGAAAAAATATCATCAAAGCGGAAGCTACCACTGCCAAATGGTGCCCCTTCCCCGAACTGATCTTTGATGTCCTCCCATCTAAAGCCACCTTGTGCTCCAGAGCCACCGCTACCAAATCCTGCACCGCTACCAAAGCCTGCACCTGCAAAGGGATTGGCCTGCATCGCATCGTACTGGGCGCGTTTTTCTTTATCTCTTAAAGTCTCATAGGCATTATTGATTTCTGCAATTTTTTCATCGGCATCTTTGGCATCACTGACATCCGGATGATATTTGCGAACCAATTTACGATAAGCCTTTTTAATCTCTTGTTCTGAGGCGTCTTTGCTGACACCCAAAACCTCATAAAAACTTTTTTCTGCCATTGTTATTATCCTTATTTAAGCGGTCTAAAGAGTTGCTTTATATCGGTATATATAAGGGTTATTAACTCATATTTCACCATTGCTTATTGATACTTTTTTGTGCTCGTCGGTTAATTAAAGGCAATGGCTTAGGTTTTGACAGATAAATTTCCACAAAAAAAGAGCCGTTTAACGGCTCTTTTTTTATAACGCTTCATAACAGTTTGGGCAGTATGGTTTTATATACCCACTTTACGACTCATACTGTTCAAGCTCAGTCATCGCCATCAGCATATCCTCTTCAAGCGAAGCTTGCTGCTGCTGTAGCTTGGCCTGCTCATCAAGCAGCGTTAACAGCTCATCTTTGCGGTTGTCCTCATACAGTGAGGTATCAGCCAGCTTCTGCTCCAGCGCCTCTAAGCTTGCGGCCACTTTATCCAGCTGCTTTTCAGCTTGCTCAATACGCTTACGAATGGGGGCAGTGAGCTTACGCTGCTCTGCGGCCAATTTGCGGCGCTCTTCTTTGGTCAGCTGATTGTCTTCAGCCGCCGCTTTAGCTGCTGCGGCTTTTTTGGCCTCTTCTGCTTTTTTGGCAGCTGCCGCTTGAACCGTTTTGGCATCACGGCTTTCTTTTGCCGCCTCTTTGGCATCAGATTTGCGCTGCTCAGACAGCCACTTACCATAGTCTGAGACATCCCCTTCAAACTCTTGCAGCTTGCCATTGTGCACCAGATACAGCTCATCACAGACATTGGCAATCAATTCACGGTCATGCGACACCAAGACTACCGCACCAGCGAAGCCTTGTAGCGCCATGGTCAACGCTTGACGCATTTGCAAATCCAAATGGTTGGTCGGCTCATCAAGCACCAAGACGTTGGGCTTTTGCCAGACGATCAGTGCCAACGTTAAGCGAGCACGCTCACCCCCTGAGAATAGCTTGCTTGGGGTATCAATACGGTCACCACGAAAATCAAAACTGCCTAAAAATGATCTTAATTCAGCATCCGAGGTTTTGCCGGCCAAACGACGCATCATAATCAGCGGCGTGGCTTCTGCATCTAAGCTGTCCATTTGATGCTGGTTAAAATAGCCAATATGCAGGGTGTCCGATACTTTATAAGTTCCGGTAATTGGCTCAAGCTCCCCCACCAAGGCCTTGATCAAGGTCGACTTGCCCGCGCCATTCATACCCAGCAGACCAATGCGGGTGTCAGGGGTAATCTCCAGACTGGTGTGGGTCAATAGCGGCTTACCGTTATAGCCAATGTCCGCACCCTTAAGCGAAATCAGAGGTGAGCTCATGTGACTGGGCTCATAAAACTGGAAAGTAAAGGGGTTGTCTGCCATCACAGGCGACAGGTCGGCCATACGCTCGAGTTGCTTTAAGCGGCTTTGCGCCTGCTTCGCTTTAGACGCTTTGGCACGGAAGCGGCGTACAAAGTCTTCTAAATGAGCACGCGTGGTTTCTTGCTTCTCATAAGCTTGCTGCTGCTGCGCCAGACGCTCACTGCGGGTACGCACAAATTGCGAATAGTTGCCGGTATATAAGGTCAAGCGCTGATTTTCGACATGCAAAATAAAGCCAATGGTGGCATCCAAAAAAGTTTGGTCATGTGAGATCAGCAGGACAGTGCCATCAAACTTAGCAATCCAGTCCTCAAGCCATAAAATGGCATCTAAGTCCAAATGGTTGGTGGGTTCATCAAGCAGTAGCAAGTCAGCACGACTCATCAAGGTTTTGGCCAAGTTTAAGCGCATGCGCCAGCCGCCTGAAAAATCATTCACCGGCAGCTCATGCTGAGTGGGCTGAAACCCAAGTCCGGCCATAATTTGCGCCGCTGTGGTCGGCGTACGATAGCCATCAATCTCATCAAAGCGCTGATACAGGTGTGCAATGTCATCATCGCTTAACTCATCAGGCGCCATCATTTTTTGGTTAATCTCATACCACTCTTTATCACCGCTTAGCACATAGTCAATGGCCGGCTGAGCGCTGCCCTCGACTTCCTGCGCCATATGCGCCACTTCCCAGCCGCTTGGAATACTGATATTGCCCGCATCCACGGTCAGCTCATCGGTGGTGCGCTCACCCATATAGGTTAAGATTACCCCAAAAAGGGTGGATTTGCCGGTACCATTATTGCCGGTCAACCCCACTTTTTGACCCGGATGGATCTGAAAGGTGGCCTCTGAAAATAGCACTCTACCATCACGGCGGACACTAACTTTATTAAATTCAATCATGGATAATAATCACTTTTGGTTATTTCTTCGCGGGTTAAGCCAGTTAACAATTTTTTCAACAAAAAACGGACAAAGGGTCAGCTATGCGACATTGAAAATCAAGCATTATGCCTCATTATGCTATACTGAATGACTAATAATTTAAATAACCGTAAAATCACTGCTAAGTTATTCATCTGCCTCTTTGCTTATTGTAAGACAGGTGCGTGTGACTATTTGATTTTACGTTCAGTGAAGTTTTGCGCTTTACGAGGATACTATGACTACCATTACCCTAACTGACAGTGCGGCTAATAAAGTTCGCAAATTACGTGAAGAAGAAGGCGATAACAACCTTATGCTACGAGTGTATGTCACTGGTGGTGGGTGTTCGGGTTTTTCATACGGTTTTAACTTCGCTGATGAAGAAGGCGAAGATGATGCCAGTTTTGAGAATGCCGATGTTACCTTATTGGTCGACTCACTCAGTTACCAATACCTGCAAGGCTCAACGGTAGATTATACAGAAGGGCTTGAAGGGGCACGCTTCGTGGTAACCAACCCCAATGCGACCACCACTTGCGGCTGTGGCTCCTCTTTTTCTATTTAGGCTGTGACCCACATTAAGCATTGGGTTAAAGCCCTTGGCAACATGAGTGTCACCGCTCTACCACATTGCTTTAACTTCTGACACCGTCTATCGCTTAGCCTGCCATATCTGCTTTTATTTCAAGCAGATAAGTTATGAATACCAAAGACCTGATTGCTAATGACACGTTATTGTGCAAAGTAATGCCATAAAACCGCTACAAGCTGTCTTTATTTAGACTGTAGCGGTTATTTTTTAACTATATTTTGAAGACTTATTACCTATTGTTTTACAATCATTTGTAACCACATATGATTTTTAAATGGGTTTAAGCTACACTTAATCACAATATAAATGGCCAAATATTGCCGATAGAAACAACGCCATATCCACTGAAAATTATAATAACAGTGATGGGCCCCTTTGATTTTGAGACTATAGTATGACTGAAGTAACCGCCCCAAATCACCAGCCTCTAATACCCTCTTGGTTAACCAGCCAGCACTTATCTGGCATGTTGCGTGGTATAGAAAAAGAGGGGTTAAGAATGCAGTCTGATGGATACTTGGCTCAGACGCCGCATCCTCAATCTTTGGGCTCAAAATTGACCCATCCTTATATCACCACCGATTATTCAGAGAGCTTACTTGAGCTGATCACCTCGCCTAAGTCCACTGTGGCCGAGACCCTTAATATGCTGCGTGAGCTGCATGTTTTGGTGTATCAGTCTTTAGAAGATGGGGAGCTGATGTGGCCGCTGTCTATGCCTTGTATGCTCTCATCCGATGACAATGACATTCCTCTGGCCGAATATGGCAGCTCTAATGTCGGCCGCTTAAAGACTTTATATCGCAGTGGGCTTGGCATACGTTATGGTCGCCGGATGCAAACCATCGCCGGTCTGCATTACAACCTGTCATTTGGGGACGATTTATTCAGCGCTTGGCGTGACAACACCCCTAAGTCGGAGCAATTAGAGTCATTGAGCGAATTTAAAAACGCCAAATACTTAGGCCTGATTCGTAACTTTAAGCGCATGAGCAGCTTGGTGCTGTATTTAACTGGCGCCAGTCCCTCAGTATGTCCTTGCTTCTTAACTGGCCGTAAGCACAACTTACAGCTGATGAATAACACCACTTACTATAGTCCCAAAGCCACCAGTCTGCGTATGGGCAAATTGGGCTATACCAACAGTGTTCAAGATCAATTAGACATCCGCTATAACAATTTACCTGAATATATCGAAGGTCTGCGCCGCGCTATCAATACCCCGTTCTCAGGCTTTACCGAGCTTGGTCTAGATGACGATGAGGGCAATCCGATTCAGATTAACGATCATATTTTACAGATCGAAAATGAATACTACAGCCCAATCCGCCCCAAACAAATTGCTGAGTCTGAAGAAGCTCCAAGCCATGCCTTAGAGGCGCGCGGCATCGCTTATGTGGAGTTTAGAGCCGTTGACTTAGACCCCTATAGTGATATCGGTATTCGCTTATCGACCGCCTGTTTCTTAGAAGTATTGGCACTGTACTGCCTGCTTACCGACTCACCTGACTTACTGCCAGAAGAGGATGCGGTACTGGCAGAAAACCTTGAGCGTGTGGTCAATAACGGTCGTGCTCCAGACTTGACCATCCAAACTTGTGACGGTAGCGAGCAAAACCTAAGCGAGTGGATGCAGCAGCACTTAGAGGCCATGATGCCTCTAGCCACGTTATTAGATGCAGAATATGGCGGCAATAATTATCGTGTGGCCGTCACCTTAATGCTAGGCAAAGCGGTATACCCCGATGCCACCTTGTCCGCTCAAGTCTTGGCCGATACCGAAAGACTGGGCAGCACTTGGCAGCTGGGTCATGCCCTAGCCCAGCAGCACCGTGAATCTATCCTGCGCAGCTCATTGAGTCCAAAAACTCAGGCCAAATATGAAGTGTTGGCCGAAAAATCTTGGCTACAGCAGCAGGAGCTTGAAAAAGACGACTCACAAGACTTCTATGACTATATTCAGCATTATAGATAAAGGCTTTTGAGCTCATCATCAGCGTGTCAGGTTTTGCCAGACAATAAGGGTTATTAGGCTGTCAAGAAGCGACCACAAATGATGCAAAGCCTTATCTGAGCTGTTCACAGAAATAATTTTTTGAATCTGGTTTTTGAGTTTAGAATATAACGCTTAATGTTGCCGATATCATTATTAGCTGTATTAGCTAATTATACTGGCTCTCTTTGTTAGTGTTCCTAAGGAGCAAACTTTTATGCAGCGTCTCCTCACTTACCGTGCGTTAAACTTTATTTTGTTCATCGCCTCTGTCGTAGCCATGCTATTTGCCATTATATTTTTGCAAAACTACAAAGGGCTTGAACCTTGCCCCTTGTGTATTTTTCAACGTATCGGCTTGATGGTCATGGGCGGATTTTCGCTGATTGCTGCTGTGGGCCATCCCAAAAAAATGGGAATGCAATTACTGCTGTGGATAGGGTCAATGGCTGGTATATTATGGTCGGCAGGTGTGGCAGCGCGTCATGTGTGGATTCAACATTTGCCCGCTGATCAAGTACCGGCGTGTGGCCCTGGTCTGGATTACTTCCTTGAGGCGTTACCGATGAAGCAGGTGATTAATCAAGTTTTATCCGGTTCAGGTGAATGTGCTGAGATCAGCTGGAGATTTTTGGGCTTATCTATCCCAGAACAAGCGCTTATCTTGTTTACCGCGTTGATTTTGGTTAACCTACTGGTCTTATGGCGTATTATTAGCAAGCGCACCGCTTAGTAGTGCATCAGCGTTCATTCATTTAGCTTTCATTTATTAGATAGACATCAGAGGTTCCATGCACGTTCATATTTTAGGTATCTGTGGCACATTTATGGGGTCACTTGCATTGTTGGCTCGCGATCTTGGCCATACTGTCACCGGTTCTGACGCCAATATTTATCCCCCTATGTCCACTCAGCTAGAACGTGCTGGGGTCAGTATTCAAGAAGGCTATCACGCCACTCATTTACAGCCTGCGCCTGACTTGGTTATCGTGGGCAATGCCATGAAACGGGGCATTGAAGCGGTAGAGTACATGCTGGATACTGGCATACCCTACACCTCAGGGCCGCAGTTTTTGTCAGAGCATGTGTTACAACATCGCCATGTATTGGCGGTGGCGGGTACTCATGGAAAAACCACCACCACCACTATGCTCGCTTGGGTGCTGCATTACTGCGGTATCGATGCCGGCTTCTTAATTGGTGGTGTGCCTTTGGTCGAGAGCGAGAATGACAATCTGACTAAAGCCTTTGCTCACAGCAGCTACTTGGGCGCTGATAAAAATGCCCAAGGCGGGCGTGGTTACTTCGTGATTGAAGCCGATGAGTATGACTCAGCCTTCTTTGATAAACGCTCAAAATTTGTACATTATCGCCCGCGTACCGCTATCTTGAATAACCTTGAGTTTGATCACGCTGACATTTTTAAAGATTTGGATGCCATTCAGACGCAGTTCCACCATATGATTCGTATGATCCCAAGCTCTGGGCAAATTATTATGCCGGCTCATACGCCAAGCTTAGAGGCCACCATAGACAAAGGCTGCTGGACCCCCATCTGGCGCACCCAGATTGCCAATAACGGGCAGCAAGATAAGAGCGTTCAAGATAAAGCCGTCCAAGATGATTCTATCGCCTGGCAGGCTGAGCTTATCAGCGAAGATGGCAGTCAATTTGCCATTCACTTCACCAATACCCAAGGCGACGTCTTGAGTGGCGAGGTACACTGGGGCATGAGTGGCCGTCACAATGTCGAGAATGCTATGGTGGCCGTGGCGGCCGCTTATGACATCGGTATCAGCGTGGCCGATGCTTGTGCGGCGTTATCGCAGTTCTCTGGTATTAAGCGCCGCATGGAGCTGATCGCAGAGCTAGGCGCTGCTGAGAGTGGCAGCACTTTTGGAATAAAAGTATTTGATGACTTTGCCCATCATCCCACAGCGATTACCACCACCTTAGATGGTGCCAAAAAGAAATTAAAAGGCGCCAAAATTTGGGCCATTATTGAGCCGCGCAGCAATACCATGAAGCTTGGGGTACACAAGGACAATCTGGCGGCTTCAGCACAGCTGGCAGATGAGGTGATCTGGTATGAGCCTGCCGGTTTGGAATGGGGTCTAACTGATGTCATTGAGGGCGCTAATATCAGCAACCAGCAATACGTGATGAATGACACCCAAAAGATCATTGACCATATTTGCGCCAAGCTTGGCCAATCTTCTCAAGATGACGCCATTATCATTATGTCTAATGGCGGCTTTGAGGGCATTCATCAGCGCTTTATTGCGGCACTAAAAAAAGACTGATTTTTTAATCACATCAAATACATAAGACGGCCTCATTGGTAACACAATGGGGCTTTTTTATGTATCAACCTCGCTTGAAACAAAACTCTATATAAATTATACAATCAATTACCCAAAAACTGCCAATTTCAATCAATCGCCCAACTAAACTCACATAGCTCGTACGTACTTAACAATTCAGCCTTAGCACCTGTATAAGTTATTGATTAAAATCCTTATTAGAAAGTTCTGTACCGTCTTAGCGACGGTATAAGTAACTTATAAAACGACTATTAAAATTATTAGTTAAACATATTAGATGGTTAAAACACCATCACAATTTTTGTAAGGAAGAGACTTCATGAGTATTATTTGGACAATTATTATAGGTTTGATTGCCGGTTTATTGGCACGTGCTATTAAGCCAGGCAACGATGCTATGGGCTGGATTATGACCATCGTACTAGGTATCGCAGGGGCGTTAGTTGGTGGCTTTATCGCCAGTGCAATTGGCATGAACGCTGATGGCGGCTTTATCGGTCTGGCTTTCTCAGTAATTGGTGCTATTATCTTATTGTTCATCTATGAATTGATCATGAGCAAACGCTAATAGAGCACGATTAAGACGTGATTGAGCGCAAACATCTTATGAGATCAAATGGCTCACTAAATAATAATAATAACAAGCGGTAACCCTAACTATGTTTGCAGCGGACTTCTCCTCAAGTCCGCTTTTTTTGATTCACCTTTTTTTGACTCGCCTTTTTTGAATGTAGCACCTTGATATTTATGCCCTCCCCCCTCATTCAGTTAGATATAATAGTCTAACGACTGTCTCTTATTGCATTTTTGATTTAATTACACGTTTTATTTAACGGCACTTTTCGTTTAATTGCATCTCTCATTTACCTATTAATTAACTCATTGCGTGATTTCTTATGGCCATATTACCGATTTTAAGCTACCCCGACCCTAGGCTGCGTACCATCGCAGAGCCGATCAAAACTGTTGATGCTGAAATAAAACAGCTTATCAAAGACATGATTGAAACCATGTATGACGCCAAAGGCATTGGGCTTGCAGCCACTCAAGTGGATCGTCATATTCAGCTTATCGTCATGGATTTGTCTGAAAACAATGACTCGCCTCGGGTATTTATTAACCCCAAAGTTACCCCGTTGGTGGAAGATAAAAAGCCTTACGAGGAAGGGTGCCTATCGGTACCAGATGTCTATGATTCAGTGGATCGTCCAGTAAAAGTGAAAATCGAAGCGCTTGATGCAGATGGGAATGCCTTTGAAGAGATTGCAGAAGGCCTATTGGCAGTGTGTATCCAGCATGAAATGGATCACTTAAACGGTGTCTTGTTCGTCGATTATTTATCACGCCTAAAGCAGACCCGTGCCCGTGATAAGGTCAAAAAATATCTTAAAACCCGTGAAAAGCAACTACAGCACAACAAAGCCTAGTCGCTAACGATACCGTGGTAAACATCAAACCCAAAAAAAAAGCCCATCACACTTAACTGTGATGGGCTTTTTTGACTTTAGGCCATTTAGAAGATCAAAGCAGAGCGGCTCAGCCCTTAGCCCTTTAGGCCCAGCACATCTTGCATGTCATAGCGACCTGCGGCCTGCGCCACTACCCAAGTGGCCGCACGCACAGCACCTGCGGCAAAGGTCATACGCTCACGGGCATGATGCTTAATCTCCACCATCTCACCATCTGCTATTAGCATCACACTGTGGTCACCAATGATTTCACCGCCGCGAATAGCGTGGATGCCAATGCTACCTGGTTTTCGCTCGCCAGTTTGCCCCTCTCGGCCATAGACAGCCACTTGTTTTAAGTCCTGACCACGGGCGGTAGCAGCGGCATTGGCCATCATAAAGGCGGTACCTGAAGGCGCATCGACTTTGTGCTTGTGATGTGACTCAATGACTTCGATATCAGCGCTATCACCAAAAGCCTTAGCGGCCATCTCAATAAGCTTTAATGACACGTTAACACCAGTAGAATAGTTGCCGGCATATACCACAGGGATTTGAGCACTGGCGGCATTAAGCATGGCTTCTTGGGCTTCACTGAGGCCTGTGGTACCGATCACCATCGCCACCTTGTGCTTCGCGCACAACTGCACATTTTTTTCAGTGGCGTCAGGCAAGCTAAAGTCGATTAGCACATCAATGTTGCCAAGCTCAGCGGCTAAGTCATCTGATAAGGCGACCTGATTTTTGTGTTGACCAATCAATTCGCCCGCATCTACCCCGATAAGACTTGAGCCACTGCGCTCAATGGCGGCAGCCAATACGGTGTTAGCATTGTTGTGTACCGCTTCAATTAACATGCGCCCCATCCGGCCGCCGGCACCAATCACGCCTACTTTGATGGTCTGTGATGCAGTCTGAGTCATTATTTTATCCTTTAAGTAATCTGTATGAGGCTAATAATAGCATGATTATCTATGCTGCTAAATTTGCAAGTTGCCATGATAAGTTTGACGTCTACCTGACAGTCGTCCTTTGATTTTGATTGCCCCATTATCTAGCCATAAGGGGAGTAGCAGATAGCCCACAAAAAAACCCATACGTTTCACGTGAAACATATGGGCCATAACTGAGCCATCTAAGCTATCTTAGTCAAACAGATCGCCTAACTTTTCAAAGAAAGATTTTTTCTTGGGCGACTGATGATGCTTGCTGTCACCATCTAAAGTGTCTTGGAACTGACGCAGTAAATCTTTTTGTTCACGGGTTAGGTTCACAGGCGTCTCAACCATGATACGGCAGATTAAGTCGCCTTTCATGGTGGTGCGTACAGGGGTGACACCCTTGCCGCGGACACGCAGTAGCTTACCACTTTGGGTGCCTTCAGCTACTTTGATTTTGACCTTGCCATCAAGCGTTGGGATTTCCACTTCTTTGCCGAGCGCCGCATCGGTAATACTCACAGGTACATCCATATAAAGGTCAGCACCTTGGCGCTTGAACACAGGGTGTTCTTTGACACGCACTTCAACATATAAGTCGCCGTTTTGGACGCCTGCGCCTCCCGCTTCGCCTTCACCGGCCAAGCGTACTCTGTCACCATCGTCAACACCGGCTGGGATAGAGACCTCTAGGGTGCGTGACTTATCTTTTACGCCAGTACCATGGCAGTCATTACAAGGGTTCTTAATCTCTTGACCGCTGCCGCCACAGTTAGGACAGGTTTGCTGCACTGCAAAGAAGCCTTGCTGCATGCGTACTTGACCATGGCCACCACAAGTACTACACGTTTGGATATCTGAGGCATTCTTAGCGCCTTTACCATCACAAGTTTCACAAGGGGCAGGTGCGGTAAAGCTGATTTCTTTTTTGCAGCCTCGTACGGCCTCTTCTAAGCTCAGCTCAATGACATAGCGTAAGTCTGAGCCACGGCGCTGACGACCACCGCCCCCACGAGATTGACCGAAGATATCACCGAAGTTACCAAAGATATCACCGAAGATGTCTTGGAAGTTACCCGCACCTGCGCCACCAAAGCCGCCGCCACCCATGCCATTTTCGAAGGCTGCATGACCCATGCGGTCATAGGCTGAGCGTTTTTCTTTATCGCTTAATACTTCATAAGCCATCGAGGCTTCTTTGAATTTTTCTTCTGCATCAGGATCATCAGAATTACGATCTGGGTGGTATTTCATGGCCAGTTTACGGTAGGCCTTTTTAATCTCGCGCTCATCTGCGCTTCTATCAACGCCTAAAACTTCGTAAAAATCTCGCTTACTCATGGAGGCTCCTATCAACATGCCGGCTATGTTTCACGTGAAACACATTTATAGTTGGCATTAAAATGGGTACTAAACACACAATGGTTTAAATGATTCAAAATAATTAATCAATACTTTGCCTGTTTAATGGTGACAAACACCTCAATTATCAAGCAATTATGCTAAAATCGCCCTATTCTCCCTGTTATTTATTGAAGTTGATACCTCGCCTCTATGAAATCATTAAAATTTTTACTGATTAGCCTAGTTATTATTGCCGTTGTGATTTTTGCAGGATCACCTTACTACGCTGCGTATCAACTCAAGAATGCTTATGACACCCATGATGGCGCTACTTTGACCCATCACATCGACTTTGAGCAGCTACAGCCCAATATCCAAAACCAGCTCACCAGCAAGTTTGCCAACACTTTGCAGCAGTATCCGCTGGTGGCACAATTGGGCGGTGAAGCATTAACCGAAGCGGCCGATGAGTTCATCCATGCGTCAGTCACTAAGGCGGTCACTGAGGAAAATATCCGTAGCCTAATTAATACCCAAGGCCAAGCCAATCAAGCCACCAAAGAGCTTGCTGCCGCGTGGGCTATTGCCAGTAATAAGGTGGATTTGCAGCGCTTGATTCAAGACATCATCGTGCAGCGCGGTGATATCAATGCGGTACTCAAAAACCAAATGCAGCAGATTATGAGTGCACAATCCACAGAGCTTGAAAGCCATGTTCAAAGTGGCGAGGACAGCGCCAAACCAAAGCTGTCTTACTGCGGCATCAACTGCTTTACCCTGTCAGGTCAAGTTAAAGGCTACCCGCTGACGCTACAGATGCAGCGTGAGGGTCTAATTGGCTGGAAAATTATTAACGTGGTGTTGCCTTAGCCGCTTAACATTTCGTTCGGCCTTCAGGCGTTAATTTAGCCCTAAAAAAGGGAGAAAACTTGGGTCTTTATAGGGTGCATTAAATGCCGCCCCATCTTCTCGATAAATAGCAGGCGTAGCAAATACTGCCAGCCCTGCTGCCTTCACCTGATTTGCCTTTAGATGATCGATGCCACTGCGACAGGTATTGCTCACAGGCTTGCCACTCATCGCTTCATCTAAGGCTTGTTTACGAGCTGCTTTGTCAGCGGTACACCATATCTGACGCATTTGTTCTGGTGACTGCTCATAGTAAGGATAAGCGATGACTTTAACGGTCACACCTTTGGCATTCAGCTTGGCCATATCCTGATGTAGAACTCGGCAATAAGGACAATTGATGTCGGTGGCGACATAAATGACTGCTTTTTCGGTGGTGGTCGCCGGATAAATGACCAGATTGTCGTCATCAAGACTAGAGAGGACATGAAGGTTCTTCTTTTGTTCAAAATCAGCATCTAGACCGGCAAATTGACCATTTTCAATGACCGAAATCTCACCACTGGTAAATACAGTGGCCTCAGTATTGGTAATAAAAGGCTGCCCCTTTAAGGTTGCGCCCCAAATCACCCCTGGCACGGCGGTGTGATATAGCGCCACATCGGGCGTCATATTCTTTAATAGGCTGCTGTTTTTTAACATAGAGGCTCGCAAATCATCACTGACTGGCATCCCACTTAAAGTTTTGCTCGGTAATTGCTGCGGCGTGGGGACTTTTACTGGACTGGGATTGGGCTTTAATTCGCCTTGCAAAATATAAGCACCGTCAGCGGTGATGTGCAGTGGTGGCTGCGGCTCAGTTGAGGGATTTTGTACCAAGGTTATCTGGTACATAGAAGGCAGCTTTGAAGGCTGTATAGAGGCAATGGGCGTCATCATACCCGCATTACTCAGTATCTGCTTAATAAAATCCTGTTGCTGCGGCGTTGGCGCTTTTAATGGGCTGCTATCGTTGGCAGCAAGCTTGTCATAGGCCTCATTAAAGGCTGACAAATCAGCATGGGCTGAGGGCATGATGACCAAGGCCGATAGTAGAACTGGCATAGCTAGCGATAGGGTCAATGATTTACTGCATATGAGCCTAAGTGTGTTTAAAAAGTGCGACATGACAGCTCCTAATTTCAGCGCTTAATGCAATAACAAGTACTGAGGACAATTGACTTCCTCCCCTCTCTAAACCGAGGGGATTGTACATCTAGACGGTCAAGCCCGACCGCAAGGATGTTCTTAGCAGCATTGATATAATAACAATAGCTTATTTATCCTACCCCGATGACTCTATTTGTTATATTTTGTTAGGCAGACAACGCCGGCTAGATTTCGTTTAGTCATTTACCCTGTCGTCTACCCTGCCCTTACTGCGCGCAATCTCGTTAAGCAGCCTCATAAATAGACAAAAAAAATGGGCACCTAAAGTGCCCATTTAAATAAAAAAACGAATAAACTTACTATCATTTAGAAGCTATTTACCTCATCTTCGGTCAAGAAGCGGCTATCGCCTTTCTCTAATCCTTCAAGTGTTATGCCGCCAATGCTGGCACGGTGTAGCTCAACAACTTTATTGCCAAAATAGGCCATCATACGTTTGACTTGATGGTATTTACCTTCGGTCAAAATTAGACGCGCGTGGGTCTCATCAATGAATTCTAATAACGCAGGCTTGGTCGGCTCATAATCGCCATCTAGCAAGATGCCTTGGCCTACTTTTTTGATCGCATGCGCTTGCGCCTCTTCATCCATAGCATCGGCTAAGGTTAATTCATACACCTTTTCATGCAGATGACGCGGGCTGGTCACTCGGTGTAGCCAGCTGCCATCATCACTTAAGATTAAGGCACCGGTGGTATCCACATCAAGACGGCCTGCGATACGCAAGTTACTCAGCTCAGGCACTGCGATAAGTTCAGTAACAATCGGATATTCTTTGGGTTTTAGGGTACACTCAAAGCCTTCAGGCTTATGCAATAAAATATAGCGGCTACCGGTCGCCACTGATAACGGCTCACCGGCCCACATCACTTCATCATTAAGCACATCAACGTGTACGCTGCCATCTTTTACTACTTCATCATTGACCGTAATCTCACTGGCGTGCAGCACTTTTTTCGCTTCTTTACGGGACAGTTCGGTGGCCTTGCTGATAAATTTGTCTAAACGCATTTATGGTATCCTTGGTTCTATAACTGAATGGGTCTACTATACAAAATAGCGGTAACCTCACTTATCAGATATAAATATTTTTGGGTGGTTAATATGATTCACAGTTTAACACACCCGCTCTAGGTGCGATTGATGACTTTTTTGACCCGACCTATTTTTGGCAGTTTGTCTATTTTTATTTTTAATCAACCACTCACAAATCTATAGCCCGATAACCTATAACCCCTAACGCTTAAATCCCTAACGCTTAAATCCCTAACGCTTAAATCCCTAACGCTTATGACTTATCAAACCTTAGCTGCGCCCGTTAGCGCCCGACTTGAAATCAAGAAGTCTGACTTTATTACTTACGCCTATCCGGTTCACAGCCGTGAAAAAGCTATGTTTCACGTGGAACAATTGCGAGCCAAATATCCCGATGCCCGCCATCACTGTTGGGCTTACATAATCGGTGATCCCAATAACACCACCAGTGCCGGTTTCGATGATGATGGAGAGCCCAATGGGACTGCTGGGCGGCCGATCCTTAATGTGTTGCAGCACAAAAGTATTGGCAATGTGATTGTCATAGTGGTGCGTTATTTTGGCGGTATCAAGCTCGGTGCTGGTGGCTTGACTCGGGCTTATGCCGGCTCAGCTCAGGCCGTGGTAGATGAGATGACCCTCACTACTTATGTGCCGATGACTCAGGTTGAGATTGAGGCGGATTTTGCCAATGAATCGCAAGTGCGCTATGTGGTAGAGGACATGGGCGGTGAAATTGGTGATGTCAGCTATAGTAAGTGTGTTACCTTAACTGCCAGTTTGCCAGAGGCTGATGTCGAGGCGCTAAAAGAGCGTTTGAGCATATATGGCAGGCTATTGGAGCAGGAATAACATAATATAACAAATCTCAGTAACCAATCGTTCACTGAAAGTTGTTGGTTTTTTCTCATTTTAACGGCATTATAGCGTTCTGAAAGGTTGATAACGACCCGTTGATGACGGAGAAGTTATTGGCCTTTTTCATCTGTATCAATAATATTTTTATACCAATAACAAGATGAGCTCATTGCTATGATCGATCTAATAAAAAAACAAATAAAATTACAAACAAGAATTGTGGCCGTAAAAGCTGCCAAAAAGAAAAGAGCCACCGCCAGATCTCAACTCTCATTGAGCAAAAGAGGCCAATTTAATCCTCCGCCTTTTAACCCTCCATTTTGGTTAAGCAACCCGCATTTACAAACCATTTTGCCAAAGTTTGTTGCCCCACAGGCGCCTAAATACAGACGTGAAATCCTGCGCGACTCGTTGAATGAAAGCGATGTGGCATATGACTTTTATGATGCACATCCGGTAGATAATACCGATGATAAAATCGAAACAACCCCGCTTGTGGTATTGTTCCATGGTATGGAGGGCAGCAGTGACAGCCACTATGCCCGAGTATTGGCGCATCAGATGCACGCTGAAGGGTGGCACTTTGTGGTGGCGCACTTTCGTAGCTGCGGCGGCGTCCCGGCTAAAGGCCGAGTATTCTATAACGCCGGCGATACCGCTGAGATTCATCACATGCTACAAACTTTAAGACAGCATTATCAGAATATCTATGCCGTTGGGGTCTCGCTAGGTGGTAATGCCTTGGCCAAATATATGGGCGAATACGCAGATGACGCACAGTGTGAAGCGGCAGTGGTGGTCTCAGCTCCAGTAGATATGTCTTCTGCTGCGGTAAGTATGCACCGTTTTGTCAGCCATAAGATTTACACCCCATATCTGCTCAATCCCATTATTAAAAAAGCCTTGCTCAATGAGATCAGTGAAGAGGAGATTGAAGCCATTAAGTCGGTCGATCGTATCAGTGATTTTGATACCATATTTACAGCGCCGCGCCATGGCTACCGCTCAAATACGGATTACTACTATCGCTCATCGGCTCTGCCCCATCTTGGTGATGTGACCCACCCTATGCTGCTGATCAGTGCCAAAGATGACCCCTTTATCGGCTTTACCGCCACCGCCAATGATGTGTCTGACCAAGTCACTATCTTAGACACCAAGCATGGCGGTCATATTGGCTATTTGCGCTACCAACCCAAAGCCGCTAAAACCACTCGAAATGGCGCCGCTAAACCCAGCACAAAAGAGGGTAAGTTCGATATCAACTGGATTCCAGAAACCGTCAGTGCTTACTTTAAATCAGTAGGCATCGATGAGGCTACTCACTCTTCATAAAGGCGGCTACTATCTGCCTATGGTCTCAAGAAAATGGTTGCGGGTGACGCCTTAGGCACGCCCGCTGCTTTGAAAGCAGGACAGTTTTGCGCATAATCTAAGTCCTACCTTCAATCTTGAGACCTGTGTATGTATCCTTTTTATCGTTATACCAAATCTATTGTTAAGGCGATTGTCGCCCAAAAAAAAGGGGACACCGTTGGCCTAGAAGATGTAGCCACGATGCAGTTTCGCTGCAGCCTGACGGATATCGATAACTTCTTGGAGATGAATAACGGCCGCGTGTTTACCTTATATGACTTGGGTCGTACCGACTTTGCGGTGCGCAGTGGCTTAGGCAAGCAGCTGCTTGAGAACCGCTGGGGACTGGTGGTGGCAGGCAGTACCATTCAATACCGCAAGCGTATTCGGGCTTTTGACTTGGTCACCATCAAGACGCGTATTGCTGCTATTGATGAGCGCTGGATCTATGTGGAGCAGTCAATGTGGGTTAAGGGTCAGCCTTGCTCTTCGGCACTACTGCGTACTGGCGTGACCAAAGGTGGACGCGTTTTGCAGACCCAACAGGTGCTAGATGCGCTGGGTAAATCTGACTGGAAACTACCGCCCACAGGCTATGTGGCCGAGTGGATTAAAAGCGATGCCGATCGCCCTTGGCCGCCTAGTGTTTAAGCCCTCCCAGATGGCCGTTATTCCCCTCTAAATCAGTCGCTACATAAAAGACTAAGTGTCAAAAAGAACTCCGATACTGTGGGTTCTTTTTTTATGGCTGTGACTGTGGCTGTGATTGTGGGTGTAACTGTAATTCGGTATTTAAAATATTCGATGTATTTAAAACATTCGATGCAAAAATGAGCCAAATTCGCATTATAAAAATACCCATGAGAGGTGTAGAATACCTGCCTTGCTTTGCTACAGATCCTATTGAGTTAACTGCTGTTATTAGGCAGAATATTGGAATATCCACTCATGAGCCCGTCAAACATTCCGTCAAATCCCCCTTTACATGGCCTTGCCGATACCCCGGCAAATAATCCGCTCAACAAGCCTCCTGCTCCTTTACACACCACTGCCAAGCCCAATATTAATAAGCCAGCTAAAGGTGATGGCAAAAACAATAAAAAATACGCCACTATTTGGCGATGGCACTTCTATGCCGGCATGTTTATTGCGCCTTTTTTACTCATACTCTCGTTATCAGCGCTGGGTATGCTGTTTATGGCCAATACAGTGGGGCCAAATAATGAGCTGCTCACTGTCTCCAAACAAGACACGATAACGCCTGTATCGGTACAGGCCCATAGTGCTTTGAGCGCTGTCCCTGATGGCACGCTAAAGCAATATATTGCGCCCAAAAGCGATCACAATGTGGCTTTATTTCGCGTGGGCTCAGAGACAGGCCAGACCATGGTCGCTGTCGACCCTTATAGCGCAAAAGTCATAAAAATCGCCCCTAGCGACAGCAACCTTTACCATACCTTTGACAATATCCACTCTGATTTGCTTATCGGAAAAGTTGGTGATTATCTGCTAGAGACTGCAGCATCACTCACCACGCTACTGGTATTAACGGGTTGGTATCTTTGGTGGTACCGCCGTAAATCGATCAAAGCCATGCTGATTCCAGATGCCAAGCTAAACAACAAACGCTCAACCTTCGTCACCATACACGCCACTTTAGGCACTTGGCTGTCTGTTTTGTTATTGCTATTTTGTGTGTCGGGTATGGCCTGGGCAGGTATCTGGGGCGGTAAGGTGGTGCAGGCATGGAGTCAGTTCCCAGCCGGCAAATGGGGCAATGGGCCTATGCCCGCCTCCACCCTACCCCCTACCCACGGCGAGGCTTTAAACAGCAGTGGCATAAAAGAAGTGCCTTGGATTCTTGAGCTAACCCCTATGCCAACGTCAGGCTCCACGCTTGGTGAAAAAGGCATTGACCCAAGCTTACCGATAACTCTAGATACTGTAGACAGATTTGCCCGTGACAGTGGGTTTGAGGGCCGCTATCAGCTTAATTTGCCGCAAGGTGAAACCGGCGTCTGGACCTTGAGTCAAGACTCGATGAGCTATGATACGCCAAGCCCAATGGCAGATCGCACCATGCATATAGATCGCTATTCGGGCAAGGTATTGGCTGATATTCGCTTCGAGGATTACAATGCCTTTGGTAAATTTATGGCCGCAGGCAATGCCATTCATATGGGCACTTTGGGACTGTGGAGCTTAATGGCCAATGTGTTATTTTGTCTGTCGGTCATTACCATATGTATCAGTGGTTATGTTATGTGGTGGCAGCGCCGTCCCAGTAAGCTTAATACCGCTGCAACTCAAAAATCAGGCCTAAATCCGCCACCGAGCAAAGGCGATATCCCTTGGGGATTGGCCATTATCTTATTGATAGTGTCGGTGATTTTCCCCACCGCTATTATTGCCATTGTGGCCATTGCGGTGCTCGACTTTGTAATTATCGGCCGAGTCCCTGTATTAAAAAGGCTGCTTAAGTAGGTCAAGATAAGATGGTTTAGCCTATAGTCGATTATTCATAGTGGCATAAACCAGCACTGCAAACCAATCAGAGCTTATCGCAACCGGTAAGCTCTTTTTTATTGAAATCTCTTTATGACATCCTAACGAGAACCTAGTGTAAATGGCGGATAAATATGATTACAGCTCTATTAAAGACGCTATGGGTTTTATCCTCTATGATAAACCATTGCATTTACTGGCCTGTTATTTAATAGGCCCCAGATGACGTACAAGGATCCACATTGAGTCAAAAAACCACCCCTAATAAACAACTCGATCTCACCCAAGGGTCGATCGCCAAAACCATGCTGCTGTTCGCACTTCCCACATTGGGGTCGTCGATACTGCAGTCGTTAAATGGGTCGATAAATGCGGTCTGGGTGGGCCGATTTTTGGGAGAAGAAGCACTGGCCGCCACCGCCAACGGCAATATTGTCATGTTCATCTTGATCTCTTTTGTGTTTGGCTTTGGTATGGCCTCTACCATCTTGATTGGGCAAGCCATGGGACAGCGTGACAACGTGATGGTCAAGCGCACGCTCGGCACAGCCCTTGGCAGTATTATTCCTATCAGTGCCATATTGGCTACTATAGGCTGGCTATTTGCGCCCAACTTGCTCGATATATTAGGCACGCCAAGCAGTGCCTTTGATTTGGCATTGACGTATCTGCGCATGATTTTTGTGGCCATGCCGATCACCCTCGCCTTCACTTTGATGATGATGGCGCTACGAGGAACGGGCGATTCTAAAACCCCGCTTTGGTTTATAGCGCTGTCGGTGGCTATAGATTTGATTTTGACGCCTCTGCTTATTATCGGCGTTGGTCCTTTTCCTGAGTGGGGCATCTTTGGCTCAGCCTTTGCGACGGCTGTTGCCAATACATTGGCGCTGATTGGTATGATTATCACCCTGTATTTGCGCGGCTCAGTACTTGCTCTTAATAGGTCTGACTTACGCTTTTTGCGCCCTGATCGAGGTATTCTTGCCTCGATGTTTTCTAAAGGGTTGCCGATGGGTCTACAAATGATAGTCATCTCTTCGGCCGCATTGACTATGCTCTCGCTGATTAACCGCGAAGGGGTGCAGACGACCGCAGCCTATAGTGCCACTCAGCAGCTTTGGACCTATGTGCAGATGCCAGCAATGGCGCTCAGTGCCGCAGCCAGTGCTATGGTGGCCCAAAATATCGGAGCCAACCAATGGCATAGGGTCTCTGACATCACCCGTTGGGGGCTTATTTTTAACGTATTATTGACAGGTCTACTTATCGGAGCACTGACTTTATTCGATAAATCCATATTAAGTTTATTCTTGGGCACTGACAGTACTGCGTTGCCCATCGCCAGTCATATTCAGATTATGGCGACGTGGGGGTTTTTATTCTTCGGGATAGCTCAGGTATTCTTTGGTACGATGCGAGCAAATGGCTATGTGATTTGGCCATTGATGGTGATGGTCATCTCTATGTATCCGGTACGTCTTGGCTTTGCTTTTGGCTTCTACTCCTGGCTTGGCGCCGATGCATTGTGGCTGTCGTTCCCTGCGGGGATGGTGGCGACTGCGGTTATGGGTGCAGGGCTATATCTACATGGCAAATGGCGTAAAGGTCAGGTGTTACCGCCCAAAGAAGCGGCTCAAATCACTGAGGGCTACCGTGCTCAGGGAAGCTGTAGCGCCTCGTGTCGTGATGTGGCCTCCACTACGGCGTGGGAGCCTTTAGAGGATCAGCAAGTTGCAGCTCGTCGGTCTTGAGGGTGGGTTTCATCGGTTTTAAATAAAAAAGAGCCATCGATTGACGGCTCTTTTTTCTTGCTCGATAAATATTAGCTTTCATCAGCATACTTAATAGTTAGCTCATCTTCGGCTTCAAAAACTTCCAAAGCATATTTAATTCGCTCAAACTTATTGACATTACTAAGATTTGTTTCTATAACATATGTCGGATTAATACTCTTAGGCTGTCTAAGTCTATCTTGGTTAGTAATCTTTACCAATTCAATTTTCTCAACCAAGTCAGTATTGAAGAACAACTCAGGGTTTTGTTCAAACAAATAGCTTAGTACCTTCATATATAAATCAGCCATGTTTACTAAATTTATTTTTTGGCCGAACAATACTGCGTAATCTATTTTTTTATGTGTTGGGTCTTCAGCCTCAAAAATACTGACTTCCTCCAAACTCTCATCATACTCTTCAATATCTACATCAGGGTATGGCCAGACTTTCAAACACCTTTCAGCCAGGATATTGAATCTATTTTCTAGATTTTTTATGTTCCAAACATCAATCCCAGACAAATATCTATTCAACCATAACCTGCTGTCTCTGTAGCCTTTGTCTGGAATATCTCTTTTACTAATAAAATCTTTATTGCCTAAACTGCCGTTGTTGCCTGATAAGGTGAGATTGCCAAGAGTATGAAGATACTCATCTTTCATTTCTCTAATCTCTATATCAGATAGCTGCGACTTCCACGCATGACTCGGCTTTTGTGGAAATATATGCTCAACAGTTATATCTGAATTACCCTCAATTGTGACCACTTCATTATTATTAAAGTTTTCTAGCCTGCTGAATAGGTATAGTCTATTTTTTGATTTGATGTTATACACATCTTTATGTTTTAGAGCCTCTATCACCTCAGAATCTTGAGGCATTCTATGACTGCCTTTACGCTTAGCAATATGTTTCTGAATTGACTCCAAATAATCATCCTTATCCACTTTCTCATAAAGTGTCATAAACACCTTATTTAACGCATTCGTAGGCAAGCTGATAACAAATCGTCTCCACACATATGACTGCACAAAGCTCAATATGGCTAGGAAATCATTTTTAGAGATAATGCCATTAGCGTAGTCTTCATATACTTTAATCAAAAATGGATAAGCGACTTTTATTTCAAGCTGGTCAATATATTCAAGCTGTCGACGTATATCACTATCTGCTTCATTCCTAGGATTTATCAATTTATTATAGAATTTAGCCAGTGATTTTATAGGTGACAAAATATCTTCTAGTTCAGCAATATCTGATGTAGGAAACTTGTTCTTAAACTCTTCATACACTTTATTTTTATTTGGAATTTTATTACTAATAAGAGTTAAATAGTCTCTGATAAAATCAGATACCTTGCTTATATTACGATTTTCATCTCTTGCTAGGTTTTCTATTAACTTCCAGTAATCCTCATAAATACGATTTTGGCTCTCTCGAGTCAGCCCCATTAAAATATAGTTTCTGATTAAGTCTGCTTGTGATAACTCTAGCCCAGTAGAGTTGAGGCTCTCAAAAATACGCTGTGGATTATCTTTTTGCCTTTCCAATGATATCTCGACTACCATTAATTTAGACAATCCCTCTAAAACCGTTTCGTAATTTTGCTCATTAATTCGGCTTTTAAAGTAATCAAAGTTTTCAGTAATTTTTGAGTATTTACTAAACTCCTCTGTGGCATCTGCTCTCAATAAATAATTAAGTGCCGCCAGATTATCTTGTGTAGGACGTAATTTTGACTTCTCCGACTCAGGCACAAACTTATTAACTAAGTAGGTTTCATAGATTTCACTTTTTAGGTTCTCATCCTCCATTTCTATAGCTAGATGATATATAGCTAAATAGATTAGCGTTAACGTGGTTAGTCTTTGCTGACCATCAATAATTGACAGCTCTTTAATCTTGGATGACGTATAAATATCATCATGAACATAAACAACACTCCCAATAAAATGAGCAAGTTCATAACCTGTGCCAATATGTAAGATATCATCTAAAAGCTGTTTACACTGAGCGGTTGACCAATCATAATTTCGTTGATAGATAGGTATCACAAATCTTGTTTTATTTGCCGATAAAAAGTCTTGAATTTTTGTTTCGTTTGCTTTCATTCACCTATCCCTACTCTATTTTCATCTAATCAAATCATTATAAAAATTAAATTTAGCTCATTATTATCATTATAGGTATAACTTAGTTTCTAGGCTAGACGATAAGCAGTATTAAACCCCCATTTATGCATACCACTATCCAGTCGGAGAGAATTTAACTTAATATATTTATTCAAAGGTTCATCAAACACTTAATTTTAATGTCACTTAAGCCCACACCCCAATTACTGCACCGTTTGACGCTCTTTTATTGCCTGAACAAACTGCTGTTTATCTTTGGGTGACACAACAACACGCTTATCGCCATAATGGACAGCCAATCGATCCATAGACAACGCAGGCGCAGACAAGATGCTATGTGTGGGGGCAATATAATCGATATCAGACAACGGCACCTGCCATTTAAATAGTCCGCTTTTGACCAACAATTGGTGATCATCAATCGTATACACCGTATGAAAATAGCTGGGTAATAACATTCCCAGACTAAATAGCATCGGTAGCAACATCATAAATACGCTTTGTATAAAAGACACCTCACGGCGGCTTTTGTAATACAAATACGGTAATGCCAGTACCACCAGAGTAGTGACAATGAATACCCCATGTATCCATAAATCTATCTTAGAATAAAAAACCATCTCTGGCATTGGCGCCCTCTTCCTATCAAGCCTACCCTTAGACTACGACCCAAAGAACCCCTTAAACCACTGCCAAAACCTTTTGTGGTTAGGGTTAAAACTACTCTGAGAAGGCTGATTATTCATAAATGCAGCATCCAGCGTCTCGCAAGTCGGATATTTGGCCTGTAAGTCTGCTAAATAATCGGCTTGGCTTTTCTCACCAACAAACCCATCCAAAATACCGGCCTCTTGACTGGCTCCACATTGCTCAGTTAGTCGGTTCCATCCTGGGTTATCGGGAGCGAAGATAGGCCTACCAAGCTTTATAACGTCATTATGGCAAGTGACTGGTGCAATAGCATAGACTCTATACAAGGAGGACTGAGCGCTGTCATAAGTATCAACTAACGCGATAATCATATCTTGCGGCTTTACATTACTGGGGTTGAAGGTGGCCTCCAGCTGTTGCGGAGCTTCTGTGCCAAGCCGATCAAACACAGAGCCAAAAGCAAACTTAGGAGTAAAAAGGCGTAGCATATAACCTGTTTTGTCCACGGTGTAAGACTGAATCTGACTGTTAGGCTCAACGCTTTGCAAGCGACCCAATAGAGTGCTACTGGGCGCTAGTGGCATACAAGCAAAGCAAATATTTGAGACGAATATTAGGCTTATACAAGTGAGCTTATGGAATAAAAGCTTCATAATTCTAAATATTCCTACTATTGAAAGCGGTATGAATAGCAGTTATTGCTAAACTCTTCTTAGACTAGGGCAATCAAGTGCAAACTGTTTTAATTCTTCTTTAAGATTAGCAATTGCTCGCTCAGTAACCTCAAAACTATCTAAGGAACGAATTGTTTTATAACGTTCTTCGCCATAACCTGAAAGCTCATAATCACATTGCCAAGTATTGCCAAATTGCTGCGGCTGATAGATGGTTACGGTTATTTCATGAATAATGCCTTGCTTGTCTTGGAAGTAGTGAGTTTGAGTGGCGACAATGTTTTCTGGCATCGGTTTGTAAGGCTCAAACCCTAAAAACTGATTATTAATTTGTTCTGCTTCCTCCCAAGATTTTGCGGAAAAAACCAAACTTAATTGCTCATCATCTGCTATCGGCTTACCGAATGCTTGTAATTTAAGTTCAGTGTTTTCTTGGTTTCTATTTAATTGATAAAACGCGGCTTCAACTTGGTTATTTGGGTTGTTTAATTCATGAGCCACCATATCTAAAACCATCTGGTCATTCGCATAATCAATCTCTTCTAAGGCTTCCTCTGATTTGTTTGGATTATCTATTAGCTGCTGCATAGCATTGATTCGATATGCGACCGCCTCTTTTAATAGGCAAATAAATTTAGGAGATATATTTAAGATAAGTGTAGGGTTCATAACTGACTCCAAAAAAAGTATCTCTGCTTCATTCTATGATAAGACAATACACCTATCGACTAGATTTTGAATGCACTGACCATCTAATAATAAAATGACTCAATAGAATCAATCCTGCCATAACGGGGAAGTAAAAGGTGCTATTTACTATTGCTTGTAACGTCGTTAATTGGGCCTCTCCCATATTGACTGCATACCAATCAATTGGCTTCCAAGTCTCATCAATAAGAACACTTATTACGAAAGGCAAAGTAAACATTACACCGTACACATCTGTATAACAGTAGGGCGAAGGTGAAATCCGGTCAATAACACAATAGACGACGCTAACGATACCATGGAATAGCACAATAAAGATGAGTGCTAACGGCCACCATCCTCTAACAGCCGCGTTATTAGCAATTGTTATTTCATAGATGATATAGCTTATATAAACCAAAAAATTTGGGATAAAAACTATCAGGAATTTTTTGAGTGGCATGGCTGTAATCTTCATTATCAAATTAATATTTATTTCACTCTGTTTTAACACAGCTTGAATACTTTATGTATCATACTCAACCATATACATACTATTCACGAATTAAATAAGCACTATGCATCCCTTATCAGCCTTAGTTCTGCTAAAGTTACTCATGCGCACTTTTCTCCAACTATAAAAAATCAAAAGGGGTCAGCATGAGCACCAAAAACCTATTATCTGACCTAAACCTAACCTGCCCCATCGTCCAAGCACCAATGGCAGGCGGCGCCACCACACCTGAGCTGATCGCTGCGGTGAGTAACTTCGGTGGATTGGGCAGCTTGGGTGCCGGCACCACTGCACCTAGTAAGATTAATGAGCAGATTAATCAAATCAAAGCGCTTACTGACAAGCCGTTTGCAGTCAATCTGATGGTATTGTCTGCAACTGAGTCGACCACCTTTGATACACCGATGCCAGAGTGGTTACAGGCGCATTACGATACGCTTAACATACCAGTGGATTTGCCTTCTCATCCGGCGCAATCTTTTGAAGCGCAGTTTGCAGTACTGCTCAACAATCCGGTTCCTGTAGCCAGCTTTACCTTTGGTATTATCAGTAAGTCCCAAGTGGCAGCGTTACATGCGGTTGGCACTCAAGTAGTGGGCACCGCCAACCATCCGTTAGAAGCCAAAGCTTGGGCAGATATCGGAGCCGATGCGGTCTGTGTGCAAGGGGTCGAAGCTGGCGGGCATCGTGGCGGCTGGCTGCCCCAAAGTCAGCAAGACCCACTGGGTTTACTGACGCTAATTACGCAGACTAAGGCGGTGACCGATGTGCCGCTTATTGCGGCAGGCGGCATTATGAGCGCTGAAGCGATTAAGGCGGTACAGGAAGCAGGTGCGCAGTTGGCACAGCTGGGGACGGCATTTTTGACCACGACTGAAAGCGGTGTCAGCGACCTATATAAGGCACAGTTATTGAAAGCTGCCCAGGGTGAACGTCGGGCACAAACTCGCCTGACTCGCCTGTTCTCAGGCAAGCAGGCACGCGGTTTAATGAATGACTATCTTGAGCGCTTTAGCTCCTATGATAACGAGACCCTGCCCGCCTACCCTCAGCTCAATGCCATGACTCAGCCGATGCGAGCGGCAGCCGCGACAGCCAATAATCCAGAGTATATGTCACTGTGGGCAGGGCAAGGGGTGAGTCAGGTTCAAGCATTATCGGTTAATGAGCTCATGACGCAGTTGACTAATGGTTAGCTGCTCTGCGCTTTAAGCTGACTGTGTGTCGCCCGCCGTAAGAGCAGTGGCTTGTTGTTAGTAGCAATTATTGAAATGATAATTTAATAATCGCTCATCAGTTAATAAAACTTAACATTTCCCCCTATTTAAATTCTCATCTTCATACCCATACTAAGAGTCACTAATGATTTATTGATTTGAGTTTTGGGGCATATTTATGAATGAACGAGTATCTGATAATCCTCATCAAGGGTTACGTATTCACACCAAATACTATCGTCTGATTTTTACTGGTCTGATGGCGCTATTGATGTCGCTGATCATTTCATCTGCGCTTATCCTATTAAAACAAGGTTATAGTCAGCACTTCTTTAGTGAGCTGATGCACTCATGGGGCACCTCGTTTATATTCGCTTGGCCCAGTGCTTATGTGTGTGCTTATGTGATTCAGACCAAAATACTGACCCGCATTCATTTCCATAATGATGACTAACGCTTATCAGTAACACCGCACATATTAGGTAAAAAGCCCCAAACGGTTAAGTTTGGGGCTTCTTCACTATGGTTTTTTACTTTAATGATTGACTGCTCTAATGGGCTTGAATGGCCAATCGTAAGCATGCCGTTATTTTTTGCTAGAATCTGGCATACCTTTATAGAATCCAGATAGCGCACAGATATGTTTCGCCATTTTAATATGATGCTCAAACACACCTTTATCATAGTCGTCTCTGCCTAACGCCAATAACCACGGTATCTTGTTATGGTTTCGAGTATATTGATTGACACTATATGCCCGATAATAACCATCCTCACAAAATACACGATAAGTGGTATCGGTGTACGCACCACTGGCTTTCACACTCCTTACTTCACCATAAGCAACATTTCTCGAGCGGTAAGGACTATCCACATCCAAATACTCTTTTTGGTTTTCAGCATTACCAAGTAACGGTGGTATCTCATTGACCAACAGCCAGCGCCGCGGTTTTTCTGAACCTACTACTGTGGTAGGCTCAACCTTTTTCACCGCATCCAAAATATCCTGATACTCTTGTGCCGTAGGTAAGCTTCTCATCGCTTGTTTGTCTATATTTCGCTGCTGTACCTCGTTTAAGGTTGCGCAGCCACTCACCGTTAACAGTGAAGCCAGTGCTATAGCTAACGTCTTTATACCTCTATTCATTGTTATACATCCTCACCATTCTCTGTTTTATCAACACTAGGCTTGGGCTATCCATTTCTATTCTCTAGCCCTTAGCCTATGACTTGACGCTATAGCGACTTAATTGGCGGCATCAAGCAGCTGGAAGGGGAACGTCACCACATCAAAGGCTAGAGCGAAAGGCAATAACACCAGCTTGCCCGCCGCACTGGCACCATTGTTGGTGGTTGTGGTGGTTTTGCCATTGGTATAGATAGTGACCGGATAAGGCTTGGTTAAGGCACTATATTTAGATTGTATCAGGCTCAGATTACTGACTGCCGGATAGACAACACCTTTAATGGGTACGGTAAAGCAAAAGCGCTGGGCATTCATACGCTCATCACTTGAGCTACTGCACTCTTTACCGCCATTTTGTAAGAAGAAATTGTAATCGCTGCGCTGAAACTCATCTTTTAGCTTGGCATAAGACAGCTTCATTTGTCCTTGGAAGTGCCCGTCGTTATTGGGAGAGTAAAAGCGCATGTCATTATCAACGCGGATATTTTTAGGGGTTAGATTGGTCAATAGATTGACCATCTCCGGGCCGCCTTGGCTAAGCACATAGCTGTACTTTTCACCCACTATGACCACACTACTTGAGGGCATATTGGCCAGCGGCGTGGCAGGGCGACCAAAGGCCACCAACTGATCCTCCACCAACACCTGCTCGCTGGTGGTGGTATGGCTGCTACTGCTTCCTGAGTTGAGCAGCTCAGTAGTAGCACAGCCTGATGCCAATAATAGCGCCACTAGTGAGGCGCCGCCTACCGCTAGTTTCAGACCCTTATTTGGCAGCTTAAGCGCTTTATTCATAAAATATCCTTATTTATTATGATGTTTTAAATCCAATATTTAGTATATATTATCAGTACGCTTGAGTGTCAATATCCTTTTACCAACCCTGCAGGTTTTTTGTATATGGCGCTGTGCTGAGTGGCTTAATACGCTAAGCCACGGCACCTGGTAATTGAGTTACTTTGTTCTTTAGACATGCCACTTGGTGATCTGGTGTGCCCTCTAATACTGGCTTTGTCTGCGCACAGCCATCATCTGCTATCGGACAGCGGGTACGGAACACGCAGCCTGAAGGTGGATTAATAGGGCTGGGTAAATCCCCCTCTAACAGCTGAATGGTTTTGTTCCGCTCAATCTGTGGATCTGGAATGGGCACAGCTGACATCAAGGCCTGGGTATAAGGATGGGTGGGATTGTCATATATGGCCTTATCAACACCAAGCTCGACGGCGTTACCCAGATACATCACCAGTACCCGATCTGAGATGTGCTTGACCACAGATAAGTCATGGGCAATAAAGATAAGCGCCAAGCCCATCTCTTTTTGGACGTCTTGTAGTAGATTAATCACCTGCGCCTGAATCGACACATCCAGCGCCGATACCGGCTCATCACAGATAATCAGCTTAGGTCTTAAGATAAGAGCGCGTGCAATGCCTATGCGTTGGCACTGACCGCCTGAGAATTCATGGGGATAACGGTTGACTTGGTTGGGCAGTAGACCGACCTTTTTCATCATGGCCCGTACTTCTTGCTCAACCTCAGATTTTGGCATTTTGGGATAGTAAGTGCGTAATGGCTCGGCAATGATATCACCCACCGTCATACGCGGGTTTAGTGACGCTAAGGGGTCTTGGAAAATCATCTGGATGTCTTTTCGCTTAAGACGCATCTGCTTTTTGGTCGCGCCCATCATCTCCTCGCCATTGAACTTAATACTCCCCGAACGGGCAGTCACTAAGCCAATAATGGTGCGAGCCAGCGTCGACTTACCGCAGCCCGACTCCCCCACCACGCCTAAGGTTTCACCGGCGAATAATTCAAAGGAGACGCCGTTGACGGCCTTTAAAGTCGCCGGCTTTTGCCAAAAATAGCTGCCTTTTTGTTTAATATCAAAGCTGGTCACCACGTCCTTAACTTGCAATAAAGGCGCGTCATTCACCACATCGATTCGATTGCTTGTAGTCTGTGTCATGGCTTATCCCTCTATGTTATTTGCAAGTTGAGCTTGGGCATCTTGCGGCTCTGTATTGGCCACATCTTCAGGCTTCCAGTGGCAAGCACGCTGTCTTTCATTGGGCAGAAATTCAAGCGGTGGCGGCACATCACGGCACAGCTCCATCGCATAAGTGCAGCGCTCATAAAAAGGACAGCCGGCAGGCAGGTTGAGTAGGTTTGGCGGGCTACCAGGGATGGTCTCAAGCTGACCGCTGTCATTATCAAGACGTGGAATCGCTCGCAGCAAGCCTTTGGTATAAGGGTGAGTCGGATTGTAGAAGATTTCTTCGGTATGACCATAAGCCATAGTACGGCCAGCATACATGACCAATACCCGATCACAAATACCTGCGACCACGCCTAAGTCATGGGTAATCATAATGATGGTGGTGCCAAAGTCACGCTTTAGCTCATTCATCAAAGTCATAATCTGTGCTTGTACCGTCACATCAAGTGCGGTGGTCGGCTCATCGGCAATCAGCAGCTTAGGACGGCAAAGCAGCGCCATAGCAATCATTACCCGCTGGCGCATACCACCTGAGAATTCGTGCGGATACATGCCGATACGCTTGCGGGCCTCGGGGATTTTTACCGCATCAAGCATCTTGATGGCCTCCTCCCAAGCCTCTTTTTTGCTCATGCCTTTGTGCAAGATAAGCACTTCAGCCAGCTGATCGCCGATTTTCATATAAGGGTTTAGCGAGGTCATCGGATCTTGGAAAATCATTGACACTTGCTCAGCACGCAGCTTGTTTAAGTGCTTTTGTGACATGCCTAGCAGCTCACGACCTTCGAATAATACTGAGCCTTTGGTCAGACCGTTTTTGGCAAGTAGCCCCATGATGGCAAAGGCAGTCTGTGATTTGCCCGAGCCGGACTCCCCTACGATGCCCAGAGTTTCACCTTGGTGAAGATTAAAATTTAGCCCATTTACGGCAGTGACCAGTCCATCTTCGGTCTTAAATTGTACCGATAAGTCTTTGACCTGCAATAAATCTGGCGCTTTGCTGTCTTGTAATACGCTCATAATGGTTGTCCCTGTATTGGCTATTTGGCTATTGGCGGGCATTACCCACTGTATTTTTTGTGGTTTTAACTCACTTATGTATGCACGTTATGGATTGAATTGGTTAACTCAAACCATTAACTAGCGATCTTTGGGGTCAAACGCATCACGCAAACCATCCCCAATAAAGTTAAAACAAAACAAAGTCACTACCAAAAACACAGAAGGTATCAAAATCTGCCATGGTGCCACCTGCATCGTCTGCGAGCCCTCTTGTAATAAAGCACCCCAACTGGTCATCGGCTCTTGTACACCTAAGCCTAAGAAGCTTAAGAAAGACTCAAATAAAATCATGCTAGGCACCAGTAGTGAGGCATACACCACCACCACGCCAAGTACGTTTGGCACGATGTGACGCATAATAATATTAAAGCCTGATACCCCGCCCACGTGCGCCGCTTCAATAAATTCTTTGCTCTTAAGACTTAGTGTTTGACCACGTACAATACGCGCCACATCCAGCCAAGAAACCAGACCAATGGCCACGAAAATAAGCATCAGGTTACGACCAAAGATAGTCACCAACAAAATCACGAAGAACATAAATGGAAAGGCGTTTAGGATTTCCAAAAAGCGCATCATAATCGCATCAATCTTACCGCCTAAGTAGCCAGAAGCTGCACCATAAACGGTACCGAATATCACCGCCACAGTGGCGCCTGCAATACCTACAAGTAGCGAGATACGACCACCAATGGCGGTACGTACCAATAAATCACGGCCCAAAGAGTCGGTGCCAAAATAATGCTTATTCTCTAATGATGGCGCCCCTTGCATATAGCCCCAATCGGTCTCTGCATAACCAAAAGGTGCAAACATCGGCACAAAAATCACAAATACTGTGACCAAAAATAAGATAACCAAGCTGGCAATCGCCGCTTTGTTTTTATAAAAACGACGCCAAGCATCCTGCCATAAGCTGCGTCCTTTAATGGCAGGTGCGGTGGGCGCTACTAAATCAATGGGCTTGTCAGTGATAACACTCATAGTCATCCTTGTTACTTAATCTTTTGCAGGTGAATGGGGTAAGTAGGCGTTAGGGCAATGGGCATTTCATTGATGCTTTGGCGAGCCTACTTAACGGCCTAGTACTTAATCTGTGGGTCAATAACTGCGTATAAAATATCGACAATGGCGTTAAAGGCAATGGTCAATACGCCCACCAAAATGGTTAAGCTAAGCACCATGCCATAGTCACGGTTTAAGGCGCCATTAACGAATAATTGACCGATACCGGGCAGACCAAAAATGGTCTCAATCACAATTGAGCCGGTGATAATACCCACAAAAGCAGGGCCTAAATATGAGATAACCGGCAGCATCGCTGGGCGCAGTGCATGCTTAAATACAATACGCTGCATCGGCAAGCCTTTGGCACGTGCGGTACGGATATACTGGCTGTTCATCACCTCAATCATAGAGCCGCGCATGATACGCGCGATACTGGCAGTATAAGCCAAAGCCAGTGCCGTCACCGGCAAGATAAGGTTTTGTACCGCCCCATCATTCCAGCCGCCACCGGGCAGCCACTTTAAAGTAATGGCAAAAATAAGTACCAACAGGGGCGCTTTGACAAAGCTTGGAATAACCACCCCGATATTGGCAAAAGCCATAACGATATAGTCAATCCATGAGTTTTGTTTTAAAGCGGCGACAATACCGAAGATAAGTCCGAGCACTAAGGCTAGGATAAAGGCATAAAGGCCCAGCTCCACCGAAACCGGTAGCGCTTGTGATAGCAGCTCATTGACGGTGTAGTCTTTGTACTTAAAGGAGGGGCCAAAGTCGCCCACTGCAATTTGCTTTAAATAATGCACATATTGCAGCCACATGGGGTCATTTAAGTGATATTTGGCTTCAATATTGGCCATTACCGCGGGTGAAAAGCTACGCTCGCCACTAAACGGACTACCCGGCGCCAATCGCATCATAAAAAATGACACGGTAATAAGGATAAACATGGTGGGAATGGCTTCTAATAGCCGCCGAAATATAAGCTTTAACATAAACCCTCTGTTATCAGTAACGCATTGATTCCGTTGTTAAAATCGATAATTAATATCCGTGTTTGGTGCTTATTCTTTATCTGCTATGGGTGTGTTTTACCCTTAATGCTTAGCAATGGCCAAGTCTTTGGCTTGCCACACATCTAGTGGATCGTTTTCTGGGAAGCCCACCACATAAGGCTTAACCAGACGTACCCCAACATAATGGAACATGTTTAGATTGGGCATATCCGCATCTAACTGTGCTTCAGCCTGTTGATATAGCTTGGCACGCAGCGTCGCATCGACCCCTTCAACCAAGGTTTGATTCATAATGCTGTCAAACTTAGCACTGGAGTATTTACCGTGGTTATTGGTGTTGTCAGTCTTAAGTGTGTTTAAAAACGAGGATGGTTCATTATAGTCCCCACACCAGCTTGAGCGGGCAATGTCATAGTTGCCCAATCGGCGGGTATCTAAGTAGGTTTTCCACTCTTGATTGACCAAGGTAACATCCACTGTGTCCTCCCCTAGCGCTTGCTTCATCAAAGCGCTAAAGGCCACGGCAATTTTTTTATGGTTGTCACTGGTGTTATACAACAGCTCAAACTTCAGTGGATGGCTGGCATTGTAGCCTGCCTCGTTTAATAGTTTTTTTGCCTCATCAATGCGCTGCTGTTTGCTCCAGCTCTCCCACTGCGGAGTGAAGTTCTCCAT
Source organism: Psychrobacter sp. YP14 (assembly GCF_003209315.1). Taxonomy (NCBI): domain Bacteria; kingdom Pseudomonadati; phylum Pseudomonadota; class Gammaproteobacteria; order Moraxellales; family Moraxellaceae; genus Psychrobacter; species Psychrobacter sp. YP14. The sequence continues at coordinate 36,501 of NZ_CP029789.1, read as the reverse complement.
GCCATTGGTAATCGGCGGCGTCAACTGATAAGCAGGCGCTTGACCTTGCCCCATAATCTTAGTGGCGATGGTGTCACGATCTAAAGCCAAGGCCAAAGCTCGGCGTACGCGCGCATCATTAAATGGGGGCTTGACGGTGTTGTATTTGTAGTAATAAGTACACAATCTAGGTGCTACTCTGAGCTCATCGCCCAGCTCTTTTTTGAGCATATCAAACTGCTCAGGCGGTACTTCAGCACTGACATCCACCTCGCCTGCTCGGTAACGTGCCACATCTGTTGTGGGCGATGACAGCGGTAAAATGGTGACTTGATCAATTTTGGTGTTCACATTATCAAAGTAATGGGTATTGCGGGTCAGCACAATTTTGTCATTCACTGACCACTCGCTTAACGTATAAGGCCCATTCACCACGATGTGCTCAGGTGCCGTCCACTTCTCCCCAAACTCAGCAATGACCTTTTGAGGCACCGGCTTGGTAGAGGTGTGAATAAGCATGTCAGGAAAGTAAGGCACAGCTTCGGTTAAGGTAACTTGTAGCGTCTTGTCATCAAGCGCTTTAATGCCCAAGGTATCTACTGCGGCTTTGCCCTCCATGATGGCTTCAGCGCCCACCACTTTGGCATCGACCAAGTAGCTGGCATAAGGTGCAGCGGTATTTGGGTCAATGAGGCGCTGCCAACTGTAAACGAAGTCGCCAGCGGTTACCGGATCGCCATTACTCCACTTGGCATCACGCAGCTTAAAGGTCCAGACCTTATTGTCACTACTCTCCCAGCTTTCAGCCATACCAGGCACAGTTTTGCCTTCTCGGTCTGTATCGACCAACCCGGTGAACATCTGACGGATGATGTTGCCTTCTGGCACCGCTGAGACTTTGTGCGGGTCTATCGACTCAGGTTCGGCAGTGTTATTAATGACGATGTGCTGCGTATCGGCCAAGGCTGTCTGCTCAATCTGCTCAGAGGTCTTGGCTGTGCTACCGCTCTCTTGTGGGTTTTTGTCACCACACGCACTCAGTGATAGCCCAGCTAGGACAGCCATCACCAGTGGCAAGCGTGTCGGTAATGTTGTACGACTTAAAATCTTCATAATTTAATCACTTTTATTAATACCAAATCCAACCCTCATCGCAGCCACTCTTTTTAGTCATGCTTGGCGATAGAGACATCCTTAATCTGCCAATTGCTCAAAGGATCTTGCAAAGGAAAATTGATCACATAAGGCTTAACCATGCTGAGCTTGACGATATGGAATACATTAAGCTGTGGCATATCAGCATCGAGCTGAGCTTCCGCTTGACGATACAGCTCTGCTCGCTGCTCGGCGGTCACGCCCTCTTTGAGCGTTTGATTCATAATGCTGTCAAACTTAACACTAGAATAACCGCCCCAGTTATTACTATTACCGCTCTTGGCAATATTCAAAAAGGTAGATGGCTCGTTATAATCGCCACACCAGGTATAGCGTGCCAGCTGATAATTACCATTACGAAAGGTGTCCAAAAAGGTTTTCCACTCTTTGTTCATTAGGCTCACATCGACAAAGCCAATGGCCTCTTTTAGTAGCGAGCTTGTGGCCACAGCCAGCTTTTTATTGCCTTCATTGGTGTTGTACAACAACTCAAACTTCAGCGGATGCTGCTCGTTGTAGCCGGCTTCATTGAGTAGCTTTTTGGCCTCTGTAACCCGTTTTTTCTGATCCCAGCTTTGCCACTCAGGTGTAAAAGGGGTCATTCCTTGAATCGACGGCGGCGTGTATTGATACGCTGGCGTCTGACCTTGTCCCATCACTTTTTGGGTGATGGTATCGCGATCTAAGGCGATGGCCAGCGCTCGGCGCACCCGCACATCGTCAAAAGGTGGCTTTTTGTTGTTGTACTGATAATAAAAACTGCACAAGCTTGGTGAGACTTGAATTTGATCACCCAGCTCTGCTTTTAATTCATCAAACTGCTCAGTTGGCATGCCGGCACCAATATCAATTTCACCCGCTTTATAACGGGCCACATTGGTGGTCTCCGACTCAATCGGCAGTAAAGTAATGGTATCTATGGTGGTGTGGGCATTGTCGTAATAGGCCGGATTACGCTGCAGCACTATCTTGTCATTGACCGACCACTCGCTAATTTTATAAGGGCCATTGACCACTATGTTCTTAGGATCGGTCCATTTCACCCCAAATTTTTCAACCGTGGCCGGATGTACCGGAGAGGTTGAGGTATGTATCAGCATATCGACAAAGTAAGGTACCGGCTCAGTTAATCTCACCTCTAAGGTTTTATTATCCAAAGCTTTAACACCTAACGTATCTGGGCTTTGCTTACCATTGATGATGGCTTCAGCGCCCACCACTTTGGCATCGACCAAGTAGCTGCCATATGGTGATGCGGTCTTAGGATCCACCACTCGGCGTAAGCTATAGACGAAGTCTTGTGCGGTCACAGGATCGCCATTTGACCATTTGGCATCACGCAGTTTAAACACCCAAACCTTGTTATCTTCACTCTGCCAGCTCTTAGCCATCGCAGCAATGGTCTTACCTTTAGCATCAGTAGTGACGAGCCCCACCAGCTGCTGACGGATAATATTGGCTTCAGGTAGGCCGGATATCTTATGCGGATCAAGCGACTCAGGCTCGGTACCATTGTTAATAACAATCTGCTGTTTTTCGGCCAAGACATTAGGGTCTATCTTAGCTGAGGCCCCAGCGTTACTGGCCGCTTTGTCGCCACAGCCACTTAAAAAAACGGCCGTGGTTATCGCCGCAGTTAAGGTGATTGAAGGGAGTGCTTTTAAAGTCCTGCGCGAAGATGAGACCATACTTATATCCTTATTAGTTGTCACATTGGCCATCGCCAAAATCAATACCGGATAAGCCGCTTGAGTGTCGACTTATCCGTTTGTCTATTTAATGAGGATGCGGCCAGCCGAAGACGGCTGGCGCTCAGGGATGCTAAATGTCGCAATGAGCCTATCAGTGATTAATGCTTAGCGATTTTTAGATCTTTACCTTGCCAGTTGTTTAAAGGATCATTAACTGGGAAGCCGACCACATAAGGCTTGATAAGACGAGGGCTTACATAGTGGTAGACGTTGATATTTGGCATGTCTTTGTCAAGCTGTACTTCTGCTTGTTTGTACAAGTTGGCACGCTGCTCTGGGGTAACGCCCGCTTTTAAGGTTTGAGTCATCAAGCTATCAAAGGCGGCACTTGAGTACTTACCTTGGTTATTACTGTTGCCAGATTTGACGATATTTAAGAAGGTAGAAGGCTCGTTATAATCGCCACACCAGCCCGCACGGGCCACTTGATAGTTACCATTGCGGCGCGTATCTAGATAGGTTTTCCACTCTTTGTTAATTAAGCTTACGTCAACGAAACCAAGTGACTGCTTCCATAACGAGCTTGCCGCGACAGCGATTTTCTTGTGGTTGTCACTGGTGTTATATAACAGCTCAAATTTTAGGGGCTTAGATTCGCTATATCCGGCCTCATTAAGTAGCTTCTTCGCCTCTTCTGCACGGCGTGCTTGATCCCAGTTTTGCCATTCAGGTGTGTTGTTTTCCATGCCATTGGTCGATACTGGAGTTAACTGATAAGCGGGCGTCTGACCTTGTCCGACGACCTTATCGGTAATGGTGTTACGGTCTAACGCTAAGGCCAGAGCACGGCGGACGCGCGCATCATTAAATGGCGGCTTAACGGTATTAAACTCGTAGTAGTAAGTACATAGCATAGGCGATACGCTTACCTCATCACCCAACTGCTCTTTTAAAGACTTGAACTGCTCTGAGGGCAATTCTTCATTCGTCACATCAATCTCACCAGCCTGATAGCGTGCCACGTCGGTGGTGCTAGAGGGGATGGCCAACATGGTAATTTTTTCTAGGGTGGTGTTGGCATTGTCGTAGTAGCTCTCGTTACGGGTTAACACAATCTTGTCGTTGACCTGCCATTCGCTAATTTTGTATGGGCCGTTGACCACGATATTGGCCGGATCGGTCCATTTATCACCGAACTGCTCTACCGCTTTTTGGTTCACAGGTTTTACAGAGGTATGGATTAAAGTGTCTGGGAAATAAGGCACAGGCTCTGATAAAGTCACTTGTAAGGTTTTATCATCAAGGGCTTTAACCCCTAAGCTATCTACCGCAGCTTTACCTTCCATGATGGCCTCAGCGCCCGCCACTTTGGCATCGACTAAGTAACTGGCATAAGGGGATGCTGTATTGGGATCTAACAGACGGCGCCAGCTGTAAACGAAGTCATTGGCAGTAACCGGGTCACCGTTTGACCATTTGGCATCACGAATTTTAAAGGTCCAAACTTTATTGTCTGTGCTCTCCCAGCTTTCGGCCATGCCAGGAATGGTTTTGCCATCTCGGTCTGTGGTGGTTAGACCCACCAGCATTTGACGAATGACTGCCGCTTCTGGTACCCCAGAGACTTTTTGTGGGTCTAATGACTCAGGCTCAGCTGCGTTATTAATAATCAGCTCTTGCTTATCGGCTAAAACATTGGGGTCTACTTTGGCTGAACTGCCACTGCTGGCTGATTTATCACCACATCCGACCATCATCATCGCTAAGGCTAACGTGGTTGGAAGAAAAACTGTATTCACTAAAGAGGTTGATTTACGCACAATAAAATCCTTTTGGGCAATGGCAAATATAAGCTTTCATGCAAAGCTTGCATAAACGAATAAAACAACAATCTAACAAAAACACGATAGTTAATAAAACACACTATCTTACAAAAGCTCAAACCTAACTAACAAGCTAATTCTTTTTAGCAACTAAATTACAGACTTGTTATTCATTGTAGTTATATTAATAAAAAAAATATATGAGTCTGTCAATAAATATTCATGTATCTGTGATACACAAAGTCACTTCTTAAAAATTAAAGTCAATAGTATCAAGGCTTTACACGACAATACACCTCTGATTTTTTATTTATTTAAAACGATAAAAATCGACTCGATTTTGACAATATCCTAAAAACTAGCAAACTTTTGTTTGCTATTAACAGTATTACCCAAAGTTTATCCATCGCTATTGGCCTAAAAACTGTTACTCTTAACCGCTATAAATACTCAATGATTAATTGATTAAATGATTAATAAACCTTGCACTCAATTTGCCGCTTTCGCTGTATATTAAGCTGCGTGCCGAGAAAATTATGACCCAGCCTGCCCCTAAATCGAACCTGCCCGCCTCTGATCCTAATAGCGCAGTCGCTCTAGCCTCACAGCCCAATGGCGTCCGCCCCAGCCCGCTTGCCTGGATAAAGTTTTTTGATAACAGCTTATTAATCATTGCCGCTACGGCCTTGGCGCTGGCCTTGATATTTTTTGTGGCTTATAACTGGACAGCGATGGGCAAGATGGGCAAATTTGCTCTGGTTCAGTCGGCCTTGATTGTCAGTGTGCTGGGCTACGTGGCCTTTGCCTATAAGCGGAGCACAGTATCGGCTCAGCATAAAACTTATCTCATCGAGCCGTTGTTGCTACTTATCGCAAGCGTAGTGGTGGGCAGCTTATTGGCATTATTTGGTCAGATTTATCAGACTGGGGCTGACAGTTGGCAGCTGTTTTTTTATTGGGCGTTGCTGATTACGCCTTGGGCAATTATCGCGCGGCTGCCAGCTTTATGGCTATTGTGGCTGCTACTGATTAATATCAGTCTTAAGCTGTCCTTTGCCGATATCAGCTTTTGGTTTGTTGACTCTTGGCTAGGCACTGGGATGGATTACCAGCTGTTTAGTGGGGTGTATCTGATGCTGATGACCGCGATAAACTCTGTGGCACTTTTGATGGCTTTGTCGGCAGCTGTTAATGGTTTTTTTGGCCAAAAGCTATTGAACACCTCGATGTTTAATAAGCTGTTTTTTTATAAAAAGGCCAATTCAAAAAATCCACCCCAAGCCGCCTCTTCTGCTTCTGCTGACGCCAACTTTCAGGCCACCGCTCTGCCTTGGTCTGTTTATTTGGTAGGATTATTGGCCACTTATTTTGCCACCCGGCTGGGATTATTTGCGGTATTACAACAAAGCTTTCATCTCGATATGATCAGTATCGCCTGTCTAAGTCTGTGGCTGGTATTTATTGGTTTTTTCTATGCTCAGTTTCGTCGTCGACGCACGGATTTATTTATGCTGACCTGCCTGTCAGGGTCGGTTATTATCGTTGTGTTAGGACTGGCAACTCGGATACTGTCGCAGTTTATGAGCACCAGTGCTTTATTTATCTTGGCATTGTTACTGATTGCCATGAGCGCTTATGCAGTCAGTTGGCTGCGTAACTTGCACAGTCAACAGCCACCGAATCAACAGCCGCCCAGTGAACCGCTAGACACACCAAGCCGCGTACAGCAGACGCACGCCAAGCAGCTGCCCGCAAACGTACCCAATGATTTGGCCACCAAGCTCACCCCACCCACCCCCACTGCATCGAAAACCCCCTCCTCTTCGCAAAATACACCTTGGTATTTGCAGCTGTTTTTGATCTTAAGTGGCCTATTGGCTGGTGGATTGATCAGCGGCTTTATTGTTTTATTACTAAACGTGGCCTTAAAAGACGATATCATTAAGCTAACCGTTGGCCTGTTATTACTGTTTGTCAGTTTTGTGCTGTCACGCCAAGAATTATTTATTCGTCGTGACCTGAATACACCCTCGAAACAACAAGCCTTTAGCGATAGTCTGGCGTTTGCCTTGAGTCTGTCAGGTCAGGCGTTTTTGGCGGTTTTTTTGTTTGAAATCATCGATGATATTGCCTTAAGTATCGCCGCCTTTATGCTGATGCAGGCGCTGCTTCTTACGTTATTCACCGATGTTTTATCACGATTTTTTAGCAGTGTTATGGGGCTTTTAGCGCTCGTATGGCTACTGGCTTACGTGCAGCTTCCTGAAGCGTCACCGGCCATATTGGCATTGCTTGCTGTGCTTTTTGGCGTGCACCTACAGAGTATCAAGCAGCCCTTGAAAGGAAGAAAAACCCTCTCGCCGTCACTACTAAATGCTATGGCTTATGCCACAAGCTTTGTTTTACTTCTTATCTCAGTGGTGTTTATTGCCGCTGAATATCAAGACGGCTTGATAGGTATTGGCTCAGACTTTCAGTACCGTTATGCGCTTGCACAGCTCTTACTGACCTTAAGTAGTCTTTACGCTGCGTATATCATTTTGCAGCGCTATCAACTTAAGAGTATCTCAAAAACAGGCGGCTTAATTGCACTGGCCATTGGGCTTCTTGCCGTGGTTTCAGTCTATGTTTCAGGAGTGCTTGCCAGCAGTTTGGTCATCATTATTGCCATGGCCAATCAAAACCGTACCCTACGAGGTCTGGGTATTAGCGCCTTGGTCGGTTATATCTTCTGGTACTACTATCAGCTAGACAGCAGCTTATTGTTAAAGGCCGGCTCTATGCTGGCCGTCGCCGCCGCACTGTTTATGATCCGGTGGGCCATGCGGCGCTTGGTGGGGATACCTAAGTCGACTGAGCACCTCACTCAAAGCCACCTGCCCTCTCAAGCGGACGCCCAATCGCTTATTTATGCCAATGTGCGTACTTATGCCAATGTACCTACTACAACTCGTGCTTGGGGCACAAACCTTGCTGCTGCTATATTAGGGCTACTTCTGACGTTAAGCGTAGTCAATATCAGTATTGCCAAAAATGAGAAGCTACTGGCCACAGGAGAGACCGTTTTACTAAAGCTTGCACCTGTGGATCCGCGCAGCTTAATGCAGGGCGATTATATGGCGCTTAATTACGCCCTATCTGAGCAGATAATTCGCGCCCTTGAGGCTCAGTTGGCAGCAAAAAACCCCGATCAAAAGGGGGTATCTGAGGTGTATAACCTATCGAAAAATGGCTGGGTAATTGTCAAAAAAGATGCTCAAGGCATTGGGCACTTTGTACGCTTGCAAGATACCACTCCTACAGAGGCGAATACGCTAGGCCCTCATGAGTTGGCTCTCTATTATCGGCTGCGTCATGGTGAGGTGAGGCTGGCCAGCAATGCGTTTTTCTTCCAAGAAGGTCACGCCAAAGCATTTGAAAAGGCAGAGTATGGCTTATTTCGGGTTGGCCCATCGGGTAAGCTGTTATTGACTGATATGGTCGATGACACGCGACAAGTGATTACAGGCAGCTCTATTGACCCTACCGAGGCCAATTAGACCAGCGACTGTTTAAAGGCCGTTTATGTTAAACACCCTACCATTTAGACTGCCGATAACCGCTGTCTTATTTTTTAACCAAACACCGGTTGATGCGCACACACTTGCTTTGCTACTGTGAACCAACCCAAGGATGTAATACTCTAAAAATGGATAATTGAAACAACAACTTAAATAATAAAGGACTTGACTATGCGCGCAGCCAGTTATACACAGTTTGGCAAACCCTCAGACGTACTTAGCATAACAGACCGACCCATTCCTGAGCCGGCACCCCATGAGGTTCGTATTAAGACCGTTTTGGCCACCATTCACAATCACGACTTAATCACCATCCGCGGTCAATATGGCGACAAGCCTAACTTGCCTGCCATTGCAGGTAGTGAAGCGCTGGGCGTTGTCGATGCGATTGGCTCTGAGGTAGAGGGCTTCGAAGTCGGTCAACGTGTGGCGGCAGCCAGCGTACACGCCACCTGGGCTGAGTACTTCAATGCACCGGCTAAAATGGTGTTCCCTATTGCTGATGCCATTGACGATGAAATCGCCGCTCAGCTGATTGCGATGCCGCTTAGTGCCCTAATGCTGCTTGAGTTTTTAGAGCTTAAAGCTGGGCAATGGGCACTGTTAAATGCAGCCAATGGTGCGGTGGGCAAATCATTTGCCATGCTCGCAGCAGCGCGCGGCGTCAACAGTATTAGTCTGGTGCGCCGAGCAGAAGCGGCAAACTCTCTTAAAGAGCTGGGGGTGGCACATGTGGTCGATGTGTCTGAATCTGACTGGCAAGATCAGGTTCGCAAAATTGTTGGCACCGCCCAAATTGATGCCGCAGTAGACTCACTCGGCGGTGAGGCCAGCAATGACTTATTAACCTTACTTGGCAGCGGCGGCACTCTGGTGTCTTTTGGTGTGATGGCCGGCCAGCCTATGGTATTAAACCCCAGTAATTTGATATTTAAAGAAGTGGTCGTCAAAGGCTTCTGGGGCAGTAAAACCAGCCGTGAGATGAGTCTGGACAATAAGCTGCGCCTGATTGATGAGTTAAAGCAGCGCGTACTCGAAGGCACGCTGTCTTTACCTGTACACGCTATTTATACGCTAGATGACATCACTACTGCCGTATCTGGTGAGGTACAAAAAGGTAAGAAAGGTAAGGTGCTATTACGAGTTTAGCGTATGAACCTATTGGATAGAATTCGAGCCGATTTTAGCCAGAATAAAGCGATATTCTGGTTAAAGTTTATCATCAGTATTGTGATGCTGTATTGCAGTGTGCAGCTGATCTTTATTTTGATAGCAGATTTTAGGCGTAGTGAGTTTACCTCTACTGTCACCTTATATCCCTTCTTTATCGTCTTTTTGACAGGGGTTATGTATTTGATTCGGTTGTATCAAATATCGTTTGATAAGCAAAGTCCACAGTTTAAGCCATTGTGGACAAATGTTATTGCTAACTTTGCGCTATCTGCACTGCTGCTTTTTACCTACTTTGTGTCTAATTCAGCTTAATCACTCGATTCGACATTAAAAAAGCACCCAGTGGGGTGCTTTTCTATTTATAAACCTGTTATCTAGGGTGAGTCAAAGAGGCATTTAGTGCAAGGAAGGTGAGCGCAAATTGCACATCAAGTGCATTAAGCGAACCTGACACCGCAATAAACGTCTATTTGACTCAACCTGACTTGTCAATTATTCCCACTCAATAGTCGCCGGCGGCTTGCTCGACACATCATAAGTCACACGAGACACGTCTTTGATTTCGTTCATGATGCGGTTACTCACCGTCTCGATCAGCTCGTATGGCAAGTGCGCAAAGCGGGCGGTCATAAAGTCGATGGTTTCAACCGCACGTAGCGCGATAACCCACGCATAACGGCGGCCATCACCCACCACGCCGACAGATTTCACTGGGGTAAATACTGCAAAGGCCTGCGCCGTCTTCTCATACCAGCCTGAGCGCTCAAGCTCCTGCATAAAGATAGCATCGGCTTGACGCAGGATGTCGGCATATTCTTTTTTGACTTCGCCCAAGATACGCACGCCTAGACCTGGACCTGGGAATGGATGACGATAAATCATTTTGTGTGGTAAGCCTAAGGCAATACCCAGTTTACGGACTTCATCTTTGAACAGATCACGCAGTGGCTCAACCAATTCAAACTGCAAGTCATCGGGCAAGCCGCCTACGTTGTGGTGGCTCTTAATCACATGCGCTTTGCCTTGGTGTGATTTGGCAGATTCAATCACGTCTGGGTAAATGGTACCTTGCGCTAAGAACTCAACCGGCTTACCGTCGCTGCCTTGGCTGATATCACGGGCGGCATCGGCGAATACATCAATAAAGGTTTTGCCGATGATTTTACGCTTAGCTTCCGGCTCACTCTCACCCGCTAATGCGCTTAAGAAGCGATCTTCAGCATCGACACGCACCACTTTTACGCCCATATTTTCGGCGAATACTTGCATCACTTGGTCGCCTTCGTGCAGACGCAGTAGACCATTATCCACGAACACACAAGTCAGCTGATCGCCAATGGCTTTGTGTAATAAGGCCGCCACAACTGAGCTGTCCACACCGCCTGATAGGCCAAGTAGAACTTGCTTATCACCGATTTGCTCTTTTAATTGCTCAACCCGCATATCGATGATGTTATCTGGCGTCCAGTCACCGGCGCAGCCACACACTTGATGCACAAAGCGAGACAATAACACGTCGCCTTGTAAGGTGTGCGTTACCTCTGGATGGAACTGTAGGCCGTAGTATTTTTTGTCTTCATTGACCATCACGGCGATGGGGCAGCTTGGCGTACTGGCGACGATATCAAAGCCTTTAGGGGCTTCAACTACTTTGTCACCGTGGCTCATCCACACATGCAAGCGGCTGTTGTCTTTGTGCTCATCTTCAATACCATCAAGTAAAGCGCTATGGCCCGTCACATCAATGGTAGCCGCGCCAAATTCATGCACATCACTTGCCTGAACCTTACCACCGAAGTGATCGGCCATGGCCTGCATGCCGTAGCAGATGCCTAAGATCGGCACATTTAAATCAAACAAAGCTTGATTGATTCTTGGGCTATTTTCGTCGTGCACACTTTCAGGGCCACCTGATAAGATCACACCTTTGGCACCGAATGCTTCGATACGATTGGTATCGATATCATAAGGATACATTTCGCAGAATACGCCCGCTTCACGAACACGGCGGGCAATCAGCTGGCTGTACTGTGAGCCATAATCGATAATTAAAATGCGGTCTTCTTTGATGGTGGGTGCGGCTATACTCATAATGTCTTCCAGTCTTTGAATAAAGAATAACTAGCAAAAATTTTAGCGCCTATTTTAACAAGTTTATGCGTTATGATGGGGATTGTATGACAGAGAATTATGTCGATATCACAAATAAATTGTTATAAAGGTCTTCTATTATGAGATTAAAAAGCGCAATCGTATTTTTTATCATAGTATTTATTTTAAATAATCTACTTAACTGGGTGTTATCGCTGGGTCAAGACCTATCGTATATCGCCATTTTAAGCATGGTCACGACAGTACTGTTTTATTTTTTGATGGCCATGCGAGACAAATGGTCCAGCTAGAAAGTCTGCACAAAGCAATAACGGGCGCATGACTGGTTGTTAATTTGATAGGATAAAGGGCTTGGCAGCTTCTCATCCTAATAGTGGCGGTTAGCTTTAATGGTGCTCCTAAGTTTCGATAATGACTTTTAATGTAGCGGGTGGCTTTTATAATTAAGCCAGAATAGGCTTTAAAAGTTGGTTAGTTTAGCGGCCTATCTGGTATGTTAATATATAGGCACCTATTAGTTTTATTAAAGGATTAGCCCATCACTATTAATACAGGAGTCAACACATGACTAACACCAGTGGCCGTAAAGACAGCCACAAATCCAATCGACCCTCTCATTTGGACTCAGACGATTATTTACCTGACTTTATTAGGGCCACTACCCGGCATACCCGGCCACCTCGCTTAGGGACTTTTAATGCAGGTATGCAAATCTCGCAGCGCCGTCCCGATCATGAGCCTGATACCCGTATTGATAAGTTCACCTTTGGGATGGTATTGGCCATCTTATTGGGCATCTGTATTCCACTAATTTTCTTCCCAGAGCAAGGTAAAGAGTGGGTCGGTATTGCCCGTAATTTTGTCACCACTAATTTTGGTTTTGCCTACCTCACCTTTGGGGTGCTGGCGATGATGTTTGTGATTTACATCATCTTCTCTGATATCGGTAAAATTAAACTCGGTCGTCCAGAAGACACCCCTGAATTTGGCGATGCCTCTTGGGCAGCCATGCTATTTTGTGGGGGTATTGGTGCCAGTATCCTGTACTGGGGCTTAATTGAGTGGGCCTACTATTACCAAGGACCACCGTTTAATATTGCCGCAGGCTCCCCCGATGCCATCCGCTGGGCGACCACTTATGGCATATTCCACTGGGGCCCTGTGGCTTGGGCCATCTATCTGGTACCGGCTGTGCCTATCGCCTATTTTTATTACGTGCGCCAGACCCCAGTTCTCAAAGTCAGTCAGACCCTAATGCCCTTATTGGGTGAGAAGCTTGCCAGCAGCAACTGGGCTAAAATGCTCGATGTGCTGTTTGTGTTCGGTATGGTTGGTGGTGGTGCGACCACGCTAGGTTTGGCCTCACCCCTAATTAACGAAGGTCTGTATAACTTATTTGGCCTACCGCGCAACATTACCATGCAGTTGGCGGTATTGTTCGTGACCACCATGATTTTCGCTTATAGTGCCTATCAAGGTCTTAAAGGCGGTATTCAAAAACTATCCAATATCAACTTTTATCTTGCCGTAGCCTTCTTGCTATTTATTTTAGTAACAGGCCCTACCGTCTTTATTTTTAATACAGGTCTAGAGGCTTTGGGACGCTCCCTTACTGAAATGCCGCGGATGATGACTTATATTGAGCCGTTTAAAGACTTTGGTAGTTTTGGCTTTGAGCACACCACTTTTCCACAAGATTGGACCGTATTCTACTGGGCATGGTGGCTAGTATTTGCACCCACTATTGGTCTATTTATCGCTAAGATTTCACGCGGTCGCACCATTCAAAACATGGTGGTGGGCTCTATGTTCTACGGCTCATTGGGCTGTGCAATGTTTATGATTATCTTGGGTAACTATGGCCTATATTTGCAGCTAACCGGTACCGTCGATGTGGTATCAATTTTAAACAATGAGACAGCCACGGCAGCTATTTTTGCGATTTTAAATAGCCTCCCCATGTCGTACTTGGTCATATCGGTATTTACCTTCTTGGCCATCATCTTCACCGCGACGACCTTTGACTCTATTTCCTATATTTTAGCGTCTGTGGTACAGGTAGAAGTGGATGATGAGCCGCACCGCTGGAACCGCTTATTTTGGGCATTTACCTTGTGTCTACTGCCAGCCATCTTGATGTTCTTAGGCGACTTGGCCACACTACAGACCGCCTCCATTATTGCTGGTGCGCCACTGATTATCATCTTATCTATGATGATGTTATCGCTGATTAAAGCGGCCCGTTACGACCTACATTATCAGCCAGATTACAACTTGAAAACCATTCATATTGAAGAGCTGGCCGAAAATGCACCTTGGGAAGAAGGCGAAACCTCTGAGGCTCCTGAGGGCTCAGTATTGGCACAGCAAGAAGAGTGGGAAACCATGATTGAGGATGAAGAAGCACAGCTTGCTGAAGAAGAAAAGCAAGATGAGCTCGATAAAGACTCAGATAAATAAGTTAGCTATTGGCTACAATTATTGGTCAGCTAGTCAGATAGCCAGAGCCAGATAGCCAGAGACAGTGCCTTTGTAAATCGTCTAAAACCAAAGCGGCGGGACTCATCAATGAATCCCGCCGCTTTTTATTTCATGTTGCAACTGCTTTAATGATTTAGTGCCTGTTTGATCCGCGCCAAGCCTTCAAGCAATACCGACTCTGGGCAAGCCACATTAATACGCATTTTTAGATGCCCTTCATTACCATAGCTGATACCAGCATTGAGCTCGACCTTAGCATCTCGTAAGCTGTCATATAGCGCCTGATTGTCGTCAGCATAAGCTGAGCAATCCAGCCAAATTAGATAGGAGGCCTCAGGGCGCATCACCTTTATATCGGGCAAATGTTTGGCCAGATAATCTACCGTTAACTCAATATTTTTTTCAATATAAGCCAGCGCCTGCTCAAGCCACTCACCGCCCTGCTCATAAGCACTTTGCATGGCGCTATAGGCAAACATATTTAGCTCATATTCATCGTTTAAGCGCTGCTGATTGCTGATTTGTTTTAATAAAGCTTTGTCTGTTGCAAATATCATCGAGCCTTTGATACCCGCAATGTTAAAGGTTTTGGTCATCGAGGTTAGGCTGACCACCATGTGCTCATAGCCTGATGCCAAATTTAAAAACGGGGTAAAGGTATGACCAGTTAGGGTTAGATCTTGATGAATCTCATCACTGACAATGGCAACTTGATACTTTTTACACAGCTCAAGCACCGCTTTTAGCTCATCTTTGGTCCATACTCGCCCGCCCGGATTGTGCGGATTACACAGTAAAAACAGCTTAATTTTATGCTTCTTGATTTTGGCTTCGATGTCTTCTAAATCAAACTCATAACGCCCGTTGACCTCTTGTAATGCCGAGCTGACAACTTTACAGCCATTTAGCTTGGTCTTGGCCACAAATGGTGCATAAATCGGATCATTGATCAGTACTGCATCGCCCACCTCAGTAAACAAATTGACCAGTAACGCAATACTGGGAACCACGCCGGGCGAAAACAGAATGTTACTGGCCTCAAGCTCTAAACCATAGCGGCTACTGTGCCAATTGATAATCGCCTGATATAAGCGATCGGTTTGTTTGGTGTACCCAAGAATGCCATGCGTAATAATCTGCTGTAGACTGTCTAAAATAGGCTGAGCGGCCTTAAAATCCATGTCAGCCACCCACAATGGAATGGTATCATCTTCATAATGCCATTTGAGCGAGCCGGTGTTGTTTCTGTCGATTACTTCATCGAAATTGTACTGCATGGTGGGGTTCCCGTAGTTAATGTCACTTGTGTCTATGTTTAAGTGCTTTAAGTATCTATCCGCTCAAGCTCGATAATTGCTTTATTACGATAGTATAAGTCATCACGCACAGCAAAGCCCAATCGCTCCCAAAAGCCATTACCAATCTCATTGCGCTGAAAAATAAACAACCCAACTTTGCTAATAGACAATGCCTTCATCGCATCCATTACATGATTAACCAGTGCCTCGCCGATGCCTTGATTGCGATAAGCCACATCCACCGCAGTATGATAAATATAACCGCGTCGCCCATCTTCTCCTGCGATAATCACACCGACGATTTGGGTATTTTCTTCTCGTTCAACTTCTGCGACAAAGCTTAGCGTTGGATTGCGTTTGAGCATACGAGCGATACCCTCTTTGGCGTCATCCACATCATTTAAACCCATATTGGGTGTATTTATCCATAATTGGTACACAGCCTCGTAATCGTCGAGGGTCATTTGACGGATGGTCATGGGGTTGGCCTTTTGGTTGAGGAGTAAAATAAAACCATTTTAAAATTACTATAGCGTTTACCTTGCTAAGCTTACTCAAGAAGTAATTACACTCGGTCGACTTGTCGTAAACTTAAATCGAATTTGCTACCTTTCATTTAATAGTATTTTGTTATTTTCAGGTTTGGATTATTTCACTTAAGCTAATCAATATCTACTCACTCTCATACTCTCTAATCACCCGCGCTAGTACTTTATAGATATCAGGATCAATCGATTGAGCAATATTAAAGCGCATAAAACCATCACAGCTTTGTGTATGGCTAAAGGCATTGCCGGGTGCCAGTACAAGATTATGATGCAAAGCTTGTCTAGCAAGCTTTGATGCACTAAGTGACTTAGGCAGACGACACCATAAATAAATTCCAGATTGTGGAATCAACCAAGGTTCAATACCCAACTTACCCAATCGTGCAACTGTATGCTTGCGAACTTGATTCAAACGATTATGCAGTGTCTGTATGTGCTTACTGTAACCCTTATGAGTCAAGATCGATAACATAATGGACTCAGCCAACTGACTGCCACTAAATCCCGTTGCAATTTTTAAATCGACCAATTCATCTATTAAGTCTTTATCCGCCACTATAAATCCACAGCGTAAAGATGCCGAAATTGTTTTGGAGAAGCTACCGATATAAAACACATTTTTCAAACCATCAAGTGTGGCCAGTCTGGCTGCAGGATGTGCTTTAATATCGTTCACTTGAAAATCTGCAAAAATATCATCTTCAATAATATACAGACCAGCATCTTGTGCCAGCCTAAGTACTTGATACGCTGTACTGGCAGATAATGTCGCGCCTGTCGGGTTATGGATGGTTGCATTAGTAATATATAAGCGTGGCTTATGAGCTGATATTACCGACTTGAACGAATCAATATCAGGTCCAGATTTGGTATATGGCACACTCACAATATTGACCCGATGTGCCCGTAGCATGGCATTGAAATTAAAATAACAAGGATCATCAACCACAACAGTATCACCTGCTGATAACAAATACCGACAAATCAAGTCAATCGCTTGGGTTCCTGATGCCGTTAGCATCACTTGTTCAGGCGTTGACTCAATCCCCAATCCTGACATACGCCGTACGACATATTGTCTTAGTTCAGGCAACCCTAAAGGCGTCGCATACTCTCCGATCACACGCGAATCAGCTTTGGCTGCTTGACGCAACCCTCGGCGCATTCCTTCTTCATACAACCAATCAGCAGGCAACCAACCACAGCCAGGCTTCATTGATCCATCACCCATTTCTAACGACTGCCTAGATATCCATAATGGATTAACCACTCTATCTAGATTAGGCTCCATCTCTGATAAGGATAACGGCTGTGAGCTATTTGCCACATAAAAACCAGACCCAACTTTTGAATAAATAACCCCTTCAACAACCAA
This sequence comes from Psychrobacter sp. YP14, assembly GCF_003209315.1. Lineage (NCBI taxonomy): Bacteria > Pseudomonadati > Pseudomonadota > Gammaproteobacteria > Moraxellales > Moraxellaceae > Psychrobacter > Psychrobacter sp. YP14. Next base: position 19,306 of record NZ_CP029789.1, on the reverse strand, counting down.
GCGCTCATAAGCCTCTGCTACTGTTGATGGAGAAACATTGTGACTTTTTGCTGCGGAGCGTATTGACGGTAGACGCGTTCCGGGTAAATAGATCACTGTGGCTATTTTTTGTTTCACATCCATCATGATCTGTTCGGTACGCGTTGGTTTAAGATTTGTGTCTGACGTCATTATTTGATCTCTATCAAGCCTAAAAGAGGAGAAACCATGCGCTTAATATTTAAATAAGCGAACCAAAATATAAACTGTATGGGATATTGATACCAAACAGTTACTCATAATTGTATTATATTGTCTGTCGTTTATCTCACCTAATTTTGTTGTAATTGAACCTATTAAAAAGCTATGAGGTTTTATAATGAACAAAATATCGGCAGGATGGATTAACGGCTTTATCGGTGTGGTCATATTTGCAGGCTCTCTACCTGCGACTCGGGTTGCGGTTATGGATTTTAATCCTGTATTTTTAACCGCTGTGCGAGCAACTATTCCCGCATTTATTGGAGCAATAGTACTAATAGCCTTAAAGCAAAGAATACCAACTAAACAACATCTCGCGTCTCTTATTGTGACCGCTCTTGGCGTGGTCGTTGGCTTTCCTTTATTAAGCGCACTGGCACTACAACATATCACCTCCGCACACGCTATCGTTTTCTTAGGTATATTGCCTCTCCTAACCGCTATATTTGCTGTTTTACGTGGCGATAGACGGCCACCGATGGTTTTTTGGGTTTTTGCTTTATTAGGCAGTGCGTGTGTTGCCAGTTTCGCGGCCCTCAGCAAAGGTCATAGTTCATTATTGGGCGGGATTTTTATGTTAGGTGCTGTTGTCACCTGCGCCCTCGGATATGCAGAAGGCGCAAGGCTAACCAAAGTATTTGGCGGATGGCAAGTCATTAGTTGGGCACTTATTATCTCCTTACCTATCATGTTGCCTTTGGCACTATACACTCGTCCAGATGGTGTCGCTAACGTTACTTTGTCAGGATGGATAGGCCTTGCGTATATATCATTATTTAGTATGTTTATCGGTTTTATATTTTGGTACCGTGGACTGGCGCAAGGGGGTATCGCTGCGGTTGGTCAACTACAATTACTACAACCTTTTATGGGGTTAATGCTTGCGTCTATACTACTGCATGAAACTGTGAGTGTAAGTATGATAGTGAGTACGATTGGCGCTATTATTTGCGTGGCAGGGGCTAAGAGATATGCTGCATAAAACAATAACCCTCAGCTCAACCAAATACCAATCAGCATTAACTGACTGATATTATTCGCCTTCGTACTAATAGTTAACATACTAACTTTTATAAAATTGAGTATCGCTTTAAGCATAAAACTATTAAATAAGTTAATAAAAATAATGGCTTATTAAACCAAACCCATTAATAAAAGATAGCAAAATTGATAATTGCATTTATAATATAAACGCTTTTTCAGATGCGATACACCACCGTCAGTTGTTAATTGATGGGCTTTCACAGCGTGGCAATGTAGTAATGCAGCAATATATCAATCGCTAAAAGTATTCTAATTTATAGTCATACAACCACTCATACAACATTATGCACAAGGACTGGGTCTGGTCAGGGTTATCACAGTAATCCTGACCAGACCTTGTTTATTTGGTGAGCAGCATAACGCCATTGCAAATATGTCATATGCGACTGTGCCATCTGCCCTATGAGGACGCTTGATGAACGAGAAGAGAAGAGAAGAAAAGAACGAATAACGACTTACATAAAGATAAGCAGAGATATTTTACGATTTGGCGTTGGCATTTTTACGCAGGGATGTTCGTCGCTCCTTTTTTAATTGTCTTAGCCTGTACTGGCCTAGCAATGATGATCATATCACTCACCACAGGGCGATTTAATGACAGAATAAGCGTCGAGTCTCAAGCCAATGAGCCACTGCCCTTATCCACCCAGGCTCAACACGCACTAGATACCCTCCCTCACAGCAGTCTTACCCAGTACATCGCCCCTCAAACTGACAGCACTGTTGCCCTATTTAAAATCAAAGCACAAGACATCGATAATTTTGTGGCAATCAATCCCTACAATGGCGAAGTCGTCCGCACGGCGGCAAGTGATGGTCATCTCTATCATTTGTTTGAGCGGATTCATGGCGATTTGTTAATAGGACCAATCGATGACTTTATATTAGAGACAGCGGCGTCGTTAACGATACTGCTTATCCTAACGGGTATTTATCTTTGGTGGCACAAACGCAAATCAGTGCGCAAAATGCTGATTCCCAATACAATAAATACTAAGCAAAAGCGCAATTTGTTTCGTACCATTCACGCAACCCTTGGGTCTTGGGTCGCTGTTGTTTTGCTGTTTTTTTGTTTAACAGGATTGGCTTGGGCTGGGATTTGGGGCGGCAAAATGGTGCAAGCATGGAGTCAATTTCCCGCAGGCAAATGGGGCAATGAGCCGACACCACTATCGATTAATCCCGATGCACCAGCACAGCCAATGACGATGAGTGCGCCCAAACCGCATGTGCATGGTCAGGCCAATCATGATGAGCATGACGATATGACGACTCACACGCATGGCGAGGTATTAAATGCTGGTGGCACTAAGGAGGTACCTTGGGTATTGGAGCTGACGCCCATGCCAAAATCTGGCACCACTTTAGGCGACGCAGGGATTGCATCAGGCGTACCGATTACTATCGATACGGTCGATCGATATGCTCGTGAGATTGACTTTGAAGGTCGTTATCAGTTGAATCTACCGCAGGGTGATACAGGGGTTTGGACATTGAGTCAGGACTCGATGAGTTATGATATGGACAATCCATTCGCCGATCGTACGGTACATATCGACCGTTATTCTGGTAATGTGCTGGCAGACATTCGCTTTAAAGATTACAACTTATTTGGCAAATTTATGGCCGCAGGTATCGCGCTCCATATGGGCACACTGGGCTGGCTTAGCGTGTTGGCCAATGTGCTGTTTTGTTTATCGGTCATTATCATTTGCATCAGTGGTTATGTGCTGTGGTGGATTCGCCGCCCTTCAAAATCAGAAGCGCTGTCTTTAAATCCACCACCCTTTGGCAACGGCCCTGCGCTTTGGGGCTTTTCGTTATTGCTGTTGGTCATCGCTATTTTATTCCCAGCCGCTATTCTCTCCATTATCGCTATTGCGTTGATAGATTTTGTGATTGTGTCACGGTCATCGAGACTCAAGCGGTTGTTAAAGTAATACTGACTTATTCAAGATATTAAAATGTGTGTAAAGTCATCTCAAATAAATGTTTGGGATGGCTTTTTTGATGGGGTTGAGGGAGATTCACCTATAGGAGGGAGATACCCCCAAAAAATAATATACTCGAGTTAATTATTTAACCTTTTATCTAATCTAGTTTCGTAGTACCCCAGTTTTTTAACTTTATCTTCACCAAAGCTGATAATGATTCCTCTAGTTTGTAGAGCTTTAAGTAATTCTTTATTTTCAATACTAACGTTAAATTTTGTTTTATTATTGTCATCATAGTTTAATTCGTTAAAAGGCGCTCCCATCAAAGGCAGTAATTTCAGGATATCATTATTACTTAGATTATCCTTCTGTTTTAAGAACAAGTAGCGAATATTTTCTGATTCTGAGCTGTTTTGAATATGATTATATAATTCACCAGGTAATGGCTTATCACCAAAAATATCAATAATATATTTAATTAATGTATCTAAAATATTTATTACTCTATCTATATTTTTCTCTATAAAATCTTGTTTTCGCTCTTTATCTATTAACTTCGATAATAGAATAGTTTTAAAGTCTGTTGCTTCTAACTCTTCAAGTAAATCTCCATCCATAATAGAAGATATATAATGTTCGATATAAAGATTGCGCATCTCACCATTCTCGCGACTAACTATAGATTGCCAGTTAGTACTATTCAAACCAAATAAGCTATTAGATATTAAAAACAAAACTTTACTTTCATTAAGGTTTGAAATATCAATGTTTAACCATGTACTATCTGAAGAACCTAGTATGTTCTTATATGCAATATCCTCCAATTCGTTACATTTAATTAAGGCTAACTCAATGGAGCGAACAGGCTCTATATCATTTTCAGCACTATTTTTAAAATGTTGATACTTTTGAGCTAAAGAATCAGAGTTAAGATTAATAAACTTAATCAAAACATCAACTAGGGTGTCTTCATTTTCTTTAAAATAGGTGACTATATTATCCCAGTTAGCTCTCGCAACATTATATTCGAATAATTTACCATGTAAGTCACTGTTAACTTCTGTTATATCTGTAATTTTAGTAGATATAGCCTTCATAAGCTCATCAGACTGATTAGGACTTATATATTCAGAGTTCAACAGCTGAATATATATATCTTCTGACTCTTCAAAATACTCGCCTTCAATTAGGTTATCTAAGAAAACATCAACATATACTGTTAAGTTATTTGACCACAAATGCGAAGGCAGATATGAATCTGTTAACTTACTAAGTAAAGTAAAAGGTTTCTTTTGTAATTCTTGAAGTAATTCTTCATTAACTATTTTATCTATGACAGGGTATAAACTATTAATGACGTCTCCCAAAAGCTTAATACTGACGGTTAAATAATCATTACTACCTAGCCAGTTTATGATTTTTGAATGGTTAGGCGTATATTCAAGTCTTGTAATTTTAGGCTTTATAATATCGGTGAATTTTTTGAACTCATCTTCCTCTCCGCTAAAGCAGTCTAGGATGTATTTTATATAACTGGAATAATCCTCTAATATCTCTTTTAGTCTTCGAGTTAGATAATCTGATTCTGCTAGTTGCTCTAAAGGTAGATGATTAATTATTTGAGTTAGATTGTAATATGAGTCTTCATTATCAAATCCTATTTCTAGATCATCAATGGTAGTTTCTTTAGTAGCCAATACTAAAGGGATGAAAAGATGTAAGTTTTTACGCCTTTGTAAATAATGGCTCGTAAATTCGAAAGACTCATATGTTCCATTACATATATTTTCCAGTAATGCATTTAGGTGATAAGTAAAATCTTGATGTGTTAATAAATAATCTAGGATTTGAAAGTTTAATGAGCTTTGCAATATCAACCTTTCTGAATCTATATACTCTTCTAATATTACCTTAGGATTTTTAATCTTGATATCAAAAATAGGTTCTCTTTGCTCTGATACTTGTATTAGATAATTCTGTTCATCTAACGTTATGTCAGAATCAGAAAAATAGGATATGTACTTAGCATAACTTTCATCAATGTAACCATTAATAATCAAAAACCTCAGTATAGGTTTTTTCTCTAATAAATCATCGTTATCTCTAAAATCAGATATTTTTTTTAGCTTTATGGTTTTGATTTTTTTAAGAATATCGATTTTTTCTTTATGTAATTTCTTAACTTTCCCCTCTATCTTATCTGTTATTTTCTTAAGTCTTTGTTCGTATGTGTGATTAGTATCGACTCGTTTTTCTATTTCTTTAAAGTTAATTGGCTTATTCTCTTGCCTACTATGAAAGTTTGGGTTATGAAATTTATACTTTAATGCACCTTCTTCCATGGTGCTTTCAAAAAAGGTAGTAGAATTTACTTCATGTATTTTAAATTCATTATCACCTGATTGTACTGTAAAGGTTAGATCCCTCTTATACTCTTCATTAATTTCCTCTGAAATATAAGAAATTAATGCCCCAGAATAGATACTATTCAACTCCTCAATATTATTGATATTTTCGGCTTCTAAATTAACAATATCGGCATCAATTTCATCTAATCGATTCTTTAAATCTTTAGTATGTTCTGAAATTAGATTTTGCTTATAGCTATTAAAAACTTTATAGACTTCGCCATGATTGCTATGTAGCTCCGAAAAGTCATTTGGATATCTATTTTTATATACAATAATAGAAAAGAGCATTGTTCTATCTAAATTCAACTCTTTTAAATTTTTTGAATAAAGCTCATATTCATTAAAAATATTTTTGACTAATCGTAAATCGTCAAAGTAAATACAAATATTTCTTAGAAACTTTCTATCTAACTTGGATGCCACTTCTTCATAATTTGATTGTATCCAGTTAAAAGCATTTGAAGGATTAATAACTGGAATAACTGGTAAAATATATTCAAAAAACTTAGTGCGCTCTTTGTCTTTGAACATGTCGTCTTTAATAGCATATATAAAGACTACTTTTTGTGAGCGATACTTATTAATAATAGCGTTAAGCTCTCGCAGCCTAATAAAAATCTCATTATTATCGAATCTATCTAAGTCTTCAATAATGACTACATTTTTTTTGGTTGCATCAAAAAAGTAAAGTATCTCGTCCAAATGGTCATTTAAAATGGATTTCTCTTTATCACTTTTTATGTTGAACTCAGAGTCATGGAAATTTAATTTAATTTCTGATAACTCATATGTCGTACTAAGGACTCTATAGACGATTATCAGGAAACAAATACAAAACACCCAAAGAGATGCTTTAGGTAACCATAATGGTAGAGTAGGGTATATTAATTCAATAAAATCAACTTTATTAAAGACTACAAGGCCACTAACAATAAATAAAATCAAGGTTGCTACAGATATAAACTGAATTATCTTGCTATCAGGTGCAATTCTTTTAAATCTAGAAAAAGGGATTTTATCTTGTGGAACAGCATAAAAGAATTGCTGTAAGATGCTTCGCTCGATTAGTTGGATTTGCTCATCTGTTAAAGTCGTTTTAGTACTTTTAGCATTTTCATCTTTTTCATTAACTTGAAATGTGGAAAGTGATATATCTAAAAACCTCCATTGGTTGGTGTCTTTAAATCTACGTTTGAAAGTACTTAAGACACTACTTTTACCTGAACCATATGTGCCAGTAATAGCAATATTAAATATATCGTCATGTTTAAGAGCTGATATTAGTCTGTTCTCATACTCAATATACCTTTCTTGATTATCACCTTCATCTAAGTTCTTCATAGGCGATAAAGGGTGAACTTCTAGTGCATTCGCTGTATCTATATCGCTGACTTTATCTATAGTAATTTTATGATTAAATATTGTCTTCTGCATTTTCTTTGTTTTTCCCGTCAATACTAATCAGATTGTCACCTCCAATATAACAAATTAATACTACTTATATTAACGACTATTTCCGAGATACAAATTTATATTATGCATAAGTTTAACGGGCATACTCTACCGTTTGGGTCTATGATTATCATTGCAAACCCCGCCGTAGGAGTGGTTTAGCCCCGATTGAAGCGGATATACTGGTGGCTAAAGTGGGCTGCATAAGCTTGGTTTTGCGTGGCGCGCAAAGCAAACGACGCGCCAAACCTTAGCGCATCGCCCCACTTAAGACGACAGATAGCAGCGAAAAGCGGGATTGGCTCCCTACCTATTTATCTGATTAATAACCGCCCTGTCACACCTTAAAACCCAATCGTCATCTTCCAATAAATCAGCACCGCACTCATACTAAAAAACGAGCCAATGGTGGAGACAATCACGATGGCAGACATACGATTGACCAGACCATAATGCTGACCAATAATAGCAATGGTCGAAAATACGGGGGCTGAGGCAAACAGCATAGCGACATAGTTATCTTGTAAGCTACCGCCTGATATCATGCTGATGGCCAGCAGTATCATCAATGGATGCACAATCAGCTTACCCAGGCCAATAGTAGTAATCTTAGGCAAATCACCCTTTAGCTCAAGCCCATACAAGCTCATCCCAATCACAAATAGCGCAACAGGAGCGGCCGCACCCGTAAGCATTTTAATGGTTCCAGCCACTATTGAGGGGATAGGCAGACGAAAGATAGAAAACACAATGCTGACCACAATAGAGATAATCAGCGGATTACGGGTAAAGTTTTTGGCGATACCTAACAACACGCCGGCCAATGACTTACCAGAATTTCCGTTCAGCTCTGCCATGATAAACAGCATCGGCAGGATCAGTAGGTTTTCAATAATGACGCCCATCGATAGATAGCTGGCGGCAACACTTGAGCCAACAACCATAGCCGCAACGGCATAACCGATAAAAGCACTGTTGGAGAAGGATAGCGCTGTAGAATTCAGCGCAGCAGAAACATTGTCTTGTTTCCAAATAAGCTTGGTCAGCATCAGACCGATGACAAAGGCCAGCAGCGAGCCAAGCCCATAAATAATGAGATAATATGGCCGTATCACCTCTTCAAAGGGCATATCAGCAATTGCATTGAACACCAAAGCTGGCAAAGCAATCTTTAACACCAGACTGCCCATGCCTTTGGCGTGCCTGGGGTCAATCACCTTCAATCTTACCGTTAAATAACCCAGCGCGATAATGATAAAAATAGGGGCGGTGATGTTAATAATATCCAACATATATAAGGTTGCCTCTTATCGGCAGGATAGAAATACAGATCGCTCAAAGGCGGTATTGATGATAATCGACTCAGTTCGCCATGGTTTTATTCAAAACCAGGGCAGTGTTATTTGGTTTATTTTTAGTCTATTTTTGGTCTACTCAAGCCAAACTTGATACCACCCAATTAGCTGAACCCTGCTTTTTAAACAAAGCATTAAAGGGCGGCTTGGGGCTTAACGTCCCTTAAAGTTGGCCTCACGGCGCTCAACCATCGCCATCACGCCCTCACGGGCATCTTCCGACTCAAATAAGGGCGGTAAAAAGCTGTGGATATTGGCCATAGCACGGTCTGCCCCATTGCGCGCGCCGTCTAATGCAGATGCCAATACCCCTTGCACGCCTAGCGGTGCCGCCTTGCTAATCTCAGTTGCCAGCTCGTAGGCTCGGTTATACTGCTCACCCTTGGGTACCACGTCGCTCACCAGACCTAATTTGTCAGCAGTATTGGCATCAAAGGGCTTACCGGTTAATAAATATGGCATGGCTTTTTGCCAACCTGCTGCCGCCACAAAACGCACCGTCGCCCCGCCAAACGGCATGATGCCGCGCTGCACTTCCATCTGGGCAAAGTTGCAGTCGTCACTGGCGATCACCACATCGCTATTTAGCATCAGCTCAATACCCGCCGTGAAACAAGTACCTTGTACTGCCACTACCACAGGCTTGGTACGCAGCTTGCCACTGATGCCCCAAGGATCGATTTGAGACTCATCAAACGCAAACACTCCTTTATCAAGCTTGTCTTGTAGCTCCATGAGATCCAGACCTGCGGTAAAGTGCTCGCCATGAGCAAAGATGAGCGCACAGCGTAGCTCACTATCGGCTTCATAGTCAGTTAGTGCCTTTGATAACTGGGCAATCATATGGCTGTCAAAAGCATTACGCTTATCGACTCGGTTCAGACCGATTAGGCAGATGTGGCTATCTTGTTGATAAGTGAGACGAGTGAATGGGGCATTATTTTGACTATTATTGCTCATTATTATTATCCTTTTATAAATCATAGATGACGGCATTTAGCTCGTATTGTTTTTAGCTCAAGCGAGCATCTCTTTCACTATAATCTTATGTACAAGGCTTAGCAAACCTCGCAGATATGTAATTTGTTGAGTTTCAGCGCGATGTTATTGCCCCAAACCTGTTAAACTAGCGGCAAGATTGCCAAAACTAAAAAACAGCTTAATATTGTAAACTTTTTAAAGAAAACACCTTAAACGCAAGATATTGATTTTATTATAAATTTTAAATCATTAATTGATGATTTTTTGTTATAAAAATAGTTATCCACAGCTTTAAATACCTCTGCAAGCCTTGATAAATAAGGGTTTTAGAGGTTTCACACACATTAACCATAGCCAGTTATTATTTTTATCGCCTATCTTGGTTCATCACCGTTATACCCTCAGGTTTCATTGCCTATCTATTTTAATTATCCACCCCTCACATGAATAAGTTTTTACGACTATGACACACCCTGTAACGCCAAAAAATACCACCCGCCCTACACCTGCTAATAAGCCTGCTGCCAGCACATTACATCCGCGCAATCCGCATCAAGGTCGTTATGATTTTGATAAGCTTATCAAAGCCTTACCTGAGCTTAAAAAACATGCCATTACCAATCCGAGCGGTGAGGCGACGATCAACTTCTCGGATGCCGATGCGGTATTAACCCTCAATAAAGCGTTATTGGCGCATCATTACAACATTAAATACTGGGATTTACCCAAAGGTTATTTGTGCCCGCCTATTCCTGGCCGTGCCGATTATATTCATCAAGTAGCAGACTTACTTAACAATAACAACAGTGGTTCAGAGAACAAAAAACCACATGTGTTAGACATTGGCACCGGTGCCAGCTTAATTTATCCAATTATCGGCAGTCAAAGCTATGGCTGGTACTTCACCGCCACCGATATTGATCCTGTGTCTATTAATACCGCCAAGGCCATTTGTGAGATTAATCCCAATCTAAAAAAACTGGTCACTGTCAAACAGCAAAAGAACCCAAAAAATATCTTTAAAGGCATTATCGGTGAACACGATTATTTTGATATCACTGTGTGTAACCCGCCGTTTCACGGATCAATGCAAGACGTGTTGAATGCCAATAATCGCAAACAAAGCAAACTGCAAAAAAACCGTGCCCGCCGCAACCCCAATGGCCAAGCCAACAAGTTTGCTGATGCCAAAAACAATCTAAACTTTGGCGGTCAAAACGCAGAGCTGTGGACCGAAGGCGGTGAATTTAGCTTTATTAGTCGTATGATCAATGAGAGCGTGGGCTATGCTCAGCAAGTTAACTGGTTCACCACTTTAGTGTCTCGTGCCGAGAACTTAAAGCCGCTTGACGCCTTACTGCGCAAAGTAGGCGCCAGACAAATCAAGACCATTAATATGCAGCATGGTCAAAAAGCCAGCCGCATTTTGGCATGGCGCTTTAAATAAGGCTGGAACAACTTACCTGATGACACTGTAAACCAAAAAAGAGCCTGCGTTATGACGCAGGCTCTTTTTTATTATTAACAGGCTAACCACTTTATACTTGGCTACTTTATACTGTGCCACTTTATATAGTCAAAGAAGTCTAAAATGGTGACAAGGCAACCGAGCGTAAGGTCTACAAATGCAGGTTTAGCGAGGTTAACACCGTAACTGTTTAGTTGTTCGCCGACGATAGCTATAAAACCATCTTGATACCAATGGCAATCAGCACCACACCGCCCACGACTTCCGCTTTATCTTCAAGCCAGGTTCCTGATTGACGGCCTAAATATACCCCAAAGAAGCTAAATAAAGCGGTCACAAGCGCTATAATTAAGCAGGCCAGCCAAGCATTGACGGCTAATAAGTTTAAGGTAAATCCTGCTGCCATCGCATCAATACTGGTAGCAATCGCCATCGTGCCCATCAGTTTATGATCCACGCTCTGATTGTCATCTAGCCCGAGCTCCTCTTCTTCATGGTCACCCTGTATGGCCTCATATAGCATCTTTGCGCCCAGACCAATGAGGATAATACAGCCAATCCAAGGGGCTGCGGAGGCCAACCATCCAAGCAAAGCTGATCCCAATAAATAGCCAATCAAAGGCATCACGCCCTGAGCCACACCGAAGTAAAGTGCTGCCATCAGTGCCAGCTTTAATAACATAGACTTTGCCTTTGCTGCGCTTGAAAAGGCAGTATTGGCCTGTTTTGCCCCCAGTCCAATAGACACAGCAAACGCATCCATTGCTAAAGCAATGGCCAAAAATAGAACGTCAATCATGGGTTAATTTCCTAAGCACTCAGCAACGGCAGCTATTATAGCTGAAAAGTAAAAACCAACTAAAAACAGAGAATAAAAAACTTATGTTTCACGTGAAACAAAAAAGCCACCTTGCTAGCAAGATGACTTTTTTATTAGTGATTTAAGTCGTTATACGTTGTCCATTCTCTTGACTACTACTGGCTTTAACTACTAAGCGTTTAGATATCAAGATTGGTAACGGTTAAGGCATTTTCTTCAATGAACTGACGGCGCGGCTCTACATCATCGCCCATCAAGCACATGAATAAATGATCAGCGGCAATCGCATCCTCAATGGTGACCTTTAACATACGGCGGTTCTCAGGATCCATGGTGGTATCCCAAAGCTGGTCGGCGTTCATCTCGCCCAGCCCTTTGTAGCGCTGCACAGACAGACCACGACGGGCTTCTTGCATCACTTGTTGCCATAGATGATCAAAGTTGCGAATTAGAGTATCTTTGGTGCCACCAGCTGTGGTATCACGGCGGATAAAGGCGGACTCTGTCAGCAACGTATTCCACTGTTTTGACAGACGCATCAAGCGTGCGTATTCGCCTGAATTAAAGAAGCCGGCATCAAGCAGATAATGCTGTGCCAAGTTATGCACGTAAATGGTAATACGAGGCAACCACTGCGGCTTGGTTGATAGCATGTCGCTGTCTTGACCTTCCACAACTTCGGCATCTTCAATATCACTATTCGGGCTGTCTACTTTTGCGCCGATTTTAAATTTAAACTGATTGTTGGCATCTTTAGCCGCTTCAGACAGCTCATCTGTGCGCGGCGCATGGATGTTATCAAGCTCAATGGAGGGGCGCAAATCACTACCGAAGTGCTCTAGCTGAGCCTGCAACTGCTGCTTCCACTCAGTCATGGAATCGAAGTCGTAAGTCATGTCTGTAGTCAGCTTAGGCACATGAGTCAAAGCATCGAGCAATATTGCAGGATAACGAATCTGCAAACGTGCTTTCACCAGTTGTGTTTGGTTATAATCGTTTAATAACGTCTCTAAGGCTTGACCGGTAATGGCTGGTGCATCTTCACTAATGTGTAGATTCATCTCATCAATCGTCGAGGATAATAGATATGCTTTGAGCGCCTCATCATCTTTTAGATACAGCTCTTGACGGCCTTTTTTTACCTTGTACAAAGGCGGTTGAGCAATATAGACATAGCCTCGTTCGATAAGCTCTGGTGTTTGACGGAAGAAGAAGGTCAAAAGCAGTGTACGAATGTGTGAGCCATCCACGTCGGCATCGGTCATAATGATGATTTTGTGATAACGTACTTTATCTGGATTGTACTCCTCTGGGCCAATACCACAGCCTAGCGCGGTGATTAACGTACCGACTTCAGCAGAGGATAACATCTTGTCAAAACGGGCACGCTCAACGTTTAGGATCTTACCTTTAAGCGGCAAAATAGCCTGAGTCTTACGGCTACGACCCTGCTTGGCAGAACCACCTGCTGAGTCACCCTCCACAATATATAATTCAGACAATGCCGGGTCTTTTTCTTGGCAATCAGCCAGTTTACCGGGCAGACCAGCGATGTCTAAAGTGGTTTTACGACGCGTTAATTCACGTGCTTTACGGGCTGCATCACGAGCACGGGCCGCATCAATAATCTTATTGGCAATAGATTTTGCCGCACCTGGATGCTCAAGCAAGTAGTCATTAAACTTGTCATGCATCGCTGATTCAACAGCGGATTTTACTTCGCTCGATACCAGCTTGTCTTTGGTCTGACTTGAGAATTTAGGATCAGGTACTTTGACCGAAACAATGGCGGTTAAGCCTTCACGCGCATCGTCGCCTGTGGTGTTCACTTTTTCTTTTTTAACCAGTTTTTCATTGTCCATATAGCTATTTAGACAACGGGTTAAGGCTGAGCGGAAACCTGATAAGTGAGTGCCGCCATCTTTTTGTGGGATGTTGTTGGTAAAACACAGCACTTTTTCATTATAAGTATCTGTCCACTGCAGTGCCGCTTCCACAACGATACCGTCTTCTTGCTCACTGACAAAATGAAAGACATCATTTAGGCCTTCTTTGCCAGAATTGATGTAAGCCACAAACTCCGATAGCCCACCTTTGTGCTCGAACACATGCTGTTTGTCTGTACGCTCATCGGTTAGCACAATGCGAACCCCTGAGTTTAAAAATGACAACTCGCGTAAACGCTTGGCTAAAATATCAAAGTCAAATACGGTACCGGTAAATACCTCTGGGCTCGGATAAAAACGAATTTGAGTACCTGTCTTATTGGTTTTTTCTAATTCTTGAATATCGCTATCTGGTACGCCATCGCTATACGTCTGCTGATAATGGTGGCCTTCACGCCAAATATTCATCTCAAGCTTTTTGGATAAGGCGTTCACTACTGAGACACCTACACCGTGCAAGCCGCCTGACACCTTATAACTGTTGTCATCGAACTTACCACCGGCATGCAGCACGGTCATAATGACCTGAGCGGCCGACACGCCCTCTTCAGGATGCACATCGATAGGAATACCACGGCCATTGTCCATCACACTGACCGATTCATCTTCATGGATGATGATATCGATTTGGTCACAGTGCCCTGCTAATGCCTCGTCAATTGAGTTGTCGACTACTTCAAACACCATGTGGTGTAAGCCAGTACCGTCATCAGTATCCCCGATATACATTCCCGGACGCACGCGTACAGCTTCAAGGCCTCTTAATACTCGAATATTTTTTGAGCTATATTCTTCTGGCTCTGCACCTGCTGGTAAGTCTGTGGCATCGACCCCTTCAGGCAAGCCTTGTACTAGCGCTTGCTCGGTATTATGGTTTGATTCACTCATGTTATATCCTTTCCTAAAACGGCAATGCTGAGAGTATCAGCAATTCAAATGGCGTCGTGGCTTTATAGCTGACCTGTCAACCTTCTCTAATCTTCAGTTTTGGCAGTCCAATCTTGCCAAATACTAGGGTCACTATGCCAATAAATTTAGTATAAAACTTATTCACTATTATAGCATTTTTTAGTCATAAAAGCATGCACTGTACAGGCGTCAATTGCCGTAAACTGTAGGGTTAAGCACCCTTTACTCAGTCATTTTTTTTATATGCCCTTGTTTCACGTGAAACCTTTGCGCCTGCGGCCAATACTGTTTAATTTGCGGCATAATATCGCCATCCAAACTGGTAATAAATATCTGGCACGACAACTCAGAGAGCGTCTTAAGCAAGATACTCAGCGCCCTTTCATCCAGCTCAGCAGTGATATCATCTAGTAAGACCACAGGTAATATGGCATCGCTTAAAGCCGAAGGGTATGGTTGGTCTTCAGAGGTGCTATTAGAGCCTATAACAGTGTCTGCCGCAGCGGCAGACTCAGTGAGCGATAACTGTGTGGATAGTTTTGTGGATAGTAAAGGTAGCTGAGACAAGCGAAGTGCGGTAATTAACAACTTTTTCTCACCACGTGATAATACATTAGCAGCCTGCTCTCGCACGTTACCTGTCAATGCATAAGCGGTCTCATTTTCCCAGTTATTCACATCCTCTATATTATCCACAAGGTCTGTGGATAACTTTATGTCAGCATGAGAATGAATATTGGAATGAGCAGCAGTCTGGGCCATACCCGATGTTTCAGCAGCTTGCTGTGCGGTCTGTCTCGCCTGTGCATCTTCAAGCCAAAGCACCTGTATATCTGCTCTATGACAGCCAACTCGGGTATAACCCGTCTGAAAATCCTGCGCCAGACGCTGCTGCAATAACTCATCTAAAGGCAGATCCGTGTTGTATCCGGCAGAGAACCTGAGTTGAATAAAAGGAGCGTAATCTGGCAACAACTGCTCAATTAATTGATTAAATAAGGGCTGCCACTCCTCAAATGCCTCATGGCGATAATGAGTAATTAAAGCGGCATGATTGGCTAACCCCTTGTCCCAAGCTGCCAACTCTTGTCTTTGATAATCGGACAAATACCCAGACTGCCTTAAAATAGTATTGCGCTGCTTTAATAGACGTTGGTAAGCCAACCACTGTGCATGAAAGCCAGGTTTCACGTGAAACGTTATCCAGTCTAATAACTGACGACGACTGCTGCTACCTATTTCAAGCACATCCATCGATGAGGGATCAATGAGCAAGGTTGGCAACTGCTTAGCCAAGGCACTTTGTACATATACTGTCTGCTGATCTAAGCGCAGAATGGTGCTGGCATCTTGCGCCTTTTGGATGGCCATACTGCTGCCATTGGCAAACTTGGCATGGACAGTGGCGTGCGCAGCATGATGTGAGATATAACGCTTGGGCTGATGATGACGAAAGCTTTTACCCCGCGATAGCAGATACAATGACTCTAGTAAAGAAGTCTTACCACTGCCATTGGCACCCACAAACACGTTACACTGCCCGACTTTGATATTAACGGAATGCAAATTACGTAATTGATGAATGCTCAGTTGCGTCAGCATAAAAAAACCTTCAAGCTATGAATAGATATCGATAGAGTCGTAAATAGCCTGACTTATTTTAAGCCAGCCATAGTTAGCATTATGACAGCAATCATTGCGATTTAAATATGCATATTGTATTTAACATAATGTCAAAACATCCTTGCCATAAGATTATGTTAAATCAAATCGGTAATTACTAACTATAGTTTTAGTAAAAGTTATCCACAGCTTATCCCCATAAAAAAAGCAAAACCTTAAGTTTTGCTTTTTTATTATGGCATTAGCTTTTAATAGTATGGGACAGCATAAGCGGTTAAATACGCATGGGCATAATGACATATTGGTGTTGGCTGTCATTGAGCTGATTTACCAATACAGAGCTATTAGCTTGACTCATGTGTAGTTGCACATCGCCGCCTAAGACATCGAGTACATCTTGTAAATAGGCTGCGTTAAACGACAACTCAATCGGGGCACCTTGATATTTTACTTGTAAGGCTTCGACTGCTTCATCCTGCTCAGCATTATTGGCACGTACTTCGACATTGCCATCTTGCGAGAATTTAAAAATAACCCCGCGCGACTTTTCATTACTTAAGATAGAAACCCGTCTTAAGACATCGGTCATTTGTTCTTTATTAGCCAGTGCTATTTTATCAGTATTATTAGGCATAACTCGGCGATAATCAGGGAATTTGCCATCTATTAAGCGTGCCGTAAAGGTCACACGTACTGAGTCATCAATCTGGCCTGTGCTGTCCACATTACCAAAAGGTAGGCTTACTTGTAAGAACTCACGGCCAAAGCTTAAGGTGAGGTTACCATCATTACCCCCCACTAATTTACCCAGCTCATTGGCCAAACGCTCAAGCTCAATAACTGCTTTGCGCGGTAAAATAGCCTGCATGCTAAAGTCATCTGCCACTTCAATAACACTACGAGCCAAAGCCAAACGGTGACCGTCTGTGGCAACCGTGGTGAGCTGACGCTGCGACACTTCAAATAACATACCGGTAAGGTAATAACGAACATCTTGAATGGCCATCGCAAACTGCGTCTTAGCCATAAGATCCATCAGCACATTGCGGCTTAAGGTGAGCGGCGTAATATTGGCCGGATTACCCAATATTGGGAAGTCTGCAGCTGGCAATGTGCCCAGTACAAAACGGCTTTTGCCACTATTAATCACGCAGCGCTCATTACTCTCCGCTGCAAGGTTAATCATGGTGTCTTTAGGCAGTAGCTTACAGATTTCATGTAATTTAGATGCCGGCAGCGTGGTCGCACCAATACTACCTGTGGCACCATTACCAAGCTTAACTTGTGCGCTCAGCTCTACTTCTAGATCTGAGGCCGTCAAAATCAGTAGCTGCTCAGTAACCTCTAGTTTAATGTTACCCAAAACGACCATGTTATGGCGTTTGTCTGCTGCTTTAGCAATTAGATTAATGGCTTTTAAGAGCAGTTCACGATTGATAGACAGTTGCATAATATAGGACTCTTTAATGGGGTCTTAATATAAGTTAATAGCCAATTTAGTATTGATTATAAAGCTTAGCACTCACTATGACACAAGGATGCCGTTATAAACTGTAAATAACGGGTTATGGCATGTTTTATAAATACCAAAAAAAACCAGATCAATGCCATTAATAGTGACCTGTTAGTATACCCAAATAACAAAGTACACACCACAAACACCCCTGCCCCAGCGACTAAATAAGGCTGAAGTCAGGCCAGATTGTAATCTTATCCCGCCTGTAGAGTCATAGATAAGGCTTTATATTCTTTATCCAACACCGGATCTTCGCTACGCAGTTGAGCAATCTTATCACAGGCGTGCATGACTGTGGTGTGATCACGACCGCCAAAAGACTGGCCAATATCAGGGAAGCTGTCTTTGGTTAACTCCCGAGCCAGAGCCATGGCAATTTGACGAGGACGCGCGATGCTACGGGTGCGTTTTTTACTCATCAAGTCTTTGACCGACACATCATAGTACTCCGCCACCACCTTACGTATGTTATCCATACTTACCGCTTGCGAGCGAATGGCTATCACATCTTTTAGTGCATACTGCACCATGTCAAGGTCAATGGGATTCCCGGTCAAGTTGGCTGTGGCCACCACTTGGTTTAATGCCCCTTCTAAACGTCTGACATTCGACACCACGTTTTGAGCAATAAATAAAGCGCACTCTTTGGGAAGATCAACCCCTGATAGATGAGCTTTTTTCTGCAGAATCTGCATGCGTGTTTCCATCTCAGGCGGCTCAATCGCCACAGCCAGCCCTGATGAAAAACGTGAGCGAAATCGCTCATCAAACTCTGTCATCTGTGACGGATGACGGTCTGAAGCTAGGATAACTTGCTTGCCCTCAACCATAAAATCAGCAAATAACGACAAAAACTCATTGCTGGATTTATTTTTGCCCGCCAACACATGTACGTCATCAATAATCAACAAGTCCACCCGTTTAATCTTACGTTTGAACTCTTCAATCTTCTGGTTACGTAGTGCATAGACCAGCTGATTGATAAACTTCTCAGAAGAAAAATAGTAAAACGTTTTACCAATTTTCAAGTATCGATGTGCCACAGAGTGCATCAGATGCGTCTTACCGAGACCAGAAGGTCCGTACAAGAACAACGGGTTATGACGATTCTGCGATTGTTTTTTGCCAAGCTCCTGACAGGCTTTGTAAGCCAGCATATTAGACTTACCACTGACAAAGGTCTCAAAAGTAAAATAGGGATTGATATAACTAAGTGACTTATCTGACGCCATTTGGGCGGCATCGGCATCCTCTTCATTTTGAGTTTGCAGATTTTGTTGAGCACTCATCACCACAGGGCCATTTTGCGCACTGGCTAGGGTAGTGTGACCCGCTTTCGTCTGCCCACCAGAGTGCACGCTACTTTCCACTTGAATCACAACTTGACGTATTTCGCCATTGCTATGCTGCTTAGCCAATACTTCAATTGCGGCAAAATGATGCTGCTGTACGTGGGAGACAAAATACTGGTTTGGAGCAAGCAACTCTAGCTTATCCCCAATGATATGAGCTGAAAGTGGACGCAGCCACATCGTAAACTCATTTTCTTTGAGCTGATATCTTAAGTCATTAAGACATCTATCCCACAACGACAAACTATCTGACAT